>NZ_JBBOYZ010000001.1:0-3799671 GCF_038008345.1 Psychrobacillus sp. FSL H8-0510
TTGGAACACTTAGAAGAACTTTGGGCTAAAGTTCTCTCTGAAGTAGAAAAGAAAACATCTAAACCAAGTTTTGAAACTTGGCTGAAGTCGACCAAACTACTTTCATATAAAGGAGAAACTGTTACGATAGCTGCACCTAACTCATTTGCTAGAGATTGGTTAGAAAATCATTATGTTCACCTAATAGCTGGCATATTAACCGAGTTAACTGGAAACGAACTATTAATATCTTTCGTTGTGCCGAAAAATCTAGACATGGATGATTTCGACATGCCTAAACCAAAAATCTCTGCAAATAATGGAGATCAACCAGATTTTTCACCAGGAATGTTAAATTCCAAGAATACATTTGACACGTTTGTCATTGGATCTGGGAATCGCTTCGCCCATGCAGCCTCTTTAGCTGTTGCCGAGGCCCCTGCTAAAGCTTACAATCCACTTTTCATATATGGAGGAGTTGGACTAGGAAAAACCCACTTAATGCATGCGATTGGTCATTATGTACAAGAACACAATCCAAATGCTAAAGTGGTTTATTTATCTTCTGAAAAGTTTACAAATGAGTTTATAAACTCTATAAGAGATAATAAAGCAGTCAATTTCCGCAATAAGTATAGAAATGTAGATGTGTTATTAATAGATGATATTCAGTTCCTTGCAGGAAAAGAATCAACTCAAGAAGAATTTTTTCATACATTTAATGCTCTGCATGAAGAATCTAAGCAAATTGTCATTTCAAGTGACCGTCCGCCAAAAGAAATTCCTACTTTAGAGGATCGTTTGCGTTCTCGCTTTGAATGGGGATTAATCACGGATATTGCACCACCAGATTTAGAAACTCGTATTGCTATTTTACGCAAAAAAGCTCGTGCTGATGGATTAGATATCTCAGATGACGTGATGGCATATATAGCAAACCAAATAGACTCTAATATTCGTGAGTTAGAAGGTGCTCTCATCCGAGTAGTAGCCTATTCTTCTCTTATAAATAAGGATATTAATATCGACTTGGCAGCAGAAGCTCTTAAAGATATCTTGCCCAATGCTCGTCCAAGAATTATCACGATTTTAGATATTCAAAAGGTTGTTGGGGAGCATTTTCATATTAGATTAGAAGATTTTGTTGCAAAAAAACGTACAAAGTCCATAGCATTCCCACGCCAAGTAGCTATGTATCTTTCACGAGAGCTGACTGATTTTTCGTTGCCTAAAATTGGAGAAGAATTTGGTGGACGTGATCATACGACCGTTATTCATGCACACGAAAAAATATCCAGAATGCTAAAAGATGATGCAAATCTTCAAGACGATGTAAAACAAATCAAATCTATTTTAGGTAGGTAAAAAAGATTTTGTGGATAAATGCATAGTTTACTAGATTACTTAGACACAACTTATGCACATATGGACAAGTAGGTATACGTTAAGAAAAAGATACTTATCAACATATCCACAAGCCCTAGTACTATATCTATTATTCTTTTAAATAAATATAATTATATAAGTGAGGTATAAAAATGAAATTCGAAGTAATGAGAGATAGTTTATTAGAGGGATTAAGCGATGTTATAAAAGCAGTAAGTTCCAAAACAACAATTCCAATTCTGACTGGATTGAAATTAGAAATTACTAATAAAGGACTTTATATTACTGGTAGTGATTCAGATATTACTATTCAAACTTTTATACCTGTTGAAAAAAATGGTGAACAAGTTATTAGTATTACAGAACCTGGCTCTATCGTCCTACAAGCAAGAGTATTCAATGAAATTGTACGGAAGTTGCCTACCAATAATGTAGAAATTGAAGTTACCAATCAGTTTCAAACACATATTAGATCAGGAAAATCAGAATTTAATCTTATTGGATTAGATGCATCGGAATATCCAATGCTTCCTGAAATAGAGGAAGAAAGACAATTCTTCATTCCATCTGATTTACTTAAGTCAATTATTAAAGAAACAGTATTTGCAGTATCGACTTCAGAAAGTCGTCCAGTCCTTACTGGTGTCAATTGGCAAGTTAAGGATGGGGAACTTCACTGTATAGCTACTGATAGTCATAGATTAGCTAAGAGAAAAACAGCTATTAAAGATTTACCAGAGGAAGAATATAGTATCGTTATTCCTGGGAAAAGCTTAAATGAATTAAATAAAATTTTAGAGGAAACATCATCAGAAGTTGCGATTGTGATGACTCAACAACAAGTTTTATTTAAAACAGGAAACGTGCTATTTTACTCTCGATTATTAGAAGGTAATTATCCGGATACTTCAAGATTAATCCCAAATGAAAGTAAAACAACTATCTTGGTTAACAGTAAATCTTTATTGCAAGCAATTGATAGAGCTTCTTTACTTGCACGTGAGGAAAGAAACAATGTTGTTCGTTTTTCCACTTTAGGAAATGGATTTATAGAAGTTTCTTCTAACTCACCAGAAATAGGTAATGTCGAAGAACAAATTCAAGCTGAAGAAATAGATGGCGAAGAATTAAAGATTTCATTTAGCGCCAAATATATGATGGATGCTTTAAAAGCTATTGATGGTCAAGATGTTAAGATCTTATTCACAGGGGCTATGAGACCATTTATATTGAAATCTGTGCATGATGATTCCATACTACAACTAATTTTGCCAGTTAGAACTTACTAATATTCATGAGGTAGTCACATTTGTGGCTACCTTTTTTTTTAGGGATTTTTTCCTTACATATTGTCCGCGTTGGTTGCGTAGATGCTTGAGTTACTTCCAGATATCGATAAAAGCTAAGGCGGCCTTTTCCTAGAATTCTTCCAGCAATTGATACGCTGATAAGCTCAACGAGGAAGACCATTGTCGGAGCATATATAGGGGCTCACGCTTTTCTTTGCTTATTTCGGTATTTGAGGTAAAATGAAGGGATAATGAAAATGAGAAGAGGTTGAGTTATTGATGGAAGAAATTCGATTTGACTCAGAATATATAACACTTGGGCAATTATTAAAAATGACAGATACAATTAGCTCTGGCGGAATGGCCAAATGGTTTTTAAGTGAGCATGAAGTATTTGTTAACGGAGAAGTAGATCAACGAAGAGGTCGTAAATTACGTCATAATGACGTCGTAAATATTCCGGAAGTAGGAAGATATAAATTGGTTGGACCTGAGAACGGGGCTTGACATGTATATTGAACGTTTAGAGTTAAAAGATTTCCGTAATTATGATTCAATTGAAATGAATTTTTCCTCTAAGATCAATGTATTAATAGGTGAAAATGCGCAAGGTAAAACAAATTTGATGGAGTCTCTCTATGTATTATCCATGGCCAAGTCTCATAGGACCTCAAACGATAAAGAATTGATACGTTGGGACGCAGACTATGGTAAAATAAAAGGGGATATTCAAAAAAAATATGGACACTTACCTTTGGAATTAATTCTTTCCAAAAAAGGGAAAAAGGCCAAGGTAAACCATTTAGAACAAACACGGTTAAGCGATTATATAGGTCAGCTTAATGTCGTAATGTTTGCTCCAGAAGATTTATATTTAGTAAAAGGTAGTCCACAAGTGAGAAGACGATTTCTTGATATGGAAATCGGTCAAATTTCCCCTATTTATTTACATGATTTACTTCAATTCCAAAAAATAATGAAACAGCGAAATCATATTTTAAAACAACATCAAGGGAAGTCTATGTTAAATGATGTGATGTTCGATGTTTATACAGAACAATATATAGAATCCGCTGTAAAAGTGATTCAAAAGAGATTTCACTTTATGCAATTGCTGCAACAGTGGGCAGAACCCATTCACTTTGGGATTTCTAGAGGTTTAGAAAAATTGCGAATTACCTATAACTCTTCAACTGGGATTCAACCAGAATGGTCAACAAATGAAATGAAAAATCATCTCGAAAAAAAAATAGCAGAAAGTCAGAGTAGAGAACTTTACCGTGGTGTATCTTTAATCGGACCACATCGTGATGATTTACAATTTTTTGTAAATGACTATGACGTTCAAACTTATGGGTCTCAAGGACAGCAGCGAACAACAGCATTATCTTTGAAACTTGCTGAAATTGAATTAATAAAACAGGAGGTTGGTGAATCTCCTGTTTTATTACTGGATGATGTTCTATCCGAACTAGATGATTACCGACAATCTCATTTGTTGAATACAATTCAAGGAGATGTACAAACATTTGTAACGACTACAAGTGTAGAAGGAATTGCACATGAAACGATTCAGCAGGCCGAGTTGTTTCATGTGGAACAAGGGACAATAGTAGACCCGTAAAAATTAGTGACGAATATAAATGGTAAACAAAACAATTATTAAATGATTCACCATTATTGAAGGAATGAAAGAGTGGGTGAGCAAGTTGGCTATGGAAGAAAAAGACCTAGAGCAATCTTATGATGCTGATCAGATACAAGTATTAGAAGGATTAGAAGCTGTTCGAAAGCGTCCAGGAATGTATATTGGTACAACAAGTTCAAGAGGGCTTCATCATCTTGTTTGGGAAATTGTTGATAATAGTATTGATGAAGCATTAGCAGGACACTGTGATCATATTATTGTCACTATCGAAAAAGATGATTGGATACGAGTAGAAGACAATGGTCGTGGTATACCAGTCGATAATCAAGAAAAAATGGGTAAACCAGCAGTAGAAGTAATTATGACAATTCTACATGCAGGTGGTAAATTTGGCGGTGGCGGATATAAAGTATCCGGAGGACTACATGGTGTAGGTGCCTCAGTAGTAAACGCCCTATCCGAATATACAGAAGTATATGTTAAACGTGATGAAAAAATTCATCTTATCAAATTTGAACGTGGAGCAGTTTCCGCTCCTTTAGAAGTTATTGGAGAAACAGATGTTACTGGAACAACTACAAGATTCAAAGCTGATAGCGAGATATTCACAGAAACTACAGTATATGAATACGAGATACTTGAACATCGTGTTCGTGAACTTGCGTATTTAAACCGTGGGTTGTCTATAACACTTGCTGATGAAAGAGAAGGAAAAGAAAAAACGATTAAGTATTACTACGAGGGTGGTATTAAATCATACGTAGAAGATTTGAACGAGTCCAAAGAACCTATAACAGAAGAGGCTATCTTCGTTGAAGGGGAAAAGGATGGAATCTCTGTAGAAATTGCAATGCAATACAATTCAGGATACTCTTCTAACATTTTATCTTTTGCTAATAACATAAGTACCTACGAAGGTGGTACGCATGAATCAGGCTTCAAAACAGCATTAACTCGTGTAATTAATGACTATGCAAGAAAAAACGGTTTGTTAAAAGAGGCAGACACCAACTTATCAGGGGATGATGTGAGAGAAGGCTTAACTGCAATTGTTTCTATCAAACATCCAAACCCTCAATTTGAAGGACAAACAAAAACAAAGTTAGGTAACTCCGAAGTAAGTACTATTACTAATAGTCTTTTCTCCGAAGGATTTGATCGATTTTTATTAGAAAATCCTCAAATTTCAAGAAAAGTAGTGGAAAAAGGCTTGATGGCTGCTAGAGCTCGGGTAGCTGCTAAGAAAGCTCGTGAATTTACACGTCGAAAATCTGCATTAGAGGTTTCTAGCTTACCAGGTAAGTTAGCAGACTGTTCTTCTCGTGTTCCCGCAGAAAGTGAACTATATATCGTAGAGGGTGACTCTGCCGGTGGTTCTGCTAAATCTGGTCGAGATCGTCATTTCCAAGCAATATTACCTTTACGTGGGAAAATCCTGAACGTGGAAAAAGCACGTTTAGATAGAATTTTAGGAAATGCTGAGATTCGCGCAATGATCACTGCACTTGGAACTGGTATTGGAGAAGAGTTTACATTAGAAAAAGCTCGTTACCATAAAATTATTATTATGACAGATGCTGACGTAGATGGAGCACATATTCGGACATTGTTACTTACTTTCTTCTTCCGTTTCATGAGACCATTAATAGAAGCTGGCTATGTATATGCAGCCCAACCACCATTGTATCAAGTGAAACAAGGAAAGCATGTAGAGTATTGTTACAACGATGAACAATTAAAAGAAATATTAGATCGTTTACCTAAAACCTCAAAACCAAATATTCAACGTTATAAAGGGTTAGGAGAAATGGATGCAGATCAACTTTGGGATACTACTATGGATCCTGAAGAACGTACATTACTACAAGTAAATTTAGATAATGCAATGGAAGCAGATAAAGTCTTTGAACAATTAATGGGCGAAGAAGTAGAACCAAGACGTCTTTTTATTGAAGAGAATGCTGTATACGTGAAAAACTTAGATATATAAGAAAGTGTGTGACTGGAGGTCTTTAGGATGTCAGAAATACCGAATAAAGGCGTTAAAGGGATTAATATTAGTACAGAAATGAGAACCTCATTTCTAGACTATGCAATGAGTGTTATTGTATCCCGTGCCTTACCAGACGTTCGTGACGGGCTAAAACCTGTACATCGTCGAATTTTATATGGTATGCAAGAGTTGGGGAATACGCCTGATAAACCTCATAAGAAATCGGCTCGTATTGTAGGAGACGTAATGGGGAAATATCATCCACATGGTGACTCATCTATTTATGATGCAATGGTCCGTATGGCGCAAGATTTTAGTTATCGTTATATGCTAGTAGATGGTCATGGAAACTTTGGTTCTGTAGATGGTGACGGAGCAGCGGCCATGCGTTATACAGAATCACGTATGTCTAAAATTGCTTTAGAGTTATTGCGAGATATCAATAAAAACACCATCGATTATAAAGATAACTATGACGGACAAGAAAAAGAACCAGTTGTATTACCTAGTAGATATCCTAACTTACTTGTAAACGGTGCTTCTGGAATTGCTGTTGGGATGGCTACGAACATTCCATCACATAATCTAGGAGAAGTAATTGACGGAGTGTTAGCTCTAGCTGAAAATCCTGCTATTACGATTGAAGAGTTAATGTCGATTATACCTGGACCAGATTTTCCAACGGGTGGTATTATTTTAGGCCGCAGCGGAATTCGTCGAGCTTATGAAACAGGTAGAGGCTCTATATTAATCCGTGCAAAAGTGGAAATTGAAGTAAAATCAAGTGGTAAAGAAGTTATTCTTGTTAAGGAATTACCATATCAAGTAAACAAAGCTCGTTTAATAGAAAAAATCGCAGAATTAGTACGCGATAAAAAAATTGATGGAATTACGCATTTAGCAGATGAATCTGATCGTAATGGAATGCGAATTGTCATTGAAGTACGGAAGGATGCAAATTCTCACGTATTATTAAATAACTTATATAAACAAACTGCATTACAGTCAAGCTTTGGCGTTAATATGCTTGCATTAGTAGATAACCAACCAAAAGTTTTGAATATAAAAGAAATGCTTTATCATTACTTAGAACATCAAAAAGTAGTAATACGTCGTCGCACACAGTTTGAACTGAACAAGGCTCAAGATCGAGCACATATTTTAGAGGGACTTCGAATTGCTTTAGACCATATCGACGAAATTATTAAGTTAATCCGTGCTTCACAAACAGGCGAAGAAGCCAAAAATGGATTGATAGAGACTTTCAATTTATCAGAAAGACAAGCACAAGCTATATTAGATATGCGTTTACAACGTTTAACTGGTTTAGAACGTGATAAAATTGAAGAAGAATATAAAAACTTAATGACACTAATTGAAGAACTAAAATTCATTTTGGCAAATGAGTATCGTGTAGTGGAAATAATTAAAGAAGAAATCTCTGAGATTAGAGATCGCTACGCAGACAAACGCCGAACTGAAATTGTTGCTGGAGGAGCAGAAGTTTTAGAGGATGAAGATTTAATCCCTGTAGAAAATTCTGTGCTTACTTTAACAAACAAAGGATATATTAAACGACTACCTGCTAATACGTATAAGAGCCAAAAAAGAGGTGGACGTGGTGTACAAGGAATGGGTACAAATGAAGATGACTTTGTAGAACATTTATTGTACACATCAACACATGACACAATTCTCTTCTTTACAAACAAAGGGAAAGTTTATCGAGCTCGAGGATTTGAAATTCCAGAATACGGTCGTACAGCTAAAGGCTTGCCAATTATAAACCTATTAGGTGTAGAAAAAGACGAACAGGTTACTGCTATGATTCCAATGGCATCATTTGAAGAGGAAAATTACTTTATCTTCACAACGAAGTATGGGATAACAAAACGTTCTCCTGTTACTGGATTTGCACATATTCGTGCAAATGGATTGATTGCTATTTCATTGCGTGAGGAAGATGAACTTATTGCTGTACGCTTAACTAATGGTGAGAAACAAATCATTATTGGGACAAGACAAGGTAAATTAGTTCGATTCGAAGAAACCGATATACGTTCGATGGGTAGAACTGCCGGAGGAGTAAGAGGGATTCGTCTGAAAGACGATGACTATGTAGTTGGTATGGAAATTATCGAACCTGAGCAAGAGATTTTAGTTGTTACAGAAAATGGATACGGCAAACGAACTCCAGAGTCGGAATATCGCCTGCAAAGTCGCGGTGGTATGGGTGTTAAAACTTGCCAAATCACCGACAAAAATGGTCCTTTATCAGCTGTTAAGGCGGTTAACGGAACAGAAGACTTAATGCTAATTACGATTAATGGAATGCTTATCCGTATGGATGTAAAAGACATTTCTAAAACAGGCCGTAGTACACAGGGCGTTCGCTTAATGAGGTTATCAGGAGATGAATTAATTTCTACTGTAGCTAAAGTTGAAAAAGAAGATGATGACGAAGATATTTTAGAAAATTTAGAAGAAGATTCTACATTGGAAGAAATTGAAACACCATCAACGGAAGAACAATCTGAATAAAAAGTAAAAACACACCCTTAAATAATTTTATTTAAGGGTGTGTTTTTGTATCTAGTTTAAATTCCATATACTTTCATGATGAATATTTAGTATAATAAATGAAATATTAGGAAAGAAGGAATACTTTATGAACCAAAGCCTCATTAACTTAGAGGAATTAAAATTAGGTACGATAATTGCAGAAGATATATTAGTAAACACTAATTCACCTATCATTCATAAAGAGGCAAAGGTAACTAGAGAACTTATTCAAGTGTTGCGAGCTTTTAATATAACTAAAGTACCCGTTGTTCTAGAAAATGTTTTTAATAGATCAGATGAAGAGATTAAAAAGTTAAATGAGGATAGAGTAGAATCTCTTCCAATAGATGAAAAACCGATAGTGACTACGAGTTTTGTTCAATTATATAAAGATGCTGTAGATAGCTTCTATAAAGAATTCATGGGCTGGGAATCAGGCATGAAAGTAGATGTAGCAAAACTAAGGAACATTATTATGCCTTTAGTTGAAAAAGCAATGGTAGAAAAACAAGTATTTTCTCTCTTAAATATGTATTCTAAAATGGATAAATATATAGCACATCATTCTATAGCAGTTGGAATTATTTCAGGAGCAATAGCGAAAAAGTTGAATTACTCTTCTGGTCAAATAACGCAAATGGCTACGGCCGGTCTAATGGCTGATATAGGTATGGCAAAAGTAGATTCCAAAATAAGAGATAAAAAGTCTGCCCTAACTGAATTCGACTTTTCGGAGATAAAAAAACATACCATTTATAGTTTTCAAATGATAAAAGATAGTCCTTTATTAAAACCTGAAATGAAGTTAGCAATTTTCCAACATCATGAACGTTTAGACGGAAGTGGATATCCGAAAAGTGATAAATTGGATAATGTTTCTGTTTACTCACAAATAATAGCAGTAGCTGATGTCTATCATGCGATGACTTCAGAACGAGTTTACCGTGCCAAGAGTTCCTCTTTTAAAGTATTAGAAATGATTCGGGAAGAAGGATTTGGAAAGTATAATATAGAAGTCGTAAACAAATTAATAGAATTAGTAGGGTCTTTACCAATTTCAACGCGGGTTCTTCTATCAAATGGAGAAAAAGGAGAAGTAATTTTCTTACATAGAGATTCTCCTATGCGCCCAATGATTCGATTATCTGATAGTGGGCAAATAATAGATTTAGCTGCTAAAAGAACTCTTCATATAGAAAGTGTTATTAGTTAAAGTAACCTAAACTCTTTCTTCTTTTGTTAGGAGAGGAAAGAGTTTAATATTATTTTACAATAAAGTGTTGACATACTTCCGAAAGCTTGATATTATATAGAAGTCGCCAAAACGACATTACAACAACATGAACATTGAAAACTGAACATGCAAAACGTTAAGAAACATAGCTTTCAACTAACTTGTTAGGATGATAGCAAAACAATTTTGGACATCATTTAATGATGATGCCAGCAAAACAAAATGAGCTTTTAAACTAGTTCTAATTTGTTCGCTTTCAATGTGCTCTGCATACTGGAAGTGAACTATTATGGAGAGTTTGATCCTGGCTCAGGACGAACGCTGGCGGCATGCCTAATACATGCAAGTCGAGCGAATGACGAAGAAGCTTGCTTCTTCTGATTTAGCGGCGGACGGGTGAGTAACACGTGGGCAACCTGCCCTGTAGATTGGGATAACTCCGGGAAACCGGGGCTAATACCGAATAATCCATTTCCTCACATGGGGAGATGTTAAAAGACGGTTTCGGCTGTCACTACAGGATGGGCCCGCGGCGCATTAGCTAGTTGGTGAGGTAACGGCTCACCAAGGCGACGATGCGTAGCCGACCTGAGAGGGTGATCGGCCACACTGGGACTGAGACACGGCCCAGACTCCTACGGGAGGCAGCAGTAGGGAATCTTCCACAATGGACGAAAGTCTGATGGAGCAATGCCGCGTGAGTGAAGAAGGTTTTCGGATCGTAAAACTCTGTTGTGAGGGAAGAACAAGTACGAGAGTAACTGCTCGTACCTTGACGGTACCTCATTAGAAAGCCACGGCTAACTACGTGCCAGCAGCCGCGGTAATACGTAGGTGGCAAGCGTTGTCCGGAATTATTGGGCGTAAAGCGCGCGCAGGCGGTCCTTTAAGTCTGATGTGAAATCCCACGGCTCAACCGTGGAAGGTCATTGGAAACTGGGGGACTTGAGTACAGAAGAGGAAAGCGGAATTCCAAGTGTAGCGGTGAAATGCGTAGAGATTTGGAGGAACACCAGTGGCGAAGGCGGCTTTCTGGTCTGTAACTGACGCTGAGGCGCGAAAGCGTGGGGAGCAAACAGGATTAGATACCCTGGTAGTCCACGCCGTAAACGATGAGTGCTAAGTGTTAGGGGGTTTCCGCCCCTTAGTGCTGCAGCTAACGCATTAAGCACTCCGCCTGGGGAGTACGGTCGCAAGACTGAAACTCAAAGGAATTGACGGGGGCCCGCACAAGCGGTGGAGCATGTGGTTTAATTCGAAGCAACGCGAAGAACCTTACCAGGTCTTGACATCCCGCTGACCGGCCTAGAGATAGGCTTTTCCCTTCGGGGACAGCGGTGACAGGTGGTGCATGGTTGTCGTCAGCTCGTGTCGTGAGATGTTGGGTTAAGTCCCGCAACGAGCGCAACCCTTGATCTTAGTTGCCAGCATTTAGTTGGGCACTCTAAGGTGACTGCCGGTGATAAACCGGAGGAAGGTGGGGATGACGTCAAATCATCATGCCCCTTATGACCTGGGCTACACACGTGCTACAATGGACGGTACAGAGGGTCGCAACCCCGCGAGGGTGAGCAAATCCCATAAAACCGTTCTCAGTTCGGATTGTAGGCTGCAACTCGCCTACATGAAGCCGGAATCGCTAGTAATCGTGGATCAGCATGCCACGGTGAATACGTTCCCGGGCCTTGTACACACCGCCCGTCACACCACGAGAGTTTGTAACACCCGAAGTCGGTGGGGTAACCCTTACGGGAGCCAGCCGCCGAAGGTGGGACAGATGATTGGGGTGAAGTCGTAACAAGGTAGCCGTATCGGAAGGTGCGGCTGGATCACCTCCTTTCTAAGGATAATATCGGAATACGAATTTTTATTCGTATCTTAACGTTTTGCAGTTCAGTTTTGAATGTTCATTTTATATGAAGATTCAACTCTTGTTCTTTGAAAACTGGATAAAACGACATTGAAACAATAAACAACAAGAAATTCTGTTGTGATTATTTACGTAATCACGACGTGTAAGACTTTTTAACTTTTAGGTTAAGTTAATAAGGGCGCACGGTGAATGCCTTGGCACTAGGAGTCGACGAAGGACGGCACTAACACCGATATGCTTCGGGGAGCTGTAAGTGAGCTTTGATCCGGAGATTTCCGAATGGGGAAACCCACTGTTCGTAATGGAGCAGTACATTTGCGTGAATACATAGCGCATCTGAGACACACCCAGGGAACTGAAACATCTAAGTACCTGGAGGAAGAGAAAGAAAATTCGATTCCCTGAGTAGCGGCGAGCGAAACGGGAATAGCCCAAACCAAAAGGCTTGCCTTTTGGGGTTGTAGGACACTCTACATAGAGTTACAAAGGAATGAGTTAGACGAAGCGATCTGGAAAGGTCCGCAGGATAGGGTAAAAGCCCCGTAGTCTAAAATTCATTCTCTCTTGAGTGTATCCTGAGTACGGCGGAACACGTGAAATTCCGTCGGAATCTGGGAGGACCATCTCCCAAGGCTAAATACTACCTAGTGACCGATAGTGAACCAGTACCGTGAGGGAAAGGTGAAAAGCACCCCGGAAGGGGAGTGAAATAGATCCTGAAACCGTGTGCCTACAAGTAGTTAGAGCCCGTTAATGGGTGATAGCGTGCCTTTTGTAGAATGAACCGGCGAGTTACGATCCCATGCAAGGTTAAGTCGAGAAGACGGAGCCGCAGCGAAAGCGAGTCTGAATAGGGCGAATGAGTATGTGGTCGTAGACCCGAAACCAGGTGATCTACCCATGTCCAGGATGAAGGTAAGGTAACACTTACTGGAGGTCCGAACCCACGCACGTTGAAAAGTGCGGGGATGAGGTGTGGGTAGCGGAGAAATTCCAATCGAACCTGGAGATAGCTGGTTCTCTCCGAAATAGCTTTAGGGCTAGCCTCAAACGTTAGAATCTTGGAGGTAGAGCACTGTTTGGACTAGGGGCCCATCCCGGGTTACCGAATTCAGACAAACTCCGAATGCCAATGATTTATGTTTGGGAGTCAGACTGCGAGTGATAAGATCCGTAGTCAAGAGGGAAACAGCCCAGACCACCAGCTAAGGTCCCAAAGTATTTGTTAAGTGGAAAAGGATGTGGCGTTGCTTAGACAACCAGGATGTTGGCTTAGAAGCAGCCATCATTTAAAGAGTGCGTAATAGCTCACTGGTCGAGTGACGCTGCGCCGAAAATGTATCGGGGCTAAACAAATCACCGAAGCTGTGGATTGATACCTTTGGTATCAGTGGTAGGAGAGCGTTCTAAGGGCGTTGAAGTCAGACCGGAAGGACTGGTGGAGCGCTTAGAAGTGAGAATGCCGGTATGAGTAGCGAAAGACGGGTGAGAATCCCGTCCACCGTATGACTAAGGTTTCCTGAGGAAGGCTCGTCCGCTCAGGGTTAGTCGGGACCTAAGCCGAGGCCGATAGGCGTAGGCGATGGATAACAGGTTGATATTCCTGTACCACCAAACCACCGTTTGAGTAATGGGGGGACGCAGAAGGATAGGGTAAGCATGCTGTTGGTTATGCATGTCCAAGCAGTAAGGTGTGAATGTAGGCAAATCCGCATTCTTTAACATTGAGCTGTGATGGCGAGGACGTATGTCTAGAGTTCCTGATTTCACACTGCCAAGAAAAGCCTCTAGCGAGGTGAAAGGTGCCCGTACCGCAAACCGACACAGGTAGTCGAGGAGAGAATCCTAAGGTGAGCGAGAGAACTCTCGTTAAGGAACTCGGCAAAATGACCCCGTAACTTCGGGAGAAGGGGTGCTCTTTTGGGTTCATAGCCTAGAAGAGCCGCAGTGAATAGGCCCAGGCGACTGTTTAGCAAAAACACAGGTCTATGCAAAACCGTAAGGTGAAGTATATGGGCTGACGCCTGCCCGGTGCTGGAAGGTTAAGAGGAGTGCTTAGCGCAAGCGAAGGTGCGAATTGAAGCCCCAGTAAACGGCGGCCGTAACTATAACGGTCCTAAGGTAGCGAAATTCCTTGTCGGGTAAGTTCCGACCCGCACGAAAGGCGTAACGATCTGGGCACTGTCTCAACGAGAGACTCGGTGAAATTATAGTACCTGTGAAGATGCAGGTTACCCGCGACAGGACGGAAAGACCCCGTGGAGCTTTACTATAGCTTGATATTGAATTTTGGTGCAACTTGTACAGGATAGGCAGGAGCCTTAGAGCCCGGAGCGCCAGCTTCGGAGGAGGCGTCGGTGGGATACTGCCCTGGTTGTATTGAAATTCTAACCCATACCCGTAACCCGGGTAGGAGACAGTGTCAGGCGGGTAGTTTGACTGGGGCGGTCGCCTCCTAAAGTGTAACGGAGGCGCCCAAAGGTTCCCTCAGAATGGTTGGAAATCATTCGAAGAGTGTAAAGGCAGAAGGGAGCTTGACTGCGAGACCTACAAGTCGAGCAGGGTCGAAAGACGGGCTTAGTGATCCGGTGGTTCCGCATGGAAGGGCCATCGCTCAACGGATAAAAGCTACCCCGGGGATAACAGGCTTATCTCCCCCAAGAGTCCACATCGACGGGGAGGTTTGGCACCTCGATGTCGGCTCATCGCATCCTGGGGCTGTAGTCGGTCCCAAGGGTTGGGCTGTTCGCCCATTAAAGCGGTACGCGAGCTGGGTTCAGAACGTCGTGAGACAGTTCGGTCCCTATCCGTCGTGGGCGTAGGAAATTTGAGAGGAGCTGTCCTTAGTACGAGAGGACCGGGATGGACACACCGCTGGTGTACCAGTTGTTCTGCCAAGAGCATCGCTGGGTAGCTATGTGTGGACGGGATAAGTGCTGAAAGCATCTAAGCACGAAGCCCCCCTCAAGATGAGATTTCCCATTACGCAAGTAAGTAAGATCCCTCAAAGACGATGAGGTAGATAGGTTCGGGGTGGAAGCGTGGCGACACGTGCAGCTGACGAATACTAATCGATCGAGGACTTAACCAAATTTTGTTTAACGTAACAATGTCGTTTATCCAGTTTTGAGTGAACAAGCACTCTATTTTACATGAGGGTTTCAAGATACAAGCAGTGCTAGGAATCAAGTGAGAGAAGGAAGGAACGTACTAACGTACGTGACTGACAGATCGAATGAAGTTGACAACGCAATGCGCCGTATATTGGAAGCCGAATAAGTCTAGTGATGATGGCGAAGAGGTCACACCCGTTCCCATACCGAACACGGAAGTTAAGCTCTTCAGCGCCGATGGTAGTTGGGGGTTTCCCCCTGTGAGAGTAGGACGTCGCTGGGCACCAAAAAGAAGTCGTTACCGAGTAAAATCGGTAACGACTTCTTTTTATTCTATCCAATACTAAAAAAACTTGATCCTCCGCAGATAGAATAATCTCTTAAAGTATATACCTATCGATAAAATGAAAATTCCACTAAATTTAACATCTATAAAGCACCCCATTTGATCTGGTTAAAATAAGTAGTCTTATATAATTGCTCAAACATTAATTATATTTCTACTTTATATATACATAGTTGATTTAAATAATATAGAAAGAAAAATCCGAATAAACATATTATTTGCGGATTCTTGACACTTACAAGAAGCGCTGATAACCTTGTAATAATATTCATTTAACGAGGAGGAATTTTGAAAAATGTGGGAGTCTAAATTTCAAAAAGAAGGATTAACATTTGATGATGTTTTATTAGTTCCAGCTCAATCGGAAGTTTTACCAAAAGATATCAATTTATCTGTGCAATTAACGGATAAAATTAAATTAAATATACCAATGATTAGTGCAGGAATGGACACAGTAACAGAAGCTAAAATGGCAATAGCAATGGCACGTCAGGGCGGACTTGGAATTATTCATAAAAATATGAGTATTGAAGAACAATCTGAACAAGTACTAACAGTTAAACGTTCAGAAAATGGAGTTATTACAGATCCTTTCTTTTTAACTCCAACTCATCAAGTATATGATGCAGAGCATTTGATGGGGAAATATAGAATTTCCGGTGTCCCTATTGTAAATAATGAAGAAGATTTACAATTAGTCGGCATTATCACCAACCGTGATTTACGTTTTATTCAAGATTACTCTTTAAAAATTGATGATGTAATGACAAAGGAACAACTAGTTACAGCTTCTGTTGGAACCACTCTTGAGGATGCAGAGAAAATTCTTCAACAATATAAAATTGAAAAGTTACCTATCGTTGATGAAAATGGAAAACTAAAAGGATTAATCACTATTAAAGATATTGAAAAAGTGATTGAATTTCCTAATGCTGCAAAGGATCATCATGGACGCTTGTTAGTTGGCGCTGCAGTAGGTGTTACAAAAGATACGATGCTTAGAGTGCAAAAACTTGTAGAAGCACAAGTAGATGTGATTGTTATTGATACAGCACATGGTCATTCTCAAGGGGTTATGGATACGGTAAAAGAAATTCGCAACACTTATCCAGATTTAGATATCGTAGCTGGAAACGTTGCTACTGGTGAAGCAACTAAGGCTTTATTTGAAGCAGGAGCTGATGTTGTCAAAGTTGGTATCGGCCCTGGTTCTATTTGTACTACTCGTGTTGTAGCGGGTGTTGGGGTTCCTCAAATTACAGCTATATACGATTGTGCTACAGAGGCTCGCAAAGCAGGTAAAACAATAATTGCTGATGGTGGTATTAAGTATTCAGGTGATATTGTAAAAGCTTTAGCTGCTGGTGGACATGTTGTTATGTTAGGAAGTTTACTTGCTGGTACGACAGAGAGTCCTGGAGAAACAGAAATTTTCCAAGGCAGACGTTTTAAAACTTATCGCGGAATGGGATCAATTGCAGCTATGGAAAAAGGCTCAAAAGACCGTTACTTCCAAGAAGATGCTAAAAAATTAGTTCCAGAAGGCATTGAAGGCCGTCTTCCTTATAAAGGACCACTTTCTGATACTGTGCACCAATTACTAGGTGGTGTTCGTGCAGGAATGGGGTATTGTGGAACAGGTACACTTGAAGCGCTAAGAGAGAATGCGCAATTCATCCGCATGACTGGTGCTGGATTACGTGAAAGTCATCCTCATGATGTTCAAATTACGAAAGAAGCTCCAAACTACTCTATATCGTAAGTAATTGCACTGGATAGAAACTTTTGCACCCATTTGTCGTCTTAAACTAGGACGAATGGGTGCTTTTTTGTATACAAGTGTCCTACCTTGCTAAAGTATGATAAAATGAGCAATGATAAAACCAAAAGGTGGAGGTACGATAGTGAAGAAGGTATGGATGACATCAATGATAAAGTGGCTTGTACTTCCGATGTTTCTTGTGTCAGTAGTATGTAGTATGCCTGCTGCTACAAAAGCAGAGGAAAGCTTGAATTTAAATGTAGATGCAGCAATTTTAATCGATGCAGAGACAGGAAAAATTTTATATGAAAAGAATTCTGAGACAGCGCTTGGAATAGCAAGTATGACGAAAATGATGACGGAGTATTTGTTATTTGAAGCAATAGCAGAAGGTAAAGTAACATGGGATCAACAATATAATGTTACTGAATATACATACAAAATCTCTCAGGATCGTCGTTTAAGTAATGTACCACTACGTGAAGATGGTAGCTATTCTATTCAAGAGCTTTATGAAGCAATGGCCATATATTCTGCAAATGCTGCTACTATAGCAATTGCTGAAACAATTGCAGGTACTGAAGATAATTTTATAAAGCTAATGAATGAAAAAGCAGCAGAGATGGGACTAGAAGGATATAAATTCGTCAATTCTTCAGGTCTAAATAATGAAGATTTACAAGGTATGCATCCAGCGAGTACTAATGCTTCTGATGAAAACGTAATGCCTGCCAAATCAGTGGCAATTCTTGCATATTATTTGATGAAAGATTTCCCTGAAGTTTTAGAAACTACAAAGATTCCTAAGAAAATATTCCGTGAAGGAACTTCTGATGCAATAGAGATGAGTAACTGGAACTGGATGTTACCAGGTTTAGTATATGAATATGAAGGCGTAGATGGATTGAAAACCGGAACAACAGAATTTGCAGGTCATTCCTTTACTGCAACTGCTCAAAAGAACGGAATGCGTGTTATTTCTGTCGTAATGAAAGCAGTGGGTGCAGATGGAAAAGGTTCGTACAAAGCACGTTTTGATGCAACAAGAGCTCTATTAGATTATGGGTTCTCCCAGTTTTCTAAAGAAGAGATTGTTCCAGCAGGATTTAAAATTCCAAAACAAGCCACATTAAAAGTAGAAAAAGGGAAAGAGGACACAGTTGCAATTGCTGTGAAGGAACCCATTTCTATGATTATTAAGACAAATGAAAAAGAATTGTACAAGCCTGTATTTACACCAACTAAAGAGACGCTTGAAGCAGCTATTAAAAAAGACACAGTTGTAGGTAAAGTTCACTTAGAGAAATCTGAAGGAACTGACTATGGCTATATAACTGATCAAGCGGCAGAAACAGATGTAGTAACTACTGAAGCGGTAGAACGTTCTAGTTGGATAAGCTTAATGTTCCAAGGGATCGGTAAATTTTTCGGTAATTTATGGAACAGCACAACAGACTTTATAGGTGGATTATTTTAAATAGCAGAAGCACCGTAGCTCATCAAGAGTTACGGTGCTTTTTAATTTCTAGTGCTTTCATCAGTTGATGAATAGAAGAAGCAACTTGTTCCATTTTTAGGCCACCAAAACCTAGTACAAGCTTTGGAAAAGTTTGCTCATCTAAATTCGATGAAATGTAATCCTGAAGACCATAAATCCGAATGTCCGCTTGCTCAGCAAGTTTCACTAGTTCTGTCTCTGTTTTAGTTGTACGAATGGTCAGTAAAATATGCATTCCCGCCTGTTCTCCAGAAATACTAACCGTGGGATGGTATTGTAAAATAGTTTTTGTAATAATTTCTAACTTACGTTTATAAATTTTTCTCATTCTATTTAAATGTTTTGCGAAGTAACCATCTTCCATAAAGTTTGCTAGTATATGCTGATCCATTCGAGGAACTGTAGCTGCATAATAAGAAAATCTTTGTTTATATTGTAAGATTAGAGACTTTGGTAGAACTGCATAGGCTATTCGCAAAGAAGGCATTAGTGACTTAGAAAATGTACTCAAATAGATGACCCGTTCATTTTGATCTATACCTTGTAGGGAGGGAATAGGCTTACCCGTGTATCTAAACTCGCTATCGTAATCATCTTCAATAATGTATCTATTATCCTGCTGATATGCCCACGCTAGTAACTGGTTGCGGCGGGTTGCAGACAATACTGCTCCTGTCGGAAACTGGTGAGAGGGAGTCACATACATCACATTTGCAAAAGATTGCTCTAGTTTAGAAACTATGACCCCATCATTATCTACTGCTATAGGTACAGACATCCTACTATCATTAAAAAATAAGTGATGTGTAAGTGGATACCCAGGGTTTTCAAATCCATACACTGCCTTTTCACCAAGCAAATGAATAATGAGCGGCATAATTTGTTCAGTACCTGAGCCTAGAATAATTTGTTCAGGTGTACTCTTTACTCCCCTAGATTGGAATAAGTAAGAAGAAATTTGCTGTCTTAATAAATAATCTCCTTGGGGATGACCTAACTGTAGTAACTCCCCATTTTCTTCATTTACAATGTCCTTCGCATATCTTCTCCAAGTCTTAAAAGGAAAAGAGTCTGTATCAATTTTACCTGTAGAAAGATCGACCGAAAAGGAAGGTGTATCTGTCGATTCCGGCACGATAGAAGCAATACCTTGTTCAATGATCGCTAATTCTTCTAAATTTTGAACAAAGTATCCACGTCGAGGTTCAGATACTATAAACCCTTCAGCAACTAACTGGCTATAGGCAAACTCAATCGTTGTCTGACTGACTGCTAAATATTCGGCAAGCTTTCTTTTAGAGGGAAGCTTAATACCTTCTTCAATTGTTCCGTTTATTATGGCTTTCTTTATGGATTGATATAATTGTTCATATAGTGGGGTTTTTGAATTATGTATTAACTGAAACATTAGGAAATCCATTATTTCTCCCATCTGACCACTTCTTTTGATTTATTTTAGATACTTATAGTATGGTCATATTTCATTATACTAAATTTAATAAAAATAATGGAGCACTTGCATAAACAATTGGAAATCCTTTCACAAACTCTCGTCATGTAGGAAGGCAATGTTATATTGTAGAGAAGATATAGGAAAGTCTTGCAAAAGAAGTTCACGTATAGTAAAGTATGAGTAATTTCATGAATCAAAAACGATGATAGGAAGCAGTAACAAGCTCGTTTTTTATAGAGAGTCAGCGGTTGGTGAAAGCTGATATAAACACTTGTGAATCCGTCCTTTGAGTTGTGCGGCTGAATGATTAGTAGGTCGTGCCGGTTGAAAAGCCGTTAGAGTACAAGTAAGTGGATTCTGTCTATGACAGGATCAATCAGGGTGGCAACGCGGGTATGCTCTCGTCCCTTTTTCATGGGATGGGGGCTTTTTTGTGTTTTCAAAATTTTAAGGAGGAATATTATATGTTGGATGTAAAATTTGTACGTGATAATTATGAAACAGTTAAAGCAAAACTTGCTAAGCGTGGGGAAGATATTTCAGAATTTGATCAATTCCAACCTTTAGATCAAAAGCGTCGTGAATTGATTGCGAAAACAGAAGTGTTAAAGGCTGAAAGAAACGAGTTTTCTCAAAAAATATCTCTGATGAAACGAAACAAAGAAAATGCGGATGAACTTATCGCACGTATGCGTGAAGTAGGCGATGCAATCAAATCATTAGACGATGAGCTACGGGATGTAGAAGAAAAATTTGAACATATGATGATGCGAATCCCGAATATTCCGCATGATAGTGTACCGATTGGTGATTCGGAAGATGATAACGTAGAAATACTTAAATGGGGAGAAGTTCCGTCATTTGATTTTGAAACGAAAGCACATTGGGATATTGCGACAGATTTAAAATTAGTAGATTTTGAACGAGCGGCAAAAGTAACAGGAAGTCGTTTTGCATTTTATCGTGGACTAGGAGCAAGACTGGAACGTGGATTATTAAACTTCATGATGGACCTACATGCTGAAGAGCATGGCTATGAAGAAATGCTTCCTCCTTATTTAGCAAATCGTGCAAGTCTTACAGGCACTGGGCAACTTCCAAAGTTTGAAGAGGATGCTTTCCTAATTGGAGAAGAGGATTATTTCTTAATACCAACGGCAGAAGTACCTGTAACAAATTTTTATAGAGACGAAATATTAGATGGAGCGGAACTTCCACAAGCGTTCACTGCTTATAGTGCTTGTTTCCGTTCTGAAGCTGGATCAGCAGGTCGCGATACTCGTGGGTTAATACGTCAACATCAATTTAACAAAGTCGAGTTAGTTCGTTTTGTAAAGCCAGAGGACTCTTATGAGCAGTTAGAACTTTTAACTGGACATGCAGAAAAAGTATTACAATTGTTAGGTCTGCCATATCGTAAACTTCATATGTGTACAGCAGATCTAGGCTTTACAGCTGCAAAGAAATACGATTTAGAGGTTTGGCTACCAAGCTATGGTGAATACAAAGAAATTTCTTCATGTAGTAACTTTGAAGATTTCCAAGCTAGACGTGCAGGAATTCGTTTTCGTCGTGAAGCTGGAGGAAAACCTGAGTATGTGCATACTTTAAATGGCAGTGGATTAGCACTGGGACGAACAGTAGCGGCTATATTAGAAAATTACCAACAAGCGGATGGAACAGTTATAGTTCCAGAAGTTCTTGTTCCATATATGGGTGGAAAAACTGTTATTAAATAAAAAAAGAACCAGATTCGCTATAAACCGCGTTTCTGGTTCTTTTTTTGTTCACGAAGGTTACGGAAAAATTGAGTGAGTATACTGCCGCATTCTTCTGCTAAAATGCCTTCTGTGACGTCACAGCAATGGTTAAATCTATCGTCATTTAATAGTCTGTACAGGGAATCTACACAGCCGGCTTTGGTATCTCTTGCTCCGTAAACTACTCTAGGAATTCGTGACTGTAAAATTGCTCCTGCACACATAGGGCAAGGCTCCAAGGTAACATATAAAGTTGTTTCTTCTAATCTCCAATTATTAAGTGCTGCACAGGCCTCTTGAATAGCGAGCAGTTCTGCATGGGTTGTGGCATTTAGGCTTGTTTCTCTTAAGTTGTAAGCCGATGCAATAACTTGATCATTATGTACTATTACAGCACCTATAGGAACTTCTCCAATGGCTGCTGCCTTCTTTGCTTCTTCTATGGCTAAATTCATATAATATTCATCCATTTTTCATCGACTCCTTCTTCTTAGTTTAGCATGTTTTTTTGAGAACTTGCATACTCTAAGATGAAGGAGTGATGCATTGATCCATATAGTTAAACAAGGAGATAGTTTATATGCAATCGCCAAACGGTTCGGAACAACAGTGGAAAGTATTGTCTCTATAAATGAAATTCCTGACCCTGATGTATTAGTAATAGGCCAGGCGCTGGTACTACCATCAACTCCAAGTCCAAACAGACCTACCATTGAAACAAATTTGTATGTTGAATGGTATACAGAAGTACCTGCGGAACGTGTGCTAGAGCAAGTAGAGAAGGTAGCCTCCAATTTAACGTATATGATGCCTTTTTCGTATGAAGTACTACGAGACGGCTCATTGACGGAGATGAATTGGGGGACGTTAAGTGAAATTGCTAAAGAGCAACAGGTAGAAACAGTGATTGTGATAGCGAATATTGAAGATTATGGGTTTAATGCTTCTCTAGCTCATACCATTTTCACCGATGAAGCAGTGAAGACCAATTTGTTTAAACAAGCAGTAGCAGAGGCTGAAAAAAGAGGAACGAAGCATATTCATATAGATTTTGAATATATGGAAGCGACGGATAGAGAAAACTACGTGAACTTTATAAAGGAATTTAAAGAATTTGCTAAAGGATATGTTATATCCGTAACACTTCCGCCTAAGACTAGTGCCGATCAACCAGGAAGATGGTATGAAGCTTTTGACTATAAGGCAATAGGAGAAGTAGCAGATTTTGTTGTTATTATGACTTATGAATGGGGATATAGTGGTGGGCCACCGATGGCTGTCTCTCCAATTGGACCAGTTCGTAGAGTATTGGAATATGCAAAGACAGAAATACTGCCAAGTAAAATTATGATGGGGCAAAATTTGTATGGATATGATTGGACATTACCTTATAAGGTAGGAAACCCAAATGCTAGAGCATTAAGTCCACAACAGGCTATTCAACTAGCAAAGGATCGAAATGCCGCAATCGAGTACGATCAAAATGCACAGGCTCCTTTCTTTCACTATTGGCAGAATGGTATCGAACATGAGGTTTGGTTTGAAGATGCACGTTCTATTCAAGCTAAATTCAAACTTTTAATAGAACTGCAGCTGCTAGGAATAGCATATTGGCATAGTGGATTTGACTTTCCACAAAATTGGTACTTACTTCATGAAATGTTCCAAGTGAAGAAAAAATAGAGCAAATTAGCCTTTCCTTGGAAAGGTGGATTTGCTCTATTTTTCGTTTTCAGCGTGTGCTAAAATAGATGATACGACTTGAAATCTTAGAGTGAGGTTAAAACTTATGTCCATTCCATTTATAACAGTAGAAGGTCCAATAGGGGTTGGGAAGACTTCCCTGGCGAAAGCTATTTCGGCCAAATATCAATTTGCATTACTGAAAGAAATTGTGGATGAGAATCCTTTTTTAAACAAGTTTTACGAGGATATAGCAGAGTGGAGTTTCCAAACAGAGATGTTTTTTCTGTGTAATCGTTATAAACAATTAAGTGATATAGAGAAAAAATATTTATCAAAAGAAAATCCAGTTGTGGCTGATTATCATATTTTCAAAAATCTAATTTTCGCGAAACGTACATTGAGTGAAGTAGAATATGAAAAGTATGAATCAATATATCAAATCCTAACAAAGGATATGCCTGTTCCTAATATGGTCATATATATAGATGCAAGTATAGATGTACTTCTTAGTCGAATTGATATGCGAGGAAGGGATTTCGAGAAAAAAATTAGCCCTGACTACTTAGAGCAGCTCTCAGCAGATTATCGAATGTTTATCGATGACTTCGAACAAAAGCATCCTGAAGTACCAGTTCTTCGAATAAGCGGAAACGAGATAGATTTTGTTCAAAATGGTAAGGACCTACAAATAATACTAGAAAAAGTAGATGCAACATTGCATAAAAGGAGTTATTAATAATGAGTTTAAGAGAGAAATATGGCATCCCTTCAAATGCAGTCATTACAATTGCAGGAACTGTTGGAGTGGGTAAATCAACAATGACTAAAGCATTAGCAGAAGCATTACATTTTAAAACGTCTTTTGAAAAAGTAGATACCAACCCTTATTTAGATCGTTTTTACGAAGACTTTTCTAAGTGGAGCTTTCATTTACAAATCTACTTCCTAGCTGAACGTTTTAAAGAGCAAAAAAGAATGTTTGAGTATGGCGGTGGCTTTATACAAGACCGTTCTATTTATGAAGATACTGGTATATTTGCACAAATGCATAAAGAAAAAGGTACGATGGATCCTGTAGATCATGAAACCTATACGAGCTTGTTTGAAGCTATGGTAATGACTCCATATTTCCCACATCCAAACTTACTAATATATTTAGAAGGATCAATGGATGACATTATCGATCGAATTCACGATAGAGGTCGCCCAATGGAGCAGCAAACCCCTATCTCTTACTGGGAAGAAATGCATGGACGCTATGAGCGATGGATTGATGCATTCAATGGTTGTCCAGTACTTCGTTTGAATATTAATGATTATGATATTATGACAAACCCGAATGACGTAGAAACAATTTTAGAACGCGTTGGTCAATTCATGGAACAAACTGCTATTATTCGTAAATAAATAAAATCCTCCTGTGATTATTTACAGGAGGATTTTTATATAAGTAAGTTATTTTGGCATAAAAAAAGAAGCTAACGGATATCGCTACCTTCTTAATATTCTGAACACAATGTTTTAAGAAAAATTCGTTACCTATGTAACGAATTCAATCTCAAATTTATGCGTGTGTATATAAAATGGAGGAGGAAGAGGGATTCGAACCCCCGCGCGGTATGACCCGCCTGTCGGTTTTCAAGACCGATCCCTTCAGCCAGACTTGGGTATTCCTCCGAAGTACATCAACTAATTTATCATAGAAGAAAATGAATGTCAACATATTTTTAGTCAAATGAGTGTGAGAAACTATATATGACCATTGTGAAAAGAAACGAGCGAATATTATCTCTATTTTTTAAAAAATCTTTATGTTATTACTATAAAATAGTAAATGTATATAAATTTACTTGTGCTTTATCATTGATTTTTGTCTATAAAAAAAGTATACTTGTAAATGCCGTGCTAGGTGGGAAGGTAGCGGTGTCTTGTAACTCGCAATCCGCTCTAGCGAGACTGAACTCCTTCTCTGAGGTTGAATACATGTAGGGTCTGGTATTTGCACGTGACGTTGACGTTTGGGTCCTGCGCAATGGGTACCCATGAACCATGTCAGGTCCGGAAGGAAGCAGCATTAAGTGGTGTTTTCTCATGTGCCGCGGGGTAGCCTAAACTGAGTTAACGACAAAGGTGCCGCTTATGTGTTTCAATCGAAGGAAGGTGCACGGCATTTAATATTAAACTTCAACTCATTTGTCTAATAGACAGATGAGTTTTTTATTTGGAAAAAAGATTTACTATACATAAATAAGCGAAGTCTAGTTAGCTTTATGGTATAATAGAAACCATTAACAATTAGAAATGAGAAGGAGGGAAATGATTGTCGTATCAAGCTTTTTACCGTGCTTATAGGCCACAATCGTTTGCGGAAATGTCCGGTCAAACTCATATTAAGCAAACTCTTCAAAATGCCCTCCTTTACAACAAAACAACACATGCTTATTTATTTTCTGGTCCTCGAGGTACAGGTAAAACTAGTGCAGCGAAAATATTTGCAAAGGCTTTGAATTGTGAAAATGGTCCAGCAAAAGAGCCTTGTAATACATGTGAAACTTGTAAAAGTATAACAGAAGGCTCAAATACAGATGTGATTGAATTTGACGCAGCTTCTAACTCTCGAGTAGAAGAAATGCGTGATATTATCGAAAAAGTACGATTTGCACCTTCTAATGCTAAATATAAAGTGTATATTATCGATGAAGTGCATATGCTTTCCACGAGTGCATTCAATGCATTACTGAAGACACTAGAAGAACCACCAGCCCATGCTGTGTTCATCTTAGCAACAACAGAACCACATAAAATACCATTAACTATTATCTCTAGGTGTCAGCGTTTTGATTTTAAACGAATTACATCCAGTGATATTGTCTCTCGCATGGAAGAGGTATTAACGGATGCAAAAATTGAATACGATGAAGATGTACTGAAAATCATTGCGCAATCAGCCGCCGGCGGTATGCGTGATGCACTTAGTATGCTCGATCAAGTTGTATCCTTTAGTGCTGATAAAATGACCATTGAAGATGCATTACTGGTAACTGGTTCAATCGGGCAGGAAGTCTTTTTTCAATTAGCAGATGCATTGATAGACAAAGATATAGCCAAGGCCTTAGCTTGTATAGAAAAGTTAATCGAAGATGGCAAAGATCCAGTTCGATTAACAGAGGATTTTATAACTTTCTATAGAGACTTACTTGTCCTGCTTGTTGCTCCTGAGCAAACTGAATTACTAGAAATAGCGACAGGAGACTCTATGTTTTTAGAGCTTGCTTCCAAGTTTCAAGTAGATACCTTATACAAAGGCATTTCTATCTTGACAAATACACAACAAGAAATGCGTTTTTCTAATCATGCGAAAGTATATCTAGAAACAGCAATAATTCGATTGGCACACGTACCAAAAGAAGGAACCGTATCAAGTGAGAGTAACTCGGAGTTAGAAACAAAGGTACGAGTACTTGAAACACAATTACAACAACTACAACAGCAATTAAGCCAAGGGATGACATTGCAAGCTACTACTGGAACGCAAGATCAACCAAAGCGTCAAAGACAAAAGTCCTCTGGAGGCGTCAAAGTATCGAGTGGTCGGATATCAGAAATTTTGAAGACCGCCACAAAAACCGATATCCAGGTGATTAAATCTCAGTGGGCAAGTATTTTACAACAATTGCAAAAATCTCATGCTGCTTTATTAAATGATGCAGAGCCTGTAGCAGCATCTTCTAATGCATTTGTGTTAAAATTCAAGTATGATATTCATTGTCAAATGGCCATGGAGAACAAAACATTTTCTACTTCGTTTCCCCAGTTAATTGCTAACTTAACAGGGACTATGTATGAAGTGTTATATGTGCCTGAAGAAAATTGGTTAAAGATTCGAGAAGACTTTATTAAGCAAAACGGTTTAAAACAAAGCACTCCAGAAACTGATGGAAATTCCTCTGAGCCAAATGACTCAATGGAACTATTACAGGCGATGGAACAAGTATCAGAGGATCCGTTGATAGTAGAGGCGGAGAAATTATTCGGAAAAGAATTTGTAGAAGTACAAGATAACTAAGGAGGAAAATTATTATGCGTGGAATGGGAAATATGCAAGGTATGATGAAACAAATGCAAAAAATGCAAAAGAAGATGGAAGAGGCACAAGAAGAACTAGCTACTCAACGTTTTGAAGCAGTAGCCGGTGGTGGCATGGTGAAAGTTATAGTTTCAGGACAAAAGGAAGTACTAGAAGTAGAACTAGATCCAGCAGTAGTAGATCCAGATGATATTGAAATGCTTCAAGATTTAATCGTTATTGCTACAAATGATGCTATTAAAAGAGCAGAAGAAACAGCGAACTCCACAATGGGTCAATTCACGAAAGGGTTGAACCTTCCTGGCATGTTCTAGGAGGAATAATAGATGCATTATCCTGAACCGATATCAAAACTAATTGATAGTTTTATGAAATTGCCGGGAATAGGGCCGAAAACAGCGGCCCGTCTGGCTTTTTTTGTCTTAACCATGAAAGAAGATACTGTTTTAGATTTTGCAAAAGCTTTAGTTGATGCAAAACGAAATTTAAGCTTTTGTTCTGTATGTGGGCATATAACCGATATTGATCCTTGTCATATTTGTCAGGATCAACAAAGAGATGCATCTTTAATCTGTGTGGTTCAAGATACAAAAGATGTAATTGCCTTGGAAAAGATGAGAGATTATAACGGACGATACCACGTACTTCATGGAGCAATTTCACCAATGGATGGAATTGGCCCAGAAGATATCAATGTACCTTCGCTTTTGAAAAGATTGCAAAATACAGAAATCGAAGAACTAATACTAGCTACCAATCCTACTATAGAAGGAGAAGCAACGGCGATGTATATTTCACGTCTTGTTAAACCGTCTGGTATTAAAACAACTAGAATTGCTCATGGATTACCTGTAGGTGGAGATTTAGAGTATGCAGATGAAGTAACTCTCTCTAAAGCTCTAGAAGGTCGCCGAGAGTTGTAGGAGGATGTGTTGGTGTGATGTTTTCTAAAAAAGGGAAAATGAAAAAGGAATTCGATGAGCAATTCATTACACTCATGAAAGAAACAAAGTCAGAGTGGCATCAAGCCCAGTTAATAGAGGATTACTTAAATGACTACGATTTAGATGCAGTTGCTAAAAGGAAAATGGCAGAAAGTATCCACTTCTATCTATATAAAGAAGCAAGGATCCGAAATGTCATCCTCAAATAGAATAACAAGAGCAATAGTTACATATAATGATAGATATGATTTTATGGAGGGTGTAACTCATGAAGTTTGTTATCATTATATGTTCACTATTGCTTTTATCTTTTTTGTTATTTCGTAATTCATTCCCAAAGTTTTTTGAAGGACTATCTATCTTGTTGTTTCGTTTAGGTTTTTCCATACTCTTATTATATGGTGTACATTTATTGGTGGGGTCAATGGGTTATGCAATACCGGTGAATTTGTTTACAGGTACTGTAGCGGCAGTGTTAGGTATACCCGGAATCATCTCTGTTGTAGCGATTTCTATATTAATTTAAAAAAGTTTGCAAAAAGTGTTGACTTTATCATGAGAAGCGAGTAATATTGTAGAAGTCGCCAAGAGGTAATACATTATGGCAGACAACATGAACATTGAAAACTGAACATGCAAAACGTTAAGAAACATAGCTTTCAACTAACTTGTTAGGATGATAGCAAAACAATTTTGGACATCATTTAATGATGATGCCAGCAAAACAAAATGAGCTTTTAAACTAGTTCTAATTTGTTCGCTTTCAATGTGCTCTGCATACTGGAAGTAAACTATTATGGAGAGTTTGATCCTGGCTCAGGACGAACGCTGGCGGCATGCCTAATACATGCAAGTCGAGCGAATGACGAAGAAGCTTGCTTCTTCTGATTTAGCGGCGGACGGGTGAGTAACACGTGGGCAACCTGCCCTGTAGATTGGGATAACTCCGGGAAACCGGGGCTAATACCGAATAATCCATTTCCTCACATGGGGAGATGTTAAAAGACGGTTTCGGCTGTCACTACAGGATGGGCCCGCGGCGCATTAGCTAGTTGGTGAGGTAACGGCTCACCAAGGCGACGATGCGTAGCCGACCTGAGAGGGTGATCGGCCACACTGGGACTGAGACACGGCCCAGACTCCTACGGGAGGCAGCAGTAGGGAATCTTCCACAATGGACGAAAGTCTGATGGAGCAATGCCGCGTGAGTGAAGAAGGTTTTCGGATCGTAAAACTCTGTTGTGAGGGAAGAACAAGTACGAGAGTAACTGCTCGTACCTTGACGGTACCTCATTAGAAAGCCACGGCTAACTACGTGCCAGCAGCCGCGGTAATACGTAGGTGGCAAGCGTTGTCCGGAATTATTGGGCGTAAAGCGCGCGCAGGCGGTCCTTTAAGTCTGATGTGAAATCCCACGGCTCAACCGTGGAAGGTCATTGGAAACTGGGGGACTTGAGTACAGAAGAGGAAAGCGGAATTCCAAGTGTAGCGGTGAAATGCGTAGAGATTTGGAGGAACACCAGTGGCGAAGGCGGCTTTCTGGTCTGTAACTGACGCTGAGGCGCGAAAGCGTGGGGAGCAAACAGGATTAGATACCCTGGTAGTCCACGCCGTAAACGATGAGTGCTAAGTGTTAGGGGGTTTCCGCCCCTTAGTGCTGCAGCTAACGCATTAAGCACTCCGCCTGGGGAGTACGGTCGCAAGACTGAAACTCAAAGGAATTGACGGGGGCCCGCACAAGCGGTGGAGCATGTGGTTTAATTCGAAGCAACGCGAAGAACCTTACCAGGTCTTGACATCCCGCTGACCGGCCTAGAGATAGGCTTTTCCCTTCGGGGACAGCGGTGACAGGTGGTGCATGGTTGTCGTCAGCTCGTGTCGTGAGATGTTGGGTTAAGTCCCGCAACGAGCGCAACCCTTGATCTTAGTTGCCAGCATTTAGTTGGGCACTCTAAGGTGACTGCCGGTGATAAACCGGAGGAAGGTGGGGATGACGTCAAATCATCATGCCCCTTATGACCTGGGCTACACACGTGCTACAATGGACGGTACAGAGGGTCGCAACCCCGCGAGGGTGAGCAAATCCCATAAAACCGTTCTCAGTTCGGATTGTAGGCTGCAACTCGCCTACATGAAGCCGGAATCGCTAGTAATCGTGGATCAGCATGCCACGGTGAATACGTTCCCGGGCCTTGTACACACCGCCCGTCACACCACGAGAGTTTGTAACACCCGAAGTCGGTGGGGTAACCCTTACGGGAGCCAGCCGCCGAAGGTGGGACAGATGATTGGGGTGAAGTCGTAACAAGGTAGCCGTATCGGAAGGTGCGGCTGGATCACCTCCTTTCTAAGGATAATATCGGAATACGAATCTTTATTCGTATCTTAACGTTTTGCAGTTCAGTTTTGAATGTTCATTTTATATGAAGATTCAACGCTTGTTCTTTGAAAACTGGATAAAACGACATTGAAACAATAAACAACAAGAAATTCTGTTGTGATTATTTACGTAATCACGACGTGTAAGACTTTTTAACTTTTAGGTTAAGTTAATAAGGGCGCACGGTGAATGCCTTGGCACTAGGAGTCGACGAAGGACGGCACTAACACCGATATGCTTCGGGGAGCTGTAAGTGAGCTTTGATCCGGAGATTTCCGAATGGGGAAACCCACTGTTCGTAATGGAGCAGTACATTTGCGTGAATACATAGCGCATCTGAGACACACCCAGGGAACTGAAACATCTAAGTACCTGGAGGAAGAGAAAGAAAATTCGATTCCCTGAGTAGCGGCGAGCGAAACGGGAATAGCCCAAACCAAAAGGCTTGCCTTTTGGGGTTGTAGGACACTCTACATAGAGTTACAAAGGAATGAGTTAGACGAAGCGATCTGGAAAGGTCCGCAGGATAGGGTAAAAGCCCCGTAGTCTAAAATTCATTCTCTCTTGAGTGTATCCTGAGTACGGCGGAACACGTGAAATTCCGTCGGAATCTGGGAGGACCATCTCCCAAGGCTAAATACTACCTAGTGACCGATAGTGAACCAGTACCGTGAGGGAAAGGTGAAAAGCACCCCGGAAGGGGAGTGAAATAGATCCTGAAACCGTGTGCCTACAAGTAGTTAGAGCCCGTTAATGGGTGATAGCGTGCCTTTTGTAGAATGAACCGGCGAGTTACGATCCCATGCAAGGTTAAGTCGAGAAGACGGAGCCGCAGCGAAAGCGAGTCTGAATAGGGCGAATGAGTATGTGGTCGTAGACCCGAAACCAGGTGATCTACCCATGTCCAGGATGAAGGTAAGGTAACACTTACTGGAGGTCCGAACCCACGCACGTTGAAAAGTGCGGGGATGAGGTGTGGGTAGCGGAGAAATTCCAATCGAACCTGGAGATAGCTGGTTCTCTCCGAAATAGCTTTAGGGCTAGCCTCAAACGTTAGAATCTTGGAGGTAGAGCACTGTTTGGACTAGGGGCCCATCCCGGGTTACCGAATTCAGACAAACTCCGAATGCCAATGATTTATGTTTGGGAGTCAGACTGCGAGTGATAAGATCCGTAGTCAAGAGGGAAACAGCCCAGACCACCAGCTAAGGTCCCAAAGTATTTGTTAAGTGGAAAAGGATGTGGCGTTGCTTAGACAACCAGGATGTTGGCTTAGAAGCAGCCATCATTTAAAGAGTGCGTAATAGCTCACTGGTCGAGTGACGCTGCGCCGAAAATGTATCGGGGCTAAACAAATCACCGAAGCTGTGGATTGATACCTTTGGTATCAGTGGTAGGAGAGCGTTCTAAGGGCGTTGAAGTCAGACCGGAAGGACTGGTGGAGCGCTTAGAAGTGAGAATGCCGGTATGAGTAGCGAAAGACGGGTGAGAATCCCGTCCACCGTATGACTAAGGTTTCCTGAGGAAGGCTCGTCCGCTCAGGGTTAGTCGGGACCTAAGCCGAGGCCGATAGGCGTAGGCGATGGATAACAGGTTGATATTCCTGTACCACCAAACCACCGTTTGAGTAATGGGGGGACGCAGAAGGATAGGGTAAGCATGCTGTTGGTTATGCATGTCCAAGCAGTAAGGTGTGAATGTAGGCAAATCCGCATTCTTTAACATTGAGCTGTGATGGCGAGGACGTATGTCTAGAGTTCCTGATTTCACACTGCCAAGAAAAGCCTCTAGCGAGGTGAAAGGTGCCCGTACCGCAAACCGACACAGGTAGTCGAGGAGAGAATCCTAAGGTGAGCGAGAGAACTCTCGTTAAGGAACTCGGCAAAATGACCCCGTAACTTCGGGAGAAGGGGTGCTCTTTTGGGTTCATAGCCTAGAAGAGCCGCAGTGAATAGGCCCAGGCGACTGTTTAGCAAAAACACAGGTCTATGCAAAACCGTAAGGTGAAGTATATGGGCTGACGCCTGCCCGGTGCTGGAAGGTTAAGAGGAGTGCTTAGCGCAAGCGAAGGTGCGAATTGAAGCCCCAGTAAACGGCGGCCGTAACTATAACGGTCCTAAGGTAGCGAAATTCCTTGTCGGGTAAGTTCCGACCCGCACGAAAGGCGTAACGATCTGGGCACTGTCTCAACGAGAGACTCGGTGAAATTATAGTACCTGTGAAGATGCAGGTTACCCGCGACAGGACGGAAAGACCCCGTGGAGCTTTACTATAGCTTGATATTGAATTTTGGTGCAACTTGTACAGGATAGGCAGGAGCCTTAGAGCCCGGAGCGCCAGCTTCGGAGGAGGCGTCGGTGGGATACTGCCCTGGTTGTATTGAAATTCTAACCCATACCCGTAACCCGGGTAGGAGACAGTGTCAGGCGGGTAGTTTGACTGGGGCGGTCGCCTCCTAAAGTGTAACGGAGGCGCCCAAAGGTTCCCTCAGAATGGTTGGAAATCATTCGAAGAGTGTAAAGGCAGAAGGGAGCTTGACTGCGAGACCTACAAGTCGAGCAGGGTCGAAAGACGGGCTTAGTGATCCGGTGGTTCCGCATGGAAGGGCCATCGCTCAACGGATAAAAGCTACCCCGGGGATAACAGGCTTATCTCCCCCAAGAGTCCACATCGACGGGGAGGTTTGGCACCTCGATGTCGGCTCATCGCATCCTGGGGCTGTAGTCGGTCCCAAGGGTTGGGCTGTTCGCCCATTAAAGCGGTACGCGAGCTGGGTTCAGAACGTCGTGAGACAGTTCGGTCCCTATCCGTCGTGGGCGTAGGAAATTTGAGAGGAGCTGTCCTTAGTACGAGAGGACCGGGATGGACACACCGCTGGTGTACCAGTTGTTCTGCCAAGAGCATCGCTGGGTAGCTATGTGTGGACGGGATAAGTGCTGAAAGCATCTAAGCACGAAGCCCCCCTCAAGATGAGATTTCCCATTACGCAAGTAAGTAAGATCCCTCAAAGACGATGAGGTAGATAGGTTCGGGGTGGAAGCGTGGCGACACGTGCAGCTGACGAATACTAATCGATCGAGGACTTAACCAAATTTTGTTTAACGTAACAATGTCGTTTATCCAGTTTTGAGTGAACAAGCACTCTATTTATGAGGGTTTCAAGACACGAGTAATTCGAGGAAACAATTGAGAGAGGAAAGGAACATACTACCGTATGTGACTGACCGAACGAATGAAGTTGACGAAGAAGTACGATGTGTATTGGAAGCCGAAAGAGTCTAGTGATGATGGCGAAGAGGTCACACCCGTTCCCATACCGAACACGGAAGTTAAGCTCTTCAGCGCCGATGGTAGTTGGGGGTTTCCCCCTGTGAGAGTAGGACGTCGCTGGGCACCAAAAAGAAGTCGTTACCGAGTTATATCGGTAACGACTTCTTTTTTCTATACTGAGTCAAAAAAATAGACGATCATGCTCCAACCTTCACTAACGGAGTACTATACCCTGTATTCATTGGAGTGCCCGTGGAAGCGTCCACCTACTTGTATATCGCTCTACACTACCTTCAAAGAATGAAAGTGTGTTGAAACGGAAACAAGGAGTATTTTTCATTCTTTCCTCTCTTATGAATCCAGTGTTTGCAGGACACTTTTTAAACTTAAGGACAATTCATGTATAATAGAGAAGGAAATTAGAACGTATTGTGAGGTAAATATGATGCAAGAAAAAAGACCATTAGTTGAGGCATTGGAGCAATTTCATAAGAAAAAGTCGATTTCTTTTCATGTGCCTGGACATAAACATGGACTTTTATCCAATCTACCACAACTTATTAGCAATTCGATGCAATATGATTTAACTGAGTTAGATGGATTAGATGATTATCACCATCCAAAAGAAGCAATTAAAGAAGCAGAAGAGTTACTTACTAGACTATATAACACCGATGACAGTTTCTTTTTAGTGAATGGAACGACTATTGGAAATATAGCTATGATATATGCGACTTGCCAGTACGGTGAACAAATTATTGTGCAACGGAATGCGCACAAATCTATTTTTCATGCAATTGAACTGGTGGGCGCAGAGCCAATTTATGTATCACCTATATGGGATGAACATAGTAAGACGGCATCTTATGTACCGTTAGAGGTGATTGAAGAAGCAATTCAACAGTATCCTTTTGCTAAAGCAGTTGTCCTAACCTATCCAAACTATTATGGAGTTTGTTCTCGGGACTTAGAGGAGATCATTAACCTTTGTCATAGTCTGGAAATGCCTGTGCTAGTAGATGAGGCACATGGCGCACACTTCCAGTCACATAAAGAGTTTCCAAAGTCAGCTTTGTTATATGGAGCTGATGTGGTTGTCCAATCAGCACATAAAACACTACCTTCGCTAACAATGGGTTCATATATACATATTCGCTCTCACTTGATTGAAAGTAAGAGAGTTAATAAATACTTAAGAATGTTACAATCCAGTAGTCCTTCTTATTTAATCTTAGCCTCTCTTGATGATGCAAGAAGTTATGTGGAAAGATATAGCCCGATGGATTATAAACAGTTGTTGGATAGAAGAGAAGTGTTTATAGATGCATTAGAAACTATTCCATTAATAGAGGTAGTCCAAGTAGACGATCCTTTAAAACTGTTAATACGAGTCGGAAAATATTCTGGGTTTCAAGTGCAGCAAGCTTTTGAAAAACAAAATATATATGTTGAGCTTGCTGATATATATCAAGTCTTACTCATTCTCCCTTTACTAAAAGTAGAACATGAATTTCCGTTTGCAGAGATTAGAAAACGAATGAAATATGCTATAGAGGACTTAAAAAAAGAGACTCCAGAGTATACGAGTAGCACACTTTACATGGAACAAAAAAATATTTCTACCTTACAGATGCATTTAGAACTAGTCAATGAGAAACAAGGAGAATGGATTCCTTATGCAAGGTCAATCGGTAGGATAGCCAAGGGGATGATTGTTCCCTATCCCCCTGGGATTCCACTACTTCTACCAGGGGAAAAAATTACTGTTCCCATTCTAACGGAATTAGAGGCATGGATTGAAAAAGGTGCTTCATTTCAAGGGGAACATCAATTAGAGGAAAAGTTAATATATGTTGTGGAGGAGTAACTGTGCAAAAAAAAGGGTATTTTATAACAAGTGAAGGTCCAGAAGGTGCAGGAAAAACAACTGTTATGAATTTATTGGGTGAACGACTAATAGATGAAGGCTACGAGGTAGTAATGACTCGGGAGCCTGGTGGTATTATGATTTCCGAAAAGATTCGGGACATAATCTTGAATAATGAGCATACAATGATGGAAAGCCGCACAGAAGCACTATTATATGCTGCGGCTAGGAGACAACATTTAGTAGAGAAGGTTCTTCCAGCGTTAGCAGCTGGGAAAATTGTGATTTGTGACCGATTTATTGATAGTTCCTTGGCATATCAAGGGTTTGCTCGTGGTATTGGCGTAGAAGAGATATGGGCTATTAATAAGTTTGCTATCGGAGACACAATGCCAGAAAAAACATTGCTATTTGATATTGATCCAGCAGTAGGACTAGCTAGAATAAATGCTCATAAGGAACGAGAAAAAAATCGATTAGATGTAGAAAATTTAGCATTCCATCAAAAAGTAAGAGCAGGTTATTTGTCATTAGTTGAAAAATACCCGGAACGTATACAAGTAATCGATGCCTCTCAAACAATTGAGAACGTTTTAGACGAAACATATGTAATCATCAAACGCGAGTTAGAAATAATTAGATAATTCGTGGTATAATAAAGAAAAAATATTAATAGGGGTGAGTATCGATGAAATTGATAGTAGCGGTAGTTCAAGATCAGGATAGTAATAGGTTGTCTAATGCATTAACTAAGGCAAAGTTTAGAGCAACAAAACTGGCAAGTACAGGTGGTTTCTTAAGATCTGGGAATACTACATTTCTAATCGGTACCGATGATTCTCTAGTTGCTTCAGCTTTAGAGCTTATAAGAGATAATTGTAGAGCTAGAGAGCAGATGGTAGCGCCTGTATCTCCAATGGGAGGAAATGCAGATTCGTATATTCCATACCCGGTTGAGGTTGAGGTTGGAGGGGCTACAGTATTCGTACTCCCAATTGAACAATTCCATCATTTTTAATAATGAAGGAAGGAGTAGTAAACAGTGAAGATTAACCAAGATATGCGTGTCGGCATAGATAATATACGAAAAGACGCTATGCAGAATGGAAATCAGTCAGTAAAATTTGGCCAAATGGTTATAAAACAAGAACAACGCATGCAGACAGATACGATGACAAGGCTACTAGGAGACATTTCCACAGCTGGAGATCGTCTCGCACGTTCCCGCAACCTACGTGATATGGCCAAATTTAAAATGCTTATCCGAAAATTTTTACACGAAGCCGTAGATTTTGGAATGGGGTTAAAGCAGTCCCATACATGGAATCGTTTCGGTGAAGGTAGAAAATTGAAACTTGTAGAAACAATCGACGAAAAATTAGTGGAATTGGCAGAAGAAATCTTAAACCAAGAAAAAAGTTCAATAGATTTGTTGGATAAAATTGGGGAGATAAAAGGATTACTGATCAATTTATACACGTAAGTTTCCCGTGTTTTCGCTTACTGCGAAACGCGGGATTTTTCACAAGGAAGTATATGCTTACACGAAGATTGCTGCAGAAGAACAGGTTGTTTCTTACATAAGTAATTTTTCTTTTCTATAGAAAGAGGTGAAAGTTATGGAAAACTGGTCGATAGAGGATGTAGACAGATTACAACCTACCGTAGTTAAACAAATTCAAACAATTGTCTCTAAAAATCGAATCGGACATGCCTATATTCTAGAAGGGGCTAAAGGAACTGGGAAAGTGAAAGTAATGCAATTTTTCGTTCAGCTTCTTTTTTGTGAAAGTCCCGTAAATAATGTTCCATGTGAAACATGTCGATCATGTAAAAGATTAAAATCCTTCAATCACCTTAACTATATGCAACTAGAACCGGATGGTCAGTTTATAAAAAAAGGACAAGTAGATGAACTGGTTCATGCTCTAAGTAAAACAACTATTGAAAAGCAAAGAAAAATATATGTAATACATCATGCAGATCAACTAAATGCAAGTGCTGCAAACACATTATTAAAGTTTTTAGAGGAACCTCAAAGCGAGATAACGGCGATTCTATTAACAGATAAAATGCATGCATTACTTCCAACTATTCGATCAAGATGTCAGCATTTAAGTTTATCTCCAATGCCAACTGCTATCTTAAAACAGAAGTTAATACAAGAGGGAATCACTGACTCCATGGCATCTACAGTTTCTAAAATGACGAATCAAGTAGAAGAAGCAATTAACTTGGCGAAAGATGAGCAGTTTGGACTTGTAAGGAAATCAGTGTTAAAATTGGTTGAAGCGAATGGAAGAAGTGTTCAGGATGCATTGATGTGTATTCACGAAGATTTTGGACCTTTGCTCAAAGAGAAAGAGCAGGCTGAACAAGCGTTAGATTTACTACTATTTGCATATCGTGATATAGTAGCTATAAAAGCAAGTCCCATCGCAGATTGTACTTTTCCAGATATGATTTCTTATTGGAAACAAATTGCTCTGCAAACAACGTATGAGCAATTATCAAAGCAATTAGAAATGATTTTACATGCAAAACAAAACTTGCATAAAAATATGAACCGGACACTGATGATGGAGCAGTTAATGCTTAACCTGCAGGAGGGATTTACTTTTGTATAATGTTGTAGGAGTCCGTTTTAAAAAAGCGGGTAAAATATATTATTTTGATCCAGTAGAATTTGCTTTAGTGAAAGATGATTATGTAATCGTCGAAACAGCTAGAGGCGTAGAGTATGGTAAAGTTGTAGTTCCGATTAAGCAAGTTGAGGAACATGACGTTGTGCTTCCTCTAAAACAAGTAGTTAGGCCTTCTACTGATAAAGATCGCATCCAAGTAGAAGAAAATAGATTAGAGTCAGCCCAAGCCCTTGCACTAGGGACGGAAAAGATTATCGAAAGAAACCTAGAAATGAAGCTTGTAGATGTTGAGTATACATTCGACCGAAATAAGATTATTTTTTATTTTACCGCAGAAGGTCGCGTAGACTTCCGAGATTTGGTTAAAGATTTAGCATCCGTATTTAGAACTCGTATTGAGCTTAGACAAATTGGAGTTCGTGATGAAGCGAAAATGTTAGGTGGCATAGGTCCTTGTGGCCGAATGCTTTGCTGTTCAACATTTTTAGGTGATTTCGAGCCGGTTTCTATAAAAATGGCAAAAGATCAAAACTTATCACTTAATCCATCTAAGATTTCTGGATTATGTGGACGTCTGATGTGTTGCTTAAAGTATGAGAACGATGAATATGAAACTGCTAGAGAACAGATGCCGGATATTGGAGATAAAGTTGAAACTCCTGATGGCTTAGGTCGAGTAGTAAGTATGAATATTTTAGAGCGAGTTTTACGTATAGAGTTACCTGATCCACAACGTGTTCTAGATTATACGTTAGAAGAAATTACAAACCATGCGACAAATCAAGTGCAATGGTCGGGGCAATGAGGTGAATGTGTGATGGACCGCAATTTTTTTGATACAATTATAGATTTTGAAAAACAATTAGAGTCCACGCAGCTGCAATTTCGCGCTTTAAAAGAATTTGTGGCGATAATGGTTGAAGAACGTGAAGCGCTACAACAAGAGAATAATCATTTAAGACAACGACTCGATGAAATACATGAAAAAGAAGCAATGATTGAGAAATTACGAGATGAGAAATTGCATAAACTTGATGTAGGAGAGGGCCATGATAATCTAGCTCGACTATACCAAGAAGGCTACCATGTGTGTCACGTTCATTTTGGGAGTTCTCGTAAAGAAGAAGATTGTCTATTTTGTCTTTCATTTTTAAACAAACAAAACATTTAAACAATTGACTGATGCCACTCCATAAGTGGGTGTCAGTCTTTTGTTTTGCTTGGGGGTAATAAATATGGAAAAATGGTTAAAGGATGACGAACGATTAGATTATTTGTTGGCAGAAGATTTACGTATTATTCAAAGTCCTTCTGTCTTCTCTTTTTCTTTAGATGCAGTGTTGCTAGCAAGGTTTGCATATGTACCGATGAAAAGAGGTAAAATCATCGATATTTGTTCAGGAAATGGAGCAATTCCATTATTTTTAAGCGCGCGAACAAATGTAGAAATTATTGGAGTGGAATTACAAGAAAGATTAGCAGATATGGCTACGAGAAGTGTTCAATTTAATAATCTGACCAACCAGATTACTATTGTGGAAGCTGACGTTAAAGGGATTGCGAGAGAGCTTGGTTCAGAAAAGTTTGATGTTGTTACTTGTAATCCACCTTATTTTCCAGCTCATGAGGCAAGTGAGAAAAACTTAAAAGAGCATTTAGCAATTGCCCGACATGAAATTCACCTTACTCTAGATGAAGCGGTTCAATCAGCTAGTGAATTATTAAAACAAGGTGGAAAAGCTGCTTTTGTTCATCGTCCCGGGAGACTTTTAGATATCGTCACTGCAATGAGAGCGAATCGTTTAGAACCAAAGCGAATCCGCTTCGTCTATCCAAAAGAAGGAAAAGAAGCTAATACGTTGTTAATAGAAGGTATAAAGGATGGAAAACCTGATTTGAAAATACTAGCGCCTCTATACGTGTATGGAGACGATGGTAAATACACGCAAGAAGTTAAAGAGATGCTGTATGGAAAAGAGTGAAAAACAGCATACTTTTTACGTCTTGGAATGCAAAGATGGATCTTATTATGCCGGTTATACAAATGACCTAGCGAAAAGAGTGAAGGTACATAATGAAGGTAAGGGAGCAAAATATACTCGAGCCAAACGGCCAGTCACTTGTATATACAGTGAAATGTATGAAACTAAGCAAGAGGCTATGCAAGCTGAATATGCATTTAAGCAGCTGACGAGAAAACAAAAAATAACATATATGGGGGCAAGTAAATGATTAAATCTCAGAAATCGACCGAACATGAACAGGGCAGCTGCTTGTATTTAGTTGCAACACCCATTGGTAACTTAGAAGATATGACGATGAGGGCTATTCGCATATTAAAAGAGGTAGATATTATTGCAGCAGAAGATACAAGAAATACTAAGAAACTGTGTAACTACTTTGAAATTTCTACACCACTGCTAAGTTATCATGATCATAACTTACAAGTTGGTGGAGAAAAATTATTAGAATTATTAAGAGAAGGTAAAAGCATAGCATTGGTTAGTGATGCGGGTCTTCCTTGTATTTCTGATCCTGGAGCAGATATTGTTGCTAAAGCAGTTCAAGAAGGTTTTGCGGTTGTACCAATCCCGGGTGCAAACGCTGCATTAAGTGCACTTATAGCATCCGGACTTTCGACACAGCCCTTTTTCTTTTATGGCTTTTTAAGTCGCAATAAAAAAGACAGAAAAGCAGAAATTGAAAAGTTGCAAAAAAGACAGGAATCCGTGATTTTATATGAGTCACCACACCGTTTAAAAGAATCATTACGGGATATGCAATCTATAATGGAAGGAACTCGCAAAATCGTATTAGCACGCGAGCTAACAAAGAAGTTTGAAGAGTTTTTAAGAGGTACAATTGACGAGGCTGTTGAGTGGGTGGAGCAGGCAGAGATACGTGGAGAATTCTGTATTGTTTTAGAAGGGAACGAAGAGGTTTCAGAAACAAGTGATGAAGCACAATGGTGGTCAGAACTAACCTTAGAAGAGCATGTGGATCGCTTAATAGCAGAGAAACAATGTACTTCAAAAGAAGCTATTAAAGAAGTTGCGATTCAAAGAGGACTGTCTAAACGAGAAGTATATCAAAACTACCATGTAGAATAGAAAATTGTACGCCTAGGTGAGCCCCGACGTTCTTCTGAGAAGAAGTTTTGTGGAGGAATAAGATCATAGGATCTACTCTTTATTCTATTTAATTATAAAAAAACCGCAAACTTAGTTAAGTTTGCGGTTTTTACAAAAATTATATGTAACTATTGGAATTTCAAAATTACTTAATGTTATTTTGAATCTCTTTAATTAGTAATTCTGCACCTTCTGGGCTTAAAATCAGTTTTCCACCAACTAGACGTAGGTTGTCATCTGATACTTCACCAGTTACAGCACAAGTCATATTTGGCATATATTTTTTTAGAATGATTTTATCATCATCTACGTAAATCTCTAATGCGTCTTTTTCAGCAATACCAAGCGTGCGACGTAATTCAATTGGAATAACTACACGACCTAATTCATCAACCTTACGTACAATACCTGTAGATTTCATATGAAAATTATTCTCCTCTCAAGAGTGCATATTTTTCGCCAAGATTCGACATAAACCTCTTTTATGTAATATATCATACCAAGTACTCCCATTTCCGTCAATAATTAATGCTTTAGCGAAAGAGAGAGCGACGATATAAATTTGATAATAAGTCAATTTTTTGTTAAAAAAATGATTATTTATTATGTAAATAGGAATTATTTTGATATATTATCTATTTTTTTGAAATTAATTATTTTATAATTTTCGTTCGACAAGACTGTATAAATGAATTGATTGAAACAAACTCTTCATTTAGATAGAATAAAGAATAAAGAGAATCAACATTGGAGGCATCTTTACATTGAAAGATCAACAGAAAACATTCTATTTAACAACGCCGATTTATTATCCGAGTGGAAAATTTCATATTGGCACCGCATATACAACCGTTGCTTCCGATGCGATGGCAAGATATAAAAGACTTAGAGGGTATGAAGTTCGTTTCTTAACCGGAATGGATGAGCACGGTCAAAAAATTCAAGAAAAAGCTCAAGAAGCGGGAAAAGAACCTCAAATTTATGTAAATGAAATTGCAGAGGCTGCAAAAAAGGTTTGGGCTTTAATGGATATTTCCTATGATGATTTTATCCAAACAACGGAAGAACGCCATACAAAAGTAGTAGAGAAAATATTCCAGAAGTTCTTGGATAATGGAGATATTTACAAGGGAGAATATGAAGGATGGTATTGTACACCTTGTGAATCCTTTTTCACTGAGACTCAGTTAGTAGAAGGAAACTGTCCAGATTGCGGTCGTCCAGTTCAAAAAGTAAAGGAAGAATCATACTTCTTTAATATGAAAAAGTATGCTGACCGTTTGTTGAAGTATTATGAGGAAAATGTAGATTTTATAGAGCCAGAATCTAGAAAAAATGAAATGATCAATAACTTCATTAAACCAGGTTTAGAAGATTTATCGGTATCAAGAACATCCTTCGATTGGGGTATAAAAGTGCCTAGCGATCCAAGACATGTAATCTATGTGTGGGTAGATGCTTTAACTAATTATATTACTTCATTAGGTTATCTATCAGATGATGATTCCTTATTCCAAAAGTTCTGGCCTGCGGATGTTCATGTAGTAGGTAAAGACATTGTCCGTTTCCACACAATCTATTGGCCAATATTCCTAATGGCTTTAGATTTACCGCTACCTAAAAAGATTTTTGCTCATGGATTTATCATGATGAAAGACGGTAAAATGTCTAAATCCAAAGGAAACGTTGTTTATCCAGAAGTGTTAGTGGAACGTTATGGATTAGATGCAACACGTTATTTCCTATTGCGCGAACTTCCTTTTGGTCAAGATGGGGTATTTTCTCCAGAGTCTTTCGTAGAGAGAACAAACTTTGACCTTGCAAATGACTTAGGAAATTTGTTGAATAGAACCGTTTCGATGATCAATAAATACTTTGATGGTAAAATTCCAGTAACACTAAGTGAAACAACCGAGTTTGATGCAACTCTCCAGAACTTTGCCAAAAGCACAATCAATAAATATCAGGAAAATATGGAGAATATGCAGTTTAGCTTAGTACTTGGAGATTTATGGGCTTTAGTTTCCCGCACTAATAAGTATATTGATGAAACTCAACCTTGGGTACTTGCGAAAGATGAAACTACTCGAGGACAATTAGCATCTGTTATGACTCATTTGGCAGAAAGTCTTCGTCAAATTGCAACACTAGCTCAACCATTTATGACCAATAGTCCAAAACAAATTGCAGAACAACTTGGTTTTACTGAGGATTATTTAAAATGGGACAATTTAGGATCATTTAATGTTATTAATGACGGTATAACAGTTATAAAAACAGGGGTTCCTATTTTCCCGAGACTAGATGTTGAAGTTGAAGTAGCTTATATTCGTGAACAAATGCTAGGTTCGGTTCAAACTCCTCAGGAAGAAGAAAAAGAAGAGGAACCTCAGGTAGAAGAAATAACAATTGATGACTTTTTTAAAGTAGACTTACGCGTTGCAACAGTATTATCTTGTGAAGCAGTGCCTAAAGCTGATAAATTATTAAAGTTGCAATTAGATATGGGGTATGAAAAGCGTCAAGTAATTTCAGGTATTGCACAGCATTTTAAACCGGATGAGGTTATTGGTAAAAAAGTAATCGTAGTAGCAAATCTCAAACCAGTGAAGTTAAGAGGAGAGTTATCTCAAGGAATGATTCTTGCTGGTGAAAAAAATGGTTATCTGACTTTAGCTACAGTAGATGAAAATCTTGAAAATGGCGCTCAAGTGAAATAAATTTCTAAATAGACCTGTCATTTTTAGACAGGTCTATTTTTATTCATATAATATTTTGAAATACTATTTAAAATATTGCATATTACTGCAACCCTTATTAGAGTAAAGGAAGATTTGAAGAAAGTATTACTAAAATAGTATTAAAAAGAGTGTAATTTAACCTATAAAAGGCAGGGAGTAGTTCATATGTTTATCGATACACATGTACATTTAAATGCAGATCAGTATGAAGAAGATTTACAGGAAGTGATTGATCGTGCTTTGGAAGCTAATGTAAAAAAAATGGTCGTTATTGGGTTCGATCGTATCACAATTGAAAGAGCTATGAAGTTAGTGGAAGAATATTCTTTTATCTATGCTGTAGTTGGATGGCATCCTGTCGATGCGATTGATTGTACAGAAGAAGATTTAAGATGGATTGAAGAACTTGCGGCACATGAAAAGGTTGTAGGCATAGGGGAAATGGGACTGGATTATCATTGGGATAAATCTCCTAAAGATATTCAACAAGAGGTATTTCGGAAACAAATAAGGTTGGCTCAAAAAGTAAAATTACCAATTATTATTCATAATCGCGACGCAACAGAAGATGTGATTCGTATTTTACAAGAAGAAGAAGCGTATCTTACAGGAGGTATCATGCATTGTTTTGGGGGAAGTGTTGAAACAGCAAAGCAATGTATAGATATGAATTTTATGATATCACTTGGAGGGCCTGTAACGTTTAAAAATGCAAAGAAACCTAAAGAGGTTGCAGCAGAAATTCCACTGGAGTATTTGTTGATCGAAACAGATGCACCATATTTAGCTCCGCATCCACATCGAGGAAAAAGAAATGAACCCGCACTTGTACCACTTGTTGCCGAGGAAATAGCGCGGTTAAAAGGAATTTCAATTGAAGAGGTCGCTGAAGCAACCACCAAAAATGCAGAAAGGTTCTTTAATTTAGCAAAGTAAAAAAGCGTTAATTAAGAGGTGTATAATTTATACCTTTTAATTAACAAGTTAACCTAATCGGTTGACAAGCTCTTTGGGACTCTATATAATCACTTCAGTGAACAAGGAGGCGTTTTTCATGTTACATAATCCCATGAAAAATCTGTTCTTTAATTCATTGAGGAGCAAGCAAACCTTAGTAAGTATAGTATCTTTACTATTGTTTCTTGCAGTGATTTCTTTCGTTTTATTCGAAGGAACAAAGAAAACTGTTGCTTTAACAGTTGATGGCAAACAACAAGAAATATTAACGCATGCAAATACAGTTGGTGAATTATTAAAGGATCACAAAATAGTAGTAGCCAATGAAGACTTTTTACATCCCTCAGTGAACACTTCAATCGAAAATAATTTATCGATTGAGTGGGAGCAGGCAAGACAGATAAAAATATCAGTAGACGGAGAAATTCAAACTCTTACAACTACTGAAGATTTAGTTTCAGAAATACTCGCGAAGGCTAATGTTGCAGTTACTGAACATGATGCAATAACACCTGCTGCAGATGCAGAGGTTGGACCTGATAACAATATTGCTATTGAAAAAGCATTTGAAATAACGCTTTTAGATGGTGGTGAAGAGAAGAAGGTACGGTCCACTTCGACTACGGTCGCTGACTTTTTAAAACAACAAAACATTCAATTGAGTGAATTCGACCGAGTAGAACAGAAAATGGATGAATCAATAGTTCCTAATTCTATAATACAAGTAGTGCGAGTAGAAAAGGTCACCGATGTAGTTGAGGAAGCAACAAACTTTGCTGTAGAAACGAAAAAAGAAGACTCGCTACTAAAAGGGAAAGAAAAAGTAGTACAACAAGGTGTAAATGGAACGGTTTCACGGACTTATGAAGTAGTGAAAGAAAATGGTAAAGAGATTTCTCGTAATATGATGAGTGAGAAGATAATTAAAGAACCCACTAAAAAAGTAGTGGCAGTTGGAACGAAAGTAATGACTGCTAGTGTTTCGCGTGGAACAAACTCAGCGGCAGCTCCATCTGGAGGGAAAGAGTTTTATGTAACTGCGACGGCATATACTGCTTATTGTAATGGATGTTCTGGCGTAACTGCGACAGGGATGAATTTGAAGACTAATCCTAATTTGAAGGTTATTGCCGTAGACCCTAGTGTTATTCCACTGGGTTCAAAAGTATGGGTAGAGGGCTATGGACATGCGGTAGCTGGGGATACTGGGGGAGCTATCAAAGGGAATAAGATTGACCTTTTCATGGCTTCTAAATCACAGGCATATGACTTCGGTCGTAAAAAAGTACGTGTAAAAGTTTTAAACTAATCGTTATAGCTTTCCCTTTCATTGATTGGGAGAGCTTTTTTGCGTTATGATAGCTATAGCAAAAAGAAAGAAAAGAGGAAAACCGGTTGCAAATAAAAGAAATAATAGTTGTAGAAGGAAAAGATGATACAACTGCCATAAAACGTGCTGTAGAGGCAGATACTATTGAAACGAATGGTTCAGCCATTTCTAAAGAAACGCTTATGAAAATAAGTCATGCTCAAGATAAACGTGGCGTCATTGTCTTTACTGATCCTGATTATCCAGGAAGACGTATTCGTGCTATTATCGAAGAACAGGTTCCGGGTGTAAAACATGCATTTTTATCCAAGGAAAAAACGATTGCGAAAAACGGCAAGGGTTTAGGGATTGAACACGCGAAAGATGAAGATATTCGTACTGCTCTTTCTAATGTTTATACCCCAAAATCAGACACAGAAACGTTTTTAGAAATCCCGTTGTCTATTTTAATAGACGGACAACTAATAGGTCATCCCCATTCGAAGGAAAGAAGAACAAGATTGGGTGAACTATTGAAAATAGGCTACACTAATGGAAAACAGCTACAGAAACGACTATCTATTTTTCAGATTAGCCAACAGCAAGTGGAAGAAGCGATAGCACAACTTAATATGGAGGAAAAATAAAATATGCAAAAAGATATAGCTACACCAATACGGACACAAGAGATATTAAAGAAATATGGTTTCTCATTCAAAAAAAGCTTAGGGCAAAACTTTTTAATAGATCCAAATATATTACGTAATATTGTCAGTCATGCAGATCTTACGAAGGATTCCGCAGCAATTGAAATTGGGCCTGGAATTGGAGCATTAACCGAGCATCTAGCAAGAGCAGCAGGAAAAGTGGTTGCATTTGAAATCGACCAAAGGTTGCTACCAGTTTTAGCAGATACTTTATCTCCATATGACAACGTAGATGTTATTCATGCAGATATTTTAGAAGTAGATGTGAAACAAATTTTTGAAGAACAGCTTAAAGATTACAAAGACGTTATGGTGGTTGCCAATTTACCTTACTACGTTACAACTCCAATATTATTGAAACTTTTAATGGATCGTCTCCCTATCCGTGGGTTGGTAGTCATGATGCAAAAGGAAGTAGCTGATCGAATCACGGCATTTCCGGGAACGAAAGCATACGGATCACTATCTATTGCTATTCAGTACTATATGCAAACAGAAATCGCAATGATTGTTCCAAAAGCAGTGTTTATGCCACAACCAAATGTTGACTCAGCGGTTATAAAACTTACTCGACGTGAAGCGCCACCGGTTCAAGTCATTGATGAAGAGTTTTTATTTAAAGTTTCTCGTGGTTCTTTTGTTCAACGAAGAAAAACGATTATTAACAATCTACAATCATCCCTTCCTAATGGAAAAGCTAAGAAGGATTTAATCATCCAAGCGCTAGAAAAAGTAGGGGTGGATCCAACGAGACGTGGAGAAACTTTAAGCATTGAAGAGTTCGGGAAATTATCCAATGAACTATATGCAGAATTTCATTAATGCTACTTGTTACAAAATAAGTAATATTTATAAAAAAAATGAGTACCTCAAACAAATAAAAACGTTGACAAGTATGCATAAGGATTGTTAAAATATTTTGTTTGACAAAAATATAAAAAGGTGGTAAGATAGGTATTAGTGAGGTGTATGCGAAATGACAAAAACTTTAGCTGATATTAAGAAGTCATTAGATCATCATTTAGGCAAACGTTTGCAATTAAAAGCAAACGGAGGACGTAAGAAAACAATTGAGCGTGCAGGTGTACTTAGAGAGACATATCATGCAGTATTTGTTATCGATTTAGATCAAGATGAAAACTCTTTTGAACGTGTATCTTATAGTTATGCAGATGTTTTGACTGAAGCAGTAGAAATCACTATTTTTGACGAAGCAAATAATTTAATAGTTGTAAAATGATATTTAGAACTTTTATTTTTTTATAATTTTAAAAACCCCTTTTCTATTTTATTAAATAGAAAAGGGGTTTTCTTTTGATTTGTGGACATACTAAAAAAGCTAGTTGTTCCAAAGGAGGATTCACCTATGTCTAGAAAAGGGATAATGTCTAAAGAATTAAAAGAAGAGATAGCCAAAGATCTTGGATTTTATGATGTAGTCAAAACCGAGGGCTGGGGAGGAATTAAATCACGTGATGCAGGTAATATGGTAAAACGAGCAATTGAAATGGCCGAACAGCAAGCAAGATCACCAAAGTAAATAATCATTTACCGAAATTAACGTAAAAATGCGCACGAGAAGAAACTAAAGAGCAACTAGCAAAAAGAAAAGGCGGAGCAATCCGTCTTTTCTTTAATGTAAAAGCACATTTAAGAGGGTTAGATCTAATGTGCTTACCCTTTTAAATGTCTATTGTGGAATCCACATTGATAGAAGAAGTAAGTAATCTCATAGATTATAAATAAGCTTCACTTCCCATCTGCTCCTTCCCTAGGTTCTATCAAAGAAGAGAAGCTTAATCTCACTTCCGTATTCCTTATACACTGTGTTAAAATAGGGGACAACATATTTGGGGGAAGGAGCAGATGGAATGTATTACGTAAAAGCACCTGCTAAAATAAACTTAACATTAGATGTATTACATAAGCGTCCAGATGGTTACCATGAAGTTGAAATGATAATGACTACTGTGGATTTAGCAGACCGTATAGGACTAGAGGTAAGAGAAGATGGAGCAATACATATATTATCAGTAGATCGCTTTGTTCCAAACGATCATCGGAATCTAGCATATCAAGCTGCAAAGATTCTAAAAGAAACCTATCGAGTGAAAAAGGGAGTTTCTATAACAATCGAAAAGAATATACCTGTAGCTGCTGGTCTAGCGGGTGGTAGTAGTGATGCAGCTGCCACTTTAAAAGGGCTCAATATTATTTGGGAATTAGGTCTTTCCCTGGACGAGCTTGCTCAAATTGGCACCAAAATAGGTTCAGATGTGCCGTTTTGTGTGTATGGAGGTACTGCTTTAGCTACCGGAAGAGGAGAGCGAATACAAGAACTTCCTTCGCCTGCTAATTGCTGGATCATTCTTGCTAAGCCGACGCTAGGGGTATCTACTGCAGATATTTACGGTAATTTAAAAGTAAATGAAATAAAACATCCGAATACTACTAAAATGATAGAATCTATTCATCAAAAAGACTTTGATCTAATGTGCGCTTCCGTCGGAAACGTATTGGAGGATGTAACACTCAAGCTATATCCAGAGGTTGCTGTTTTAAAAGAGCAAATGAAAAGATTTGGAGCGGACGCTGTATTAATGAGTGGAAGTGGTCCAACTGTATTTGGAATAGTTGATCATGAGACAAGAGTCCAGAGAATATATAATGGTCTTCGCGGATTTTGCGATGAAGTATATGCAGTTCGATTAATGGGAGATCGGGAACCGCTTGCTTAAAACCGGATGTTTGTGTTAAGTTTTCTATAAAACATTCGTCTTTGGAGGTGATAGTATGAAATGGAAAAGAAGTGAACGGCTTGTAGATATGACTCAATATCTTATGGAGCATCCACATAAATTAATCCCTTTGACATTCTTTGCTAATTTATATCAATCTGCTAAGTCTTCTATAAGTGAAGATTTAACCATTGTAAAAGAAACATTTGAAGCGAGAGGTAGAGGCTTGCTTGTCACTGTTCCTGGAGCGGCAGGCGGAGTCAAGTTTATCCCAACAGTAGCAGAAGAAGATGTGCTAGAAATAGCAGAAGATTTGATGACACAACTTTCTAAAGTGGATCGGTTGTTACCGGGTGGTTATTTGTATATGACGGACCTGTTAGGAAACCCGTCACTTATGAATAAGATCGGTAAAGTATTCGCATCTGCATTTGCGAATTCGAAAATTGATGCCATCATGACGGTAGCTACTAAAGGTATTCCAATTGCACATGCTATAGCAAGACATTTAAATGTACCTGTAGTCATTGTACGAAGAGATAGTAAAGTAACAGAGGGTCCAACGGTAAGTATTAATTATGTGTCTGGCTCAGCACGACGTATTCAAACAATGGTTCTTTCTAAAAGAAGTATGGAAAAAGGGCGACGTGTCTTAATCACGGATGACTTCATGAAAGTCGGAGGAACGATTAATGGCATGAAGAGCTTGCTAGAAGAATTCAATTGTGAGTTAGCTGGTATAGCTGTACTAGTAGAGGCAGAGCATCAAGGGGAACAATTAGTTGATGATTATTTATCTCTAGTAAAGCTTCACGAGGTAAATGAAAAAGATGGAACAATTGCTTTAACACAAGGAAATTACTTTGAGAAAGGTGGCAAATTAAATGAAAGCAGTATCAACAACTAATGCACCTGCAGCAATCGGTCCATATGTACAAGGGATGGTTGTGAATGGAATGTTTTACAGTTCAGGTCAAATTCCGTTAACATCTGCAGGAGAAGTGGTAGAGGGCTCTATTACAGAGCAAACAGCTCAAGTATTTGCTAATTTAGAGGCAGTTTTAACAGAAGCAGGCTCTTCCTTGACTCAAGTAGTAAAGACCCTTGTCTTTTTAAAAGACATGAATGATTTCGCAGAATTTAACGAAGCTTATGAGAAGCATTTTAACGGTCACAAGCCTGCACGTTCTGCGGTAGAAGTTGCGAGACTACCAAAAGACGTAAAGGTAGAAATAGAAGTAATTGCAGTAGTATAAAAGTAGATGAAAGGTGTTTCCTCGGAAACGCCTTTTTTGATATAGGAAACACCATAATATTACTGAAAAAGGGATGCTAGTTGGTTGTGACGACAGTCGCATCCAACTAGCATCCCTAAGTTCTATATCGAAATGGTTGTCTAAAGTACCTCGAAAAGGGGATAAACTGGTTTCGCTCTAAAGGAGCAGGTGTCTTTCGTTTTAAGGGACTTGTATAAGAATGAACAATTAGATGACTATATTCCGTTCAGGTGGAGTCTTTGCTTAACGCTTTTTTCACTTCTGGATTTTTCTTACTGGTTTGATTATAATCTCCATTTGTATCGTTTTAGAATTAATAATTTAAAATATTTAAAATATTTCTTGTAAAAAGAAGGAATTCAGAAGTTTTTGTGGAATAACAAATGAAAGAGATATTTGCAACTTTGAAAAAGGGTGGTGAGAGAATGGAAGTAACAGACGTAAGATTACGAAAAGTGACTACTGATGGTCGTATGAGGGCTATCGCTTCCATTACACTGGACAATGAGTTCGTTGTCCATGATATTCGTGTAATAGATGGAAATAATGGTTTGTTTGTAGCAATGCCAAGCAAAAGGACAACAGAAGGTGAGTTTAGAGATATTGCTCACCCTATTAACGTAGGAACACGTACAAAAATTCAAGATGCTATTCTTTATGCCTATCATTTAAGTAATGAAGTAGAAGAAAAAGTTGGAGAGCCAACTGTATAAGGGCAAATAAAACCATTTCTCTGAGAGATGGTTTTTTTATGTCGATTTCTCAAAGATTAGCAAAACTAGTATAGATTAGTCGATTATTTAAGAAATTCAAATATATTACTTGTTTTGTCATGTATTTGTCAAGAGATATTTCCTTGAAATCTTGCTTCATTTCGGCTATAGTCAAAAGAGTAAATTAGCCCACTGGAGGGAACTTGAAAAATGACAAATACTTATGCGGTTGTATTAGCAGCTGGTAAAGGTACACGTATGAAGTCTAGTTTATATAAAGTATTACATCCTGTATGTGGGAAGCCAATGGTAGAACATGTAGTAACAAACATGGAACTACTTGGTGTAAAAAAAATCGTCACAATCGTAGGGCACGGAGCAGAAGAAGTACAACGTCGATTAGGCGAAAGAAGTGAATATGCTTTACAAGAAGAACAGTTAGGAACTGCTCATGCAGTCTTACAGGCAGAAGAAGTGTTAAAGAACTTATCTGGAACAACTATTGTTATTTGTGGTGATACGCCACTAATTACAGCAAAAACAATGAGTGATTTGTTGGAGCATCATAAATCTACAGGAGCAAAAGCAACAATTTTAACAGCTATTGCAGAAAATCCCACAGGTTACGGTAGAGTTATTCGTTCTGTAGATGGGAATGTTCAAAGTATTGTAGAGCAAAAAGATGCTACAGCAGAGGAACAACTTGTACGTGAGATTAACTCGGGAACATATTGTTTTGACAATGAAGCACTATTTAAATCATTAAAGCTAGTTAATAATAATAATTCTCAAGGCGAATACTATTTGCCGGATGTCATAGAAATCTTACAAAAAGAAAACGAAATCATCTCAGCGTATGCGGCAGATGAATTTGAAGAAATATTAGGCGTGAATGATCGCATCGCATTATCTCAAGCAGAAGAGACTATGCGTTTACGTATTGCCCAACACCATATGCGTGAAGGGGTTACAATCATCGATCCTAGAAATACATATATCAGCAGTGAAGCTATAATTGGAGCAGACACTGTCATTCAACCTGGAGTTATCATTGAAGGTAAAACAACCATTGGTATGAACTGTACGGTTGGTCCGAATAGCCATATAGTATCAAGTACTATAGGTGATGAAACGATAATACATTCGTCAGTAGTACTATCCAGCGAAGTTGGGGACCATACCTCTATCGGTCCGTTTGCTCATATTCGACCGCAATCAGATGTCGGCAATGACGTGAAGATTGGTAACTTTGTTGAAGTGAAAAAGTCAACAGTTGGCAATGGAAGTAAAATCTCTCATTTAAGTTATATGGGTGACGCTTCAATTGGAACTAATGTTAATGTGGGTTGTGGAACAATTACAGTGAATTATGATGGAAAAAATAAATTTACCACAACAATTGAAGATGATGCATTTGTTGGATGTAATTCAAACTTAATAGCACCAGTGACTATTGGAAAAAAAGCTTATGTTGCAGCGGGTTCCACTATTACAAAGGATGTACCTGGTGAAGCACTTGCAATTGGAAGAGCACGACAAGAGAACAAAGATGGCTATGTGAACAAACTAAACATAAAATAACCCATTATCCAGGAGGACAATCATGCCAGAACAATATGCAAATTCGAAGTTGAAAATATTCACACTAAATTCCAATAGGGAATTAGCGGAAGAAATCGCAAAAGAAGTAGGAGTACCTCTAGGTAAAAGTACAGTTACTAGATTTAGTGATGGTGAAGTACAAATCAATATCGAAGAAAGTATTCGTGGATGCGATGTATTCATTGTTCAGTCAACTTCAGGTCCTGTAAACGAACATATTATGGAACTATTAATAATGCTTGATGCTCTAAAACGTGCTTCAGCTCGTACAATTAGTGTAGTGATTCCTTATTACGGATATGCACGTCAAGACAGAAAAGCACGTGCTCGTGAACCAATCACGGCTAAACTTGTAGCAGATCTATTAACAACTGCAGGTGCAACTCGTGCAATTGTACTTGATTTACATGCTCCACAAATCCAAGGATTCTTTAATATTCCAATTGATCATCTAGTTGCAGCACCAATTTTATCTGACTACTTCCTAGGTAAAAACTTTGACCCGGCAGAATTGGTAATCGTGTCTCCTGATCACGGTGGTGTTACTCGTGCTCGTAAGATGGCAGATCGCCTTAAAGCACCAATTGCTATTATTGATAAACGTCGTCCTCGTCCGAATGTGGCAGAGGTTATGAATATCGTAGGTAATGTTGAAGGGAAAACGGCTATTCTAATAGACGATATTATTGATACAGCTGGAACTATCTCTATTGCAGCAGCAGCATTGATGGAAAGTGGAGCGAAAGAAGTTTATGCTTGCTGTACGCATCCAGTATTATCCGGTCCTGCTATTGAACGTATAGATAACTCAGTTATTAAAGAACTAGTTATTACAAACTCAATCCAATTATCGGATGATAAAATGTCACCGAAGATTAAAGAATTGTCAGTTGCTAAATTACTAGGCGATGCAATTGTACGTGTTTTCGAACAAAAGTCAGTTAGTACATTGTTTGATTAATTTCTAAAATGTTTGAACTTTCCTGAAGATGGGTATTTATATTTATAGAACGCAATTCAGGAGGATGAAGAATATTATGAGTACAGTAGTGAAAACACAAAAACGAGATAAAAAAGAAAATGCAAAACTTAGAAATAGTGGGTTTATACCTGCAATAGTATACGGTTATGAAGTGGAATCTCAGTCTATCGCTGTTAGTGAAAAGGACTTTACAAAAACACTTCGTGAAGTTGGTCGTAATGGTGTCATGAAATTAGACATTGATGGTAAATCAGTAAACGTTGTATTGAGTGACTATCAGACGAATATTCTAAAAGGACAAATGATACATGCCGACTTTTTAGCGATCAACATGAAAGAAGAGTTAGAAGTAAATGTTGCAGTTAATGTTACTGGAACTTCCGTTGGTGTTTCTGAAGGTGGTATGCTTCAACAGCCAAATCGCGAACTTACAGTTACTGTGAAACCTTCAGATATTCCAGATAGTATTGATATAGATGTATCTGGAATGGCTATCGGAGATACATTGACCGTAGCAGATATTAGAGAAAAAGTGGATTATCCAATTACAAACGAAGATGACTATACATTGGTTACAGTATCGGCACCTCGAGTAGAAGAGGAAACAGAGGATACTGAGGAAGAGCCAGAAACAACAACAACAACAACAGAAGAATAATAAAACAAAAGAGGTTGTCTTTAGGCAACCTCTTTTGTTTTATATATGGTAAAATTAATTAAAACTTGTAATAAGGGAATGGAACGAATGAAAATTATCGTTGGTCTTGGAAATCCAGGGAAACAATATGAGGCTACGCGTCACAATATTGGTTTCCATGTAATCGATGAACTTTCTAAGAGATTAGATATACCACTTACACAGTCTAAATTTAATGGGATGTACGGTATTGGGCATGTTGGTACTGAAAAAATTATGCTTTTAAAACCATTAACGTATATGAATCTATCTGGGGAATGTATTGTACCAATGATGGATTACTATGAAGTAAATGATGATGAAATAGTTGTTATTTATGATGATTTAGACTTACAGGTAGGGAAATTACGACTTCGACAAAAAGGTAGTGCTGGTGGACACAATGGTATTAAGTCAATTATCCAACACTTAGGCTCTCAGGAATTCAACCGCATTCGAATTGGTGTAGACCGTCCTAAAAATGGTATGAAAGTTCCGGACTATGTGTTATCAAATTTTAGTGAAGATGAAAAAATAGAAATGATACATGCTGTAAAGAATAGTGCAAATGCATGTGAAGATTGGGTAACGAAAAAATTTCTAGATGTAATGAATACATACAATGGTGCATAAAAAGTAAAGAAAAAGCCTATACTTCCTAAAAAGGAGGTTTTATGGCTATGCCAATTCGTTATAAATGTCGCCATTGTGAAACAGAAATTGGGCAGTTGCCATTCGATCACATAGATGACCAGTTTCTACAAAAACATGAGCTTACAAAAGAAGATCAACATATATACATTAAAAATGAAGCAGAGGGCGACTACACTGTGCAGTGTATTTGTGAAGAGTGCCAGGAGTCCCTTCAAAAATTCCCAAATTACTATGCGTTAAAAAAATGGATACAGTAGATGCTTTGGCACGAATTTCGTGCACAAAGCCTTTTTCTATTTAGATTGGAGGTATACAGATGGAACCTTTAAGTAACTTATTGATGGAAGACACACAAATACAAAAGCTAGTAAAAGAATTAGAGAGTGGTAGAGACCAACAGTTATTAACCGGTCTTACTCCTAGTGCTAGAGCTGTCTTTACTAATATGCTTTATAACACAAGGCAGGGAGCTATACTAATCGTAACGCCTAACCTTTTGCATGCTCAAAAACTAACAGAGGATCTAGTAAAACTAATTGGGGAGGACCATGTACGTTTATATCCTGCGGATGAGTTAATTGCAGCTGATATATCTGTTGCCAGTCCAGAACTTCGTGCACAAAGACTAGAAGCAATAGATCATATGTTAACACATGATAAAGGTGTTTATATCGTTCCTATTGCGGGGTTAAAAAAACATATGCCCTCCAAAAAAGACTGGCAAGCTAGTAGCATATCGATTGCAGAAGGGGAAGAGATCAGTTTAGATTCCTTTTTACAAAGGCTTGTAAATATGGGGTATGTACGCCAGTCTATGGTGACAGCACCTGGAGAATTCGCTATACGCGGAGGAATAATCGATATTTATCCACTTTATCTAGAAAATCCTATTCGTATAGAACTATTTGATACAGAAGTGGATTCTATTCGGACCTTTTCTGCAGAAGACCAACGCTCGTTGGAAAAACGAAAAGATATACGAATTTTACCCGCTACAGAATTTGTGTTAACTGAAGAGAAAAAAATGCTGTTAGCAGAGAAATTAGAAGAGGCATTAGCCGAAAGTCTAGAAAAAGTTAAAATACCAGAAGTAAGGGATCTCTTCTACCAAAATATTCAGCAAGATATTGAGTTGTTAAAGCAAGGCGAACAACCGCAAGAGTATATGAAATATGTTTCCTTGCTGGAAGAGACTAGTAGTTTTTTAGGGAACTACTTTAACAAAAATGGAACCGTTTTATTTGATGAGCTTGGAAGAATTCAAGAAGTAACAGAGACTTTAGAAAGAGAGGAAAATGATTGGATTCTTTCATTATTAGAAGAAGGTAAAACTGTACACCGTGTAAAACCCTCTTTTAATCTAAAAGAAATCATCCAGATGTTTTCTAATGAAAAGCTATACTTTTCGTTATTCTCTCGTACTTTTTCAGGAATTTCGATTAAAAAGAATATTAGTTTCTCTTGTAAGCCAATGCAAAACTTCCATGGACAAATGCATTTATTGAAGAATGAAATCGAGCGATTTACGCAAGGGAAGTTCCGCTTGTTTATACTAGCGGATGGGAAAGATCGCATCCAAAAAATACATGAAGTGTTAGAAGATTATGAGATTCCCTCACAACTAGGTGCTTCAGCCAATGATATGATGTCACCTGGTATTTTTATCATAGAGGGAGATTTAGAAGCTGGTTTTGAACTTCCATTACAAAGAATAGCTGTTATTACCGACTCTGAGTTGTTTAAACAAAAGCATAAGAAAAAAACGAGAGCTCAAAAGGTAACGAATGCGGAGCGTATAAAAAGTTACTCCGAGATAAAACCAGGAGATAACGTTGTACATATACATCATGGTATTGGGAAATATATTGGAATCGAAACATTGCATGTTAATGGAGTTCACAAAGATTATCTTCATATTCGTTATCGTGGAGAGGATAAATTATTTGTTCCTGTTGATCAAATAGATCTTATTCAAAAGTATGTGGCATCTGGTGAAAAAGATCCAAAACTTCATAAGCTAGGCGGAGCAGATTGGAAGAAGACCAAAACAAAGGTATCAGCAGCAGTTCAAGATATTGCGGATGAGTTAATAAAGCTTTATGCAAAACGGGAAGCAGAAGTAGGTTATGCATTTGAACCAGATAGCGATATGCAGCAGTCCTTTGAAGCAGCATTTCCTTATGAGGAAACGGAGGATCAGCTTCGTACTATAATAGAAGTGAAAAAGGATATGGAAAAACCTAGACCAATGGATCGTCTAGTCTGTGGAGATGTAGGTTATGGAAAAACAGAAGTTGCCATCAGAGCAGCATTTAAAGCCGTCATGGAAGGTAAACAAGTAGCCTTTCTCTGCCCAACAACTATATTGGCCCAACAGCATTATGAGACTATGTTAGAACGTTTTCAAGATTTTCCGATTGAGGTTGGTCTACTAAGCCGCTTCCGCAACAAAAAACAACAAACTGAAACAATTAGTGGGTTGAAAAAAGGACTAGTAGATGTAGTGGTAGGTACACATAGAATTCTATCCAAAGACGTGGAGTATCACGACCTAGGTCTTTTAGTTGTGGATGAGGAACAACGATTTGGAGTTAAACATAAAGAACGGATTAAACAAATGAAGACAAATGTAGATGTCATGACGTTAACAGCTACACCTATACCTCGTACATTACATATGTCGATGATTGGAGTACGTGATCTTTCTGTCATTGAAACTCCCCCTAAAAACCGTTTCCCGGTTCAAACCTATGTGATGGAGCAAAATAGTGGGCTAGTCCGTGAATCAATTGAAAGAGAACTAGCTCGCGGGGGACAGGCATTTTATCTATACAATCGAGTGGAAGATATTACGAGAAAAGTAGATGAAATACAAATGTTAGTTCCAACTGCAAGGGTAGGATTTGCACATGGACAAATGAGTGAAACGGAATTAGAGTCCGTTATCATTAGCTTTATAGAGGGAGAATACGATGTTTTAGTTACTACGACTATCATCGAAACAGGTATCGATATCCCAAATGTAAATACACTTATTATTCAAGACGCTGATAAAATGGGACTTTCCCAATTATATCAACTACGTGGTCGGGTAGGACGATCTAATCGTGTTGCTTATGCTTATTTAATGCATCAAAGAGATAAAGTTTTGACGGATGTCGCAGAAAAACGATTGCAGGCTGTAAAAGAATTTACAGAGCTAGGTTCTGGCTTTAAAATTGCAATGCGTGATCTATCTATTCGGGGTGCCGGAAACCTATTGGGCTCTCAACAGCATGGTTTTATTGACTCAGTTGGGTTTGACCTTTATACACAAATGTTAGAAGAAGCTATTGCGGAAAAACGTACTGGTATTAAAAAAGAAGATATACCAGATATGGAAATTGTCCTATCTACGGATGCTTATATATCCGATGAATATATTCCTGATGGATACCAAAAGATCCAAATGTATAAACGTGTTAAAGCAATGGAAAAAGAAGAGGAATATTTTGATCTCCTAGATGAATTCCAAGACCGGTTCGGGGATATACCTCTCGAAGCAGAAAAATTACTTCGTATAGCCCGTATGAAAATTTGGGGCATAGAAGTAGGAGTAGAATCTATTAAGGAAGTAAACAAAGTTATATCAATTTCTATAAGTGCAGAAGGAACAAGGGATATTAATGGAGCGAAACTGGTAGAAGAATCTATGAAGTATGGACGTGCGGTTGGTTTTAATATGGATAACGGTAGTTTAGTACTGACAATTGATGAACGTAAAACAGGTAAATTTAATCCATTTGATGTATTGGAAGAAATGATGAGACTTTTGCCTGAATCTAAAAAAGAAATAGCAGATGTTAAATAGGTCTTTGCATATTTTTGGCTAACATGATGCATACTATGGCAGAAATGAACTTTAGTTTCCAATCTGTCGAAAGTGAGGCATATTACATGAAAGCAACAGGCATCGTACGTCGTATTGATGATTTAGGTAGAGTAGTAATTCCCAAAGAGATACGTCGAACCCTTCGAATCCGAGAAGGAGATCCATTGGAAATTTTCACGGATAGAGAAGGAGAAATAATCTTAAAAAAATATTCACCTATTAGTGAGCTTGGAGATTTTGCGAAAGAATACGCGGAAACCTTATATGAAACTTTAGGTACTCCGGTATTAATATGTGACCGTGACGAAATGATTGCAGCAGCGGGACTCTCAAAGAAGGATTATTTGAATCGTAGGTTAAGTCCTGGGATTGAAGACATTATAGGTCTGCGCTCCATCGTAATGGAGAAACATGAAAACTCAGTTGAGTGGATTCCTGGAGTAGTTGAAACTGTAAAATCATATTGTATTGCCCCGATTATTGCTTCGGGAGATCCAATTGGAGCTGTACTCATTATTTCAAAAGTACATTTTATAGGCGAAGCTGAACTAAAAGCAATTGAAACTGCAGCAAACTTTTTGGCAAAACAAATGGAAAGTTAATAAAATCTTCCTCTTCTACAAAAGAGGAAGATTTTTTTTGTTATACTATTCCTATCGTATTATGGGAGTAGGATTGGTTATGAGTAATGACTGGAATATGAAAACTTATATGAAGGGTGCAGCTATGCTGACGATTGCTGCTATTATCGTCAAGTTACTAAGTGCTGTTTATCGGGTGCCTTTTCAAAATTTAGTAGGCGATGAAGGATTTTATATATACCAACAAGTGTATCCATTCATTGGCATTATCACTACTTGGACATCGTTTGGTTTCGCAGTTGCGCTGTCTAAAATACTATCGGATTATAAAGCGCTTGGAAAAGAGTATGCTATTCCAAGGATAAAAAAAATTACTTTTTATTATATCGGATTTATTTCTATTTTATTTTTTATTTTATTGTTTATGGGAGCTGGATTCTTAGCTGAAGCTATGGGTGATGCAAATCTTGCGCAGTTATTAAAAGCTGGTTCTTTCGTCATTTTACTAATGCCCATGCTTGCTGTATTAAAAGGGGATTTTCAATCGGATGGGCGCATGCAGCCAGTGGCTTATGCACAGGTGTTGGAACAGGCAGTGCGCGTTTTTGTCATATTATTTGGTACTTGGATTATCGTGTCTACAAGTTTTGATCTATATAAGGCGGGAAGTATGGCTATGTATGGTGCAGTGGCAGGTGAATTAGCTGGCGTCGTACTACTATCCTTTATTTATTGGAAATCGATGAAACATACAAAGACTGAAAAGGCTCAACAAAATGTACCTGTGTGGCCAATTATAAAGAACTTAACGCTACTGAGCTTAAGTGCTAGTATAAGTGCACTATTATTCTTACTATTTCAGCTAGTCGATTCGTTTACAGTCTTTCAAGTCCTGATGGAAAGTGGTATGGAAAGACAACAGGCAATGGAGAAAAAAGGCGTCTATGACCGAGGACAACCACTTGTCCAATTAGGTATTGTCATAGCATCTACGCTTTCTTTAGCAATCGTTCCTCTGGTAGCGCACCGGATGGGTAAAAACTCGGGAAGAACAGCAGTGCCTTTCATGCAACTAACATACCGAGTAGCATTTACTTTTGGAATTGCGGCAGCTCTAGGGCTAATTGTTGTTCTTCCATATGTAAATGAGATGCTATTTCAAACAAAAGAGGAATCTATGACGTTAATGGTTTTTTCTTTTCAAATTGTATGGATGTCTTTAATACTTACATTAATGGCAATGTTACAGGGCAGTGGAATGGTGAAGATACCTACGTTTTTCTTGCTGCTTGGAGTTTTGTGTAAGTGGTTGTTAAATAGTTTACTGGTCCCCAATTATGGAGTATTAGGAGCAGCTATCTCAGGTAATGTTAGTTTAGCGATTATCTATGTGTTGATGTGTTATTATTTTAAAAAGACTTGGAATATCCAATTTGCTCCTGCAGTTTTCTATAAAGGGATTACAAAAGCCTCCCTATTAATGATCGTGTGTGTTGTTGCTTATGTAGTATTGGCTGATGCCGTGTTATTTGATAATCTTTCTAGTAGAATACAATCGGTTGTCATTTCGTTAACTGCAGTTATGTTGGGTGCGGCAATTTTTTTAGTAAGTATAGCAAAAGATCGTGTGATAGCAGAGAAAGAGTGGTTTCTATTGCCATTTGGTAGACGAATGGCGACTTTTCAGCTTTGGTTAAATAAAGAAAAGTAAGGTTGTGAGTAATATGAATGAAATTACGATTATTGGTCTTGGAGCGGGTGACCTAGATCAGCTGCCATTAGGTATATATAAAAAGTTAAAAACGGCCGAGTACTTGTATGTTCGGACGGAGCAGCACCCAGTTTTAGAAGAGCTAAAAGCAGAAGGACTTTCCTTCACTAGTTTCGATACAGTGTACGAAAATAATGATCAATTCGAAGGTGTCTATGAAGAAATTGTAAAACGGCTTCTAGAATTGGCACAAGAGCAATCAGTTATATATGCAGTACCTGGACATCCATTAGTTGCCGAACAAACGGTTCAGCTCTTAATTGAAGCGGAAAAACAAGGGGAAATTAAAATCCGTATAGAAGGTGGACAAAGTTTTCTAGACCCCATTTTTGGCGCTTTACGGATTGATCCCATTGAAGGGTTTCAATTACTAGACGGAACAAGCTTTAAGCGTGATGAAGTTCAAATGAATGCACATGTGCTAATTGGACAAGTATATGATGCATTTAGTGCTTCCGAAGTAAAGCTAACTCTAATGGAAAAGTATCCCGACGACTATGAGGTAACGATTGTAACTGCTGCAGGGTCTGCTACAGAAAGTTTAACGAAGGTCCCATTATTTGAACTGGACCGAGTGATGAAGTTAGATAATCTTACTACATTATACGTTCCGCCAATCTATAAAAAAGAAGATCGCTTAAAAGAGTGGCAAACACTTCGGCAAATTGTTTCTGAACTAAGGGGTCCTAACGGGTGTCCGTGGGATAAGGAACAAACACATACAACCTTAAAGAAATACGCTGTAGAAGAGGTGTATGAGCTTCTACAGGCGATTGACGAGGAAGACGATGATCATATTGTAGAAGAATTAGGCGACGTTCTGTTACAAGTGTTTTTACATGCACAAATAGGAGAAGATAACGGATATTTTAGTATGGAAGACGTATTAAACGCTATTTCTGACAAAATGATTCGTAGACACCCTCATGTATTTGGTGAAGTAACAGTAGATAGCACGGAAGACGTTCTCCGTAATTGGCAACAAATAAAGGCAGAAGAAAAAAGAGATTCTGGTGATTCTTTATTAGAAGGAGAAATGCGAGCGGACTCTTCCTTGCTTACTTCTTTTAATTATCAAAAGAAAGTTGCGAAGGTTGGTTTTGACTGGCCAGACGTTTCAGGGGCTTGGGAAAAGTTTGAGGAAGAGCTCGGCGAATGGAAGAAAGAATTAGCGGAGGGTACAAAAGATTCACAAGTAGATGAATTAGGTGATTTGCTATTTACTATTGTAAATTTAGCGCGTTTTTATAGTTTATCTCCCGAGCAGGCAATGATTCAGGCAAATAAAAAGTTTAAAAGCAGATTCCAATTTATAGAGAGAAGTGTGAAGAGTGGAAAAGGAGACTTTTCTCACTATACTTTAGAAGAGCTAGATATCTTTTGGAAAGAAGCTAAAAAATTAGAGGGGCAGTGACGAAATGAGATTAGATAAATACTTAAAGGTTTCCAGACTTATCAAGCGTAGAACATTAGCAAAAGAAGTAGCGGACCAAGGTAGAATAACGATTAATGGCAAAGTAGCAAAAGCAAGCGCAGATGTAAAAGCTGGGGATGAATTGTCCATTAGATTTGGTCAAAAAGTAGTAACTGCATCGGTAGATGCGGTTAGAGATTCTGCGAAAAAAGAAGAGGCATCATTGATGTTTACAATTATAAAAGAAGAGAGATTAGAAAAAGTAGATCCAGAATTTATTGATGATGAAGATTAGTTAGATATTTTACGTCTAAAACTGTTTCTGTAGTATTTGAATGGCTTTGGACTGGCGGGTCGCTACATTATTACCGAGTGAATTTTTAAAGAGGTGGTTGTGACAGAAGTCACATCATGCCTCTTTTTCTATCGGAAATTTTATGGCTTTTGTCTGTCCGCCATCCTTCTATAACTCTTAGAAACAGGTTAGTGCATTTTGAGATAACTAGAGATATAATACTTTCCTACTTAAAGAGGAAGCTCATGAGGATACAATTTACGAGCTACTTCGCTTCACTATTGGCTATATACTTACTATTTCTCTAGATTTCCACTAGATAATAGAAAATCTACTTTCTTCATCCTTCATGATGAAATAGTATTCCTAATTCAACTCTTATAGTAATGTACTACTCACATAATTGATTGTAGTGAAAGGTGGCGACTCCGACGGTGATAGCTCATCGCTCACCCCTCGGAGGCCAACAGGATGTTGGTCACGAAGGCGTTGCCACACGAGTGGCGCTCTTAGCCTTTGAACTCCACCTGTAACGGAAATCAGTAGTGTTATTATTCCATAGATCTAATTCTTTAGTATTCAGGTACTCGAGAATCTAAAGAAGTACCAAATAGAAATTAAATAGTTTCTTGTGAAAAAAAGCATGGTAGTTTGTCATGCTTTTTTTTTTGGAGCATACAATAAAATAGGACAAGAGAGGAGAGAGTATATATGCAATATCAAGCAGAAAATCAAACAATTACTATTCCATCGGGGGACCATTTGATTTCGCTTAGAAATCGTAAGCGCATGGACTTAACGTCTGTAAAATCTATTGAAAAATTTGATCAACAAGAATTTTATGTGAGAACTTCTCAAGGTATACTTCACATCAAAGGAGAAGACTTAAAAATTGTCCATCTTGATGTTGATAAAGGATTATTAACTTTGGAAGGAATCGTTCGAGCAATGCAATATGATGATGAGCAAAGTTTAGACGGAGCTAGAGGATTACTTCATAAATTATTCGGATGACACTCTCATTACAATTCTTTAGTCTATTACTAATGGTCTGTAGTGGGGTATTGGTAGGGGCAATAATCGAAGGAACGCGCTTTATAACGGAAAGTTTCCCGAGGCGTTCCTACGTTTATAAATATCGTGTAGTACTGGAGGTATTTGTTTGGATCGCACTGGGTTTAGGCTCATTTTATATACTTTTTGATGTGCGGGATGGCGTATGGAGAATTTACGACCCATTAGCACAAATAGTAGGTATTCTCTTATACGATCAATTATTTCAGCCAGTGTTTCGTTTAACAGGTAGAATTATCTTGCGTTTGATCTTCCAACCAATTTGGTGGATAATTCATTTCATTTGGATAGTTATTAATAAAGTTATTCATCTTATTTGGATGCTCATCTCCTTCATCTTAAAACCATTTCAATATATATTTCGAAAAACGTGGCATTTGGCCCTTCAGAAAAAGCCAAACTTCCGTTATAATAGAAAGTACACAAAAAAATTGAAATAGTTTGATAGGAGAGAGCAAAATGGGAGAGAAGCAAAGAAACATACCTACACGGAAACAAATTGCATCGATTAATACTGATTATGTTCGCTCTATCGAACGCCAAGAAAATCGGATCAAAGCAAAAAAGGTTCGTTTAGCTAGACGATTAGTATTATTTACAATTTTATCTTTTGCTTTAGTTGGATTATTAGTATCTACCCTATTGAATAGCAAAAGTGCATATGAAGAAAAACAATTACAAAAAGAGCAAGTGGCTCAGGAGTTGGAACAAGTTAAGGAAGAGCAAGAAATTCTTAAAGTGCAAATTTCAAAACTTAACGATGATGAGTACATTGGCAAACTATTAAGAAAGCAATATTTCCTTTCTGAGGAGGGTGAAATAATATTCACTTTGCCTGGAAAAGAAGAAAAATAACTTTAAAAAAACAAAAGCAAAAGAGTAGTCTTATTGACACTCTTTTTTTGTTAGCTATAATAAAGGTAGGGATTTGTACGGAAAAGCGTATAAGTTCGAAAAAAGAGTCGCTTAAATTTTAAGGAGGAGCATTTTTTTTATGTCAATTGAAGTAGGCAGCAAGGTAGAAGGTAAAGTAACAGGAATCACAAATTTCGGAGCATTCGTCGAACTACCAGGAGGCTCAACAGGTCTTGTTCACATTAGTGAAGTGGCGGACAATTATGTAAAAGATATTAATGAGCATCTGAAGGTTGGAGATGTGGTTGAAGTTAAAGTGATGAATGTTGAAGCGGATGGCAAAATCGGATTATCTATTCGAAAAGCAAAGCCTCAAGCGGAAAGACCAGAGAGACCCGAACGTCCTCAACGTCCACGTGGTGGTAATAATCGTCCAAATGATCGCGATCGTCCAATGAAAGAGAATTTTGAGCAAAAAATGACTAGATTCTTGAAGGATAGCGAAGATCGTTTGTCTACGTTGAAGCGCGCGACAGAATCTAAGCGCGGTGGCAGAGGCGCTAAAAGAGGATAATTTGCTGTCTGTTTTATAGGTAGAAAAAATGTCATATAGATGAAAAGGTGTTGGGCTATGCTAACACCTTTTTTTTGTACACAAAATAGAAGATTAAGCATATCCTTAAAGTAAGGTAACATTAAAAACATAGATATGTTTGAATTTTCAAGGAGGTTATTAGATGGATGCAATGGATGTACTAACGAATATAGAACATGTTAAAGCATATTATCAACCAATTTTTAGTGCGGACGAACATATTGTAATTGCGTATGAAGTATTAGGGAAGTTAGTCAACAAAGAGCAGCTTATAAATTTAAATACCTTTGCATATGATGAGGATATTCCGGTAGAGTATCGATTAGAAGTTGAACGTAAAATATTGCGCTTAGCTCTATCAGAGTTATTGGAAAAGACTAATGACTATGATATATACTTGCCGTGCAACGCGAATTTACTAATACTAGACTATGGAGAGAGTTACTTAGATATTATTAATGAGTTTGTCTCAGAAGACTCTCTTTCAAGAATTGTACTAGTCCTTTCAGAACATGATTATAAAGGTGATTTTGGTAAACTTAGTAATATACTGAAATATTACCGTACTTACGGTATAAAGATAGCTATAAATCAGGTAGGTTCGGAAAGTCATATAGATTATATAAAAATGTTGTCACCAAATATATTAAAAGTAAATATAGAAAAATTGAGTTATGAGTCTTGGAGTGCGCAAAATGACTTATTTACATCCTTAGGATCGCTTGCTCGGAAGATAGGGGCTAATATGCTGTTTGAAGGGATCGATAGTGTACACCAACTTCAATTTGCTTGGAAAAATGGCGGACGATATTATCAGGGGAAATATCTAGCAACAGCTCAAGCAGATACAGTTTCAAGAGAATTGTTAAAAGATCATTTTAAAGAAAAGTTTCAGCAATTTATAACAACAGAAAAGCGATTACTTGAAGAGAAATATATTGAATTAAAAAATTTGCAGAATATGTTAGAAACAGCAATTGGACATATAAATCCAACTAGTGACAATATAGAGCAGCTTTTATTACTTGCAGAAGAGTTAAATGATTGCTCATTCCGAATATATATTTGTAATGAAGATGGATTTCAACTATCCCCTAATATTATGCAAGTCGACAAAAAGTGGACAGTGCAAGAGGATGCTGTCAACAAAAATTGGAGTTGGCGTCCATACTTCTTAAAAACAATAATAAAAATGCGTAATGACCAAAGTGGTGTATTTTCGGACATGTATAGCGACATTGAAACAGGAGAAATGATGCGTACATTCTCCATTCCACTTAACGATAGGGAATATTTGTTTATTGATATCTCATACGACTATTTATTTAAATATAATATTTTTAGGTAAACTCATAAATAATGGGGGCTAAGCTTGTGACGAAAGAGGAACTATTAAAATCTTATAATAAATATATCAATTGGCTGGATTCTTTATATATATTAGACGAAATAAGAGCAACTGCACCATATGCGAACGGAAAATGGTCCCCAAATGAAATAGTGATGCATCTTGCAGAATGGGACCGATTTACTGTGGAACAGCGCCTACCAAATATGAAAGAAGGGGAAAGGTTTGAAGGGTATCCTGATTTTGAAGCATTTAACGCAAAAGCCGCAGCCCTTGCTCATGAACAAACATTTAAAGAAACCCTTTCTTATGCCAAAAAACAACGTCAAAAAATTATCGAAAAACTTCAGCAAATTGATGAAATAGATTGGAACAAAGTTTTTTATATTGGTAATAGTGAGTGTACTGTTCGTAGTTATTTCACAGACTTTTTGGAGCATGATGCGCACCATAGAAAACAAATATCGGCTCTATGAAGGGTCTTGCATTTGTAAGGTTAAAAGGAATCTTTTTAAAGAACTTCGACAAATTGCATACTTTTCAACATAAAAAAGCAGTTCCTAAAATTCTTAGGAACTGCTTTTTGAGATGACCCCTACGGGATTCGAACCCGTGTTACCGCCGTGAAAGGGCGGTGTCTTAACCGCTTGACCAAGGGGCCGTAAAATATGGCGGCCGAGGGGATCGAACCCCCGACCTCACGGGTATGAACCGTACGCTCTAGCCAGCTGAGCTAGGCCGCCGTTTTAACGAACAAATTATATATTACAAGCGTTTTGCCAAAGTGTCAATGCTTCTTTAAGAGAATTTTAAAAAGATTAAAAGAAAGTTTGTTGCAAATATTCAAATCATTTAATTTATTAGCTGATGAAGTCGAAAAGTTATTTTAAGTTCACGTCAGAAACAGACATACTTTTTGTAGTAATACTAGGTATACTTCCATCAATAGTTGAATAGGAGGTATTCGCTTTGAAGGTTTACGAACAGGAACAAAAACGCGGTATATCGATAAGAAAGATTATGGAGGGTTTCAAAGCCAAGAGAGTAACGCTTTTCTTTTCTATCATTTTTCTACTTCTATCATTTTTTCTAGCACAAGTTGTATTGTTCGAGGCCTCGGTTCCATTTTTCCTTCCTCTTTGGGCACTGGTTAATCTGAGGTTTCAACGTTTCGTGCCTTGGACAGTTGCAGGTGCTATTCTAGGAAGCTTTACTCTCGGATTTGGACAAGTAATTATTCATGCTATGCAGGCATTATTATTTCCGTTTTATCAAAATCGATTTATTAGGAAGATCCCACTACCTTTATATGTACTAATAGACGTCGTATGTATACAAATTGTGTGGCAGTTCGTTTCTTATGGGGGAGAGATTCCAGTTTCAATCTGGCTAGCCATTGGATATGAAGGCATACTAAGTCTATTTATGACCATATTTTTGTTTCAGTTATTTCTTCCCTTTCCGGACCTATTGCACAAAAGGTGGACAGGAGAAAGAATGGGCGCTGCATTACTTATAGGAGCACTTGTCTTGACTGGAATGTCTTCGTATATATTTGGTTACGTATCGATTCCGTTAATGGCGGCTCATTTGGTCATAGCGGTATCAGCGGCAATCGGAGGAGTCCAACTGGCAACGGTAGTAGCTGTACTTTCTGGAACAATATTAAGTATTTCGAAGCTTAGCTTTAGCGGTATGATCGCTGTCTACGCGGTAACTGGCTTCTTGGCAGGACTTCATAAGCCTTTTGGGAGACTGTGGCAAGCGTTTAGTATGCTCGGTGCAACATTTTTCTTTATATTATATGATCGCACCTTACCTTTAGACTCTGTATATATAGGATCACTTGTAATTGCCTCTCTATTATTCTTTATGGTTCCTTCTGCGTGGATTAAGCAATTGAAAGATCAATTGTATCCTGATACAACAAGTGTTCTTTTAAGAAGACAAAAGTGGATGACAGAAAAAGTAAATCATCAGCTCCAAGAGTTTCAGCATTTTGTCGACTTTATCACACGGTTTATATCGGAGAAATTTGATTCGAAGGCGCTGAGAAAGGATGAAAAAACAGTGCCACTCCCAATTTGTCGTTCATGCTTTCAATATGAAAAATGTTGGGGAGAAAAATCCAATGGTATGCCTGTATTGATAAAGGAATGGGAAGACCAACCTAAAAAGTCTAGAATGCAAACAGAGAATCGAATTCAATATAAATGCGTAAAACCAATACAAGTGATGCATGAACTGAAGGAAAAAGAAGCTAAACAACAGCTTACGTATGAATTACAGCATGGAAAGAAGATGTTTGCGCTCAAATTGAAAGACATGGGCAATCACATGAGTGGGTTGATGAGCAATTTAGAAAACAATATAACTATGTATTCTTCTCATGAAGAAGTGATTAAAGAAAAGTTCCAACAAGCAAATATTCCCTTCTTCCAAATAGATGTGTTGAATATTGAGATAGGACAAATGGAGATTGTTTGTTGTTTACCAATTGAAGCAAGAGCAAAAATGGTAGGGGAACGTTTAATTGTTCCATTATTATATGACCTGTTGAACGAACCGTTTGAAATTACATCTATGAAAGAAATCCATCACCCATACGAGCATATTCAATTAACGTGCAAATCGTCTGTTCGTTTTCAACTTACACATGATGTGTATACATCATCAAGTAAAAACACCATCTATTCGGGGGATGCCCATGCAGTATTCCCATTGCATCCAGGATTGATGGCAGTTATTTTATCAGATGGAATGGGGAATGATGTAGAGGCGCATAGAGAAAGTAGACGTGTTATGCAGTTCATGAGGGAGTGTTTAAATAAAAAAATGGATCCAGAAACAACCATGCATACACTGCACTATATGATGAGTCTACAAAATGACAATGATAGCTATGCAACTGTAGACCTTGCATTGATAGATCTGCAAAAAGGAGAATTGTGGTCTTGGAAGGCCGGAAGTATGTCGACATATCTAATTCGCGGAAATGAAATGAGAAAAATAGAAAGCAAACATGTCCCATTCGGATTCCTACCTACTTTCTCAATAGAAGCCAGAAAAATGGACATAAAAGACGGAGATGTATTGGTTATGCTATCAGACGGTGTATTCTCAGGAAACACGACTGTCGAAAAACAGGAGCAATATTATCAAAAAATACTACAAGACCCAACCATGAATGCAGAACGCTTTGTGAAAATGTTAGAACAAACTTACTCACTACCAGGAGACGACCGCACAGTTATTTTCATGCATGTAGAGCATGTAGTACCAGAATGGTCCCTATTCACACCACGCCAAACAGCCAAACACCAAGAAAGAATGGTACACTAATAGAAAAGCGAAAGGTGCCCGTAAGCCTCGACCAGCGCTGGAAGACAAACGGTAAAGGTGCACTTTGCCTTAACCGCTTGTCTGAAGCGACTCGAGAGGCTGGCACCTGTAGCTAGACAGAATAGAAAAGCGAAAGCGCCTATGTCTGCCCTGGCAGGCACTGGAAGAATTTCATGGAAAGGCGACCTTGCCTTTCTCGAGATTCTGAAGTGACCCGAAGGGCAAGGCGCTGTAGCTAGACAGAGAAGAAAAGCGAAAGCTCCTATAGGGAAGGGTAGTCTAGGATGCACATCGTGTCCTAGACTGCATAACCCTCATCGTGCGGACCCGTCAGGTCGAGTATTCACTAGGAGAGGGACCAATAATAGAGGTGGAAAAATGCATCCTTTCATTTTAAAAGTAAAAAAATATATAGATAAGTACCAGCTAATACAAAGGGGTGATCGTCTTCTTCTAGCTTGTTCTGGAGGAGCAGACTCGGTTGCTGCAGTGCTTACCTTTCATGAACTTAAGAAGTTATATAATTTACAGCTGGGTATTGTTCATACGGATCACCAGCTTCGAGGGGCAGAGTCGGCAGAAGATATGCACTTTGTTGAACAATTAGCTTTTCGATTAGACATTTCTTTTTATGGCACTACACTGGAAGTGCCTTCTAGAGTCGAGGCAGAAGGTGGAAATGTTCAGGTGATATGCAGAGAAGAAAGGTATGCTTACTTTGATACTGTTATGAAACAAGAAAACTTTGATAAGCTAGTATTCGGTCACCATGCTGATGACCAGATAGAAACAATAATAATGTCATTGGTAAGAGGGACGTTGGCATCTTCTCTTACAGGAATACCGATAACAAGACCTTTTTCAAACGGTAGCATCATTCGTCCATTCCTATGTGTAACGAAGGATGAGATTTTGGATTATGTTCAGTTTCAAAAACAAGCATTTAGACATGACCCCAGTAACGATAAACATACATATACAAGAAATCGTTTACGCCATACTGTTGTACCTCTTTTGCGTCAAGAAAATTTACATGTGGCCGATAGTATCCGGACGTTCGTAGAAAAACAACAACAAGATGACGACTTTTTACAGACACTTGCAAAAGAGAAGTTTGACCAGCTTGTGACAGTTAAAAGTAAATCGAGCTTTTTTATGGATTCAAAGCAGTTTAGGGAAATTCCAGTTGCTTTACAAAGAAGAGTGATTCTAATACTATTAAAGTATCTGTATGATAGCTCTAGTGCGCTATTAAATAATCGCTTAATTGAATCTATTTTAACTGCTTGTAATGAGCAGGATGGGAATACAGTGATTCATTTACCAAAAGATTTTTCCCTCATACGTCATTACAGTCAAATCCAGTTTTCCTCCGCTCCCCTAAAGTCTCTACCAATTCAAAGTCAAATAATTGATGAAGACTGCTGGGTAGAAGTTGGCACTGGTTATTCGATATACTTGACTAGAAACTTAAACGAGCAGATTCCTTCCGATGAAAAGTGGTTTATCCAATTGGATAGTGATTCATTACCTCTTTCTATACGAACGAGGATAGAAGGAGATCGAATACATTTAAAAGGGATGTCTACTCCAAAAAAAGTTTCACGATTGTTTATTGATGAAAAAATTTCGAGTGAAAAACGAGAGGGTTGGCCAATACTTATATCAGCTAAAAATGATATAATGGCTGTAATAGGTCTTCGTTGCGGGCAGCAACTTGAAAAGAATAGAACTACGCAAAATTTTGTATTATACGTGAAGAGATATTAAGCCATAGGAGGATTTAACGATGTTAGAAAAGGATATTTTAGAAGTTCTGTTATCTGAGGAACAAATCAATCAAAAAACACGTGAATTGGGAGCCTTATTAACTGAAGAGTACAAGGATCAATACCCACTAGCAATTGGAATTTTAAAAGGTGCAATGCCTTTCATGTCTGATTTGATGAAACGTGTGGATACATACATTGAAATGGATTATATGGATGTATCAAGTTATGGCAATGCAACAGTTTCTTCTGGAGAGGTTAAAATCGTAAAAGATTTGAACACAAGTGTGGAAGGAAGAGATATTTTAATAATCGAAGACATAATCGATAGCGGGATGACATTAAGTTACTTAGTGGACCTTTTCAAATATCGTAAAGCAAAATCGATTAAAATTGTTACTTTGTTAGACAAACCAACTGGTAGAAAAGTAGACTTAAAAGCAGACTTTGTAGGCTTTGAAGTTCCAGATGCATTTGTGGTTGGATACGGATTAGATTATGCAGAAAAGTATCGTAACTTACCATATGTAGGTGTATTGAAGAAAGAAGTTTACAGTTTTTAGTTTTAAGCCTAGTTAAAAGGCTTTTCATTGTACGTCCAAAAATTCGTATGATAAGATAATCATTAGTTTTTCTGTTTACCTTGTGAGGAGGCTGGGAATGAATCGAGCATTGCGCTACGCCATATTATACTTATTAATATTCTTTGTAATCGTTGGGATTTTTGCTACATTCAACACGAGCAATACGACTACTAAAAATATTAAGTTTAACGAGTTTATGACTTCTCTGGAAAAAGGAGAAGTAACAAGTGTTACATTACAACCTGAATCGGGTGTATATTACGCTGAAGGTGAAATGAAAGGCTATAAAAAAGGAGAAAAGTATTTAGCGATTCTCCCATATAATAGCGAAGATTTACAAACAAAAATTTATACATTGGCAACATCCAATTCAGTGCCTGTAGAATATAAAGAAACTCCTAAAACAAGTGGTTGGGTTCAATTCTTCACTGGATTATTGCCGTTCTTAATTATTATCATTTTATTCTTCTTCTTATTAAGCCAATCACAAGGCGGTGGTAACCGTGTGATGAACTTCGGTAAGAGTAAGGCGAAGTTATACGATAATGATAAGAAAAAAGTTAGATTTAATGATGTTGCTGGTGCAGATGAAGAAAAAGCTGAACTAGTTGAAGTAGTAGATTTCTTAAAAGATCCACGCAAATTCGTGGAAATTGGAGCTCGTATACCTAAAGGGATTCTATTAGTAGGTCCTCCGGGTACTGGTAAAACATTACTTGCTCGTGCAGTTGCGGGTGAATCTGGCGTGCCGTTCTTCTCTATTAGTGGATCGGATTTCGTTGAAATGTTTGTTGGAGTAGGGGCTTCCCGAGTACGTGATTTGTTTGAAAACGCTAAGAAAAATGCACCATGTATTATCTTTATAGATGAGATTGATGCAGTAGGTCGTCAACGTGGAGCTGGACTTGGTGGAGGTCACGATGAACGTGAGCAAACACTAAACCAACTACTTGTTGAAATGGATGGTTTCGGTGCAAACGAAGGTATTATTATCATTGCTGCAACAAATAGACCAGACGTATTAGACCCAGCACTTCTTCGTCCAGGTCGTTTTGACCGTCAAATTACTGTAGGTCGTCCAGACGTTAAAGGTCGTGAGGCGGTACTTCAAGTACATGCTCGTAATAAGCCACTTGATGAATCAGTTGACTTAAAAGCGATTGCACAGCGTACACCAGGATTCTCTGGAGCAGACTTAGAAAACTTATTAAACGAAGCAGCTTTAGTAGCAGCTAGACGTGATAAGAAAAAAGTCGATATGCGAGATATAGATGAAGCGACTGACCGTGTTATTGCAGGTCCGGCAAAAGCTGGAAAAGTCATTTCTGAAAAAGAAAGAAATATTGTTGCATACCATGAAGCAGGGCATGTGGTTGTTGGTTTAACTTTAGATGATGCAGATATCGTTCATAAAGTAACAATCGTTCCTCGTGGTCAAGCAGGTGGATATGCAGTTATGCTTCCTAGAGAAGATCGTTATTTCATGACAAAACCGGAATTACTAGATAAGATTGCTGGTTTGCTTGGTGGTCGTGTAGCAGAGGATATTATTTTCGGTGAAGTTTCTACCGGAGCACATAATGACTTCCAACGCGCAACAGGTATTGCTAGAAAAATGGTTACAGAATATGGGATGAGTGACAAGCTAGGGCCAATGCAATTCGGTCAAGCACAAGGAGGCAACGTCTTCTTAGGTCGTGATTTTAACTCTGAACAAAACTATTCGGATGCAATTGCTTATGAAATAGATCAAGAAATGCAAATAATGATTAAAGATCAGTATACTCGTACGAAACAAATATTAACGGAAAAACGTGAATTATTAACATTAATCGCAAAAACGTTACTAGAGGTAGAAACACTAGATGCTGCTCAAATAATGCATTTACAAGAGCATGGTACCCTTCCTGAACGCTCATATGATGAGATAGATCAAAAAGCTGCTATTGAGCTGAAGAAAGAAGAAGTATCGGATGCAGTAGGTGCACCTGCGGATCCATCTATTAGTGATTTACCAAAAGAAGAGGGTTCACTAAGAGAAACAGAAAGCCCAGTTCAAGAAGAACGTAGAGATTAATAGATAAGAATAAGCTGATTGCCTCCTTATAACTCGAGGCAATCAGCTTTTTTCTTCGTATATATATATGGTATGATGTGTGGGAAACGCAACAAAAAGGTGAGGATAAGCTAGATGATACTTGTTTTAGATACAGGAAATACTAATATTGTGTTAGGGGTTTACGAAAACGATAAGCTGATACATCACTGGCGTATGGAGACAGATCGTTTAAAAACGGAAGATGAGTATGGAATGCAGGTGAAGGCATTATTTACTCATGCCGCCATTTCTTTTGATCAAATAGAAGGCATCATAATCTCTTCTGTTGTTCCACCTATTATGTTTTCCTTAGAAGCTATGTGTAAAAAATATTTTGGCATTAAGCCCATTGTGGTTGGTCCTGGAGTCAAAACGGGATTGAATATTAAATATGAAAATCCGCGTGAAGTCGGGGCCGATCGAATAGTAAATGCGGTAGCTGCTATTCATGAATACGGAAGTCCTCTAATCATTGTAGATTTTGGAACTGCTACGACCTATTGTTTTATCAATGAACTTGGAGAGTATATGGGTGGGGCCATTGCTCCGGGTATAGGTATCTCAACAGATGCCCTATTTAATAGAGCTAGTAAGCTTCCGCGTATAGAGTTGACAAGGCCTGAAAATGTCATTGGGAAAAATACAGTTGCTGCAATGCAAGCAGGAATCGTGTACGGTTATGTAGGGCAAGTGGAAGGTATCGTAAACCGTATGAAGCAAGTATCAAAGAAAACACCTAAAGTAATAGCTACAGGTGGTATGGCTTCCTTAATAGGGGACGAAACGACTATAATGGATGTTATTGATCCATTCTTAACGTTGAAAGGTTTATATATAATATATCAACGAAATATTGATGAAAGAGGTAATAAATAGATGAGTGATTATTTAGTAAGAGCTATAGCATTTGAAGGGAGTGTACGTGCCTTTGCGGTTCGTACAACTGACACAGTAGGAGAAGCACAAAGACGTCACGGGACTTGGCCAACCGCATCTGCTGCACTTGGAAGATCGATGACGGCTTCACTAATGATGGGTGCTATGTTAAAAGGTGAGGATAAAATAACGGTAAAAGTAGAAGGAAATGGTCCAATTGGTCCAATGATTATTGATAGTAATGCAAAAGGTGAAGTACGTGGTTATGTAACTAATCCTCAAACCCATTTCGATTTAAACGAACATGGTAAATTAGATGTTCGTCGTGCTGTAGGGACAGAAGGTACACTTACGATTGTAAAAGATTTGGGCATGCGAGACTTTTTTACAGGACAAGTTCCAATTGTATCGGGTGAACTTGGCGAAGACTTCACTTATTATTTTGCTATTTCTGAACAAGTTCCTTCTTCTGTTGGACTTGGCGTTCTTGTAAATCCAGACAACACTATTCTGGCGGCTGGCGGATTTATAATACAATTACTACCTGGAACAGATGATGAAACGATTACAATTATTGAAGAGCATTTATCTAAGATGGAGCCTGTTTCTAAACTAATCGAAAGAGGTTTAACTCCAGAAGAAATACTATTTGAAATTCTTGGTAAAGATAATGTTCGGATTTTAGATTCTGCACCAGTTTCTTTTGATTGTAATTGCTCTAAAGAAAGATTCGGGAAGGCCATTTTCACACTAGGTGAAAAGGAAATTCGTGAAATGATCGAAGAAGACGGAGGGGCCGAAGCACACTGTCATTTCTGTATGGAGAAATACAATTATTCAGTAGATGAATTGGAGTCATTTATCGATGAAATTAACGCATGATAATAATGCCCCTACTAAAAAGCGCTTAAAAACTAAACCGGTATTAGTTGTTCTGAGTATCCTGTTGCTAGGTAATTTACTGTGGTTCATCGCATGGTTAATACCAAACGATACGACTAAATCTAATGATTCGGAAGAAGTTGCGTCCGTAGCGGGAAAAGTTATTACGAAAGAACAATGGATGGCTTCTATGGAGTCTATCTACGGTAAAGAAGTTTTGTTAGATATTGTGAATGCAGAAGTTATGGAAGCTGCGGCTAAAAAATATAAGATTAAAGTAACGGATGACGAAGTGGATTTAGAACTTGCTTTAATACGTTCAACGCAAGACGGCGTGTCCTTACAAACCAATGATGAAGACCTTGTTAGAAAGAGTATTCGTTCTCGCTTAATTCTAGAAAAAGTATTAGCCAAGGATATTGTCATTGAGGACGAGGCGATTAAAGCATTTTATGACAATAACAAAAATCTATACAATACTGCAACATCTTATCGAACAAGTGTCATTTATGTAAGCACAGAGGCTGAAGCCGAAAAAGTTGCAAAAGAGTTAGAAAATGGTTCGTCTTTTGAAGGACTTGCTAGAGAACGATCTGCTGATCCAAGTTCGGCAAGTCTAGGTGGAGATATCGGTTATATATCCGAAGGAAATGAATCGGTGGATAAAGTTTTAATTGATGCAATTCAGAAGACGAAAAAAGGTAAATGGAGTAAACCAATTACATTAGCGGATGGAAGATTCGCTGTAGCAATGGTGAAGAGTATATTCGAAGGTAAATCCTTTTCCTATCCTGATGTACAAGATCATATTCGCAGAGAACTGGCGCTTGATCAAATTCCACAATCAGTTACACAAGAAGCTTTTTGGAAAGAGTTTGATGCAGATTGGGTTTATAGTGAGTAATTCATATATTTAGAGACCATCTTTTATAATAAAGATGGTCTTTTCTAATTTAGATGATATGAAAAGTAGCGTGTGTCACTTTATTCCTTCCGCGTTCCTTAGAAGAATAGAGTGCTTTATCTGCATGTGCCATAATAGAAGAGGTTGTATCCATAGGATTACTAGTCGCTACACCAATACTCACGGTAATTTTCATGATCTCCCATTTAGCAAATTGAATGGTACTTCTTAATAGCTCTGCTTCTTTTAAAGACTCTTCCTCATTTCTCAAAGGCAAAATTACAACGAATTCCTCACCACCATATCGAGCGATCGTATAGTCTTTTGGGAAAAAATCCGCCAATAGCTTAGCTAATTGTATTAAAACCTCATCGCCTATAAGATGTCCATGTGTATCATTGACCGATTTAAAATGATCAATATCTAATATTAACAGTGAAAAGAGGCAATTGGTTTGTTTATATTGCACTAAGTATTCATCTAGTTTTTCAATGAAGCATCTGCGGTTTTTTAAACCTGTAAGTCCGTCGGTAATGGAAAGTATCTCGAGCTTATTATTTAGTTTTAGTAATTCTATTTGCTTATGCTCAAGCTCAAGATGTAGTTCTTCCATTTTTACTAAAGCGACATTTTTCTCACGATAGGCTTCCTCTACCAGTATTTTAGCTTTACGTATTTCTTGTTCATAATCTATTCGTCTACCCATATGTACAAAAATACAATCTACAACATCAGTTTCCTCATAATATTTCCCGTTAAATAATACTGGAATATCTGTACCATTACTTCCTTTTAAGTTAAAATATATTTCATCCACATATCCATTTAGTTGGATAAAAGGATAAAAACAGGAGTGGAACAATAATTTATTGGCAACGGACATAATAGATTCAATATGATGGGAGATTAAATTGTCTTGTGTGTAGTTTCCCATCTCAAGGAATGTTCTATTTACATCTAAAATTATTCCTTGCGGGGTCATGGAAATGTAACCACACGGCAAACTATACAATCTCTTATCCATCAAAGTACATCCTTCCAATTCAAATATTTAAGTCAATAGAAAATTATTTATATAACTAATCGTTTCTTTGGGATGGCTAAGGTGAGGGTAATGCCCCTTAGCTTCCATTAAGTAAAGCGTACTATTCTTCATATGCTCGTGTAAATAATTGCCTACTACTAGAGGTACGATACTGTCATCAGAACATTGCATTATTAACGTAGGTGTTGTTACTTTATCTAAATCTGCACGATGGTCAGAAAAGAAAGTAGTCTCAGCGAATTGTCTAGTTATTAAAGGATTTGATCGAGTAAAGCTCTTTTCAAGTTCTTCTGTTAGTGCAGGGACGTCAGGGTTTTTCATACCGAGAGGTGCCATAAAGCTGGCCCAACTAAAATAATTCATCTCCATCATAGTGAGTAGTTCTAGGACATCCTTTTCTTCGAACCCACCATGATATATGTCCCCCTTATTGATATAGCAAGGAGAAGGTCCAATCATTATCATTTTACTGAAGTATTCAGGGCGTTCAATAGATGCAAGCATGCCAATCATGGAACTGACCGAATGTCCGATAAATATAACATTCTTTAATTTGAGTGTTTCCAGAATGTCTAAAACGTCCTGAGCGTAGCCATGGAGTGTGCTGTACTTTTCGAAATCATACGCAGTTAAATCTGAATTTCCTGACCCTACATGATCAAACAAGATTATTTGATAATTTTTTTCAAAAAATGGTGTAATATATCTCCACATATTTTGATCGCATCCAAAACCATGTGCGAATATAATAGTACGGTCGCCTTCACCTAAAATTTTCACATTATTTCTAACTAGTATATTATTCATTAAAAAAACCCCGATCATCTTAGATTTGTTTTCATTAAATTTAAGTTGACGTTTGCACAAAAAATTCTCCGAAGTATAATCATTGTAAATAATCAATTATACACGAGTTACTTTTAGTATTCTATCGCTTAAATGATAATATGGATAAATTTACATGATGGAATATTCAGAAATATTGAATGTAAATTTATTGACATTTTCACTGAATCATTGGTATGATTAAGAAATAAAACCTATTAGACAAGTAGGGATTGGGAGTGGAGAAATGACGAAGTTAGCGCAATCTGTATTGGATTTGATCGGAAATACACCAATCGTAAAATTAAACCGTGTAGGAAACCCTGAAGATGCTGAAGTATATGTAAAACTTGAATACTTTAATCCAGGGAGTAGTGTAAAGGATCGTATCGCAATGGCCATGATTCAAGCTGCTGAAAAAGAAGGTAAGTTAAAAGAAAATGGCACAATTATAGAGCCTACAAGTGGTAACACAGGGATTGGTCTTGCTATGATAGCGGCAGCAAAAGGCTATAATGCTGTATTAGTTATGCCTGATACTATGAGCTTAGAGCGTAGAAACCTACTTCGCGCTTACGGAGCGGACCTTGTATTAACTCCAGGTGCTGACGGTATGAAGGGTGCTATTGCAAAAGCGGAAGAGCTTGCAAAAGAAAATGGTTGGTTTATGCCCCAACAATTCAATAATGGAGCAAATCCAGAAATCCATCGCTTAACAACTGGTCCTGAAATCGTAGAGGCATTCGATCAATTAGATGGATTTGTATCAGGTATTGGTACTGGTGGAACAATTACAGGAGCAGGTGGAGTGTTAAAAGAAAACTTCCCAGGTATCCATATTGCTGCAGTAGAGCCAACTGATTCAAATATATTATCTGGTGGTAAACCAGGCCCTCATAAAATTCAAGGTATTGGTGCAGGATTTATACCAGAAGTTCTGGATACAAAGCTTTATGACTCAATCATTCAAGTAACGAATGACGATGCATATGCCACTTCTCGTGAAGTAGCAAAACTAGAAGGTATTCTTGGTGGAGTTTCTGCAGGTGCAGCAATTTATGCAGCCCTTCAACTTGCTAAAGAACTTGGAAAAGGGAAAAAGGTATTAGCGATTGTTCCGGATAATGGAGAGCGTTACTTAAGCACACCTTTATACAAATTCGAAGATTAATAACAAATAGGTAGAAAATATGAAGAGAGGGAGCAGTTAATGCTTCCTCTTTTTTTTGTATTTCTATTTTATAAATAGTTTCAATTATTTTCTTAGTGGCGAAAAGGAGTAGTTTCAAGTTAAGATGAAATCAAATCGTTTATAGGGGGATTTGAGAAAGTGAATATCAAACTAGAGACACATACCTTTCATATGACAAAGGAAACTTTTTTCTATGCTTATAAAATGTTAACAAAAGAGCAACCATATAACGTGTTTTTAGAGAGTGGCAGGGGTGGTCACTTATCTGTTGCAGCTTGGAATCCTATAGCTATAGCAAAGTCAGTAGAAAATGGCTTGCAGATTCATTGGAGAAGTGGAGAAAGGGAAGTTCGTGAAGGAGAGGCACTAGAGGAGTTAGAAAAACTAGTTTCTGAATATAAGTTGCCTTTTCAGCAAAATCTACCCGACTATCAAGGTGGAGCTATTGGTTTTATTAGTTATGATTATGCAAGGAAGATAGAAGTTTTACCGGATTTGGCTGAGAATGATTTACATATTCCAGATATCTATTTCCATCTATACGATTGTTGGGCAGTATTAGATATAAAAACAGAAGTGGTCACGTTAATGAAGCTCTCTACTTGTGATGTAGATTTAATGGAACTAAAGCAAGAGTATATGGAAGCTGCTGAAAAGGGAATGGATTTAAGGAAGTTTCATCCTGGTTCTGCAATGGAAGTAGCGGAAGACCCAGCTGAGTTAAAGGTGTCGGTTAGCTCAAGTGAGTTTGAATCTGCCGTATTGAAAGTTCAACAATACATAGCGCAAGGTGACGTTTTCCAGGTTAACTTATCTGTCAGACAATCGAAACAATTGAAAGTAAGTCCAATAGAGATGTATGAAGCATTGCGTGCATTCAACCCTTCTCCTTATATGGCTTATATACAAGCACCAGAGTTCTCAATTGTCTCAGGATCCCCCGAATTATTAGTAAAGAAAAAGGGGACTGAGTTATCTACTAGACCAATTGCTGGAACAAGACCACGGGGGAAAAGTGACTCGGAAGATATCTTGTTAGCAAATGAATTGATTGAAAATGAAAAAGAGCGTGCGGAGCATGTGATGCTTGTCGACTTGGAGCGAAATGACCTTGGCCGTGTTTCGTCCTATGGAACAGTGGAAGTGGATGAGTTTATGGTTATAGAAAAATACTCTCATGTGATGCATATTGTCTCTAATGTAAAAGGGACACTTCAATCTGGTACATCCAATAAAGAGATCATTCGTGCAATGTTCCCTGGAGGTACGATAACCGGTGCGCCTAAAATTCGGACGATGGAAATAATCGAAGAGCTAGAGCCAGTGCGTAGAGGGCTTTATACAGGGTCAATTGGGTGGTTAGGATTTTCCGGAGATTTAGAATTTAATATTGTAATACGCACTGCATTTATTCAAGATCGGATGGCTCATATACAAGCTGGTGCTGGCATTGTCATTGACTCGGTACCGAGCGCGGAATATGCGGAATCATTAAACAAAGCAAAAGCAGTGTGGCAGGCGAAGGCTATGGCAGAAGGAGGGTACAAATGATCTTAATGATTGATAACTATGATTCTTTTACTTATAATCTCGTTCAATATATAGGAGAGTTAGAAATTGAAGTAAAGGTGGTTCGTAATGACGAAATAACTATAGAGAATATTCTAGAACTGGACCCTCAAGTCATTGTTGTGTCGCCTGGACCATGTACACCAAATGAAGCTGGTATTAGTTTGGAGGTAATTACGTATTTTGCAGGGAAGATTCCTATTCTGGGTGTTTGTTTAGGTCACCAGGCTATTGGACAAGCATTTGGAGGGAAGGTTATACGTGCCGAACGATTGATGCATGGGAAAGTTTCTCCAGTTTTCCATGACGAAACTGGTGTGAATAGCGATATGCCAAATCCTTTTCAGGCGACAAGGTACCATTCCTTACTTGTGGAAAGAGAATCATTACCGGACTGTTTGGAGATTACCGCTTGGACAGAAGAAGGGGAAATAATGGGACTTCGTCATAAAAAGTATGCTGTAGAGGGAGTTCAATACCATCCGGAGTCAATCATGACCGAAGAGGGTAAAAAAATCATCCGTAACTTTGTTGAAACGTATAACTTTACCGCTAAGGAGAGTCATTAAATGGATGCATGGAAAGATGGAAGACTTTACCGCGCAGACGAACTAATGGTATCGGCATATGATCATGGCTTTTTATATGGACTTGGCTTTTTTGAAACGTTTCGTACATACAATGGAAAAGTTTTTTTATGGGATGCGCACTGGAATCGTTTATGCCGGGCACTTTCCGACTTCCGAATAGAGTTGCCCTATAAAGAACAGGAGCTAATTGCAGCGGTAGCAGCACTTACAGAAGCGAATCATGGGGAGGATGGCTATTTTCGGTTGAATATTTCGGCTGGTCCCCACGACATTGGTTTGCAACCTTCGTATTATAAGAAGCCGACAGTAATTTTATATCGTAAAGCATTGCAAATTGCACCTAGGGGCACAGAGAAATCTGCTATCTGGCTAGAGACAGTTAGAAATACTCCTGAAAGTGGTGTGCGTCATAAATCCCACCACTATGCGAATAACGTACAAGCTAGATTCGAGTTAGAGTCGCTAGCTTCTTGTGAAGGTTTTTTCCTAACGGTAGATGGATTTGTAGCAGAGGGAATAACATCGAACATTTTTTGGTCCACTAATGGGAAGTTGTATACTCCATCTTTACAAACGGGTATTTTAGCGGGTACGACACGTGAGTGGGTGAGAAACTGTTCTTTATTTGAAGTAGAAGAAGGTTTCTTCACAAAGGATGAATTAGAAAAGGCGGATGAAGTATTTATCACTAATGCGGTACAGGAAATAATACCGATTAAGCAATTGGGGAAAATCCAGTTTTGGGGTAATGCGGGACCAGTTTATAAGGCGTTACATGATAGCTATAAAAGATGCATACAGCAAGAAGGGATCGAATGATGAATTTACACAAAAATAGTGGCAAGTTTGAAGCTGGTGGAGTTGCGTTAGACTTTCAGAAGGAAACGATTGTGATGGGTATATTAAATATTACTCCTGACTCTTTTTCAGACGGTGGAAAGTTTAACGAAATAGAAACTGCTGTTGCAAGAGCGAAACAAATGGTTGCTGATGGTGCCAAAATAATAGATATTGGCGGTGAATCTACAAGACCTGGCTATACCCGTATTTCAGATGATGAGGAAATTGCTCGTGTTGTTCCTGTCATTCAAGCGATAAGAGCAGAAGTAAATACAGTAATCTCGATTGATACATATAAATCTGCAGTTGCAAAAGCTGCAGTACTTGCGGGTGCACATGTGATAAATGATATTTGGGGAGCTAAGAGAGACCCTGAAATAGCAAAAGTTGCAGCTGATCATGGAGTTCCGATAATATTGATGCACAATAGAGACAATGAAGAGTATACTGATTTCTGGTCAGAAGCAAAACAAGATTTAGAAGAGAGTATTCAAATAACGAAAGCAGCTGGAGTTCCAGACGAGCATATATGGTTGGATCCGGGTATTGGTTTCGCCAAATCAACTACTCAAAACATCTGGATGATACAGCATTTAAGTGATTTAGTTGAGATGGGTTACCCTGTATTATTGGCAACGTCTCGTAAACGATTAATCGGCAACGTTTTAAATCTTCCTGTCGATGAACGAATGGAAGGTACTGGAGCAACAGTTTGTTATGGTGTTCAAGTTGGGTGTCATTTGGTGCGAGTACATGATGTAAAAGAAATAACTCGTATGACGAAAATGATGGATGTATTGACTGGAAAAGTGAAATATAAGGAAAGTGAGGCGTAATATAAATGGATTACATACATTTGAATGACTTAGAATTTTACGGATTTCACGGAGCATTGCCAGAGGAAACAAAGTTAGGTCAAATATTTAGAGTAACCATCACGTTAGCATGTGATTTGAAAAAAGCGGGTGAAACCGACAATTTAGAGGAAACTGTAAACTATGCAGAGGTCTTTGAGCTATGCAAAGGAATAGTAGAAGGTAAACCGTATTTATTAATAGAAGCAGTTGCAGAAAAAGTCGCTACATCTATCTTACAAGAATATGCAGAGAAGGTTAGTGGCTGCCGTATCCAATTAGTAAAACCGAATCCCCCGATTGTTGGACATTATGCTTCTGTGGCCGTCGATATTACTAGAGGTACATTATGATGAATACTGTATTTATATCGCTAGGATCAAACATAGGAAATCGTTTGGAGTTCCTTCAGCAAGCAGTGCGGTTGTTGCAGCAAGTAGAAGGAGTGAATGTAGTCAAAGTATCTTCGGTTTATGAAACAGACCCGGTGGGGTATGAGGATCAGGCTGCATTTTTGAATATGGTAGTAGAGATTGAAACGTTATGTAGTCCACATGAAATATTAAAAAAGTGTAATGAGATAGAGGCACAATTAGGGCGAACTCGAGAAATCCATTGGGGCCCCCGAACTGTAGACCTTGACATTTTGTTGTATAATAAAGAGAATATGAAAACGGAGGACCTTATTATCCCACATCCACGGATGATGGAAAGAGGCTTCGTGCTTATACCACTTGTGGAATTACAAGCGGATTTAGTAGATCCGCAATCTAAGCAGTTAATAGCAGATGCTGCGCAAGTTCAGAAAGAAGGCGTCCATTTATGGAGAACATTCGATGGGGTCGGCGCATTCGTGCATTTCGTAGGTTAAAAATGGTGAAGCAGGTTGAACTTGCAAAAGAAATGGAAATGTCTGTGTCTATACTTGGTCAAATTGAGCAGGGTAAACGAATTCCGAGTGAGGAGCAATTAGAAAAGATTGCCTCTATACTTCATATACAAGTAGAAGAATTAAAAGGAGAAACAAAGGTAGGTGAACAATGATGGCAAATGCATCGACAAAACCATTTAAAATAGGTAATCACATAATGGATAATCGAGTAGTATTAGCACCAATGGCTGGTATTTGTAATTCAGCATTTCGATTGACTGTAAAGGAATTCGGAGCTGGCTTAGTATACGCTGAGATGATCTCGGATAAAGGGATTGTACAGAAAAACGAAAGAACCTTGAGTATGCTTTATATTGACGAGCGTGAAAATCCACTATCACTTCAGATTTTTGGTGGAGAAAAAGAAACTCTTGTAGAAGCAGCTAAGTATGTTGACCAAAACACGTCAGCGGATATCATTGATATCAATATGGGTTGTCCTGTAAACAAAATCATTAAATGTGAGGCCGGAGCTAGAATGCTTTTGGATCCTAACAAGATTTATGAAATGGTTGCAGCGGTAGTAGATAACGTTAAAAAACCAGTAAGTGTGAAAATGCGTACTGGTTGGGATGAAGAACATCTATATATGGTGGAAAATGCCCAAGCTATAGAACGCGCTGGCGGATCAGCAGTAGCTGTCCATGGTCGTACACGCGTCCAAATGTATGAAGGACATGCAAACTGGGATTTAATACGTCAAGTGAAAGAGGCAGTGAATATTCCTGTTATCGGAAATGGTGACGTAAATACACCTCAAGATGCAAAACGTATGCTAGATGAGACAGGTGTAGATGCAGTTATGATTGGTCGTGCTGCGCTAGGTGATCCGTGGATGATTTACCGTACAGTAGAGTACTTGGAATCGGGTCTGTTAAAACCAGAACCAACTGTACAAGAAAAGATGGACATATGCTTACTGCATTTTGAACGTTTAATGGACCTAAAAGGTGAAAATATTGCGGTTAGAGAAATGCGCAAACATGCATCTTGGTACTTAAAAGGTATTCGGGGCAATGGTATAGCAAGAAACAAGATTAATCAAACTGAATCTGCACAAGAGTTAAAAGACTATTTACGTTACTTTGCAGAAGAGTCTTCTAAAGAATATGAGGCTGCAGAATCTATCCTGATTTAATCGATAAACCAAAGGGCTGTCACTATAGGTGGCAGCTTTTTCCGTTTAAAACCATAATCAGAATAATAGAAAAAGTATTCTTATATTAGAAAAAGATGATTAGAATGCAGAAATTGTGTACAATAAATGCAACGTGAAAAAGTAATTACGGATAATAGATAGTGGAGGAGTGACGAACATGTCTAATATGGAAGAATTAAACGATCAACTTTTGGTGAGAAGACAAAAGATGGCTTCAATACAAGAAAAAGGGCTAGATGCTTTTGGTAGTAAATTCGTACGTTCACATTTAAGTAATGAAGTAGTTACTGAGTTTGATCAATTTACAAAAGAACAATTAGAAGAAACACTACATGAAGTGATTATTGCTGGTAGAATTATGACGAAGCGTGGAAAAGGAAAAGCAGGATTTGCGCATATTCAGGATCTTGGTGGCCAAATTCAAATTTATGTACGTAAAGATGCTATTGGTGATGACGCTTATGAGTTATTTAATACAGCTGATTTAGGAGATATAGTGGGTATACGTGGAAATGTATTCCGTACACAAGTTGGAGAGCTATCTGTAAAAGCAACTGAGTTCACATTCTTAACTAAATCTCTACGACCGATGCCGGAGAAATTCCATGGCTTAAAAGATGTCGAACAACGTTATCGTCAACGTTATTTAGATCTAATGACTAGTGAAGAAAGTAAAAATACATTTATAACGAGAAGTCGTATTATTCGTGCTATGCGTCGTTACTTAGATAACGAAGGCTACTTAGAGGTGGAAACACCAATGTTACATACAATAGCAGGTGGAGCAGCAGCTCGTCCCTTCATAACGCATCATAATGCGTTAGATATGGAATTATATATGCGTATCGCAATTGAATTACATTTAAAACGCCTTATCGTAGGTGGATTAGAGAAAGTCTATGAAATTGGTCGTGTATTCCGTAACGAAGGAGTATCTACACGCCATAACCCAGAGTTTACGATGATTGAATTGTATGAAGCTTATGCAGACTATAATGATATTATGAATCTAACGGAAAACTTAGTTGCTCATGTAGCGCAAGATGTTTTAGGGACAACTACGGTAACTTACGGGGAAGATCAGATTAATCTTGCGCCGGGTTGGAGACGTTGGCATATGGCTGATGCGGTAAAAGAAACTACGGGTGTTGACTTCTGGGCAGAGCTTACAAAGGAAGAGGCGCACGCTTTAGCTAAGGAGCACGGAGTAGATGTAAGACCATCTATGGAAGTAGGACATGTATTAAATGAATTCTTCGAACAAAAAGTAGAAGAAACACTGGTGCAACCGACATTTATCTTTGGTCACCCAGTAGAAGTATCACCACTTGCGAAGAAAAATCCAGAAGACGGCCGCTTTACTGATCGTTTTGAATTATTCATCGTCCGTCGTGAGCATGCGAATGCTTTTACAGAGTTAAATGATCCTATTGATCAACGTCAGCGCTTCGAAGCACAAATGGTAGAAAAAGAAGCTGGTAATGACGAAGCGCATGAAATGGATGAAGATTTCTTAGAAGCGCTTGAGTATGGAATGCCGCCAACAGGTGGTCTAGGTATTGGTATAGATAGATTAGTGATGTTATTAACTAACTCAGCCTCTATTCGCGATGTACTATTATTTCCGACAATGCGTCATAAAGATTAAGATAGATATTATAAAAAGCGAGTTACTACTATTAGTAGTGGCTCACTTTTTATATTTATACTATATATTGTGTGTAGAATAGTCGTTAGAAGTTTTTAAATAAAATTTAAGAAAACCACTTGTCAGAACGTTTTGCAGGTGGTATAGTTATCAAGTTGTCATTTTCATTAGTGACTTACACGAAAAACAAATTAAATAAAGTTGTTGACAACGATATCAGGATTTGATATGATATTAAAGTCGCCAAAACGACATTACAACAACATGAACATTGAAAACTGAACATGCAAAACGTTAAGAAACATAGCTTTCAACTAACTTGTTAGGATGATAGCAAAACAATTTTGGACATCATTTAATGATGATGCCAGCAAAACAAAATGAGCTTTTAAACTAGTTCTAATTTGTTCGCTTTCAATGTGCTCTGCATACTGGAAGTAAACTATTATGGAGAGTTTGATCCTGGCTCAGGACGAACGCTGGCGGCATGCCTAATACATGCAAGTCGAGCGAATGACGAAGAAGCTTGCTTCTTCTGATTTAGCGGCGGACGGGTGAGTAACACGTGGGCAACCTGCCCTGTAGATTGGGATAACTCCGGGAAACCGGGGCTAATACCGAATAATCCATTTCCTCACATGGGGAGATGTTAAAAGACGGTTTCGGCTGTCACTACAGGATGGGCCCGCGGCGCATTAGCTAGTTGGTGAGGTAACGGCTCACCAAGGCGACGATGCGTAGCCGACCTGAGAGGGTGATCGGCCACACTGGGACTGAGACACGGCCCAGACTCCTACGGGAGGCAGCAGTAGGGAATCTTCCACAATGGACGAAAGTCTGATGGAGCAATGCCGCGTGAGTGAAGAAGGTTTTCGGATCGTAAAACTCTGTTGTGAGGGAAGAACAAGTACGAGAGTAACTGCTCGTACCTTGACGGTACCTCATTAGAAAGCCACGGCTAACTACGTGCCAGCAGCCGCGGTAATACGTAGGTGGCAAGCGTTGTCCGGAATTATTGGGCGTAAAGCGCGCGCAGGCGGTCCTTTAAGTCTGATGTGAAATCCCACGGCTCAACCGTGGAAGGTCATTGGAAACTGGGGGACTTGAGTACAGAAGAGGAAAGCGGAATTCCAAGTGTAGCGGTGAAATGCGTAGAGATTTGGAGGAACACCAGTGGCGAAGGCGGCTTTCTGGTCTGTAACTGACGCTGAGGCGCGAAAGCGTGGGGAGCAAACAGGATTAGATACCCTGGTAGTCCACGCCGTAAACGATGAGTGCTAAGTGTTAGGGGGTTTCCGCCCCTTAGTGCTGCAGCTAACGCATTAAGCACTCCGCCTGGGGAGTACGGTCGCAAGACTGAAACTCAAAGGAATTGACGGGGGCCCGCACAAGCGGTGGAGCATGTGGTTTAATTCGAAGCAACGCGAAGAACCTTACCAGGTCTTGACATCCCGCTGACCGGCCTAGAGATAGGCTTTTCCCTTCGGGGACAGCGGTGACAGGTGGTGCATGGTTGTCGTCAGCTCGTGTCGTGAGATGTTGGGTTAAGTCCCGCAACGAGCGCAACCCTTGATCTTAGTTGCCAGCATTTAGTTGGGCACTCTAAGGTGACTGCCGGTGATAAACCGGAGGAAGGTGGGGATGACGTCAAATCATCATGCCCCTTATGACCTGGGCTACACACGTGCTACAATGGACGGTACAGAGGGTCGCAACCCCGCGAGGGTGAGCAAATCCCATAAAACCGTTCTCAGTTCGGATTGTAGGCTGCAACTCGCCTACATGAAGCCGGAATCGCTAGTAATCGTGGATCAGCATGCCACGGTGAATACGTTCCCGGGCCTTGTACACACCGCCCGTCACACCACGAGAGTTTGTAACACCCGAAGTCGGTGGGGTAACCCTTACGGGAGCCAGCCGCCGAAGGTGGGACAGATGATTGGGGTGAAGTCGTAACAAGGTAGCCGTATCGGAAGGTGCGGCTGGATCACCTCCTTTCTAAGGATAATATCGGAATACGAATCTTTATTCGTATCTTAACGTTTTGCAGTTCAGTTTTGAATGTTCATTTTATATGAAGATTCAACGCTTGTTCTTTGAAAACTGGATAAAACGACATTGAAACAATAAACAACAAGAAATTCTGTTGTGATTATTTACGTAATCACGACGTGTAAGACTTTTTAACTTTTAGGTTAAGTTAATAAGGGCGCACGGTGAATGCCTTGGCACTAGGAGTCGACGAAGGACGGCACTAACACCGATATGCTTCGGGGAGCTGTAAGTGAGCTTTGATCCGGAGATTTCCGAATGGGGAAACCCACTGTTCGTAATGGAGCAGTACATTTGCGTGAATACATAGCGCATCTGAGACACACCCAGGGAACTGAAACATCTAAGTACCTGGAGGAAGAGAAAGAAAATTCGATTCCCTGAGTAGCGGCGAGCGAAACGGGAATAGCCCAAACCAAAAGGCTTGCCTTTTGGGGTTGTAGGACACTCTACATAGAGTTACAAAGGAATGAGTTAGACGAAGCGATCTGGAAAGGTCCGCAGGATAGGGTAAAAGCCCCGTAGTCTAAAATTCATTCTCTCTTGAGTGTATCCTGAGTACGGCGGAACACGTGAAATTCCGTCGGAATCTGGGAGGACCATCTCCCAAGGCTAAATACTACCTAGTGACCGATAGTGAACCAGTACCGTGAGGGAAAGGTGAAAAGCACCCCGGAAGGGGAGTGAAATAGATCCTGAAACCGTGTGCCTACAAGTAGTTAGAGCCCGTTAATGGGTGATAGCGTGCCTTTTGTAGAATGAACCGGCGAGTTACGATCCCATGCAAGGTTAAGTCGAGAAGACGGAGCCGCAGCGAAAGCGAGTCTGAATAGGGCGAATGAGTATGTGGTCGTAGACCCGAAACCAGGTGATCTACCCATGTCCAGGATGAAGGTAAGGTAACACTTACTGGAGGTCCGAACCCACGCACGTTGAAAAGTGCGGGGATGAGGTGTGGGTAGCGGAGAAATTCCAATCGAACCTGGAGATAGCTGGTTCTCTCCGAAATAGCTTTAGGGCTAGCCTCAAACGTTAGAATCTTGGAGGTAGAGCACTGTTTGGACTAGGGGCCCATCCCGGGTTACCGAATTCAGACAAACTCCGAATGCCAATGATTTATGTTTGGGAGTCAGACTGCGAGTGATAAGATCCGTAGTCAAGAGGGAAACAGCCCAGACCACCAGCTAAGGTCCCAAAGTATTTGTTAAGTGGAAAAGGATGTGGCGTTGCTTAGACAACCAGGATGTTGGCTTAGAAGCAGCCATCATTTAAAGAGTGCGTAATAGCTCACTGGTCGAGTGACGCTGCGCCGAAAATGTATCGGGGCTAAACAAATCACCGAAGCTGTGGATTGATACCTTTGGTATCAGTGGTAGGAGAGCGTTCTAAGGGCGTTGAAGTCAGACCGGAAGGACTGGTGGAGCGCTTAGAAGTGAGAATGCCGGTATGAGTAGCGAAAGACGGGTGAGAATCCCGTCCACCGTATGACTAAGGTTTCCTGAGGAAGGCTCGTCCGCTCAGGGTTAGTCGGGACCTAAGCCGAGGCCGATAGGCGTAGGCGATGGATAACAGGTTGATATTCCTGTACCACCAAACCACCGTTTGAGTAATGGGGGGACGCAGAAGGATAGGGTAAGCATGCTGTTGGTTATGCATGTCCAAGCAGTAAGGTGTGAATGTAGGCAAATCCGCATTCTTTAACATTGAGCTGTGATGGCGAGGACGTATGTCTAGAGTTCCTGATTTCACACTGCCAAGAAAAGCCTCTAGCGAGGTGAAAGGTGCCCGTACCGCAAACCGACACAGGTAGTCGAGGAGAGAATCCTAAGGTGAGCGAGAGAACTCTCGTTAAGGAACTCGGCAAAATGACCCCGTAACTTCGGGAGAAGGGGTGCTCTTTTGGGTTCATAGCCTAGAAGAGCCGCAGTGAATAGGCCCAGGCGACTGTTTAGCAAAAACACAGGTCTATGCAAAACCGTAAGGTGAAGTATATGGGCTGACGCCTGCCCGGTGCTGGAAGGTTAAGAGGAGTGCTTAGCGCAAGCGAAGGTGCGAATTGAAGCCCCAGTAAACGGCGGCCGTAACTATAACGGTCCTAAGGTAGCGAAATTCCTTGTCGGGTAAGTTCCGACCCGCACGAAAGGCGTAACGATCTGGGCACTGTCTCAACGAGAGACTCGGTGAAATTATAGTACCTGTGAAGATGCAGGTTACCCGCGACAGGACGGAAAGACCCCGTGGAGCTTTACTATAGCTTGATATTGAATTTTGGTGCAACTTGTACAGGATAGGCAGGAGCCTTAGAGCCCGGAGCGCCAGCTTCGGAGGAGGCGTCGGTGGGATACTGCCCTGGTTGTATTGAAATTCTAACCCATACCCGTAACCCGGGTAGGAGACAGTGTCAGGCGGGTAGTTTGACTGGGGCGGTCGCCTCCTAAAGTGTAACGGAGGCGCCCAAAGGTTCCCTCAGAATGGTTGGAAATCATTCGAAGAGTGTAAAGGCAGAAGGGAGCTTGACTGCGAGACCTACAAGTCGAGCAGGGTCGAAAGACGGGCTTAGTGATCCGGTGGTTCCGCATGGAAGGGCCATCGCTCAACGGATAAAAGCTACCCCGGGGATAACAGGCTTATCTCCCCCAAGAGTCCACATCGACGGGGAGGTTTGGCACCTCGATGTCGGCTCATCGCATCCTGGGGCTGTAGTCGGTCCCAAGGGTTGGGCTGTTCGCCCATTAAAGCGGTACGCGAGCTGGGTTCAGAACGTCGTGAGACAGTTCGGTCCCTATCCGTCGTGGGCGTAGGAAATTTGAGAGGAGCTGTCCTTAGTACGAGAGGACCGGGATGGACACACCGCTGGTGTACCAGTTGTTCTGCCAAGAGCATCGCTGGGTAGCTATGTGTGGACGGGATAAGTGCTGAAAGCATCTAAGCACGAAGCCCCCCTCAAGATGAGATTTCCCATTACGCAAGTAAGTAAGATCCCTCAAAGACGATGAGGTAGATAGGTTCGGGGTGGAAGCGTGGCGACACGTGCAGCTGACGAATACTAATCGATCGAGGACTTAACCAAATTTTGTTTAACGTAACAATGTCGTTTATCCAGTTTTGAAAGAATAAAACTTTTTTAAAATAACTCTTGTATTATTCTACAGAGTTGTTATAATAAAGGATGTCTTTCAAAAGTATTCAAGTCTAGTGACGATAGCGAAGAGGTCACACCCGTTCCCATACCGAACACGGAAGTTAAGCTCTTCAGCGCCGATGGTAGTTGGGGGTTTCCCCCTGTGAGAGTAGGACGTCGCTGGGCTTGCAATAAAATTATATATCCCATGGAGGATTAGCTCAGCTGGGAGAGCATCTGCCTTACAAGCAGAGGGTCGGCGGTTCGAGCCCGTCATCCTCCACCATATATTTACTCCTGCCGGAGTAGCTCAACTGGTAGAGCAACTGACTTGTAATCAGTAGGTTGAGGGTTCAAGTCCTTTCTCCGGCACCACTTTTTTCGAGCCATTAGCTCAGTTGGTAGAGCATCTGACTTTTAATCAGAGGGTCGTAGGTTCGAATCCTACATGGCTCATCACTTTTTATAGTGAATTATATTTTTTGCGGGTGTGGCGGAACTGGCAGACGCACTAGACTTAGGATCTAGCGCCGCAAGGCGTGGGGGTTCGACTCCCTTCACCCGCACCATTTAATTTAATAACCGAGCGGAAGTAGTTCAGTGGTAGAACACCACCTTGCCAAGGTGGGGGTCGCGAGTTCGAACCTCGTCTTCCGCTCCAAAGATTCACTAAAGTGCCGGGGTGGCGGAACTGGCAGACGCACAGGACTTAAAATCCTGCGGTAGGTGACTACCGTACCGGTTCGATTCCGGTCCTCGGCACCACTTTTTTGAAACATTGCGCTCGTAGCTCAATTGGATAGAGCACTTGACTACGAATCAAGAGGTTGCAGGTTCGAGTCCTGCCGAGCGCACCATATAACGGGAAGTAGCTCAGCTTGGTAGAGCACTTGGTTTGGGACCAAGGGGTCGCAGGTTCGAATCCTGTCTTCCCGACCAGTTATTATTTTCGGGGCCTTAGCTCAGCTGGGAGAGCGCCTGCCTTGCACGCAGGAGGTCAGCGGTTCGATCCCGCTAGGCTCCACCATGAACATTGAAAACTGAACATGCAAAACGTTAAGAAACATAGCTTTCAACTAACTTGTTAGGATGATAGCAAAACAATTTTGGACATCATTTAATGATGATGCCAGCAAAACAAAATGAGCTTTTAAACTAGTTCTAATTTGTTCGCTTTCAATGTGCTCTGCATACTGGAAGTAAACTATTATGGAGAGTTTGATCCTGGCTCAGGACGAACGCTGGCGGCATGCCTAATACATGCAAGTCGAGCGAATGACGAAGAAGCTTGCTTCTTCTGATTTAGCGGCGGACGGGTGAGTAACACGTGGGCAACCTGCCCTGTAGATTGGGATAACTCCGGGAAACCGGGGCTAATACCGAATAATCCATTTCCTCACATGGGGAGATGTTAAAAGACGGTTTCGGCTGTCACTACAGGATGGGCCCGCGGCGCATTAGCTAGTTGGTGAGGTAACGGCTCACCAAGGCGACGATGCGTAGCCGACCTGAGAGGGTGATCGGCCACACTGGGACTGAGACACGGCCCAGACTCCTACGGGAGGCAGCAGTAGGGAATCTTCCACAATGGACGAAAGTCTGATGGAGCAATGCCGCGTGAGTGAAGAAGGTTTTCGGATCGTAAAACTCTGTTGTGAGGGAAGAACAAGTACGAGAGTAACTGCTCGTACCTTGACGGTACCTCATTAGAAAGCCACGGCTAACTACGTGCCAGCAGCCGCGGTAATACGTAGGTGGCAAGCGTTGTCCGGAATTATTGGGCGTAAAGCGCGCGCAGGCGGTCCTTTAAGTCTGATGTGAAATCCCACGGCTCAACCGTGGAAGGTCATTGGAAACTGGGGGACTTGAGTACAGAAGAGGAAAGCGGAATTCCAAGTGTAGCGGTGAAATGCGTAGAGATTTGGAGGAACACCAGTGGCGAAGGCGGCTTTCTGGTCTGTAACTGACGCTGAGGCGCGAAAGCGTGGGGAGCAAACAGGATTAGATACCCTGGTAGTCCACGCCGTAAACGATGAGTGCTAAGTGTTAGGGGGTTTCCGCCCCTTAGTGCTGCAGCTAACGCATTAAGCACTCCGCCTGGGGAGTACGGTCGCAAGACTGAAACTCAAAGGAATTGACGGGGGCCCGCACAAGCGGTGGAGCATGTGGTTTAATTCGAAGCAACGCGAAGAACCTTACCAGGTCTTGACATCCCGCTGACCGGCCTAGAGATAGGCTTTTCCCTTCGGGGACAGCGGTGACAGGTGGTGCATGGTTGTCGTCAGCTCGTGTCGTGAGATGTTGGGTTAAGTCCCGCAACGAGCGCAACCCTTGATCTTAGTTGCCAGCATTTAGTTGGGCACTCTAAGGTGACTGCCGGTGATAAACCGGAGGAAGGTGGGGATGACGTCAAATCATCATGCCCCTTATGACCTGGGCTACACACGTGCTACAATGGACGGTACAGAGGGTCGCAACCCCGCGAGGGTGAGCAAATCCCATAAAACCGTTCTCAGTTCGGATTGTAGGCTGCAACTCGCCTACATGAAGCCGGAATCGCTAGTAATCGTGGATCAGCATGCCACGGTGAATACGTTCCCGGGCCTTGTACACACCGCCCGTCACACCACGAGAGTTTGTAACACCCGAAGTCGGTGGGGTAACCCTTACGGGAGCCAGCCGCCGAAGGTGGGACAGATGATTGGGGTGAAGTCGTAACAAGGTAGCCGTATCGGAAGGTGCGGCTGGATCACCTCCTTTCTAAGGATAATATCGGAATACGAATCTTTATTCGTATCTTAACGTTTTGCAGTTCAGTTTTGAATGTTCATATTAATATATGGAAATTCAAAGAGGGCCTATAGCTCAGCTGGTTAGAGCGCACGCCTGATAAGCGTGAGGTCGATGGTTCGAGTCCATTTAGGCCCACCATACCCTTTTTTTGTTTCGGGGCCTTAGCTCAGCTGGGAGAGCGCCTGCCTTGCACGCAGGAGGTCAGCGGTTCGATCCCGCTAGGCTCCACCAAAGATTTTAATTTGTTCTTTGAAAACTGGATAAAACGACATTGAAACAATAAACAACAAGAAATTCTGTTGTGATTATTTACGTAATCACGACGTGTAAGACTTTTTAACTTTTAGGTTAAGTTAATAAGGGCGCACGGTGAATGCCTTGGCACTAGGAGTCGACGAAGGACGGCACTAACACCGATATGCTTCGGGGAGCTGTAAGTGAGCTTTGATCCGGAGATTTCCGAATGGGGAAACCCACTGTTCGTAATGGAGCAGTACATTTGCGTGAATACATAGCGCATCTGAGACACACCCAGGGAACTGAAACATCTAAGTACCTGGAGGAAGAGAAAGAAAATTCGATTCCCTGAGTAGCGGCGAGCGAAACGGGAATAGCCCAAACCAAAAGGCTTGCCTTTTGGGGTTGTAGGACACTCTACATAGAGTTACAAAGGAATGAGTTAGACGAAGCGATCTGGAAAGGTCCGCAGGATAGGGTAAAAGCCCCGTAGTCTAAAATTCATTCTCTCTTGAGTGTATCCTGAGTACGGCGGAACACGTGAAATTCCGTCGGAATCTGGGAGGACCATCTCCCAAGGCTAAATACTACCTAGTGACCGATAGTGAACCAGTACCGTGAGGGAAAGGTGAAAAGCACCCCGGAAGGGGAGTGAAATAGATCCTGAAACCGTGTGCCTACAAGTAGTTAGAGCCCGTTAATGGGTGATAGCGTGCCTTTTGTAGAATGAACCGGCGAGTTACGATCCCATGCAAGGTTAAGTCGAGAAGACGGAGCCGCAGCGAAAGCGAGTCTGAATAGGGCGAATGAGTATGTGGTCGTAGACCCGAAACCAGGTGATCTACCCATGTCCAGGATGAAGGTAAGGTAACACTTACTGGAGGTCCGAACCCACGCACGTTGAAAAGTGCGGGGATGAGGTGTGGGTAGCGGAGAAATTCCAATCGAACCTGGAGATAGCTGGTTCTCTCCGAAATAGCTTTAGGGCTAGCCTCAAACGTTAGAATCTTGGAGGTAGAGCACTGTTTGGACTAGGGGCCCATCCCGGGTTACCGAATTCAGACAAACTCCGAATGCCAATGATTTATGTTTGGGAGTCAGACTGCGAGTGATAAGATCCGTAGTCAAGAGGGAAACAGCCCAGACCACCAGCTAAGGTCCCAAAGTATTTGTTAAGTGGAAAAGGATGTGGCGTTGCTTAGACAACCAGGATGTTGGCTTAGAAGCAGCCATCATTTAAAGAGTGCGTAATAGCTCACTGGTCGAGTGACGCTGCGCCGAAAATGTATCGGGGCTAAACAAATCACCGAAGCTGTGGATTGATACCTTTGGTATCAGTGGTAGGAGAGCGTTCTAAGGGCGTTGAAGTCAGACCGGAAGGACTGGTGGAGCGCTTAGAAGTGAGAATGCCGGTATGAGTAGCGAAAGACGGGTGAGAATCCCGTCCACCGTATGACTAAGGTTTCCTGAGGAAGGCTCGTCCGCTCAGGGTTAGTCGGGACCTAAGCCGAGGCCGATAGGCGTAGGCGATGGATAACAGGTTGATATTCCTGTACCACCAAACCACCGTTTGAGTAATGGGGGGACGCAGAAGGATAGGGTAAGCATGCTGTTGGTTATGCATGTCCAAGCAGTAAGGTGTGAATGTAGGCAAATCCGCATTCTTTAACATTGAGCTGTGATGGCGAGGACGTATGTCTAGAGTTCCTGATTTCACACTGCCAAGAAAAGCCTCTAGCGAGGTGAAAGGTGCCCGTACCGCAAACCGACACAGGTAGTCGAGGAGAGAATCCTAAGGTGAGCGAGAGAACTCTCGTTAAGGAACTCGGCAAAATGACCCCGTAACTTCGGGAGAAGGGGTGCTCTTTTGGGTTCATAGCCTAGAAGAGCCGCAGTGAATAGGCCCAGGCGACTGTTTAGCAAAAACACAGGTCTATGCAAAACCGTAAGGTGAAGTATATGGGCTGACGCCTGCCCGGTGCTGGAAGGTTAAGAGGAGTGCTTAGCGCAAGCGAAGGTGCGAATTGAAGCCCCAGTAAACGGCGGCCGTAACTATAACGGTCCTAAGGTAGCGAAATTCCTTGTCGGGTAAGTTCCGACCCGCACGAAAGGCGTAACGATCTGGGCACTGTCTCAACGAGAGACTCGGTGAAATTATAGTACCTGTGAAGATGCAGGTTACCCGCGACAGGACGGAAAGACCCCGTGGAGCTTTACTATAGCTTGATATTGAATTTTGGTGCAACTTGTACAGGATAGGCAGGAGCCTTAGAGCCCGGAGCGCCAGCTTCGGAGGAGGCGTCGGTGGGATACTGCCCTGGTTGTATTGAAATTCTAACCCATACCCGTAACCCGGGTAGGAGACAGTGTCAGGCGGGTAGTTTGACTGGGGCGGTCGCCTCCTAAAGTGTAACGGAGGCGCCCAAAGGTTCCCTCAGAATGGTTGGAAATCATTCGAAGAGTGTAAAGGCAGAAGGGAGCTTGACTGCGAGACCTACAAGTCGAGCAGGGTCGAAAGACGGGCTTAGTGATCCGGTGGTTCCGCATGGAAGGGCCATCGCTCAACGGATAAAAGCTACCCCGGGGATAACAGGCTTATCTCCCCCAAGAGTCCACATCGACGGGGAGGTTTGGCACCTCGATGTCGGCTCATCGCATCCTGGGGCTGTAGTCGGTCCCAAGGGTTGGGCTGTTCGCCCATTAAAGCGGTACGCGAGCTGGGTTCAGAACGTCGTGAGACAGTTCGGTCCCTATCCGTCGTGGGCGTAGGAAATTTGAGAGGAGCTGTCCTTAGTACGAGAGGACCGGGATGGACACACCGCTGGTGTACCAGTTGTTCTGCCAAGAGCATCGCTGGGTAGCTATGTGTGGACGGGATAAGTGCTGAAAGCATCTAAGCACGAAGCCCCCCTCAAGATGAGATTTCCCATTACGCAAGTAAGTAAGATCCCTCAAAGACGATGAGGTAGATAGGTTCGGGGTGGAAGCGTGGCGACACGTGCAGCTGACGAATACTAATCGATCGAGGACTTAACCAAATTTTGTTTAACGTAACAATGTCGTTTATCCAGTTTTGAAAGAATAAAACTTTTTTAAAATAACTCTTGTATTATTCTACAGAGTTGTTATAATAAAGGATGTCTTTCAAAAGTATTCAAGTCTAGTGACGATAGCGAAGAGGTCACACCCGTTCCCATACCGAACACGGAAGTTAAGCTCTTCAGCGCCGATGGTAGTTGGGGGTTTCCCCCTGTGAGAGTAGGACGTCGCTGGGCACTAAAAGAAGTCGTTACCGATTAAAATCGGTAACGACTTCTTTTTACATATTTATGATTTAGTGTGTTTTCAAATTCTATAACAATAGAATGAATGTTTATCTTAGCTAGTGTTCATGGATTATGTGGGAACCAATACTGTTTGTAATAAAAATGCACACCAAGTGAGTTAGCAATATATCTGCATTCTGGAATTTCAGCGAGATCATTAAAACTCTTCTTTTAAGATAGAGTACATTTTTAAATCTCGATGTTCTCCTTTCACAAATATACCTTTTCTAATTATTCCTTCAAAATTCATTCCTGCTTTTTCCATTACTCGTGCTGAAGCAATATTTTCTACATCACACCTTGCTTGAACACGAACCAAATCCATTTCTTCAAAGCCAAACTTTACTAATTCCTTTGCTACTTCAGTAGTTAGGCCTTTTCCCCAATAGTCTTTAGAAATAACATATCCGATTTCAGCAATTTTATGATTTGGTTGCCACCAAACAAAATCGATAGTCCCGATAAACTTTCCGTTTTCCTTATATTCGATTCCCCACGGTGACACCTGCTTATTTTCATATTTATTCAATACAAATTCAACAAAACCTTTTGTATCCGCTATTGTTTCATGAGTATTCCAAGTTACATACTTAGATACTTCTTCATCTGAACCGTACAAATACATATCCTCAATATCTTCTTTCGTGACTTTTCTAAGAATAAGATGTTCTGTTTCAAGGGTAGGTAAATCACTATATATTTTCTCAATGTTCATTTAATCCCCTCCATTAACTATAGTCAGAAGTAAAGTAGTAGGTATCATCATCCCATTCTACTATAAAAATCCTTTCCCTTCCCTTACACATTCCCCCGAAAAGTTAGCAGCAGTCAGTTCCTCTATAGAAGAAATCTGCCGTCTATCTGCTTTTGTAGCCCGGGAAATGGAGGTTAAGCTTTGTCTCCAATAATAGCCGGGGTCTCTCTTGTCAGAGTAGGGTACGATGGGCAGTAAAAAGCAATCGTTACTAAGCAAAATGGTAACGGCTTTTACGTCTATTTTAAAGTACTTCTATATTTTCCCTACTAACTACTTGCTGTATTACAATTAAACAGACACAATACGTAGTAACTACATTTATATAGGAGGGTTAAAGTGGCAGTAATATTAGCAGTAGACGATGATATTCATACACTTGAACTAATTTCGATTTATTTATCTCAATCTGGGTACCGTGTTATTAAAGCTGTAAATGGAACAGAGGGATTACATATGTTGGAACGTCAACTTCCAGATCTCGCAATAATTGACGTCATGATGCCTGTTATGGATGGCCTTCAACTAACCAGGTTAATACGAGAACAATACAATATTCCTGTATTGCTTTTAACAGCAAAAGGAAAACTAGAAGATAAAGAAAAAGGATATATTGCTGGGTCAGATGATTATTTAGTAAAACCTTTTGAACCTAAGGAATTGTTATTTCGTATCCGCGCTATTTTAAGAAGGTATGATAAAACAAGCGATGTGAACATCCGCTTTGGTAATATGTTAATCAATCGTAAGAGCTTTGAAGTACTAGTGGGAGAGGAAATTTTAGTTTTACCATTAAAAGAGTTTGAGTTGCTATCTAAGTTGGCTTCTAAACCAAACCAGGTGTTTACTCGAGATCAGTTAATAGAAACAGTATGGGGGATTGATTTTGAAGGAGACGAACAAACATTAAGTGTTCATATAAAAAGGATAAGAGAGCGACTAACTAAACTAGAAACGGCTGTACAGATTACTACTGTCCGTGGCGTGGGTTATAAGTTGGAAGAGTCTATATGATGAAAACTTTATATAGTAAGTTCGTGTGGATGACCTTGTTGATAATGATCGCTAGTGGAACGTTGGGATTTATGGTAGTAAATACGTATTACCACCACAATCTTAAGGAGAAAAATGATGAAAAAAATGTATTAGTTGCAAGATCAATTGTTGAAAGTATTAATATGTCTAATAGTGATCTGGATCCTCTTCTCCACTCATTAGGCAATACGGGGTATCAGTTATACGTCGTAGGCGAAAATGGGTTTAAAAGAGCTTACGGGGGTGAATTTCGAGTTCAGAAGATTGATCAGACAATTGTTGAAAGTGTTTTAAGTGGGGAAACTTATCATGGTATGAGAGAGTTTCCTAAAGAAACTTTTATAACAGGTTATTTTTCAAATGAATTAACTAATACGGTTGGTGTCCCGTTTACCTACGGAGGGGAAAATTATGCCTTATTTCAACGACCGAATATTAAATTCTTATTCAATGAAATTCATCTGTTATTAGGTGGATTAGTGGCGATAATGATTATTTTAAGTGTGATAGCGATGTTGGTAGTGGCTAAAATAATGGTTGTGCCGTTAACTAAATTGACGATAGCAACAAATAAAATAGCTAATGAAGATTTCCAAGCAGAGTTACCGGTATATCAGCGAGATGAAATAGGACAACTAGCAGATAGCGTTCGAAATATGGCCAAGCAACTGGATGCAACTGATCGGTACAAAAAGGAATTCATCTCCAGAGTATCCCATGACTTTCAAACACCACTTTTGAATATACAAGGATATGCTCATTTATTAAAAGAGGGAGATCTAAACCCGATTGATCATTTAAAGTACGTTACAATTATTCAACAAGAATCCAAGCGGCTCTCAAATGTTATGAAGCAGCTACTAGTTCTTACTTCATTTGATCAAGCTCACAGCCGTACAAAAAAAGAATTCTTTTCACTAGATATTCAGTTAAAACAAGTCATTCAAAAATTTAGGTGGCTACTGGATGAAAAAGAGATATCTATTAATATAAAGTTAAGACCTGTAATTATATACGGTGATAGTGAAATGCTTGAGTATGTTTGGGAAAATATTATTTCTAATGCTATAAAGTATAATCACTCTTCTGGGGAAATACATATTGCTTTAGAAGAAAGAGAAGAATTTGTAACTGTCACTGTTCAGGACACAGGAAGTGCAGGTAAGCATACTAAATATAACCAATGGACAGAAAGATTTTATAGAGAGGACGAGGCTCGTTCAACTCAGATTGAGGGAAGTGGACTAGGCCTAGCAATTGTTCAGGAAGTTATACAATCACATGAAGGTATTCTTTCTTTTGAAAGTGTTGTACCTCATGGAACCAAAGTAATTATCCAATTAAACAAGCTGTAATTATCTGTTCATCTTCCGTTCACTTTCAACTTGTATAGTACCTCTTATAAGGAAATTCAATAGGAGGTACAGTTATGAAAAATAAACGGAACTGGCTAGTTATTATAGTTAGTTGGCTTATAGTGTTAGGAATACTTTCGTTCTTTGCTCCTTCCAGTAAAGAAGTAGCAAGCACATCAAAAAATGCAGGACTTCCAGAAACTGCGTTATCGATTCAAGCAGATAAAGTTATGAAAGAAAACTTTTCTAATAACAAAGGAATCCCTCTATTCATCGTTTTTGAGAGTAAAAAGGAAAATACTGAGGAGGAAATTCAAAGCGTATTAGAATTAATGGAACAAAATTATGCAAGTATACCGAAGTTTTCTAAAATTTCTAGTGAGGAACGAAATTCTTTTGTGTCTGAAGATAAAAAAACATTCTTTGTGCCTTTAATTTTAGAAGGGCAGCTAGAAAGTAAAGAGATTCATAAAAAAGTAGAAGAAATAAAAAATAACGTATCTGATTTTATCCCATCAGATTTTAATATTTTTTATACTGGACCGGCGGGTATAGCAAGCGACACAATTGAGCTATTTTCACAGGCAGATCTAGTTTTACTACTAGCAACAGTAGGAATTATTTTCATCCTACTAATCATTATTTATCGCTCATTCATTCTTGCTATCATACCCCTAATTGGCGCAGGCATAGTGTACGGAGTAGTGGATAGAATTATTGGCCTTACAGGTAAGTTTACATCCGTTACGATTGAAAGCCAGGCATTGTCAATTATGATGATCTTGTTGTTTGCTGTGATAACTGATTATTCCTTATTGCTATATGCGAGATATAAAGAAGAACAGGACATGAAGGTAGCACTTGCTAAGACAAGAGAAACCATTCTTTTCAGTGGGGGTACTATTTTAGCGGGAGTTGCAACACTTGCTTTTGCCATATATGAACCATATCGAAATTTTGCACCAGTATTTGCGATTGCCGTAGTTATTATGCTAATCGCTGGACTAACATTATTGCCGGCTTTGTTTGCAGTAGTAAAAATGCCGAAAAAGAAAGAAAAAACAACGAAGATTTGGATAAATGCTGGAAATGTTAGCACGAAAAAACCATGGAAAGTAGCAGTGCCGATTTTGTTACTGCTAGGGATTGGAGCATGGCATGCAACAACAATCATCTATTCATACGATTTGTTGGCATCTTTCCCAGTAGAGTTATCTTCCAGAGAAGGTTTTACAAAACTTGGGGATGCATTTTCAGAAGGAGAAATAGCACCAACAACGATTCTTGTAAAATCAAAGGATGAGAAAGTTATTGCAGATATTCATGAGAAAATAGAAGATAGACCACTTGTAAGTCAGATACGGCCATCGACTTCAGAAAGCGACTTATACACACAGTTTTCTATCATATTAAAAGGAAATCCTTACAGCCAGGAAGCTTTGAATGAAGTGGAAATGATAAGAAGTGAATTAGAAGACCAACAGGTTTTAGTAAGTGGAGAGACAGTGAAACACGTCGATATCCGGAATATTAACAATAGAGATACATTACTCGTAATGGGGTTGATGACGGTATTGATCGGATTAATGCTTGCTTTCCAAACTAGATCAATTAGGGCATCGTTGTTGATGATGTTTTCCATTTTATTGTCATTCGGAGCAGCTTTGGGATTCTCTACATGGATTTTTGATGTCTTCCTCGGATATTCATCTTTTAGTTATCGAATCCCACTTTACACGTTTGTTTTTTTGGTAGCACTAGGTGTAGATTACTCGATTATGTTAATGAGTAGGTTGAAAGAAGAACGAAAACAGTATGATGAACGAATGGCAATTGCGAAAGCGGTAGAAAAAACAGGTGGTGTTATTTCTTCGGCAGGATTAATACTCGCGGCTACATTTGCTGTTTTAATATCGCAGCCAGTTATGGAGCTTAAACTATTCGGTTTTGCTGTCGCGGTAGGTGTTCTGTTGGATACGTTTATCGTTCGACCGTTATTATTACCTGCGTTATTAACAATTACAACGAAAAATAGGGGGAAATGAATATGCAAAAAAGATGGAGTATACGACTAGTTAGAGCAGGAGCATTATTTGGATTATTGGGAGCGTATCTTGGTTCTCATATGGCAGGTGCGGGATCATATGCACTTCGCCCAATTCATGCCCATATATTATTGGTAGGATGGTTGTCATTGTTTGTGTATGGACTATTTTATAAATTATACAAAGTTAAGTTTCCTAAGCTTGTTACGTTTCATGGGTGGTCCGCTATTATTGGGGCAATTGGTTTAACGGCGGGAATGTACCTACAGTTCATCCAACCGTTCAATATAAACGAAACGTTTGCTTTAGTTGCGTATATTATTGGTGGATCTACTTTATTGCTGAGCTTTGCAATCTTTGTACTCGTGACTTTTACAATTGAAATAGAATAAAAAAAAGCTGGAGGTTATATATTAACCTTCAGCTTTTTGTTTTTTCGATTATCGGCATATGATGGAATACACATTCCCAATAAAATGATCACTATTCCTGCTACTTGTAATATAGAAAGAGCTTCACTTAACACAATAACTGATACGATAACAGCAACTGGCAACTCCATTGCACTTAATATGGAAGAAACCGCACCGCCAACTTTAGGAACTGCAATTACAAAGAAGTAAATTGGGATGATGATACCCATTAATCCAAGAGCTAGTCCATAAAATAATAGTGGTTCTGTAAACAGTTTTCCATTCCACATAATTTCTGGACTTTGGAAGATGGCAATCATAATCATTGCGATAAAAGAGACGAATAATAGACGAGTTGTTGTATTCATACCTTCTACTTGCTTTGTGTTGACATTCATATTTAAGGAAAAAGAAACGGCAGCAGCTAAACCATAAACCCAGCCTCTCCAGTCAATTCCACTTAAGTCGACATCTAGTATTCCTGCAGCTAGAATAGTTCCTATAAATAAGATAATAAGAGAAATAGTTTCTGCTCTAGATGGAAGTCTTTTTCTAATAATACAATCGATTAATGTTCCAATCCATGTAAATTGGAAAAGCATAACAACTGCAAGAGAGGCAGGTAAGTATATGAGAGACATCCCGTACACAATTCCTGTTGTAGCGGTAAACACACCTGCCAATAAAATTATCTTAAAGCCACCATTTAAACGAGGCAGTTTTCGTTGTGTTAACAGATATATTAATAATGCTAAAAGAAATCCAACGATATATTGACTAGAAATTGCTTCTGAAGCCGTATAGCCATCTCCAATTGCTAGTTTAACCATAGTTGATAATGTCCCGTAACTACTTGCAGCAAACACAACCATTAGGGGGTAAATCCATAATTTCATAAAAAATTCTCCTTTAATTTGCAACTACTGTTTTCACCATATGATGAAAAGGCTCACCAATAATTGTCCAAGGACATAGGGTAACAAATCCTAGACGATTATACAAGCGAATTGCTGCATCTTTCTCCATCTCCACATTCAAGGCTAGCTTACCGCCACCTGAACTTTTAACTAAATGTTCAGCATAACTCAATAATTTCGTGCCTATGCCATGACCACGGTAGGCTGGATTAACTACAACCGTGTCTATATACCATTCTCCCGGGGCAGTTTCCGGATCTATAGTGACAGCAGCACCTTTTTTGTTAGAAAGATAAGCTTCTAAATTTGCATCAAGGCTAATTGCCTGTTCCGAATTATAAAATACCAGTACACCCGCAACATGACCATTCAGTTCTGCAATATACGTATTTAAATAAGAATGTCGATTATCAGTCCGTGTAAATAGGTGTATAAATTCTTTGGTAATGGCTACTTCTTCTGTTTCACCAGTCATCTGCATAGAGATGTCTCCAATAGCCTCCATGATAAGAGGAATAGCCTGAGCTGCGTCTTCTTTGTAAGCTTTTCTGATTAATATTTCCATTTAATGTTCACCTTCCAACTCGTAATTATACCATAAGTTGTCTAAATAGACTTGTTGACTATTTAGGATTATAAATAATGGGAAAATTAAAAAAATAAATGAAACCTTCCTGTTCTATATATAGTAGAATAGAAAGAGAAAAGGAGGAATAGCAATGGACTTGAATTCAATACCTTGGAACCTCATCTTACCTGTTCTAGTAATTCAATTATTATTAGTAGTGGTCGCATTAATCGATCTAGTACGTGTCAAGAGCACCAATGGACCAAAGTGGATGTGGGCACTTATCATTGTTTTTATTAATATTATTGGTCCTGTTGTGTATTTTATATTGGGGAGGCGAAATGATTGAAAACATTTCTACATGTACAGGCACTAACAAAGGAATATGGCAAAGAAAAAGCGGTAAATCAAGTTACTTTTTCATTATATAAAAATACTGCAACGGCTTTGATTGGTCCTAATGGTGCTGGGAAAACAACCACTCTGTCTATACTAGCGGGGTTATTAAAACAGACTAGCGGATCGGTAGTTATTGATGGAGACATACAAGGAGATATTAGAAGTGAAATTGGCTTCTTGCCTCAGTATCCTCAGTTCTATTCGTGGTTAACAGCACTTGAATTTATCGAGATGGTAGCGAAGTTAAGTGGAATAGACGGGAAAATGATTAAATCTCAGTCAGTTAGAACATTAGATTTTGTTGGTCTAGCAGATGCTAAAAACAAGAAAGTAGGAACATTTTCTGGGGGCATGAAGCAACGACTTGGGTTAGCGCAAGCAATCGTTCACAAACCTGGTTTGCTTTTGCTAGATGAACCTGTATCTGCATTAGATCCGATGGGTAGACGTGAAGTTTTGAATTTACTGAAAGAACTACAAGAACATACGACTATTTTATATTCAACTCATATTTTAAATGACGCCGAAGAAATGACCGACCAGTTATTGTTCTTAAGGAAAGGGGAATTAGTTGAGCAAGGATCCTTAAAGGAAGTGCGAGACAAATACGCAAATCCCCAGTATAGAATCTTATTTGCTGATACGGAAGAAGCAGCAAAATTTGTCGAAATTAGCCCATGGCCTGCTAGACAGGAAAATGAGGTTGCCTTTGTCCATCTGGAAGATAAGAAACCGATAATGAATGAAGTATTACAGGTACTTGCTAATAGCAATTTACGCTTATCGAAGGTTGAGCGAGCATCGGCTAGTTTAGAAGAAATCTTTTTGCAGGTGGTGAATAAACATGAGTAACTTCTCAATACTATTTCAAAAAGAGTGGCGTGAAAATGTACGGAATTTTAAAATTTTATGGATACCGCTTGTATTTATCCTGTTTGGTATTTCTGAACCTTTGACTTACTATTATTTGCCACAAATTTTAAATACAGTAGGGAATATGCCAAGTGATATGGTGTTTCAGCTTCCCGAGTACACCCCAGAACAAATTGTTATGTCAACTGTAGGGCAATATCAGTTTATCGGAATGTTAATCATAGCATTTGGGTTTGCCGGTATCATTGCTAGGGAGCGCAAAAACGGAACAGCAACAATGTTATATGTAAGACCAATTTCTTATAACGCATACGTGTTTAGTAAGTTAGCTATTATGGGCATCTTAATAGTAGGAAGCGCATGTATAGGTCTGTTGGCAAATCTCTATTACACGTATATTTTATATGGAGCAGTAGAAACGGCAGCATTTATTGGGTTCTTAGGAACATACAGTATTTGGTTGTTGTTTGCCATTAGTATTGTTATTTGTAGCAGTGCAGCTTTTTCTACAGGAGTTGCTTCTGTTACATCGATTTTCTTTCTCATAATTGTACCGTTAGTAGATGGTCTCTTAGGTACTTACTGGACTATTTCACCATGGAAGTTACCAATGTATGCGGGAGAAATATTAATTAGCAGTATAGACAATACACCTTATATTTGGAGTTTGATTGTAACATTGGTGATAATTGTACTATTAATCGTCGGAGCAGCTTTTATAACAAAAAGAAATGTATCAAAGGCAAAAATATAATAATGAGGTGATTTAAGATGGTGGCTCGTAACTCTGATAAATTTATTGTATCCTACAACCGAATAGACCAATTGATGAAAGATCTTCTTGGTACGAATGAACATATGGCATTTTTTAGATTAATTGATTTTGCTAAAAAGAAAAACGCCATAATCAGACGGTATGAGGCAGATTTACGAGAATTTGGTGATTTAAGAAATGCCATTATACACCATCGTACCTCATTGGAATACGCTATTGCTGAACCTCATGATGACGTTGTAAAAAAAATGGAGGAAATTGAAGGGGCATTAGCTAAGCCAATTACAGTAGCTCAAATGTTTCAGACAAATGTGACGATCTTTCAAGAGACCGATTCACTTAGCTATGCCCTAAAAGTAATCAAAGATAAAAAGTACAATCAATTCCCAGTATATAAGGGAAATACTTTTAAAGGTTTAATCACCCCTGTAGGCATAACTAAGTGGATGGCAAGTAAAGTGGATTCAGATTCCTTCTCAAGAAAGAGAACAATGTTATCAGAAATACTGGCACATGAAAGCAATAGAGATAATCACCGATTTATACAATCGAAAGCATCTGTTTTTGAGGCAGTAGATATATTTAAATCTTCTGTTACACGTGGGAGGCGCTTAGAAGCACTGCTCATAACAGAAGATGGAAAAGCAAGCAATAAATTAATCGGGATTATTACTCCAATGAGTCTACTGAAAATAGAATAATTCTTAAAAAAGTAGTCTTTTTCTAGGGCTATGTCATAATAATAAAGTAGGCACTAAAGTATGTGAAAGTCGAAAAAGGGGGGATTTGGTGGATTCTTTAGAGAAAGTGCAAGAACAGCGATATGACAATTTTGAAAAGACTAGTAATGAGATGACAGTTGGGGATTGGTTAATTACGACGCTTATACTAATTATTCCAATTGTTAATATTGTTATGCTGTTCATTTGGGGTTTTGGAAATCCAGACCCAAGACGTAACTACGCACGAGCTTCACTAATCTGGATGGCAATCAGTATTGTATTAATGCTTATTTTTTATGGAGTAGTATTTGCATTTTTTTTTAATTCTTTTAATAGTTATTAAGTATTTCCTGGGAAATAGCATAGTTCGACACGACCGAGTATTCCTTTGTAAAAGAAGGAATACTCTTTTTGATGTTATAATAAAGAAAAGCGAAAGCGCCTATGGAAGCCCTGACTAGCACTGGAAGGATTTCATATAAAGGCGTTCTTTGCCTTTATATACTGAAGAAGTAACTTGAGAAGTTTAGTACTAGACGGAAACTAACTAAAAACATAAGATTAGTTCTTTTTAAGGGAGATGAAATAGATGAAAGTAGCACTCTTTGGAGCCACTGGACGTGTGGGACATGCTATTCTAACGTTATTATTAGAACAGGGTATAGAAGTTACTGCAATGGTAAGAAACCCTGAAAAGATGCAACCTCATGCTAAATTATCCGTCCTACAAGGCGACGCAAAAAATAGTGCAGATATTGTAAAAGCTACGCTAGGAGTAAATGCAATTATAAGTGCACTTGGAACCGACAAAACAAGTGTATTAACAGAGTTCACCTCACACATAGTTCCCATTATGCACCAACAGCAGCTAAAGCGGATTATTACAATTGGTACTGCGGGAATATTAAATAGTAGAGCAGAACCAGGATTGCTTCGTTATCAATCATCTGAATCTAAGCGTAAATCGGTAACGGCTGCACAAGAACACCATAAAGTTTTCAATATATTAATAGATACTGCACTCGACTGGACAATTGTTTGTCCAACCTATTTACCGACTGGAGCTTCTACAGATGATTACATTGTAATGAGAGATTACCTGCCAGAGGGTGCTGTGCAAACTACCACTGGAGATACTGCCTTATTCACTGTAAAAGAGCTAATGAAAAATGAACATTTGGGTTACAGAGTAGGTATAAAGAGTCCACGATACTAGGAGAAAATAAATGAAGAAATTGTTAATGTTAATCGTAGTGGTTATTACTTTATTGTACATAAGTAATAGTAGGATTCAAACTACCGAAATTATTGTAGAATCAGATAAAGTTCCTATGAGTTATGATGGAGTGAAAATCCTGCAGATTTCGGACTTACATGATGCAACCTTTGGAGAAAACCAGGAGAACTTAGTTGAAAAGATAAAGAAAACAAAAGCAGAACTTATTTTTATCACAGGAGATCTAGTTGATAGTAACCGATATAATTTGGACCAAAGTTTAGAATTAGTAAGGCAGATTATAGATTTTGCTCCCATTTATTACGTAACGGGAAACCACGAAATCGCTACTAATGACACCGAGAACATAAAGAATTCCTTAACTGAACTTGGCGTAAATGTCCTGTCTAATGAGGAACAAATAATAGAACATAAAGGGGAAGACATTCGAATTATTGGTATCGAAGATCCTCTAAATGGAGTTTTAGTGAGCGAGGCTTTAAGTCAATTTGCGGATAATGATTTATTTACTCTCGTACTTTCCCATCGACCTGAGACTTTTCAAGATTATGTAGAGAACAAAATGGATGTTGTTTTTACTGGACATGCACATGGTGGGCAGTTTCGACTTCCAGGACTTGGGGGACTAGTGGCACCAGGACAAGGCTTTTTCCCAACATACACTGCTGGAATGTATACCGAGAACAGTACGCATATGATTGTGAGTAGGGGATTGGGTAATAGTGCAATTCCGTTTAGAATATTCAATTCACCTGAGATCGTCGTTGTGACATTAAAAAGTATCTAAAAGGAAAAAGACCGCTGACTAATTTACTTAGCCAGCGGTCTTGCTTTTATAAGTGTTTATCTTTACGGTCGAAGCGGTCTTTTAGTTCTCCTACTTCTTGTTGAACTTCACCTTTTAACTTATCCACTTTACCTTCTGCTTGTAATTTATGATCGTTGGTTGCATTTCCAACTTGGTCTTTTGCTTCACCTTTTGTTTTGTTTACGGCACCTTTAACTTTGTCAGATAATCCACTCATGTAAATTCCTCCTTCAGTTTTTATACTCTACTATTTAAATACCCTGGTGGAGAAGTTTTAAACTTACTCTACTATCTTAAACTCTTGCAGCATGGCATAAAATCTTGCGCCATGGCCTTCCGCTGCTTCTAAAAAATATTTTTCTGTAATGACAAAGCTTCCACCTTTTAAATTATCTACAACGTATACATTTGTTACAGGACTATTCCATTCTGATCCGCTAATACCGTGTAATTTAAAACCTTCTACTGGATCAGACACAGATTCTGTTTCTGTCACCTTTGTATATTCCGAAGCAAGGTCTGTTTCTAGGGTCATGACCATTTCTTGAGGAGTGATATCTGTATACTGTTTAATTTCCATTGAGACTTCGGGATACCTTTTTTCTAATGGCTCTTTAGTTGTGATAATATCAGACGTTTCACCTGGTACAAGTTTATAGCGGTCTTCATCTATATAGATAATATAGTTGGAATCCTTCCCTTCTTGTAGATTTACATTAGTTTCTTCGTTGTTTCCTTCAATACTTTGTATAATCTCTTTTTCCGGAACGAACATATCTTTTATTTGTTTAATAAAGGCATTACCTGACTCCGTTTGTGTACTAAATAGAATCATTACTCCAGCTGCCGCAGCAATAGCGATTGGAATTATTTTGGATTTCCTTTTCTTCTCTTTTTGGCTTTTCGTTTGGAAGAGTTCTTGGTCTATTTGGCTCCAAATATCATCTTTTAATGCAGAAGGAGTATCTTTCGTATGGTCTAAAATTTCTTTCTTAACTCGATCATCTAATTGGTCCATCTTTAACGTCCCTCCATTTCCAGCAATTCTAATTGAGTCTTTAACAAGTTTCTTCCGTTAAAAAGCCTCGATTTCACAGTGTTCTGATTCAAATCGAGGATAGTAGCAATTTCTTTCTCAGAAAAACCTTTTATATATTTGAGTAAAATAGGAATGCGATATATGTCAGCCATATTTTGAATCATGCTATACAAGTCGGATAAATTCTCTTTTGAATGCTCCCTCAGCTGTTCCTTATTTTCCATTGTAGAAGTGTCGATTGGAGTATTTTTCTTTTCTTTTGATAAAATACGATAACATTCATTAACTAAAATACGATAAAACCATGCATCGAACGGAAGAGTGGAGTTGTAGGAAGATATATTGCGATAAACTCGTATAAAAGCTTCTTGCACTGCATCCTTTGCGTGTTCGTCATTTCTTGTTATTGCTTTTGCTGTTCTAATCGCATAGTTTTCATACATATCGTAAAACTGTTTAAAAGCATCACGGCTACCGTTTCTAATGTCTTCTAAGATGTCATCATTCATGTACGCTTTTTCACTCCCTTCACTATATATACCCTGCGAGTTCTCAAAAAGTTTAGTCCATAACAAAAAAAGCTTAAAGCAGTGTGCTTTAAGCTTTTACGATTACTATTTAAACCATCCTTTTTCTTTAAATCTAGAAATGGCCTCAATTCGATTTCCAACGTCTAGTTTATCTAAAATAACGGAGATATAATTGCGGACAGTGCCCGTTGTGATAAATAGTTCGCCGGCAATTTCTTTTGTGTTTTTTCCATTTGCTATTAACTCCAGAACCTGACTTTCACGTTCTGTAAGAGGATTTTCTTCTTCGTAAGCCATATCCACAAGCTCAGGAGCGTATATTCGACGACCATCCATAATTACACGAATAGAATTTGCTAGCTCTTCACTTGGACTATCCTTTAATAGGTACCCATTTACGCCTGCTTTGCGTGCACGCTCAAAATATCCAGCCCTTGCAAAGGTGGTCAAAATGATTACCTTACAATCATTTTCTTTTAGTTCTTCTGCGGCATCCAGTCCAGTTTTAATAGGCATCTCAATATCCATAATACAAACATCTGGTTGCAATTGTTCAATCAGTTTTAATACTTCTTCACCATTATTGGCCTTACCTACAACTTCCATATCCTCTTCCAAATCGAGTAGTGAACCAAGAGCTCCTAGCACCATTCGTTGATCTTCTGCAATGACAATTCGTATCATGTCTATTCCTCCTGACTGGGTTGCTGTATAACATTGGGTACCCGTATATTCAGTGTAGTTCCATTTTTCGAATGAATATCTAAGGTTCCATTTACAAATTCAAGTCTTTCTTTCATGCCACGTAGGCCATGCCCCTTAGACCAATTTACCTTTTCTCCCATACCTTGGCCGTTATCATACACTTTTAGTAGAGTTTCTTTCGCTGATTGTTTGATAGAAATAGAGCAAGTAGATGCGCTACTATGTTTCACTACATTATTTACTGCTTCTTTTAAACACATACTAAGTACATTTTCTACAAGCAATGGAGTATTTACTAATTTAGGTGTACCAGTTACCGTACACTCTATCTGTGCAGCTTTTAGTATTTGGTTGATCCGGAAAAGTTCATCTTCAAGTTTAGTTCCGCGCATATTTGTAACCAATTCTCGAACCTCTTTTAAGACAGAACGCGCGGTTTGGTTGATATCCAATATTTCTATTTTAGCGGCTTGTGGATTTTTTTCGATCAATCGACCCGCTAAATCACTTTTAAGTCCGATCAGCGAGAGCTTTTGTCCAAGCGTATCATGCAAATCTCTCGCGATTCTTTCTCTTTCTTCAATAATAATATACTGGGAAATCTTTATTTGTGCTTCTTCTAGTTGGTCCTCTAATGCTTCTCGTTGGTTTCGAGTATATGTATTGAAGGGCAACAAAATAACACCTATCAAACAAATGATAAGAAACGGCATATGGGATAGAAATAACTCAGTTTGGGTAAAAAATCCGATAATAACAGCCGCAATTGTAGCAACTAGATGAATACTATAAATAACAAAGAAGCTAAATCTTCTCTTTATATTCCCGATTAAAAAGGACAAGAAAATAGAGAAGTATATATAACCGTATAGGTAGGTCATCCAAACACTGATGGAAATTTGTAGTGCAACGGAGAGATATAGTAACCAACCTTTAGTAGAAAAGGATGAACGATAGGCAATGAAAAATAGTAAGGTTAGTGCTAAACCAATAACAATCTCTAAAGGAGTTGTAGATCTAAATATAAAAAAGAATGGAAAAATGCAAAAAACAATCCAAGCATAAATACTTAGCCAAGGATATTTGGGGAATATTTGATACCATTTGGACATGTATTTCACCTTCTTACCTATGTATAGTTATATTCATTATAATGCAAAAACCATTCCTAGGTAATTCTGGGAATGGTTTTTGCAGAATTTTACTTACTTTCAAATGTTGAGTTTTTTGAGTTCAACTTCGTATTTTGCTTAGTATTATTTAATAAATGTTTTATCTCTTTAAAGTTAACAAAACTTTTATTATCCTCATCGAATAGTCGGAAGTGGATAGACTCCAAACTCTTACGTAAGTTAATCGTAGTAGCTTGGTGTAAAGGTGGTGTAGAGTCATGCGCTTTTTCTAAGTTATAGTTAGGAACACGTGGACTTAGATGATGCACATGATGGAATCCGATATTTCCAGTTACCCATTGTAAAACACGTGGCAACTTGTAATAAGAGCTTCCTTCTATAGCTGCTTTTACATAATCCCATTCTGACTCATCTTCAAAATAAGAATCTTCAAATTGATGCTGAACATAAAATAACCAAATTCCTAATGAACCAGCTACGAAAAGTATTGTTCCTTGGATAATCGCAAATGCTTGCCATCCAATTAACCAAATCATTAACGCATAAATAGCAACTACAGATATATTGATTAAATACGTATTGTTGCGTTCTTTTCCGCGGGCACCTTTACGGTTTATACGATTGCTTACTAAGAAAAGTAGCGCTGGTCCTAAACCGAACATTACGATCGGGTTTCTATATAAACGATAGGAAAGTCTTTTCATTGGTGTTGCTTCTATATATTCATCAACGGTCATCATCCAAATATCGCCGACACCGCGTTTGTCTAGGTTTCCACTAGTAGCATGATGGATATTATGTTCGCGTTTCCATTTTTCATAGGCAAAAAGCGTAATGATTCCGGTGATTGTTCCAGTTATATCATTGGCTTTTTTATTTTTAAAGAAAGAACCATGTGTACAATCATGAAAGATGATGAATACTCGAACGACAAATCCTGCTGCGATAACAGACAAAGCAACGGTTAGCCAAACGGACACATCTAAACTTATATAAGCTAAAAACCATAAGATGAAAAATGGTGGGATAGTATTGATTAGTTGAATAATACTCTTATTTAACTCTGAGTTTTCAAAGGGTTTTACGTTTTTACGTAATGCGAGTGTTTTTTCTCTGCTCATTTTATTCCTCCTAGTAAGAACTATTACCTTAATAATAAGGAAAATCACAAATTAGTAGTAGGCATAAACGTCAAGTCATAAGTATGACAAGTGTCATATAGGACATATAGGTTATACCAACATAAAAGAGTGAATAGTCCTTTATAATAAAAGCAAAAGCAGCACCTCCATGAAGAGATGCTGCTTGCATAATCATATAATTATCCTTACCCAGTTATTAAATAACCTTTGAATAACAAAACGTATTCATAGAAATACTTTGTGTAAGAAATTTTTACAAATCCGTGTTATTACTTGATTTTTAATGTTATTTTTCTTTACTTTCCTTCAACAAACGTAATGTTTCATCGAATTCTTTTTCGATTTCAGCATTCGGTTTGTATGTCATTAAGCTGACTACAACTGCCACGATCAATGCAAGAACAAAACCAGGGACGATTTCATATAGTGCTCCTGAAAGTGTATCATTTGTACCCCAGAATACTACAACGACAGCCCCGACAATCATACTTGCTAATGCACCAGTGGAAGTAATTTTTCTCCAGTAAAGTGTTAGCAAGATAACCGGACCAAATGCTGCACCGAAGCCTGCCCATGCAAATGCAACAAGACCTAAGATTGTTTCATTTTGTTCCCAAGCAAGGATTGCAGCAGCTACGGAAACTACTAATACAGCGATACGACCATAGTTTACATATGTTCTGTCGGATGCATCTGTTTTAATAATGGCTTTGTATAAATCCTCTATTAAAGCTGAAGAAGTAACGATTAATTGAGATGAGATTGTACTCATAATAGCTGCTAAAACTGCTGCTAATACTAAACCAGCGATAAACGGATGGAAAACAACTTGTCCTAGTACGATGAATACTGCCTCAGGACTTGAAAGTGAAACATCCGGATTTTGTTGGAAATATGCAACACCAACAAGTGCTGTAGTAATTGCGCCTAGAAGACTTAGAATCATCCAACCGATACCAATTCTGCGAGCTTGTTTAGTTTCTTTAACAGAACTAATAGCCATAAAGCGAACGATAATATGTGGCTGTCCAAAGTAACCAAGGCCCCAAGCTATAGAGGAAATGATACCTGCAGCTGTTGTTCCAGCGATAAGACTTAAGTGCGTAGGATTCACAGCTTTAATAGACTCCACTGTTTCACCAATTCCACCAGTCATAAATACACCAAAGATTGGTACACATATTAAAGCAAGGAACATAAGTAATCCTTGAAGGAAATCTGTATAACTAACAGCAAGGAACCCTCCAAATAATGTATAAGCTACAACTACTGCTGATACGACTAAAAGTCCTGTATGATAGTCTAAACCGAATGAGCTTTCAAAGAAAACTCCTCCTGCTACCATTCCAGAGGATACATAGAACGTGAAAAATAGTAAAATGATTAAACCGGATGCAACACGTAATAATCGAGATGATTGCTTTAAACGGCTTTCTAAATAACTAGGAATTGTAATAGAATTGCTTGATACTTCTGTGTATACACGAAGTCTCGGTGCTACGTATAGCCAGTTTAAATATGCACCAATTGTAAGACCGATGGCTATCCAAGCTTCACCCATTCCTGATAAATAAATTGCGCCTGGTAAACCCATAAGTAACCAACCAGACATATCTGCAGCCCCAGCACTAAGTGCGGTAACAGCGGGACCTAGTGAGCGTCCGCCGAGCATATAATCCGTTAAATTGGTAGTTTTTCTATAAGAGTACCACCCAATTGCGAGCATTGCGATCATATAAATTATAATGGCCGCGAGTTGATAAGTTTCTGCTGACATGATAAATCCTCCTCCCTTTTTTCATCATAACATGGAGGTAAACGAGGTGCATCAAAAATTTTTCAATATCCATAATTTCCTATTACTTTAGAATTATCAAATAAACGAATAATAATAGAAGGAGTGAATTAAATTGAAATTTTTTCACACAGCAGACTGGCATCTGGGTAAATTGGTTCAAGGGATATATATGACAGAGGATCAACGATTTGTATTAGAACAATTTCTCCAAGCAATTGATATAGAAAAGCCAGATGCAGTAATTATTGCAGGAGACTTGTACGATCGAGCAGTACCACCAACGGAAGCGGTACACTTATTGGATGAATTGTTTGCAGAGATTGTGTTGAAACGCAATACCCCATTATTAACTATTGCAGGAAACCATGATAGCCCTAGTCGACTAAACTTTGGTAGCCAGCTTATGAAAGAAACGGGTTTACATATTGTGGGACAATTAAGTCGGAACATGAAATCTATAGTTTTAAACGATACTTATGGAGAGGTGCATTTCCACCTTGTGCCATACGCGGATCCTTCCCAAGTCCGATATCTAATGGAAGATGAGACAATAATTACACATAACCAAGCTATGAAAAAAATAATAGAATTAATAGAAGAGAAGATGGACAAAACAAAAAGGCATGTATTTGTAGGACATGCCTTTGTTACCCCACATGGTCAAGAACAGGAAAATACAAGTGATTCCGAACGTCCTTTAGCTATAGGTGGAGCAGAATATGTAAATGCAAGTCTATTCCAACCGTTTCATTACACGGCTCTAGGGCATTTACATCAAGCCCACTATGTTTTAAACGAAACAATCCGCTATTCAGGTTCACCACTAAAATATTCTATTTCGGAGGAGCACCATAAAAAGGGCTTTTTCATCGTGGAGATGGATGCAGAAGGTAAAACGACTGTAGAAAAAAGATTACTTGCACCAACTCGAGATATGAGAACGGTTGAGGGTTTTTTGCAGGATATATTAATGCAACCTGTTAGTGAAGATTATGTGTTCGTGAAATTACTAGATGATACGCCAGTTTTATCTCCGATGGAACAAATCCGGACCGTTTATCCTAATGCCATGCACGTCGAAAGAAAAGCGTTTCAATTAATTGGTTTGTCAGAAGAACCAGAAGTTGGACGGACGAAAAAGGATGAATATACACTGTTCCGTTCGTTTTACTCCGAAGTTAGTGGTAAAGAAGCATCGGTAGAGACCGGGGAAATATTTAAAGAAGTATTAACTGTATTAGCACGAGAAGAACGGGAAGGGGGAAAATCCAATTGAAACCGATTCAACTGAAAATGAGTGCGTTTGGTCCTTATAAATTCACAGAAACAATTGACTTTACTGAACTAAAAGGAAATAGGCTATTTGTTATTTCCGGAGCAACAGGAGCAGGGAAAACAACTATATTTGATGGGATTTGTTTTGCGCTTTACGGTTCAGGAAGCGGGGAGGATCGTCGCGATACGAAAACGATGCGTAGTGATTTCGCAACAGATGATACACATACTTCTGTTGAGTTAGTCTTCGAGATACATAATAGACGTTACCGCATATTGCGACAATTAGGTCACGTGAAAAAAGGCAATAAAGGTGCAACGGGTGAACGATATGAATTTTTTGAGATACAAGCTGCTGGAGAAGTACCTGTTGTCGAACGACAGATTGTATCGGAGATCAACAAAAAGGTAGAAGAAATCATTGGGTTGACTTTAGATCAGTTCAGTCAAATTGTCATGCTCCCACAGGGAGAGTTTCGAAAGCTATTGACCTCTACTACAGAAAACAAAGAAGCTATTTTACGAAAGATTTTTAAAACAGAGCCCTATAAAATGATTCATGAAAAACTCAAAGAGAAAAAGATAATTGCAGAGGCAGAACTTAGAAAAGAACAATTGACACAGGATAATTTTACAGAAAAAATTATTGCTTCCTTTCCACTACGTGAATCTAACCTTTTTACATTAATAAATGAAGCTAATTTTAACACCTTTCAATTAGTAGAGGCATTAAAAGAAGAGACTAGCTTTTACAAAGAGAAAATTATACAAGACGAACGTAAATATGAAGAAGCATATGAGCTTCATATGAACAAACAGAAGGTCTATCATGAAACCAAAGCTATCAATGATCGCTTTATCGAGTTGGAAGTAAAGGAACAACAACTTAAGGCCTTAAAAGAGCGTGAAAATGAGTTCTTAGAAAAGCAGCAACAGTTAGATTCTGCGGAGCGTGCAAGTATTATAGAGCCAATTGAAGCTTATTTCAATGAGCTTGAGCTAGAGGTTAGAGGAAAGCGGACTTTATTGGAGAAAGCGCAGAAAGAAAATATGATTGCAGAGGATAATTTGAAACAAACAGAAATTATCTTTACAACCGAATCGAATAATAAAGAAGCACGCGAAAAAAGTGTGGAAATGGTTATCTATTTAAACAGTCTATTACCTATATTTGAAGAGTTGGAGATTAAGAGGAAAGAGTTGTTATTACTTGAAAAAGGTAGTTTAGAGGCTGAACAAAAGCTTTCGACAATAGCTGCTAATCTCCAAAAACATAAGAACTTGTTAAAAGAACAGAAGTTAGAAATAGAGAAGTTAGAAGAACTACTAGAACCTTTAGACAGTATGGTGCAACAGCTTACTTTGCTCCAAGCACAGCATAACAAACTGCAAGAATATAAAGTCGTTGACCAGGAACTGCATATACTGATCTCAGCGGAAGCCAAGCAACAGGACAAATTTGAACAATGCAAAGAAACGTATGAGGATATTGAACAACAGTGGTTAGGGAATCAGGCAAGTTTAATTGCATCTAAACTAGTAGAGGGCGAGCCATGTCCAGTATGTGGTAGCAAAGAGCATTCCACATTGCATATTGATATAGGTGAAAGTTTTGTTGATGAAGGTGAGCTTCGAATGGCGAAGGCTGCGTTAAATAAGGAAGAATCGACTTTATTGACCTTTAAAGCGAAAAAAGAAACAGCAGAAGCTCAAATACAAAAAGTGCTCGTTCAGTTGAAGGAACATGAAGTAGAGGCAGAATTGGTCGAGCAAGTAGAAACCAATCTGCTCGATTTGCAAAGAGAGGTACAGCAACTTCGCTTAAAAAAAGAACTGCTATTTTCTTTAAAACAACCTTATAAAGAGTCCATAGCCAAAGTTGAAAATCTAGAACAGAGTAACTTAGAGATGGAAGCATTTTACAGAGAGCAGTCAAGCCAAGTGAAGCAAGCAAGAGCGGTATATGAGTCGAAGCTTTCCACAATACCTGGTCATATACCGACTTTACAAAATCTACAAACAGAAATTACTTTTGCAACAAAGCAAAAAGAACAATTAGCCCTTGCATGGGAAAATGTACAAAATAGGATGCAGTCTTCCCATGATGCGTGTACCACAGCCCGCTTAGCACTAGAGCATACCTCTAAATCATTACAAGAAGCGGAAGTAAAACGCGAAAAAGCTTTAACCCAATTTAGAGAATCCTTGAGCAAAGCAACGTTTGAAACTTTAGAAAAGTATTTGGCTGCTAAACTAACCGAAACAGAGCGCTCAGCCCTAAAATATCAATGTGAAGAATATAAGCAAAGGCTCCATACATTTACGGAGCAAGTAAGAGAAAGAAAAGGACAACTGGAAAACAAAACAAAAGTTGAACTAAAGCCTCTCGAGGATGAATTGAATCAGTTAAAAGAAATATACGAGCAGGCTTTAACGATATGTAATAGTACAAAAGAGTACGTAAAGGCAGGAAAAGAAATAGAAGATAAGATTGCTTCTACTAGTGAGAGAATTACTCTATTAGAGGAACAAGTACATCGAATTATGGATCTCTATGACATATTGAGGGGGCATAACCAAAAGAAAATATCATTTGAGCGATATGTACAAATAGAATACTTGGAGCAAATTGTTCAGGCAGCGAACGAACGATTAAAGCATATGTCGAATGGTCAGTTCCAATTGCTGCGAAGTGATAGACAGGAAACGCATGGGAAACAAAGTGGACTCGGGTTGGATGTATATGATGCTTATACAGGTCAGAAACGAGACGTAAAAACATTGTCAGGTGGCGAAAAGTTTAATGCTTCATTATGTCTAGCACTTGGAATGGCCGATGTTATTCAAAGCTTCCAAGGCAATATTCGTATCGAGACCATGTTTATCGATGAAGGATTCGGATCTCTTGATGAGGAGTCTCTCAACAAAGCAATCGATACATTAGTTGATCTGCAAAAATCTGGACGTATGATTGGCGTTATCTCCCATGTAGCAGAGCTAAAAGCAGCGATCCCAGCCATTTTAGAAGTGGAGAAACAAAAGGCAGGTTATAGCAGTACAAAATTTGTTATTAAATAGACCAATTTCATAATAATAAAAAGTACCTTTCATTAGTTGTCTAAGAGATGTAGGCAGGCGACTGACAAACAACATAAGAATAACAAAAAAGTGATATTGGTTATGACGGACGTCACAACCAATATCACTAAAATTCAAACGATAATAATAGAAAGTCTAAAGTCCTTCGAAAGCAGTAGAAACAGGACATCTTATGCTTTATCTCAATACTTATCTTATAATATCTAAAAATTCTTCCTCGCTATACACCTCAAGCATGTTTAAGGCGGATAAACCTTGTGGGTCAACTATCTTTGGATCTGCTCCATACTCATATAGGAGAGCAGCCATTTCATAGTTTTGGTATTCCAATGCAGCGGTTAACGTATTAGAGTAATTATCTGAGGTATTTGGATTAGCCCCAGCCTCTAATAACTTTTCTGCTATCGCAATATTTCCTGCGTATATTGCATAATGAAGAGCAGTTGTTCGCTCTGAGTCCATCTCTTCTATATCAATTCCACTAGATAGTAGACTATTAACTTTTTCTTCATCCCCATCTGAAACAGCTTCCATTAGAGGAGTTAAGGTCAATGAATACTCATCACTTAAATAATCTTCTTCAGGAGATAGTTCATTGAAAATACTCCCAGAAAACAAACTAGCATAAGTGAGTGTACCAGCTGCAAATAAAGCTATGACCGCAATATAACAAACAAAGAAAATTCCAATGAGTGCACCCACTCCAAGAGCAATTTTGCTGGAGTTAGAATAGTAATTTGGTGTACCTTCTATTCTCATAAAGTTCCCGACAGCTTGAATTCGTTTAGGTAAAAGTGGATGACTGGATAACACTTCGCTTAACCATACGGCAATATTCGATTCTGTATGGATTTGTTCCAAATATGCGTCTTCGTTTACTTCTGAATATAACTTTTTTCCAACGCCAAGAATGGTAAGCGCTTGTTTAGCAGCCATTCCATTTTGTATATAATAGGCAGCTTCACGATCACAGGTATATTCACATGATCTACTATACGCTTGCGAGAGAAATGGTATAAATTGTGCAGGCATGATTAAAATGTTCTTCCACACATGTCTTCTCTTTACATGAGAAAGTTCGTGGGCAATGATAAAATCGAGCTCTGCTTCACCTCGTTCTCTAGCTAACTCAAAAACTTCCGAATAAATAACTACCATATTTCTTCCTAGAAATCTTGTAGCAAATGCATTAAATGCTCCTTCTGAATGAATAACGAACACATCAGGAACTTTTTTTATGTTCATTTTTTCAGATAAAGACACGACACGCGCGTATACATCCGGGAATTGCTTTTCACTAATACGTATCCCATTTCCTCGAATAGAGCCGAGCATAACTACATTAGCATAAAGCAAAAATACGAAAAGAATTAATAAAATAGCTATACCAAATAAAGACACGATAGCAAGTATGTATAATAACAAACTGAAAATAACACTAATAACGAAATATGGCATTTCCCTATTAGAAGTTAACTCCTTCGACGACAAATAAATTACCTCCCCCAAATATTTACCAATTTATCATCCTACGTCTTTTCTGTCAAACTAGAAAATTCTGATAGATACTATCTAGTATACCGTATGTCTTTCACACAAATTCCCCTTTCATCATATTATTTTTACAAGAGGTGGTGAAAAATGCACGAGGAAAAAGAGGGTAAATTATACAATCCCTATGAAATGGAACAACAAGAATGGAAGAAGCGACAGGTAAAAGAGAGAGGAAAACAATTATTAACCATTATTTCTCCTATTTTCATTCTTTTACTTTGGGAAATTTGTTCAAGAACAGGTGTACTTGATATACGATTTTTTCCACCCCCATCTGCCATTGTTTCTACATTTTTTGAATTGATGACAAGTGGGTTGTTATGGACACATATTTCTGTCTCTTTGTATAGAATAGCCGCAGGATTTTTATTAGGTGTAATACCAGGAATAATTATTGGGCTACTAATGGGATTGTACGCCCCGATCCGTCATTTTATCTCACCGATTGTCATGGCTTTTATGCCTATCCCGACTTTGGCTTTACTACCGATCATCATTATCCTTTTTGGTATTGGAGATTTTTCAAAAGTTGTTACTATTGCAGGAAGTGTATTTTTCCCAGTGGTTATTAATACTGTCGCTGGCGTATTGAATATAGAAAAAGTTCACTTAGACGTAGCCAAAAATTATGGTGCAAGCCCCACTGATTTCTTTCTTAGAATTGCTTTCCCGGGCGCCCTTCCAGTTATGTTAGAAGGAATTCAAATGGGGCAGGCGATTGCGCTACTGACGATTGTCGCAGCTGAGATGATGGGGGCAACATCAGGTATCGGTTATTTAATCTGGACTTCCTATAAAGCGTTTATGTTAAAAGAAATGTTCGTCGGATTGATCCTCATTTCTTTCTTTGGATTTATGTTTTCTCTTTTATTACGCGGACTACAAAGAAAAATTATCCCTTGGAGGTGATTAGATGGACCAACCAGTAAAAATTTCTATTGATAATCTCACGAAAGTATTTTATAAAAAAAATAATAGTGTGACAGCTATACAAAATATTACGTTAAACGTAGAAGAAGGAGAGTTTGTCTGTATAGTTGGTCCAAGTGGATGTGGAAAAACAACTTTACTACGAATACTTGCTGACCTGGAACAACCAAGTTCGGGTACATTTTCAATAGAATCAGATACAGACTTCCGGCCATTGCAATCAATGGTATTTCAAGAAAAGGGAGTTATTCCTTGGTTGACTGTAGAAGAAAATGTAGCATTTGGACTGAATATGCGTCATCTGCCTAAAGAGTTTGTTCGAAAGCAAACCAATTATTATTTAAAGAAAGTTGGTCTTACAAAGTTCTCAAAGCTATACCCAAAAGAACTTTCAGGGGGCATGAAACAACGGATAAGTATTGCACGAGCTTTTGCAAATGATCCGGAAATATTGCTAATGGATGAACCATTTGCAGCGCTGGATGAACAGAACAAGTTCATCTTGCAAGAAGAGCTGCTATCTATTTGGTCTGAGACGAAAAAAACGGTGATTTTTATTACGCATAGTATCGATGAGGCTTTGTTATTAAGTGACCGTATTGTATTGATGAGTGCTCAACCGGGAGAGATAGTAGAAGAGATAAAAGTACCTCTGCCAAGACCACGTACGATGGAGCAAGTTCGTGCCAATCTGGAAATGGCGGAGCAGTTTATAGCGATCTGGAATCATCTACAGCAGGAAGTTCAAAAGTCGAGAAAGTAAGGAGGAAATATGTGAAAAAGTGGGGCTTTTTAATTGTAGTATCTTTTGTACTTTTACTAAGTGCATGTAGTTCTAAAGATAAGGACAGTTCATCCAAAGTAGATGATGAGGTGAGTAAAGAAAATCCTTCAGGAGATCTTGCACCACTAGAGGAAAAGGTTAAGGTTGTTATCGCTGAAGATGGATCTGCCTCTGGAGCTGGGTTTTATATCGCAAAAGAAAAAGGGTACTTTGAGGATTACAATATAGATGTAGAGTTTGCGGTGTTCTCGAATAGTGATGAAATGTTGCCGGCCCTTGCTTCTGGAGATGTAGATATCGCAGGAGGAGTATCGACTGCGTCATTCTTTAATGCTATTGCACAAGGAATTGACGTGAAAATTATTGCAGACAAAGGGCATAATGTTCCAGGAAAATCTTATTTTTCATTTGTAATCGGAAATCAAATGGTAGATGAAATAAAAAGTTATGAAGATTTTAAGGGAAAAAAAATTGCAATATCCTCTAAAAACTCGATTGATGAATATATCTATTTGGAAATGCTAAAGCATGCTGGATTAACAACTGAGGATGTAGAGCTTGTATTACTTGCAGATTTCGGAAGTATGCTAGGTGCAATTGAAAATGGATCGATTGATGCAGCATTACAAATTGAGCCATTAATAGCGCAAGGTGTTGAAAATGGATTTCATCAACGGTTTGGAGATGCGACTGACTATGCACCTGAGTCTCAAATTGCTATGGTATTAGGTTCACCACAGTTCATGAGTGATGAACAGGAGGTCTCCCTGCGGTTCATGGCTGCCTATTTAAAAGGGGTTCGTGATTACAATGATGCCTTTATTAAAGGGGAGAACAAAGCTGAAATTATAGACATCATGACAAAGCATACATCTCTAAAAGATACTTCGCTTTGGGAAAAAGTATTTGTAACTGGATTAAACCCAGACGGTACAATGTTTTTAGATGATGTATTAAAACAATATAATGCATACAAAGAAAACGGAGCTATTAGTGGGGATGTAGATTTTGATAAGGCGGTAGATACGTCGGTAACAGAAAAAGCAGTAGAAATTTTAGGAGCATATGAAAAGTAAACGTCCAGAAATTTGGGCGTTTTTTTTTCAAAGATAAGGATAAGTAGGAAGGTTAAAAGACAATTCCGACAGATTATACTTTACTAGATTGGATATAATATAATGTAAGGATAAGCAAGTGAAAATGAGGTGCGTAAAATGGTAAATGTTTTAGTTGATGCTGACGGATGTCCAGTAGTAGATTTAACGATTTTTGTGTCGAAAAAGTTTAAAATGAACGTTACTTTACTATGTGATACTGCGCATTATATGCAACGAGAAGGTGCAGATACAATAATGGTATCTAAAGGAGCAGATGCAGTAGACTTTGTTCTAGTAAATAGAGTGAAAAAAGGGGACATAGTCGTTACCCAAGACTATGGCCTAGCGGCAATGGTATTGGCTAAGCAAGGTTTTGCAATCGATCAAAACGGACGATGGTATACTCCTGAGAACATTGACCAACTGTTAGACAGTCGCCATATATCTAAGAAAATTAGACAGGCAGGGGGGCGCTTAAAGGGTCCTAAGAAACGTCAAAAAGAAGACAATGAAAAATTTGAAGCAAGCTTCCATAAATTATGTGAGCATGCGCTTCAAGCAGGAAGTTAACTTTCTACTGGAGCTCACTTAAGATGGGATTATCAACAAATACCCCGTTTGCATCAAGATGGATTGCATTCTTCATTTCATTTTCAGTTTTAATAGAATATAGATGCACCTGCAATCCATTTAATTGGGCTTCGTGAATAAATTCTTGATCGACCGATTTTAAATTAACCCCAATTCCACTAGCATAAGTTTGCAAACGTTCATAATCTAGATGAGATAACGCAGCTTTCTCTTTGAAACTAAACAGTTGAACAAGAGGAAGCGTCGGCTCTAGTGTATGAAACTTTGTTAAAGTATCCTCATTGAACGACTCCACAATAACTTTTGGCAAGGTGTGGTCCTCTCCTAATAAATCATACTTTTTTAATAAACTGAAAAGCTTCTCTTCCATTCCCTTATAAATACGTGGTGACTTTAACTCAATATAATAATTTACATCATCCCCGAACTGAACAAAAATCTCTTCTAAGGTGGGGACTTTCTCTTGTTCAAACTCTTTGTTAGCCAAATCTGGATATGCTTCATTAAACCATTTCCCTGCATTTAACTGCTTCAATTCTTCCAACGTATACTCCTTTACAAAGCCAAGTCCATCCGTTGTACGATCAACCTTTTCGTCGTGCATAGCAACTAACACTCCATCCTTTGTCATTTGTAAATCTATTTCAATATAGTCTACATCCGCTTGGTGGGCTATCTCATAAGCAGTCATCGTATGCTCCGGTGCAAAAGCAGAAGCCCCGCGGTGCGCTATGATTAATAACTTGTCGTTGGAAATTGGTTGTATACTGTTTTCCGAGTTATCGCAGCCTGCTATTAAACATAAACTTACTAGTATAGTAAATAATAAGCGCATGAGAGACTCCTTTCTAGTAAATTTTTGTTTAGTAGAATGAATTTAATTGGTATAACTAATATCTATAAGAGTGCTATGAAAAGGTTGAATTGATTGATATCAGAAAACGAATAACATATCTATTGAACTGGGAGAGCTTTTTGTTCTTGTCGGTCGAATGATCGCAGGTTAGAAAATATAACAAGTGGGATCTTGGATGGAAATTGGTGACATAGAAGTTAATGATATGCCTCCAAGCAAACATGATTTATCATTAATGTATCCGATCAGTTGAAGATAACACTCAATTTATTTAATGAATTATCCGCTATCTTATTTAGATGCAAAGCCATGGGCACATATGCGTTCTGAAATAAGACAAATCCAAAGACACTTAGGAATTGCATGTTTGATGTGACACGTGACCAAATGATAGCAATGACTATGGGTGATCGAATATAGTGCCCAGGAAGCGCTAGATGCAGCTGCAGAAGGTACCAATCGTGCGATAGAAATTGCCAATAAATAGACAAGAATATATAAACGAACAAGAGGCATTCATATGCTTGCTTGTTCGTTTTTTGATTATAAAAAGAAAACAATCTATTTAACATTTGCTGTTTTTTTTGGTATATTATACGGTGGACAAAATTAGAAAAGGTGGAGTAAAAAATGGACACAAATGCATACAGAGTATTACTTTACTATAAATATGTCCCGATTGAAGATCCAGTAACATTTGCGCAAGAACATCTTGCAGCATGTAAGGAAATCGGGTTAAAAGGGCGTATTTTAGTATCAGACGAAGGTATAAACGGAACTTGTTCAGGTACGTTTGAACAAACTGAGGCATACATGAATATGATGAAGGCAGACGAACGATTTGCTGACATGGTGTATAAAATAGATGAAGCAGAAGGACATGCCTTTAAAAAAATGCATGTACGTCCTAAAAAAGAGATTGTGCATTTAGGATTAGTGGACGATATTAATCCAAATGAAATAACAGGACAATACCTTTCTCCAAAAGAGTTTTTCGAACAAATGCAGGCTGAGGATACTGTTGTCATTGATGCTCGTAATGATTATGAATTCGATCTAGGACATTTCCGTGGTGCGATTCGTCCAGAAATTCGCAACTTCCGGGACCTACCAGACTGGATGATTGAAAACAAAGAAATGTTCGAAGGTAAAAAAGTACTTACGTATTGTACGGGCGGAATACGCTGTGAAAAATTCTCAGGATGGTTAGTAAGAGAAGGATTTGAGGGTGTAGGTCAACTACATGGTGGAATTGCAACTTACGCCAAGGATCCAGAAGTACGTGGACAACTTTGGGATGGACAAATGTACGTATTCGATGAGCGTATCGCTGTCCCGGTAAACCAAGTAGAGCATGTCGTGGTTGGTAAAGACCATTTCACAGGGGAGCCATGTGAGCGTTATGTAAACTGCGCAAATCCTGATTGTAATGACAAAATTCTTTGCTCAGAAGAAAACGAACATAAGTATCTACGCAGCTGTTCGGACGAATGCCGCGAGCATCCACGCAATCGTTACATTGTAGAACATAAATTATCTGAAGAAGAAGTAGAAGCTAGATTAGCTGCTATAAAATAGTAAACGAAAGCCCATGCTAACTAGCATGGGCTTATTTAATAGATATGAAAATCCTTTCCACGAGCACGACTTCAAACTACCGACCTCTATTTAAATGGAATATTTCTGAAATGATTTCAGCACTTCCTGGAGAAAACATAAATATTGATAACGCAATACATAATAGTCCAACAACTATTAAAATGAATTTTTTGTTTCCAAGTAGCCCCTTAATTACTAAAAATATTCCTACGAATAGTATTAAGAAATACCAAAATCCCATCGTCTCACTCCTCTGGTTAATTTAATATAGGGACGTTAATGTTCCTCATAAGTTCTGCCATAAGTAAATGATACAGTGATTTTACTTGCTTCAACAGAATCACCAAAATAAACCCTGATTGTAAATGACGTCTACTAAGCAGGACAGTATAAAGCATGGATGATGGTAATATATTAAACATATAGAGGGGATTTGCCTTCCTATATAGAAAGTAACAAAGAGTTCATTTTTCAAAAATAGAATGGAGGAACGTATATGTCAATCGAAGTGAAAAATATTTCAGATTTGAACGCAGTCAACGTATCCAAACTAATTCAAGAAAGTGAAAAGGAAGGGTATCGTTTTGTATCCAGATTAGCTTCCGAATATGAAGACGGGACACATCGCTTCAGCGAACAAGGAGAGGCAATTTATGGGGCATGGGATGAAGATGAACTAGTAGCACTAGGTGGTTTGTTTAAAAATACTGCTAGTGAAGCAGACAATTCCGCAAGACTATATCGATTTTATACATTACCTGAGCATCGTCGAAAGGGTATAGGAAGCGAACTGTTGAAAGTGGTTTCTGAAAATGCCAAAGGTCACTTTAAGGAAATAACAACTAAAACAGAGTCAGCAAAGGCAGATTCATTTTACCGTGCTAACGGGTTTAAATTTGACGAGCGCTCTCCGGATACTACGCATGTGTTGAGTTTAGAATAGAAAGGGTTTACAACGATGAATAACCAGCAATTAGAAATGAAATTCCCCTTAATCTCCAAGATGCAAAGGAAAGAAGAAATAATATGGTTTAATCCAAATAAAATAGATTCAGAAGAGGCATTAAAAAATGTTTCTGTTACTGCTGAAATGGTTCAAGATGCAAGCGATCGTTTAGATCGCTTTGCATCTTATTTATGTATTGCTTTTCCAGAAACAGCAAAAGCAAAGGGGATTATTGAGTCTCCACTTGTAAAAATTCCTACAATGGAATCTTCCATAAAAAAATTCTTTCATACAGAGTTTGATGGAGAATTGCTGTTAAAATGTGATAATGCCTTACCAATTTCAGGATCTATAAAGGCCCGTGGTGGTATTTATGAGGTGCTTAAAATTGCAGAGCAACTTGCGATGCGAGAAGGTTTATTGGAAGAAACAGATGATTATGCTATTCTCTCAACCGATAGATTTAGACAGTTTTTCTCAAATTACTCGATTGCAGTAGGTTCTACTGGAAATCTTGGACTAAGCATAGGAATAATTAGTGCCAAATTAGGATTTCGAGTAACTGTGCATATGTCTAGTGATGCGAAACAATGGAAAAAGGATATGCTTCGTTCAAAAGGCGTAACGGTTGTAGAGTATGACTTTGACTATAGTATTGCGGTGATGGAAGGTAGGAAACAGGCGGAGAAAGATTCAAAGTGCTTTTTTATCGATGACGAAAATTCCATCGACTTATTTGTCGGATATGCTGTTGCAGCAAGTAGGTTGAAAACTCAACTAGAACAAATGCAAATCATTGTCGACGCCGAACATCCACTTTTCGTATATTTGCCTTGTGGAGTTGGTGGTGGGCCAGGAGGAGTGGCGTTTGGACTAAAACTAATATTCGGGGACTATGTGCAGTGCTTTTTTGCAGAGCCTACGAACTCCCCTTGCATGCTACTTGGTTTAATGACCGGATTACATGAAAATATTTCAGTAGCTGATATCGGCCTTGATAACAAAACAGTTGCAGATGGACTGGCTGTAGGTCGACCGTCAGGGTTTGTAGGAAAAACGCTTGAGCAGCTCATAAGTGGAAGCTTCACGATTAAAGATAAAACACTTTATGAGCTTTTAGCTTTATTGGCTGACACGGAAAATATTCTATTAGAACCTTCTGCACTTGCGGGCATGACAGGACCAATTCATTTAACAACACAAGGAGTACCCTTGAAAAAAACTACTCATATAGTTTGGGCAACTGGCGGAGGAATGGTTCCTTCTCAGGAAATGCAAATCTATTATGAAAAAGGAAAACAATATCTTTTGAACTAAATATCAATCCTACTTAGAGTCTAAGTAGGGTTTTTTTATTGTTATTTGCTCTACTATATATAGAACAAATGTGTTATGCTATATATAGAACAAAATAAGGGAGGGTGACTCATGTTTATTGAAATAGAATCTAATTCTGATGTCCCCATCTATTTGCAGTTGGCACACCAACTTATGGAAGGTATAGTACGAGGTGAGTTAAAGCCAGGTGACTCGCTACCGTCTGTTAGAGCGTTTGCGAGTGATCTTGGGATGAATATGCATACAGTAAATAAGACATATCACTATCTAGAGGAAAAAGAGTTTATACAAATAGTGGCAAAATCAGGTGTAATTATTCGACCAAGTGGTATTCCGAAGGCAACAGAGGAAGAAAAGCAAAAACTTGAAGCTCAGCTAAGACCAATTATTACAGAGGGATTAGTTCGAAAGCTCTCAGAAGAAGAACTAGTAGAGATGGTACGCAAGCTCGTACAGAATATTGAGGAGGGGAACAAATGATTATTACACTCTTTGGATTCATCCTATTATTTATAACTATTTTACAAGCATTTATGCCGAAATTTCTAAAGCCAACAGAAGCATTTGGCGTGTATATACCAGATAGTCATACAAAAGATTCAGTGGTGATAAAATTAAAAAATACGTATACGACGGTTGTACTAACGTTCGGAATGATTATTTTTGGGGTCTATCTCTGGTGGGCTTTAACTCAAAATCCGGCAGAAGAAACGTTAGCTTTAGTGAGTGTAGGAGTTCAGTTTACAACGTTGTTTGTGAGCATTGGCTATTATTTTATGATGCATCTTCGAATGAAAAGACTAAAAGAAACACAAGGGTGGTTAATAGGGAAAAGTGAAGTGAGAGTAGTTGATGTAAAGTTTCAGGAAAAGCTCAAACTAATACCCCGTGTACTCTTTATCTTTCCTATGTTTGTTACTATAGGTTTAATCATATATACATTTATGAAATATGACCAAATGCCAGAGATGATTCCTACTCACTGGGGACCTACAGGAGAAGCAGATGCGTTCAGCGAAAAAACATATTTTAGTGTAGTTGCACTGCCACTTATTTTACTTGTGATGCAAGGTATGTTCCTTATGATGAGTGAAGGTATGAAATTTTCGGGAGCTCGCCTTAATCCATCCAATAAAAAAGCTTCACTTGTGCAGCAACTAGCATTTCGAAAATATACGAGTTTGTTAGCGCTCTTTATCACTATTGGAATAACACTTATGATGGGATATTTTCACTTGCAGACGATTCATCCCGAGATATCCTCATCTCTTATCATGTGGGCTCTCCCTCTAACTTTCTTAATACTAACATTTGCAGTTGTTGGCATTTATGTAATTAAAGTAGGACAAAGTGGATCTCGATTAAAAGTAGAAGAAAACAGTCCAGCCATAGAAAACAAGATAGCTGTTGACGAGGACCGATATTGGAAGGGCGGGATGTTTTACATGAACAAAAACGATCCAAGTATTATGGTAGAAAAGCGATTTGGCGTAGGTTGGACTTTAAATTTTGCTCATCCTATAAGTTGGATTGTTTTACTCGTGCCTCTTCTACTTATATTCGGCATATCATTTTTATTATAAGAAAAAGCAGCTCCCCAATTATTGGGGAGCTGCTTTTTGCTTGTTTCAAGAAAGAGTATGCTTTGCGCTGCAAAGCGGCGTCAGTTTTCTTATTCAGCGTCGAAAACTTCTACTTTTTCCATTTTAGCGCCATTTTTCATAGCTTTTGCTACTTCAAGTCCACTTGTAACTTGACCGAAAACAGTATGAACACCATCTAAATGTGGTTGAGGTGCGTGTACGATAAAGAATTGGCTAGAACCAGTGTCTTTACCAGCATGTGCCATTGAAAGGCTTCCTGCTTGGTGTTTGTGTGGGTTTCCAGCTGTTTCACATTTAATGTTTTTGCCGCTACCGCCCATACCTGTACCAGTTGGGTCTCCACCTTGACTTACGAAACCAGGAATTACACGGTGGAATACTACTCCGTTATAGAATTCGCTGTTTGCTAACTCTTCAAAGTTTGCAACTGTGTTTGGTGCCTCATTTGGGAATAGATCAAATTCAATTTTTTCACCAGAATCCATTAAGATATAACCTTTTTTTGTCATTTAAAACACTCCTTTTTCGTTTAAATCCTTCATTAGTATAGCATGTACCTAAATCATTTTCCAAAAACAGAGACTGTAGAAGAGTTTCGTATATTTTTAAAAAGAAATTAGCCTATTGTTGTCAAAATCCTTACCTAATACAAATGATGTTTTACAGATAAAGGTTATTTAGCACTCCTGTCGAATTAGTTAATTGAAAGAATCTTTATAAAAATATAAATATTCTATTTATAATTACCAAAATTTGCTTTACAATATAATTATTACCTAAAAAGGGGGACTATTTAAATTGAAGAAGATAGGGATTATATTAACTGCATCTGCTTTATCGATTGGGATGTTTTCATCTGCTGTTAGTGCAGCGAGTACAGTTACTGTAGGAGGACAACCAGTAAATGTGGTAGCACAGGTGAATTCAACAGAAAAGGTTGTTACTAAGGAAGACTTACTTAAAAAGTTTCGCTCTGCTTTTCCAGGGTTTTTTGACTTTGTGAATGCTAGTGATTTTCATATGAGTTCATATGATTATCCGGAGAGGGAGGAAACAAATTATCAGATGTCTTTCAATAAGTTGCAGAATGGGAAGGATACTTATGGGAATATATCGTTTTATGGAGAAGATTTAGAGGTAGAATCCTTCAGCTATGAGCCGATTAGAACTCCAGACTCTTTGTTTCCAGCCAAGGTTTCTAAAGAAGAAGCTAAAAAAGTGGCAACTGACTTCGTTAAGAAGTTTCTTAAAGCTGGGAATTACAAATTAAATGAAGAAAATAATGATTACTTTTATTACTCAAAACAAATATTAACTAGTCCTATTAGTTATTCTTTTTCTTTCAATCGTTTGAAGGATGATGTTGCGATTGCTGATCAACTTGTAACTGTAACAGTTCTTGGAAACGGAGAAATTGTCAATTTTTATAATTCAGCAATAACTAAATCTCCTATTTTTGACGATGTAAAAAAGGTGAAAGATCAAAAGGACGCATTAGAAAAAATGAAAGAAAATCTTACCGCGAGGCTACAATATCAAGTTAACACCAACTATGAAACTGGGAAAAATGATGTAAAACTGGTTTATGTGCCTGATGTTCTGAGTGTTAGTGCTGTTACGGGTGAATGGTTTAACGGTAAAGAATTTTTAGCGGAACAACCAACTAAAATGGAATATGAAAAGGTTACTAACTCGGCATTGCCAGTCAGGCAAAATGGAATGACGAAGGAAGAGGCAAAGAAAGCAGCAGAAAAGTTATTACAAGTAAAGTCTGACAAGGTCAAGTTGAGTATTCAATCAGTAGAAGAAGTAAAAAATAGTTATGGGCAAGAAGTAATAAGTATTCAATATATGTATAACTACGCTAATGGAGGAAGTGGTTCCTCATTAGAATTTGATAAGAAAACTGGGGAGTTGCTTCAGTATCATAATGCACAAAATAGTATGATGATTGAACTGAACGGTACTAAGGAGGAAGTTGCTCCTATTTCTAAAGAAGAGGCGATTGCTCAAGCGGTCAAGTACTTAAAGGAATTAGTGCCATCTTATCTTCATGAATATGCTATGCCTTTAGAGGACAGTTATGTCGATGACGCAAGGGGGAATTACTACTTAAACTTCCCTCGTATAGTAAATGGGGTAATGGTTAGTGGGGATCAAATTAGTGTAAGTATTTATAAGGACGGCTCTTTGGAAAATCTAAGTGTAAGCAGGCCACAAATTGAAGAATGGCCGACATTGGATAAAGTTATTTCTTTAAAAGAAGTGGAGGATACGTTGAGTAAAGCATTAAGTCTAAAAATGAGTTATATGAAGGGAAATCACAAGAAAGAAAATAGTCATTATGATTTAATATACTCTCCGTTATTCAATGAAACTGCCTTTAATGTGTTAGATGCCAATTCTGGGAAATGGATTAATCAATACAATATAGAAGTGACACCTGAGGTTTCTCATCCAACAGCAGCAGAAGAGCTGAACTATTTAATTAAGGCAAAGGTATTGACGGTAAATGATCCAAAAACCTTTAACGGGGATGCAGCTGTGTCTAAAGGGGAAGCAATCAAGATCATGATGAATTCTTTAACGTATATTTATGAGACAAACATTAGAGAGTCAGAGAGTATGAAGCAATCTTTTACAAACATTAACTCCAAACATGCTTCCTATCAAGCTGTTGAGCGTGCAGTAGAAGCGGGTATTTTAAAAACAGATCAAAAGACCTTTGATGTAAATAATCCTGTTACTAAAGAAGAGCTAGCCGTATGGTATATTCGAGCACTAGGTCTTGAGCAAGCAGCTATACAAAAAAATATTTTTAAAAACGAATTTACTGATGGCAAAAAAGTTACGGAGGCAAATATTGGTTATGTAATTTTGGCAAACTCACTTGGATTAGTAAAGGCAGAAAAAAATCATTTTAACCCCAAAAAAGAAATAACATATGCAGATTTAGCGGTGTCCTCAATCCGCTTAGCTCATGAAATCTCCAATAAGGGAAGAGATTTCAGATACAGTTATTAAATCATAGAAATATAAATAAAATTAGAGGGTCATGACAACCAGTCATGACCCTCTATATTTCTGCGTTAATATAACTGGTTAAGGAAAGAATTAGATTAGGATTTACCTTCAATGTCACACTTTAATTTTCAAAATACTGAAACTAGATCATGAAAGTGGTACGATAAAAAAAGAGGTGAATCCAAATGAATGGACAGAATAGAAAAGACGTTAAACCTGGCATAGAAGTGTATATCGTATTAAAAAAAGATCAACGATCAGGAGAGAAAACGAAAGGGATCGTAAAAGATTTATTGACGAATTCTTCCTTTCATCCGCATGGCATAAAAGTTCGCTTAACAGATGGACAAATAGGACGAGTTTGTGAAATCATAGGATAAATTATAAGGTGAAAAGGAGTGTAGTTGAAGTGCAAGTAGAATCTCAAATTTTACAGTGGTTTAACCACTTTCATCAATATCCAGAAGTGAGCTGGAAGGAATATGAAACGACGAATAAACTTGCGGAAATTCTGGATAGTTTGGGTATTTCCTATCGTAGATTTGATGATGTAACTGGATTGCTAGCGGAAATCGGGGAAGGGTCAGAAGTAATTGCGGTTCGAGCTGATATTGATGCTCTCTGGCAAGAAGTGGATGGAGAGTTACGTGCCAATCATTCCTGTGGACATGATGCCAATATGTCTATGGTGTTGGGAGCATTATTGTTACTAAAGGATAAAAAGTTGAATAAACGAATCCGCTTCATCTTTCAACCGGCAGAAGAGAAAGGTAATGGAGCAAATTCGATGATTGACCGTGGGGCCTTGACGGATGTAACACATCTATTTGGTGTGCATTTACGACCAATTGAGGAACTTCCTTTTGGAAAAGTTTCACCAGCTATACACCATGGTGCGGCATTATTTGTAGAAGGTAAGATAAAAGGAATAGATGCACATGGCGCTAGACCTCATCAAGGCAATAATGCCATTGATGTAGTAATGGCCATTCATCAAGCATTGAAAAACATTTACTTTTCCCCATTCGAATCATATTCTGCGAAGCTAACAAAAATTCAAGCAGGCGGAGAAAATGCGAATATCATTCCGGGAAATGCTACGTTTTCTATCGATGTGAGAGCAGCGAGTAATAGTGTTTTGTTTCAACTAAAAGATCAGATAGATAAAGACTTGAATACAATTCAACAATTATTTGATATAAAGATCGAGTGGGAATTTCAAGATATTACACCAGGTGCTGAAGTATCGAAGGAGGCCGCAGCAATTTCAAAACAAGCGATAATGGAAGTTATAGGTATGGAAAATTTAGCAGAAGAAGTAATTACTTCAGGAAGCGATGATTTCCACTTTTATACTATTAGACATCCAGAAGTAAAAGCCGCAATGATTGGTATTGGTGCGGATTTGACACCAGGATTACATCACCCCAATATGACCTTTAACAAAGATGCATTAATAATAGGTGCAAAAGTAATAGAGAAAACGCTTTCAAATAGTGCAAAATAATATTGACTAGTGTTTCGTTTCGATTTAATATTACTCTATTAACGACTATTAAACGTCAATTTAGAATTGTCTCAAAGTTGTAAGGGGGAAATATTTTGCCAGAAAAGAAAGTAGTAAGTAAAAAAGAGATGTCTTTACTTTGGGCTCTTACACCATTAGTTATTATGATACTGACTATGATTATAACAATTATTAAATTAGATCAGGGGCCCCATATTCCATTAATCGTTGGAACCACAGTTGCAGCAATTGTTGCATGGAAGCATGGATTTAAATGGTCTGATATTGAGGAAATGATGTACAAAGGTATTAAATTAGCATTACCAGCAGTAGTTATTATTATTTTGGTAGGACTGATCATTGGTGCTTGGATTGGTGGAGGAGTAGTCGCTACAATGATTTTTTATGGTTTGAAAATTATTACTCCTGCTTTCTTCTTAGTGACAATATGTGTAATATGCGCCATTGTTTCTCTAGCCATCGGTAGTTCATGGTCTACTATGGGAACTATTGGTGTTGCAGGAATGGGAATTGGTCTTAGTATGGGAATTCCGGCTGGAATGATTGCTGGAGCTGTAATTTCAGGAGCTTACTTTGGGGACAAGATGTCGCCATTATCTGATACAACAAACCTTGCTGCGGGATTAACGGGCACAGATCTTTTTGTACATATTAAACATATGTTATATACGACAATACCAGGAATTCTAATAGCTCTTGGTGTATATGCTTTCCTTGGAAATAGATATAAATCTAGTAATATCGACCAAGAAGGTATTAACCAAACAATATCTATGTTAGATCAAAGCTTCGTCATTTCGCCGTGGTTATTACTAGTTCCACTTGCGGTAATAGTATTAGTTGCGCTTAAAGTACCAGCTATACCAGCATTGCTTGTTGGGATTTTATTGGGCTTTTTATCTCAAATACTTATCCAAGGCGGCAATGTTGCTGATGCAGTTGGAGCATTGCAGAGTGGGTATGTAATCGATACTGGGAATGCGATGGTAGACGAATTGTTTAACCGTGGTGGCTTAGATTCGATGATGTATACAGTTTCCATGACGATTGTTGCGATGACTTTCGGTGGGATACTGGAATACTCAGGAATGCTTCAATCCATTATGAGTCAAATCTTAAAATTTGCTAAATCAGCAGGATCGCTTATCGCATCTACAATTGTTGCATGTTTCGCGACGAATGCAACTTGCTCAGAGCAATACATTTCTATCGTTGTGCCAGCTCGTATGTTTTCGAAGTCATACACAAAAATGGGATTACATTCTAAAAACCTATCACGGGCTTTAGAAGATGGAGGTACACTTACTTCGGTCTTTGTTCCTTGGAATACGTGTGGAGTGTTTATCTTAGCGACATTAGGTGTTGGGGTAGCGGAGTATGCAGCATTTGCCGTTTTAAACTTTATCGTACCAATTATTTCTATTATCTATGCCATGACTGGCTTTACGATTCAAAAAATATCAGAGGCTGAGAAGTTAGAAATATTGAGTAAAGAAACTGCAGAAGCATAATTCGAAAATGTGCTAGCATTGAATAGAAAAAGGGAGTTCTTATTAGAACTCCCTTTTTTGATGGAAGGCAAATGCTATAAAATTATCGAAAAGAAATGTCGGTCATGATGATAGTCATGATTAGCTTCAAGAAAAGTTACCTGGTAATCATATAGAAATAAATCTGTCTGTCCAAAGCACTTCGGAAATAATAGTTTTGTTCTCAAAGGACCGGGAATCTTTTTCCTGGTTTTTCATAGAAATTCTATTAAAAGATATTGATTGATATTGCGATGCAGATGTCGAGTTTCTAGCTGTAGGTTGGAAAGTTTAGCTCGTATATAGCGCGTGGTCGGCCTTGTTGATAGGTCATCTCTTCCCCTATGATATGTGCATACCCATGGTCTGTAAGTTTTTTTAAGATACGTTCAGTGGTTCTTCTACTAACTTGTAAATAGACTTCTAGATCATATGCAGTAAACTCGGTGGACTTTCTTAGACGACTAAATTTTACTACTTTGGACAAGTTTGCTGGGCTTAATGTTGTTTGTTTCGCTATTTGCACAAGTAGTGGATCACTATTTTTCAGTTCTACCTGTCTATTGCTGTTCGGAAACGGTCCGAGTAATTCCTTGGAATCCGTTAATAAGTAAGCTGTATTATCAGTAGTATAAGATAGGGCGTCCTTTGCATTTTGAGTAGCTTCTATAACTGTTTTTCCATAGCCGAAAGCGATTTTAATGGGTGAAGAAGATGAACTCAACCAGGAATTAATCATGGAATTATTGTTTAAAGCTTCTTCCACATTACCTTGAGTTGAAAATAAGCTATATAAATTGTCTGCTTCTTTTACGGTGTTAGCTTGAATAGCTGCTGCAATCTGTTTTACTTTGTCTTCTGAAATGGCCTGACTTTTACTTGTTTGTATATAACCAATGGCTATTTTGGCTGACTGACTTTTGAATAGAAGGGCAAGTGATTTAGTATCCACTAATCCCTTAATGATAGAGCTTTTTGGATCAATCATTCGAACGACAGACAAACCGTTGTCCCTTAATCTTTGATAAACTGCGTGAATACTAGTTATGGCTAATAAGGAGGATCCATTTTTCTGCAAGTTTGTGTGGAATGCTACTATTTCCTCTAAGTCAAAGGAGGTATCAATTTTCATCAAAAAGGGTGTTTCATTGAACTGCCCAATATCCTCTAAAACACTCATTGCACTTGCAGGATCGATTATGTCAATTGATAATTTATGTATGGCAGTTGGATGAGTAAAGCTAAGTGATAGTAGAGTAGTAGTGATAACGCTTTCATCTTGTTTCAAATAAAAAGATGGAATTGGTAGTTTTAAAACAGACTCTTGCGCGTAGTAAAATGGAAATGATCCTGAAAAAAATACGGCATCACAAGGTTTTATAATTGATACTATATCTTTTGCATCAGAAGGTATATTATATGTATAATAATCCATTTTAATGGATGGAAGTTCATGTTCAAAACTTCTTAAACGTTTGATGAAATTGGCCGATCCTAGTACAGCAATGCGTGTAATCATTGGGTCACCTCTTTTTTAGGTTTTTAACGACTATTTAACGACAACTATATCGAATTACATTCATGATGTAAAGAAAGTAGGAATTTATAATGAAAATTAAAGAAATAGATATTTACGCAATTAGATTACCTTTAATAGATCCATTTATAATAAGTTATCATACCTACGATGATATGCCATCTATTATTGTTAAGCTAACGACAGATACAGGTTTAGTAGGATACGGAGAAGCAGTTGCAGATGAGCATGTGACAGGGGAAACTTGGGAAAGTACATATGCATTACTGAAATCTACATTAGCACCAGCTATTATTGGAGAAAATCCTATGGAGTTTGAACAATTACATGAAAAAATGGACAAGGCCGTTTATCTGGCTCCTGCAGCGAAAGCAGCCATAGACATTGCTTGCTACGATTTAGCAGGAAAAAAACTTGGTGTTCCTGTTTACCAATTACTAGGGGGGCGTTACCACGAAAAGTTCCCTGTCACACATGTTTTAAGTATTGGAAAACCAGATGATATGGCAGAAGAAGCTGAGAGAAGGATAAAAGAAGGGTATTCCTCTTTTAAAATGAAGGTCGGGACAGACGTACAGGTTGATGTAAAACGTATTCAGGCAGTACGGGCTAAAGTTGGAGAAGAGGTTGCCATTCGTGTAGATGTAAATCAGGGTTGGAAAAATAGTGCTACTACCATTATGGCTATGCAAAAGTTAGAAAAGGAAGGACTAGATTGGTTAGAGCAACCGGTAGTAGCGGATGACTTCAATGGAATGGTAGAAGTGAAGGCTAAAACGAGTACTCCTCTGATGATGGACGAAGGCTTACGAAACTTTCGTGATATGCGTGAGCTAATCGAAAAACAGGCTGCGCATAAAGTGAATATTAAACTGATGAAGTGCGGTGGGATTTACCCAGCGATGAAATTAGCTCATATGGCGGAAATGGCAGGTATCGATTGCCAAGTCGGTTCCATGGTTGAATCTTCTATTGGATCTTCAGCAGGATTCCACGTTGCATTTTCTAAAAAAGTATTTACTAGTGTAGAACTAACCGGTCCTTTAAAATTCTCTAAGGATGTTGGGAACTTACATTATGATGTTCCATTTATACAGTTAAATGAACGCCCTGGACTAGGAATTGATATAGATGAAGAAATACTAAAGGAGTTAACTGAGTTCTCCACAAAAGTAACAATGTAAGAGGAAGTGTTCGCATGAAGGAATGGAAAGGTAAACTTGGAGAGAAAGAATATATTGTTCGTAAGTTAAAGCCCGATCATATGGATAGTATTTTACGTTTACAGAAAATCGTTTTACAAACGATGGAAAATGATAATTTCCTCTCTCCACTAACAAAAGAAGAATATGAGTACTCCATAGCACATAACTTAATGATTGGAGCATTTGTAGACAATAAGTTAATCGCATTTAGAGCTTTGGCGTTACCACCAATGGATGATGCTCATCTAGGTATTGATATTGGTCTGTCCTCGGAGAAACTGGGGAAGGTCGTTTATCAGGAAATTACGAATGTTCACCCAGATTATCGAGGATTTGGTATGCAAAAGAAACTTGGCGTTATCATTATGGAAATCCTAGACGCTTCAACTTATACACATGTATGTGCAACAGTTGCACCATTTAATATTCCTAGCTTAAAAGACAAACTTAGCCAAGGAATGGTAATAGGCGCCTTAAAAAAGAAATACGGAGGCATGCTGCGATACGTATTTTATAAAAAAATTCATGTGAATCGTGCCAGTGGAGAAAAGTTATTAGAAATTCCTATGGATGCGATTGAGAAACAGCAGCAGGTTATTGCGGATGGTTGGATTGGTACAGCTATTTTTCAAAAAGAAAACAAATGGTATGTAAACTATGAAGAAAAAGGGACATATATCTAAATCCAAACCACTTAGTGATTAATCTCACTGAGTGGTTTTTTCTGTACATAATATGATCGATTCACGAAAAGCTATTTACAATCTATCAGTTGCTTCCGTCAAATGTATGAGAAAGACTCAAGACCAATGACTGAACCAAATAGCAGAATTTTCAATTATAGTGAAATAATAAGAATAAGTTAAGGGGTGTTTCAAATGAAAAACTTATATAAAGACTCCCGCTTTCGACTCATTATATCAGCTAATATTGCTTCTTCTATTGGTTCGGGAATAACGATGATTGCGATACCATGGATGCTTGTATCAAGTGATGATGGTAATAAGGTTTTTGGATTTATAACAATTGGTATGACGATACTGAGTTTTATCCTCACACCATTTATAGGGAATCTAGTGGATAAAGTATCTCGAAAGAAATTACTAATTGTTAGTGAAATCGTATGTTTTGTTCTACTGTTTATATTTTCTCTGCTAGGCTTTATGGGCTTACCATATGAAATTTGGCATTATACGATTATCTATATGATTGGTAGTTTGTATTACACTATTTTTTATCCGACGATGTTTGCTCTAAATCAAGAGATATTTACGAAGGATCATTATAAATCATTAAATGGAACGATGGAAGTCCAAGGACAACTATCTAGTATGATTGCGGGTGGTTTAGCTAGTATCTTGTTGATGAAATGGGAACTGCATTATATTCTGTTACTAAACACGATATCTTATGGTGCTGCTATTTTCTTTTATTTGAAGTTACCGTATGTGAGATTACCAACTATAAAAACGGAGGTTGTTAAATCACAGGTAAGTGAAGGAATTAGGTATATGTTGGCTCGTCCTGCTGTATTTATATTTTTATTGTTTTCTTTCATGCCTTTTATCGGAGTGATGCTTACAAATTACTTATTTCCTGTCTATTTAGTGGATGTACTTGAGGCAGATGCGAGTGTTTATGGAATTGAAGGAATGATCTACGCAATAGGAGCAGTAATTGCTGGTGTTTTCGTACCGACATTATCCAGTAAGTTTGGAAATGAAAAGACGATCATTTTTGGGATATTGGTATATACGATAGCCATATCCTTAATAGTCTTCGTGGATTTACCTGTATACCTATCCCTTATGTTATTTTTGGCAATAGGTAATAGCAGCACAAGGGTTGCTAGAAACTCTTTCTTAATGGATCATATTCCCAACAATATAATAGGGAGAGTAGATAGTTTGTTTCGTACATTAGGTCTTTTAATCAGAATTCTCTTATTAGCACTATTTACTGAAATGGTGTCCTCAGACCTCATCGTATATTGTTTTATCGTGCTAAGTGGGATATTAATGGTTTCTTTGTCATTAGTACTTATATCGTTGAAAAAGGGTGTTAAAGAAAAGGAAATAAATTGTCCAGTTGTAGCAAATACTTAGCGAGGTAGTGCAAGTTGGTTGCTATACTCTTGCGTCTTTTTTGAAACCATTTCCCATCTCGTCCGTAAAATAACTATGAACAAAAAAGAGAGGGATTGAGAAAATGACCAGTGTATTTATTATTTCGGCAGTTGCAGCTATAATTACCGCATTATTAGTTGTTCCGTTAACAGCTAAAAGAAAAGATATGGTAACTTCCATTATTGGTCTGTCTATATTAACTTTTATCGTACTAGCGATTATATATTATGTAACGAACTTAGATCGTAATTGGACAGCGTTATGGCCGTTACTAGTTATTACAACATTAGCAGGAATGTTGTTAGCTAAAGGAAAAGAGCAAAAAGCAAAAGGTATCCTGTTTTTAGGAAGCTTAGTAATCGCAATTTTCATGCTGACGGCGCCTTTTTGGAATGCTGATGAAAAATTTAAAGTAGCAGAAATGAAACAAGAGGTGGAAATTGAAGCATTCGATGAAACGAAGACACCTGCTAGTGTACCACCAAAATTTGCACGCAATAAAATGAAAAAAGCTTTTGGTCAAGTACCAAATACAAGCTATTATGAATTAGGTAATTTACAAATTCAAAAGGTAAAAGATGAGTACGTATATATTGCTCCAGTAGAATTTTCTGGACTATTCAAATGGTGGAATGGAGACGTAACACCGGGTTATTTTACAATGAGTGCAACAGATTCATCGGATAATCCAAAATTTGTAGAAGCAGAAATGAGCTATACACCGTCTTCTTACTTCCATAAAAATTTGGAAAGACATATGCGTATGAAACATCCAACTAAAATTTTCTACGGTGCACCTCAGTTAGAAATTGACGAGGAAGGAAAACCATATTACATCAGATCTTACGGAAGCTTCATCTCAGCACGAAATGGATTTGAGGTAAAAGGTATCGTTGCGGTAGATCCTGCTACAGGACAGACGGATTCCTATAAAATTGCAGATGTCCCGGCATTTATAGACGGCGCTGTATCACCTGAAACGGTGAGTCTACAAAATAGTTATTTTGGTAACTATATACATGGATTTATCAATAGTCTATTTGGTAAAAAAGATGTGAGATTACCATCAGATGAAGGAACGGAAGCAAATGTTAGTCCAATCTTCGGAGAAGACGGACAAATGTATTACTTCACAGACTTTACGAGTCCAAAAGAGGGAGTAGACTCGATGCTTGGTTACTCATTAACCGATGGTAGAACAGGCGAGGCTACGTTTTATACAGGAAATCTAGAAGACTCATATATGGATTCTCAAGGGGCATTACAAATTATCGAAAAGAAATTCATTGAGAAAAAATGGTCTGGCGAGATGCCCGTATTGTACAACTTTTACGGAGAAGCTAGTTGGTTAACACCAGTGTTAGACTCTAATGGGTTCTTGCAAAATTACTTTATAGTATCAGCAGCAAATCCTGAGATATCTGTTTACGGAAATACGCCAAATGAAGCGCTAAAACTATATAAAACAGCTATTCAACGTGGTGGAAGTTCGGTAGACGGTAGTTCCGATGCCGAAGAGAAATCGATAACTGGTACGGTTGTACGTGTATTTAAAGAACGTGTAGGTGACTTTACGCAAGTATCGTTCCTATTAGATGACAAACAAAGTTATATCGTATCTTCCGAAGTTGCTCCCCTTGCCGTTTATATGCAAGATGGAGATAAAGTACAAGTAACTTTCTTAAATACAGGAGAACTTTTCTTGCCAGTAAAAGAGGTAACGATTCAAGGAATTGAATAGAGTATAAAATAGAAAATCTATCCCGTAATTTTTGAGGGCACTGAAAAAGTCAAAGAAATAACTAAAGCGATTGCGTGAACAGATTTCTGTTCACACAATCGCTTTTTCTTTTTATTCAATTCTCTTATCATAGTATAATGAGAAAAATTAACTTGAGGTGGTGCGACCATGATTTCCAAACAAGAAACGTTAAATTTAAGCCCGTATATTGCTTTGTATGATTTAGTCATCCCAAAAGATAATATGCTAAGACAAATCAATGAGCTCGTTTATTTTTCTTTTATCTTAGACGAATTAAAATCAAAGTATTGTTTGGATAATGGTCGAAATGCAGTTTCTCCTATTCGTATGTTCAAATATCTACTGTTAAAAGCCATACATGACCTATCAAGATGCTATATTGTAGAGCGTTCAAAATACGATATGTCGTTTAATTTTCTAGATATGTCATCAGAAGAAGATGTCATTGATTCGAGTTCTCTTACAAAATTCCGCCACCTTCGCCTACAAGACATGAATTTATTAGATTTACTCATTGGAAAAACGGTGGAAATTGCGTTAGAAAGAGGACTTATCACTAGTAAAACAATTATTGTCGATGCGACTCATACAAAAGCTCGTTAAAATCAAAAATCACCAAAAGAATTTTTACAAGAAAAATTGAAAAATGTGCGCAAAGTAGTTTATCAACTCGATGAAGAGATGAAAGGAAAATTCCTTGCTAAACCAACGTCGAATGAAGTGCTAGAACAATTAAATCGAATGCACATGAAGAACATGCAAAATTCCAAGAAACCGAGGAATTTAAAGAGATAGCGAAAAAACGCTATAAAATTGAAGTGAATAATAGTGAAATTAAAAATCCGCATGGGTATAAAACAGCCAAATCTGCGGTTTATTTGGCATGGAAATACAAGGGCCACAACGATATTCGCTGTTAATCTCAAGCGAATATTGAAACTTCTAAACGAGAAAAAATAGAAAATACACACCATAAAGTAAGGCACTTTCTGTTCGAACTAACAGAAAGTGCCTTATTTTTATAAGAAAAACTAATCAGTTAACAAAAAGTATTAGTTTTTCAGTGCCCTCTAATTTTTAGGGATAGATTTTTTGAAGAATAAGTATCTTTCTTAAGTTATCTAAAAACGGAACTACCTGTTTTAGAGTTGTATGGTGGCGCGGATAAACAAATGCTTATAAGGTTACCGAAAAAAAGGTGTTGGTTGGTCTTGACTTCTGTCACAGCCAACTAGCATCCCCAAAAATTCAATCGGTAATTACTTATATTCATTTCATTTTTAGATTAATATCAGCTTTTTCAATCTTTAATCAAAAATTATAGTAGCTTCATTTTTTGCCAATAGGTGAGATAACCAATGATGTGTGAATGGTCGATTAAAAAAAGATGCTCTTAAAAATGTGAAGTACACACTTTTCAGGTGCATCCTAAGTAAAGCTACTTTTAAACAGGTCTTATCTTTTAGGAAAGAATTATAATTTAAAGTGTTGTACGATACCATTTAGTTCTTCCGCTAACTTAGCAAGCTGTTCTGAACTTGAAGCAACTTCTTCCATAGAACTACTTGCTTCTTGGACTGTTGCAGCTGTTTGTTCTATTCCTGCTGCCGACTCTTCTGAGATTGAAGCGATTTCTTCAATTGATCCATTCATCTCCTGGCTATTTGCGGAAACTTCGGCTAAGTTACTGGAGATAAATTGTATATTCTTTACCATTTTTGTTATGGCAATCACTATATTATCAATGGTTTCCCCGGTAGAATTAATCTGAATTGACCCATGTTCTACTTCTTTATATGCATCCTGTAAAAAGGTTGTCACTTGAACAAATTCGTGTTGCGTATTATTTACAATGTTAGTTATATCTGTTACAGAAACATTCACTTGTTCTGCAAGCTTTCTGACTTCCTCGGCAACTACAGCAAATCCTTTACCGTGTTCACCAGCTCTTGCAGCTTCAATCGATGCATTTAAAGCTAATAAATTTGTTTGGCCTGCTATATCTCGGATAACAGAAACTAAGTTAGCAATCTCGTTTGTTCGTTCTTTAAAACCTTGTACTTTTTGAACAGACTCTTTAATAATTTGATCTACTTTTTCCATTTGTTTATTGGATGATTCCATTAATAACTTACCTTCACTGGTCATCTGAAGGACTTCAATGGTTGATTGTTGAATTCTCTCTCCATTTTCATTTGCCTCTAGCACTCTTGAAACAAATGTATCCATAATTTCGGACAGTTCACCTGCACTATTTGCTTGTGACTCGGATCCAGTAGCCAGTTCTTGCATGGTTGTTGCAACTTGTAAAGTACCTGCTTTAACTTCATTTGCCGATTGTGTTAGTTCTTCACTATTACTAGATAAAGTTTCAGATGTATTCGAAATGCTTGTCATTATTTTGATTAGACTATTTTGCATTTGATTCATTGCAATAGCGAGTTGTCCGGTTTCGTCTTTAGACTTGACTTGAAGTAAATTCTGAGTCAAATCACCATTTGCTAGATAATTCATATGGTCGGATACTGACTTAATAGGTTTTGCAATACTATTTGCAAACAACCAAATAATTATGATTCCCACAAGCAAAGTAATTCCTATTGTGATGATTATTAATGTCAGTATATCCTTAGATGATTTATTAAAATCCATCTCATACGTACTAGCATTGATAATCCATCCCCAATATGGATCTACTTTTGAATACGTTACTTTACCTTCAATCTGATTTTCATCCGTTGGAAGAGCCCAATCATAGTATGTGAATCCCCCTCCATCATTTCCTACCTTAATAGAATCTTGTATAAATTTTTTGCCATGGGAATCTTCCTGATCCCACATATTTTGTCCTTCTAAGCTAGGATGGGCAAGTAGACTTCCCTCATTATTTAAGATATATATGTATCCATTTTCTCCAATTTCTATATTTTTATTTATTGGACGGGTTCCTTCAGCACTTATTTCGCCTAGAATTTCCATTTTCGCTTTTTCCTGTGCTTCTTCTAATGTTAAATCACCGTTTTCTACGCTTTCATTTAGTACGCCAATGATTTCAATTGTTATTTCTACGCTGTTTTTTAAAATTTTATTCCCTAGGTTATCCAAGCTAGAGAAGCTCTTTTCATAGCTAATTATTCCTAAAATAAGCAAAGGAACGGTTAGAAGTAAGATAGAAATACTAACTAGTTTTACTTTGATTGACATCAAATTTTTAAACTTCATAGAGACCACCATTCTATAATTTCCTTACGTAACCTTACTAATGACGGTAGTTAAGTTCTTCTTTCATTGTCACAAGCATTTCAGTAACTTTCCATAATTCTACGGGTCTGGAGAAATAATAACCTTGTAAATAGTCGCAAGAGTTTTCTATTAAAAATGCTAATTGTCCTTCCGTTTCCACCCCCTCTGCTGTAACCTTCATTCCAAGCCGATGAGCAAGTTGGATGATTAAATGAATGATAGTTCTTGCTTTAATATCATTCTCGATATCCATAATGAACATCCGGTCTATTTTGAGGATATCGAAAGGATAGTTCTTCAGATAAGACAGTGAAGAGTATTGTGTCCCAAAGTCATCAATAGAAAGTTGAATACCATACTCTTTCAGTACTTTTAGCTTATTGATCGTTTCTATCTGGTAATCCATTAATATGCCTTCAGTAATTTCTAATTCTACTAATTCTGGAGCAATATTGTATTCCTCTATTGTTTGAATAATCCGGTCAATCAAATCATCTTGCTCAAATTGTTTTGGTGATATATTAATTCCAATGACTATTGGTGGAAGTCCCATATCCAGCCATTCTCGCATTTGCCTAAGAGTGGTCCTCATTACCCAATTGCTGATTTGAAAAATTGTTCCATTCTTTTCAGCAATGGGAATAAATTCATTGGGGAATATCATACGACCTGCAGGGGTTTGCCAACGTATTAGTGCTTCAAAACCTTGTAATTGAGAGTTTAAGTTAAACTTTGGTTGATAGTGCAAAGTAAATTCCTGTTGGTCGATAGCCCTTTTCAATTTACTTTCGATGTTGAATCGATCTAAAGAAGAAGAAAGTAAGTGTGATTCGAATATACGAAAACTGTGATTGTTCTTCTTGTTAGCTTTGGATTCATACATAGCTAAATCCGCATTCTTTAAGAGTTCCTTTACAGTGTTTCCTTGATCTGGAGAAAATGTTGCCCCAACGCTTAATGAAATGTAGTGTTGTTGATTTTCAATTAGATAAGGTTCATTCATATAATTTATTAAATCTATACATCGGCTAGCCAACTCCGACTTGGTATTAACTTCTGGAGTAGCTAATACAAATTCATCTCCCCCTAATCGAGCAATTACTTCATTTGGATTAATAAATTTTTGTAATCTATTAGACACCATTTTTAGTAAGTCATCACCGGCTTGGTGACCGAGATGATCGTTTATGTATTTGAAGTTATCTAAATCAAATAAAATAATAGTCACTAAGTGATCAGGGTCCCTACTAAGTAACATTTCGGATATTCGGTCTGTCAGTAGCCTACGATTAGGCAGACCAGTTAGTGAATCATGGTAAGCCATATGAGAAATTTTTAGTTCAGCTTCTTTCCGATCCGTAATATCTGTACGAATAGCTGTATATTGATAAGCATTTCCTGCTTTGTCTAGAAAGGGAACTATGGTTGTATCAACCCAATATAAATCGCCATTCTTTTTCGTATTTAAAATTTCTCCTCGCCATGTACCACCATTCTTTATAGTGTTCCACATCTCACTAAAGAAGCCTTTTGGATGATATCCGGAATTAGTCATTGTGTGCGGACTCCCAATTAATTCATCTCTGGAATAGCCAGAAATATCACAGAATAAATCATTCACATAAGTAATATTTCCATAGATATCTGTAAATGTGACAAGTGTTGATTCGTCTAATGCATACTTCAAATCACCTAAGTGACTCAAAGTATCATCAAGTTGGATTTGTGTCTCACGTAAAGTGGTAATATCTTGAGTAATTCCAGTAACTTTTTGTTCAAATATATAACTGAGATTTATCTTAACAATCACGTGAATCAATGATCCGTCATGTCGAATTATTCTATATTCATTTTCAAGAAATTGCTCTGTAAAATTACGATCAATTAAGGAAGAGGCGTTAATCAAAGAGCTTTCTCGATCTTCTTCGTAAACATAGTTATTTATAAATGTGGTGATAGGTAGTACTTGTGGTATACCAGGATCGCCTCCCATCATTTCGATATACTCTTCACTCAAGTGCAGATTCCCAGATAGTAAATTATATTCCCACATACCAATTTTAGATATTCTCATTGATTCAGAATAGACTGCCCAGTTAAAAGGGTTATCAGTGTCATCTTCTAGATTTTGGACTGCATTTTTCAACATATTTTACTCACACCCAATCCACCAATTTTATAATTTATATATTATAAATATAATAACAATTACCTAATTTAAAGTATGTGATTTTTATCACTGTTATGGATATATATTGTCATATTATATAGTTATTATTAACTAATTTATAACCCTATTTCAATCTCATATAGGAAAGGAATTTAATATCAAGTAAATGTGTTGAATTTCTAAAGAGTATTGAAAAAGTTAATAAATTTAGCAGATCAAAGATAAATTTAATCAAAATTGAATAGGATAGATGGCATGCTATATAATGATATGACAAATCAAACATAGGATTTCTAGAGTAGAAAAGAGGGGTTATTTGAAGGTTCATTACTTAACGATAGGGGAAGTAGCAAAGCTAAGCAATATATCGGTTCAAACTTTACGATACTATGATCAGATTAATTTGTTTAAACCTTTCGAGATAAATACGAGCAATAATTATAGATATTATCAAAATACGCAATTATATTATTTAGACATTATTAAATCATTAAAGTACCTTGGATTATCGCTAGAAGAGGTTAAATCAGTCTTAAAGTTAAAGCCTGAAGAACTAGTTATATATTTAGAAAACCAAGAGAAAAGAATTGAGGAACAATTTCAAAGGCTCCATAATACGAAGCGGGTATTACAGCGCAAAAAAGAGCAAATACAATCTTTCGTGCTGGAACCAAATATGATGACGGTTAGCAAAAAGAACTTACCGGCACAAAAAATAGTGAAGATTAAAACCTATAATATGAAGGTCGATGATATTCCAAATAGGGAGTTTGGTCGTATTAGTAAAGTGTTAGAAGACGAAGGTAGCATATTTGATACATTGTATGGTGGAGCGTTTTCCTTCCAAAAATATGAATTCTTAAATGATATTAACTATGATTATTTTTTTGCATATATCGTAACGGATAAGGATTTTGAAGAAAAATATGAAGATGTGGAAATTAGTGTGTTACCTGCTGGAGAATACCTTAGCATTTCATTTGTTTTGGAAGACAATGAATATGTGGAATGCTACCAAAAGTTAATCGACTATATAGAGAAACACCAAGTAGTAATAGATCCCATTGTATATGACGTGTGGATGCCGATAAATTATTCGGCTTCCAAGGAAGATGAATTTTTAGTAGAACTCAAAATACCTATTCAAACTACTTGACCCTATAGTTACTATAGGGTTTATTTTTATTTATATGCTGAGTAAGAATTATAAGGAGTTTTAAAGATGGGTTCGCAAAAAAGTGGTTTAAATAAAGTAATTTATCTAGTTTTAGTAAATTTGTTTATTGTATTTTTAGGTATAGGATTAATTATTCCAGTGATGCCAACATTAATGCGTGAGATGAGCTTAGAAGGCTCTACGATGGGCTATTTAGTTGCGGCTTTTGCATTTGCACAGTTGTTAGTCTCTCCAATTGCAGGTAGATGGGTAGATTCGATTGGTCGTAAAAAGATGATTGTCATTGGTATGTTCATATTTGGGGCATCGGAAATGCTCTTCGGTCTTGGACAAGACGTGAAGGTATTGTATATGTCTAGAATATTGGGAGGAATTAGTGCGGCATTCATCATGCCAGCTGTAACGGCTTTTGTTGCCGATGTTACTACCTTAAGGGAAAGACCAAAAGCGATGGGCTATGTGGCTGCAGCAATCAGTGCTGGATTTATCATCGGGCCAGGAATCGGCGGATTCTTAGCGGAACATGGAACGAGACTTCCCTTTTTTGTTGCTGCAGGTCTTGGAATTTTAGGTGGAGTATTTTCACTTATTATTTTGAAGGAGCCTGAAAGAGCTCATATAGAAAGCGAAGGAGAACCAGTTAAACCACGTTTTCGTAAAGTATTGGAACCAATTTATTTGATACCGATGATTATCATTTTAGTATCTAGCTTTGGCTTAGCGGCATTTGAAACAGTGTATTCGCTTTTTGTAGATCACAAATACGGATTTACACCAAAGGATATTGCGTTAATCATTACGGTAAGTGGTGTTCTAGGAATTATATTCCAAGTGCTAACTTTCGATCGTATTGTAGGGAAAATAGGGGAAATTCGGTTGATTCAAATTTGTATAGGTGTATCAACGATTTTCATTTTTGCCATGATAAAGGTTTCTGCCTACTGGTCTATATTGCTCGTAACTTTTGTGATTTTCTTGCTGTTTGACTTAATGAGACCAGCGCTGACAACTTATCTATCCAAAATTGCTGGTAATGATCAAGGCTTTGTTGGAGGACTAAACTCTACGTTTACGAGTATAGGTAATATTATTGGTCCAAGTATTGCAGGTATACTGTTTGACGTGCATATTGATTATCCATATGTATTAGCAATGGTCATACTAGCGATTAGCTTTGTAATTTCATTGTTTTGGAAGAAACAAAAGCCAGTTTTTAAGGAAACAGCTGAATAAAGCTACTGTGGCTTTTAGCATTGTACTCATCAAAATGGGAGTCATTTTATCTTTTAGTAAAAATCCTATACAATAGAGTATATAGGATTTAACGTGAATCATTGAAACGGAGGACTAGTCGTGCATGATGTAGCAAAGTTACAAAAAGAAGCGATGGACATGCTAAAGAAAACAAGTAGAACTTTTTATATTCCAATTACTTTTTTAGAATCTAAACTGAAAAAGGCGGTTGCCTCTGCTTATTTATGTATGCGTGCGATAGATGAGATTGAAGATCATGAGTCATTAGGTGCACAAGAGAAACAAGAACTGTTACTTGCTACTAGCAAGATGCTTAAAAATGGGTTTGATAAGAAGCTATATGAACAGCTAGTTGAACCATTTCAGGAAATTCTTCCACCTGTATCGTTAAGACTTGGCGACTGGCTAGAAATTTGCCCGGATGATTTAGTAGAAAAAGTAAAAGATTCGACGAGTGAGATGGCAGAAGGAATGGCTAAATGGGTAGGTAAGAACTGGCAAGTGAAGACGAAAGAAGACCTCGATGAGTATACCTACTACGTAGCTGGTCTTGTGGGAGTGATGCTTTCGGATTTATGGAAGTGGAGCGCAGACATTGACACAGACCGTGATTTAGCAATTGCGTATGGACGAGGACTCCAAGCGGTGAATATATTGCGAAACAAAGATGAAGATAGCGAACGAGGTGTACAATTCTTCCCAGAAGGTTGGACAAGAGCGGATATGTTCGAGTATGCGGAAAGTAATTTAGCTCAAGCTGATGAGTATATCAAGAGTATCGACAGTAAAAGTATATTGTTATTCTGCAAACTACCTCTTGCACTTGCACACAAAACACTAAAAGCACTGAAGAGCGGGAAAGAAAAAATGACTCGATCGGAAGTAGAGCAAACTGTTGAGGAAGTACAAGCAGAGGTGTAAGGTCGTATTTAATATGGATAAAGCTGTATACTAAAAGATGAAATGAAATATTTCTACTATGAGAGGAGTTTTACTATGTTATCAAAAAAATTACATGAAGCATTAAACGATCAAATGAACTTTGAGTTTTATTCTGCACATACATACCTTGCAGCAGCTGCATATTGTACGGCTGAAGCATACGATGGATTTGCTAATTTCTTTTTAGTTCAGGCAGAAGAAGAACGTTTCCATGCCATGAAATTTTATAACTTTTTAAGTGATTTGGGATACCGAGCTACAATTGATGGTTTTGATAAACCGGGTAATGAATTTACTTCGACTTTAGATGTTTTTGAGACTTCCTTAAAACATGAAAAAGAAGTGACGCGTCGTATTTATCATCTTTCTGATATTGCATTAGATGAGCGTGAACATGCAACGATGGCATTCTTAAAATGGTTCATTGATGAGCAAGTGGAGGAAGAGGCTTCATTTGATACACTGATTAACAAAATTAAACGCATTGAAAATGATTCCAATGCTATGTTTATGTTGGATTCTGAGCTAGCATCCAGATCATTCACACCAGACGAAGCCTAATAAGAAGCTTCGAGAGTTGGATCTAAGTCTAATATAACGTTATTAAAAGGCTCTAATATTCTGAAGTTTACTTCGGTTATTTGGAGCTTTTCTTCCATAAAAGTAGAGTTCTTTTTGAGAGGTTTAAGTTATATATCAAAAGTAAATAAAGGGAGGAAAAAAAGAATGCTGAAAACAATTGTATTCGACCAAATAAAACGCGCGATGAAAGAAAAAGATGTGCTAGCAAAGGGAGTATTAACTATTCTCAAGTCTGCGTTAGATAGTGCAGAAAAAGAAAAAGGTTCTGCTCTTTCGCCCGAAGAAGAAATTGCTATTGTAAATAGAGAAGTAAAACAAACAAACCAAGCATTAGATGGTGCAAAAGCAGCAAATCGTGAAGATTTAATAGAAAAAGAAAATGCAAAACTAAAATTACTAGCAAGCTTCTTGCCTACCCAATTAAGTGAAGAAGAAATAGTAACACTTTTAACGGAAGCAGGAGTCGTAAAAGGCATGAACATGGGAGATGCGATGAAAATCGCTAAACCAATACTTACAGGAAAAACAGATGGATCCACCATGTCCAAAGTAGTGAAAAGTATAATTTAAAAAATGAGCGGGATTACATTCCCGCTTGAAAAAAAGATAATGTAAGGTTAAACGTCTATCAAATTGTCCATAAATTTGATAGGCGTTTTTTCTTGGTACATAGCAATTGTTACACAACGAGGGAACAGTGCGTTATATTGTAATCATTTAAAAATTGAATATTCAATTAGTATGTTTTGGATGGGGTTATAGAAGTTGGAAGTGTGTAGGTCAATTAGGTTGTTAGAAAAACTCTCAATTGAAATGGTTAGGATATAGTTACATACAATTTGCATTGACAATTTTATGAAAATTCTGTATTATTTAATAGTAGGAAGAATTTGGAATTTCAGTTTTTCTGCTTACCCTAAAAACTATTTAGCGACAATTTAGCGACAATTTCACGACGTTACGTTTTTATATGTAGAAGAGTGGGAAACCCAACTGTTGGCACAGTGGCATGAGTTAAATAGTATAGATGCAAAGGAAGACCGACATACCCAGTGTTGAATGTGGATAATATTTTACATTTAAGAAATAACAATTGATATTTGGATAGGGAATGGAGGTTGATTTGCTTTGAAGATAATTGATACTCATTGTGATGCGTTAAGTAAAATGTGGAGAACTAAAGAGACCATAGAATTCTATGACTCTTCTCACCTGAAAACAAATTTTAATCGTTTGCAGATTGGTCAAGTTTCCTTGCAATGTTTTGCTATATTCGTTCCACAACATATTAAGAAAGAAGATAAGTTTCAAGTGGCTTTAGAGCAAATTAAACTTTTCCACACTGAAATTTTAGCTAAACATCCTAGAGTTAAACAGGTTACATCTTGGAATGATCTTGATAATCTAAAACCTAATGAAATCGGTGGAATGTTAACTTTAGAAGGATTAGATGTAATTGGAAATGATCTGACGAAATTAATAACACTATATGATTTGGGGGTAATGACAATTGGCTTAACCTGGAATGGTTCAAATCTTTGTGCAGACGGGGTTGAAGAGGATAGAGGAATTGGCTTAACTAAATTAGGCGAACAAGTTGTTAACTTAAATAATCAACATTTAGTTTGGACTGATGTGTCCCATTTAAGTGAGAAGTCTTTTTGGGACGTGATGGATGTAGCGAGATATCCTATTGCTAGTCACTCTAATTCAAAGGCTTTATGTGATCATCCAAGAAATTTAACGAATCAACAAGCCGATACATTGTTTAAAAACAACGGATTCGTTGGAGTTACATTTTACCCGCCATATGTGAAATCAGAGGGCGTGGCTACAGTTGAGGATTTGATTGGTCATATAGATCACTTTTGTACACTGGGCGGAGTCAAAAATATTGGTTTTGGATCTGATTTTGATGGAATTGAATCATCTGTAACAGGATTAAAGGATGCATCGATGTATCAAAATTTAATTAATAAATTATTAAGATATTTTAAAGAAGAAGAAGTAAGGGGATTTGCTTATCGTAACTTCCTAAAACATAGACCTACGATAAGAAGTTAGTAAAAATTCCATGAGAAGAGAATGGAAAACAATAAAAGTAAGATTCCGGAAAATAAGAATGGGAAAGTTAACTTAAAAGTTAACTTGTAAGGACTTAAGTTCTCCTTTTTTCCCTCAATTTCTTCAATTACTCGTTCCACTCGATTTGTTTTTTGAAAAAACATTTTGAAGCTTTTTATTATTGCACTGAAAAATCCACCTTGGATGACAAGCATTATACTTCCAATAACTGTTAGAATGAGAGAAAAGTTGAAAAGAGTATCTATCCATAACAGTTGATTAAAAGAGTTGTGTTCAAGGTAGGAGTATATAACTGAAATAAGTAGTATGCCTGAAATGATTAAAAAATTCAAAAGAAACATCCAGATATCACTCCTAAAAATAGAATATATGTAATTATAACATATAGATATTTCTGAATATTCTGATTAATAAAGACGTTACCGTGTTTTACCAAAGGAAAAGGGGAGATTTCAATTGAAGAAAAGATTATTCGTTAAATTATTCATGTTAATGGTAGTAGTTGGTCTAGTACTGTCTGGGTGTAACTTTAATACGTCAGAAAAGGAAGAGACAGATTCAAATGCAGGGGATAAGGAAACAGCTGTAGCAAAGCAAATATTAAATATGGTAGAAGCATCAGAAATTCCAACTATGGATTCCGCACATGCACATGATAATGTTTCATTTACTGTATTGAGCAATGTTAACGAAGGTTTATATCGCTTAGGACAAGAGCACAATCCAGAATTAGCAATGGCTATCGAAGATCAAATTAGTGAAGATGGATTAGTGCATACTTTTACTTTACGCGATGCGAATTGGAGTAACGGTGAACCTGTAACTGCGAATGACTTTGTTTATGCATGGCAAAGAGTTTTCAGTGAAACAGGACATTATGCAAGTATGTTTGAAACAGCAAATATTCTAAATGCTACTGGAATCATAAAAGGGGAAAAAACATCTGAAGAGTTAGGAGTCAAGGCTCTAGATGAAAAAACACTTGAAGTTACTTTGGTAGCACCTACTGCTTTACTAGGACAATATTTAACTTTCCCTACTTTCTTACCTCAAAATCAAAAGTTTGTTGAGAGTTTAGGGGAAAAATATGCTTTAGAAGCTAGTGAACTGTTATATAACGGACCATTCATCTTATCGGAATGGAAACATGATGAGAGTTGGAAATATGAGAAAAATCCGGAATACTGGGATGCTGATACTGTAGAGCTAGATGAAGTTAATGTATTTGTTGTTAAAGAGGATGCAACTCAGCTAAATCTTTATGAAACTAACAAGGTTGATATTATTAATCTTAGTTCAACTTCTGTAGACCAATTTAAAGATAGTGAAGACTTTATTACTCTAGCTGATTCCGAAATCTTCTTTTTGCGCTTTAATCATAATAATGAAGCATTAGGAAATGAAAATATTCGTCGTGCGATTGATATGAGTTGGGATAAAGTGGCTCATGTTGACACAATTCTAAACAATGGTTCATTAGCTTTATATGGTTTAGTACCACAAGGTTTTTCGTTTTCTCCAAATGGTGAAGATTTCCGTGAATTAAATGGAGATTTAAACCATGGAACGATTGAAGAAGCGCAAGGGTATCTTGCAAAAGGGCTAAAAGAAATAGGTAAAGATTCTGTAGAGATTACACTTACAGTCTCTGCAGTAGAAGGAAATGATAAAACAGCAGAATACTTAAAAAATCAAATTGAAACTAATTTACCAGAATTATCAGTGAGCATAAAACTTGTACCTGTAGAGCAAAGATATGAATTAGAGTCAGCGAAAGAATACGATATGGTTATTTCAGCATGGGGGCCAGACTACATCGATCCAATGACTTATATCGGCATGTGGGTGACTGGTGGTTCAGCTAATCGGATGGATTATTCTAACGTTGAGTATGACACACTTGTAAACCAGATCAATATTGAAAAAGACTCTGCTAAGCGATATCAAATGATGTTAGACGCTGAAAAAATGTTATTTGAAGATGCAGCTATTGCACCTTTATATCAACGGGGTCTAGCGGTGCTACAACGTACTAATATAAAAGGCTTAGTGCGTCACCCAAGTGGGCCTGATTTTACCTTCAAGTGGACAAATATAGAAAGTAAATAATGTAATAGCTAAAAAGGGGTATAATTTTATACCTCTTTTTAACTATAAAAATTAGTAGCTATTTTAAATCCAATATAAGCGAGGTGTTATTTTGAAAAGGTATATTGCGCAACGTTTACTCTACATGTTTATCACCTTATTTATTATTGTTTCGCTCACCTTTCTATTAATGCAAATGCTTCCTGGTACCCCGTTTACTGATCCTGACAAACTATCTGTAGAGCAATTAGAATCAATGAATGAAAAATATGGCCTAAATGATCCGTTAGGAAAGCAATATGTGAAGTATATTGGAAATCTGATGAAAGGTGATTTAGGCCTATCTTACCAGTATGAAGGCCGGGCAGTTAATGAAATTTTAGGGGAACGGATAGGACCATCTGCAATACTAGGTTTTCAGGCACTTATGTTCGGAACGTTAGTTGGCTTGATGTTAGGAATCATTTCTGCGCTAAATCATAATAGTTTTTTAGATTATGGTTCTGTTATAATCGCTGTCCTGGGAATGTCAATTCCATCCTTTGTATTTGCAGCTCTAATGCAATATTTTATAGGGGTTAAATTAGGGTGGTTACCAGTAGCATTATGGGAAGGATATGAAAATACTATAATGCCATCTTTAGCATTATCTGTGACAGTTATAGCTACAGTAGCCCGATTTATTCGAACAGAAATGCTAGAAGTTCTCGGTCAAGACTACATAGTAACAGCAAGAGCAAAAGGAATTAGTGAAAAGTCTGTTGTTTTTAAACATGCTATAAGAAACGCGATAATTCCTGTAGTGACGATGTTAGGGCCTTTAGCTGTATCCATTATGACAGGAACATTGGTTATTGAGAAAATCTTTACTGTTCCTGGCCTAGGCGAACAATTTACAAAATCTATCTTAGTAAATGATTATAGCGTCATTATGGGAGTTACTTTAATGTACAGTGCATTATTTATCGGTATTGTTTTTATCGTAGATATTCTTTATGGAATAATAGATCCACGAATTAATTTAAAAGGGGGTTCATAAGTTATGAAACCTCAAAAACGAGAAATTACACAAGATTTATTTGTTCATGCACCAATGGAATCTACTAAAAGTGAAGAGATTAATGGAACACCAGAAACCTTTTGGAAAGAGACATTCAAAAGATTGAAAAAAAATAGAGGAGCTTTAATTGGACTTCTAACTATCCTTTTACTATCAGCAATGGCTCTGATTGGACCACTTTTAAGTGATCATTCAGTTACTGAACAAGACTTAGTGCGTTCTAACTTACCTCCAAAGGCGGCAGGATTTGAATGGATAGGTCTTGATGGAAAAGATGTTAATGGAAAAGATCAATATGAGGCTAGGGGAATAACCGAAAATTTTTGGTTTGGAACCGATGAGTTTGGTCGTGATCTATGGACAAGAGTATGGAAAGCTACGCAGATTTCTTTATTTATTGCCATAGTAGCTGCACTTTTAGATTTATTCATTGGTGTGATATATGGTGGTTTATCTGGTTTTTATGGTGGGCGATTAGACAATGCTATGCAACGTGTTATTGAAGTGTTGATGGGTATTCCAAATTTGATCGTTATTATTTTATTTATTCTTATACTTGAACCAGGCATTACTTCCATAATCTTAGCCATGGTTGTCACAGGGTGGGTAGGTATGGCTCGTGTTGTTCGAGGACAAATATTACAACTTAAGGGGCAAGAGTTTATCTTGGCAGCCAGAACCTTGGGAACACCTAATAGGACAATCATTTGGAAACATTTGATACCCAATGCCATGGGTTCCATTATTATTACGGTAATGTTTACTATACCGACAGCTATCTTCTTTGAAGCTTTTCTGAGCTTTATCGGGTTGGGGTTACAACCGCCTCTTGCATCTTTAGGTGTTTTAATTGAGGACGGATATAAATCAATGCGTTTCTTTTCGTATAAATTAATTTTCCCTGCAATTGTAATTAGTGCAATTATGATAAGTTTTAACTTATTAGGTGATGGACTGAGAGATGCACTAGATCCGAAAATGAGAAAATAAGAATGGAGACAATGATGGAAGATACCATATTAAAAGTAGAAAATCTTCATGTTTCCTTTAAAAGTCATGATGATGGAGAGATAAAAGCCGTACGCGGAGTGAGTTTTGAATTAAAAAAAGGGGAAACATTAGCTATTGTTGGAGAGTCAGGATCTGGAAAATCAGTTACAGCAAAAAGTTTAATGGGTCTTCTCCCTAAACAAAATAGTTTTGTTAAACAAGGTAAAATAATGTATGAAAAAAAGGACTTACTCAAATATAGTAATAAAGAAATGCAAAAGATACGTGGATCAGAAATATCTATGATTTTTCAAGACCCTATGACTTCTTTGAACCCAACTATGAAAATTGGTAAACAGATAATAGAAGGATTTAGGAGGCATCAAATAGTCGGAAAAAAGGAAGTATATAAAAAAGCAACAGAACTTCTAGAACTAGTTGGAATTGCAAATCCTGAAGAAAGAATAAAAGATTATCCTCACCAGTTTTCAGGAGGAATGAGGCAAAGAGTAGTTATAGCGATGGCACTAGCGAGCAATCCGAATATATTACTTGCTGATGAACCAACGACAGCACTTGATGTAACCATACAAGCACAAATCTTAGATTTGATGAAGGATTTACAAAAAAAGACTGGCGCTGCGATTGTCATAATTACCCATGACTTAGGTGTTGTCGCTAATATGGCACAGCGCGTGGCGGTAATGTATGCAGGAGAAATTATTGAAACTGGAACTGTTGACGAGATTTTTTATGAAGCAAGACATCCTTATACAAAAGGATTACTATTATCCATGCCTAAGTTACATTCCTCTCGGTCTACTAAATTGATTCCGATTTCAGGAACTCCACCCGACTTAAGTCAATTACCGGAAGGATGTCCCTTTGCAGCTAGATGCCCTTATGTCATGAAGGTGTGTCACGATTTCACGCCTGATAGTACGAAAGTATCTGATACTCATATGGTGTCGTGTTGGTTAGAAGATAAGCGTGCACCTCGAATTGAATGGCGGAGCGGAGAAGGAGTTTCAAAAGATGAAGAAAACCGAAAAGCTAATTGAAGTTAAAAATCTAAAGAAATATTTCCATGTAAGTAAAGGCAAATTATTAAAAGCAGTAGATGATATTACTATTGATATTTATAAAGGAGAGACATTAGGTTTAGTTGGAGAGTCTGGATGTGGAAAATCAACAGCGGGGCGAACAATTATTCAACTCTACAAGGCTACATCAGGACAAGTAATTTATGACGGTGAAGATATTCAAAAAAAATCATCAACAGAGATAAAGAACATGAAGAAAAAAATGCAAATGATATTTCAAGATCCTTACTCATCACTTAATCCAAGGATGACTGTATTAGAAATAATATCAGAAGGGATTGATAATCATGAGTTTCATTATAATAAAAAGGAAAAAGAAGACAAAGTTTATGAATTGCTTGAATTAGTAGGTTTAAATAAGAGGCATGCTACTCGATATCCACATGAATTTAGTGGGGGGCAAAGGCAACGTATAGGAATTGCAAGAGCACTTGCTGTTGAACCTGAATTTATTATTGCTGATGAGCCGATCGCAGCTTTGGATGTTTCAATCCAAGCGCAAATTGTTAATCTATTGCAAGAATTACAGGAAAAAAAGGGGCTTACTTTTTTATTTATTGCCCATGATTTATCAATGGTAAAATATATTAGTGATAGAATAGCGGTCATGTACCTAGGAATAATAGTAGAATTGTCAGATAGTGAGGATTTATACGATGAGCCTTTTCATCCATATACAAAAGCTTTGTTATCAGCAATTCCAGTACCAGATCCCAAAATTGAAAGAATCCGTGAACGTATTATTTTAGAAGGGGATGTGCCCAATCCGATGGATCCTCCAAGCGGATGCCGCTTTCGCACACGTTGTCCAAGTGCTATGGATATATGCACAGAATCAGTTCCGAAATGGCAGGAAGTTTCTTCAAACCATTTTGTTGCTTGTCACCTTTATAATGTGTAGTGCAAATTAAAGATGAGTTAGATGTATCGAAAAGATTAAAATGCAAAAGGCTTCCAAAACTACTGAAAGCCTTTTTGTAGGGGGTTATTTAACTGTTAAAATAGAAGTGAATAAGGTGAAATATCCATTGAGAGGGATTAATATATGTTCGAGAATAACTGGTGTAAGACCAAAAGCTGACAAAAAGACGAAGTAATGGATTACTTTCCTCATAACTTTTTATCAAATAATCCTCGTTTATTTAGCTAATCCTATTTACAATTCTTCGTTTTTAATAAGTGAAAATGGTTGATTGGAGCGCAGAGCGGCGACTCCAGTGGAAACAGCGCGAGCTGAAGACCCTGGACTGAGTGTAACGAGGGAAGCGGCTGAAGCCGTGCCCACGGAAAGCGTCCGCTCGGAGCGGAAATCAATGGCATATCTACGTTTCTGTTCTTATAGAACTGGGATTCTTTTGGCCGGGTTTTTCTTATACTTTTTCTATTTTGCTCTAATAAATAGAACTTTCAAGTAATTACCTTCTTTAAAAAGTGGAGAGGTTCTAAAATCGGTTGGAAGAGAGAACTCTTCCTCAATCGAATATTTTCGGTTACTTTCTTTAAAAGCTTTCTCCACAAATGTTTTGAACTTCTTCATCCCAAACGTGGCATTATTAGTAGAAGCGACAATGACACCATTTTTTTCTGTAATATTAATGGCATCTATAAGCAGTTTAGTATAATCCTTGGCAGAACTAAACGTATACTTTTTAGAACGTGCAAAACTAGGTGGATCGAGAATAACCATATCGAAGGATAATTCTTTACGTTTCGCATACTTGAAGTAATCAAATACATCCATCACAATAATATCTTGTTGTGCTACATCGATTCCATTTACTTCAAATTGTTCCGTCGTCTTACTTAAGCTTCTTTTAGCAAGATCTACACTTGTTGTCTTCGTAGCACCACCAGCTGCAGCAAATACAGAGAAAGCTCCAGTATACGAAAAGGTGTTTAACACCGTTTTCCCTTTTGAATAATTATCTCGAATTGTTTTACGAACATCACGTTGATCTAAAAACACTCCAACCATTGCCCCATCATTTAAGTAAATAGCAAAGTTTTGCCCATTTTCTTTTACAAGAAGAGGGAACTCTCCGCGTTCACCTTTAACAAAATCATCGTCTTCCACATACTGTCCTTTCGTATCAAAACGTTTCTTTTCATAAATACCTTTATAGGGAGTGGAAGCTTCTAGGGCTTCTAAAATGATTTCTTTAAAGGAATAAATTCCCTCGCTATACCAGCTGACTAAATAGTATCCATCAAAATAGTCAATGATTAAACCACCGATACCGTCTCCTTCCCCATTAAATACACGAAAGGCTGTTGTATCGGTATTATGATAATAGTCGTCACGGTGTTTAATCGCCGTAGCTATTTTTTTTTGGAAAAATGACTGATCAATTTTCTCGTTTTCATTTTTTGTTAGGAGCCAGCCAAGTCCTTTGTTTTGTTTTCCAACATAGCCTTTTCCGATAAACTGGCCAGAAGCATTTTGAATTTTTAGTATAGATCCTTCTTCAAGAGACTCTGGTTCCAGGAAACCGTCTTTCATCAATATCGGAACACCTTTTTGTAATTCTTGAGCAAGTGTTTCAGTTACTTTAATATCGAATTCATTTTGTGTCATTTTATTCATCCTTATATGTTTTTTATATATTATCTCATACGTCTTGGTAAAAACCCTTGATAGTCTTATGGTACAATATACTATACATGCGCAGAGGAAGGAAGTTTGCAATGAAAAAGTCAAAATTAATCCCACCAATTATGATTGTTGTGGCGGTGCTCGCAACTATTATTTTAAACCAAGTAGAATATACGGAAGTAACCATTATAAACAAAATACTTATTATTGTAGGAGCAGCTGTTTTATCTTCCGTAATTGGTTATTTCCTGCTAGGAACAGACGTAGATAAAGTGGATCCAAAACCAACTAATAACATAGTAAATAAAACTAATAAGAAAAAATAGAGGCTTTACTTTCTCAAAAATGATTGGAGTGACCTAAGTGTTAGATAAAGCACGGCAATTATTACAAACTTACTTTGGATATGATTCCTTTCGTGAGGGACAAGAAACAGTTATTAACTATGTACTAGATGAGAACTCTAGCCTTTGTGTAATGCCTACAGGGGGAGGGAAGTCTCTATGTTACCAAATCCCCGCACTTATGCTAGAAGGCACTACGATTGTCATCTCTCCTCTAATCTCCCTTATGAAAGACCAGGTGGATACTTTAATTCAGGCTGGGATCCCTGCAACCTTCATAAACAGTACATTAACTGCAGAAGAAGTGAGACAAACAATGGAGGAAGTAAAAAATGGCCAATATCGGTTACTTTATATAGCTCCAGAGCGTTTAGAATCTCCCAACTTTTTAAACCAATTAAAAAAAGTAAAAGTTCCTTTAATAGCAGTGGATGAAGCACATTGTATTTCTCAATGGGGTCATGATTTCCGTCCAAGTTACCGGGCTATTCATCGATTGAAGGAAGTATTTACAGAGCAGCCAACAGTACTTGCCCTAACAGCTACCGCAACGCCAGCTGTACGAGATGATATTTGCCGATTGTTACAAATTCAAGAAGATAATACAGTTATTACGGGATTTGCACGATCAAATTTAGCTTTTTCGGTCGTACTTGGACAGGATAAAAATAAGTTTTTAAAAGAATTTATTAAAAAAAATGCCAGCGAAGTAGGCATTATCTATGCTGCAACTAGAAAAACAGTGGATTTGTTATATGATCTATTAAATAAGGCGGGAATTGAGACGGCAAAGTATCATGCCGGGCTGCCAGAGAGTTTTCGAAACAGTGAACAAGAACGTTTCTTAACAGATGAAGCGCAAGTAATGGTTGCAACCAATGCATTTGGTATGGGGATTGATAAATCCAATGTACGCTACGTAATTCATTATCAGTTGCCAAAGAATATGGAAAGCTATTATCAGGAAGCTGGAAGAGCAGGACGAGATGGCTTACCAAGTGAATGTGTAGTTTTGTATGCATCACAAGATGTTCAAACGCAACGATTCTTAATAGATCAAGCAATGGACCGTGATCGAATTCCTCAGGAACTAGAAAAACTGCAGGGAATGGTGGATTACTGTCACACAGAAAACTGTTTGCAACAATTTATAGTTACTTATTTTGGAGAGCCAGATGCTCCTAAATGTGGCAGATGTGGAAATTGCACAGATTCAAGAGAAGTACAAGATGTAACACAAGAGGTTCAAATGGTTCTTTCATGTGTGGTTAGAATGGGGCAAAGATTTGGAAAGACGATGACTGCTCAAGTATTGACTGGTTCTGAGAACAAAAAAGTAATCGATTTTGGTTTTACGAAGTTATCAACTTATGGAATATTAAAGGGTAAATCATTAAAGGAAGTTTCTGGACTAATGGAGTTTATGATTGCAGAAGGGTTTCTTTCAGTGAAGCATGGTAGTTTGCCAACCATTTATGTATCTGATGCTGGAAAAGAAGTATTGTTGGGGAATAAAAGGGTGGAACGTAAAGGTGTAACGGTGACGAAACAAATTGCGAAGAGTGATCCATTGTTCGAAAGACTAAGAATACTTCGGAAAAAAATTGCGGACGAAGTTGGTGTACCACCATTTGTTATTTTTTCTGATAAGACTCTGCAGCATATGTGTGCAGAGCGCCCGCAAACCGAAGAACAATTATTAGAAATTCACGGAATCGGTGAAAACAAACGAGAAAAATATGGACAAGTTTTTCTCGAGGAAATTCACAATTATACTATCGTGTAGTTTTTATGAGATACTACTGTAAGATTAGAAGGTACATTAATCTTTTTGGCATCTTCAGTAGAGATTTCGACAATTACTGATTGCTCTAGAATTTTAAAAATAGTACCTTGAACTTCGTGATCATTACGAGTGAAAGAGATCTTCTCATCAATTTTCCTAGCTGCCACAAAGGGGGAAACTTCCTTAGGTTGTCGTTGAAAACTCATGTGTATGCCTCTTTTCTAGTTTTATTCCGCATTAGCGATAGTTTAATTATACCATAGATTAGGGTTGAAAATCTGTAAAAGAGATTATTAAAACTCGAATACAAGGGAATGACGTCGAATATTTTTGATATATTGGAGAAACTAAGTATATGATAGGGTTAACAGATTTGTTTGGAACCAATATGAATGGGAGGAACGTCAGATGAATTTAATCGGAACACCTTATGTATTGGACGAAAAAGAGAAACAAATTACGACCGTTCTTAAAGAAGAAGATTTTGATATCATGAATATTCAATTGCGTGCTGGGGAAGAAGTAAAAGAACATCATGCTAATGCAAATGTATTGATTGTTGTTAGAAAAGGGAAAGTACAGTTTACGGTAGAAGGTGTGGAGCATACTGTAACGACTGGGACCATCTTGCATATGAAACCATTGGAAAAGCATGCCTTAAAAGCATTAGAAGATTCGGATATAGTTGTAACTAAAATAAGTTTGTAAGAGGAGATTATGCATAGTGCATTTTAAAGAGTTTAAGTTAGATGAGAAAATTTTACGTGCCATTGAACAATTAGGCTACACAGAGCCAACAGAAGTGCAACAGAAGGTAATACCAGTAGTTTTGGCAAAACAGGACGTCTTAGTGAAATCTAAAACGGGCAGTGGAAAAACAGCTTCTTTTGCTACACCATTATGTGAGCTTGTAGACTGGGAGGAAAACAAACCTCAAGCATTAGTGCTAACACCTACAAGAGAGCTTGCTGTTCAGGTTCAAGAGGATATTACCAATATTGGCCGTTATAAACGTATAAAAGGGTTAGCTCTTTACGGAAAGTCACCTTTTGCTAGACAAAAGTTAGCTTTAAAGCAAAAAACGCATGTGATTGTAGGTACTCCAGGTAGAGTACTAGACCATATCGAAAAAGGAACGTTAGATGTATCTAAGATGGAATATCTAGTTATTGATGAAGCAGATGAAATGCTGAATATGGGCTTTTTGGAACAAGTAGAATCTATTATTAAATTACTTCCAAAAGCTCGTACAACAATGCTATTTTCAGCAACTCTTTCTGACCAAATAAAAAAATTAAGTACAAAGTATATGAAACAAGCGGTATCCATTGAAATTGATGCATCGGAAGAAAATGCTCCAGACATTGAACATGTGAAGTATGTTGTAGTTGAGGAGTTAAAGCTTTCATTACTAGAGAAGCTAACAATTGTGGAGAACCCAGACAGTTGTATTATCTTCTGTCGTACAAAAGAACGCGTAGAACAACTAGTAGATGTGTTAGATGAAAAAGGATATACCGCTGACAAAATACATGGTGGGATGATGCAAGAGGATCGCTTCGAGGTAATGGATGATTTCCGAAAAGGGGAATTCCGTTATCTAATTGCTACGGATGTGGCCGCTCGTGGGATTGATATTGATGATATTACTCATGTAATTCATTATGATGTTCCATTAGAGGAAGAAAGCTATGTACATCGTACTGGTAGAACAGGTCGCGCAGGGCGAAGTGGTAAATCGATAATGTTAGCAACTCCTTTTGAAGATAAGTTTGTAAGAGGAATCGAATCATTTATCGGCTTCGAAATTTCCACAGCATCAGAACCTACTAAAGAAGAGATAGTAAAAAGTCGTGCTGCATTTGATGTGAAAATGCAGGAGCAACCTGAGGCTAAAAAATCTAAGGGTGAGCAACTAAACGCCAATATTACTAAACTATATTTCAATGGTGGTAAGAAAAAGAAAATCCGTGCCGTCGATTTTGTTGGAACCATTGCAAAAATTGAAGGAATTACTGCAGATGATATTGGAATTATTACGATTCAAGACACAGTATCCTATGTAGAAATTTTAAACGGTAAAGGCTCGCTTGTATTGAAAAATATGAGAAATACAACAGTCAAAGGTAAATTACTAAAAGTGCATATTGCCAACAAATAAAGAAGAGGCTTTCCAATGGGAAGCCTCTTTTATTGCATTCCACTATCATTCGAAAAAATTATCCCTTTTGCTAGTAAAAGGTAGTAATGCGAAAGTAAATATAGACTTAAAAGTAACATCCCAAAGACCGTTAGTATTCTACAAACAGAAGCTAGTAAACTATACATGAGCACAAGTAAAATCCAAATTGTAGCTTATTACTTTGACACAAGGAACTACCGGAACTTTCCTATAAGTACTAAAGTAAAGCATCCTCAATAAACTTTCGATAACTCTCCATAATTCCATTAGGCAATTGTGTAGGAGGATAAAACTGAAGACTAATGGATTCAACATCATCTGCTAAAACTTCTCCGCTATATTCTGATGTTTTGAAAACTGCAGAAACGGAGTAAAATTTATCGCCGTTCGGGTTTTCAATATAATAGTCTGGGCCAGAATATACATTACAGAGTTGTAGTTTCCCTACAAGTAGAGCAGTTTCTTCCAGTACTTCACGTCTGGCTGTATCCTCAAAACTTTCACCGAGTTCCATTAGACCTCCAGGTAGACCGTAAATACCTGGTTCACGTTCTTGCAGTAATATTTCACCTTTATCGTTCAATATAAGCACATTAGAGCCAGGTAATATTAGAGGTTGATGTCCTACATATTGTCTTAGCTGTTTGTAGTATTCCATGTTAAATCATCCTTCCGATAATAATTGTAAAAGTGTAACTTAAATAATGGTACGATATGTATTAATAATTGAAACTTTCAATTAGGAAAAAACGTAAAACATAGTACTTATTAATAATAGAGGAAGTGAGCATCACATGACAAAGAAACTGTGGTTTCAAACAGGAGTAGCAATACTACTGACGCTAGTTATTATACGCATGTTCATGGAAGTCAAAAGTATTTTTTCACCGCTTTTGATCATTGGACAAACAATATTCTTACCTTTACTTTTAGGTGGTGTTCTGTTTTATCTGTCACGTCCATTATTAAAATGGTTAGAATCAGTCAAGTTCCCGAGATGGGCAAGTATCCTATCGGTATTTGCTGTTATTGGCTTAATAGGGTGGCTTTTTTATGCACTAATCGGTCCGCCAATTACGGAGCAGGTGAATGAATTAGTTGAAAACACTCCAGAAATTATAGAAGACGTGGAGGAGGTTACAAAATATGCGCTATCCCAAAAAGATCTTTTGCCGGAGACACTACAAGATACAGTGGATGATGCAACAGGGAAGATTAACGATATAGCTGTTTCAGCAGGTTCGTTGCTTTTCAAATTCATTCAAAGTGTTTTCCAAGGAATTTTCGTACTGGTACTTGTACCGTTTTTCCTTGTATATATGTTAAAAGACCATGAAAAGTTTGCTCCCTTTGTTTCTAGTTTTGCTAAAGGGGAGAAAAAGACCTGGATTCGTAAGACTTTAGCAGATATTGATGATACATTGCGCTCATATATTCAAGGTCAATTATTTGTCAGCTTTTTAGTTGGATTAATGTTGCTGATTGGCTATTTTGCTATTGGATTAGAATATGCCTTATTACTAGCAATATTTGGAATGATGATGAATGTTATCCCGTTTTTAGGGCCCTATATTTCGGTGATACCAGCGATAATCATTGCCCTTACTCAAGAACCAAAGTTGGCAATTTATGTAGCAATTATTATGTTAGTGGCACAACAGATTGAAAGTAATTTCATCACACCGAATGTTATGGGGAAATCCTTAGATATTCATCCATTGACGGTCATTACAGTTATTTTGGCAGCGGGGAATATCGCAGGGTTATGGGGAATTATATTAGCTATTCCTACCTATGCAGTGATAAAGGTTATTTTAAAAAATATCTATGCTAACCGAGTGGGGATAAAGGATGCTGCTACAAAGTCAGTGTAGGAGGTAGAATTGGATGAAATTCCGTTCGAAAATGGATAGGACGTTTAAGATGATGATGTCGGTTGCGCTAGTTATTATTGCGTTAGCGATAATGTGGCCAGTAGCATACGAATTGTTCTATACAAATTCACCTGATTATTTGGCTATTTGGATTATGATTGCTTTATTTTTAGTATGTACCGGTTTTCTCATATGGATTTCTTTTGACATTCATTACATATTTTACGATGACTATTTATATGTCAAAGGAGGTCCTTTTCGAAGTAAAATAAAGTATAAGGATATGACGAAGGTAAATAAATCATCGAATATATTAGTGGGCTATCGTATTCTTTCCTCCAAGGATGCACTGGAAATTCATTATAAAAACTCGTTAATGGGGAGTATAATAATTTCTCCAGACAATCAGGAACAGTTTTTACAATTATTATTACAAAAGGCGCCACATGCTACCTCTAATGTAATACCTCACGTATAGCTAGCGTTGGGGGCAGTAGATGATCGCACTTGCATAGTATATTATTAATGGCATTCCAAGATGAAATCAATCATTCAGGGAAGAGGTGCATTATGGATAATGATAGCTTCAATAAGCCAAGTAATGACTTGATAGGGGATATTCTTAAAGAGTATTCGAAGACAGGTGGCATGGACAACTTAAAGGGCGCGGGGAAGCCAATATCGGAGGAATACTTAACCGGTGATATCTTTCAACACTTCCAAAAAATTGCGAAGGATGCTGGATATAAACCACACTGGTTAAAGCTTCAGCATGAGATAAGGGACGAACTGCATGATATTGCGAAAAATTATTTAAATGGTGAAAAAGAAGGACTACAATTTAGGGTAACAAAGGTAAATGATAAAATAATGCAGTACAATAAAGCATGTCCACCACCTATGCAAAAAGGATTGGTGAGATTAGAAACAATAGATTCCGCCGCTAGCAGATGGTAATAATAACTAAGCCAAAATCCTCTGGATTGCGGCTTTTTTTAGCGTTAACGTACTTCTTAAATAATTGTATTGACGGAAGTTCTATTTCTTATTAAAATACAAATGAGTTAACATTAAAATTAAATTAGGTTAACTCATTTATTAAGGGGGAAACTTTTATGAGAAATGAACGTTTAAAAATGATGATTGTAGCCGCATTGTTTGCAGCTATCATAGCAGTTGCTGCACAAATCATGATTAATGTTCCACCTGTACCATTTACATTAATGACAATTGCGGTAATGCTAACAGCAACTATATTAGGGGCTAAGTATGGAACTCTTGCAGTAACGGTATATGTATTAATGGGCGTAATTGGAATTCCAGTATTTGCTGGGATGAAAGGTGGATTTGGTATTGTACTTGGACCGACAGGTGGATACCTGTTAGCAATAATACCTGCTGCGCTATTTGTCGGGTGGTATTTGGATACTTTTAAGTATTCGAGGATGCAAGCAATTATCGCAAATATCATAGCCGTATTTATCATACTAATACTTGGTTCTATTTGGTTGAAAATAGTAGCTGAACTTCCTTGGGATGCAGCGTTTAAAGGAGGAATGCTACCATTTATCCTTCCCGACCTTGCAAAAGCGGTTGTTGCTGCACTAATAGGCATTATTATTCGGACAAGACTGGTAGCGGCAAAACTAATATAAGCTTCTGTGTAAAGTCATTGTATAAAAAAAGCACTTGCTCCTAGTGGGATAGTGGAGCAAGTGTTTTTCTTATTTGGGGTATCGTTCTGAACTAAGTGAACGATTTTTTGTGTGGTTGTGGTCTTTTTCATCTAGAAATTCAATATTTATATCCTCGACAGGAAGGGCATCTACAGTTTGCATGTCTTCATGCATATCAAATAGGCTTTCCTTAGTGGTACGTACTCCATCGGGATTGTCAAGGATCCTTCCAGTTGCTTCCTTACGAATATCAGCCATTTTTAACCATGTTTAAAAGCATATGACTAAGGGCTTGTTGCTGCTCTTTGTCTCCACTTTTCCACAATTGTTGAAGAACATGTTCTTCTCGGTTGCGTGGTTCTTCGTGGTTGGCTAAATAACCAGCAACTTTTTCAGTAGCTTTAGCTAATGTTTCATCACTAAGTCCCATTTTTTCACCGGCTGCAACTTTTCCAGATAAATACGATTTAAAGTTAGAAAAATTTTGTAGAATTTGTTCTTTTTCTTCTTGACCAATACTATCAAGCTTAGCATCGACACGCTCATCTATATTGTTTCCCAATCTTCCTCACTCCTTTTTTATTGAACTCTACTTAGGTATGTCCAAAGAGTGTGCAATCATGCATAAGTAATCTAATAATTTTATTTTGATTGTGGACAAAAGCCACATTTTTGCAATCCGGGTATATCCTTTGAAAAGCAGCAAGTGGTTCTAATTGTTGTATTTAATAGTTCTGCGGGTTGTTGATCTTTCAAATAAAGCCGGAAATATTCTTTCGTACTAAATGACTCCCAAATGGACGAATCCTTTAACAGATACCAATCATTTCTGGCTTTCTCTTCCAACGCGGGATTTTCAAAAAAGGTATAGTAATGCCATAGTAAGTAACCAAACACATTTTCCCAAAGAACTAATGGAGATATACTACATTTTGAGCGGAGTTGTTTGATTATAGAAAAACATTGTTGTTCCCATATAAGTTGAACATCCAATTTGCGATTTTCTTGTACGTCTCGAAAATATTCTGGAGGGATAAATGTACTGATTGTTTTATTCCCATATTCTGTTGTACTAAAAAACTGGAGCTGTTCTATAGGTCCATCCCAAATTTCATCATACATAGTCATCATATAAAACTGCATGGAGATGAACATTCCGACCCTTCTCATAAAGAAAGAAGCTGCAATGGGTTCATTAGGTGAAGAAGAGATTAGCTTAATAATAGGGAGTGCATTAGCGATATCATTCCCTTTGAATAATATTGTTCCGTTAGGTTGGATAAATACACTATAGTTATTTAATTGTTGGATTTGGTCACTCGATAAGTTTGTCATATATGTAGTATACATTTTTTTATAGAAACAGTTGACTTTTTAATTGAAAATGATTATCATTACCATATAGAAAGTTTCTCCTAGTTGAGAAGTTTAAAAACAGCGACTTTTCTCCAAATTGTAGCTGGTGATAGGCACACCTTAACCCCCTCAAAGTTGAGATAGTGCATAAATACGTCGGTAGCCTTTAATAGGTTACCGATTTTTTTATTAGAGCAAAAGAATTAAATCGATCTCTAAAATAATTTAACTTTATTTTCCAGTAAAATATAAACATAGGAAGTTATTTGTGAAGAACTTCACTAATCATTAACTGTTGACATCCACTTTAATACTATCTATAATTCTCAGAATATAAAGATTATTTAGATAAAACTTAATAATCCTTATCAATTGGGAAAATACTAAAGGATGGTGGATGTGTCGATGGATTTAAGAACAAGAGCATTACGATTGCATCGTGAAAGTAAGGGAAAGATGGAAGTTGTCTTTAAGGTTCCCATGAACAGCATGGAGGATTTAAGTTTAGCCTACTCACCAGGTGTTGCAGAACCGTGTATTGAAATCCACAACAATCCATCCACTATTTATGACTATACTGCTAAAGGAAACTTGGTTGCAGTAGTGACAGATGGTACTGCAGTATTAGGACTCGGTGACATTGGACCAGGAGCTGCCTTGCCTGTTATGGAAGGGAAAGCAATTTTACTAAAAAGGTTTGCTGGTGTAGATGCCTTCCCGATTTGTTTGGACACAAAAAACGTGGATGAAATAGTCCAAATTGTTAAGGCGTTAAGTCCAACTTTTGGTGCTATAAATTTAGAGGATATTTCGGCTCCACGTTGTTTTGAAATTGAAGATAGACTTCGCATGGAATTAGATATTCCTGTTTTCCATGATGACCAACACGGTACTGCAATTGTAGTAGGTGCTGGACTTCAAAATGCGATGAGACTAGTAAACAAAACAAGTAATAATGTTAAAGTTGTGATTAATGGAGCAGGTGCTGCTGGCATGGCAATTTTAAAAGTACTTCTCCAGTTGGGATATACTAATATCATTATGTGTGATTCAACGGGGATTATTTATGAAGGCCGTGAACAAGGGATGAATCCTATTAAACAATCGATTGCAAGTTTAACAAACCCACTTGGTTTAACAGGTTCTTTAAAAGATGCGATGGAAGGATCAGATATATTTATCGGTGTTTCTGTAGCTAATTTACTGACAAAAGACTTAGTTCTTTCGATGAACACGGATTCCATTATTTTTGCACTAGCCAATCCTAATCCTGAAATTTCATATGAGATTGCAAAGGAGTGGGGAGTTAGAGTAGTAGCAACAGGCCGATCAGATTATCCAAACCAAGTAAATAATGTATTGGCTTTTCCTGGAATTTTCAGAGGTGCTTTAGATGTTAGAGCCACCGATATTAATGAGGATATGAAGTTGGCTGCCGTTGAGGCAATTGCTTCATTAGTAAATGACAATGAGCTTAAAGATGACTATATAATTCCAAGAGCTTTGGATGAAAGGGTTGTTCAGGTTGTGGCTTCAGCAGTAAGTAAGGCTGCAATTTCTTCGGGAGTGTCCACACTTTATGAGCCAGTACTTAAAAGTTAGTAAGTAATGGAAGGATATAGGTAAATATAGCTTATTTAACGACTTAATGTAGTAATTAAGTCGTTTTTTGTCGCGTATTTTATAGTTCAAATTACTATTCTAGAAAAATAATGAAATTTCCGAATATTTAAAATATAATAGATGTAGAAGGGAAATGAATGGTCATTCATTTTATTCTAAAAAAGTGTAAAGGGGATAGAGTATGGGAGCGTTCAAAATGCTAGGTCTGGAGTTAGCTAGGCTTACAGAGAAGAAAGGGGTGTTGTTTTCTGTATTAGGAGTATTACTAGTACCAATTGTTTATGTAGCAATCTTACTTTCAGCAACATGGAGTCCTTACGATAATCTAGATAATCTACCTGTGGCATTTGTGAACAAAGACTTAGGTGCAAACTCCGGGGGATCAGCCATTAATATTGGACAGGACTTAGTAGAAGAATTACAACAAAATCCTGCCTTAGGTTGGGAATTTGTCTCACAAGAAGAAGCAAACAAGGGGTTAAAGAGTCAGAAGTACTATATGGTAGTGGAGATTCCTGAGGACTTCTCTCAAAAAGCATCCTCTGTACTTGATGCAAATCCAGTAGTGCCAGAATTACGTTATATTCAAAATGAAGGCCTAAATTTCATGGCTTCTCAAGTAACAAAAAGTGCTACAGAAAAACTAAGAGAACAACTAGGCAATAAAATAACAGCAACCTATACTCAAACATTATTTTCTAGACTTGGAGATATTTCAAATGGCTTCGCTTCTGGTGCAGATGGATCCAATAAGCTTTTTGAAGGAACTACAACATTGAGTGATGGAACAAGCCAGTTACTACAATCTTTAAATGATAAGTCTGGTGATATTCAAAAGTTAGCAACTGGTGCTGCAACAGCGGAAAGTGGCGCAGGGCAACTTCTTAGTTCCGTAAAAAACGGAGAAGGTGATATTAAGAAGCTAGCGGCAGGTTCTAAAGAAGTGGTACAAGGTATTAATAGTCTTAAGGCTGGTTCCGAACAAGTACTAAATGGACTGAAATCGGCTAAAGCGGGTAGCACTAGTTTAACTACCGGATTAGAAAAACAGTTACAACCAGGAAGTCAGCAATTAGCAAGTGGTTTAGGAAAAGTGACAGAAGCTACGAAAACGCTTACAGGAGGGTCGCAAGGATTAACAGAGGGATTAAAGGCATATTTAGGGAAGCATCCTGAACTTGCACAAGATATTGAATTTATGACTCTTGTTGGTACGAGTGATGCGGTTTCTAAAGGCTTAACGCAATTTAGTCAACAAGTTCAACCTTTAAAAACGGGAGCAGATGCTTTAGTTGCAGGTGCTTCGCAACTGACAGCAGGTTCTAAACAGCTAGATGCAGGTCTTAACCAATTAGTAAGTGGTCAAACAGCAGCTACAGCTGGTATTGATCGTTTAAAAAGTGGTGCTACCCAAGTTGCGAATGGTAACGCAACGGTTTCTACTTCTTGGACGAAAGTTGGTAATGCCGTTTCTGGACTTAAAGATGGACTAACTCAAATAAGTTCTGGAAACCAAACAGTGGCTGTTGGTTGGGAAACAATGACTTTAGGAGTTACTTCACTAAACGATGGTGCAACACAACTTAAGTCTGGTAGCCAAGAGCTTTCTACTGGATTAGCTGGTGGTGCTAGTGAGGTTAGTGGTATTCAAGTGAGTGATGCTAACATAGCGATGTTTGCAAATCCCGTAACTTTAACTGGAGAAAAGGTTAATAATTATAAATTCTATCGTGATTCTACAGCTCCTTATATTATGTCTTTAGCATTGTTTGTAGGTATCTTATTATTATCTTTTGTAGTTGAATTTAAACGACCTGCTACTACTCCAGGATCTGTGATTAGTTGGTATGCTAGTAAATTGATGCAGCTTTCTTTGTTTGCAATAGCACAAGCATTAATCGTGTCGCTATTTACGTTAGTATTTATTAAACTACAAGTGGATAGTATTCCTTTGTTTATATTGTTCACTATTTTTGTTAGTTTAACATTTATGTCCATCGTATTTTTCCTAGTAACATTGGGAGGGAATATTGGTCGCTTTGTAGCACTTGCTTTTATTGTTTTGCAACTATCTACTACAGGATCGAATTTACCAATTCCGATGTTACCAGAAAATTTACAAGCATTAAGTAAATATCTACCGTTAACATACTCTAATGCAGGGTTTAAATCGATTATTTCTTTAGGAGATACAGGTTTCATGATTATGAATATGTGGTTCCTTCTAATTTGTTTAATCGTAAGCTTAATATTAACTTTTGTAGTCTTTGCTTTCAATTTTAAACGCGTTTCTACAAGCAATCATGACAATGATGGATTAACTGGTGCAAACGTGTAATTGCATAATTAAAAGAGGATTGACGGCTGCTAAAGCTGTCAATCCTCTTTTTAAGAACAAAAGTGAGATAATGCGGGTCTAACACAGCACCCGAATCCACTTAATCTTAAAAATTATATTTTAGTTTGTCCTTTTAAAGCTCTCGTATTTAATAATTTTGTATAGTAACTATGTAAGAACATACCTAAAATAATAATTCCAAGTCCTATAAGTGCAATTGGTGCTGGTAAAGGCACATGTAGTAAAAACATTTCACCAATAATGACGAAAATGATTTCGGTTGACTGTGTCGCTTCTACAGCAGCTAGTTTCCCTTGGTGATTTCGAACTCGATCTGTTGCCATGAAAAATAGAATAGTAGCGATCACTCCAGAACTCACAGCTACAATAAATGATTGAAACACTTGGCCAGAAGATGGTAAACCTACGGTAAAAATCGCATAAATACCCATTAAGATCCAGGCGGGCATAGACGCAACAGTCATGCCTAAAACGCGTTGAAATGTATCCAAGCGTCCATTCAAATGTTCCATCATTTTACGATTCCCTAAGGGATAAGCCAATGCAGCTATAAGTACAGGTAAAATCCCTAAAAAAATCATTTGCAAATTAACTGTATCTGTATTTGGAATCTGTATAAGAATAATTCCTACTAAAATAAGTAGGGAAATAAATAATGAGACGACCGGGATTTTTTGTTTAATGATTCTGTTTTCCATTTTTATCAAAAATAATGGCGCAAGTAGAACTCCAGCAACAATCGTGAATTGCCACATTCCAGATATTAACCAGCCAGGCCCATAAGCTGCTGCAAAAGTGAGCGGTGCATAAAATAATACAAATCCTACAAAGCTCCATAGAAACCAAGCAGCAGGTGCAGATTTTATTTCTTTATAGGTTTCAAATAAACCTTTTCGATTGTAGACAATGATGAATAAAAAAGGCAGCATGAAGAAATATCGAAGGGAGGAGCTCCAAATCCAGCTCCCCCCAGATATTTCCATAGAACGATTAAGTATAAAGGTTACTGCAAAAAATAGGGAGGCTAAAATACCTAGTAATATTTCGCGCATATTAGCACCTGCTTAAGCTTGCTGTTCAAACGACTGGATAATACCCTTTACAACTTCTGTTGATTTTGCCATATCATTTACAGAGATGAACTCGTATTTTCCGTGATAGTTTTCTCCACCTGTAAATACATTAGGTGTAGGCATTCCCATATAGGAAAGCTGTGAGCCATCTGTTCCTCCACGTACTGGAATAATAAGTGGTTCTATATCTAAAGCAATCATCACATCTTTTGCTACATTTAAAATTTCAATAACAGGTGTGATTTTTTCACCCATATTGTAGTATTGATCGTTTAACTCTACAGAGATAGCAGTTGCTCCGTATTCTGCTTTAATCTTTTCAGCAGTATCTAGGAATAATTGTTTTTTCGCTTCAAATTTCTCACGGTCATGGTCACGAATAATATAGCTAAGCTCTGTTTTTTCTGTATCGCCATTAATATTCATCAGATGTATAAAACCCTCGTATCCATCGGTTTTTTCAGGTACTGCATCTGTTGGCATGTGAGATTGAAATTTTGTAGCCATTGTAATGGAGTTCACCATTTTGTCTTTTGCAGACCCTGGGTGCACACTTTTCCCATTTGTAATAACCTTGGCACTAGCTGCATTAAAGCTTTCATATTGTAATTCTCCTAATGGACCACCATCCATTGTATAGGCAAAGTTTGCTCCGAATTTTTCCACATCAAATTTATGAGGACCACGCCCGATTTCTTCATCTGGTGTGAATGCCACTCGAATTTTCCCGTGTTTTACTTCTGGATGTTGGATAAAATATTCCATTGCAGTCATAATGATGGCAATTCCTGCTTTATCATCGGCACCAAGAAGCGTAGTACCATCTGTAGTTAATAGTGTGTGACCAACATAATTTTTTAGTTCAGGGAAGTCTTGAACGGTCATGACAGTATGCTCATTGAGAGTAATATCTTGTCCATCATAGCTTTCGATTCGCTGTGGATTTACATTTTTTCCTGTGTAATCTGTAGCTGTATCTACGTGAGCTAAGAAACCGATTGTTGGCATTTCTTTATCAGTATTAGCGGGTAAAGTGGCGAAAAGATAACCGTTTTCGTCTAATGTAATTTCCTCTAAACCAACTGTAGTCAATTCCTTTTTCAGCTCATGGAGTAAGTCCCATTGACCTTCAGTGGTTGGACATGTTGTACTTGAAGCATCGGATTGTGTATCTATTTTTGCATAGCGCACTAGTCGCTCTATTAAAGTCTCTTTCATGAGATTAAATCTCCTTTCGATTTGTAAAGCTAGTTCTTATTTTAACAGATTCTTTCGAGTTGCGGAATAATTAATGCTAAGAGCAAACATAAATTGAGCTCCGTAATAAGAAATCATTATAAGTGCATCTGAGAAAGGAATATCTACTATGAATTTATTAATAGCAAGGGTTGAGTCCGAAAAGATAAATAAAATAGCCCCAATAATAACAAATTTGTTTGCAGTTTGGAAAGCGTTCCAACCCATCGTCAAAATAACTGCAATATAAATAATAACTGCCAGCGCTAAGACTGTATCTCCTTGAGACCAGAGTGTTCCAGCTAACCAAATTACCATTGATAACCCGTATATTAATAGCAATGCGATTGCCCATTTTGGAATGGATGTTTGTTTGATGTTTCTAAATGCGAAGATATACCAAATATGTCCGATCAAAAAGGTTATAAGTCCGACTATAAACCAATAGATTAATCCGTCAGCAAACATACATACAGTGAGTCCGATTAAAATAAGTGTCTTGTACTTTTTAGATTCTCCTCCAGATTGTAGAGAAGCAAACAAGATAATAAGTAGCATCGGAATAAGTTTGAAAATAATCTTTGTCGATACAGGGTCACTTGGAATAAAGAAAATATAAATAATACCCATAATTGCAATTAAAACCCCAATAATTTTGCTCCACATAAAACAAACACTCCCCTTTCTTATTAAATTCGTTACGGAAGATAAAACTTCCTCCACATTGTATGCGAATCTAAATAAAAAAAAGAACCAGCTGCCATAGTGAATAGGGCAACTGGTTGTATTTCTGATTGGTATTGTCTTGTGGAAGTTGAGCTTTATTTATTAGTAAGCAGTCCAACCAGCATCAGCGGCAATAATTTGCCCATTAACGAAGCTTGATTCATCAGAACCTAAGAATACTGCAAGTTGTGCAATTTCTTCTGGTTGACCGACACGTGGCATAGTACCGCTACCTGTTTGCTGACGACCCATACCGAATTCAGAAAGGCTAGTCATAGAATTTTGAATATTAGTCATGACGCCACCTGGAGCGATTCCGTTACAGCGAATCCCTGAGTTAGCGTACATATAAGCTGTATTTTTAGTTAAACCAGACACTGCATGTTTAGATGCTGTGTATGCTGCACCTGCGCGAGCACCACGTAATCCACCTGCAGAAATGTTGTTAACGAATACTCCATGTCCTTGTTCTAAGAAAATGTTAGTTGCTATACGCATTGCACGCATAACGCCAGTAGTATTCACTGCGAATAACTGATCCCATTTTTCATCAGTAATTTCACCAACAGGCTCCATTCCATCCATGATCCCAGCGTTATTTACTAAAATATCTAATTTACCAAATGCTGCTTTTGTTTCAGCGAATAAGTTTTCTAAATCAGCAAGTACTGCTACGTTTGTACGGTTAGCGATTGCTTCTCCGCCAGCTGCTTTAATAGCTGCTGCCACAGTTTCTGCACCTTCTAAATTGTAGTCGGAAACAACGACCTTTGCGCCTTGTTTTGCATAAGCCTCAGCGATAGATTTCCCCATCCCAGAAGCAGCGCCTGTAACGATAGCTACTTTGTTTTGTAATCTCATAATTATTTCCTCCTCATATGTTATTATACAGTTGTACAATAACAGTATAGTTTAAAATGAAAACGTATTCAATCAACAGTTATCGCAATAGTTGTACAATATCAAACACATATTGCAATAAGTGTTCGATAAGGAGAGATATTATTGAAAACAAAAGATTTAAGAGTCGTGAAGACAAAAAAAGCTATCTATCAAGCATTAACTCATATATTAAAAAACAAAAGTCTGACTGATATTAATGTGTCCGAGCTTTGTAGACAAGCCGGTGTAAATAGGGGGACTTTTTACTTCCACTATGAGGAGGTTGGAGATGTTTTTAAGGAATTTTTTGAAGAGGTCATTTTAGATTTGCAAGAATCTTATAAAGAACCATATAAATACATTTCTGCACTTCAATTAAAGTCTTCAGTTTACAAAAATCTAGATCCAAAAACAGTTCGTATTTTTCACCATGTCAAAAAGTACGAAGACTTTTACCGTATTATTTTATCAGATAATGTGTCTACAACATACTACTACATGTTTTTTGATGCAATCCGTTCGAATTTTATAGAAGATAGTAAAATAGGGGAGTATGATGAATCTAAAAAATTTGTATATTCTTTTATGACAAATGCAATAATTGGTTTAATTATTGAATGGCATCGAAGTGATTTTAAAGAGTCCGTTGATGACATGAACATTCATTTAGTTCAAACATTGAATGCGATAGCGAGGAATTAGTGAACTTAGTATATATGGTATTTCTCATATTTGAAGAATAAAAGAATAAGTGGAGAAATAAAGAAGGTTAAAAAGTTGTACAAAAAAGACTCATCCGAGAGGATGAGTCTTTTTAATCAAAACTTAAACTTCTTGTAAAGTATTGCTTAATTACTTGCGTACAGTTTTTAAGGCAGTTGTCCAAGGGATAACTTGATCTAGCATTTGGTTTACTGAATCAGCTTGTACTGCTGCTGGTTTGAAGTCTGTCCCATTTTCAAAGTCTGTAAACAAAGATAGTGCTGGATGTACACGTACATGCGCTACTAGTAATTCACTTAAAATACCACGTAAATGCTCGGTTGCTCGAGCCCCACCTACTGAACCGTAAGATACGATTCCTGCTGCTTTGTTGTTCCACTCTTCACGTAAATAATCTAAAGCATTTTTAAGTGCTCCTGTGATTGAGTGATTGTATTCTTGAACGATGAATACAAATCCATCTTGTTTTGCAATGGCTGCTGACCAAGCTGCTGCACCTGATGCGTCGCCGCCTGCTTCACCTAATAGAGGTAATTTGAAATCTGCAATGTCAATAATTTCATATTCTGCGTCTCCACGCTTGTCGGCTAACTCTTTTACCCATGCTCCAACTTGAGGACTAACGCGTCCTTCACGTGTACTTCCTAAAACGATACCAATTTTCATCATGTCATTTCCTCCTGTTTGCTCTTCATTTGAATTTAATCCGAATATTTTTTTCATAAAGCTCATGTTTATACCCCAAATCTTTACTTATTTTTTTGTGACAGTTTTTCATCAAGTGATAAGTTAATTGGATTAACTAAGACAAAGTAAATACCGATAGCCAAGTAGACTAGTTCTAATTCGTATCCAGCGGATACACCATCGCCTAATAATCCGAATGATAATTTCGCTGAGAAAATTGCTCCTAGCATTATTACCGCAAATAGCCCGCTAATTACTCGTGTTCCTAGTCCAACTACCAGTAATGCTCCACCGACTAATTCAATAATCGCAATTGCGTATGCTAGAGAACCTGGTAAACCAAGGAACTCAAAATATCCAACGGTATTTGAAATACCACCTTGGAATTTTGCTATGCCATGTATTAAGAACATAAGTCCAAACACGACACGTAAAATAAGTGTTGCAAGTTGTTGCTTCTTCATAATAAAAAAATCCTCCATTTAAGTTACTTAACGTAACTTACTATAATATAGTTATTAACTAAATACAATACATTTGATTACAAAAAGTAATCATATAAGCGAAAAAAATGATTTTCTGCTTATTTATCAGAAAATCAATGAGTAAGAAAGCTATAGAAATGTAAGGAAATCAACTAAAAACAAGCATTCTGATGAATGCTTGTTTTAAAAACTATTTTTGCCAAGGAGGATAGAAAGTTACATAAGTTCCTGCTATAAAATCATGAATTGCTCGTTTATCTTCACGAATACCAACCATAAAAGCACTAACAATAGCACCAATGCCAAATGTAAAACCATAGATAATACCGGCTATTAAGTGACGTTTAATCATTATCCAAAAGTTGACGTCAGTTTCATCGATATTCACAATACGAATACCAAGAATTCTCTTACCTACAGTGTATCCAACCCAAAAGACAGGTAGTAATATAAAATAAAGATATGACCCTATAGTAGTAAACCATGTATTGCTTTCTCCAAGAATAAGGTAACTAATGATAGCTAGTGGAGCCCCCATAATAATACCATCGAATAAACTAGCACCAAACCTAATCCAAAAGCCAGCAGGATTCAATAACTTCAACTCCTTTTAAATGCCTATAATGCAGAGTCATCCACGCTATTTAAATATTCTTCAATCGAGCCAATAACGGATTCCACACAACCTTCCTCGAATGGAGAGATCAAATTAGCTTCTGCTACTAATTTAGTGAAAGATGTCGACCCACCAAGCTGACAAAGATGTAAATAATCCTTCCATGCAGCTTCGTGATCCTCTCTTGAACGCTTCCAAAATTGGAATGCACAAATTTGAGCAAGTGTGTAGTCAATATAATAGAATGGGCTAGCAAAAATATGTGCTTGGCGTTGCCACAACCCACCTGCCTCATAATAACTATTACCATCGTAATCACTGTGAGGTAAATAAACTTCCTCGATTTTCTTCCAAGTAGCTTTACGTTCAGCGGGGGTCATCTCTGGATTTTCATATACAGCATGTTGGAATTCATCGACTGCCACACCGTAAGGTAGAAACAGCAGTCCACTACTTAAGTGAGCAAACTTATATTTGTCTGTTTGATCCTTAAAGAACAATTCCATCCAAGGCCATGTGAAGAATTCCATACTCATCGAGTGGATCTCACATGACTCATAGGTCGGCCATACATACTCAGGGATTCCAATGTTACGACTTGTATACACTTGGAAAGCGTGACCTGCTTCATGCGTTAATACATCAATATCTCCAGATGTTCCATTGAAGTTAGAGAAAATATAAGGAGATTCATAGTTATCGATAAACGTACAATAACCACCTGCTTCTTTTCCCTTTTTCGCAACTAAGTCCATCAATTCACGGTCAATCATAAATTGGAAGAACTCCGCTGTTTCAGGAGAGAGCTCCTCGTACATTTTCTTGCCGTTTTCAACAATCCACTCCGGAGAACCTTGTGGTGTTGCGTTCCCACTTAAGAAGTTAAAAGGCTCATCATAATACTTCAGACTGTCTACGCCTATGCGTTTTGCTTGTCGCTCATAAAGTCTAGTTGCAACAGGAACGATAAAATCACGGACCTGATCACGGAATTTTTTTACCATCTCTGCATTGTAATCGATACGGTTCATACGAATATAGCCGAGCTCTACAAAGTTCTTGTACCCGAGAGTTGTTGCTATTTCATGGCGTACTTTTACTAGTTGATCATAAAGGTCATCAAATTTCGCTTCATTTTTATGGAAAAATCCACTACTAGTCTCTTTTGCTTTTTTACGAGTATCACGATCGGTAGATTCAGCATATGGTCCCAGCTGTGCAAGTGTTAATGTTTCCCCGTTAAATTCTACTTGTGCGGAAGCAACTAGCTTCGAGTAGTCGGATGCAAGCTTATTTTCTTTTTGCATAAGAGAAATAATTTCCGGTGAGAATGCCTTAATCTGATAATCTGCCAAATCGAATAGTTGATTGCCCCATTTATCCTCCAGTTCATCTCGAAAAGGTGATTCAACCAACGCTTTGTAGTATTCAGTAATCATCTCTTCAATTTCAGGATTCGTTTCATCAAAATAATCACGCTCTTTTTGATAGAACTCATCATTAGTATCGATAGATGCACGAATATAAACTAAGTTTGCTTGTGTAGAATAATCATTGCGAAATGCATTGATATTCTCGATTGCCTCATTCTGTTCTGCTACAGAAGAAGCTTCTTTAAATTTTGTTAATAACTCTCTAAATGTAGATTTGTCTTGTTCTAAATTTGGACGTTTATATTCATAATCGTTAAATGTAACCAATGGAATTCCCCTCTCTATCGTTTCGCTTTACGAAACTCCTTATTCATATTGTTTATTATTTTCAGATAAATTGCAACCACATTTTTACATATTGATAATTTACAAACGTTATTATATAATGTTTGTAAATTAATAAACAAAGATTGGTTGTGTTTGTATATGGAAGTGTCAGAATTACTTTGGAGTGCCTCCTCAGAACAGTTAAAGTCAGGGTATGCTGAAGAAGACGAAATGTATATTTGTATTATGTGCGGTTTTAAAGTTGAAAAGGGATTCATTTATCCAAAGAATAATATGTTATATGAAGCAGAAAAATTCATGAAGCATCATATTGAAATGGAGCATGACTCTGTTTTTCAATATCTAATAGGGCTTAACAAAAAATTTACTGGCTTAACCGAACATCAAAATAGCCTATTACGCCTCTTTTATGAGGGTAGAAGTGATGCAGAAATACAAACAGAGTTAGGAATTGGAAGCTCTTCTACGATTCGAAATCATCGTTTCGTATTAAAGGAAAAGGAGCGACAAGCAAAAGTGTTTTTAGCGATGATGGAAATGTTAAAGGCAAAAGACAATCATGCACCGACATTTTTACCGCTTCATAAGACTGCAACGATGGTGGACGATCGGTATAACATCACGCAAGAAGAACAAAAAGATATCGAAAGTAAATTCTTCCCAGACGGAATAGATGGACCTCTTATGAAATTTCCGAGGAAAGAAAAGCAAAAACTAGCAACCTTAAGAGTTCTGATCCAAAGATTTGAAAAAGGAAAAACTTACACAGAGAAAGAAATAAATCATGTACTAAAGAATGCTTATGAGGATTTCGTAACATTAAGACGTTACTTAATAGAGTATGGATTTTTGGCCAGACAAGACGATGGTAGTGCGTATTGGGTGAAAAACTAAGTAGAAGGATGGAATATAAATGGATCGCAAAAAAGAATTAAAACAAGAATATAAAGAAATTAAAATCGAGGGCGGAATTTACGTCATCACAAACAAACGAAACGGTAAAAAGTATGTAGCTTCTACACCTAATTTTAAAACGTTGAATGGGGTTAAATTTACATTAGAAAACGGACTCCATTCAAATAAAAATCTGCAAAAGGACTGGACTCAGTTCGGCAAAGATAATTTTGACATAGAGCATATGGAGATTATTAAAAAAGAGGAAACTGAAAGTAGGGTAGGCAAAAAAGAATTAGAAAGGTTATTGGAGAAATGGTTAGAAAAACTACAACCTTTCGGTGAAGAAGGGTATCATAGCTAAAATGAATTTTATGGAATAGTAAAAAGATGGGTATCAAGAAAATAACACGATAATTACTTAATACCCATCTATTTGTAACAATCAATTCCCCAAAATATATGCCTTTAACAACGCGACACGTTCTCGCGTACGAACCTTGAATTCAACCACTTTGGGAGTTTTAGCAGCCACGACATCTGATTTCCATCCTAGTTTACTTGCTAGTACTTTGGATCGTTGTAAATGGTAGTCGCTTGTTATAAGGGTGACGGAGTCGATATTACTGGGTAGTAATTCTTGTGAGAACAGTAGATTTTCATATGTTGAGGTGGCTTTGTCTTCTAAGATGAGTCGATCTTCGGCTATGCCATTTTCCAATAGAAAATCTCTCATCACCACGGCCTCTTCGATATCTTCATCGGGACCTCGTCCACCTGAAAGTACTAATTTTACATGGGTATATTTTTGGGCATACGCAAGAGCAGCCTCCAATCGATACTGTAAAGCAAAAGAAGGGATATTCCCTTTTTTCACTTTGGCACCAAGCACAATAGCATATTGATTGGTGCCATCTGCCTTTGGATTTTGACCATTTTCAAGCCAATTACTCGTGAGAACCCATATCCCAATTCCACTAGAAATAATCACTACTAATGGGATAAGCACGATCCACCTCATTTTCTTCTTCATGATATTCACTCATTTCATACAGATGGTTTCTTCTTACTTAAGAAAGTGGAGATTCTCATCTCTTCCTTTCGCATTAAACGACGGAAATTCTCGAGATGTAGTACAACAGCCATCAAAAATAGGAATCCGGCAATAGCCATTGGCCCTACTCCTTCTGCAAACCAAATGGATGCACCGATAAAAACAAAGTAAAAAACAAACACACCAATTAATAAATAGTCCGTTAATAATGTAGTTCCGATTAATAATATAAGTCCGATTAAACCAAGCGGCCAGCTAAGAGCAAGTAGTACACCAATAAGGGATGCAGTGCCTTTACCACCTTTAAATTTAGTGTAAAGAGGGAAGTTATGTCCAAGTATTACAGCAGCACCTGCACTATATAGCAGGATGTCCTGTTCCACTATCGAAAAATGTGCGTACTGTGAAACCCAAAAACCCGTCCCAATTACGACTATAACTCCCTTTAAAATATCAATTATGGCAACTAAAATGCCATATTTTGCGCCAAGAACAATAGCTGCATTTGAGGCGCCAGAATTTTTTAAGCCCTCTTTTTTAATATTTACCCCACTCAGATACTGAGCTATTTTAGAACCGTGAATGGACCCAACAAGATAACTGATCACAAGGATACAAATCATCGGAATGAGCATTTTTTTCACCCCCATTAACTTCAATATATTAAACGAATGAAAAGATGAGAAGTTTCAGAATTTTAAAGTATATGTTTTTTAATTATTCAAAAAAGTATTGACAAATAGATTGGTAGAAATCTATACTGTGTAACAAGATGGAAAACTAAATCTAATACTCTTATCAAGAGTGGCGGAGGGAATAGGCCCTACGATGCCCGGCAACCAACAAGTTCTCAACTTGGAAAGGTGCTAAATCCTACAAATTCTAAATTGAATTTGGAAGATAAGAGGAGGAACATGCGAATTTGCACCCTCTTCTTAATTGAAGAGGGTTTTTTGTTTGTTCTAATCCTCCCTCGCCTCCATAAGCGTCCATCTAACTACATTTTAGGAGGAATTCAAATGACCAATCTACAAAAAGAAACACTACTTTTACACGGTGGCCAACAACCAGATCCAGTGACTGGATCACGAGCAGTACCCATTCATAAGACGACATCCTTTGTATTTAGAGATACAGAACATGCACAAAACCTATTTGCTCTTGCAGAAACAGGTAATATCTATTCACGTATTACGAATCCAACTGTGGATGTATTTGAACAACGAATTGCATTATTAGAGGGGGGAACGGCAGCAGTTGCATTTTCTTCAGGAATGGCAGCTATCGCATTTTCTATATTAAACATTGCAGGAGCAGGAGACGAAATTATTGCTGCTGAGAATTTATACGGTGGTACGTTTAATTTATTTGCTCATACATTGCCGCGATATGGTATAACGGTGAAATTTGTAGATTCTACAGATCCAGAAAATTTCCGAGCTGCTGTGACAGATAAAACGAAAGCATTTTTTGGAGAAATTATAGGAAACCCAAGCTTAAATGTATTAGATATAGAAAACGTAGCAGCCATTGCTAACGAAGTAGGAGTGCCTTTACTTGTAGATAGCACATTTGCTACTCCATATGGATCGAACCCTATTAAGTACGGTGCTCATGTCGTAATTCATTCAGCGACTAAGTGGATTGGTGGTCATGGTACTACGATTGGTGGAGTTGTAGTAGATGGAGGAAACTTCAATTGGGACTCCGAGAAATTTCCAGGATTCACACAACCGGATGTGACCTATCATGGTCTAAGATATGGAATAGACGTTCCAAACGTGGCATTTGCAGTGAAATTACGCGTTCAATTGCTTCGTGATTTTGGTCCAACTTTAAGTCCTGAAGCAGCATTTTCCTTTTTACAAGGACTAGAAACACTTCATTTACGCGTACCAAAGCATAATGAAAATGCACAAAAAATTGCGGAGTACTTAGAAAGTAACGAAGAAGTAACTTGGGTTAACTACTTAGGTTTAGAAAGTCATCCCTCCCATGAGCTTGCTAAAAAGTACTTACAGAATGGTTTTGGTTCCATCCTAACTTTTGGAGTGAAAGGTGGTAAAGAGGCAGGTCGTAATATTATCGATAATATTGAAATTTGGTCGCATGTAGCTAATGTCGGGGATGCTAAATCGCTAATAATCCACCCTGCATCTACAACACATCAGCAGTTAACTCCTGAAGACTTGGTGAAATCGGGCGTTACAGAAGACTTAATTCGCTTGTCTGTTGGACTAGAGGCGGTTGAGGATTTACAGTCTGCCCTTGATAAAGTACTTGTGGGAAAAACAAATGTCCTCTCTAGATAGAATTTTATTGATAATTGAGTAAAAATGGGCTACAATATGTAAAATAGTTCTTCGTATATGAATGCGATTAGATTTTACAAATTGAAGCAAATTGGAACTCAATTGTGCAAATTCAGTTGGAGGAGATAGCATGGCGACGATAAAAGCAGCAATCCTAGGTTTCGGAACAGTCGGGCAAGGGATTTACAACATTGTAAATGAAAAAAGAGAAGATCTGAAAAAGTCTTTAGGATTAGAACTAGAAATTAGTGCGATCCTCGTAAACAATGTTGGAAAAGAAAGAATGGCTACACCTGGTGTGTTAGTAACTGATAACTTTGAGGATATTATTAATATACCTGGACTCCAAGTGGTATTCGAGGCAATTGTAAATGAGGAACCGGCATATAACTACTTATGTAGAGCGATTGATAAAGGATGTCATGTAATAACAGCAAATAAAGTAATGTTCTCCAAATATAGTATTCCATTACATGAGCGTGCAAAGTCTCGTGGAGTATTTATAGGATATGAAGCAACAACAGCCGGCGGAGTTCCAGTTATTAAGACATTAAAAAATCTATTACAAGTTAACTCAGTGAAAAGAATCCAAGGGATCTTAAATGGTACGTCGAACTACATTTTGACACAAATGCGTCAGGATGAATGTCCATTTGATGACTCATTAAAAGAGGCGCAGGACCTTGGTTATGCAGAAGCAGATCCATTTAACGATGTGTCCGGGCAAGATGCTTTCCGAAAACTGATGATACTAAGCGCACTAGCGTTTAAAAAACAGCCCAATTGGAACGATGTTCGTGTAGTTGGTATTGATGAAATCTCATTAGAGGATGTCCGCAAAGCCAAAGAACAAGGACTACGTTATCGCCATGTAGCAGAAATAGAGCAAGACGAAAACGGTGAACTATACGCATCAGTTGGTCCACAACTAGTAGGGCCAGATCATCCATTATACTCAATAGAAGGTGTAAACAACGCAGTTGCACTAGATACAAACTATATTGGAACATTAACATTAGTCGGTCCAGGAGCAGGTATGTACCCAACAGCAAGTGTGATGGTAGAAGATTATGCAGAAATAATCGGAAAAAGAGCTGGATTCTTTATTACTATATAATTTTTAGTTTAGGGTACTAGTATATTTTATTTATTTACTTAATTGATTGAAGTGGAGGGCGGCGACTCCAGCGGGAAGCGTCCGCCTGAAGCGAAAATCAACGGTATTGTTTACAGGACCTATTAATAAAAAAGGACATTCTCCTCATTCGGAGAACGTCCTTTTCCTTTGTATTAATCTTCGTCTTTTACATCAATATCATCCGGAATCGGAGTATTTCGCCATTCATCGATTTGTCGCTTCAAATCCTCAATTTGCAGTAAGTGCGTTTCAAATTGAGCACTATTCACGTAATACTCTTCCCCATCAAAAATAGCACGAATTTTTTTCTCTGAAATATATCGTTTTACTTGATCAATAGGCATTGATAAATAATTCGCAGTTTCTTCTACTGTCATATACATGTAAAATGCCTCCTATCCTTATTAGTATAAGATACGATTGGCGGTAACTCAATATGTGCTATATTGGAAGTTAGAAAATGTGGAAAGGTAGGGAGAAAACTTGACCGTATTACCATACATATTTGTTCTACTTGGTGCTATTTTATGGGGGACAACAGGCACTGCACAAACATTTTTACCAGACAGTGCGCATCCTTTTATCATTAGTGCTGGACGATCAGCAACAGGTGGATTATTCCTGCTGATCATTATGGTTTTATTAAAAAAAATTAAATTCCGTTCATGGCCCTGGAAGCAAACACTATACGCCGCTGTATGTATCTCTTTGTTTCAGCTCTTATTCTTTTCTTCTGTGCGTTTAACAGGTGTAGCTGTAGCAAGTGTGGTTGCCATTGGAAGTGCACCAGTATTTTCAGGTTTAATAGAATGGATATTTTTAAAGATGCGCCCTACAAAAGTGTGGGGATTCTCGACTGGCTTAGCTATTATAGGTTGTATGTTATTATTTGTTACAAAAGGTGAAGTGAGTATAAATCCATTTGGGGTTCTGTATTCCTTAATCGCGGGTATTATCTTTGCATTGTATACAATGACAAGTAAATCTATGTTGCAAAAAGAAGAGGCAATGTCGGTCGTTGCAATGACTTTTTCACTAAGTGCTTTACTGTTGACGCCTTCTTATTTCCTATTTGACGTGAGTTGGTTGAATGATGCAGGAAACATAGGAATCATTTTTTACTTGGGAATAGCAACAACTAGTATTGCATATGTATTATACGGCTGGGGTCTTCGTAAAATACCCGCCTCCTCTGCGTTAACTTTGTCTCTGGCAGAACCGACGACAGCTGCTTTACTTGGGGTAGTTGTGGTAGGGGAAATTCTTAGTACAACCTCTTGGATGGGGATTGGTTTATTGCTTGGGAGTATCGCTATTTTAACACTAGGGAGTAAATCGGCTAGGGGACAATCTGAAGGCGTAGGTAAAGTGTCTGTTTAACTAAGACTGTAAATAAGGAGGGCTGTTTCGAGAAATCGGAACAGCCTTTAATTATTATTCTCGTTTAAAACCCTAACACTGCTCGAACATCTGTCATATAAGACTGACTTACCGGTAATTCGGTTCCGTCCTGTAACTGTATTAACAAATTAGAAGAAAAATCGCGGACGATTCGGTCGATAAATGAAATATTAACAATATAAGAGCGGTGAATACGTAAAAAGTTATCTGGTAACCGGAGTTGTAATTCCTTCAAAGGGATACTAGTTTTATAAGGCTCTTTATTGGCGTAGAACCATGTCTTTTTTTGAAGACTTTCAATATGAGACACTTTTTCAATAGAGATTGGTTTCCATTCGTCTTCCTGCTTCCCCGTTAAAAACTTATAAGGAGAAGTAATGGGAACTGCATGATGAGGGGGGAGTATAACAACCAATGCCGCTTTTTCCCCATTAATCTCAATTGGATAACCAATTCCGTAATAGGGAACTTGAAATAATGCATCTTCTAAAACAGCTTCTATTCTACATCCTCTCGTCAGTACTAGATTAGCTACACTATTAGGATGGATTTTCTGTCCTGCTTTTAGATGAAGATCATGCCCTCCTGCTTGGTAGTATATATACTGATCTCCAGCCGCTATAGCGATAGAGGCCTCTTTGGGCACCCATTCCTCCATTATTAAACTATACTGTTTTAGTTGCTCTATTTTAAAATCCACTAATACACCTCGTTTTCATAATATTCTGCGTTCATCTCGCTAATTCTTCGTTTATCCTAAAAAAACAATATTTCATCCAAATATCTATACAAAAAACATCTTTCTGTTATATATTAGATTACAAGAAAAGGAACTGTTATGATACAGTAAAAAAGTCGTATTTTTAAACAGTGTTCCTCCACAAAATATTAAGGGGTGTATGTACATGTCAAAAAGACAACAACAGGTAGAAGAGCTTCAACAACAATGGAAAGAAGAAAACCGTTGGAACGGTATTGAACGTCCATATTCTGCAGAAGATGTAGTGAAATTACGTGGCTCTGTCATTATTGAACAAACATTAGCTCGAAAAGGTTCAGAACGTTTATGGAAGTCGCTCCATCAAGAAGACTTCATCAATGCCCTTGGAGCTTTAACTGGTAATCAGGCAGTGCAACAGGTAAAAGCTGGACTTCAAGCAATTTACTTAAGTGGCTGGCAGGTAGCAGCAGATGCAAACCTTTCAGGTCAAATGTATCCAGATCAAAGCTTATACCCTGCAAACAGTGTGCCAGCAGTAGTTAAGCGTATTAACCAAGCGTTACAACGTGCAGATCAAATTGACCAAGCGGAAGGTAGAGAAGATGAGTTTGACTGGTTTGCACCTATTATTGCAGATGCAGAAGCTGGGTTTGGCGGACCATTAAATGTTTTCGAACTGATGAAAGGTATGATTGAAGCTGGAGCGGCGGGTGTCCATTTAGAAGATCAACTTGCTTCTGAAAAGAAATGTGGACATCTTGGTGGGAAGGTTCTTCTACCTACTCAAAATGCCATTCGTAATTTAGTATCAGCTCGACTAGCAGCAGATGTAATGGGGGTTCCAACTGTATTAATTGCACGTACGGATGCAGATGCGGCAGATATGGTAACGAGTGACATTGACCCACGTGACGCAGATTTCATAACTGGCGAAAGAACACCTGAAGGGTTCTTCAAAACAAAACCAGGAATTGACCAGGCAATCGCACGTGGTTTAGCATACGCGCCATACGCGGATCTTATATGGTGTGAAACTTCTCATCCTAGTTTAGAGGAAGCTAAACAATTCGCTGACGCTATACATGCAAAATTCCCAGGTAAATTGCTAGCGTACAATTGTTCACCTTCCTTCAACTGGGAAGCAAACTTGGATCAGGAAACAATTGCAAAATATCAAGTAGAGCTAGGGAAGATGGGTTACAAATTCCAATTCGTAACACTAGCGGGGTTCCATGCGTTGAACCACAGCATGTTTGAACTAGCGCATGATTATAAAACAAATGGTATGGCAGCATACTCTAAACTCCAACAAGCAGAATTTGCAAATGAAACAAAAGGATATACAGCTACGAAACATCAACGTGAAGTTGGGACCGGATACTTCGATGAGATCTCACAAATCGTGTCAGGTGGAACTTCCTCTACTACGGCGATGAAAGGCTCTACAGAAGTAGCACAGTTTGCTTAAACCAAACATGGGGATGGGAGGTTAATGATAAATGGAACAACTAACGACTAAAAGGATTGAAATTTTAGGGAAAGAGGTTGAAGGCATTGACGAAATTTTAACGCTAGAAGCATTAGATTTCGTAGCTTCCCTCCATCATCTCTTTGATAAAAGAAGAAAAGAATTGCTACAAGCACGTCAGTTTCGTCAAGAGAAATTAGATAACGGGGCAACATTGGACTTTTTATCGGAAACCAAAACAATTCGAGAAGGAGACTGGACAATAGCTCCCCTCCCAGAGGACTTACTGGATCGCCGCGTCGAAATAACTGGCCCGGTTAATCGTAAAATGGTCATCAATGCATTAAATTCAGGGGCAAAGACATTTATGGCTTGTTTTGAAGACGCGACTTCGCCCACTTGGGAAAATATGATTGATGGTCAGCTCAATATGCGTGATGCTGTTCGCAAAACAATCTCTTATACACAGCCTGAAACGGGTAAAGTATATAGCTTGAAAGAACAACCAGCGGTCCTCATTGTAAGACCTAGAGGATTCCATCTTTTGGAGAAAAATATACGGATAGATGGTGAGTCAATCTCTGGTAGCTTCTTCGACTTTGGACTTTATTTCTTCCACAATGCAAAGGAAGCGATTGCTCAGGGAACTGGTCCTTACTTTTACTTGCCGAAGTTAGAAAGTCATTTGGAAGCACGATTATGGAATGATATTTTCGTCTATGCACAGCAACAATTAGAAGTTCCTAACGGGACGATTAAGGCAACTGTTTTAATCGAAACAATCATGGCGGCATTCGAAATGGATGAAATTTTATATGAGCTTCGAGAGCATTCGGCAGGTCTAAACTGTGGACGTTGGGATTATATTTTTAGTTATATTAAACGACTTCGCAACCAGTCCCAGGTCATCTTGCCCGACAGAGGTCAAGTGACGATGACGTCACCATTTATGCGTGCTTATTCGCAGTTATGTATCCAAACCTGCCATCGACGAAATGCATCAGCCATTGGTGGAATGGCTGCACAAATTCCCATAAAAGGGGACGAAACAGCAAACGCAACAGCTTTCGCAAAAGTAAGCGAAGATAAACGGAGAGAAGCAACGGATGGACATGATGGAACATGGGTGGCACACCCAGGGTTAGTGCCTGTCGCTTGGGAGCAGTTCCAAGAACATATGCCTACGCCAAACCAAATTCATCGAAAACGAGAAGACGTCCAGGTAACAGCGGCTAATTTACTCGAAGTACCAAAGGGAACTATAACCGAAGAAGGCCTTCGTATGAACTGCAGTGTAGGGGTTCAATATATAGCATCTTGGCTACGTGGAAATGGAGCAGCTCCGATTAATAACTTAATGGAAGATGCTGCAACGGCAGAAATTTCTCGTACACAAGTATGGCAATGGATTAGACATCCAGAAGGAAAGATAGAGGATGGACGAAAAATTTCCATCACTTTAGTAGAACAAGTTTTAACAGAAGAATTAGGGAAACTGAAAGCAACTTTTGGAAATGACATATACGGAAACGGTCGCTACACAGAAGCGGCAGAGTTATTCCTATCATTAGTAAGAGAAGATGAATTTATCGAGTTCTTAACATTGCCAGGCTACGAAAAGATTAGCTAAAAAAACAATCCATTCAAGGAGGTGATTTGCATGAAATTAACTACTCAAGAAGTAAATACAAAGCATTGTCGTGAATGTGGATGTGTTATTAATGAGCAAGTAGAATCATCCCTTTACGAGTGTGAACGTTGCATCGGCATGAACGAGGAATAACTATATCGAAAAAACAGGAATGTCTATAAATAAGAACTTGTAAGTAAATTTAAATTATAGAATATAAACCTTCTAACTAATCTTTTATAGATATGTTAGGAGGTTTTTATTTTTTTAAAGCATTTGTGTCATAATAGTAGTTAATATTAGGTATTAGAGAATCTAGGGGGTGTTAAAATGGCAACTTCTGAAAAAGAGTTAAGGACCTGCAACAAAGGGCATAAGTATTATAAAAGTAGTGACTGTCCGACTTGTCCAATGTGTGAACAAGGAAGCAAACCTAATAGCGGTTTTCTATCGCTGCTCTCGGCACCAGCAAGAAGAGCGTTGATGAATAACGAAGTTACTTCCTTGCAGAGGCTCTCTGAATTCAGTGAGAAAGAAATTTTAAAGTTCCATGGTATAGGTCCCGCTTCTTTGCCCACACTTAAAGAAAGTTTAAGAAGAGAAGGTTTAACCTTCAAAAGTTAATAATGTATACAAAATGCACCGCAAAAATGCGATGCATTTTTATGTGGTTATTTAGATTGTTATTCTGCAGGATACGTGGTCTGAACAGTTTTTTGCCCATTTTCTTCTACATATTCAATGATTAAATGTGTGCCTTCTTCTACGTTTTCAAACTGAGGCATCGCCACCTCAGATAATTGCATTACTTCTGTTTCACCAGCTAGGTTTTTTACTTCAATAGAGTGTGGATCCACTAGTCCGGTAAATTTTATTTCCTGTGTTTGAACGACAAGTTTTCCCGGTGAAGTCAAAAACTCATACGCAACTTTTTCTTTTTGGTCATTTAACCCTTTGGCGGTGGACCAAACGGTCAATGTGTAAGGACCTGGGGGAATTCCCACAAGTTCTTCTTTCAGATTAAGTGGGATCGTCCATTCCTCATTAGGCTGAAGTTTCTTTTCTTGTATTTCTTGCATGAATAATTTATTTGCTGAATATGTGTAAATGATTTCCTTCTCATTATTTAATAGTTGGAATTCGATTTGTTGACCACTCGACATTTCCAAAACTGCTTCTTCTGAAGTATCATTCTTTAGCGTAAATGATCCTTCTCCATTTGTTGTTATATCAATTCGTGTGGATACAGTATCTTCTACGGCATCACTTCCAGTTGTATATTCACTTAGACTGGATCCACAACTAGCCAATATAAAGAGGGGGATTACAAGTAATAAAATCCAATTGATTGTTTTGTTCTTTCTCATGTTGTACACCTCCTGTTTACAAATTAGACCATCTTTTGGATAAAAAGTTTCATACGATGAGAACAAAATTTTCCACAAAAAAACTTCCCTGTGTTAATCACAGAGAAGTAGTTATTATGCTTTTACTGGGCTAAATTCATGAACCCATACAGTCATATGAGGTAACCAAGGCATACCAGGGTGATAAGACAAGATGGACTGTTTATAATCTTCCACTGATTCAAAGCCTTCTTGGTTTGCATGTTCATCCATCAAGTCACCAAGTGTTTGAATATATACACGGTCTACAACGAATGATTGTCCTTGAAGCTCCATAATCTCGCCTACATCTGCGTAGCGACCATTACGTCGTGTAGCAGTTTTTTTACCTTGTAATACTAAAGCAACATCAGATTCCATTGTCACTAATCGTTCAATGGAACATGTTTTTGGAGGTAAAGTTGTTGTTTCTTCGTGATTTGTCATTGATAGTCCACCTTAAAAAATATTTTCTACTTCTAACTAGTGTACATGTAAAATGTATTGCGGACTATGGTTAGATAAGCACTTTTTAGGTTGTTGGAGCAAATTGCACCGAGATCACTTTATGCTCAAGTTCAACTGGAGACTGTTTTCCCCTCATTTAAGAACATTTTCGTGTTATTAAACTATTTTCCAGCCCATTCATAGGCTATCTCTTGTTTCTTATCACTTAGTTCCTTTGCAGCTGACCAAGCGATAAGGGTGTATGAGCCAGCAGGAACTTCCGCCAATTCTGTTTTTAACTCAAGTTGGATAACGACTTCTTCGTTTGGTTGTATCACATTTTCGGACATCATAAGGACAAATACTTTGTCGGCAGAATAAGTAAATACAATATTTTTTTCATTGTCTAAAAGCTGATATTCTACTTCTTGGCCACTACCATACGTTAAAGTTGCTTCTTCATTTGTTTCATTTTTAATCGTAAAAGTAGCATTCCCATCTTCTTTAACTTCTAATTTAGTTGTAATAGTTTTTTCCTCCTTTGGTTTAGATTCATTTCCAGTAGTAGTATCTGTATTGTTCGTTCCGCAGCTTGCTAAGATTAATATGAGGGAAAAGGTACATAAACCAAAAATTATTCTTTTCAAATTAATCACTCCTCTACCTTATTAGACAGTTCTGCGGATGAAAAGTTACATATGAACTTCCTGACTTATTTTCTTAAGAATTTCTTCATATTTTCCCTACTGGAATGTTAAGGAATGAAGGGTACAATAAGTAACATAAGAGTGATGAGGGATACATAAATCATATCGTGCAGACCAAGGAGGTAAACGAATGACACAGTTCACAGTATTAGTAACCGACGATGACAAGGACATTCGAGATGGTATCGAAATTTATTTGAAAAATGAAGGCTACCACGTTTTAAAAGCTGCAGATGGATTAGAAGCATTGCAGTTAATAGAAGAAAACGAGGTTCATGTCATTGTATTAGATATTATGATGCCTAAAATGGATGGAATTTCAGCGACTTTTAAAATTAGAGAACAAAAAAATATTCCTATTATTATGCTAAGTGCAAAAGCTGAGGACTCAGACAAAATTCATGGGTTATCGGTTGGAGCAGATGACTATGTAACGAAACCTTTTCATCCGATGGAATTGGTAGCACGTGTAAAGTCTCAGCTTAGAAGATATACCAAGTTAGGAAATTATCAGGGGCAGCAGCAAGTTATTGAACTAGATGGACTAACACTAAACAAAGAAGCGAAGGACCTCTCAGTAGAAGGAGAGTCCGTTAAACTAACACCAATTGAATTTAAGATTACAGAGCTACTAATGGTTAATGCAGGACGTGTTTTTTCGATCAATGAAATATATGAACGCGTTTGGAATGAACCAGCATATAACGCTGAAAATATAGTAGCTGTTCATATCCGGAAAATTCGAGAAAAGATAGAAGCAGATCCTAAAAATCCTAGATATTTAAAGGTGGTGTGGGGCGTTGGCTATAAGATCGACAAGTAAAATGAGTTTACTTTTATCTGTAGTGGCAATTGTCTGCGGGATACTTTGTTTGTTTTATTGTATAACCAACCTTGTGCCTATAGTAGAAATTAGAGAAAGCTTTGTAGAAATTATTCAAAACATGAAAGGGGGAATAGTGGGGTGAAGAAACCAATTATAAAGGATATAATACTTTCTTTGTTAGCGGTGATAATGGTTTTAGCATTTTTTACTTTAACTAGAGAAAGTGGTAATTATATAGGGAAAAACTATTTTGATAGTGATGGGTTTAAAATAGAAGTGAGCAATTTTGAGTCGTCCATTGTTTCGCTTATTTTAGCTGTTCCAGAAAAAGAAGAAATGAAGAAGAATATTACTGTAACAGCGGAGGAAATAGATGAACATCGCTATCAGTTTGGTAGTTTGCAAGAGCAACTTGACTCTATCACCGCTCAATATGAAGCAAGAACAGACGAAGCATCAATTGCAGAGCGAAACAAAAAAATGGAAGACATTACAAAAAACTTTGAGAATAATGAATATGTAGCTGATAAAGTGAGAATGGAAAAGGAAAAGCTAGTGGATGAGTACTTTCAAGCTTTAGAGGCAAGTAAAAATGAATTCCTAAATTATAATGACGAATTTATATATAGTTTAAAAAATACAGAGACGGGTGAAAAATTTAATAACGGCGATTTAGATACAAAGCTTGCTTATAAAAAAGAGTATTCAAGTAAGTCGACGTATTTAAAGGGCAATGTGATAAATGAAAATACAGAAAACTCCTCGTATCTGCAAAATTTAGTTGGCTATAGTTTTCCAAAATTCGAAGGAACTATTGCTATACCAGAGGCTAGTATTATAAATGGGGATCGGGCGGATAACTATCAGTATTTTAAAAAAGAAGAAAGATTCTTTTATGGGATCCTCATTCTAGGTGTCCTAGCCACTATTGCATTTATTGTATTATGGAAGAAAGACAAGGTTCATTTTCAGCATGAAGAGGGAAAACGTAAATATCATAGACTGCCAATAGATGTTCAGTGGGTATTATTTTTTGCCAGCATATTTATTGTATTTATTGCTACGAATGAATTGAGAATGAGTATTTTACATTATGGTGGATTCGATATTCCAATCTTTACATTACTCCTTGCAGTGTTCTTAACAGCTTTAGCGTTCTATCAATGGCAGTGGATTAAAGGAAGTTTTGAAGATATAGATTGGAGTAAAAGCCTCTTATACAGTTGGTTTAAATCTTTAGAAGGATTATTCTTAAAACGCACTATTGGGATGCAAACGTTGATCATGCTCACGGTTATATTCCTCTGGGGATTTGGAACAATGATGGTTTTCTGGCAACCTGCAGTATTACTACTTTGGATACCAGCAACTATATTTATAGGTATTCCAATACTGGTGTTCTTATTGGCTAGAATGTCATACTTGAACCGAATTATTATGAAGACGGAAGAAATGGCAAGAGGCGTAATTGGCAATGAGATTGAAGTAAGAGGGAAGTCACCGATTGCTGAGCACGCCGCTAACTTAAATGGACTTCGTAGCCGTATAAAATCATCCCATTCGGAGCAAGCAAAAAGTGAACGCTTGAAAACGGAGCTTATTACAAATGTTAGCCATGATCTTCGTACACCGCTAACATCTATCATTACGTATACCGATTTGTTAAAAAATCCAAGCATTACAGATGAAGAGCGAGCATCCTATATTGCAATATTGGATAAAAAGTCGATGCGTTTGAAAACACTAATTGAAGATTTGTTTGAAGTATCTAAAATGACAACCGGCAATATCGAATTAGATAAACGAAAAGTAGACTTAACGCAGCTCTTGCAGCAAGCAATAGCTGAACATCAGGAAGACATTGATAAGTCGGGTCTAGATTATCGTGTAGTCATTGGCACAAAACCAATCATGTCCTATGTCGATGGACAAAAGTGGTGGAGAGTCCTGGATAACCTCATTATTAATACACTGAAGTATGCCCTACCTAATACTCGTGTATATATCAATTTGGACCAAATGGACGGAGAAGCCGTGTTCGTCATCAAAAATATAGCGAAGTATGAGCTAGGCAATGATGTGAATGAATTAACCGAGCGATTCAAACGAGCAGACACATCTCGTCATACAGAAGGTTCCGGACTTGGCCTTGCAATCGCACAATCCATCGTGGATTTACATGGAGGCAGCTTGCAAATGGAAGTAGACGGAGATCTGTTCAAAGTAACGGTGAAAATTGCAGTAATAGTATAAAAAAAAAGAGAAATCCCAGTGGGGTTTCTCTTTTTTTATGCTTCGGAAATGGTCTTAGTTGTAATTTTGAGCTGTTTAGTTGGAATAATGGAGAGGTTAGTTGGAATTTTGAATGATTTAGTTGTAATAATGAGCATGTTAGTTGGAATAGTAAAAAAATTCCACAAAAAAGACCGCCAAAATTAGCGGTCGTGAGACATCACGTAATGTCTGAGTTTATGATTATTCACTGGTTGGAGGGGAAGCTTATTTAATAAATAGTTTCCAGCATGCTTGTCCTTCAATTCAAGGAAGTAGACACATTCACGGTTTGTAATAGAGTCTTTCATTAGGTAAAACCAATCTTCAACGGCCTGTTGCTGGAGAAGGAGTTTACCCACTTTGCAAGTGGGGCACTTTAACTGACCACTCACTTTCCTTTTACAAATAGGGCATATCAAACCGGTTTTCACATCAGCAAGTTTCACTGGATATGTTTGTGCTATTGAAGGAGGGATATATTCAAAGGATTTAGCAGCAAGTTGCCTGGATAACTGATTGAATTTGGTGGTTGATAGGACATCGGGCAACTGATTATAATCATCCATATAGATGGAGATGTCGCAGCCCATAACAATTGTGGTATATTTTGGAGGAAGTACTACATGTGTTTTACTGTAGGCAAGAACAATGATTTTTTTTATAGGAAGATCTATTTTTAATTCCTTTAGGAGTACCTGGAGCTTTTTTGTTTGACGTGTTATTTGCTGTTCGGGGCATTTAAAGGGAGTGACTTCGCCGTCAAACTCTCTTATAAGTTGATCAGGATTTTTTTGAAAGGCAATTTTCCCTCGGATGTTTTTAATTTCTAAAAGAGCTATATATTTCTTTGTGAGAATAAGCGTATCCATTTGGAGATAACTGTTGGAATCTATTTTAATGTGGAGGTCTTTAAGTATGGCATAGCTTTTAGGGAAGGGAACCTGTTTGAGAAAGTTATCCACATAGCATTCTCCGTGAAATCCTGCTTCTATTGCTTTAATACGTTTCTCTACTTCTATATAAGTAGGGTGATAGATAGGTAAACGTTGTAGAATTCGCCTGTAGATTGGAATCGACTTTGGAAATTTGCGTGGTATATCGATGACACATTCCTCCTTTTCAATGAAAATACCATTTTTACAAACATATAACAAGTAGGGGATGAAAACATGGAAACGTTGAATCAATTAAATTTTGCTCGGGTTTATACATTAGGAAGAATTAGTCAAGTAAATGAAGCTTCGTGGGATATACAACCTACAGGATTCAATAATACTATTCGGTGGAATGTAGGACATATTTACGTGAATGCTGAGATACTAACGCAAAGAGCAATTCCAACCTATGAAATTGTACATCCGGAGTGGGTAACACTGTTTGTTCCGGGAACAAAACCAAGTGATTGGAATGTGGAACCGCCAACTTCAGATGAACTAGTCAGTGCTTTAAAGGAACAAGCGGAGCGAATAAAGGTTGCGCTAGACGATCAGCTAGCCAATATTTTAATAGAGTCGATGTCTATAGGGAAGCTCCATGAAATGAAGACAGTTGAGGCACTAGTGCAATTCTTGGTTTGGCATGAAGGCGTACATGCTGGAATTATCCACGCATTGAACCGTGCAACAAGTGATTGACGATGAAAATTTATATTGTAGGCTCAGTGGGAAGTGGCAAAACTACCCTTGCTCGTAAAGTTGCAGCCCAACTTCACCTACCACACTTTGAAACGGATAATTTCGTATGGAACCATCAGCTAACTGGTGACATCCGAAATGAAATAGATGTTAGAAACCAACTATTTATCAATGCCGTTAAACAAGAAAAATGGGTAATAGAGGGCGTTCACATCGACTGGACAGATGAGGCGTTACTCGCAGCAGATCAAATTGTTTTCTTAGACATCCCTGTGAATAAAAGAACATGGCGCATTATTAGAAGATACATTCGTCAACTTTTAAAAATAGAAAAGGGTAACTACAAACCGACCTTTACTATATTCCGGAAGATGTTCCAGTGGAACACGTACTTTGAAGAACAAATGAAACCAGCGTTCATGCAGAAATTTGAAGTCTACGGATCGAAAGTGCATTACCTTTATACAAATGAAGATGTCGAAGATTGGTTTCGGGAACTTTAAATAAAAAAATGGGATGGCGGTTTGTTCAAATGAATATATTTATTGAAAAATTACATGTGGCAGACGAAGAAAATTTGTTTAATTTTGAACTTGAAAACAGAACTTTTTTTGAGGAAATGGTACCTACGCGTGGAGATAATTTCTATAACCCAGAGAATTTTAAAAAAATCCATAAAACTTTACTTGAAGAACAAGTTAATGATGATTCCTATTTCTATTTAATAAAAGATAGTGAAAGCTCAATTTTAGGCAGAATTAATTTAGTCGATATTGAGAAAATGGATAAAATCGGTTACCTCGGTTATAGGGTGGGGCAGGCACACATAGGAAAGGGAATTGCCAATACAGCATTGAAATTATTAATAGAAACAGTAACTGGGAAGGGCATAAAACAGATTAAAGCCAAAACAACAACTAATAACATAGCATCCCAAAGAGTTTTAGAGAAAAATGGATTTGAAAGAATAGAAACTAGTAGTGAAGAGTTTGAAATGAATGGTCAGATGCTGAAATTTGTTTACTATATTTTAAAAATCTAGTTTTACATATGGTTTTTTTGAAGTCGAGCAGTTTTACTAAGGATAGCATTTGTTTTATACACCCCCAAAATAACTAAATAACTTTAATGAGCCAAATAAAAAAGGATCACCATCTTCTAAAATGGTCATCCTTTTTTTTCATTGTATCTATTTCCTTTATCAAATAATCCAGTTTACTTTGTATATCTGATAACTGCTGTTGATTTGCTTGCTTTTTTTGTTCTACATTCTTTTCTTCTTGAGCCAGCTCCGAAAGGGCAATGCCTTCGCCTATGGTTTCAATAATGTACCCAATCGTTACAACAACAGTACCTAGAAATCCTACTTTTGCAGCTAGATTACCCTGTTGCTCACTCTCGTTCTCCTGCTGTTCATTAGGGTCTAGTGGGTTCATGCGCACTAACATCCTTTATGCTATCTTTTTGTCCCGGTTTAACAGGAAGTTTTCCTTTAATAGCATATGATGGCGATAATGAATTAGTTATTTTTTTGTGGGAACCATTTTATGTTCAAATGCATAAATTACGGCTTGTGTACGATCACTTACCTCGAGTTTTGATAATATATTACTGACATGCGTTTTTGCTGTTTTTAATGCTATAAAAAGAGTGTCTGCTATATCTTGATTTGTTTTGCCTTCTGCCATTAGTAAAAGTACTTCATGTTCTCGGTCTGTTAAATCCTCATGGAGAGCATGATCCGATCCTTGACGCATACGCTTCATCATTTTATTGGTTACTTCAGGTTCTAATACAGCATCTCCATTCAAGGTTTTACGTATAGAATCTGCAATATGAGAGGCTTTTGACGTTTTTAACAAATAACTGATAGCTCCAGCTTCGAGTGCTGGATACACTTTGTCATCATCTATAAAGCTGGTGACTATCATTACTTTCGCTTCTGGCCATTGTTGAACAATTTCCCGTGTAGCTTCTGCACCATTCATAATCGGCATAACCATATCCATCAAAATAATATCGGGTTTGTGCACTAGAGCCATATCCACAGCTTCTTTTCCATTTACCGCTTCAGCGACTACTTCCATATCAGGCTGTGCTTGTAAGTAAGCGGAAACACCAATACGTACCATTTCATGGTCATCCGCTAATAAGATTCGAATCATTTTTTTGCTCTCCTTTCTCCAACTGGATTGTTTCAATATCTATCTTCTCAATCGGTAGCTTCACTTCTACAATTGTACCTTGAGAAGGAACAGAAACAATTTTACTTGTTGCACCAATTTCCACAGCTCTCTCTTGTACACTTTGTAACCCGTAAGAGCCATTTTTGGAATCGACCTGTTCAAATCCTACTCCATTATCTTGAACTCGGAAAATAGCAAGATTATCTCGTTCCACGAATAATATATCGACTTCAGTCGCGTTTGCGTGTCGTAGTGTATTGGATAACGTTTCCTGTGCAATTCGGAAAAGATGATCCTCTGCTCCTTTTGACAAAGGGACATCTTCTAAGCGATAACGAATCGTGAAAAATACTTTTTCTTGTAATTCTATAAGTAGTTCTTCCAAACCTTCTTTTAACGTTTTATCATGAAGGGCTGCTGGACGGAGATGTAGTAATAATGCTCGCATTTCTAATTGTGCTTGTTGAACTATTTTTTCTGTTTGTAACAATGTTTTTGGGGCTTTTTCATGTTGTGATTCTTCTATTTCTACCATAGCAGACAAAAGCATAGACGCAGCGAACAATTGTTGAGATACGGAATCATGTAGTTCTCTAGCCAGTCGCTGTCTTTCTTGCACGATTCTCTCTTGAATAACTCTATCTTGGTCCTCTGCTTTTTCATTCGTAATGCGTTGTAATGTCTTACGCTGAGTTATGATAAGTTGCTCTAACTGTGTTGTAGTAACATGTAATCGTTTAGAGTACGTATATTTCCTCTTTGTTGGTTCAAATGCCTCGGCCGCTAGCAAAGGGCGAAGGCTAATATCAATCTTCTTTTCCTGATCTCGAACCTTTAGTAGTGTATTCAGTGAAAAACTAAAACTTATAATAGCAAGAATGATAATAATCCAAGCACCAAAAGGCACCTCTGCGTACTTTGATTCTAATAAGGACCACCAAGCATTTTCATTGGGCCAACCCCATAGTGCATAAAGCAAAAGTGCTGCAAGTGATAATAAGGTGAAAAAAATAGAGAAACCTTGCCCCAAAATAATTTTCATTTGCGGATCACCTCAATATCCCCAATCCATGTGGATACAGTAATGACTAGCTCTGAAGCATACAGAACGTCGTCTAAATAACCATCTTTCACTAGAACAGATTGGTTCCATAGACGTTGAACGCCACGACCAAAGATGTCCGCCTCTCCGATTATCGTTGCAAAATGTAGTCTTACTGGAATTTCGTATGGTACATAGATGGTCACCTTTCCAAGGGACTGGCGAACGGAAACAAAAGATAGGCCTTTTGGCAATACTGTTTGTGTTACATCAATCACTTGTTCTCCATAAAAGCTTTGCACATGGACATCTTGCCACTCGTAAGCATTAAAGGGAGTTGTTTGAGAAGAGAATAACTTATTCTGTATAATACTATTTGGAGTTTCTTTATATACTGTGTCAAATGGACGGACCATATGTTGAATAGGTTCATTTTTCCAGAGTTTATACAGGATGTACCCCATTATAGCGAGAAGTAGAAGTCGCAAACTCCACATAGAAAAAATCGCTATAATCAAAAGAATAAATCCAGTCCAAAATAAAAAGCGGGTACGTTTTCGCAAGCTAAAATACATCATCCCGATGCCAAGAAGAACTAATACAATACTGCCATTCCCGAAAATTGTAGCCTCTATGAACATAAGGAAAACAAAACAAATGAGTATAAAAGCTAACTTGTTCGTTTGGTTTTCTTTCATAATGAGTATTCCTCCTTCTTCGCATTAGGTGAAAATTCCATCAGCGGGTTCCGCTAATGGCTAGTTGAACCTGGATAAAGGAGAAGGCGAGTGCCTCCTCCTCTTTAATGCCTGCTACGCTTTTCCATCTGTCTTGCGTCTTTCCTCTAGTTTACACAATTTCTTCTTTAGTTTGTGCATTTTTTTCTAACATTTGTAAACGCTGTTCCATCGAAGTGACTTCATGCTCTTTTTCAATCTTTTGGCCCAGACGTTCGATGTACTGTTCCATGTCTTCGAAAGTACCGAAATTCTTTTCTTTTTGTTCAGGTTGTAGAATTCGATCCATTTGATGGTGTGCACGAGTTACATTTTCTTTTCCCATCAATTGTAATTGGCGAACTTTCATGTCTTTAATTTTATGTTTCATCTCTTCGTATTTACGTTCTAAACCGAAAAGCTCTTCCGTTGTTTGGTGAATACTGTTCTGCAGTACAATGGCACGTTCTTCGTAAGCTGTTACTTCAGCTAAGGCGAAAGCAGCTAAGTCTTCCTCACCACTTGCAGTTGCTAGATCTACTTGGTTTTTACGTTTTTCAACCATCTGCATCGTTTCCACTAATTCTTTTTCAAGTTCTTGCTTTAAGTTTCCTTGACGCTCTAACCATTTACCAGTTTGTTCTGTTTGTTTCTCTGCTTCCCTAATATATTGGTTAAGCATTGCAATCGGATTTTTTTCTTCTTTTTTGTCAAAAAGCTTGTGTAAGTCTGCTTCTATTGAGTATTTTAGTCTGTTTAATAGTGATGTCATTTTCATTTCCTCCTTATTTTGAAAGCTCGTTCCATTGTTTTTCAAAGTTTACAAATGGGTCATCTGTTTTAACGATTGAAGATGAAAAATTTACTTCTTCGTTGTTCCATTTTTTCACTACATACCAAACCGCTAGAATTGCTAAGATACCGAAGAATCCAGGCACGTTTACAACGGCACTGATTAAACCAAGGATTCCTACGCTTGCCCAAAAGATTTTCAAGAAGGTTGAATCACTCTTTAAGTAAAAATGTACCCCTGCAAAAACGATTGCTGCGGAGACCCCAAGAGCTAAGAGCGAACCTAAGTTAGCTAATGCTACAATCCCTGCAATAATTCCTAGTGTTAATAAACCAAATCTTTTTTTCATATATTTGTTCCTCCTCTCGTTTGTATTACAAGCTTACCAATATTAGAAATGAATCCAAACGGGCTTAGAATTGATTTTCTTATCGGTCTTGAGCCTTAGGGGTACTAAGACATTTTCTGCTATACTTATGAAAAAGTAGTCAGGAATCTACTCGTTATCCGATACTTTGTTAAGTGAAAAATACATACATTGGAGAAATGATACATGAAAAGAATCGCTGGAGCAGCAGTAGTAATCCTCTTATATTCTGCAATCGTATTTTACTTTGGCTGGGGAGTTGCCAAGTGGTTAGATCTTTATCTCCCTATAAATACTTGGTTATTTAGTTTTGTCTGGGGAATACTTGCTTTTGGATTTTTCATTGGGAGAATCAGTCATAAGTTGCGACTCTTTAGTATAATAGGGTCCTACTGGTTTATTGTCATGCAGTATGGGATTATTCTTTTCCCAATTGCGACCATACTTTTGTGGATTTTCCCAACACATCTAAATTTAATAGGATGGTTAGTTTGTGGGATTTTCATCTTTGTTTTAATATTTGGCACATATAACGCATACACACCGGTAGTTCGTGAGCTTTCTATTGTAATGCCGAAAAAGGGCTCTAAACCAGATTCTATTAAAGTAGTAGTTGCATCTGATTTCCACCTTGGTTTATTATCCAATAAGGCACATTTAACTCGCTTTGTGAAAAAAGCAAATGCTCAGAAGCCAGATTTAGTGTTGTTAGCAGGAGATTTAGTCGATGATGATCCAATTTGGTTTGTGGAAAAAGGTATGTCCGAAGTTATGAAACAGCTACAATCTACGTATGGTATATACGGGGTGCTTGGAAACCATGAATATTATGGAAAGAAAATTCCTCTATTAGTAGAAGAGATGGAAGCATCCAACGTTCACATGTTATTAGATGAAACTATTTTAGTAGCAGATTCGTTCTATTTGACGGGTCGTGAAGACATAACGAACAAAAACAGAAAGCAATTATCTGAGTTAGCTCCGGAAGAAAAGGATTTACCATGGTTTGTAATGGACCATACACCGTCTAATTTATTAATACCTGAGAACGAAAAAGTAGATTTTCATGTGTCCGGTCATACACATCTTGGGCAAATGTGGCCCAATCATTTATTTACAAGAAGGATTTTTGAATTAGATTATGGGTATAGGCAAAAGGGAAGTTTACATGCAATTGTATCTTCTGGATTTGGTTTTTGGGGACCACCTATAAGGTTAGGTAGTCAATCAGAGCTATGGTCAATAAACATTAAGTTAGAGGATGTGGAAGTATAATGGAAGCATGGATTACAGACTGGATGAATCAGTTTGGTTATCTAGGAGTATTTTTATTAATTTTAGCAGAAAATATTTTCCCGCCAATTCCTTCTGAAGTGATTTTAACCTTGGGAGGATATATGACAACGATGACTAGCATGACGAAGCTTGGTATTATTATTGCTTCCACGGCCGGTTCTGTCATTGGTGCGACTATCTTGTATGGTATCGGGTTACTTTTAGATGTGGAGCGGTTGGAGAAAATTGTTGGGAAGTATGGTAAGTTCCTACGATTAACGATTAAGGATATTCATAAAGCCGACGCTTGGTTTGATAAATATGGAGTCTGGGCAGTCTTTTTCGGAAGATTAATACCACTGGTGAGAAGCCTTATTTCAATTCCTGCAGGGATGTCGAATATGAAGTTTGGATTATTTCTTCTATTTACGACACTTGGAACGTTAATATGGAATACAGTATTAGTCTCGGTAGGAGCGGCGGTTGGAGATAACTGGGATGAAATTGTTGGATATATGGATATTTACTCCAATATTGTATATACCATTATAGCTATTTGTGGTATTGCATTTCTGATTTGGTACTTTAAAAAACGAGATTAAGGAGATTTTATGGAAATTTTAGAGTTATTAAAAGCACTTATACTTGGATTTGTAGAAGGAATGACAGAGTTTGCACCGGTATCGTCTACGGGACATATGATTATTGTCGATGATATGTGGTTGAAGACGGAAGATTTTTTAGGGAAATATTCTGCTAATACATTTAAAATTGTTGTTCAATTGGGTTCTATTTTAGCGGTAGTAGTAGTGATGTGGAAGCGATTATTCAGTTTAGTCGGCTTGTATAAAATTGATACAGAAGAATCGAGTAAACAGTTCAACTTGCTTCATGTTATAGTTGGGATTATTCCAGCAGGAGTATTGGGAGTTCTATTAGAAGATTTTATCGATAAGAATTTATTTGGTGTAGAAACCGTAATATTTAGTCTTATAGCGGGTTCTATTTTAATGATTATTGCAGATAAATTTGGACCGAAAAATCCTTCTATCGTAAGTCTAGATCAAATTACATATGCACAAGCTTTCAAAGTAGGTTTAGTACAATGTCTTTCGTTATGGCCGGGGTTCTCACGTTCAGGTGCTACCATTTCTGGTGGTGTATTATTCGGGATGAATCATAAAACAGCAGCAGACTTCACATTCATCATGGCTGTTCCGATTATGGCTGGAGCAAGTTTGATATCTGTTTTGAAAAACTGGGAAGATATTGATATGAACCACTTGAGTTTTTATATAGTAGGATTTATTAGTGCATTTGTTTTTGCACTTATTTCTATTAAGTTCTTCTTGAAATTAATCTCACGCGTTAAATTAATGCCGTTCGCAATTTATCGCATTATTTTAGCAGTGGTTCTTGCAGTTATCGTATTTCTTTAAATAAGTTGGCGAATTTTGTTAAGTAGTTCGTGGAGTAGGACTAAAACTATAGGGAAAAAGCATTGCCTCTGGCAGTGCTTTTTTTGAGTGGATTTGGTATGGACTACTTAGTGAAATAAGAAAAGCACGTCTCTCTTTAAAAGAAAGAATTTGTTAAGGAAAAAGGATGAATATTGGATAATGATTGTCCCTACTACTGGTTATTTATTTTGAAATAAAAGATTGTGAACGTGTTCACTTAAATTATATAGGGATTGAAGCTTTAAGGTGTCTAGAAGAACTAAAGATCGGGTAAAGAATACATAGGAAAAGCAATCAGGAGGTAATTTTTAATGAAGAATCATATTGTTGGCGTATACGAAAATGAACAACAAGCAGCTGAAGTTGTGGAAGATTTAAAAGCGAAGGGCTATACAACCGAAGAAATTTCAGTTATTGCTAAAAATATAAATGAAACATCTGAAATCGCACAGGAATTAAAACCCTCCACAAAGGATGGAGCAATTGTTGGAGCTGTAACTGGAGGAGCAATTGGAATAGCAGGGGTGATAGCAGGGTTATCCACTATATTAATCCCAGGGTTTGGTGCTGTGTTGGCTGCAGGTCCAATTATTACAACAATTGGCGGAGCAGTAGTAGGAGCCAACTCTGGTTCTGGAGGATTAAAACATGCTCTTATGGAAATTGGAGTTCCAGATAATGAAGCTGAACTCTATTCGAATGAAGCACAGGATGGTAAAATCCTGGTATTTCTTCACCCTAAAGAGTGAGGGTCGATTGAGTGGTCAAAAGTAATGTTTGCAAAAATAATATCAAGTGATTTTAGCTAAAAATCGCTGAATCACTTGATGTATTAGTTCCCCTAGAGAATTGACAGCTTGAATTAGGAGTTGCTCAGTTAAACACAATATGTTAGATTATATAAATGAACTAAACACAATATATAGTATGTTAACGATGAAAAGGTACCTTTATGGTTTAAAAGGGAATTCGGTAAAATGCCGAAGCTGTCCCCGCAACTGTAAGTGTGGACGACTGTTGAATAGCCACTGCGAGTGATCGTGGGAAGGACAACAGAAGGATGAAACACGAGCCAGTAGACCTGCCTTTTCATCGGTAAGCAACACTTTCTTCGGGGGTTGAGAGGTGGGAGCGAAGGCCTCTATCTCGAATGATTGATATGTCTTGTTGTATCCTACACTTTTAATTTTGAGCGATGTCTCAGCCGAAGATGGCTGTGTCATCGCTTTTTTTGTTTTGTGGTTTGGAGGGAAGTGCCACATAACTGTAACCGTTTAAAAAATAGGAGGAATTCAAATGACAATCATCTCAAACACAACGAAACAAGAAGTCCTACATAATCTAACAAAAGAATTTGGGGAGGAAAAAATTACTCCTCTTATAAAAACACATGAAAGATGGATGCAAAAACACCCGGAAGGTACAATAGCTGCTTGGTCGAAGTCAATGTCACTAGAAGCATTAAGTTTTCTAGATGAACAAGAAACGTACTGGACCTTTGTAGCAGCAAGAGTTCATTTAGCGCAGGTGTATGAACAAGTAGCTGAGAGAAGAAACACAACTGTGGATGCAGTGTACACAAAGTTTGCTAGTAATGTTCAACTGTTAAGTGATAAAGGCATTTACGATAAACGTCTTAAACAAGCATACTCACTACAAGAACTAGAGCAGCTATCTGAAATCCTCGTACAGGAAAGAGATTATTTATTTACTTATATCGGTCTAAAAACACTATTAGATCGATATGTAGCGAAGGACTTTGATAAAACAATAGTCGAACTGCCTCAGGAACGTTGGCTTATTATTGCAATGACACTGATGAAGGATGAGCAAGAAAATCGTTTAGAGAAAGTAAAAGAATCCTATTGGGCGATGAGCAACCTATATATGACAGTAGCAACACCAACACTATCTAATGCAGGTAAGCCTCATGGACAGCTCTCTAGCTGCTTTATCGATACGGTAGACGATAGCCTTCAAGGAATCTACGATAGCAATACGGACGTTGCAACCCTATCCAAATTTGGCGGGGGTATAGGTGTGTATATGGGCAAAGTGCGTAGCCGTGGATCTTCTATTAGAGGTTTTGTTGGTGCTTCCAGTGGTGTGCTTCCTTGGATTAAACAACTTAATAATACAGCAGTAAGTGTTGATCAGCTTGGGCAACGCCAAGGGGCAGTAGCTGTGTATTTAGATGTTTGGCATAAAGATATATTTACATTTTTAGATTTACGTTTAAATAACGGTGATGAACGACTACGAGCGCACGATATTTTTACTGGTGTATGTTTGCCCGATTTATTCATGGAGAAAGTCGATGCTAGAGAGGAATGGCATTTATTTGACCCTCATGAAGTTCGTCAGCTTAAAGGCTATTCTTTGGAGGACTTTTATGATGAAAAACGTGGCGATGGATCATTCCGCCAAAAGTACGAGGAATGTGTTAGCGATCATCGCTTGTCTCGTGAAACTGTTCCCGCTATCGACTTGATGAAGCGAATTATGCGTTCTCAGCTAGAGACAGGAGTACCGTTTATGTTTTACCGCGATGAAGTCAATCGCAGCAACCCTAACAAGCATGCAGGGATGATTTATAGTAGTAATCTTTGTACGGAAATTTTCCAAAACCAAAGTGCAACTACATTTGAGTCGATTCAAATTGAAGACGATATCATTGTCACTCGTCGTAAACCAGGGGATTTTGTCGTATGTAATCTGTCGTCTATAAACTTAGGGAATGCAGTTCCGGCAGATGTATTAGAAAAGCTTATAAAAATTCAGGTTCGGATGCTCGACAATGTGATTGATCTAAATATGATTCCAGTTCCTCAGGCGGAACGTACAAATTCTAGGTACAGAGGGATTGGGCTTGGGACATTTGGATGGCATCATTTACTGGCACTAAAGAGTATTCGCTGGGAGTCTGATGAAGCGGTTGAGCTTGCGGATTCATTGTATGAAAAAATTGCATACTTAACGATTAAAGCTTCTGCGGAGCTTGCGAAGGAAAAAGGGGCATATCCATTATTTGAAGGGTCAGATTGGCAAACAGGAGTTTATTTTGACAATCGTCAATACGATAGTAAAGAGTGGAATGAATTACGGGATATTGTAGGGGAAAGTGGGATACGGAACGGATATTTAATGGCAGTTGCTCCGAACTCTTCAACATCGATCATAGCTGGAAGTACTGCAAGCATAGATCCTATATTCCAGAAGTCATACTCGGAAGAGAAGAAGGATTATAAAATTCCGGTCACTGTACCAGATTTGAATTCTGAGACTACATGGTATTATAAATCAGCGTATTTCATCGATCAGCATTGGACGCTTAAACAAAACGCTGCACGCGGGCGTCATATCGACCAAGGAGTTTCATTAAACCTATATGTGCAAAACACAATCAAAGCAAAAGAATTATTAGATTTACATCTAGATGCATGGAATAGCGGGTTGAAAACAACTTATTATGTGCGTTCCACTTCAGTTGAATTAGTAGATTGTGACTCTTGTTCAAGCTAATGAAAGCGATCATTTGCTATTTAAGCTATAGCGGTAATACCGAGGAAGTAGCGGATCTATTGAAGAAGCAATTGGAAGCCGGCAACTTTGAAATAGATATGTATAGTATTGGCTATGGAGCAGTACCAAATTTGTTTGAATATAACCTTATTTTTCTCGGAACTTTTACTTGGGATAAGGGAAGCACGCCCGAGGAAATGAAGGACTTTGCAAGAGAAGTTGGTGACAAGCCTAACAATGTCTATATCTTTGGGACTGGGGACACACAGTTTGGTGGAGATGATTTGTTTTGTAATGCTGTAAACAAATTAGCTCGTTTCTATAACAGTGATTATCCGGGTTTGAAAATTGAGCAATCACCGAGAGGCAGCCAGGAGAGGCTGGTAAGTAAATGGTTAGAAGGAGTTTTGGAACATGCAGAAGGCAAAAACATTAGAACCTAGAAATCCGAACAAATCGACAGGAATTTTCAACGGCCAGTCAAGTGGAATATTAAATTGGAACGATATTGCGTATCCACACTGGCATAAGATGTACAAGCGCTTGCTAGGTAATTACTGGCAGGCAGATGAGATCAATATGTCCAATGATATAAAGCAGTTTGCAAGCCTTAGTCAGTCGGAGCAGGATGCCTATTTGAAAATTATTGGCTTGCTTGCGACATTGGATGCACCTCAAACACGTACAGCACTGTTATTATCGCTTTACGCAACCGACCCGTCAGTCCAATCAATCATGGCTGTAATTGCACAGCAAGAAGCGGTGCATAATGAAAGTTATTCGTATGTATTATCTTCTATCGTATCGCTTGATCAGCAAAATAAGGCATTTGAATTTGGGAGAACAGACGAAATTTTACTCAAGCGAAATAAAAACATCGCGAAGTATTATAATGACTTTGTAGAAAACCCGACGACAGAAAACATATTAAAAACGTTAACATACACTACCTTATTAGAAGGACTGTTTTTCTATTCAGGCTTTGCCTATTTCTATAATCTTGCTCGCTATAACAAGATGGTTGGGACTTCTACAATGATTAGCTATATAAACCGAGACGAGCTAGAGCACGGACGATTTATATCGGAACTGTTTAGAGCAACTCTTTCTGAAAACCCTGAACTGAATAACGAAGAGCTAATTGAATGGGTATACGAACAATTTAAAGAATCCGTAGAGTTAGAAATAGAATGGTCGGAGTATGTATTGGCTGATATCGAGGGAATTGAATTAGAAGAAATGCATGGGTATATTAAATACCGTGCTAACAAAATGTTACGTTTAATCGGTTTGGAGGAAATATATCCTGAATATGTAGAAAACCCAATGAAATGGATACGTGCCTATGCAGATAATATTGATGGAACAAAAACAGATTTCTTTGAACAAAAATCCCGTCAATATGTAAAAGTAAATGCTATTGATAATGGATTTGATGATCTTTAATATAATAGTGGAAACTATTAATGGATTAAAATACGGATAACAAAAAATTGCTTTATTGAACTATTACATACGTTCAATAAAGCAATTGCTATTTTTCGTGAGATAGACTGTTAACATAGTGGCCTAGAAGTTTTAAAGTTTTAAAGTTTCATTTGTACTCTTACCAGGTTCAACAGGCTCTTCTTTGCCTACTACTTTTTTCATGAAATTATATGCAGACTTGATCATTGATCCTGTCTCCCAATATTCGGCTGTTTCAGATTTTACTTTAATCAGTATCAGTCGAGGGTCCGTATAATCCATATCAAACATCACTTCATAGGCTTTATTCCAAAACTCTTTTTTCTTATTAAGGTCATCGACAATTTCAGCTGTTCCACTAATCGACGCATACGATTTTTCCGAAATGATAACGTTGACGTCATCATTTGTTTTGATTTCTTCATATTTATCGGTATCCGTACGTGTTAAAAACCATAAATCACCGTCAAATTCTACCTCTTGTAATTGCATCGGACGTGCTACTAAGCGGTTTTCCGGACTGTGTGTTACAAGCATCGCGACCTTGGCACTTTTGATAATTGATTTTAGTGCATCTAAAGTTTCTGGTGTATTTGTCATGAGAAATTCCTCCTTAATAATATATAGATAAAATCCCCTTATTTCGCAACAATAAACTTATTCTGAGCTTTTTTATAAAGATGGTTATTTGACTTTATAAATGAATTACAAATAGCCCATATTTCATTATGAAATATGGGCTATTATTATATTAAATCAAGAAATCCACTCTAATATTTCGATACGATTGCCAAATGGATCGTGTATATATATCCGATTGGCTCCGGGTAAGTCGACATCGACTATAAAATTCACATCACATTCAGCTAAATGTGCTTTTAAAGCATCTAAATTTTTTACTTGAAAAGCAGGGTGAGCTTTTTTAGCTGGTGCAAATGGCTCTTCAATACCGATATGGATTTGATAAGAGCCGAAACCAAACCAAACGCCACCCCGTTTTTTTAGAAGTGCAGGTTTTTCTACTTCCGTAAAACCTAAAATTTCCCTGTAAAATTTTCTTGCGATAGATTCAGAATCCTTTGGAGCTGCTAATTGAACGTGATCGATTGATTGAAATACAAATGACATCGTTAATCCCTCCTTATACTTTCATTGTATGGGAAAGATAGTTATAAGAATAATTTATAAAATTCATCATTATACATAAAGAATACTTATGACATTTTTGCAATTATTTTGTTAACCGTATTTTTATTGCGAGCTGTGGAGGGAATCCCGAGTTTACGCTCAAAAAAAGCATTCGTAAACTTTGTTTGATGATAGGTTTTAGAAAGACTAATAATCACGTTTCGGTTTTTCCAAACAACAAATTCATCATCTATTAAACCTACAAGCATTTCTTGTTGCTCCTCCGAAATTTCCTGTGTTAAAAACATCACATACACTTGGTCTTTGTAAAAGATAGGATGCTGCTGAATCTCTTCCAACTCTTCTTTTGAACGGATTGTTACAGGTATTTCAAATCCATAAGATTCTAGAAGAGCTACCTCTAAAGAGGGGCCATCAATAACAGACTGTTCCACTATTACGTTTCCAGTCTGAATATAGGTTTGTACATTTTCATAACTCATCTCTTCAAAAAGAGATTTTAAGGATTTCATATCTACCTTATTTTTAGCACCGAGATTGATCCCTCGTAGCAATATTACTGATGGCATCCAACAACACTCCCAACTGTTTTAAGAAATTCTACTTCTATTTTAACCAAGCCAGAAGGAGTTCGTACAGCTTAAAACTAATACAAATAAAAATAGTACTCCTAAAAAAGCATCTACTTTATCAACTAAGATCTCATGAAAGAAACCACCTCTCCGTTCTCCTGTAAAGCCCCTTGCTTCCATGGCAAATGCTGATCGCTCGGCTTTACGGACAGCACCCGCAAGCAAGGGAATAAGGACTAGGCGAGTATCCAACAAACGCTGTAAGGCATTTTTTTTCTGAACAATTCCTCTCAACCGTTGTGCCTGCTGAATTTGTATAAATTCGTCTTTTATAACTGGTAAAAACTGAAAGCCTACTAAAATGCCATAAGCTATTTTAGGGGATAGTTTTAATTGTTGCATTAAACTTAATATGAACGTAACGGGATTAGTTGTTAAAGCAAACAATAGAGACAAACTTGAAAAAGCTAAAACACGGAAGCTCAAAGAAAGTGCATGGTGTAGCTGGAGTTCTGTCACATGAACAGACCCGATTGACCAAATGATAGGACCGACCGTTTCCTTAGCAAATACAAGTGTCGTCCAAAAATAACCAAAAGACATTATAAAAAATGGAATCATAAAGAATAGCCACTTCTTCCAATCAGTTTGACTGAACAATATTTGCATTAAAAGTACACCAGCCCAAAATAGAAGGGGGGTCACTGGATCAAAGAAAAAAGCCATCGTGAACATGCACACAGTGATTAAAACAAACTTCACGGAAGGATTCATTCTATGCAAAAGACTTCTCACATTGCATCAGTCCTTTCGGTGGGAGTAAATGATGCTCCAGTAATAACTTTTCGTTCTCCCAAACGGCTAACGCAGGAAACTTCCCAGTTAAACTACCATCCTCCATCAATATAATAGAATCTGCTAGACAATAGGCGAACTCCATATCGTGCGTAACGATTAAAAATGTAGTGCCATCATGAGCACGCTCATCTATTAGTTGATATAGCTCTGATAATGCGGCAGCATCCTGACCTGAGGTAGGTTCATCCATTAAAATTACTTCTCTCCCATCACAAAGCATTGCGGCAATGGCTACCCTTCGTTTTTGACCATGACTAATAGAAAAAGGATGTGAAGCAGCAATGTCCATTAGTTTTAATCGCTGCAACATGTTATCCACACCATATCCACCGCCATATGCCACTTCATCTTGAACAGTCTTAGTAAGAAACAAAAACTCAGGTGATTGCGGAACATAGCCTAAGAACGTCGGTTCTACTAATCCATTTCTAGGAATCAAATGACATAAGGCCTTTAATAAAGTTGATTTACCACTACCGTTAGGTCCAGCAAGAATGGTAATTTCTCCGCGCTGTAAAGAAAATGAGGCGGGCTTCAAAAAATTTTTTGTCTCTATTTCTGTTGCTTGAATGGAAATATCTGGTTTTATAGAAGTCGTTCTTTTAGGAAGTATGGATGGTTCATCGCTTTCGCTCAAAGGAATGATCCTGTCAAAAAAATCTCCCCATAAGTCCAAGCGATGTTCAATTGCAACAATTGTCATTTGCCGATTTTGCTGTAGCTGATCCAACCATTCTATATATCTTTTAGCTGTATAAGGGTCCAAATGAGCGATTGGTTCGTCTAACAGCAAAATCTCGGGCTCCATAATAAGTGCACATGCAGTAGCGATTTGTTGCTTCTGCCCACCTGAAAGCTGTTGAATAATAGAATATCGAAAGTCAGTTAAATTTGTGAGAGCAAGTACCTCTCTTATTCGATTCTCCATCTCTTCACGTTTCACCTGCAAATTTTCTAGCGTAAAAGCAAGCTCCTCTTCCACTGTTTGCATACAAAATTGCGCATCTGGATCCTGAAAAACGGTAGCAATTCGATGATTTATTTCCCCGGCAATGAATGTCCGACTATCCTTCCCAAATAGCTCAATATTGCCCGTTAAAATACCATCGCAATTATCGGGATATAATCGATTGCACAAGTAAAGTAGTGTCGTTTTTCCACAGCCGCTAGGACCAGTTAACACAACCCTGGAACCTTTTTGTACTGCAAATGAAAAGTCAGTCAAAGTCCATTTTTCCTCATCTGGATATCGAAAGCTGACCTTCTCAAACGAAATGACGTCATGCACGAGCATCACCTTTTTTCGGTCGTGAAATAGCGTATCCTCGAAGAGAGCCTGTTGCTAGTAAGCCATCGGCAACCGCTTTACCTCCAACACCAGCAAGGAGAGCTCCACTCAATATGCGAATGCCAAGCATCAGCGCAACATAACCAGTACTGAATACCGTAAAGCCACCTAACAAATACCCGTAGGCAAAACTAAATACCGAAGATCCCACACCCGCTAGGATTAGAATCCAAATATCAAAGCGTTTGTATCTAGTTGCAGCAAATACTGCTTCTGCCCCTAAGCCCTGAATAACACCTGATAGAATTAGTCGGGGTCCAACGGCATTTCCTAACAACACCTCAATGGCAGCGGCGATTGTTTCTGAAATAACTGCAGCACCTGGCTTTCGAATAATATACATACTAATAATAGACACGATAAACCAAATCCCAAAAATCCATTCATATGCAATCGGACCTATAAATCCAGCCCAAATATTACCGACATGCAAGAACAATAAATACACAATGCCAAATACAACGGCAAGTAAAGACATTAACACGATTTCTTTTAGCTTCCATGATTTCAGCATTTAACGACCTCCATGAGAGGGGCTGTTAATACTCATAGAAACGGTCATAACCAAATGCTTATGCTCATCTGAGCGGGCATTCGTGAATGCTTCTTCATAAAACGCAAACACATCATGAATATCTCCATGAATACCACTCGCATAATGCATGGAATCATTAAACACACCTTGTGCTTTAGCACGATCCACTTCACGGTAAATAATGTCCATATAACTCGGGTTATTCATCGGGTATAGAGCAAATTGAGAAGATACATATTGTTTTGTTATATCTGTGTTGGCAATTATATCGCCTTTGTCTAGATAGACATCTCCTGCAGAATCACCGGGGCAACCAGCGGAAAAAGTACCGGACAGTGCAATATGTTCTCCTGTTTTAGCAGCATGCAATGTAATTGCTTTTGCCACATTAAATACATGTACTTGTTTGCCACGAATAACCGTCGACACATCATCTGTGTGCATCCACACATTCGTCGCATCCGTCTCCTTCAAAGCACCTTTAATCACTTTGATAAAATCATTTGTCATCGGATGTAACGAAAAACGAAATCCGATAATTGGGCTCAATCCACACTCCATTTAAAAAACCTCCCTGTATTTTTTCATAAAAAAAGACCACATCCGTGAAGATGCAGCCACTTATCCAATACAAAAATATTAGGGAAGTCACCGCACTTCCTCACGCAGGTATTATCCTGATCGAGTTTTAAGGGATCGGAGCAAAATGCTCGCATCTCAGCCAAAGTGGGCACCCCTAGTGCGCAAAACGGTATGTAGTTTTTAATATGCCCAAAGTATAACGTAGCTATTTGAAGTTGTAAATATGTTTGCAAAATTTCCTACTTTCGTCCATGCTTTATCTAACCCGATTGTTTGAGGGCTGGGTGAATCATAATGGATATTTGGAGAAACACCGGAATGTTGGGGATAATCACCCGAAAGCACCAGAGAAACACAAGAATCCATAACTCGAGGGAGGATAAAGTTTTGAAGAAAATATACATAACTCGTAAACTACCCGAAGAAATCATTGAGCCTTTAAGAAAAAAGTTTGATGTACAAATGTGGCATAGCGAAACTATTGGAATGACAAATGAAGAAATAATAACAAATGCTAAAGACGCGTACGCTCTATGGACGATGTTATCCGATAATATCGATCGTACACTAATTGAAAGCCTTCCAAATTTAAAAGTAATTAGTAATTTTGCAGTGGGCTATAACAATATAGACATAGAGGCAGCAAAAGACCGTAGTATTGTCGTAACAAATACTCCGGGAGTATTAACAGAGACAACAGCAGACTTAGCATTTGCTTTACTATTAGCAACTGCTCGAAGAATAACAGAAGTAGAACAAGAAATTCGTTCGGGTAACTGGGATTCCTGGTCACCAATGCAATATACAGGAATGGACGTTTTCGGTGCAACACTCGGTATTGTAGGAATGGGACGTATAGGGGAAGCGGTTGCTAGACGTGCGAAAGGCTTTGATATGAATGTGTTATATCATAATCGCTCTAGAAAACTAGATGCAGAAGAAACGTACGGCTTTACTTACGCGGAATTAGACGAATTACTTAAGCAATCTGATTTTGTCATTCTATTAACTCCACTTACACCTGAAACAAAGGGACTTATAGGGGAACGTGAACTTAATATGATGAAAGAAACTGCAGCAATTATTAATGTCGCACGAGGTGGCATAGTAGATGAACAAGCTCTTTATGAAGCACTGGCGTCGAAAAAGATATGGGCTGCAGGACTAGATGTATTTGAGCAAGAGCCTGTACCGGTGGATCATCCTCTACTAACTTTACCTAATGTAACGGTGTCTCCCCATATCGGTAGTGCCAGTATCCGCACTCGCCAAGCGATGATGCAAATGAATGCAAAAGATATAGAAGCAGTTTTAGAAAATAGAGAACCTCAAAATAGAATTCTCTAATACTTAAGTAGTGGTCCTCATATGCAGGGCCACTCTTTTTGTTTACTTGAAATGATGATCGACATCAGTAAGTGCAAATGATAAACTATAATGAAAACGATTATCATTATCAGTAGTGATATTCATATAAAAGGGAGTCAGTTGCATGCTAGATAAAATGCAAATGTTTATCGTTCTAGCTGAATGTCGTTCATTTACAGAGACGGCTCGTAGAATGTTTTGTTCTCAACCAACAATTAGTCATCAAATTCAACAGCTAGAAGAAAAATATAAGACCATATTAATTCAACGTAAAAATAGACAAATTGAATTAACAGAGCAAGGGGAAGTTTTTTTACAATATGCTAGGAAAATATTATTACTAGATAAGCAAATGGAACAAGAATTGCACCAAGTAAATTCTCCACTTTCCGTACACATAAGTCATTACATAGCTGAAAAATATTTTGCGACTATTTTACCTCTCCATATAGATGAATTTGAACAGCAATCATTCTCCATTAAAAGCAATTGTTATGAAAGCCTTAAGGAAAAGTTACTTCTTGAGAAAACAAATTTTGCAATTATGCCAATCTATGAGAATGACTCAGAATTTCAACAAGCATATAAAGTGGACTTATTATTTGAAGAGGAATTATTTTTAATAATGCATTGCAGTCATCCGCTGGCAGGAAGAAAAGTGATTTACGCACGAGATTTAAAAAACCAAACTCTCTTACTACCAGAAAACTTGTATTTGCAACAACTAATCAAAGATAAAATCGATCAAAAGAATGCACAAGTCCAATATATGCAGATGACGAATTTTGAAATTATAAAACAAGCTGTCTTGTCTGGTATGGGTATTTCTTTTTTGCCCTTAAAAATAATAGAGCCTCTTTTAGGTCAGAACAAGATTATGGCGAAGTCGATTCATGGACTTTGTATTAAACGTCAAAATGCAATTGTATCTAATCCACAAAAAATGCTAACCCAAAGAGAGTTAAATTTCTGCAAATACGTCAAAAATCAATTTATACATATGGAAAGCCTTTGAGTGCCAATAGAATGAACTAACCCAAGCTTCTTATAGCTTGGGTTTTTCTATATTTTCAAATCTAGTTTGCAACTATTAATAAAATGAATAATACTATTTATTTATTTTATTGATAGCGCTTACTTCCATGGAGCTAGGTGAAAAGTCGATATGTGAATTATAAATGATATTGAGAATCATTATCGTTGGTGTTAAAGTACGAAGGCAGGAATAAAAAATCAATTATTTAATAAAAAGGAGAAAGCATAGTGTATAAAGGGATTAAAAAATTATGGGGCTTACCGCTTATACTATTAGTGTTTTTAGTAGCAGGTTGTTCATCGAATGAAGCTAAAGGACAAGCTGATGAAACAAATTTAGAAGGTGAAGGAGCAGTAACGGAACAAGTAGCAGAGTTAAAAGTGGGGATTCCATCAGATGTTGGTCCATTAAATATATATACCGGAAACGTCGACTGGTTAACTGATTTAGTATATGACAAATTATTTTCACCATCGCCATATGTAGATGAACCGATTCCATGGTTAGCAGAGTCTGCAGAGCAACTTGATGATACAACTTGGATTGTAAAGGTACGTGATGGTATAAAGTGGCATGACGGGGAAGACTTTACGGCAGAAGATGTCAAATTTACATATGAATACTTCCGCGATGGTTCAGCCAACCGCCATACACATCATGTTAGCGAAGTACCGAAAATTGATGAAATTGAAGTTGAAGAGGATGGAAAAACGGTTCGTTTTGAGTGCGCCTATGCTTGTCCATCACTAGCGAGTATTACCTTTGCCGATTTGCCGATTTTACCAGAGCACATTTGGAAAGATGTTGAAAATCCACGTCAATATAATAAGTTAGCTGTAGGAACAGGTCCTTTTGTTTTAAAAGAATATGAAGCAGACCAGTATTACAAATTTAAAGCGAATAATGAATACTTCATGGGTGAACCAACAGTTGCTTCCATAAATATGCCGATTATAAAGGATGCAACAGCTATGTTTAACGCATTACGTGCAGGTGAGATTGATGCATCTACGCGTACAGTACCAGCTGAATTACAAGATTCATTTAAAAATACCGAGGCGATGAAGTTAGCAAAAGTATCTCCATTATCTATTGTCCAATTCGGTTTAAATTATGAACGAAAGCCATTTAATACAGAAGAGGTACGCCGAGCGGTATCTCTAGCGATAGATCGTCAAAGCATTGTTGATACTGTGTTATTAGGTCAAGGACGTGCTGGTTTAACTGGATATCCTCACCCGGATTCTCCGTGGACAAATCCAGATTTATCGACACCATATGATATAGCGAAAGCAACAGAAATTCTAGACTCACTTGGCTACAAAGATACAAATAATGATGGTTTTCGTGAAACACCAGAAGGTGAAACGTTACGGATGAATACAATTGTTTCTGCAAGTGAACCTGTTTATGTGCGTGTAGCTGAAATGCTGAAGGAGCAATTAAAAAATATAGGGTTACAGTTTGAAGTAGAAGCAATGGATGCTACGACTTATGCAGCTGCCAATTCAGAGGATAATTTTGATACATATGTTAGTTTAATAGGTCCGCATGGTGTAGCAGATCCAGATCAATTCATTATGTCTCATCGTGCATCATATCTATGGACGAAAGATATAGCCTATCCTGCTATGGATACATTGATTGAAGATTGGATGGCGGCATCCACAATTGAAGATCGTAAAGCAATTTCATTTGATATGCAGGAGTTATACAATAACCAACCTACTGCGATTGCCCTTTATTATCCGGAGGAAGTTTTCGCTTATAACGCTACGGTGTATGACCAATATGTAGAGTCTTTAGGTTACGGGATTGTGCACAAATATTCATTCTTACCAGAAGAAACGCGTCAAGCTGTTTCGGCAACAGCCCCAAAATTTGTGGAATAAGGAGAGTTGTAAGAAATGAATAGGACTCTATCGTCAATTGGAAAAAAGCTAATTCAATATGGACTGGTGTTCCTCGTAGCATTGACGATTAATTTCGCTTTGCCCCGATTAGCCCCAGGTGATCCGCTGTTATATTTTTTCGGCGATACGATAAATGAACTAACAGAAGTACAAAAGCAGCAGGCTCTTGAATCGATAGGTCTCGATGGGTCTTTATGGGAACAGTATATTGTATATTTACAAGGGATTGTGACATTTGATTTTGGGGTGTCAATTAAATATGCAGAGCCTGTGATGACAATAATAGGCGATAGATTGCCATGGACATTGTTATTAGTGGGGCCAGCTATGTTATTAAGTGCTGTAATTGGCGTTATATTGGGCGCTTATTCTGCTTGGAATCGTGGGAAAGGTCGTGATGTCTCACTATTAATAGGAATGCTGACCTTACAAGCTGTTCCAGGTTTTTGGGTAGGACTATTATTTTTAGCTGTTTTAGCGGTTCAATTAGGTTGGTTTCCTACATACGGGGCTTTTTCAATGATGCAAGATGGAACAACTTGGGGGTATATAAAGGACGTTGCAGTGCATGCGATCCTGCCGCTTACTACGATCACATTAGCAACAGTAGGATCGAACTATTTGCTAACACGTTCTTCAATGCTTGAATCTCTTGGGCAAGATTATATCACGATGGCAGAGGCAAAAGGTGTACATAAAAAAGGGTTAATTTTTAATCATGCATTACGCAATGCTTTGCTACCCATTTATACGCATTTTACGATGACATTAGGCACTTTAGTGGGTGGAGCAGTGGTAGTGGAATCTGTCTTTTCTTATCCAGGAATTGGTCGATTGTTATATGAAAGTGTTATTGCAAGAGACTTTCCAATGATGCAAGGCATATTTTTAATTATTACACTTGGTGTGATTGGAGCAAACTTATTTGCTGATTTAACGTATCCACTTATTGATCCTCGTGCACGTACGCTTAAAAAGACAAAGGGAGCGGATATGAATCATGCGTAAATCAACAAAAGTCATCGGTACTGTAGGATTCATTTTATTTATTGGTGTTGTACTCTTTGCTGTACTTGGACCTTTTATCATCCCATATGACGCATATAAGCAATCTGGCCCTTCCTTTCTGGCTCCTAATAGTGACCACTTTCTTGGAACGAATGATATGGGACAGGATATTTTAGCGGAGCTTGCGGAGGGGGCACGAACTTCATTAACGATTGGAATTTTGACAGCTCTATTTGCCACACTCATTGGAGGTAGTGTTGGTATTCTAGCGGGTTATATCGGAGGTTGGTTTGAGGTAATTGTGATGCGTGTTATTGATGTCGTATTAACACTGCCATTTCTACCTCTGATGATTGTTATTGCCGTATATATGGGACCAGGAATATTTACACAAGTATTTGTTATTACTTTAGTTATGTGGGCTGGAAAGGCAAGGCAAATTCGCGCACAAACTTTATCTATTAAAACAACAGGACCAGTGCTAGCAGCTAGGACGATGGGAGCAAACCATTGGTATATTTTCAATAAACATATTTTTCCGAGCGTTTTTCCCCTATTCATCCCACAATTTGTTGGCGCTGTAAATACAGCCATCTTATTGGAATCTTCACTTAGTTTTTTAGGGATGGGAAATCCATTAGTTAAGAGCTGGGGAAGTATATTATATTACGCCAATAGTCGAAGTGCATTTTTAACAGAAGCATGGGTTTGGTGGATTATTCCTCCTGGTATTTGTATTGTCCTAGTGGTCTTAGCCTTTTCTTTAATGGGCTATTTTTTAGAAGAAAAAGTGAATCCAAGACTAAGTTCATACGCGGTCACACCGAAACGTCAAAAACAGGAGAAAGTAGAGGATTTAACGCTAGTTGAGCGAGATATTATGCTGTCTGTTCAAAATTTGACTGTCGAATACCCTAAAAAGGGCTGTTATCAAGAAGTAGTATCTAATGTTTCTTTCGAAATACAACGAGGGGATGTGCTAGGAATTGTGGGAGAGTCAGGAAGCGGTAAATCAACAGTAGCTGCGAGTATTATCCAACAGCTGAAGTTACCGGGAAGAAGCAAAGGCTCAATTTATTTTGAAGGACAATCACTAGAAACATTGGATGATGAGCAAATACGTCAACTTCGCGGGCGGGACATTGGATATATTGCACAAGCTGCGATGAATGCGCTTAATCCTGTTATTACTATTGAAAAACAGTTAAAAGAAGCAATCAAAGTACATAAAAAATTAGACGAATCTAGTATGGACCAACGTGTAATAGAAGTAATGACACAAGTCGGACTCGATACTAAATGGAGATTTTCTTTCTCTCATGAATTATCTGGTGGTATGCGTCAGCGCGTAATTATTGCGATGGCCTTAATAAATCGACCGAAACTTATTATAGCTGATGAGCCGACAACCGGACTTGATGTAATTGTTCAAGTTGAAATTGTTCAGTTACTACGAAAATTGCAACGTGAGTTAAATATTTCAATGATTTTTATATCGCATGATTTACCAGCTGTACTATCGGTTACGGATCAGATAATTATTATGAAATATGGTCATATCGTAGATAGAGGTGAGTCGATTGAAGTCGCTGAAAACTCAAGTCATCCATATACGAGACGTTTAGTCGATTCAATCCCGTTATTGAAACCGAAAAAAGGGAGAGAGACGGTGCTGATTTCATGACATCTTTAGTGGAGGTAAAGGAATTACAAAAAACATTTGGTCGCACAAAAGAGGTACAAGTAAATGTGCTGAAATCTATTTCATTTTCATTAAAACACGGTGAAATTATCGGGCTAATCGGGGCCAGTGGCGCAGGGAAGAGTACGATTGGTCGTATAATTGCTGGTCTCGAGACGTCGAACGGAGGAGAGGTTTTTTTCGAAGGCCAAGAGGTTTTATCTCTTACTGGAAAAAAACGTCGTTCCCTTGCTAAGTATATTCAAATGGTGTTTCAAGATCCATACGAAGCCCTCTCATCACGTATGAAAATTGGTCAGCTTGTAGCAGAGCCACTTGTCATTCAGGGAATTGATAAAGGAAACAAAGAAAAACGTTTAGAAAAGGTACGATATGCGTTAAATAGTGTGTCATTAGATCCTGATAAATATATAAATCGTTATCCACATGAATTATCTGGAGGAGAGCGACAACGGGTTGGTCTTGCGCGTGCTTTCGTATGTGAACCGAAGCTTATTATTGCAGATGAACCAACGTCCATGTTAGATACTTCACTACGTTTAGAACTACTGGAATTAATGAAAAAAATGAATGAATACAATCAAGTCTCTTACTTATTTGTTACACATGATATTGCTTTGACACAAGGGTTTTGCGATCGATTAATCGTGTTACAACAAGGTGAAATTGTAGAGGATGGTAAAACAAATGATATTATTCAAAATCCGCAACATCCTTATACAAAATCACTCATCGAGGCATTGCTCGTATTAGAAAATCATAAAGGAGATCAATAATGAAAGCTAACTTTATAGAACTAAATCCAGGAGCAATTTTTGCACAACGTGGTAAAAATAAAACAAGAGAAAATTTTACGAATGTCGATATTTATAACCTATCCAACATCGATTTAACAGCTTATAACTGTTTAGTTATAAGTGGATTTGCCGATCAAGACTTTTTATATGAACAACGTCAAATCATTCTAGATTTTGTGAATGCGAGAAAAATACTCATATTTTCAGGTAACTTAGTAACAGATTGGTTGCCTGGTGGTCAGTTATTTGTGCCAAAAGAGATTAATAGTCATAAAGACTATGAGGTGTCGATTCATAAACAGCATCCAATATTTGAAGGTGTATTGGAGGACGATATGACCTATAACAAAGGGGTTTCTGGATTTTTTGCACGAGGGCATCATCCTACTCCAGAGGGCGCCGAAGTTCTCTTAACTTTACCAGGGGATACTCCAATAACGTATATTGACCGTGTGAGCACAAAAGGAACTATTTTAGTCCATGCGGGTTCAGACTTGTTTGGTTATATGAAGCCTGAGATCAACAAAACAACCGACCGAATTGGTCCACAGTTAGTAAAATGGGTACATGAAGAGATTGCGATGCTACAAGAAGAGGTGACTACATGATGAAAAAAATAGCAGTTGTTTATGGTGGTAGCTCACACCATCATCGTACATATAAAATATCTGAGTTTGCCAAGTACATTAATCGACTTATTCCCATACGCGAATTAGAAACTGCTTCTTTGGAAGGTGTCGATGTATTGCTTGTTCCTTCTCAAACACATTTGGGATTACTTAAGAAAAATGTAGAGAAGATTTATGCGTTTGCAAATGGTGGGGGAACAGTCGTTACGTTAGGTCCACAGGGATTTGATTGGTTACCTAGTCACAAATGGGAATTCCGTCCTACGAACTTTTGGTGGTGGCTAGACAAAGATCCGAAAAGTGGTCTAGTATTATCTGCTCCTGAGCATGACTTATTTAAAAATTACTTAACTCTTTCTGATGCAACATGGCACCAACACGGCGTATATTGGCCGCCAGATAACTGTGAAGTGCTCGTTTCAACAGATGACGGTGGGGCGGTTATTTATATAGATAAAGTAAGCACAAAGGGTACTTGGTTAAATACAACACTGGATCCGGATTTCCACTACGGTTCCTATTTCATGCCTGCAACGGAACAATTTTTAAGAGGCTTTTTACCGTGGCTGGTGGAAGGAAAGCTATAGATATTGCCTCGATATAGTTTCTGGAGAATTTGTTTTTCTCATAAGGCGCGCAGGCTCAGAAAAAGGGTAAAGCTCAAAAAAAAATTAGGGGATAAAACGCATGCAAACAATCAAGATCTATGATCGTAATGATTTAATAGAAATTAGCTTTGAGGACATTTACAAATATCATGGGACACTTGCTTATATGGCGATAGGTGTAGGCTTCCGAGTTATTCAAGCCGCTTTTGAAGCTTTATATGGTGAGGACGTTCCAAATCGTAAAGATATTTCCATCCTATCTGGTCATGGAGGTCCTGGATTTCGCGATGTTTTCGAATTTGTTACCCGTGCTCAATCAAGAGGTACATATATAGTCGATACAACTTATCCAAAAGCTCAATACGATCCATATCGTCCAACATCCTATGCGTATATTTTTACACGTGAAACCGGAGAAGCAGTAGAGGTGGTATTAAAGGAGAACTTCTTACCTCCTATTTTTTATGAACTTTTGAAAAAAGGCCGTGAAGACTCATTTACACCTGAAGAATACTTATACAATGAACAACTAAAACAGAATCTTGGTAACCGAGCATTACAATTACCGATTAACGAGTTAGTAGAAGTAACAAAACTGAAATAAGTTTAGTTCAAGTTACTAATGAAGTCGCTTGTAGACCGGTGTCAAATGCTTCCCTGGAGATCTGAGAACTAAACTAGGGAAGCTATTCGACATCGCAATGAAAAAAATTAGTAAATCTTTTTTGTGATTTTCTCATCAAGGAAACAATGATCGTAGGCATGCCCTTCAAAGAGGTAACTCTTAGATTATAGTAATCCGCCAAAAATTCCTCCTTAAATGTTGTATTCAATCGAATAAGTCAAACTAGCTCTTCTGTTAATATACCTCTGTTTACCTCCATCTATTTCCCCTCTCGCTTTAAACTCTACTAACATGAAAACTCTTAGAAAAGCGCATCAAATTTTTGAAAATTGTAGGTACATAAAAAATAACATGATTAAAGTTTAAAAAATAGGGTATGTAATAGGGGGTTAGGGCTATGTGTCTAATTTAATAAATAGAGAAACGGGGATAAATTATGAGGAAAATGATGTTGTTTACTTCTTTGTGTGCACTTTTAGTACTTGGTGCATGTAGTAGTGAAACGAGCACAGACAGTATTGAAGTGATTAAATTTGCAGATGCAGGATGGGATAGTATCCGTGTACATAATAGTATAGCTCAATTGATTGTGGAAGAAGGTTACGGCTATGACACTGAGGTTACAAGCGGAACCACGGCAGCTACTTTGCAATCATTAGAAAAAGGTGACATAAATGTCTATATGGAAATATGGACGGATAATACAAAAGACGTTTATGAAAAAGCAATTGAAAGTGGAAGTATAGTGAAACTAGCAACTAATTTCAATGATAATTCGCAAGGACTATATGTTCCAACCTATGTTATAGAAGGAGATGCGGAAAAAGGGATTGAAGCGGTTGCACCTGACTTGAAAACTGTACAAGACCTAGAGAAGTATCCAGAGCTGTTCCAAGATCCTGAAGATAGCACTAAAGGAAGAATAATTGGAGCGCCATCTAGTTGGGCGGTAAGTGAACACTTGGAGTCGAAACTTGAAACTTATGGTCTAGATGCAAAATTCAACTATTTAGCACCAGGATCAGACTCTGCAATCGTTGCAGATCTAGCGGGAGCATATAAAAAAGGTGAACCTTGGGTAGGGTATTACTGGTCACCAACATGGGTAACAGCTAGTTATGACTTAACATTACTTGAAGATGTTCCATATGACGCAGCAACTTGGGAAGAATCCAAAGGAACTGAATTCCCTCCAAATGATGTTGTAATTGCTGTTCATAAAGATTTACCAACACAGGCAAAGGATGTTACGGAATTCCTTAGTAAATATGAAACTAGTAACGCTTTAACAGAAGAAGCGTTAGATTATATGAACGAAAATGAAGTGGAACCAGAAGAAGCCGCACAGTGGTGGATGAAAGAGCATGAAGATATTTGGACGACGTGGGTGTCTGAAGAAGTTGCAGAAAAAGTAAAAGCAGCTTTGAACTAATAATTCATGATAAAAAGTAATCTATCCTATAAAAAATGAGGTGAATGCGACTGTTCTTTGAAACAGTCCATAGTCTATGACAGAATTTCCAGATGTACGAATACCAATAGGGGATATAGTAGAAAATTTTATTGATTTTTTGGCGATGAATTTTGATGCATTCTTTGATTTTATTTTTGTTATTTCTTCTTCCATGATCAAGGGTCTAGAAGCGGGTCTTCTAGCAATCCCTTGGTGGATTTTTATTATTATTATTTTTTTACTAGGATGGTATTTTACTAATTTGTATGGAGGACTTCTTTTTGGTTTCTTTATATTTCTGATAGGTACATTCGATTTATGGCCAGAAACAATGACTACTATTTCAATAGTATTAATCTCTGTTATATTGTCTTTATTAATCGGGATTCCACTAGGCGTTGCGACGGCATTTAGTAAATCATTGTCTACTATTATGAGACCAGTTTTAGATGCCATGCAAACTATGCCAAGCTTTGTTTATTTAATACCTGTAATATTTTTCTTCCCATTAGGGAATGTTCCAGCCGTTATTGCTACTATTATTTATGCACTCCCCCCAGTTATCCGACTGACTGAGCTAGGAATTCGTAATGTAGATAAGGAAGTAGTAGAATCAGCACAATCATTTGGTTCTTCCACTTCTCAAATGCTTATGAAAGTACAATTACCTCAAGCATTGCCAACTATTATGGCGGGTGTTAACCAAACAACAATGATGGCGCTATCTATGGCAGTTGTTGGATCGATGGTAGGTGCTCAAGGACTTGGAGAGTGCGTACTGTATGCGATAAATCGTATTGATATTTCACTTGGTTTTGAAGCGGGGATTAGTATTGTATTCTTAGCGATAATAATTGACCGAATTACCGGAGGAATTGCAAATCGCCTTCAGAAACATAGGAGGGATGTAGCATGACAGTTAAACTTAAGGTAGAAAATGTATCTAAAATATTTGGACCAAGACCTAAAAAGGTCATTTCAATGGTTGAAAAAGGTGTTCCAAAAGATGAAATTCTTGCGAAAACGGGCCATACGGTAGGTGTATATAATGCATCTATGGAAATTATGGAAGGCGAGACATTTGTCATTATGGGACTATCTGGTAGTGGAAAATCTACGCTCATTCGTTGCTTAAATTTATTGAACAAGCCTACCTCTGGGGCAATTTACGTCGATGGCGAAAATGTAGTTGGATATAACAAAAATCAGCTAAAGTATTTCCGTCAGAAAAAAATTGCAATGGTGTTTCAACATTTTGGTTTATTCAGCCATAGAACGGTACTAGAAAATATTGAATATGGCCTAGAAATACGAGGGATGTCTAAAGCAGAGCGTCGGGAGATTGCCGGGAAACATTTAGAAACAGTAGGGCTAAAAGGATACGAAAACCAATTTCCGGATGAACTATCTGGAGGGATGCGTCAACGTGTAGGAATTGCTAGAGCACTTGCGAATGATCCGGACATTTTACTTATGGATGAACCATTTAGTGCGCTTGATCCGTTGATCCGACGTGAAATGCAATTAGAATTACTAGATATACAAAATAAACTACAAAAGACTATTATTTTCATCACACATGATGTTAACGAAGCTTTTAAAATTGGTGACCGTGTAGCGGTGATGAAGGATGGCAAAGTTGAACAAATCGGTACTCCAGAAGAAATTCTTGAAAAACCGGCAAGCAATTACATTTCAGAATTTATCCGAGATATTGATCGTTCTAAAATTTTGCAGGCGGAACATATTATGTCTAAGCCATATGGGTTAGTTTCCTTAAAAGATGGGCTGAATGTCGCTATTCAAGTAATGAGAGAAAATGGTATTTCTAGTGCATTCGTTACGGATCGTAAGCGCCAGCTACAAGGAATAGTTACTATTGACCAAGCGATTAATGGTCTCAAAGAGAAAAAGACCTTACAAGAAGTAATGTCTACAGAAGTGAAAACAGTAAAGGCGGATGAATATGTACAAGATATTATTCCGTATGTATTAGATTCAAAATACCCCATCGTCGTTACGGATGAAGAGCTAATGATTAAAGGAATCATACTAAGGGTTCATGTATTAGCAAGCTTAATCAGCGAGAGTATGGACGAACAAAAAGAGACACAGAAACTATAACTAGTTTCTGTGTTTTTTTCAAGTAACAAATATTCTTTTCCTGAAATTTTATCCTCACTATATAGTGTTAATATAAAATTAATAGTACTTTTAAATTTTTACTTATATATTACTTTGAATTAAGTATGTTATAGTCTAATTGGTATAGTGAGGTGGAGAATATATTTAATTTTAACAATACTAGTCCTTCAAAAGATGCATATTTGGAAATTAGCGGTGAATACTCTATGACAATAGTGGTATTTTCAATTATTATAGCGATTGTAGCATCTTACACGGCAATTTCCTTGAAAAGAAGAGCAAAAGAAAATAGTTTTTTTCATAAAAGCTTCTGGTTACTGCTTGCCTCGCTATGCTTGGGGTTTGGTATATGGTCTATGCATTTTATAGGAATGGGTGCATTTTCATTGCCAGTAAATATGAGCTACAACAAAACTATTACGCTTATATCAATTATTCCTGCTATGTTAGCTTCATTTATAGCTTTCTATTTGGCAGACCTTCCAAGACGAAACTATTGGTCGTATGTATTCGCGGGGATAGCGATGGGGATAGGAATTTCCTCCATGCATTATATAGGAATGTATTCGATGGAAATGGACGTTATTTACACTTATGACCTTCTACTTTTTTTAGTTTCTATTTGTATTTCAATTTTTGTTTCTATTATAGCAGTTTACATTCTTGCGAAGGTTCATACCTATCAGTCGAAAAATATACTTCTGATTTTAATCTCTTTAATCATGGGGTTGGCTATTTCTAGTATGCATTACACCGGTATGGCAGCTATGAACTTTTATATTCCCAAGGGGTATGAATTGAATCATGAGGCTTCTCATATGACCGAAATGTATGGATTAGCAGTCATTGTAGGTTTAGGAATGGCTATACTTTTGGGAGTATTATTACTTTCAAGTTTGTTAGACCGGTATATTGAGTATCGTGGGAATTACTACGATGCATTAACACAATTACCTAATCGACGGTTGTTTGAAAAGAAAATTCAGTCACCTAAAGTTTTAGCTATTTGGCATATACATGATTTAGAGCATATAAACAGAGAGTTCAATTATGCTTTCGGTGATGAGGTGATTCGAGAACTAGTACATATGTTCAAATCTATATCACCTTCCAAAACAGAGCTTTATCGGATAGGAGGGAATCGTATTGCTTTGCTAACTAGGGATGTGGATAGTGCAAAGCAGTTAAAAGAGGTGTTGAAGAAGCTAGCAGAGTCACTTCGTGAGCCTATTCGAGTCCAAGATAGAGAAGTAATGCTGTTTGGAGTATGTGCTATATCTCAAGCCGATTACGGTGAGAAGGACACTGATATCTATAGAAATGTACTTGCCGTTTTAAACTATCCTTCTATTATGTATGATCATGATATTATTTACTATGATTCTAGTATTCATAGGTATACATTTAATCTTGAAATAGCTGAAGATGTAAATCGAGCTATGAAAGAAAGCGAGTTATATCTTGTTTATCAACCGAAATTTAGTTCGTACTCGCAGTGTATTGATGGGCTCGAGACATTATTAAGATGGAATCATCCTAAATACGGTAATCTATCACCTGCTGTTTTTGTTCCAATTTTAGAGGAATATGACCGTATGGTTAAAGTGACTGACTGGATAATAGATGGGGTTTGTAAACAAATAGCATCTTGGAAATTGGAGGATATTTCATTCAAACAAGTAGCTATTAATATTCCAGGCGAGTATATAACTTCCCCTTTGTTATTAGGGGTATTCACAGAAAAGTTAAGCGAATATGGGTTGGAGCCATCGCAAATAGAATTAGAAATAACTGAGAATAGTTTTGTGAAAAATGTGGAAGAAGCTATGAGGGCGGTAAGTAAATTTAGAGAAGAAGGTTTCTCTGTTGCATTGGATGACTTTGGTACTGGGGTATCGTCGCTATCTTATTTAAAAGAAATGCCAATATCAACCTTGAAAATTGATAAGTCTTTTATAGATGATGTACCGAAATCCTCTAAAGATTCATCTATAATTACCGCTATTATTGCTTTAGGAGAATCATTAGACTTAAATGTTGTCATAGAAGGAGTAGAAACAAAAGAGCAGGTGGATTTCTTAAAGGACACAAGTAAAAACCCAATTTTTCAAGGATTTTATTTTGCAAAACCGATGAACCCCCATGATCTTGTTAAGTGGTATCAAGCCAGAGTGGAAGGATAATTTCTTTCTAGCTCTGGTTTTTTTGTCTTAAAAATCAATAGCTTTTGGACATAAAAAGAGGGAAGTAATACTATAAAAGTATAGGAGGTGCTATGGGATGTCTAAATCTGAGGTAGAGAAAAACCTTTTAAATATTGATATGAAGGCTCTTATTCCTTTAATAAGTAAAGAATTTAAAAAATACTTCACAAAAAATATTAAGGCGTTATATCACTATACAAATTTAGAAGGAGCACAAGGAATTATTAGCGATAAAACCTTTTGGGCCTCGCATATTAAATTTATGAATGATTCCAAAGAATATAGTCATGGGTTAGAGGTATGCGAAAGTATCGTCCAAAAGCTTATTCAAGAGTTACCTCTAGAAAATCCCAGAAGAGCATATTTGGAAGAGGTCTTTACGATTTTAGAGGAACAAGACACAGATATTTTTGTCGTGTCCTTTTGTGAAAGTGGAGACCTATTAAGTCAATGGAGAGGATATAGTCGAAGTCAGCATGGGATTTCTATTGGTTTTGACTTTTCATCGTTATTTGATGTTTCTTTTCATCTAAGTGAAGAAAACTTTTTTCCGCGGAAGGTGATATACGATCATAAGTTGCAAGAGAGAATTATTCGTAGGATTATAAATGTTTCACTCATTAGTTTAGAGCTAAGTGAAGTAAAGCCACAGTTCTCTCCTAAGGAAGTAGCAAGAACGATTGGATACTTTCTACCACTTTTTAAACATGCTACTTTTTCAGAAGAAAAGGAATGGCGGATTATTGTGACCAACTCTAGGAGCATGTCATATCAGCATGAGCTGAAATTCCGCGCGCGCGATAATATTATTCTTCCATATATTGAGTTAGAAACACATAACAAAGTACTTCAAAATGACAATAGACTGCCAGTCAATCAAATCATTATAGGACCTTCGGGAACAAATGAATTTACGGCAAGAAGTATTAATTATTATTTGAAAAATGTAGGATACCCAACTGTTCCTATTAAACTATCGCATATTCCTTATCGCTAATAAGAAAAGCTTATGCGCTTATACTAGCCTTGAACGTTGGTGGACAGCTGACGAGTAAGAAGCAGAGTATTTTTCTAATAAAAGTGAAACCTATTGCGATGTAAAAGCGTAAAAATGTTATTAAAATCAAAGGAGAAATGTATATGTCATTTTTCAATAAAGTATTGGCAAGTGTCGGGGTTGGTGGAGCTAAGGTAGACACTAAACTAGAAAAGTCAGAGTTTACTGCTGGTGAAATTATGCAAGGTGTAGTAGAAGTGGTTGGCGGAAACTTAGAACAACAGATTGATGCGATCTACTTAACGGTAAATACAACATACATTCGTGAATCGAATGATCTAAAATACACGGACGTAGCAGCTTTTCAAAAATATAAAGTCACTGAACCTTTTACAATTGGGGCAAATGAAAAGAAAAAAATTCCCTTTTCACTAACACTTCCTGAAGATGCGCCAGTCACTTATGGAAGCACGCGTGTATGGATTAGCACAGGGTTAGATATCAAAAATAGTATAGATCCTACAGATAAAGATTATATTAACGTACGACCAACGAGAATAGCGGCTCATATTTTGGAGGCAATTGAACAGCTAGGATTTAAAATAAGAAAAGTTGAATGTGAGAAAGCCTCTCATAAATTAGGTAGTCGATATCCGTTTGTACAAGAATTTGAATTTGTGCCGGTTAGCAGCTCCTATAAAGCGAAACTTGATGAACTAGAAATCCTATTTTTGTCTCAGTCCGCACAATCAGCTGAAATTTTAATGCAGGTTGACCGAAGAGCAAGAGGTTTTGGGGGACTACTTGCAGAGGCTTTTGAAATGGACGAGAAATTCATTCGATTGACTATTAATGCACAAGATATTCCAACTATTAAAGACAAACTAAAGAGAGCAATAGGGATCTAGGGCATAATTCATTCACAATGCATATAAAATAATAAGCACCTTCAACTATTTTAAAATGGTTGGAGGTGTTTTGATAGGGAGTGCGTTTTTTTACGGAAAGCTTGTTTAGTGGCTAAACTATCGCTCCAAAAGCTACTTTCCCAGTAACTATTCCTGTTCAATACTACTTCAAATAATCGTATTTGCACTTTCTATAACTGCATTATTTGCAACAGGAAAAGGTAAGTTGGCTATTGTATTTGGTTGTAGTGTTTTAATAGAGATGATTTTAATGTACTCCATAGAAGACAAAAAATATAAAGTTAAAACTATTATAGAGGTATCATGCAAAATATTAGTAGATAACTCTTAGAAGGAAATATTGGAAGCTTTGTTGAATTAAAGGATATATGAAGAGCACTACAAACCAGCTGTGCAGCTTGAGCAAACGATTAGGTTGTCAGAGAATCTTTATGGAAGTATAAAACTATCACAGGAGTGGATACCAGTACTCCAATCATTTAATGATTCTCCAATAATTCCATCGTATTATTTTGGTTGGAATACATATGATAGCGCAGATAAGTCGACATATCCTGAAAGAAATGAAAATGGAAATTCTTCCGGGGGCGGAGATACATTTATTGACTTCCCTATTTACTTTGGGGAATCAGTATTAGAGTAGGTGTACTTTAAGAAATTATTAGTGCAAGCGCTTGCATAATAGATGCTAGAAGATTAGAATAACTCTATTAAGTTACATTTGGGATGGTGAAAAAAATGGGGCAAAAAGTGGATTCTTGGTGGAAAAAAAGTGTTGTATATCAAATATATCCAAGAAGTTTTATGGATTCAAATGGGGATGGTGTTGGAGATATCCAAGGGATTATTTCCAAGCTGGACTATATTCAAAAATTAGGGATTGATGTTCTTTGGTTAAGTCCTGTCTATGATTCTCCAAATGATGACAATGGTTACGATATTAGAAACTATCGGACCATAATGCAGGAGTTTGGAACAATGGAAGATATGGAAAAGCTTATAGAGGAAGCAAAAAAACGTGGTATTCGTATTGTGATGGATTTAGTTGTTAATCATAGTTCAGATGAGCACGAATGGTTTGTGGAGTCGAGAGCCTCAAAAGATTCTAAGTATCGAGACTACTATATTTGGAGAGACGGGAAGGATGGACGTCCCCCTAATAACTGGGAGTCTGTATTTTCAGGGTCTGCTTGGGAAAAAGATGAACTTACGAATTCATATTATTTACATCTGTTCTCCAAGAAACAACCAGATTTAAATTGGGAGCATGAGCCTCTAAGAGAGGACGTGTACCAGCTAATGACTTATTGGTTGGAAAAAGGGATTGGTGGCTTCCGAATGGATGTCATTAACTTTATCTCGAAGGATATGAACTTACCGGATGGTGAAGTACAACCGAATAAGTTATATGGAGATGGAAGCCCGTATTTTATGAATGGCCCTAAAATTCACTCACACTTGAAAGAGATGAATGACAAAGTGTTGAGTAAATATGACATAGTTACAGTAGGAGAAATGCCTGGGGCGACAACCGATGATGCCCGTCTTTACACGAACCCCGACAATAACGAAGTGAATATGGTATTTACATTTGAACATATGGACTTAGATAGTGGGCCTAGCGGAAAGTGGGATGTACAGCCATTGAAGCTAATTGATCTAAAGAGAAATTTCGAAAAATGGCAACATGGACTTCATAATGTGGGTTGGAATAGCTTATATTGGAACAACCATGATCAACCACGGGTAGTATCCCGTTTTGGTAACGATGGAGAATACCGAGAGCTATCTGCTAAAATGTTAGCCATCTGTCTGCATATGCTACAAGGCACCCCTTATATTTACCAAGGGGAAGAGCTGGGAATGACGAATGTAGAATTCCAGAGTATGGAGGATTACCGCGATATTGAGACGTTGAATATGTATAAAGAAAAAATAGAGCAGGGGACTTCGCATAAAGACATTATGAGGGGTATTTATGCTAAAGGTCGAGACAATGCAAGAACACCTATGCAATGGACATCAGATGGTGGTTTCACTACAGGTATTCCTTGGATTCAAATGAATCCTAATACGGAGGAAATAAACGTGGAACAAGCTATAAATGATTCCAATTCTATTTTTTATACGTATCAAAAGCTAATACAGCTTAGAAAACAGCATAATATTATAACAGATGGAAGCTTCCAGCTAGCACTTGCTAATCATCCTAACTTATTTGTTTATAAACGGATGTCGGCGGATGAAGAATGGCTCGTAGTAGCAAATTTCTCCGATCAAATGGAGCGGCTAGAGTGGGAAACTTTTGACCTGCCATCAAAATCACATAGACTTATAATATCAAACTATAATACGGTTCAAACAACTGAAAAAATAGTAGAAATCCGTCCATATGAAGCGTTTGTGGTCGCATTTGAAAAGGGGATAGGGAATTGAAGAAGGTTCTGGGAGTAGATATTGGTGGAACGAAAATCCGGATGGGTGTTGTCAACGAACAGGGTGAAGTTCTGGTAGATAAGACGATACCAACTATTTTGCCGCTATATCCCTATTTAGAAGAGCAAATTCTTGCGATAATAAACGATGTGCCTGATATATCGGGTATAGGCATTGGAACAAGAGGGATGGTAGATGCAGAAACTGGTGTCATTACATTTGAAACAGAAATGCCAGGCTGGCAAGGCACCCCTGTCAAAGCATTACTAGAAGCTGCAACAGGACTTCCTGTAGAGATCAACAATGATGCCAATTGTGCTGCGCTAGCTGAAGCGAGACTGGGTGCAGCAGCAGAGTACAAACAGGTCGTTTGCCTAACAGTGGGAACAAAGCTGGGTGGGGGTATTGTTCTTGACGGTAAAGTGATGAACGGGATAAATGGTGGCGGTGGTGAGGTTGGTCACTTAATCTTATATCCAAACGGTATAGTATGTGGATGTGGAAGACCTGGCTGTAGTGAAGAGTATGTATCCGGAACAGCTATTAAGAGACTTATTCAGGAGCAGAATGTGATCAATGCAGAAACGAACGAATTGGCGAAACCTCATGATGTATTCCGTTTAGCTGCGAATGGTCATACGGGTGCAATAGCAGTTCGTGATCGCTTCCTATCGGACTTTGCCATCGTTATCTCTAGTCTTCAAGCGGTGCTAGATATGGACTGTGTTGTTATAGGGGGCGGAGTATCTGACTCTGCTGATTTCTGGTGGGAAGAACTTCTAGCAAAAGTAGAACCTTTAAAACTGAAGCCAGTTCAAGTGAAAAGAGCAACTTTCGGCAATGAAGCGGGAATGCTGGGAGCAGCTATGCTTGTAATAGATTCAAACAAGTAAACTAAAGATATACAAACATTTTTGTATAATTTAAATTCAAAAAAGGTCTTGTCCAATGTGGGCCAGACCCTTTTTGAGTGGCTGAATCTGTCATAGTCGTACTCAACTTTTTCTGGTCAACTTTGTAAACATGAAAAAAATGTTCTATCAATAGAAGAGCTTGCTAAACTAATAGAAGTAATAAGTATTGAAACGATACCGTCTAGATAATAGGGTGACAATATTTATGTGAAATAAAAGACAGAATTCATATTTAAATCACTATTGTCATCTTATTATGAATATGGTAGGATTGTTTTAACAACTTGTGCAAACGCTTTCGCAAGCTTTGTTATTATTTTTAATCTTTTGTGCAAACGTTTTCGCAAATACAAAAAAGGGTGGGAGAAAGTATGAAGAATAAATGGCGCGCAGGTTTTCTAGCAGCTTCATTAGGTATTGCAGGGGTATTAGCAGGATGTAGCTCGGATGGGGAAAATTCTTCAAGTGGTGATTCTAGTAAAGATGTAAAAATAGACATTTTCCAATTTAAAGTGGAATTTAAAGATCAATTTGAAGCGGTAGCAGAAGCATATGAAAAAGAAAATGAAGGAGTCGACATTAATATTACTACTGTCGGTGGTGGAGAGGACTACGGTGCTGCTCTTCGTTCGAAATTTGCCTCAGGAAACGAACCAGCTATTTATAATATCGGAGGACCCCAGGATGTATCAGATTGGTCAGACAAATTAGCTGATCTATCAGGCACTGCAGCAGCAGACGCAGCTCAAAAGGGTTCTTTAGATGGAGTTTCTGTGGATGGGAAAGTTTTAGGACTACCATTTAACCAAGAGGGATATGGCTTTATTTATAACAAAAATGTATTTGAAAAAGCGGGTATTGACCCTGCTTCTATCATAGACTTTGCTTCTTTAGAAGCTGCAGTAAAAGAGCTTGATAGCCAAAAAGCAGACCTAGGCTTAGAATCTGTATTTGCATTACCAGGGAAAGAAACTTGGGTAACTGGTTTACATTTATCTAACACTTTCATTGCACCAGAATTTGATAATAATGTGTTAACAGCATATGAATCGAAAACAATCGATTATAAATATGGCGACGCATTCAAAAAAATTCTTGACCTTCAAAACGATTACTCTGCACAACCAACTGTTAGTTTAGATTACTCTAAACAAGTTGAGGAATTATTCTCTCTACAAAAAGTAGCTATGATTCAACAAGGTAACTGGGTATATGGATCAATAGCAGGAATTGATGAAGACTTCGCAGCAAACGATATCGGACTTCTTCCTATTCCTGTTGAAGGATATGAAGGAGATAGTATTCCAGTAGGAATTCCAATGTACTGGGGCGTAAATAGCAATGCAGACGAAGCAGTAGTGGAAGAATCAAAAAAATTCATAGACTGGTTATACACGTCTGATGCTGGAAAAGAAACAGTATTAAATGACTTTAAATTTATACCTGCATATGAAGGGTACGATTCATCTAAAATCTCTGATCCGCTTTCAAAAGCTGTGTATGAATATGCGGAGCAAGGAAAAACAATTGGTTGGACATTCATGGGTTATCCAACTGGATGGGGTCAAGATGAGTTGGGCGTACAAATACAGAAGTACCTTAGCGACGAAGCAAGTTGGGAAGAAGTTATAGAAGCAACTAAAGAATCATGGGAATCTTCACGTAAATAATAAATAATTGGTTTAAACAAAGTAGCACTTGTGCTACTTTGTTTTGTCAAAAGGATAAAAAATGGTGCTACTTTCAAAATTGTTTAGAGGAAGAGCATCGTTGTAACTTTGGAGGTGAGCGCATGCGCACAAAAGACTTAGCGTATTGGTTGTTTTTATTGCCGGTTTTAGTAGCATTAACGATAGTAGTAGTTGCTCCATTATTTTTAGGGGTATATTATTCTTTCACTGATTGGAATGGAATTCAGACAAACAATTTTGTCGGATTTGATAACTATGTTGCCTTGTTCCAGGATGAACGTTTTCTAGATTCTCTATGGTTCACGGTTAAGTTTTCGGTCGTATCTATATTCCTTATTAACGCGATTGGGTTGTCATTGGCGCTGCTTGTGACTGCCAATTTAAAATCTAATAAATTATTGAGAACGATTTTCTTTATGCCAAACTTAATCGGCGGATTAATCTTAGGATTTATCTGGCAGTTTATATTTACTAAGGCATTTGATGGATTTGGTTCCCTGTTAGGAATAGAAAGTTTACAAGGGTGGTTATCAACATCTACCACTGGTTTTTGGGCATTAGTTATTTTAATGAGCTGGCAAATGTCAGGGTATATCATGGTTATATATATTGCTTACTTAGAAGGAATTTCAAATGAACTGCTAGAGGCAGCTGAAATAGATGGAGCAAGTCCTTTCCAACGTTTCCGTCTAGTTGTATTCCCATTAGTAGCTCCGGCTTTTACAGTTAGTATGTTTTTAACACTTTCCAATACATTCAAGCTATACGATCAAAACTTGTCGTTAACGGGTGGAGGTCCATATAACTCAACGCAAATGGTTGCGATGGAAATTTTTAATACAGCTTTTGGTCGCTATGAAATGGCCTACGCACAATCGAAAGCAGTTATATTTTTCTTGATTGTGGCAGCAATTGCTTTATTGCAAGTGTATATTAGCAAGAAACGTGAGGTGGAAATGTAATGCGTAAAAAGTATTTAATTCCCCTTGAAGTATTAGGGATTTTCCTAGCCCTTATCTGGCTAGCTCCGTTTTATCTAATGATCGTAAATTCGTTAAAAACGAAACGTGAAATTTTTGAAGATACACTAAAACCGCCTAGTTCAGCAACATTTGATAACTACGTGCAAGCATTTAATGAATTAGACTTTCTTAGAACATTTGGGAATTCCCTATTAATCACAGTAGTTAGTGTTGCACTTATCATTGTCTTTTCTGCAATGGCAGCATATGCTCTTTCACGTGCAAAAAGTAGATTTAGTACGATAATCTTTTTCGTATTCGTAGCAGCTATGCTAATCCCGTTCCAATCAGTTATGATTCCACTTGTAACGATTTTCGGGAAGTTTGAAATGCTGAATCGTGCTGGTTTAATATTCATGTATATAGGTTTTGGTGCAAGTTTATCGATATTCCTTTATCACGGAGCCTTAAATTCTATTCCACGATCATTGGACGAAGCAGCTACAATAGATGGTGCAAATAAATTCCAAGTTTTTTGGCATATAATACTACCGTTGTTAAAACCGATAACAGTAACAGTTGGAATTCTAAATACCATTTGGATTTGGAATGACTACTTACTTCCTTCGTTGGTTATTAACCAGGAAGGGAAAGAAACAATTCCGCTTAAAATGTTCTTTTTCTTTGGAGAATATACAAAACAATGGCATCTTGCTTTAGCAGGTCTGACATTAGCAATTATTCCAGTAATCATTGCATACTTCTTTGCACAACGCGAAATTATAAAAGGTGTATCTGATGGTGCTATAAAATAATTTAGGAAAGGAGGGAGTTCCATATGACTGTTACAATTATCGATGTAGCAAGAGAGGCAAATGTGTCTCCATCTACAGTTTCCCGTGTAATTGCAGACAATCCACGAATCAGCGAACAAACGAAACGAAGAGTTAGAGAAGTGATGGAAAGACTAGAATATCACCCTAATTTTCAAGCGAGAAACCTAGCTTCTAAAAGTACAAAAACTATTGGAGTGATTATGGCCCATTCGACTACGCTTGCGTTTCAAAATCCTTTCTTTCCTGAAGTTATTCGAGGGATTTGCTCTAGAGCTCATGCCAGTATGTATGGAATCTATCTGTCCACTGGTGGCACGGAGGATGAAATATTCGAGGAAGTTGTCTCGATGGTACAAGGAAGAAAAGTGGATGGAATTATCCTTCTCTATTCCCGTGTAAATGATCGAACAATGAATTATTTAAAGGAAACGAGATTCCCATTCACGATGGTGGGACGTCCTTATCAATTTGATGATGAAATTACATATGTAGATAATGACAATAAAAAAATTGCTCACGATATGGTAGATTATTTGTATCAACGCGGGCATCGTCAAATTGCATTTATCGGAGGAAATCTTAACTTTGTCGTATCCACCGACCGTCTCGAGGGATATCGACAGGCGTTAATCGATGCTGAATTACCCAACTCAGATGATTATTTTATACAGGATCAGGCTTTTAAAGAAAAAGGAAATAAAAGTATTCATGAGTTAATGCAGTTAGCAGCACCACCTACGGCTATCGTGGCCCATGACGACCTAGTTGCATATGAAATTGTTCGCTATTTAGAAGAATTATCTATCCGAGTTCCAGCGGATATTTCTATTGTTAGCTTTAATAACCATGCCTTATCTGCTTATGTGAGTCCTCCATTAACTTCACTCGATATTTCAATATTTGATCTTGGTTTTGAAGCAACAAAATTTTTATTGGAAAAAGTTCAGAATACAGAAGCCCCTGTCGTGCACCATCTAGTAGAAACAAATTTGATTGAACGAGAATCATGTAAAAATATTGGCTAGACCAATTAAAATAAAAGAGGTAGATTATGAAAGAAAATTGGTGGAAAGAAGCTGTGGCGTATCAGATATATCCACGTAGCTTTCAAGATTCAAATGGTGATGGAGTAGGGGACTTACAGGGAATAATGTCTAGGCTGGATTATCTACAAGATTTAGGAATTGATGTTATCTGGATTTGTCCTATGTATCAATCACCCAATGATGATAATGGCTATGATATAAGCGATTATCAAGCAATCATGGCTGAGTTTGGAACAATGGAAGACTTTGATGCCTTGTTAGAGGAAGTTCATAGACGTGGCATGAAATTAATCATGGATTTAGTGATCAATCATACGAGTGATGAACACCCTTGGTTTATCGAATCACGTTCTTCAAAATTAAGTGAAAAAAGAGACTGGTATATTTGGCGCGACGGTGTAGAGGGAAAAGAACCAAACAATTGGGCTAGTATATTCAATGGACCTGCTTGGGAGCTTGATGAAGAGACCCAACAATATTATTTACATTTGTTTTCCAAGAAGCAACCAGACTTGAACTGGGAAAACAGTGACGTTCGTAATGCCTTGTATTCAATGGTCAACTGGTGGTTAGATAAGGGTATTGACGGCTTCCGTGTAGATGCAATCAGTCATATTAAGAAAGACATAACATTTAGTGACATGGCCCCTGTATCAGGTATCCCATATGTTCCAGCATGGGAAAAGTATATGAATGTGCCGGGAATTATGCCGTTCTTAGATGAGTTGAAGAAGGAAACTTTCGCTAAATACGATATTATGACAGTCGGTGAAGCAAATGGTGTAGGAATTGATGAAATATCCGAATGGGTAGACGAATCTGAAGGAAAGTTTAATATGATTTTCCAATTCGAACATTTAAGTCTATGGGATGCTGAAACAACAAAGTTAGATATCCCCGGTCTTAAACAGGTATTAACTAGGTGGCAAAAGGCTTTAGAGGGAAGCGGCTGGAACGCTCTATTCATAGAAAATCATGATAAGGCGCGATCTGTTTCCACTTGGGGGAGCGACACAGAATTTTGGAGAGAAAGTGCAACAGCGTTAGCGGCAATGTACTTTTTTATGCAAGGAACTCCATTTATTTATCAAGGTCAGGAGTTGGGAATGACCAATGTCGATTTCTCTTCTATCACAGATTATAATGACGTTGCAACCAAGAATTTATACAACTACCGAACTGGTCAAGGTGAATCACATGAACAAGTGATGGGAATTATTCGAGCTACAAGTCGTGATAATTCAAGAACACCAATGCAGTGGTCCTCGGACGAATCTGCAGGGTTCTCCAGTGGAACACCATGGCTTGGTCTAAATCCAAACTATAAAGCAATTAATGTAGAGGCTCAAGAGCAAGATCCTAAGTCAATTTTAAACTTCTACAAACAAATGATACAATTACGCAAAAAAGAAATAATTTTCACTTACGGTATATACGATTTAGTGTTAGAAAGTCATCCAACGTTGTATGCTTATACCCGTACAATGGGACAACAAAAGGTAATAGTCCTATCTAACTTATCGGATGAAGCAGTAACAGTGACAGCTGCAGAAGGTATTACGTACAAGCATGAGAATCTACTGTTAGCTAACCTAGAAGTAGGAGTTCATACAGAGGCAACTATATTACAACTGTCTCCTTATGAAGCAAGGATTTATCAATTATAGAGAAACGTCTTGTCCAATGCGGGCAAGACGTTTTCGTTGTAAGGTAGTTATGCAAATAAAAGAAAAATGAAGAGGCGATTAGTGACATAACCCACTAATCGCCTCTTCATGCCTCGCTGGAATATAGATTAACCAATTCAAAGCTCCCTCAGAGGGTGTCTAACTCTCGTACCTTAATAACCTGGTTTTTTTAGAATTTTAAAGATATTATTCTTATAGTCTTCCACACCAGGTTGGTCAAAGGGATTAATATCTAGTAAGTATGCGCTATAAGCACATGAAATCATATAGAAATACAACAAATGTCCGATATGTTCCTCGTCAATTTGCTCAATGGTTAAGGAAACTTGTGGTACACCGCCATCTAAGTGGGCGCTAGCAGTTGCTTCGTGGCAAGCGTGGTTGAATTCATGAAGCGTTAATCCACTTAAATAGTTTAGTTCATCGCCATCATTTTCTGCCTCGAATACAGTTAAATCATCATTAGCTTTTTCAACTGTCAAAAATGTTTCAAATAACATGCGTTTTCCATCTTGAATGTATTGGCCTAATGAGTGCAGATCTGTTGAATAGACAACGGAAGCAGGGAAGATACCTTTACCTTCTTTACCTTCACTTTCCCCAAACAGTTGCTTCCACCATTCTTGAATATAGCGAAGTTTTTCATCAAAGGTTGCCATAATTTCGACCGGATAACCAGCATCATACAAATGCTTACGAATAATAGCATACTGAATAGCACTGTTTCTTGTTGGATCAACAAGATTGAATTCCTCTTGTGCTTTTGTAGCACCACCCATTAGTTTTGCAATATCATATCCTGCAGCCGCGATTGGAAGTAAGCCAACTGCCGTAAATACCGAATATCTACCTCCAATATCATTTGGCACGACATAACGTTTATATCCCTTTTCAATTGCAAGTGATAAAAGGGCACCTTTTTCTTCATCTGTAGTGACGATAATACGAGATGTTGCCTGTTCACCGTAGCGTTTTTCCATGTATTGCTGTAAAAAACGGAATGCTAATGCTGGTTCGGTCGTTTTACCAGACTTGGATATTACATTTAAAGACACTTCTTTTCCATCTAAGTACGACATCAATTGTTTCAGATACTCTCCACTGACCATGTGACCGGCAAAAATTACTTCCAGACCTTCTTTTGTTTCAAATGGTGTCGAAAGTGCTTCAATTACCGCTTTAGAACCTAGATAAGATCCGCCAATTCCGATAACGACAAGGACATCCGATGTAGAACGAACTTGTTCAGCTGTATTTTGAATATCTTGAAGAAATTCATTACTCATATTGCCTGGCCAATCAACCCATCCTAAAAAGTCAGCTCCAGCAGCTGATTTTGTATGTATCCCTTCATGTATTGCATTTAGTCGATTCTTCACTTCAAGTGTAACCAATTGTGAATAATCCCCCGAATAATTTACATTAATATTCATACGAATCCCCTTTGTAATACTGCATTTATTACTACTAATCTTATCATTAAACAGATATAAAAACGAGCATATGATACAAGAAGATTTTGTTCGTACTATACAAAAAATCCCTAAACTAGTATGTAAAGTTTAGGGATAGAACAGATAGTTTCTAACGCGATATAAAAATTAACGTTCTCCTCGGTCACTTAGCGGGTATTGGTTTAAACGGTTCTCTACATCTTTTGCACGGATGGGTTCTCCAGGACCTTCTAATTCATCTCCATCATAAGAAGAGTCCGATTGATTTTTAATATAGTTATCATAAACAGCGCCATAGTTCTTGTCTACATACAGGAGAATTCCTCCATTTTTCACTTCACTATAATAACGTTCAGACTCTTCATCAGTAAATCCCATTTGACTAAAGGCTGCACGAACTGGCTCATCACCCATCAAAAATGCTTTGAATTTATCTAACCAGTTACCTTCTACAGATTCTAACTCTACAGCTGTTTGTCCTCGCACGATTGAAAGTGATTCCTTGTCATCTGTTACGACATAAATATCGTCATCCACATATCCTTCTAATTTTAGTTCATTGATTTTGTCTAATACTTCCTGTTCTGTTAGAAATGATCCCACAAATTTTTTATCTGCCATTTTAAAGACCTCCATATTTTTTAGTATTGCTATTAATTTACCCATTAGAGCCTGTCATAAACAAAGACATTTCTCTTCAAAGTTTAAAGGGTAGAAAAATATATTTTCTTTTAAGAACACATAGGTTGTGTAATTTTCTACACTAAATAATTGCTTATATACTTAACTACTATTATACTTAAACTATAACGTGATGGTTTGGAGTGATCTAATTGGGATCGAAAAACTAAGAATTGGTGAATTAGCAGAAAAAACAGGTATAACTAGACGGACAATAGATTATTATACAACGCTTGGCTTACTACAAGCTGAACGTTCCGCTTCTAATTATCGTTATTACTCTATAGAAATGATCGAGAAACTACGATTAATTGAGGAGAAAAAAGCATCTGGAATGTCTTTGGAAGCTATCAAAAAACAATTTGAAGAGGTTCAAATTGAAGAGGTAGATATTCAGGAGTTACGTTTACAAATGCAATATTTAGAAAAAGAAGTTACTCATTTAATAGAACAGATTAATTCAGAGGAAAAAGCTACTCAACACAATATAAAACAAAAAGTCTCATCAGAAAGCGTTGCGCTAATGCAATCTTTACTTTTACTTATCACTTAGGAGGTGAAGTCTTACTATTATAGTAAGACAACTTATTGACCGTATTAAACTTAACTATATTCATTATTTTATTAGCATTAACAGGATTTTTTGTTGCAACAGAGTTTGCAATCGTTAAGGTAAGGCATTCGAGAATAGATCAGCTTGTGGCTGAGGGCCGTAAAGGATCGCTTGCAGCAAAACATGTTACCACACATCTAGATGAATACTTATCGGCCTGTCAGTTAGGAATTACTGTTACAGCACTTGGTATTGGGATGGTGGGTGAATCGACATTTGAATTCATCCTACATCCTTTGTTTAATGGTATCGGTATTAGTACTGAATATATTCATTACTTTACAATCGGTGGTGCGTTTGCCATTGCAACATTTTTACACGTAGTAGTTGGGGAGTTAGCTCCCAAAACGGTTGCAATTCAAAAGGCGGAAGCTGTATCCCTTCTTTTTGCCAAGCCCATTATGATTTTCTATAGAATTTTATACCCGTTTATTTGGTTCTTAAATGGTTCCGCCCGTATTTTAGTAGGTCTATTTGGTATGAAGCCAGCTTCTGAACATGAATTATCTCATACCGAAGAGGAACTGCGATTATTGTTAGCAGAGAGCTTTAAAAGTGGAGAGATAAACCAAAATGAATTGAAATATGTGAATAATGTCTTTGAGTTTGATGATAGAATTGCTCGCGAGATTATGGTGCCACGTACTGAAATTATTGGTTTTGAAAAGAATGCAACATTCCATGAAGTACTTACATTAATTTCCGAAGAGCGCTACACCCGTTATCCTGTTTATGATGGAGACCATGATAATATAATCGGCTTTATAAATATTAAAGACTTTTTGACGCAGGGGATGAGTAATCGGGTTACTGCGGAGACATTTACGATGGAAAGGTTTACAAACCCTGTCATAAATACAATGGATACTATACCGATAAATTCCCTATTATTGAAAATGCAGAAAGAACGTACGCATATTGCTATTCTTTTAGATGAGTATGGTGGTACTTCTGGTCTTGTCACAGTAGAAGATATTCTTGAAGAAATAGTTGGAGAGATTCGTGATGAATTTGATGAAGATGAAATAGCGGACATCCGCAAACTAAAAGATGATCATTATCTAATACACTCAAAAGTATTACTAGACGATGTAGCGAAACTTTTGAAAATTGAGTTAGAAAATCCAGATGTTGATACATTTGGTGGTTGGTATTACACGCAAAATATGGACCTGTTAATGGATAAACAGGTTGAGTATAATGGCTATAAATTCTCTATTTACGAAAAAGATGGTCATCAAATACATTTTATTGAAGCGATAAAAATACCTTCTTAATACCATGCAAGTGAATAATATTGAACCTTCTAGAGCTCAAATCTAGAAGGGTTTTTTTATAGCACTTTACTAGTCGATTTTCAGAGTAGGCAGGAGGGATATGTTAATATAAAGTAAAAAGCCAACAACTATCCGATCAACAGAAATAATTTAGGGAAGATCGAGAAAGGATACACAATGAATTTTTCGATGAATGAAGCAAAGATTAAGCAATTATGTGGGGTTACCGCTTTTAAAAAGGGTAAATCTTATTATCAAGCTGGAAAAGTACATGTGCATTCTTTTCAACCAGATGATTCTATCATAAAAGCAACTGTACATGCAGTCGATGATGTGGAAGTTATGGTAGTAGCAGATGTTGAGGGGAAGGTTGGAGGTACTTGTACTTGTCCGCCTATAGGGTTTGTTAAAACATATTGTCAGCATATTGCAGCAGTGCTCTTTGTAGTAGAGGAAAAGGAAACAGAAGAGCGTCTGGCATCAAGAATGCTTGATTTGTTTGAAAACAGATCTGTGCACCCTACAGCAAAACAGCTACATTTTGATAAAAGACAAACATTACATATTGAATTTATATGTCATCTATTACCACTAGTTGATGGCTGGGATAACGGAATTGGCATTCAGGTAAAGGTGGGTACAAATAGTTTATATAGTATTTCTAACATGAAAGATTTTCTTCGTAATTTGGAGAGACAAGAGCCATTTGAATATGCCTCAGAACAATACTATGCTCCCGAGATATATAGCTTTCCAAAAGAATCAGATGCCGTGCTTCAGCTGTTATTAAAAGGGCAGCATGAGCAATCCCTCCACGCAGATACCTTACTCATCTCAGCATCCGACTGGGATCAGTTAGTCCCGTTGTTAACAGAAGCGCCATTAGTTCGATTCGTTCAGGGGGAAAGAAAATATAGTGGGGTGAAGTTTGGAAGAGATCTTCCACTCCGTTTTGCCTTTGATGAAACGAAGAGGACCAATTACCAACTGAATGTGGAGGGACTTGATCAAATTGTTGTGTTGAAAGGCTATGGATATGCATTCTCACAGGGGATTTTGTATAAGCTTCTTCCAGAAGAATGTATAAGACTTGCCGAACTAAAAGAGATGCTTAATCAGTCTGGAAAACATGAATTAGTCATAACAGAGAGCCAAATCGATTATTTTATGGAGAAAACCATACCAGGGCTTATGAGGCTGGGGTATGTACATATTGCAGAATCTATTTCTAAAAGAATGGGAGAAACTCCACTCCGGGTAAAGCTGTTTTTAGACCGAGTCAAGCATCGAATACTTGCAGGACTTGAATTTCATTATGGACACCTGGTTATAAATCCTTGTGAGGAGATAGAGTCAGATGTTATGCATTATCCGGGTATTAGACGGCAGTTGGATAAAGAACAAAAGATTATCGATGTGCTAATGGAAAGTGGATTTTCTCAAACCTCGGGGGGATTCTACTTGTTTGATGAAGAGGCAGAGTATCACTTTTTATATCATGTGCTATCTGGTATGGAAAAGTGGGTCCAAATATATGCCTCGACAGCAGTTAAATTGCGTGTACAAAGAGGATATATTGGTCCGAGGATTAAAGTAGAAGTAAAAGAGCGAACAGATTGGTTAGAGTTTAAATTCGATTTAAAAGATATTTCAGAGAAGGAAATTCAGCGATTGATGACCTCCATCGAAGAAAAACGGAAATTTTACCGTATTCCAGGAGGTAACTTAGTTTCACTTGAAACCCCTGAATATCAAGCATTATCTAGCTTTATTATTGATATGGGAATCACGATGGATTCATTTGATGATGAAATCCATATACCGTTAATAAAAGGGATGCAAATGATTGATGCTTTAGATCAAAGTGATCTATTAGAACCTGGTGAGAAATTTGCAAAGCTCATGAAAAACTTACATGACCCTGAAAACTCAGAATTGGATGGCGCTATACCTCTGGAAACGATACTTAGAGACTATCAAAAAGTAGGTTTTCGTTGGTTTCAGCTGCTGGCAAAATACAAATTTGGTGGTATACTCGCCGATGATATGGGACTTGGAAAAACCCTTCAAAGTATTGCCTTTATTGAATCTGTTCTTCCAGATATTCGTGCGAGAAATTTACCGGTGTTAATCGTGTGCCCTGCATCGCTATTATACAATTGGAGGAACGAGCTAAAAAAATTTACTCCACATATCCAGGTACAGGTGATAGATGGTAATAAGACAAAAAGAAGTGATTTGTGGAGACACACTTTACATACTGATGTAATAATTACTTCTTATCCAACGCTACGATCGGATACAGATCTGTACCGGGAACGATTTTTTCATACATTGTTCTTAGATGAGGCCCAAGCCTTCAAAAATCCAGTAACCAAAACAGCGAAAGCAGTAAAAATGATCAAAGCAGATTTCCGATTTGCCCTAACAGGAACACCAATCGAGAATACATTAGACGAGCTCTGGTCTATATTCCATGTTGTATTTCCCGAACTATTACCTGGAAGAAGAGCCTTTAGTGAATTAAGTCGTGAAAATATTGCAAAACGGGTCCGACCATTTATTTTGCGTCGGATGAAACAAGATGTATTGAAGGAATTACCAAAGAAAACAGAAACAATGCTCTACTCTGAATTACAAGTCGAACAAAAGACATTATATGCCGCTTATTTGGCTGAACTTAAACAGGATGCACTGAAGCATTTAAAAAAAGGGGATCTTCAAAGGAACCGCATTAGAATATTAGCGGGTTTAACAAGACTTCGACAGCTTTGTTGTCATCCAGCTCTATTTGTAGATGGTTACAAGGGAAGTTCAGCTAAATTTGAACAATTGATGGAGCTTCTAGAAGAGTGCAGAATATCGGGGAGAAGAGTGCTCATTTTTTCTCAGTTTACACAGATGCTAGGAATTATTAGAGGGAGACTTATACGAGAGGGGACTCCTTACTTCTATTTAGATGGACAAACCCCATCTGAAGAACGGGTAGAATTATGTGATCGCTTTAACAACGGAGAAGGGAATCTATTTCTCATTTCGTTAAAAGCAGGAGGCACTGGGTTAAATTTAACTGGAGCTGATACAGTTATTCTTTATGACCTCTGGTGGAATCCAGCAGTGGAGCAGCAGGCCGCTGATCGTGCTCATCGAATGGGTCAAGAAAACGAAGTTCATGTCATACGTTTAATAGCTAAAGGTACGATAGAGGAAAAAATTACTCAGTTACAACATAAAAAACAAAGCCTCATTGATGAGGTCATTCACTCAGGGGAGGATACTTTGTCTGCAATGACAGAACAGGATATTAAAGAGATTTTAATGATTGAATAGGGAGTTTTTAAAGAATAGTCCAAGTGAAGCATAAAAGCTTTGCTTGTTTTTTTTATTTGCTTTTATTCAGAATATGGCGCTCTATATAATCGTTTTTAGTACCTTATTTTTGATTCCTAATAGGAAAGTTAGGTAAATAGATTAAACGCTTTAAATGGCCGATAAGTACTTAATTAACGGAATTGGATAATTTAAATTCTAAATAGTGAACTATAAATAGGCTAAAAGTTATTCTTTCTTTTATTACTTTATTGTAGTAAAAGTACCAAAGAAAGTATTAAAAAATCCCCCTAAATTGAATTTTAGTGATGTATTCATAAGTGTATACAAGTATACAAAAAGAAAACAAAGTGTATACATAATAGTAAACATGTACACAAGCGGGTGTACATGTTGATTTAACAACATGTGTGCAATTATGTATACAAGTATACATAATGAGTAGAGTTGTATACAAAGAGAGATTAAATGTTTACAATTTGAATACATCTTTTGTTGGATTGACCGTGTTTACTCTATAAGATAACCTTAAATTGGTAGAACATATAGATGAAGGGATGATTTGATGAATACTTCAAGAATTTGTGCAATCGATGTAGGAAATGACTCAGTTAAAGCTTTATTTGGTAAGTTAGATTATGAACTCAATATTCCTAACGTAATAGCCGTATCCACAGAAGACAGACCTGTTATAGGAATAGAGGAATTGAATGATAAGGATCCAATTGAAGGAATTCATATTAGAGTTCACTCCCCTGCCCTAAATGATAATAATATAATTTACAGAGTGGGTAGTTTAGCAACAAAAAGTGATAATGCAACTGAATTAGACCCTGGTAGCAACAAATCAGAAGAAGATCAAACATTAGTAATGTTATTTGCTACTTTAGCTTTAGATGCAGTGAGAGAAGAAAACTCAGAACTATTCAAAAAGAATAATAATATAATAGATGCTAACTACACATTGGGTACAGGTTTACCTTTACGTGAAGTAAAAGAAGGTAAGGATGTAGGTTATCGTTCACAACTTTTAGGATCTGTTCACCAAGTGGAATTTTTAGTGACTCCTAAATATCAAGGATTAAAAGTGAATATTAAGTTTGAAGAAGTTAAAATCTATCCTGAAGGATTTGCTGCATATATAAACTTAATAATGGATAATGATCTAAACATTATTAATAGAGATTTGGTAGACAAAAGTATCCTGATTCAAGATATTGGTGGACTATCAACGGATGTAGCAGTTATTAAAAATCGTAATGTAGATGATGATAAAGCGCAGGGGTTCAATTTAGGTGTTTCTGAAGCTCTAGAGTCTATTCGAGAAGAGATTAGATTAAAACATGGTGTAGAACTGGATAGCCGTAGAGATGTGGTAGATATTATCACTAGAAAAAATGATCGAAATCATATTATGGTGAATGGTAGCCGTACAAGCGTTCATGATATTACTGACCGAATTCTGCTAGACTTGGCGAAAAAAGAATATCGTCACTTACGTAATGTTTGGCAAAAAAATTCGCAAACAGAGATATGCTACTTTGTTGGTGGTGGAGCAATTGTATTAAAAGAGTATATCAAAACACTAAACAACAATCTAAATGGATATAACATCGAATTCTTTGAAGATGAAAAAGAGAGCATTTGGATGATGGCAAATGCCTATCATAAATTAATCTCTGATTTTGTGAGAAAGAATAAGAAAGATATAAAAAGTAATGAAGTAGTGAAACAAAAAGTAGAAAAATAAGGTGATTTCATGGAAAAAGCGAGGAACTCTGGTATTCAAAGGGGACAAGCAATTACTTTTCGTCTGCCTTCTGACACTCCTGATCACATTTTAAAGCAAATGCAAAAGTTAAAAGAGACTGAGAGAAGAAACTTTTCAAGTAAAATAGCAGAGTTTGTTTTGGAGGGAGTAAGTACCTCCTTATCTAAGGATAGAGAAACTATAACTATCCCGATGCCTAAGCAGTTAAGTAAGGAACAGCGTAACTGGCTCAAGCATGCACATTCCGAAGCTATGCTAGGAAATATTGTCTATCATTTGTTGTCTGATCCAGTTCGTGCAATGTCTATTCTTGCTTCCCTTAACAGTAATGCCTTAGATATTGACCAAGCCTTATACTTACAAGCTGAGCTTACTGAAGAAGTAGAAGATGAATTAGATATTAGTACTAATACTAGCATTTTGACGGAACGAGAGAATAATCCCCCAGAATTACCCGATGATGAAATCGAAGATGATTTAATGAACTTTGACTGGGAGCAAGCAAAACAAGAGCATGCCATAACTGAAGAAGATTCAGAGGAAAGTACCGAGATGGAAAGCTTGGATGATTTGCTTGGTGACTTTCTTTCCAGGATGAATAAATAATAGTTGAAGTATAAATAGGTAAACTAATACCCCCAACCATTAATATTGGTTGGGGGTATTAGTTCTAGTGGAATTTTGTGGTTATAATCTATCACGTTTATTCAAAGGATCATTGTCCAAACGGTTTTCTTCCAATGGATCATTATCTAGAGCCTTAGCTTCGATATCATCTGTACGATGGATATCTGCTTCTTCGCGACGAACTGTCTCGTTTACAAACTCGGTGTCCGTTACTTTTCTCTTGCCTACAACAATTTCTTCACTTACGACAGGACGTTTGGTTACTTCTACTCTCTCTTCCATAACTGGAATATGAATTTTTTCACCATCATCTACAACTTGTCCAGTGGCGTTTTCATCAACTACTGCACGTCTTTCAATATAAACTTCTTCGTGCTCTACTGGAACTTCAACTCTTTCTTGCGTTTCTACAACGTGTTTCTCAACGTTTACTTCACCAGCTAGTTGTTGTTCCTTATCAATGGACAGTCTTTCCTCATGAAGGCGCATCCGTTCTTCTTGTGTATGACCATCAATGAAGTTGTCTGTTGTAGAGAAATTTGTACCTGTTTGCGTAGTGCCTAGATCTTTATCGTTCTCATCATAAATAGTTCCGTACTCTTTATCTACATAGAGAAGGATGCTACCGCTTTTAACTTCATTATAATACCGATCGGACTCTTCATCAGTGAAACCCATATTTAGAAACGCTGCTCGAACTGGTTCATCTCCACTCATAAAAGCCATAAACTTATCGAGCCAGTTACCTTCTACTGTAGATAGATCTACATCCGTCTGACCGCGAACAATAGAGAGCGACTCTTTATCGTTAGACACTACATATATATCTTCTTCCACATAGCCTTCAAGTTTTAACTCGTTAATCTTATCGATTACTTCCTGTTCTGTTCTAAAAGATCCAATATATTTTTTGTTTGCCATTATTAATCTCCTCCTAAAAAATTAGATATTAATATCGTGCATGTTTAATAAAATACCCAGCAATGTTTTAAATTAAACAAAAGCAACTTCATTTTTGAATAGGATAAAGTTCAAAACAAAAAATTAAAGAAACTGCCAGTTGCTTATAAAATAAGGGTTTAAAGCACTTGAAACAATTTTTATAAGATAATATTATTCCAGTAATTGGATTTTTTGAAGCGAGTTAAGGGTAAAATAATTGGAGAAGTCTTGGTTAGAGTTACAAAAACCCAAAATAATTGGCACTATGAAAAGTGCTGATTATTTGGGGTTTATCTTGAAATCTCTAATTTTTAGAGTCTCTCTCAAACTTAGGAACCAAATCGAAAATTCGTTGGTCCTCAAATGCATCTATGAGGCGTTCAAGCCAGTTGTAGTAATCTTTCATATACTTAAGCTTACTAATATCTATTTCAACCACTTCACGCAATTCATCACTAAGTGTTGGATTTTGCAATAACTCCTCATACTCTGCTAGTGACTTTTTAATAGCTGCTGAATGAAGTGTAACCGATCTCTGCCATTTAATAGAAAATAAATCGATGAAGCTTTGATGCCAATCATCGGTTACTTTATATAAATCTTTTCGAACTCCTTTTTTCCATGCACGCTCAACTAATTTTAGTTCAGACAGTGCCCGGACAGAAGTACTCATACTTGTTTTACTCATGCCTAATTTTTCTGTCATATCATCTAATGTTAAAGGTTCATTTTGAAAAAACATTGTGCCGAATTGTCTACCTGCAGAAGGCACCAAGCCGTATAAATGTATATTTTGGGCAATTGCTTCTATAATTCTTTCCCGTGCTTTATCTATTTTTTCATGGTCCTCCATATACGTTCCCTCCACTGAAATTAGCTTCATTCAAATCATCTGCTAACTAAATTTAAATGTATTATATCCTTACCCAAAAAGCAATTTTTTTAAATATTTTTCGTACAGTTTTAACTGTACAAACAATTAATATAGTTAATACTGTTGAAATTATACGAAAAAACCACTATAATGAATTGGGTTCGGATTTTTCGGACGGTAAGGAGTGAAGATATGACTGAGGAATACATAAATAAAAAAATAGTGGTAAAAGACGCTACTAAGATATTTGGTAAAAGTAGTGGCCGTGCTATACAGATGCTGAAAGATGGCAAAACAAAAAGTGAAATATTGAAAGCCACGGGGACAACTGTGGGGGTAAAACAAGTATCCTTTGATGTAAATGAAGGTGAAATTTTCGTCATAATGGGTCTATCCGGAAGTGGTAAATCAACATTAGTTAGACTACTTAATAGATTAATAGATCCAACGATGGGGCAAATATTACTGGACGGTAAAGATATTGTACAGATGAATAAAGAGCAGCTTCGTAATGTAAGACGGAAGAAAATTGGTATGGTTTTCCAAAACTTTGCGCTCTTCCCACATAAAACAATTGTTGAAAATACAGAATATGGTCTAGAAATCCAAGGGATATCTAAAAAAGAACGGAACGAAAAAGCAACAGAGTCATTAAGACTTGTTGGTTTGGCGGGATATGAAGACCAATACCCGAAACAACTAAGTGGGGGTATGCAACAGCGTGTCGGACTTGCTAGAGCACTGGCAAATAACCCCGACATCTTGCTTATGGATGAAGCGTTTAGTGCATTAGATCCACTGATACGAAAAGATATGCAAAATGAGTTGCTTCAGCTTCATCACGATATGCAAAAAACAATTATTTTCATTACACATGATTTAGATGAAGCACTTCGTATCGGTGATCGTATAGCACTGATGAAAGACGGAGAAATTGTTCAGATTGGATCACCTGAAGAAATTTTGATGAGTCCATCCAATGAATATGTCGAAAGGTTTGTAGAAGACGTCGATTTGTCTAAAGTACTAACTGCTGGTCACATCATGAAAAAAGCCGACACAGTAAAAGTTGATCGTGGTCCGCGTGTAGCACTTCGACTGATGAAACAACTGGGTATTTCTTCTATATATGTAGTGGATAATGCGAATCGCTTACTAGGAGCTGTAACTGCGCAAGATACTCTAGAAGCTATTGAATCGGAGAAGTCTTTGAATGATGTGCTTATTTCTGACCTTCCGATGATTTCACCTGATACAGTGCTTACGGAACTATTTGATGTAGTGTCAACCGCGAGCATTCCTGTTGCTGTTATCAATGAGGAACAAAAGCTGCAAGGGATTATCATTCGTGGTGCCCTTATAGGTGCATTATCTGGGGATAATGATTTTATAAACAAAGATGGAACAGTGGATTCCGAAGAGCAAACTATTACGGAGGTGAAGTAAGATGGATAAATTATTACCTCGTTTACCTTTTGCTGATTGGATTGATACTGGTGTTGACTGGTTAGTAGATACATTCGGGACTGGTCTGGACGGATTTGCCGATGTATTAGAAGGGGTAGTAGAAGGTTCGGTAGATATATTGGATTTAGTTCCTTCTATATTACTAGCTTTTATCTTTGCTTTGATAGCTGGAATTATATCTACAAGAAAGATTGCCTTCTTTTCATTGATTGGACTCTTATTCATTGATTACTTAGGATATTGGTTCCCTATGCTTCAAATGTTAACGCTAGTACTTACTTCCGTTATTTTTGCATTAGTAATTGGTATTCCTGTCGGGATTCTTGGTTCACAAAAAGCAGGTGTGCGAAAGGTAGTAAATCCAATATTAGATTTAATGCAAACAATGCCTGCATTCGTATATTTAATACCAGCGATTTTCTTTTTCAACATTGGAGTAGTACCGGGAGTTGTAGCATCGGTAATTTTCGCAATGCCTCCTACAATACGTTTAACGATGTTAGGCATTCAGCAAGTTCCAAAAGATTTAATAGAGGCAACAGAAGCTTTTGGTTCAACAACATGGCAGCGTTTATTTAAAATCCAAATTCCTCTAGCGAAACCTACAATTATGGCAGGGGTAAACCAAAGTATTATGTTAGCGCTATCGATGGTAGTAATCGCATCAATGGTAGGTGCGCCAGGCTTAGGGGAAGAGGTATACCGCTCTGTTACGCAATTGAAAACAGGAGTTGGTGTAGAAACGGGATTATCCATTGTAATCGTAGCGATTATTTTAGATAGAGTCACGCAATACGCTGGAAATAGAAAGAAAAAATTAGGGGGACATTCATCATGACATTAACAAAAAAAATAACAGGTATTGGCGCAATTGCATTACTATCACTTGGATTAGCAGCATGTGGTGATGCAGATGAGAAAAACGATTCAACATCTACAGACTCCACAGTAGGAGAATCCCTTAATTACAAAATTACGGGTATCGATCCTGGAGCTGGAATTATGGAAGCAACAGAACGAGCTATTACAGACTATGAACTAGATGAGTGGGACCTTGTAAGTGGTTCAAGTGCTGCAATGACAGCCTCTTTAAAAAAAGCATATGATGCGGAAGAGCCAATTGTGGTAACTGGTTGGACTCCTCACTGGAAATTTGCTGAATATGATTTAAAATACCTTGAAGATCCAAAAGGTTCATATGGTGGAGAAGAAGAAATTCACACAATTGGTCGTACTGGATTACAAGAAGATATGCCAGAAGCTCACCAAGTCCTTTCTAATTTCAACTGGACAGAGGATGAAATGGGTGAAGTAATGATTGCTATCAAAGACGGTGAAAAACCTGAAGTAGCTGCACAAACATGGATTGATACAAATCCTGAGAAAGTTGCAGAATGGACAGAAGGTATTGAAAAAGTGGATGGTGACAAGATTAAACTTGCATATGTTGCATGGGATAGTGAAATTGCCAGCACGAACGTTATGAGCATCGTATTAACAAGTTTGGGCTATGACGTAACAATGCTTCAAGTGGAAGCTGGTCCAATGTGGACTGCTGTTGCAGACGGTAGTGCAGATGCATCGCTTGCAGGTTGGTTACCATTAACACATGCTACGTATGCTGAGAAATTCGATGGCAAATTCGAAGATCTTGGTACAAGCATGACAGGTGTGAAAATTGGATTAGTTGTACCAGCATATATGGACATCACATCTATTGAAGACTTAAAAAAATAATTAGAAACGAAACCCCTGGAGCGAGTAAAACTTGTTCTGGGGGTTTTTTATTTTGTCCCTGTGTAAGAAACATTCACGTTAACTCAAACGTGAATGTTTATATTTTCATGTTTGTTTCTTACACAGGGACTAAAAATATTTTGAAAAAAAATTTCACTATTTTTAAATATATATAGTATAATATTTTAAATAACTAAATTATCTTTTATTTCAGAATATTTAGGGGTGGATAATGCTAAAAGAGTATATCCAAGGGTTTATTGAGGAGAAGAAAATTCCGGGGGCTGTCATACACGTGCAACGTGATGAGGATATTTTGTTTCAACATAGCTGTGGTGGATATAATGCTAGAGATGGTAGCTATCATTCTATTAAAGAGGATACTATTTTTGATATTGCATCTTTAACAAAAGTAGTAGCAACCTTACCCTCTATCCTAGTGTTATTGATGAAAGAAGAAATAGCTTTAGAGGACCCGGTACAGAAATTTTTACCTGATTTTCGATACGATTCGGTTACCATTCAGCACCTTCTACATCACAATAGTGGCTTGCCAGCGGATTTAACTCCACCGGTTCAACGAGGTGTGAATAGAAATATACTGCTTGAAGTTTATCGGTCACAACTAGAATACGTGACAGGAGAAGCAGTGGTCTATAGTGACTTAGGCATGATTTTGCTAGGAGAGATCATACAAGAAGTATCTGGAAAAGCCTTAGACAGGTTTGCAGAAAATGAAATATTTCTACCTTTGAAGTTGCAAAAAACTAACTTCAATCCTTCAAAGGAACTTTTAGTTAATATTGCATCGACCGAAATGGTGGATAAACAATATGTACAAGGAGATGTCCATGATGAAAAAGCCCTTTTATTATCAGGAGTTTCTGGAAGTGCAGGACTATTTTCCGACATAGGGGATTTAGTTCAGTTTGCAAAAGTTTGGCTAGGTATAACAAATCAGTCGGTCATACCATCTGAATGGATGGATTTATGTCATACTCTATTATTCCAAAATAGAGGCTTAGGCTTTGAGGTTTGGACTGGTGTTGATCCGTTATTATCTTGTGGTAGGAGGTGGAGTATAGGTTCTTTTGGTCATACAGGATTTACGGGTACTTCAATCTGGATGGATCCAAAGGAAAAGCTATTTGTGGTTCTGTTAACAAATGCAGTGCATTATGGAAGGCATTCTTATTTAAGAGAGTTAAGACAAGGGGTTCATGATTTAGTTTATGAAATGTATATCTCAAATAAAGGGGCGTATTAGAAATGAGAAAAATGACAAAGTATTTGCTTCTAATTTTATTTGCATTGCTAGTAACATTCGTTTTAGCAGCATGTTCAGATAGTGGAGATGATTCAACTACGGATGCTGATAAAGGAACAAGTGACAAAGGGGAAACGGGATCAGAAGAAAAAGTAAAACTAACAATTGGTAGCTGGCGTACAGAAGATGTGGCCAAATACGAAAAGGTAATTGCTTTGTTCAACGAGACAAACCCTGATATACAAGTAGAATTTAATCCGACTAAAAATACGGAATATAATACAGTTTTAAATACGTCATTACAAGCAGGTGAAGGACCGGATATTTTCCACCTACGTCCATATGCAGCGGGATTAAAGCTAGCTGAAGCAGGGTTCGTTGAGCCAATTTCAGACATTAATGGATTGGATGAATTTTCAGATGATTATCTAGCAGCTTCTAAAGGCGCTGATGGGAAGCAGTATGGTGTTCCATTAAACATTAGTTCTACTCAATTTTTCTATAACAAAAAAATATTTGCGGACCAAGAACTTGAAGTGCCAACAACTTGGGATGAATTTATCGAAGTAAATGAAAAATTATTGGATGCAGGTATTACGCCAATTGCCATGGGTACTAAAGAGGGTTGGTTGCTATCTTTAACACATGGAATTGTAGGGGCAGGAGTGTTAGATGGAAATACATTTGCAGATAAACTAGTTACTGGTGATAAAGATTTTACAGATCCAGCATTTGTTGAATCAATTGAAGTCATGAATGATTTGAAAAAGTATTTCCCTGCTAATTCTGAAGGACTAGGGATGGATGATATTCGTACATTATTTGCGATGGAACAAGCAGCAATGTTCCCGCTTGGCAGTTGGGAAATCCCAGTCATTAATGAATTAAATGCAGAATTAGACTATGGATTTTTCCCAATGCCATCGAAAACAGGAAACCAAACAGTAACAACTTGGGTAGATGGATCATTTGCAATTAATGCAAATTCAAAAAATAAAGAAGCTGCAAAAACATTTTTGGAATTCTTAACAACAAAAGAGTTTGGAGAATTATTTGTAGATGAGTTCAAAATGATTAGTGCGATTCCTGGAATCACTTCAGATAATGAGTTACTCAGTGAGTTAAGTAAAACAGTGGAATCCAACTCAACACCATATTACTGGGTTATTAACTTTGTAAGTGGGGACCCAACAACAAAAACTGTATTAGAAACAGAATTACAAGGGATGTATTTAGGAGAAGTAACACCAGCTGAAGTAGCTCAAAAATTGCAGGAAAATGCAGAAACCTCATTTGAGCCTTTTAAATAACAAAAAAGGAGGCTATGAATGATGACGACTGTACAAACTGCTTCAAAAAAGAAGAGAAGAAAAAATGGGAACCGGTGGACTATCCACCTTTTCCCTATTCCTGCATTAATTATTTATAGTGTGTTCGTGCTCTATCCTATATTAGCTGCATTAACGTATAGCTTCTATTCATTCAAAGGTTTTTCAAGAGAGTCGTTTGTTGGCTTTGATAATTTCGTTACATTATTTACGACAGAGCCATATGGATCAATGTTTACAAATGCCTTTAAGCATAATCTACTCTATTTTGGGCTTCAAATGGTCGTTATGAATGGCTTGGCATTTATACTTGCTTTTATCATTTACAAAAAAGTAAAAGGTGCTGAGTTTTTCAAGATTGCCTTCTTTCTACCCCGTTTATTATCCGTGATTGTGGTCGGTTTTTTGTGGAAACTTATTTTAAATCCTAATTTTGGTACTTTAAATATGTTACTAGGCAAACTAGGGCTAGAGGAATTACAGCGAGCATGGCTTGGAGATCCAAATACAGCATTGATATCTATAATTCTGGTAAATTGCTGGTTTGGTTTAGGGTTTGGAGTATTAATCTTTCTAGCAGGTTTTCAAAGTATTCCAGGTGAACTAATAGAAGCTGCTAAACTAGATGGTGCTAAAGGAATGACAATGATTCGGAAAATTTATTTACCGTTAATGATTCCTTCCATTATGATCATGACGGTCTTAACATTTATACAGTCATTCGAGGCGTTTGAACTCGTCTATGCGATGCAGGGGTCGATGGGTGAGCCGTATTATTCAACAGATACTTTAGCGGTATTCTTTTATCGTTTAGCATTTGGAAGCTCCACATCTGGAAGCTCTGATGCGATAGGTCTAGGTTCCGCCTTAGCGGCAGTATTATTTTTCTTCATATTATTATGTACCATGATATTCCTGAAGTTTACGAATAAAAAAGAAGTAGAAATGTAAGGGTGAATAGTATGAAAAATAGTTCAATGTGGTCTAAACCATTTTATTATGTCCTTGTATTTGTTGTAGCTACTATTAGTCTGTATCCAATATTTTTAATGTTTTTATCATCGTTTAAAACAAGTGCAGAAATATTTAAAAACCCATTGGGCCTTCCAACGCACTTTAGTTTAGACACCTATAGAACATTATTGAGTAAGGTTCCGTTTGATCAATATTTTATCAATAGTGTAATTGTTAGTGTTACATCCGTTGTACTGGTTGTACTCTTTTGTTCTTTAGCTGCTTACTATATTGCACGCTTTAAGTTTAGCTGGAACAACGCTATCTTCTTTATATTTTTATTGGGAATGATGATCCCTATTAAATTAGGAATTGTACCGTTATTTATTTTAATGCGTGATTTAGGGCTGATAAATTCACTTTGGTCCCTTATTTTTATGAATATCGCAACAGGTACGCCATTAACGGTGCTTATCTTAACTGGATTCTTTAAAACGATGCCTATAGAGTTAGAGGAAGCAGCAAGAATGGACGGTGCAGGAAATCTACGAGTACTTTGGAGTGTTCTTCTTCCATTAATGCGACCGGCACTAGGTACGGTAGTTATAGTAAACTTTATTTCTTCATGGAATGATTTTTTCTTCCCGCTAATTTTTATAACAGAGAAAGCGAAGATGACAATACCGGTTGGCATGCTTTCACTGTTTGGTGAACATTCAGCAGATTGGGGATCGCTTTTCGCTGGCCTAACATTAGCTTCTTTACCGATGATGATTCTATTCTTTGTTGCATCAAAACAATTTATGGAGGGACTGACAGCAGGTGCAGTTAAGTGAGAGTTATTTAATCGGTGTGGACGGTGGAGGCACGAAAACCTGCTGTGTTATTGGCGATAGCACTGGAAGAATAATTGGCACAGTTATAGGTCGAGGAACGAATATAAAATCTACAAAACCTGAAAAGGTACGTGTACAAATTTTTGAATTACTCAATGAACTTTTAAAACAGTATGGAATAAAAAAAGAACAAGTTTTCGGGATTTTTATCGGCACTGCTGGCGGCGATAGAGATACAGATAAAAAAACATGGTACGACTGGATGAAGAGTTATTTTTCACCGCATCTTTGTCGTATCCAGGTAACAAATGATGCACTACCAGCTTTAGTAAGTGGGACCTTCAGTCTCAATGGACTGGTTGTAATTGCAGGAACAGGATCAATAGCTTATTTAGTACAGGATAACGGTGTACGAACTACACGTTCTGGTGGATGGGGCTATTTATTAGGGGATGATGGTAGTGGTTATCATATAGGTAACGAATCACTCCGCTATGCCACAAAGTATTATGACCAACACGGGGGCCTTTCTCGAAACGAGCGTTTAACACAAGTAATTTTACAAACTTTCAATTTGCAAAATGCAGGTGAAATTATACCAGCTGTTTATGAACATGAGAACCCACGTACAGCAATTGCTTCATTAGCCATGTCCGTATTAGATTTAGCAGAACAAAAGTATCAACCAGCTGTTGAAATAGTTCAGCAAGCAGCTAAGGGATTAGTAGAGCTGCTTACTGCTATATTTTATAAGGAAAAGGATGCTAAGACTTTGCCAGTTGTGCTCTGTGGTGGATTATTTTCGAATGATTTCTTCTTTGCGACATTTGAAGAAGCTATGCAAAAGTTTGATAATAAATTGTATGTACCTTCATTACCACCAGTTGTTGGTTCTTATTTAAATGCTTTAATTAGTGAAGATATAGTACTAACACCAGAACTACGAAAAGAAGTAATTAGGTCATGGGCAAAAGTTATGGATGAACATAACCGATGAAAGGTATGATATAAATGAATCGATTGGAAAAGCTGGGGACTGAACGAACCAACCTAAAAACCAGTAACTTAGATACGATGTCTGTGAATGAAATTATTAAAACGATGAACGAAGAAGACCAAACAGTTGCACTAGCAGTTCAGAGAGTTTTACCTCAAATAGAGGATGCCATTTATATTGTTCACGAGGGTTTCAAGAATAATGGGAGATTGCTTTATGTAGGAGCAGGTACGAGTGGTCGAATTGGTTTACTAGATGCAGTAGAGTGTCCACCAACCTTCAGCACATCACCACAAATGGTTCAGGCTGTTCTTGCTGGAGGTTATGGTGCAGTTATGGTTGCTGTGGAAGGTGCAGAAGACGATCAAGAGTTAGGGGAAAGTGATTTAAGGCAATTAGATATCACTTCAAGTGATGTGGTGATTGGAATTGCGGCTAGTGGCAGAACTCCATATGTAATTGGTGCTTTAGCTTATGCACAATCGGTAGGGGCTAAAACAATCAGTCTATCTAGCAATCTGGAGTCTGCAATTAGCCAATACGCAAACGTAGCTATTGAAGTAGAAACAGGTCCTGAAGTTTTGACAGGGTCTACTAGGTTAAAGGCTGCCACAGCACATAAGATGGTTGTAAATATGATTTCTACTGTATCGATGATCCAAGTTGGTAAGGTTTATAAAAACTTAATGGTCGATGTGCATGCTAGTAATTATAAATTAAAAGAACGTGCAAAAATGATTGTTTGTGATGCCACCAATATTACATATGAAGAAGCAGAAAAAGTGCTTGATAAAACACAATTCAATGTGAAGCAAGCCATAGTAATGACTCTAACTGGATCGACAGCGGAAGAAGCGGCGAAATTATTGGAAAGAGCAAATGGGAAAGTACGCATGGCCATCGGAGGAACGAATGAATAAAATGCAATTATTTAATCTTTTAAAAGAAGTTAAGAGAGCTAGGGGTGTGGAATGACGCAAAAGGTGAATGCGGGATTAGCGATATTGGAAGAAATGTTTGATCGTCTGCCGGGCTCAGAAAGGAAAATTGCAGAGTATATATTAAAGTTTCCGAAAGAGTCCATTAACTTAACGGTCGTAGAGTTAGGTAAAGTGAGTGGCACAAGTAGTGCAGCGGTTATAAGACTTTGTAAATCACTTCAAATGAATAGCTTTCAAGATTTAAAGTTAAGAATTGCTGGTGATTTACAAAATGAACGTCAGGACCTGAGGGATATCGAACCAAATGAAGCATTTGAAACTATGGTTGAAAAAATAACAATACAAAGTATTAGGTCACTACGAGAAACAACTAATATGCTCGATATGGTGCAATTGACAAAGGCAGTAGAAGCTATTTTACAAGCCTCTCATATTTATATATTTGGAGTTGGTGCATCGGGCATTGCCGCAATGGATGTGCAACAAAAGTTTATGCGTATTAATAAGTATTGCTCCTATTACCCTGATGTGCATTTATCTGCAACAGCAGTTGCTAATGCATCGAAGAAAGATGTAATCTTTGGGATTTCCTCTTCAGGTAATACACATGAAGTTGCAAAAGTATTAGAAATTGGCATGAAAACTGGTGCTAAAACCATTAGTTTAACACGTTATGGTAATTCACTAGTAGCCGATATAGCAGAAATAAATTTGTTTACTGCAACATCATTAGAACCTACATTTCGCAGTGGAGCAACTTCTTCAAGATTAGCACAGCTACACGTAATTGATATGCTCTTTATGTGTATTGCAACGACTACATTCGAGCAAACAATTGGCTACTTAGACACAACAAGAATGGCAATAGATGCTCTCCATCAAAAACTACCAAAAAGAAAAACTGCTTATGAGCAGGAGTTAAGTGAATAAAAATATACCCTGTGAAAGAACAATCATGATTGTTTTTTCACAGGGTTATTTTAATTGGGTACAACTTCTAAAACAATCAGAAACCGATAGCCTTTTTTAGTGAATCTTCAGGATTCTCTATATAATGAGGGATTAGTTCTATAATCAGCTATAGTGGGCGGATAATGTATGCATACCCTTTTGGCATTAGATTTGTAAGTGCCATGGAGCTTCAATGTTACTATATGTAACCTTCAGGCCCGCATTTATGATATTGAATTTAATTGAGCTAAAATGTACATACCAATGAGGTAAGGAATTGAAAGTAACTTTTGTGACCAAATGTCATCTGAAGTGAAAGCGATTTCCGTTATAATTTATATTAAGGGGGAGCTAGGGATGTTGGAAAAACGAAGTCTGAATACTTTTTATCAATTGATGAAATTGCAACCGACGCAACTAACCTCTTTTATGGACAAGATAAACCTAACTGAACATCAGTTTCAATATGATGTAGAAAAAGTTAATAGCTTCTTATATAAAGTAGGGGTAACGCCCATTAACATTTCGGGTGACCGAATCATAATAGGGCAAGAAGTAATCGATTACTGGAAGGAAAATGGAGCAGGATTTGTAGCAAATCAATTTTCTTTTGAGCAAGAAGAGCGTGTAATCATATTCTTGTTATATACCTTTATCCGACATGAACCTCTCTCCAACTTTCACTTTCAACACTTGTTTGGCGTTAGTAAAAATACCGTCAGTTCAGATGTGAAGCGAGTTAATAATTTTTGTGCCGATTTCCGTGTAGAAGTCCGCTATTCGCGTGTACATGGATACCATTTAAAAGGGACAGAAGAAGATAAGCGAAACTTAATGCTCAAAGCAATTTCTACATTGAAGATTAAATCATATGCTCATGAAAAGTTCACATTTATATTTCAGCAGCAACAATTACAGAATCAGTACGATAACTACCAGCAAGTATTGAAGGATTTTGAACAGCAGTATTCATTTGCATTCACGGAAGATAGATTGGATGAATTTATCTACTTACTTCAAATGGTTCATATTCGTCAACAACAACATAAACGGGTGCAAATCTATCCAGATACAGTGAGTTTTTTGGAAAATCAACAAGCTTTTCTAGTATCTACATTGATACAGCAGCGCTTGGGATATACAACTAATCGGGAAGAAGTTGCCTTTTTGACAATTCAACTGCTTGGCATATGCCAAGGGGAAGTTAGCCCTGTTAGAACGGATGCACTATTTGCGATTACAGAACAAATTATTGTTAATTTTGAACGTTATGCATGTATCCAATTATTAGATAGAAACAAAGCAATGGAAACATTGTATTTACATTTTAAGCCTGCCTACTACCGGATGCTCTTTAAAATACCAATTACAAATGTATTACTTAATGATATTAAGGAAGAGCATCGAGACTTGTTTATCGTCGTAAAAGAAGTACTCAAGCCAATTGAGGAAATGTTAAATATTAAGGTACCAGAAGATGAGGTAGGATTTCTAACCCTTCATTTTGGTGGATTGCTTAAAATGGATAGTGACAGCTCGTTAAAGTTGTTTAGAGCTTTAATCGTTTGTCCAAATGGTATTAGTTCAAGTTTAATGTTGGAAAATCAATTAAAGTCACTTTTTCCACAGTTTAAATGGACTTCATCGTTTTCATCCTATGATTTTCAACATCTTGCAGATACGGAGTATGATCTTGTATTTTCTACTGTGGTACTTGAAACAAAAAAGCCATTATTTATCATTAGACCAATTATGAGTGAAATGGAAAAGAAGGAACTAATACAAACAGTAGAAGGACTCACGCTCCAACAGTCATACCATAATCCAACCTCAGATGAATTAATAAAGATTATTCGTCAGTACGCGGATATTAAACAACCTGAGCTGCTAAAAAGCGCATTACAACAGGCTTTGTTTAAAAATGATTACTTGAATATAGGGAGGAAACAACCAGTGTTAAAGGATTTATTAATCGAAGAGAATATCCAATTTATAGATGAAATAAGCGATTGGAAAGATGCAATCAAGGCCGTAGCGGAACCACTGTTATTAAATGATTCCATTACAAATCAGTATGTAGATGTCATGATTGAGAACGTAGTGACAATGGGACCGTATATTATTATCGGTGAACAAGTGGCGATACCGCATGCACGCCCAGAATTCGGCGTGAAGAAATTAGGCATGAGCTTGTTGAAATTATCAGAACCAACTTACTTGTTAGGGGAAGAGCAAAACAAAGTAGAAATATTCATTTGTTTAGCTGCTATTGATAACCAAACACATTTAAAAGCATTAGCTCAATTAACTACCTTGTTGAGTGATCCCGAAAAACTAGAACTTTTAAAGAAGGCTGAGAAAAAAGAAGATATTCTAAACTTAGTTGTAGAGTTTTCTGAACTATAAGCTTACAAAAATGAAAAATACAATCGAAACTAACTATTAATAGGAGGAAGTAAAAATGAAAATTTTAGCAGTATGTGGAAACGGTTTAGGTACGAGTTTTATATTGTCGATGAATGTAAATAAGGCACTAAAAGTATTGAATATTGACGGTGAATGCAAGAATATGGATTTGGCTAGTGCAAAGACAGAAGTAGCTGATTACTATATTGGTACTCCTGAAATTATGGAGCAATTGCAAGATGGCAACAAAAAAACGATTAGTATTGTCAATATGGTCAGTGCAGATGAAATTCAGAAAGCGTTAACTACTCATATCGTGGGGGAAAAATAGTATGTTTGATTTTATCATGAAGGATATTCTAGGTACTCCAGCTATATTGGTAGGGTTGTTCGCTTTATTTGGCTTACTTTTGCAGAAGAAAGCCATTACCGATGTTGTTTCCGGTACATTAAAAACGATTATGGGCTTCATTATTCTTAATGCAGGTGCGACAGTATTAACGGGTTCTCTTACTATCTTCGGAGAAATGTTCGAAAAAGCATTTAATATTGAAGGCGTAATTCCAAACAATGAAGCAATTGTGGCGTTATCACAAAATGCTTTTGGTACGGAGACCGCTATGATTATGTTAATAGGTATGATAGTGAATATCGTCTTAGCACGATACACAAAGTTCAAATATATCTTTTTAACAGGACATCACACTATGTTCATGGCTTGTTTACTTGCTGCTGTGCTTTCCACATCAGGGATGGGGAGTGTTCCTCTTGTAATTCTTGGGTCTCTAATTTTAGGTGGATTGATGGTTCTACTACCTGCAATGCTACAACCTACGGTAAGAGAGATTACAGGTTCAGATGATATTGCTGTAGGACATTTTGGTTCTTTCGGTTATTTCGTTGCTGCTAAAGTTGCTAAACTGACAGGAGACAAAACGAAGTCAACAGAAGAGGTTAAAGTGCCAAAATCACTTGGTTTCTTACGTGATTCATCCGTAGCATTAGCGTTAACAATGACTATTATGTTCCTTGTAGTTTCATTATTTGTTGGGCCGACTTACATAGAGGAAAACCTTAGTGATGGTACAAACTTCTTAGTATTCTCATTACTTCAGGCCATTACTTTTGCTGCTGGGGTGTTCATCATCTTAGCTGGTGTTCGTATGTTGATCGCTGAAATTGTTCCCGCATTTAAAGGGATTGCAGACAAAATTGTTCCAAATGCAAAACCTGCACTAGATGTACCAATCGTGTTCCCATTTGCACCTAATGCAGTTATTATTGGGTTCTTATCAAGTTTCGTAGCTGGATTACTAAGTATGTTTTTACTTCCACTCGCTGGATTGGCAGTAATCGTACCAGGACTTGTTCCTCACTTTTTCTGTGGAGCAGCCGCTGGAGTATTCGGTAATGCAGTAGGTGGACGTAGAGGTGCTATAATTGGTGCTTTTGTACAAGGGATCTTAATCAGTTTCCTACCAGCAATGTTATTACCAGTCCTTGGTTCGCTAGGATTTGAAGGCACAACGTTTGGTGATTCTGATTTCGGTGTAGTAGGTATTATCATTGGTTATATTATTAATCTATTTAGTTAGTAATAGACTAATAAATTTACACATATAAAAGTAAAACAGTCATGGACGACAGGAGTCTATGGCTGTTTATCTGTATTGGGAGTCAACCACATTCGAGTAAGACTCTAAACTATTTTTCTAAATACAATTCAAACACATAAAATCCCGTAGGAACGAGTAATACTTGTTCCTACGGGATTTTGTTTTTTGAGCGATGTTGATTTATTAGATTATCTGATTATAAAAGCCAGTCCTAAAGAATACATTGTTTGAAAGGGAGTTGGTTTTCCAAAATGAATTTGGACGATTTCACAATGTTTTACATTATAAAGGGGGACAAGCATTGAAAAAGAAACTAATTTTGAGCATCATTACTTTAATAGTCCTGAGTATTGTTGTGGGGTGTGGGTTTGGGGGAGGAAAGGTACTAGATCGAATGGAAAAAGACGAAGTGCTGAATGTGGCATTTGAGGGTACGTATCCACCATTTAACTATTTAGATGACAATGGCGAACTAACAGGTTTTGATGTAGACATTTCAAATGAAATTGCGAAAAGATTAGGCGTGAAAGCTAACTTTGTAACTTCAAAATGGGAAGGCTTAATAGGTGGTTTAAAGGCAGATAAGTTCGATATTATCATTGGGCAGATGACTGTAACAGAGGAAAGGAAAAAAAGTGTAGATTTTACTGATCCATATGTTATAACAGGCTCGGTGTTAATCACCCGTGAAGAAACAAACGATATTAGTAAACTAGAAGATATTAAAGGCAAAAAAGTTGGTGTAGGTGGGGGAACTACGTTTGAAGAAATTGCAAATAGTGTAGAAGGTGCAGACGTCAAGCTATATAAAGCGTTTAGCGATTATTTAGAGGATCTTAAAAATGAAAGATTAGATGTCATTATTAATGACCAACTGCTAGTGAGCTATAACATCAAAGAAAATAATCTGCCGATCAAAGTTGCGAGCGATATTCTCAAAGTGGACGAAGTTGGAATGGCAGTCAATAAAGGTAATGAAGATTTTGTTGAGAAGGTGAATGAGGCTCTAAGTGAGATGAAAGAGGATGGGACGTATAAGGAAATATATAAAAAGTGGTTTGGTTCAGATCCTGTTGAACAATAAATAACAAAAGTACAAACATGATAAGGAGGAAAGAAAACCTTGCATATCGTAGTTTTAGGAACAGGGATGATCGGGACAACGGTCGTAAGTGAACTTGCCAATTTTACTGATATAGATTTAATTACTGCTGTTGATGTTAGGCAAGAGAGTATAGACAAATGTTTAGAAATCTCAAATAGTCATAAAGTTGTGGGAAAAGTTGCTTCATTAGAAACAAAAGAAGACATAGCTGAAGTGTTAAAGTATGCAGATGTGGCAGTTGCATGTCTTCCTCATTCTTTGAGTCTTGTAGCTATAAAAGCAGCAATAGAATCGAAATGTCATTTAGTAGATTTAGTAGGATCTAAGTTCAATGAAAAAATAGAATTACATGAGGCAGCAATGGATGCAGGGGTAATTATCGTACCAGGCTGTGGAGTAGCTCCTGGAATTACGAATTTTTTGGCAGCTCAAGGAATTGAGATGCTAGAGGAAGCAGAGGAAGCGGTTATGATTTGTGGGGGGATTCCCAGACATCCAGTTCCCCCATTATGGTATCAGGTTGTTTTTCGATTAGAGAGTGTCCTTGGCCTTTATACAAAACCGGCTATTGCAGTGGAAAACGGACAACTTGTAGAACTATCTCCTTTATCAGGATTAGAAAAGATGACATTCCCTCAACCCGTAGGTGACTGTGAAGCTGTTATTACGGATGCGCATAGCACTGCTTATATTCTAAAGGATAAAGTGAAAAACCTATATGAAAAAACAGTTAGATACCCTGGGCACTGGGACAAGATGAATGTATTAGGAGAACTAGGATTTCTTGATAATATTCCTATTACAGTAGCAGGAGTTACAATCACGCCACGGGCATTTGCAGAGCGAATCTTGGCACCTAAAATGCTAGGTGCCTCTCATGAAGATGTGACAGTGCTCCGAGTGGAAGTTAGTGGAGTTAAGGATGGAAAGCCAACTAAATTTACATGGGAAATGGTCGACTTATACGATCATGAACGAGAGATTACCTCTATGGCTAAAACTACGGCAATCCCTGCAGCGATCATGGCGAAATGGATTGCTTGTAAAAAAATCATAGAGACAGGTGTTGTACCAATAGAGAGCTTAATCGTTAGAGAAAGGTTCCAACCATTTATGGAGGAGCTAAACAATCTTGGAATTCAAATAGACTTTAAAGAAGATATTTTACTCTAAGTGATTATCAACCTTGTAATTCGTCGGAAAGGAGGTTGATGTATGGATGTTACGATAATTATTGATTCATTGCCATCTTTGCTTAAGGCAACTTTAATGACTATTTTACTGGCAGCGATATCCATCATAATAGCGCTCGTTCTTGGATTTTTTGCTGCAATTGTAAGAATCCTAAAAGTAAGAATATTAAACGGAATTGCCACAGCATATGTTTCGATTATTCGTGGAACTCCTCTACTTGTTCAAATTTTTGTCATTTACTATGGGTTGCCGCAGATTGGTATTTCGCTAGACCCAATATCTTCAGGAGTAGTGGCATTAAGCTTAAATGCTGGTGCTTACCTTTCAGAGTCCTTTAGGGCAGCAATTCTTGCTGTGGACAATGGTCAAATGGAAGCATCATTATCAATGGGAATGACGTATTCGCAAGCATTAAGGAGAATTATTCTTCCCCAAAGCCTTCGAATAGCTATTCCTACCTTATCTAACACATTTATTGTGCTTATCAAGGATACCTCTCTAGTCTCCGTTATAACGGTAACTGAACTACTGCAAATGTCGAGTTTAATCATCGCAAAAACATTTGAACCACTCACAATCTATTTGCTAGCTGCGGCTATTTATTGGATATTAATAACTTTCTTCACAACCATTTTAGATAAACTAGAAGTTCGTACATCAAAATACTTGGTTCGCTAAGTACGTGCAGCATTTTAAATACGAATGATAGGAGATGTTCATGAGTATCATTCAAGTTAATAATTTAAGAAAAAGCTTCGGAACGAATGAGGTACTAAAAGGAATAGATTTAACAATTGCTAAAAGTGAAGTGGTTGTAATTATGGGACCGAGCGGTTCAGGGAAATCAACCCTATTACGCTGTCTAAATTTCTTAGAAGAGCCAACGGAGGGTATTATTCGTATTGGTGAATTTCAAGTAGTTACAGGTGGCAAAGCAAATAGTAAACGAAAAAAAGAAATAAGAGAACTAAGGAAGAGAACCGGGTTTGTATTTCAATCGTTCAATCTATTTCCCCATAAAACGGCCATTGAAAATGTGATGGAAGGGCCAATCATAATACATGGAACCAAAGTAGAAGAAGCTAGAATATTAGCGAAGGCACTTCTTACAAAAGTCGGTCTTGGAGATAGATGTGATTACTACCCAGCTCAATTGTCAGGTGGACAGCAGCAAAGGGTAGCAATTGCAAGGTCATTAGCCTTAAATCCTATGGTAATGCTCTATGATGAGCCTACTTCTGCACTAGATCCTGAGCTTGTAAAAGAAGTTCTACAGGTAATTAAAGATTTAGCACGAGAAGGAATGACAATGATTATCGTGACACATGAAATGAGCTTTGCAAAAGACGTCGCAGATCGCGTTATTTTTATGGATAAAGGAGTAATAGTGGAACAAGGAACATCAGAAGAAATCTTCCTGAAACCAAAAGAGGAAAGAACGAGACAGTTCTTATCGATAGTTAAGTAAAAGGAGTACCAGGTTCTATAACAGTTCTGAATTTGAATAGAGCCTGCTACCCTTTTACTCCTTTACTCTTTTTCTTCAATATGAGTTGCAATCTCCAAAGCAATTATTGGATCCTTTACTTCGTCTATCATATAAACTGTACTTTCCTTTTGCCAAATAATGCGATTATCTGATTGATACACGTCAATATGAGCAAATCCGTTCGGTTTCGGAATAGGTAATGTATGAGTTTCTAAAAACTCAGTGGCTTCTTTTGCAAGTTTTTCTCCTTTTACACCTTCTGAAGTATGTGTGTGTGCAGCGATTGCCCAACGGCCTTCATTCCAACTTGTCCACATGGAGCCAGCGCCAGCATCCTGATAGCCGGTAATGCCAAACCCAAGATCAATTGGTTGTCCTCCAAACTCACTAAAGTTTTCAAATCCTACTTGTTCATTTGCTTCCTGTATACTCTCATATTTTTGTGCCTTAAGACGAGCAATAATTTGATCATTATCTGCTAACATTTCATGATTAACAGCAATGGGCTCATCGCTTTCGTAAAAAATAACTTCATAATTGTTTGTATCTGATTTCGTCGTTGCGGTTAAATATTTTCCTTCTTCTAATGGTAATTCACTTGGCAGCATTTTAGTTAGATCAGTTTTCAAGTCAGTTTTTACTGCATCTAATACTTCTGCTTGTGTCATAGTTTGTTCAGTTTGATTGGTTTCGTCATTCTGTGGAAGGTTTTTGTCTGACGGTACTTCCGAAATCTGTTCTTTGCTATTATTCGTCATTTTATTTACATCATCGCTAGTGGAACAGGCACTAAGTAAAATTAAGGTAAGGGCAGTGGTGGAAATTGGTGTTAAAAATTTCATTTGAATCTTCCTTTCTCTGCTTCCTTTTTTCTCTTCATTAAAAAGTAAACTCCATTGGTAGTCAAGAATATAACATTTATTGGGATTCTAAGCTCTTTTACCAAACTTCAGGAAAACAAAAAAGGTATAGAAACGTAAAAGTTTCCATACCTTTTTCAATTGATAAAACTTATTTAACCCATACGTCAACAATTTTTTTAAAATCATTCCCGGTTGGGTTCTGGAATAATTGTATTCCAAATTCCGCGGCTACGGCAAAAAGGTGATCGAATATATCTGCTTGAACCGTTTCATAGACAGCCCACTGTGTATCATTGGTAAATGCATATATTTCTAGCGGTAATCCGTTCTCGGTTGGAGCTAACTGTCTAACCATTAAGGTCATATCCTGATTGATTCCAGGATGGTGTCGAAGATAGTTGCTAATATATGCTCTAAACACACCAATATTCGTAAGAGCTCTTCCATTCACTCGATTACTGTGATTAATTTTATTTCTTGTATTGTACTCAGCAATTTCACTTTCCCTAAGGGTAACGTAGTCTGAAAGATAGTGGATATTTTTAAAGTTATTAATCATTTCTTCCGTACAAAATGAAATACTGTTCTTATCAATAAATAACGAACGCTTAATCCGTCGTCCTCCAGAGGTTTGCATCCCTCGCCAATTTATAAAAGAATCGGATATTAGGGCATAGCTTGGAATCATCGTAATCGTTTTATCAAAGTTTTGGACCTTTACAGTATTTAAGGAGATATCAATAATGTCTCCATCTGCCCCGTATTTCGGCATTTCAATCCAGTCACCAACCTGGACCATATCATTAGTGGACAACTGAATTCCAGCAACGAGACCTAATAATGAATCTCTAAAAACCAACATGAATACGGCGGATAGAGCACCAATACCACTCAGAAGAAGAAGTGGGCTCTTTCCAATCAGGTTAGCTATCACCATAATAATCCCAAGCGTTATGATAATAATTTTAACAACTTGTATATACCCTTTAATAGGTTTGGTCCTAGATACTTCATAGGTTTGATAAATATCATTCATTGCATTTAAAGCACTATTGATAATTACTAACCCCATAATTATTAAATATGCTATGGAAACTTTTTGGATCAAATTTTGAAAGGATTCAGGGAACGCGAAAGCAAAGAAATAAATAATAATCGCTGGAACAATATGCGATAGCTTATGAAAAACCTTTCGTTCCAAAAGCATATCATCCCATCGGAATTTTGTGTTTTGTACGATTTTAGTGATGACCCTGATAACTACTTTTTTACTGATAAAATTAGCGATTATACAGACAAACAGTATAAATAGCACCATAATAATTAGTGAAAGATAACCGGCCCAGGTTATATCCATATTAAATTCTAAAAGCTGGTTATAAATGTAATTCATCTATTTCACCTCATTGTATATATTATTGTTGGTATCAAGTTTGCTACTCATTTTTGTCATAAGTGTAATGAGGTAATAACCATTGTATCAGAAAAAATTGGACTTCACTTTCTTCGAGGCTTCGCGAATAAAATGAGCATTCGAGAAGTGACTATAAGATGAACTTTTTGAGAAAGAACGGAGATTTCCAATTATGATTTACCTATCTAATTATTTATAATCCTCTATCGGAAGTTGGAAGTTGACTACCTGGTAGCATAAAAGGAAATATATATCTGCTGTTAAAAACAAGTAACAGACATGGAATGCTTTAGGGATTCATAGATAAGGTAGATTTAAATGCGATGAAATTGAAGGGGACGGTACTATAGCTAATTATTAGTGAAGATGGCAGTTATAAATGATTAAGTGCTGCTAAATTCTGAAGTATTCTCTATATGTTTTACAAATGATATAATTGCTGTCATTAGTAAAGAGTATCAGCTATTCACGCATGGAGGATTTCAAATGATTGAAGTAATAACGGTAGTAAATATGTTGGTAGAAGTAAAAAATACGAAAGATTATGAAAAAAAAGTAGAAAAGATTTTGCAGTCCAAGACTCGGTCGATTCAACATATAGAGACGATTAATATGTCGAAACCAAATGAAAAACTGATCGTAAGCGCTTTGGTGAAGTATAGAGTTCTCATAGAAGAAAGAATGGAAAACAAGTTTTTAGATGATTATGTGGGTCTCGTTCTTCCGATGTTTTATAATCGTTTTAAAGCGATGCCTGTAAGCAATCAAATTTATAAAATTTCAAGGATCAAAAAAGAAAATAGTTATCGGCGTTAATATTTGTTTGCAAATCGGGCTAATCCTTGTAAAAAGAAGTAGCAGAAAAGCAAATAATCTAAATGAGATGAAAATAGTTAAGACCTAATAAAAATAGACTTGTGATTGAAAATGAGACAAGTCTATTTTTAGTATAATTTCTTAGCACTTATCAACTCATAACAAGTTCCTTCTCAGTTTTCTTTGCTTCTAACGAATTAAATAATAAGGAAGGAAATGTAATTTTAAATGTCGTTCCTTTTCCAATTTCACTTTCTACATGAATTGTACCATTCATAGCACGTACGATACTATACACTACCATAATACCGAGACCTGTTCCCTTGCTTCCTTTGGTTGAATAATAAGGTTCACCTAGACGGGTCATTTGTTCAAGTGTCATACCTGAACCAGTATCTTTAATGAGAATGCTTACAGTTGTTGTACGCTCCGTTTCAACCGTTAATATTCCTCCCTCAGGCATTGATTCTATTGCATTTTTCATGATATTTACAAAGCACTGATGAAATTTTTGTTTGTCTCCTTCAATCTCCTCTCCCGGTGAAAAAATAGAAACTATTTTAACCGAATTTCGCTTTGCCAATGGTTGTAGCAATTGAACTACTTGTTCTAGCTCTTCCTGAAGAAGTAGGGGTTCCATCGATTTAATTTCAGGATTAGAGAAATTCAAATAATCTTGAATGACTCTTTCAGCAGATTTCAGTTCGTTTTTAATAATGGAGATGTAGTGGGTATGGTTCTCTTTTGAAATAGCATTACTTTGCAAAAGTTGAACAAAACCAATTGCTGCTGTCAATGGGTTACGAATTTCATGACTAATAGCTGCACCCATTCGTTCAACAGCCTCTATCCTTTTGGATTTTATAGTGCGTTGGCGCAATTGAATAGTCATAATAATTTCTTCAATAATATAAGAAATAATTACGGCTCCAATTGGTTGGATGACTAAGTAAGCAAACAAAACTTCAGCACTACTGTGAGGTAAGTGCCAAATTCCCATCGTAAAAGTTTGGGCAAAACTGAACAGAAAAGTTACGCATCCAGTAAAAAGAATTCGCTGCATGGGAGAGCGTTTTAAAAACCAGGAGGCAATTCGCCAAAAAAGAATGGCTAGTCCTCCATAATAAAGGACAGTCATCCAAAATCCAAAATCAATTCCCAAAAGACCTCTTACGAATACAATGAATGTAGCCAAAAAAGGTCCTATTCCCATATACAAACCACCGATAATGAACGGAACTTTCCGTAAATCAAAAACAACCTCAATACCTTCAATTTCATAAGTAAAAATAAAACAGATTACTAAACTAATTATTAAATAGATGTTGCAAATAGCTTGATCAGACCAATACCTTCTCAGCTTCTCTCCACATAAAAAACCTGAAAGTAGTAATACGATTAACAAGGATAAGTTGAAAAAGAAGTATACTGTTAACTCCAAGGTATTATTCCTCCAATACTATTTATTCCTAAAAGGATTCATCTATATCTTCACTTCATCTAAGTTTTGTTAATCTTAAAATGAAATTGAAAAGTGGTGCCTTTGCCAATCTCACTTTGAACTTCAATTCTCGCTCTCATAGCACGTAATATACTGTAAGCAACCATCATGCTGAGACCAGTTCCCTGGGGTCCCTTCGTAGAATAATGTGGTTCTCCTATACGTTGAATTTGTTCTTTACTCAACCCTGTTCCTGTATCTTGTATAGAAATAATTATCTTGTTCTGAGTAGCCACCGTTTTGATCAATAATGCACCGCCATAAGACATAGATTCAATCGAATTTCTCATAATATTTATAAAACATTGGTGGAATTTCGACTTGTCTCCTTGGATTGTTCCATAGGTAGAAAAGTCAGTTGAAACCTTCACTGAATGATAATTAGCAAGAGGGTGTAGTAATTTTAAAATATGCGTTAGTTCTTCTTGAATATCCAGTTCCTCTACTGATTCAACAACTGGTTTAGAAAAGGTTAAGTAATCTTGTATGATACCTTCTGCAGAATCTAACTCATTTTTTATAATGGAGAGATATTTTGTTCTTCTATTATTATCAAGATAAACTTGATCGAGGAGATCGATAAATCCAATTGCTGTAGTTAATGGATTTCGTATTTCGTGAGATATTGCAGCACCCATTTGTTCGACTGCAGCCAACTTTTCTTCAATTATTAACTGTTGCTGCAACTGCTGATTTTTTTCTCTTATTTCAATGAGAGAAGAAAGCAGGGCAACTCCAAGTGGTGGGACTACTACATAAGCAATGATTATGTCTAGCAATTGGTCGGCAGATACTGTGTATAATGCTATGGTGAGTAGGATACCTACACTTAATAGTAAAGTAATACCGGTGGAAAACAGTATTCGTGTAGTAGAAGTGAGTTTTAAAAACCAAGGAGAAATACGCCATATAAAGAAACTAAACACGCTATAAAATGCAATTGCTATAAAGAATCCAAGGTCTATTCCATGGAATGCACGAAAGAAAATAACCAAAAATCCTAGTATAGGACTGAGCCTCAAATAAAGACCACCCAATAAAAAAGGAATTATCCTCAAATCTAGAACATACTCACTTTGTATGGGATAAGAAAATAGAGAACAAAGTATTAATGAAAGAACAAAGTATAATAAGCCTGTTCGTTTGTGTATATGGATACTACCGACTCTCTTACTTAATAGAAAGAAAGCAAAAAATAGAATCGTTAATAAGGTCAGATTAAATAAAAAGTGTATTGTTATAACTCCCAATATATACCTCTTCTAATAATTTTTATAAATTAATAGTAACTAAAGAATGCAGAATATACAATATACTTAAAAGAATATTCAGACGATTTATAGGGATTTTTGATAAGTATCCCTAACCCTGTGTTTTTTTTCTAAATGCATGGGCTAAATATTGTGTTTTGTTACAAGGAGGTATTCGAAATTATTTGTTGAATACAGGAGGATATATAATACTAACCTTTGAGGTGGGACATGAATAACAGGGTGATAGAAACTTATAACCAACTTGCCAATGATTACGAGCATAATGTGGATAAAGGAAGTCTATTTAATACAGAATATGAACGACCAGCAATGATGAAGTTATTGCCAACTGATTTAAAAAACAAGCAGATTTTGGACGCTGGTTGTGCAGCAGGTTGGTATACAGAGCAATTAGTGAATTTTGGTGCTGAAGTTACAGCGACTGATATTAGTCCAAAAATGGTAGAGGCTACTAAAAGAAGAGTCGGAGAAAACGCAAAGGTATTATGTTTGGATTTAGGAGAAAAACTACCTTTTGAAGATGAAACATTCGATGTGATTATAAGCTCTTTAGTTCTTCATTATATAAAGGATTGGAGCAAAACTTTTAGCGAATTCCAAAGAATATTGAAACCTAATGGGAAATTACTTTATTCCGTACACCACCCATTTATGGATATAAAATTGTCCGTGAATGGTGACTATTTTTCCAAAGAGCTTATTATCGATCAATGGAAGAGAGAAGGAAAGCTAATAGAGGTTCCGTTTTATCGTCGTCCACTAAATGAAATAGTAAATGTAACGGCAGCATATTTTACATTGGAAAAGTTAATCGAACCACAACCTACAAAAGCTTTTGAAGAGAAAAAACCAGAGAAGTATAAAAATCTTAAGAAAAATGCTCACTTTATGATTGTAAAAGCTCGGAAAGAAAATTAGGTAAAAAGAGACAATTAGGAAAATAGACAAAGCTCTACGTTCTTAATTTTATAAAGTGTAAGCGAGGGGAAATCCCTCGTTTTTTTATGTAAAAAGCGTTATTGAAACTAAAAAAGTTATTTATCGTAATATAAAGATAGAAAGATTTTGACATTCCATTATCGAGTACAACTTTATATAAGAAAGCAGTGGAGAAAGTGAAAAAAAAGAGGTTTAAATTTCGGATAATAATTAGAAACTTAATTTTAGGATTAGCTGCACTATTCCTTGTCTGGATTGCTTTCCATCAGGTTATGGTCGCATATGAACAAAAGAAGTATCCAGCATTAGGTGAATTAGTTGAAGTGGATGGAAAAAATATGCATGTGTATACAAAAGGAGAGGGTCCAAATACAATTATTTTGTTGAGTGGTTTAGGTACGACAGCGCCAGTGTTGGATTTTGAACCTTTAATTAACGAGATGTCAAAAAGTAATAAAGTTGTTGTGGTAGAGCCTTTCGGTTATGGCTGGAGCGACCTAACGGATGAGGATCGAAAAGTAGAGAATTTAGTTGAGGAACTACGAACGGCTTTAATAAAATCGAAGATCGAAGGGCCATATATATTGATGCCCCATTCTATTTCTGGAATTTATAGTTTGTATTATGCAAGTAAATATCCAGAGGAAATTAAAGCTATTATAGGAATCGATCCGACGTTACCTAATGCTTTAGAGTATTTTGATGAATCTGTTCCCACAATGCCAAAATATATGAGTTACATAGCCCCTACGGGAATTGCAAGATTGACATTATATTTAAGTTCAGAAGACTTCCTTCCTTTGGCAGACAAAGGTATCTATTCAGAAAAAAATTTAAAAATGACCAAAATTCTTTCTGCTCAGAGGGGGTATAACAAAAATATAGTAAATGAAGCAAATGAAATAAATAACAACATTGGAAAAACACGTAATTTGTCGTTTCCTCCCGATATGCCTGTGATGATTTTCACGACAAACGAAAAAGAAGAGAATGAGGAAGGCAAATCGAATATAACCTTTTATCAGTCGGAAATAGGAAATTCGCCATTACATAAACTTGTTCCTTTAGAAGGGCATCATTATCTGCACTGGACTCAATATCAGCAAATGAGTGAATATGTTAATGAATTTACCGAAGCGTTTGGAAATGATTGAATAAATGCATAGTACCTGTCTTTAAATACAAGAAAGTACATTATTCTATCCAATCTGTGCTGTCTGCCTATTGCACAATAAATAGGCTAATTACATATCATGGAAGGAATGTGATTTGTAAACACATTACAAATGCTAAAAAGGCAGGTCAAGTTATGGATTCTTCTATTGATTACACAGCACCGTCCACACAGTTCGCTTTCGATGTAAATAAAAGCCCCTTCTTTAAAAAAGATAGTTATAACTTTATGAATATTTTAGGTGTTCAACAATTAAATACACTGGTTAATATATCTTTGCTCGATATTTTTCTTAGTGCCAACAATAACATAGAGCCACATTACCATCCGAATGCAGCAGAGTTAGTATACTGTATTTCAGGAGAAATCGTTGTTTCTATACTCAATCCATTTACTAAGCAATATAAACACTACACGATTACACCAGGTCAAGTGGCAAATATCCCACAAGGTTGGTGGCATTACCAAATGGCTACTGAAGATCGAACGCATATATTAGCTATTTTTAATGCTTCCACGCCTGAAGTAATTCTAGGTTCCGATATCTTAAAATTGACACCATCGAATATTATGGCGCATACCTATTGTATGAACGAAAACGAGTGGAAAAAAGCGATAGCTCCAGTTATGCCGTCTACCTATATTGGTCCACCAAAAAACTGCAACAAAACTACAACAGATAATCAGCAATACTATCCAAATCATTTCATCAACCAAAGCTATCCAATGCAATAATTCCACCCTGAAGAGTGTAGGGCACCAGTTACTAAAACAATTCTGTATTGTATTAGAACTGGTGCCTTTCACTATTTGGTGAATTTGAATATATCCTTGGAACAGTAGTGCTAATTTGCGTAGAAGTCATCTCTATTAAAAATAGTACTTCACAAAGTAAACGGAAACCCCTAAAGCAAGTTGAACTTGTTCTCAAGAATTTCTGGCAATTTATAAAGGTATTATTAAACGGTTACTCAAACTAAAAAACGGTAAGCTTTTAAAGCTTAAAATTTCTTCGTAGGTATTTATAAACACTTTTAGAAATTTGATTAAACCCTTAGTTGCATTATGACTGTGGTGTTTACCATCCCTATGAATCATTTTCCCAGTATTATTAAACTCTTCCTTTACCATCCAACTAAAAAATGGAATATTATAACTAATAGGGTAGAGGGGGAGTTTAATGTTTCAGGAAAGGAAGATATCTTTTTTTAGAGTCAACAGTTGCCTCTTACATTCTTTCAATAGGAAAAAAGAATCCAAGGTGTGTCTATGAAAATACTAGACGTAGATTTATTTCAAGATGGTTTAAGACGAAATATTGTAATGTTGGACAGGCTTGAAAGTGAAGTAGAGGCAATTCGTCGTGCTGTAGAAGGATTAGTAGCGATGGAAGACGAACTAAAAGGACAAGGAGGCAGTGCCATTCGTGCTTTCTATGCGGAATGCCATCTGCCATTACTCCAACAATTCCTTGTTTCTGCTGCGGGTTATAAGCAAGTGCTTCAACAAATGGAAAATGCATTATATGCATTAGAACCAGATACGTCTGGTCATATTGTGGAGCAATTTCTAGAAGGGGAGGTAGAGCAGGGACTTACTACAATCGCACAACTGACTGAAAATCTAACGAATGAGTCAAACAGTATTATGGACCAGGTCAGTGATATAGTAGCCCTCCCGCATCTGGATGATAGTGGTGTACAAGAAGGCGTTCTAGATGCAAAAAGAAAACGAGACGATACAGTAAGCAGGCTTCAAGAATTTGATGCAACGCAGACAGCAGCCTTACTACCTTTCGAGCAAGATATGCAGGCAATGGATACGTGGATCCGTAACATGGAAGAGATGTTCACAAGTAATCTAACAGATATTCACTTCCAAACAGATCGATGGGCGGAACTGGTGGCATGTAGTCCCCCATTAACCATTTCCACGCCAACGATTGAAGGAGAAATGTGCCTACGTGAAGAAGAGGAAGAAAAGTCTTTTGTAGATACTGGTTTAGAAGTAGTAGACGGAATTTTAAGTGGTTTATTTGATGTAGGGAAAGATTTTGTTACTGGAATTGTAGATATAGTCCAGGACCCGAAAGCCACACTGGATGCTACGTTAGAGGCAGTTACTAATCCGATAGAGACATATAACACGATAAAGTCGGCCATTACTACTTCCTACGAACGTGATATGGTCAATGGAGATGCCAATTCCCGTGCTCACTGGGTAACCTATGCATTAGGTACGGTTGCCACTTCAGTAGTTGGAACAAAAGGTGTCGGTGCACTTACCAAATCGGGGGTCACGGTCACAAAGGCAGTTGCTCCAAAAGTAGTCGGGGCTGCCAACAATGCCTCGGACTCATTAGCTAATCTATTACCCTACGGACCCCGTACACAGTTTGCGAGCGCAGGTGAAGTTCCTTATAACACAGTGAATGCGGCGGGCTTAAGGGATCAGGTGATTTCTATAGCTAGGGTTGAAAGTGGAGTTAAGGGTACTACTAAACCTTTACAAAATCACCACTACGCAACTAATAAAAGCAAAAAATACACTCCTCAAATGGAGAGTTTAACTAAAAAGTATGGCTTAAATTTAGATGATGGATGGAATAAGGAATTATTACCTCATCAAGGGAGACATCCATATGCATATCATGATTATGTATTAGATAAATTGAGTACTTATGATAGATTAGCTAAAGGAGATAGGGAGAAATTCCTTAAATTGTTTGAAGGGTTAAAGAAGGAAGTAAGGGATAATCCAGATATGCTTTATAAAGAATATTGGAGGTCAAAATGAAATATTTCAAACTAATTTTAGATGACAGCAACGATAATGACGTAGTTGTTCATTGTGAGGATACACATGGATTTGAGCAGTATGAGTTAAAGGAAGGGAATTTTTTAGAGAGTTGGAATGACAATATCACTTTTTATTTTAATCTACATGATGGAAATAGATTTACTGATTATTTAGCAAATAATTTAGGGTGGTTCATTGTATCAAAAAAGTTTAAGGATTTAATAAAAAAAATTGAAGAGGATGTCCAATTTTTACCTGTAAACGTTGTTGATTTTGAAAGTAAATCTAAAATAGTGAATGATGAATATTTTGTTGCAAATGTATTAGGAGTAGTTGATGCATTAAACCTTCAAAACTCTGATTATAGTGTTGTAGATTTAGACGGTGAAAAAATATATTCTGTAAGAAAATATGCAGTTTCGGAAGACAAAATAAATAACAAAAATTTGTTCAAATTAAAAGGAGATGAAATTCCTTTATTCATGTCAGAAAATTTTAAACAATTAGTTGAAAAAAGTAATATTACTGGTTGTGAATTTCTAGAAATAAGAAACATCTGATTTTTGGGGAACCTTAGAGGGATAAGGCACTGACTATACTTTTTGAGTCAGGAATAAAACACCCTACTATGCAACCAATTGACGGTATTGAACCGGCAATTGGTTGTTTAGTTTCGTTCGTTTGAATACGGATATTGTTGTAATAAGAAGTAGATAGTTTTGGAGGTAATCGTGAAAAAATGGTTGAAATGCTTAAGCTATTAGGTGAAGAAGCAGCATAAAATAAAGATACTTTAGGAGGATTCTGTGGATAATAAGGAAAAAGCAAAAAAAATCTATGATTTAATTAAGAATGGTGACTTAGAACTAGTGAAAGAGATAGTTATTACTGATAAAAACTTGCTAGATTTTGTAACCCCTTTTGGAATGTGGCTACATGTTGCAACTAGAGCAGGTAAATTGGATATAATAAAATTTTTAGTTGAATCTGGTATGGATATTAACATAATCGAAGGTGTACCAAAGTCAGCACCTATTGCACATGCAGCTAGTGAAGGTGAAATTAGTATTGTAGAATTCTTATTTGAGAATGGTGCAATATTAGATACTAGTGACCTAAATAGAAATCCTCTTTTCTCAGCGATTTATGGTGGGCACCTCGATATAGTAAAATATCTTGTTCTGAATGGTATTGACATTAACACTAAGTATACAGGGGGTACTATGCAAAATATGGGAGCTTATGAATTTGCTATTGAAAGAGGACAAACAGAAATTGCTGAATATCTTAAGCAAAAGATGAATGAAGAGGAATAATAAAGAGTTATACAAAGAATAAACCTATCCATAAATGAATAGACTCGTTAATTTAAAGTAGTATCAGTAATTTAATAAAATTAGGGTACCAGGTTCTAAAACAATTCTAAATTGTATTAGAACCTGGTACCTTTCATGATTGTGGTGTACAAGAAGGCGTTCTAGATGCAAAAAGAAAACGAGACGATACAGTAAGCAGACTTCAAGAATTTGATGCAACACAGACAGCAGCCTTACTACCTTTCGAGCAAGATATGCAGGCAATGGATACGTGGATCCATAACATGGAAGAGATGTTCACAAGTAATCTCACGGATATTCATTTTCAAACAGATCTTTGGGCGGAGTTGGTGGCATGTAGTCTCCCATTAACCATTTCCACGCCAACGATTGAAGGAGAAGTGTGCCTACGTGAAGAAGAGGAATAAAAGTCGGTTGTAGATACTGGTTTAGAAGTAGTAGATGGAATTTTAAGTGGTTTATTTGATGTAGGGAAAGATTTTGTTACTGGTATTGTGGATATAGTCCAGGACCCGAAAGCCACACTGGATGCTACATTAGGGGCAGTTACTAATCCCGTAGAGACATATAAAACGATAAAGTCGGCTATCACTACTTCCTACGAACTTGATATGGTCAACGGAGATGCCAATTCCCGTGCTCTGGGTAACCTATGCATTAGGCACGGTTGCCACTTCAGTAGTTGGAACAAAAGGTGTCGGTGCACTTACCAAATCAGGGGTCACGGTGACAAAGGCAGTTGCTCCAAAAGTAGTCGGAGCCGCCAAAAGTATGGGGTGGATCTAATAATTGGGAAATAAAACCTTGTTTGGGCACCAAATGCTGTAATAGGGCAACATAGTTTAGATGCTTTAGAAAATGTTGTCAATCAATTGAAAACAGTTGAAATTGAAGGTGGAGACTTTGATGATTTTGTTGAAGTTCTTGAAGAGTTAGGGAATTTAGCAAGTAGAAGGTAACTAAGGAGGAATAGTTTTGGATAAAAAAAGTTCTAACAAAGCAATTAGGAATGCAATAAAACTTGGAGATATTATTGGAGTAAAAAAGTTAATAGGCAGTGATACTGAAGTTTTGAACACTATAACTGCGTTTGGTACATGGTTGCATGTTGCTGCCAAAAATGGACAACTTGAAATAGTCCAATATTTAATTCAAAAAGGTATAGATATTGATGTTAAAGGCGGAACATTCGATGCTTCTGCATTAAATTTAGCGGCTGGTTCAGGTTATATTGAAATAGTAAAGTATCTAATAGAGGCAGGAGCAGAATTAGATGCGACCTTAGCAAAAAGAAATCCATTATTTGGAGCTATTTATGGTGGACATAAAGAAGTAGTTGAGTTTCTAGTCGAAAAAGGAATAGACATTACAATTAGATATACTGGAGAAAATATTAAGAATATGAATGCTTATGAATATGCTAGAGAATTTGGACAAACAGAAATTGCAGAATATCTAAAGCAAAAGATGGATGAAAAAGATTAATGAAGTGTTACAAAGAATAATCGTATTTTTAAATTAATAGGCTCGTTAATTTAAAGTAGAATTAGTAATTTAATAAGATTAGGGTACCAGGTTCTATAACAATTCAAAATTGTATTAGAACCTGGTACTTTTCACTTTAAGTGCAAGAAGGCGTTCTAGATGAAGAAAACGAGACGATACAGTAAGTAGACTTCAAGAATTTGATGCAACACAGACAGCAGCCTTACTACCTTTCGAGCAAGATATGCAGGCAATGGATGGCCTGGATCCGTAACAGGGAAGATATGTTAACAAGTGATCTCACAGATATTCACTTCCAAACAGATCGATGGGCGGAGCTGGTGGCATGTAATCTCTCATTAACCATTTCCAAGCCAACAATTGAAGGAGAAATGTGCCTACGTGAAGAAGAGTAAGAAAAGTCGGTTATAGATACTGTAGATGGAATTTTAAGTGGTTTATTTGATGTAGGGAAAGATTTTGTCGAGGACCCGAAAGCCACACAGGATGCTGCGTGCTAGTGAATAATAGGAGTGAGTTTAATTTATGGATGAAAGAATTATTAAGATGATCGAAAATTATGGTGAAGAAGATGATTTTTTTGGAGAAGTATCAGAAGAATATATTAATAAGGCTGAAGAAAAACTTAGAGTTAAATTTCCTCGAAGTTACCGCGATTTTATAAAAAAATATGGTTCGGGAGGAATATGTGGAGTTGAGCTTGAAGGTGTGCAGGGTAATTTAGGAGCATCTGTAGTTGATGCAACAGAGAGATGGAGAAAATTAGGGTTGGGTATGAACTTAATTGTTTTAGAGGACTCGGGAGAATTTGCTAGATGTATGTATTGTGCAGATATTAATGATGACAGAGTATTTAGTTGGGAAAGGGGGGGGACAGATTTATACCCAAGATATAATGCATTTGATGACTATGTAATCGACATATTTCAAGAAGGAATTGATAACTGGTAAAAAATAATGAGGTTAATCCAGGGGATACTTATGAATCAATTAACGGACCCGTACAAACTCGTAAGTTTAATGCAGTAGTAGTGATGACCGACAACTCTACCAATTGAATATAAAGAGTTTCTCCACATCCAATTGCAGAATGTCCAGGTGATGACCAACTTTGTATCGGTATTAACAACAAAGCATTTGGTAAGATATATTATTGGGATCATAACAAGGAAAAAATACAGGTAAATACAATTGAAGAGATGTGGGAACCTGTAACTTTAATTTATAATACTTTTTTGATTTAATCACGAGTTCTCAAGAGTTAAAAGAAAATAAAAACTTTGATGATTCAACTATTGAAAATATCAAAGTAAGTGAAAAATTTCTTTCGAGAAAAATAATAATTGACGTTTTAGATTGCCTCGAATTGCATTTAGCATTTCGAGGTCATTTTTTTATCAACATTCTGAATTGTATTAGAACTATAATGAGATGTAGTCCGAATAATTTACCGCATAATACACAACCTAACCCTGTGTTTAGGAGGTGAACTTATGACTAATCAAGAAAATAATCAAAATCAAAGAAATAATAAAAGTGTCGCAAAGAGCATCAAAAACACAGCAGGATCTGCATTTGAAACAGTCCATAATGCTTTAGAGGCTACAGAAAATGTTGCAATGAACACTGTTGATGCAACTAATAATGCTGCAAAGAATTTAACAGGTAATAAAAAAAATCGTTAGACTAAAAATTGTGCAATTTACAAGAACAATGTTAGATAAAAACGCCCATTGGGCGTTTTTTATATGGACGATTCAGAAACGTGTAATTAAAATACAATGCCAAAAGAGATGTTAGAGGATTTATATGTTCTACATTATAAGTATGAGGAAAGTAGCATTCCCTTAGAATTATTCTTCTCTTGGATTTGTTTTCTTATGCTGTTTATTTACATGAAAATTGTCGATTTCCCGGGAAATATTTCGAATTACATCTAAACCTTTTCTTTTTACATTACCTGCAGATATATTTTAGGTGCGAGACTAGTATTATTACTTTATGATAAAAAAGTATCTTCACAGTAAAACTTCTGTTGAAGATACTCCTTTGCATTCTTATTATTCTTCCACTAAATAATGATATATATCGTATTGCACTGGCTGTTCAAGAATCATGTTCATAGTTACAACTGGAATCTGCTTACCGTTTTTGTCAAACATCACTTCTTCTTGTGGGCTATTTTCTGCAACCGTAGTCGTACCGACATAATAAAAATCAAAGCCTTCACCGTCGTCTTTTTTAGTGAATAAGTGAATGTCCAAATTAGTTTCTTTCGCTCGCAAAATAGCTTTAACCTCATTGGATTCTAATGTTAGTTTACTGCGAGTAAACCAGCGAAATAAATCGGGTGCCAAAAATTCATCGCCATATGCTACGCTCGAATCTACTTCGTCTTTTTTGTGATAGGTCACAAAAACTGGGCAAGTTCCATGTTTTACTCGATAACCATAGATTGTGGAGGAATCGTCCTTTGCCCAATTTAATAAACGACAAGTATCTCTTCGTGAATATTTTTTATAAAGAGTCAGTGGCCGTGTTTGATCATATTGTTTATTTTTAATTTGAGCGCAGATAACAATGTCTTCTATAAGATTTTTGTAGAATGGGTTACGCAAACTTGTTTGAATATCAGTATTAAATTGATATTTGTTATTAATTAATTCGATAATTGGCTTAGAACCAAATTTTATTTGGTCATTTGACACATGGAATTTTAATGCAAATATATTTTCTACTGATTCAATTGTTTCTTTATCTGCATATGTTCCAAAATCTTTTAATCTGCTAACATATTCATCTTTATTAATGGAATCATTTTGAAGTAGAGAATCTACTAAAAGAACTTCATGTATTCTTTTCCCATTTAAAATTTCTTTTGAAAGCATTGTCAGAATGGCTATTTCATACTCAGTGAGTGAAGGCATTACTTCTTTCATTTTTAGCAAAAATGCATAGTAATTTTCTGAGTAACCGGTGATGACTTCAGGGTCCAGTGAATTCTGTTCAATAAAATCGTACATTGTGGGTATTCTTCCAAGACGGTTCTTTACTTCCGTATAGGAATCTCTTAGTGTTTTTAAAGTCGAAAGATTTGTGTTGTTAATTGCATCAAAAATGCGTTTCTTAGCAATCTCTTCAAAGTTTATTGTTGAAACACCTTGGATATAGTCAGTATTAACCGTTCTACGGCGGACATTATCCTTATTCATGGATTGGTCACCTGAAAGAGCAATAGGGATTAAATAGTTGTTTTTATAGTTGCCGATGAAATCAATAATAGTTACATACTCTTTTTCATTATGCTTGCGTAGTCCACGTCCCAGTTGTTGAATAAAAATTATACTTGACTGTGTTTGGCGTAGCATGATGATTTGGTTTAAAAACGGAATATCAATACCCTCATTAAAGATATCTACGGTTAAAATATAATCTAGTTGGTATTGTTCTAATTTGCGAATTGCATCTTCTCTTTCAGGTTGTGAATTATCACCTGTAAGGGCAATAGTTTTTAAGCCTTGGGTATTTAACACTTCTGAAAGGGCATGTGTTTCTTGCTTAGAGCTACAGAAAATTAATCCTCGTACCCGCTTTCCTGAATAGCCATAGTAGTTAACTTTTTCGAGAATATGATGAACACGCTCTTGCGATACAAGTTTTTGCAAGGTAGATGTGTCATCAATTATTTCTCCATTCCTCTCATAATCTATCACACCAAAGTAATGAAATGGACAAAGCATTTCCTCTTCAAGAGCGGCCTGTAGCCGAATTTCATAAGCTATATTGTAATCAAAGAGCTCAAAGATGTTAAAGCTGTCGGTACGTTCAGGAGTCGCTGTCATTCCAAGTAAGAAATTAGGCTCAAAATAATTAATAATATTCAGGTAAGAATCTGCACCTGCACGATGTACTTCATCTATTAAAATATAGTCGAATTCATCTTTTGCGAATTGTTGTAAATGCCGTTCTGAAGAGAGAGTTTGAACTGTTGCAAATAAGTATCTTGCGCTTGTATCTTTTGAATTACCTGAAAGTATTCCAAACTCATCTTCATGACCCCCTAATACTTTTCGGTAGTCTTGAAGTGCCTTCTTTAAAATTTGTTCCCTATGAACAACAAAGAGCATCTTTTTAGGGGCAAAGTTACGAACATCAAAAGCAGATAGATATGTTTTTCCTGTACCAGTCGCAGAGATTATTAATCCCTTTTTAGCACCGGTATCACGAAGATTCTTTAATTGTTTCAGCGCATATTTTGCATTTTATTTGGTTGAATAGCAAGACTATCGGCCAATTGGTTTGTGAGATATTCTGCGTTCACTTCAAATACGTTGGAGGTTGCCTGATTAACAAAGGGCTGTTGTTCATAATTCAGATTGTAGTTGTTAATCCATTCTACAGTTAGAGGGATGGCTTCATTCCATGCTTCTTCAAACTGATTCTTAAAGTGGTGGATGATTTCTCCATCTTCCAAAGAAGTTAAATAGATATTCCATTCATAGTTAGCTTTTAAAGCGCTATCCGTTAGATTTGAGCTTCCTACTATTAAAGAATAATAGTCTTTATGTTCGAATATATAACCTTTAGAGTGGAAGCCTTTCACGCCAGTCAGACGGACTTCGACATTGTCTAGTTTTAATAATTCTTTAAACATTTTAGGTTGATTGAAATTTAAAAAAGTAGATGTCATAATGCGGCCTTTGATACCTTTTAGCTGCAAGTCTAATAGCATAGTTTTTAAAGTTGCTAAACCACCCTCAGTAATAAAAGCTACGGAAAAAGTGAAGGTTTGGCACGTTTTCATCTCTTGAAGAAGTGTGGATAAAACATTTTCATGTGCTTTATTTGATAGCAGCTTAGGCTTAAACTGTCCTGAAACGGGATTACTTTTATCAATAAAGCCTTTATGTAAGGAATTTTTCATTTTGCGAATTAGTTGATCCAACTTGACCACTTCTTTTCATTCAAATTTTCCAAATTACATACTTTCATTCGCTATTTTTTCAACTGCTGGAATATCAGCAGCAGCAAAGTTCAGTGTATGTAAATTTTCCCGAGTAACCCATCTTGTGTCGGCATGCTCCGTTGCAATTGGAGTACCATTTAATAATTTCGCTTTATAAGTTTCGAGTCTGACGATAAATTTTTCATATTCATAAGTCGTATCTTCTACTTTTTGACCAACCACAATTGTACAATTAAATTCTTCTGTAATTTCTCGTTGTAAAGCCTGTTCGGGTGTTTCTTCAGCTTCAATTTTACCACCCGGGAACTCCCAAAGATCGGGAAGTGACATAATGGGACTTCTTAACGCACAAAATATTTCGCTTTTCTCATTTTCAATAATTGCCCCAACTACATGGACTAATTTTTTCATTATGTATCACCCTAATTTCAGTTTATACCTATATCATAGCTGATTTTAAAGTAATGATCAGCAAGTAACTTTAAATGATAGGAATTTACTGATTGTTATATATCTAACTGTGGTTTCTATATGGGTATTAATAGAGGGGGAACATATATGATCTGCTGTTTGTTTAATAATTTATGAATGGGGTGGTATTTAAAGCTGATTGGAGAAAATGTTAAGTAGATATAGTACGGAGAGATATACAGTGAAGGCAATGAGGAACTTATTGGATAAGCCGGGGTAGGGAGTACGTATAACAAAAAGTAGATACTCCACATAGTAGAGGTATCTACTTTTCTATGTTTCTGAGTCTCTTTGATAATCTAAATCTCTCCTAGGCTAAGATAGTTTGTAATATAAGCTTTAATAGCTCTTCTGTTGTTTCGGGTAATTGTTCGGGTAAGCTTAATGGATGTTTCATCTCTGTTCCTCCTTTAATCTCGTATTCTATTATCAATATAGGCAATCTAGTTAAAATTTATGCATGATATTATAAAAAAGTTTTGAATCTCTTAAATGGAGATTTGGAAATTCATTTGACTAGAATGCCTATTTGACGTCTTGGTCAATATTCTATATTATGATTGCATACCCGTACTTGACCGGGAGAGGTTCATAGCTTATACCCTCTATAAAAAACTATGGATACATGACTATTCGCCATGTCCATATAATTTGGACGTGGCTTTTTTGTTTTTATCCTTTTGTTTGTATAGATTGGTCTGTGAAGCCTCTTTTGAAAGTGTTGGGAAACATTTTTTATAGGAGGTTTTTTTATTATGTCTGGAAGAAGTCATGATGAAGGTTTGAAGGATTTAACACTGTTAGGGAACCAAGGCACAAAATATTCATTTGATTATGCACCTGAGGTATTGGAGTCGGTAGATAATTTACATTCTACTCGGGATTATTTTGTGAAGTTTAACTGCCCAGAATTCACAAGTTTGTGCCCAATTACCAATCAGCCGGATTTTGCAACGATGTACATCTCGTATATACCGGATAAAAAAATTGTAGAAAGTAAATCGTTAAAATTATATTTATTTAGTTTCAGGAATCACGGGGATTTCCATGAGGACTGTGTGAACATCATCATGAACGATTTAATCGAATTGCTAGATCCAAGATATATCGAAGTATGGGGTAAATTCACTCCACGTGGAGGTATTTCTATTGATCCTTGGTGTAATTATGGAAGACCTGGAACGAAATATGTAGAAATAGCAGATTTTCGTTTGATGAACCATGACTTATATCCAGAGAAAATTGATAATCGTTAATGGAATAATCATATGAAAGGCAGAAGTGCTAAAATCCTGAAACTAGGGGCTAGGCGCTAGAGATAGACAATCTAAAAAATTCAGAAGATGACAGCATTCTTCCTTATGGTGCTGTTTTGTCGATATAAGGGAGTTTAAACGGGTGAAGCAGGAAAAGGCAATTATTGTGTTTAGTGGAGGACAGGATAGCACGACCTGTCTGTTTTGGGCAAAAGAACGTTTTAAAGAGATTGAGGCAGTGACTTTTGATTATGGGCAAAGACATAGTCTTGAAATCGAATGTGCAAAGGAAATAGCTAAGGAGCTTGGTGTAAAGCATCACATTCTGGATATGTCGCTTTTAAATCAGTTGGCACCGAATGCTTTGACGCGAGATGACATAAAGGTAGAGGACGGGGAAGATGGGGGATTGCCGTCGACTTTTGTACCTGGTCGAAATCTGCTCTTTTTATCTTTTGCTGGGGTCTTAGCGAGCCAGGTAGGTGCAAAGCATATCGTAACTGGAGTGTGTGAAACTGATTTTAGTGGTTATCCAGATTGTCGTGATATTTTCGTGAAATCCTTAAACGTCACATTAAATCTTTCTATGGATACTACTTTTGTGATCGATACACCACTCATGTGGTTGGACAAGGCACAAACATGGGAACTTGCAGATCAGCTTGGAGCGCTCGAATTTGTTCGAGAGAAAACGTTGACTTGTTATAACGGTGTAATAGCAGATGGCTGTGGGGAATGCCCAGCATGTAAGCTGAGAAATAAAGGATTAGAAGATTATTTAACTTCTAAATCTATTGAAGGAGTAACATTATGAGAATTTTATTTTATTTAGTATCGATTGTGATTGCTAATGTCGTAACAGCAGCTTTTGCACCTTTACAGTTCGGGATGTTTATCGTCCCTATGGGAACATTGTTCGTGGGTGCTACCTTCATTTTTAGAGATCTTGTACAAAACAAATATGGTAGAGCAAAGACGTACTTATTCATTTTCATAGCTTTAGCATTATCAGCATTAGTGTCATTTATGTTGGGAGATACATTATTAATTGTATTTGCATCGGCAATTTCATTTGTTGTTGCTGAAACAGCAGATACAGAGATATATACAAGATTGAAACTACCCATGGCTTGGCGTGTATTCTATAGTGGGATTGTTGGTGGATTCCTGGATTCAGTCATTTTTGTCATAATAGGCTTGAGTCCTCTGGGAGCAAATATTCTTCCATGGGAAGCCGTGCCAGCCGCTATTGTAGGGCAAATTATCGTGAAAACCGTTATTCAGACAATCGGAGCGCTTATTTTGAGTCGGGTTTATGTAATGAAGGAAAAACGTCTTCTTTCTGAATGATTATATAAAAATTAAAATATTATAATTTAGCCTTCCAATAGACTTGGAAGGCTATTTATGATTTTACAGATTATGTAGGGGATGACCTTTGACTTCACTAATAATACTGTTACTGGTGTAGAGATGTATGATGATTATGCACTAGTTTCTACTAACGAGGAATTTGATTTTATAAATGCAGCTGGTGAATACACGTATTACAATCGGAATAAAGTATACACGGTAGTAATCAATAGTTCGGGTTATTATCAAATTACGAATATAGACATTTACGAATGATATGGTTGTAACAAGGTAATTACTTGAATACCCTAGTAATCTCCAGTAGACTAATAATTACCATAATTGACAACTGAGGAGAGAAATGCCCATGGAGATTTCTATAACAAAAGCTTTACGTGAGTTAAAAACATTGGATGCGCGCATTTTAAAAAAGATTAATGAGACAACTTTCGCAGCCTCTAAAAAACCGAAAGAGAATATTCGTGGATTTAAGACCGTTGAGGAGTTTGAAAAGGAAGCGAAAGAAAGTATACAATCCATAAAAGATTTGATGGATCGCAGAAAACAAATCAAAAAATCGATTGTAGAATCTAACGCTACAACTTTAGTAGAGGTTTCCGGAGTCAAAATGACGGTGGCTGATGCAATTGAGCGTAAAAACTTTATTGAAATTGAAAAAACTCTCCTTCGTAAGATGAATAACGATTATGCTCAGTCTCAGGAAAAAGTAGAAGTGAATAATGAACTTGCACAAGATCGATTAGACACACAGTTAAATAATATGATTTCTAAAGATGGTAAAACAGATTTAACAGCGGTGGAAGGCTACAAAAAGTTGTTTTGGGAATCTGAGGAAACAAAACTAATTGACCCGATCCACATAAAAGAAATCACCACTAAGATGACTTTAGATATTGAATCCTTTGAAGATGACGTAGATGTAGCGCTAAGTGAAATTAATGCTCGTACACTAATCACTATTAAACAATAAGTAAGCTTGGAATTTGCTGTTATAGCGAAAAAGAAGAAAGTTTCCCCGTTTGCAGGGTCTGGGTAAATCCCTGCTCCCAACTATAGTATTTACGAAAGCTATAAAGCTTAAAGCTCAACCCTTAAAGCTAAAAGGTTAACCATCAAAGCTCTTATATTCTAACGCTCAATATTTAGCGATAAAAAATCTATAAAATCTCGGATAACAGGTGCCGTAGGATTTGAAACTTCCTTTCTTCGCCTCCGAGCAGCTATGACAGCACAAAAAGAGTGGTCCTTCAGGATCGCTCTTTTTGTTTGCATTTTTTTCTTCCTGCACCATCCTGCAGATTCCTGAGTAATAATTTAGAATATTAGTTAATTACCCAATTTTTTAAAAACTTTTTTCGCAGTTGTAAGTCTAATAAATAGGGACGATTGAAATGAGGTGATATTTTGAGTGAAAAGATGTTAGTAAGGAAAGCGATTAAAGGGGATGAAGAAGCTTTTTTAGCGTTAATCCATTCATATGAAGAGGCATTATATCGAACGGCTATTTCTTATTTAAAAAATGAAGGAGATGCACTAGAAGCCCTTCAGGAAGTGACATATAGAGCTTTTATAGGTATAAAAACAGTAAGAGAGCCAGCCTATTTTAAAACATGGCTAATTCGAATTATGATGAATTACTGTCAAGATATCCTTAAGAAGAGCAAGTGGGAAGTACCAGATGATAGGATATTTTACATACAAGGAATAAGAGAGGACTATAACTTTTTTGAGGTTGAAGAGGCTCTATTAAGTTTATCTGATTATGAAAGAGAGTTATTACATTTAAAATACTTTGAAGATGTCAAAATAAAGGACATTGCTGTTATGTGGGATACACCAGAAGGAACAATTAAAACAAGGCTACATAAAGCATTAAGAAAACTTAGGACGGGATTTGAAGAGAGAGGAGAGGTTAAACGTGTTTGAGGAGGAAAAGAAGAAATTGGAGCAGAGAAAGAAGTCGATTTATCAGGTTCAAGTATCCAAAGATAAGCTATATTCCGCCGTGCAAATTGGATTCGAGAAAGAAAAAAAAGAAAGGATGTTAAAAAGAACCAAGTTGATAAAACGGAGTTCATGGTCGGTAGTAATTGCTGCCATCCTTCTCATTTCTTTTTTCACATCCATCTCCATATCTCCTGTTTTTGCAAGTAAGGTTGCATCTATTCCAGGGATGGAACGAATTATTGCACTTATTCAGCAAGACAGAGGTTTAATAGCTGCCGTTGAAAATGACTTTTATCAACCATTGAATCTCTCTCAAGAAAAGAACGGCATAATGGTTACACTCGATGGAGTAATCGCAGACAAGAAAGGAATAGTTGTTTTTTACTCTGTCCAATCTAAGGAGAAGAATCAGCCTTTAGAAGCCTTTAGAAATAGAATATTTGAAGCTAGTGAATGAAAATTACAGTAATTTGCCTGTAAATGACACTACTTTTTGGGCTTCGGAAAAATCAATAATTGAAGAAAAGGTATTTAGCTCTATAATGACACTTGAATCTGTAGAAAATCAAATAGTAGGTGATGGTAATATTTTATGGACGATTGGTTTGAAGAAAGCAGATAAATTGGAGCATTTTCAAATTCCATTTAAGTTTAAAAAGTCTAGTTTAGTAAGTAAAACAATCGCTTTAAATCAAGAAGTTTCAATTGAAGGTCAACGAATTATAGTGCAAAAAATTACAATTGATCCAATTCGTGCAGAAGTTAAATTAAAAGTAGATCCGAACAACTCCAAAAAAATATTTTCATTTAATAATATGAAGTTTATGAATGATATCGGTAATGAATGGATGATTAATAATATTGGGACTTCATTTAGAAGTTTAGATGAAACTGATTGGACTATAAAATCTCAAAGTCCTTACTTTAACGACTCTGATAATCTAAAATTAGTATTTGGAAAAATAGGAGCTATTGACAAAGGCGATGCATTTATTTTAATAGATACTGAATCAAAGAAGTTTTTGAGGAAACCTTCTGGGTCTATCTTCTCTGATTTAGAAATTGAGAACCGTAAAGTTAGTTTTACAATGGACGTAAATGGAGAAGATACTATGTTAGTATCCTCAAGTTTTGTAGATAATGATGGAAAAGAATTTTTTATAAAATATGACTTTACTAATCCTATGCCAGGGAAAAAGTATGTAAAGGGATTTTATAAGAAAACAGATGAGAGAGGATTAAAAATTGAATTTGAACTTCCAATGGAATCTATTCAAAGTCCCTTGCGATTCGATATAGTTTCTTACCCATCTTGGATAGAAGAGGACGTCGAGCTAGAGGTCAAATAATAAAACGAGATTCTGAGAACAAATTTCTTCATTGTTCGAGAATCTCGTTTTTTAAAGAGAGAAATAAAAAATATTAATGTTTTAGTTTTAACTATTTAACTTAGATCTCTTCCAAAATTCCTTTAACTAATCCAACGAATTTAACTCTTACTTTTCCAGCAACGTCAATTACTTCCTCATGATTTAGTGGCTGATCTAATATTCCACTTGCCATATTCGTAATGCAAGAAATACCAAGTACTTTCATACTGCTGTGAGTAGCTACAATTGCTTCGGGAACGGTAGACATACCAGCTGCGTCAGCTCCTAGAGTGCGGAACATACGAATTTCTGCAGGAGTTTCATAAGTTGGTCCACTCCACCAAGCATATACACCTTCTTGCAAATGAATATTTTGATCATTTGCTACTTTAGCTGCAATACTACGTAGCTCTTTGTTATATACTTCTGATAAATCCGGGAAACGGGTGCCTAATTCGTCATTATTTGGTCCCATTAAAGGATTGGCCCCGACTAAGTTAATGTGGTCTGTAATTAACATTAAGTCACCTGGGTTAAAGCTAGTATTTACTGCACCACATGCATTGGTAATAATTACTTTTTCTATACCAAGTGCTTTCATAACACGTACTGGGAAGGTTACTTCATCTAACGTGTAGCCTTCATAGTAGTGAAAGCGTCCTTTCATAGCAGCAACTATTTTTCCGTTTAATTCTCCGATAACTAGTTCATTTGCATGTCCAATTGCTTCAGATTTCGCAAAATGGGGGATCTCGCTATATGGAATTTTGGTGGGGTTCTTAATTTCATCGGCAAGCGAACCTAAGCCTGAGCCAAGAATCATTCCGATTACAGGACGATGACCTGTCTTACTCACAATATAATCTCTAGTTTCTAAAATGTTTTCCATGTTGTGCATCATAATTCCTCCTTGAAATGGTGCGTAAAAAAACAATACAAATGTAGTATACACTCTAAAAGTGGTAATGCAAAAATGGGATATGTGTACATTCAAGGTTATTGTTGGTGATTTATAGTATAATTACATTATTTACTAGATATTTGTCGAATAATCTTGTTTTTAATAGAAATAAACTAAGGAAGTACTAAATATATGAAAAGTCATAAAGTAAAAGTAATTTTCTTCTTGTCTGTTGTATTATTACTCTTTTTTTCTGCTTTAAATGTGTATACCTCATATGTGAGGATGAAACATACAATCGAAGAATCAGTTGCAAACCAAAGTTTAGAGGCTGCCAAATCCATAGCTTCCTCAATAGATGTAGAAACGTATCAGAAATTTTTGGATAAGCCAGAGAAAAATGAACACTTTCGAGAAATTCAAATCTATTTAAGTGATGCTCGAGAAAAGTTGGGCTCCTTATATGTTTACACACTAGAGGTCGATAATCCTAAGGTTTCTAAAACAATGATACTAGGTCATTCTGGTGAGATTGAGAGCTTAGTTGATTATCCGATAGGGTTTGCATGTACGGTACCAAAAGAGCAAGTTAAAAAAGCTTATGAAGGACAAACTTATATAACCAGTGTGCTGAAGGATCCAGGTTATGGAGATTATTTATCTGTTGGTGCCCCTATTAAGAACGAAGAAGGAAAGATACTGGGGTATTTAGGTATCGATACTAGTGCAGATACCATCAACCAGATTAAAGGTGCTGCACTAGAAAGGAATATACTAGCCTTAATATTCAACGGACTCTTTGTTTTTATCGTGATTGTCTCCTTTTTGTTTATGCAAAGATGGTACAGAAGAGAGGTTGCTAAGGAAGTTGGGTATACAGAGGATACATATCAAACAGAGATGAAAACGCTAATAACCTCTGTTTCTTCGTTACAACATGATTTTTCAAATCATATTTTAGTTTTGCATGGACTCTTAAAAATAGGTCAGTCGGATAAGGCATTACAATATGCTTCCTCTCTTTTTAAGGAAGTAGAAGCAATAGAATCTATAAAAATAGATATAGCTCATCCTGGGCTTTCCATTTTGTTGCAAACGAAGAGAATTGCTGCTCAAAATAATCGTATTAAAATGGATATTGTGATTTCTCCTGTTTCCTTTGACTGTATAAAAACAACTGATTTAATTATTATTTTGTCTAATTTAATCGATAATGCGATGGATGCAACAATGGAGCTACCTGAGGGAGAACGTAGCATACTCATAGAGTGTTCATCCAATAATACTCATTATGTATTTATAGTCACTAATACAGGAACTGCAATTTGCGATAAAGAACTAATCTTTAAACAAGGGCATTCTACCAAAAAAGAAGAACAAGGAAAAATAAGGGGGCAGGGCTTGTTTATTGTGAAGGAAGTTGTAAATGGTTACAACGGAAATATTTCTATTGAATCATCAGCCGATTTAAAAACAACTGCCATAGTGGAAATCCCTCTAAAGTAATTTTCCACTTCGTTCATATACCTACTATAAAAAATAGATACCCTACCCAAATAGAGGTGTCTATTTTTCTTTAAAAAACAGAAAATTACTTGCACGTGAATAAATTTCTATACGTGCCAAGGGCTATCCCGAGCAAACGAAACACCTTTAAAGAGACAAACACAAAAAGGTCAGCCAAAATATGAAATTATGAAATGGATTCAGCCAATTTGATAATTCCAAACTGTAAGAATCTGGTGCACTTCTTCCGAAATAAGATATGTATCATCTTGTTTATACAGTATAATTTAAATAATCTGTTTGTTTTGTAAGGTGGGATTCTGTTGTTGGACTTGCTAGCTATAATGCTTGAGAGGGTTGGCATGATTGTTGCCGTTGCCTTTATTTTGACTCGTTTTCAGTTTTTTAAAAACTTAGTGTATCGTGATAAATTGAATCGCAAGCAGGAGATTGCGGCGATCATATTTTTTGGCTTTTTTGGTATTGTGGGAACGTATTTTGGAGTTGCACTCGATACGAATTCACTGCATTTTAATAGTGTCGCAACAGTTTTGAGTTCAGAGGAAGCTATTGCAAATTCACGTGTTATAGGTGTGGTCGTTGCAGGTCTGTTAGGCGGCTACCGTGTGGGGATTGGTGCGGGACTGATTGCAGGTATTCATCGTATGACATTAGGTGGATTTACAGCTGTGTCTTGTGGTCTGTCAACTATCATAGCGGGAGCTGTTGCAGGAATATTTTATCGAAAAGAAAGGGCACTTAAACCGCTTACTGTCTTTGCTATTGGGGCATTTACTGAAGCGATGCAAATGTCTATGATTTTATTGATATCAAAACCATTTGAGCAATCACTTACATTGGTTAAGATCATTGGTATACCGATGATTTTAGCTAATGGTGTAGGAACTGCACTATTTATACTGATTGTCTATAATGTGATCAGCCAACAAGAGAAAGTATTGGCATTGCAAGCACAGAAAATGCTGCGTATTGCAAATCAAACACTAAGCTACTTACGCACCGGCATGAACACTGTCACTGCACAAGCCGTTTGTAATATTCTATTCCGTGAATTACAACCAAGTGCTGTTGCTATGACCAACCAAACGGACATTCTTGCGCATGTTGGAATTGCCAGTGATCATCATAAGGGGGGTAGTCCGATTCGGACAGATGAAACCAGAAATGTCATACAACATGGAGAGGTAGTTGTTGTCAATGATGGCACCATTCACTGCAATTATCCAGGCTGTCAATTAGGAGCAGCAGTCATTGTCCCACTTATACAGCGTGGAGAAACCATTGGCACACTGAAACTATACTATCCATCTGAAAAAGTCATAACTGAAGATAATATTGAACTAATTGTCGGATTGAGCTCCCTATTAAGTAACCAGCTAGAAATTGCTGAAACTGATCATGCTTATCAGTTGGCAAAAGAGGCTGAAATCAAAGCGTTACAGGCGCAAATCAATCCCCACTTTTTATTTAATTCTATGAATATTATTGTGTCGTTGATTCGCACAGATCCTGATCGGGCAAGGAAACTACTGACGTCATTATCCTATTTTTTGCGACAAAATGTCACAGGGACAACTGCGTCTCAAATAACACTTGAGCAAGAGCTATTGCATGTTAAAGCTTATTTGGAAATAACAGAAGCTAGATTTATAGATCGACTGACCATTTTATATGACGTGGATGAACATTTGCTAAATGAAAAGATTCCTCCTTTCACATTACAGCCCATTGTTGAAAATGCTATTCACCACGGCATTAAGGATATGGAAAATAATAGTGTGGTTAAGATGACGGTACGTGACTTTGATGCAGAAATTGAGATTATGGTGAAAGACAATGGGAAAGGGATATTACCTGAACGACTCGCTGTTCTGGGCACAATGCCGCTCGAGTCCGAATCAGGAACTGGAGTAGGATTATTCAATATTAATAGTAGACTACTAATGACGTTTGGAGACCAGGCGGGTTTAAAGATTGTAAGTAAAGAGAATGAAGGAACAGCTATTTCCTTTAGAATTCCTAAATTGGGGGGGAATGCCTGATGGGATCGATTACTATATTGGTTGTAGATGATGAACGCTATGCACGAGAGGAATTAACGTATTTACTAGGTAAGTTTCCAAGAGTTCAAGTGGTAGGGGAGGCAGAGAGTGGAGAGGCTGCAATTTTAAAGGCATTACAGATCCATCCGGATGTTGTTTTTCTAGATGTCGAGATGCCTAAAATGAATGGAATAGAAGTAGCTAAAACCTTGTCGGGGTTTAAAAAAGTGCCACTCATCATTTTTGCAACGGCTTATCCACAATTTGCGGCAGAGGCCTTTCGGATTAATGCCGTCGATTATTTATTGAAACCGTACGATGAAAGACTACTAGAGCAAACGATAGACCGAATAGAAAAGACGTTATATCCCGCACCAACGGCTGACAGTATGGAGAAGCTTGGGAAATTGGCGATAGAAACTGGCGGTGACATCGATTATATTCTACCGCAGAATATTTTGTATATCTATCGAGATGACAAAGTAACGAAAATTATTACGCAAACCGATGGATATGATGTGCGGACAACTTTGAAAGAGCTTGAAAGTCGTTTAGTACCATTTTCATTTTTTCGAATTCATAAAGGATATCTCGTTAATTTGAAATACGTCAGCCGCTTAACACCATGGTTTAATGGTGCTTATCAGCTAGAGTTGGAAGGATTAGAACAGAAGCTTTCTGTCAGTAGAAATTACGTTAAAGAATTACGCCAGCGTTTAGAACTGTAATAACGTGTTATCTCCCACTATTTGCATGTTAAACTCTTAAACTTGCATGTTGCACCGAAATACTCCTATTTTTGAAAATTTGCCATAAACTAAATATACCTTATGGCAAGAAAAACTAAATTCAGAAATAGAAGGAAATAGGAGGGCTCACATGATTACATTTTTTTGTGCAATTGCACTATTAATTATCGCGTATTTTACTTATGGGAAATTCATTGAAAAGATTTTTGATCCTACAGATGCTCGAAAAACACCTGCATATGCAAATGCAGACGGCGTTGACTTCGTACCGATGAATAAACAAAAAAATGCGCTCATTCAGCTGCTTAATATAGCAGGAACAGGTCCAATATTTGGACCAATTATGGGTGCGTTATTCGGACCAGTCGCTTTCTTATGGATTGTTTTAGGAGCCATTTTTGCAGGGGCTGTACACGACTATTTAACGGGTATGATCTCCATTCGCAACAAAGGTGCACATATTCCAGAGTTAGCTGGAAAGTTCTTAGGTAACGTTTCGAAACATATTGTAAACGTTTTCGCATTACTGCTTCTTTTATTAGTCGGGACAGTATTTGTAACAACACCTGCCTCTTTATTAGCGCTATTAATGGATGGTAAAGTAGCTTTATGGATATTGATTGTTGTTATTTTTATTTATTATTTCTTATCTACAATTCTTCCAATAGATAAAATTATCGGGAGACTGTACCCATACTTTGGCGCAGTACTACTGATTGGTACCGTGGGGGTTGGAGTTGCTTTACTAGTCTCTGATTATACAATTCCAGAATTGTCGTTAACAAACATGCACCCAGATAATGTACCAATTTTCCCGATTCTGTTCTTTACGATTACATGTGGTGCACTTTCTGGCTTTCATGCGACACAATCACCAATTATTTCGAGAACTGTCGAAAAAGAATCACAAGGTCGTTATGTATTCTATGGCATGATGATTACGGAAGCAGTCATAGCGATGATCTGGGCTGCAGCGGCAATGAGTATGCTAGACGGACAAACATTAAGTGAATTTATCGCAACAGGGACACCTTCTGCAGTAGTTAATGAAGTATCCATGACTTTATTAGGAGCTATTGGTGGAACAATTGCGGTACTGGGTGCTGTTGTACTACCAATTACATCAGGTGACACAGCGTTCCGTGCTGCACGTTCAATCATTGCAGATTATTTGAAAATTGATCAGAAAAAAGTGGCGAAACGTTTGATGATTGCTGTTCCATTGTTTGCTATATCGGCGATGTTAACGCAAATTGATTTCAACATCTTGTGGAGATATTTCTCTTGGGCAAACCAAGCAACAGCGGCAATCGCCTTATGGATTGCGACAATGTATTTGTTCATTAAAGGAAAGAACTACATTGTGTCGCTAATACCAGCACTGTTTATCACTTATATGGTTTTTGTCTATATCTTAAACGCAAAGATTGGATTTAGGTTAGACTTGGAACTATCCTTCTATATTGGAATAGTATTAACAATTATTTTGACAATCATGTTCTTTATTAAAGCAAAAAATAATAGAGCAAACCAGATTGAAACGGATGTAGTAGTGGATAATGTGACTGAATAACAGTAAATAGGGTTGCATGAACTAAATAACGGAGAAACGAAATAGTTTCTCCGTTATTTTTTAAATACCCTCCTAAAATTGGGGGTTAGTAAGAAAAAGCTACTCACTTCTTTAATAAAAAGAAGTGAGTAGCTTTTTGTTGTTGACTAATTCTATGAAATTAATACTAAATTAACGATCCACCTTTTTCCATATACTTAAGAATACCTTCAGCCGCACGGTAAGATAATGCACCTACAGTACCAGTTGGGTTGTATCCAGCATTTTGCGGGAATGAAGAAGCCCCTACAACAAATAGATTTTCAACATCCCACATTTGTGAGTAGTTGTTGACTGCAGACGTCTCAGGATCTGCACCCATAATTACACCACCAGTATTATGAGTGGATTGATATTCAGCTACATTGTAAGGCCCTAGATCTCCACTAACATCCACATGATTCGCACCCATTTCTTTCAGAATTCCTTCACACTTTTCAGCCAAGTACTTCGTCAATTGACGATCTTGTTCTTCGAAGTCAAAAGTGATTCGAACTAATGGATCTCCAAATGCATCGTTATAAGTAGGGTCTAAGTCTAGGAAATGTTGCTTATAAGCCATCGAAGCACCCTCACCACTTACCGTTAAGGAAGCATTTGTATATTTTAGGGAAGCATCTTTGAAATCTTTACCCCAAGATTTTGTGCCAGATGGAACTTGGTTGTTAGCGATAGGTCTTTGTCCTGTTTGACCAAGGATAATCATCCCACCGTGAATAAAATCTAAATCAGTGTGATCAAAGTTATCTCCGTTAAAATCATCAATAATCATACCTAAACCGCCGGCACCAGCAAAGTTGTTGAATTTATGATCATCGAAGAATCCAGTTGCTCTACCTTTACGAATTTGATAGGCATAGTTTTTCCCAATAACGCCAGTACCAGTAGTTGGGTCATAAGGTCTTCCAATTCCAGAAAGTAATAGAAGACGAACGTTTGTAAATACATATCCTGATAATACGACAACATCAGCTGATTGTTCAAATTCTTCCCCAGTAGTTAAATCTGTGTAAAGAACTCCGGTAGCTTTTCCGTTTGAGTATAAAATACGACGTACTTCAGAATGTGGACGAACTTCAAAGTTGCCAGTAGCTTTTGCAACTGGCAGTACAGTTACACCAGGCTCTGCTTTTGCACCATATTCACAGCCAAAACGCTCACAAAATCCACAATATTGGCAAGCAACTCGAGAAATTCCATCTGGGTTTGTATAATTTTCAGATAGATTGGCAGAAGGTTGCACATACGGATGATAACCCATTTTTTTTGTAGCCTCATCAAATAAGCGCATTGCCTCTGTTTTTTTCATCGCCGGAGTAGGGAATGGGTTAGAGCGTCTTCCACCTAGTGGATTGTCTTCGCCAGAAATACCTGCCATTTTTTCGTATTGATCATAATAAGGTTCAATCTCATCATATGTAATACCCCAGTCTTGGATAGTCATATCAGCAGGTATTTTATCTAAACCATATTTTTCAATTGTTTTACTACGCAGTTCAAAATCATATGGAAGGAAACGGAAGTTTTGACCGTTCCAGTGGGCACCAGAACCACCAACACCAACACCGAGTAAGAATGAACCATAAGATCTCATAGGAAGAGAGCGCATTTTGTCGTTATTACGGAAAGTAATTGTTTCTTTTGAAAGATCTTGCATCATTTCATGTCGAACTGCATATCTAAGCTCATCATGGGCCATAAAATAATCTTCTGTTTTTCTCTCTTTACCGCGCTCTAATCCAACAACCTTTTTACCTTGTTTTGTCAGCTCAGCCGCGATGATACCAGCGGACCAACCAACACCTATTGTGACAACATCTACTTTAGGTAATTTTGTTACCATTATTATTTCCCCCTCAATCGTCAATTTCTATATAGCTATGATTCTATTAATGTTTGTGCTGAGAATTTAACGCCATCGGTTCAATCTTCGTAAATTCTTTTTCAATAATATCCAGGAAGCTCATCTGATGTCCTGGGAAATTCTTCATCTTCCAGCCTTCCATATTTGCATTACCACCATATAGAGGATCAGCGTAAGCGCCTTCAATTGTTGCTGTTCTTAGGACACCAAAGAAATGAGCAGAGGATACACCTTTAAGCTCCACATTTCCATCAGCGAACTCGGTTAATATTGCGTCTTGTTCATCTTCCGAAAGTTCTATGAAAGATTTATCATATGTTTTTAAGCTGTGATCTTGGATTCCTTTTAAACCAATTTCAAAGATTTGTTGACGATTTTGGCGACCTTGATAACCTTGGGTATCTTCTCCAGGGAAGAATGGTCCAGATGTATATTCTTTTGATCCCATGCCCCAAGCACCTGAAAGTTGATGGTCAATATAGTAGGCAACAAGTAATTCTTTTGCACCAGGACCGTTTTCATCTTTCGGGAAAATTCTCTCAGAAGCAGCTTCCGTTATACGATATTGTTCGGGTGTAAAGTACATTAAAGCAACATTTGGGTTAGAAGGAGCAGTACTTGAGTGCACATTTGTTTCATTCGTTGTAGTCTTTCCATCCTTTACGAGAAGACTCCCTAGGGCTCCTCCTAAAACGACGCCACCAACTGTTAAACCTGAGTTTTTGATGAAAGTACGTCTCGATGAACGTTTGTCTAAAACAGGTGTATTTTTTTTCTGTTCAGTCATAATATAACCTCCTATATAAGTAGTTGAGAATTTTAACTAGGTAAATATTTATGCAAAAAAATTAATGGATAATGGAATGCCAGTTATAGACGATAGAAAACAGTACAGTAAATACAATTAAAGAGCTTATAAAGTACAAATGTTGTTTTCCTGTCCAACAAAGAACGATAATGGCTAGACCAAGACCCGAGCCTACTAAAGCAAACCATGGGAATGCACTATTATAGAAGAAAAGAGCTAGAGCAAAATCAGCTACTATAAATAATGCCAATAATACTTGATTCAAAATTTTTAATTCTTCCAAATTATATTGCGTCACTTTATTTCTCCTTTGACATATACTATTTGTTTAGTAAATTTTATTTATACTAATTATTAAAGAGTAATAATACAAAACAAATCGTACTCAGTGTATCTTATTTTTATCTTGGTTTCTAGATAATATTTGCAAAAATTAAATAAAAAAATATTCAGATAATGAAATATGTTACTATGCGATAGCAATATATTGTAATTGGGAGTAGGCTTTTTTCATATCCTAGCAGGAGATTGGGATACAACTATTGAATAGTTACTAAAATGTATTAGGGGGAATAGAGATGGGATTTTTAGATGGGCTAATGGGGAATGTGTCGGAGATAGAAAATAGCCAGGTTGAAAGTGAGTTAAAGGATTTACTAGCCTCTTCTGAAAAGGTGGAACATGCGTATAAACTTATCCGGGATTTAATCGTTTTTACAAACAAGCGGTTATTGCTTATTGATAAACAAGGTATGAGTGGAAAAAAGGTAGAGTATCATTCTGTTCCATATAGAAGTATCGTTCATTTTTCAATTGAAACTGCTGGCACCTTTGATCTGGACGCGGAACTAAAAATTTGGTTATCGGGAAGCTCAGTTCCTATACAAAAGAAATTCAATAAAACCCTAAATATATATAAGGTACAAAGTGTATTAGCAGAATATGTAATGCGTTAAAAGGGAGATGTGCAGGTGGAGTTACTTATTATACGACATGGACAATCGGAGGCAGATTTACTGGGAGTGCATGAAGGAAGAGCAGACTTCGCCTTGACTAAATTAGGGGAGCTGCAAGCAAATACAATGGGGGCATACGTAGCAAAACATCTACCACCTGATATTATCTTAGCAAGTCCTTTATTAAGAGCAAAGGGCACTGCCGAAATACTACAAAAATTCGTCGGCTGCAACTTGCTCATTGAAACTGATTTAATGGAATTTAATAATGGTGTGCTAGCGGGACTTTCTAAGGAGGTAGCTCGGGTGAAGTATCCACTACCTCTAGCAGGAAGACCATTACATATTCCTATTGAACAGGGTGAATCAGAATTAGAGTTTCGCTTTCGTGCAGAAAGAATTTTTCACAAAATCATCCAAGATTATCAGGGATATAATCGGGTGGCAATTGTCTCTCATGGTGGGTTTATCTCTCAATTCATCAAAGCATTTTTAAAGCAGCCTAATGAAAGTGAATTTGGGTTTGCGACAAGTGATACCGGACTCCATCTATTAGAAATAAAAGAGAAGGCAAGGATTATTAGGTTTCTAAATAAACAGGAACATTTAAAAGGTGAGATAGATTGATATTGCATACAAATGTTATGGGTAATGGGAAACCTATCGTTTTTGTACATACAGGTTTGCAAACTGGATTATTAGATTTTGAGTTTCAAAGAGAGTATTTTAGCTATAATTACCAAGTGATTTCTCCAGACTTGAGAGGTCATGGTCGATCTATAACAGAAAATATACAAAATTTCTTTGAGGATTCTGCAAAGGATTTATTGGAAACGCTGGATTATTTAAAAGTTTCTGCTGTTCATCTCGTAGGGTGTTCGTTGGGTGCACTTGTAGCGATTAAATTTGCACACATGTTTCCAGAAAGGGTTATTACGTTAGCTATTTCAGGAGTTACACCAGTAAAGCCGGACAACTGGTTGGAAATCCATAAGGAAGATGTTAATGGGCAAAATAATTTATTACAAAACAAAGAATTCGCTAATTACTTTGATCACCTACATGAATCTGATTGGCGACAGTTCATTCATTTTGGAAAAAGCGAAAACTGGTATCCATTTGAAGATGTAAAGGCAGTAACAAAATTTGAATTCCCAGTACTATTCATCGTAGGGGAGAAAAAGCGGAATGAAACTATCGGTGCATCCATTTATCCTGAGATAAATTCAAAAGTACGTATTGCAATTGTACCGTTTGCAGGGCATTTGGTTCATGATGAACAGCCTGAAATTTACACAAAGATATTAGAAGTATTTATAAAGACTGTGTAAGTTTCTTAGAAACCAAAAGAGTAGTTGGAAGTTTGAGGATGAATCCATATATTAAAAAACTGCTACCTTCTTTGATGGAAAGAAGGTAGCAGTTTTTAAGTTGTTGGCTAATTCTATGAGTAGAAATTATCGTTATAGTTAAGCAAATATTATTTGTTCATTTAGAAGCGTCTCGTTTTTAAACTAAAGATCCGCCAGTTTTTAAGTATTTTTCAATACCTTCAGCAGCACGATATGCTAATGCGCCAACAGTGTTCGTTGGGTTGTATCCTGAGTTTTGTGCAAAGGCACTTGCACCTGGTACGAATACGTTTTCACAATCCCACATTTGTAGGTAACTGTTTAAAGCACTTGTTTCTGGGTCAGCACCCATAATTACTCCACCAGTATTATGAGTAGACTGATAGTTACGAATATCGTAATCGCCGATTTCATCACCAGTCATTTTAACTTCTTTTGCACCCATTTGCTTCATGATCTCAGCACATTTTTCGCCCATAAATTTCATTAGTTGACGGTCTTGGTCTTTCCAATTGAACGTCATTCTAAGTAATGGGTCACCGAATGCATCTTTATACGTTGGATCTTGATCGATGTAATTATCTTGCCAAGGAAGGGAAGCTCCTTGTGCTTTAATGATAAGAGCTCGGTTTGCGTTTTGGACAGAAGCGTCTTTAAACTCTTTGCCCCAAGTTGGAACGTTTGGTGGTACGTGATTATTCGCAATAGGGCGATCCCCTAGTTGTGTAATATGAATTGTAGCACCATGTAAGAAATCTAAGTCAGTGTGATCAAAGAAGTCTCCATTGAAGTCATCAATTTGAGCTCCTAGAGCACCTGCTCCAGCATACATATTAAAATCTTTATCGAAGAAACCAACAGCAGTACCCAAATATGTTTGATATGCATAGTTTCTACCAATAACTCCTGTACCAGTAACTGGATCATATGGGCGTCCAAGTTGAGAATTTAATAGAAGTTTAATATTATTCATTTGATAGGCTGAAACTACAACTACATCTGCCTCTTGAATAAACTCTTCACCAGTACGTGTGTCTACATAAAGTACACCTGTAGCTTTTCCGTTCGTGTGTAGAACTTTACGTACTACACAATGAGGCCGAACTTCGAAGTTCCCTGTTTCCTTAGCTACAGGTAATACTGTAACTACTGGTGATGCTTTCGCTCCATATTCACAACCAAAACGTTCACAGAAACCACAATATTGGCAAGCGCTACGAGCAATACCATCTGGATTTGTATATGGTTGTGTTAAATTGTTGGATGGCATATGGTATGGATGATATCCAAGATCTTTAGTTGCACTTTTGAATAATGCTGTAACAGGTGTTTCCAACATTGGTGGATTAGGATATTTAACTTGTGGAGAACCAGGCAATGGATTCGGTTCGCCGCCAATACCAGTCATAGCATCGAATTTATCAAAGTAAGGTTCTAACTCTTTGTAAGTTATACCCCAGTCTTGAAGCATCATCCCTTTAGGGATTTTACCTTTTCCGTAACGTTTAACAGTTTCTGAATAGATCTCGAAATCGTATGGTAAGAAGCGGAAAGTTTGTCCATTCCAATGCTCTCCTGAACCACCTGTTCCCTCTCCAATTAAGAAGCTACCCCATTCACGATAAGGTAATGCTCGTTGTGTCGTATTATGACGGAATGTAAGTGTTTCTTTTGAAAGATCCTGCATCATTTCTTTACGATCTGCGTATCGTAATTCGTCGTGAGCCATAAAATAATCTTCAGTAGAACGTTCTTTACCACGTTCAATACCTACCACTTTATATCCTTTTTTTGTAAGTTCAGCTGCAATAATACCGCCTACCCAACCTACCCCTACTAAAACTATATCTGTTTTTGGTAATTTAGTTGCCAAAGTTTTTCACCCTTTCTATTGGTAGATATTAATGTTGATGTTGCGAGTTTAAGCTCATAGGAGCGATTTTCACGAATTCATCTTTTTCTAATACGTTCATATAATTCGTTTGATGTCCAGGGAAATTTTTCATTTTCCAACCAGCCATATCTTTATTACCGCCATACATTGGATCAGCATATACTCCTTCAATCGTTACTTTTCTAAGCAAAGTAAAGAAAAAGGATGAACTAACAGCTCCGCTTAATTTAACTTTATCAGCTTCGAAATCTTTTAAGATCTCGATTTGTTGTTCTTCTGTTAAATTAGCAAATTTAGGTTTCTCATCGGATTTCTTCGCAGCCTCTGTATTTAAAGCTGTAATTCCAAGGTTAAAAACTTGCTGACGATTTAAATGGGTTTGGTATCCTTGTTGTGGAACTGCTTCTGCAGGGAAGAAAGGACCAGTCATATATTCTCTTGAGTTAAGGCCGAAGCTTCCTGCAAGTTGATGATCGATATAATATGCAACAAGTAATTCTTTCGCACCGGGTCCTACTTCAGTTTTAGGGAAAATTTGTTCTGTTGCCGCATCTATCGTATCGAATTGTGCTTTGTCAAAATACATTAGTGCTTGGTTGTAATTCACCGCAGCAGATGTTGAATGAACGCCAGTTTCGTGAGTTTTAGATGTTGAGTCTTTACCTAGTAAAGAACCAAGCGCTCCACCTAGTACAACCCCACCAACTGTTAATCCAGAATTTTTGATAAATGTACGTCTAGATGAACGTTTATCTAAGTATGGAGCCTTTTTTTCCTGTTCTGACATAATATAACCTCCAACGTAAATTAGTAGAAAAATAGCTTAAATTGTTTATTCAGGTAAACAATGAATTAAAAAAATAATCTAATTAATGAAAAAATGAATGCCAGTTATAAACTAATGAAAATAGGATCGTATAAACCAATAAAAATGAGATAAAGTATATATATTTTTTTCCAGTCCAGCAAAGAACAATAATAGCTAGTCCAATACTTGAACCTATTAACGCGAACCAAGGGAACTCATTATTATAGTAAAAGAGACCAAGTGCTAAATCTGCTACTATAAATAAAGCAAATATTACTTGATTCAACAGTTTTAATTCTTCTAAGTTATATTGCGTCACTTTTATTCTCCTTTAACATAGTTCACAAAACTATGAAAATGTAATTTTTATACATAACAAAACAACCGTTTACCAGTCTACTCCTTTTATTTCTTCAATACTACATATTTATTTCGGATAAGAAAATATAATTTTATTCTGAAAAAACATTAAATTCGCATAAATATTGCAAATTTATAGTAAAGACGTCTGTGTTATTGATATAAAGTAACTAGTGTTTTGAAGGTGAAAAAAGCTAAAGAACTAGTTGCATAAACAAAGCTCAAGAAAGTTAGCGAAGTGAAAAAAGTAGATTTTGTATTAAGGAGACATTTCAAGCTCACACAATTCATTTTGAGTACCTAGGTATTTACAAATTTAAACGTAGGAGTATAATGTGTAATTGATACAAAACAACCAATATTTTTTGTCGGATAAACAACTATTGCAAAAACCACGTGAAAATTATATAGAAAAAGTATAGGAGAGATTATAATGCCAAATATCGGAATACCTGGTTTAATCATTATATTAATCATTGCTTTAATCGTTTTCGGTCCGAAAAAGTTACCTCAATTGGGTAGAGCAGTTGGAGAGACGTTAAAAGAATTCAAAAACTCAACTAAAGATATAGTAGACGATGTTGCAGAAGAATTTAGAATAGAAGATAAAGAAACAGAAACTAAAAAAAATATCTAATGCAAAAAGCCACCTATTTAGGTGGCTTCAGACTGTAGACAAACTCAATTTTAGGTGTATAGAGTTGAATATTAAACTCGGCAAGGCCCACCACTTCGCTTTCCGCGGGCTTGGCTTCAGCCTCCTCGTCACTACGTTCCTGCGGGGTCTTCAGCTCAAGCTTTTCCCACTGGAGTCTTCGTGGTGGACCTTGCCTTATAAACCGTTCCAATAGAGTATTCAATATCTTACTTTTAATAGGATGAATAAACCCATTTATTATTATTCATAACCGTTTATAAAAATACCTTTGTCGTCAAACTAAAGCCACCTATTTAGGTGGCTTTTTGCATGCGTTAATATGCGTTGCTAGATTTGAGCATGTTGTTTAGGAATAGCTACCCAATGCTCCGGGGATACCTCTATTAACTCGGATTGACTCAATTGGTATTTATCTATTTCTAAGTTATCTTCCATTAGAGACCGTTTTTTCTTGGCCTCTACTTTAGGATCGGGAATTGGAATTGCGGCTAGTAATGATTTTGTATAAGGGTGCTGAGGGTTAGAATAGAGCTCCTCGCTTTCTGCAAGCTCTACAATTTTCCCAGCGTACATAACTGCCACTCTATCACTAATATGCTTGACCATTGATAAGTCATGCGCAATAAACAAATAGGTAAGCCCTAGACGATGTTGGAGATCCTCTAGCAAGTCGACAATCTGAGATTGTATAGAGACATCTAAAGCGGATAAGGGTTCATCGCAAACGATAAAGTCAGGCTCAACAGCAAGTGCCCGAGCGATTCCGATTCTTTGGCGTTGCCCACCAGAAAATTCATGTGGGTACCGCATGGCGTGTTCAGGTTTTAGTCCCACCATTAGGAGTAATTCTTCGACGCGCTGTTTTCTTTCCTCGTTGTTTTTACTTAAACGGTGTATATCTAATGCTTGCCCGATTATATCCAATACTTTAAAGCGTGGATTTAATGAAGAGTAGGGATCTTGAAAGATCATTTGCATATGTCGACGCATTGTTTTCATTTCATCTTTACTAAGTCTATTTATCGCTAAACCTTGATATAATACATCTCCGTCTGTTGGTTCATGAAGTCGAAGTATTGCTCTACCAGTTGTAGACTTACCTGAACCAGATTCTCCGACTAACCCTAATGTTTCTCCAGGTTTTATGAAAAAGCTAATATCGTCAACTGCTTTTAGTACATTGCCTTTTCCAACATCGAAATTCATTTTAAGGGAACGTACATCTAGTAGAGGTTTTCCGTCTTCTGTCCCAAGGGTATGGAGAGAAGGACGTTTAGCTTTTTTTTTCTGATCTAATCTTGGAAGAGCGTTAAGCAGTTTTTTTGTATAGTCATGTTGAGGGTTTTCAAAGATTTCTTCCGTTGTCCCAGTTTCGACAATTTCTCCATCCTTCATGACTGCTACTCGGTCACACATTCCGGCCACTACACCCAAATCATGGGTGATTAAAATAATAGATGTTCCAAAACGTGCTTGCATGTCTTTCATGAGGTTTAATATTTGCGCTTGAATGGTAACGTCAAGTGCAGTTGTAGGTTCATCTGCAATCAGAAGAGTAGGACGACAAGCCAATGCTATTGCAATCATGACCCTTTGACGCATTCCACCAGAAAACTCATGCGGATACTGATTGAAACGTTCTTCGCTATTTTTAATTCCTACTAGTTTGAGTAGGTCGAGTGCTTGTTTTTTTGCTTCCTTTTTGGATAACTTTTGGTGTTTGATCAAACTTTCAGCTATTTGTTTGCCAATTCGAAGAGTAGGATTAAGGGAGCTCATAGGGTCTTGGAAGATCATACTAATATCTTGCCCTCGGATACTTTCCATCTCTTTTTCTGACTTATTTATAAGATTTTCTCCGAGAAATTCAATCTCGCCGTTTTTTAACAAGGAAGGAGGGGAAGGGAGTAATCTCATAATTGAACGAGCGGTAACACTCTTGCCGCTACCTGATTCTCCAACAATCCCAATAGTTTCTCCTTTTTTCACTTCAAAACTGACACCTCGCACAGCTTCAAATTCTTTGTCGCTGGTCAGAAACGAGATATGTAAATCTTTAACCTTTAGAACCGTCTCCAACGTAAAACACCTACCTATTCCTATATATATAATATTAAATAAATATCATTGACTAAATAAAATTTCCTATCTATACTTTACAATACCACTAGGAATTATACAATATCAGAAAGGAGGTAAATAGTCGATGGAATTGCACAAAGAACCATCGCTCAATTTTGGTTTTTCTACTCATCTTTCATATGTTTTTGAGAAAATGATGAAACGACCTTCCTACAAATATTTGTTGTTAGTATTAGGATTACCCTTACATCTTATTATTTTTTTCTTTTACCAATCTAAAAGAAAAAGTGATACATATTTTACTATTCATAAAATAATAAATGACTCATTACAAACAGCAGGGCTTAAAGAAAAGTTATTAAGTGATTTCAAGGAACAATACGTTCGAAAACATGCTTTCTTTCAGGAAAAAGTGGATGAACAGCTAATGAATCGGGAAGTAGATAGACTAACAGAGGAACGCTACTCGAAAATACTCGCAGAAAAAATAAATGACGAGTATGAACGTCAGGGTTTAACAAAGCTAAATTATATCTCCTTTTTTCAACGTTTATTAAAAAATCCGCTCTTTTTAATTGTTTCTTTTATACCTGGAGTACTGATGTATATATTGCTGTTGTTGTTTAGTAATTTCTTTATCAAATTTATCTTCGAGCGCCTAATTATGAGTGTTTTTGTCATTGCAGGTGTCTCAGTGCTAGTATTTACAATTTTATATTTGTCGCCTTTTGATCCTGCTGCAAATCTTTTAGGTGAATCTGCAACGAAAGAGCAAATTGCTTCTTTTAATCATACGTATGGTCTGGATCTGCCTTACTTGATGCAATTATGGAATGCCGTTAAAGGGATTTTCACATTTGACTTAGGTGCTTCCTTTACTGGGAATGAAGACGTAGCAGCTAGTATTGCTAATAAGTTCCCGATTACTTTAACAATTGCGATTTTCTCACTATTAATGGCTATTGTTATTGCCATTCCAGTTGGAATCATATCAGCTACTAGACAAAATACATTTCTAGATTATTCCTTTATGTTTATCGCATTAATTGGATTATCTATTCCGAATTTCTGGCAGGGCTTAATATTTATATTAAATTTCTCTATTAAACTGCAGTGGTTACCTGCCACTTATAATCCTCAGAATATGTTGTCGATTATTATGCCAGTAATAGTTTTAGGCACAGGGCTTACAGCTTCTGTTGCAAGAATGACTCGCTCCTCTATGCTAGAAATAATAAATGAGGATTATATTATTACGGCAAAAGCGAAAGGGCTAAATGAACGTCAAGTTCTATGGAAGCATGCTATTGGTAACGCAATGATTCCCATTATTACAGTAATTGGATTGTTGTTTGGAGATATGCTCGGGGGAGCAGCTGTTACAGAGAAAGTATTCAATATTAGCGGTATAGGTAGTTATATTGTAGATAAACAGTTTATCCCCGACATTCCTGCCATCATGGGTGGGGTCATATATATTGCTATAACAATTTCATTAGTAAACGTGCTCATCGATATTTTGTATGCGTTTTTTGACCCTCGCATTCGATCTAAGATGAAGCAACTGTAATATAGAAGTAGGTGTAGAGGGTGAACTCGTTTAAAAAACATGCTTTGAAATTGTCTCGAGAGTATACGCAAGCAAACTTTGCATTGGTTCTTTCTATTGTGGTCAGCCTAGTTTTCCTTATAAATAGTTTTAACTATAAAGAAGGAACGATAAAGTCTCTTGTTTTTACGATATTTTTAGTTTATGCATTATTCACTTTGTATCAATTTTTCCTAACATGGAAAATTAAAAAAGATCTTTTGAAATTTGGTGCCATACAGCCAATTACAAGAAAGCTAGGATATATTCAACTCTTAAGTATATTGAGTGCAAATGTTTTTACGGCATCATTTGCTTTTAACTTGATAAAAAACAAAAAAACACCAGATTACACATTTGCTGTATACATGTTATTTACACAGCTTTTTGTAATTGCAATCTCTGCTTTTAATATGTTTAAGCCGTATGTGACAGATACTTTTTTACCCGCAATGGGAATTCTGGTGGGAATACTGGTTTTTCAAGTAGTAACTTTAGCTCTTGTATCAAAATATGTACAGGATGAATCTGCACCACCTTGGTTTTTGGTCATTGCTATTGTATTGATTGCTTCATCTGTAACTGGTAATTTGTTTAACCTGTTACTTGGTATAAGTTTAATAGTAAAGATACGGAGCCACGATCGTTCAAGAATTATAAAGTGGAACACGATTTGGGGTAAAATCACTCGCAATTCCACTGCAATATTAGGAATGTTCTTCATCATACTTATGCTTTCTCTATCAGTTTGTAGCAAGTATACATTCGATTATGATATGGCGGTAGAAAATGATTATGGAAGCTTGCTTCAACAACCTAGCCTAGAGCATCCCTTTGGAACAGACGATTTTGGAAGGGATCTATTTTCTAGAATTATCTTTGGAGCAAGAATATCTCTACTAGTAGGGTTTGCTTCTACAATTATTCCTCTAATAATAGGAGGGGTTCTTGGAGCAATAGCAGGATATTATACAAAACGTGCGGATAATATTATTATGCGATTGCTAGATATCCTGTATGCAATACCTGGAATTTTGCTTGCGATTGCTATTATAGCTGCGTTCGGAGCTAACACGATGAACCTGATATTAGCACTTAGTGTTGGTGCAATTCCAAGCTATGCGCGAACGATGAGAGCAAACGTACTCATGGTATCGAACTATGAGTATGTCGATTCTGCACGAGCTTTAGGTGCTTCTGATTTCTCGATTATTTTTAAGCAGATTGTACCTAACTCACTGGCTCCGATGATTGTAAAAGCCACTTTAACAATTGGAGGAGCTGTAATTGCAACGAGTAGTTTAAGTTTTCTTGGACTAGGGGTTGAACCACATATTCCGGAGTGGGGAAATATTTTAAAAATAGGTAGTACTTATCTTGAATCGCATTCCTATCTAGCGATTATACCGGGGCTAGCAATTATAGGTCTTGTATTATCTTTCAATTTCTTAGGAGATGGGTTAAGAGATGCTTTTGATCCAAGAATGGATTAAACAATTATTTAGGAGGAAATGAATATGAAAAAAAGTTTATTGGCAATCCTGATCACTCTGGTAGTGATATTAGCAGGGTGTGTAAATACGAAGTCGGACGTTGCGGATAAAGGAAATGATAACAAAGATGTAAAAACAGATGATAGTGCAGTAGCTATTGAACTGTTAGGTATGAGTACTGGGGAAGCGGACATGAATATCGTACGTGACCAACTGATTAAAAACGGTTTTGATGTGAAGTTGAATATCCAACCAGATTACGGTAGCTTTACAGCACAAAAAGATGCTGGAAACTATGACTTAGCACTATCTAGCTGGACAACAGTTACAGGAAATCCTGATTATGCGGTACGTTCACTATTCAAATCAGATGGTGATAACAGTATTATGTCTGATGAAGAAGTAGATAAGTTAATAGAGCAAGCAAGTACAGAAACGGAAGAAGAATTTACGAAGACTTATAAGCAATTAGAACAACGTCTTGTGCTTGATAAAGCATATATTGCCCCTTTATATAATTCGTTCAAAGCACAAGGTGTAAACAAAGAAATTGTAAATGCAGATACAGTAAGACTTGCGAAATCACGTGCAATTGCATGGGAATCTATCGACTTTGTAGATACTTCGAAAAGAGCGACACAACCATTAATAATGCAACAACCAATCGGAGCACTAACATCTTTAGATCCGATTAAAGGAAATGACGGTTCTATAAATACGTTAAATACAAATATGTATGTAAGACTTGTAAATTTAACAGATGACGATAAAGTAGTCTCAGATGGTTCTTTATCACTTAACCATGTCATTGCGGAAGGAAACCAATCTTATTATTTCCTTCTTCGTGATGATATCAACTTTGCTGCAGTTACAGATGAAAAAGCAGTGGATACTGGGGAACGTGTTGGAGCAGACGATGTAGTATTCTCATTAAACCGAGCTAAAGATGAAAAATCTGTACCAGATCACCGCACATATAGCTTACATGAAAGTATGGAAGAAATAGAAGTAGTAACGGATCTGGCAGAGCTTGATGTAAACCAGTCTGGTAGCGAAGTTACTGTAAAAGAAGCACTTGAAGAGGGCTTAGATGCCAAAATATCAGAATTAGTAGAAGACAAAAATGCAGCTGATAATGCAGCGGGTAAATATCAGGTAGTGAAAATTACAACAGTAAATCCATTCCCACAAGTACTAAATTATTTAGCCCACCAATCTGCAGGTATCGTGTCTAAGAAACAAGTAGAAAGCATTAACACATACGATGTAGAATCATTCGATGTTAACAAAGATATCCCTTATGGGGACCAAAACACCGTTACAGAAGGTGCCAAATATAACAATACGTTATATGCAAGCGGACCTTACATTTTGTCACACAAAAATGATTATGAAGCTATATTCTTGAAAAACCCTGCATATATGACAGGAACGGAAAATGAAGCTAAAATCTCTAATGTAACTGTACGTTTTATACAAGATCCAGATAGCACACTTTCAGCATTACGTAATGGAGAAATTCACATATTCAACGGAGTGCCAGAAACAAAATATGACTTAGTAGAAGGCGATAGCAAGTTAACACTTCAAAAAAGTGACAGTAACGCTGTGTCTTATCTATTGTTCAATACCAAAAACCGTGCAGTATCAGATAGCGAAGATCTAAGAAAAGCTATTCTGTATTCGATTAACCAAGATGAAATTTTAAATTATTATCAAGGAAATAAAAACAAAGCAGTTTCTACTGTAAGTCCACTTGTGGATACTGGAAATGAAGTAGTTGCAGATCCAGCGAAAGTGAAAGAATTCTTAGAGGCTTATAATTCAAGTAAATAATAACTATAAGCGCCAGTTTCTATACAAATTTTGATTTGTATTAGGGGCTGGTTTTTTTATATATAGTATTAGTCGTTGAATGCAGTTTTGATAAAATGGCTAGAAAAAGGATAAGGAGATATGCCAAGTTTCCTATTTTCTTAAAGAAATGACTAAAAAAAGTCTAATTATCTACTGGAAATAGTAAAATGTAAGAAGTATGGTAGTGTTTAATGTGGAAGACATGATTTACTAGGTCGTATCTTTTTAGTTGTAGTATCGTTCCTCTTATTTATATGGAGATTACCCTTGAATCAACAATCAAAAAAGCATCATTATTGCAACTGGTGATTTATTGGGGGTGCAAAAATGAAATTTCGCTTGTTCCTTGTTTTTATAATTGGATATGCTTTAAGTTTTATTTTATTAACAGATTTATATGACGACAGAGTTCTAAATACGTTATTTAGAGTGTGCTTTGCATTATTTTTTCTATTCGTAATTTGGCTTGTTCAACCTAAAAGAAAAAATAGCGACGATAAGGTTAAAAGAGATTGATGAGGATCAATATAGTTTTGGTCCGTAAAAATAATTGTTCCTTAAAACGAGAATTCATAGGGAGGTAAAATGGGAGAATTAGATGTTATCTTAATAATAAAAATGATTATTATTGGGCTAGTGCAAGGCTTTACAGAACCAATTCCAGTGTCATCTAGTGGACACGTAATGATTGCTAGTGAAATCTTGGGGCTAGGTGAACAAGGATTTACATTTGCTATATTAACAAACACAGCTTCACTATTTGCGATACTTTATATTTATAGAAAAGATATCGCAAGGCTTGCAGTAAATTCATTTCTTTATTTGAAAACGAAAAATCGTCGTTATAAGAGTGACTTTCGTTTTGTTTTCTTTATCATCATTGGCTCTATTCCAGCGGGTGTTCTAGGAATATTGTTAAGTGACTATATAGCAGAAAGTGTTAGCATGACAACGATTGCGGTGATGCTTTTCGTAACAGGGATTGCCTTGTGGGTAATTCGAAATCTGAAAGGTAAAAAAGACGAAAGTGATATTACAATTAAGGATGCTTTTATTGTGGGATTAGGGCAGGCTGTCGCATTAACACCTGGGATTAGTCGTTCAGGTGCAACTATTATTTCCGCAGTTGCTGTTGGAATGAAACAAGATACGGCACTTCGATTTTCATTTATGTTGTATATTCCCGTTAGCCTCGGAGGAGTTATATTAGGTCTTTCTGATTTTCTGAATGAACCGAATAAAGCAGCCTTAGCAATTCCGTATTTAGCTGCTTTTATAGCAACACTATTAATGACCTATTTTGCGATGAAGTGGTTTATGGGAATTATGAAAAATGGGAAGCTGGTTTATTTTACATATTATTGTTTCATCGTAGGAGCATTACTTCTAATTTTCTTCTAACGTGCTTTACTTCAAGAAGGAGTAAAGCTTTTTTTATTGAACTAAACTCGCGGATCAACAAGCAGGTATTACTGGAAGAATGTCGAAGTACTTGAATATATGAGGAATTCATCTAACGGTATGAGGGAGCGGCAAAACTATATGAGTAATAAAATTTTTATTTTATATTTTTTAATTGGCATGTTTCTTGTGGTTCCAATTCTAGAATGGCTTGGTATGCCGTCATTTGCAAACATACTAGTTTATTTGTTTGGTGAGCCAGATAAAGGAAACAAAATCATTGTATCTCTGTTTTTGCTTGTTTTCTTGATAGCTCTGTTTCCTTTTATAAAATATAAGAAAAGCACATAACAATGCTTGATGGGGCAACAGGAATTTAGAAAAAAAAGAATACCAAAATAAAATGGGTTGGGAGAACATATCCTAGCTCCATTTTTATGTATATCTTAGATAAACCAGAACCCCAAGGCGTTATGCCGAGGGGTTTTATTGATTGGTTGTTTTATTATTTTACATACGTAACATGACTACCAGTTCCACCAGCAATAGGTAGTTTAAAGGTATTTGTATTCGTGCCAATTTTCAGCTTTACATTAATTTTGGTGGATATGTTAATCCCACGGACAGATACATATTTGTTTGATAACTTACCATCACCAGTTAGGACGTTTTGTGAGATGGTTCCTTCGTTATGAGTAGAGCGTATTGCAATAGCAGCAGGTACTACGTACGTCTTGTCCTGTACATCCTGAATTTTATTTTTAGTAATTAAAAACTGATTATTATGGGTGTTGATACTAATACCATTTGCGAAGCTATTCTTCAAGGTATTTTCTTTTATTATTAAATCTTTCGTAAGCTTGGCACAGATTGCACCTGAGATACTGCTTCCTTCTTTCCCTGCATTTGTTAATTGGTTATCGCTTATCGTAAGACCACTGGCATAATCTGACGTTGATCCGGCAACAATAATGCCACAACCTTTGCCGATTCCTTCGATTTGGTTACCTTTTGCCGTTGAGCGCTGTGTACCAAATATTCCTTTTTTGCCATCACCTGTCGCATTAACAAACGCTATACCGACTTTCGCGTTTCTTATTTTATTATGGTTAAACGTAATATTTTCTCCACCATGCGTGTCTAACGCTTCCCATAACGGTATATCCTCTATGGTGCTATTTGTTACCGAGCTGTCTTTGCTTCGTGGATATTTTCCCAGGTCACTCTTAGAACCTTTCCTAGAAAAGAACACGCCATATGCATTTCCGTCGGTTCCGGGTCCAATAGCTTTAATATGGCTCTTATCTACGTTGAAATTACTAACAGAGAATCCGCCAATGCCTGCATAGCCGATGTCCTCAATGTTTGTATTTGTAACAGTCACATTGTCTGCAAACTCGGCTTTAATGCCATAAAAACCGATGTCATGTATAAAGCTATCATGAATAACAATATTTTTAGCATAATTCACTGAATTCGCACTAGCAATGTTTATTCCGATACCTTTTACATTAGCATCTTTGTTGCCTGCCCCCTGTATTTCTAAACCGTATATCTTCACTCCGCTACCTATCGTTAGTAGTGTCGTGTGCTTTTTATCATTATAAATTTTAGAACCATAACCAATAATAGTTGTATTATCAGGAACTTTTAATCCGCTTACCTTAAACGAACTGCTATGTGGCAATACAACAATTTTACCGGCTCCGAGGTTCAATGCATTTTGTAGTTTTTCAGTCCCATCCACAGTTTCTACAAATACAACTTTGTCTTTATTACTATCTGAAATGCCAAGCTCAAGTCCAAGTTTAGCCTTTTCTGCTATTTCTTTTCCTAACGTATTATTATCAAGGGATTCTGCGTTCACTTTCACATCGGCACTGACACCAATGGTCAGCACCATAATAATTGCTAAAATACTGGTAAATAATACTCTCGATAATCTCATCATCATCATCATCGTCCTTTTTCATCTTTTAATTTTTGGTTTATTTATATTCGTGCCTTTTATCGGACGTGACGGTACAAAGTATCACGTCAGGTCATCTTTATGTGGGAGGAAAAAACCACTCCACTTAAAAAAAGTAGGTCTCACAGACTATGTATCGGATTTTTAAACCACATATTTACATAAAAACAAAAAAAAGCCCCGTCATAAACGGGGCGTGAGTCTTCTTATTTACCGCGTAGTTGCGTTTGTGCTTGACGCACTAAACGTTTCGTTATTTCTCCACCCACAGAGCCGTTTTGACGAGACGATGCGTCTACGCCGAGTGTTACACCGAATTCTGATGCAATTTCTGCCTTCATGCTATCTAGCGCTTGCTTTGCACCGGGAACAACGAGTTGGTTTGAGTTAGAGTTGGCCATTATTTATGTCTCCTTTGTGTGCATCATCAAGATGATTTTTCATCTTGTGCTGTTCAGTATGCTCCTGTTTTTTGCGATTATTCCTTCTCTACACGTTTATAAAAAAAAGAACCCCACGGCGCTATGCCGAAGGTTTTTATTTTGGGTTAAGTTGGGTGTCAATCAGCGATTCGATGTGTTCGTTGTAGTCGGAATAATCGAAGTCCGATAGCTGTTCGATGATTTTTGCCACATCAATCTGATTGCGCTGTTCATCTGTCAAGTCCGCATAGGCGTCAACAACGACTTGTACGTCCTCGTATCTGAGTTGGTTGTCATGACGGTCTCTTTCGCCGACCTCCATTTGTGTGTCCTTTTGAACAAAGGCAAACGTTTCTGCTGCCTCTTTGGTTTCAAATTGGGTGATAACGTAATACGACAGGTGGATGTCCTCCTTTTGTATGGTTGGTTTAGGGCTTATTGTTATAAGGTCACACCTACAAATCCGAGGATTTGACGAATGTACCGTTTACCACTTTGACTGTACGGTGCTTGATTTCATCGTAGGCTGTTTGCAGACATTCTTCTAATGTTATGTTGTTTTGTTGGGCAAGGATAATCAGTATGACCACTTAATCGCCGATACTGTCACGTAGAGCGTCCATATCGCTTCGTGCAAGTGCTGCGACAACTTCTCCCACTTCTTCTGCGACTTTTAAGTATTGCTTGCTGGATTCCGCTTTATCTAGCCCTTTATTGATGGACCATTGTTCAACGCAGTGAACGAGTGTGTTTAATTCTGTAATTCCTGGCATGGTTGGTTGTCCTCCAATTTTAAGTGTGTGTTTGCTTACATAATCACTAGACGTATGTAGCCCAGTGATTTTTGTTGGTTATTCGATTACTTACTAGCTATGCGATCTTCGTATGCAAGTGCATCACTCGCAGTCATGAATGTAAAGTACCCGTCTTGTTCTTCATCGGTGGAATCTGGGAAGATTTCTACACGAATAAAGGAACGAGCATCTTCTTTTGTTGCGAATTCACGGTGCGTGCCGTTTTCATTGAGTAAGAATTCAATGCCATTGAGTGCAACACCGTTGATTGGTCGAGCTAAGACGATGTGTGTGTTCACGGCTTCTTGGCTTTTACTGTTTGTTGTTACTGTCATGTGAAAACATCTCCCTTTTTTATGTGACTTTGCTTTTTATAGGTCGGATGCAATTCCCGGCTAGTGTTGGTTTAACTTCAATAATGCGTGTTAATAAACGAGCAAATATCGGCATACAGGCGTTCATCGAACGACATATCCGTGTCAATCATTTACCTTTAAAGAGGATGTTTTATTCTTTAAAATAATACTTTGTAAAGTATAATAAGGAAGTATTTACTTAAAATAATTCCGGGGGGTTAAGATATGGTTTCAAACAAGATGAACGCACAAAAATTGGCTTATGAATACATTAGGGAATCTATGCTTGATGGAACTTACAAAGGCGGAATGAAGTTAGTAGAGGAGCGTCTTGCAGATGAGATTGGTGTTAGTCGTACACCAATTCGTGAAGCAATTAAAAGGTTGGAGCAAGAGGGATTAATTAAGAACAAGCATATATATAATCCGACAGCACAGGATTTGATATACATATATGAGATGCGCATAGTACTAGAAAGCTTTGCAGCGAAAAGAGCAGCGAAAAATATGACAGTGGAGAAGGTTAAAGAACTTGAGAATACTATCCAGGCATCTCGTAATTCGCTTATGGAAGGACAGTCCAAAAATACATATAATGCAAACCAACGTTTTCATGATTTAATTATAAATGAATGTCAAAATCCAATAATGATTGAAAGATTAGCGCAAGCTCAGACAATTTTCTATTTGTTTAGTCTAAGGCTTGATATATATAGTCGTCCAAATATAATAGATGAGCATGAAGAAATTTACAAAGCCATTAAGAATAAGGATGAACAACTTGCCGGAGAACTCATAGCTGAACATTTATATAAAGACATGAATTTTACTTTGGAGCTTATCGGAAGGAATGGGCAGTTTTAAATTATTTATGGTTAGTCACCAAAAGTGATGATTAAATTGCATTCAAACCTACCTGAAGTAAGATGTTAAAATTTCCCAGATGATACAGAGCACTAATTTATCTAGTTAGCATATGAATTAGTGCTAATAACTCACCACGAACAGCCTAAATCCTTATAGTACCTCCATTGCACCTTTTTTGGGTGTTTTTTTATTTGGAATACTTTTCTACATAGTCCTCGTTTATAACCTTTGCCCCTTTTCTAAAATTCACTATAAATATATCTAATTTCATTCTAAGAGTTAAAAATGGTCGCACTATCATGTAAAAGCTGCAGTTCATACTTGGGAAGTACCATCTTCTAAGGTACTAATATTGTCTTGTCATAAAGAAAACTTATCCTCTTTTCACTAACTTAATAAGTTATATCAAACTGAGTGAAAAGTTCTTGTTCATGATTATTTCCTAAAATTTTTAAGGTGTACAAACAACAAAAGAATATAGTAGAATAGATAATGTTGTTTTTGTATACAAAAACATATATTTTGTATACAAAATAAAATCATCTTTTGAAACGTGTTTTTACTATTGCATAAAAAGGAGAATAAGTATGACGCAATACAATTTAGAAGAACTGAGGATGCTCAATCAAGTGCTACTGGCCCTTTTCATCGTAGCTGATTTTGCACTTTTACTCTTTTTTTATAATAGTCCATTCCCTTGGTTTGCTTTATTAGGTTCTGGGATTGGTTTAGCTATCATTGTTCTTTGTTGGACAGGAAGAAAACACACTATTTTTATAGCTTCATTGCTTGCTTTTTCAGTTCTGCATACGATTGTTTACAATTGGAGCTCTATTGTGCATTAAAAGAAAAAATGAAGAATATTTATTAATCGATTAAATAGAAAACTATTAAATTTATAGGAGGTTTTATTATGTCAGAACAAGAAAAGAATAACACTGTTTTAGACAAACGATCGTCTAGACGGACGTTTATCAAAAATTCTGGTTTGACAGTAGGGGGAGTTGTTTTAGGGGGAGCTTTAGGAAGTCTTCTAATAAAAGATGAAAAATCAGCGACCACTACTAAAACTCAAAATCACGCGGCAACACCTAAGGCTAACCCAAATGTAGCTTTAATGTTCTTCACACCAAACCAATATCAAGTTACTCAAGCAGCAGTGGAACGTATTTTCCCAGAAGATGCAAATGGTCCTGGTGCAAAAGAACTTAATGCAGCTATTTATATTGATCATCAGTTGGCTGGTCCATGGGGTTCTAACGTTAAAGACTACCGTTTAGGTGCATTTTATAAAGCAGAAGAAAACCAAGGTCCACAAACGAAAATACTTAGAAAAGATTTGTTTCTAGCTGGTTTAGTTAGTTTAGACAAGTATAGTAATGAACAATATGAAGTTGATTTTAAAGAGTTAGAAGCTGCTAAACAAGATGAAGTTCTACTTTCTTTTAGTGAAGGTAAAGTTGAATTATATGGAAAAATTTCCTCTTCTCAATTTTTCAATTTACTACGCACATTAACTATTGAAGGTGTATATGCAGACCCAATGTATGGTGGTAACAATGAAATGTTAGGTTGGAGTATGCGTAAGTATCCAGGATCTCGTATGCAATATGTAGCTGAAATACAAGATGAGAAATTTATCGAACTGGAACCACAAAGTTTAAATTCTCATATGGGACATTAATAATAGAAAGGACTGACATATAAATGGTTACAAAATTACCTAAAGTACCTGTTGTAGTAGTAGGAATGGGTTGGGCTGGTGGAATCGTTTCAGCTGAACTAACAAAAGCAGGCATAAGCGTTGTGGGGTTAGAACGAGGTAAAGACCGGACAACAGCTGATTATACAATGGGACATGATGAACTTCGTTATCAACATCGTCAAGAATTAATGCAAGATCTTTCGAAGGAAACTATTACTTATAGAAATACATTATCCGGTAAGGCTTTACCAATGCGTCACTACGGTACATTTATAGTAGGTGACGGAGTAGGTGGTGCAGGTAGTCACTGGAATGGACAAACTTATCGTTTCTTACCTTATGACTTCGAAATACGTACAAAAACAATTGAGCGTTACGGAATCGAAAAAATCCCTGCTTGGATGGAAGGTCTTGAAGACTGGGGTATAACCTATGATGAGATGGAACCATACTATGATACATTCGAAAAAATGGCTGGTATTTCAGGGGAAACAGTAGAACTTTGGGGGAAACGTACGAATCCATATCCAACGCCTCCTTTAGTGAAAACACCATTAATGAAAGAATTCGAAAAAGCGGCAACAAGCTTTGGATACAAACCTTTCGTTATTCCTGCAGCAAACCTTTCTGAAGCATATACAAACCCTGACGGCATCTCTCGTGGAGCATGTCAATACTGTGCGTATTGTGAAAACTTTGGTTGTGAATATGGAGCGAAAGGTGACCCAGCAGTAACGGTAATTCCGGTTGCAAAACAAACAGGTAAGCTAGATCTTCGTACACATTCTAATGTGGTGGAATTAACTAAAAGTGGTGGTAAAGCAAACGGGGTTATTTACGTAGATATGCTAACTGGAGAAAAATTTGAGCAACCTGCAGATGTAGTTGTAGTTGCGAGTTATGTATTCAATAATTCTCGTTTACTTCTAAACTCTGGTATCGGCACTCCTTATGATCCAAAAACAGGTAAAGGGACAATCGGTAAAAATTACTGTTATCAGGTAACAGCTGGAGGTTCTCAGTTATTCTTCGAGGACAAAGAGTTTAACCTATATGGTGGTGCTGGAGCGTTAGGTATTGAGATTGCTGAATACATGGGGGATAACTTTGACCATGAGGAAGTAGATTTCATACATGGAGCTGGTATTCGTTCAACACAATATGGCGACCGTCCGATTGCAGTAAACCGTGTACCTGCAGGAACGCCAAACTGGGGTGCTGAGTTCAAAGAGAAATCTATTAAATATGCGAATTCAAATTTCCCAGTTAAAACGCAAGGTGCATCTTTACCACATAAAGAAAATTATCTAGACCTTGACCCAGAATTTAAAGACGAATTTGGATATCCATTATTACGCATGACATATGAATATACAGACAATGACCGTGCGATGGGGAAATACATGTCTAAAATTACACGTAAATTTGCAGAAGAAATTGGTGCAGATATTATTGACACAAATGAAGAGCAAGGTCCATTTAACGTAAATAAAGATTCAAATACTCATAATACAGGTGGAGTAATTATGGGGACAGACCCTGAGAAATCAGCGCTAAATACTTACCTACAAATGTGGGAAGCTGAAAACGTGTTTGTTTTAGGTGCATCTGCATTCCCACATAATAGTTGCTTTAATCCAACTGGTACACTGGGTGCACTTTCTTATCGTGCTGCAGAAGGCATTCAAAAATATTTAAAAGAAGGCGGATTACTAGTTAAAGCATAAATGACAACTAGTTATTCTATAAAAGAACTCTTGACCGGAATTTAATTTGCGGTCAGGAGTCTTTTTTTGTAAATAATGTATATGATTGACTACAAAAGCACGGTGGCTCTATAAATTTGAGAATAACATAGCAACAGATTTGTACAAAACTCTCTGAATATAGTAAAAGAATTCTCTCTTAATGTGTATGGACATGCTGGAATGATCAAGAGTATGAACGTATACATCAAAACATTACCGCTTGGGTGAAAGAAATAGAAAAAATTAGAGCTGAGCAATAAACAAATCCCTATGACGTATACTATTATACATAGTGTGCAGCATAGGGATTTCATGTGGCAGATTGTTGGAACATTAACGTTAACTTCTGTAGTATTAACAAAGAAGATACATTGTCCTTCTTAGGAAGACTAGTAAAGGGGTTAATAAAATGAAACAAAAATACGAAAAGATTTTTCAAGAATTTACGTTTTCATCAGGTGTAAAAGTAAAAAATCGAATTATGGTCGCTCCAATGACTCACTATTCCTCGGAAGAAAGTGGGGAAGTATCGGAAAGAGAGTTAGCCTATTATAAAGAGCGCTCTGGTGGTGTTGGTACATTTATCACTGCTTGTGCATATGTGATCAAGGGTGGTAAAGGATTTCCAGGACAATTTAGCATCGATGATGATAAATTCCTTCCAGGATTGAAAAAACTAGCTCAGAGCATTCAATCGAATGGAACAAAAGCTATTATTCAAATTTATCATGGGGGCAGACAGTCGCCGGCCCAGTTATTACCAGATCAGCAACCCGTTTCAGCAAGTGCTGTTGCTGCGGAACGTGAAGGTGCAATAGTTCCGAGAGAGATGACAGAGGATGAAATTAAGCAGACAATCCAGGCTTTTGGAGATGCTACAAGAAGAGCAATAGATGCAGGCTTTGATGGAGTAGAAATCCACGGAGCTAACACTTACCTGTTACAGCAGTTCTTCTCGCCGCATTCAAATAGAAGAGAAGATCAATGGGGAGGTTCCCTTGAGAATCGTATGAAGTTTCCCATGGCAATCGTAGATTCTGTTAAACAAGCAGTAAGGGAACATGCAAAAACACCATTTATTGTTGGTTATCGAATTTCTCCAGAAGAGGGCAGTAACCCTGGGATTCAATTGGAGGATACTCTTCAATTCGTAGATAAGCTAGCTGATCAGGGCTTAGATTATCTACATGTGTCTGTGAATCATTTCTGGAATGGTTCCTTCCGTGAAGAAGATAAAACAGAGTCAAGAATTATTAAGATACATGAAAAAATAGGGAATCGGACTCCGGTAGTTGGAGTAGGTTCATTGCATACACCGGATGAGGTAGTCGAAGCGTTAGAAACGGGAGTGCCTTTCATTGCGTTAGGTCGAGAACTTTTAATGGAACCAAAGTGGATGGATAAAGTTCAAGCTGGCCAGGAAGATCAAATACGTAAAACTCTTTCGAGACAAGCGCAAGAAGAGTTAGTTATCCCTGATCCATTATGGGATAGACTAGTAAATGTAAAAGGTTGGTTACCAGTAGAAGATTAAAAGAGTCGAGAAAAGTGATAATCACTTTTCTCGACTCTTTTTTAGTAAGGGAATTAGATTGGTAAAAGGAATAACATAAACTTCAATGTAGTTCAATTATCTTATAAAGTGAGTAACTTTGGTAGTCGAAATAATTAGTCCTTCGTGTCACTAAAGGTATACATAAATTGAGCTATATAACTCTATTATAATACTAATTAATCAAATATTCATAATAAATTTACTATTTAAATTTCGTTTGTTATTCTAGTAACAGTTCTAAGAATTAGAAGAAGGAGTGATATGTATTGAAGAAAAAAATGGTTAGTACAATAGGTATATTAGGGCTATGTACAAGCTTGGCTTTTCCTGTTTATGCTGCGGATATGGTTAAACAAGAAACGCATCATCATGAATACTCTATCTCTGGTTTTATCAGTCATGGTGAGCTCCAAAAAACACTCAAACAACTTGAGAAGACAAGTAATGGAGTTGTACAGGTAGAGGTCGTTGGTCAATCCCATAAAGGGTTGGATATATACACTGCCAAAGTTGGAACAGGTGACAAAGTTATTCTTCTTCAAAGTGAAATTCATGGTAACGAAAAAACTGGTACAGTCGCTCTTTTAAATCTCTTAAAAAGCCTTTCCACAAATTCAAAAGAAGCAAAGAAAATCCGTGAAGAAGTTACGATTGTTTTCATGCCTATGATGAATCCAGATGCATCTGAAGCGGACAAACGACGTAATAGTATGACATGGGATGAAGCAGTGAGAGATTTCCCGCAACTGGCAAGCGCTAAACCTTCTTGGAACTATTTAGACCGAGGGATTAGTCAAAGTTATAACTATGGCGAGAATCCAGGTTTCGATGTGAATAGAGATTTTAATCCAAACTTAAACTATGTCCCAGAGGCGCAAGACTTCCCAGGAGCATCTAATAAGCCAGGTTGGTTTATCACACCTGAATCACAAACTTCTCGTGATGTATATAAGGCATTAAAAGAGGAGTATGGAAATGTAGATGTCTTTGTGGATTTACATCATCAAGGGATATACTATGTGGATGGCACCTCGGATGAAGTAACGCTGTCACTATCCGCACAGTTTGTTCCAGATCCGAACACACCTGAAGGAGCGAAATACGCCCAATATGCTGATAACTACAACTATGATTTTTCAAGACAATTGAACGTTGCAGCTTATAACGAACTTCAATCTTATGGTAACTCAAAGTTCAAGAATATTTCACTCTATTCTCAAGGGCTTGATCTCCCGGGCACAGCTCTTGGAAGTTATGCGCTGAATGGTAGTGGAACTGTGCTTTTTGAGGTGAAAGGTCAGACACAAACGATGGGGCAGAAGGAAAAAGGACAACTTGTTAAATCGGTTGAACGTGGACTAGAAGCAATTATTAAAGGTGTCGCAGATGGTTCTGTAGAAACATTGAATCCGGAAGATTATGAGAAGATTCCACTAACATCTAACAGACCTTCTTGATGTTTTGAATTAAATAATATTACTACGTAATGCCCATTCTGTAGGATAAATTTTGATGAATAAATATGCCCCGTAAATTCCAAATAAGGAGCATTTCATGTAATTAAAATTGGTATGTGCACTATGTTTAGGGTCCAACTGATAGGCGTTATAGTTACCTATTGAGGATGAAAAAGAGCCGTGAAAAGTGATTAAACACTTCTCTCGGCTTCTTTCCTCTGTATATCATGATGGAGTATTTTACATAGTGAAGGTGTTTAAATGGAGTTTTTCATTTTACAGGACTATGATTAGAGTAGATTATCATGAAAAAGGAGTTGCTAAAAATGGGACAATCATTAAAAGGAAAAGTGGCATTTGTAACGGGAGCAGGAAGAGGTATTGGCGAAGCGATAGCTATTGCTTTAGCAAAAGAAGGAGTAAACGTTGGATTACTTGCAAGAACAGAGGAAGCATTAAAGGGTGTAGCTGAAGAAATTGGTACCTTAAATGTTAAAGTAGCTTATGCGCCAGCAGACGTTTCTTCATTAGAAGAAGTGAAACAAGCAATCGAAAAACTAACTAGTGAATTAGGAACTGCCGATATATTAATAAATAATGCAGGAATTGGTGGCTTTGAGAAATTAGTAGACACAGATCCAGCAGAGTGGAAAAAGATTATTGATGTTAACTTAATGGGTACTTATTATGTAACACATACAGTACTTCCACAACTGATTGAAAAAAATGGAGGAGATATTATTAACATCTCTTCAACAAATGGATTAAATGGTGCGCCTGGTTCCAGTGCATATAGCGCATCTAAATTTGGGGTTATTGGGTTGACAGAATCATTAGCTCAAGAAGTTCGCCGTAATAATATACGCGTGACTGCATTAACTCCGAGTACAGTCGTAACAGAGCTAGCTACCAATTCTTCTTTAGTGGATAAAGATAAAATTGACCAATTTATGCAACCAGAAGATATAGCTGAGTTCATTGTGTCACAATTAAAATTAGATCCGAGAATTTATGTGAAAACAGCTAGTTTATTAGCAACAAATCCTTTCTAAATAATGCACTTTAAAAAGACCCATTCCTAGAGGAATGGGTCTTTTGTGTGTAACTTTATTAGCGTCGTTCTATTGGCATAGAGCAACAGCGGAAGGAACCACCCGATTTTATGATTTCCGAGAAATCGACCTCTATCACTTGATAGCCATGCTGCCTCATTTGAAGATTAACGTCATGATTAATTGGTAAACTTATTACCCGATTTTGTCCAATAGATAATACATTGGTACCCATTGAGAACTGCTCACTTTCGCTCACTTCGATTAAATTATACATACTCGATAATAGCTCCACCATTTTTTTGTCGAGCGCATCAGGAAAAATCAATGCATCTTTTGCAGAAAGAATATTGAATACACAGTCAAGGTGCAAGTATTTTGGATTAAAAACAATAGGTAGGATATCGAAATCTGTTAGCTCTTTTTGTAAAACTTTAATAGCGTCCATAGATGTACGATGGCTAATCCCGATAAACACTCGATGGCCATCGACAATAACATCGCCACCTTCTATAGAGTGTTCAGAAAGTTTTTTGTAAAAAATGTCATGTTCATTCATCCAATCAGCTAACACTTTCTCTTCACCCTGACGAATCGGATTTGCCATTTCGGAGATAAACAAATGATTGCCCAAGGTAAAGCCTATATCTCTTGTGAAAACTTGTTCGGGATGGTCTTTGCTTGGTGTTAATTTAATTACTTCCACACCGGCATTCTCTAAGGCTTTTTCAAATTGTTGATGTTGTGAAATAGCAAGTGAACGGTCAATATTATCATTTACATATTGTTTCTGAACATCATTAATTACTTCTTTAATTTCCATATATTGAGGTTCGCATAAGACGACTTTTTTTAGTGTTTCATATTCACTTTGACAATGTACTTGAGATTGATCTTGAATTATTTTTACCATAAGGAATCCTCCACTTTTTTAATTCATTCTTCTTTTCTATTCCCTATATTTTTCATTGTATAACCTTTTTCAGTGAAGTTTATTTGAATTTTAATATCATTGTTTTAGGGAATTTAAGATTGGGTAAAGACAAGACTAAGAGATGTATGAATAATGATTGTGGAGGCGATTGTATGATTACAAAGGAACAGGCATTATTGACAAAAGAAGATTTTCATACTAGAACCGACTTACCAAATTGGCTGTATAAGGAATATGAAACTTTCCACAACACAGTAACGGATAAGACGTTTCCTTGTTTTTTTGGAATGAGTGGAGAATTGAAAGGCGAGCTTCGTTATGCATATATTAGCCAAGAAGACTGGAGTAATCTACCTTCTGCAGTGGAAGGCTTTCTAGATCTGTTTAAATTACCAAATTACAAAAGACATGGTCTCTTTGTATTTGTAGAGCCTTTTGAGCAAGAGGGTTCTCTCGAGGATTATCGTAAGCAATTTTGGGATATCCTTCAATACTTACATGAAATGGATGAAGTTGAATGGCCAGAAGACAGTCCACGCGACCCTGATCATCATTTATGGGATTTTCGATTCAATGGAGAGCCAATCTTCGTGTTTGGAAATGCTCCTGCATATAAGAAGAGAAAGACACGTCACTTAGGGAATGCAATGGTTCTTGGATTTCAGCCTCGCAAAATCTTCGAAGGACTAGAAGGAACTGAAAAGGGTGGTATTATGTCGCGTGAAAAGGTTCGTAAACGAGTAGAGGTTTGGGACCAACTTCCTAAGCATCCAGATATCGGCCACTTCGGAGATCCAACACATAATGAATGGAAGCAATCCTTTATTGGGGATGATATTGAACCCATTCAAGGAAAGTGTCCTTTCCATCATAAATTAGAAGCTTAATATTAAGTCCCATCTGAAATTTCCTTGAAGATGTGGGTGTTAAATAGACCAATTTAAAATGGTGGTCAATAAATACTCCGTCACACAAAAGGAAATTTCTTTTTATTTTGTCTTTTTCATGACATATGCCTTGCAAAAATAAATGTTATAGCGTAAAATACAATTAACAAATAACAAACTGTTAATTAAAATAAAGAGCGAGTACTATAATAGAAAGGCAGGTACTATGATGGGGAAATATAAGTCGGAAGAAGAAATGTTAGAGAATTACGATGCAAATAAATATAAAACACCCGACGGATATACAAGTGATATTGCCGTATTTACCATCATTTCAACTGAGGTAGAAAAGCATAAACCACCTGTAAAAGAATTGAAGTTGATGTTGATACAACGAGCAGCGAAGGATGCAGAGGGCGAGCCAAATGTAGAAGGTAGTAAATGGGCATTGCCAGGTGGTTTTGTTCAGCCAGATGAAACAGCATTTGAAGCAGCTTCGAGAGAACTTGAAGAGGAGACAGGGGTAACCAATCTCAAGATGAAACACTTTGGCACTTACGATAAACCTGGACGTGACAAACGTGCTTGGATTATCTCCAACGCGCATTATGCGATTGTACCAGGAAACCAGTTAGTCAAACGCAAAGCAGCTGATGATGCTTCGGATGTACAGCTATTCAACTTAGAAGAAATCAGTCAGTTAGAGCTCGCTTTCGACCACCAACAAATAATTTCAGATGCCATTTGGATTATAAAGAAAGATATGGCTCTTACTACATTAGCAAAAAACTTTTTACCGAAAGAATTCGTATTGTCGGAATTACAAGGCGTACTATTAACCGTATTGGATGATTCCTGGATTAAACTTGATTCACAGTTTTTTAGAAAAGCACCATCCTTGCCATTCATTGAAAAAGTAATGGATGAAGGGGAGTTAAAAAAATCTAATAGATGGTCTAAAAACAAAGCACAATTATATAGATTTACCGATTTCGAGCCTTTTGTTTCAATCTATAATGCAAATTATTAATTTTTTTCTATTTATTAATTAACAATTTAACAATTGATGATTTATTTAATATAAAGGAGCGGATGAATGATGAACAAAGCATTGTTGAATATTGATTACACGGTAGATTTTGTGGCGGACAATGGAGCATTAACATGTGGTAAACCAGGACAGGATATCGAGGGAGCCATTTTACATGTAACGGAAGAATTTATAGCTGCTGGCGACTTGGTCGTTTTTGCGATTGATACTCATCAAAAGGATGACCAGTACCACCCTGAATCTAAGCTGTTTCCCCCTCACAATATAGAGGGAACGGAAGGAAGAGATTTGTTTGGAAAACTCAAAGATGTATATGAAAATAATAAGAATAATGAACAAGTCTATTGGATGAACAAAACTAGGTATTCGGCGTTTGCCGGTACAGACCTAGAGTTAAAGCTAAGAGAAAGACAAATTACAGAAGTTCACTTAGTCGGTGTATGTACCGATATTTGCGTACTTCATACAGCAGTGGACGCGTATAACAAGGGCTTTAAAGTAGTCGTTTATAAGGATGCTGTCGCGAGCTTCAACCAACTAGGTCATGAATGGGCTCTAGGTCATTTCCAAAACAGCATAGGTGCAGAAGTCCGATAAAACCATCTATAAACTAGTAAGTGGGTATTAAAATGAGACGGAGGGGTACGCATGAAAACAAATTACAAAGATGATGGGTTTGCGTTACACACAGATCTTTACCAAATCAATATGGCAGAAACATACTGGGAAGATAATATACACAACCGTAAAGCTGTTTTTGAAGTATATTTTCGAAAGTTACCATTCGGTAATGGGTATGCAGTATATGCCGGGTTAGAAAGAATTGTTGAATATATTTCTAACTTTCAATTCACAAAGAGTGATATAGAATATCTTCAAAATGAACTAGGTTACGAAGAAGACTTTTTAGCATATCTTCAAACGCTGAGATTCACTGGAACAATTCGTTCGATGAAAGAAGGAGAATTGGTCTTCCATAACGAACCTATGTTACGTATTGAAGCTCCTTTAGCGGAAGGACAATTGATAGAGACGGCTATACTGAATATCGTCAATTATCAAACGTTAATAGCGACAAAAGCTTCTAGAATGAAACAAGTAATTGGTGATCAAACCGCTATGGAATTTGGTACGAGGCGCGCACAAGAGATGGATGCAGCTATTTGGGGAACAAGAGCAGCTTTTATCGGGGGATTTGAAGCAACTAGTAATGTGCGAGCTGGGAAATTATTTGGTATACCTGTATCTGGTACGCACGCCCATTCTATGGTTCAAGCGTATCGTGACGAGTATACCGCATTTCATAAGTATGCGAAAAGACATAAAGATTGTACTTTCTTAGTAGATACGTATGACACCTTAAAGTCTGGCGTTCCTACCGCTATCAAAGTAGCAAAAGAGCTAGGCGATAAGATTAACTTTAAAGCCATTCGCTTGGACAGTGGTGATTTAGCTTATCTATCCAAAGAAGCGAGAAAGATGCTAGACCAAGCTGGTTTCAAACAGACGAAAATTGTTGCATCTAATGATTTGGATGAATATACTATTTCTCAATTAAAACATCAAGGAGCTAAAATTGATGCTTGGGGAATCGGCACTAAGCTAATTACTGCTTATGACCAAGCGGCATTAGGAGCAGTTTACAAATTGGTATCTATTGAAGATGATCATGGAAATATGGTAGATACCATTAAGATTTCTGGAAACCCAGAGAAGGTTACTACACCTGGACTTAAAAAAGTCTACCGTATTATTAACCTGACGAGTAATAAGTCAGAAGGTGATTACATCGCAATGGATGATGAAAAACCAGAACAACAAGAAAAGTTGAAAATGTTCCATCCGGTTCATAAGTATATCAGTAAGTTCGTAACGAATTACGAGGCTAAAGAACTTCATCATGACATATTTGTGGATGGTAAACAGGTATACGAATTACCAGGAATATTAGAAATCCAACAAGATGTGAAAGAAAACTTGTTGTTCCTATGGGATGAATATAAAAGACTTCTGAATCCCGAAGAATACCCCGTTGACTTAAGTCAAAAATGTTGGGATAACAAAATGGTTAATATTCAACAGGTGAAAGAAAAAGTAGAGGCACGCTAAATAAAATATGTTAAGACAGTTTAACTACTATTGAATATGTGGAGGTAATCTAATGGCTAAGATAGGAATTTATGGTTCGTCTTTTGATCCCATTACCAATGTCCATCTTTTTACAGCAAGTACAATAGCAAATCGTTGCAAGTTAGATAAGGTCATCTTTTTACCTTGCTCCAACAAAAGAAAAGATAAAACGATGAATACAGAAGACGAACATCGCTGGAATATGCTAGAAATGGCGATTAAATCGGATGAAAAATTCACTTTAGATAATTTTGAAATGAAGCAAGATGCCTGGAAAATCTCCACCTATGACACAATGAAGCACTTAAAGACAGTATACCCAGAGGATGATTTATATTTCATTATGGGAGCAGACTTATTAGTGGATATCGGAGATGGTAAGTGGGGAAGTGCAGATAAACTAGTGAGTGAAAATAAATTTATTGTCATGGCTAGAGATGGTATTGATATGCTGAAAGCGATAAGTGGTTCTCCTTTGCTGCGAAATAACGACGATGGGAGCACTTTCCACTTAATCGATAAGGGTATTGCCATGGAAATTAGCTCTACTTATATTCGTGATGAATTTGCAATTGGGGGAGAAGCAAAATACCTCTTGCCTACAAGTTGCTATAAGTACATTAAAGAAAATGAATTATATGGATGGAAAAATTCGTCAAAGGAAATTGGATCAAAATAAATTATAAAATTTATGCTGATCTTAATAGTTAGCTTGTATAAAAAAGTAGGCTCGGAAAAGTATTTCCGGGTCTATTTTTCTTTACCAATGTATTTTTAATCTACTATATCCCAAAATTGAGCGGCCACTTTTGAGGTAGGTGCATTTTTTAGTTTTAAGATGATAGGTTCCACACTATGGTTAAACTGTTTCAATTCGAAAAGGGTGAGATTTTCTAGAAAGGTAGATGCATAATCCATATTTGGAATAATCGATACTCCTAAATCTTTACTAACAAGTGAGGCTACCATAGCAATATCTTTACACTCAATTATAATATTTGGTACTACATGATGTTCTTCAAACGCTCTATGTATTTCTCCATGAAAAGAATGTCCTTCTATTGCACCCAACATGATAAAAGGTAATTTAGCAATCTGATTAAATGTTATATGTGAATCTAAAAATGATGTCGACCAGTTAGTTGGGACAATTACAACATAAGGTTGTTTTTTTAATACTTTTATCTCATATTGTTCACTGGTGCTCAGACGTAAAAGAAATGCCAAGTCTATTTCTCTTTGTTCGAGTCGTTTTAATAATTCATCGGAGTTACCGTTAACAATACTAATTTTAACGTTAGGAGATTGTGTTCTAAATGTTCTTACGTAATCAATCATCATATTCGAGCATGCGGAAGAAACACCGATACGGATCGTTCCGGCTTTTCCTTGTTCTACTTCTTGAATTCGTCGCTCAACATCCTGTCTTTGCATTAGTGTTTGCTCCGCATATTGATACAATATTTCTCCTGTTTCAGTCAGTTCCCATTTTTTTCGATATCGATGGATTAAAGTTGTGCCAAGGTCATTTTCTAGTTTCTTTAAAAGTTGACTGAGTGGTGGCTGTGCTATATGTAGGGCTTCTGCAGCTTTAGAAATACTGGAATGCTTTACGATTTCTCTAAAGTAATGTAATTGTCGAATATCCATCCGTACACCTCATTATATGTATTTTCATATGAATAGTTTACCATATATATATTTTTAGTATCTTGAATTGGATGATATGATGGATAGGAGATTAAAAAAGGAAGCGAATTACTTATGAATCATAAGAATGTTACGATGAAGCGCCTTACTTTATATATAGGTGGCTTATTTTTTTTGACACTTGGTGTTAGTTTATCAATTCAAGCAGGACTTGGTGTATCACCTGTTTCTTCTCTGGCATATGCACTTGTCTTAACGTCAGGCTTATCAATCGGTATTACCACAGTCCTTGCAAATATATTATTTATACTTGTTCAAATCATTTTAAGCAAACGTATGGATATAAAAGATTTAATGCTTCAATTAATTATTTCGGTTGTATTTGGTTTCTTTATGGATGCTACATTATTCCTCGTGCAATTATTGCCTACACCTGAATCTATAGTATTGCGTTGTGTATATTTGATTATTAGTTTATTTGTCGTATCAGCAGGATTAATCGGATATTTCACCGCAAAACTCCCTCTAATGCCCTACGATGCGTTAACGTATGTTATTAGCGAACAGTTTAAAATCAAGTTTAGTAAAGCAAAGATTACGGGTGATTTAATAAATGTTTTTGTCGCAGCTATAATGGGTTTAGTTTTTATACAGTCCTTTGGAGCAATTGGTATCGGTACTATAGTTGCCGCTTATTTTATCGGAAAAATATTGGGGTGGATGATATCACGCTTTCAAGAACCTCTGCAACAGTGGGTAAGTCAAAATGAAAAAGTAATTCTCTAATTGAAAATTTGAAAAAACGGGCATCATCAGAATAGGTGTCTGTTTTTTGTATTCAATTATTTATTGTTTGAAAAGAAAAGTGATATATTGCTCAAATATATATTAGAGTTAATAAGTTATTATGACTCATATATTAGTACTTTATTTCTAAAAATAATAAAATTTCTATTGACCTAGTTCCTTGGAAGTAATAAAGTTATTTTAGTGAGTCTTTTTATTTATTTTGGAAGGGGAATAAACTAGGTGAAAGTATCTATAAAGAAGAAAATGTGGACAGGATTTGGATCTGTTCTTATTCTATTAATTGTTGTTGGGTTAATAAGCTTATACTCAGTAAATCGGATAAGTGGGGAATATAAATCATTAATAGAGGATCGAGTGGAACCAATACTATTACTCGATGAACTTACTGGTTTTCAAAAGGATATGACAACGGTAAGTCTAGCTTTAGCCTTGGGTGATACTAAAGTAGAAGGTTTAACGGATCAATTCGACAAAGGATTCCAAGAAACTGCTAGCAGAATTAATGACATGAAATTAGCGGCGGATGGCCAAGTCCTGCTAGACAGAATAATAGAATTAGAGAATCATTATGCCTCATTAAACAAAGCTATTACTAGAGATGCAATACCTAGCGATGACGCAGAGATTGCAAAGCTTGATAGCAAAAGTGTAGTAGAAGAGTTAATGGCTGCTATTGCAGACATGAAAGAATATATGATGGAATCAGTAGAAAAAACAACCATAGAACTTGAAGAGTTAGCAAAACTAACCCTTACTTTGATACTAGCTCTAATAGTAGTAGCAATTGTGGTAGGAGTTATTATTTCCTCTGTCATAAGTCAAGGTATAGCTAGACCGGTTAGTAAAATGACAGCTTCGATGAAAGAAATTTCAGAAGGAAACTTACAAATTGATCACGTCATCATTAAAAATAATGATGAAATTGGTATATTAGCTAGTACGTTCAACAAGATGTTAGAAGACCTAAAAGGAATGGTTACACGAATGAGAGATTCATCTGTAGAACTTGCATCGAGTGCTGAGCAACTTTCAGCAAGCTCAGAAGAGAGCCTTGCATCTTCTCAAATGGTAGCAACAGCTGCTGAACAACAAATGATGGGTAGCGAACAACAACTACGCATCGTAGATAAAAACAATGATTCACTGTCAGATATGAGTCACATTGTTGACCGAATTTCTGTGAGCAATGATGAAATGGAACATGCTGCAAATACAGTTATAGAATTGGTTGCAGATGGATCAGAGGTAGTTTCCAAAGTATCTGATCAAATGAATACCATTGATGCAACTATTAAAGAGTCATCTGATATTATTAAAGAAATGGAACAGCACTCGAATGAAATACAGAAAGTTACTGCATTAATCACCGAAATTTCAGAGCAAACTAATTTACTTGCGCTAAATGCAGCGATTGAAGCAGCTAGAGCTGGGGAATACGGTAAGGGCTTTGCAGTAGTTGCTGAGGAAGTGAGAAAACTTGCGGAGCAATCCAAAAATTCAGCCTCGGAAATTGAATCAATGGTTGGTGTTATACAATTGGCAGCGGGAAAAGCAGTTAAATCGATTGATATAGGTGGAGAAAAAGTAAAAGAAGGACTAAATGCATCCAATCAATCTCGTCAAGTTTTTGTAGAAATTGAAACTGCGGTTGGAGTAGTGGGATCCAAGATTGAATCTGTCTCAACTGCGATAAAAGAAATACAAACTGTGTCTGAAGCAGTGACAGTAGCTTCAAAAGAAATACAACTCCTAGCACAACAAACTGCTGACGGTGCAAATGATACGAGCGCTGCAACAGAAGAACAACTGGCTGCAAACCAAGAGATTTCTTCTAGTGCACAATCATTAGCAAACTTAGCAGAAATATTACAAAATGAAGTAAGTCATTTTAAAATAAATTAAAGTATATATAGTGAAAAAAGGGACACAACTAAACGTTGTGTCCCTTTTTGGCATCCTTCAATTAGTAAGATCTATCCCTCTCACTCATATCACGTCGATTTGGAGACATTGAACCTTGCTTTGGTGTTAAATAACCAAGTTCAGCCAACTCTAGAGAAATCTCTTCTTTCTTACTAGTTGCAGGTCGTCTCGCCATAGAACCTCTTTTATTAGCCCCTAGATGAGTACCATTTCTCATAAGAAAACCCCTCTCGACGTTTTTTGATGCCTACTTAATATGGTTTGAAATACAGGGAAAATACAATTTTTACGATAAGAATAAATATAGTTATTCTGATTCTTTATATATAAAGTAATCAAAATCAGCAGGGATACTTTGACCAGAAGTATCCTGACATTGCATGCCGACGAATGCCCCCGTGAAGAAACCACCGCCTTGAATATAATCATCTGATAATTTATGTGATGCGAGTTTAATAGGAATTAGTGTCCAATTTTCACCATCAAATGAATAGGAATATTCATAAATAGATGTTTGGACATCTACTCTAAGATAAACATATTCCTGCTCAGCTGGAATTACAATTTCATTTCCTTTAAGTGGTTGGTCGAAGGTGAAGTTATCACATGTGCTTAACTCAAGAATTTTTCCTTTTTCCTCATGCCAGGAAATCTGAAGTGCCGTCCAGTTTTCGGTATTATAATAGTTGACCAGGCCAGCAGATTGCTGAAATGTATTTGGATTAAAAGCTACTTTTGTTTCTGCAGTAAAGTTGAAATGCTGCCAACGTCTTGCTATAAATGCTTGAGTAAATTTAGAAGTAAGAGATTCTTTCCCATATAGTCGTAAATGACCAGGCTTGTCTTTTAGCGAAACAATCTGTTCACCAAGAGGTATACGCAATGATTGGAAATGATTGTTTAATCGTTCTTCATTAAAATCATCCTTCTCTTCAAACTCCTTTTCCCAAACAACTTCCTCCATAGAAGGTCCTTCGATTTCAAGTGATGGGCCATTCCCGTTTACAACATATGGCCAGTCATTTTCCCATTCGACTCTTTGGATAGCAGTCTCTCGTCCAAGTGGACAATATCCTCGTGGATCCAATAACGCTTGGTTGTCTTTAGGTAGTGGACGACCAGTTAAATGAACTAAAAACCATTCATTTGTATGTGTTTGGACGATAGAAGCATGACCTGCCTTTTGTAAAGGGTTTCTCGGATAGGGAAAAGACGTGATTAACGGATTATCCGGATGTACCTCGTAAGGACCCTCTAAGTTTCTGGAGCGTGCAATAGTAGCAGCGTGGTCGTATTTTGTGCCACCTTCAGCAGTTAGCAAATAGTAATAGTCATTTATTTTATATAGATGAGGAGCTTCCACTAATTTAATATCTGTACCTTTAAAGATAATAGTAGAGTCCCCAACTAATTTCTGCTGTTCCACATCATATTCCTGAAGTGCAATACCATAAAAATTATGATGGTGGAGACGATGATCCCACTTCATATTCACTAAATACTTCTTACCCGATTCATCATGATACAAGGATGGGTCAAAACCAGAGCTGTTTAAATAGATAGGCTCTGACCATTCCCCATCAATGGTATCGCAGGTTACTAGGTAATTATGACAATCCTTCCACTGCCCCTCAGTAACCTTTACATCGGTGAATATTAACCAAAACTGTCCATCACTGTAGGACAAGGCAGGTGCCCAAACCCCACCTGAGTTAGGATTTCCCATCATGTTCAATTGACTAATACGATTAAGTGGGCGAGAAACTAACCGCCAGTTTTTTAAATCCTTGGAATGATAAATACCAACACCGGGGAACCATTCAAAAGTGGAAACGGCAATATAATAGTCTTCCCCAACTCTGCAAATACTCGGATCGGGGTTAAAGCCAGGTAATATTGGATTTCGTATAATCGTCAATTGTCATCATCCTTTGCATCTAGTTTTTCCCCATTTTAAGTTATATAGTTGCTAACAATACAAGCTAAATAATAGATTTCACAGTATTATTAATGCTCCTAATAATTCCTAAAATAGAATTTTTTTCAATATGTTAATACATATAACACTAGATTAAATAAAATGGCAAGTTATAATTTTTAGGTAATTTCCTATATTCTATTCCATTGCAGTATCTTGCTGTATACTGACGGACAAAAAGTTTTCGATGGGAAAAGCAGCAACACCTAATGCTGTAGACCTTGTTGATAATTCGGAAAAATCGATTTGAAGATCATTTTGTTGGAACCAAAGAGCTTGATTTGAAATTCTTTTGTTTAACGAATCCTTTAACCATTTTTCAGAGTAAGCTAATCTATTACCGATAATAACTTGTTGCGGATTAAATATATTTATGATGTTATTAATCCCGATGCCTAAATAGTCTCCAGTTTGTTCAAATAACGCAATGATTTCATCATTTCCACTCTCTGCGAGTGTCACAAGACCTTCTAAATCTTGCATATCCGAAGGGATATCTAGCTTTTCAGCCTGTCTAACAAGCGCTTGCTCTGACGCATATAACTCCCAACAACCTTCGTTTCCACAGCGACATTTAGCGCCTCCTGCTTGTATCGTCATATGACCTAGTTCTCCAGAAAATCCATTAGAACCTTTATAAAGAGAGTCATTAAGTATCAATCCAACACCAATACCAATACCTGCACTCACGTAAATAACATTTTCAAAATCTTTTCCTGCACCAAAGTTTTTTTCGCCATATGCACCAGCATTAGCTTCGTTTTCTATAATTATTGGAATATTATACCTTTCTTCCAGAACTTCTTTTAGGTTTATATTTCTCCAGTTTAGGTTCGGTGCTAACAGAATATTATCATCCTTATCGACAATACCGGGTACTCCAACACCAATTCCTATTACACCATGTGGAGATTCAGGAGTGGACTTCAGAAGATATTCTATTGTCTCAAATAACTTAATCTCAATCTCTTCATAATTTAAATTTTTAAATGTTATTTGCTTCTCAGTGTGAATATTTCCGTTAAGGTCTGTTAGTACTCCGAGTAAATAGTTTACGCCTAGATCTATTCCAATGGAGTAGCCAGCTTTTTCATTGAACAGCAACATAACTGGTCTTCTTCCTCCACTAGATTCACCCGGTCCAGATTCATAGATGAGATGTTCCTCTAGTAAATCATTTACTAAAGAGGAGACAGTTCCTTTGTTTAATCCGACTTGGCTTGCAACTGAAGCTCGGGAGATAGGGGAGTTGTATTTTATTTTATCGAGAACTAATGATTTATTGCCTTTTTTTACAACATGGTGATTCCATGTTTGATGGGTACTCATTTTCATCCTTCTTCAGCTCTTTCTCTCTTTTTCATCATTCTAACATATAAAACATGAATAAAAAAACTTTGTTCATCCACTAGACTAACTTAGTTTTGTTTGCTACAATGAAAACGCATACAATATTCAGAATATTGTTGTAAAATAATTGGGGTGGGGGAAATAAGAATGAAAATCAACAAGATGATTAAAATTCTACTATTTGCTTCTGTATTTTTTTTATTGGCAGGGTGTTCAGATTCAGGTGACTCGTCATCAAGTTCAAGCGGTGACAAAGAAATTAAGTTTATGCATTTATGGCCAGAAGGAAGCTCCAAACAGCATTATGATGTTGTAAATGAAATTATTGCTGATTACGAAAAAGAACATGATGGAGTTAAAGTAGATTTGGAAGTGTTGAGTAATGAACAATATAAAGACAAACTAAGAGTTTTATCAACATCTAAAGAACTTCCAGATGTAGGTATGACTTGGGCAGCAGGGTTTTTAGAGCCTTATGTTGGTGGTAACATGTTCGCTCCATTAGACGATGTTATTGAAGAAGAACTTAGTGATAGCTTTGTATCAGGAACTGCAGAAGCTTATGCACTAGATGGTAAGACATACGGTTTACCATTAGAGCTTAACATTGTGACACTTTACTATAATAAAGCAATGTTTGATGAACAAGGTTTAGAAGCACCAAAGACTTTTGAAGAATTAGAAAGTGTTGTAAAAGCTTTTAAAGAAGATGGAATTGATCCGATCGCTTTAGGAAACAAAGATGCTTGGACGGGATCACTTTGGTATATGTATTTAGCAGACCGTTTGGGTGGAGCGGATGTTCTAAATAAGGCAATCGATCGCTCAGGAACATTTGAAGACCCTGCATTAGTAGAGGCAGCGCAAAAGGTTCAAGACCTTGTTGATATGGGTGCTTTTGTAAACGGATTTAATGGACTAGCAGATGAAGAAGCAAAGAGTATGTTCATGAGTGAGCAAGTGCCGATGTATTTAATCGCAACTTGGGATTTACCGAACTACACAACAAACGAAACTGTACCACAGGAATTTAGAGATTCTGTAGAATACTTAAAATTCCCAACGGTTGATGGAAACGGCGATATGAATAGCTTTGTTGGAGGTCCTGGAGTTGGACTATTCGTAGCAGAGAATTCTAAAGTAAAAGAAGAAGCGAAAGATTTTGCTGCATACTTTGTGAAACAGTGGGGTGAAAAAGCGGTTACTCAAGCCGGCGTAATACCTGCTACTAAAGTGGATGCTGATTCTTTAGATCTTCCAGAAATGTATATTGATATTTTAAATGAATTAAATGAAGCAAGTAATATTACGTTATTTGCTGACGTTCAAATGAGTCCAGATGTCGCACAAGTGCACTTAGATTCGATTCAGGCTCTTTTTGGAAAAGAAATGACTCCAGAAGAATTTGCAAAAGCGCATGAGGAAGCTCTTTCAAAATAGAAATGAACGAGTCAATTTCATAATTAATTTATTATAAAGTAGACTTCGTTGATTGAAGCGGTGCCCACGTAAAGCATCCGCCTGGAGCGAAAATCAACTTTGTTCGAATTTTACTGTTATTAGCTTCTTTATGAAATTGGCTTAAATAGAAGGAATGTAATGAAAAACAGAGGGTTATCCTGCCTAGTTGGATAGCCCTTCTCTACCTGGTAAGGAAGGAGTTGAATGTTATGAACAAGGTAATGTCTAACAAACTACTAATAGCATTATATATTTCACCTGCGCTGTTACTAGTTCTAGTATTAGTATTCATACCACTAATTCTATCAGGCTATTATGGCTTAATGGAGTGGGATGGAATAGGAGATAAAACATTCATTGGATTAGAGAATTATATAAATGGGCTTCAGGATATGAAGTTTTGGAGTAGTGCCTATCATTCGTTTTTACTGGCTATATTCTCGACACTGAGCTTAGGTATTTATTTGGTAATATCCTTTATATTAGCATCCAAGATAAAAGGATCAGATCTACTGAGAAAGATATACTTAATACCGATGTTACTGTCATCCGTTGCGATTGCACAGCTATGGATTAAAGTGTATAACCCGTCGAATGGTATTTTAAATGTATTTCTGAAACAAATAGGAGTGGAAAATCCTCCTGCTTGGTTAGCGGATCCATCCTTAGTTTTATTTGCAATTTTCATTCCAATTTTGTGGCAATATGCGGGCTTTTATATTTTGATTTACTATGCTGCATTAAAGAATATTCCAGAGTCATTAATCGAAGCTGCAAGAATCGATGGTGCTTCTGCATTCCAAATTGCTACGAAGATTAAGTTGCCTTTGATCAAGGAAGTCGTAAGTGTAACTGTCGTATTAGCAATAGTTGGGTCGTTAAAATACTTTGATCTAATCTATGTGATGACTTCTGGTGGACCGAATGGTGCAAGTGAAGTAATGGCGTCTTATATGTATAAGTTAGCCTTTTCAAGCTATAACTTTGGGTACGGAAGTGCGATTGGGTTCCTTCTATTAATCATTACATTAATCGTAACTTTTATCGTTCGTAAACTAACTACACCCAAAGAGAGAATAGAATATTAAAGGAGGTTTGTATATGAAGCGCGTAGGCTACTTTTTTCTATATTTTAGTCTATTGGTTGTAGCATTGTTTCAAATCGTCCCGCTATTATGGTTATTCATCTTCTCCTTAAAAGACAATAGAGAAATTTTTGCGGGTTCACCGTTCGCATTGCCTTCGGAGTTTAGATGGGAAAACTATTTAAAAGTATGGGATGGCGGTATAGGTATTTACTTTTTTAATAGTGTTTGGATTACCACGCTAGCGATCGTATTAACCGTTCTTTTCGCAAGTATGGCTACTTTTGCAATTACGCGCATGAGATGGAAACTAAGTGGGGCCGTTCTTAGCCTGTTCATCATTGGGCTTATGATTCCTATTCATTCGGCATTGATTCCACTGTACAGTATGTTTTTAAGTGTGAATTTAATCGATAATCCGCTCGGAGTAGTTATTACATATACAGCCTATAATTTACCCATAACGATGATGATTTTGCTTGGATTCTATTACACGCTACCAAAAGAAATTGAGGAAGCTGCTGTTATCGATGGTTGTTCCGTCAATCGAATGTTTTTCCAAGTTATTCTTCCGATGACAACACCAGTAATGGCTACCACTGTAGTGATTAATATGATTTATAACTGGAATGAGTTTGTGTTTGTTAATACGTTTATCAGCTCTGAGAAATATAAAACATTAACAGTTGGCATCCAAAATTTCATTGGTCAATATATGACCGATTGGGGTGCAATAGGGGCAACTCTAATCATTAGCGTTCTACCAATTATTATTGCTTTCATTTTCTTTAGCAACAAAGTAGTGGAAGGTATCTCTGCAAGTGCGGTAAAAGGCTAAGAAGACTGGGGCAAGTGGAAAGTTAGGCCATGGAGTTAGACAATAAAAATAGCTTCCACAATGGGAAGCTATAATTCACTGCTCACTTTTAAGGCTTCTTGCTTGTCGCTCACTTTCTGAAATGCATGTAGGCTAAACCTCATCGATATAAAAGCGTAGACACTTCCGCCAAATATAATTCCAATGGCTGGAAGTAGGCTTATTAAGTAAAAGAATGGCAACAGGCATAGGAAGATTAATAGAGTTGTAATTGGATTAATAAGCATAATGAAAAAGGAATTTTTTATAATCGGTCCTAATTTTAAATTAAAGTGGACGAAGGACGGAAACAAATAAAACAGGAACATGATGAATAATAACATAAAAGCAAATAATGGTAAGTATGTCCAAGTTAACAAATCACTATTAGTATATTGTATGTAAATAATATCTAATCCAATAATGACTATAATGAGCGTAACAAGGACTCCTAACAAATTACTTTTCATGAATTCCTCTTTAAAATGTTTCCAAAAGGTACTAAACAATGGTATTTCTGTTTCACCTTTCAACCATTCTCTCACTATGGCGAACATTGAAGTAGTAGAGGGGAAAAATCCGAAGATTACTCCACCCAGCAATGTAAAGAAGACCCATAGCAAATTTAAATAGGCAAGTCTTGTAATCCATTCAAGTGCATTATATATAAAACTACTTATTGCATTCATGAAGAACCATCCTTTGTTTTCAATTTATTTGAAAGAATTGGAGAATTATTAATAGCATACACTTTTTAATTATGATAATACAACTTTGTTCGGTTAATTAACAAACAAATTAAACAGTTGAATCTCATGCAAAAGCCATTGGCCAATTTGTAGAGATAAAATTCAGGAGGTCAAAATAATGGTGTATTTCCAAAATGTCGAGAAAATTAAATTTGAAGGTGCAGCTTCCAAAAATCCTTATGCGTTTAAATTTTATAATCCACAAGAAAAAATTGGCGGTAAAACGATGGAAGAGATTTTGAGATATGCCGTTTCATATTGGCATACGTTTACGATGGATGGATCAGATCCTTTCGGCGCAGGGAGTATGAACCGACCTTGGGATAAATTTAGTGGATTGGATCTAGCAAAAGCAAGAGTAGAGGCCTCATTTGAATTTTATGAAAAGATGGATGTCCCGTTCTTCTGTTTCCATGATATTGATATTGCTCCAGAGGGAAGCAACCTTAAAGAAAGTAATCAAAACTTAGATGTAATTGTTAGCATGATAAAAGATTATATGAAAAATAGTAAAGCTAAATTACTTTGGAATACGGCGAATAACTTTACGCATCCACGCTTTGTGCACGGGGCAGCAACTTCAAGTAATGCAGATGTTTTTGCCTACTCGGCGGCTAAAGTAAAAAAAGGTTTAGAAATTGGTAAAGAGCTTGGTGCTCTAAACTATGTATTCTGGGGTGGACGTGAAGGTTACGACACTTTACTAAATACAAATATGAAACTAGAATTGGATAACTTATCTCGTTTCTATCATATGGCTGTAGATTATGCGAAAGAAATTGGTTTCGAAGCACAGTTCTTAATCGAGCCAAAACCAAAAGAGCCTTCCACACACCAATATGATTATGATGTTGCAACAGCTCATGCATTTTTACAAAGTTATGGCCTGGAAAATTCATTTAAATTTAATATCGAAGCAAACCACGCTACACTTGCTGGTCATACGTTTGAACACGAACTGCATTATGCGAGGATTAATAATATGTTAGGATCCGTAGATGCAAACCAAGGTAATCCACTTCTTGGCTGGGATACAGATGAATTCCCAACAGATTTATGGACTACAACTCTTGCGATGTACGAGATTTTACAAAATGGTGGATTAGGCAAAGGTGGTTTAAACTTTGACGCGAAGGTTAGAAGAGCATCATTTGAACCAGAGGACCTGTTCCACGCACATATTGCTGGAATGGATGCTTTTGCCGTAGGTTTACGAGTTGCACAAAACTTGATTGATGATAAAGTGCTTGAAAATGTGGTGGACGATCGCTACAAGACGTACAAAGAAGGTATTGGATTAGATATTGTAGAAGGTAATACTGATTTCCATAAGCTAGAAGCGTATGCCTTTGGACTTCAAGATATTAAACAGACTTCTGGCCGTTTGGAGCAGATCAAGGCGACGATTAATCAGTACTTATTGCAGTCATTCAACAAATAATTGGAATGCATTTGGTAGGAGCTGAAGTGATGAAATATGTTATTGGGGTAGATTTAGGAACTAGCGCTGTGAAGATATTGCTAGTCGATACTAGTGGGGAAGTCATTCAAAGTGTATCGAAACCCTATCCTTTAATACAGGAAAAAACGGGTTATAGCGAACAAAATCCCGAGCACTGGGTGGAACAAACAATAGTAGGTTTAAAAGAGTTATTAAAGGATTTTCCAAGCGATATAGCGAATATTGAAGGGATGAGTTTTTCGGGACAAATGCACGGCCTTGTTCTGTTAGATGAACAAAATGAGGTATTACGTCCTGCAATTCTTTGGAATGATACACGCACTACAGCTCAGTGTCAGCAAATCTATAATGTAATTGGTGAAGATAAACTGCTTCAAATAACAAAAAACCCTGCTTTGGAAGGTTTTACGTTACCCAAGATATTATGGGTGAAAGAACATGAGCCGCAAGTATTTGAGCAGGTAAAGACTTTTGTACTCCCAAAGGATTATTTACGGTACAGATTAACAGGTCAGCTTCATATAGATTATTCGGATGCTGCGGGAACTCTTTTATTAGATGTTGGTAGAAAAGAATGGAGCACAACTATATGTGCTTTATTGGATATCAACCCAAGTATTTGTCCGCCATTGTTAGATTCCGATGACGAAGTTGGTACTATTTCTTTAGATATTGCACAAGCAACTGGTCTATCAGCTACAACTCGAGTGTTTGCAGGTGGTGCGGATAATGCTTGTGGTGCAATTGGCTCTGGAATTTTAGAGGATGGAAAAACGCTTTGTAGCATAGGGACATCGGGTGTTGTATTATCTTATGAGGCAACCCCAGATAAGAATTTTAATGGGAAGGTTCATTATTTTAATCACGGGGTCTCGGATGCTTTTTATACAATGGGTGTAACGCTTTCTGCGGGTCATAGCTTGACGTGGTTTAAAGAGGTTTTCGCAAGTGAAGAATCTTTCCAACAATTATTGTCTGAGGTAAATACTGTTCCGGTAGGTTCAAATGGATTGTTGTTTACCCCTTATTTAGTTGGAGAAAGAACACCTCATGCAGATGCAATAATTCGTGCTAGTTTCATAGGAATAGATAGTTCGCATCAGCGCAAGGATTTTGTTCGTTCTGTTTTAGAAGGAATAACATTCTCTTTACATGAATCTATTGAAATCTTTCGGAAAAACGGGAAGTTGATAGATACTATTGTATCAATTGGTGGTGGAGCTCAAAATGATGATTGGCTTCAAATGCAAGCAGATATTTTCGATGCGAAAATTGTCCGACTAACTAGCGAACAGGGACCAGGAATGGGAGCAGCGATGCTAGCAGCTTATGGCTGTGGATGGTTTAATTCATTAAAAGATTGTGCAGCTAACTTTTTAAATGAAGATAAACAGTTTAATCCTATTCCCGTAAATGTGGAAAAATATAAAAAGTTATTTCTTATTTATCAACAGGTTTATGGTCAAACAAAAGTTCTAAATAAAGGACTTTTGGAATTCCGCAAGTAAGTGTTATAACGAGTCTCAACTACATAGTTGAGGCTCTTATTTACAAAGGGAGAGGAGTGGCGAAATGAATTATCGTCAAATTGGTAGCACAGATTTAAAGGTAAGTGAACTTAGCTTCGGAACTTGGGCAATAGGTGGAGCATGGGGAAAAACAAATGACGAGGAGTCTTTAAAAGCATTAGATTATGCAATTGGCAACGGGGTTAACTTTTTTGATACAGCCGATGTATATGGGGATGGTCATAGTGAGGAGCTTTTGGCCAAAGCAACGAAAGGAAAACATGGAGAGATTCATATAGCTACGAAATTTTGCAGAGCGGGTGATGTTTATGATCCTAAAACATATTCCATGGAAAGTGTTACAAAGTACTGTGATGATAGCTTAAGACGTCTTGGTAGAGATCAAATTGATTTGTTGCAAATTCATTGTCCACCTCTAGAAATTTTAAAAGATGGTCAAGTATTTGAAGTGCTGGATCTCTTAAAGAAACAAGGTAAAATTCGCTATTATGGTGTTAGTGTGGAGACGGTTGAAGAAGGGCTACTATGCTTAGAACAACCAAATGTTGATAGCCTACAAGTAATATTCAACATTTTCCGCCAAAAACCATTGGATCAATTATTTCCAAAGGCTAAGGAAAAGGGTGTCGGAATCCTTGCGCGTGTTCCGCTTGCAAGTGGACTACTAACTGGAAAATTTAATATAGGTACTAAATTTGAATCGGATGACCATCGTAACTTTAACCAAGACGGAGCTGCATTTAATGTGGGTGAAACTTTTGCAGGATTAGGGTTAGAAAAGGGTGTGGAGTTAGCGGGTAAACTAGAATGGATTGCGGAAGGTAGAGAAAATATGACTCGAGCTGCATTAAAGTGGATACTGGAGCATGAAGAAATTTCATGTGTCATACCTGGTTTTAAAACAGTTGCTCAAGTAAAGGATAACCTACAGGCAGTTAATGTTAGTGCTTATACAGGAGAGGAAATGCAAAAATTAGCAAAGTTTTATATGCAAGAAGTCCATAGTGAAATTAAAGGAGTTTACTAGTATTACTTTTGTTAATAATTTGAGTCTGAAGGTAAAGGGAGATGACTGAATGGAGAACATTAGATGGGGAGTATTAAGTACGGCAAATATTGCGCAGCAACAACTAATACCGGCAATTGGACGAGCAGATAATGCGGAGTTAATAGCTATCTCGAGTAGGGGAAGTCAAGTGCATCCATTAGCTTCTAAGCTAGGTATCCCTAAAGCTTATGAAAGCTATGAAGAACTTCTCAACGATTCCGATATTGAAGCTGTTTACATCCCGCTTCCTAATCATTTACATAAGGAATGGGTATTTAAAGCAGCTAAGCAAGGTAAGCATATACTATGCGAAAAGCCAGTAGCTTTAACAGCCCAAGAAGCAGAAGAAATGGTGGAAGTATGTCGAGAGAGCAATGTAAAGTTTATGGAAGCCTTCATGTACCAGCTACATCCACAGCATCAGCGCGTAAAAGAAATAATAGCATCGGGTGAAATTGGGGACATAAAGCTTATAAAATCGAGTCACTCCTTTCACTTACAATCCCGTGTAGATAAATTTAGAATGGACAAAGCAAAGGGGGGAGGCTCTCTTTATGATGTGGGTTGTTATAGCATTCATGCGATTCGTTATTTGTTAGATGCCGAACCAGTTTCTGTGCAATGCTTTGCGGAACTTGACCCTGAAACAGGTATAGATTTGAGCACCTTTGGATATTTGAACATGGGCGGTGGAGTACGTGCCATATTTGACTGCAGTTTTGATATGACTGGAAGAAATGAATATGAAGTAATAGGTACAAAAGGAACGATCAAAGTGCCTTTTGCCTTTCGACCAGATAATAACGGTGGAGTAGGGAAGGTAATAACACAAGTGGCAGACATAGTGCGTGAAGAGAATATATACGGAGATCTATACCGGCTAGAAGTGGAGCACTTTTCGGAAGTGATACAAATGAATAGTAATCCAGAAATTACAGGAGTTTCTACTATTAATAATATGCGAGTGATAGAAGCGTGTTATCATTCTATACAAACCGGAGAACTTATAGAGATGAAGTAATAATAAGAAAGGATTGGGTTGCTAAGTGTCAGTGCAAGAAAAGCTATTTGGGTATATAAATGGACTACCGGTTACTTTATTTACAGTTAGAAATAATAATGGTTTTGAAGTATCCTGTATGAATTATGGATGTGTAATTACAAAAGTTTTAGCTTCTGATAGAACAGGACAATATGAAAATGTTGTTCTCGGATATGATACGTTAGAGGAATACGATCATAATCCAAAGTACTTAGGAGCAGTTGTAGGTCGAGTTGCTGGTCGCATCCGTGGAGACTCTTTTTGTATAGGAGAGGATATCTACAGTCTCCAAAAAAACGATAAAAATAATCATATACATGGAGGTCTCAATGGATTTAGTCATACAATATGGAATGCTACTGTGCTGGAAGGAGACCAAGATACTACAATTGAGTTTACCTATTTAAGCGCAGATGGGGAAGAAGGATACCCTGGTAATCTAGAAATGAAAGTAAATTACACCATTTTACACGAGGAAGACACGCTATTAATTACATACACTGGTATTTCTGATAAAGACACATTAGTAAATGTAACGAATCACTCATATTTTAATCTTAGTGGGAATTTGAAAAGGGATGTATTAGGCCATGCACTAACGATGGGTAGTCCTTTGTATTTAGAGTTAAATGAGGAGTTTCTTCCAACCGGAAATATAATACCGGTTGAGAACTCTGTATTTGATTTTAGAGAAGGCCGTAAAATAATGGATGGAGTGGCCTCTGTTCATCCACAAAATGTATTAGTCGGAAACGGTTACGACCATCCATTTTTATTTACTGAAAACGAACTTAATGCAATGTTATTAACAGAAGCAGAAAGTGGTCGTAAACTAGTAGTAGAAACTACAGAGTCTGCAGTCGTTTTCTATACAGGAAATAACATGGGCAATACGGAAACTATGAGAGGCGAAGAGCTAAGAGATTATTTAGGTTTATGCCTGGAAACGCAAGGGCCACCTGATTCAATTCATCATCCTCATTTCCTTTCGTCTATTCTACGAGCAGGGGATGAGTACAAGACTACAACAATTTATTCTTTCGGAGTTATAGCAGAAGAATAATACATGAAAAAAGCCGAGAGAAGTTTAAGACACTTCTTCCGGCTTTTTTTATTAGAATTGAATTTCGTCTGGGTCAGGACCCATACGAACATTTGTAGCTAGTTTAGCAATTGCGTCCATATCTTCAGACGATAATTTGAAGTCAAAGACATTAAAGTTTTCTTGAATACGACTAGGAGTAATCGATTTTGGTAAAGCAACTCGTCCTAATTGTAAGTGCCAACGAAGCACAATTTGTGATGGAGACTTCCCATATTTTTCAGCCAACTGGTGGAATAAATCAAAATCTAAGAATTTCCCTTGCATAAGGGGACTCCAAGCTTCTACATGAATACCTTTGTCGGATAAATAATTCACAAAGTTCTGCTGTGGTAATTGGGGGTGTAGCTCGATTTGATTGATCATAGGCGTCATCAATCCAGCTGCCTCTAATTTCTCCAAGTGATGTTCTTTGAAGTTAGACACACCAATTGACTTTATTTTTCCTTCATTGTAGAGCTCAACCAGCGCACGCCAAGCTTCTACAATACCGTCAACTGGCCAATGGATTAAGCATAGATCTAGATAGTCCGTGTTTAAACGGTTAAGGGACTCTTGAAATGCTTCTTTTGTACGGCCTGCACGAACGTCATCGTTCCAAATTTTTGAAGTTAGGAAGATATCTTCACGAGCAACACCAGAAGCAGCAATTCCTTTTGCCACTCCTTCTTCGTTACCGTAAGTAGCTGCAGTATCAATATGACGATAGCCGACGCGAAGAGCCTCTTCTACAGCAGCTGGAGCTTCTGTTTCGTTATCAACTTGCCAAACACCAAAACCAATTTGAGGGATTTTCAATCCATTACTAAGTGTTAGAAATTCCATGTATATATCTCTCCTCTCTAAAAATATAATATTACCATTCGGATTCCTTTGTATCCAACAATAAGTGCATCAAACACCAAATCTCTGTCTATATCCACACTTTCTGCACATTTCTTCAACTGCTTCTCTTCTAGTAAATCCATCATACAAATTATTTGCTCGTTCACTCTCAATAATATCAGAGAAAGAATTGTTATGAATATTACCTAAGTCAATCACACCTTCACCATCTAGACAGCATGGTACAACGGTTCCATCTACAAGAATAGCCGCTTGGTTTCGAAGAGCGTGGCAGAATCCTTTTCCATCATCCTCCGGTGCAAGTAAACTTGGCCATTGAAACTCATGATCCTGGTTCAAATATATATTATGTGCAATTTTGATGCCTTTGCCGGGTTGAACTTTTTCTTCAATTTTATAGTCTAAGTTATATTCTTTCTCAAGTATTTCCAACGTTTCGCGATTTCTACGTTGTGCAATTTCTGAAACCTGTTCTCTCTGTAAGTTCCATAATCGGAAGGAAATAATGATATTATGTTCCTTGGCTTCTCGAACAAAATCTAGAATATCACCTAAATATTTTTCTCGATTTTCGGATCCCTCATGACCATCGAAACTATGTAAAGAGAAATTGATTTGACGAAGTGCTGGTTTACCTAATAGTTTATGTCGATTTTTATTGATAAGCGTACCATTGGTTGTAATATTAACTCTAAATCCCTTGGCATGGCTAGCTTCTAATAACTGATCGACTCTTGGATGTAAAAGTGGCTCTCCTTTAACATGAAGGTAAATATATTTTGTATGTGGTCGTATCTGATCTAATGTTTTATTAAATGCATCTAGTTTAAGGATATTCTTTGCTCTACTTGTCGGTGGACAGAAACTACAAGCAAGATTACAAACACTCGTAATTTCAATATACATTTTTTTGAAGGTTTTCAAGGTATGTTCTCCATTTCATTTCTGTTTACTTTCATTTTATCAGAATATCCCCTTTTGTTAATGTCTTTAAGCATAATAAAAACCCTCAAATGGCAACTTGACCATTTAAGGGTAAAAATCATAAATCTATAATTTCATCGTATCCGACCATTCTATCCATATGACTAGCAATCATAGCTATAATAGTACTGGCTTCGTCCTTCTTAAAAGTGAAGGTGCTTTCGTCCTCAAGGACGTCATCGTCTGTCCAAAGCCTATTTACTCTTCGAAGAACACCATCGCCATTAGCGTTATCTACCCCGAACTGATAGGTAACTTCAACGTTATCTTCAATTAGAAAAGCGGTAACCTCAGGAGTTTCCCATTCTACATCGATTTCCTCAATAGTAATTTCATCATCCTCGTCATCACTATCATCATCCAAATAAACTAACTCACTATCACTATCGTGTGTAAGAAACTCGTGAAAGCTTTCATGAACAGCTTCTATAATATCCGTAATATCGTGCAATATAATTCTGGTAGGTTGAAGAAGTTCGACATCGAAGCTTTCTACATAGAACTCTTCGTTATATGGATCAAACAGAATGGTACAAAAATAATCTCGATCATCATCTTCAGTACTAACAAAAAATTCAATTCTTGGATGCTTAGAAGCACGATTAATATTCATATGCCCAATTTGGTCATACTCCTCACAAATCGAATTTAAGTGATCCTGTAGCTCCTCTGTTACTCTGTCAAACCATTCTGTAGTAATAGTCATTACCGCCCTTCTTCTTTTATTCCTATTTATCTTGTCCTAAATGGACAAGATTATTCCATTCATTATAAGAAAAGTTAGTGGAGTAAAATTTTAGAGAGGTATGCGACAAATGAAAGAACATTAGAAATCCTTAATGAAAGTTCTACGAAGATTAAAGGAAATATTGGATATTCTGTAAGATCAAATTGTCATTTGAAGGACCTTTTCTTCAAGAGCGAGTAAAGCACATCAAGGCTTTTCATCATTTAGCTGTTGGTATGAATTAAACATCTACTAATAAGTTTGTATAATGTTTGTATAATTGTTTTAAATAAACTTTGACATTTATTGTTTTTTTATGTTAAATAGTAACTAGGCCATGACGTGATTCCTAAGTTCTATAAAAGAGCAAATTATAGACTGTAAGATAAAATTCTTGCTCCTTTAGAATGAGGAAAACTTTTTGTGGATGAACGGATTGTATTGAAATCGTTAATAACTGATAAACAAAGAATATTCTACAAGTGTTGATAGAAATAGATAAAGTAAATGGGATGGGGCATAGACGAATATGATAACAGTAAATAATAATGTGACGGACGAGCTTGTAATGAATGCGATTAAAAATAATCTAGCTATTATTAGGTTTGATATGAATAGGAAGGTTGCATATGTCAATGATCTGTTTGCGCAAACCTTAGATTATACAATAGAAGAACTGTATGAGAAGAGTCATGAAGAGTTTTGTTTTCCAGCTTTTGCGAAGAGCACCGATTACGAAAAGTTTTGGAGGAATCTGTTATCCGGAAAAAGTTTTCAGGACAAAGTGGAGAGAATGGATGCTTCAGGAAATCGTGTTTGGTTAGAAGCTACTTATATGCCTGTCTTTGCAGAAGGAACTAGAAGAAAAGTCATTGGAGTTTTAAAAATAGCAACCGATATTACTAACCGACAAAATTCAATTGTACAAGTTGCAGATGACTTGAAACAAATGTCAGCGGAGTTATTCAATCGCTCGGAAGTTGGTATAACAAGAAGTGAAGAATTAGGAGATACGATCAAGCGAATTGCCGCGGATTCTCAAGGGAATCTAGATAACTTGGTAGGATTACATAACCAGACTGATTCAATAAAAGGAATTGTTAAGACGATTCGACAAATTGCTTCGCAAACTAATCTATTGGCGTTGAATGCTGCTATTGAAGCTGCAAGAGCAGGGGAATTTGGCCGAGGGTTTGAAGTAGTAGCAAAGGAAGTAAGAAAACTCTCCGTTCAAGTAGAGCAATCTATTTCAGAAGTAAAAGAAAATATTGAAGGGATTGTACGAGAAATCGAACAAGTGACTGAGAATATCACACGTGTATCTGATAACGTAGAAAAAACGCATCAGCAAATTCATTTAGCTATACAAGATTTTGCTGAAATTTCTTCGTCTGCTGAGGCTCTTGATGACCGTGCACATAAATTCCAGGAGCTCATTTAAAGTCAAGATCTCCAACTCCTGAAGCCTTTAGCGATATTTAACTGCATATGTACTTTGTTCCCCATGCAGTTAACGAAGGATAGGAAAAAGCCTGGAAGTGCTCCTCCAAGCTTTTTTTGAGTTTTAACAAAATTACCTATGATTTACCTACCTCTGAATAATTTTAGAAATATAGGAGACGATAAATTATGTGTGAAATAACAAGGAGGAATTGAAGTGACTAATACCAATAAACCTAACCCAGATGACCGATCAGATAATGCGAAAAAACTGAAAAAAATGGTGAAGAATACAATTGAAAATATGGAGGCTGCCGAAGAGACAATGGAACACACCATTGGAAATAATCAGGAAGCCATCCGGGAGAAGAATGAGCGTCGAAAAGAAAGTATCGAAGGTTTCCGAAAAGAAATATTAGATGAAGCAGAAAATAGAAATAAATAATAAAAGAAGACCTATTGATCAAATGATCAATAGGTCTTCTGCAATTCAAGAAGCGGGTGAAGAGAATCGAACTCTCATCATCAGCTTGGAAGGCTGAGGTTTTACCACTAAACTACACCCGCATAATATGGTGGCTCAGGACGGAATCGAACCGCCGACACAAGGATTTTCAGTCCTTTGCTCTACCGACTGAGCTACTGAGCCACATCAGTTTGCACTAAGCTTCGCATCTCTTCGTCAACTTCAGTCGTTCAATTAGTCACGTACTTGAGTACGCTCCTTCTTTCACTCGTTCGTTTCCTTGACCTGCTTGCTTATTCCAAACTTCTAGTTTCAAAAAAAAATGGCGGTCCCGACCGGGATCGAACCGGCGATCTCCTGCGTGACAGGCAGGCATGTTAACCGCTACACCACGGGACCATTTGGTTGCGGGGACAGGATTTGAACCTGCGACCTTCGGGTTATGAGCCCGACGAGCTACCACTGCTCCACCCCGCGACAATAATATACTTACAAACACCATGATACTGCCCTCAAGAAAAGTAGGACACCTGCGACAATAAAAAGTTACAACTACCAACAATAAAATAAAAATGGAGGAGGAAGAGGGATTCGAACCCCCGCGCGGTATGACCCGCCTGTCGGTTTTCAAGACCGATCCCTTCAGCCGAACTTGGGTATTCCTCCGTGATTAACAATTGACTGGATAAGTTCCGAATCATTTGCGACTTTTATATTATATAGCATTATTAACTAGAAAGGCAATAGTTTTTTATGAAAAAAATAAATTAGTTTCTAAAACAGTAGATTTTCTAGGTTATTTTTTCAATTAGATTTCAAAAACATCGCGTGTCTAAAGGATTGTTAAGTCAATTTCTCTTTATTTAGAAACTTAATCATACACTTCTACTTTTGGGACATCCTAAGGAAAAGTATTCTGAGGTGATGGAAATGATTATAGAAAAGTCATCGGAATGGGCAGAGGGCTTGACTAAGCGATTAGAAGGTATTGAACCGTGGGATAATTGGACATTTTATAATATGAGCTATCGTATTGCGCAAAATAACTTAATCACGGAGTTCACAGGACTTCAATCTCCGAAGTATTTAACTAATTTAAAGCCACTTGAACATCAATTGAAGGTTGCAGAAACAGTTATTGAAAGAATGAATGGAAAAGCAATTTTGGCTGATGAGGTGGGACTTGGTAAAACCATAGAAGCTGGCTTGATATTGAAAGAGTATTTAGTTCGCGGGCTAGTAAAGAAGGCTTTAATATTGGCTCCCGCTTCACTTATCAATCAATGGGTGGAGGAGCTGCATTATAAGTTTTATATACCCGCTGTAGCTTATAAGAAAAATACTCCTTTAGAACATTGTGAAGTTGTTGTTCTGAGTATGGATACCGCCAAAAAAAGTCCTCATAGAGAACTTATCTTTGCACAGGATTATGACATGATCATTATTGATGAAGCACATAAGTTAAAAAACCACAAAACTAAAATCTACGAGTTTGTGCAAAGTTTAAAGAAGAAATTTTGCTTATTGTTAACTGCTACTCCTGTTCAAAATGATGTGTTTGAACTATTTAATCTTATTTCACTATTAAAACCTGGACACCTAGGAAATTATGAGACGTTTCAATCAGCGTTCTCTGCAAGCAAGCATGATTTAGAGCATGATGACTACCTGAAAGAGCTGGTAAACCAAGTGATGGTCCGAAACCGAAGACAAGACACGGGGATAGAATGGACGAATCGTCAAGTGAATATTATTCCCATACAGTTTACAGCGGAAGAAAAAGAAGTGTATGAACTAATCTTAGACTTGAAGAATATTTCTCCTGTTTTTTCAGGAGCTTTTTCGATGATTACACTACAGAAGGAAATGTGTAGCAGCAAGGAGGCAACATTCCTTACATTAAATAAAATGCGGCAAAATTGTACAAGTTTAGAGGAAAATAATTCTGTAGAAAATGTTATGCAAAAGTTAATGGCATTAGATATAAACTCAAAAGCAGAGAAAGCATTTGAGATAGTATCTAAAGCTCAGGATAAAGTAATTATTTTTACGGAATATAAAGCAAGTCAAGCATACTTGCAGTGGTTTTTACACACAAAAGGTATTACAAGCGTGCTTTTTAATGGGAAATTCAATAAAAATAAACGAGATTATATGAAGCATTTATTCAAGGAACACGCGCAAGTATTAATAGCAACGGAATCAGGTGGAGAGGGAATAAACCTCCAGTTTTGTCACCATGTGATAAATTATGATCTACCATGGAATCCAATGAAATTGGAACAACGTATTGGGCGTGTACACCGGCTAGGGCAAGAACATGATGTTCATATTTACAATTTAGCTATTGATAACACGATTGAGATAGATATATTGCAACTACTTTACAAAAAAATTGATGTTTTCGAAAAGGTCGTAGGTGATTTAGATGATATATTGTCCGCTTTCAAACAGACGATTTAAACGGGGACATGTAAAGGAGGATATATATGTACCCACAACAGGTTCAGCAATATTTACGAACTTTTTTCTCGGAAAATAATTGTCAGTTTGTAAATGATACGGATCATTATCTCACGGTTCAGCTGACAATAGATATGGATAAACGCATTATGAATAGGCCTTACTATTGGCAATATGTAGAAACTACTGGTGGAGTACCTTGTCCGGCACAGCTTACATTAATAACGGATCAAACAAAGTTGACTGAGAATATTAAGGGCGAGTTAGTGCATTTTGGATCACCGCGTTTGAGTCAACTTTTTCAAGTGACGCATGATATGGGTTCTTTTATCCAAATGTTTGAGCAGGTAGAGGGAACCATTAACCGACCAATACTTACTCCATGGCTAGGAGTGAATTATAAAGTATCCTATTACAGCAATCAAACAAAAGAATTACTTCATTCCCTTGGTATTAACTTGATGAATGGCAATATAATATCCAACTTTCATACTTCTTTAAACGAGATGAATATTGCTCCTTCTATGCCACCAAATGCCTTTTTACTACCTTATGTTATTAAACCAAATCGCGGTTTAGAGCGTTTAGATGGAGTAGTTGAAAATGCGATTCAGCAGGACGACCATTCGTGGGCTGAGCAAGCGAAAAAAAGATGGCAACGAGATATGCGGGTGTTAGAATTCTTCTATGAAGGTGTGGAGGTAAGACCTGAGAGCTACGAGATGGAAAAAACAGCACTGGAACAACAGTATGAAGCGCGGATAAAGATCGAAGTTATAAACGGAGGTATCTTTTATTTAAAATAGCCTTCCTGTAAAAGTCCATAATATCACCGAGAAAAGAGAGGCTGGACATGATGTTAGTCACGTCTAGCCTCTCAAAAAATTATAGGTACTAATAGAGCCAAACGTCTGTTCATAACACTTCACTTCAAACCGATAGAAACAGATTTTGAAATTACTGAACCGAATGTCTTATTGTTCGGTTTATTATTTCTTTTGAACAGTTATAGTCCATGCGGCATCGCCAACCTGTTCATAGTTAGTAACGTTATGCCCTTCTTCCGCAGCCCAACGAGGAATTGTATCTGTAGCTTGTGTACAATCAAATTCTATTACTAGTTCATCTCCTGAGCTTAACTCTGCGATTGCTTCTTTTGCTTCTACTAAAGGGAAGGGACAAACCATTCCCATGACACCTAATACTTTTTTCATGTATGACACTCCTTCTTTATGCTGTTGTTATGCTTGTTTGAACAGTGGCGTTACTTTTCTTTTCCTTTCTTCCACGGATGAAGACGAAGTAAACAGCTGTCCATGTACCAAGAATCATGAAGATTAATGCAATCCAACCCTGCCAGGTCATTAGAGCCGTCATAACCAACCCGTTCCCAATAGAACAACCACCTGCCAAGCTTGCTCCAAATCCCATTAAGTTACCGCCAGTAAAACTAGTTAATCCTGTTTTTACATCAGGCATTCTAAAGCGGAACTCATTGCTTGCTTTAGCGGCAACAAATGATCCTACCAAAATACCAAGAACTAAAAATACTCCCCAGTTAATGAATGCCAAATCTCCTGTAGTTAAATATTGTAGGATATTTGCAGAAGGAGTAGTAATGCCTAAACCTGCGATTCGCCCAGTTGCTGAGCTTAATGGCCAAGCGAGAATTGCAATAAGTCCAACTAATAATGCAGTCAAAAATGGATGCCAGCGCTTTTCAAATAAAATGTGTGCCAACCCTGTTTTTTTCGGTTTAAGTGTTGGGATAACTACTTTTGGTTTTGTAACTTCTTTATAAATAATCCAACCTACCACAGCTAGTAATAGTGCAATTAAAAACCAAACGTTTATTCCGAGAGTATCTGCCATAGAATTCGATGGTAATTGAGGCTGTTGGATTTTTAGATTTAACGGACTGAGTGGGCCTGTTTTCATAATTGTGCTCATAAGTATATAACCAGCTAATGCAATCCAACTGCCTATTAAACCTTCTCCAGCACGGTACCAAGTTCCAGTAGCGCAACCACCGGCTAGCACAATACCGATACCAAATATAAATGATCCCAAAATAATTGCAAATAACGGTAAAGTACCTGTGCTAATTTGAATGACTTCAAGTGCGACAAGTGTATAAACACCTACACTTTGTACTGCAATGGCAATTAGTAAAGCATAGAACATACGATTGTCTTTCGTTAAATACATATCACGAAAGCCACCAGTCAAACAAAATCTTCCTCGTTGCATAACAAACCCTAACAAAGCACCGCACAACAAACCAGTAATAATCATTTGTACCAAATAAATACCCTCCCTTTAAATCCGACTAAACTAATAGGGTTATAATATATTATTCTATTATTGATTTCAATAGTAATTTTGGAGGAGAAAATTATTTTCATAGATAAAGTGAAGAATTTTGATGATGCAAATGAAAATTAATAAGATAGAAGAGGGCTATTTAGTTTAACTCGAGTATTACGTAGAATCTCTCATAAAAAAACTCCCGAAATTGAGATTTCAGGAGACTGTAAATTACTCTTTTTAATACAGCATAGATTAATTTTATAGAAACTATATCTTGATTATTTATCGTTCTTACATTCTTAATTTATTCATATAGAGTATCTTCTATTGAGCCATCTTCCTCATAAATAGTAAGAATACCGTTTTGATCATTTACATATGGTTTTGCTTTTTGAAGTAATTCTGCTTTCGTTTTCTCCACAATAATAGAACGTTTACCGTCTGCTTTCCTCAAAACCCAGTCGGTTTCACGCGAAATAACTTCGTATGTAACACGTTCCTCTTCATCGCCGTGGATGGCTTTTCTTGCCTGAGAAGTAGCGATAGAAATTGCTCGTCCCTCCTCATAATTATCTTCTAACAAGGCATTGGCGATCTCAATAGCTTTCTCTCTTACATCGGTTTCTAAATTTTTCATAGAATCGGGATAATCGTCTTTATTCCATGGCATTTTTAACGCCTCCTTAGCATTCGTTTTCCCGTTTCTTAAGGACTGAAACGTATTTGCATCATCAAATGCATTTTTGGACAGGCTAGGGTATGAAAGGAGGGAGGAAGTTGAGATTTCAAGCTATCTCTAAAATACACATTAGCCTATTTGCTATTGTTCTTGTCGTTTTAATATGGTCAGCTATTAAACCATTCGATTATGCTGACTGGCTAGCGGAAGTAAGCCCGGGTGTGATTGCTATAATTTTACTGGCCATAACTTATAGGAAGTTTCGATTTACCACGCTTTCCTACTTCATCATAGCCTTTTTATGTATTCTTACATTTATAGGGGGGCATTTTACATATTCTGAGGTTCCGTTGTTTAATTGGGTGAAGGACGAATTTGACTTAAAGCGAAACAATTACGATCGTATGGGGCACTTTTTTAAAGGTTTTGCTGCAATCGTAGTGAGAGAATTATTCATACGCCTTAGCCCGTTAACAAAAGGTGCTTGGTTATTTGTATGCACGACCAGTATTATTTTATCCATTGCAGCTTTATACGAAATTATTGAATGGTTAAGTACGAAACTTACAAAAGGAAGTAAGGCTACTAAAGACTTTCTAGGTATGCAAGGAGATAAGTGGGATGCTCAGTGGGATATGAGTTTAGCTTTAGCTGGTTGCCTATTAGCTTTGCTCATCTTATCAAAATGGCATGATCGGATATTAAAGAAGTAATATTACAATTGTTGCATTTTGTCGAATCCTGTCACTTAAATGATATTTCTTCCTAATGAGAATGCAATGGTTCTGTCATATATAGGTGGTATGATGAATCTCGTTAGTGAAAAGGAGGAAATTCATTTTATGAAAAAACACATTATTGCACTAACTGCAATTGTAACACTATCAGTAGGAACGGCAGGTCAAGCGTCTGCATCAAGCGTTCATACGGTAGAAAAAGGTGATACACTTTGGTCTATTTCTCAAGCGGAGAATGTAAGTGTACAAGATTTACAAACATGGAACGATCTCAATTCAACAGTTATATATCCATCTCAACAATTAAAAGTGGAGGAAGCTGTGCAAACGTATGTTGTTGTTACAGGTGATACATTATTTAATATAGCTGAAAAATATAATATGACTGTAAATCAATTAATGACAAACAATCAGTTAACTAGTGATTTAATCAAACCGGGAGATAAATTAGTACTAGATGGAGCAAAGGTGATACAGCCTAAGGTAAGTGCAGCTACGACGACAACTTCTGTTACTTCTAATGCTCCAACTTCAGAGACTAAAACACCGGCTTCTGTTGAGAAAGAGTTAACGATGACAGCAACAGCTTATACTGCGTCATGTGCTGGTTGCTCGGGAATCACAGCTACTGGTATTAACTTAAAAGCTAATCCAAACCAAAAAGTTATTTCTGTCGACCCAACTGTAATTCCATTAGGTTCAAAAGTATGGGTAGAGGGCTATGGAGAAGCGATAGCTGGTGATACTGGCGGAGCCATCAAAGGAAATAAAATAGATATTTTCATCCCAACGAAACAAGAAGCACTAAATTGGGGACGTAAAACAGTGAAGGTAAAAGTTCTAAATTAATTTGTTTTAACGGAGAGACCTAATGGAGTTAATTCCACTAGGTCTCTTTGGCTTTGTGGGAAATCAGGTTTACAGAGTTCTATCGTTAGTATTCCACTCTACGCTATGTGAAAAACTTCATTAGTAAAAATATAAAGTGTACCCAGATAATTTGCTAATGAAGTTATTCTCTACAAATTTGAATTCCAGCATAATGTTTAAGTTAGGCCGGGAAATCAACTAAGGAAATTCTACGGCAGTCTGCAACTACCAAACCTCCGTCTTCTTCTCTAAAGTAAGCAAGGTAAGTGTCTTCTTCTAGGTTGATAAAACGAAAAACATCTTCATTAAAACCGTCTACAACAATCTCATTTACTCGATAGTTTGGGGGTAAAGTCGCTAATAAACCACAAATACCATCTCTATTATTATTCAAATATATTCACCTCCATCTAAAAGGACTTCCACTCTCACAAGAGGGGATATTATATTTTATGTATTGTTATAATCTATCGATAGGTTAATATCTCGTTAAGAGAGATTTAATCATTGGAAACAGAAACTATGTAGCAAAGAAATCTATTTTACAGTAAAAATGGTCGGACATGACGTAAGTCACGACCAACCATTATATAGGATAAGTATCTAAGAGATTTTTATTTTTAATCCCAATGAATTGCTTCTATTTTTTCAAGATCAAAAGAGATCGTTTCTATGCCATTTGAAAAAAAAGCGATACCTGTTTTTTTATTGATTGAAATTAGTTTTTCTACTGCGATTGGCACACCCCCAACAATAATTTGTTTAAGAGGATAATCTGGTGGAAGCTTAGATAACAATATACCTAAGTTACCCTTTATATCTAGTAGTCTCTCTATGGAATCCTTTACATCTGATAGAACTTCAATCTGTTGAGCATCTACTTCTTTAATACTTTCCAGGCTAACTTTAACTTTTTCAAGTTGTCGATCTTGATTGTCTGATAACTGCAGTAAAAAACCTTGCTGTCTATTTAAGCTATCTTGTAGATAATTATATATATCGTCCTGCTGTGTTATTTGATGTTTAATTTCCTCAAATATTAATTCATCCATCTCCTCAGAAAGCTCCAGTTTCTCATTTACCTGATTATTAAAATGGTTTTGCTCTTTAAATTGACTTGAAAAAAGCTGATACTGATTGTTTTGAGTTTCAGATAAATTATTTAGAATTTCTTTTTGTTTATTAAATTGCTCGTTTATTTGTTTTACCATTTCTTCCAGATGAGTTGGAGATGTTAACTGTTCTTCTTTAGCAGAATATATTTTATGCAAAAGGTTCTGTTCTTCCAAATTTTTCGATACTATAGTAAAAAACCGCTTTTGTTCTGTTAGCACACTTTGAATGATTTCCAATTGCGTATCTGTCTTACTTCCATGTTGATGTAGTTGACCTTTAATATCTTCTAAAGAACCGTTTTGTTTAATAGCAAAATTGTTAAGAAAATTTCTTTGCCTATTCACACTTACTTGTAGTTTTGTTAGTGCTCTCTCGAAATTGTTTGTTTTCTCGTTATTTACTTCGTTAAGTTCAGAATGGTTATTTAAAAGTACATTGATGGATTGAAGTGATTGCCCTAGGTTTTGTAATTGGTACTTGGATTCTTTTGAAGTTTGCGCAAAATTGAACAGTATCTTTTTGATATTGCCATAATCATATCTGTGATTAGTATTTAACTTATTAAGGACTGTGCTTTGATCACGTAATTCACGTAAAATGGTTTTACTCGATTGGTCCAACTGTGAAATAGATTTCATTAAACGACGATTTACGACTATTTGTTCTTCTAGAAATTCTGCATTGTGATTGGTATAAAAATGTTTTTGGCTGTTACTCTTTGCCAAGGCATCAGAAACTAAATGGACCTTCGATTCTTTCACTTCTTCATACTCCTTTATACAGAAAGTCATTATGCCTTATTTTATGAACATTATTGTTATATGTGATGAATTAGGTTGTGTTGGTATAAACATATAAAAGGTGGTAATTGAATGTTGTATGCAGGTATTCCATCTCTTTCAGTTCCTATGGTGAGAATAATCACCGTAACTGGCAGGGGGGTAAAAGAGGTTGCACCAAACTATGCTCAACTCCAAATAGAAGTAAGAACGCAAGGGAAAGAGGTACAACAAACCCAGGCAGAAAATGCCCAAGTGATGAATCGGGTAATACAATCCTTATTGGCGTTAAATATTCCAAGGGAAAACATACAAACAGCAGCTTTTAATATCTTTCCGCAATATGATTTTATAGACGGAAAACAGGTATTCAGAGGTTATGAGGTGACGAATGCTATTACAGTAAAACTAGAGGATCTTGAAAAAGTGGGTAGTGTAATCGATACTGCGGTGGCAAATGGGGCGAATAGTGTATCGTCTATTCAGTTTGGTTTAGATAACCCAGAGGTTGTTTACCAACAGGCGCTTCAGAAAGCACTTCAACATGCTCAAGTTAATGCTCAAACAATTGCTCAGACGATGAAGCTCACATTATATCCACAACCAATTTCTATCGTGGAGGAGCACCAGCAAAATGGACCAGAACTGTATAAAACACTCTCGATAGCTAGTTCGCAGATGGGAACACCTATTGAGCAAGGAGAAATTTCTGTAAGTGCAACCGTTACTGTCAAATTTCAGTATTAATAAATGAAAGACCAAAAATCCCCGTATGTTAGTTTATACACGGGGATTTTTGGTCGTACTAAATATTAAATTTGGAAACCCTAATTTGTAAGTCCTCGGCAAGATTTGCTAGAGAGACAGCTGCTGCTGTTACTTCTTCCATTGAGGCTAGCTGCTCTTCTGAAGCCGCAGCAACAGAAGATGAACTATCAAATGTTTCACTTGCTACTGTAGACATATTATTAGCATGGTTAGCAACATCTTTAACAATTATATGAATGTTATTTGTGATGGATGATATATCTCCAACTTGTTCTTTTACTAGTTCTACCGATGTCAGGATATCATGGAACGTTACTTCCGTGTGATGGGCAATTGTAAGCCCAGAGTCAACTTTTTCCTTTACTCCATTAATGGATGTTACTGTTTTCTTTGTCTCACTTTCAATTTCGGTAGCAATTTCGGAAATATCAGAGACCGATTTTCTCGTTTGTTCGGACAGTTTCCTCACTTCATCTGCAACTACTGCAAAGCCTTTACCCGCTTCACCAGCACGTGCTGCTTCAATGGCTGCATTTAGAGCAAGCAAATTCGTTTGGTCCGCGATGTCTGTAATAAGTTTGAGGATGTGCACAATTTCTTTAGAACGGTCATTGAGTGTGACAAGCGCCTGATCTGTTTCTAATACAGCATCATTTATTAATCTCATCTGTGCTACTGTATCTTGAACGAATGCAGAACCTTGCAAGGTTTTCTCATTAGTTGCAATCGTTATTTTCATTGTATCTTTTGCTTTTTCCGCAATTTGAGTAATTGCATTTGCGCTTTCCTCTGCAGAGCGAGCAGATTCTTTTGCCATATTTGTTTGATGCTCTGCTCCTTCAGAAACTTGTTGGATAGAAGAGGATATCAATTCAGTACCCTTCATCGTCTCATCTGCACTTGCCATTAGTTCTTCTGCAGAAGCGGCTACTTGATTGGAGCTATCAGAGACGTGCGTAATGACTTCTCTTAAATTCATAGTCATTTGTTCAAAGGACTTTTGCAGTGTTGCCACTTCATCTCGAGTTTTTACTTGTACAATATCGACAGCAAGATTCCCGTTGGCAATTTCCTCTGCATTCTTAGTAATGTCACGGATTGGCCGAACAATTCTATTGGTAAAGATAATCACCAAAGTGATACTACTAACTAACAACAGCACTACTAAAATAATGGAAATAGAAATAATACCATCAATTTTGGTTTGCAAATTGCTCTGCATAATCGAATATTCTGTAGTAATATTTCTTTTTAATTGAATAACGTCATTTATAAGTCCTTTTGTACGCGTTGATTGTCGCTTAATCTCGGCAAGGTTTTGTTCCGTAATTGCTTGATTGGAATAACTTAATATTTCTTCATACTTTTTAGAGATATTAGTATTCAATTGTTTCTGTTCCGATGTTGTTAGGGAAGATGATAGTTCATCATTGATCGATTGAGTAGAAGCTAAATCGACCTCTATATCATTTTTATTGCTTTCTGATATATTTAGCGAGTATACACTTAACGATTTTTGTAAGCTTTTTGCTGAACTATTTAACTCTTCGACTTTCACTAAAGCTTTTACAATTTCTTCTGTCGACGATTTTAATGCCGATAGTTGAATTATGTTATAGCCGATAATACAGGCAGATAGTAGCAACGGGATAATAGATATCATTAATATCTTCTGTTTAAGCTTCATATTCTAGTCACCTTATTTCTATTGTAGTATTGTTATAGAACCATTTGCGATATCTTCTTGTAGTTTAGCTATCCGATTTTTCTCAGCGGCCGATAATTCGATTACACGAATAGGTGCAATACTTACACCATTTTCCTTTATGCCTAGTATTTGATTTTTCTCAGATATTTTACCGTCTTCGACTAGTTCTTGTATGGTATTGAAAATAGCAATGTCCACTTGTTTTAGCATAGAAGAGACAATCGAATTCTCCGCCAAGTAAAACTGATCGCTGTCTACTCCAAATGTATAGATGCCTAAGCGTTCAGATTCCTTTATAACGCCAACTCCTGTGAAGCCTGCAGCAGGGTAGATATAGTCAGCTTTGGCTGAAATCATTTCTTTTGCAATGCTTTCACCCAATTTATCATTGCCGAAGTCATTCGCGTATTCGGATAACACTACTGCCTCTGGATTTTCAGATTTTACACCTGCTGTAAAGCCTTTTTCAAATTTATGGATGAGCGGAACATCCTCACCTCCAACAAATCCAACAACATTACTTGTTGTTTTCATACCAGCTATTGCTCCTAACAAAAACGAGGCTTCCTCTTCTTTAAATGTTACGTTGTTGACATTGGGTAGGTCTGATTGAGCATCTATTAGTAAAAATGATGTTTCTGGATATTTCTTTGCAATCATTTCAAGGTCTTCTTGGACGGAAAATCCAAGGCCAATAATTAGATCGTTACCAGATTTCACTAGCTGCTCTAGTCCTTTTGCATATGTCTCTGTTTCTTGGATTTCTTTATACTCAAATGAGATATTCAGCTCATCCCGTGCTTTTTCTAAGCCTGCAAAACCTAAATCAGAGAATGATTGATCTCCAAGTCCTGCATTCGAAAGCATAATCCCAATTTTTAATTGCTGATTCTCTAAAGTGGGTTCCTTCTCCGTGCATCCCGTAATAATTAATAAAGAGATAAATATTAATGAAATAATAAGACCTTTGTTCATACAGACACTCCTAATGATAAATAATTGATATTCTTGACTAATATCGTCTCATAATCAAGATACTTAAGCTGTTTTATGTACATTAATAATTCAGAAATTTAGGTAGAACAATAAAAAAAGAGCCATTTGGCTCCTTTTTTGAGAAAGTATAAATTTGGTTTTATTGTTGATTCCAAACAACAAGCTTTGTCTCTGTCATTTCCTGAATTGCATATTTTATGCCCTCTTTACCAGTACCGCTATCTTTCACACCACCATATGGCATTTGGTCGACACGGTAGGTAGGGATATCATTAATCATGACACCCCCAACTTGTAGCTCTTTGGAGGCTTTAAAAGCAGTCGAAATATCATTTGTGAAAATACCAGCCTGAAGGCCAAAGTTGGAATTGTTAATAGCATCAATACCCTCATCTATAGAAGAGATGCGGTTTACTAAAACGATTGGAGCAAAAACTTCTTGGCAAGACACCTTAGAGTCTGCACCCACATTAGTTAAAATTGTAGGCAAGAAAATACCATTTTCTATCATGCCTCCAGAAATAACCTTAGATCCTTGTTCCACTGCTTCTTGTACCCAACTTAGCGCTCGTTCTTGTTCGTCCGGGTGAATCATAGCAGAAATATCTGTTGACTCATCCTCTGGATTTCCAATTACCAACTTGTTCGTTAAAGTAGAAAATTGCTCGATAAATTCATCGTATACTTCATCCATTACATATGTGCGTTGTAAAGAAATACAAACCTGACCTTGGTTAGAGAATGCACCCATCACACATTTTGGAACAATTTGGGCTAAGTCTACATTTTTGTCGATTATCAATCCGGAATTAGAGCCTAGTTCAAGTGCTACTTTCTTCAATCCTGCTCTATCCCGAATCCCTTTTCCGACTGCAGGACTACCAGTAAAAGTAATCATTTTTACTTTATCACTTTTTATTAGGGCATCTCCAATTGTTTTTCCGCTACCTGTCACTACATTAAAGGCACCCTTTGGCAATGCTGTTTGATCGATTAACTCCGCTAAAAAGAGTGCAGAAAGGGGAGTCTGTGAGGCAGGTTTCAGAACAATTGTATTACCCGCAGCAATGGCAGGACCGACTTTATGTGCCACTAAATTTTGAGGGAAATTAAATGGTGTAATCGCACCAACTACTCCAATTGGCTGCTCAATAGTATAGCCAAAACGGTTCGCTCCATTTTGAGCAGCATCCATAGGAATCATTTCTCCAGTTAGTCGCTTAGCTTCCTCAGCGGCAAATTTATAAGTTTCTATAGTTCGGTCAATTTCCCCTAAAGCATACTTAATCGGTTTTGAAGCCTCTAAGGAAATAATTTCCGCAGCCTTTTGACGATGATCAATAAACAATTGTGCAATATGCTCTAAAACTGCAGCTCGTTCATATGCAGTTAAGGCAGTCATTTGTTTTCTTGCTTCATCTGCTATGTCAAATGCTATATCTACTTCCTGCTGAGTTGCTTGTGGAATCTGTGCTATTACTTCCTTCGTGTGAGGAGAGTGAAGCTCCTTATATTTATTTGAAGATACCCATTTACCATTCACATAATATTGCTTTTTCATCGAATCATCCTTTCAAAATTCTACTTTCTGTAGTTAATCCTTATAGATCTCATGATTCTAACTATAACTTTACTATACCCATTTATAACAGTCATAAAAAAAGCTTGATGGATATCCATCAAGCGGTAACTATTATTATTATTATTATTATTAATCGTCAAAACGATCGTCGTCATTATCAAGCTCCGACTCTAGAATTTCTCCAGAGCTAGCATCGATTGTGAACTCTGCATTTCCTTTATCAGTACGAAGTTCTAATTCATATTCATATCGACCATCATCAGAATCTAAACCGATTTCTACTAATGTACCTTCGAATTGTTTTTGAGCAATTTCAATTGCTTCAGCTTCTGTAATAAGTTTAGTATTTGCTGTTATATTATGCTGAACATCGTCGGCATCATCTTGGTTGTCGTTATCTTCTCTTACATTTAAGATCTTTGCGTTATAGGCATCTATTCGTACTTCGAATTCTTTTGACTTTTCTCCATTTATATCTACTTCATAAAATGTTTTTCCATTATTTTTTTCAAGATCTATACTTTCAATTGCGCCTTTAGCTTCGTTCAGTGCTACTTCTTTAGCTTTTTCGAAACCGATTAATTTTTCACTTTGCGTTTTACTAAGATTCAGATTGTCGTCATCTGCCAAAGCATTAATCCCAATTCCACCACTAATTATAAGTACAGCTGCTAATGAACCAATTACTAATTTTTTCATTTTATTGTCCTCCTATGTTTTGTTTGCCTTACATGTATTACTATATACAGCAAAAAAGAAAGGACGGGGAGCGGAAGGTTAAAATTTGGATAGAATTTAACATTATACTCATAAAAGGTTTGGATGAAATTCCGGTTTCGCGAGTAATCACCAACATTCACTAAACTAAACATCATTTGAACGACGTCATCGCAATAAAAACATGCTGTGTAGTAAATTTAACAAAAAAGAAAGGCTGGTAGCGGCAGTAGCCACACCAACCTTGTCTAACTAGTTCTCCCAATTTACCGATTTCACCTTACCTGTATATGCGTCAACTTCGACAACTGCTTCACGATCTTCTTCTTCTCCATTTTCAATCTCAACTTCTACTAAATAATAAGGTGGTTGACCAGTAGGTTGATGAAGTTCTGCATCATCATCGGCGGTACCTTTTAAATGAGTAGCAGCTATAGTAAGTGCCTCTTTCTCAGTGATTAGGATATTTTCAGTTGAGACAGGATCTTCTATTGGAGACTGCGAAGAATCTATTATGGCACCATTATAGGGATCCACTTTTAGATTGAATTCAACATTTTCCTTGTGAACAACGACTTCATAGTAAGGATTCTTTTCATTTATAAAAAGTACGGATTGAATCTCACCTTGAGTAGCAATTTTCTTTTTGATCTGCGCTTCCGTAAGTGTTTCAACAGCTAGGGGCACTTCCTCAGTAGCTATTTGTTTGAGGGAAAGAATAGTTCCATTGTTGGTATCCATGCTAATAGCATAAACTCCGTTTTCCATTTGCATGTCAATTTCATATTCGTTCTCCGATTTAGTCGTACGAATTATTTCGCCAGGGTATTTTGTAAGTGCTACGGATTTCAATTCCTCTTCTGTAAGTGACTTAGAAGAAAAAGGGGAAAGCCAAAGCACACCAACTACTATCAAAATAATTAGCGTTACTCCTCCGATTATATAACCGTTCTTACTTATTTTCATCGTGTCTCACCTCATGGTTAAGTTTGTTGGCTATAGTATATAACGCAAAAGTAAGAATTTGGGGAGAGCAGCTATTTATCTTTTGGCAGAAACAGCGTCACAGTTGTTCCTTGTTTTTCTTTACTGTTTATTTCAATTCGTGCACCGAGTGCATCAGTTATATCTTTTGCCATAGTTAAGCCGAGACCGGATCCACCTTGCTTACGACTTCGTGCCTGATCAACGCGATAAAATCGATCAAACACTTTAGGTAAATCCTCATTAGGAATGCCAACTCCTCTATCCTGAATTTGAATAGTCAAATCTTTATCTGTTTGACCTATACGAACAGTAATCTTACCATCACTGTATTTACGTGCATTGTCTAAGAAGATAAACAGTAATTGCTTTAGTTTTTGAATATCTGTGTAACCGACTGTTTGATGGTTACCTTCCATCTCTACTTCTCGCTGATAGGTAGTTTGGAACGTGGTTACTGTCTCTTGGACAAGCTGGGTAATATTAATCTGCTCTAATTGAATATTCCATGGCTCCTGCTTTGCTATCGACAATAGCTGTTCTGTCATTTCTCGCATTCGTATAGCTTCGGAGTGGATAGCATCAATGGATTCTTCAAATAAGTCAGGACGTTCTAAACCTCGACGCTTCAGTAAGTCTGCATAATTTTCGATAATAGTTAGGGGAGTCCGAAGTTCATGAGATGCATTGGAGACAAATTGCTCCTGCTTTTCGTAGTTCGTTTGGAGCAACTCCATCATGTGATTGAACGTTTTACCCATCTCGACTAGTTCACCTTCGTTAGTATCCTCTAACTTCAGTTGCTGAAATTGGCCACTTTTTTGAATTTCCTTCATTGTGTTAATCATTGTACGGATAGGTTGAATAATTAAATTGCTTAAAATTCGGCTAGAAATAAGGGTCGGTACAATTGCGATAACTGTAACAACGATTAAAATAATAGCTAAGAGGTGGATCATCTCATTAGTAGCAGCTATGCTTGTTGTCACTTGTATATTCACGACGGACCCGTCAATCCAAACAATAGGTACTGATACGAAAACATACGGTGAACCCTCATACGTTATCAACTTACTAACTTCTCCTGTGTAAAAGCTACTTACCCGCGCACCTAGTTTTTCTTCAGTAGGGGAGGTGAATTTACCATCACTTGTTAAATCCTCTTTTAACAATTGAATCATTCCGTCTACGGGTACGTTAGCGCGTAAAAGCTCTCTCGGCGCAATACGGTCAACGGCACCTCTAATATCGGTGACGACCCTTTCAACCTCGGCGTGTGTACGCTCGAGTTCATTTTCTTTTATCAAATGACTGAACACAAAATAGATAGAAGTGTTCATAATTAGGAGCAGCACGATAAATAATACCGACGTGTATAAGTTTATTTTATTGCGTAGCTTCATGTGGCTTCCTTCAGGACATATCCTACGCCTCTAACTGTATGAATGAGTGAAGCATCAAAATCTGCATCGATTTTTTTACGCAAATATCGGATATAAACGTCGACGATTTTTGTATCACCATAATAGTCATAGCCCCAGACAGCCTCTAGAATTTGTCCACGTTCTAACACTTGTCTTTGGTTTTTCAATAAATATAGAAGTAAATCATATTCCTTTGGTGTCAAACTGACGTTTAAATCATTTCTAATAACTTCCCTTGTTTTATCATTTAATCGTAGATCACTAACTTGAAGCCACTCTTCATCAAGCGGACTTGAAGCGGGTGTTGCTTGGCTCATCCTAAGCACAGCACGTATTCTAGCAAGTAATTCTTCCATTCTAAAAGGTTTTGTTATGTAGTCACTGGCACCAAGGTCAAGACCGGAAACCTTGTCCTCAATAGAGTCCTTGGCCGTCAATAATATTATTGGGACAGATGAATTTTTCCCTCGAATGCGTCGAAGTAATTCAATTCCGCTCATACCTGGCAACATTATATCTAATAATATCAAATCCCATTTTTGGGAAAGGAACATTTCAAAAGCTTCAATTCCATCCAATGCCTTACCTGTTTCATAGCCTTCATATTCTAATTCAATTTCGAGTAGCCTAACAATTTTTTCTTCATCTTCTACAATTAGAATAGATTCTTTAGACAAAATAATCCCACCTTTCGAATCTTTATGTAATCCCATTATATCAATAATGGTTGACTAGTGAGAACGTAAGGGATTGCGCATCCTTAAACTAGAAATATGAATAGCTTTTCACTTTTTATCTTTATCGTTGCTTAAAGGTTTACTTGGTGTAATAGGTGGTTGGATTCAATCACCTGAAGGTTTTTTATGGTTTATTTTCTCACCATTGGCTTTTGCCATCAGCGTTCCATGGAGGGAAGCAGTGCAAGCAGGTTCATATATAGGTCAAAAACTTAAATAATTTGTGCCTATTCATCATTTGCACTTATGTAAATATAAGTTCTCAACTATCTATAAACAGTTTAGATCCAAAGTTTAAGGGAATAATTAGTTAAGAATAAGTCTATGGAAAGTGAGGAGAATTATTTTGCAAATGTCTTATGAAGAGTGCATCAAGGCATGCCAGGAGTGTTTAGAGGCATGTAATAATTGTTTTCAAGCCTGCCTAGGTGAAGATCACGTACAAATGATGGTGGATTGTATTAAGCTAGATCGTGAATGTGCGGATATTTGCAGTTATGCTGTTCAGGCAATGACTCGTAATAGCCCATTCGTCCAGGAGATTTGTGCTCTATGTGCTAAAATTTGTGAGGATTGTGCAGAAGAGTGTGCAAAACACGACCATGAACATTGTAAACGCTGTGCAGAGGCTTGCCGAACATGTGCTGAAGCTTGTCGTCAAATGACTGCATAAACATAGTTATTCGAACCCTTCCGCTTTAAGCGGAGGGGTTTTTATATGTATAAGTTTTAATCAGGTCCAATAGGGAAAAGATGAGGAGGAAAGTTCTAGAAGAGAGGATGATTGGTCATGAATAATAGTTTTCCACGTGAAGAAGGAATGGACCACAGTCTGAGTTTGTTAAGAGAAGGATATATGTACATTCCAAATAGAAAGAAAAGTTTCGCTTCCAACATATTTGAAACACGATTATTGGGACAAAGTGCAATTTGTATGAGTGGAGAAAAAGCAGCAGAATTATTTTATGATGAAGAAAAATTTATGAGAAATGGTGTAGCACCGAAACGTTTGCAAAAGACACTGTTTGGAGAAGAAGGAGTTCAAACATTAGATGATGAAACACATCGACATCGTAAGTCGATGTTTATGTCATTGATGACAAAGGGCCGCCTTGAAGTATTACATGAGATTACTGAAGTACAATGGCAACTTGCTGCAAAGAAATGGGAGCAAGTGGAACAGATCATCTTATATGATGAGGCAAAAGAAATCATGTGTAGAGTAGCATGTGAATGGGGAGGAGTCTCGATTAAAGAAGAGGAATTTAAAGAAAAAGCGGAGCAGCTAGCTGCCTTATTTGAATCTCCAACCGCTCTTGGCCCTCAGCATTGGAAGGGAAGACATGCCCGTAAACAGATAGAACAGTGGTTAGGTGGGTTAGTTAAAAAAGTTCGCGATGGAAGTCTTACTCCGCCCGAAGGTACTGCTCTACGTGAAATCTCTTTGCACAAAGACTTAGAAGGTAAATGGTTAGATGAAAAAGTTGCTGCTGTTGAGGTAGCAAACATATTAAGGCCAATTGTGGCAATTGCCATTTATATTAACTTTACTGCATTAGCAATTCACCATTACCCAGAACAAAAAGAAAAACTGGAAACAGCAGGTGCTCAGTATTTTCAAATGTTTGTTCAAGAAGTAAGACGTTTTTATCCGTTCTTTCCGATGGCTGCAGCTAAAGTTAGAAAAGACTTTGTTTGGGAAGGGTATTCATTTAAGGAAGGAACATTGACGTTACTTGACTTGTATGGAACAAATCATGATGCAGAACTGTGGGAAAATCCAGATTTATTTAATCCCTATCGGTTTTCTGGATGGGATAAAAGCCCATTCGATTTTATACCGCAAGGTGGGGGAGATTATATGATGGGGCACCGTTGTGCTGGGGAATTTGTGACTATTGAAATAATGGAAGTATCCCTAAATTATTTAGTTAATCACCTAACTTACCAACTTCCAGATCAAGATTTGAGTTATAGCCTAGTTAGTATGCCTAGTATCCCGAAAAGCGGGATTATCATGAAAAGTGTTCGAGTAAAATGAAGTAATCGCGCTCTATAAAAAACGGGCTAACAAACACTCGTTCTTAAACCTAATTTTATATTTTCGAGAATGCTCTGGACATACTTATTTCCATAGTAATCCTCTTAGGAACAGGTAAAAAGATACTATGTTATAAAAAAATCCCGAGTGTTAAATATACACTCGGGAACCAATGGAAGATTACTGAAAATATTAGCTCAAACCAAATTCATTAATTAGTGATGCTAAGCCGCCTTGGAATCCGCTTCCAATTGCATTGAATTTCCACTCATTATTGTGGCGATATATTTCTCCTACAACAAGTGCTGTTTCAATTGAAAAGTCTTCACCTAGGTCATAGCGAACAATTTCTTCGTTCGTATCTTCATTAACAATTCGTATAAAAGCGTTTGAAACTTGGCCGAAATTTTGTTTGCGTTGGTCTGCATCATGAATAGTTACAGTAAAAACGACTTTTTGCACAATACTAGGAACAAGTGGTAGTTTAACTAGTAGTTGCTCATCGTCCCCGTCCCCGTCCCCAGTACGGTTATCCCCAGTGTGGATAACTGAACCTTCTTCACTTTGGAGGTTATTATAAAAGATAAAGCTTTTTTCGTTAAAGGCTTTACCATTTCCGTCTACAATAAACGCGGAAGCATCTAAGTCGAAATCCTCTCCACCACTATATCTATTCGTATCCCAGCCTAGTCCAACTAAGACATTCGTTAATCCTGGATTCGTTTTCGTTAAATCAATTTTTTGTCCCTTTGAAAGGTTAATAACTGACATTTTGTTTCCCCCTCATCCAATTTTAAAGTTATTTTCTTTGTCCGTTTTCATACTTCTTTTGTAATTCTTCTAGGCGAAGACGACCTTCTTCTCTCATTTTACGATTTTCTTCTTCGATTGCTTTAGTTTCGTTCATCCCACGCATAATAGTATCCCATGTTTGCTCAATTGTTTCGATTTTAATACTAGGCTGCCCGGACATTCTAGCGATATCCACACTTTGCTTGGATATATCATTAGCATTACGAAGTAACATTTCATTTGTTCTACGATCTAGCTCACTCATAGATTGGGCCACTAGATTTTGTCTTTTCGCAGAAATGGCATTAATAAGTCCTGTTTTAAAAATTGGAATAGTTGTTACGAATGCTGAATTTATCTTGCCGATCAACTTCGTATTGCCTCGCTGAAGCATTCTAATCTGTGGTGCTGATTGATAGGAGACCTGTTTAGCCATTTCCAAATCATAAATACGTTGATCTAGAAGTTCAATTGCATTTTGTAAAGAATTCAGTTCCATTAATACTAGCTGATCACCATTTTCAGCTTTTTGCTGTAGGTTAGGCACTAGCTGTCTTAATTGGTTTACTTTTAATTCTCCAGCTACAATATATTTTTCCAATTCCATAAAATAGTTGAAATTTTTGTCGTACAAGTCCTCTAGTGTTACAGTAGATTTTTTCATTTCTGTCTCATACTTCGTTATCTCCACAAATACCTTATCGATTTCGCCGCCCATTGTTTGATACTTGTTGAATAGCTTTTCGATTATTTTCTCACCTTGTTTAAAGATTTTACCGAAAAGAGAGGGCTTTTGAACAAAATCTTTTTTGTCGAACTTATCCATAATTTTGCCGAGTTGTTTTAAAAGTTCACTAGATTCTTCCATACTACTAGACTTAATCGTGCTTAAAATTTGTCCTGTAAATTTGGAGATTTCATCTGCCGGCTCACGACCGAATTCTAATAGTCCAATCTGATTTTTAGGGTCTATTTTTGCAACAAGCTGTAATACTTGTGGGTCACGTTTCAACTTAGCTTTTAAATCATTACTTTCTTCCATCATTTGTTCTTGTTGTTCAATTTCTAACTTTTGTAATTCCATATTTTTTCCCCCTATTTCTATAGAAACTTCTTGAAAATTTTATGAACTACACTTGGCTCCTTAAAAGGATCGTTAAAACTTCGGTCGTCCATCCAGTGTATATCAAAGGTACCTTCCTGAACCCATTTTTCGATATCAAGATGTCCTTTCGGATTTACGATAATAATATCTAGCCCTAAATGATGCATCATACATAAGGCGTTGGCGTCAGATCTGGAAAGTTCAGGACCTTTCTCCTCATTGTAGATGAATATAGTAGGCACAAATTGAGGATAATCGAATGTTTGTAATAGCCGGATAACAAAATCAGGTAGTACCATGGATTGAGCAAAAGCATATAACTGCAAGTCTTCCGTTGTTTCATTGGACTGTCGATTAAGTATTGGTTCGTTCACATGTTTGGCGATAGTCTCTCCAATGGCGGTTTGCGTGCCAAGTGGAAGTTTGTCGTATGTCCACCAATTGGCAGCTTTCATTTTCTCAGGATCTAACATACCATCTGCTTTTAAAGCATCTCGGTAATGGAAAAGCTGATTGGTTTTTTGTTCCTTCGTGAAAGGGAACTGACGAATAACATGCGTATCATCTCGTTCTGTTAACGAGTGAACATTATTCCAAAAACGTTTTCTATTTTTGTCTATTCCTAACAGTTTCGCGAAAACTACAGGAATTGTAACTTGTTGGTTACTAACCTGGAAATGGGGACGAATCATTGCTCTTTCTTTAGATATTAAGAAAGCTTCATCTTCAGTTGTTTTCAAACGGATAGAATTGATGGAATACGATTTAAATTGGAATGGCTTGTAAAGACCCGAATCATCATGATGTAATAGCTCGTTAATCTCTTGAGTTGCTTTAAATGCAACAGTCCCTGCAATTTTTGGCATCTCTTCTGGCAATAGTTTAACATCTTGAGAAACCTTTGGAAAACGATAACTTAGGTCATCCTCAATGGAGAGTAAGGTTTTTGGCCAAGACTCGTTAGTAGGGTTAAAAATAACCACATGGAATCCAAAGTCAGCTAAATATGTAAGAAACCATTTTTCACTAGGGGTTGCAGTACCATACCAAAGAAAAGCTGGCATCCCCTGTACGAAATCTATTTCTTTTAGTGCAGGTTCTACATGATTGGATATCCATTTCACAAGATCTGTAGTTATCCGACGATATTCATGATGGAGAGTACCTTCTGTGTAGCTTTTTTGTAACTTTTTCAATAAATCAATTAAAACTGTTTTAATTCGTCTATTTAAACCAGGATCTTTTGAATCTGGTAGTAAAGAATAACCATCCAGAAAGGCGACCATACGATTGGGGGAGAGTCCTTTTTCTTTTTTGTGCAAGTCAAATAACTGATTGAGGGATCTTAACTTCTCGGCAGAAATTTTTTTGTTAAGTGCACCAGTCAAAATGCTTAGTTTTCCTAAGGAATCATTGACTTGTGTATGCAGAATCGAGAAATATTCATCTTCATCTAGGGACATGCCAATATATTGGCAAACTAGTTGAGGATACGTTAAGTTCTCTCCGTCCACTGTTACTTGCGAAGAGTCTCCTAAAGAATCTTTCAACCATCCTCCTATATTAGATGAATCCCACGACTTCATCCTAATGGGATTTAAATTAACCATGGGCTTTCCCTCCTATTCATACATATTATAACAAATAATCGCTTACCTTTTTTAATATTTCTTCTCCAGCTAATACCCCTGCATGATTTGTTATAGAAACGTGAGAGGGGAGATGTCCGCCTTTATGAATTGCTTCGCCGTGAGAGGGGATAAAGCCATAATCGGCATTTAAAACCATATCGAAGTCGAGCATGGAATCTCCGGCGGCAATTACTGTATTTGCAGCAATTCGCTCTTTTACAAATTGAAGAGCTGTAGATTTGTTTATGCAGGTTGGCATGATATATACTTTTCTCCCCTGGTGAGAAAGAGTGAAACCTTGCTGATAGAAGATTTGCGAAAGACTTTCAAAATCTTCGATTGAAAATGCTTGTTCATCAATAATTAAGTACACAAACCATGATTCTGCTTGCATCACTTTAAGAACAAATTTGTTTTTTGTATAGGTATCGAGTTGGGGTAGTACGTCTTCTATGGAGGTACGATTATGCTGCATTTGAGCAATAACTTTATCTGACCATTCTTTAAGGGGTTTACCGTCCTCTAATATGACTGCTCCGTTGGATACAATTGCATATTTGGGTTTTTCTACTGTATTAAATAACCCAGTAATTCGATTGTATTGTTCAGCTGTTCTAGTTGTTACGGGCAAAAAAGTAATAGAGGGGGAAATATCCTTAAATAGCTGAAGCCCTTTATTGGTCATAAATGCAGTGGCTTTTTCTTCTACCCATTCTACAGCTGTAAAATCTTGTTCGCTAACTTCTTGACCTCGTGAATTTTTACTATATATAAGTGTTCGATCTAAATCACTAGCAAATAGGATTGTCATAGCCGATCCTCCGATTCTATCAGTCCGATGGCAAGGTAAAAAAGCCCAGGTACAATTTCTGTAGGAATATTTTTTTCCTTACATAATAGAAGGATATGACGTAGAGATGGGTGTTTATCATCACTAAGTAATATTTTAAAAGGCTTCCTTCTTAATAACACTCTAGTCGTTTCTCCTACACTTGGCTTTACTTTACTAATATCAGCATTTCTATAGAACTTGTGAGCAATCGCTTCTACTTCTTGCATGCCTCTCCAAGTTCGTTCGTTTTTAATGGGAAACTCTTTGCTAAGTTCTTTAATAGTAGGTTCTTGCTCTTGGAATCGACTGGAGATATTAGCGATGAATTCATTGGATACATCCACTTCTTCCAAGTTAGCGTAATACTTTGCTCCGTGATAATCGTCTGCTGCTTGAAAAGCATTATTTAGTACAGTTCGACTAACTAATCCAGAGACTGTTGAGTTCAAACAAGCGTTTGGGATTAGAAAGTCCTCTCTAGTACCGAATAAGGTAGCACATTCGCCAGGGTCTGTTAAAACCGCCAGGTCATCATTTAAATTAAGGTTATAGGTTGCATTTAACTTTTGAATGGACTTTGTTAGCTCATTTTGAATAGCGCCTTTCCCTGTCCAACCATCGACGAATTGTATATGACTTTTTGGGTGAAGCTCTCTAATAGTGCGAACAGCCTGCTCATCGATTCCTCTTCCTCTTAGTATAGATATACTAAAGTGGGGCCACTTAAGTTTCAAATACTTTTCCGCATATCGTTTCATTAAAATCCCGATTGGACTTCCTGCTCTTGCAAGGGAAACGATTACTACGTCATCTGTACCTGCAAATTTTCTAACCCGTCTACTTAAAACCCCGACTAATTGTGCGATATGATCTGCCGAATCATACAAAGCCTGTTGGTATAGCTCTGTATATTCAGATGTCGGTCGTTTTTCAATAGGTAAAGATTCGGAGTAGTGACTACCTCTTTGGAATAATTGTTCTCTAGATTCTACGGAAGACTCAATTTGAACATTTGATAAATCCTTCAGTAAAAAAGTTATATCTTCTGAAGGGTAGCTCGATTTAACCAATCCATCTGTACTAAAAACCATTATATTTCACCTCTAACTGGCATAGTGAGAGACAACCATGAAACAGGTGCTAACGTCTCTAAATGGGAGAGAAGAGGGAACCAAGTAGCGGGGTCCTGAACTGATTCAGAAATAACAATAATTTGTTCCCAATTTGTTTCGGACAGATTATATAGATATTGATCAATACCATTGGAATCCGGCAAACTAAATTTACACTTATGCTGGATAGGGTATAATTCATCGGTTTTTGCTAAGATTGGACTTCGTGTCGTAGTTTGTACTTTAGTGTTATTACCAAAGGTGAGTGCAAATCTAAGTGGGAAATAGATGTTTTCGCCAATACCTATAACTAAAGTAGATTTATCCCTGTCTAGATTCGGGAGCTTATGGATAAATCTTTCTATCCAACCATCCATTTCTATATGAAGATCACTTGCTAAACCAAATCTTCCCGTGAAGTTGCAGTAGCTACCATGTTCACTCTGATATTTAGAAGTAATTTCTAAAGCTAATTCTTCATCAGCAAACACAGTATGTGATTGCTTATCATCTAAAAAGGGAATTTCTTTTTCTTCAATCGTTGCTTCATTGAGCAGTTTAAATTGACCACCCATAATAGTAATAATATCTGCAGAAATATTATGTGTGTTCATGAGGTGGATAAAATCTTGTTGATGCACTTCGGTTCTCCAGTCCAAAATAGAGAGGATTTTATACCGTTTACCAGGAAAAGAGACATTTAATGCAACGATTAAATTGGATAGTGTAAGACCAGTCGTTATTTCATCATCTATTAACACAATAGTTTCTGCTTCCTTTAATGTCTGTTCAGGTGCATAAACACTGTGAGATGTTGCATGGGAATGTTCTTCTTCAAAGTAAAAGGAAGGTTCCATATGTAGGATTTCTTCTCTAGTAGTATGGATGTAATGAGCATTTTCAAAGTGATGAAATACTGCATGGCCAAGGCCAGTTGCCGTTTCAGCAAATCCAATGAATACGGTCTTGTTTGGCAATTCAGTTTTATATGCGAGAGAGTCCAAGCTCAGTTGTCGATTTGGAATCTCTGAATTAATCAGCTGAATAATTTCATTTACTAATGGATGACCGTCTAAACCTTCATCCTCCATAAGCATAGAAGCCAAAATAGTGCCTGTTCCAAGTGAAATTGCTGGATCCACTGCTAAGTGTTTACCGAGGAGTCGACTTACGAATAAAAATTGTCGTTTTTTGTTTATTCTCACAGCCATTTGGAAAAGAGATTCCGGAGAGAAATTATATGGATTATCTTTAATGTCGATTTCTAGTTTCAAATCTCCGTGTAAATTATAAGTTTTTAATGTATTGAAGGAAGTCGAGTGATGTAACATGTTCTTTTAACACCCCATAGATTTCTGCTTGGGCAATAATCTTCTTAGCCCAGCTATAGTGAGGTTTTACCTCATTCATTTTGTTTCTAGCAGAACTTCGCAAAACTCCGTTTGTTCTGGATTCATTTTCTACGATTAAACACGCATCTTCAAATAACTCTTTAGGTACTATATATCCACTATTTACAATATTAACCTGTGAAGGATGAATACAGGTTTTACCGTAAAAGCCATTTAAAAGGTCTTGCTGAACCTCAGACCAGAGAATAGACTCTATACTATTTGGATCATTGAATAGACGAAAAGAATCCTGAGATTCAAAGTATTCATAAACTGGACCAGAAACAACAAAGTTATCCTCTTTGCGATTGAATTTATTAAGTATATCGGTCAAACAGTTTGTGATGAGTAGCAACTCATATATTGTTCTGTTTCCTGGTCGTCGTAGACTGAATAGGCTAGTAAAATCTGTCGCACCAACCCGTATAGTCAGTATAAGTTCCTCGAATTGCTTGAAAACTGTATATAGGTTGGAAAGTTCTTGTTCTCTAGTCTCCGTGTAAATAATTTCTTTTGTTTCTAAAATAGGTAGTGCATATAAATGAATAGAGTGTAGACTGTTTAAATTTTGTAGACATAAAAAAAAGTTTGTTGCATTAGAAGAAGTACACTTTGGAAGGACAATTCCTGTAATAAAGCGAATGGTACTCCCTAATAAAGAAGCTATTTTGTCTAAATGTTGAACGGTTCTTACTCGGATAAATAAGAGAGGAATCTCATGTGTATCTAGTGAGCCATTTTGTACTTTCTGTTCCATTGACTTTAATTCACTTACAACATTTAGTTCTGCGTCTAAAAGTTCTGAATCGGAAACAGCATCTTCTAAACAAATGATCGCGCTAGTTAAGTTCTTTAAATTATTATTCGATAGTTTATAGGTGAAATTGGGCATTGAACCTGGTAAGTATAAAGCTGCTCCCATAGCCATCCCTAATTTTTTTCTCTCCATATTGCTGGAGAAGTCGCTAGGTGGTATATGAAAGAATTGACGTATCTCTTTCTCACTAACCCCTCTGAATTGTCTCATATTTTCCACTCCTAAGAATGAAGAAGGGGAGTTATTAGGTATACCCAAATACCTCGGCATTCTTCAGATACTAAAACCTAAAACAAAAAGCAAGGTAGCATGCCCTTGCTTTTTGAGAGAAGTTATTAATTCAAGCCGAAATCTGAAACTAATGCTCCAAGACCGCCTTGGTATCCACTTCCGATTGCGTTGAATTTCCATTCGTTATTATGGCGATATAACTCACCGACAACAACTGCAGTTTCAATGGAGAAATCTTCCCCAAGATCATAGCGAATTATCTCTTCTTGTGTATCTGCATTTAAAATACGTACATATGAATTACTTACTTGACCAAAGTTTTGACCTCTGTCTTCTGCATCGTGAATAGTGATACTAAAAGCAATTTTATCAACAGATGATGGTACAGTGGATAAGTTTATGTTCACTTGCTCGTCATCGCCATCTCCATCACCTGTACGGTTATCTCCTGTATGAACGACAGAACCATTACCACCAGTCGCATTATTATAGAAGATGAAGTCTGCTTCAGTAGCGCATTTTCCATTACTGCCTAGAAGGAATACGGATGAGTCTAAGTCAAAGTCTTTCCCGCCATCGTATTTATTAGTGTCCCAACCTAATCCAACTGTTACATTTACTAAGCCTGGGTTCGATTTTGTTAAATCTACCTTTTGTCCTTTTGATAAGTTAATACCCATTAATAACCACTCCTTATAAGTATTTGTTTGCTATAGAACCGATATCTAAATCTGATGTACCTTCGCCAATTGCGGAGAACTTCCATTCTGATCCATGACGATATAGTTCACCAGGGAACAGGGAAGTTTTCCCGGCGTAGCTTTCCGTCAAGTTATAATGTATCAATTCTTCTTTACTCCCGCTATCTACTAAGCGGATGAAGGCATTTTGAATAAGCCCAAAATCTTGTTTTCTTTGTGCTGCTTGATAAATATTAACTACAAACACCAACTTATGTACAGAAGGTGAAATAGCACTTAAGTTTACATTTATTACTTCATCGTCACCATCGCCATCACCCGTACGGTTATCGCCGGAATGGACAACACTGCCATCTTTACTAGTTTTGTTTCCAAAATAGACTAAGTTTTCTTTAGATAATAATTTACCTTTTTCATCTAAAAGTATTACGGAGGCATCGCAATCTATTTCAGCGCCAGCAGCACTGCCGCCACCACCCAATAGTCCACCTAAAAATCCACTTTTTTTCTTTTCTTTTACAACTGGATCCCAACCTAATCCGACCATAACACCAGATAAGGAAGATCTGCCTTTTGTTAAGTCAATTTTTTGACCTTTAACTAAATTAATACCCATTTCTTTACCTCCATTTTCTAGTCATATAATATATACGACGAAATGCTGTAATAAGTTTCAAAAACCAAAGCTTTTATTAGCAGAGGATAGTGTAATTTTATCAGAATTTTTCACCTTTAGCTATTATGTTGAATGATATACATCTAGTTAATATAAATGGAATGATGCATTCGTAATAAAAGTAGAGGAGAAGCAATATGTTTCTGGCAACATATCGCTTCTCCTCTATTATTATTAGTTCTTATTTAAAAACTCTAGTAAGTCTTGATGATTCTCTGGTGTTACTCCGTGCCCATCAGTATACGTTTTAAAAGTCACATTGGCTCCCGTAGTTTCGAAATACTCCTTACTACCTTGTCCCCATTGTGATGGAATTACGTAATCATAGTCCCCATGAGATATAAATATGGATAAGTGAGTAGTGCTTTGCTTACTATATTCTGTTTTTACAAAATCAGGTATATACCCACTTAATGCGACAACTTTACTGATTTCAGGTCCCATTGTTAGTGCTACTGTTTGAGCAAGGATAGCACCTTGACTAAAGCCTAGTATTGTAATGTCCTTAGGATCTAAGTTGTACTCAACTATTGCTTCTCGAATGAAAGCTTGAAGATGCGTGACAACTTTATCAAATACATCTCTTATAGGCTTTCCAATTTCTTCAATCAGGAAGAATGAATAGCCAGGTTTATGTACGATAGGACCCCGTAAGCTAAAAATATGATGCGTATTTTCAAAATCCTTTACTAGCTGAGGTAAATCTTCTTCATTACTCCCCATACCGTGTAATAAAAATAAGGCTGGTTGTTTTTGATCAGCATTGTTAGGTGCCGTATGGTTAAATGTAAAAGGAGATTTCATATATTATACTTCCCTTCAATTAGAGTATGTCTATCTTATCATAGGTAGGGGGCGAAGCTTGTGGTGAGAGCTTTAACTGATGTTTTTTGCCGTACATATTTACAAGAATGACACTTGCAATAGCAACGAATCCTCCACCAATAGATAGGGCAGAAGGTAGCTCCTGCAACCAAATCCACGTTACAATAATTGCAACGACTGGCTCCAAATACAATGAGTTTGAAACGGAGCTTGCCTCACTATAAGACAACGCCATGGCCCATGTTAAATAAGCAATTGCAGTTGGGAATATCCCTATATAGACTGCAGAGATATTAGCCTCTAACGTTGCGTGTTGTATTCCCTCGAGAAGTCCAGGTGCAAAGAATAAAAAAGGTATCGTACCTACCCAAGTAAAGTAGGCAGTCAATTCAATGGCAGTATACTTTTTATATAAAGGTTTCTGATAAACAAAAAATATTGCGGTAGAAAAGGCTGCCATAATAACGAGAAATACTCCTGGTGAGATACCTAAAGATCCTCCACCTGTCCCTAAAGCAATCATTAGAATGCCGACAAATCCAAATGCTAATCCAAACCAACCAATTCTGCCGAGTCGTTCTTTTAATACGATGATCGCAATAATAGTTGTGAAGATAGGGGCGGAACCAATTAGCATACCTGCGGTTCCTGCAGATATCGATAGTTGCCCAAATGTAACACATAGATGGTATACACTAATCCCGATCAAGCCGAGAATGACTATTTTAAATAGATCTTCCTTGTGAGGTAATCGAAATTGGACTCCAGGCCACAAGGCAATAATAAAGAATATAATAGAAGCAATCAAAAATCGAACTAATATTAAATGCCCTGCAGTATATCCTCCCTGCAAGCTAGCACTAATGGAAGCGAACGAAGAACCCCAAATAGTTACTGAAAATAATGCCAGTATTAACGCTTTTGTATTCAAATATTTCACCAAACTTCCTAAACGGTCTTTAATCCTGCAAACAACTAATCCTACAATAATTTTATCATTCGTACAATAGGTGCTATCAACAAGCGAAAACAAGACCTGAGAATCTAGCCGATTCTCAGGTCTTGTTTCACTTCAAATGGTAGTTAATCGCAGCAATTCCTAACGTTTTTGCAGCTACTAACATTGCACGTTCATCAAAATCGAACTTGGGGCTATGATGTGGGAAAACATCTCCTTCCGGCATGGCCCCCGTAAAGAAGAAAGTACCTGGAATTTCTTCTAGGTAATAACCAAAGTCCTCGCCGATCATCAATAACTCAGATTCAATCACTTCGCTTACTCCTGGAACAGTTCTAGCGATTTCTGCAACATAGTCTGTTTCTTCTACATGATTAATTACAGGAGGATAGCCTCTTTCATATAGGAAAGAATAAGAGCAATCCGCTGTATAGCAGTTGCCTTCTAAGACGCGTTTTAATTCATTTTCCATTAAATCTCTAACGTCAGGTTTAAATGTGCGAACGGTACCGGTCATTTTCACCGTATCTGCAATAATATTGAATGCGTTATCAGCGATGAAAGATCCTACAGAAAGCACTGCGGATTCAGTAGGGTTTACTCGTCTAGAAACTAATTGCTGTAAGTTTACAACTAACTGTGAGGCAACTACGATAGAATCCTTTGTGTCGTGTGGATTTGCACCATGGCCGCCTTTTCCTTGGATAGTGATTGAAAAACGATCTGCTGCTGCCATAATGGGGCCACTTTTATATTCAATGGTACCCAGGGGCGTTTGAGACCATAAATGGGTGCCAAATATAACATCTACACCTTCCAAACAACCAGCCTCGATCATTGGTTTAGCGCCACCAGGAGCATATTCTTCCGCATGCTGATGGATAAATACATATTCACCTGCTAGTTGATCTTTAAATTCATTTATCGTCCGAGCAAGTATTAGTAATGCAGCGGTATGTCCATCGTGACCACAAGCATGCATGACTCCTGGAACTGTTGATTTATAAGGGACATTTTTTTCGTCTTGGATGGGAAGAGCATCGAAGTCTGCTCGCAATGCAACAGTTTTGCCTGGTAAAGTTCCTTTTACTCTTGCAACAACCCCATTGCCGCCCACATTTGCTTGGAAAGGTATTTCTAATTCTGTATAGAATTTTTGTATATATTTTGCTGTTTCGACTTCTTGAAACGAAACTTCCGGATGCATATGTAAATAGCGCCGAATACTGACCATTTCATCGTATGATGCCTCAAGCTGTTTAATAATATCCATACTCATTTTTAATATTCTCCCCTTATCTGATTTTTCAATAAACAAAGTATATCAGAGATTGAAGTCATTTTTATGAACTTACGCATATTTCCCATTAAATAGACCAAGCTATTTTTATAGCAAATCAAAAGGAGGAAAGAAAAAGTGAATAGATTATTCAAACTAGTATTTATGATGCTTCTCATCGGATTACTGACTGCATGTGGTAATAATAATGATGATGAAGCGAAAGACAACGGGACAGATAAAACAACAGAAAACACCGATATGGTAGATGAAGACATGAATGGTACAGATGCAGGTACTACAGATGGCAATGCTACAAATGGCGGTACAACAAACGATACTAATGCACAAGATGTAGAAGTAGCCGATCAAGTAGCAGATAAAATTACAGAGTTAGAAGAAGTAGAATCGGCAAGTGTATTAGTAACAGACAATAATGCATACGTGGCAGTAGAACTAAAAGAAGGTACGGAAGAGACGGAAGAAATAAAAACTAAAATTTCAGATGCTGCTAAGAAAGAAAATGCTGACTTCAAAAATGTGTATGTATCAGCCAATCCAGATTTATCGCAACAGTTTAAAGATTATGGAGACAGAATAAGAGCAGATGAGCCAGTAGAAGGGTTCTTTAATGAATTCACAGATACAGTGGATAGAGTATTCCCGGACCGAGCAGAGTAATTATAAAGGAAAAAAAACCGATTCCCAAAGGAATCGGTTTTTTTACGGAAACAAGTTATTTTAAACCAATATTTGCTTTTACATCTACTTCTGCATATTTTCGTTGATCTGCTCGAGCACCAAAAAGTGTGCCGATCCAACCACCTAAGAATCCAAGAGGGACTGAAACTAAAGCTGGATTGGTGAGTGGGAAAAGAGCTTCCCCAGTAAAGGCCATTGAACCGTCCGCAGCCCATAAGTTAGGGCTTATTGCCACAAGTATAAGAGCGGAAAGGAGACCAGTGATTATAGCGGTCAAAGCACCAGTGGTATTAAAGTTTTTCCAGTAAATTGTATAAATGATTACTGGCAGGTTTGCACTTGCTGCAATACAAAATGCAAGAGAAACTAAGAATGCCACGTTCATAGACTGTGCACCGAGTGCTAGCAGTATAGAGAAAGCAGAAACCCCAACAGAAGCAAGACGCGCAGCGTTCATTTGTTGTTTTTCTGTTGCTTTACCTTTTTTGAAAATTTGTCCATATAAATCATGTGCAAATGCGGATGCTCCTGAAAGCACCAAGCCAGCTACAACGGCTAAGATTGTAGCAAATGCAACTGCTGAGACAAACGACATTAGAATATCTCCACCTAAAGCCTGTGCTAATAAAGGAGCAGCCATATTTCCAGCCGGATTAGCAGCTATGATTGCATCAGAACCTACAAATGCAGCAGCACCAAATCCTAAGAAAATAGTTAATACATAGAAGATCCCTACAATCCAAGTAGCGTAAACAACGGAGCTACGAGCCGTTTTTGCATCTTTTACAGTAAAGAAACGCATTAGAATATGTGGTAAACCAGCAGTTCCTAGCACTAATGCAATCATCATAGATATCGTATCTAGTCCGTTTGTATATTTCACACCAGGATGTAAATATGCTTCACCATTAGCGGTTATGGATTTCATTTCTGTAAACATGCCTAGGATATTAAAGTTGAATTTCCACAATACTAGGACGGAAATAAGCACAGTGCCGACCATCAACAAGGCAGCTTTTATGATTTGTACCCAGCTAGTTGCAGCCATTCCACCCCATAGTACATAAATAGTCATCATGACACCGACTAAAAGAACAGCAACCCAATAATCAATTCCTAATAATAATTGAATAAGTGCACCTGCACCTACAAGCTGTGCAATCATATAAAACAAAACAATAGTTAATGTACTTATAGCAGCCGCTGCACGAATTTTCTTTTGATCGAACCTAGCAGTAATCATATCTGCAAGAGTATATTTCCCGAGATTTCGTAGTGGCTCAGCTACAATATATAACACAACCAAGTAAGCTACTAAATAACCAATGCTGTAAAAGAAACCATCAAAACCGAAAAGTGCGATTGCGCCTGCGATACCTAAGAAAGAAGCAGCGGATAAGTAATCTCCAGCAATCGCAATTCCATTTTGCCAGCCAGTTAATCCGCCACCAGCTGTATAAAATTCACTGGCTGAGTTTGTACGCTTGGAGGCTATATATGTAACAAATAAAGTTAGTCCAACTATTGCTACAAAAAATGCCAATCCTATTACATTCATTTATAGTCACCAGCCTTTTCTTTTTCAAAAATAATCTCTGCTTCTTTATCAAAATCATTGGCACGGCGGACATAAACCATGCATAATACCCATGTCATTACAAAGAGTGAAAGAGCATAAATCCAAACCCAAGCGATGTCACCAAATGCATTATTATTTAAAATAGTCGTATAAGAAGTCAAAATGGGAAGCAAAATATAACTCAGTAAGAAAAATATTGTTATTGGTAAAATAAATTTGTTTTTCTTTCTTTTCAGGGATTTGAACTCTGTACTTTCTGCAATCGCAGAATAATTAGGCGGACCCCCTTTTTGGGGTGTTGTTTTCTTTTTATCTAGAGGTTTCGTCTTATTTAAAGCAGTTTCGGTCTTAATCGCCATGCACGTTCCTCCTAAATTATATTCAATTTTTAGAATTTTCTATCTAAAAACTGTAAATCTATCATAATAAAGATTAATAGAGTAAGCAATTATTAATTCACAAAATATTCATATTTATTTCATAACTCCTATTGATATTATTTGAAAATAGTATTAGCGAAAGATAGATAAGTCGGATTATGCAATTTCTCAGCTAAAAATGATAACATAGATAAGTTGAATAAATTACGTATTTACTTACGATAAAGAAGGAGGTTTGTTCATGAGCCAATCAGCAACCTTAGTTAAGACATTGCGCTGTAATTTAATGATTACTAATAAAGCGCGCAAAGGAATTCAGGAATGGTCAACTGATGAACATGCCTTTTTTAACATACAGAGTTCTTTTGAAGTACATATTGAAAAGCGCCCAGTAAATAATCATGGAAATACATCACTGTCCATATATTTTGATAATGTAGCAAACAATAAGCTCGCTGAAAAAATGGATAACCGTGTAGTAGTGATGGAGTGTATCCTGCAAAAAGACGGTTTACTTGCAACGGGTCTTTATGTGAGAGGTCCGAAGGTTCCTGTTCGTACTAATCGCCGTCTTCCGGTCAATTTAACATTTGTTACTGCTAAAAATAATGGTGCAGGCATGCCGCTAGCATTGCATACAAAAATTCAAGAACTCCCTGTAGCAGAAGAGCGTTCAGAGTATGTAAAAAAACGAATTTCTAGTTGGGAAGGTTATTTGAAGATTCAAGAGCGTAATGCAGATATTGCGGATATAACTAGTCCATACTCTAAACTTATCTTCAATGCAGATTTTAGTCGTATGAGCTTGCAAGGCTGTACGATGAATGCGAACGAATGGAAAAACTTAAGAGGTCTTAGTGTAACGTTAAAAGGTTTCCAAAATGACGTAGGCGATATATTGAAATCAGATCGAGCAAAACAAACAATTGAAATAGAAATCAAGCCAAAATATAGAGAACTTGCAAGGAAAAATCAATGGAATCCCAAATCGAAAGAGGCAGTTTTTAGTAATTTCGCCTCACTCAGTCAAATTAGACGTCTACGGAAGGGATTTGAAGATTTACAAAATGGGTTAGCTGCCAATCCAAATCTCGAGAAAATTTTATTCGAAGATCGGCCAACCATTCGTGTGAATGCAAAGCGTAAAGAATTAGAATTCCATAACCAGCTAAACGAATTCCAACAAGAAGCGGTAATTGGTGCGATGTCAGCGGAAGATTTATATGTGATTCAAGGTCCGCCTGGCACTGGAAAAACAACGGTCATCTCTGAAATATGTCAACAAAATGCAAAGGCCGGGTTACGTACACTTGTAGCGTCTCAATCTAATTTAGCAGTAGACAATGCACTTAGTAGATTACTTTCAAACAAAGAAATTCGTATTCTGCGATTCGGTAGGACAGAAAGTATTGAAGAAGAGGGCAAAAGGTTTATCGAAGAAAACGTGGGGCAGTATTGGAAAGAACAAACTTTATCTGCCTTACAAAAAGAGTTGGATGAACACTCTTTAAGAGAAGGTCAGCTCCTTAAACAAATAGCTGGATGTAAGCTTCAAATTGAGGAACTTAGTAAAGAACAAATTTTATTGAAAAAAGCTATTGAACAAAAAGCAGAAGCAAAAGTGGAGTATGAGTTAGGAATAGAAGAGATTAAAAAGTTAAAAAAAGCATTGGTTTTATTAAAAAAAGATCATGAAGAGCTAGAATCGAGACTATACGAAGTACGAGTAAAGTCGGAAGCTTTAGCGCATGAAGTAAATACTATGGAGCAATTCCTTGTGTCTAATCCGACTAAGCAAGAACTTGTCACCGAAATAGACTCTCTTATGGTAGAGATAAAGGGAATTCAAAATTACCTTGTATATAAGGACACGATAGCGTCCCTGCAACAAACAGAAGCAAATGTAGAAACATATAGAGAGAAGTATCAAACCGTACTGACAAAGTTAAATCATCTTGAAAGGTTAAAGATTGATATAGATTCTATCAAGAAGATAGATCAGCTGAAAAGTACAATGAAAGAGTATGGAATAGAACTATCATCGCAACTACAGCAACAGATGGCTGAATTAGATGAGCTAATAGACAAAATTAAAGCATTCAATGATTGGCAAGATTTAAACTCTCGCTTACACGCTGCTATAGATTATGTAGAAAAGTTACTTCTCAAGTATAAATTCCCTGTTGAAAATGTAAAAAACAACATGGGAAGAAGCGGTATTTTGTTTGATACTGAATATACGGTAAAAGAAATTCATCAGTTTATGAATCGGATGAAGCACATTATGACGGGTGATGATGAACTAACAACCGAAAAGTTAGCTATATTACTGGAAGGATTATATGTAAGAGAAAAATTTGTGATAAAGCAGAAATCAATGATTCAGTTAGTAAAAAATAGTTCCATTACTAAGTTTCAAACGATTAAGTCACAAGTGCTCAGTGATAGCAATAGAGAGTTTATATCACTTCAACATCTTCAAACTGATATAGCTAATAAGACCATAAATGAAAAGAAACAACTAGAGTTTCTTCAAAAGACAGTGAATGAGCTAAAGACGGAGATCGATACAACCAATCTACTCTTGATACACTCGGATTTAAGAGGCAGGAAATCGGAAATCGAAGTCTCTCTTGCCAAATTGAAGAAAACGAAAGAAACGGTTATAAGTTATATGGAACAACTGGAAATGAAAAAGAATCATTTTCAACAGCTAACCAAGGAACTAGAGGGAAAACAAGCTATTCTCCAAGACAACGATCAAAAAATTAAACAAGTGAATGCAGATGGTTTAGAGCAAGAGCGCAAACTAAAAGCTTTAGATGAAATTATACTTCAAAACCCTGAACATGCATTCGACAAAGTAGGGGAAACGATACAAGAAACTAAAGAAGAAATAGTAAAGCTTCAACTAGAGAAGGATCGCCTTCCAATTACGCAAACAGTGCAAAAAGACTGGCACTCACTATTAAAGGATGCAAATGACCACGATTTAGATGAAATTCGTAAGTTGTATGTTCGTCATGCCAATGTTATTGGAACAACATGTGTTGCATCTGCGCGTAAGGAATTTATGGAGAACTACCCTGTTTTTGATGTAGTTATAATAGATGAAGTTTCTAAAGCTACTCCGCCTGAATTGCTTTTACCAATGTTAAAAGGCAAGAAAGTTATTCTAGTTGGTGATCATCATCAGCTACCACCTCTTGTTGGAGAGGATACTCTAGATGAAACACTACAGGCTATACTAGAAGAAAGTGAAAATCTAGAGGAAAAGGATGAGTTAAAAAAACTTTTAAAGGAATCATTATTTGAACGGTTATTCAAAAATTTACCTAAGACGAGTAAAACGATGCTAGCAATCCAGTATAGAATGCATGAAAGTATAATGCAGACAATCACTCCGTTTTATGAGGAAGAGAATTATCGACTCCAATGTGGGTTGGTTGATTCAGATTCTGCCCGTGACCACCTACTTGAATCGCGCTACGTGAATAGAAAAGACCATCTGTTATGGATAGATATGCCCAACCAAAAACCGTATTTTGAAGAGCGTATGAAGGATGGGAAAAGTCGTTTTAACCAAGCGGAGTTAGATACTATTCGTGACGTACTAATAGATTTAAATGAGGCTACGGCAATTGCTAAAAAAGAAGGAAGAATGAATCCTGATGAACGTAAAAGTATTGGGGTCATTAGTTTTTACGGGGAGCAGGTCAAGCGAATTGATCGACTTATTCAACAGCAGGTTAACTTAACTCATTTGACCTTCCGAACTGGAACTGTAGATAAGTTTCAAGGGATGGAGATGGATGTCATCTTACTAAGTATGGTAAGGAACAATCATGAAAAGAGTGGAGACATTGGATTTGCTAATGACTACCGTCGCTTAAATGTGGCATTATCAAGAGCAAGAGAGCTGCTTGTTTTAGTAGGAAGCTCCGATATGTTCACTAAACGAGCAAAACAAAAAACTTCTAGAGAAATGTATGGTCGCTTGCTTCAAATTGTAAAAGATAAGAACGGATGGACTAACTTTCAAGGTGCCAGAAAGAAATAATGTTTAGGTTATAGGAGTATATTAAAATGATTGAACTAGAAAAACGCCTCAAAAAAGAGTTACTACAAAATGTTCAAGCTAAAGTAGTTTCATCCACAGCTTGGACGATTCCACTTCATACAATTGAAGTGGAATATAAACCTGTAAAACGTATAAAAATGGATGTTCTAATGAAAATGATGTTGATAACATGTCAAAAAGCAAAAGTAACAAGTGCTATGCAAATTAGTGAGTTACTACTTGTGGAGCAGTTATTTATGGAAGATTTGATCAACATTATGAAGAGAACACAATTAATAGAAATAAAAAATCAGGTTTATACGTTAACTGAAAAAGGGATTAAACAACTCAACGATGGAATATTTGAAGAAGAACTAGATGCTCAAAGCCAGAATTTACTTTATAGCCCAAGCCACTCTACTTTTTTACAGGGAGAAATAAAACCGGCATTGGACGGCGAAGAAACGTTGAATCTTTTCCGATATGCCTCGGAGGAAAAAGTAAGATTTAAATGGGCAGAAGACGTACTAGTTGATGCACTTCAAGCAAATGGAATGGAAAAAGTGGATGGAGATCTTCAAACCGTTGTATCTGAAATTGTATCCAACACGGAACTATATGTAGATGATGTTCCTTGCTTTGAATTTATTTTATACAATCCATCAGAGGATCTTCTATACGCGAGAGTCTGGAATACATTTCTTGACCAATGGGATGAAACACTCGAAAATGAGCTGAATGAAAAAGAACGAGTTATTTGGCGAGAGAAATTTTTAAATGTGGGTACGTGATTATTTTTATGTGAGAGAGATTCATTGCTATACAAGAGAGAAATTAGCACGAACAAGAGGCATTTATTCCTATACGAGAGCAACAGGAAAAGCCCGATTAGCGAACCAATGCTAATCGGGCTTTCTGTAATCATTTCTGGGAATTATAATACTCTTTAATCGGTATAAAAAGTCCAACTTTACCATACTCATCATGATCTAGTGTAGCAAATACAACGCCAATTACTTTCCCTTTGTCATCCAATACAGGGCTGCCACTATTTCCTCTATACACTGGAGCTTCCATCATCATTACAGGGACTTCCCAATCACTTAACTGATAAAAATCGATTAATGTTCCTTCATTCGCAATACCTGTAAATTTAAGTGGATTGCCGATAAAGGTAATAGGATCACCAAATGAGTAAGATGGTTTTTCTGCAAGCTCTAAATAAGGTAGGTCTTTTTCATCTACTTGTAGAATTGCGAGATCTATAGACGGATAGGTTTGTATAACATCTGCTTTAAAACGTCCCGCTTCTGGAAACCCGACTATTACGGTTTTATTGTCATCGACTACATGATAATTGGTGAGAATTTGTCCTTCCTTTGAAATAGAGAATCCAGTTCCCTTGCTATCATCCGTTAAAACAACAACAACGGCTTCCTTATATCGTGCAATATCTTCCTGTGCTGATAACTTAGCGGAAGTTTTGATAAATTCAATGGCTGGAATGGAATAGATCTGAAAAATGATTGCAAATGTATTGACGAATAAGACAACAGCCATTGTCCAGAATATCCATTTTGGAAAAGGTCGCTTTGGTTTTGGTCTTGTTTTTTGTAACGCTTCTTTTTCTAATGCTTCTCTTTGTGCTTCTAGAACTAGTATCTGTAATTCTTCATCAGTAATGTCTTCGAATTCTTTCTCTATTGATTCCTTGTCCACATCATCACATCCTCTGTAGCTCTTTTTACATTATACCAAATCATTTCCATTGAAATTTAATCGAGAAGAGTATATTATATAAACATAAGCTGCATTGTACGTATGGATATTAAGTTTTAACCTTTAAGCTGTAATAGGGAGTTTTATATAGAGCTGGAATGACACGCCTTGTTCTCTTTTAGACAATAAGGACATGCAGGATAGTATCTGCGAACACCCACTTTGAGGAGTGGTGGTTTAAAACTTTCTAATGAATGTACGGCAAAGGCGGCTTACTTAAAAAGTCTAATATAGCAACACTTATAGAGCACCCTTGCCAGGAATGGTAAGGGTGTTTTTTTGTGGATTTTAAAATGGGGTTGTTCTGGGGTTGAAAATCCAAATAAACCATCAAGTTAAGGGAAGAAGAAAAGCGGTTTTACGCAGGATTGGTAGATATGTGTCCAGTCGATATATGGACTTACTAAAATAACGCTAAAACACTCATTCGACAATCTCGGAGGAGTGTTTTTTATAGAAGGATAGCAACTACAAGCATCTAAACCCACGCAAGTGTGCTTGAAAGGTCCTATCATAGCCAAAAGAAACCTTGCACAGAGCGGTACGTTTAGCTAGGTTGGGAAAATTTTAACAAACCTTAATGAGCAGTTCAAAACACTTCATTTGACAATAATTTTCGATTTATGATATTATTATCTCGAATTAAAGATTTATTAATTAGAGATATAAAAGTCAAAATCAAATAGAGGATCTTTTTCTAAATTATCTCTACTTTTGATTATTTTAAGAAACTATAGGGAAAAGTAAAGCTATTACTTAGAAAAATATTCACTAAATATATGGTGAATAAAAACGGTATTAGTTTAGTAATACTTGCTACTAAGGTGGTGAAAAATAAATTGGGTTTTTTAAGTAAACTATTTGGAACGCAGGAACCACAACAAGAGGAGGAAAAAACAATGACAAAATTAAATATAGGTATCATTTTAGGATCAACACGTGAGGGACGCGTTAGTCCACAAGTAGGGGCATGGGTAAAAGAATTAGCTGATAAACGTGGAGATGCAAACTATACAATTATTGATATTGCAGAATATAAACTACCACTTTTAGGTGAAGCAGGCGGCGATGCATCAGGTGCAGCAGCATGGTCAGAAATTATTGCAAAACAAGACGGATTCGTATTTATCGTTCAAGAATACAATCACTCAATCACAGGAGCACTTAAAAATGCTTTAGATTATTTACGTGAAGAGTGGAATAACAAAGCAGCTGGAATCGTATCTTATGGTTCAGTTGGGGGAGCTCGTGCAACTGAACATTTACGTGGCATTTTAAGTGAATTATTAGTAGCGCATGTACGTGTACATCCAGCATTATCATTATTTACAGATTTTGAAAATGGTACAGACTTCAAACCAGCTGCGGTACAAGCAGATTCAGTAAACCAAATGCTAGATCAAGTTATCCCTTGGACAACAGCATTAAATACAATTCGTAAATAATTATTGTAAAACGATAAATCATAAAATGTACATGTTCGCATGTGCATTTTATAATTTACCAAATAAATTTTGTGCAAAACGATATCAAATAGATTGAAAGTTTTGCTCAGAACTTATTCCCATTAAGTGCTTGCAACCAGCTAATAGAGGAGTTGAAACTATTGATTTCGATTGATCCCAAACAAAATAGTGAGCGAGAGAATTATAAACTTTTAATAGGTTCTATTATTCCTAGGCCCATTGCTTTCGTTACTACACAATCTGGTGGTGGAATTGTTAATGGAGCACCATTTAGTTATTTCAATATTGTTTCGTCCAACCCGCCGATGGTGTCATTAGCAATCCAAAGACCAAGTGGTCGAGTAAAAGATACTGCTCGCAATATTTATGATAACCAACAATTTGTTGTCCATATTGTCGATGATGAGAATGTAGCGAAAATCAATGAAACAGCAGCTTCATTGCCTGCTTCAGAAAGTGAAATTGAATTAGCGAATCTAACTTTGGTAGCAAGCGATAATGTAACGGTACCGGGCATAATGGAAGCAAAGGTTCGAATGGAGTGCAGGCTAATACAAGCAATTCCTCTAGGTGGAGAAGAACCTAGTAGTGATTTATTCATAGGCGAAGTAGTTCAGTTTCATATTGATGAAGCAATATATGAAGATGGAAAGGTAGATCCCAAAAGTTTAAATGCTGTCAGTCGTTTAGCAGGAACTAACTATGCAACAATTGGTAAAATATTTTCTCTTGAAAGACCTAAATAGTGAATTTCCTTATGTACTGTAATAACACTCTTGCCAATAATGGTGAGAGTGTTTTTTATATGAAACGATCAGCTGTTGAATGAATTATTAAATACTTTACAAATGCAGTAAAATAATATTTAATTAATTAGGCTAACTAACTAGTTTTATAATATGAAGGAGGATACTCAACTGAACTCGATGTTTGCTAAATTTAAAATACTGCAAAGACCCTATGCGAATGGTTTACAGCAAGTGTTAGGCCCATATCAAATGTCGGAAGCCCAATGGGGATTAATAAGATATATTTCTGAGGTTGGACCTGCGACAAATTCAGAAATTGCCCTCTACTGGAGTGTAGAGAAGCCATCTGTAACAGCGCTTGCTCAGAAACTTATTGACCAACATCTAATATATGTTGTTTACGGTACGGATAAACGAAAAAAAGTGATGCATTTAACAGAGGAAGGCATAGTTAAATATCAGCAATTAAAGAAAGTAGTACATGCTTTTCAAGCTTCCCTTTTAGTAGATATCACGGAGGAAGAGTGTGAGGTAGTGGAAAAGGTATTAGAAAAATTGCAGCAAAATTTTAGGAAGTAGTGGTAGTTTATGAACAAGGAAAAACTTTGGACAAAGGATTTTATAATCGTTTCAACTATAAATTTTTTAGCGACATTAGTATATTTTTTACTACTTGTAACAATCGCATCTTATGCAAAATCGGAATTTGAGGCATCCACCAGTACGGCAGGCTTAGTATCTAGTATTTTTATTATAGGTTCATTAATAGGGAGACTTGGTGCTGGACGTTTCATCGGAATAAAAGGACCGACTACTATATTGTGGGTAGGTCTATCTTTCTTTACTATTACTTCCTTATTTTACTTTTTAGCGAACAGTATCCCGCTACTATTAGTTAACCGTTTAGCACAAGGGGTTGCCGTTGGAATTATAGGTACAGCTACCGGTACCATTGTGGCTCATATATTGCCGAGAGCCCGTAAAGGAGAAGGAATTGGCTATTTTAGTCTAAGCGCTGTACTAGCTACTGCGATTGGTCCTTTTATAGGGATTCTACTATTGAAGATGGAAAATGGATTCACAATCATGTTCACGATGAACCTTGCTTTGTCTATCCTCTGTATATTATTTTTGGCAGCTGTGAAACTGAAATTAGCGCCAATTAAACAACCAGAGAAAACAGAAGTTAAAAGCTCCATTTTATCTCAATTTATCGAACCGAAAGCAGTGCCTATTTCATTTGTGGCATTAATTATTGGGTTTAGTTATTCGGGCGTTATGACATTTTTGTCATTCTATGCAGAGTCCATTAATCTAGTTAGTGCCACTAGTTATTTCTTTTTAGTGTATGCAATTGTTATTATTATTTCTCGTCCCTTTACAGGTAAACTAATGGATACTAAAGGTGCGAACATAATCGTATACCCATGTATTGTTCTATTTGCTATTGGCATGCTGTTGTTTAGCCAGGCTTCAGCAGGGTGGATGTTACTCCTTGCAGCCGCATTTATAGGTATTGGTTATGGTAACTTTAATTCTGTGGCGCAAACAATAGCGGTTAAAGTAACAGAGCCCCATCGTTTTGGTTTGGCTACTGCAACTTATTTTATTTTATTTGATATTGGTTTAGGGGTAGGACCATATATTTTAGGTTTTATCGTACCTAACACTGGATACCGTACAATCTTTGTAGCAATGGTTGCGGTGATTGTGATTTGTATTCCCGTTTACTATTTATTACACGGAAGAAAAGATAGAGAATTGATGAAGATAGTATAAGTTTTTGTTACAAAAAGCATTAACTAGAAAACGCCTAACGTACAATTCGGTAGGCGTTTCGCTATTTTTTAATATACTCAATCGTTTAGTTTACATTCTAACTTTCCATTTCCATGGATTTTTTTCAGTAGTAAACTTTCAATAGGAAAGATAAATGTCCAAGGCATGCTGTTTCTTGGTTTAATAACTACCTGAGGAATAGTGAAAATATGTTCTGCAACAACTGTTTCTTTTTCCTGGTAGGTAAATTTTTGATGTCGAAAAGTATGTGGTGTATCTGTAAAGTTGTGAATAAGAACAGTGATCAATACCTCACCTTTATAATTCATGGCTTCCCAAATGGGTACCAATTGTATACTCTCTTCACCTTTTTTACTGCTAACTTGAAAAATATCGGTTATCAGTTTTCTGTCATTGATAGCAATGGCCTTCTCCCATGATGCCTCAAATTGTAAACTTTGCAAATTCAAAACTCCTCCATTTAATATCATCTTCCTTAACCATACCAATAAATTTAATAGAATAATATCTTTCATTTTGAGCTTAAATAACCTCTTAAGTATTCGACAATTTGACAACTTTAATTAGTGTTAAAACTTAAGGACTACTAGTTTATAGTGGTTTATGAGTATATTGTACTTTCAAATTAAAAATATTCAATATAAATCGGAAAACACTGTAGATATTGCTTTAAATGACGGTTATATAAAATAATTATGATAATAAAGACCTATTATTAAACATTGTTAGAAATGAGGGGACTTGCCCATTTTTTGCGACCGGGTACAATTGATTATTTATTTAAAATGAAAAAAAAGTGGCGTAAAAAAACAAAAATTTAGCAAATCAATAGCTATATGGTTAAAAGTGGATTATAAAAGTGTTTTTTAGAATATTAAACTTGCAAAGTAATTACTATTAGCCTAGTGAAAAAATACTAAAAATAGTTTATTTTTATCATTTTTCAATATTCAGATTATTTATGTCAGAATTCGACATTATTTAAGTTTGTATTACTTTATTGTTGTATATACACCAAGAGAAATTTAGATTGTCACCATTGATTCTATTTACCAAAATTTATTGGGAAGGAGGAGAGGGTGTTTTTTTGTGGGCTTTTGTTAGTTCAGTTGGTAAAAAAATCTTAATAAAATTCAGGGAGGAATGAAGTTGAGGAAGAAAAAGAGTCAAACTAAAGTTCTTAGTGTTGTTGCTAGTGTACTAATGACGTTTTCGCTTGTTGCACCAAATGTAGTTAGTGCTGAAACGGCAAGCAAACTTCATCAATCGTTCAGGGATTCAAATTCCAATTCTATTTCTGCGAAGGACAAGCTAAACAGTCGATTACTTGAAAGTTTCAAAAGCGATGACAAAGTTACATTTCTAATAAAATTCAAGGAAAAATCAGATTCTTTACAAGTTGCTAGGGAAGCTAAGGAAAGAGCGGAAAAAGCAAATTTATCATCACATAATACTAAGCTTATTCAACGATCGGCAGTTGTATCAGAATTGAAGTCTACTTCCTTAGAATCTCAGCAAACTGTTACAGAATTTCTGGAGCAAGAAGTTGCTAAGGGAAATGCAAAGGATGTTGAGTCATACTATATAGTAAACGGAATGTCTGTTACAGCAACTCAGGAAATTGCTGAAAAATTGGCTACATTCCCAGAGGTAGAAAAAATATTACCAAATGAAACTCGTCAGTTATTTACTACAAAAACAGAGAACGCAGTCGTTCCAAAGGCAGAAACGGCTAATATAGAGTGGAATGTAGAGCGTGTTAAAGCTCCAGAAGTTTGGGAGATGGGCATAGACGGAGCAGGAACTGTTGTAGCTAGTATTGATACAGGTGTGCAATGGGACCATCCTGCGTTGAAAGAAAAATATCGTGGCTTCAACAAGGCAAGTGGAGCAGTTTCTCATGACTTCAACTGGTTTGATGCAACAGCAGGTCGCGCTACTCCATATGATGACCAAGGGCATGGGACTCATGTGACAGGAACTATGGTTGGAAGTGAACCTAATGGTGCGAACCAAATTGGGGTAGCTCCAGGAGCAAAATATATCGCTGTTAAAGCATTTACTGCAAGTGGTGGATCAGATACTGATTTACTCGAAGCAGCGGAGTGGATTCTAGCTCCAACAGATGCAGCAGGCAATACACGAGTGGATATGGCTCCAGATGTAGTGAATAACTCATGGGGTGGCGGAGCAGGACTTGATGAATGGTACCGTGATGTCGTGATCAATTGGCGTGCAGCAGAAATTTTCCCGGAATTTTCTGCGGGTAATACTACTCTAACAAATCCTGGTGGAGCAGGTTCTGTAGCAGCACCTGCAAACTATCCAGAATCATTTGCAACAGGAGCGACTGATATTAATAATGCAGTAGCAAATTTCTCGTTACGTGGACCTTCTCCGTATGCAGAGATTAAACCAGATGTCTCTGCACCTGGTGTGAATATTCGTTCATCTGTACCAGGTGGGGTTTATGAAGGTGGATGGAATGGTACATCGATGGCTGGACCAGCAGTAGCCGGTGTAGCAGCTTTGCTTAGACAAGTGGATGCTGACATAACTGTGAATGAGATGGAAGAGATTCTGCTTAATACAGCAAACCCATTAACAGATTCTGTATATACAGCAGTTCCGAATCATGGATACGGATATGGATTAGTAGATGCATATGAAGCAGTAGGATCTATTATTACAGGTCTTGGAACATTAAAAGGACAGGTTTCAAAAGAAGGCGATGATACAGAGGGTCCAGTATTTGAACATACTGCTCCGGCTGAGACGTATGAGGGAATGGCTTTACCTCTAACAATATCAGTTACTGATAATATCAGTGTTTCATCAGTTAACTTAAACTATAAAGATGGAAGCGGCGCATGGCAATCAATTGAAGCGGGGCGCACATCTGGAGACTATACGGATGGTGAATACACTGTAGTAGTACCCGGAGAAGTTATAACAGGGGAAACATTTACGTACAAATGGACGATAAATGATTTCGGTAACAATGAGGTAGTTAGTGAAGAATATGGAATCCAAGTTAACCCTGGTATAACAGTTGGTTACTCCCAAGATTTTGAAGCTACACCTGTTGGTTGGACTTCTTTTGGGGAGAAGAATAGCTGGGAATGGGGTATTCCAACAGTAGGTCCTGATGGAGCTTCATCGGGAGAAAAAGTGTACGCTACTAACTTAGACGGAGCATATGAGAGTTCTATGAATGCTACACTCGTTATGCCTCCAGTAGATTTACCAGAAGGAAACTCATACCTACAATTCAAACAATGGCACGAGTTTGAACAATCTTCAGCAGGAAGAGCTTGGGATTATGGTCATGTGTTTATCTCTACAGATCAAGTTGAATGGACACAACTTTTAATGATCCAAGGTACATCTAATGGTTGGATCGACGCAGAGGTTGACTTGACAGACTATGCAGGTCAGCGAGTATACATTGGTTTTAACGCTTTCTCAGACGGAAGTGTTGTAAAAAATGGTTGGTATTTAGATGATGTTGTTTTACAGGATACTTCTCAAACAGGAAAAGTATCAAAAGGTGCAAATAAAGGTAATAACGGCAATAAAGCAGGTAATAGTGGAAATAAAGCAAACAAAGATAATAATAAAGAAACGGATAAAAAATCTTTGAAAGAAGCAATTGACCCTAAAACGATTAAACCTATAGTGCCTACTAAAATAGCACCACCAGTAGTAGAGACAATTGTTAATCCGACACTTCTACCATTAGGTGCTCAAGTAAGTGTCTTAGAATCTGGTCGCTCGGTTTATTCGAACCCGGCAGATGGTACGTATTCGCTTATGCATGGCACAGGGACATTTACAGCTAAAGCAGAGTCTTACGGATTTGAATCTGAAGAAAAATCTGTAACGATCGAAGCAGATGGCACTTCAACTGCTAACTTTACTTTATCGGAAATTGAAGAAAATACGATAAGTGGCGTAATCACTGATCAATCGACGGGAGAGGGAATTGAAGGAGCAACGATTATACTTGTAGAAGATGCAAACGTAACTCCAGTAGTAACAGATGCATCTGGTAATTACTCTCTAACTGCTTACGAAGGAGACTACACAATAAAGATAATTGCTCGTGGGTACCATAGCCAAGAAGTTTCAATTACAATCGGTCCTGATGCAACTACACAAAATGTGGCTCTAGAACCCTTCTACACATATCCTGGTGGAGAAATTGGATATGATGACGGAACAGCAGAAAATGCCCGCGCTTTCAATGCAGCAGGAAATGCTTGGGCTGTGAAGATGTCAATGCCTGAAGGGAAAGAGAACGGGATTGTGACAGATGGTGTTTTCCGATTCTGGGATACAGCATGGCCAAACCCAGGTGGAACGGCATTTGCAGTAGAAGTTTGGGATGCTACTGGTGTAGATGGTACACCAGGGAAAAAACTAGCAGGTCCTATAGATGCAACAGCACTTCGTAATGGTGAGTGGACTGTAGTAGATCTTACAGAACATAATATTACGGTAAATGGTGACTTCTTCATGGTGTACGTTCAAACTTTTGCAAATCCAAATACACCTGGTCTTGCAACAGACGAAAATGGAGTAAATGCAGGAAGAAGTTATCAAGGAGTATCTGGAGCATGGTCCCCTTCTCCAGCAGAAGAAGGGAATTATATGATTCGTGCCCGTGTTAGTTATGAAGTTGTTGGTCCAATTATTACATCACCAGAGACTGGTTTAGTAACAAATGAAACGCAGTTTACTGTACAAGGAACTGCTTCACCAACAACTACAATTGAGTTAACACAAAACGGAGAAGATGCAGGCTCAGTAATTGTTGACGAGGCTGGTAAATTCTCTATAGAAACGGAACTGACGGAAGGATCAAATGAATTTGTAGCAGTTTCAGTACTAGATGGTCGAGTAACTGGTCAATCTGAGCCTGCCACTGTTGTTCTTGATACACTAAAACCTGTATTAACTATCGATAGCCCGATTGACGGAGAAAAAACGAATCGTGAAACTGTAACAGTACAAGGTACTATTGCGGATGAGAACCTAGATTTCGTTCATGTTAACGGTCAAGCTGCGGCGGTTTCGAATGGAAAATACTCTAAACGGATTCTTCTAGATGAAGGTGTCAATGAAATTCTAGTAGAGGCTAGTGACAAAGCGGGGAATAGTGAAACGAAAAAAGTCACTGTTACAGCAGACTATAATGCCCCTGAAATTACAAATCTGAAGCCAGAAAATGATCTTTATTTGGCAACAGGTAGAAGCGTTAAAATTGAATTTGACAGCAGCCCAGGATTAAAACCTTCGTTTGTGATCCATATGCCATTAACTAATGTAGGACAAGTGACTAATGCAACTGAGCTACCTATGATGGAGCAAGGCAGTGGACATTACGTTGGATATTGGACAGTGCCTGCGGATACTGTTGCGAATGGAGCAGTTGTCGAAGTAAAAGTGGTAGATGAATTCGCAAATGAAACAAGACAAAAAGCGACAGGTAAACTATTTGTCAATGTTCCTACACCTGCGGGACAGTCCCAAGAAACTGGGACTGAAGTAAAGAAAGATGAACCGGTTCAAGATTCAAAAGAATAAATTTAGCAAAGGTGCCAAAGGGGAAAGTTCCTCTTTGGCATCTTTTTGCTTAGTAAAAGATACTTGTCTTTTCACTGATGGAAGGTTTTACTTTTCTTTTGCATATGATGGCTTAAAGGGGTGTAAAAGTGAAGGATTTTGTTAATGTGTTGTTAAATTTTCTACCACCCACCGCATCTATCCTTGAGTTGTCCGGACTGCCTAATAGTCCCGCGGTGTTGTTGGCTGATATCGATAATGACCAAATCAATGAATTAATTGGTGCCTATAAGTATAAAGATCAAAATTACTTAGTGATTTTAAAAAATGTGGATAACCAGTGGCTACCTTTAATACATATAAAAGGAAGTGGATATGGTATTTCAAGTTTAATGGCGGCACCGATTACAACTAATTGGGTGAATACACTTATTGTTGGCTGGCAAATAGGTAGCGAATGGTCCAAGTTAGATTTACTACAATGGATGGATGGAGGCATTATTCAATTGCCCACTTCGAATATAGCTTATAGTAAGTTAGAAGTAGAAGACATGCCTGGTCTATACGGTCCTGATGGTCAATATGAACTTGCGATATGGATACATGATACAGGCGAAGCCTACAAAGTAGACGTATATCGTTTTGAAGAAAACCAACTAGTTTTAGCTAAGGATGTATATCCATATTATTTTAAAAGGGTAGAAAGTTATTATGAAAGACTACTAAAATCTAATGATTTCTCCTACTATTGGTATTATTTAGCGGAAGCTCAAAAGAAGTCAGGGGATTTCGAGCAGTTTATGATTTCTATTGATAAGGCTCTATCTTTCAGTGAGCCGTACCCTTCACTCGAGTCTTTGTTAAATATGAGGAAGCAAGTGTTAGAGCATATGCAAAATAGTAGGAATAATAATGATGAAATTATTGTGTATTCTAGAGGGGACTTAACTGGGAATGGATTTTTGGACACTGTTTACTTAACTGGAGAAAAAACGGAAGGAAGCCCCTTTTGGCAGAACATCACTTTGAACGTTTTGTATCAACATGAAAATACGTTAGAAAGAATTTATTTAAATCAAAATGTTGGGTATAATCCCACCATCTTTCTTGGAGACTTTACTGGTGATCAAGTGGATGACATTTTAGTTGTTATTGATACTGGAGGAAGTGGAGGGACAATTTATGCATTTGTCTTTTCTTTTACGGTTGGGAGTATGCAACAAGTATTTGACGTAGAAGATTTTAACGAAACCTCCAAGTTTCAAGTGCTTTATGAAAATTACTACAAAGTTAAAGTAATTAGCTCTAATCCAAACAAGCAATACGTATTAGATTTAGCATATAAAGGAGAAGAATATTTATCGGAAATCTATGATGGAAATGGAATTTTAAAGGAACCAATTGAGGGGTGGGTTGACCCTGTTGGTGGATTGTACCCAATCGACTTTGCCAGGGACGGTACGTATGAACTGATGGCTTTTCAAGAAATTGCAGGAAGATACCATGCTGATGCAATTGGATATGTTCAAACAGTATTAAAATGGGATGGACAAAAATTTATAGTGGAGAGGCAGAATGTTGCCATCTTTGGAGAGAACTTGTCTATCAAATAGTGAAAGTTAATATAATAAAGGTCGATTTTCTAAGTTAATAGAAAATCGACCTTTACAAAATTTATATGAATTTTTCAGATGCTAATATTATTGTGCAGTTAATCCGCCGTCAATAATGAATTCTGACCCTGTTGAGTAGCTAGACTCATCAGAAGCTAAGAATAGTACCATGTTTGAAACTTCTTCTGGTTGCGCCACGCGTTTTAAAGGAATGTGTTTAGCAAATTCTTCTACAGCTGCTTTTGTATCTTCTTGAACAACCATAGGTGTAGCGATAACTCCTGGATGTACAGAGTTTACGCGGATTCCCATTGGGGCTAAGTTTATCGCAGCTGCTTTCGTCATACCACGAACTGCAAATTTTGTATCAGTGTAACCTACAGCACCGGCAACTAAACCATTCATTGAAGAAATGTTGATGATTGAACCTCCACCAGTTTTCATCATTGAAGTTGCTGCAGTTTTCATACCCAAGAATACTGAGACTTGGTTAATGTCTACGATACGACGATATTCCTCAACTGTAATATCAAGCATATTTTTCGCCATTGTAATACCAGCGTTGTTTACTAATACGTTTACTGGACCGAAAGCTTCTTCCGTTTTTGCAATAACTGTTGTCCAATCTTCTTCTGATGTTACATTATGTTTAATGAAAAGGGCATTTTCACCTAATTCGGTAGCAAGTGCATTTCCTTTTTCCTCATTTAAATCTGTTAAAACAACCTTTGCACCATGCTCAATGAATAATTTTGCATGTGCTGCACCCATGCCTTGTGCTGCTCCTGTAATAACTGCTACTTTACCTGATAAACGACTCATATAAAATGCCTCCTAAGATAGATTGATATAATGTGATAGTTGACTATCATGTTTTACACTTTCTAGTAAACAGTTTTTTTATGACAATGTCAATCAATCCGTCTGTTTTAGTTATGCCTCAATATAGCGTAAAAATACATCCTTCATCATTGCAAGCTGCTTGTCCGAAGAAAGCAATGACGAAAGACTGGTACCATGCTTCGTTAAGCTAGATTTAAACGAAAATAAGCTGAAATTTTGCACCATTGTCAAGATAAATACATCCAAATCCAGGTCCGATCTTAATGAGCCATCTCGCTGCCCCTGTTCACCTAATGTGAATAAAATGCAGGCTAATCTGCCTCTTGCAGATAAGTACTCCGCGTATTGCTCCGGCGATTCCTCTGCAATTTTCTCATATAAATCATAGGACTCGAAAAATTTTGCTAAGCGCAATTGTGGATCGTTTGTCATTTCAATATAATAATCCAAAATTTGATCGATCTTTTCATATGCCGTCACAGTCTGCTCGATAATCTTTCCAATATCCGAGGCCATTTCATCTGTAATCGCATTCGTTGCCGCAATCATTAAATACTCTTTTTTGGGAAAATAGCGAAATAACGTCGCAATCCCTATATTAGCGGCTGTAGCCACATCTTGCATTTGTATTGTTTTTACACCGTGTTCCAAAAATAATTCCTTTGCAATCTGAATAATGTTTTGACGGCGTTGTTGTTTCTGTTGTTCTCGTTTACTCATATTCGTCACTCCACCTGTTCTTCATCCATTGATTGTAACATGTTTGATAGCTATCAACTTATATTCGTATCGTAGTATAGCATCAAGAAATTGCTGAAATGCAGTCATTAATATTGGATTTTTTATAGCCTAAAACTTTGGATAATACTATATGAAGGAAGTTTGCTACATGGATCGGAATATATCATTTATGTATTCAATGGCAAACAGTATTACAAATAAGGGAAGTTTATATAAATGAATAAGAGAGGAGGTGCCAATAAAATTTGGTCATCTCCTCTTTTTATTTCAATTATTCATTAAAATTGGTTTGCAAAAGTACCCCAATTTTCTACCTTGTTTAAGGGAGGGTATATGGATTGGAAGTGAACTATTATGGAGGAATTATTTAACGTAGGATATGAATCGAAAAGCCACCTATCTCCATATCTGATTGCTTGAATGGCCAATGGTAATTCACGTCTGTATATGTCATTTCGTTTTGCTGCAACAGTCTGAGTAAATTGTCCATCTATATCCAAATCCACATATACATTATATACATAGGAACCTCCATGTTTAGTCCATTACTTGGCGGTAACAAAAGTAGCAGGAGCTACGAGCTAAAGCATCATTAAGTGATGAACTTGTAGTAAAGACATGGACCTTTTAGAAACATTTAAAATACACTTATGCAATTTAGGTGAAATATATCCTTTCATAAGAAAAACACACCGCATGGCGGTGTGTTTTTTCTTAGAGATAGTACTCTCTCTTATTTATTTTCCATTACTTTAGAGCGAATAATGAAGGACATATCATTTGAGCTTTCTAGTGAAAACGAATTTCCCATACCATTTTGCACGTCAATGACAATTTGGAGATGTTGCCAGTAAGAAGAGTTTGAAGTATGCATAAAATATGGTACGTTCATAACTTCACCTATTTTTTCATCTCGGCTACCAAGATAAAAGTCGCCCTCTGTCATACAGATTGGTGAAGTCCCATCACAGCAACCTTCTGAATGAACAAATATAAGTTTGCCATGTTGTTTCTGTAGTTGCGTAATTAAGTCTTGAGCTGCAGTTGTCGCAATGACTTTTTCCATTTTAGAAGAAGCCCATTGATCCTTTATTGTAGCCAACTAAAATACATTTTGTTTGTTGGTAATGAGATAGCATCATTAAGTGGTTTTCACGGCCGATACCGGATTGTTTGTAACCACCGAATGCAGCATGTGCAGGGTATTGGTGGTATGTGTTAGTCCAAACACGACCAGCTTGTACAGCACGACCTGCACGATAAGCAGTTTCGCCACTACGTGACCATACACCAGCACCTAAGCCGTATACTGTATCATTTGCAATTTCCATTGCATCGTCAAAGTCTTTGAATGTTGTCACAGCTAGAACTGGACCAAATATTTCTTCTTGGAAGATACGCATTTTGTTATTACCTTTGAATACAGTCGGTGCTACATAGTAACCTTCTGCTTGATCGCCGTCTAATTTGTTTTGGTAACCGCCGATTAGTAATTCTGCGCCTTCTTGTTGACCAATTTCAATATAAGAAAGGATTTTATCCATTTGTTGTTTAGAAGCTTGTGCACCCATCATTGTTTCAGTGTCTAGTGGGTTACCAATTTTGATTGCTTTTACGCGTTCTAATACTTTTTCCATGAATTTTTCGTAGATGGATTCATGTATTAATGCACGTGAAGGAGCTGTACAAATTTCACCTGAGTTAAGAGCGAATAATACGAAGCCTTCAATTGCTTTGTCTAAGTACTCATCATCTGCATCCATTACGTCTTGGAAGAAGATATTTGGTGATTTACCACCAAGCTCTAACGTTACAGGAATGATATTTTCTGTTGCATATTGCATAATAGAGCGTCCTACAGCAGTTGAGCCAGTGAATGCAATTTTAGCAATACGTGGATTTGATGCAAGTGGTTTCCCAACTTCTAAACCTGTTCCTTGAACGATGTTGAATACACCTTTTGGTAAAAGATCTTGGATTAACTCGATTAATACACACATAGAAGCTGGTGTTTGTTCAGCAGGCTTCATTACGATACAGTTCCCTGCAGCTAAAGCCGGTGCGATTTTCCATGCAGCCATAAGTAATGGGAAGTTCCAAGGAATAATTTGACCAACTACTCCTAGTGGTTCGCTGTAGTGATATGCTACAGTATCGCCGTCGATTTCACTAATACCGCCTTCTTGAGCACGAATAACTCCTGCGAAATAACGGAAGTGATCAACTATTAAAGGAACGTCAGCATTTAATGTTTCACGTACAGCTTTACCATTGTCCCAAGTTTCAGCAACAGCAATTGTTTCAAGGTTTGCTTCAATACGATCTGCAATTTTATTTAAAATTTGTGAACGGTAAGAAACAGTAGTTTTACCCCAAGCATCTTTTGCAGCGTGTGCAGCATCTAGTGCTAGCTCAACATCTTCTGCAGTAGAGCGTGGTACTGATGTAAATACTTTGCCCGTTACTGGAGATATAACTTCAAGGTATTGTCCTTTAACTGGAGCAACCCATTCTCCACCAATGAAATTTTGATATTGTTCTTTAAAGTTTACTAAAGAACCTTCAGTATTTGGATTTGCATATATCATAATATAGTGCCTCCTAAGATGTGTTTTTGTCATGTAATTAACACGTAGTTAGCTAAAAGAAATTCACTACTATATTAGTATACTACTATATTTTTTTAAGAGCCTCTTTTTCAATTTTCGATAAATAGACACATTTAAATAATCTGAGTTAGCCATTTATATTAAAAGTGAATAATTAGTTATGCCGGTGAGCGTTCTTCTCGCCACACTGGTGAACGCCAGAAGTTTAGCGTTATGAGCCCGAGCGAGAGGTCTATCCGCTCGCAAGCAAGGTACATACGCCCATCCCTGGGTCCTATCCGTCCATAGCTTTTAATAAGAAGATTTAAAGTGAATTCTTTATACTTATTTTCCGTTCACAAAAATGACAAAAATAATTGACAACTTTGTGAACGTGTTGGATAATATAAGTATAAAGGGGTGTTACAATATGGAATCTTACGTAAAAATGTTGCACGCTACTAAATTGGTCGGAGCTACTTTACTTACAATCGGAATTGCTATTTTTATATATGGATCATTAATAAGTGAGTTTAGTACAGTTATGGGCATTGGAATTGGCGTTGTCATGGGAGCAGTTTTTATCTTTTTAATCGGAATGATATTAGTGGCATCTGAAGAAATGATTTTGAATTCGAGTAAATATAAAAAAGAGAGCGTTTAGTATAACGCTCTCTTTTGTTTTATTAGTAAGCTACAAAAAAAGGGGGATCCAGACTCTAGAGTCTAGATCCTCCTTTTTACTTTTCATATACTTACATATCCCAAACCAATACAAGTAGCGTACCGAAGATAGTGAATAAAGCGATGATCAAAGCATAGTAAATATTAATGTAAATTGATCCTTTATCCTTGGTTTCTCCAGCATGCATGAAGACAACGACCTGTAATCCTGCTTGAACGAAAGCAGTTATTAGTAGCACAGTCATGCCCATAGTGTAGGACATGTCAGTAAAGTAAACCAAAAGTGCAACTGCAGTCAGTACGATTGAAAATGCAAAGCCCATTACTTGTTTAACAGGGAATAATTCTTTCATATTACATCATTCCTTTCAAGTAGATGAAGCTGAAGATGAAGATCCAAATGATATCAAGGAAATGCCAGTATAGAGAGAAAATAAATGATTTGTTGGCTGTTTCGGGAGTTAAGCCACGTTTTTTAATCTGGATTAGTATAAATAATCCCCAGAATAATCCCAAAGTTACATGTAAACCATGTGTTCCCAGAGTTGTTAGTAGAGCTGCAGTGAATGCACTAGTTTGAAGCCCAGCCCCAACATGTACATAATGGGAGAACTCATAAATCTCTACTCCTAGGAAAGCAGCTCCTAATATCAATGTAATGATAAAGAATCCCATTGTTGCTTTTTTCTTATTTAACCGCATAGCGTGAATACCAAGACCAATAGTAAAACTACTAGTCAAAAGTAAAATAGTTTCGATTAATACTGGTGTAATTTCAAAAATTTCAGCGCCGGATGGTCCATTACCAATACGATTTTCTAATGTGAAATATGCAGTGAAGAGTGTTGCGAATAGCATAATTTCAGCACCGATGAAGATCCAAAAACCTAGTATTTTCAGGTTATTTTCTTCCGTACTATATTCAAGTGGAAGCGAGTTATCTACCTTCATTTTTTAGCACCTCGCAATCTTGTTTCCGTTTCTTTAATTTCTTCTACAGATATATATCTTCCGTGATCTTGCTCGAATGAACGGTAAACTAAACAAGCTAATATACCGATTAAGGAGACAATTACCACTGGCCATATACTAAATACCATAGCGAAACCAAATACAAAGAACATACAACTCATGATAAATGGTAAACCACTATTATTTGGCATATGAATCTTTTCTATCTCGCCTTTAAATAACTCATGTCCGTTTTTCTTAGAATCCCAGAATGCTTGTGTAGAAGCAACCTGTGGTGTAATTGCAAAGTTATACTCTGGTATTGGGGTATGCGTCGACCATTCAAGTGAACGTGCATCCCAAGGATCATTACCGATATCTCTAGGTGAATAACGAATACTATAGTAAATATTATAAACAAGTAGAACAAAGGCAATTGCCATAATTGCAGCACCGCCAAATGAAACCATGTTCAGTAGACTAAAACCAGTCGATTCAGAGTACGTATACATACGACGTGCCTGACCATCTAAGCCAGTAATATACATTGGTATAAAGGCTAATACAAAGCCGATTGTAAGTAACCAAGCAGTCCATTTACCAAGTCTCTCATTCAACATAAAGCCAAAGATTTTTGGCCAATAGAATGTCATACCAGCAAGCATAGCGTAAACTACTCCAGGAATAATTACGTTATGGAAGTGGGCCACTAAGAACATCGTATTGTGATATTGATAGTCAGCTGCTGACATCGCAAGCATTACACCGGTAACTCCCCCTAATGTGAAGAGTGGAATAAAGAGCACCGAATAGAGCATTGGTGTTGTAAATTCGATTTTCCCTTTCCATAAGGTGAATAACCAGTTAAATATTTTAACACCGGTTGGAATAGCAATCGCCATCGTTGTAATAGAGAATATACTGTTTGCAAATGGTCCTTGACCCATTGTAAAGAAATGGTGAGCCCAAACGACGAAAGAAAGGACTGAAATAACGACCATTGATGCAACCATTGATTTATATCCGTACAGGTTACGTCGTGCAAATGTTGGAATAATTTCACTGTAAAGTCCAAATGCAGGCAATATTAAAATGTATACCTCCGGATGCCCCCAAACCCAGAATAGGTTAGCCCAAAGCATATCCATACCACCATTATCGGTAGTGAAGAAATTTGTGCCAAACAATCTATCCATCGTTCCCATTGCTAATAATACTGTTAAGACAGGGAAAGCAAAAACGATAATAACGTTTGCTATGAAAGCTGACCATGTGAACATTGGCATCTTCATAAGAGTCATGCCGGGTGCTCTCATTTTTAATATCGTTGTTATAAAGTTAATACCAGTCATTAGTGTACCGATACCAGCTATTTGAATAGCAATCATGTAATAGTTCGTCCCAACAGACGTACTAAACTCATTACCTGCTAGTGGGAAGTAGGATGTCCATCCTGCATCAGGTGAACCACCTATTATAAATGACAGATTGAATAATCCCATACCCATAAAGAATAACCAAAAACTTAACGCATTTAAGCGTGGAAATGCAACATCTCGGGCTCCAATTTGTAGTGGAACGAGAAAGTTAAAGAAAAATATAATGAACGGCATAGCCATAAATAGGATCATTACGATACCGTGCGTTGTGAAGACCTCATTATAATGTTGTGAATCTAAAAATGTATTTTCAGGCATAGAAAGTTGATAACGCATCATAATTCCATCTACGCCACCGCGGAATAGCATAAGTAATGCGGTTAATAAATACATGATACCGATTCGTTTATGGTCAACAGTAGTTATCCATTCGCGCCATAGGTATCCCCATTTCTTGAAGTAGGTTATTCCTACAACAATCGCAAGCATAGTTAGTCCGATACCAACCATGGAAGCGTATATTAAAAAGCTTGGATGTGGTACTGCAAAACGATCAAAGAAATCCATACTTTTTGTAACTCCTTTCAAAAAATAGTGTGTATTCATCGAGCATTAATGACTTGAATGATCTGAATGATCTTGTGTTTCGTGTTCCTCAAGGTGTTCGGAATCTACATCTTCTTTTGCATCCGTATCAGTAGAACCGTGATTATGTTCTGGAGGCGGAGCAAATTCTAAATGTGTTCCCGTATAAGTAGAACGTCCAAGATGCCCGGGTTCTAATAACTCTTCAAATTTTTCTTCTGTAAGAGGTGAAGCTGTTGCGTGTACTTCTTCTACCCATTCCATATACTCTTTAGGGGACATTGCAGTAACTTCAAATGTATTTTCTGCAAATCCAGCTCCACTAAAGTTTGCATTTCTACCCATAAATTCACCTGGTTGATCTGCAGCTAAGTGTAAAGTTGTAACCATGTCAGACATAGCGTATTTTTGACCGCCTAGCTGTGGAATCCAAAAGCTTGTGATTGGGCCATATGAATATAGTTTAAATTCAATAGCACGATCTTCAGGAATATATAGATAGTTAACTGTTTCAATATTTTCTTCTGGATAACTAAAATGCCATTTCCAGTTAGATGAAGAAGCATAAATAACTAAAGGCTCTTGATCTTCGTATCCCGCTGGAGTTGCTTCGACTTCATAGTTACTTTTCACAGAAACAATAGAAAGGAAGATAACTATAATAATAGGAATACCAATACAAATTGCTTCGACTATTGGGCTTCCTTCGATATGTGGTGGCTCGTAATCTTTTGGTTGTTTAGAAGCGCGGTATTTCAGTAAGACAAAAACTAGAATAGCTAAGACGACAATGACGATGCCTAACATAAGCCAAATTGATAGCATAATATCGTCAGCCTGTGTTTTTGCTTGAGGACCTTTTGGATCTAAGACTAATAATGGTTCACAACCTGTTAGCACGGTGGTAATAGTGATAACCATGGTTAAAAGAAGCCATTTCATTTTTAATTTCATTCTTCTACCCCTTCCAAAAATATTTATATAAACGAATAGAAAACAGATGTGGTCTCTGTATGCCTCTATCTTATTACCAGTACTGCTAAAAACAAAATGATAAAATCCAACTTCACAAAACGTTCATTAAGATGTGAACAAATTAAAGTAAATTGGTAACGTAATTGTGAAGTGTGCGGAGATATAAGGAAATAGAGGAAAAGTGAGCATACTAAAAGGCGACAGAACAACTATATGTTGTTCTGTCGCCTTTACTCTTAATCTATCATTTTTAAAAGGGCTTCTCTTCCAATCATGCCCGGAGTAATACCGAGTTCTTCTGCTTCATAGGTAATGGATTCGAGTGGTGCATCTAGAAGCTGGGTAATTGTTTTTACTCCAACAGCTCTTCCGGCAATAACTTTTCTATCCTTTAACTTTTCATTTAGCAGTGCAACGTCTAAGGCGCCACACATTATATATCCTTTGTCATTCGTGACAACGAGTAAGTTGGTTTTCGGCAGTTCCACAGAAATCGATAGAAACGTGTGTCCCTCGATATTAATTGGTTCTAGGTTAATCATGAACTAAGCAGTCCTCCTTTTACTATCTCTACAATTTATGTAAACGATAGAAAAAGCGTGTTTATTTTCGGTTCTAAAGAAAGCATATTAGAATGGACCGTATATTGGGTTAATGTTACTGAAAAGAATGAGTAATACTATTGCCATTTGCCATTCGGCCGCACTTTCATATTTTGAAGTGAGTACCGTAACGTCAGTAGGGGGAAGAGCGTGACTCCACTCCTAAATGAGATACTTTAAGGGACAGGCTAAAGTAGACGTTCAAAGAAAAAGGGGAGAGGGCTATGACATTCACCGTCTCCCTTTCACTCTGTTCTGTCCAAAGCCATCGAAAACGATGGATACATGTAAACCTTACTGCCAACTATATATATTCCATATCTAGTTGGTTACACTGTGTCATAGGTAACCTTTTAAGCCTGTTTTTTCTGCTGATTTTATTTCTTTTTCCAATTCTTCTATGCTTTCAGCACGTTGTTCATTTTTCTTTTTAATGGCAGCGACATCTTCCTTCGGTGCATATTCCATTGCTATTTCGGCTGCTTCCATATGTCTGATTGTTTTCTTAAGCCTTTCTTCACTATTCGCCCGATCATTAGGACCACGTTTGGTTTTAGGCATATCTTTTCCTCCTTTAAATTAATGCTATCAAAAGATAGTGTTCCCGAACCTAACAAGACTATGAACTACCAAGTTAATCCACGGGTGAATAAATACAGGTTGAAGTTGCCATAGTAATCCTTAAGGCAAATGAAGGAGGACTTTAAATGGATCACACGCAAATGAGTTGGAAAGAAGATAATGTTATTGCGCGTTTACACAATTCTGTGGATAATGTGACGCTTGCTGTTGGTCAAGCTTTGACTAATCCTACAGATCGGTCTATCCAAAATGCGGAGGACATGATTGAACGTGCCAATAAGTCGATTGCAATGGCATTAGAAAGTAGAGGGAACTTAGAGCCAATCAGTACGCTTCAGGAACAGCTACATCAAAATGTAGAAAAACTTCATACGTTACACTAATAAGTTGGATTTTTTAAATGCTAACCTACCGTCTTTCCAGGCAGTAGGTTTTTTTCTTAAGACCATGTTGATGATATATTGTCGAAGTATTAAAGTCATTAATCTGACAGATAAATGTTAATATAATAGAAGGGAGTTATATTCTAAATATTCATGTAATTAAAGGGGAGAATACAATGACAAATAATTATCCGAAAAAGTTAAATGAGAGAATCTATATAATCGATGGATTTGATATGGGAGAGTCAGAACGTACCGGTACATATGTCATCGATGAACTAGAACTTACTATTGTAGAAACTGGACCAAGCCCATCGGTAAAGTATGTGAAAAGCGGCTTAGAGTTATTAGGATTTTCATTAGACCAGGTGAAATACATAATCGTTACACATATCCATCTGGATCATGCTGGAGGAGCGGGCCTTTTAATGGAGGAATGTCCAAATGCTCAACTAGTGGTTCACCCAAAAGGAGTAAGACATCTGGCTGAACCAGCGAGGCTGATAGCTGGAGCAAAGGCTGTATATGGGACTAAATTTGAGGAATTATTCAATCCAATTATTCCAATTCCCCAAGAGCGTATGGTTATAAAAAATGATGGGGATATATTGAAAATAGGAGATACGTGTATATTGAAATTTTTTGATACTCCTGGACATGCAAATCATCATTTCTCTATCTATGATCCTGTTAGCAATGGAATGTTTACGGGGGACACAGTTGGCGTTCGCTATGAGCAATTGGTATCTGATGGAGTTGACTTCTTCTTGCCATCGACTTCACCAAACCAATTTAATCCAGTCGCTATGCAAAGAGCAATAGAGCTTTTTGCACAAATGAATCTCCAATCTATTTATTATGGGCATTATGGAATGACTAGTTCTCCTGAAGAAGCACTTTCTCAAGTATCGATGTGGTTAAATATATTTATGGCAGAAGCAGAAACTGTCTATGAGGAAGATAAAGGATATGAAGAACTAGCGAGTAGATTAGAAAAGTTAGTAAAAAAGCATCTGGGCAATGAAGGAATTTCTGAAAATCATGAAGTATTTAGATTAATTCAATTAGATCTGGAAGTAAGTTCCATGGGAATAATTGATTATTTGACGAAACAAGATAAGGCTAAAGCCGATTATTGAATTTGTATTTACGGAATAATCCCTATAGAATTGATATATATAAAGAAAAAGGGGACATTTGGTGGAATTTTTTTTAATTATCTTATTGTTGTTAGGCATTATTGGACTATCCAATTTTATTAATCACTTTTTTCCATTTATACCGGTACCACTAATTCAAATTGCACTTGGAGTTTCGCTTGCTGCGGTTCCTTTAGGTATACATATTGAGTTAGAACCGGAGCTATTTTTTGTTCTATTTATTGCTCCGTTACTGTTCTATGATGGAAAAAATGTATCGAGACATGAGTTATGGAAGTTACGCAAACCAATTTTCATGTTGGCGCTTGGACTTGTATTCTTAACTGTATTAGTCATAGGGTATTTAATACACTGGCTTATACCATCGATTCCATTATCTGCGGCATTTGCATTAGCGGCTATTTTATCGCCAACAGATGTTGTGGCAGTAGGTGCCATATCTAGTCGTGTGAAAATACCAAAAACAATTACGCATATCCTTGAAGGCGAGGGCCTTATGAATGACGCATCTGGACTAGTAGCATTTAAATTTGCGGTCGCAGCTACTGTAACAGGCGTTTTCTCGCTAGCAGAAGCAAGTGTGAGTTTTGTGGTAATAGCATTAGGTGGATTTCTCGGAGGTGCACTACTAGCCTATATAATCATTCGATTGAAAGTGTTTATACGACGTTTGGGTATGGAAGATGTAACGCTGCATATGCTTATTCAACTGTTAACGCCTTTCGTTATTTTTTATATAATAGAGCATGTTAATCTTTCAGGAATTCTTTCAGTTGTAGCAGCTGGTATTGTACATGCCATATTCAAAGATCGTGAACAGTCACCAGCTATACAATTACAATTGGTCTCGAAAAGTACTTGGACGATTCTTATATTTATATTAAATGGACTTGTATTCGTGCTACTTGGATTACAAATTCCAAGTGTTTCTCAAGAAATATTTGATAGCCCGTTATTTAATAATTATCAGGTAATTATGTATATCTTCATTATAACTGCGGCTCTTCTAATACTTCGTTGGCTTTGGATTTATATAGCTTGGTGGATTGGTTGGTTTATGAAGGAGCAAAATTTAACTATACCTTCTCTTCGTTACGTTGCTATTATAACTATTGCAGGAGTACGAGGTGCAGTTACTTTGGCTGGAGCCTTTACAATTCCATATTTCCTAGCCAACGGTGATGATTTTCCACAGCGTGCATTGATCATTTTCATAGCAGCAGGAGTCATTTTAGTAACACTTGTACTGGCAAGTATTGTCCTTCCTTTACTAGTAAAATCAGAAAAAGCTGGTACGGAGGAAGCAAAAGAAGAGATGGAAAGATTGGCTATACTTCAAACAGCTGAGAGTGCGATTGAAACATTGCGTGACCTGACAACTGAAGAAAATCATGGAGCAGCAGTCTCGATTATTGCTCAATACAATGAAATAAGAAATCAGCTTTTGTTTGTAAGTGAAGATGAAGCAGACCGTATAAAAGAACTAGAAACATACACTCGAATGAAAGTGTTAGAAGTTGAAAGTGATTTTATAGAAAAGTTAAAAACAAATAATAAAATTGGTCGTGAATCACTAAACTTAATAGAAGAACATATTCATCGAATGCGAGTGGCTGTAACTAATCGCTTATTGTATCGTGTGTTACTTGTTTGGACCGTGATTAAAAGAGGATATTATAACATTTTAAAGATATTCACTAATAAAAAACGTGATTCCATTAAAATTCGTTTAGAAAAAGGACATGAAGTAGTAAGTTTTAAAGTGAAAATGGCAAAGGCTGCTATTAAGTACTTGAGAGAAACGATGACCCCAGAAAACGAGGTAGTTCATGTACAACTTATTGGAGAGTACAATGAAATGATAGTTAAATTTAAGCTAGCCAATAAACTGACTGATTCTGGTCATTATATAAGTGTACAAAGAGAGCTCCGTGATAAAGCTTTTCAGGCAGAACGAGATGAAATTCAACGCTTATATCAAAGTAATGAAATAACTTTAGAAATAACTAGGAAAATGCGAAGACATATCAATATACGTGAAGCCTATTGGATGGAAGAAAATAGTATTCATACGCATTAATGAATAACGTACTGACTAAACATAGTCGGTGCGTTTTTTTGTTACAGAAGTAAATTTATTTAACAAAATTTAATCATTATTTTTCCCGTGTAATCCTTTGTTGAAAGGTGATACTACGAAGAGTAAGACGAAGGAGGAAGGTAGAATGACGATAAACAAAGAAATTGAAGCGTTGAAAGCATACACCAGTATGGATCGAAGTGTTTTAAGTATTTATTTGAATACCAATCCTGCTGATCCTGAACAACTAAATGGTGCTTGGGCAATTCATCTGAAAAGTGGCTTAAAGCGTATCGGAGAGTATATAGAAGCTTCAGGTGATGAAAAAGAACTAAAAGCATTTAATAAAGTAAAGGAAAAAGTAAAAAATGAAATGGAAAAAAACTCACTAGAGTTACGTAAAGGCGCCGTCATTTTTGCCAATGCAAATGAGGATTTATGGTCTGTTCATTATGTCCAGGTACCTGTAAAAACAAATTTCTATTGGGAAGACCATCCTGTTACAGAGCAATTGGAGTATATGTACAAAGCATATCCAGAAGCGGGTATAATCATGCCAAGCTTTGGGGAAGTTCGTATTTTAGACACGGCATTAGGATTTGTTCGTGATGATGTGACGTTCAAATATGACCCAGTTTCCGAAACATGGAATGAAAAGGTCAAAATAGATAGTAGAGGAAGACGAGCCGTTGCTGATAGCAAAACTGCTGTTTTAGATACACATTACAGAGTTAATGCAAGTACATTTTATAAAGGGATGAGGACAACCGTTGAACAGTTAAGGAAAAAAAGAGGTTGGCGAGAATATCATGTAGCGGGAGAAGCAGAAATGGCGAATGCATTTACAGATACACTAAGGGATTCCCCAGCAAGTTGCGTTTATAAAAATTTAAACAATAGTAAAGCAAACGAAGTGATCAATCAAATCCTTGAAAAGTAGCCAACAACACTTGAAAGATATTACCAAAATATCTTGTTGAATTCTCTAGTATAAATGATGAAAAAAAACACAATATAAGCTTACAAGGAGGTGAACAACATGCCAAACAGTAATTCAAATCAACTTCTAGTACCCGGCGTAAAACAAGCCCTTGATCAAATGAAATATGAGATCGCACAAGAATTCGGTGTTCAACTTGGAGGAGAAGCTTCAGCGCGTGCTAACGGTTCCGTTGGCGGAGAAATAACTAAGCGTTTAGTAGCTCAAGCCCAATCACAAATGAGTGGAAATCAATTCAGCAAATAATAACAATTAGGTCGGTGGAGAAATCCACCGACTTTTTTTTATAAAAGCTATATGGGATTCCACAGCTTTTAACGATGAATACTTTACCTGTAATTAACTAGCATTTTGTATGGACAAACAACGGCGAGCTATTTCGGATTCTAACAGTTCCAGAAAATCTGGATTTAGTTTTAGTTTTTTTGCTGTTAAATAAGACTCGATTAGAAGATCATCAGACATTTTACTCATAACCCCTCGCACCTCCGTTTTATATTTATTATGTAATTTGTGCTTAACAACAATTAGAGATTAACACCTCATTTATTAATCCGTCAAAGCGATTAAGCGTTATCTTTCACAAGACTAATTTAACAAACATTTCACTTGAGAACAACTGTTCTGTTATCCACAACGAAAAGTGGGTAATATGTTAGTAAGTTGTTAGTAATGTTAAAAAACCTATATATACCAGTGTGAATTTTGTGTATAAAGTTATGCACAATTTTGAAAAAATCGAATTTTGTCGAAACATTTTCCTTAAAAATCATTAGAAACGAGGTTCTAAAACATTTTTCTATGAAAAAAATCGAATTTTTTTATGTTTTGTCAAAATAAATCCAAGTTCGGGTACCGTTAGTATATAAAAGAGGCAAAAATATTGATTACTGAAACTTTATCCACATCTTGCAGTGGATAAGTTGTGAGTTACTAACAAATTAATGTCAAAATTGTTGTTATAACAACCTATTGGTTGTGCATAACTTTATCCACAGTCACTTTTTCTAACTGATGTCGAATAATAGGTGTAATAGGACAATCCAACAGAGACATATTTTGGTGTAAATCAATAAAAGGAAGTGAATAGGATATCCAATAAAAAGTGTAAAAAATGTAACAAACTAAATGGGAAAGGAACTTGTCCGTGTAAATAAAAAGGTCATGGCCCCCACAATAATTGTGGGGGTCATGATTTTTCCTAATAATATTTACTCTCCGTCTTTATCTTCCTCTTCTAATTCTTGTTCTACATCTTCTTCCATATTGTCATCTACATCGGATTCATTATCTCCATCACCACATCCAGCTAATAAACCAACAGATAGGAATGCTGCTGCACCTATCTTCCACCATTTTTGTCCTGCTATAGATTGTTCAGTCATGTTAAATTCCTCCATTTTCTGATTATTTGTTTATTAATAAGTACTTACCCCAAAAGTATTCTGTTATAAACATTTTATAAGAGATGTTTTTGCATTTTATAAAAAAAACTACCTCTTCGTGTTAAGAAGAGGTAGTAAACGCACGAGAAGTTTCCTTTTTTAAATCCATATGCATTGTTTCTATGTCCACACTAAAAATACGATCTTCTATAATGGAGGGAACAATACTACGTATTGATTGCCATTTGTTTTGTAAAGCAGGGGACATGAGGATATTTCCTCTATATTCCACTCCTTGTGCCGCACAAATTGCTTCAATTGCTATGACCCTACGGCAATTCTGGATAATTTGATGAGCGTGTCTTGCCCCAATAGTTCCCATACTTACATGATCTTCCTGATTTGCGGAAGAGGGAATAGAATCGACGGAGGCGGGATGAGCCAGAGTTTTGTTTTCAGAAACGAGACTTGCTGCTGCATATTGCAAAATCATGGCCCCAGATTGTAATCCAGGTTCTGGACTTAAAAAAGGTGGTAGTCCTTCGTTTAAATAGGGATTTACTAAGCGTTCGATTCTACGTTCAGATACATTTGCAAGTTCAGCCATTGCTACTTTTAAGAAATCCATGGCAAATGCAATAGGTTGGCCGTGGAAGTTCCCTCCGGAAATAATTACTTCTCCATCCTCTAGGATTAACGGGTTATCAGTAGCTGCGTTCATTTCTATTTCAAGTTTTTCTTTTACATAAGCAAGGACCTGCCAGCTAGCTCCATGAATTTGAGGTATACATCTTATGGAGTAAGCATCTTGCACACGTTTTTCTCCTTGTTTAGTTACAAGTTGGCTTCCTTTGAGCCACTGGAGCATTCTTTTCGCAACTTCCACCTGTTCTGGATAACCTCGCGCTTCATGGATATCTGGGTGAAAAGCATCTGTAATGCCGTATAAAGCTTCCATTGTCATAGCAGCAATCCATTCGCTCTGATAGGCAAGTGTTTCCGATTCTAACCAATTGATAACGCCCTGGGCAGTCATTGCTTGCGTTCCATTGATCAACGCAAGACCTTCTTTAGCTTCTAGTACAATGGGTGATAAACCATGCTTTTCCCAAACTAGATGAGAGGGGATATGATTGTTACCATCCCAGACAAAGCCTTCTCCTATTAAAACAAGTGCTAGGTGCGAAAGGGGAGCTAAATCACCAGATGCCCCAAGTGAACCTTGTTGAGGAATTACAGGATGTATTTGATAGTTAACCATGTATGCTAGTCGTTCTAATACTTCTAAACGAATACCTGAAAAGCCTTTTAGTAATGCATTTAAGCGAAGTACTACCATTGCGCGTGAAACTATTTCTTCAAATGGTTCTCCCATTCCACACGCATGAGAACGAATAAGATGAAGTTGCAGGGCATGAACATCAGAATCGTTTATACTTACATCACTAAATTTACCAAAACCGGTGTTTATGCCATATACAGTTTGGCCAGTTTCTACAATCCGTTCAACAACTTTTCGGCTTTTCACAACATTTTCTTTTGCACTATTATCTATTATAATTTGTTCATTTTGATATAAAATTGCTCTCATATGTTCTAGAGTAAGACCATTTCCTTTTAAGTTAATCAAGACTCATCACGTTCTTTCCAAGTTGAATTTGTGTCATCCTTAACCGACCACTTTTACTCCTTTTTTCCAAACACTATTTACATGATTTACCCCAAATAAATACTGTAATTGCTGATAATTTGACACGTTCCAGAGCACAATGTCGGCTTGTTTTCCTACTTCTAACGAGCCAACTTTATCTTCTATTTCTATAGCGCAGGCCGCATTATAGGTGGCTGCACACAAGCTCTCTGCAGGAGTAAGCCGCATCGAAATGCAAGCTAAGTTCATTACAAGGGGCATGGACGTGGTAGGAGATGATCCAGGATTGCAGTCTGTTGAAATCGCTACAGGTACGCCAGCATCAATCATTTCTCGGCCCCTTGCAGCAGTCTCTCGTAAATATAATGCTGTTGCAGGCAATAGACAGGCGATAACTCCTTTTTTAGCCATTGCAGCAATTCCCATATCCGATACTTTCAATAAGTGCTCTGCTGAAATAGCACCCACCTCAGCTGCAAGTTCGGCTCCACCATATGATTCAATCTCATCTGCATGAATCTTAGGGGTTAACCCAAGAGTTTTCCCCGCCTCTAAAATTCGTTTTGATTGCTCCGGGGTAAAGACACCTACTTCACAGAAGACATCATTAAATTTAGCGAGTTTGTCATGGGCTACTCTAGGGAGCATTTCATTGACAACTAAGTCGACATATTGGTCTTCCTTTCCTTTAAAGTCAGAAGGGACAGCATGCGCTCCCATAAAAGTGGGAACAATATCTATTGGGTGTTCTTGTTGTAATCTACGCATGACACGAAGTTGTTTTATCTCTGTCTCTAGATTCAATCCATAACCACTTTTTCCTTCTATAGAAGTAACGCCATGAGCTAAAAAGGAGTCTAATCTTTTCTCTGTTTGTACAAAAATCTCTTCTTCCGTTGCTTCTCTAGTCATGCGGCTAGTCGCATGAATACCTCCACCAGCATTCATAATGTCCATATACGTTGCGCCTTCTAAACGCAACTCAAACTCCCGCTCACGACTTCCTCCATAAACGACATGTGTATGCGGATCAACGAGCCCAGGTGTGACAAGCTTTCCGGATGCATCAATAATTTCTGCTGAATCTATTCGATCTGCGTATTTTATTTGAAGCTCATCTGTTGTGCCAAAAGCTTGAATTATTTCATTTTCCAACCATATACTTCCATCCTCAATGATGGAGAGCTCACTCATAGCCTCTTTGGTTCTTGGACCTCTATGTTCACTAGCCAGAGTAACTAACTGAGAGGCGTGTTTTATCCAAACTGCTTTACTCATTTGTTTTAGTCCTCCTTTTTCATCATTGGAATATGGATGTCTTTAGCACGAGCTGTTTTTTCTGCAAGCTCATAGCCAGCGTCAAAATGACGAACTATACCCATACCTGGATCTGAAGTGAGTACACGTTCTAATCTTGCTTCCGCTTCCTTTGTTCCGTCGGCAACTATGACCATACCAGCATGAATGGAATACCCCATTCCAACACCACCTCCATGATGCACGGAAACCCATGTTGCTCCACCGACTGCATTGATCATCGCATTTAGTATTGGCCAGTCGGCAACTGCATCTGATCCATCTTTCATCGCTTCAGTTTCACGATTTGGGGAGGCAACAGATCCTGAATCTAGATGATCTCTTCCTATTACAATTGGTGCACTTAATTCACCGGAAGCGACCATATCATTGATGATTTTACCGAAGCGAGCGCGTTCGCCGTAGCCTAACCAACATATACGAGAAGGTAAGCCTTGGAATTGAATTTTTTCACGCGCCATTTTAATCCAATTGCATAAGTGAGTATTATAGCTAAACTCACGTAAGATTACTTCGTCTGTTTTATATATGTCTTCAGGATCCCCAGATAATGCGACCCATCTAAATGGGCCTTTGCCTTCACAAAACTGTGGTCGGATGTATGCAGGAACAAATCCTGGGAAGCAAAAAGCCCGATCAAAGCCTTCATCCTTCGCTACTTGTCGTATGTTATTTCCATAATCGAATGTAACTGCACCTTTATCCATTAACTCGACCATTGCACGTACATGCGTAGTCATAGAAGTTTTGGAGAGGCTTATATATTCGTTAGGATTATTCTGGCGTAAATCCCTTGCTTCCTCTAGAGAAGTTTGAGAAGGGATGTAGCCATTTAAAGGATCATGAGCTGAAGTTTGATCAGTCAAAATATCTGGTGTAAAACCACGAGCTATCAGTTCAGGTAAAATATCGGCTGCATTTCCAACCAACCCTATAGAAAGAGGTTTCCCAGCCATTTTTGCTTCTTCCGCTAACTGAATAGCCTCGTCTAATGTATGCGCTTTCAAATCTGTGTAATGAGTTTCAATACGTCTATCTATTCTTGTTTCATCTACTTCTAATGCAATGCATACGCCACCATTCATCGTAACTGCTAATGGCTGTGCAGCACCCATACCGCCTAACCCAGCTGTAAGTGTAATCGTATTTTTTAACGTTCCATTAAAATGTTGTTTAGCAAGTTCAGCAAACGTTTCGTAAGTCCCTTGTACGATTCCTTGAGAACCAATATAAATCCAACTGCCGGCAGTCATCTGTCCATACATCATTAACCCTTTTTTATCGAGCTCATGGAAATGCTCCCATGTAGCGTATGCTGGCACTAAGTTGGAGTTGGCTATTAATACACGTGGTGCATCCATGTGAGATTTAAAAACCGCTACTGGTTTGCCAGACTGGACAAGCAAAGTTTCATCATTTTCTAATTCCTTTAACGAGTGAACTATTGCGTCAAAAGCTTCCCAATTCCGAGCTGCCTTTCCGATCCCACCATAAACAACTAAGTCATCAGGATGCTCTGCTACCTCTGCATCTAAATTGTTCATAAGCATGCGAAGAGCTGCTTCTTGCAGCCAACCTTTCGTATTCAACTTGGTTCCTCTATAACGAATTACCTTATCGTTTGCTGTACCCATTTAAATACCTCCTCAATTCTTACTCCTATTCTATCTAAATATTTAAACTATTTAAGGGGTTTCGTGAAAAAAATGAAAATTTCTCCTCTGCTAACGGGGTACTTTACTAGTGTGCTAGTGTATCGAGAAGTTGGTATGAAACTCTTTTATACATAATTCGTCTGATTATTCAGACATATATAAGGGGGTAATTATATTGAAAAAAGCTTGGTTATTGTTGGTTACCATAAGTCTTTTCGTTATATTAACAGCCTGTAGTAGTAGCGATGAAGAGTTAGCTAAAATGAGTACAGAAGATAGAGCATCGGATTCGGCAGAATTTGAAACTAAAGAAGAGCAAAGTGTTGATGCGGAGAGGGAACAGGAAAGTGTAGCTGAAGAAACTGCGGCACCTAGCACTAGAATGATTATTCATCAGGCTAGAATTAGCACGAATGTAAAGGATTTAAAGAAGGCTCAGCATAATATGGAGCAAAGGGTGAAGGATTATGGAGGCTATATTGTAGAGTCCAACGTGTATTTGGAATCTGATGAAACAAGTTCAGGGAAAATGATAGTGCGAATTCCAGAGAAGCATTTTGAAACGTTTTTGTCTGAAGCGGAAGTAGAGGCATCTAAAGTTTTAGAAAAAAACGTAACTGGTCAGGATGTAACTGAGCAATATGTAGATCTAAGTTCTCGCGTGAAATCGAAAAGTGCAGTGGAAGAACGCTTACTAGCATTTATGAAAGATGCAGAAAAAACAGAGGATTTACTAAAAATTTCTAGCGACCTTGCAAAGGTCCAAGAAGAAATAGAGGTATTAGTAGGGAAAATAAAATATTTGGAGAACCAAACATCTTTTTCCACTATCGAACTAACTATGTTTGAAAATCGAGTCATCATTCCAGAAATAGAAAACAAAGATCTGAACACATGGGAAAAAACGAAAAAACAATTTATAACAAGTACCAATGCACTGTTATCAATAGGCTCAGGAATAATCGTATTTATAGTAGGTAACTTACCAGTGTTAATACTTGTAACAATTATTGCAGTTGCAGTTTTTTGGATTATTAAGAAAAGGAAAATAAAAGAATAATAATTTTAATCGCTATTCTAACGGTGAGCATATCGTAAAACAATGAACAAAGCATCTCTTGATTTTCAAAGAGATGCTTTATTCGTGTAAAGAAAAAGGTATCATAATTTCTAAAACTTCATACTATGTATAAATAACTCCCATGAATGGAGGGAAACATGGACATTTTAAACAAGGTAAGAAATTATCGAGAAGAAGAGAACCAGCTCAAGTGGGAAGGTACGTTTAAAGAATTTTTAGCGATTGTGAAGGAACGTCCAGAGGTTGCCCAAACGGCGCATGCACGAGTTTATAGCATGATTAAAAATGCAGGTGTAACGGAACTAGATAACAAAAAAGAATTCAATTTTTTTGGAAATGAAATATTTGGAGTAGAAGATTCACTAGAGCGATTAGTAGAAGAATACTTTCATCCCGCTGCCAAAAGACTAGATGTTAGAAAACGAATTTTATTATTAATGGGTCCAGTAAGTGGTGGGAAATCTACTATTGTAACGCTTCTAAAAAGAGGATTTGAACAATACTCTCGTACTGATGAAGGTGCGGTTTACGCTATAAAAGGCTGTCCAATGCATGAGGATCCATTGCATTTAATCCCGCAGCATTTACGAAAAGACTTTTTTGATGAATATGGAATACGTATTGAAGGTAGTTTGTCACCATTAAACTCCATGAGGCTCGAAAGTGAGTACGGCGGGCGTGTAGAAGATGTCCTGGTGGAGCGCATTTTCTTCTCTGAGGATAAACGAGTAGGAATTGGTACGTTCACTCCTTCCGATCCTAAATCTCAAGATATAGCGGATTTAACGGGATCGATTGATTTTTCAACAATAGCAGAATATGGCTCAGAATCAGATCCTCGTGCATACCGCTTTGACGGAGAGTTGAATAAGGCGAACCGTGGAATGATGGAATTTCAAGAAATGCTCAAATTGGACGAAAAATTTCTATGGCACTTATTATCATTAACACAAGAAGGAAATTTTAAGGCAGGACGTTTTGCGTTAATCAGTGCAGATGAATTGATCGTAGCCCATACGAATGAAACGGAGTACCGTTCATTTATAGCCAATAAAAAGAATGAAGCATTGCATTCAAGAATTATTGTCATGCCGATTCCTTATAACCTAAAGGTCAGCCAGGAAGAGCGCATATATGAAAAGATGATTAGAGAAAGCGATATGACACATGTTCATATTGCTCCACATGCATTAAGAGCAGCAGCAATTTTTTCTATACTGACGAGACTGGAGATTCCGAAAAAGACAGGAATAGATATAGTCAAAAAAATGCGTCTATATGATGGGGAAAATGTGGAAGGATTTAACGACATTGATGTGGAAGAATTGAAGAAAGAATCGCAAAATGAAGGGATGAACGGTATTGATCCACGGTACGTGATCAACCGTATTTCATCTGCCATAATACGAAAAGAAATTCCATCGATTAATGCGCTAGATGTGTTGCGTTCTTTAAAAGAGGGGCTTGATCAACATGCATCGATCTCTGATGAAGACAAAGAAAAATATATGAATTATATAGCGATTGCTCGAAAAGAATACGATGAAATTGCTAAGAAAGAAGTACAGAAAGCATTTGTGTACTCGTATGAAGAGTCTGCCATTACACTGATGAATAATTATTTAGATAACGTAGAAGCATTTTGCAATAAAAACAAAATGAGAGATCCATTGACAGGAGAAGAGATGAACCCGGATGAGAAGCTGATGCGCTCCATTGAGGAACAAATCGGCATTTCCGAAAATGCGAAAAAAGCATTCCGTGAAGAAATCCTTATCCGATTATCGGCATACGCAAGAAAAGGGAAGCGTTTTGAATATAATTCGCACGAGCGACTACGTGAAGCTATCCAAAAGAAATTATTTGCGGATTTAAAGGATGTCGTAAAAATTACTACTTCATCAAAAACACCAGATGAAGCCCATCTAAAGAAAGTAAATGAAGTAGTGGCAAGATTAATAGATGAACATGGATACAATTCCAATTCAGCTAATGAGCTATTGAAATATGTTGGTAGTTTGCTTAATCGATAGGCATAGGTGAAGGACCAATAGTATAGCTAAATGATTGGTCAAAACCTGTTTCTATCGTTTTCGAAGGACTTTGGATAGACGATTTGCTATACGATTACCGAGTGAATTTTTAGGGATGCTGGCTGGTTGTGATGTCCGTCACAACCAGCCAGCATCCCAATTTTTCGGTAACCTTGTGGCGTTTGTCTATCCGTCGCCCTGCTACAACTCTTAGAAACAGGACAGTGCATTTTTGGATAACTAGAGAAAAAGTTCCCTTTCTATTTAAAGAAGAAGCGCACGAATATGCAATTTCGTGAGCTAGCTCACTTCTTTATTTAGTTAACACTTAATATTTCTCTTTTTTTCCACTAGATAAAATAGAATTTATTTTCTTCATTCTTCATTACATAATAGCCTTCCAAATTTAACAGATGGTTTTATCACATTATTAACCTTGACTACTCTTATCATCTAAGCGATACGCTCTGCTAAATCATATAATTTAAAACTACACGTTAAATTGATTGAAGTGAAAGGTAGCGACTCCGGTGGGATGAGTGAGACAGATGAGATATCACAACGACGCGTTAGAGACGGTGCTAGCCCATCGCTCACCCCGCGGAGGCCAACAGGATGTTGGTCACGAAGGCGTTGCCACACGAGGTGGCGCACTTAGTCTTTGTTCTCAACCTGAAACGGAAATCAGCAGTTTTAATGGATAGCTTCTATTCTTCAAAATTTTCTTTTGAAAAAGTCTATTCCATCACCGGTCTTTCGGTATGTGAATGTCTTTTTTCTTATCTTTTATACTATCAACCCCTACATTTTTCAAATTCATCTGCAATAAGAATGACAAACGGGCATATGATAAAAAATAGGTAGGTGTTGAGAAAAATGGAGAACAAAGAAACTAAACAATTTGTCGTCTCTCAGGAAAACTGGTCTTTACATCGAAAAGGACACCAAGACCAACAACGCCATATGGAGAAAGTGAAGGAAGCAATTCAAAACAATTTGCCTGATCTGATCAGTGAAGAAAATATCATCATGTCTAATGGACGAGAAGTCATCAAAATTCCGATTCGCTCACTAGATGAATATAAAATCCGCTATAACTATGATTCATCGAAGCATGTGGGGCAAGGAGATGGGAAAAGCCAAGTAGGAGACGTAGTTGCTAAAGGTTCAGGTGATGAAGAGGGAAAAGCAGGTCAAGGGAAACAGGCTGGTGACCAGGCAGGTCAAGACTATTATGAAGCAGAGATATCCATTGCAGAAATAGAGCAGGAACTTTTCAGCCAAATGGAGCTACCTAATTTAGAACAAAAGGAACAGACAGAAATAACAACAGAACATATTACATTTAACGATATACGAAAAAAAGGCCTAATGGGCAATATAGACAAAAAGCGAACTATTATATCTGCTATTAAGCGAAATGCAATGAAAGGGAAGGCAGAAATAATGCCTATTCATCAAGATGACTTGCGTTTTAAAACTTGGGATGAGGTAGTAAAACCTGAGTCGAAAGCAGTTGTATTAGCAATGATGGATACAAGTGGATCGATGGGTAACTTTGAAAAGTATTGTGCTAGAAGCTTTTTTTTCTGGATGACAAGGTTTTTACGCTCCCAATATGAAACAGTGGAAATTGAATTTATTGCCCATCATACAGAAGCAAAGGTTGTAACAGAGGAAGCATTTTTTTCTAAAGGAGAAAGCGGAGGGACAATTTGCTCTTCTGCTTATATGAAGGCACTAGAGCTTATAAAAGAGAAGTATAGTCCATCTAAATATAATATTTACCCTGTCCATTTTTCTGATGGAGAGAATATGACAAGTGATAATATGAGATGCATTGAACTAGTGAATGAACTGATGGAGGTTTCTAGTATCTTTGGCTATGGGGAAGTAAATGCGCATAGCAGATATTCTACGTTAATGAACACCTATAAAAAGATTGAAAGTCCTAAGTTTAGATACTATGTGTTGAAGGAAAATCAAGATGTTTACGAAGCGCTGAAGCATATTTTTCAAAAGGGAGTCAAGTAATGGAGAAAAAACTACAACATGCTATTGCGGAAATTACCGAAATTGCCACTGCATTTGGCCTTGATACGTATCCAATGAGATATGAGATTTGCCCAGCAGATATTATTTATACATTCGGCGCGTACGGCATGCCCACACGTTTTGCCCATTGGAGTTTTGGTAAACAATTTCATAAGATGAAAATGCAATATGATTTTGGGCTTAGCCAAATTTATGAGTTAGTCATTAATTCAGATCCTTGCTATGCGTTCTTATTGGACACAAATAGCCTCATACAAAATAAGCTCATCATTGCACATGTACTTGCTCACTGTGACTTTTTTAAACATAATGTACGTTTTTCTAATACACGAAGAGACATGGTAGAGAGCATGACGGCAACTGCAGAACGTATTGCAGAGTATGAGAGACTGTATGGAAAAGATGAAGTAGAAAGTTTTTTAGATGCGGTATTAGCAATTCAGGAACATATTGACCCTTCTATTATGAGACCTAAATTGCCAGTTTATGAGGATGAAGAAGAAGTCGATGTCATACGAAAAACAGAATATGATGATTTGTGGAAGTTGGATCATAGAGAAGATAAATCAAAATTGGTACTTCCGTATCGTAAAAAGTTCCCTCCGAAACCTGAAAAAGACTTGCTATTGTTTATTGAGGAATATAGCAGTGAGTTAGAAGATTGGCAACGAGATATATTAACGATGATGCGGGAGGAAATGCTCTACTTCTGGCCGCAACTAGAAACAAAGATTATGAACGAAGGTTGGGCTTCCTATTGGCATCAACGGATATTAAGAGAAATGGATTTAACGAGCGATGAAACAATAGAGTTCGCAAAGTTAAATGCAAATGTAGTGCAACCTTCCAAAACCGGCATTAACCCATATTATTTAGGTGTGAAAATTTTTGAAGATATAGAAAATAGATATAATAATCCAACAGCAGAAATGAAAGATTTAGGAATTAAAGTTAATTCGGGTAGGGAGAAAATGTTTGAAGTAAGAGAAATAGAATCGGACATATCTTTTATCCGAAATTACTTAACGAAGGATTTAGTGAAGCAGGAAGATTTATATTTATTTGAAAAAAAGAATGGGAACTATGAAATAACGGATAAGGATTATGAAAATGTACGTGATCAGCTTGTCTCCATGCGAGTGAATGGAAGCTTTCCATATATCGTAGTAGAAAATGGGGACTATATGAGGCTAGGAGAGTTGTATTTACGTCATGGATTTGAAGGGACGGAACTCGATCCACATTATTTAGAAAACGTTCTGCCATATATTCATCAATTATGGGGGCGAACAATTCATATGGAAACAGTAGTAGATGAAAAACAGGTATTGTATACTTTTGATGGGAAAAAAGTTTCGAAAATGAACATGTGATAAAACGAGGTCCTATTGACATAGGATCTCGTTTTTTATTTATGGCACGAGAAAATATAAAATGTAAGTACTCAAATAGACTGCGTAAAAGTACCAAGGCAGTATCTCTTCCAAGGTGCGTGTGCAGTTGATCCTAGGTCTGGGAGATTCCTGTCGCTGGAGAGAAACTCAATTCAGCTTAGTCTAGAGATTCCGTTCTGCTCGACTAGTAAAAAATAGACATCAAAAAATGACCCTGGAGAAACACTCCGGCTCATTTTTTTCTTTGAATTTTAAATTGGTCTTTCTACTTTTACATAGTCTTTTATTTTAAGCTATCATTCAAGATACTATCTTCTAAAACGGAAAATTTATCTCCGTATACTTTTGTAATATGTTCTTCTCCCCATGAACAAAGGGCACTGAGTATACTTTCAAGACTTGTACCATACTCGCTCAACTCATATTCTACTTTTGGAGGGACTTGGTTATAGACGATTCTATTAATAACGCCATCACTCTCTAACTCTCTAAGTTGCTGCGTTAACATTTTTTGAGTTATATCAGGCATAAGCCGCTTTAATTCACTTGTCCGCTTTTTTCCGTGGGTTAAGTGACACAATATGACGCATTTCCACTTGCCGCCAATGACCTCCAATGTAGCTTCCACTGATATATTATATTTTTTTTGTTTCATACTATTTCTCCTTTAGATAGGAACAAAAAAGTTCCTATAGTACTTTATAGTGCCTATATTACTTTAAAGTGCGTACTTTCCTTTTAAAACTCTATGAATCATAATAACATTTGCCGGTAGATTTACAATATAGTTTGGTCTCGCGGAATTTATTTATTCCGCATGAAGAAAGGTTGAGAAATAATGACTTTAGATAAAAATAGAAGTATGTTTGCATTATTGGCATTAGCAGTAAGTGCATTTGCAATAGGAACGACTGAATTTATCAGTGTCGGGCTATTGCCATTAATATCTAAAGACTTGGATATATCTTTGACAACAGCGGGGCTGACAGTTTCCTTATATGCCCTCGGAGTAACAGTGGGTGCACCAGTTTTAACAGCACTTACTTCAAGGATGCCTCGCAAATCCTTACTTCTTTGGATAATGATTGTGTTCATTATAGGTAATGGAATAGCCGCTAGTGCTACAAGTGTAACAGTGCTATTAATTGCACGTGTCATATCTGCATTTTCACATGGTGTTTTTATGTCCATCGGATCAACGATAGCTGCCGATCTAGTACCAGAGGATAAGAGAGCTAGTGCAATTTCTATTATGTTTACAGGATTAACAGTCGCAACCATTACAGGAGTGCCTTTTGGTACATTTCTTGGACAGCAGTTAGGTTGGCGCTTTGCCTTTATAGCAATTGTCGTAATAGGAATCATTGGGTTTATAGCAAATAGTATACTTATTCCTTCTGATTTACGAAAAGGTACAAGAACATCAATACAAGATCATGTAAAGCTAATAACAAATAGTAGATTATTATTAATCTTTCTAATTACAGCACTTGGTTACGGGGGGACATTTGTCGTATTCACGTATTTATCCCCATTGCTTCAGTCTGTAACAGGATTTAAACAAGGGACAATCGCTTTAATATTACTTGTTTATGGGGTTGCAATCGCAGTAGGGAATATGATTGGCGGAAAACTAGCCAATAAAAACCCAATCGGCTCACTTTTTTATATGTTTATTATTCAAGCGATTATACTACTTCTATTAACATTTACAGCCCCTTTTAAGGTTTTAGGGTTAATAACGATTATTTTAATGGGAGTTTTTGCATTTATGAATGTTCCAGGCCTGCAGGTGTATGTTGTCATGTTAGCTGAGCGCTATGTTCCTAGTGCAGTTGATGTTGCTTCAGCTATGAATATTGCTGCTTTTAATGCCGGCATTGCAATTGGGTCTTATTTAGGGGGAATTGTCGCAGATTCTATTGGCCTTATCCATACTGCTTGGATTGGATCGATAATGGTTATGATTGCAGCAATATTAACTGGTATTAGTAGAATGTTGGAGAGAAAAGAGCAAATATAATAATTAACAGACGGAGGAATTCAAAATGGAAAATTTACAATCTATAAAAACATTACACAATGGGGTAGAAATGCCACTATTAGGGCTTGGCGTATTTAGAGTAGAGGATGGACAAGAGTTAATAGATGCAGTGAAAATCGCTATAAAAAATGGGTACCGTAGCATCGATACAGCAGCCATCTATGGAAATGAAGTAGGAGTAGGAAAAGGAATCCGAAAAGGGATAGAAGATGGAAATATTGCTAGAGAGGATCTTTTTATTACTTCAAAAGTATGGAATTCTGAGCTGGGCTATGAGGAAACAATTGCAGCCTATGAAGAAAGTTTAACTAAACTTGGACTAGAATATTTAGATTTATACTTAATTCATTGGCCAGTGGAAGGGAAGTATAAAGCGGCTTGGAAAGCTCTAGAAACACTCTACAAAGAGGGACGTGTGAAAGCGATTGGTGTAAGTAATTTTCAAATCCATCACCTAGAAGAGTTAATGAAGGATGCGGAAATTAATCCAATGATCAACCAAGTAGAATATCATCCGCGTTTAACACAAAAAGAATTGCACAATTTCTGTAGGGAGCATCAGATTCAATTAGAGGCATGGTCACCACTAATGGCAGGGCAGTTACTCGACAATGAAGAACTTCAAGAAATAGCATCTAAATATGGGAAATCAGTAGCACAAATTATCGTGCGCTGGGACCTTCAAAATAATGTAATTACAATTCCAAAGTCTACGAAAGAACAACGCATAATAGAAAATGCAAATGTATTTGACTTTAAATTAACAAAAGAGGACATGAAGCAGATTGATCTATTGAATAAAAATCACCGTGTTGGACCAGATCCAGATAACTTTGATTTTTAATTACTATAAAAACTAAACTCACAAAAAATAACCGAGATTCTTGAAGAATCTCGGTTATTTATAAATGCAATATTTAGACTGCACAGATTGTTTAAGAATCTGATTTACAATTTACTAAGATTGCCGGGTATGATTACCGGTATTTTAAATTAGTAACCGCCATCAACAAAAGCAGCGCCAACAATAATAAGTAAAATAAATAAAACAACAATCAGTGTAAAACCAGAACCGTATCCATATCCTCCAGCACTATCATTTCCAGACATATATTCATTCCTCTTTTCCTAGTAATACTATTAGAGTATTAATAAGTCTTAAGATGAACAGGGCAACAAGGTAAAAATAATTGGTACAAATAAAATAAATCACAAATAATTGTTTAGGATATGAAAAATGCTCAGAGAAAACTCTGAGCATTTTTTAATGATTTTGCAATTAAGAACCTACAAAGTCCCCACCATCTACGTGAATCGTTTGACCAGTCATATAACTGGAATCAGTGGAAGCTAAAAATACATACGCTGGTGCGTTTTCAGAAGGTTGTCCACGACGACCGATTGGCGTACTAGCTCCATGCTGTTTCACTTTTTCTTTATCAAATGTTGCGGGAATAAGTGGTGTCCAAATTGGACCAGGTGCCACGGCGTTTACCCTAATTCCTTTTTCGATTAAGTTCAATGCCAACGAACGAGTAAAGGATGTAATAGCCCCCTTAGTAGAAGAATAATCGATTAACTCAGGGGAACCGTTGTAGGCTGTGATAGAGGAGGTATTAATAATCGTATCGCCTTTCTTCATATGCGGTAGCGCAGCCTGAGATAAATAAAACATCGAGTATATATTAGTAGAAAAAGTTTCTTGTAATTGGTCTGGTGTAATAGCTAGAAAATCCTTTGTTGGGAATTGCTTACCTGCATTATTAACTAGTACATTCAGTTGTCCGAATTCCTGAATCACTTGCTCCACTGCCTGTTGACAGTTTTCATCATCACTTAAGTCCGTTTTGATCGCTAATGCTTTTCCGCCGTACTTTTCTATAAGTTTTATTGTTTTTTCAGCATCTGGTTGCTCATCTGCATCTAAATAGACGATAGCGACATTCGCGCCTTCTTTGGCAAATGCAATAGAAGCTGCACGTCCTATTCCACTATCCCCACCTGTAACTAAGGCAACCTTCCCGGTCAATTTCCCGGATCCTTTATAATTTTGGTCATCATAAATAGGTTCAGGAGTCATTTCTTCTTCAATACCTGGTTGCTGTTGTTGTGTTTGTCCTTTAACTTCTTTGTCTATTTTTTCGTATTTATCTGCCATGAAAATTTCCTCCTTAAACTTGGTTGATATATTTATTCCCTAGATAAATAAAAACAAACGTATAAACTAAATATTTGTCGGAATAGTCGGTTACGTTTTTCCAGATTAATATACGGGTATGTAAAAAGAAAACACTTAAAAAGAGATGAGAGAATATATATGAAACCAATAATAGGAATTACAACAGAAGTGCTAGAAGATGGCTGTTATTATATGCCTCCAGTCTATGCAAATGCAATTATACAAGCTGGTGGGATACCTATACTTATTCCTTTAGTTCCGGAGGATGATATAGAAGAACTTAGTAAAAGATTAGATGGCCTTTTTGTTACAGGAGGCGAGGATATTGATCCAAGTTATTATAATGAAAATCCTCATGTACATTTAAAACAAATTACACCTGAATTGGATGAAATGGAGTATAAACTTATTAAAAAAATGTTGGATTTAGACAAACCTTATATTGGGGTATGTCGCGGTTTGCATATGTTGAATATTGTCCAAGGTGGTTCACTGTATCAGTCCATTCATTCACAGCGAGAAGAGCCGGTCATGCAGCATTTACAAAAGGCAGTTCGGACGCATAGATCACATCCTGTAACACTGAAAAAAGATAGTCGAATATATGACTTATTACAGGAAGAAGAATTTAGAGTGAATTCGTTCCATCATCAAGCAGTCAACAAAGTGGGTCAAGGATTGGAAGTTATTGCGAGAGCAACGGACGGGATTGTTGAATGTGTAGAAAGTAAGAATCATAGTTTCGTATTTGGCTTCCAATGGCATCCAGAAGAGTTTGCGGTTGACGGGGACGAGCCATCAAAACGCATTTTTAAAGCGTATATAAATGCAGCGATTGAACACAGAATAAGTAATGCTAATAATATTCCTGCTGTAGTGCTAAAATAAATAGACAATTGAGTTTCAGGAGGGGAAATATGACTGAAAGCATGTCGTTAGTGGAAGTATTTAAGCAAACGCAGTATCAAATAGCCGGAAATGGAAGAAGAAATATACAAATTCTAAAAGAAGCCTTTGAACACATAGATGACCAACAAGACAGTGATATGTACGGAAATGGTGAAATTATTGAGATGTTTCAAAAGAAAATGGCTACATATTTAGGGAAAGAGTCAGCCGTATTCTTCCCAAGTGGCACAATGGCTCAACAAATAGCTCTACGAATTTGGTGCGATGAAAAGGGTATTAAGAGAGTAGCATACCATCCACTAAGTCATTTAGAAATTCATGAAGCAGATGGACTAAAGGAAATGCATCATATTGATACATTATTATTAGGTGATGAATCTGGCTTAATGGAATTAGAAGATGTTCTAAATTTAGATCAAGAAATAGCTTGTCTATTATTAGAACTTCCCCAACGAGAGATTGGTGGTCAGCTTCCTGACTACCAAACCATTGTTGAAATCTCCGAGTATTGCCAAGCAAAGGGAATTCGATTGCATTTAGATGGAGCACGACTTTTTGAAATCCTCCCGTACTATCAGAAATCTGCGTCAGAGGTTTGTGGACTTTTTGATAGTGTATATATTTCATTTTATAAAGGAATTGGAGGAATAGCTGGAGCTATCCTTGCTGGAAATCAGGAGTTTACCCAACAATCGAAAGTCTGGAAACGACGACATGGTGGAGACTTAATAAGTTTGTATCCGTACATCATAAGTGCAAATCACTATTTTGATCAGAGAATATCAAAAATGGAGCAGTATTATGAAAATGCAAAAGAGTTAGCAAGACTATTCAACTCGTGCCCTTTCATACAAACTAAACCAGCTGTTCCCCAATCTAATATGTTTCATGTTCACATTACTAGATCAAAAGAACAATTAGAGACAATATTTAAAGAGGTTTACTATGAAACAGGTATAGGGTTGACTAGCTATCTCAGAGAAGAAAACCAATCAAGCGTTAGTTTCGAGGTTAGTGTCGGAGATCAATACAACTCCATCCCAAAAGGTAAAGTACAGAAGGCATTTCAATCCCTACAAGTTAAGCTGACGGAATAAATGAATAAAACCTCCTAACTTACACAAGTTATTTTCATGGAGGTGAAATTTCATGACGAAGAAAAATAATAAAAACAACAAGAGTAATTCATTAGACCGAGAAGAATATGGTTTCGGTTATGACGTCAGTCCAGATGATTTAGAGGTCTACGTACAAAATAATAATAGACAGAAAAAGAAAAACAATGAAATCAAAGATCAAGCTACTAACGAGAATAAATAACATAATACTAATCAACATACCCATTTACAAGACAGTTATTGTTTTGGAATGGGCTTTTTTTTGAAGTTTCAACACCTACTTTCGCCATAAAATGCTCGGAGGTTCTAATTCTCTCCTTTTTTTCTTACATTGTAACAATGGGTAGAAAAAGGAGGACGTTCATTGTTAATAGATGGTGTTTTTTCAGGAGGTGGATTAAAGGGATATGCACTAGTTGGTGCTTATCAAGTAATAGAAGAAAAAGGGTATAAATTTAAGCGAGTAGCCGGTACGAGTGCAGGTGCTATCCTTGCATGTTTTATTGCTGCTGGTTTTACAAGCAAAGAAATAGAAGAGTTATTAAGTGAACTAGACACATTAACCCTTTTAGATCCTCGAAAAACTATTCTACCAATTCCCTTCATGAAGTGGATAAATCTCTACTGGAGACTAGGATTATATCAAGGGAAAGCGCTGGAAAACTGGTTTTTAGAAAAGCTGGCTTTAAAGGGAGTATATACTTTTTCTGATATTGAGGCAGGTTCGCTGAAGTTAGTTGCCTCTGATCTTACGAATGGCAAAATAATGGTACTTCCTGATGATTTAGAGCGTTACGGGATATCAGCAGCTAGTTTTCCAATAGCACGGGCCCTACGCATGAGCTGTGGAATTCCATTTTTCTTTGAACCCGTCAAATTAAAAGTGACGTCGACTGATACGATAATTGTGGACGGTGGTGTATTAAGTAATTTTCCTATGTGGATTTTTGATAATGGAAACAAAGAGAGACCGATTTTGGGCTTAAAACTTAGTAGTAATTCAGAAGAGATGGAACCTCATAAAATAACAAACGGCTTAAACTTATTTGAAGCATTATTTTCTACTATGAAAAATGCCCATGATGAAAGATATATCTCCAGAAAAATTGAGAAAAACATAATATTTATTCCGGTAGAGGATTATAAAGCAACACAGTTTGATCTGAGCGAAGATATGAAAAACGAGTTACTGGAAAAGGGCAGAAGCCGTGCCAATCAATTTTTGAAAATGTGGTAGGTAATTCCTGGGTGAATGTTTAATTCCATCAGTCAAAGGAATAATAGAACAGAGAATACACTGAAGGAGAGGATATTCATGGCAAAGAACGCAAAAGAGGAAGCACTAAAAATCTTAGATAAAAATATGATTGGTACAATGGCAACAGTTCAACACAACAAACCACATTCTCGTTACATGACATTTTTTAACGAGGAATTCACTCTCTATACAGCAACAAGTAAAAAAACACATAAAGCAGAGGAACTACAGCAAAACCCGAATACGCATATCTTGTTAGGTTATGATGGGCATGGATTAGGAGATAGCTTTTTAGAAATTGAAGGAACAGTTATCGAATCAGATGATGAAGCGATGAAAGAAAAAGTGTGGAACAAAGCTCTTAAAGGCTGGTTCGAAGGCCCAGAGGATCCGGACCTTTTAATCTTGAAAGTTACACCTACCCAAATGCGATTAATGAATACAAAAGGAGAAGAACCTCAAGTTATCGAACTTTGATGTTCCTCTTTATTTTCCCGGAGACCTTTTTGATGTTAAAAAAGGTCTCTTTTTATGCGATTTAAACTGATGGGTAAAATAGTAGTAACAAAAGTTTAGCTTAATAAGTTGCTAGTATTATCTTTGTTTAATCTTTCCACAATTCTTCGTTTTCGATAAAGCATCATTCCAGCTTCACCTATATCATTTATCGCGGAACGATTAATAAATGCTCCAAAAACTAAGCCGGCAATTGGAATCATCTGAAACATTTTTTTCCATCCGAATTGATCTCTATAGGATAATACAACCTCACGCCAGCCTTGCAGCTCCGATAAAACCTCCCGTTTTGTTTCTTCGTCTTGACTATCAAACTTGGAAAGCTGAGCCAAGATAACTTGTTTGCCAACAATGTCGGAAGAAATAAATTGAAGTGATTTAATAATGAACAACCGTTCCTTCTTATCATTCGGGTCATAGCCATAACAAATGGCAATATCCTGCAATGTTTTTAGTTGTAAACCTAACAGGAAAGGAATATCAAGTGACAATGTAAAAATACCTCCAATACCTGTTCCAGCACCTTGAATGGTAGCAATATTTTTTCTGTTTTTTGTTATACCTTTTACAGCCTTGTCCATTGTTGAAACAGGCAATCTGTTTACGTCCTCAACGCTATCAATACCCATATTTGGATAATAGGACTTGATCTTGGAAGTTGAACTCAAATAACTGCCGCCCGTTTGGATATATTGGCCAAGCTCATCAAGTAAAGTACCCATTTTTGTTTGTATAAATTTTGGAGTCCACTTGTCCATTATTTTAAAAGGTAATCGTCCAATTTTTTCCCAAAACCATAAATCGCCTTGATCCTTTTCCCAGGCCTCTATTCTTAAAAGCTCAGATTGTAACCAATCCTTTGAATCTATCATTACTATCACCTCGTTTATAATACGTCCGGTCAACAAAATAGTTTCAATTCAAGGTAGTTTAGGTTTTAATGTAGGAAAAACAAAACAGTCTTTAGAGAAATCAGTGGTTTTAGAAAATATGACAACCAATCAACTTCGATTTTGGCATCATTAAAGACGACATGATAGCGTTTTCATTTTATTGAATATTAAATGTAAACGCTTTAATATGAGAGACAACAAGAAACTTTAATAAAATCAAGGGGAGGATTGCTAAAATGAACACAGAACAGACAGGATTCAAGGTTAAAGTCCAGCGTTTTGGTAGTTTTTTAAGTGGGATGATTATGCCGAATATCGGCGCATTCATCGCATGGGGTCTTATAACAGCATTATTTATACCAACAGGATGGTGGCCTCGTGAAGATTTTGCAGAGCTAGTCGGTCCTATGATCAATTACTTATTGCCAATCTTAATTGGGTTTACGGGTGGTCGTCTCGTTCACGGTATTCGAGGTGGTGTAGTTGGTGCAACTGTAACGATGGGAGTAATCGTTGGAGCAGAAATCCCAATGTTCCTTGGTGCGATGATAGTTGGTCCACTAGGTGGTTGGGTTATCAAGCAGTTTGATAAACTAGTAGAGGGTAAAATAAAAGCTGGTTTTGAAATGCTCGTAAATAACTTTTCAGCAGGTATTATTGGTGGATTCCTAACATTAGTCGCATACAAATTGATAGGGCCAGCAGTTAATGCGTTAACAGATTTTCTTGCAGCTGGAGTTCAATTCATATTTGATGCAGGTCTCTTACCACTTGCAAGTATTTTCATAGAACCAGCCAAAGTATTATTCTTAAATAATGCGATTAATCATGGGATATTAGGTCCTTTAGGTATTGAGCAGGCTGCAGATGCAGGTAAGTCAATTCTATTCTTATTGGAGTCAAATCCAGGACCTGGTCTTGGAATTTTACTTGCTTTCATGGTCTTTGGAAAAGGAGCAGCGAAACAAACTGCACCTGGAGCAGTAATTATTCACTTCCTAGGTGGAATTCATGAAATTTACTTCCCTTATATTTTGATGAAGCCATTCCTACTTGTAGCAGCTATTGCCGGTGGAGCTTCTGGTATCTTTACACTGCAATTATTCAATGCAGGTCTAGTGGCAGCACCTTCACCAGGAAGTATATTCTCTATATTAGCGTTAACTCCAAAAGGAAGTCATATAGGAGTTATATTAGCCGTAGTAGTTGCAACTGCCGTATCCTTCCTGATCGCATCTCTTATTCTTAAAACGTCTAAAGATATAGCGGAGGAAGATTTAGTTAAAGCAACAGAAAAAACTTCTTCACTAAAAGGGTCAGAAAGTAGAGCAGCAGAATTTATAAAACCAACGACAACAGTTGACTCTATGCAAGAAACTTCCCTTGCAAATGTAAAACATATTATATTTGCGTGTGATGCGGGAATGGGCTCCAGTGCAATGGGAGCATCTATCTTAAGAAATAAAATGAAAAAAGAGGGACTTGATGTATCGGTAACAAATACTGCTATTAGCAACCTTCCAGCAGATGCAAAAGTAGTTATTACGCATAAGGATTTGACGAGTCGAGCAAAAGATCAAGTGCCAAATGCATACCATATTTCTGTAGAAAATTTCTTAAATAGTCCAAAATACGATGAACTAATTGAACAACTAAAATAAGAAAAGCGAAAGTGCTAGAGTCCTGAACAGATTCTAAGTAATGCATATACTTTCTTGTTAAAATAGAGACACATCCGAGACTCGGCCTATTTCATAGGCTGAGTTTTGCCAATGATTTGGATCGTTAGGAATGAGGTGTTGACAATATTTATTTCGAGCAGAGAAAAGATGATTATGGAAGCTTTGATAATAGAAAAGGAAGAAATAACGATTAAAGAATTATCCAAAAGAATAGATGTGAGTTCTCGAACTATTCAACGAGATTTAAATAATATCCAAACTATTTTAGACTCCTATCAACTTGAACTAGTTAGAAAATCAGGAGTCGGTGTACAGATTATAGGGGATGAACAAAGAAAGCAAGAATTGGTTCAACAGCTTAAAAAGTTCACACAAAGAGAATATACACTGGAGGAAAGACTGACATTAATCCTATGTATTTTGTATGAATCAACTGAACCTGTAAAGCTCTATTCACTCTCAAAAGATTTGGGCGTTTCCATTTCAACAGTCAGTGCCGATTTGATGAAACTAGAGGAACAATTACAGCCTATCCAACTTTCAATCTTGAAGAAAAGAGGATATGGAGTTGAACTATCAGGGACGGAAAAGGCAAAACGTAGAGCAATTAGTTATGCACTTTCGAAAACCTTGAAGGAAGAGGGATTATTTTCATTAATAAAAGAAAAGATTCATCAAAAATCAAGCAAGTATGAAGATCCAATTTCTGAAAGACTAATGCACCTTGTCGACCGAGAAAAGTTAGGGATGATTGAAGAGGCGATGAAGGACCTTTATCCAGACTTCTCTTTGTCGATGACAGATAGTGCTTATGTTGCGTTAATCGTTCACCTTGCACTCGCTATTGAACGTATTTTGCAAGGAGAAAACATTACGATTGATGAAGCGTATTTAAAGCAGATTTCGCTTGAGCCAGAATATCCTATAGCCCAAAAAATTATCAGTATGTTAATGGACCGTTTCCAGGTGGATATCCCAGAAGCAGAAGTAGGCTATATAACAATGCATCTTCAAGGCTCCAAACTTCGTCAACAAGAAGGGGTTTTAGTGGAGTCTTCCAATTTAGAGTTATATAGACAGGCTAAAAGTTTGGTCAGGGAGATGGAAAAGCAAACTAGCTTTTCTTTATCTGACAATGCTTCCCTTCTGGAAGGTCTCGTTACTCATTTAAAGCCTGCAATCTATCGTATAGAGCAAAATATGGGCATAGCTAATCCCTTACTAGATGAAATACAAACGAATTATAAGGATTTGTTTGAGCAAGTAAAAACGGCTACTCGTAAAGTTTTTCCAAAGCTCCAAGTTCCAAACGAAGAAATTGGATACTTAGTAATGCATTTTGGATCTGCTTTAATTGGGGTATTAGGTAAGGGAGACCTAAAGGCATATATTATTTGTTCTAGTGGAATTGGAACCTCTAAATTACTAGCTTCACGATTACTTCGAGAAATTCAAGAAATTTCAGAGGTAGCTAATATTTCTGTATTTGACCTAAACAAGCTTGCGACTACTATAACGGATAGGGATCTTATCGTTTCCACCATCTACTTGCAGGATTTTCAAAGGGAGTATATTATGGTTAACCCTTTTTTAACAACAGAAGAGATTAACCAAGTCCAGCTATATGCAAGAAGGAAAATGCTCATACAAAAACCTTCTCCACTCGCAAAAGAAAGTAATCCAAATGCAGATGTACTAACAGAAAAAATAGCAAAGGTACACGAATACTCAGGTGTAATGTTAAATGTATTAACTAATTTTCAACTTACGTTGCTAAAAGGCCAACTTACCGTAAAGCAATATATGCAGCGGATATGTGAGAACTTGGAGTCTAGACAAGTCATTACAGAAAAAGAAATAGTAGTAGAAGCCTTACTCGAGAGAGAAAAAAATGGTGGTATTGGGATTCCAGGAACTAAACTTGCACTCTATCATACGCGCCATGAGAACGTACAAAAGCCATCGTTCACTATTCACAAACTTGACCACGTTATTTGTATAAAAGGCATGGATGGTAGTGATGTAGAAGTGGACACACTACTTGTATTATTATCACCTAAATCATTTCTCACAGCAGGGTTAGAGGTTCTAAGTTTGATCAGTACTTTAATCATTCAGAATGAACAAAATATCCACTTGTTTGAAACAGGGGAAGAAGCTCAAATTCATTCATTTTTAGCAGAAGAATTTGAAGTATTTATTAAAGAAAATATAAACTAATGGAGGCGTAATACAATGACATTACCAATTTTATCAGCAGAAAATATTTTACTTAATCAACAAATAGCTACTAAGGAAGAAGCAATCCGACTAGCGGGTCAAATGTTAGTAGACAAAGGTTATGTGGAGACTGGTTATATAGAAAAAATGTTAGAAAGAGAAGAAATGACCTCCACTTTTATGGGCAATTTCGTAGCAATTCCACATGGTACTGATGATGCAAAAAAAGAAGTGAAGGAAACCGGCATTACTATTATTCAAGTTCCAAATGGAGTAGATTTTGGAGATGGTAATATTGTGAAATTGATTTTTGGTATTGCTGGTAAAGGCAATGATCACTTGGATATATTATCTAATATTGCAATTACTGTATCAGAAGAAGAGAATGTAGAGAAGATAGTTAAAGCAACTTCACCTAACGATATTTTGTCCTTTTTTGAAGGAGTGAACTAATATGAATGCTGTTCATTTTGGAGCAGGTAATATTGGTAGGGGATTTATCGGTTTATTATTGCACCAATCGGGATATAAAACATGTTTTGTAGATGTAAATGCAGAAATCGTTAATTTATTGAATGAGAAGAAACAGTATACTGTAAAGCTTGCGGAGGCATCTGGGAAAGAGTTAACCGTTGAAAATGTATATGCGATTAACAGTTTAAAGGATCCAGAACTTGTCGTAGACGAGGTAGCAAATGCAGATGTTATTACCGCTGCAGTAGGACCAAATATACTTCCCCTAATAGCGGGATTATTAGCTACTGGATTGAAAAAACGTCTAGAACAATCGAAAAACCCACTAACGATTATTGCGTGCGAAAATATGATTGGTGGAAGTGCCTTTTTAAAAGAAAAGATATTCGAAGAGCTGACGAATGAGGAGAAAACTCAATTTGACATGTATTATAGCTTTCCAAATGCAGCGGTAGATCGAATTGTCCCCAACCAGACTAATATTGATAAATTAGCAGTAACAGTGGAACCGTTTTACGAGTGGGTTGTAGATGAGTCTGAGATTAAAGGTGCTACTCCCCCAATACATGGAGTAACATTTGTTCAAGATTTAGAACCTTTTATAGAACGTAAATTGTTTACTGTTAATACAGGTCACGCAGTTGTTGCCTATTTTGGTTATTTGGCAGGGATACGTAACATGCATGAAGCTCTTGAAAATAGTGAAATTAGAGAAATGGTTGAGCAAGTACTAAAGGAGACTGGTCGATATCTGACTGCAACTTACTCGTTTGATGAAAAAATACATGCTGACTACGTACAAAAAATCATAAATCGTTTTGCTAATCCATATATTTCAGATGATACTACAAGAGTAGGACGTTCACCGATGCGTAAACTTAAAAAAAATGATCGACTTGTCCGTCCTGCGACCAAATATGTAGAAATGTTTAGTGAGAATCCTTTATACTTAACTAGAGGAATAGCAGCAGCTTTACACTATGACTTTAAAGAAGATCCAGAAGCAAACGAAATACAATTGATGATTGAACAAAAAGGATTACAGTTTACGATTGAAAGAACGACAGGTATTGAACCAGGTACAGGTTTATTTGAAATGATTCAAAAGCAATATGAAGAAATTGCAATAAAGAAAAGCAAAAAATAAAACAATTAAAGGGAGAAGATTATTATGACAAATCATACGTATACAGTAGTGGCAGAATCAGGAATTCATGCAAGACCAGCAACAGGACTTGTTCAAACAGCTTCAAAATTTGTTTCAGATGTATTTATGGAGTATAAAGGGAAAAGGGTTAACCTTAAATCGATTCTTGGTGTTATGTCACTTGGTGTTGGTCAAGGCGGAAGTATTTCTATATTTGCAGAAGGTACTGATCAACAAGAAGCACTAGAAGCAATTGAAAGCTTTCTAAAAACTGAAGGGATTATTTAATCATGACAGAAATATTAAAAGGAATTGCTGCATCCAGTGGTATAGCCATTGGAAAAGCATTCCTGATGACAGAACCAGATTTAACGGTGACAAAAAGTACAGTAACGAATAAAAAAGAAGAAATTACTCGATTTCATGAAGCTGTAAATGCTGCCAAATTAGAGCTTCAAAAGATACGTGACCGTGCTGAGGTTGACTTAGGGACAGAAAACGCCGCAATTTTTGATGCGCATTTACTTGTACTAAGTGACCCAGAGTTACTAGGTGCAGTAGAAAGTAAAGTAAATGACGAAGCAGTAAATGCAGAAACTGCTTTACAAGAAACGGCAGATACATTAATTGTCATGTTTGAACAGCTGGATAACGAATATATGCGTGAGCGAGCAGCGGATATACGGGATGTAACGAAACGAGTAATTGCAAGGTTATTAGAGGTTGAGGTCCCGAATATTGGATTAATAGATGAAGAAGTTATTATCATTTCCAAAGATTTGGCACCTTCAGATACTGCTCAACTGAATAGAGCATTTGCTAAAGGATTTACAACTGACATGGGAGGTCGCACTTCTCACTCAGCCATTATGGCTCGCTCATTAGAGATTCCTGCCGTTGTTGGTACAAAAAACGCTACATCTGCAATTAAACAAGGTGATTTAATCGTTGTGGACGGAGATAATGGGGAAGTCCTTATAAATCCTCCTACCGATGTTGTAGAGAGCTATGTAGAAAAAAGAAATGAACAAGAAGCAGAGAAGAAGCAACTCTCCTTGCTAAAGAATAAGAAAACTATCACATTAGATGGTATACAAGTGGAAGTTGCTGCAAACATCGGAACTCCCAAAGACGTCGAAAGCGTCCTTGAAAACGGTGGTGAAGGAGTAGGGCTATATCGTACCGAGTTTTTGTATATGGAACGAGATACTTTACCAACAGAGGAAGAACAATTCCAAGCATATAAGCAAGTGCTTGAAAAAATGGGTGATAAGCCCGTTGTTGTTCGAACATTAGATATTGGAGGAGACAAGCAACTTCCATATTTAAATCTTCCAGAAGAAATGAATCCATTCCTTGGCTTCCGAGCAATTCGACTGTGCTTAGAGGAACAAACAATTTTTAGAACTCAACTACGTGCATTATTACGAGCAAGTACCTTTGGTAATCTTAAAATAATGTTTCCAATGATTGCGACTCTAGAAGAGTTTAGAGAAGCGAAAAAATTATTACTAGAAGAGAAAGAACAGCTTCAACAGGAAGGTACACTTGTATCAGAGCAAATAGAAATTGGTATTATGGTAGAAATACCTTCGACTGCCATATTAGCTGATCAATTTGCTAAAGAAGTGGACTTTTTCAGTATTGGAACCAATGATTTAATCCAATATACAATGGCTGCAGACCGAATGAACGAGTCTGTTGCTTATTTATACCAACCTTATCATCCAGCTATTTTACGTTTAGTTAAAATGGTAATCGATGCTTCGCATGCTCAAGGAAAGTGGACAGGTATGTGTGGTGAAATGGCAGGAGATACAATTGCCATTCCATTATTGGTTGGTTTAGGGTTAGATGAGTTCTCCATGAGCGCTCCTTCCATGCTAAAAGCAAGAAATCAGATAAATCAGCTTACACAGCTAGAGATGAAACAGATTACGGAAAAGGCACTATCTATGCAAACTTCCGAGCAAGTGAAGCAATATGTAAAAGAAACCTTGAAGTTTTAGTATTTTCAAATAAAAGCACTAGGAAACCCACCTATAGAAGTGGGTTTCCTGGTGCTTATTTTCTTTTGACCTTCGGAGCAGTTTTATTTAGTTCTTCAAATTCCTTGGCAAATTCTTCTTGAATTTCGTTTGGTTTGATTTTAAGGTTTTTAGGCGTTTGAGGTAATGAATCTTTGTTGTTACTTCTACCTTTTTTATCGTCTCTTCCCATGTAAAAACTCCTCTCCATTTGTTCGATCTAACTTAATATGGCTAATTTCAAACGATTTACACGGGAGTTGGAAAAATATTAGTTTAGTATACAGAAAGAACTTCATTAAAAAACGTTGTTAGTTATACACGAAAAAGTATCGTAAGCTCGATAGCTAAACAAAAAACTCAAGTACATGGACTGAATTCTCCAAGTACTTGAGTTTTTTTACTTTTTATTGAAAAAGGTAGTTAGTTGTTGCTTCGTTGGGGCTTGAATTTTATAAGTTAACTCACGATCACCGCTATTTTCTATACGCGGAATGATGGACTCTATTACATTAAATTTCCAAAAAGACGGTTTACTTTTTGTACTCTTTTCCGTATCCTTTGTCATCATTTTACGTTGAAACGGGTGCAACTTAGCCATCAAAAACTTTTCTTTTATACGTATTAATAAGTATCCCTCGTCTGTTTCAGGATTGAACTTTTTCATTAGGGATTCACCTAACTCAAACGTATTCGATTTGTTTTGAACAGATGGTGATAGAACTAAAATATTCCCTTTACGGAACAATGCTGTATTCGACACTTGCTTGAGACCTAAATCGTTAATAAGAAAATCTAAGTTCACTTGAGACGCTTCACTAGCAACTGACATATTCCATACCTCCTCGACATTTACAGACTCCTATGTTAAGTATACCCTATTTTGCGGAGGAAATCTTAGTTACACACAGATTTGCTAGATATTTTTTGAAATATTTATAAAAATGTTATTTGTTTTCCTATCTATTTTAGACTAAACCTTAAATTTTGCTTGATTTCATGTTAAAATAAGCACTTACCAAAAGAGAAGGAAGTGTTATATATGGTAGGTCGAAATGATCCTTGTCCATGTGGTAGTGGAAAAAAATATAAAAAGTGCTGCGAGTCGAAGCAGAATGATTCTATAGAAGAGGTACAAACAGAGGAATTGGAAAGAATATTACAATCCTTTTATGATCACTATCCAGAACGTAAGGATATGGAAGATTATGCGGATCTTGTGAGTGCTTGGAGCAAAGTAATAGGTGATTATTTAGACTTAGAAATGATTGAAGCTATTGTAATGGACGAGTTCTTTTTCCATTACAAACAGGAAATATGGTTAGGTTATCTTAAAAAGCAGAAGAAAATAATGGTACGACCTTCTACACTAAGTGTATTAAACCAGTGGAACGAGCCGCAGGTTTTTGTAGGGAAAGTGATTGAAGTAAATGAGCACTATATGACGGTTTCACACATACTCACAAAAGAAAGCATTCAACTTAGACGAGAAAGTGATAAGCCGGTGCCTGTTGGAGTTCATGTGTACTGCTTCATCTTACCGGATAGCTCTGCCGAAGAAAATCATTATTTAGCTATTTCTAGCTTAGTTTTCTTCCCTGTCGATCACCAGAACGTTTTTGATAGTGTAGAAAAACAATTTGAAAAACAAGAAAAACTTTCTGCATCGGCCTTTTTAAAGGAACTGGGAGCAACTCTGTGGAAACTACTTGGACAAAATGGCTATGAAGGCGGAGAGTATACAAACTTTGAAGTGGGAGTTTTACAGGTTGCAATCGATTTCTTAGAGAAAAATAATCGTGAGTATGGTAACTTTATTGAAATAGTTGAGGACTATTTAGTGGAGCAACAGCCAAATGCACGTAAAGAAGTAGCGATTGCTGCTGGAGCCATTCGATTTGGTCAGGAAAATGGGTTATTTGAACCGTTTGATATGACGATTAAAGAGATTGCAGAGGCTTTTGATGTTTCCACCTCTTCTTTAAACAAGTACTATAATGATTTAACAGCGTATTATCAAGCAAAATAGTTGGAAAATAAAAGGTCGCCGTCTATTGAATTTTAATAAGCGGTGACCTTTTAATATTATAAGTAAATTCTGATTATTAATTTTTTTAGGTCTCTTGTGCTATATAGGGAGTAGAGAGAAATTGTCTACTCTTTTTATTGTTTATGGAGTTATACAATCTTAGTGCAAAACAGCTATGTGTGGAATTTGCAAAAGAAGGACAAATTGAAAGCCGACTTTCTATTGGAAGGTCGGCTTTCAGCATCAAATTTAATAGTAGCGATCATAAGATTTCTATTAAAGGTCTAACTAAATAGTCCACCTAAAATACCCTTGTCTTTGGAAGAGTTACTAGTTGTTTGATTTGTTTTGGTTCCTCGAATAGGAGTATTCGTAAAACTTTCGAATTGTTTTGCTATTTTGTCCCGTGATCCTTTATTTCTCATCAAAAATGCAGCTCCAAGACCTAAAGCGGTGATTGCCATTTTGTTTTTATTCATAAGTTCGTTTCCTCCTCAAATTATTTGTTATAAATTGTTTTCCCATATTTTTTGAAGTTAAACAAACAAGGTAAGATGTTTAGTAATTGAAAATAAGGATAAACAATTTAAAACACATTAAAGAGGAGTGGAAGAAATGACGAAAAAGCATCCAACAGATAAAGAGAAACAAGATATTTCCGGACGTATTATGGATAATCCGGATCTATTAAATACCGAAAAAGAAAGTATATTCGATACAGATGAAGATATGAATACAGTGGATCCTATACCGGTAGAAGAGTTGAATGAAAAGGTAAAAGATGAAAAAAATAAACGAAATACTAAATCAACATCGGCCAGTGAGGAACGTTTTCCTGGATAATTACTCGTGAGTAGTTTATTTCTTAGGAAAATGGAGATAACTCTAAATAGAAACCAATTTCATACGAAAATGAAGGAGTGCTTAAAATGAAAGTAAAAAAATATTCATTACTTGGTAGTGTAATTATGTCATCTGTTTTAATATTAGGGGCTTGTGGAGACAAGGAAGAAGTAAGTGAAGCACCTGACAAAGAGACCGCTCAAAGTGAATTTGGTTTTCAGTCATTTGATTTAGATATAGACACGGTAGATCAGAAGGATGCCGTTGATGCTTCTTTTGATATTGATGTCTCCGAAACAGAAGCGGAGTATACAAACCAAACAGAGTCAAAAAAACTTTCTGGTGACGAGGCTTATGCAGAGTTAGAGCCAATCTTTAAAGAACTTGCACTAACAAAAGATATGAGCAAAGAAGAAGTGATTGAAAAGGTTACTAAAGCATTTGGAGTAGAGGATTATAAAGAGTTTGAGCTAGAAATTGAGTTCTCTGATGGGGATACACAAGAGTTTAGCGATATAAAATAGAGTTTAAAAGCCTTGAGAGACGATGAATATCGTCCTTTAAGGCTTTTTTTTGACAAGATAAGAAAGTATATAAAAATACAGCATGAACACTGGATTTGCATAACATTTAAGAATGAAATGAATAATACTACTGATTTCCGCTACATGTGGAGAACAAAGGCTAAGAGAGCCACGTCTTTTGGCAATGCCTTTGTTACCAACAATCTGTTGGTCTCCGTGGGCACGGCTTCAATCTCCTCGTCACTACGAAAACATATGCTCCTGCGGTGCTTTCAGCTCACGTTGTTCCCATTGGTGTCGCCTATTTCACTACAATCAATTAAGTGAGTACTACTGCACGATAAGATTGTCTTTTTAATTAGCGATACTATTCTGCAAAGAGGGAGGAAGAAAAAGGATTCCCTATAATCCAGTGGAGTTAAAGAGAAATAGTAAGTGATACCTAAATAAAGAAGCGAACGAAATTGCATCTTCGTGAGCTTCTACAGAAATAGGAGATTTTCTTTTTTCTAGTTATCCAAAAACGAACTAACCTGTTTTTAAGTTGTAGAAGGAAGATGGGCAGTTAAAAGCCATAAAAATATCGAGAAAAAGAGGCTAGTCGTGACGTCAGTCACGACTAGCCTCTTTAAAAATCAAACGGTAATCTTATAGCAATACGGCTGTCCAACGCTCTTTGAAAACGATATAAACAGGTTTTGACGTACAAGGGCCTCATATTTTGCTCGGTTTTTCCTATAATATTTATCACTTCTATCAATAACCTTTATGTACTTGAATAATTACTGTTACATTACAAATCGATTAACATTAGCTGCATTGTGTTTAAGTTATAACTTAAGAAGGGTAAGGAAAGAATAACACAATAAATTTTGAGGAGGCAACACCATGAACATTGAATCGAATAGACGAATTGAAATTGCTCGTACCGAAGAAGAAATGTATGATAAATTGGAAGCCCTACAAAATCAAGGTTATGCAGAAAGCGATATACATGTAATTTCAACTGAAAATGCTCACTTAAATACACTTAGTCGTCACTCAGAAGTTTCTACACATGAGGCTGGAACATTTATGGATAAGTTCAAATCTTGGTTTACTGGAGAAGATGCAGTAGCGGAAGGTTTACGTAAATTAGATCTAAGTGAAGAAGAAAGAACAAAATATGCTGAAGAGGTGGCAAGAGGAAGTATTGTTCTCTACACAGATGTTTTAACACATAATGATGAACCAATGGTATACGGTACTCATGAGAATGAATTTGAGCAAGAGTATACAGATACAGTAGGTACAGATGTTGTACAAAACCGTTTCATGGAAAACGAAGAGCCGATTAGTGAATATGCTAAAGAGCAAGGTTTTACACCTTCTAACAATGAGTTTGTAAACGAAACTGATGGGCGCTTTGATGAACCACAGGACCGCTTTGCACGTGGAGAAACTTTTGCCACTGACCCATACTTAGCAAGAGAAGAAAATCATATTGGTCACTCTATGCAGGAAGATAAAGAAGTAAGAGAGTCTCGTCCGACTATTGACGAGAGCATTACAATCGAAGAAAAATCATACGGTGCTCACTCACCAGGAGCAGATCCGAATCTAGGTCCAGCGGCTTATGGGGGTGAATTAGTGGAAGAGGAAGAAGAGGAAAGACTTTCTCATGATCAACACGAAGAAAAGTTGGAATTTCAAAAGAAACTAGATGATATCCCTCCAACTAATAGACTATATTAATTTTAAGATAACGGATAGAGCCTCTCTAATTGGAGAGGTTCTTCTTTGTATTCTATTATGAGATAATGAGAGACGATCTAACTAAATGAGGTGAAGTAAATGGACTTTATAGCTATCGATTTTGAAACAGCCAATAATCTTCGTTCTAGTGTATGTTCAGTAGGAATCGTACAAGTAAAGAACGGGAAAATATATAGAGAAATACAATCCTTAATAAATCCGTTAAGTGAATTCCATTATTATAATACAAAAATTCATGGAATTACTGAACATATGGTGCATGGAGCACCAACCTTTGAGGAATTTTGGCCGAACATGAAAGATCTTATTGAAGGTCAAGTTATTATTGCACACAATGCAAGTTTTGATATGGGTGTTTTACAAGAATGTTTGCGTCAATTCCATGAACCATCTCCACATTTTGAATATGGATGTTCTTTTCGAATTGCCAAAAAAGTGTGGCCGCAATTATACAATCATAAGCTATCGACTGTATCGAATTATTTGGGTATTAGTTTGAGACATCACGATGCTTTAGAGGATGCTCGCGCTGCTGCTATTATTACATTAGAAGCCCTGCAGAGAACTCAGACAAGTACAGTGAAACAACTGGCCAAACTACATAATGTGACGATAAAGTCATCCATTCAAGCTAAAAAGCAACCAGCCCAACGCAAAAATAAAGCAGACATGACAATCGAGTTTTTAGAACCGGAAGATGCAGAACTAAATTCTAAGCATCCATTTTACAAAGCGCAAATTGTTTTCACCGGAAGAATGCACTCTATGACCAGAACGAAAGCAGCACAACTTGCAGTGAATTGTGGAGCAGTTTGTAAAGGGGCGGTGGATCATCAAACAAATTACTTAGTAGTGGGAGATAATGACTTAGCCAAATACTTACAGGGTATAAAAAGCACCAAAATGCAAAAGGTAGAAGGGATGATTCAACAAGGACTTCCAATTGAAATAGTTGGAGAACAAGATTTTTTAAGATTAGTTAGGTATTCAGTTTAAAGAGTTGGCTAAAAGTATAAATAAGCTATTCCGGTGAAATGCTAATGGCAGTTAAGGAAAGGGTGAATTACTTGGACAATTCAATATCATACGGTGACGATTACAAATATATACCAGCAACTTCGGTAGGAAGTGGTATAGGAATCGAGATATTACCGGACATTTATTGCCATACCATTCAAATCGTTAATATTTGTTTAGTTGGCGAACCTAATTCTGAGGACTTTGTATTAGTAGATGCAGGTATGCCTTACTCATCGGATGAAATTATTTCTGCAGTAGAAGAACGATATGGTGTTAACAAAAAGCCAAAAGCAATTATCTTAACCCATGGACATTTTGATCATGTTGGGGCAATAGTTGAATTAGTAAATAAGTGGAATGTCCCTGTCTATGCTCATGAACTAGAATTACCTTTTTTAACAGGTAAAGAAAGCTATCCAAAACCTGATCCAACAGTAGAAGGAGGATCTGTAGCCAAAATGTCTTTCCTATTCCCTGTGGATGCTATAAATCTAGGAGACCATGTTGAAGCGCTTCCAGCAGATGGAACAGTTCCTTTTATGGATGATTTTCAATGGATTCATACGCCAGGTCATACCCCGGGTCACATCTCCTTATTTAGAGAGAAAGACGGGGTATTAATAGTGGGAGATGCATTTGTTACAGTGAAACAAGAGTATTTGTATAAGGTGTTCACGCAGGAACAGGAAATAAGTGGTCCTCCAAGATATCTCACGCCTGACTGGGAAAAAGCTAGGGAATCGGTAATCAAGCTTTCGAACTTAAAACCTAAAGTAGCAATAACTGGACATGGTTTACCTATGAAGGGAGATTTACTTACTAGCAATTTACACTTGCTAGTCTCGGATTTTGACTCGATAGCATTGCCGCGCCATGGAAAATATGTAAAAGAATAATGACAGTGAAAATAGAAGATCTCATTCATATAATGGGATCTCTTTTAATTGTCAGAATAAAAAGTTAAAATATAAATAGATTGAGTGAAAAGGGGTATGCAAATGACATTTTCCATTGTTGGCTTCGATCCGCAAACAAAAGAATTAGGAGTTGCCGTTGCTTCCAAGTTTTTGTGTGTGGGAGCAGTTGTCCCATTTGCAAAAGCGGGTGTAGGAGCAATTGCGACTCAGTCTTGGGCCAATTTAGATTATGGCATCGATGGCTTGGACATGCTACAAGATGGCATGTCACCGGAAGAAGTTCTAAAAGAGTTGGTAGCGAATGATGAAAAGTCAGGCGCTAGACAAGTTGGTATAGTGGATGCAAGTGGTCGTAGTGCCATATATACTGGAGAAGATTGTATTGAATGGGCAGGAGGATTTGCAGGAACAAACTTTGCAATTCAAGGGAACATATTGGTCAATGAAGATACAGTTCAGGCGATGAAGACAGTTTTCCTCGAACATGAGGGAGCTTTTGCGGAACGCCTATTAGCTGCATTACAAGCTGGAGAAAGTGCAGGAGGAGATAAAAGAGGTAAACAGTCTGCTGCTTTGTTAATAGTAAAAGAAAATGGTAGTTATGGAGGTTACACGGACCGGTATATCGATCTTCGAGTGGATGATCATGCTGATCCCGTGAAAGAGTTAGCAAGGCTCTTAAAGCTACATCAACTATATTTTACAGAAACAGTTCCAGAGGATATTGTGGCTATTGAAGGAATTTTAGCAAATGAGATTCAAAATATGTTATATGAAAATGGTTTTTTAGACAGGGATCTTACGGAAATGGATGACTTATTGGATGCTATTCATTCTTACCACCTAATTGAAAATTTTGATGAACGAGTGCAAGAAAGAGGTTATATCGATACTAAAGTTATAGAATTCATGCGTATTAATAAGTAGGAATACAAAAATGGTGGTGTAAAAAGACTATCAAACCTTATATAATTTGAAAAAGAAAACGAGGGTCATAACGTTTGTTATGACCCTCGTTATTTAATATCTACTTAATCTTTTTGAACTTCCACTTTTTAGACTTTTGGTCGTAGTAAGCGGCTTCCTTAGTTCCTTTTTTCCCTTCAGTAGTGATGATAAAATAATCAGTAAATCCTTTTGTGATTTTTTGGTTACTGCTATCAAGGAAATTCATATCTTTAAGTTTCAAGTCGTCCTTAACTTTATGATTATTTTTTTCCTTTAGTAACCCTGGTGGTACATGGTAATCCAAGTGCAAAGTAAATTGCCCACTTGCTGCAAGTACATCAAAGTTCTTTGCAGTTATCGAGAATGTCCCATTCATAAGATTAATCACAACGTCTTTATTTGTAGCGTTAATCTTACTTGAAGCTGCTTCTGTAAAACGGATTTTAACATCTCCAGCATTATGCATCACAGAGCCATCCACCGTAATAATACTTTTTGAAGTATCTACTTTATCTTCAGTAATAATAGTTTCTCCATTATTTGCCGTATGGACAGTTACTTTAATCGTTACTGAATTGTCACCATACGTTGCTGTAATAATTGTTGTCCCACTTGACTTAGCGGTAATTTCACCTTTATTTACGGAAATAATTTTGCTATTAAAACCGCTATAGTTAGCTTTTTGTGTAACATCCTCAGTTGTATTTGAGCCCTCAGTTGTTTCAGTTAGCTTAATATTAGTTTTTTTGCCTTTTTCTAATTCAAATGCTGTTTTATTTGCTGTAAGAGTCTTAGTAACCGGCTCGTTCAAATCCACTTGAATAAGAACTGGGTCATGGTCGGAAGCACGTCCATGAATGTCCATATAGTTAGCATTAATGTGAATCATATCTACTTCAGTTTTATTTGCTAGATTATTTGTAACTAGAACATGGTCAAGTACTTGGTTATTCCCTTGGTAGAAATAGGAGAAACGCTCACCCACGGGTACTTTTTCTACCATATTTGTTAAGATGTCACCTTTTAGTGCAGCAAGTGTTGGGGTGAATTCGAAATCATTCATATCTCCAGCAACGATTACATTTAAATCTGGATTCTTTTCTATACCAGATTGGATAAATTGGTTAATCATCGTAGCTAACTCAATTCTTTCTGCCTCAGAGACAAGGAATGGAGGTTGGTTTTTACCGTATAATGGCTGGTCTCCACCTTTAGAATTTAAATGAGCACCAATTACTACTACTTTCTCTCCTTGGAACTCAAATTGTGCAGCTAATGGCTTACGTGTATTTTTTTGTGGTAAGTCAAGAATTCTGCCAGGATTCAAAGTGAGGTTTCCAGCTTCGTCCCATGCTACTTTATCAGTGGAACCTCCTTTTATTCCTTCGGAAAGGGATACGCGATTAGGGTTGTACAAGTAACCAACACGAATATTCCCACCAGGTTGTCCACCATCTTGGTCGTACTCCGGTGCTATATCGGTCCAAGCGTAAGCTGGTCCACCAGCAGCTACAATTGCTGTGATTAACCTTTGATAGCTTGCCGAGGCATCTGTATTTCCAGAAGCGGTAGGGCCATCGTTATCTTGAACTTCTACAAGAGTGATAATATCAGGTGATTTCATGTTCTCCACAAAAGACTTGGCAATTTTCGCTACTTTTTCATCAGGGGTGTTTTCAGTGTTTGTTGAAAAGTTTTCAACATTGTATGCTGCAACAGTTAATTTATCTTCGTTAGGTTCGATATTTGTCACTACATTTGGTTTTTCAACTCGAGTAATTGGAGGTAGAGTAGACTCCTCAGCCCAAAGCTTGAAATTACCAAAGCCGAAGCCCATCACTCCCACAATGTCCCCAGTATAATAATCACCTGATTTAGCATCATATTTTTCATTTCCTGTTAATACTAATATTCTCTCAGGATTATAGTCATTTGCAGAAATGTTTACTCCGCCTAATATATTGAACTGTGTGTTCGTAGAATTTCCTGCAATTACAGGTATTTCTCCATATTCTTGCGGTCCAATAACTTTTGCATCTGGTACAGCTATACGCATCAATTCAATGGATTCCCAAAAGTCTATTCCATCTTCTAATGGATCGAACGTAGTTAAACTATCATTATCAATTATTTCGGTTGGAGGAAAAATATCTTCACCAATTACTAAAGGTTCGGGTAATTCTGCTGTTCCAGATTTGGTAGCCGAAGTTGCACGAATTCTAGTAATAGGAAGATCATTTGCTTTCATATCTGAATAGCCCTCGTAGTACCATTCCTCCACGGATCCTGCTACTGTAACTAAGTCTCCAACTGCGAAACCATTAGAAGCCTTATTGACGATTAATGCTTCTGATGTAGTATTGTCATCATCGGCATTAACATCTTGAATGACAAAGTTTGCTGAATTGTAGAGATGAGTTACAACACCAGTAATCTCTTGAACTGTTGCACCTTCATAATTTGAGAAGTGGGATAGTCCCTGAATATCACGAATTGATAGGTTATTTGTTTTTAACACATCAAATGTAAAAGAAAATACTTCTGATGTTGTATCGGTAACGGCTATGGCCTTAATCGTCGTATTCGTTAATAAAGTAATTGGTCCAGTATATAGCATGCTTTCAGTAGAAGGTGTTGACCCATCTAGTGTGTAATAGATGGCTGCACCATCGATTGGAGTAAATAAAGAAATTTCAGTTCCTTCTGATATTGTCCCAGGGAATATATCCGTGTAGACTGCAGGTTTATTCACTAAGTTAAAGCTGTTTAAACCAAGTGTTTTTACTTGATAAGTTGTATTGAATTTAGACGCTATACCAGAAACATTAACTAAATCGCCTGCTTTATAGCGTTGAACAAACGTATTGTAGTCAAGACCATTTCTATTGTCATTTCGAATAACAACAGACTCTCCATTTTCGTGTGTTGCAGTAAATTCGAATGTTCCATAGTCATTGATTTTAGTCAAATTACTAATTATTACATTATTCAAATTTACTCGTTCACCTTGAGTCTCTTCATTGACTCCCGCTGGTGTAATGATTTGTTCTAGTGGTAATTCATTGCTTGAGGAAACTTTTGATATTTTAGTAGGTTGAATTTGTAATTCTCCACTGTATGGACTAACTTTACCTTCCAGCTCAATGACATCACCAGGATTTACATCTGCCGAAGAGGTGAATACATAAATACCTGCCGACGTGTCTTGAAGATAGAAGGCATTGCCGCCCCAATACCCCATCCCAGTAGTGACAGTTCCGGTGATTTTAACTAATTTGTCCGGGTTAGTAATTACTCGAGCTGCAGCAATATTTTCCAACACCTCTACTTCTGGAGATTCAGGTGGAGTTTCTCCATCAGAGATTATCGTGTAAGCAGTTGGACTTTTTAGACCTGGAACAGAAAAGTAAGCTTCTAATGATCCAGTTACGGTTACTTCTGCTTTTAAGTTTTCAGGATGATCTTTTAGATTCAGTGCTGTTCGAAGTGCTCCAGTCGGTAATTGAACCGGTAAAATATTAGATGGATTTGTTTCATTTGGTGAATCTGCTAATCCAATATTTGTAGCTACTGTAAAAGGAGCTTCCTGATCATAGGAAGTTCCAGAATTAGCAGTTCCCACGATATATCCTCGAACTGTCGCGGTCCCTGTGTTATTTGAAATTGCTTCTGAGACGCTAATAGGTTCTGCAGCTTGAACACTAGGTGCAATTATAAATGGGACAAACATGGAAACTACTAATATGAGGGAAACGGCAACCTTATTACAAGCATGATTCCAAAGACTCTTTTTTATCATTTTATCCACTCCTAAACAAATTTATATTTCGGATAGATTATAGCAAAAGAAAATGACAGGTTTGAGGGAAAATTGTAAAAATTAGAATATCTCCTTAAAAACAGGTAAGAAGTAGTTGGAGTAATTTATTCTCTGATAAAAAATAACTAATTCCTATTGAATATAAAGAACTGGAAAAGTAAAATTTATGTCGTTGCAAAGTTGCGTGTAAATTTAAGGTGTTTGGTAATTATATAATTGCTATAAACTAGAAAAATGATGAAAGTTAAGGGGAGTGTAGCAGGTATTAGTAAGGAAGAAAAAAATACCAAGTATCAGCCATTTATACTTGGTACTAGAAATTAGTCAATTAATTTTCTTTTCATTATTTATGTTGAGATTCATAGTATTTCACACTATAACTATCTAAAGGTTTTTGAAGTTTACTTTGTATATACAGTGCGGCTGCGTTGAGTTTTTTGGGATCTATATTTGTTTCAATACCCATATTTGTGAGCATATAATTTAAGTCATCAGTTGCCAAGTTGCCTGATGCTCCTGGAGCATACGGACATCCACCTAAACCACCCAGAGAGCTATCGAATTTAGAAATACCCATTTCCAATGAAGCCAGTGCATTTGCTAAAGCAGTTCCTCGGGTATTATGAAAATGCATTGCAATACTATCTGCGGGGTATCGTTTAAGAAGTTGCTCTAAAACTTGCTTCACTTGAACAGGATTAGCAATCCCAATTGTGTCACCTAATGATAATTCATTTATACCCATTTCAAATAGGGAATCTGCTAATCGTATTACCTGATCAGTTTCTATATTTCCTTCATAAGGGCAACCGAAAACTGTGGAAATATATCCTCGAATTGTTTTCTTATTGGAAATACTTTCTTTAACAACTTCCGATAAGACAATCTCTGTTTCTGAAATAGTTTTATTAATATTTTTCTTATTATGAGTCTCACTTGCAGAGATGAAAACAGCGACTTCATCAATACCACTCTCTAAGGCGCGGAATAACCCTTTTGTATTTGGAACAAGGGCAGCATAAGTGACGTCTGGATTTTTCTTAATATGTTTTGCAACATACTCTGCATCCGAAAGTGCAGGAATCCAAGTAGGATTTACAAAAGAAGTTACTTCTATATAATTTAAACCTGAATTAGATAAGTGATCTATCCATTGTATTTTCTCATCTGTTGGAATAAATTTGCTTTCATTTTGTAATCCATCACGTGGTCCTACTTCTCTAATGCTTACACTTTTAGGAAACCTGGGTGTTGTCATATTAAAAACTCCTTTTACTTATATTCCGAAGAGCGTCATCATAATCCAAGTGGACGCATAGAAAATCATAAATTGTACACCAGCGCCAATTCCAAGAATGCGATTTAGAAGACCACCAACTGCTGCCACTGTGAACGTAAGTACAATTCCAACAAGTTGTGCTTCGTGGAAGGCAAGTAAACAAGCAAGTCCAATGAACATAGCAACAATAGCTTCTTGACTTACAAGCTTCATCACTAGTACAGAAGCTTTTCTTGCATAGTTCATAGAAAAAGGATAGGCGATTAACGAAGCGATAATGAGTCCAATTGCACCGTAAAGGAAAAACTCCCATGAAGTTAGGTAGGTATGCAAATTATTTATAGGGTCGACAGTGAATACTGGTGGTGCATTAAATAATGGTGACCCTGGACCAAGAGCAACAGGACTTAGTGGAATCCCAAAAGCTATTAATGGGATGATTACTTCTGCGATATACGTAGACTCTGTTACCCCATTCATTACTGCTAAACTAGTAGTAGACTTCTTATAGGCACCTTTTGTACGGGAACCGACAATTTCACCCATTAGGGAAGTCATTCCTACAGGACTAAAAACAAAAGTAAGAGAAGAAATAAAAGTTGTAATGGAAGTGAATACTTGTTGTCTTCCAGTTAAAATTTTTAAAGGGTTCGGAAAGTATCCTTTCCACGTTTTTGTTTCAGGAGCCAGATGATATTCTTTAGCTTTATCTCTTTCAATAGTTTTTCTAGCGCTAGAGGAGGTCGCGAATAAAAGATCACAAAAAATTGGACCTATAGCAATTCCTAAAAAGAAACTGATAGATAAATGCTTATCGAGTATGCTAAAACTCACTAAATCTAAACTTTTAATAAAGAAAGCGAATGGAATAATCATTAAAACACTTACCCATTTACCTTTAGAGAAAAAGGCGATTAGAATAGCAGCTAGTGTAAAAATTATTCCTGTTGATGACTTGAAGAAGTCAGCGAATTGACCCAAAAACTGGCCTAATAGAACAGCAGTTGGTAAAGCAATGAATGCACCAATAATTCCACCTGAAATCATTTTCCTAAGTGCTATATGTGGCATACCCATTCTTCTTAAAGTGTTCGCATGATCTATTAATGGAACAGCTGTAGTATCACCGGGTATACCCATTAATGCAGTTGGTACGGCATGTGTAAGATGCTTTGCTAGAACTGCTGCCATAAAAAATGAAAAAACGGCAGCTGGAGGTGCACCAAGAAGGATTACTAACAAAGTAAGTGGGACCATAATCGCTGTCTCATCAGTACCAGATATCAATCCTATTAAAGAGAAGACAATTGCACCAAGTAATGCAAATAAAATAGCTGTAATTAGTAAACTCATTTCTTCTGCTCCTCTCTAAGTGCAAGAAAACTATTTAAAACTCCGAATTCTTCCAATTCTTTCTTAGTGATTGGATCATTTTCGATTAGTTCTAATTCTTCTAGAGGATCTAATTGTAAATCTTCAAAAACTTGTCTCATACTTTTAGAAGAAGTCTCTTCTTCAACTAATATTCTTTTTGGTTTAAAAAGAATGGAACAAAGTACTAAAGAGAAAACACTACCTAAAATCCCAATAAGCAATGAGTAAGAAGCTACCATACTTTCACTAGCGATAGAAGGGAGTAACCAAAGGCCGATATTGTAACCTCCTAAACTAATGCCTACGCTTATTAAAACCGCAAAAAGTAATTGATTTGGTAGAATTGTATCTCCAAGTATTTCTAAATATGTTTTTGTTTTTTTATTCAAATCAGTAGTTGGTGATTTATGGTTATCTGCCATCCTATTCACCTCTTTGAGTTGCTTTCGTTATTTCTAAGATACGGTCATATCTAAGGTCTTTCTCTTTGACAGCTTGTGCGACGATTCTATCTATATCTGATTTTTTTGCGCCAGCCATTACTGCTAAGTTTCTAGCATGTAAAGACATGTGACCTCTTTGAATACCTTCAGCAGATAAGGCCCGTAATGCTGCAGCATTCTGTGCTAGTCCTGCAGCTGCTATACAACCTGCAAGTTCTTCAGCAGAGCTAGCTCCCATTACTTTAAGGGCAGCTTGTGCCACCGGATGTGTTTTCGTTGCACCACCAACAATCCCAACAGCCATTGGTAACTCAATAGAACCGGATAAGTTGCCATCCGCATTTATTTCCCATTTTGTTAAAGATTTATATTGTCCAGATATAGAAGCATAGGCATGTGCTCCGGCTTCTACTGCACGAGTATCGTTTCCAGTTGCCAAGACTACAGCAGAAATTCCATTCATTATTCCTTTGTTGTGTGTAGTTGCTCGATAAGGATCATAATCTGCAAATTCGAAAGCGCTTACAATGTTATCCACAACCTCTTTGCCACCAAGTGCCTCTGTTGAAAAAATTGCTCTTGCGCGAACGAGTCTAAGGTCTGCTAAATTAGATATTATTTTTAATACAACCTTACCACCAGTAATTGTCTCAATAGTTGGAGAGACTGCTTCTGCCATTGTGTTAACAGCATTTGCACCCATTGCATCTTTTGTATCTACAATTAGATGAATTACTAACATTATTTGAGAGTTGGTTGGAATAATATGAACTTCTATATCCTTAGCCCCTCCACCCAATGAAACCAATGTTGGATCTTGCACATTACAATAAGCTAAAATTTCATCTTTATGTTCAAAGATTTTGGCTTTTGCAGCATAAGGATCTGCTACATTTAATACCTGAATTTGACCACGCATGATTGTTCCACTCATTGACGTGAAAAAACCACCATGGTCATAACTTGCTTTTGCTGCATTACTAGCAGCAGCTACAACAGAAGGTTCTTCCGTAGCCATTGGGATAAACATATCTTTTCCATTAATTTTAAAGTTGGTTGCAATTCCAAGTGGAATGCCTATTTGTCCAATTACGTTTTCTATCATTGAGTCTGCTAAATCCATCGAAAGTGGATTCTCTCCAGATAAATGCTTTAACTGATCATCTGTTAAATTGCGCCCTTCCGTAACAATATCAAATCTTTCTTTAGGTGATAAACGATAAAATCCTGGAACTCTTGTGTTTGACATGACATACACCCCTTATTTTTGTGTAATAGCATTCAACCTAGTTGAATGCTATTACACAAAAATACATTAATAATTATTACTTGTAAATACCAAATCTAAAATTTATTCAGAAATCGAAGTAAATTCAAAAAATAGAGAAATAATTATTAATGAGGACTAGTAAATATGAGAAAGGTAAAAATACGGGCAGTTCCATAAATTAAAGGGGGGTATTTTGTATAAAAAATGTCAGTACTTTTGCTTCCTTGTTCTTATCTGCAGAAATAAAAATATGAGGAGTGTTTCCTTCGAAATAAGCACTATCACCCTGTTCCAAGTAATGTAACTCCCCATCATAATAAAGGTTGATCGACCCGTTTAGAATATAAATAAACTCGTCTTCACTATGGGTAAATGGCGTTACATATTCAGCTTCAGGTAGGACGGTGACTATTACTGGTTCTACTTTACTAAAGCGAGGACGATTTGCGAGCGCTTCATAAGTATAGCCAATGTCTTTATTTCCAATTTTTAATTTTTTATCCTTGCTTTTCACTATGGATAATTTATTGTGAAGATTGGACTCTAAAAACCAAGACAAGGGAGTATCTAGCTCTTGTGCTATTTTTGATAGTGTTGCCACAGCAGGGGCGGCTTGTCCATTTTCTATTTTTGAAATATGACTTTTCGTAAGACTGCATCTTTCGGCTAGTTCTTGTTGAGTTAAAGTATTATTTAACCTAGCTTCCTTAACCTTTTTTCCAATAGTATGTTGAAGATAAATGGGACTCTCCTCCTAAATAATTTAAAACCTATAATAATCATATAATACATTAATTACTCTCATTTGTAATTCTTTCACCGGTAAATTTACAGCTAGATTATTGTGTGAATTTGTTCATTTACTGTAAAGAATTAGAATTTATCATATTAGTTCTTAGACTATTTAAGTAGTACAGAAATATTGAGGGGAAGAAGATAAGGGTCCTGATTTTAGCCGGGACCCATACATAGACTTCATGCATACTAAAGAATTTATTTATTCAATTTCCATACGGAATAATTCAGACCAAGTGCAAAGGTAACCCATCCTACATAAGGCATCATTAAAACTCCTGCAGTATTGTCCAATTTCTGAAACTCATACGCGGTTAACGCAATGGATGCTAGCATAAGGCTGATTTCTACAAGTGCAGTTCCTCGTAAGCCCCAACGGAAAAATAGAAATGACCATAAAAAATTTAAACCTAATTGTAAGTCGTATAAGGGGATAGCTGGTGTTGAGTCCGTTCTCATATCTTTCACCTTTTGGTCTACACGATATTTAGCAATTCCCATTGTTGCGTAAAGAGTGGTCCATACAATCGGAAAGACTGCCCCAGGGGGTGAAAATGATGGCTGTTTTAGTTTTTTATATTTTTCTTGGGCATTTTTATTGGCAATCCAACCTGTGATAGAGCCGCCAACTACCGGTATAAGAATACTTAGTGCTAATTTCTTTTTGTTTATCCGACCATTCACTTGTAGTAATTCCATTTTACAACCTCCTAGTTCTATTTATTATTTCATTCCCTAAACACTCCGGAATAATCTATATTGGTAAAAATAAATAATTAGAAAAATTAGAATATGGTATAATTATCAAGGGAAATCTGACTAGGGGTGTATAAATGAGACTTAAAATTATTCATACTAATGATGTACATAGTAATTTCGAGAACTATAAAAAAGTAGTTACGTTAATAAATCAACATAAAGATGAGAATACAATTGTTTTAGATGGCGGAGATTTTGCTGATTTTAAAAGCATTGAGCTCCAAGGAACTAAAGGTATGGCAGCTATAGAGTTATTAGAAGCTGGTAGCTACGATGCGATTACAATAGGTAACAATGAGATGTTCAATGGAATAGATACTCTAGAGAATATGGCGAGTAATAGTCCTATCCCTTTTATAAGTAATAACTTGTATAAAAAAGATCGTTCTCATATAAGTGGTGTTAAATCTAGTGTTATTTTAGAAAAAAACGGGCTTCGAATTCTCCTTACGGGATCTTCTCCCGATATGGGAGTATTTAATGAAGGATTAGGTATTTATATGACTGATTACACGAATGCTATAAAAGAAGAAATAGCCAATAATGAAGGTAATTATGACATATGTATATTACTTAGCCATGTAGGTACTTTTGCAGATGAACTGCTTGCTAAAGAGGTTAAAGAGATTGATATTATTGTTTCTGCACATGATCATAAATTATTTGAACAGGCACAGGTTATTAATAAGACATTTATGAATAGTGCAGGAAATTATGGAGAACATATAGGTATTATGGAAATAGAAATAGCCGGTGGAACAGTACATCTTCTCCATTCAGAGACTATCTCTACAAAGGATATACAAGAGAGTGAACAGATAGACTCTATTTTAAGGTTAAATAAAGAAAGAGCTGTAAAAGTTTTAAGTGAACCTTTGTATTCACTAGAACATTCTTTATGGCATGACGTAGTGGAAGAGAACCCTATTTCTAACCTAATAGCTGACGGATTGAAGGATATGTTAGGTACAGAAATTGGTCTTATTAATAGTGGTATTTGTAATGCGGGAATATTTCATGAAATGACAGAAAAAAAACTTATAGAGATATGTCCTTCTCCGTTAAATCCAACTTCCTTTGAAATTCAAGGTAAGTATCTAAAAGAAGCTTTAGAGCAATCGTTAGATTCTCAAGTATGTCTGGCAGATGGAAGAGGTCCAGGATTTAGAGGACGATTTGTCGGGAGGCTGCATGCATCAGGACTTCAAATAGAACATGATGGGAAGCAAATTCATTCAATCTATGTAAATGACGAAATATTAGAAGATGATAAATGGTATTTAGTAGGTAGCTCTGATTATTTACAAAGAGGTTCTGGATATCCCTGTCTTGCGAACAATCGAAATGAAAAATACTTAGCAGAAGAAATAAAAGATGTTCTTCGTTTATATGGTGAAAAATTAGACTTTTGCGAGGAGTCTTTTAGTCATAAATGGAAAGAAGTCTCTAAAATAAGGGGATAGAAAACGTGGAGCCTAAAAAAATTAGACAAATGGGAGTGACAATAGGAAGACTCCCTGTTGGGAAAAAGAACTGCATAACAGATGTACAAGATGTTAAAGTCGGACATATTACATTAGATAGCTCACTTGGAGGAGGAGAATATGCCTGTACAGGAGTCACAGCAATCTTGCCTCATGGGGGTAATTTATTTCAACAGAAAGTAGTTGGGGCGAGTTACATTCTAAATGGTTTTGGAAAAACCACAGGACTTATACAAGTGAACGAACTTGGCTTAATTGAATCACCTATCATGCTGACGAATACATTTGGTATTCCAGCGGTTGCGCAGGGAACTTTAGAGTATATGCTAGAAAGAAATCCTACAATAGGGGATTCTACTGGGACTATTAATATAGTGGTAGGAGAGTGCAATGACAGTAGGTTAAATTCAATTCGAAAGCTACCTATTGAACCGAAGCATGCGATTGAGTGTATTCAAAATGCTTCGTCAGAAACTTCACCTGAAGGAGCTGTTGGTGCAGGTAAAGGGATGATTTGCTTTGGTTATAAAGGGGGCATTGGTTCCTCTTCACGTATTGTTCAAGTTAGTGATACAGTCTATACTATCGGTTGTATGGTCCTTAGTAACTTCGGAAGAAAAGAGGAATTCCAAGCTTCACGGTATTTGGTGAATGAAAATGTGAATGTCCCAAACTTTCCTGAGCCTGCAGATGGTTCAATCATGATTGTATTGGCAACAGACGCACCTTTAAGCAATAGACAACTTACTCGACTTGCTAAGCGATGTGGGGTAGGGCTTGGTAGAACTGGTAGTCATTTTAGTAATGGTAGTGGTGATATCGTCATAGCTTTTTCGACTGCTCATAAAATTCAACACAGTTTGGAAGAAAGTGTGGAGACAAGGCAGCAATTAAGAGATGATCATCCCATTATGAATGACTTATTCCAAGGAGTGGCAGAGGTTACGGAAGAGGCGATTTTAAATTCTTTGTCACAGGCCGAAACCACAACAGGGAGAAATGGAACTGTCGTATATCCGTACCCATTTGAATGAATAAAGGCTGATCTTCGTTATGAAGATCAGCCTTTTCAATAGTAGTGACTTCTCAAACCAGGTATTTGATAATAATCGATCGACCACAGCTCAAAATCGATTGATGTCCCTAAATATTCGATCGATCTCCGCCGATAATCGATTGATGCCTCCGAAAAATCGATCGACCACTAAAAATTAGTCTTTTTTAAACTCTAATTTTATCTTACCTTCAACAAAAGTTAAGCTCGCATCAAACTTTTGACCGTTTTCAGCTTCAAATCCCTTGATCACGTTTGTTTTTCCTTTAGTGCAAAGCAGTTTTATTTGGCTAGCGGTTATTTTTTTCTTTAAAAAGTAGCCATTAAAGGTCTGGGTGCAACCATTTTTGTATTCTGTACATCCATAAAAGCTCTTATGTGCAATGATGGACCCTTTTTGACATTTAGGACATGTTACTATTGGATCTCTCTTAAATTTAGAGTCATACTTTGATGCCCGAGGCGCTAGCTTTATATTAATCTGCTTTGTTTTTAATTGGGTTGGAACCTCGTCCATCAAGCTTTGGATAAACTTAGCGATACTACCTAGAAAACGATCCATCGAGCCTTCTCCGTTTCCAATTTTACGTAAATAGGTTTCCCATTTAGCGGTCATAGATGGACTAGCGAGAAGATTACCTTCAATAGCCTGACAGAGGACGCGTCCTTTATCGGTTATAGAAACTATATTTTTCGTTACACTAATATAGCCATGGCGTTTTATCGTTTCTATAATTCCGCTTCGAGTTGCTTCTGTACCGAGACCTTCCACTTCTTTTAAGATTTCAGTTTCCATTTTATCCTCTACAAGCTTCCCACAGGTTTTCATCATGGCAATAAGCTGGCCTTCCGTATATGGCTTCGGAGGCAGCGTTTTTCCTTCTTTTATACCAATATTACTTTCTACCTTTTCCTGTACCTGTAGAGGTGGGAGAGGTTGTTCTTCTTTATCCTTAGTTGAGCGAGAGAATAATGCTTTCCATCCTTGATCTCGTTCCGTTTTTCCAGTTGTGAAAAAGGCTAAACCATTCACCTCTGTTGTAACCTTTGTTTCTGTATATAAGTAATCGGTATGAAACATACCCAATGTAGTACGGACAATCTCTTCATAGAGATTTCGCTCAATATTTGAAAGTCCTGCTAATTTTGCAGGTGTTGGGAGCTTCTTCGTTGGAATAATAGCATAATGCTCCTGAACTTTCGAGCTATCGACATATCGTTTTTTAGGAGCTAGTGAAGCTACTTCAAAAGGATGTCCAATGATTTGTTGATAAGCAGAAACCTGAGCCGCTATATAGGAAAATTCGTTTGGCGTAATATGTCTTGCATCAGTTCTCGGATAGGAAACTAACTTTTTCTCATAAAGACCCTGCATTGTCTTCAGTACATCTGCAGGACTCGTTTTCCATAATCGATTGGCGGTAGCCTGTAGTGTCGACAATGAATGAAGCTGAGGTGGTGGTATCCGCTTATCGACTTTTTCTATTGAACTAATTACTCCAGGAGAGTTAGGTTGAATATTATGTTGGGAAAGGAGTTCTCGAATCTTTTCTCTGTTGGAATCTTTCGCTTTTGCTTTCCCTTTATATTCCCCTTTTTCTGCCTGGAAAGTTGCCTCTATCTCATAAAAAGGCTCCGATACAAATTGTTCGATTTCTCTTTGACGTTGATATATCAAAAATATAGTTGGTGATTGAACCCGTCCTATAGGAAATACCTCTTTAATACCTTGTTGCTGCAACAGAAGTGAATATAATCTGGATCCATTCATGCCTACTAACCAGTCACTAATTTGACGAGCCTTGGCCTCATCGTATAATAAAAGATCTTTACGATTATCTTGTAAATTACTAAAACCCTTCAGTACTTCATCTACTTCCAATGAATTAATCCATAAGCGTTTAATCAATTGTCCACGGGCTCCACTTTGATTGTATATACTATAGAAAATATTGGACCCTTCACGGTCTACGTCACAAGCGTTAATAACAGTATCAGTAGATTTAAGTAATTTTTTTACTACGGAAAACTGCTTGAATTTCCCTTTGGCAACTTGAAATTCATAGCTATCCGGCAAAATAGGCAAACTAGCTAATGACCATTTATTCCATTTTGGATCATATGCTTTTGGTTCTTTAAGTTCAACGAGATGACCAATTCCCCATGTAATATAGGCTCCCTCTGGAAAAATAGGGCATGGATTGATTTCTATGTATCCTTCGTGACGTTTTACTTTAAAAGCATCTGCATATGCCTTTGCCTGACTAGGCTTTTCAGCAAGAATTACTGGCTTCATGACAAGACCTCTTTCACTGGTAAAAATGATAGTTCTACTATTATCGCATAGATTCAGAAGCATTTCTAATCCATGGTTAGGATGAAAGGTAAATGTAAACTATGTGGATTTTCTTTGTTTTCCTAATGTGTCCTGGCATTTTTTACTTTGCCGACCATAAGCGCAAGAATGAGGACGAAGTAGGCGCAAACTCCTTGTAAAATGAATGTAAACAACCATTAGGAGGAGTTAGAATGAATCTCATTCAGGAATTTAATAAATTACATTCATCAAAAGAAATATTATTTTTAGGTAATGCATGGGATCTGTTATCCGCTTTAACTCTAGAAAAGGTAGGTTTTAAAGCAATTGGTACAACAAGTTGGGGAATTGCGAACTCATTTGGATATGCTGACGGAGAATTAATTGATTTTGAAAGACATCTTGGAGTTATTAAAACGATTACAGTAAATGTGAAAATACCTGTTACTGCAGATATTGAGGCAGGCTATGGAGAAGATAAGGAAACAATTGTTGAAAATGTATTAAGGACGGCAGATGTTGGCGTTGCTGGCATTAATATTGAGGACTCACTCAAGAAACAAATGGGGCTCAGAGCAATTAATGAACATTGTACTCTTTTATCAGCAATCAGAATGGCATTAGATAATCATGGCTATCAAGATTTTTATATTAATGCTAGAACTGATACATACTTTCAAACAGAAAACCCTTTCTATGAAACAGTAAATCGTGCAAAGGCCTATGTTGAGAGTGGAGCTAGTGGAATATTTGTCCCTGGAATGATCGACTATGACGAGATTAAAGAAATCACAATGACCATACATGCTCCAATTAATGTATTGTCTTTACCGGAACTTACAAATTGTCATGTACTGCAGGAATTGGGAGTGCAACGTTTTAGCTTTGGTAATGCCCTATCTGATAAAATCATTTCCTTTTTAGACAGCAATGCTGCACAATTAATGGAGCTACAAGATACTTCATTGTTATACGATTACTGACCTAGAAAGGTGTGGAATTCAATGGAGGATATACTTAATCTTTCTTTTGATGAAATGTGGGATAAAGTCATGGCTTGCGATCAAAAGTATGATGGATTATTTTTTACGGCAGTAAAAACCACTAAAATATACTGTCGGCCATCGTGCAAATCTAGAAAGCCGAAAAAAATAAATGTAGATTTCTATTATGACATCAATAAAGTTGAACATGCTGGTTTTCGTGCTTGTAAAAGATGTCAGCCAGAAGTTGACCATTCCCCGCGTACTGAACTAGTCAGAAATGTAACTACCTTTTTAATTAATCATTATAAAGAAAAGTTGGTATTACAGGACATTGCCAATAGCGTCGGTGTTAGTCCTTTTTATCTGGAGCGTTTGTTTAAGCAGGAAACGTTAGAAACTCCGCGTACTTACTTGGAGAAAATAAGAATTGATAAAGCAGCCTATCTTCTATGCAGTGCAAATCTATCAAATCTTGAGATTTGCTATAAAGTTGGATTTCAAAGTCCTTCAAGTTTTTATAAGGCGTTTCGTCGTTTGAAGAATTGTTCACCAAGTGAATATCGAATTCTTGCGAAAAAGGAGCTACTGTAATGCAATGGAGCAATCACGGAACGTTTATTGAGATATATCCACCGAAGGAATTCAATTTTGATGAATGCCTAGTGTTCTTGGGTAGGTCCCAAGAAGAAGTGTTACATCAAATTAGAGATGAGTTACTATATAAGCTGATTAAAGTAAATGGAGAATTAATCTTGTGTAGAATCGGGTTCGCTCAACATGTAATTCGTGTAGATTTTCCCTCACAACCATTGTCTATCACCAGTTATGAAGAAATAGCCTCGTATATTTGGGAATGGTTTGATTTGGATCAAGACCTGAGCCTTTTTTATGAGGTAGCTAAACAAGACAAGATATTACAACAAATTCACAAGAGATATTATGGGTTACGGATGATGTGTATACCAGACTTATTTGAGGCGTTGACTTGGGCAATAATGGGACAGCAAATAAATTTGACCTTTGCGTACAAATTAAAGCAACGTTTTGTTGAACACTTTGGGGAGTGCCTTACCTTTGAAGGGAATACTTTTTGGCTATATCCAACATATGAAAGAATTGCGACTCTAAGCGTAGAGGAGTTAATAACACTACAATTTACTGTTCGGAAGGCTGAATATGTAATTGGAGTTGCAAAAGATATGACAAATGGCGAATTAACAAAAGAAATGTTGCTGCAAGAACCAACGTATGAGCAAGCAAAAAAGTCGTTACTGGGGATAAGGGGAGTAGGACCATGGACAGCGGATTATGCGCTGATGAAATGCTTACATCAATCATCTGCCTTTCCGATAGCAGATGTCGGACTTCATAATGCTTTAAAGGTTCCATTAGGGCTTAATCGTAAACCGACAATAGAGGAAATTAAAGACGTAGCAACAAATTGGCAAGGTTGGCAAGCGTATGCCACCTTTTATATATGGAGGTCTTTATATGAATAAATTAGATTACAAATCTCCAATTGGCATAGTAGAAATAGTGGGAACAGAGGAAGTAGTTAGTTCTATTATGTTTATTGAGGGCGATGAAGTGAGTAATACAGTAAACTCTGAAACCCCACAGGTTTTAGTGGATTGTTCTATTCAACTGGACGAATACTTTAAGGGTGAGCGTCATGTATTTTCATTTCCTTATAACTTGGAGGGTACAGAATTTCAAAAAAAGGTATGGAACGCTTTGACAACTATTCCATACGCTGAAACCGGGTCCTATAAAGATATTGCCACTGCCATTAAAAATGAAAAAGCTGTTAGAGCAGTAGGAACCGCCAATGGTAAAAATAGATTAAGTATTATCATTCCATGCCATCGAATTATCGGATCAAATGGAAGACTAACAGGCTATGCAGGTGGTTTGTGGAGAAAAGAGTGGTTACTTCAGCATGAGAGGTCTTTTAAAAGGGAAGAGTGAAACGAAGGATACTACAGTGAAACATTACGAATTTCATTGAAAATGCACGACATGTTTTGGGTAAGAAAAAATATTTGCTCTATTAGTCAATTGGAAAGTCTGAAGCTTAAGTCACGAATTCCGTACATAATACATTAACGGCATATATCGCTTAATCATTTACAAGTGTTCATCACCAGAACGCCAATTAGTGAATAAAATAATTAAAAAACCCATTCCTATGAAGGAATGGGATATACTTCGATTATTTAATTATGAGCAATGATTACTAGTTTACCCTCATCTAATTCTTTTTCAGCTGCTTCTGCTTCTTGCTTAGAAATACCAGCAGCTTCCATTTTGTTACGAAGCTCGTCTCCACGAGAAGTGAACATGTTTTTAAATGATTGTAAAAAGCCTTGTTCTTTCATCCCAACATCCGAAGTGTCTAACGCATCATTGATATCGTCGGCTCTTTCTTTAAAATGGGCGAAAATATGAATATTGTCTCGAACGTATCCTTGTGTTTCAAGTTTTTCAATTTCTTGTTTTGCTTGAACTGCATTTTCAACTGTTAGTTTGACTGTCATGTATAATTCCTCCATTTTTGTTAGTAATGTGTTCTAGTATATATTTACCCGATAATAGGGAGTTTAAACAAAATAGCTTGGAATGAATCCAAATGTGTGAAAGAAATGTATGATTTTGATATGCTTAAAAGAAAAAGAGAATGGATGTTATAAGATGGACAATAAAATAGATCAAGTAGCTAGCTTTAAAGCAGCAATGGGAAATTATCCTACAGGAGTTACAGTAGTGACAGCTTTTAATAGTGATGGGAAGCCAATGGGATTGACTGTAAATTCTTTTGCCTCAGTCTCGTTAGATCCATTATTAATATTATGGTCTATTGATAAGCGAGTATACTCATATGAAGAGTTTTTAAAAGTAGATAAGTTTACGGTAAATATTCTAGCTGCTGACCAAGGAGATATATGTAATTTATTTGCTAGTAAAGTGGAGGATAGATTTGCAGAGTGTGAATGGAACAAATCAGAATTGAATTTGCCCGTGCTTTCTAACTCGTTAGCAACACTAGAATGTAAAGTATTTAACAAAGTAGAAGCTGGTGACCATACAATTATGATAGGCGAGGTTCTTCATATTCAAAATGCAGCAAAAGAGCCTTTACTGTACCACCGCAGAAATATTGGTGCGATACCGACAGAATTTTATAAATGATTATAGACAAAAAAGGATATCCAGATGGATGTCCTTTTTATGTTATAGCTTGAAAATCCAAAAATATTATTGCTCAAGAAGGGGTTATTTAGCCTTTGTCCAAATTAAATGTTCCTAGGAATCTTCTTTAGCCTGCAAAATCCCGAAGCTGTCAGTAAAAGTAAAGGTTGTACAATGTTGCAATAGTGGTGGAAATCTCTATATTCACGTAGTTAGAGGTTTAGTTTTGGGAGCAGATGGAGAGTATTTACTTAAAGGGATATTCTCCATAAATGTTGTTGGTGGCTATATAGTGTAACGTTATTTGACTAAGTTTATATTCTCGAAGAACTAGTTGATGTAGGAGATTAACTGCTGCTTTTTTAAAGTAAAAATAGTGCAGTGAGTGATTTTAGATGAAAGAAGGACAGAGAGTTCCATTTTCTGTCCTTTTTCATTTAATTTAATGGAAGGGGATTTTATATGGGTAAGGAATCAATGGTGTCTTTAACAATACACCATTATATTTGGATCATTCTCTTTTGCATTTTCGGTATATTATTTGCTATTTATATATTAATCGCAACTGGGAATAACCCACCACTCGTTGTGTTTATTTTATCTGCTATTGGTACAGGAGGGACTGGTGCTATTATAGGTGGAATTATAGGGAATAGTCTTGTCAATTTTCACAAAGCATTATTCAAGGTGCAAGGACAAAAGAAACGTTAAAATATATTGGGATTTTAATAAAGGGGAGTATAGGTAGAGGGTAAAAATAATTCCTTATGGAAAATCAATTGATCGTATTTAGCTAACATGTCCTTTTATTTTTAGATTGTAATTAAATTTCGTTACGCAAGTGAATACAAGTAAAGAAATCGTAGCGTTAGTATATGACATCGAGTATATAAAGAATCTCTCCAAAGTGTAGTACTTGGGAGAGATTTGGATACATCAAATATAAAAAAGCTTAAACAGTATTTCTCTTTGTGGTACTTGAAGTGTTTCAAACTTTTGTAGAAAAGCTTCTTTGTCATAAGCGACGTGATGGATGGTTACATTTGGTTTGCTTGAAGTAAAATCTAATACTGCATATGGTGCGGTATTTCCTTTAGACACTCCAAGAGCTCCTGGATTCAGCATTATCTTGTTGTCCATTTGGAATAAATGCTCGGGATGATTATGCCCAAAGCAAATGATATCCGCCGGATATTCACTGAACATACTCCACGTATTTTCTAATGTAGGTTTTAAAATAGGATGAAAAGGCTCTTCTCTTATATGAGCTTCTAAGAGATGTGGCTCGATATGATAGTGAATTCCCAAAAGGCGTGTACCATTAACTTCTTTCGTTATAACTCGTGGGAGTTGCTCTAGTCGTTGGACATTTTGATGGGATAGTTGATTTGCAATCCACTCATGATGTTCACGTGTATGCTTGTAGCTCTCGGGATGTCCCTCCCCTGAAATAAGGGATAGTATTGCTTCATCATGATTTCCGGTAATCATTCGAACATCGGAGCGGTCAAATAGTATATTTAGAACTTCGTTCGTATCTGGTCCCATAGCAATCATATCCCCCAGACACCATATTTCCTGCACATCTGTTTTAGTATCTATTTCGTTTAATACTGCTCGTAATGCGAGTTCATTTCCATGTATATCCGTTAAAATAGCTACTTTCAAAAAATCACTCCTACAACTTATTCTGCCGGCTCCGTTTTTTCTTTCTCTTTCTTTTTATGGTGTTTCAAATATTTCACTAAATAATAAATAAGGATAGTCGCAAAAATAACACCGAAAATGACATACTCATCTACATCCGATGAAAGTATTCCAGCGGGAATCAATGCAAGAACAAAGAAATATAAGAAGTTCCCAATTGCAGTAGCTATTGTGAAAGGTATTATACGAATTGTACTTAGTCCAGACAAAATATTTATAAGACTAGTTGGGATAAATGGAAAGAGTCTACCTTGAAGTACGTAGGCAAAACCATTTGCATCTACCTTATCTATTAAACCTTTGTTGAACTTCTCGATAATAATTTCTTGGAAAACATAGCGAACCCCATATAACACAATAACGGATGCAATAATACTCGTAAACCAACTCCACAAAAAGCCATTTATAAATCCGAACAATGTGATATTGATTGTAATCACGAGAATAAGTGGAAATATAGTAAATGAATTTTGTATGATCATGACTAGTGCCATAAAAAATAGTGCATAGCCGATATTTCTTTCTAGAAAGAGTTGGACCTCATCTATATCTCCTTGTAATAAGGACGTCACAATATCTTTGTTTAATAAGACGAAAACTGAAACTAATAGCAAGGCGCCCCAAATAATCCATTGTCTTTTTGTAAGATGTTGAATTTTATTCTTCATTTGTTAACGTCACCTGGTCCTTCACACATTTATTGTCCAATCGTACCACGGTTTAAGGTTACTAAAAAACTTTTAAGGTCTATTCTTATAAAGATATTCAATTGAATTTTGTAAAGACCAAAAAGTTGAATAATATTAGGCTAATTTACTCCTAACTTTACTAGCTGAAAGTAAGGTTAAGTAAAGAGCTGTAGTAAACATTAGAGTAGAACATCCTATCACAACCTCTTTTACAGAAAACCAGTGAGAGGCTAATCCTACTAAAAGAATAGTGATGACTTGTATAAAACTCGCAAGCATCTCATAAATACTTGAGATTCTTCCCATCATATCGATAGGGATATTCGATTGAATGTATGTCATAAATCCCGTATTAGAAATAGATAGAAAAAATGAAAGTACAAAAAATCCGATGCTAGCTAACAAATAGGTTGTAGAAAAACTGTAGATTATATAACCAATGGAGACAAATAGTGTTCCTATACTCATTAACAGTTTAGCGGGAAAGAATCTTACTAGCACATTAGTGCAGATTGCACCTATTAAAAATCCGATACCAGCGATAGTGACAAGGGAACCATAGGTAGTATTGGAGAGATTGAGAATCATCTTGGCAAATGTTACTTCCATGGAATCTAATGCTGCAGTAAGTAGCATTACCATTTGAAACATCATATATAAGACGAAAAATGGGATAGCCTTTTTACTAAAACGTACAACTAAACTCCAGTCATTTCGGATATTTAACCAAGTAATTCTTGAATTTTCATGAGAAGCTGAAGACATTTGCTTAGGCAAAAGAAGTGCAAGAGCGGCACATAATAGAAAAATAAAGACATTTACAAATAATGCCTCCTTGAGGGAACCAATCATAAATAAAATCCCCGCAATTAATGGACCAGTTACAAATGCACCCGAATGGACAAAGCTAAGGATTGGATTAAATCGATGTCTTATACTTTCAGGTAGTAAAAGCGTCATATAAGTGAAGGAAGCTGGCTCAAAAATTGCACCAGCCATTTGTATGAAAAACACTAGTGTAAAAATAATGAAGACGGAATTAGAAAAAGGGATGAAGAAGATTAATATTGCTCTAAATAGGTCCAAGTAGACCATAATATGTTTAGTAGAAACACGGTCAATTATACTTCCAGCCCAAGGTCCTACTAACAACTGTGTGATAGGTTTGATAATATATAAAGTGGCAACTGCTAAAGCAGATCCTGTTATTTCTAATACCATTAAGTTAATTGCTAATAGGTATATCCATCCTCCAATATTGGCAACTCCAACGGAACTCAAATATAAAATTGGGAACTTCCATTTAAATGAGTACATTTTAAAACCTCCGACATATTTAAATTTGGTCAATAAAAAAACCCCACCCCCAAGACTGTTGTCTTAGGGACGAGATTAATATGTCGTGGTGCCACCCTAGTTTGCCCTAATGTCGCCATTAGTGACCTTTTCAAGTACGGCATGTATACATGCTTATACTCTAGCTCGATAACAGGAGCAACTGTCACATAATACCTTGTTCTGTACAAGTCCTATGTGAAGCTCAGAGGCTTGTTTCGGTAACTTCATTCTTACCCATTCACAGCTACTAGGGCTCTCTTTGAAGATATTCGATTACCTACTCTTCTCTTCATAGCTTTTTAATTTTTCCTATCATACCATATCCACTTCTAAATACTAGTTGTTTTTTATCTTTTGCAATAACTTTTTATCAGTATAAAGGATACTGGCGTAACGCAAACTTCTATGAAAAGGAGTGTTTACGATAACATCACTTACAGAAGCTATTAAAAAGTTTGCATTGCCATTTAATACTCCAGGGGATTTCACTCCTCTTTTAACAGCTATAGGAGAGTCTAGAGTTGTATTACTCGGAGAGGCTAGTCATGGAACTTCAGAATTTTATAAAGTTCGAGCAGAGTTAACAAAGCGACTGATTGAAGAAAAGGGATTTACTCTAATTGCGGTAGAAGGAGATTGGCCATCTACTCAGCGAGTAAATAGATTTATAAAAGGTTACGATACAGACGTCAACAAACAAAATGTACTAAATGTATTCGAACGCTGGCCTACTTGGATGTGGGCAAATGAAGAGATTTCGGAATTAGTTATGTGGTTAGAAAAACATAATAAGCAACTAAAAGATAACAGGAAAATAGGATTCTACGGAATTGATGTGTATAGTTTATGGGAATCTTTAGATGAAGTGATAAACTATTTGCGGAAAACAAATCCGGAGGGAACTGATATGGCTTTTGCCAAAAAAGCAATATCCTGTTTTGAGCCTTTTAACCGTCATCCCGAAACGTATGCATTTTCCTCTATTCACATCTCGGATGCTTGTGTGGAGGAAGTAACGAAGTTAGTTTCATCTATTCGCACAAACGAAAAGCAGTATGAAGATAAGGAAGAAGCACATTTAAATTTAAAGATAAATGCATTAGTAGCGCAAAATGCAGAAGAATATTACAGAGCGATGGTTCGCAGTGATGAACTTTCATGGAATGTTCGTGATGAGCATATGGTCGAAGCGATTAACGAAATAATGGATTATCATGGGAAAGATTCGAAAATAATAATTTGGGCACATAATACTCATATTGGAGATGCATCGGCAACAGATATGAAAAAAGAAGGTCTGACAAACGTAGGAGAAATTCTTCGTATGCAGAACAAGCGTGAAAATGTGTTTTCGGTTGCATTTGGTACTCATAGTGGCGAGGTTATTGCGGCAGATGAGTGGGGAACTACTCCTAAGAGAATGACTGTGCCACCTGCAAGAAAAGACTCCTGGGAAGATATGCTGCATGGTGTAGAAGCTTCTGATAAGCTTCTGATTTTTGACAAGGAGAATCGAACATTCTTTAATGATTGGGTGGGGCATCGGGCTATTGGTGTCGTGTATAATCCAGACTTCGAAGCCTATGGAAATTACGTTCCTTCTAGAATTGGGAGCAGATACGATGCTTTTATTTATATAGATAAAACGAATGCTATATCACCCATTGACTAAATATTGAGTGCAGATGGAGAGGGAGTAATTTCTCCATCTGTCTATGTTACTTAAATTCTATATTTCTTCATGATCCATGAAGTCAGTAACAATATAGCGCCTATACCAAGTGAAGACTGCCACGGTAATATAAAGGATGGACCTATCTCTTTTACAAAAAAACTGATGATCAAAATAACTAAGAATCCTCCTGCCCCATATAAACCAGCCCTAATCATCATCTTTTTATCAGTAGCATTTTCATCAAAAGATCTTTGACTTATTAAACCGAATATCATTTTTACTCCTAAAGCTGTCATAACCATTATCAATAGGATGAGAAGTAGGGAAGAAATGATATATACTTCTTCAGAAGCTTTAGTACCAATTATAGGAATAATTATGCTTCTCATTATTAAAAACCATCCAACCAAGTTTATAGCTATTTCATTTACGAATATGAAGCTCTTGCGTTTATTTTCACGCGGTAAATGACTAATAATCTCATCTGCATAACCCTTAGGATCATTGCCAAAGATTTCTTGCGCTGTTTTACCATCTTGTTGACCTTCCGTAAGATGATCTAACATCTCCATCAAAACTTCCTCTGATTGTTGCTCTGATAAGGTTAGCTTCGTTCGAATATAAAGTAATAAGTTCGTGTAATATTTCTCGTTTTCCTCCGTCAATAGTGCTCTTTTTTTGTTATTTTGTTCGATTAACTCACGTGCTTTCAAATGGTTCATCCCCTTTCGATAATAGAGCATTAATAGGTACTGATAATTGGTTCCATTCTATAGAAATCGTTTCAAGAGCTTCTTGTCCGGCTGAAGTCAATGAATAATATTTGCGATTGGGTCCAGATTCAGAAGGTCTCATTTCACCAATAATAAGATTGTTTTTTTGAAGTCTTAATAAAACAGGGTAAATCGTGCCTTCGCTTACATCCTCTAAACCGACTTTTTGGAGTTTTTTAGAAAGTTCATAACCGTAGACTGGTTCTTTTTCGATAACGGCAAGCACACAGCCATCAAGTATTCCTTTGAGTAGTTGACTTCTAATGGACATTTTTTTCTCCCTTCCACTAACTTGCATAACAAAGTAGTTGTATAAAGAAATGCTACCTTGCTTTGCAAAGTAGCTAAGGTAAGTATAAATTTAATTTGTAGTAATGTCTACTAGGTAATTGGTCCACTTTCTTGTAAGGATTAAAAAAGTTCCTTATTATCTGACAATTACGTGTTAAACTAACAGTAACTAAATGACGAATTAGGAGGAATAGAGTGAGGATTTGGAGAAAGCTATTAGTTTCTGTTGTATCAATTGTGATGATTAGTGGATCTGTTTTTATTTCTACAAGTGAAAATAATACCGTTGAGGCAGCTACTTCGTATAGTAGTTTAAAAACTAAACTCAATACTATTATGGCTGATAATCGCATGAAAAGTGCCTCTACAAGTGTCACGGTAAGGAATGCTGCTACTGGAGAAATTGTGTATGAACATTACGGAGACAAAAGGATTACTCCTGCTTCCACAATGAAATTATTAACTGGGGCAGCTGCACTGGAAACACTTGGTGAGAAGTATCGTTTCTCTACGACGGTTTTGACGGAAGGTAAAGTAGAAAAGGGTATATTAAAAGGAAATCTCTATTTAAAAGGTCAAGGGGATCCAACATTATTAAAAACACATTTAGATAATTTTGCAGCGACATTGGCAAGACAAGGTATCAAAAAGGTTAATGGGAATTTAGTCGGAGATGATACTTGGTATGACAAAGTTCGACTTTCTGCAGGTATTTTAGCTGAGGACGAGCCATATTACTATGCTGCACCTATCTCGGCGTTAACGCTTTCGCCAAACGGGGATTATGATGCAGGATCGGTTATTGTTACAGCAAAACCAAGTAAGAATGGTAGAGCAACAAGTATTACATTAACACCTGCAACAGGTGTTTTACAAGTAGTCAATAACTCCAAAACGGTACCTAAAGGATATAAAAACACATTAAAGGTAACTCGTAAAGTGGGAACTAATAAAGTAATTATTACTGGTAACTCTCCATTAGGAACTTCCGGTATAAAAGAATGGATTTCTGTTACGGATCCTACAGCCTACGCGTTAGACGTGTTTAAAAAGTCATTAGCAGAAAAAGGTATTACGTTTACTGCTGCTTCAAAAATTGTGCAGGGTAAAGTGCCAGTAAATGCAAAAGCTCTTGCTTCAAGGAAATCCATGGAACTAAGGGATTTAATGATTCCATTTATGAAACTAAGTAATAACACGCATGCAGAAGTATTCGCAAAGGAAATGGGGAAAGTAATACATGATGAAGGAAGCTGGAAGGCAGGCCTTCTTGTTATGAATGAATACGCATTATCGATTGGGCTTGATGCTTCCAAATGGACTTTTGAAGATGCCTCCGGAATGTCCTATTCCAATAAAGTTACTTCTAGCCAACTTTCGAAACTTTTGTACTTAGTACGCTTGGAGCCTTGGTATCCTATCTATAGTAAAAGTCTACCAGTGGCGGGATCTTCCGATAGATTAATTGGTGGTACGCTTAAAAACAGATTAAAAGCAAGCCCTGCTAGAGGTAATGTAACGGCCAAAACAGGCAGTCTAAAAAACATAAAATCTCTCGCTGGCTATGCAAAAACTAAAAGTGGTGAAACACTTATATTCACGGTGTTAACGGAAAAAAATAAGTCAAGTACAATTCCAGTAATCGATCAAATCGCCACAACAATTGCTAATTATTAATGCTAAAAGCGCCACCCTTTCAAAAGAAAGGGTGGCGCTTTTAGTATGGGGTTAATAATATTTTATAGATGTAGAGTAAAAACCAAATAGGTGGTTAGAACTCCCATCTAAGGGATGTGTCTTATTGATTTAATTGTCCACCGTCGACTGTGTAGATGGATTGAGTAACATAAGAAGCCTCATCAGATAATAAGAAAGATACCACATTTGCGACTTCTTCAGCTTCGCCGTAGCGTCCCATTGGAACGGCTGAAGCGAATGCTTTTGTAGCTGCTTCACCTTGGCCAGGTAGAGTATTCTCTTCAATTTGACGCATCATGCGTGTATTGATGATTCCCGGAGCAACGGCATTTACACGTACACCGAAGGGTGCTGCTTCAAGAGCTGCTACACGGGTGATACCAATCAATGCATGTTTTGACATGATATAACCCACCATACCTGGAGAAGCCATTAGTCCTGCTCCGCTTGCTGTGTTAACGACCGCACCAAATCCTTGTTTTTTTAACACTGGTAACACATATTTCAAGCCTAGGAAGGCTCCTTTTATAATGCACGAGTTTCATCTAAGCCTAAATCAACGATTACTTGTTGAACAGCTTCTAAATTTAAATCTACAAGAGCAAGTTTTGCTCCCTCATCAGCTAATTTTTTAGCCGTTACTTTTCCAATTCCACCTGCTGCACCTGTTACGATTATTACCTTATTTTCAAATTTACCCATTAAAAAAACTCCCTTTTTAAATAAATTACTTTGCATGCGAGATAGTATAGTGGTCAAAAATTGTCAATTAACTCGATTTCACACTGTTCTTTAAATATTAGTAACTCTAAGTTAATAAAAAGATAAATTTAGTTCACTAAGGTAAGTATGGTTTAAATTTGTACATCTATGTACTATACTATTTGTGTAGTGAGGTGAGTTATGTGGCACGTGAACGTAAGTTTACTGATGAAGAGTTATTTAAAGCAACGAAGTTATTGCTAATTGGAGATGGTTACGATGCTTTCACATTTAGTAAGCTAGCTTCGATGATGGAAGTTTCTCGTGGAAGTATATATAAATATTATGAAAACAAAGATGAATTAATCTTAGAGTTTCTTATGTATGAAATGAATCGATTTCTTCAAGAATTTAATGAACTTGATAAAAATGGGGATTTCCAAACACAGTTTTCAATAGTTATTGATTTTATTTTTAAACATAGTGAAATTCATCAAATACTGGAGATTATTAGCCAAATTCCTAAAAAATCTCCCAATCAAGTCATTTCATCCAATCAGGCACAGTTAACTGGATACTACAGGGATATGTATAAACAGTTTCAAGGTTTAATTGAGCAGGGGAAGAATGAGCAGGTGATTAAGAGGCATCTATCGGATGCTATAATTCTGGGAATGATATTTCAAACTATTGCTATTCCCAATCATTTTGGTATACCACGTGACGAATGGGTAGCTTCTATTAAAGAGATTTTAAGTGAAGGTATGTTTCAGCGCGATTGATTGACATACATGTCACTTTTACACATAATGTAAATGACAGGTATGTTTTTTTATCCAAAGTGACACTGATGTCACTTAAATTTAAAAAGAAAGAAGTGGACTTATTGAAAAAGGTACTAGGTAGAGTAACTGATTTTATTGCAACTCGAAAAGGGATGTGGATTACTTTAGGTATTTGGATAGCAATTACTGTAGTACTTACAATAGTTGCACCAGGTGCAGGCGATCATAAAGTTTCTAGTGTAGCCTCATTACCTGAGGATGCCAAGTCGGTTATTGCACAGGAAAATATTGACGAGCATTTTAAAGATGCAGAAAGTTTACCGGGAATTTTAGTTCTACAGTCTAAAGAGGAAATAGACATGGAAGTTCTTGTAGCAGCTTTAGATAAAGTTGCGGCTGCAAATATAAACGGTTTAAAGGAAATGATTCCTTTAAGTAGTTTGCCACCTCAAGCACTCGAAGGATTTTTCTCAGCAGATAAGAAAACATCTGTTATTCCACTAAGTTTTATCACTTCTTTGGAAACCTCTGAATTAGAGGAAAGCCTGGATCAGGTGAGTGAAATTGTGACCGAGGAAACCGGTTCGACAGTATATATGACTGGACCAGCTGGAATTGCTGTAGATACCACGAATCTATTTGAACGTGCTGATCTTGTTTTAATATTATCGACAGTAGGCATTATTTTAATTCTGTTAATTGTCATTTATCGTTCTCCATTATTAGCACTAATTCCGCTTTTAGCAGCAGGTATTGTGTATCAAGTAGTAAACCAGTTGCTTGGGATTCTCGGAGCTAACGGGTTAGATTTAGCAAGTCAGTCATTATCAATCATGTCCATCTTATTGTTTGCGGCAACAATTGATTATTCATTGTTTGTATTTTCTCGTTACAGAGAAGAGTTAAAGAATTATGAAACTAAATTTGACGCTATGAAGTACGCAATGCGTGAGACAGGAATTCCTGTATTTTTTGCAGGTGGTACAGTTTTAGCAGCAATGCTAGTATTATTCTTTGCATCATTCGGAGATTATCGTAATTTTGCACCAATTTTTGGAACAACAATGCTTGTTATTATGCTTGCCGCTGTCACATTAATCCCAGCATTATTTACACTTTTCGGTCGAAAATCATTTTGGCCACGTATTCCAAAGTACGGGGAGACAGAAGTAAAAGCAAACTCTCTATGGAGCAAAATTGCATCATTTGTTGTCCATAAACCTATAGTTGCAGCCGTTTCTATATTAGTTATTTTAATCGTTTCGGCATTAAATCTGTTCAATTTAAATTATGAATTTGATACGATGAAGTCTTTCCCTGATGATATGCCATCCCGGGAAGGCTATGAAATTATAGAGAATGAATTTGCAAAAGGGGATTTAGCTCCTACAACTGTTTTATTTGAATCTGAAAGTGAAATTACGGAAGAGACACAAGCTAGTCTAATCGAGCAGTTATTACAGCAAGATTTAGTTAGTACTGTTAGAGCTACGGGGATTTCAGAAGATGGACTTGCAGCACAATTCCAATTGACATTTGAGGAAAGTCCATATTCAACAGAGTCGATGGATGCTCTTGAAAAAATGATAGAGGATGAGGAAAGTATTGTTAAAGATAGCAATGCTGAGGGTGATTTATACTTTGCAGGTGAAACAGCTTCACAAGTAGATGATCGTTCAGTAAATAGTCGCGATCTAATCCTTATCGTTGTACTGGAAACAATATTAATCTTTATTTTATTAATCGTGTTAACGAAATCTGTCAAAATGCCAATATACATGATGGGAACTATTCTATTGTCGTTCCTGGCAGCACTTGGTCTAGGTATGTTCTTATCGAATTTATTCTTCGATATCGATACGATTAGTAATCGTGTTCCGTTGTATTCATTCGTATTCTTAGTAGCACTAGGAATCGATTATAATATTATTCTTATTTCTAGGTATTTGGAAGAACGAGAAAAACATCCTGTGAAAAAGGCTGTAGAAATTGCAGTATCTCACACAGGTGGAGTTATTTCATCTGCAGGGATACTACTTGCAGCAACGTTTGCTGTATTGATGACGCAGCCAATCCAATTGTTATTCGTTTTTGGATTTATCGTAGCTGTAGGAATTATTTTGGACACATTCTTAATACGCGGTATTCTATTACCTGCATTGATTGTCCTATTTGAAAAAGATAAAAAATAATATAACCGCATGGTCTTTTAGAATAATTCTAAGAGGACCATGCGGTTTTTTTTAGAAGACTTTCTTTCTATCCCTTTCATCTTTTAGTAATTCAACTGCCTCACGAAAACGAAGTGAATGAATATTTTCTCTTTCTCTTAAGAAACGTAAAGCATCATTGATACCGGGATCATCTGATATATCGATTAACCATTGATAGGTGGCACGTGCTTTTTCTTCTGCAGCAATATCCTCATATAAATCTGCAATAGGGTCTCCTTTAGATTGAATATACGTAGCTGTAAAAGGAACACCCCCAGCATTCTCATAAAATAGGGAGTGTCCGTGATTAACGAAATGTGCACCTAAACCAGCTTTTTCTAATTGTTCAGGGGTAGCATCCTTCGTCAATTTATAAATCATCGTAGCAAGCATTTCAAGATGTGAGAATTCTTCGGTGGAAATGTCTGTAAGGAGTCCGATTACTTTATCCGGAACGGTATAACGCTGATTCATATATCTAAGAGCAGCCGCTAGTTCTCCATCAGCACCTCCATATTGTTCCATCAGATATCTAGCGAGCATCGGATTGCAAGTAGTTACCTCAACTGGATAAAGTAACTTTTTTTCATAAACCCACATCTAATTTCTCCTTTCTCATAATTGCCATGGCCAAGGATCTTGGTTCCAACGCCAACCTAATTCAAGCGCCTGCCTTGAGGGGATGGATTTAAGTGATAATGGACCAAACTTATTTTCGTATTGTTTGCGTGCCACTGCAGCATTTTTAATAGCTTCTCTCCATTGTTCTAAAGCATCTTCATCATTTTGATGTGTATCAGTGTATAATGTCCATTCAACCACAACGAAATCCATTTGTTGTACTGTTTTTAACAGTCTCATTCTTTCATCAAAAACATTCATGAAATTCCTTCCTCTCGGGAAAAGCCATCCACAAATTTGGGCCAAAGAGAACCTTGCATTAGTGCTTCCTCTGGAGAATTTTGAGGTAGACCTGGTTGTTGGAAGTTAGTGAAAATCTGTGGTGGTAACACAAAATACTTTATGGTAATAGGGGGACATGGGTCTCGTGGTGAAACGAAAGGCTTATAACTTCCTCGGTAACTTGGATTTTGCAAATGCAATCACTCCTTCTATTCATCCTATGGAGCTAGAGCTTGTCTAATTCTTAAGTATATAAAAAATCCTTATAAGTTTAGAAAAACTAATAAGGATTCGTTAATGATAAATTCTCTATTACACTCTAAGATATCCCTAAGAAAAATAGAACTAGCGGAATAGAAATAATGCTGATAAGTGTGGTAACAAGAGTTGTAAATGAAACGAGATCGGGTTCCGTATTAAATTGCAATGCTAGCATCGTGGTATTAGCAGCGGTTGGCATAGCCGCTAGTATAATTGCAACTTGCTTAACCGTATCATTAACTGGCAGGAAGTATAAAATTCCAACAGCAAGTAAGGGAGAAATAATTATCCGAATAACAGAAACTGCGGCTACATACCGATAGGCAACCTTTTTACGAGAAATGACGGCTAATTGCATCCCGAGAACGAGCATTACGGTTGGTATCGAGGCATCTGCTACAAGCCCGACTCCTTCCATTACTGCCTGTGGCACAGTCAATTGTGTTTCTTGTAAAAGAATTCCAAGTGCAGCTGCATAAACGACTGGCATTCTAATAACTCGGTGCAGTGATTGTTGCCATGTTGCTTTCTCCCCTCCACCAAGAGACGCAAAAAATATACCAAATGTATTGATAAACAAACCATGTAAAACCATAATCATTACGGCATAGTCGAAACCGGTAGTCCCTAAAGCAAATAACACTACTGGAGCTCCATAATTTCCACTATTCATAAACATGCCACCTAAAATCATCGCAGAAAGCTGCGACCGCGATGATTTCATAAGAGTTCCAGTAACCCAAGTAATTATTAGTAATATAAAAGCTAAAACTAGGCAAAATATTACGATATAAAAATATTCCAGCGTTAAGGCATTTGTATAAAATGTTCGGAAAGCTAAAAACGGAGACATTAGGTATAGTGCGGCAGTTGAGATAGATTTAATATCAAAACCAATAAATTTTTGTCCAACAAATCCGATAAAGAAAATAATAAAAACCGGCAAAATAATCAACACCAGCTCCAATTCAACACCTTCAATCTAAATGGTCAATTTATAATTATTAAAACCACTATAGCATATTTTTAAAATATAGAATGATAGGTGTAGAAATCACTCAAATGGAAATGATATATATTATGTCAGTAGTGCAGAAGACTATCAATAATTGATAAAAAGTCTGAAGGAGGAAAAAATTATGGCAATAGAAAAACTTAAAATTGGCATTGTAGTAGGAAGCGTTAGAAAAGGGAGAAACGCGGAGGCTGTATCGAAATGGATGTATAACTTTGCTCGCAAACGACAGGATGCTGACTATGAATTAGTAGATTTGATAAATTATAGATTACCACTACTTGGCCAAGAGATACATGCAGAACAGCAGGAAGAAGCAAACTCTGCCATAAGAAATTGGTCTCAGAAAATGGCTACATATGATGGCTATATTTTTATAACTCCGGAGTATAACCATTCAGTAGGCGGGGCTTTAAAAAATGCATTAGATTACTTAAAACCTGAATTAAACAATAAGGCGGCTAGTTTTGTAGGATACGGAAGTTTAGGAGGGGCACGTGCACATGAAAACATGCGTCTAATCTTAGGAGAACTACAGGTGGCAGATGTTCAAACCGCAGTGAACTTCTCGTTAATGACTGACTTTCAAAATATGACCTTATTCAAGCCTGCTGATTATCATGAAGGTAACGCAAATAAAATGCTAGATCAATTACTAGCGTGGAGTGGTGCTTTAAAAACACTACGGTAAACAAAAGGTAATGGAGTCCAAGGGAATAATACTTTTCCCTTGGACTTTTTACGTTATAATTAAAATGTATTATTGAAAATATTCGGATAATATAAAAGGGGTGTGGCAATGGATATTCAGAACAGAGTAGCAATTGTAACAGGTGGAGCATCCGGATTGGGGCTTGCTACTGTTACACGTTTACTCGAAAAAGGGGCTAGGGTAGTAATTTTTGATTTAAATGAAGAATTAGCAAAAAAGGCCACTCAAGAATTCGGAGATAACGTCACATACCAAATAGTTAATGTGACCAACGAAGAATCTGTCATTAAGGCAATACAGCATACGGTAGAAAAGTTAGGATCCATACATATTTGTGTGAATTGTGCAGGTATAGCTCCTCCACAAAAAGTAGTTGGAAAATCTGGAGTAATGCCTTTAGAAAATTTCAAAAAAGTTATAGATATTAATTTAATTGGAACGTTTAATACCTTAAGGTTAGCGGCTGCGGAAATGACGAAAAATGATATAAACGAGGAATCCACTGAACGAGGCGTTATTATCAATACAGCATCAGTTGCGGCATTTGAGGGTCAAATGGGGCAAGCAGCTTATAGTGCTAGCAAAGCCGGAATAGTAGGGATGACACTTCCAATTGCAAGAGATTTATCTTCATTTGGCATACGTATAAATGCAATTGCCCCAGGATTATTCCGTACACCGATGGCAGAAGGTTTAGGAGAAAAGGTAATAGAAAAATTAGAGTCTCTAGTAGAATTTCCAAAAAGATTAGGGAGACCAGAGGAGTTTGCTAATTTAGTAGTATTTATGATTGAAAACGAATATATCAATGGAGAAGTAATTCGATTAGACGGAGCAATCCGAATGCAACCGAGGTAAAAAGAAAAGCGAAAGCGCCTATGGGGAAGGCAGTCTAAGTTCGCGACATCGTGTCGCAACGACTGCATGACCCGCATCGTGCGGGCCTACAAGCACTGGAAGGATTTCGGAAAAGGCGTCCTTTGCCTTTATCGAAATCCTGAAGTGACTCGAAGGGCTAGGCGCTGTAGCTAGACAGTAAGAAAAGCGGAGGGCACCATCTAGCCTCGATAAGCGCTGGAAGGATTTCGAGTAAAGGCGTCCTTTGCCTTTATCGAAATACTGAAGCGACTCGAGAGGCTGGTGCCCAGAGCTGGACAGGAAGAAAAGCGAAAGCGCCTATGGGGAAGGCAGTCTAAGTTCGCGACATCGTGTCACAACGACTGCATGACCCGCATCGTGCGGGCCTATAAGCGCTGGAAGGATTTCGACTAAAGGTGCTGTAGCTGGAAGTAGAAAAACGAAGGGTGGAAATGAGATGACAGAGGTTGTAATAGTAGATGGGGTAAGAACAGCAATAGGTAGAAGAAAAGGGGCATTTTCAGAATATCGTCCTGATGAACTTGCAGCTGTTGTTTTAGATGAGTTAGTAAAGCGTGTAGGTGTGGATAAAGCAGATGTAGATGATGTCATTTTAGGGTGTGTGACACAAATAGGGGAACAAAGTGGGAATATCGCTCGAACATCAGCGTTAATTGCAGGTTTCCCAATACATGTACCAGGCGTTACTATTGATCGTCAATGTGGTTCGAGTCAGCAAGCAGTCCATTTTGGGGCGCAAGCAATTGCCTCGGGAGATATGGACATAGTCATAGCTGGAGGCGTAGAAAGCATGACACGGGAGCCTATGTTTTCAAATGTAGGAAATACAAAAGTAAGTCCTAAGCTTAGCGAGAAATATGAAATTATCAATCAAGGGTTATCTTCAGAGCGAATGGTAGAGAAATGGAATTTAACGCGTGAAGAGTTGGATAAGTATTCATCAGAAAGTCATATTAAGGCCTTCGAAGCAATTGATAAAGGTCATTTTGAAAAAGAAATTATTCCAGTAGACGTTTTACAAGCAGATGGAACAATAACAAGCTTCAAAATTGACGAGGGTCCCCGTGCAGGCTCAACTGTTGAGGTATTAAGTGGATTGAAACCAGTATTTGATGAAAATGGTGTAATTACAGCGGGGAATGCCAGTCAAATGAGTGATGGAGCTTCTGCAGTTCTTCTGATGTCTCGTAAAAAGGCAGATGAGCTTGGCCTAAAACCTAAAGCTCGTATTATTGCTCGCAGTGTAACGGGGTCTGACCCGACGCTTATGTTAACTGGTCCTATTGAAGCGACCAAAAAAGTCCTTTTAAAAGCTGGTCTTTCAATTGAAGACATGGACACCTATGAAGTGAACGAAGCTTTTGCGCAAGTTCCACTAGTTTGGCTTAATGAAACGGGTGCCAACCCTGAAAAGTTAAATCCAGATGGAGGAGCTATAGCACTCGGTCATCCGTTAGGAGCTACAGGGACAAAGCTATTAGTTACGATGCTGCATAGGCTAGAACGCACTGGTGGACGCTATGGTCTACTAGCTATTTGCGAAGGTATGGGTATGGCGAATGCAACGATTATTGAAAGAATTGAATAGGGGGTCTAATAATGGGCAGATATAGATTTGAGACGGAAGAGCATGTGATATTCCGTAAATCTTTACAAAATTTCCTACAGAAAGAAGCTGTCCCCCATTATGATTCATGGGAAAAGGACAGATTAATTCCAAAGCAATTTTGGAGAAAATTAGGCGAGATGGGATATTTATGCCCACAAGTAGAGGAAGAGTATGGTGGGCTAGGTTTAGACTTTAGTTTTGGAGTAATTATTTCGGAGGAATTAGAAAGGGTTGGTTCAAGTCTAGTGGGGGTCGGATTGCATAATGATATTGTTGTGCCTTATATAGAGTCCTTTGGTTCACAGGAGCAAAAAGAACGCTGGCTTCCAGGCTGTATAAATGCAGACTTTATCACTGCAATTGCGATGACCGAGCCAGGAGCTGGTTCAGACTTGGCTAATATTCAAACTACAGCAATCCGCGATGGAGACCATTATGTTTTAAATGGACAAAAGACATTCATCACTAATGGTATTAATGGCAATCTATTTTTAGTAGTAGTGAAGACGAATCCAAAAGCAGAACCGAAGCATCAGGGTATAAGTTTAGTGGTTGTAGAAGAGGGGGCTCCTGGGTTTTCCAAAGGGCGCAAGTTAGACAAGGTTGGTTTACATGCACAGGATACATCCGAATTGTACTTTGAGGACTGTCGTATTCCAGTTTCTAATTTAATCGGAGTAGAAGGAAAAGGCTTTGGTTACTTGATGGAGAAACTACAGCAGGAAAGATTAGTAGTAGCTATCTCTGCTCAAATTGCATCAGAGGACATGTTAGAAATGACAATGGACTATGTGAAGTCTCGTAAAGCTTTTGGAAAACCAATTGCGTCCTTCCAAAACACACAGTTCAAAATAGTAGAAATGGCTACCAAAATAGAACTTGGCAAATCGTTTTTGGAATCACTAATTGAGGATCATATTGCAGGGAAAGAAATAGTTACTAAAGTATCGATGGCGAAGTATTGGCTAACCGAAACTGCCAGAGAAATTTCAATTGAATGTATGCAACTACATGGTGGGTACGGCTATATGGAAGAATACAAAATTGCACGAAGATACCGAGACATTCCAGTTGCATCTATTTACGCTGGAACAAATGAAATAATGAAGGTAATTATCTCAAAAAACTTAGGTTTATAGTTTTAAACAGTTAAAGCTCAGCACATGAATTAAAGTTTCATTGTGCCGAGCTTTATTAAGTTTTTTCTTCAATTAATTAGTTATTAATTAGTTCCCAGCATGTCTCCATTGTGTAGGAGTATCTCCCTTAGGGCAATTTGGAAAAGTAGAACCCTCTGCTAGGTCTAACTCATCACCATCTTCATCTATATATCGGCCTGCTTCTGATACTGGTTCACCTGAATTATGGTGATGACCTTCAGCATGCTTCCAATAAGTAACTACTTCTGATTCTGGACAAGAAGGGAATTTATCACCCTTATTTAATCTTATAGTAGTTCCGGCTTCGCATGTATAGGCACCGGTTTCTTCTACTACTTCATCTGTTGCATGCTCGTACTGTTGACTACCCATGTTAAATTCCTCCTTCATGTTTATAACCTCTGCTCTATATTTACCCATTGCAACCTACCTAAAACATTGCAGGTAAAACTAAATAAGTTTAATATTCTGATATTACGGGGAAGTAATCTATAGATGAAGCTATTTCTGAAGGCTGGGAGGTGACAATATGGTGAAAAAGATAATAGCTATGATTATATTAGGAATGTTTTTTATAGCTCCATATCAGGTTCAAGCAGAAGAATCTAAGGAAAAAACTGGCGGTATATTAAGCGAAACGACGGACCAATTATTAGGAACAACAGAGGACCTAGTAAAAACGGTGCAAACAACAATTCAGGATGTAGAGAATGCTATTCCTGACTTAAAACCGGTTACTAAGGTTGTTTCAGAAGTTGAAAAAATTACTTTGCCAATAATAGAGGATGTAGTAATAGGTGTTACAGATACGACTGAAACTACACTCACTAAAGTAGTAGAAGGTGTAGATAAAACTGTAAACACATTACCAACAGTACCGGTTGTCACACCAATTTTTACAACAACCACCCATACGTTAAATGGAGTAGTATCAGAAGTTAAAACAGTAGTGAATTCGAGCGGAGAAACAGTTAAAAATGTAGTAGATATAGTGGTAGAAGAAAAGGAAAGAAATCCTATTGTGGAGATTCCAAAAGATCAAGCTATAGTGGGAAGTCCCAAGGATCAAACTATTGTTGACTCTTCAAAAGATCCGATAATTGAGGATACACCTCCAAAAACATCTATTGAGACAATTCCAATCAATCAGCCCATAGAAAATTTAAACCAAGACAGTACTAATCTTTCTTTTGAAAAAGAGAGTGTTTACCCAATTATAGAAAAAAAGACTCCTATTGACGATACTGTTGCAATTGAAACAGTGAAAGAGGAAACTTCTCTTACAGAAGTAGCTGTTGAGGATGATTTGAGACTAGCTGAAAAAGATTTTGAAATTTACTCAAATAATATGGAAGTGCTTGACGCAAAAATGGCTCTGGATAATCGAATAAAGATCCAAGCCGAAGTAATCCAGAATAAGGATGTACAACTTCCAGTTAATCCCGCTATTCCGTTAGGACCAGATTCACAAATGGTATTAACCTCCGGAATTACATGGAATGGACAGGGAAATTCATTTTCATCAAGTGGATCATTCTTATCGAGTGGAAATGACATTTTACTAGGGTTCTTGCCTGCTGAAGAGATGTTAAAGGAAATGACCAAGAAAAAATGGTATCACAAAAATAGCTATGCAATCATTCAATGGATTCATACGCCTTTAAGGAAACCGCCAGAACTAACTCCTTTTTTATACGTGATTTAATTCATAATAAAAAAGGAGAGAAAAAATGATGAAAAACAATAGCTTAAAAGTAATTGGATCCGTACTTGGTCTAGGGACGTTTCTAATGATAGCACCATCATTAGTAGCAGCGGAGGAAAGTGAATCCACGATACCATCAATTAACATAAATTTATTGAGTCAAGATAATGAACATGCTGGAATTCTAGATGTGAAAGTCAGTGACTTGATTATAATTGATAATATCGATGTGAAGATTCCAAACGTTGAAGAAAATGCTGAGGAATTAGCGCACGTTTCAATTACGAATGAGGAGATAGGTACGATTGAAGCAAATGTGTTAACGAAAACCGAAACAGTTGCACCAAACGAACAAGCGGTTGTAGATATAGGAATTCAAGATATACCTATTGTGAATAAAGTAGATATGGAAATACTAAAACAAGTAGAAAACACATCTACTGATTCGAGCTCTAATGAATCAGCTTTAGTAGATGTTGCGATAGAAGATTTAATCGTGACTGAAAACGTAGATGTGGAAGTAATAAAACAAGTAGAGAACACATCAACTGATTCTACTTCAAGTGAGTCAGCTTTAGTAGACGTTGCGGTAGAAGATTTAATCGTGACGGAAAACGTAGATGTGGAAGTACTAAAGCAAGTAGAGAACACATCAACTAATTCGTTCTCCAATGAATCAACTTTAGTAGATGTTGCGATAGAAGACTTAATCGTGACGGATAGAGTAGAAATAAGTGTGTTAGATAGCGAGAACTTTATGAAGGACGAAAACAAAAAAGAAACTCAAAAGGGTGTTCATTTAAAACTAAGTAACCTTCCGTTACTTGGAACGTTACATGTAGGAGTTTTAGAAAATCAATTCGTTAAAAAGAACCAAAACCAACAGAAAGATTCATCGCTAGTTACTATAGGACTTGGTGAAGAGTCATCGTTATCAAATTCACTTATAGATAAAGTGGAGTTAAATGTGCTAGGAAATAGTCAAATCTCTAGTAAGAATCTTCAAGCAGAAAAGTCAGCTGTCGTAGGACTTGAACTAAATGATACAAGTTTAGGTGATCTTTCCACATATGTTTTATTATCTGAGTCAACAATGGACAAAGGAAATAGGACGAATAATAGTGGTTTGTTAGAAGTTAATACAGACGATTTACTTCTTCTTGAAGATATTCATCTAGGTGTATTAGATAGACATGTAGATGAGGGTGAAGAAGCTTTTTCTTTATCTGAGGGGTTATTACAGTTAGATCTAATATCAGACTTAACGGATGAAATAAGTATTGATGTTCTAACGAATGATGAGTTTACAAATAATAGTGGAACTTACCAAAATGGAAAAACTATTTCTATTGGATTAAAGAATGATTTAGTCGGAGAAATAAATGTAGATATTCTACCGACCAACTCTGTAGCGGCAACTCCGACTAATCCAATACCACCAATGGAAGATGTTGTAGAAGAAGTGGAGGGTAACGAGGGAGAGGACGGTAGTAGCGAAGAGATTATCACGGACCATATTCCAGTTGCAGAGAATGACCTTGTTACTGAAAATAATCCGGTTATAAATGAAGATGAAGATAGTGCAGATGAGCAAAATGCACCGAATGATCAAGGAATTATTGTAGTAGAGGAAGAGGGTTCAGATTCCTCAGCAAATACGTTGATTCCCAATCCCAATTTGATAGCAGATGGTGATGATGAAATTTTAACTGAAGAGAAAATAACAGAAGACGATGAAACTAGCTTGGGTGCCAATTTCTTTAATAATGATGGCAATTTTTTCAACGGTTCATCCTTACCGCAAACTGGTGGTTTTTTTACAGGGATAATGCTTTTAGTTATAGCGCTAAGTTTACTGAGTGGCGGTTGGACTATACGTAAGATTGCATAGAGGAGACCTACAGATGATAAAAAAATATGTAGGAAATATATTAATGACAATTGGAGTCGTTTTACTATTCATAGTTATCTATGGGATGTTTGAAAATAAAACACATCAAAATGAGTTAATTGAATCTTTTCATGCTATAAAAACAGAAGCCGCTTTATCTTTAAATGGAAATGTGGAAGAAAAAATAACCGAAAAGGACTCCCAGGCTGTGAGCATTTTAAGGATACCTTCCATCCAATTAGAATCTCCGATTTTAGAGGGAGCAACTTCTGTTCAGTTAAATCGAGCACTTGGAATGATAGAGAATATGGATGAACCAGGCACTATAAATGGCAGTTCAGCAATTGCAGGGCACCAATCACATCAGTTTGGACAATTTTTCAATCGTCTCAATGAATTGCAAATTGGGGACAGCTTTGAATTAGAAACAAGCAAGGATGTATTTGTCTATGAAGTATTTGATATTCAAATAGTAAGTCCAAACAATGTGGAAGTATTGGAGCGTCAGGAAGGAATATCCCTATTATCACTTGTGACTTGTTATCCAGCAAGATCTAATAAATATCGTTTAGTAGTACAAGCAAAGCAGATAGAAGTATGAGAAAGTGAGAAATTTATAAAGGTGTGCATCCATACTATCTGGATGCACACCTTTAGTTTAAAAACTCATTACTTCCATACATCCTGAGAAATTTGAATCACATGATGAATCTTAGACCATTGCTCTTTCTCCGTTAAAAGGTTTCCTTCTTCGGTTGAAGAAAACCCGCATTGAGGACTCAAGCAAAGTTGTTCTAGAGGAACATATTTAGTGGCTTCAGTAATTCTATTTTTGACAAGTTCTGTATCCTCTAAAGCTCCATGTTTGGATGTGATTAATCCTAATACAATTGATAAGTCTGAACGAGTAACGTGACGAAGTGGTTCAAATCCACCTGAGCGTTCATCGTCAAACTCTAGAAATAGACCGTCTACATCTAGTCTTGCAAAAATAGTTTCTGAGACTAACTCATAACTACCGCTTGTAATATATGTGGACTTGAAGTTTCCTCGACAAATATGCATAGTAATTAACAGATCATGGGGACGTTTTGCAATAGATTCATTGATGGCACGTGCCGATAAAGCTAACGCCTCATCTAATTCCATCCCTTTTTCTTTTAAAGAAGCAATGCCTTCCTCAGAAAAAGTAGTTGCCCAAGAAGTATCATCAATTTGAAGGTAACGACAGCCCTCGTCGTAGAACGCTTGAATCACATCTTGATAAGCAACAACTAAATCTGCAAACAATTCTTCTTGGCTCGCATAAACTCCCTCTTCAATAGTAGCACGGTACAATAACATATTAGGGCTAGGTATAGTAAATTTAGCTACAGCTTCACCAACTATTCCTTGAAGAAACTTAAAGTGTTCAATCATATAGTGCGTGCTAAACCGGATCTTTCCGGTTACTTTAATACCATGTGCTCTTGTTTGTACACCTTTAAACGTTAATCCTTTGTCTGTTTCATAAAACTCTACCCCGTCAAATCCACTAAGAAAATCGAAATGCCACCATTTACGTCTAAATTCTCCGTCCGAAATAGACTGGAGTCCTATATCTTTTTGTTTGGTGACTAGTTTTGTAATTTCTTCATCTTCTATTTGTTTTAAGTGATCTGCAGTTATTTCATTATTTTCGAATTGTAGACGAGCTTCTTTTAAGCGAGCTGGTCGTAAAAAACTTCCTACGTGATCTGCTTTGAATGGTGTATTTACAACTAGTGATTTTGACATTTTATATTCCTACTTTCTCCTGTTGTTTGGATGCTATTTCTAACGATTGTTCAAAGTCAGCTATTAAATCATCAACATTCTCTAATCCAACGGAAAAACGTAGAAGGCCATCTGTTATGCCCCGCTTTTCTCTTTCGGCTTTAGGCATTGCTGCATGAGACATTTGAGCAGGGTGGGAGAGGATGGATTCTACTCCGCCAAGACTAACTGCGAATACAGGAATCCTAATATTTTCTACGAATGACTTAGCAATGGATCTATTTGGTAAACGGAAGGAAAGAACTGCACCGGCACTACTCGACTGTCTGTTATGTGTATCAAATCCTGGATGAGTGGACAGTCCAGGAAAATAGACTTTTTCGACTAAATCATGCCCACTTAAATAGTTGGCAATTTTTCTCGCAGTTTCAGCAGATTTTTCAAATCGTACACTTAGTGTTTTTATCCCTTGTATGAGAGAAAATGAATCTTGTGCACCTAAAATAGCACCGAATGAGTTCTGGATAAATGCTAAACGATTACCTAAATCATCATCTTTTGTAACTGCAAGTCCTGCAATAACATCGCTATGTCCGGATAAAAATTTTGTGGCACTATGTAAAACGACATCTACTCCCAAGTCCAGTGGACGTTGGTATAATGGTGTCATAAATGTATTGTCTAAAAAGGTTAAACAGTCATGGGACTTTGCAAGCTCTACTACTGCATGAATATCAGTGATACCCAAGCAAGGGTTCGAGGGTGTCTCAATGTATATTAGTTTTGTATTGGGTTGTATTGCTCTTGTAATTGCATCGATGTCAGTAAAATCTGCAAAGCTGTGCTCAATCCCAAAACGAGGCAATACTTCGGTAACAAAGCGAAAGGTACCGCCGTATACATCTTCTGTAATAACGATATGATCGCCAGAAGACAAAAGCATAAAAGCAGAAGAAATAGCTGCAATTCCCGAAGCAAATGCAAGTCCTCTAGTTCCTCCCTCTAGTTCCGCAATGGTTTTTTCAAGTGCTTCTCTTGTAGGGTTTCCCGATCGACTATAGTCATAAGGGCCGAAATTATCAAAGCTTTCTTGATGAAAGGTGGAGGATAAATAAATAGGAACATTGACAGCTCCCGTTATTATTTCTGAATTTCCACGAGTAGAGGCGACGACTAGACTAGTTTCCAATGACTCTTTGAAATCACTCATTTTAAACCCTCACTTTCTAAAGTATTAAATACTTGTTGTAAATCTGTTATTAAATCTTCGACCTCTTCAATTCCCACCGAAAAACGAAGGAGACTATTATCAACCCCTCGTGCAATTCGTTCCATCTCCGGTATATCCGCATGTGTTTGTGTAGCAGGATAAGTGATAAAGCTTTCCACACCGCCAAGACTCTCTGCAAATACAATTAATTTCAAATTCTCTAGGAAAGGGGCAACCCCCTCGCTTTTATGTAAACGGAAGGATAACATCCCACCAACCCCAGGATATAATACATCTTTAACTGCAGGCTCTTGCTTTAAAAACTCTGCAATTCTTTTAGCGTTTAAATCATGTTGCTTCATACGTAGATGAAGCGTCTTTAATCCTCTTATGAGTAACCAAGAATCGAAAGGAGAAAGGACGGCTCCTGCTGCATTATGATTAGTTTGCAGCTGTTCACTAAGTTCCGCACCCTTCGAGACGACAAGTCCCGCAAGAACGTCATTATGTCCACCAATATATTTGGTACCACTATGAATGACAATATCAGCACCCATTTCAATAGGTCGCTGTAAGTAAGGAGTAAGGAATGTATTGTCTACGATTAAAAGTAGATTATGCTCTTTTGCAACCTCAGCAAATAGTTGGATATCAATTTCCAACATCAAGGGGTTTGTTGGGGTTTCAATAAATAAAGCTTTTGTATTTTTGGTTATCAATGCTGTTACTTCTTCAGCTGATTCAAACTTTGCATAAGTGGTACGAATATTATAAGAATCTGCATACTGGTTAAATAACCGGTAGGTTCCACCATATAAATCATCAGGCGCAATTAATTCATCCCCTGAGCGAAAAAGGGACAAAACCAATTGTATAGCGGCCATGCCAGAACTACAGGCAAAGCCAGCATCTCCATCTTCTAACTTTGCAATTCCATCTTCTAAAATAGCGCGAGTTGGGTTTTTAGTTCGTGTGTAGTCATATCCTGTTGACTGCCCGATCCCATTATGTTTGTAAGCTGTTGAAAGATAAATAGGGGGATTTACCGCACCAGTTTTCTCATCACTATGGTTGCCCAATTGAACTAACTGTGTATCGATACTGTTCTTTGACATTAGATGCTCATCCTTTACAATTAAAATAAAAAAAGAGGATTCTCTAATAAGAAGAGAATCCTCAAGTAATATTGAAGTTTGTCTTCTTATCTTCAAGACGTCAAACGTCTATTTGGAATTAGCACCATACCTAAACGTGGCTGGTTGCTGAGACATCTACGGGCCAATCCCTCCGTCTCTCTGGATAAGAAAAATATATTAAATTATCACAATTTTGAATTTAAATAAGCTTAACACGTAGATGTGTTTTTAACAAGATGCATTTTGTTCAACATCATAACAAAAATGTCCATATTAAAACAATTACACCGAGTATTAATGATATCCAACCTACTATTAACTTGTGAGAATAAGCTAAAGCTACTAGCCCCAAAAGAACTGCTCCAGCACCTAGCCAAAGCGGAGCATAAAAGAAACCTAGCACCCCTAAAACGATGCCTAACAAACCAACCCATAATCCTGTAGAAGACTCCATCGTATCCACCTCCCATCTTGTATTGTAGGAACATAAGGCATAATGCTCCTCGTAATATTATATGAAGGTTTAGGAAAGGGAGATAAACAATCGAGGGTGTATTGGGTGCTTTGCTATTTATTTAAATAAACAAAATACTAGAATGTTGTTAAAAATTTGTTATACTAACAAACAGACCCGTCGGTATGTTAGGAGGAAATTCAGATATGGATACTAAATCACTCATAATTGAAACTGCTACAACACTGTTTCAACAAAAAGGCTACAAAACTGTAGGACTAACAGAAATTTTAAAAGCATGTAACGTTACAAAAGGGGCCCTTTACCACCACTTTCCAAATGGCAAAGACGAACTCTTAATAACTTGTTTACATGCTTTAAAAGAAGATATTACAACAGATATTAAAGTGATTTTCAGTAAGCATCCTTCGACTGAAGATGCCATAGTTTCCATGATTGATAAATTAATTCGTAGTTTTGAAAAGGATGGGACCATCACTGGCTATACATTTAGCAGTATCGTTAGTGAGATGGCGACAATGAGTGAGCCTGTCCGAACCGCTTGTAGTGATTTGTATGAAAATATAGAGCAAATTTATTATATTAAACTATTAGCGGATGGTTTTTCGGTTGAAAAGGCTACTGCCATTTCATTATTATTGACTGCTTCAATTGAAGGAGCAATGATGCTGTGTTTAACTCAGCAATCAACTAATCCCTTAATAAAAATTTCAAAACTATTACCAACTTTATTAAAGAATTTCTGAAAAGGAAATCCAATATATAAAAAGAGTACAGTAACTCTGTAATATTGTAGGAATTGTCGGCTGTTTAATGAAACAGCTTTTAATAATGCACTCAGGAATCTGTGGACTAGCTTTAATCCAAGCGAAAACCCATATTAACATGGTTTGCATATAGGATTTAAATGAAAAAATTATGGACACTTCAAAGAGTTTTTTCTCTCTATAACGTTATCCTCTATTATAAAAATCGACTGTTTTGCTTCATATTAATTGCCAAGGTCTAAATAAGCTTTTTGAAAGGAAGATAAGTAAGATATGCATCAAGATAAAAGACTACCAAAGAATGGTAAAGAAGGCGCAATATTTGGCGCAATCATTTGTACATTATCAGTACTATTTATAGGATCAATCAACATAATTCTTGCAGCTGGAGGATTTAACAGTGAGGTTGCAATGGATATGTTAATCCTGTTGCCTATTATTTGGGTTATTGTGATGATTATAGAACCGTTAGCTATCGGTCGTTTTGCTGAATTTTTAGCATCTAAATTTATTTCACCAACAGACGGTTTTGCTGCTCGTATTATGTTCCGTACACTGTTCACAGTTTTAGGTATGTCATTTACAATGACTATTGTTGGCGATATCATGGGGAATGGATTTACAACTGATATCTTTACTAACTTTATCCAAATTTGGCCACGTAACTTTTTAATAGCTCTATTCTTAGAAAGTTTGGTTATTCAACCGATTGCACGTTTTGTAATGGTTAAAATGCATGAAGCTCAAGATAGAAAAGCATTAGTTCAAACAAATACACAAAGTATCTAGGTAAAGTAAGGTACATGGACATTGCACTTACACATCGGATGAAGCTTTCTGTAATAGGGTAAATGAATCAGGAGAAGCTACGAGATACAGTCACGTAGCTTCTCTACTTTTTTAAGTAATCCTCCAATGTCGGTTCCCTAAAAGGTGAATAAGTTAATCCTATAAAAAAAGCGTCCAGACTTTTGAAAGTCTGGACGCTTTTTTTATATTGTTGAACCAGGTGTACGAATGACTAATACATCACATTTAGCTGAACGCACGATTGCTTCAGATACCGAACCAATTAAATAGCGTTCTACTGGCGTATGACCAGTAGCACCGCAAATAATTAAATCTGCCTCCACTGATTTAGCAATCTCTTTTGTTATTACTGTTTTAGGTGAACCATATTCAATAATGACATTTACATTTTCAACACGAGCCGCTATAGAGCGAGCCTTATAGCGATCTAAGATTTCCCGAGATTGTTCTTTAACTTCCTCCGCAACTTCTTGATCAAAAGCTCCAAAATAACGCGTATCAATAATGTTTACGATATGTAATTGCGCTCCTTCATTTCGATATGCAATATCAATCGATTTGCGGAATGCATATTCAGCCTCTTTTGAACCATCTACCGCTACTATAATACTATTATATTGATTTTCCATTGTTTACATCTCCTCCTTTTATATATTGGTTGAAGCTAGAACCATACCTACACCTAGCTTCCAAATTATATGTGTTAAGTTAAACATCCAAGTTGCTGTATCTGTCATTATTGTAACATAGAGCATGTAACGGATAACTGCTGTAATATGGACTTTTGGTCCGTATTTAAGGAATTCTCTCCCGATAATTGGAGTAAAAGTACAGTTCAATAAATTACATTACAAAATCCTCTTGTTGAGAAATACATTTTTTAATGATTAATGTGGAAAGCGTCACTTGAAACAGAAATCAGGGTTATTATATTGTTCAAAATACTTGGGGCACTTAGTTCAAGGTATAAAATATTATAATTTCATAAAAAAAAAGAATGGCTTAAAAAGCAAGCCATTCTCAAGGATTCCGATTTATTTCCCACCTAGCAGGTCAAATAATCCACCAGTTATACTACCTTCACCTTTTGAACCACCACCAGGTGTTTGGGGAGCTGCTGCAAATACTTTACTAGCCAATCTACTAAATGGAAGTGACTGGATCCATACGGTACCTGGACCACGAAGAGTAGCGAAGAATAATCCCTCTCCACCAAATAAGGCTGTTTTAACTCCTTTTACCATTTCAATATTGTAGTCAACGTCCGCAGTCATTGCTACGAGACACCCAGTATCTACGCGTAAAACTTCTCCTTGCTGAAGAGACTTTCTATGAATTGCCCCACCAGCATGAACGAAAGCGAGGCCATCACCTTCTAGTTTTTGCATGATGAAACCTTCACCACCAAAAAAGCCTGCTCCTAACTTACGCTGAAATTCGATGCCAATCGTAACCCCTTTTGCTGCTGCTAAGAAAGCATCCTTTTGACAAATAATTTTGCCACGGTATTGGCTTAAATCCAATGGAATAATTTTACCTGGGTAAGGTGATGCAAAGTAGACGTGTCTTTTTCCGCTACCTGTATTAGTGAAAGTTGTCATGAATAAACTCTCTCCTGTAAGCATACGCTTACCTGCACCCATTAATTTGCCCATAAGACCACCGCCGCTACCAGCAGAACCCGATGAGCCATCGCCGAAAATAGTTTCCATTGAAATACCGTCTTCCATCATCATTAAACTTCCTGCTTCGGCAACAACAGTTTCCTTGGGATCTAATTCGATTTCAACAAATTGCATATCATCACCGTATAATTTGTAGTCAATTTCATGATTATTCATGAACAAATTCCTCCTTAAATTTTTCTCTACCATTTATACGAAAGCAGGGTGAAAAAGTTTCATTCGAAATATCCAAAGATTTTTAAAGGGATTTATGAAATTTTATAGAATATATGAATAATGGAAGCGTTTACATTTAAAAGTGAAAAGAGGGAATAAAATGAAATTAACTAACTTTATTAATGGCAATTGGCAAGACTCCGAGGGTGCAGATTATACACCAGTGGTAAATCCTGCAAATGGTGAACAGCTATCAGAGGTGAGGCTATCTACGGAAGAAGATGTAAATCTTGCGGTAGAAGCAGCAGTAAAAGCACAAAAAAAATGGGCACTCGTTCCTGCACCTAAACGTGCAGATTATTTATATGAAATTGGTAGGATAATGAAAGAAAAGAAAGAGCACCTTGCTCAAGTGTTAACAAAAGAAATGGGAAAAGTAATTGAAGAGGGACGCGGAGAAGTTCAGGAAGGCATTGATATGGCGTTTTACATGGCAGGAGAAGGGCGCCGATTATTTGGAGAAACAACCCCATCGGAATTGGCAGACAAGTTTGCGATGAGTGTCCGTTCACCTATTGGAGTAGTGGGGCTCATTACACCATGGAATTTTCCGGTGGCAATTGCTACGTGGAAATCCTTTCCCGCTATAGTGGCAGGAAATGCATTTATTTGGAAACCGGCAACGGAAACTCCGATGATGGCATATGAAATGGCTAAAATCTTTGAGGAAGCCGGACTTCCACCTGGAGTGGCTAATGTCGTTTTTGGGTCAGGTTCTCAAGTTGGGACAGCTATGATCGAACATCCAGATGTAAAGGTTATCTCGTTTACTGGTTCTACAGAAACAGGGAGTAAGGTAGCCGAGCTTGGTGGTCGTCACTTAAAGAAAGTTTCTCTTGAAATGGGTGGAAAGAATGCAGTAATCGTCATGGAGGATGCAGACCTACCATTAGCAGTGGAAGGTATTTTATGGAGTGCCTTTGGAACAGCGGGACAAAGATGTACAGCATGTAGCCGAGTTATTGTGCATAAAGATGTAAAAGAAGACTTAGAAAAAATGCTCCTAGAACAAATGGAAAAACTAACGATTGGCGATGGACTAGATGAAACGGTGAAAATTGGTCCAGTTATTAATAAAAATGCTCTGGAAAAAATCCATTCCTATATAAAAATTGGACAAGATGAAGGGGCAACTCTCCTAACTGGAGGGGAAATATTAAGTGAGGGTATGTTGGCAAAAGGAAATTATTATGCCCCTACGTTATTTACAAACGTGAAGCCAAATATGCGAATAGCGCAGGAGGAGATTTTTGGTCCGGTTGTTTCCTTGATAGAAGTAGGTTCTCTAGAAGAAGCGATTGAAGTAAATAATGGAGTGAAATTTGGATTATCCAGCTCAATTTATTCGAATGATGTCAACAAAGTATTCCGTGCACAGCGTGATTTAGATACTGGAATTGTATATATTAACGCAGGTACAACAGGCGCAGAAATTCACCTGCCTTTTGGAGGAACAAAAGGGACTGGAAACGGACATCGCGATTCAGGGGTAGCAGCATTAGATGTGTATACAGAATGGAAGAGCATATATATCGACTACAGTGGGAAATTACAACGCGCACAAATAGACACAGAATAATAGGGGGAAAATTATATGATAGTTGCTGTATTAGGTGCAGGGTTAATGGGGAAAGAAGCAGCTCGTGATTTAGTGTTAAGCCCAAACGTGGATAAGGTTCTTTTATGTGATCTAGATGTAGGTCAAGCGAAGATGTTTAAGGAAAGATTGCAAAACTCCAAGATTGAAGTTTTAAGACTAGATGCTAACGAGGATGATAGCATACGCAAAATCATGAGAGAAGCGGATGTAATTATTAATGCATTATTTTATACATTTAACGAAAAAATAGCTCGGCTTGCTATAGAAGAGGGAATCCATTCTATTGATCTGGGAGGACATATTGGTGGAGCAACGGATCACGTATTAATGCTTCATGAAAAAGCTAAAACTAAGGGGATTACTCTAATTCCGGATTTAGGTGTTGCTCCTGGAATGATTAATATATTGGCTGGATACGGAGCTTCCAAACTTGATGAAGTGAATGCTATTCGTTTATATGTCGGTGGAATACCAGTTGAACCAGAGGGGATTTTTGGTTACAATATTGTTTTTTCATTGGAAGGGGTCTTTGATCATTACACAGATGCTTCACATGTCGTGAGAGAAGGGAAACTTCAGGAAATTCCTTCACTTTCAGAAGTAGAACCTATTACTTTTGAAGGATATCGTGAACTGGAGGCATTTCATACAGCAGGTGGGACTTCAACTCTACCTAAATCTTTTCCGAATGTGGATACACTTGAATACAAAACGATTCGATATAAAGGACATGCAGAAAAATTCAAACTGCTCGTAGACTTAGGGCTAACAAACAAAAATACAGTTGTTAATGTGAATGGCAATATGGTAAAGGCGCGAGATGTATTAAAGGAAGTCCTAACACCTCAATTATTACTCGGGGATAAAGAGGATGCAGTATTGCTGCGGGTAATTGTAGAAGGTTTAAAAGATGGGATGCCTACAAGCTTCACTTACGAACTGGCGACCAAAAAAGACTCCCTTTCAGGTGAAACAGCAATGGCTAGAGCTACAGCAAATACGATTTCCATTGTTGCGCAAATGATTGGTAACAACGTCATCAAAAATCGGGGAGTATATCCACCTGAATTAATCGTTCCTGGTGAATTATATATAAGAGAGATGGCAGCAAGAGGCGTAGAAATAAAAGAATCTAGTACTAGAGGTGAGTAAAGATGAACTTTGACTTCTCAGAGGAACAAGTACTGTTGCGCAAAACAGTTCGGCAGTTTGTAGATCATGAAATAATTCCTCATATGTCAAAATGGGAATTAGACGGTGCATTTGATCCTGCCATTTGGAAAAGACTCGCAGACCTTGGATTGATGGGTGTTTGTATACCTGAAAAATATGGTGGCAGTGGAATGGATTATAATTCACTTGCTATTGTTTGTGAGGAATTGGAGCGCGGAGATACGGCTTTTAGGACGGCAGTTTCAGTTCATACCGGTTTAAATTCCATGACCTTAATGCAATGGGCAACAGAAGAGCAGAAGATAAAATATTTGTTGCCACAAGCAAATGGTGAAAAAATTGGAGCGTTTAGTTTAACAGAACCAGGTGCAGGTTCAGATGTAGCTTCGATGTCTACAGTAGCAGTACTTGATGGTGACGACTATATATTAAATGGCCAAAAGACATGGATTTCTCTTTGTGATGTGGCTGATCATTTTATTGTTTTTGCTTATACCGATAAATCTAAAAAGCACCATGGTATTAGTGCGTTTATCGTGGAGCGTACACTGGACGGATTCTCATCTAAAGCGATTAAAGGTAAGTATGGTATTAAGTCAGGGAATACAGGAGAGCTATTTTTTGACAATATGCGGGTGCCAAAAGAAAATCTTCTTGGGAAAGAGGGAGAAGGATTTAAGATTGCCATGTCAGCCCTAGATAATGGTCGATTCACAGTAGCAGCAGGAGCTGTTGGACTTTCAATAGCTTGTTTGGAAGCAAGTGTGAAGTATAGCAAAGAACGTCAAACGTTCGGAAAAGAGATTGGCAGACATCAGCTTGTTCAACAGATGATTGCTAAGATGGAGGCCGGACTTCAAATGAGTCGCCTTCTCGTATACCGTGTAGGCGAACTAAAAAACAAAGGTGTGCGCAACACAAGAGAAACATCTCTAGCAAAATGGCAGGCATGCGATTTTGCTAATAAGGCAGCAGATGATGCGGTGCAAATACATGGGGCATATGGATACTCCGATGAATATCCAGTAGCTCGATATTTGAGAAATTCTAAGGCTCCAGTTATTTATGAAGGAACGCGAGAGATTCATACAATTATGCAAGCAGAGTACGTCCTCGGTTACCGAGAAGACAAAACGCTAAGCAATATGCTGCCGAAGTGGCCATTTGACGAATAAAGCTTTAGTAGCAGCATGACCATAAACAAAAGCTCCCGAAGAATCTATTCGGCAAGAGTTTAACTTTAATATAACCCAGTACTTCTAACTAGCCCGCTAAGTGATAGGAGTTAATTTATTATATAATTTATAACACTAAGCGTGATTTTCGCGAGGAACAATGATAATAATTGCCTCTATTTGCTACGGATGAATTTAAAAGTTATAATATGAATATATATTGATAAACTATATTAGAAAAATATTAAGTCTGAAAGTGGCTATTTTAGTCACTTTCTTTGTTTTTTTATAAAGTAAAGGTTTCATCAGTATTTGTTTTTTTATAGTTGGTTCTATAAGATTAGCTTAAATGGAAGAAAGAAGGTGTTCCTTATTGGATACAGATTATGAATTGGTAGTGGAGAGCTGTTTACTTGCAGGACGGTTAATGATGGAAAGTGGTGCTGAAACGTATCGAGCAGAAGATACGATGGACCGCATGGCTATTTCACAGGAACTTACGCAATCTCAAAGCTTTGTCACTCCAACAGGGATCATTTTTAGTGGGAATAAAAACCTTCCAACAAGATTAGTACGAATAAATGCTAGAACGACGGATTTAGGTAAAATCGCCTCCGTTAATAATGTATCTAGAAAATTAGCTTTTAGAGACATTACAATTGAAGAGGCATATAGCGAGCTTAAACAGATTGAAGATGAACATAAAACCTATCCATTTTGGATTCAAATAGTTGCAGCGGCAATTGCTTCAGGTGCATTTCTTTTATTATTTTCCGGAAAACTAATAGATGTACCTACTGCTTTACTTGCAGGAGGAATTGGTTATGCAATAGCAGATCGGTTAGAGATAAGGACGAGGGTTAAATTTTTTGCGGAATTTTTTGCGGCGTTTGTGGTTACTGTCATTGCAACCATTTCAGTTGCCATTGGTTTGGGAAGTGAAATAGATACCATCATTATTGGTTCTGTTATGCCACTTGTTCCAGGTCTACTCATCACCAATGCAGTCCGCGATTTAATGGCTGGTAGTTTTGTATCAGGTCTATCCAAGGGAGCAGAAGCTTTCCTCACAGCGTTTGCAATTGGAGCCGGAGTCGCGCTAGTACTATCACTGTAGGGAGGATTCAAATTGATATATGTAGTTCAAGGTATTTTAAGTTTTATCGCAGCCGCAGCGTTTGGAGTAGTATTTAACGCACCTAAGAAATCGCTGTTTTACTGTGGAGTAGTGGGGATGACCGGTTGGATTGTTTATATGTATGTGAACTCGTTAAATCAGGATCAGGTGAGTGCATCGTTTGCAGGAGCCTTCACCGTTGCATTCGTATCCCATATAATGTCCAAAAAATTTAAAATGCCGATGATTATTTTTAGTGTTGCAGGAATCATTCCATTAGTCCCTGGAGGCACGGCTTATAATGCCATGAGAAGTGTTGTGGAAAAAGATTATGCATTAGCTCTTGAATTTGCTTCTCTAGCTTTACTGATTTCAGGTTCGATTGCAATGGGCTTAGTATTTGCTGAAATTATTACACAGCTTTGGACGAAAGCAATTCTAAGATTAAAAACAAAACCGTGAGCAAAGAGACTTTGTCTTTGCCCGCGGTTTTTAAATTTTCAAGTCCGCGAGTATATCACCAATGAGCGCTGGTAATCGAAGAACGAAAGCGAGTAACCGAATGAATACAGCGAGTAAATGCTCAGCTACCGCAAGTAAGTTACCTAAAAAATAATGTAAAAAAAGTCTGCCCTGGGGACAGACTCTTTAAATGTTTCCTATTTTATAGCATTTTTTCTACTTCTTCTGCGGAAATTGGCGGGCTAATGTAATAGCCTTGGACTGCGTCACAGCCGACTCGTTTAAGTAGAGCAAACTGTTCGGCACTTTCAACACCTTCCGCGACCACTTGAAGGTCTAATGATTGGCCAAATTGCACCAAACCTTGAACAAGCTTCTCGAGTTTTTCTTGTTTAGTTACAGAATTTATGAAAGATTTGTCTATCTTCAACTTCCCAATTGGTAACATTTGCAAGTATCGTAAAGAAGCATAGCCTGTTCCGAAGTCATCTAACACAAAGACGATTCCATCTTGCTGCAGCTTCTGTATTTGCTGAACAATTGCTTTTTCTGCCTCTGCTTCGAGTGCAAATTTTTCAGTAAACTCGATTTGGATAAGTTCTGGAGAACATTTGTACTTTTCAAGTACTTTTCGAATGGTCTTTACCATATTTTTATCTCTAAATTCGCGAATAGAAGAGTTAAAGCTCACTTTGATAGGCATTCCTTTTTGAGCCCAAATAGCAGCTTGCTCACAAGACTTTTCTAACATAAACTGACCAATCTCATTGATCAATCCTGTTTCCTCAGCGATAGGAATTAGTTCCTCTGGTGAGACCGTTCCCAGTACACTATCTTCCCATCTAACTAATGCCTCTACAGAAGTTATTGCTCCAGTTTTGACATCTTGTTGAGGCAAGAACATGACGTGTAAATCACGATGATTCAATGCTTCTAATAATCGCTTTTCAATTTGAACCTTACGAGAAAGTTTTGAATGGTCAGATTTGGAAAGAGTCGCAATCATACTGCCTCCCTCTAATTTAACCTTTTGAATTGTATTAGTAGTTGCTTTTAACAAATGGAGGTAAGATTGCTGATCTTCCGGATACCTTGTAATTGCTCCACTAACAGTAATCGGGATTATTTTGCTGTCTAAATAGATTGGATTTTGCTTTAAATAATTGGCAAATCCTTGGATATACCAGTCACTTAAAGGAGTGACTATTGCAAAATCATCTCTACCGGATCTTGCTATAATAGAATCTTCAAAGTAAATTTTTAATCGTTTAGTGAACTCATTTAACATTTTTGTTTCTGTTTGATCATTAAAAATTTCTTTTAACGTATAAAATTGATCAATGCCAATGAACACAAAAGAAAATGATTTTTTTTCATTAATATATTCATTTACTACTTCTTCTAGACGATGTCTGCTTAGCAAACCTGTTTCTGTATCTACATAAGCTATTTGTTCAAGTTTAGTCTGCATTAATTTTTTTTCTGTTATTTCATCTTCCAATAATAAAAAGTAAGGAGTATTATTTTGAGTATTGTGGACTGGAATAGCGAGTAAATTCACCCAAAAAGTAGTTCCGTCTTTTGTGATTTTCTCCACGGATCCTTGAAATACTTTTCCATCTCGAAGACGCGTAATTATTTGGTTTCCAATTGCCATATGTTCAGGGGTGTCCGGGAGTAACTGCCAAAATGATTTTCCGACAATTCGTTTAGGAGTCCAGGCACTCTTTTTCAAAAACTTATCATTCGCATGCATGATTAGTCCCTCGGGATCTATATAGACGATCATGTAGGAATTAGACAATCCTTTTTTTATGAGTTGAAGCTCATGAAAAGAAGATGCTTCCATGAGATCCTTTGTATCTGTTTTAATCTGAAATAATACATAGCGCGTGTCTTGCCATGAAAAAGACTTTGCTACGATGGAAGTTTTTATAGCTATTCTATCTTTTGAATATAGAACTACAGGACTAATCTCAAAGGGATCCTCTGTTTGTAAAATAGTTTCCCAATTTGCAGTTATGTGACCTTGTGTATAGTCTGTAAAAAATGGTACATCCATGTCTTGTAGATCATTAATAGAGTAACCTAATTGTTTTACTGCTTCTTGGCTACACCAGACGATCTTGCCTTTGTTGTCCGTCATAAAACTCGGTGTCGGCAAATGTTTAAAAAAGGTGTTGCCTAGGTCTAAAGATTCTTCCTTGAGAAACATATACAGGGCCTCCTTAAATAGTCTAATATTTTTTTATTTCGTTTCTAAAAGTCATTAGTATAATACCATATATTCATTTATTTATAAACAGGTGGGTAAAAAGTACTTTCGAAAGTGGTGTGTTTAATTGATAAAAAATGATTTTACAAGGTCCAAAGGTATACTGCTTATAATTCTTGGGTCTATACTATGGGGGGCAACCGGACCCATGATGGAATGGATATTAAATAATACAAATTTGTCCGTTTCCTTTTTTTTGACGGTCCGCTTAATAACGGCCGGTTTATGCATACTATTTTTTCTCGCCATAACTGGTAAGCAAATATTTCTGATATGGACAGATATTAGTTGGCTTAAACAATTAGTTGTTTTCAGCGTGCTAGGAATGTTAGGTGTTCAATATACATTTGTTGCTGCAATTGAAGCAAGTAATGCATCAATCGCTACACTTCTTCAGTTTCTAGGACCTGTCTATATCATTTTATTTTTATCTTGGAAGAACAAAATATTTCCACCTAAATATCAGATTATAGGTATTATCGGCACGCTAATTGGTTTGTTTTTGTTGTTAACGAATGCAAATGTGAAGGTATTATTAATAAGTAAAGAAGCTTTACTTTGGGGCTTAGCGGTAGGTGTAGCTTTTTCCATTTATACCGTCTATCCCGCTCGATTAATGAAAGAGTGGGGAGTTCTTCTTATTGTAGGTTGGGGAATGTTAGTAGGAGGGGTAGTGCTAGCAGGAGTTACCCAAGTATGGAAATCAGATGAATGGACTCATCTTACTGTATTTCCTATAAACTTGATCGTCGTAATTATTATATTAATAGGAACCATTGCGTTTATCTTGTTTTTGTCGAGTATGAAATACATAACAGCAGTGGAAACAAGTATACTTTCTAGCATTGAGCCATTAACCGCGATGATTATATCGGTATTCTGGTTTGGACAAATACTTGGATCATGGCAATATATTGGAGTAATTATTATGCTTCTATTTGTCACCTGGCTCTCTATTGCAGGAGAAATTAAATGGATGCGTAAAAGTAAAGGATGACTTTCAAAATATTAAGTCATCTTTTTCTATGTCTTCAGAAGAGTTTATGGCATAATAGGTTTTACAAGAATTAATTCGAGTATCGAAGAATCTAGGGGTGTTTTAATTTTGAAGACAATTCTTTCTTATTTATCTCCATATAAAATATTGGTTATTGTCGCTTTAGTGTTGATGTTAGTAGAGCTTTCCGTAGAGCTTGTTCAACCATTGCTAATTGCTATTATTATTGATGATGGTATTTTGGCTGAGGACCAGCAAGCTATTATTCTTTGGGGAAGTATCATGCTCGGGATATCTTTTTTGGCATTCTTAGCAGGAATTATTAATACATATATCGCTTCCCATATTGTGCAAAGTTATGGGTTTGATATACGTCAGGCATTATTTAAAAAAGTGCAAGCCTTTACAATGGCTACTTTTTTAAAGTTTCCAACAGCTAGTTTAATCACACGTTTAACTACTGATGTGACAATTACACAAAATTTAATTTTTATGGGATTACGTATTATGCTTCGAGCGCCTTTACTAGTCGTGGGAAGTATTATTATGTCCTTTATAGTGGATCCATACTTGGCTATGTTCTTAGTAATAGGTGCTCCATTTTTAGTTGTATTCTTATACATAATGAGTAGGAATGGCTTAAAATTATTTAGTAAAGTTCAAAAAAGGGTAGACCTGGTCACAAGGAAAATACAAGAAAATTTACAGGCGGTACGTTTAATAAAAGCATATTTGCGTGGTAATTTTGAGTCAAGTCGTTTTGCATCTGTTGCAGATAACTTAAAAGTGGATAATGTTAAAGCATTCCGTATCATGGAGTTAATACTGCCTGTATTGCTCTTTGTAATGAATGTCAGCTTATTGGCAGTATTATGGTTTGGAGCAAAAGAAATTCAAACGGGTGACGTGGAATTAGGGGAGCTAGTAGCTATTATTAACTATGCGATGCGTATGACAGGTGCCTTTTCTATGTTTGCTTTCATTATTATTTTCTTCTCTAGAGCAAAAGCATCATCGGAACGGATGGAGGAAGTGCTCAAGGTCGAGGAGGGCATTGAAATTATTAATGAAGACTCAGAAGGGACGACTCCGGGAATAGGAGAAATTGAGTTTCAGCATGTGTCATTTCATTACCCAACGACAGATTTACCTGTATTAAAAGGCGTCTCCTTTAAAGTGCAACCAGGATCCAAGCTTGCGATTATGGGAGCTACTGGTTCTGGAAAATCAACGCTTCTCAATTTAATCCCGAGGTTTTTCGATACAACAGAAGGAACTATATTAATAGACGGAATCGATGTTAAAGAATGGCCACTTAAAGAGTTAAGAAAGATAATTGGACTTGTTCCTCAACAATCTATTCTTTTTACGGGAAGTATAGAAGAAAATATTGGTTGGGGAGATCAGGCAGCGACGGAAGAGTTGCTGAGAGAAGCAGCTAACCAAGCGCAAATTCATGAATCTATCGAACAATTCCCAGACCAATATAATACGAGAGTAGGGCAAAAGGGAGTCAATCTCTCTGGAGGTCAGAAACAGAGATTATCCATTGCACGTGCACTCGTAAGGAAACCAGAAATATTATTATTAGATGATAGTACAAGTGCATTAGATGTTTCAACAGAAAATGCGTTGTGGGAAGCTCTTGAAGAAGAAAATGCAACGATGCTTGTTATTACCCAGAAAATCCGAACTGCAAAGGGCGCAGATCATATTTTACTATTAGAAGAGGGCCAGGTATCTGCTTATGGAACTCATGATGAGTTGATGAAGGACTCCACTCTTTATAAAGCAATAGCGGAATCACAACAAGAGGGGGGCGAACATGATGAACTTCATTCGTAAACCTTTCGGCTATGAGCCTATTATTACTAAAGAAGATTTACAGAAAGACCATAAAAAGAAGGTGGATAAAGCTTCCGATTGGAAGGGTGTTTTAAAGGGGATTTGGAATTTAGTAGACGAACAACGTTTTCTATTAGTCATCGTTCTTCTGATGGTAGTTGTCAGCTCGGCATTAGCTTTAGTTGGACCATATCTAATCGGAGTAATTGTGGATGACCATATCTCCAAAAGTATATTTGTCGGTCTTTCCAAAATAATTGGAGTATTACTTTTCGTTTACTTGTTTTTCTCTATTGCTACTTATTTGCAAAGTTATTGGATGATCGGCATTTCTCAGCAAACAATATTTAGACTTCGTACAGGATTATTTGAACATTTACAGAAGCTCCCCGTGTCCTTTTTTGATAAACGCCAGCACGGCGAGCTAATGAGTCGTATGACAAATGATATTGAAAACGTTAGTCAAACTTTAAATTCGTCCTTTATCCAAGTATTTTCAAGTATTCTAACTTTGGTTGGGACAACAGTTGTCATGCTTTTATTGAGTCCGCTTATGACCTTAGTGACGCTTATCATTGTGCCTTTTATGTATTTTGCAATGAGATGGATAACGAAGCGTACCTCAAAATTATTTAAGGAACAGCAAAAAGCAGTTGGTGAACTAAATGGAATGATTGAAGAAACAATTTCTGGTCAACGAATTGTAAAAGCCTTCTCACAAGAAGGAAGAATGCTAGAAGAGTTTGCTATTAAAAGTGAACGCTTAAAGAGAACTGGATTTTGGGCTTTAACTTACTCCGGTTTTATACCAAAAGTGATGAACTTATTGAATAATACAAGTTTTACACTAGTTGCTGCTGTAGGTGGGTTATTAGCCTATTATGGGCATGTGACAATAGGAGAGATTGTTATTTTTACGGAGTATTCAAGGCAATTTACTCGTCCATTAAATGATTTAGCTAACCAATTCAATACGGTATTATCTGCAATTGCAGGTGCGGAACGTGTTTTTGCTATTATGGATGAGCCAATTGAAGACGACGCTGCTCTAGACAATGCAGATTATGTATTGAAAGGAAATGTAACATTTGAAGATGTAACGTTTTATTACAACAAAGATGATGAGTCTCCGACTATTTCCAATGTATCTTTTCATGTGGATTCAGGGAAAACTGCCGCATTAGTTGGCGCAACAGGAGCTGGAAAAACGACCATTATGCAGCTGCTAGCGCGTTTTTATGAAGTAAATGGTGGACGCATATTAGTAGACGGGATTTCTATCGATGAGTTGCCTAGACATACACTACGAAGTCAAACGGCATTTGTTTTACAGGATCCGTTTTTGTTCGAAATGACGGTAAGAGAAAATATTAGATATGGCAAATTAAATGCTACGGATGAAGAAGTGTTACACGCTGCTAAAGAAGCGAATGCACATGATTTCATCATGAAACTACCAAATGGCTATGACACCATTTTATCAGCTGATGGTGGCGAAATTAGTCAAGGTCAAAAGCAGTTATTATCCATTGCACGAGCGCTAATTGCAGATCCAGCAATACTTTTATTAGATGAAGCAACATCGAGTATAGATACTGTGACCGAGATGAAAATCCAAGAGGCACTTGAACGACTAATGGAGGGAAGAACGAGTTTTGTAATAGCCCATCGACTAAATACGATACGCCAAGCTGATTTAATATTCGTGATGGAAGCTGGAAAACTAATCGAGTCGGGTACTCAAGATGAGTTGTTGCAAAAGAAAGGCAAATATTATAGTATGTTAACGAATTCAAAGACTTAAGGAGAAATAAATGAATATATCTATAATGACTGTGTCCTTTCCTTTAGACGAGGAGACAATGGAAGAAATAACGGAATTGATAGTTGAGGCAGAAAACATGGATAAAGTGGATTATACTTCTCTGCTAAATGTAGGGGAGCTATCCGACTTCTATACAAAGGGTTTTTGCATATTAGCCTATGAGGACGATAGCGACCGTTTGGTTGGCGTGTTAACGTCCATTGATCGAATAGCGACACTCGATTTTGAATGGAGTAGTGTTGTGCTACCTGGTGTTCGGAGATTAGGGATAGGCGAAAGACTGGTAAGAGAATTGGGCAAAAATCTAGAAGTAAGAGCAGCTGTTTCAGATATCGCTTTAAATCCAGAAAGCTCGGAAGCAGGTAAGCAGCTACTGCATAAACTTGGATATGCTTTTGATTTTCAAGAGCGAACAATGGTAGCAACTGCGATGAGAAAAGTGGAAATAGAAAGTGAAGTCGAAGTATTAGAATACACCAAAGAAGAGTCAGAGGTCGTTGACGTATTAGTAAGTGCATTTGGCGACACGGAAGAAGAATCTAAAGTGTTAATTGCTTTTAATACTCAAACGCCAAATCGTCATTTGATGGTTGCTTACTTACAAGGTGAAGTAGTCGGAACAGTTACTGTAGTTGAGGAAGGCGAAAAGCTATGGGCGACAGGGCTTGCTGTTCATGAAAATGCACGTAATAATGGTGTGGCAACATCCTTATTAAACTGGAGTAAAAACGAAGCTAATCGTATGGGGAAAACATCGGTCTATTTGGATGTAGAAACTGATAATACTCAGGCATTGTCTATTTATGAAAGAGCTGGATTTACGACAGTGAGTAATACTCATTTTTATACAAGAAGTTTGCTAAATTAGGCAATGTTAAAATAGGTTGCTGATATTGAAATAGAGAGGGCTTGGAGAACTTCCAAGCCCTTTTCTTGTGTTTACTAAGGCATGTCGTTAGAAATTATATTATTATTTTTGATATTAGGAGGAGAAAAAAAGGTTTTTCTATTATTTTGGGAGATTTAGTTGCCATGAAACTCCGAAACGGTCATTTAGCCAACCAAACTTTTTACTAAAACCATAGTCACCTAAAGGCATGAGTGTTTGTCCACCTTCGTTGAGTGATTGATAAAGATCGTTCAGTTCCTCTTCCGTATCACATGTAACAAATATGGAGACTGAAGGAGTAAAAGAAAATTGATGTTTCACATGACTGTCAATACACATAAATTCTTGCTGTTTTAAAGTAAAAGTAGCCTGCATTACCGTTCCTTCTTTTCCAGATTCATTAGGTCCGTAACGAACAATACTTGTAATTTGAGAATCCTCGATAAGGTTTGTGTAATAATTCATCGCTTCTTCTGCATTGTCATCTTGAAACATTAAGAATGTCGCTAACTTTTCCATTTAATCTACTCCTTTTCATATCAATCCTCTAAAGTATAAATCAATTCTTATAAAAATATCCATAATCGATTAATTGACCTTTTTCTTAAACAGCGTCTTCAATTAAATGGAACAGAGAGGATAATCATTTCTTCAAGATAAGAGGTACAAATAGAGGAAAAGACTTTTGCTATATAGAATATACAAAATGAGGGGGGAAGATAATGTTCATCGTTAATGTTGAAGGGGCAATCTACCAAAATGATAAGTGGCTGTTAATAAGAAGAAGTGAAAAAGAAGAGCACGCAGGAGGGTTATTATCTCTTGTTGGAGGTAAGGTAGAGAAAGATGGGATATCTTCCAATATATTAGAAGAAACGCTAAAAAGAGAAATTTCAGAAGAAGTGGGTGTACAGGTTTCCAATCTTAGGTATGTTAACAGTACTTTATTTGTAACTGATACGGGTTTAACTGTCGTAGACATTGTTTTTCTTTGCGAGCATGAATCTGGCATACCTTATGCTAAATGCCTGGATGAGGTGAGTGAAGTTTATTGGGTATCGGCACAGGAAATTTTAGATAATCCAGACTTGCCAGTTTATCTGAAAGCAAATATTAAATTGGCATATAAACTTCTCCATTCTTAGTGTATTAGACAGGGAAGTACCTGGAGAGACTTAGACCTTGGTATGGAACCGTTCGTAGATAGAGGATATGAATTTATAAAAGAGTTAGCTAATACATATAGTAACAAACTAATTATGGATTGAGGTGAAAGGATGTTTTTAAGAAGAATTGAACTCCAAAGAGATAATATTTCATCTTATAATCAGTATCCATTTTCTATACCATCTATCAAAAACTTAGATCAACTAGATTTACACAACAAAGTTACTTTTTTCGTAGGAGAAAATGGATCGGGAAAATCTACTTTGTTAGAAGCTATAGCAGATAAATGTGAATTCAATACGGCTGGAGGAGGAAGAAATAACTTTTACGAGGTAGATGCATCAGAATCATCACTTGGAGATTATATAAGGCTCTCCTGGCTTCCGAAAGTTACCAATGGCTTCTTTCTTCGTGCGGAGTCATTTTATAATTTTGCCACTCATATAGATACACTGGGAACTGGTCCTTACGGCGGAAAATCCTTACACCATCAATCTCATGGAGAGGCATTTTTCTCGCTTTTCTCTAATAGATTTAGAGGTAGAGGTATTTATTTGCTAGATGAGCCGGAAGCGGCTTTATCACCAGCACGTCAGCTAGCGTTTCTAAGAATTCTACATGACTTAGTACAAGAAGATGATAGCCAATTTATCATCGCCACACACTCACCTATTTTATTAGGTTACCCGGAAGCTGTTATTCTAAGTTTTGACAACGGGGAAATTACAGAAATAGAATATGAAGAAACGGACCATTTTCAACTGACGAAATACTTTTTACAAAATAGAGAAAAGTTTTTGAAAGACATTTTAGAAGAGGAATAAAAGCTGGTGATTTGTGCTTTCTTATACAAAAAACAAAGAGGTATAATAAAGTGAATATAGTACAAGGAGGTAGGCTCCATGAAAATTTATGCCCATCGAGGTTCTTCAGGTACGCATCCAGAAAACACAATCGCAGCTTTTAAAGCAGCTGCAAAACTACCAATACATGGTGTGGAATTCGATGTTCATATGACGAAAGACCATGAATTGGTTGTAATACATGATGAAACCATCAATCGTACATCCAATGGAACAGGGTTTATCAAAGATATGACATTAGCTGAATTAAAGAAATTTGACTTTGGTTCTTGGTACTCCCACGAATTTAAAAAAGAAACAATCCCCACGCTAAGAGAAGTGCTATATGTATTTAAAGATACACCTCATCATCTAAATATAGAGCTGAAATCTGACGTTTTTCCATATGAAGGTATGGAGCAGGCAGTGCTACAAATGTTAAAGGATTATCGATTAGAGGCTCGTGTCGTAATCTCCTCGTTCAACCATGAGATGGTTCGGAATGTTAAACAATTGGCTCCACCTATAGAAACGGCTGTACTCTTTATGGAAGTTATGATTGAACCGCACAAATATGCTGATGTAGTAGGAGCAGATGCCTTACATGCATTTTTCCCGACAGTTCTTAGGAAAATGGGAGCAGAAGCAATTGGAAGTGGTAAAAAAGTTCGTGTTTTTACAGTCAATGATGAAAAATATGCAGATTTGTTAAAGCGAATTGGGGTAGATGCTATTTTCACGGACTACCCAGAGAAAATGTGGAAATACCTTCAATCATAAGAAAATGGACTACGAAAAATATTCGTAGTCCATTCAATTTGACGACAAAGGTATTTTTATAAACGGTTATGAATAGTAATAAATGTTCCTAAGGATGTTTATTCATCCTATTAAAAGTAAGAATTGAATACTCTATTGGAACTGTTTATAAGGCAAGGTCCACCACGAAGACTCCAGTGGGGAAAGCTTGAGCTGAAGACCCCGCAGGAACGTAGTGACGAGGAGGCTGAAGCCAAGCCCACGGAAAGCAAAGTGGTGGGCCTTACCGAGTTTAATATTCAACTCTATACCCCTAAAATTGAGTTTGTCTACAGTCTGAATGGACTACGAGAAAAATTCGTAGTCCATTTTTTTGTATAATTATTTACTTGCGCGACAGTATTGTATACTCGCGTTCATCTGAAGATTACTTGTGGACTGGGAAATGCATCTATTTAAATTAATCTGCACTGCTACGTTCTAAAAACTTCTGAGCAAATGAGTTCCAATTGTAAAAGAGTAAACTAAATAATTACTTTCTCATCAATAAATACATAAAGTAAGGAGCCCCTATTAAAGCAACGACTACTCCGGCTGGTATACCATTTGGTTCGATAACATTGCGACCGATAGTATCAGCAAATAGCAAGAGCCAACCACCAATGAGGATAGAAATAGGGATGAATAATTGATGACGTGGTCCAACTAATGATTTGGCAATATGAGGGGCCATTAAGCCTACAAAAGCAATTCCTCCAGTTACAGACACTGCAGATGCTGCAAGAGCCACAGCGGCTAATAAAAGGGTAATACGCTCCTTCTCAATTGCAACACCTACGCCAATTGCTACAGGTTCATTTAAGTTGAGTAAGTTTAGTTTATTTGCCTTATATAACGTAAACGGAATAAGTACGATTAGCCAAGGTAAAAGTGCCAAAATAAATGGCCAATCCGCACCCCAAATATTCCCTGCCATCCAATTAGCAATGAAGTCTACTTTTTGACGATCAGCTGAAGAGATAAAGACAATCATTAAGCCTGAAAGAGCCATAGAGAATCCAACACCAACTAAAATTAATCGAACTGGCTGTAGCCCTGTTCCTCGGTTATACGAAAGGATATATATAAAAATTGCAGTAATCAAAGCGCCAACAAATGCCACTAAAGGTAGTAAGTATACAAAAGAACCAGATTGAATCGGTATGAATAAGAAGAAAATTGAAACTGCCACTCCGGCTCCGGAGTTAATCCCAATAATACCGGGATCTGCTAAATCATTACGTGTAATGCTTTGTAAAATAGCACCAGATAGCGCTAAAGCCATTCCAGCAAGGATTGTAATGATAATTCTTGGTAAGCGAACAGAGAACAAAACAAATTCCTCTTTAAATGTGCCTTGCCCTAAAAAAGTTGGTAATAGACGATTAAAGGTTAGGGTAGAATAACCAATACCTGCACTTATAAAAACAGTAATAACGATCAACGATAGTAAAACAATAAAAAGTATACGTTGTTTTTTAACTTGCTGACGATGAATCATTGAAAAATACGCCCTCCTTTACGAACGATCACTAAAAAGAAAGGTAATCCCATAATAGCTATAATGGCAGCGACTGGTGTCTCATACGGAATATTTATAGTTCGTCCAATTGTATCAGCAATAAGCATTAGGAATGCTCCTGCTATAACGGACATAGGAATAATTAGACGGTAGTCTGTTCCAACTATTGATCGAACAATATGAGGGACCATTAAACCAACAAAAGCCATATTTCCTACAAGTGCTACAGAGGCTCCGGCAAGTAGAATAACAACTATAAATAAAATTGTTTTCGTTTGAGTAGTTTTTTGCCCAAGTCCGACTGCTACTTCTTCATTTAAACTTAAAATAGTTAACTGTCTAGATAGTAAAAGTGCTACAACGATTCCCATAGCGATAAAGGGAGTAATCATCTGGAGCTGACTCCAGGAAGTTCCTATTAATCCACCCGCTGTCCACATAGAGACATCTTTCGAAATCTTAAAATAGATTCCCACTCCGTCGGCAACAGCATACAAAAACGCGGATACTGCTGCACCAGCTAGAACTATTCGGAGAGGGGAAAAGCCACCTTTTTTCGTTGCCCCAATACCAAATACCATCACTGCACCAACTGCAGCTCCTATAAAACATGCAATAGTGATACCAAAGTAATTTATCCCAGGAATTAGTGCAAGGCTAATAGCGAGGGCTGCGTTCGCACCCGATGTCAATCCTAATAATCCAGGATCGGCGAGGGGATTGCGCGTTATACCTTGCATAATAGCACCTGACACCGCTAAAGCAGCACCAACCAACATTGCTGCAACTTCTCTAGGGAGTCTTAGCTCTCTTAATATATTGATAGAATCGCTTTTGACACCAGTAAAAATTGATTGCCATACATCTTGTAAGGATGTCGAAGCTGCGCCAAAAACCATTGAAACACAGAACATTCCTACCAATAAAATAAGCCCAATAACAAACTTTAAACTAAAATGAATAGAGGTTTTCATCATGTTATCCTTTCTACAAAAATAGTGGAGGAATCCCAATAGAATTCCTCCACTATTATTACTTATTGTTTAAGAAACTTTCTTTAAAGAACTCCAATTGATAGTCTAATGATATAGGATCATTAAAGTAAAATTCTTCTGCATTTGCTTCAAATAGTTGGCCGTTTTTAACAGCAGGAATATTTTTAAAAACATCTGTTTCTTGGAAAGAGTTATCTTGATCTGCGACTTTACTTAAAATCACATAGTCTCCCGAATATTCAGGGAGAACTTCTAAAGATAACGCATAATATCCAGCCTCTAAAGCCATTTCTTTTACTTTGTCAGGCATTTTTAGACCCATTGCTTGATAAAGAACTTCTGTTCCGCGACCCCAATTATCGCCGAAGACATATAATTGTTTGTCAAAGTTTTCGAAAACTGAAACAGTAGCATTTTCTCCAATTACTGCTTTAATTTCTTCTCCAGCTACTGCCGAACGTTCTTTGAAATCATCAATCCATGTTTGTGCTTCTTGTTCTTTATTCAGTAGTTTTCCTATTTCTAAATGCTGCGTCAAATAATCTACTTTTCCATAAGTGAATGTGACTGTCGGTGCAATTTCTTTAATTTTATCTAAGTTTTGAGTAGTAGAGGATCCGATGATTAAATCTGGGTCTAATTCAATAATTTTTTCTAAGTTTTCTTCCGATACTTCCTCCACATCTGCTAGGTATGCATCGTATCCAGGATTAGATTTTGACCATGAATCAACTCCCACTAAATTTACATCTAGTGCAGCTACGTTTCCTGCATAAGTTGAAAGAACGACAACTCGTTTAGGATCTGCTGGAACTTCTACCGGTCCAGTTTCAGATTCATATGTAATGGTAGTAGGTTCATCTTTCGTTTCATTTGCTGGTGTATCAGTGGTTTCACTGTTGCAAGCACCTAAGATAAGTACTAGTAAGATTGTAATCGGCAATATTAGCTTTTTCATCTGTCTATTCCCCTTTTAGTAAATCATATGTAATACACATTGGTTTGCCCGTACGTGGATCTATTCCGATTTCGGCATCTATATTAAAGACACCACGTAACACTTCTTTTGTGATAACTTCTTCACAAGGACCAGCTTTCACAATTTGTCCGTCCTTTAAAGCCACGATATAGTCTGCAAAACGTGCAGCTTGGTTTAAATCATGTAATACCATTACAATGGTGCGTTTTTCCTCTTGATTTAGACGCTGCAGAAGTTCAAGAACTTCCAATTGATGCGCCATATCTAGGTAAGTGGTAGGCTCATCAAGAAAAATAATCTCCGTCTCTTGTGCAAGAGCCATCGCTATCCATACGCGTTGACGTTGACCGCCAGAAAGAGAATCAACTGGTAAATACTTAAAAGTACTTGTGTTTGTAACTTTCATTGCCCAATCTATTACTTCATAATCCTTTTGAGAAAGCCGACCAAAACCTGTTTGATATGGGAAGCGTCCGTAAGAAACTAATTCACCTACTGTTAGACCGCTAGCGCTTTCTGGAGTCTGAGGTAAAATTGCCATCTTTTTGGCAAGAACTTTCGTGTTTTCTTTGGATACATTTTTACCATCTAATACGACCGTACCAGACTGATGAGAAATGATACGTGTAATAGCTTTAAGCAGGGTGGACTTCCCGCATCCGTTAGGTCCAATTATTGTAGTTATTTTCTGATTTGGAATTTGTACAGTTAAATCTTTTACGATCAGTTGCTCACCGTAGCCAATGGATAAATCGTCCGTATATAAACGAACCATTTTAAATACCTCCAAACTAATTCTTGCTAAATTTACTGATAACGATTATCATTATCATATTAGCAACTATATTTAATTATTCAACTTATGTCAACAAATAATTTTTAGGGGTAGGAGACTAAAAAAATGCATAATGTATTTGATGTGACGGTTATTGGTGGAGGTCCAGCGGGGTTGTATTCTGCTTTTTATAGTGGTTTAAGAGAAATGAAAGTGAAAATTATAGAGTTCCAACCTCAATTAGGTGGAAAGTTGCATGTGTATCCGGAGAAAATGATTTGGGACGTAGGTGGCCAGACTCCAATTTCCGGTGAACGATTAATCGAACAATTAGTTCAACAAGGACTAACGTTCGACCCAGAAGTTGTAGTGAATGAGAAAGTAGAGTCCATTACTCGCCGAGAAGACGGTATTTTTGTTTTGCACGCCGCTTCAGGAGTGGAACATTTTTCGAAAACTATTATCATTGCAGTAGGAAGTGGGATTTTGAAGCCTACCAAACTAGAAATTGAAGGGGCGGAGCGGTTCGAGGTCAGCAACTTAAACTACACAGTCAAATCAATTCAACGTTTTAAAGATAAGACAGTCATTATCTCAGGTGGAGGAAACGCAGCAATTGATTGGGCAAATGAATTGGAGCCTATTGCCAAAAAAGTATATGTGACTTATCGTAAAGATTCGTTAAATGGTCATGAAGCACAGGTAACTCAGTTGCTAGAAAGCTCTGTAACCTGCTTTTTCAATACGAAGATTACTAAGCTATTCGCTAATGCAAATCATGACATGATAGAACGAGTTGCAGTTCTTAACAATGAGACAGGCGAGGTTATTCAAGTAGAAGTCGATGAGGTTATTATTAATCATGGCTATGATCAGGATGCAGAACTTCTGAAAAAGAGTAAAATATCCATTGATATTGCAGATGATTTCTATGTGAAAGGTACTAGTAGAGGGGAATCATCTGTTGCTGGGATTTATGCAGCAGGGGATATCATCCAATATCCAGGCAAAGTAAATCTAATAGCCGGGACATTCCAAGATGCAGCTAATGCAGTGAATCAGGCAAAGCAATATATCCAACCAGATGCTAACAAATTTGCAATGGTCTCCTCACACAATGAAGTATTTAAAGAACGAAATAAAAAGTTAGTGAAGCAACTCGTATAACATGGGTGCATAAGGTTCTCCTACCTAAAAAAGTTGTCTCTAAGTAACCAATACTTACTGGAGACAACTTTTTTTATGCAGAAAACGTACCAGGGAAAATCTTACAATTCCAACTAGCAAAGGTGTACTAAAGGAAAAAGAGGATCGTGACATTAGTCGCGATCCTCTTTTTCTTGCCACTCACCATTTAGCTTGATGTTCTTCGATGCATCCGAGTAATTGTTTTACTTCAAGAGTTGGTCCATTTTCTAATTGAATTCTACCATTGAAATAACCCATCATTTGATTTACCTCGGAGTATATAAATTTCATATCCGTTTTAGCAATCCGGTGGAAAAAGGGAGTGAATGTCATATTCACATCTTCAGAGAATTTTGTATGGACTTTCCATGGTTTCATAAAGTCTTTTGTATCGTATGTAAAAAGTAAGTCTTCATGAATTTTGGTCATTTTACCATCTATGAAAATCGCGTTTTCCGTCATACCTGTACCATCTGTCCATTTGGCTCCAAAATTTAAACCAATTCTTTTGGAGCCAACTCGTTGAGAAGCAAATCCCCAGTTCCAAATAGCAGCTCTTGGCCAAACTCCTCTACCATAGTCAAGAACAGCAAAATTGTCCTCTGGCTGGAATGTGAAGCGGGAATCTCCAATCTTTACAAAACCGGTCGTCGGTAGAGTATGGTGCTTCCCAGTAAATTGAAATTGTTGCCGATTCCAAGGAATAACAACATTTAACGAATCATCTTCAATTGGATGAGATATATGTAAATCTGCATGTAATAAGTCTCCATCAAAATCAGGAATTGTTACGGTCATATGCGTCTCGTTTTGTATATACATTAGTTGGATAGACATTTCTTTGGAATGAAGTTGAATACTTTCTAATATATTTGTTGGCATTTTTAGTTTATTTCCCAGGGGAATCGTAACTGTCTTTTCAACATAACGTTGTGTTTCATAATTAAGGAAATAGACAAAGCAAACTGCTGCGTAATCTAGGTGACTAATCGTCGCAGAAAAAAGAATATCGTCCCCAAAAACACACCAATAATTCCATTTCTTCTTGCGCATATAATGACCTTTCAAGTTGCTTTCAATTAGAGGCTTCTTTGCATATCCAATTGCCTTGGGGTTCAAATTACCTTTTTTATCGCAAAGTAGAGTGGGCTCTGAAATTTCTTTTTCTGCATGCTGTTTCACGGACCATCTTCCTTTCTAAAAGTAATTTGTCGAAAAAATTAATTAGTTCATTTATTCCATACTAGCATATATTTCCTGTTTAATCATATAAACAAAATAGAGGGAGGATGAAAATTGGCGACATACAATCGTGAGGCTGCAGTAGCCTATGCACAGAAATGGTGGAACAGTAATAATCCAAGGTTTCCAATGTTCGATGTGGACTGCACTAATTATATTTCACAATGCCTGTTTGCAGGAGGGGCTCCAATGAGAGGGCAACCCAACAGGGAGAGAGGGTGGTGGTTGAGCAGTGAAACATGGAGTTTGAGTTGGAGCACTCCGCATTCATTGCGTTGGTACTTAGCAGGCTCTACAAAGGGTTTGCAAGCAACACAAGTAAATTCGCCTGATCAGTTACTCCCAGGGGATCTTATTTTTTATGATTTCCAAGGCGATGGCAGATATGATCACTCGACCATAGTAACAAGTGTTCAAAATGGTGTTCCTTACGTTAATGCCCATACAAATAATAGCCGCAATAGATACTGGAGCTACGAGGATTCTTATGCACATACACCGAGGACGAAGTATATATTTTTCCATATAAAAGATAAGTTTTAATGGGAAAACTTTCGGTAAAAATAATATAATAATTGTCAAAAGACTTCCGAAAAATAGATATTCGGAAGTCTTTTAATATGAGCTATATCTTGTTTAGTTCCTACAAATACCATAGTAACGCAACTGTATCCTCTCCAGCATGTACTGCTAGGGATGTACTAATCTCGCCAATTGTAAACTGTAAATGTGGTGCTTGTTGTAAAATGGCTTCTTTTAAATCATTTGCTTGCTGCTCGGCATTCGCGTGCATTATATATACATGTTGTAAACCATCATTTACCGAGGCTTCAACTGCCTTATTGATGAGATACTGGATTGCTTTTTTATGAGAACGTACCTTATCTAATTCCTTAAGCTCTCCTTGTGGAGTAATTTGAATAACAGGTTTTATTTTAAGGAGGCTTCCTAAATAGAATTGTACACTACTTAGCCTTCCACCTTTATATAGTTGAGTTAAATTTCCTATTAGAATATAGTTGCGAAACTTCGATACCATTCCTCTTAATGCTGCTGCAATTTCCTGGTATGATTGACCTGCTTCTTGTAATTGCAGACCTCTTTCAACTAATCCTGTAATCCCAGCAGATAAGGAAAGGGAGTCAATAAATTCAACTTGAACTTGTGCGATACCAGCTCCACTAATAGAGGAAGAAAGTGTTCCGCTAAGACTTTTAGAGACATGAATTGCTATGATAGAATTATATTCTTTCCCTAATTTTTCATACAACAGAGCAAATTCACCTGCGGAAGGTTGAGAAGTTTTAATAGACGCTGTTCCATTTCGTATACGATCGTATAGTTGTTCGTGTGTAAGATCTACACCATCTACAAACTGCTCTAATCCAAAATGAATATTGATAGGGATTACGTATACATCGGGGTGGTCTTTTAGTGTGTTGCTCAAGTACGCACTACTATCGATTAACCACGCGATTTTATTCATAGTCATTTTGAACATCCTATCTTGTTTAGTATTTAAATAATAGTAATTATATCATACGAATACATATTTTATAATTGTATAATCAAGGAAAATACTATGAAAGTAATAGTATTATGCTTTCTTATTCCACCATCTTTCCTCCCAAGATTCTACAATGTCGAAGCGGTGACGAATGAGAATAATGATAATGGCAATAGAAACCGGCCAAAGAAAATAAAATGCAGGAATTATCCATATTAAAATAGCATATGCACTAAATGCAACAGTCATACTAAGGGTTGCACTTCTGAATAGCAGTATTAAAGCGAGAAAACAAAGGACTAACATCCCAAACAATTGTGGTTGTATAATCATGGAGACACCGATGAACGTGGCAATCCCTTTACCCCCACGCCCTTTTAACCAAAAAGGGAATAGATGTCCTAAAATTACTGCTAGGCCGCCAGCGGCTATATATTCCAGTGGATACTGAAGATAAAAACCGATATAAATAACAAGGACACCTTTTAAAAAGTCACCCAAGAAGGTAAGAAGAAATGCAGATTTACCAAGCACAGCACCCGCATTTCTTGCGCCAAGATTTCCACTTCTTTGTTTACTTAAATCGACTTTTTTCCATTTGCCAATCCACCATGCTGAAAGAAAATTACCGACTGTATAACTTAATAACCAATATAAGAGCATATTGTCACCTCAATATATATTCTATTTGTTAGTAAAGGGGGGAATACTTTTTGAAGCTTAAATTATATTTGTTATGTATTCCGTTATTATTTTTACTTGCATCTTGTACGAACTCCGAAAATAATTTACCTAAAGCAAAAGATGGAGTTCTAGTTTTATCTAACGATAATTTCTCAGCTAACAACAAAATACCTCTCAATGGAGAATGGGAGTTTTTTTGGGAAGAGTTACTGAATGAAAGCGAAATAAAAGAACGTACGAAAAAAATGAATCCACCTAACATAAATGTACCATCTTACTGGGAGGATTCGGTTTATACAGCACATGGTTATGGCACATATTATTTGAAAGTGATTTTACCAATAGACAAAGTAGGGAATACTTTAGCGATTACTACCGTCAATCAGGGAACCTCTTATACGCTCACGGTAGATGGAGAGCGAATAGCATCTAATGGGTATGTTGGAAATAGTAAAGAAACAAGTATTCCGGAATATTCCGATCGTTTAGTTTATTTTACACCAAGGGATAGGGAAATAAATATCGTATTACATGTTTCTAATTTTACACACAAATTTGGTGGAGCATTTAACCCAGTTTATATAGGGACACCTGAGAAAGTAATGTATACTCACAATATTCAACTGGCAACCTCCATGTTTATAATTGGAGGTATTCTAATAATGGGCGTTTATGAAATATTTATTTACTTGTTCAGAAGAAAGGAGAAGGTCTTCCTTTATTTCGGGTTGATTAATATTGTGATCGCCATATACTCGCTCTTTAAAATGCCATACTATTACAACAAGATATTTACAGATGTTCCATGGATCTGGGGACATCGTATAGAGATAATTTCAATTTATTTATTGTTTTTACTTTACTTACTGTTAGGAAAGTCCATGTATCCAAAAGAAATGAAGAAGACGCCAGTACTAATTGGCGTAATTATTTCGTTAGTATGCATAGTTCTCACTTTAGTGTCGCAGCCAAGTTTTTATAGTTCTTTATTAGAATATGTTTTTATCATTTTGGGAATATATATGATTTATAATCTATATGTTGTTCTACTAGCCTATAGGAGGAAGCGACCAACTGCACTCGTTAATTTAATAGCAATCATGGTATTCTTTGCAGCAGTTGTAAATGATGTATTCGCATCATTGAACTTTATCGAATCTCTTCCGTTTGTGACTATTGGATTCTTTTTTTATGTATTAATACAGTCGATCAATTTAAGTCGTGAATTTGCGCTAAAATTAAATGAAGCGGAGGACCTTTCTTTTGATTTGAAAAAATTGAACTTATCATTAGATGAAAAGATAAAAGACAGAACGGAAGAGCTCTATCAAAAAAATGAAGAACTAGAGCGATTGACTTTACTAGATGGTTTGACTGGTATATATAATCGGAGGTACTTTGAAGAACATTTGACTATCTATTTCGAGGAAGCACGATTGTCTACCAAGCTATTAGCTGTTTTAATGATTGATGTGGATAACTTTAAATTGTATAACGATCAAAAAGGACATGTTGCAGGGGACCATTTGTTGATTAATCTTGCTCAACTTTTGAACGATCTCTGTATACCAAATAGTTTTGTTGCTAGATACGGAGGGGAGGAGTTTTCTATTGTTCTAATGGATTACTCTGTTCAAGAGATCATCCAGTTTGCAGAAAATGTTCGTCTGGCAGTGGAGGAACAAAAGTATGAGCAAAGTTCTAACTCGACTTATATCACAATTAGTATTGGGGTATCCTCTACAGAAAATCATTCGTTTGTTCATAAAGAAGAGCTTATAAAAAGAGCAGATCAGGCTTTATACGCTTCTAAGTCAAACGGAAAAAATCAAGTCACTTTCTTATAAATGATTAAATTGGTATGATGGAGAAAATAACTATTAGTGAAAAGGGAGAATGGAATAGTAAATGGTGCAATCACTGACAGTACGAGATGCGATAATTCAAAGAAGATCTATAAAATTATTTAATGGACAGCCTGTAGATAGAGAAATGTTGTTATCTATTTTAGATGATGCTGTTTGGGCGCCCAACCATCAATTGAGACAGCCATGGAGATTTATCGTGGCATGTGGGAAAGAATTAGAAGATTTATATACTGTACTTAAGGAATTTGCAATTCCAAAATGGAATGAGCTTTCTGAAGAAGACTTAGAAAAGCAAATGAAGAAATTTACTACTCCTGGAGGTTACGTCTTTGTTGTAGTTCCTGAGGATGCTCGTCAAAAAGAACGTTTAGAGGATTATGCAGCAGCAAGCATGCTTGTACAAAACATCCAATTACTAGCTTGGGATCAAGGTATTGGATCTTGTTGGAAAACGCCCGGATATTTAGATAATCCATTGTTCCGAAAAACACTTGGAATTCAACCTGGGGAACGTATTATTAGTATGCTACAAGTCGGATACTTTGATGAAATGCCAAAACCAAGAGATCGCAAGGGCGTGGAAGACCTAGTAACGATATTTGAAAAAAAAGAATAACTAAAAGTAAAGCGGGTGAGAGGCATAGGTCTCTCACGCGCTTTTTTTAGATATTTAGTGCATAAAAAAACACATGGATTAGAAAACCCATGTGTTCATAGTTATTTTTTTAAATCTTCTTTTGAAAGCTCAGCTAACTCGAAATAATAATCACCAATTACGCGAAGCCCTTGGTCGAAATTTTCTAAATGGAAATGCTCGTTAGGTGCATGGAAGTTTTCTGAAGATAATCCGAAGCCCATTAATACGACTGGAAGTCCAAGAATTTCATCAAATGCAGCTACAATAGGAATAGATCCTCCGCCACGAGTATATGCTGTAGGAACGTTATACACTTTTTCATAACTACGCCCAGCAGCTTGAATAGCAGGGTGGTCGAAAGGAGTGATGAACGGCTTACCTTTATCGAATTCTGTAAGGGTAACAGCAACTCCAACTGGCTTGTTTTTTTCAATATGTGCTCTTAATTTAGCAACAATTTCATCTGGATCTTGATCAGGCACTAGGCGGCAAGTTATTTTTGCCCCAGCTTCACTTGGAAGAACTGTTTTAATACCTTCACCCGAGAAACCTCCGAAGACACCGTTAATCTCTAAAGTAGGTCGTGCCCACACTCGTTCTAAATGAGTGAAGCCTTTTTCACCGAATAATTCATCGACACCAACTTCGGCCTTCAAATCATCTTCATTGAAGCCAAGGGAAGCATAAGCTTCTCTTTCTTCATCAGCTAAAGGACGAACATTGTCATAGAAACCTTCTACTTCAATCGTTCCTTCTGCATCACGGAAAGATTCCAAGATAGAAACTAGTGCGTGGATGGAGTTTTGAACACCGCCACCATAGAGACCAGAGTGAAGATCGCCTTTTGCACCTTTGACATCAATTTGAACGCCACATAACCCACGTAACCCGTAGCACACTGCTGGTTGACCAGGACCTTGCATACCCGTATCAGATATGACAATAACGTCTGCTGAAAGTTTTGCTTTATTATTTTCAATATATTCTTCAAGATTAGGGCTACCAACCTCTTCTTCACCTTCTATTAAAAACTTAACATTTACTGGTAAGGATTTATTTGTTTGAAGAAGTGCTTCAATAGCTTTTACATGCATAAATACTTGTCCTTTATCATCACTTGACCCACGAGCATATAATTTATTGTCTCTCACTTGTGGTTCAAATGGTTCGCTATCCCATAAGTGAAGTGGATCTACTGGTTGAACATCATAATGTCCGTATATAAGCATAGTAGGTTTACCTTCTGCATGTAACCAATCAGCATAGACGACGGGATGGCCACTAGTTTTATCGACTACCACATTGTCTAAACCTGCTTTAGTTAGAGAATCTGCAAGCCACTCAGCACCTTTTTGCATATCAGCTTTATGTTCAGATAAAGAAGAAATACTTGGAATACGTAAAAATTGTTTCAGTTCTTCTAAATGTTCTTCTCTTTTCTCTGTGAAATAATGGTCTAATGTAGTTAGTTGACTCATTACAATCCCTCTTTTCAAAAAGTTTCGTGAATAGAAATAGTATAGCATAATTTATCATTATACTCGGTATAATTAGTCATGATCGATATTAGTTTTGTGACAACTAAAATCACAATATGATATAGTAGTAAGAAACATATGAACGTATTTAATACTCACAGGAGGCAACAATTTTGTACATAGAATTTGTACTTTTTGCTATTTCAATACTTGTATCGCTTTTTCTATCAGGTAGTGAAACGGCGTTAATGACAGTTAATAGGACGAAGGTCCAGCTAAGAGCAGAACAAGGAGACAAAGAATCGGAGAAACTACTTGCACTGCTATCAAAGCCGGACCGTATGATCATTACTATCTTAGTAGGGAATACAATAGCCAATATAAGTATGGCTGTCATTTTAATATTAATCGCAGAACACTTTGCATGGCATATTGGCTGGTCAATCGCGATATTAACCGTCTTTATTATTTTATTTTGTGAAGTACTTCCTAAAACAATTGCCGCAACATTTTCGGATCGGGTTGTATATGTGGTGTCACCACTGATACGTTTCCTTGTTATCCTTTTGCGTCCAATTACCGCGTTTATAGCTGAAATAACGAATCTATTTATTCGCATTGGTTCAAAAGGAGCAATAACAGAGACGACAATTACGAAAGAAGAGTTACTATCGATGGTTGATCTTGCTTCAACCGACGGAACTTTTGAAGACGACGAATCAGAACGTATTAAAGGAATGCTGGATTTTCCGAATAAGGACGTTTCTGATGTTTTATCTACTCATAGAACAGAAGTAGTTGGTATTCCTATGGAAGCTACATATGAAGATGTTCGAGATACCATCTTGGAGCATCATTATACTAGGTATCCTGTGTATGACGATAGCTTGGATACTATTGTTGGTATGTTTTACTCGAAAAAGTTTATCGAATGGTCTATGGATACTTCTGTAGGGATTGATACATTTATCGATAAAGATCCATTATTTGTCGTACAAACTTTAAGTGTGGAGAAAGTATTTAAATTGATGCTGACTCGCAAAAAACATATGGCTGTTGTTTTAGATGAATATGGCGGAACACTTGGTATCGTCACGCATGAAGATTTAATAGAAGAAATGATAGGGCAAGAAATTGAAGATGAAACAGATAATGACGAAGAAATTCTTGTGCATGAGATGACAGAAAGCCGTTTAGTCTGTGCAGGTAGAATGGAAATTGAAGAAGTCAATTCGCTATTCAACATTTCAATTGTGAATGAAAACGAAACGATAGGTGGCTTTGTCTTAGATCAGTTAGGCCATGTGCCAGAAGAGAATGAACAATTCGCCTATGAAAATCTAATGGTCGAGATCAATGAAATGGATCGTAGTCGCATAGTTAAATTGACTATTACAAAAAGAGAAGAAGTAACTGAACCGGAGACCGAAAAACAAGAGGATTAATCGCCTCTTGTTTTTTTGCGTTAAATAGCAAAGGTATTTTTTTTATGAAAAAGAGGACTTACCCTATTGAAAAGCGAATAGCTTTATTATATAGGGGGCGATAAGCATGAAATTAGGAGAAGCTCTAATAGTCCGATCAGATTACCAAAAGCGGATTGAACAGTTGAGAAATAGATTACTTCAAAATGCTAAAATACAAGAAGGGGAAACCCCGAACGAGGATCCTTATGAATTAACAAAAGAACTGAATCAAATATTTAGTAACTTAAAACAGCTTATAAAAAATATAAATCGGACCAATTTACTGACTACTTTTGGTGAGCAACAATCTCTTGCCGATGCCTTAACGGAACGAGACTTACTTGGTCAAGAAAGGAAGATATACAGTGCTTTACTGGATGTTGCTGCCATGCAACACGAAAGATACTCTAGAACCGAGATTAAATCTATCACAACAATTAATGTAAAAGATACGCAGAAATATGTGGATGAACTATCCCGAAAACATCGAATGTTGGATACTAAAATACAAGAAATTAATTGGCTTACTAATGTAATCGAATAGTCGAAAGTTGGTAGCGAAATGTTAAGGCGAGTACAAACCTTCCGACAGGTCAAGTCGGACTTACCGGCAGAGGTTTCGGGGTAACCTCGAGGTTCAACTCCTCATAATACAAGTTACACCCAGTACTGTCACACAAGTACAAGTTATCTGGAACAATTAACTACCGCGTACTGATTTTCATTTCGTGAGGGTGGATAAGGGGAACTTTTATAAGTTATGACTTTCATATGGCTCTTTGACTGTAGTTGAACTAGAGGAACTCTAGTTTTTCTACAGTCTTTTTCTGAGTTAACTAGTATTGGTTGAAGACGATTATGTAAAAAAGAGTGGAACAAAATTAGAGTAGGGCCATGGATAGTTATTATCCTCCTAAATTTTGGCTTACACCTTTGTAATTCTTCTGAAAGAGAATACGATGGAGGGTAAGGTTAAAGTTTGGCATTATAGAGTTAACAAGAAAGAAAAGCCGAGCGGAGGAAATAACATGCAGGTTCAATTAGAAGAAATTTACGAGCAATATAACCGTTACATATATTATTTATCATTGAAATTAACAAAAAATCAAACAGAAGCAGAAGACTTAATGCAAGAAGTTTGGGTAAAAGTCGTAAGATACGAATCTTATATGAAAGAAGTAGATCATGTCAAAGCATGGTTAACTACCATTTGTATGAATACATTTCGTGATCGCTATCGCAAACAAGTAAGACGTAGTAAATACGTAGCCAATCAGCCAGAACAATTGGATATTTCATTGCTGGACTTAATAGCAGCGGATGTTCTATCCGTTGAAGAGCAATTAGAAAAAGAAGATGTTGGTGAAATGATTCGATCTAAAGTAAGCGAATTGGATAGCATCTATCAAAAAACAGTTATGTATTTCTATGTACATCAATTTTCATTAATCGAAATTGCTGAAGTAATGAAAGTGTCCATTGGCACAGTAAAATCTAGACTATTCCGTGCTAAACAGCGTTTAAAAGAACTAATCATGAATGATGAATTTGCAAAAGATTCATTAGTACTTGCATAGAAAGTAAGAGCCTTCCACTTTAGAAGGCTCAGACTGTAGACAAACTTAATTTTAGATGTATAGAGTTGAATATTAAACTTAGCAATGCCCACCACTTCGCTTTCCGTGGGCTTGGCTTCAGCCTCCTCGTCACTACGTTCCTGCGGGGTCTTCAGCTCAAGCTATTCCCACAGGAGTCTTCGTGGTGGACCTTGCCTTATAAACAGTTCCAATAGAGTATTCAATATCTTACTTTTAATAGGATGAATAAAACCCTTATGAATATTTATTACTATTCATATCCATTTATAAAAATACCTTTGTCGTCAAACTGAGCCTTCCATTTTGGAAGGCTTTTTTAAACAATGTGCATAGGCTAAACATATTTTTTAGAGTGAATAATACTACTGATTTTCGTTTCAACGCCTTTCATGTTTCGAAGCTAGAGTAGCGATGCGGAATCAGGTGGAAGCCAGTATACTTTCTCTAGTTATCCTTATCCAAAATTGCACTTACCTGTTTCTAAGGGTTGAAGAAGGCGTAGGAGAGACAAACGCCACAAAAATACTGAAAAAAGGATGCTGTTGGTTGTGATGTCACAACCAACAGCATCCTAAAAAATGTACTCGGTAATAATATAGCAAAACGCTACTCTTTAATAACTTCTTTACCAGTAGAGAACCATTCTTCCACGTTCCATACTTTTGTAACAAGCCCCTCATAAAATTCAGGTTCATGGCTTACTAGCACAATTGTCCCTTTGAATTCTTTCATAGCTCGTTTTAACTCTTCTTTCGCATGAATATCCAGATGGTTGGTCGGCTCATCAAAGATTAACCAGTTTGTTTCTTCCATCATTAATTTACATAGACGAACTTTAGCTTGCTCGCCACCGCTTAAACTTGAAAGGGGACGAGAGATATGATCGCTTTTTAGTCCAGTACGAGCTAAAGCACCACGTACCTGTGCTTGTCCCATGCTTGGGTATGTTTCCCAAATAGCTTCAATCGGTGTGATATCTCCAGCTTTTACTTCCTGTTCGAAATAACAAGGGGTTAAAAAGTCGCCACGTGTTACTTTTCCGTTTAAAGGAGGTATTTTTCCGAGAATTGTTTTAAGCAAAGTCGATTTACCGACTCCGTTCATTCCGACTAAGGCAATTTTTTCACCACGCTCAATGGAAAAAGTCAATGGAGGTAGTAAAGCCTTGTCGTAACCGATTTCCAAATGCTCTGCTTCTACAACATAGCGACTAGGGCTACGAGATTCCTTGAAACTAAACTCTGGTTTGGCTGCCGTTTCCGGGCGGTCGATTCGTTCTATTCGATCCAGTTGTTTCTGACGAGATTTTGCTCGTCCAGTCGTAGAGTATCGTGCTTTGTTTTTGGCGATAAAATCTTCTTGTTTTTTAATGAAATCCTGCTGCTTTTCATAAGCATCAATATGCTGTCTTTTGTTTAGTTCAGCAAGCTCTAGGAATTTCTCATAAGATGCGGTGTATCTTGTCAGTTTCGAAAATTCTAGCTGGAAGATAACGCCTACGATACCATTCATAAATTCAGTATCATGGGATATCAATAAAAATGCGTGTGGATAGTTTTTTAAATAATTGGAAAGCCAGTTTACATGCTCTTCATCTAAATAGTTGGTCGGCTCATCCAATAGCAAAACTTTAGGTTTTTCTAATAATAGCTTTGCAAGTAAAACCTTTGTACGCTGACCACCAGAAAGTGCTTCGACTGGTCGATCTAAACCAACAGCATCTAACCCAAGACCTCTAGCAACCTCTTCTATCTTCATATCTAACGAATAAAAGTCACCGGCATCTAAAGCATCTTGAATGTCCGCCATTTGCTCTAATAACACTTCAAGCTCCTCGGGAGTAGCTTCTGCCATTTTTCCAATAATTTCGTTTAACTCTGCTTCTTTTTTATAAAGCGGTAAATAAGCATCGCGTAGTGTATCAAACATTGTACGTCCTGGTTGTAGACGAGTATGCTGATCTAAGTAACCGTAATGGGTACCTGGCAGCCATTCTACACGTCCTTCGTCATGAATGATTTCACCTGTTAATATATTCATTAATGTTGACTTTCCAACACCATTGGCACCTACAAGTCCAACATGCTCACCCTCGACTAAGCGAAATGAAACATCCTTAAATAGGGTACGATCTCCGAATGTATGTCCTAAATTTTCTACTAATAAGCTCATGTATCTATTTCCTCCAAAAAGAAAGCTCAGCGGATTATAATAATTCCGCGAGCTGTTTGTTTAGTTCTGCAAGTTTTTCTTCCATTGTTGCTAGTCTACGTTCAGCATTTTCAACTTGAGTAGGATGGCCATTTGACTCTAACTTTTCCATATCACCTTGCAAGTTAATATAGTCCAATTTTAGCTCAGCAATTTCTGATTGTAGCTGTGATTTTGTCATCATCGATCACCTTCAGTATTTTGCATTCATTGTAGCATAAAAAAGGACCTAGCGTACGATTTCTTGTTCCTCTTTCGAACTTGCAATGGTTTGTTCAATCAGTTTGACTAATTCTACTAAGTTATTACTAAAATCAAAACGTTTCTGCTTTTGTATAAAGGCGTTTCTTCTATTATCATGAAGGATAATTTCCATCACCGCATTTTGAAGGTAAGATTGTTTTATCTTTCTACCAAGTCCTAGGTTTGCGAAGCCATGTCCTTCCTGAGGGAATGCGTAGTTAACTTCATCTTCGTGTGCACAAAGAACGATGCAAGGAATTTGAAATTGGGCTACTAGGAATGGCATATATGTTCCGGAAGTTATTACTATATCACCGTTTGGAAGGAATGTTTCAGGTTCTGACGTAGAGACAATTTTTATCGATTTGCGTGTAAGTGCAAATCGTTTCAGTTCGAGTATATCATGCTTGTAATGTTCGTCCACTAATACGCTAATCTGAAGTGGAATATGAAGTTGTACAAGATGTCTTAAAGTTCGGTAAGTTAAATTTTCGGGATCTTCATGCGGAAAACTTACGATAATATGCGGGGGATCCTGTATCGTGTTATTATTTTTATAGACCGCTTTTTTGGTTGGAATATAGCCAAGCGGACCAAATACATATTGCTCTTTCGTTAAGTCCTTCGGATTTTCATACAATGATTGAATGACAAGATCAGCCAATGTCCCACCATCTCCATGGTCGTCCAAATGAATAAGCGTACTATTGAACATTTTTAAACGACGGATAAGATCCTTTTCCGAATTTCCACCATCATGCATAATACAAGTAGGATCAAAAACTTTCATTTCCTCGATTAGGTGTGAATTATTTCTATACAAAAGAGGTTGGGTTTGCTGTTTTTTTAAATATTGAATGAGGCTTGTATTAGAGTTATGCACAAAAATTTCGAAGTTAGTTGGTTTTAATGAAGAAAGTAATGCTACTGCACGATCAACAGGATAAAGTCCACGATGTGGCAGTGTATTTAATATATAAGCTAGTTTCATATTACATCTTCCTTTCCAATAGTTATCTTTTAAGTGTATGGAAATGGACAGGTGCTTATGACAAAAGGGGGGAAGTAAAATGGCTAAAAGAGTGGCTATAGTAGTAGGTGCTACTGGTTTTACTGGAAAATTCTTAGTAAAACAACTATGTGAAAGTGAAGAATATGCTGCAGTATCAGTAATAGTAAGAAGAGATTTTGCTTATAAGCATGCCAAACTTGATGTTCAGGTTAAGGATTTTGATAAATTAGAAGAAAACGATTTAGATATTGCAGACGATCTATTTTGCTGTCTAGGTACCACGATGAAAAAAGCTAAGTCAAAAGAAAATTTTGAACGAGTAGATTTAGAATATCCATTAAGAATTGCTTCCTTAGCCAAAAAACGTGGGATTCCAAATTTTCACGTTATCTCGGCAATCGGCTCCAGTAAAAAGTCACCTTTTTTCTATAGTCAAGTGAAGGGCAGATTGGAGGAGGGGTTATTAGCAATAGACCTACCGCATCTGTTCATTTATAGACCTTCGTTGCTTACTGGAAATCGAGGAGAATTTCGTTTAGGGGAGCGCCTATCAGAAGGTGTTTTCAAACTTTTAAATCCTATTTTAATAGGGCCGCCGTTTAAAAGACTTCGCTCTATTCAAGGGGAACAGCTGGCTTTTGCTATGTACCATTATGCATTACATAATACAAAGAATAGTGTAAACGTCTATCAACCACTGGACATTTTAAATGCCAAGCCATTTGAGACAGTGGAAGTAGAGCCCATTTCACGGGAAGAGTTGTTTAATTGGGATAATCGAGAGGATATTTTTGTAGATAAAGATACTTCGAAAGATTAAGATTTCTGAAAAAATTAAAATGTTCAAAAGCGTCATAACCTCTCCGTCAAAAGGATGAACTTTGATAAATTGGTTCTCATTTTACAATTTTAGCGTCTTTTTTTGATACAATAAAGGACGAATAAGGAGGTTTTTGTAAGATGAAAATTCTACTCGTAGACGGAACGGTAATTGGTACGAAAACTGGTGTCATCTTAGAACAAGTGAAGGACTATATAGAAGAAGTCAATTCAGAGTACACTTTAGAAATTATTCACCTTTCAAATTATGAACATCAGTTTGTAGATGGACGTCCCTTTGAAAACTACAATGATGACATGAAACTATTGGTGAGTAAATTTGACCAAGCAGATGGTTTCATTATCGCATCACCTATTTTCCAAGGTTCTATACCAGGAGTACTGAAAAATACCTTTGATTTTCTTCACCCCAAATCCATGCGTTATAAACCAGTATCAATCGTTGCCAATGGTGGAACATACCAACATCATCTTGTCATAGAAAATCAGCTCAAACCGATTTTAGATTATTTTAGATGCCTAGTAACACCTAATTATGTTTACACACATAAAAGTCACTTTGATGAAAACAATGTCATTATCGATAATGATGTACATGATCGTTTAAGAGAGCTTGCTCGTGTATTTGTTCAATACGCAGAAATGAGCAAAAACCTTTCTAAGGAACCGATGGATGTCCACTAAAAATGTAAGATGTCTCTGTAAATAGAGATGTCTTTTTTTATGGCCATTATTTATCCTTCAACAAAAATTATATTCAAATGAACTTTATTGGCTTTGTGATGTCTAATATATATAACAGACAAGGGGGTGACGCAGTGGAGACAATTGAAATAGCTAAGAAAGCCATTAAAGGGGATGAGGAGGCTTTCTTACAGATAATGCAATTATATAAAGATACATTATATCGAACAGCTTATGCATTTTTAAAGAATGAACATGATGCACTGGAAGCTATGCAGGAAGTAACCTTTCGAGCATATCAAAAAATACATACATTGAAAGAACCCACCTTTATGAAAACATGGTTAGTAAGAATTATGATGAACTATTGCCAGGATCAGTTGAAGAAAAAGAAAAGGGATAGTCCGAGTGAAATCCTACAGACGATAGGATATAAGGAAGATACTACCTACCTAGAAATGAACGAAGCAATTGCTTCCCTATCAACTGCTGACCAACAGTTAATATTCCTGAAATATTTTCAAAATACTAAAATTAAAGAAATTGCAAAACTAGAAAGAATCCCAGAGGGAACTGTTAAGTCGAGGCTTCATAAAGCACTTAAGTCACTTAGAAATTTCCTATCAGAGAAGGGAGATGCTGGCCATGTATGAAAAAGAAGAAGACATGTTAGACATAACAAAAAAGAAGCTAGAGCAAGTGGTTGTACCTGAGCAACTCTTAAATACTGCAATTCAACTGGGAATAATACAAGCGAAAGCTAAAAGAAGAAAACGCAATAAAACACTATGGGCTTTTTCTGTTGCAGCAATTCTGATACTAACCTTAGTGACATCCATTCGTGTATCACCATCATTTGCTAGTGCAATTTCAACAATACCGGGAATGGAGAGTTTCGTGCATCTCCTTCATTTGGACAAAGGAATGAAAGCAATCGTCGAGAATGATTATTATGAGGTCATCGGTATTGCTCAAGTTAAAGATAATATAACTTTTACAGTAGATGGAATTATTATTGATGAAACAGGAGCGGAAGTTTTTTATACATTAGAAGCTCCGCACTCACTAGAGAATATAGATTATGAGAATATCAAGTTTTTAAATAATAGTCAGGAGCTATTAGCAGCGATCAGTTATGATCCACCAGACCAAGAAACTGGAAATAGAAAAGAAGGTACATTTAGTTTTGTTTTTAGTGATATAAAAAAATTATCAAGTATGAATTTTGAACTTCAATTGGAAGCAGAACAAGCTAATAAGACAACGGTTTTTAAGGTGCCATTTACACTAAAAAAAGAAATTAAGTCAGGGAAAATATATACATTAAATAAAACTGTTGAGATGGATGGTCAACGAATTGAAGTTAAGAAGATAAAGGTATACCCATTAAGAGTAGCCCTTGTTTTAGAATTTGATGAAGAAAATGATATGAAAATATTGCAGTTTGAGGATATGCGATTAGAGGATGAAAACGGAGAAGTATGGAGTTCCATTCAAAATGGTATAACTAACTTCGGTGAAAATGAAAATAAAGAAAATATGTATTTTTTAGAAAGTAACTATTTTAAGGAGCCAAAAGAGCTGTATTTAAAATTTGAAACGGTGCAAGCACTCCTTAAAGAGGAAAGCTATTTACTCGTAGACTTTGCAAAAAAGGAAATCATTGAACAGCCATCCGATAGAAAAATGGAAATATTAAATGTTGGTAGTAATACAATTGAACTGAAATATAGACCTATAAGAGATAATCATATGTATTCTCTATTTTCTCAAGGGGAAAATGCTAAAGGTGAGATAATTGATATACCACGCGAAAGCAATTGGGGAGACCAAGATGAACAATTTACCGAAGTAACTATAGATGCAAAAGGCATTATTAACCCAGTTAAAATAGAGTTCGTTGCATATCCCAATTACTTAAATGGGTCTGTTTCGCTCCAAGTAAAATAGGTGGTTGGATATAGAGATTAGATAGGTAATAATAACAGGTGAAGAAAATATGCTTTTTCTTCACCTGTTTATTAGTTATTTATTAAGTAAGTTTGTTCAAATTCGTCGAGAGAAACAGGCTTAGAGAAATAGTAACCTTGAAAATATGTAAGACCTAGGCTATTCAAGTAATCGACCTGCTCTTTTGTTTCTACACCCTCTGCAAGAACATCGCATTTTAATCCTTTGGCAAGATTCATAAATGTATGCAATATGAGCTCCGCATTAGTTTCTTTACCGATTTTATCCACAAAATACTTATCTATTTTCAATTTATCGATTGGAAAATCGACAAGATCTGCTAACTTAGAATACCCCGTTCCAAAATCGTCTAAGGATAAGCGGATTCCATATTTTCGACAAAAGGCAATATTACTTAATATATTTTGGTCGGTGTCTAAATTAGCATTCTCAGTAATTTCGATATCTACCATCTGTGGTGGAATATTATAAAACTGAATAAAGTGAATTAAATCATTAAAAAATTTCCTGTTTCCAAGTAGCTTCGGAGTAATATTAATAGCTACTGGCTTATTAAAACCATAGTCCCGGATCCATTTAGAAACTTTGGAAAACACCTCGCAGATCAAATACTTTGTGAGTTCCTCTATTCTTCCACTATTATCAGCAATTCCAATAAACTCTGGAGGAGTAATATACCCGTACTTCGGATGAATCCAACGAGTGAGCACCTCTACGCCGATTACTTCATTATTTGTAGAATCGAATTGAGGTTGCACAACAAAGTGAATCGCAGTATCTTTTAGATTCCCATGTAACTCATTTTCAATATGGACCTTACGTTCTATCTCCTCAATCATCGAGTATTCAAAGAAACTGAAGTTATTAATACTTCGTTTTTTGGATGTATACATAGCAACATTAGCGTAACGAAATAGTAAATCGGTATTAGACGCATCCTGAGGATATCTAGAAATTCCAATGCTTAGACTTAACGGAATAGAAGGTACTGATTTGGATTCAGAAATTTCTTGGAAGTCTTGAACCAATTTATTTGCAATAATACTTAACTTTTCTTTATCTACTTCATCTGTGAAAATAACAAACTCATCGCCACCCACTCGGGAGACTACCTTGTCTACTTTGATGGTTTGGTTAAAAAAATTAGCCATTTCCACAAGAATTGCATCCCCGCGTGTATGCCCATACATATCATTTATCAATTTAAAGCCATCTAAATCTATATAAAAAAATGAAAAAGGCTCACCGTTTTTTATTTTACGCTGTAGCAGGTCATAGGTCATTCTACGATTAGGTAAATGTGTTAAAAAGTCAAAATAAGCTAAATTCCTTAAATCTTTTTCAATATTTTTTCTTTCGGCTATATGATGGAAAAAAACAGACAAACCACCTTCTTCTATTGGATAAGCTTTAACCTCGAACCATGTAGGTATTGATGGGATGAAAATTTCTTGTTGTCGAGTTTCCTGTTCTAACATTACTTGTTGAAGAAAAGGGAAAAATTCTGTCTCTAACAAAGAAGGGCTTTCGGAACTTTTATAGTTAAAGCTTGGAAGTACTTGGCTGAGTAAGGTTTTTCCATACTCATTTATGTATGTAATATTCCAACTTTTATCGACTGAAAAGAAAGCATCTGTCATACTTTCTAAAATATTCTTCATCTCTGAGACTACTTCTTGCTTATATGCTGAGTAAATAATAATTGCACCTACTCGATTGGAAGAGAGGGTCAATTTGTACGTACGAAATAAATAGTAATACTGCTTTTGTTCTATAGAAATTGTAAACTTCTTTTGAAATTCATCTGTATCTCCACGCAGTATTTGTTGAATAGAATCCAATTGCTCGTAATTCTGTGTTGACTCCAATAAGTCTGTGAAGTTTGAGTTCTTAACAATTAGAGGAACAAATTCATTCAATGTTTCAATCTTTTTCCACGCACTATTCATGTTTATTATGTTTCCAGTATCGTCCAGTACAATGATTAAATCTTCTGAGGCATTTAATATTGTATTTTTTAAGGGGACAGCTATATCCAACTATTTCACCTCATAAGTTCAGTGTTATTATGTCAATAATACCACCTATCGGATAAAAAAGGGTGAGAAAATAGTAATGTAAATGTAAAAAAATGATGTAATTATGATTATATTGGAGTAATAGTTGAAAAGTATGTGGAAATAATAGATAGAAAAAACTATACATCAGATCCTAGTTAGGAAATGATGTATAGTTTTATATTATTTTAAATTTAATTTTTTTAATGCTTCTGCTAGTGCTGTATTTACAGGTTCTTCTTCTTGGTTTTGTTTCTTTAAATACTTTTGTACATCGCGTTTATCCACTTTACCACCTAAATTTTTTTTCCGGCGTTCGAAAGCAGATAATTTTTCTCGGAATCCACATTTACATGTGAAGATCTGACCATCACCCTCACCGCGCAATTCCAGTTTTTTCTTACATTGTGGACAACGGGCATTAGTAACTCTTGCGACGTTTTTGCGATGGCCGCATTCACGATCTTGACATACAAGCATTTTCCCTTTTTTTCCGTTCACTTCAAGCATAGGTTTGCCACAATCAGGACAGCTTTTTGTGGATATATTATCATGCTTGAATTTTTTATCACTATTTTTGATATTGCTAACAATTGTTTTTGTATAAGTTTTCATTTCATTAATAAATACGTTTTTACTCAATTTCCCTTTTGCAATTGCATCCAGTTTTTGTTCCCATTCAGCTGTAAGAGCAGGGGTTTTTAGATCTTCTGGAACTAATTCAAGTAATTGTTTCCCTTTAGAAGTTAAGTAAATATCCTTTCCTTTTTTCTCCATAAGGAATGAATTGAACAGTTTTTCAATAATATCTGCCCTTGTAGCAACTGTTCCTAATCCACCTGTTTTATCCAGTGTTTTAGCTAGTTCCTTATCCTGGGTACCCATATACTTTGCCGGATTTTCCATAGCTGTAAGTAAAGAACCTTCATTGAATCTTGCCGGTGCTTTCGTTTGTCCTGATGTTTCAGTAACTAATTTCACGGAAAGTTTATCGCCTTTGTTTATGCTAGGAAGTAGTTGTTCTTTCATGTCTTCCGTATTTTCTTCCTCATCAAAACGATTTTCATATACTTCCTTCCAACCTGACGAAAGAATCGTTTTTCCTTTTGCTACAAATAATTCATCGCCAATAGACGCTTTGACCGTAATTTGCTCATATTCAAAAGGAGGATAAAGTACTGCTATAAAACGTTTAATCACTAAATCATAAATTTTGCGTTCTTTATCTGTAAAGTTAGACTGTATTACTGTTTCTTCTGTTGGAATAATAGCGTGGTGATCTGAAACCTTACTATCATCCACAAATGCTTTGGTTGCTTTAATAGGCTTTTGTAATACTTTGTTAGCAAATGGTCTATATTGCCCAATGCCAGATGACTTTAGACGTTCTGGTAATGTCTCAACAATATCAGTAGAAATATATCTTGAATCCGTACGAGGATACGTTAACACTTTATGTCGCTCATACAAGGTTTGCATAATACCAAGTGTTTCTTTCGCAGAATATCCAAATATTTTGTTGGCATCCCGTTGGAGCTCAGTTAAGTCATATAGTTGAGGCGCAAAGCTTTTCTTATGTTTTTTATCGACCTCTACGATGGTTCCTTGTTTGTTGTCCACTTTAGAAACTATTTGTTCTACTTTTTCTTTAGAGAAAGTACGAGAGTCATTTGTTTGTTTGTCGACCCAAGTAAGCTTTAACTTTTGATCTGTATGTGCTTCCACACCGTAATATGTTTTCGGTTTAAAGTTTCTAATTTCGTTTTCTCTTTGAGCAATAATCGCGACAGTTGGAGTCTGGACACGTCCACATGAAAGTTGTGCATTGAATTTACTTGTAAGTGCGCGAGTTGCATTTAACCCGATATACCAATCTGCCTCAGACCTTGCAACAGCTGCGTGATATAAATTTTCATAAGCTTTACCTGGTTTTAAGTTTTGAAAACCATCTTTAATAGCTTTATCCGTTACAGATGAAATCCAAAGTCGTTGAACAGGTTTTTTAACCTTAGCTTTTTCAATAATCCATCTCGCTACTAATTCACCTTCACGACCAGCATCGGTTGCAATGATAATATCACTGACATCCGTACGCACTAACTGACTTTTGACCGCATTATATTGTTTGCTTGTTTGTTTGATAACGACTAGCTTCAAATCATTTGGGAGCATTGGTAAATCATCCAAGTTCCACGTTTTATATTTAACATCATAAGTTTCAGGATCTGCTAATGTTACTAAATGTCCCAATGCCCAAGTAACGATATATTTGTCACCTTCTAAATAACCGTTTCCTTTTTTATGACACTTGAGGACATTTGCAATGTCTCTTGCTACAGAGGGCTTCTCTGCTATTACTACACTTTTCTTCATTTTATAACTTCCCTTCGAACTACCATTAAAAATTAATATATCATATAATAAGGGCTTTTGCAGTGGCGGACGCCCTTAGTCAACCTGGTAGTTAGCGACTTATATTCAATGTTCAGATTGCGTAAAAAACAGTTTTGGCTCTTTTATGAATTTTATAAGACATTTTAAAAATTATGGATAAGTATAAAAGACCTATAAAATTAAAAATTTTATAAAAAACTATTTGAGTCTTTATGCATGTGAAATTCATGACAATAGTAAGTTTGAATATTTTGTGAAAGTGGTAAAATGTTAAGAAGGAGAACTATATGGAAAGAGGTGGAAGAATGATGTTGGTGAGGGCGACAGGAAACGGTACTTTGAACTTAATAGCAGAAGCAGAACAACGTAAACAAGCCTTTCAGCGTAAAGATGTAGGACAAGCCTATCGTAAAAATGCTGAATATTATCAGCCTAAAAAGAATCCTACATTAGCAGACTTAGAGGATTTGTTACTTGGGAAGAAGGAAAAAGAAAGTGATTCCCCCGAAATAAGTGCGGCAGTTAAAGAGTTTCAGCAACTAGAAAAAAGCAAAAGTATGCTAGAAATAAAAGGACCAGCAGTTCCAGTGCAAATAGTAGGCGGTCCTACCCCTGAAAAGACGATAGAGCTATTAGAGAAAGTTAGAAGTTCTGCACTTGCTCCTGATCACCTGAGTTCCGAAGACTTACGACTAGCGGCCAATGCTACTGCAAAAATACAAACCGTTCAAACACAAATTACATTAAACGAAGAAGCAACTAGACAAATCGAGGTTGAAGCAAAAAGACAAAGAGAAGATGAGGCTGCGGTATCTAATCGCTCTGTTCAATATGATCTCCAATCCCCTGGGGTGCAACGGGAGGATTTACAGAAAAAAAGATATATAGAACAAGCAATTGCAAAATACTCATTTCAAGTGCAAATGAAAAAATATGGCTTTACTGACCAACAGCCAAGTTTCTTCCGCATAGCATAAGAAGGGGCTTCCAAATATGAGCAAAAAACAAAAGACGAATGCGGTGCGTAAACTTGAACAGCAGAACATTGCGTTCGATATAATAGAATATGAGCTAACTGGCGATCAAGTAGACGGGGTAACTGTAGCAGATAAAATAGGCTATCCCGTTTTTGTTGTCTATAAAACACTGCTTGTTACCGCTGGAGCAAATAAGCATTTTGTTTGTATTATTCCAGTACATAAAGAATTAGATTTAAAAGCAGTAGCAAAAGTGGTAGGCGAGAAGAAAGTTGAGTTGTTGCCGTTAAAGGAATTGCAACCAACTACTGGTTATATTAGAGGGGGATGCTCCCCAATTGGGATGAAGAAATTATTCCCAACATGGATAGATGCAAGTGCAGAGAGTCTTGATTTTATCCTCGTAAGTGGTGGGAGAATAGGTCTTCAACTAAAACTAAGTCTACAGGATTTACTTCAGCTAACGAATGGGCGAATTGCAACAATTATTAAAATGTAATCATTTGATAAAAACACCGTTATAATTGACCTACTATATACTGGAGACTTCTAGGCGGTTTTCAGAAACAGGAAGTAGGATTCGAATGAAGCAATTAGTTTGGCGTTGGATTTTTTTTGTTACGGGAGTCACTACTATGGCGTTGGGAATTTCGATGACCATTAAAGGACAGCAATTTGGAATTGGACCATGGGATGTATTTCATGTTGGTTTATATAATCATCTTGGTTTAACTATCGGGACTTGGGCAATTTTGACGGGTATCACGATTGTATTGGTTACGATGATTGGAACGAAGAAATTTCCGCAGCTTGGTACATGGCTAAATATTCTTTTTATAGGATCGTTTATTGATGTGTTTAACTGGCTTTTACCTGATATCACAAGCTATATAGGGCAAATAATTATATTTGTTATTGGGGTTGTTATAACTGCAGTCGGTGTAGGGGTTTATGTTTCTCCAAATGTTGGAGCAGGTCCACGTGATTCTCTTATGCTGTTACTCATGGCTAAAACAGGTTGGAGTATTAAAAAAGTAAGAACCGGAATTGAAATAATTGTGGCACTTGCTGGCTGGGCACTTGGTGGACCGGTTGGACTAGGTACTATTATTATCGCGTTATTGCTTGGACAGATAGTCCATTATTCATTGCCTTTGTCTCAAAAACTACTATATACCATTTCCGGTTATACATTGCCGTATGTGAAAAAGAGTGTGGAAAATCAAACTTGATTTTCCACACTCTTTTTCATATTTTACTAGGACAGTGCATATAGTATTTCTTGAAGGAATGATAGGGAGGATGACGCTATGAACGGGGTAATTACTCATTATATGGGAAGGTCATATACGGGACAAGGTGTGAAAAACTTTTACAAGGAAATTATTCAAGAGGCGAACAAAGTATATTTCTTTAAGGGGCCGACCACCTATCGATTGACCGAGATATTCAAGGAAATAGGCTATAATGCAGTGCGTAGAGGTAAAAATATGGAGTGGTTTTATGACCCAATGCATGAGGATTTGCTGGAAGGCTTGTATATCAATGAAACAAAAACACTTTACTTACAAGCTGACACTGTAGACCCTATCTATTACGGGGCAGGACACGAATGGGTACCCTATTATGAAGCATATAATGACCGCAAACTTCATGATATTGGACCAATAGTAAAAGAAAAGCAGATTACTAATGATGTATGGCTATCAAAAGGGCTTCATGCATTATCTCGAGCAAAAAAAATTCATGACGAATGGGAACTGCTTATACAAGGAGCCATAAATTGGGAAGGCATAAACACTTTGCTTGAAGAACGTACTAAGAAAAGTATCGGTAATATACAACTTCAAAAGAATCCAAAGGTTACACATCGGTTAATGGGTTCTCTTACTCCACTTGGTGCAAAGGATACTTTGGAGTCTATTTCTAAAAACTTGAAAAATAGATTGTATATAAAAGGATTACCGGGTAGTGGAAAGTCTTCTTTTATGAAGAACTTTGGGGAAGAGGCAAAGCTACATGGATTAGATGTAAGGTATATTTGGTGTGGCTTGGATGCAAATAGTGTAGACGGGATAGTGATTCCAGAACTCCAATTATGTGTGGTCGATGCGACGAGTCCTCATGTTTATGAGCCAGAACGTAATGGAGATGAAATTATAGACTTCTTTCCACATATCAATCAAACCATGTTAAATGAAGATAAAATAGTAGAGGTAAGAAATGACTATGCAAGTGAGATGGAACTTGCTCAAGATTATTTATGCACATATTCGGGAGAATCGAAAATGATTAAGATGCTTTACGACTCAGCAATTGAAGAGGAAAAGTGGAGAGAATTACAGGAGAAAATGCTTGAAACGATAAGATGAAAGCATGGAATTAATCGGAGAATAGCAATAACAAGGCCCTACGGACAAAAGTCTGTAGCGCTTTAAAATAGCAGCTTTATTTTCCTCAAACCTTTTCACATGGTAAGATAGAGTAGAATATGACCCGTGAAAGGATGAGTAACATGTCTCACATATTAAATAATTTTTTAACTGAAAACTTAAATGAATTGAAGAACCAAGGTTTATATAATGAAATCGACCCAGTAGAAGGTCCTAATGGCGCGAAAATAAGTGTGAAGGGCTCTGAGCTCATTAATCTCTCATCGAATAACTATTTAGGACTTGCAACAAATCCAGAGCTAAAACAAATTGCAAAAGATGCGGTGGACAAGTATGGAGTTGGAGCTGGAGCTGTCCGTACGATTAATGGAACACTAGATCTACATGTGAAGTTAGAACAAAAGCTAGCGGAATTCAAAGGAACGGAAGCGGCTATATCTTACCAATCAGGTTTCAACTGTAACATGGCAGCTATTTCTGCAGTGATGGACAAAAACGATGCCATTTTGTCAGACCAACTAAATCATGCGTCTATTATTGATGGATGCCGACTGTCTCGTGCGAAAATCATAGCATTTAACCACTCCGATATGGATGATTTACGTGCTAAAGCAAAAGCTGCAACAGAATCAGGTCAATATAACAAGGTGATGGTTATTACAGATGGCGTTTTCTCGATGGATGGAGATATTGCGAAGCTTCCAGAAATCGTGGAGATTGCGAAGGAGTTTGATCTAATAACTTATGTAGATGATGCACATGGTTCAGGTGTAACTGGTAAAGGGAAGGGAACTGTGAAGCATTTCGGTTTAGAAAAAGAAATCGATTTCCAAATTGGTACTCTTTCTAAAGCAATCGGTGTTGTAGGTGGATACGTTGCAGGTAAAAAGGATTTAATCGACTGGTTAAAGGTTCGTTCACGTCCATTTTTATTCTCCACAGCATTACCACCAGGTGATGTTGCAGCAATTACTGCAGCAGTTCAAATGATTATTGATTCCACTGAATTACACGACAAACTTTGGGATAATGGTGACTACTTAAAAGCAGGTTTATCGAAACTTGGATTTAACATCGGAGCATCCGAAACACCGATTACACCATGTATTATTGGCGATGAAAAATTAACGCAAGTCTTCTCCAAACGACTATTCGAGGAAGGCGTTTATGCCAAATCTATTGTCTTCCCAACCGTACCAAAAGGGACAGGACGCGTTCGTAATATGCCTACCGCAGCCCATACGAAAGAAATGCTAGATGAAGCTATCGCTGTTTATGAGAAAGTTGGTAAAGAGCTTGGTGTAATTAAATAGTTTAAAACAGCTACCAAGTTTAAAACTTGGTAGCCTTTTTTATGGAAACAAAGTTAAGTTTAATTTTTCATATTTGTTTCTATACATTTAAATGAATAAAAAAATTATAATTTTGGACATCCTTTGACTAAACAAAATGCTATCCTCAGCTACTAATCGAAAAGTGCTCAAATCATCTTTTTCTTACTATAATTACATCTATTGCATAAGGCATAACTGCAAATAGACAAGCACCGTTAATGCAACTCCTAAAACAAATATAGAGATGTATGGAAGTAGTCTCATATGATCCTCCTGTACTTCACTATAAGAAACTCTTTTAAAGTTGTATTGTGTTTATTGAGGGAACATTGTATAATTAATTTCACGAAAGACTAGTAATATCAATGGTTTTGGTGTCAATTTTGTACTCCTCAAAAATACAAATGTTTTTGGAAGGAAGAATAATATGAAAAAAATTATGGTTACCGGAGCTCTAGGGCAAATCGGTTCAGAGTTAATAACCAAATTGCGAAAAGAGTATGGTTCAGACAATATATTAGCAACGGATATTAGAAATGTTGTTTCACCTGTATCAGAAAGTGGTCCTTTTGAAATTTTAGATGTGACCGATGGGGAAAAAATGCATCAACTTGCGAAGGATTTTAAAGCAGATACGATGATCCATATGGCAGCTCTTTTATCAGCAACTGCAGAGGCTAAACCATTACTTGCATGGAATTTAAATATGGGTGGGTTAGTAAATGCACTAGAAGCTTCTAGAGAACTAGGTTTGCAGTTCTTTACTCCAAGTTCTATTGGAGCATTTGGGCCTTCTACGCCTAAAAAGAATACTCCTCAGGATACATTACAGCGTCCAACAACGATGTATGGAGTGAACAAAGTCTCAGGTGAATTATTATGTGATTACTACTTTAATAAATTTGGGTTAGACACACGTGGATTGCGTTTCCCAGGGCTGATTTCCAATGAAACTTTACCTGGTGGTGGAACGACTGATTATGCAGTGGATATTTATTATAAAGCGATTAAAGAGGCTTCGTATACATCATATATTGCAGCTGGAACATATATGGATATGATGTATATGCCAGATGCTTTGCAGGCAATTGTGGACTTAATGGAGGCAGATGCTTCAAAATTGATCCATCGCAATGCGTTCAATGTAACGGCAATGAGCTTTGAACCAGAGCAAATCGCAGCATCTATCCGTAAGGAAATACCGACTTTCACTATGGACTTTGAAGTGGATCCGATTCGTCAAGCAATAGCAAATAGCTGGCCAGATTCTATAGATGCAGCTGCTGCAAAGGAAGAATGGGGCTTTTCATATAAATATGATCTAGATGCAATGACAAAAGATATGTTAACTAAACTAGCAGCAAAACAAACAGCGGACCTTCTATAAGGTCCGCTGTTTTTCTGTTGTATCATTAATTGATTTTGGTGCTATAAAAATTGGATAACATTTTTTCTCTAGTTATCTAAAAAAGACGATGGACAATCAAAACCCATAAGATTACCGAGAAAAAAGAGGCTATTTGTGACATTAGTCACGAACAGCCTCTTTGAAAATCAAATGGTAATCATATAGCATAAAATCTGTCCAAAGTACTTTAACAATAGAAACAGGTTTTATCTACAAAGACCGGGTGTTTTTTATACCTGGTCTTTCTTATTTAAAACAATATATGTGCGACTACTGCAATGATTGGGAATGAAATAAGCGTACGTAATAAGAAAATAACGACTAAGTCTTTAATATTAACCGGAATTTTCGAACCTAATAACAAGCCACCAACTTCAGACATATAAATCAGCTGCGTTACAGACATTGTAGCGATAAAGAAGCGAGTCATTTCTGATTCAATAGATGCTCCAAGAATAGACGGAAGGAACATATCCGCAAAACCAACAACCATTGTTTGTGCTGCTGCCGCTGCTTCTGGAATACCAAATAACATTAATAGGGGCTCAAAAGGTTTACCTAAAATAGTAAATACCGAAGTATACTCTGCAAGCATTAATGCAATTGTACCGAATGCAAGTACTACAGGTGCAACTCCAATATACATATCAATCACATTTTTTATACCATCCGTAAAAAACTTGCCAATTGAACGGTTTTTACTAGCCGTGTTCAATGCATTTTCTAAACCATGCGTAACGGCATTATAATTTTCAGGGTATTTCTCTGCTTCTAAATCAAGAGGACGTCCGTCAATATGTGTATCCTCTTTTCCAGCAAGTGGGTAAATTCTTGGCATGATAAACGCAAGTACAACACCACAAAGTAGAACGGTTAAATAATACGGTATAAAGTAATTGCCTAAACCAACTTGATCTAATACAACGATACAAAATGTTATAGAAACAACGGAGAAAGTAGAACCAATAATAGCTGCTTCTTTCTTCGTGTAATAACCTTCTTCATACTGTCTACTAGTAAGCAAAACTCCGATTGTCCCATCTCCAACCCATGAAGTAAGTGCGTCAACGGCAGAGCGACCGGGTAACTTAAATAGAGGACGCATGATTTTCACCATCATCGTACCAAAGAACTCCAATAGTCCGAAGTTTAGTAGTAGAGGTAACAACAATCCTGCGAACAAGAAAATGGTAAATAGGAAGGACACCAGTCCAGTAGGACTTAATAACATTCCACCTGTATTTTCACTCCAAATTGCCTCAGGACCAATCTGCCAGATGATTAAAATAGAAAAGACTGCACCGACAATACGTGTAACTGTCCAAAAAGGAGTTACTTTGAATAAGTTATTGATAAAAGTCTCTTCTTTTGGTCTGAACAGAAAAATAATCGAGCCAATCGCAGCGATTAAAAGTGTTACTAATGCAACCCATTGGACGACTGGTTCAAGTAAGGTAGAAAGAATACTAGCAAACCATGCAATAGGTATTTGAATTCCTTCGTCAATAGGTAGAGGGATCATAAAAAGAATAACACCTGCTATAGATGGTAGCAGGAATAATAGCCAAGTGGATAAAGAAAACTTTTTCATGCAAAAGACCAACTTTCTATATATATGAATATTTATACATCAACTAATACTGTTTATACATAATAATTCAATTGCATGAAGAAGTCTATAGCTTAAAGAAAGTTCCTTTATTCGAAATCTTTGGAGAAGTCATATGTGTAAAAACGTTCGAAGTTTAGCCAATTTTCTGCTTCAGTTTCTCCATCAGCTAGACGTTTATCCATTTCTTCTAACATCCATGCAGTCTGTGAAATATGCGCACGCATAGATCCCATTTTTTGTTCTGCAGCTTCTTTAATGTTATGAACAATATCTGGCTCTCCTAAGACTTCCTTAGAATCATTTGAAAACGCTAAAGCATATATTGTTGGGCGTTGTTCCTCAGGCATACGTCTCACTGCGCGAATCATTGCACGTCCAGTCGCATCATGATCAGGATGAACTGCATAATTTGGATAAAACGTAATTACTAGGGAAGGGTTCGTATCAGAGATTAGGTTTTGCATCATCTCTACCATTTTTTCATCGTCCTCAAATTCTACCGTTTTATCACGTAAACCCATCATACGAAGGTCTGTCACTCCCATTGCTTTAGCAGATGCAAGTAGTTCATCTTTGCGAACTTGCGGCAATGTCTCACGAGTGGCGAAAGGAGGGTTTCCTAAGTTTCTTCCCATTTCCCCTAGTGTTAAGCAAGCGTATGTAACCGGAATTCCTTGCTTAATATAAGTTGCTATTGTACCTGATACCCCAAATGCTTCATCGTCAGGGTGAGGGAATACAACTAATACATGTCGTTCCATTGGTAATGTCATTTATGTGTCCTCCTTAGTAAGTAAATGGTGTTTTGCTAATTTGTAATGCAACGGCCAATTTCCCAGTTTGGTCATGTCCAGCCATCAATAATCTTCCGTGCTCATCTAACTCGAAATGGGTAATCCCTTGTGCATATACCCAACCATGCGGGAGTTTTAACCCTATACGATGTGGAGATTCTCCTGCTATTTTCCCAAGTTCGTAACGTATGATAACGTTACGAATGAATGCACCCGCATTAAACACACTCTCATTAAAATGTGCCGCATAGGCTCCATTTGTTGTTTCTAAATGTATATATACATCTTCGTTTGCAAAATTATTCAAAAGCTCCTGCAAGCGTTCTACTTGAACAAGTTCCATTCATATTGCCTCCTAGTATACTGTCTGCTATTAGTATAATGAAAAAAACTTAATGATGCGAATGATTGAATTAGACACAAAAAAACTCGTAAGTCATCGATGACTCTACGAGTTTTTAAATACTTATTAAACAGTTGTAGTAGTTACTTCTGGAGCGCCGAATTTACCTTTAGCACCGTGAAGAACTGGTCCAACGTATTGATTTAATTTCCAACCGTGTGCGATAGCGGCTGAAACGAATTCTTTCGCTTCAAAAACTGAATCGGCAACAGAAAAGCCATTAGCTAAATTTGCCGTTATTGCTGCAGCAAACGTACATCCAGCACCATGATTAAACGTAGTTTCTGTTTTTTCTGTTTCTAAAAGTGTATGTGTTTGTCCATCGTAAAATAAGTCTACAGCTTTTTCGTGCTTTAACTGCTTACCACCTTTGATGACTACATTTTTCGCACCAAGAGCATGAATTTTTTCTGCGGCTGCTTTCATATCCTCAATTGTGTGCAATGCACCAAGGCCGGAAAGTTGTCCAGCTTCAAACAGGTTAGGGGTAACGACTAATGCGCGTGGAAGTAAAAACTCGATCATTGCATCCACGGTCCCCGGATTTAGGACTTCATCCTCGCCTTTACATACCATAACAGGGTCAATTACTACACTTTTAACTCCAGCTTCTTCTATAATATTACCGGCTGTCTCTATAATTTCTTCCGTACTTAACATACCAGTTTTGATAGCATCCACATTTGTAGATAATGCCGTTTTTGCTTGGCGTTTAATCTCTTCTACTGGCAATGAGAATACACCGTGGCTCCAACCGTTATCAGGATCCATAGTAGCAATAACTGTTAAAATATTCATGCCATATGTACCGTGTTCTTGGAAAGTCTTTAAATCTGCTTGAATTCCAGCTCCACCAGAAGTATCGGAACCAGCTATTGTAAGTGTTTTTTTGATAGACATTGGACTTATCTCCTTTTTCTATGCTGCGTATAATTATTTTATTGTAGCAGATTTTTTCGGATATTTACATTAAGGAATCTTAGGAGCTGTCCAGAACTTATATAAAACAAATAAACAAACAACAACAAGTATACCTGTTACAAGGGAGCCAACTATAATTTCGTTTACCCATAGTGAAACAGATAAGAAAATAAGGAATGCAATAAGTAAAACAAATACAAAAATAAAGCACCCCAATCCAATGTTTTTAGCTCCTTCTGGAACCATATTGGTACTAGCTGCTTTTTCAATCTGTTTTAATTTTTCTCGATAGTGAAAATCTGCCATTTGAAAAAACTCCTTTTTTTTATCGTACCATGGTAGATTAGTTGTTAATAGCGAAACTTTTAGCTAATGTAAACGTAATAGATTTAGAGGAAAGAGGGATGATATGCGAAAAGAGGACAAGATTCGTGAAATGGAAAAGCTCTTGGAAGAATTAAAAGCTCAAGATGAGTTGGCAGCTACTATTGCAGAAAGCCCTTCACGTAAAGGATTTAATGCTTGGAAGATGCCACGAACTTTATACAGGTTTGGTACAAAGTCCTTCCTACTTATTGGACTACTCATTCTCTTATTAATAGCAGCCCTTCCATTTGCAGCTTTTTGGGCTATTAAAGGAAGTACGTTCACTGAAAGTAAAGGCTCATTTGTGGAACAAGTACAAGCGTTAAATGAGTTGTCAACTGCCCAGGCTTATACGAAAGTAATTATTGAAAGACAAGATAATGCAGTATTTGGAAAAGAGATTGGCATTGATTTACCTGGCACTAAGCGACAACTTCTAGTGGTTATACCTGGTTCTGTCAAAGCAGGTGTCGATTTTTCGCAGGTGGTCGAGTCAGATATAGATTTAGATGAAGAAAATAGGACGGCTAAGTTAATATTGCCAAAGCCTGAATTTCTAGGTGGGCCAGAGATTTTATTTGAACAGGTAGAAGTATTTTCATATGAAGGACTATTCCGTGAGAAAGCAGATATTAAAGAGGGATATGAACTTGCAGAGACTGCAAAAGAAATGATGATTGAAGAAACAACTGGACAAGGTATTTTAGAGCTAGCAGAAGAAAATGCGGCTAAGTCAGTGAAAGAAATGTTCCAGTTAGTGAATTATGATGTAGAAGTGGAGTTTAAGGAGTGACAAGTATGCCTAGTTGGAAAGATGTGTTAAGAGAGGAACAGGAGAAGCCTTATTTTAAAAAGTTACAATTATTTTTAGATGAGGAATATGCATCTCAAACAATTTTTCCCAAACGTACCGAAATCGACAGTGCGTTTAAGATGACCACCTATGATAATGTCAGGGTAGTAATTTTGGGACAAGACCCTTATCACGGAGAAGGGCAAGCCCATGGGATGAGCTTCTCTGTGAAGCCAGGTGTTCGTATACCTCCAAGCTTACGGAATATGTTGAAGGAATTAGAAGATGATTTAGGTTGTCCTCTTCCAACGAGTGGATATTTAGAAAAGTGGGCGAAACAAGGGGTCCTTTTACTAAATACAGTTTTAACTGTACGAGCAGGAGAAGCTAACTCTCATAAAGGAATGGGTTGGGAAACTTTTACGGATACAGTAATCCAAAAGCTCTCCAACCGAGACAAACCTATTATATTTGTTTTATGGGGTAAGCCAGCGCAGTCTAAAATAACACTAATTGACACAGAAAAACATACGATTCTTCAAGCACCCCATCCAAGCCCATTAAGTGCACATCGAGGATTTTTAGGAAGTAAGCCATATTCTAAAATCAATGCGAGTTTAGCTGCATGGGGGGAGGAACCAATCGATTTTTGCCTATAATTATGCTACGATAGGCAATGGAAAGTAGGGGAGGACATTGGCTGTAAATTGTTTCAAATGTCGACATTTCTTTACGACATGGGATGCGAGAAATCCTCGTGGTTGTAAAGCTTACGGATTTAAAACAAAGGAACTTCCCTCCGTAGTAGTACTGCGTTCCTCAGGAATGGAATGCATGAAATTTGAACCAAAGCAAGTGGAGGGACTAAGACAATGATTTCTAATGAGCAACTATTAATGCAAATAGATAAACATCTAAAATATGCAAAAACTAGTGGCAATGAGCAATCTTTCAGAGAATCATTAGTTGCGATTAAAGCATTGTGTGATGTTGGTTTAGAAGTGCAAATTCCATTACAAGTTCCAACTACTAGAAGTGTGCAAACGACTTCAACAATTTTACCTACACAACCAGTTGCTATAAAAGAAGAAGATGCAAATGGTGATTCCCTATTCGATTTTTAAGAGAAAGAAGGAGAGTTTCGTGAAGTTTTTTATTATAGCAGGTGCTATTAACGGTTTTCTATCCGTAGCACTTGGAGCCTTTGGAGCGCATCTTTTGGAAGGTAAAGTGGCTGACAAATACTTGGCAACATGGGAAACAGCGGTACAATACCAGATGTTCCATGCATTAGCTTTAGTTGCTATTGGTATATTGATGAGTAGCAAGGTACTCGGTCCAATTTCTACCTTGAATACTGCAGGATACTTTATACTTGCAGGAATTATTATCTTCTCAGGTAGTTTATATGTATTGAGCTTAACAGGTATTAGCATTTTAGGAGCAGTAACACCAATCGGTGGAGTAGCATTTTTAGTTGGATGGATTATGCTTATAGTAGCCGCGGTAAAATACGCAAACTAATCGGGAAGTCGAACCTATCAAGGGTTCGGCTTTTTACAAAAGAAATTGTTGCAGAAATAAAATGCAGTGATAAGAAGTACAAAAGTTTGACGATTAACTATCGCTATTCAAAAAACACCTGCCTCATCTCATTGGATGAAGCAGGTGTTTTTCATGTTATAGGTTATTTGCTTTTTTAACACTATTATAGAACAGGATTCCGCTAGCTAGTAAAAGTACACCAAATATAAAAGTTATCAAGTCTGCAGTACCAGCATAGATGACCCAGATGGAGTAAAGGGTAGCAAAAAAACCAATGATTCCGTCCAATATTCGAGTTCTTTTCGCGCTGTACGTTTCCCCTGTATAGACTAGCTTCAACTGGAAAGTGGAAGCGATAAAGTAAGGAACCAAGTACGACAGTGTGGCCACAATAATCATGAAATCGAATGCTGCGGCAATTGTATTAGAAATAGTGGAGAAGATAAACAATTGTCCTATCCCGTTTGTAATGATCATCGAGAAAACAGGTATCCCTTTTTCATTTACTTTTAAGAACGAGGGAATAAATAATCCCTGTTTTGCTGCTTGATACGGAATTTCAGCGCTTAGCATAACCCAACCAACTGTTGAGCCGAATAAACTGACTAGCCCAATTGCAGCTAGAACTTTACCTCCAACTGGCCCAAGTACAGTAGAAATAGCATCAATCAGTGGTTTATCAGACGCTACGAGTGCGTCATGGTTTAACATTCCTAAAACGAGAGTGCTAATTCCAATATAGATGGCAAGGGCAATAAGCAGTCCGAGAATGGTAGCACGTTTCACATCAATTGATTTTTTGGCACGTGATGCAAAAACAATAGCGGATTCAACGCCTACAAATGCCCACAGTGTTGCGACTGCAGCGTTATTAAGCTGTCCAAATAACCCGATTTGATGTCCAAGCTCATCGTATCTTGGTGCAGCAAATGGAAGGATATTTGCTTTCTGGAAAGCAAACAGGCCAATCACAATGAATAACAGAAAAGCGATTACTTTTGTAGCTGTTGCCACTAGATTGATTTTCCCGGCACCCTCCATCCCATTAAGAATAATAAAATGAACTCCCCATAATAGAAGAGAACAGACAATAAAAGTTAACGCATTTCCTACTTTTAATGTAAAGGAGCCGATTGTAATAAGCTCTGCCTGACTTATTAAGATTGGGAAAAAGGTGGATAGATAACCTGCAAACGTCGTAATGATAGCGATGTTCCCGACCAAATTTCCAATCCAATATCCCCAAGAAGACATAAAACCCGATAGAATTGAAGAATTGCTTCCAGTTTTGAACAACTCCTTGGCATAGATTTGTGGTCCACCGTTTAAATCAGGTTTTCTGATTGCCAAGTTTCCGAATACAAGGGCAATCATCAAAACCCCGCCACCTGTAACAAGCCAAGCGGACAGAGCACCAGCTGGGCTGGCAACCTCACTTAATGTGCGTGGTAGCATAAAGATACCTGAGCCCACCATATTACCAACTACTAATGCAGTCAGTATCCATAAACCAAGTTTTTTATTTGAATCCATTCCTAATTATTCCTCTCTAATGACCTCTAAAAAGAGTATGTTATTTAAAAACAAGCATAGTTAAAACCTCTACTCTAGCATGAGTAGAAGTGGGTGATATTTATTCACTCGTAACAATATAGAATCATGTTAGCTAAAAGTCAAATGTCACCCAATTCCGATTATAATTAAGTGCATACCATTAAATCTGATTATCTAAACTTCGTTTTATAGTAGGTAGAGAAAAAAAGTGCTTGGTACCGAAACTTATTGCGTGACATAATTGTCTCGCTTGAGTCTCGGTGCCAGGCACCATTTTCTTATAGAGTGATTTAGATTAGACCGATTGCTTCACCGTCAGGACCAACATCCATCAGGACCAACATCCATTTTTAGAGCAGCAGGCTGTTTTGGTAAACCAGGCATCGTCATGATGTCGCCAGTCAGGCAAACTAAGAAACCTGCACCTAGCTTAGGTAAGTGCACGGAGTTGCTACAATAACGACAGCATCCGGATGGAAATTAACTTTTCTTGATTTGATGTGCATAAATTTTTCAGCACCTAGATCAGCTCCGAAGCCTACTTCAGTCACGACCACACCCACAAGTCTGCGTGCAGTGTTGGTGGCGATTAAAGAGTTACACCCGTGCGCAATGTTCGCAAATGGGCAGCCGTGAATAATTGCTGGTGTCCCTTCAATTGTTTGTACCAAGTTAGGTTTGAACGCATCTTTTAGTAGTAGTGTTAGAGCTCCTTCGACCCCAACAAATGAATATTGTCTACTGGTAAATTCAATGGAGCATAAAAAAAAGAAATTAGTTCCCAATCTCCCACATATATCCTACATTACCGTATCGTTTATCATTTTCCTCTTTTAAAACAAGCAACTGCTTTTTTGTGCATTTATTTCATCTGAAAAGACCTGGTGAAACTTGTAACGTTTTAAAGCATAGGCAATGATGTCCTCAAAATTTATAGAGAACTCTTCATTCGGTTCTTCAGGGTCATTACTGTAAAAATACATATTAAAATCTCCTTTACCATGCCCACTGGACCATGAAGCAAAGTAACGATTTGAGGTTTTCAATCCCTCAACATTAAGTGTTAACTCCCACGAGTCGAAACTTTCTCGAATTGGCCCAACAGATACATCAGCAGAGAAAAAAATTCATATCTACGTTTTTATTATAAGAGGACCGGGTCTGAGTTTCACTCAAACAACAAAAAAGCTTATTCGCATAACGAATAAGCTTTAAGTATTAAGCGTAATAATTAATTTCTTCATCAAATGTTACATAATCTAAGTAAATCATAAGCATTAAGTATCTTTTACCATTTGGATCACTAATAATAACATGATCGCGACCTGCAGCTTCTATATAGCCGGTAACTACAAAATTATTCCTTTCTCGGTTGTTCTCGAACGTAAAATAGAATGTACCTAACTTGCCTTTGTTGGCTCTTAAAATATTTTCAATATAAGATTCTTCCTGTCCTCTAGTAGCTGCCGGTATTTGAGGGGGGGTCATAGGTTGTTGCATTTGCTGCTGTTGAGGGAAACCTCCTGGGTGCCAATAATATTGAACCATTCATACATCCTTTCTCGATTAAATTTCTGGACAATCTGCAGTGGAAGGAAAGAAGAAACGATGCGATTTTAAACGACCTGTATTCCATTGGTTATACCACTGTGCAGGGTATTCACCAGGTGGTTCAAAAAAATCATAAAGAACGGGTCGCAGGATGAAAACGTTCACCATTAATAACTCTTTGGGCGAGCCTTATATCTTGTTCGCGTGCTCGTTGATAAAAGTACGATTTCTGCGTTGCTTCAAATCCTCCAGGGCTTTGAAAAACCATTTCCTCTAGTGTACGGATATCTTTGAAATCTAGGCAGGCAGCACGAACTCTATTTACTCCTACGTTTCATACCATGAGCATGCCGAGCCCACCTTCCGCTTCTGCTCGCATCAGCCGTGCAAGTAATTCCATTTGTTTCGTGGTGGATTTGACGACTGCCACTGCATCACCTCCTACCCATACACTATGCAAACAGATTGCAAATGATGAACAAACTTTGTATAGACATATAGAAGTAAAAAAAAAGACTGCACAATAGCAGTCCTTTCATTTTAGATATTAAAGAATGTAGAGCGTTTCTCGCCTGCAAGAATAGTACCAGTGAAGAATGATCCAAATTCAGCATAACGAGCGCTTACTTCATCAAAACGCATTTCATATATTAGCTTTTTAAATTGAAGAACATCGTCTGAGAATAGTGTTACGCCCCATTCAAAATCGTCAAAGCCGATTGATCCAGAGATAATTTGCTTAACTTTTCCAGCGTAGCTGCGACCGATCATACCATGGCTACGCATTAAATCTTTACGCTCTTGCATTGGAAGCATATACCAGTTGTCATTACCGTCACGACGCTTGTCCATTGGATAGAAGCAAATATATTGAGAACGTTGAAGCTCTGGATATAAACGTGCACGTACATGTGGGTTTTGATATGGATCTTCGTTAGATTCACCAGCAAGGTAGTTAGACAACTCTACTACTGAAACATATGAGTAACCTGGAATTGTGAAATCGGCAATTGTTAATTTATTAAATCTTGCTTCTAGTTCTTGAAGTTCATCCATTGTTGGACGTAATGTCATTAACATAAAATCAGCTTTTTGCCCAACGATTGTGTAAAAAGCATGTGCTCCTGTTTTAGCATCATCCGCAAGTTGCATTTCATCTAAAAATGCTACGAACTCATCTGTAGCTTGTTTGCGTAGTTCTGGATCTACTTGTTTCCACGATGCCCAGTCCATTTGGCGGAAATCATGTAATACGTACCAACCATCTAATGTAATTGCTGCTTCATTCATAATTTATGACACTCCTTTAGATTAAAAATATCTCCCATTTAGTGTATCATATAGTCCCGAACATTTCTTCTAATGGTACGGCTCGCACATGACAATCTGTGACAATCTCGTGTATGCTTGAAGTAACAAAAAAGAGCGTAGGAGGAGACAATATGGCAGATTTATTTCAAGAGATAAAAGAGAAATTAAGGGACGCCAAACTATCCATTATATTGCCAGAGGGAAATGATGAACGAATCATTTCAGCGGCATTGAAACTCCAGGAAGAAGGAATTATTCATCCTATTATTATTGGAAACAAAGAAGAAGTCCCTTCTGCTTTAACTGTTATTAACCCTCAAAATTATGAAAAAATGGACGAGCTTGTCGCTGCTTTTGTAGAACGTCGAAAAGGCAAAGTGACAGAAGAACAAGCTCAAGAGATCCTACAAGATGTTAATTATTTCGGAACGATGCTAGTTTATATGAAAAAGGCAAATGGCTTGGTAAGCGGAGCAGCGCATACGACTGCTGAAACGGTACGTCCTGCATTACAAATTATTAAAACAAAGCCAGGAATCTCGAAAACAAGTGGAGCATTCATTATGGTGAAAGGGGAGACTCGGTATGTATTTGCGGATTGTGCGATTACCATTTCCCCAACGAGCGAGGATTTAGCAGAAATAGCGGTTGAAAGTGCTAAAACAGCTGCAGCCTTTGGTATAAAACCGAAAGTGGCGATGCTATCCTTCTCTACAAAAGGCTCGGCGCAATCAGAGGAAACTGAAAAGGTAGTGAGAGCAACTGAATTAGCCAAAGAGTTGGACTCCACTATTCTAATAGAAGGAGAGCTACAATTTGATGCAAGTATAGTCCCTGCGATAGCGGCGAAAAAGGCGCCTGATGCTGTACTACAAGGGGATGCGACTGTATTTGTATTTCCTTCATTAGAGGCAGGGAATATTGGTTATAAAATTGCGCAACGTTTAGGTGAGTTCGAAGCAATTGGCCCTATTTTACAAGGATTGAATGCACCAGTTAATGATTTATCACGAGGTTGTTCTGCAGAGGATGTTTATAAGTTAGCTTATATTACTGCTGCACAAGCACTTATTTGAGGAGTAGTCACATGTCAGAAATAGAAGTTTTATTGCAGCAAGAAAAATGGCGATTTTGGGATCAATCGCTTAGTGGGAAAAGTAGATCTGCACTTGAATCATTCGCATCAGATGATTTACTATGTCACCTAGTAGGACAACAACAGTCACCGGCTACTGTACGTACGTGGGTCCACTCTCAAACTGTTGTTTTAGGTATACAAGATCACAGACTCCCGTTTGTGGAGGATGGGCAGAACTTTCTTCGTACCCAGGGATATTCCCCCATTGTACGAAATTCGGGAGGACTAGCAGTTGTTTTAGATGAGGGTGTACTAAATGTATCTATTATTTTACCGGAAGCGAAGCAGGCGATAGATATTCCTACTGGTTATGAAGTGATGCTTGCATTCGTCGAGCTTTTATTCCCCGAAGCAGATGGGAAAATAGAAGCTTATGAAATTATTGGATCGTATTGTCCAGGTTCATATGATTTAAGTATAGATGGTAAAAAGTTTGCGGGAATTTCTCAGCGAAGATTGCGTCAGGGAATAGCAGTGCAGGTGTATCTATGTATTGAAGGTAGTGGAAGTGAACGAGCAGAACTGATACGTAGATTTTACGAAATTGGCATTCAAGGTGAAAATACTAAGTTTACATATCCAGATATTAAACCAGAAGTGATGGCATCTATGAATGAACTGCTAGATACCTCGTTTAGAGTAGAGGATATCGTTATTCGTATCCAACAATTGCTCCAACAGTTGTCAGACACAGTCATCCATCAATCTGTCACACCTGATGAAATGGACTTGTATATGTTTTACATGCAACGAGTAGTAGATCGCAATAAAAAAATGCTAGAAAAATAAAATAAAAACCACCAATCTTCTAAACGATTGGTGGTTCTTTAGATACGAGATTACCATTCTTCTCCATTTGGAAAACGGGTACTGCTGGTATTTCCTCGTCGTTTAAAGTTACAAGACGTCTTGCACGGTTCATGATCTGAACGAATTGCTCGTAATCTTGTTTAATAGCTGCGTTTTCTTTTTCTAGTTTTGCAAGCTCACTTTCTAATTTACGAATCTTTTCATTCGATATAGTTGAAAGGTGACGGTATCTAGAAACATCTGAATCACTATGTTGCAAACGTACGAGATATGCAATGATAATATCGATCGATAATGCAGATACCGGAATGGATTGGGTGCGTTCACCATCATCTTGAGATTTAGCTAGATAAATTCCATTTCCTCTTCGTCTATAATCTTTTCCTAATATACGAAGCTTTTCTTTTCTTTCTTTTTTCGCTTCCTTTAACTCATTTTCATATTGATGACGAACGACTGCGTTCCAGCGAAATCCACAAGCTGCTGCAGTTCTATTTAATTCGTCTCCTGCTTCTTCAAATGCGTTTAGTTGCGTGCTGCCTTCTCGAACGTGACGTAATACCATCTCTGCTAGCATTTCATCATTCTCTGTCATCCATGCGTCTTGTCTAATTTTTACCATGTTCTTCCTCCTGCCATGTTCATAGTTTCGTTGTTCTATTAACATAATGGTCAACTTAGTGCTCTTTTATTCACGTAATATACACTTGATAGCAATATAAACTTTAAGATACAATGACCTGTAGACTATTACTATTAAACATTCAGCTATTTGTACTAAAACTAATGAAAAAATGATAATGTTTCCGGCGGATATCGCAGATATTAAGAGGAGGCAATTACGCCAACACGTAATGAATGAAAGGGGTTGAAGACTATGGCAAACCATTTTCGTGTTTGCGATGAGTGTCAAGCCGTCAATTTAAAAACATTAATACCTAAACTAAAAGCGATTGATCCGGAAGCTGAGATTGAAGTGAAAGAATGTCAGTCGTACTGCGGTCCCGGACGAAAAAAAACATTCGCCTTTATCAATAATCGTCCCGTTGCTGCGTTAACGGAAGACGAATTAATGGAAAAAGTACGAGCGAAGATAGCAGATTAACAGAACTTTTGCCGTGTATTCAATATGCGGTTTTTTCTTTATAATGAATACTAAACTACATTTCGGAGGTGGAAGAATGAGCTATGCGACACAAAAGCTAGCAGAAGAAAAAGTGTTTAAAGATCCAGTTCACCGCTATATCCACGTTCGTGATCAGGTCATCTGGGATGTTATCGGAGCAAAAGAGTTTCAACGACTTCGCCGGATTAAACAGCTCGGAACTACATATCTAGTTTTTCATGGTGCCGAACATAGCCGTTTTAATCACTCACTAGGTGTGTACGAAATTGTGAGAAGAATCGTAGATGATAGCTTTAGTGGACGTCCAGAATGGGATGATTCAGAAAGGCTAGTAGTATTATGTGCTGCTCTTCTCCATGATTTAGGGCACGGCCCATTTTCTCATGCATTTGAGAACGTATTTGGGTTAGACCATGAATATTTCACCCAACAAATAATACTTGGCGATACGGATGTCAATATGATACTAAAAAGAGTTAGCGAAGATTTTCCGCAACGAGTTGCCGATGTTATCGGTAAAACATATCCAAACAAGCAGGTAGTAAGTTTAATATCCAGTCAAATAGATGCTGACCGTATGGATTACTTGCAAAGAGATGCTTATTTTACTGGGGTAAGTTATGGACATTTCGATATGGAAAGAATTTTGCGTGTCATGCGACCAAGAGAAGACCAAGTAGTCATCAAATCGAGTGGAATGCATGCAGTGGAAGATTATATAATGAGTAGATATCAAATGTATTGGCAAGTATATTTCCATCCAGTTTCCCGTAGTGCCGAAGTAATTTTGACGAAAGTTCTACATCGAGCAAAAGCATTAAGTAAAATGGGTTATGATTTTAAACAGCAACCGACTCATTTTAGAGGATTCTTTGATGGTACATATACTTTAAATGAGTACCTTGCTTTAGATGAAGGGGTTTTATTAACTTATTTTCAGTTATGGATGTCAGAAGATGATCCCATTCTATCGGATTTGAGCGATCGTTTTGTGAACCGGAAGCTATTTCAATATATAGAGTTCGATTTAGCGAAAGATTATATGAAGATGAAAGAATTAGAATTACTATTCAAAAAAGCGGGTATAGATCCAGAGTATTACTTAGTGTTCGATTCCTCTTCAGATCTACCATATGATTTTTACCGTCCAGGAGAAGAAGGCGAACGAATTCCAATACATTTGCTAAAACCTAACGGGGAAATTCGTGAGCTATCACGTGAATCGGATATTGTAGAGGCAATCTCTGGGAAAAGAAGAACAGACCATAAATTGTACTTTCCAGAAGATATCTTGACGAAGGACGGAAAGAAAAAAGCATTGAAGAAACAAATACTCGATTTATTAACTTAATGATTTGAAGTAAAGGAGGGGTCTAAGTGATAGAAGAACATGCAAAAGTTGTGCAATTTATCGGAGCAGCGGATGGCATTACGGGTCGGAAAAAACTGCAAAAAATGATTTACATCGCAAAAAAACTTCAATATCCATACAAGGAAAAATACGAATTCCATTTTTATGGCCCTTATTCAGAAGAGCTTACCTTACGGATCGAAGAATTATGTAATATGGGATTCCTACAAGAAGAACGCCAAGACAAAGGCTCCTATGTACAATATAAATACCAAATGACTGACGCAGGTGAGCATTTTACTAAAATGGCTCAAGTTCCTGAAGCACCAAGAGATTTGGTAGCATGCATTAACCAAATGAAAGATAAAAGTTCCCGTTTCCTTGAACTAGTATCGACGTTATTATATTTCGATTATCTCCCAAAAGAAGAGCAAATCGAAAAACTTCATGTCGTTAAAGGAAAACTCAATTTTTCAAAAGAAGAAATCGACGAGGCCTTCACATTTGTCATGAACCTCATGAACGAAAGAGCTATCCAATAGGATGGCTTTTTCTTTTGGAAAAAAATATTCATTCCGAAAGTAAAGGATACCATTGAGCAAGTAAACTTACTTAAAGTGCAAGTAAGATCCGGGTAATATTGATTTCCGCTTCAGGTGGACACTTTCCGCGGGCACGGCTTCAATCTGCTCATCACTACGAAAACATATGCTCCTGCGGTTACTCGTCGCAAAGACATTGGTCTAACAAAGTTTGACCAATGTCTTTCCTGCGGGGCTTTCAGCTCGCGCTGTTCCCACTGAAGTCGCCACCGTGCACTCCAATAGACAAAGTCCACTTTATGTAAACAGATAATATCACATAGATTTCGTCTTTTATATTGAACTAAGTATTTATGCAATTGATTCTACTATAATTTAGCTTTACAGATTGGTACTTTATATAATCTGCCTATTCATCGTGTTTATCATAAACACTCAGTTTTATTAATGGGTAATTACTACTCAATTTATTGATTGTAGTGAAAGTCGGCGACTCCAGCGGGATAAGCGAGAAAGTCGAGACCCCGCAGAGAGCGAAGCGAACGAGGAGGCTTGACCTCGCCCGCGGAGGCCGACAGGATGTTGGTCACGAAGGCGTTGCCACACGATGTGGCGTCATTAGCCTTTGTACCCCGACTGTAACGGAAATCAAAGGTATTACTTTCATAGCTTAGTACAAATAAGCCCCATAAAAAAACGAATCCTATATAAAATAGAATTCGTTTTTATTGTTATCTATCACTAAATAACTTGCCAGCAGTTCCATAATGATTCTTCGGCATTTCTTCGATGAATACAGTAACATTCTCGATTGGAGCATTAACTGTTTCGGAAACAGCAGCAGTTACCTTCTCCACTAATGCTCTTTTTTGCTCGTCGGTACGACCTTCAAGCATTTTTACTGTGACATATGGCATTTCATTTCCTCCTTTAGTGAACTTTTCTGTATACTAGTATCATAACAGAATGGAGGGAACTGTCGAATGACGAACGAAGAAAAACCAAAACAAAAGGTAGGCTTCACGATTATTAAAAATGATCCGACTGACGGACATAAGGGATTCGGTATAGGTTCTCTGTCATTAGAGAATGTATCTCCAGTCATTATTGATATAGAAGAAGACCTTGCTAGGGTAGAAGTTGGAGCAATGCATGCAAGAAGTGATACAGAGCGAGGCATTAAGTTTACAACGAACCGAGAAGACTCCCTGGGAGGGAAATCGTATTGGCTTGTTTGGGTGACGATCGATTATAATCCACAAGGACCATATTATGCTGGGGTCAGTGCTTGTGAAATGGTTATTAACCGAGAAAAACGTCGCGGCTATAAGAATTTAGCTGATCACGTTAATCGCATGGACAAATCAATGAAACGTCATATTTTAGTCGATTTTATGGATGACCGCTCAAAAAATATTTTACGTGAATTTTTACAGTCTCATAACAGAGAAATGTGGGATAGAAGTGAAGAAAAACTACATCAAGACCTATCTGTCGAAGCCTAGTATACAAATAGTCCGTTAGGTAGTTGAATTAAAGACGAAAAGACAGTACAATTTAGATAAAGCTTACTTCCAAGTAATGCTAGGACACTTAGTGGACGCAAGTAGGTAAAATGTATGCGTGAATTGACCACCCATTCCAATGACCGCATTCATTTACAGAAAGCCAAGCTAAGAAAAAGCTTACTACTACCTAATTATAGGTGGCAGTAAGCTTTTTATTATGCTTATAAAAACGAACAACGCATTAGTGGAAGGAATTCATACGATTATAACGAAATACGACCAATTTCTGATTTCTTTCCATTGGTTTTCATCATTATTCAATCAATTCTCCAAGTTCTACTCAAACAAATTAAATGGGAAAATTGACCACGGTTCAGATTCTTCCACACTCTCCTCGAATGTTTGCTGCTTCAATTTAGGGTCGGTGCAAAGCTTAGTTGGAACATCTTTTTGTTTCATGTAAACTAGTCGCTGTTTTTCACAAGCAGATGTAGCGATTCCACCTGTTTCTATATCGACAATGACGCCCTGAACACCGTCCGGGGCTATGAAAGGCTCAACCGGAAGTCCTTGGTGAACTGCTTCCATAAATTCAATCCAAACTTGTTTCGTTACTTGTCTTGCTTCCGCATCACTCACTTGTTTACCTTGATCATAGCCATTCCATACACCTGCTGTTAATTGAGGTGAGAAGCCTATCAAATATTGGTCTGTATTTGTAGTTCCAGATTTTGCAGCATAAGGTCTGGTTTGTTTTGCCCGAATACTTATCCCAGTAGCAGGCGAATAGTCGTTGAAAACGGGGTCGAACATACCTGTGAGTAAATGGGATAGTATAAACGAGTCCTGTTCGCTTAAAACTTTTTTCCCTTTTTCCTCATTGTTCTCTATATCATAAATGACGTTCCCGCTTTTATCAGTTATTTTTGTTATATACTTAGGTTTTTTCTGAATTCCACCAGCAGATATAGTGTTATAAACTTTTGTCATTTCTAATAGCGAAACTTCTGTTGTACCGAGAGCAGTAGAGGGAGCATCCTTTACCTTCATATCTAGATTAAATCTTTCTGTTAACCGTTGAAAAGGTTTATATCCAATTTGTTCTAATGTTTTAACGGCATAAATATTATCGGAAATAGCGAGGGCCTGTGCCAATGAAATAGGATGACCAGCGAACTCCCCGTTCACATTTTTAGGTTCATATTCTTGGCGGCCATTATCGTATGTGAAAATAGTACGCTCACTTTTCATATAAGTGAGCGGAGAGAATCCGTTTTCTAAGGCTGCCGCAAATAATAACGCTTTGATGGTAGAACCTGGCTGCCTTTTTGCTTGTGTAACTCGGTTGAAGGGACTATCCGTGAAATTTCTTCCACCGAGCATTGCAGTTACATAACCAGTATCTGGTTCCATACTTACAAATCCTATTTGTAGTTCTCCTTTTGGCATCCATTTTTCAACTATTTCTTCCGCTACTTGTTGATGTTTTTTGTTTAAAGTGGTTTCAATCGTCCATCCACCTTCTTCAATACGGCGACCATTTTCCAAAGTGATTTCTGTTGCTTCTTTCCACACTTCTTCTAAAAAGTAAGGGGCCGTTTTTTGCTTTATTAGAGAGTCCTCTGCTTTTAATACATAATTTTCATTGAATGCTCGTTCCTTTTGGTCAGCAGTTATCTTTTGTTGGTTTTCCATCAATGTTAGGATTAGTTGCTGACGAGTAACTGCTTTTTCTTCATTTACTAACGGTGAATAATAGGTAGGGCCTTTCGGTATTCCAACTAATAGGGCGGATTCTGCTAGAGTCAAAGATTTAGCGCTTTTCGCAAAATAGAATCTACTCGCTGCCTCGACGCCATACATACCATGACCAAAGTACACTGTATTCAAATAACCTTCTAACAGTTCGTCCTTATCGTAGAAAAGCTCTAATCGGTAGGCATATAGTGCTTCATTTATCTTTCGAGTCCAAGACTTTTCATGGGTAAGAAACAAATTACGAGCATATTGCTGCGTAATTGTACTGGCTCCTTCTACTTTTTTTCCAGCTTTTATATCCTTTAAAATGGCTCCAGCAATCCGTGAATAATCAAATCCATGATGCTCATAAAACTCCTGGTCTTCTACCGCCACAGTGGCTTGAGGTAAAAAAGGAGACATCTCCTCCAATGAAATCCAATATCTCCGTTGGTCCTCAAAGCGATCGCCGATAACATTTCCTTGACTGTCTAAAAATACAGAAGAAATTGGGACTTGAATTATGGGTGCACCAACGATTTGAGCATATATTCGGAGCGTGATGAATGCGCTCAAAAGTGCACAGCCAGCAGCAACACATAAAAGGAATATCCTTTTCCATCGTTTGCTTCGTATGACTTTTTTTCTATGTTGAATACGCCCCATTAAATCAACTCCGTTCCAAATGATGTTTTCATTAGTATGAGAACAATAGATTCAAATTAAACGGGCAAACAAAAAAGTATTGCACTTTTGTCAAAAAGCACTATACTTTCAATGTATTTATTTTTTTATAAATACCAAAAACCATTGTAGAAACGGAGATAGATAAATGGCTGGATTTTGGTTTACAGAGAAGCAAACCGAGAATTTTGGCATCACAATGAAGGTGAATCGCACACTTCATACCGAGCAAACAGATTTTCAATTGTTAGAAATGGCAGAAACAGAAGAATGGGGAAATATGCTCTTCTTAGATGGCATGGTAATGACCTCTCAAAAAGATGAGTTTGTATACCATGAAATGGTTGCGCATGTTCCTTTATTCACACATCCTAACCCTGAAAATGTGTTAGTAGTTGGTGGTGGAGACGGTGGAGTAATTCGTGAAATTATGAAGCATCCAAAAGTGAAGAAAGCAACACTTGTTGATATAGATGGAAAAGTAATTGAGTACTCAAAAATATACTTACCAGAAATCGCATGTGAATTAGAAAATCCTCGCGTAGACGTGCAAGTGGGCGATGGTTTCATGCATATTGCAGAATCTGAAAATGAATATGATGTGATTATGGTAGATTCTACAGAACCAGTAGGACCAGCAGTTAACCTGTTTACAAAAGGTTTCTATGCTGGAATTTCTAGAGCTTTAAAAGAAGATGGTCTATTCGTTGCACAATCGGACAACCCATGGTTTAAGGCAGATTTAATCCGCCAAGTTCAAAAAGACGTAAAGGAAATCTTCCCAATAACTAATATGTATTTGGCGAATATTCCTACATATCCAAGCGGACTTTGGTGCTTTACAATTGGATCTAAAAAATATGATCCACTTCAAGTTCCGGACGAGCAATACTTTGATATTGAAACAAAGTATTACACAAAAGAGCTTCATAAAGCGGCATTTGTACTACCAAAATTTGTGAAAGATCTTGCAGGAGAGTAAGGCTATGCGATTTAGTGAAGAATACTCAGGAAATGTTTTTATAAAAAGCAAACAAAATTATGATGAAGCACAAGCAGTCATTTATGGAATGCCAATGGACTGGACTGTAAGCTATCGTCCTGGATCACGTTTTGGTCCTGGTCGTATCCGTGAAGCTTCAATAGGTTTAGAGGAGTATAGCCCGTATCTTGACCGCGAGCTAGATGATGTGAACTATTTTGATGCAGGGGATATTCCTTTACCATTTGGTAATGCAGAGAAAAGCTTAGAGTTAATTGCAGGCTTTATCCGCCAATTACTGATAAATGGGAAGATTCCAGTAGGCATGGGTGGAGAACATCTAGTGTCCTGGCCTGTCATGAGGACAGTGGCAGATAACTATGATAATCTAGCCATTATCCATATGGATGCACATACAGATTTACGCGAGGAGTATGAAGGAGAACCGCTTTCTCATTCGACACCTATTCGTAAAATTGCTGAATATATCGGTCCTAAAAACGTCTATTCATTTGGAATTCGTTCAGGCATGAAAGAAGAGTTTGACTGGGCAAAAGAAAATGGTATGCAAATTCACAAGTTCGAAGTTTTAGAGCCTTTGAAAAAAGTGCTACCAACACTTGAAGGACGTCCAGTCTATGTCACAATTGACATCGACGTTCTTGACCCAGCACACGCACCAGGAACTGGAACTGTAGATTGTGGCGGAATCACAAGTCGTGAGCTTTTAGCTTCTATCCACGCAATTGCAAACTCCGGCGTAAATGTAGTAGGTTTCGATTTAGTCGAAGTAGCACCAAATTACGATCCATCAGAGCAAACAGTAAACACTGCAAGTAAATTACTACGTGAAATGATATTGGGTTGGGTTAAGTAGAACGGAGTATCTGGTGTTACTGCGACGAGCTTGCGCAGGAGCAAACAGTAAACACTACTAGTAAATTACTACGTGAAATGATATTAGGCTGGGTAAAATAGAACGCAGAAAAAGTGATGTCCTAACTAAGGGCATCACTTTTTTATCAAACCAATATATTTTGATTGATATGAACTACTTTATTTCTTCCAGAAGTTTTAGCAAGGTAAAGGGCTTCATCAGCAAGTTTGTATAATTCATGTGTGGTTACAGCATCTTGTGGGAAAGTACTAATACCACCTGAAGTAGTTATATCTAACTTTTCTCCAGTTGAGATTTGAAATAATTTCTTTTCTATTGATTGTCGAACTAGATCAGCAACTTCCAGTGCTTTTTCATCTGTAGTATTTGGGAGGAGTATTGAAAACTCTTCTCCTCCATTTCGAGAAACAATGCCCCCAAAAGGTTTACTAGTATCTTTCATTCGGAGTGCTAATTCTTTCAATACTTCATCTCCAACGGGGTGCCCATATGTATCGTTGACCTTTTTGAAATAGTCTATGTCTAGTAATAGGAGTGAAAAAACTTCATTTTTTGCTATAAGATTTTGAGTATGTTCTTGGAATTTACGGTTATTATATAGACCCGTAAGATAGTCTGTTACAGATATCTCTTCAATATGCTTTATTTTTTCAAATAGAGAGTTTAGCTGTTTAAGGGTAATGAAAATAATGGAAAAAGACACGATTGAAAATATGATAAAACTGATAATAGCTAACGACGTTTCAAATTTCCAACTGCCTAAGAAACCTAAAACAATAGAAGTTTGTATGATGGAATAACCAAAAAAGTAAGGGACGTTTTGAAAGGTCATTGTTTTCTTCCAACTGCAAACTCCAATAACCAATCCCACTATAATAGTGCTACTTCCTGCTATAAGAGCACTTGTAGAATATCCGTACATAAACAAACGGAACACTCCGATAATAATGCCGCTTATAATAGGTGCGAATGGTCCTCCTAAGACACCGGATAATGCAATAACAGCCATTCTTCCGTCCATAATAACGACATCAGTAATGTTTATAGCAGTTAACATTAACAAACAACCAGTAAGTCCACTTAACAATCCAAGTATAAAAGGGGTGTATTTAGAAGATGGAATATAAACATTTAATTTGTTTTGAAATGGTATGTAGGTAAGAATTGCAAAAGTAAAAAGAATACAAAAGTTAATAATAAAGTCAATTAGCAATAGAGTCACCTTCTTAATAATCTGAATCTATTATAGCCTTTTAGACTAAATATGGTATACATTTTTATGCAATTGGTTGTCATAAACGTTAAATTTAAGCTATAATATGAAGGTTATAGTAAAATGCAACGTTAGTGTGAATAAGCTTCCTATCGCTAGTTATTGCCAACTGAGAAGCTGACATAAATAAAATATCTACAAAGGATGTTAAGCATGTCTACACCAGTACAAAAGACAGTAAAAGTACAATTAGTTTCTACAATTCGTCATCCAAATGTCCAAGAAGAAACAATCAACATAAAAACAAAAGGCACTTTAACACTAAAAGGCGAACAAAATTATTTAGTTTATGAAGAATCTCAAAATGAAAAGACTATTCGAACGACTGTGAAACTAAGTGGGCAGAATGCCTTGATATTACGAAGTGGTGGAGTCAAAATGCGTTTGCCTCTTGAACGTGGAGAGTTCCAAACTGGGAGCTATGAAACTCAATATGGGACAATGATTATTACAACAAATACGAAGCACTTACACTTTGAGGTTGGACGCTTTCAAGTGGAATATGAGCTAATTATAAATGAAGAAGTGGCCGGTACATATACATTAGAACTAACTTATACGGAGGCGGAATAAATGAACGCAGTAGAAAAGCTACAACAAACCATTAAAGATGCATTACAACAGGCAATAGTGAAAGCAGAACTTGTAACGGAAGAGCAAATTCCAACTATCCAACTTGAAACTCCAAGAGACAAAGCAAATGGTGACTATGCAACAAATATTGCGATGCAATTAACAAAACTTGCGAAAAAGAATCCTCGTCAAGTGGCGGAGGCAATCATAGAAAACCTAGAGTTGTCTGGAACAATGATGGAAAAAGTGGATATTGCAGGTCCAGGATTTATGAATATTACTGTTCGTAAAGATTACTTACAAGATGTAGTGAAGGCTGCTTTAACAGAAAAAGAAAACTACGGCCGCTCAACTTCAGGTGCTGGAGAGAAAATTCAAGTAGAATTTGTTTCTGCAAATCCAACTGGTGATTTACATTTAGGACATGCACGTGGGGCATCTGTAGGTGATTCTTTAAGTAACGTTCTTGATTTTGCTGGATTTGATGTTGCTCGTGAATATTATATTAATGACGCAGGAAACCAAATTCATAACTTAGCGATCTCCATTGAAGCTCGTTACTTCCAAGCTCAAGGATTAGACCAAGAAATGCCTGAAGGTGGCTATCACGGGCAAGATATTATCGATATTGCTGCAGCTCTTGTTGCAGAACATGGCGATAAATTTGTCTCTATGTCAGATGAAGAACGCTACAAAGCATTCCGTGCACATGGGTTAAAAGTAGAGCTTGCAAAACTACAAAAAGACTTAGCTGATTTCCGTGTTGGTTTTGATAACTGGTTCTCGGAAACTTCTTTATATGAGAACGGCAAAATTGAAGTGGCTTTAGATAAGTTACGTGCAAATGGTCATATTTTTGAAGAAGAAGGAGCTACATGGTTCCGTTCGACGACATTTGGAGATGATAAGGATCGCGTGCTTATTAAAGGTGATGGTTCTTTCACTTATTTATTACCAGATATTGCGTACCATGAAGATAAGTTAGTTCGTGGATTCGATCAACTGATTAATATTTGGGGAGCAGACCACCATGGCTATATTCCACGTATGAAAGCAGCCATTGAAGCACTTGGATATGAGCGTGAAAAACTAGAAGTATCGATTATTCAAATGGTCCAATTATATAAAGACGGCGAAAAAATGAAAATGAGTAAACGTACAGGTAAAGCTGTTACCATGCGTGAACTTGTAGAAGAAGTAGGACTGGATGCAGTACGTTATTTCTTCGGTATGCGTTCAGGTGACTCACATATGGATTTCGATTTAGACTTAGCTGTTTCTCAATCCAATGAAAACCCAGTATTCTACGCTCAATATGCACACGCACGTATTTGTTCGATTTTACGTTCAGCAGAAACGCAAGGAATGAAAGTATCGACTGATTCACTTGAATTATTGCAAAGTGAAAAAGAATTAGACTTACTTAAAAAAATTGGTGACTTCCCACAGATAGTTGCAGATGCTGCAAAACTTCGTGCTCCTCACCGTATTGCAATCTATATCCAAGAACTAGCAACGACTTTCCATAGCTTCTATAACGCAGACAAAGTATTAAATGCGGATAATCTTCCTCAAACAGAAGCTCGTCTGGCACTAGTAACTGCTGCGCGAGAAACAATTGCAAATGCCTTACGTTTACTAGGTGTATCTGCTCCAGAACAAATGTAATACAAACTGCAAACCCTCGACTTCGGTCGAGGGTTTTTTAAAATACAGATAGATATTATGATGGAAGTAATTCCCGGTACGAGGGTAAATGCCCCGCCAGAGTAAGTAAACACAGTTTCATCCGCGAGTATTTCAAACGGGAGCGCAAGTAATAGGGCTTCCAAAGCGGGTAACCACCAATCATTCGCGAGTAATCCAATAGACGAGAGTAATATCACCAACCTGGAGAAAGATGTACATTATCTCAAAGGTCAGGCAACGCTTCACTCAAAACGAAGTCGACAGTTGTATAAAATAAGGTATAATGAAGGCAAAGCAATATGAATAATTTAATGCATAGAGGTGCTCTCGCAATGGATTGCTGGAGTTAAAAGGGAAGCTGGTTAAAGTCCAGCACGGTCCCGCCACTGTAAGTGATAGAACATATCACGAGTCAGAAAACCTGCCTATATGCTTTGCACCCGTTACCTACGAGGATAGGTTTGGTGTAGATCTGGCTCGTTGTGACTTCGCGCAGGTTTATACCTATCTATCTCTCATCATAGGATGGGAGATTTTTTATTGTCTAAATTAGGAGGAATGTAAAATGAAAAAACGATGGTTAATCGCTGTAATGGCGGTACTTTTATTAGTTGGATGCGCACAGGAAGAAACGAAAAAGGTAGAAAGTACTGAGACGGAGCAGTCGGCCAGTGAAAATATAGGATTCCCAATGACATTGACGGATGCCGTTGGAGAAGAAGTTACGTTAGAGGCAGCTCCGGAGAAAATCATCTCCATGATTCCTAGTAATACAGAGATCTTATTTGCACTTGGGTTGAATGAGGAAATTATAGGGGTAAACGATTTTGAAAGCTATCCAGAAGAGGCATTAGAGAAAGAAAAAATCGGTGGCATGGAGTTCAATGTGGAAAAAATCCTTTCGTTAGATCCGGACATTGTGTTTGCGCATGAATCGATTGTAGGAATGGCGGAAGCTGGACTGCAACAACTACGTGATTCGAATATTTTGGTGTATGTGGTGAGTGACGCTAAGGATTTTGATGAAACATATACAACTATTGAAGAAATGGGTCAAGCTACTGGGAAACTTAAAGAAGCCCAAAAAATTGTAGAAGACATGAAAGTAAAAGTAGAAGATATCCAACAAAAAGTACAAAAAGTAGAATCGAAGAAAACTGTATTTGTTGAAACTTCGGATGTTCCAGAAATTTATACAACAGGGAATGGAACGTTCATGCAAGAGATATTAAATATGTTGAATGCTACAAATATTATGGAGGATCAAGAAGGTTGGGTAAAAATTGATCCCGAAGAAATTGTAAGTCGTAACCCAGATGTAATGCTTATCACATACGATTACGTAGAAGGTATTGTAGAACAAGTGAAACAACGTGATGGATTTGATACAGTTACTGCTATTCAAAATGATGCAGTGATACAAGTAAATGAAGACACGACGAGCAGACAAGGTCCACGTTTAGTGGAAGGATTAGAAGAAATTGCGAAAGCAATCTATCCGGAGGCTTTTAGTGAGTAAATCAATGATCGGTTACATCATGTCCATTTTTGTGCTTTTGTTAGCAATTTGGCTTGGTGTATCGGTCGGTTCTGTGAAGGTGCCGATCCAAACGTTATGGGATACGGGGGCCGATGCGATAGCGACCAATATCGTTTGGAAGATTCGTATGCCGCGAGTGGTACTAGCTGGTTTAGTAGGTGCATCTTTGGCGATTGCTGGTGCTGCATTTCAAAGTTTGCTTAAAAACCCGCTTGCTGACCCCTATACATTAGGAGTCTCGTCCGGTGCCTCGGTCGGTGCTGTGGCTACGCTCTTTTTCGGGATTTCCATACCGTTTTTAGGGATATTTACATTACCTGTCTTTAGTATGGTTGGTGCGTTAGTGACAATGCTATTAGTTATTTCATTCGCCAAGCTAGTAGATCGTGGGATGAAAATGGAGACGATTATTTTAACAGGAATTATTTTTAGTTCCTTTTTGGGATCTGTAATTTCGTTAATGATTGCTTTAACTGGTGAAGAGTTGCGTCAAATTATTGGATGGTTGCTCGGTAGTGTGTCGATGCGAGGCTGGAGCTTTGTGCAGATGGCCTTACCTTTTGTTATTATCGGAACGTTTTTATTGTGGATAAACAGAAGAGAGCTTAATGCCATGCTGTTTGGGGAAGAACGTGCCAAGCACTTAGGAGTAGATGTGAAAAAGCGCAAAATGATGATACTTATTGGTGGGTCTATGCTAACTGGTACGGCCGTTTCTGTGTCAGGGACGATTGGCTTTGTAGGACTAGTTGTGCCACATATGACTAGGCTTTTATTTGGCTCGGATAATCGCCATGTATTACCATTGAGCTTTATAAACGGGGCTTCGCTTTTAATCATCTGTGATCTGGTATCTCGTACGATTATTTCACCGACTGAGTTACCAATTGGTGTTATTACAGCATTTATCGGAGCACCTGTGTTTGCATTTATATTCTTTAAACAACGTAAAAAAGGAGGCGTTTAACACCATGCTAGAGATAAAAAATGTTTCAGGTGGTTACGACGAAAAGCTAGTTGTCCAAAACGTCTCCTTTCAAGTGAAAAAGGGAGAAATGCTAGGCATATTAGGACCGAACGGAAGTGGTAAATCTACCTTACTAAAATTGATAAGTGGCATTTTACCAATGAAATCAGGAGAAGTCCTTATTGAAGATAAAACACTTCAATCCTTTGCTTCTAAAGAGCTCGCAAAAAAAATGGCAGTACTTCCACAATTACATAGTCAGGCTTTTTCTCATACGGTTCGGGATACTGTTTCACTCGGACGTTACCCCCACCAAAGCGGCTGGTTTTCTAGTTGGTCTAACGAGGATGAAGCGGCGGTTCAAGCTGCGATGAAGCTAACGGCCATCCAAAGATATGAGCATCAGCTGTTGGAACTGCTGTCAGGAGGGGAACAACAACGAGTATTTGTAGCTCAGGCCCTTGCACAGCAAGCACCTATACTCCTGCTGGATGAACCTACCAATCATCTAGATATTGCCCATCAAAAACAGTTACTCGATACTATAAAAACACAAACGATAGAAAATGAAATTACGGTTATTAGTATTTTTCATGATATAAATCTTGCCTCTTTATACTGTGATCGCCTCTTACTGATGGATCAGGGGCAGATAAAAGTAATCGGGGAACCACAGGAAGTAGTAAAGAAAAGTCTAGTGGAAGCAGTTTATGAAGCACGAGTAAGTACTACTTCACATCCAGAGCGTCCAAAACCTCAAGTGACCATTTTGCCAGACGTAATGGAACGTTATAAGGAGCGGATTATCAACGCTGAAAACTTTAAAGTAACGGAAGATTATGTCCTTTTTCAAGCAGAAATACAATTGAAGACATGGTCTTCTGCGGTCATTAATGCAGGAAGTGGCTGGTATAAAAACTTCGTCAATAGAAGAGTAGATGCTAGTTATGCTTGTGATAATGTACAAGAAGAAATGCTCGTCTACTTGGCGAATAACGGATTTTCTGAAGCTGATACAGTAGGAATGATGACTGCGGTAAGGACAACGGATGCCGTCATCAAAGAGTATAAGACACCTTTTGGTAATATTATCATTATGGTGACTGCGGGAGTAGGGAATGCCGTGGACGTTTCTAGAGCATATGAAGTAGAGATGCTTCCAGCAATAGGAACGATTAATACATGGGTAATTGTAAATGGGGAACTTTCGGACGAAGCTTTTATACAATCTGTTATTACAGCCACCGAAGCGAAAACAAAAGCTCTCGCATTTGAGCAAGTGAAGGATCCGCGAACGGGAACGATTGCCACTGGAACATCAACGGATAGTGTGTTAATAGCAGCAACACAAAAAGGGACGCATATTCCTTATGCAGGACCAATTACTGAAATAGGTAAGAAAATTGGACTTGGTGTGTATGAATGTACTGTGGAAGCTATTCAAGTTTACAAAAAAGCAAAAGGTTGGGAATCATAATGGGTCCGCATATTATAGCTATAGCAATTGGTTTGATACTAGACCGAATAATTGGAGATCCACCAAGTTGGCCACATCCCGTAAAGTTCATTGGAAAGCTCATCACGAAACTGACAGGCTGGTTGAATAAAGGAAGAGCTCGCAAAGCAAAAGGAGTTTTACTCGTTATTATAGTCGTTGGCATTACCTTCTTCGCCACTTTAGCTATTCTAATAGGTGCCTATTCCGTTCATATATGGGTCGGAATTGCAGTGGAAAGTATTCTAATCGCATCAGGGCTTGCCCAGAAGAGTTTAAAAGTAGCAGCAATGGATGTGTATAAACCATTAGTAGCAAAAGATTTACCGTTAGCAAGACAAAAACTTTCCTGGATTGTTGGTCGAGATACAGAGAAGTTAAACGAACAAGAAATTACACGGGGTGTCGTGGAAACAGTTTCGGAAAATATTAGTGACGGCATAACGGCACCACTTTTTTACGCCTTCGTATTTGCCGGTGCTCCAGGACTTTGGTTATATAAAGCGATCAATACGCTCGATTCAATGGTCGGTTATAAAAATGAAAAGTACTCCGAATTCGGATATGCTGCTGCAAAGTTAGATGATATTGCAAATTATATACCGAGTCGATTGACGGGCTATATCATTATGTTGTGGGGCAAAAAAGAAAGTAAGTTGCCTTTTGGTAAACGGATGAAAGGCTGGTGGCAGGATGCGAAAAAGCATCCAAGTCCAAATAGTGGCTATCTAGAGGCTGCAACTGCTTATCAGCTGGGTATTCAACTGGGGGGCATTAATACATACAAGGGAACTGTTTCTAATCGTGCACTTATGGGGATTGGTGAAGTTCCATTATCGCCAAACCATATATTAAGCAGCCTATCTCATTTGAATTCGGCTGTCGTTCTATTTTGGCTATGGATGATGGTGATCGGAGGGATATTATTTGGCATTACCTAATCACGGAGCAAATGCTAATCACGTTTATGAACAACTAGGAATGAGCATGCCTGAAACGGTTTTCGATTATAGTGAAAATGTGAACCCACTAGGACCGCCAACTTTTGTACATGAAAAATGGTCAACGTATGTAAAGCTAATTACTAAATATCCAGATCCACTGGGAGAACCGTTTTTATCAGCTGCTGCAAAATTTCACGGTGTACCAGTAGAAAATGTAATAGTTGGAAATGGAGCAGCAGAAATATTCGCAAGCCTTGCAAAACGATATGAAAATAAACGCGTTGTATTGGTTCATCCAACTTTTTCTGAATATGAAGCAACTCTTACTCCTTACAATGTGTACATCAAGGAAATAATTGCAACTGGGAAACTTCCTTTGGATGAAGTGCTCGATGAAGTAGAGTTTGCGGAAGCAATTTACATTTGTAGACCAAATAATCCGACCGGGTATTTAATTCCATTAGAAGAAATTATTCAAATAGCAAATTATGCGAAGACGTATAAGTGTGAAGTTATTTTAGATGAAGCATTTCTCGATTTTATAGATGAAAAAGAATCATTTATCCCTTATTTAAAAGATTTTCCAAATGTTATTGTTGTACGCTCAATGACGAAAATGTACGCTATTCCGGGAATTCGTCTTGGGTACGCGCTGGCTAGTAAAACCATCGTTAGCGATATCCGTTCGAGAATATCACATTGGAATAGTAATGCGATTGCCACGACAGTCGGAGCTGACTGTTTGCTAGAAGAAGACTACCGAATAACAGCAATTGCATTTGCAAAAGAAATGCGAGAGCAAATGACAGCGTTTCTAGAGAGATGGAATTGTATCGTGCTACCATCTCAAACAAATTTTATTTGTTTTCAATTGCCAGATCCTGCTCTTTCAAAGGAGTTTTTCGAAAGTTTGTTACATAAAGGTTGTGTACTTCGCCATACAGAAAACTTCAAAGGACTTAACGGCAAATGGTTTCGTGTGGGGATGAAAGAGGAGCCTCAAATGAAGTACTTGCAAAAGGAGATGAGCGCATGGTTCGAGGAAAACTTATCTTCATAACGGGAGGTGTGCGCAGTGGCAAAAGTAGTTTTGCTGAACATTATTTAATGGATAGGTTAGCAAAACGAAATGTGTACATCGCTTCTGGCGTTGCGGTAGATAATGAAATGAGCGAACGCATAAAAAGGCACCAAGACGATCGTGAAAACTACCTAGTCGAATGGATAACGATTGAGCAACCAAGCCATTTTGAGCAGGTCCTTCCTCACATCCAAAAGGGAGACGGTATCTTATGGGATTGTGTCACTACTTGGTTAGCGAACGAACTCTATGATGGACAAATGGAATCAGTAGAAGAGCAATTGTATGAAACAATTGACCAGTTAATAGAAAAAGCTAAACTAGTCGTCATTGTTTCAAATGAAGTGCTCGACGAACCTTTATCAAATTATGAAGATACAGCGCTTTATCAATCTTGGATTGGAAGAATTCATCAAAAGCTTGTAGCGATGGCAGATCATGCCTTTGAGATGGAGTATGGCTTAAGCCACCAGTGGAAGTGAGGGATATAGGTGAAGGGTTTAATGATACAAGGTACTGCTTCCAGCGTTGGGAAAAGTTTGATATGTACAGCTATTTGTCGACTTCTTGCAAATGAAGGAAAGCAAGTGGCCCCTTTTAAATCGCAAAACATGTCAGGCTTAAGTATTCATACAGAGGATGGTTTGGAAATAAGTGTTTCGCAATCCTTGCAAGCAAGGGCAGCGAAAATCCCTTATTCAGCTGAGATGAATCCTATATTATTGAAACCAATAGGGAATATGGAGTCAGACATAATTATTCTAGGAAAAAAGTTGGACACAATGAGTGGCATGCACTACCGGGAGCAATTTTTTGAAAAAGGACAAGAACTTATAAAAAATTGTTTAAGCCTGCTGTCTGCCTCTTTTGAGTATTTGATATTAGAAGGTGCGGGGAGTCCCGTTGAAGTAAATTTACGTGAACGTGAGTTGGTGAATATGCGAGTAGCTGACATGGCAGATATTCCAGTTATATTAGTGGCTAATATTGAGTTTGGCGGGGTTTTTGCATCCCTAGTTGGGACACTTGAACTACTGCCAGAATCACAAAGAGCGCGTGTAAAAGGGATTATTATAAATAAGTTCCAGGGAGATATTTCTTTATTTCAGGACGGAATCGATTTCATCGAAACATATACAGGAATAGATGTGTTAGGAGTCATCCCTTATTTTGAAAATGAATTTGAGGAAGAAGACGGAGAAGAAAAAAATGGACAAATGGCATCAAATGAACAAATAAATGAATGGGCCACCCATTTTAAAAAGCATGTAAAGTGGGGAAAAATTTTAACTATTTTATCTAACAATGCGGTGAAGAAATGAAGAGCATTTTGTTAGCACTTCAATTTTTTACGGTGCTGCCAGTAAATAAAAATTTACCGATGGACAAACGATCGATTACAGGAATGTATAGTATCTTCCCTTGGATCGGGGGAGGCATAGGTGCCTTTTCTTGTTTAGTGCTCTATTTCGATTGGAGTTCACTAATGACTGGATTTTGTATTGTCCTTCTCGGAGTTGTCCTTTCTGGTGGTCTCCATATGGATGGTTTTATAGATACTTCGGATGCGTTTTTTTCCTATAAAGATCGATTGAAGCGATTCGAAATATTGGAAGATCCTCGAGTTGGAGCTTTTGGTGTGATGGCAGTAGTTTTTTTAGTCTTCGGTAAGGTAATTATAGTATCCGAAGTGTTATCGACAGATTCCTTTCATTGGGTTTTTGTATGGCTAATTCCTTTTTTCTCACGAGCTATGCTTACACTGCTATTTTCATTGACGAATACTGCTAAGGCAAGTGGTCTTGCTTATTACTTCAAGGGAAAAATAAATGCAAATATCGTCCTAATCGCAGCCATATGTAATTTTGCTATTGGTCTAGCTGTGTTAGGATGGATGACAAATTGGATGGTCGCCGTCACGTTTGCGGTTGTGTTATTTGCTTTTATTTGTTTATTCCGTAATTGGATATTGAAAAATTTCGGTGGAGTGACTGGTGATTTACTTGGTGCAAGTGTGGAAATATCGGAGGTGAAGCTATGGATAACGCTGTTGTTGTTACTCTCATAAGGCATTTGCCTACGCAAGCAAATCGAGACAAAAAGTATATTGGCTGGACCGATGAACCCATTCTTGCAGGATTGAAGACAAAAAAAAATGCGTGTGAAACCAATGAAATAATCGGTAGCGATTTAATTCGCTGCAAACAAACAGCCGCTCAACTATTTAGCGGAGTTCCTTATACTGACGATGCAAATTTTCGTGAATGCTCATTTGGTGACTGGGAAAACAAAACATATAATGATTTAAAAGAGGAAGCTTCCTACAGAAATTGGCTGGATAATCCGTTGCAGTTAGCACCTCCAAATGGGGAGTCAATGCAAACAATGGAAAATCGCGTGTTAAAAGCTTTCTTAGCAGCATTTGAAAAGTTAGAGCAACCAGTAATCATTACGCATGGTGGACCCATTCGGTTTTTATTGACCAAGTTTGCAAGTGTAGAAAAGAACTTTTGGGATTGGGAAGTACCTCATGGCAGTATGTTTACAATGTATTGGGCCGATAAAAAAGCTGTATTGGAGGGGACACGATGCACGTCATTTTCGGTGGAGCATTTAATGGAAAACGAGCGTATGTAGAGCAGATGGTGCAAGGACGCAATGTCCAGTGGTTAAATGTTGAAGTAGATGCATATGTTTTATTGCCAAATGTAGAAGTGATTGTTGTTTCTGGTGTCGAGCATTTGTTACAGACCGAAAGTAATGAGTTACTACAGAGAATGGAAAAGTGGCGTACACAAGCAGAAGTGGTCGTTATTGCAACGGAAATAGGTCGAGGAATTGTACCGATGGATGCCAGTATACGCAAGCTGCGGGATGATGTCGGTCGATTTTATCAACAGCTGTTTACAAAGGCATCGCGTGTAACGCGAATATGGTACGGTATATCACAAACAATAAAGGGAGATGGGCAAATTGAAAATTTACACTAAAACAGGTGACAAAGGACAAACAGGTTTAATCGGGGGAAGAACGGACAAAGACGATATCCGCGTAGAAGCTTACGGAACAATTGATGAAGTGAATTCATTTATCGGAAAAGCAGTAACAGAGCTAGATTCATCGAAGTTTGCGGATATTCTAGAGGATCTAGAAACAATTCAGCATGAGCTCTTTGACTGTGGTGGAGACCTTGCAAATGTTTCCAATCGTCGCGTTTATAAAATGACAGACGAAGCAATTGATGCAATGGAAAAAAGAATTGATGTACTAGTTGAAGAAGGGCCAGTTTTAGAGAGATTCATCCTACCTGGAGGAACTCCAGCTGCGGCAACGCTTCATATTGCTCGTACCATTACTAGACGTGCAGAACGTTTGACTGTTACGTTAACGAAGTCACAAGAGGATGTGCCGACTGTGGTACAGCGCTATTTAAACCGTTTATCAGATTATTTATTTGCGGCAGCACGTGTAGCGAATGTGAGAGAAAACGTTGCGGATGTTGAATATGTTCGCAGTGCAAAAGTTTTTAAAAATGTAGGAAGCGAGAAGGTAGAAGGGAAGTAAGGTTATATGAAACTTCGAGTATTAACACTTGCGGCTATGTTTGCAGCACTATGCGCAGTCGGGGCATTTATTAAAGTTCCTGTCGGCATCGGAAGTGCTGCATTAGATACGGTGCCGGCGCTGATTTCAGCTTCCTTTCTGCCACCCGTTTATGCTGGTGCTGCATCGCTAATAGGTCACTTATCATCCTCTTTATATGCAGGGTTTCCGTTAGGGCCATTGCATATAATTATAGCTGTGGAAATGTTTGTCATTTTATACGTATTCACAAAGCTGCACCAATCAGGGCATCACGTTTGGAAATGGATTTTCTTTATCTTTGCTAATAGTGTCCTTGCAACGCTACCATTTTACTGGATCATTTCACCGGCATTCTTTGCGGCAGCCCTCCCAGGTATCACACTTGCGACTATTTTAAATGCAGCAATCGCTATGATTGTCTCGCCAGTAGTGGAGCGAGTGATGAAACGTGTGAAAACTCATGCGTAATGCGAGCCTATTGCCCAATGGATTCGTATTAACGACAGATAACTCCGCAGGCATCGGAGAAAAAAAGAATGACGTAGTTTCAACGCCAGACGAAATAGTCTCTTATTTCGTAGCAAGAGTTGCATTACTAGAACAATGGGCAGCTGGTGCAAATCCACTGTCCATAGTAGTTCATAACTTTTCAGGTAGCCAAAGCTGGAATAAATATATTACTGGTATAGAAAAGCTATTTAACGAAATAGGTATAAATTGCCCCGAAATTACCGGCAGCAGTGAAACAAATATGGAAACACTGCAGTCAGCAATCGCTGTGACCATGCTAGGTGAAACCGTTACAGAAAAGAATAAAGATGTTCGCTGGTATGTATACGGCATGCCAAGTGTCGGGGAAGAAGTTATTAGGAATAGTGAAAAAATCGCAAACTTGAAAAAGATTAAGGAAGCAGTAAGTCTAGGATTAGTACATCAAGTATGGCCAGTTGGATCAACCGGAATTAAAAGCGAGTGCGAACGAATAGGCATAAATGCACATTTAGCAGAGTGGGATTTAGAGAAATCGGCAGGACCAGCTACCACAGTTTTACTTGGCATTGATAGGATGAAAGAAAGCGAAGCAAAACTTCATTTTGGCCACTATTTTGAGACGATCTCTTGAGGAGATGGTCTTTTTCTTTTGGGTAGGTACTGCTACTTCGGCAAAATAGTTAGCAAATCATAGGTTACACGGATGATGAATACTGAAGTAACAAACCATTTGCGAAAAAAATTAAAAAATTCACATCTATCGGAATAAATAACTATTGACTGAATGCTCATTCAGTTTTAATATTGAATTACTTATATATTAGTTTACGAATCTAATGTATTATTCTATTCAAAGTATCATTTTACAACTCAGAGGGGGAGAAATAAGATGAATCCATTTTTAATTGCAAACTGGATACTGTTTATCGCAGTAGTTGTGTATGCTGTTGGATTGTTCGCATATTTGTTGAAAACAAGATATACGTATATCAAACTAGGGAAAAAAGTCGAATTTGAAGATAATGTGAAGGAAAGACTTCGCAAAATATGGGTGTATGTTTTTGGACAAAAGAAATTATTAAAAGATAAGAAGAGCGGAATTATGCACGTTATGTTCTTCTATGGCTTCTTATTAGTCCAAGCAGGAGCAATCGATTTTATTTGGAAAGGGTTAGCGCCAGGGTCTCATATTCCGCTTGGTCCATTATATCCAGCGTTTACTTTCTTCCAAGAAATTGTCACACTATTAATCTTAGTTGCTGTAGTATGGGCATTTTATCGCCGTTACGTAGAGAAATTAGTTCGCTTAAAACGTGGATGGAAAAATGGTTTAGTACTTATTTTCCTGAGTGGATTAATGCTTTCTGTTTTGATCGGAAATGGTATGGGGATGATTTGGCACGGGCATAGTGCTACTTGGTCAGAGCCAGTTGCTTCAGCTATCGCTATTATTTTTGGTTTCTTACCACCGACAGCAGGAGCAGTAATTTTCTTTGCAATGTGGTGGGTGCATTTAATCATTCTATTAACATTCTTAGTGTATGTTCCACAATCAAAGCATTTCCACTTAATCACTGGACCTGCAAACGTTTACTTCCACCGTTTGGACAAAGTTGGTAGATTACGTCCGATTAATTTTGAAGAAGAAGAAAGCGAAGACCCAGAGGCAGAAGAAGAAATGCCTTCGTTCGGGGTAGGTCGCATTCAAGATTTTACGCAAGCACAGATGATCGACTTCTACGCATGTGTAGAATGTGGTCGTTGTACGAATATGTGTCCGGCAACTGGAACAGGGAAAATGCTTTCACCAATGGACTTGATCGTAAAGCTTCGTGATCATTTAACATTTACGGGAGCAGTGGAAACGAAGAAAAAACCTTGGGTACCAGCACTAGCATTCCAAGGAACAAAGGGAAATCAACTTGCGATGGCTGCTGGAGCAGAAGGCGCAATAATCGAAGACATTTATAGCCCATCTCTAATTGGAGATGTTATTACAGAAGAAGAAATTTGGGCTTGTACAACTTGCCGTAACTGTGAAGATCAATGTCCAGTTATGAACGAACATGTGGATAAAATTATTGACCTTCGCCGTTACTTAGTAATGACGGAAGGGAAAGTAAACCCTGATGCACAACGCGCAATGACTAACATTGAGCGTCAAGGAAATCCGTGGGGCCTTAACCGTAAAGAAAAAGAAAACTGGAGAGATGCTCGTCCGGAAATTCATATTCCAACAGTAAAAGAAGTATCGAAAGCTGGAGAAGAGTTTGAATACTTGTTCTGGGTTGGTTCGATGGGATCCTTCGATAGCCGATCACAAAAAATTGCTCTGTCATTTGCACATTTGATGAACGAAGCGGGAGTTAAATTTGCGATACTTGGCAATAAAGAAAAGAACTCTGGGGATACACCACGTCGCTTAGGAAATGAGTTTTTATTCCAAGAGTTAGCTGGTTCAAATATCTCAGAATTTGAAAAAGCAGGGGTAACGAAGATTGTAACAATCGATCCTCATGCATATAATATCTTTAAAAATGAATACGGTGATTTTGGATGGAACGGAGAAGTTCTCCATCATACAGAAATGCTATATGACTTAGTGCAAGATGGTCGCTTGAAACCGCAATACGCAGTGGAAGAAACAATTACATTTCATGATTCTTGTTACTTAGGACGCTATAATGATGTATACGATGCACCACGTGAAGTATTAAAAGCTATTCCAGGTGTGAAGCTAGTTGAGATGGATCGTAATAGAGAAAATGGTATGTGTTGTGGAGCCGGTGGCGGACTAATGTGGATGGAAGAGCATGTTGGAAATCGTGTAAACGTAGCTCGTACAGAACAAGCACTAGAAGTAAATCCAACTATTATTTCTTCAGGATGTCCATATTGCTTAACAATGTTATCAGATGGAACGAAAGCTAAAGAAGTGGAAGAAACAGTAGGGACTTACGATATTGCTGAACTTCTAGAGAAATCGATATTTGGGGAATTTATTCCTCCGGTGGAAGAGGAAGAGTTAGAACAAATCGTTCAATAATGAGAAATGTGCAGACACCCCAGTACCACCCCTAAAAAGGGTTTGAGGAATGACGATAAATTTGTCCTATTCTTTATCTGTCATTCTGAAACGGCTCTTGGGGCTAGGCTAGATGCTGGAGTCTGAATAATATTATATTTATATTGCAAATAGTCTTATAGTTTCGTAAACTAATCTTAATCACGTTTTAAATGGTAGTAAAAGCCAGAATGGTTCACCTAATAGTCAGTGGGAGAAAAACAACACTGATGAATGTTTCACTTTATAGTAAGGGAGTAATTTGTTACTCCCTTTTTTCTTACAAATGAATCGAGCGAGCGTTCAGTCGTTTTTTATTTTTGAAAAGTTGGAAGCGTATACAACAATAAGGGGTGTCTATATGACGAAAACAGTTATTTTGGATGGAGCACGTACAGCTTTTGGTAAATTTGGAGGAGCATTGAGTACTTTAACTGCTTCTGATCTTGGTGGAGTAGCTATTAAAGAAGCTCTAAATCGCTCTGGTATTGACCCTGAGCAAGTAGACGAAGTAATTATGGGGACTGTTTTACAAGCAGGCCAAGGACAGATTCCTTCTCGCCAAGCAGCAACTAAAGCTGGGATTCCTTGGTCCGTCAAGACGGAAACGATCAATAAAGTATGTGCCTCTGGAATGCGGAGTGTCACACTTGCTGATCAATTGATCCGCCTTGGTGACGAGGAAGTAATTGTCGCAGGTGGCATGGAATCGATGTCTAATGCACCATATTATTTACCAAAGGGCAGATTCGGCTTACGTATGGGAGATGCGACGATGGTTGATGGTATGGTTTACGACGGTTTATCTTGTTCGTTCCATCCTAAAAATGTTCATATGGGAACTTACGGTAACTCGACTGCAGAAACGTTTGAGCTGTCTCGTGAAAAACAAGATGCTTGGTCGTTTAGAAGTCATGACCTGGCATTGAAGGCTATAGATAATGGGGTATTAGGAGAAGAAATTGTCTCACTTGAGATTCCACAACGAAAAGGTGAGCCTGTCATCGTGAAAGAGGACGAATCACCGCGCCGCAATACATCATTGGAATCATTAGCTACACTTAAGCCAGCTTTTGGTAAAGAAGGCACAATCACAGCAGGTAACGCACCTGGTATTAATGATGGGGCTTGTGCACTCGTATTAACAAGTGAGGAAAAAGCAATGTCACTTGGAAAAGAAGCACTTGCTTACGTTATCGGCCATGCAGAAGTAGCGATTGAACCGGAGAAATTCCCACAAACACCTGGATTAGTAATTAATAAAATCCTCGAGAAAACGGGTAAAACACTAGCGGAGATAGATCTATTCGAAATAAATGAGGCATTTGCAGCTGTTGCATTAGTAAGCAGTCAGCTAGCAGGATTAGACGAAGAAAAAGTAAATGTAAATGGTGGAGCAGTTGCACTTGGTCACCCAATAGGCGCATCAGGTGGGCGAATTATACTTACACTTGCGTATGAATTGAAGCGTCGTGGCGGTGGTATCGGAATCGCTGCAATTTGTTCCGGTGGCGGTCAAGGGGATGCCATCATGATCGAAGTTCCAAAAACAGGAGGCAGTGAAGCATGAATATCCAAAAAGTATTAGTAATCGGGGCAGGTCAGATGGGATCTGGAATTGCTCAAGTATGTGCACAAGCAGGATTTGACGTAAAACTAAATGATCGTGAACAACAATTTTACGATGGTGGTATCCAGACAATTACAAAAAACCTTTCTCGCAATGTAGAAAAAGGTCGGATGACGGAAGATGAAAAAAAATCAGTACTAAATAAAATTACAATGTCCCTGTCTATTGAAGATGCTAACGATGTCGATTTAGTAATCGAAGCTGCAGTCGAAAACATGGAGATTAAGCAATCTATTTTCAAACAACTAGATGACATTACACCGGCACATACAATTCTAGCAACAAATACTTCCTCGTTACCAATTACAGAAATAGCAGCTGCGACAAATCGTCCAGAGCAAGTTATTGGTATGCATTTCATGAATCCTGTTCCAGTGATGAAGCTAGTAGAAATCATCCGTGGACTCGCTACATCTGATGAAGTTTACACAGCGATTGAAGAAATGACGAAGAAACTAAGCAAAGTGCCAGTAGAAGTAAATGACTTTCCTGGATTCGTATCTAACCGTATTTTAATGCCAATGATTAACGAAGCCATCTACACACTTTACGAGGGTGTTGCAACGAAAGAAGCTATTGATGATGTGATGAAAATGGGGATGAATCACCCAATGGGACCCCTTCAACTGGCGGACTTTATCGGCTTGGACACTTGTCTTTATATTATGGAAATCTTACATGAAGGATTTGGAGACAGTAAGTACCGTCCATGTCCGTTATTACGTAAATATGTGAAAGCCGGATGGCTAGGAAAGAAAACAGGCAGAGGATTCTACATCTACGAATAAAAGGGGCAACTAGAATGGAATTGAAATTCACAGAAGAACAACTGATGATGCGCAATATGGTGAGAGATTTTGCTAAAACAGAAATCGAACCTTTTATAGATAAGATGGAGCAAGGGGAGTTCCCACGTGAAATTTTGAAGAAAATGGGAGAACTCGGCTTAATGGGCATCACTGTTCCAGAACAATATGGTGGCTCAGAGATGGATTTTACAAGCTATGTAATTGCCATTAATGAGTTATCAAAAGTGAGTGCTGTAGTAGGGGTAATTCTATCCGTTCATACTTCAGTTGGCACGAATCCGATATTATATTTCGGTAACGAGCAACAAAAAAACAAATATATTCCAAAGCTTGCAACAGGTGAATATTTAGGTGCCTTTTGCTTAACGGAGCCATCTGCAGGATCGGATGCTGGAGCTTTGAAAACAAAAGCTGTCAAAAAAGATGATCACTATGTATTGAATGGCTCAAAAGTTTTTATTACAAATGGTGGAGAAGCAGACGTGAATATTGTTTTTGCTTCAACGGATCCTTCTCAAGGTTCGAGAGGTATTACGGCGTTTATTGTCGAAAAGGATACACCAGGATTTATCGTAGGGAAAGATGAACATAAAATGGGTCTCCATGGTTCTAGAACTGTTCAACTAACATTCGAAGATATGAAAATACCTGTAGAAAACAGACTTGGTGAAGAAGGAGAAGGCTTTAAAATCGCAATGGCCAATCTAAACACTGGGCGTATCGGTATTGCAACGCAGGCACTTGGGATTGCAGAAGCCGCTTTCGAAGCCGCTGTTGAGTACTCTAAAGAACGTGTACAATTCGGTAAACCAATTGCAGTAAACCAAGGAGTCGGATTTAAACTAGCTGACATGGGAACTGCTGTAGAAGCTGCTAGATTACTAGTCTATCGTGCAGCAAGTCTTCGTGAACAAGGACTTCCTTGTGGTAAAGAAGCATCGATGGCTAAACTATTTGCCTCAAAAACTGCAGTAGACGTGGCGATTGAAGCGGTGCAAGTATTCGGCGGATATGGTTATACAGAGGATTACCCAGTAGAACGCTACTTCCGTGATGCGAAAATCACGGAAATATACGAAGGTACAAGTGAAATTCAACGTATCGTAATTGCCAAACATCTAACGAATTAAAACTGTTATTTAAGAGCAATTCCGCTCTATACGAAAGCGAACTTCAGTCATACGAGAGAGATTGGGAGCTATACGAGAGAATTCCAAAGCTAAATGAGAGACTGTCAGCTGAACGAGAGAGATTTGGTTCTATACGAGTAAGAATTTCGGTCATACGAGAGAGGCCACAAGCTATACGAGAGACCCTCTCTCGCTGCTCCAACAAACTAAACTTAAAAAGGCGGGATTAATAATGAATTTCCAACTATCAGAAGAACATGAAATGATTCGTAAAATGGTAAGAGACTTTGCAGAAAAAGAAGTGGCGCCAACTGCTGCTGAACGTGATGAAGAGGAACGCTTTGATCGTGGCATTTTCGATAAAATGGCTGAACTTGGCTTAACAGGAATTCCATGGCCGGAAGAATACGGTGGAATTGGTTCAGATTATCTTGCATACTGTATCGCAGTTGAAGAGCTATCACGTGTTTGTGCGTCAACAGGTGTAACTTTATCGGCTCATACTTCACTTGCGGGTTGGCCAATTTTCAAATATGGCAATGAAGAGCAAAAACAAAAATATTTACGCCCAATGGCAGAAGGTACAAAAATCGGTGGATATGGTTTAACAGAAGCTGGTTCAGGTTCAGATGCGGGTGGTATGAAAACTACGGCAAAATTAGATGGCGACCATTATGTCTTAAACGGTTCTAAAATCTTTATTACAAACGGTGGAATTGCAGACATATATGTTGTCTTTGCAGTAACAGATCCAGAGTCGAAGCATAAAGGTACAAGTGCATTTATCGTAGAAGCAGACTTCCCAGGATTCTCTGTTGGGAAAAAAGAGAGAAAATTAGGGATTCGTTCTTCTCCAACGACAGAAATTATTTTTGATAATTGTCGTATTCCGAAAGAGAATCTTCTTGGGGAAGAGGGGCAAGGATTTATTATCGCTATGAAAACATTAGATGGAGGACGTAACGGAATTGCCGCTCAAGCTGTTGGTATTGCACAAGGGGCATTAGATGCATCAGTAACTTATGCAAAAGAACGTGTGCAATTTGGTAAGCCAATCGTTGCAAACCAAGGGGTATCCTTCAAACTTGCAGATATGGCAACTTCTATCGAAGCATCTCGTTTGCTTACATATCAAGCTGCTTGGTTAGAGTCAAATGGACTTTCATACGGTAAAGAATCGGCGATGGCGAAACTAATGGCTGGTGATACAGCGATGAAAGTAACAACAGAAGCTGTTCAAGTATTTGGTGGATATGGTTATACAAAAGATTATCCAGTAGAACGTTATATGCGTGATGCGAAAATTACACAAATTTATGAAGGTACGCAAGAAATTCAACGATTAGTTATTTCTCGTATGTTAACAAAGTAATCGATGTCTATGGAAAAGAAACATGAAGTAAAGACATCGGTGAAAGATGAGAATCTTATTGAAAAAAGAAGAGAGCAAATGATTCGTGCAGCTGTTACTTTATTCAAAGAAAAAGGATTTCACCGTGCAACTACGAGAGAAATAGCGAAAGAAGCTGGCTTCAGTATTGGGACTTTGTATGAATATATTCGTACGAAGGAGGACGTATTGTATCTGGTTTGTGACAGCATTTACAACGAAGTGCATAATCGCCTTTCACAAATTAACGCAGAGAATGGTACCATCGGCGATTTAAAAACTGCGATCCGTCACTACTATGGTGTGATTGACGATATGTCAGATGAATTCGTAGTTATGTATCAAGAATCCAAATCACTCCCAAAAGGGGCCTTGGAGTATGTACTAACAAAGGAATTAGAAATGGTCAAAATTTTTCACAAGATAATAACGGGCTGTATTCAGGCAGGGGAACTTGAATTAACCGACGCACAAGCACAACTGTATGCACATACTTTAGTCGTTCAAGGGCAAATGTGGGCATTTCGCAGATGGGCATTGCGCAAGGAATTTACAATCGAACAATTTACAGAACTACAAATGGAATTATTACTACATGGGATGAAATAAAAAAGCACGTTCAACATAACAAGGGGGAATATCAACATGTCTACGGTAGAAGTATATCGTCCAAAAAATCATGTACGTTTCGTTACAGCATCCAGTCTGTTTGATGGACATGATGCATCTATCAATATTATGCGCCGCATTCTACAAGCAAGCGGAGCAGAGGTTATCCATTTGGGACATAATCGCTCGGTAGAAGAGGTAGTAAATGCTGCCATTCAAGAGGATGTACAAGGAATCGCCATATCTTCCTATCAGGGAGGACATGTTGAGTATTTTAAATATATGAAAGACCTACTCGTCGAACGTGGAGCACCACATATTCGCATATACGGCGGGGGCGGCGGAGTAATTATTCCGAAAGAAATAAAAGAATTACAAGCGTACGGCATTTCCGGCATTTTCTCACCAGAAGATGGACGTAAATTAGGGCTTCAAGGAATGATCAATCAAATGCTTGTGGAATGTGATGTAGCAACAGAAGCAAAAGGTGTAAGTGAAGAAATTTCTAATGTAACGACAGAAAACCCAGAAGTTCTTGCACATCTAATTACCGTAGCGGAAGAAGCTTATCAAACACATAATGGGGAAGCAGTTCAAATGCTAGAGCAAGCAAAAGAATTATCTAAAAGCACTCCAGTACTAGGTATTACAGGTACGGGGGGAGCGGGTAAAAGTTCATTAACGGATGAATTAATTCGTCGTTTCCTACAAGAGCTTCCGGATAAGAAAATTGCTGTCATATCTATTGACCCAACGAAGCAAAAAACGGGTGGAGCACTGCTAGGTGACCGTATTCGTATGAATGCAATATTCAACAAACGTGTATTTATGCGCAGCTTAGCTACTCGGGGTTCACGTACAGAATTATCAGGAGCGCTTGCAGATGTACTGGACGTTGTAAGAGTTGCTGGATACGACATGATTATTGTAGAGACAAGTGGAATCGGACAAGGGGATGCGGAAATTACAAATGTATCGGATGTCTCGATGTATGTAATGACTAGCGAGTTCGGAGCACCCTCTCAATTAGAGAAAATTGACATGATAGATTATGCAGATTTAATCGTGATTAATAAATTTGAACGTAAAGGCTCTGAAGACGCTCTTCGCCAAGTGCAAAAGCAGTATCAACGCAGCCGTGAACTTTGGCATGATGATTTAGATACGATGCCTGTATATGGAACTATTGCTAGTCAGTTCAATGATAAAGGAACGAATTCATTATTTGCGGCACTAGTTGCTACTATAAATGAAAAGACTGGTTCTACTTGGGAGACCTCGTACGATCAATTTGTGAAAACGCAAAAACAGAACGTCATTATACCAAATGAACGCCGTTACTACTTACGTGAAATTACAGATGCTGTTCGTGGATACCATCATAAGTCGGAAGAACAGGTTGGCTTTGCAAGAAGACTGTTCCAGCTAGAAGGTGCAATCGAACAAGTGAAGGAAAAAGCGTCAGATGATGTCCTAGTTCAGTCTCTTGAATCATTAGCTGCAGGTGTTCGTGACGAACTGACGGCAGAATCTAAACGCATTTTAGAAAACTGGGCAGCTTTAAAAGAAGCTTATGCTGGAGACGAGTTTATCACAAAGGTTCGAGATAAAGAGATTCGCACGATTCTTCGTACGGAAAGCTTATCAGGAATTAAAATACCAAAAATAGTATTACCTAAATTCGTAGACTATGGGGAAATTTTACGTTGGGTGTATAAAGAAAACGTGCCGGGTTCATTCCCGTATACGGCAGGTGTTTTTCCGTTTAAACGAGAAGGGGAAGACCCGAAACGTCAATTTGCTGGAGAAGGAACACCGGAACGAACAAATCGTCGCTTCCACTATTTATCGAAAGATGATGATGCAAAACGTTTATCGACTGCGTTTGACTCAGTGACACTATACGGAGAAGACCCAGATCATCGTCCGGATATTTATGGGAAAGTTGGGGAGTCTGGTGTTAGTATTTGTACATTAGAGGATATGAAAAAGTTATATGATGGCTTTGACTTATGTGCACCTTCCACCTCGGTTTCGATGACGATAAATGGACCGGCTCCAATTATCCTTGCAATGTTCATGAATACCGCAATTGATCAACAAGTACGCCTGAAGGAAGAAGAACTAGGTCGCACCCTAACTGTTGAGGAGTTTACAGAAGTTAAAACTTCCACGTTACAGGTCGTTCGAGGAACTGTTCAAGCAGACATATTGAAAGAGGATCAGGGTCAAAATACATGTATCTTCTCTACGGAGTTTGCACTACGAATGATGGGAGATATTCAGCAATATTTTATTGACCAAAAGGTTCGTAACTATTATTCTGTCTCTATTTCGGGATATCATATTGCAGAAGCGGGAGCTAATCCGATTTCGCAACTAGCATTCACACTGTCAAATGGCTTTACCTATGTAGAATATTATTTAAGTCGTGGCATGAATATAGATGACTTTGCTCCGAATTTATCGTTCTTCTTCTCGAACGGATTAGACCCAGAGTATACGGTTATTGGACGTGTCGCTCGTCGTATTTGGGCAGTTGTTATGCGTGACAAATATGGTGCAAATGAGCGTAGTCAAAAGTTGAAATACCACGTACAAACATCTGGTCGAAGCTTGCACGCTCAAGAAATCGACTTTAACGACATTCGTACAACATTACAAGCTCTGATGGCACTACAGGACAACTGTAATTCGCTACATACAAATGCTTATGATGAGGCCATTACAACTCCTACAGAAGAATCAGTTCGTCGTGCAATGGCGATTCAAATGATTATTACGAAGGAACATGGGCTTTCGAAAAATGAAAATCCTCTGCAAGGTGCTTTTATCGTAGAAGAAATGACAGACTTAGTAGAAGAAGCTGTTCTGTCCGAATTCGATCGTATTAATGATCGTGGTGGAGTGCTTGGAGCAATGGAAACACAATACCAACGTGGCAAAATTCAAGAAGAATCTATGCACTACGAGATGAAAAAGCATACCGGCGAGCTACCTATTATTGGGGTGAATACTTATTTAAATCCTAATCCTGCTTCTGACGAGGATATTAATAATATGGAAATCGCACGTGCAACGACAGAAGAAAAAGAGACACAGATTACAAATTTACGAAATTTCCAACAAAAGAACGAAGCGGAGACAGAGGAAGCGCTTGCTCGCTTGAAGCAAGTTGCAGTTACTGGTGGCAATATTTTTGAAGAGTTAATGACCACTGTTCAAAAAGCAAGTCTTGGTCAAATTACACATGCCTTGTATGAAGTTGGGGGACAATATCGACGTAATATGTAAATGGATAGCACCCTGAAAAAATAATTTAGTGTTCCGATGATTATCGGAACACTTTTTTACTATTTTTTTGTATAATATACCTAGTATGTAGTAAAGGAGAATTTGAATGAAAAAACCTGTTCACATTTTGATCATAATGATTCTTTTACTACTAACTTTTTTTCTATATAACAAACAACTAGCCTCTGTGCCACTTCTTTTAATATCATTTTACTTGTTTACAATTGTAGGATGTAAAATTTCTCTTTTCAAAAAGAATAAATGAATGTAGCATATAACATACTTGTGTGTATATAATGAAAAGTATGCAAACGAAACATAGAAAGGACGTGCACGATTTGAAATTTCGTGAAATGACAATAACACAACTACAAGAAGAATCGTTAATCGATCTAGCATTTGCGATTTTAGAAGATAAAAAGAACTCATTAACTTTAAAGGAATTATTTGATGAGATTCAACATTATAATGGATTAACAGATGAGGAAATGGCTTCTCGTAAACCTCAATTCTATACAGATATGAATATTGACGGGCGCTTTTTAGCAATTGCTGAAAACCAATGGGGCCTTAGAGAATGGTATCCAGTAGAACAAATTGAAGAAGAATCAGCTCCTACAGTAAAAGTTCGTAAGAAGAAAGATAAAGTAAAAGATAATGAATTAGACGATTTAGATGAGGATGAAATTATCTTCGAAGAAGAATTTGATGAGTTCGTAGAAGATGACGATGATGACGACGACGATGATGAGGATGATCCAGTGATCGAGTTTGTCGGAGCAGAGATCGATGAAGTAATTGAAGAAGACTTGATTGATGAAGACGATGATGAATTTGAGATTGATGAGGACTTAGACGAAGAAGACGAAGAAGAGGAAGAATAATTCTTGACTTATTTTCTTATGCGCTATAAGATTTTATTGGGCTCTTTTTAAAGAGACATTACTCATGTGCATATGCGCTCCCCTGCAACGAAGCAGGCGGAGCGCTTTTTGTTATTGCTTTACTCTTATTTATTTTGAGTGTTTTAGGCATACTGAAATAAGAAAATGTTCCCATCATATGTGGTGGCGAGCTAGATATTACATTAGGAGGAACACATAATGACTAAATTTATATTTGTTACTGGTGGGGTTGTATCCTCACTTGGAAAAGGGATTACGGCTGCTTCACTAGGTCGTTTATTAAAAAATAGAGGTCTAAACGTAACGATCCAAAAATTCGATCCTTACATCAACTTAGATCCTGGTACAATGAGTCCATATCAACACGGAGAGGTTTTCGTAACAGATGATGGGGCAGAAACAGATTTAGATTTAGGACACTACGAGCGTTTTATCGACATTAACTTGAACAAATACTCGAATATCACAACAGGTAAGGTCTACTCATCTGTCCTAAGAAAAGAACGTCGTGGCGATTATAATGGTGGGACAGTTCAAGTAATTCCACATATTACTAATGAAATCAAAGATCGCTTGTTTTTAGCTGCAAAAGAAACACATGCAGATATCGTTATTACAGAGATCGGTGGAACAGTAGGAGATATCGAATCTCTTCCATTCCTAGAAACAATTCGTCAAATGAAACGTGATGTGGGTAGCGATAACGTAATGTATATTCACTGTACTTTAGTACCATTCATTAAAGCTGCTGGAGAAATGAAAACAAAACCAACACAGCATAGTGTAAAAGAATTACGTAGCCTAGGTATTCAACCAAATGTAATAGTACTTCGTTCAGAAATGCCAGTTCCTCAAGATATGAAAGATAAAATTGGCCTTTTCTGTGACATCAGACCAGAGGAAGTAATCGAATGTATCGATGCAGATTCTCTATATGAAATTCCGTTGAATTTACAAGCACAACATTTAGACCAAATTGTAGTAGATCATTTCAAACTTCAAACTCCTGAAGCAGATATGACAGATTGGATTGGTTTAGTGGACCAAGTAAAATCATTGTCGAAAAAAGTTCGTATTGGTTTAGTAGGTAAATACGTAGAACTTCAAGATGCATACATTTCAGTAGTGGAAGCGATGAAACATGCTGGCTACAAATTTGATGCTGACGTAGAAGTGAAATGGGTAAATGCAGAAGAAGTAAATGAAGACAATGTTGCTGAAATTCTTGCTGATGTAGATGGAATCCTTGTCCCTGGTGGATTTGGAGACCGTGGTGTAGAAGGTAAAATTTCCGCTACTAAATTTGCACGTGAAAACAATGTACCATTCTTAGGTATTTGTTTAGGTATGCAATTAGCAACAGTAGAATTTGCCCGTTCTATTCTAGAACTTGAAGGTGCTCATTCTACAGAGCTAGATCCAACAACACAACATTCTATTATTGATTTATTGCCAGAGCAAAAAGACGTAGAAGACCTTGGTGGAACCCTTCGTTTAGGATTATATCCATGTAAGTTAACACCAGGTTCAAAAGCACATCAAGCATACGGAGAAGAACTAGTATACGAACGCCACCGTCACCGTTACGAGTTTAACAACGAGTACCGCGAGCAATTCGAAGCAGCAGGATTTGTCTTCTCTGGTACAAGCCCAGATGGTCGCCTAATCGAAATCATCGAGCTACCAGATCACCCATTCTTCGTAGCTTCTCAGTTCCATCCGGAATTTGTGTCACGTCCACAACGTCCACAACCACTATTCCGCGACTTCATCAAAGCAGCTGTTGGTGAATAAGAAATGTGGAAGACGCCGTTTAGTTGCGAAAAGCGCTGGAAGACTTGAAAGAAAAGGCGTCATTTGCCTTTACTAAGAGTCTGAAGCGATCGAGCAGCTGGCGTCTGTAACTGGACCATCTAGAAAAGTGAAAGCACCAACCACAAAAAAGGATTCCTCATGCGATTTAGCATAAGGAATCTTTTTTACTTAGTGGAATAACTATTTAATAATATCCTGCATGGTTGTGCCTTCCTATAACAGCCGACTTGACAGAAATGACGATCTTGCATGATGGAAAACTTGGGTAGTCATCAGCTGTAATAGATTAAATGGGAAATAATTCAAAACAACTAAAGAATAATCTCTTTAGGCATTTATATAAACTATTCACCGACTAGCATTTCATTTACCTGCATTTTCACTGCTTCATATACAAATAATCCAGCTAGTGCATGTGGGAGCACAGTGCGGCCTCCGTCTTCAGTAGGTAGTAGTCCTTTCGAGAGTTTAGTGGATATATATGTATAGGCAAGTTCAGCTAGCATATTATCTTCACTTACTGGTTCTGTCAAATATCAATAGTAAAGTGGGAGAAATATTATGAAAGCAATCTCTTGGCTTTGACTACATGTCTTCAGAGTTAGCATAACTAAATTATAAAATTACCTTTTTTATGAAAGAATTAGTCAAAAAAGATAAGAAAAACTGTTTAACTTTATGGGGGCACTTCAAATGAGTGGTCGCCTTTTTATTTCGTTTACCCCTGTAAATTTAGTTTTCGGTGGGGATCATGTCGTTTTGCCTTTATTAGAACAGGAACTTGTACCAACTGGATGGATAAACGAAGTCTGGTCGTTCGCTGTAAAGATACTTCGCACTAGGAATTGTTGATTAACTAATTAATTTAGGTATTAACGATAGAAAACTACATTTCTGTATTTTTAACTTAAAATGATTTGTAAATCAAAAGAACTGGAGGTATAATTCGATTATACATATTCAAACATTTGAATATGTATAATCGAATTTGTCAAAGGAGGAAAATTGATTGTGGACAGATATACAACAATTTAAAGCTGATTTTTTTAAAGCCTTGGCACATCCACTAAGAATACGGATTCTTGAATTACTGTCAGAAGGAGAAAAGAGCGTTACAGAAATTCAAAGCACTCTTAATAGTGAAGGTTCCGCAGTTTCCCAACAACTAAGTGTATTACGCTCTAAAAATATTGTAGTTGGTATCAAAAATGGTAAACGAGTTGTTTATTCACTTCGCGACCCATCCATTATAAAACTTTTAATAGTTACACGAGAAATCTTCAATAATCATTTAATTGATACCCTTTCTATGTTAGAAGAATTAGATGAAGAAGATACACTTTCTAAATCATAGAATCGGAGTAATCAATGGAAATTTAAATAGATATAACTCCCTAAACAATCAATAATATACAATCAATTTACTATTTTAATCATTCATAGAAAAAGAAGGGGTATAATGAAAAGCTTTTTTACAGGAAGATTTGATGACTATTCAATACGGCATTTCCAAAAAGATCTTCTTTCAGGCGTTATTGTAGGGGTAATTGCTATACCATTAGCTATGGCATTTGCTATTGCATCAGGTGTGAAACCAGAATACGGGATTTACACAGCATGTATTGCTGGTATCTTAATTTCTTTATTTGGTGGATCGAAATATCAAATTGGAGGACCTACTGGTGCTTTCGTACCTATTCTTTTTGGGATTGTCATAGCTTATGGATATACAGATTTATTACTTGCTGGTTTTTTAGCCGGTATTATCTTGTGTTTAATGGCGATTTTTAAAATAGGTTCTTTGATTAAATTCATCCCTCGTCCTGTCACAATTGGTTTTACTTCAGGGATTGCCATTATTATTTTCACAGGGCAAATTGAAAATTTCTTTGGACTGACAGGGCTTGAAAAACATGAGAAGTTCATTGACAACATGAAGGAAATTATCTTTCATATTGATACAATGAATTTTTATAGTATAGGAATTGCCATATTGTGTCTTTTCGTCATTTTACTCACACCGAAATTATTGCCGAAAGTTCCTGGATCACTAATTGGTTTAATCGTAACAACAATAATAGCAACAGTATTCTTTTCAGGCAATATTTCAACTATAGGCTCCACCTTTGGAGAAATTCCAAGCCAACTCCCTCATTTTCGCTTTCCCGATATAACATGGGAAAGAATACAGCGTTTAATAGTACCTGCATTTGTAATTGCTATATTGGGAGGAATTGAATCTCTCTTATCCGCTGTAGTAGCAGATGGGATGACGAATAGTAAACACAATAGTAATCGTGAATTAATGGGCCAAGGAATTGCAAATATCATTACTCCTTTATTTGGAGGAATTCCAGCTACAGGTGCAATTGCACGAACAGCGACAAATATTAAATCTGGTGCTACTTCTCCTATGTCAGGGATTATTCATGGGATTTTTGTTTTATTAACCCTCTTAATATTAGCACCCTATGCTTCACTTATTCCGTTAGCTAGTATGGCGCCTGTTTTAATGATAGTGGCTTGGAATATGAGTGAAAGAAAACAGTTTCTTCATGTGTTGAAAATGAAAAGTGGCGATTCTCTTATTTTATTGGTTACATTTCTTTTAACTGTCTTCACCAGTATTACGATAGCAGTTATGGTTGGTCTCATCTTAGCTGTCGTTTTATTCGCAAAACGCATGAGTAATATGTTGGTTGTTTCCAAAGTGTTACCAGACCACACTCATAAGAATGAAATTGTTCAATCCCATGTAGTTAACGAAGCTCATAACTGCCCACAAATTAGCATTTATACAATTGAAGGGCCACTTTTTTTTGGTGCTGCACAAGTGTTTGAACAACGCATAATGGATACAATTCATTATGAACCTACTGTCTTGATTTTACGTATGGGGAAAGTACCGTTCATCGATTCGACAGGTGAAGCGAATTTGAAGAATATTGTCAATTATTATAAAAAACAAGGTGGAATTCTTGTGCTTTCAGGTATAGTTGATGATTTGAAAAAGTCATTGAAAAAGTCTGGTCTTTATGATGAAATTGGTGAAAAGTATATATTTAGTCGTACAGGCGAAGCCATTGACTATTCCATCTCAGAAATTAACCATAATAAATGTTTAGGATGTAAGCATTTCGCTTTTCATGAATGCAATCAACTTTCACATACAGGAAATCTCGATAAAAAGGAGTCTAAATTACTAGAAATATAAAAAATAAAAGATAACTAAAAAGGATGGATATAAAATGGGACTAAACAACGCACTCAAATTACATTTTAATATAACACCTAGTCAACTAATAAAAATCGCTATCAAGCGTAAAGAGGTTCAACTTTCTTCTGGTGGCGCGATAGTAGCGAAAACAGGTAAATATACAGGCCGTTCACCTAAAGATAAATTTATTGTTAAAGAACTTGCCTCTGAACTTGCAATTGATTGGAAAACAAATCAACAAATGACGTCAGCAAATTTTGATCTTCTTTTAAAGGATGTTTCTAATTATCTAGAAGAAAAAGAACTATTTGTATTTGATGGGTTCGCTGGAGCCGATCAAGCATATCGTCTACCTATTCGAATCATTAACGAGTATGCTTGGCATAATTTATTTGCTCATCAATTATTTATTCGTCCAACAAAAGAAGAGTTAGCTGTACACAAAGAAGATTTCACTGTAATCTGCGTTCCTAATTTTGAAGCTACACCTTCCATTCATGGAACAAATTCCGAAACTTTTATTGTGATTAATTTCGATAAAAAAATCGTATTGATTGGAGGAACACAGTACGCAGGAGAGATTAAAAAATCGATTTTTACTATAATGAATTATCTTTTACCAATTAATGATGTTCTTTCTATGCATTGTTCTGCAAATAAAGGATTAAATGAAGATGTTGCTTTATTTTTTGGTTTATCAGGTACGGGAAAGACCACTCTCTCAGCAGATGCTAATCGTATGTTAATTGGTGATGATGAACATGGTTGGTCAGACAAAGGTGTATTTAATATTGAAGGTGGTTGTTACGCAAAATGCATCAACTTATCAGAGGAAAAAGAACCAGAAATATTTCGCGCGATTACTTATGGATCTGTTTTAGAAAATGTCATAATCGATCCTCATACACATTTGGCAGATTATAATGATTGTAGTTTAACAGAAAACACACGAGCAGCTTATCCGATCCATAACATTCCGCATGCTCTTAATCCGAGTACGGCAGGACATCCAAATGTTATTTTCTTTTTAACAGCAGATGCGTTCGGTGTTTTACCACCCATTTCTAAATTATCAAAAGAACATGCCATGTATTATTTTCTTTCAGGTTATACCAGTAAATTAGCTGGAACTGAAAGGGGCATAACAGAACCAGAAGCAACATTTTCAACCTGTTTTGGTGCACCATTCTTGCCATTATCACCTAGAGTTTATGCTGAAATGCTTCGAGAGAAAATTCGGAAACATGACGTGGATGTTTATTTAATTAATACAGGTTGGTCAGGAGGCCCTTATGGAATAGGCGAACGTATTTCCCTTTCCCATACTCGAGCGATGGTTACAGCAGCTATTGAAGGTCAATTAGCACATACAGAATTTGAAATGGAACGGAGTTTTGGTCTTAACATACCTAAAAGTTGTCCTAATGTACCATCTGAAATTCTTAACCCCCGCAATACATGGAAAGATAAAGAGGCTTATGATATCCAAGCAACAAAATTAACAAATCTATTTCGGGAAAATTTCGAGAAGTTTTTATAAAAATCATAAAATAAAGGGTAAGTGGAGAAAAACGAGTCGTTTTTCTCCACTTACTTTTGTATATTTTGATTTTTCCCCAAGGGAATGTTATCTATCCAGTAACATTAGCTGTAGTCTAACCATAGAAGATCTTCGGGAATGCCTTGCTCCATATTTAACAGAGTGCTTTTCTTGTTTTAATTTGCAATGTACTATTTTATCTTATTCAACAAGACCTCTAAAACAACTTGCCATGTAATTTTTGAACTTGATCCCTTAATTGTTTGTTTTCTTCTTCTAGTGCCTTTATTCGGATTTTTAATGTCTTAATTAAACTATCTTCTGAACGAAGGTTTTTACTCTGTTTACGGGGAACTAATTCACTTATTTGCATCCCTCTTAATGTCTCTATTCTAGTTCTAATGTCTTTTTGTTTGTACAGCCATGACTTTGAAACACTTGCTTTTTGTGCAACGGAATTAAAATTAATCTTCTCTTTTTTCAGTGCCATCTCTGAAATTGTCTTTTCAACCCTAATTCTTGTCTTCTCCGACTTTTCTTTGGATAGTTGAATTATGGCAGTTGTGTTACTCTTTCTAGTCATCTTAATTCGTCTCCTTTAACGAATGAATAATTTGCTCTAATCTATTTTTAACACGTTCGTTAGTTTCAACCTGACGCTGCCATTGGTTCTGTTTAGCCCTATTTAATATTTCTTTAGTTCGGTCTAAGTGCTCTTCATGTTCATTTAGAAATTGTTTACTTGTACAGAAGTTCGTACAATCTAAACAAGCATTTGCGTGAGGACACGGTCCCGCAATTACTGGTAAACGACAATAGCCATTAGGAAGTGCTTGTGCATTGATATTTTTTTTAAACCATTGAAGATCTGTATTGTCAGCTTCAGTATTTTCTTCGGTTAAATCCAGAATGCTACCGCTATTCGTCACCAAAGTTTCCTTAAACTTTATGAACTCTTTCTTTAGAGTTTCATCAAAAATATGGGCATATCTTGCAGTCATTTCTGGTGATTCATGCCCTAAGAATTTTTGAACAATATGCTGTGGCACTCCGTTGTTTATCATTCTAGTGCCAACTGTATGCCGAAAGGCATGAGCATGAAATCGGAAAATCTCTCCTTTATTATCCTTTATCTTTTCTTCATAAGCTAATTTATTTAATTTAACTCTAAAGGTATCTTGCTTCAATGGAGAACCATCTTTCCGTGGAAATACATATACACATCCATCGTCAAGTTCATAAGCCACTCTTTGCTCTTGAACCAATATCAATGCAGCAATTTCTTTAGAAATAGGAATGGTATGTTCTTTCTTCATTTTCCACTGATAATACTTTAAAAAGCAATCCCCTTCTTTATCTGTTATGACACTCCCTTTTTTCAATGTACAAAGTTCACCGATACGCATTCCGCATTCTTGAAGTACCATAACCATTGCAGCCATATAAGGTTCCAATTTATCCAATTTAACATTTAATTGTTCAAGGACATGTTCATCTATATAACGTGGTTGTGCCTTCGGCACTTTAGGATAATCTTCTCGAAAGATAAGGATTTGGGAAGGCGAATCCTTCCAATCAAACCTTTGAAGTGTAGAGAAAAAAACTTCTAAAGTAGATATTCGTCCAGTCGCAGTACTAGGTTTTAAACCTTTTAAATTAATTTCATTTAAATATTGCTCAACTTCATTCCTAGTTAATTGATGAATCCTTCGTATGCCTTCACAATTTGTATTTATAAAATTAAAAAACTCTCTTAATTTTGACGCCATATCAACTACATGGGAAAAGCTACGTGTATTTAACATTAACTTACAATATCGCTTGACGATTTCTTTAAAATAATCATTTTCAAAACCCTTGAAATTGATTGTATATTCGTAGGACGTTGGATTTATCTTATCTTCCGGCAATGAAAGTTTTCTTAGATCCCAAACATCTTTATCCCATTCTTCACCATCAAAATAGAAATCCTCATAGAACTCCATAAACTGTTTTAAATTAGTAACGTAGTAGGAGTTCGCTTGCACAGAAATTTTATTTTGATTTATATCAAGCTTGTAATTTTTAGTCGTAGATTTTATTCCTTGTTCTACTAAGTAAGTTCGGTATTCCGTCAAAGCTTTTACTATAGGTACTTCAGTTATAGAGGTAATATCGGGATATTTTAAATTTAAAAACCCCAACATTCGACTTATCACTGTTCCTTTTCTAATCCAAACAGTTTTTGCACTCCAAGTTCCATTATTTAAGAGAACATAATAAAAGTATTTTAATTCTGTTTTTAACCAGATGTTTTCTACTTTATCAAAATTTACCCAACGATTTCTTAACGAAGGATTCTTACTTAACTCTATCGCACTAGGATGTGGGCAAATTCTTATATCCCATCTATCTGCTGCCCAAAACCCTTGTAAGACACTAGTCATATCCGCTATTTTTTTATTAATCTCTGTGTTAGTGACGAGCTTTCGATTTGTTGCAACGCTTGGAAATTTCATTTTTTATGTTTCTCTCCCTTGGAGATACGCTTTATATTCATTTTTCATATCTTGATCAGAAAGATGAACGTATGTATCAAGTGTTGTTTGTACATGTGCATGACCTAACCTTTTTTGTACGTAAGCAGCATCCCATCCACTTCTAATGAGTTCTGTGGCATGCGTATGACGCAACATATGGGCAGTGAAGGTAATCCCTGTCCGTTTCACCAATCGCCTTATAAGATCTAATACACTTTGATATTTTAGAGGTTTCCCAAAATAAGATTCTTTGAGATTTATAAATATATAATCATGCTCCAAATCTTCCCCATATTCATGAACTAAATAATCGGTGTATAAAGCCATTAATTCCTTGCTAACATCGATTGTTCGTTCTTTTCTAAGCTTAATATAAGCCCCATTTTCGTTGTGATCTCTTGGCATGATATTAATCTGATTATCCCAAGTAGAAATATCTTCGATACGAAGGGATAATACCTCTCCTACCCGAAGTCCTCCTTCATACATAAGCATAATAAGTAACTTATCCCTTTTTGTATGACACGCATCGATTATTGCTTTAACTTGTTCGTGTTCTAATACTTGTACAAGTTTCTTTTTGACCCTAAGCTTTAAAATATTTTTTTGATAAGATTTACCTTTAGAAATATGGTGAAGAAACCCCTTGAAATTTCTTCCCCTCGCTTCTTTAGTCATATCTATAGCTTTAAAATCTCCTGTACGATTTAAATACTCTAAGAAACTAGTTACAGCATTAAGTATGGCATTAACAGATGTTTCTTCTCTTTTAGCCTTCTTTGGTTGTAAATCTATTACCTTTACCTCCCCCGTTGGATTTCTTAACCATCCCACAAAGTTTGACATTTCCTCGAATTTCAAATCTTCTAATCTAATTCCTCTTTGGCTCATAAATTCATAAAACAGCTTGAGATGATAACAATATGTTTTAATCGTATTTGGCGCTTTCCCCGTATTATCCAAGTACTTTATATATCTCTTAACCGGTTCTACCACTTCAAAATTTTTGTCTAATAGTATGTATAATGGATATGATTTTTCCTCAACAACTACTTTTTGAACTTTCATTTCTCCACCACCTTTAAATACCTTAACTCCTATAAATAATACCTATATTTATTCATTAGTTAAAGTATTGAATTAAAAAAATCCTAAACTTTAAGTACTTAGAGTACTCTAGTTTAGGATACTATGTTTATTGCTGCTAATGCACTGAAAGGTATAAACTCGTCATTCAACTTTTTAGCTAACTTCAAAGCTTCTTCGTCTTCACAGGAACGAGTAAGAATCCAAACCCGGTCTGCACTTGTCAGCTTTATTTCAGGTGACCAAACTTGCATAGATGGAAAAGGTTCGGCTGCAAACTGTGCATTAATGGAAATACTTTTCATTTCTTCAAAAGTGGCGAAAAAAACTGTTCCTTCTCTAGCAGCTGCCTGGGCAAGCAAACGAGCAGTTTCCTCCATATTTTCTTCCTCTGAGCCGGCAATTCTTTGTAATAAACCAGAAAGTTGTGTAGTCAACATCTTCATTAATATTCACCTCTTCTTTATTATAATGCATATGGCGTTTTTTAAAATATATAGTTATGGGTAATAAATCAGGTTAATATGGAAAAATTTTAAATAAAAAGAGGGAATGACGCAACTAATATCGTATAATACAGATAGGGGATAAATAAAGAAGGAGTTTGCATGTTATGAAACATATCTTAATAGTAGATGATCAGTTAGGAATACGATTATTATTGAAAGAAGTGTTTGCCCAAGAAGGGTACGAAGTCAGTTTAGCTGCAAATGGATATGAGGCATTAGAAATTTTGAAGGAACACAAGATCGATGGTGTTTTACTCGATATGAAAATCCCAGGTATGGATGGAATTCAAATTTTGAAGTTAATCAAAGAACAATGGAGTGATATCCCGGTCATGATGATGACAGCATACGGCGAATTGAATTTCATAGAGGAATCAAAGAGGTTAGGTGCATCTCTCTACTTTACTAAGCCATTCGATGTATTTGAACTAAGAGATTCTGTGAATAATCTCCTGAAATAAGTTGGAACAGCAGGCAGTGGAAAACATCGCCTGTTTTTGTTATGATGTAAAAGAAAAGTGGTAGATACCATTTAAAACTATTATATAGTTCTGTTAATAGTATTGCGTAAGTATATATTTTTTCAGGCGATTGGTATCTCCGTTTAAAGAATAAGAAACAAAGATAATATGGAGAGTAAAAGCAAATAGAGGAGGTCCATTTCAATGGCTTTAGTTTCGATGAAAGAAATGCTGGAAAAAGGGAAAAAAGAAGGATATGCAGTAGGGCAATTTAACATTAATAATTTAGAGTTCACACAAGCAATCCTGTTAGCAGCTGAGGAAGAAAAATCTCCAGTAATTTTAGGAGTATCTGAGGGTGCAGCAAAATATATGGGTGGTTTCATTGCAGTCGTATATATGGTTAAAGGACTAATGGAATCTTATAAAATTTCCGTTCCAGTGGCAATTCATTTAGACCACGGTTCTAGCTTTGAAAAATGTAAAGAAGCAATTGATGCAGGATTTACTTCTGTAATGATTGATGCTTCTCATCATCCGTTTGAAGAAAATGTAGAAACTACAATTAAAGTTGTAGAATATGCACATGCTCGCAACGTATCTGTAGAAGCTGAACTGGGAACAGTTGGTGGACAAGAGGATGATATTATTGCTGAAGGAGTTATCTATGCAGACCCTGCTGAATGTGCAGAACTTGTGAAACGTACAGCAATCGATTGTTTAGCTCCAGCTCTAGGTTCTGTTCATGGACCATACAAAGGTGAACCAAACTTAGGCTTCAAAGAAATGGAAGAAATCTCGAAACTTGCAGACCTGCCACTTGTTTTACACGGTGGAACTGGTATACCAACACATGATATTACACGTTCTATTTCACTTGGAACTGCAAAAATCAATGTAAATACAGAAAATCAAATTGCTGCTACTAAAGCTATTCGTGATTTCTTTGCTGCTGACACAGAGCAATATGATCCACGTAAATATTTGACGCCTGCACGTGATGCGATTAAAGCAACAGTAATCGGTAAAATGAGCGAGTTTGGAAGCTCAAATAAAGCTTAATAATAATTAGAAAAATAGCTACAAGGGAGAAGTGTTCAATGAACCTTCTCCTGTTTTTCCATCATGAGGAGGATATTATTCATATGAAATTTTTTATCGATACTGCCAATTTTGACGAAATAAAAGAAGCACACGCTTGGGGGATTCTATCAGGAGTAACAACGAATCCATCTCTAGTTGCAAAAGAAAATATCTCATTCCACGATCGCCTTCGTGAAATTACTGCGTTAGTAGACGGATCAGTTAGTGCAGAAGTAATTGCACTAGATGCAGAAGGAATGATTAAAGAAGGTAGAGAGCTTGCTGCCATAGCACCAAACATTACTGTAAAGTTACCAATGACTCCAGAAGGTCTGAAAGCATGTTCAGTATTCCGTTCAGAAGGCATTAAAACGAATGTTACGCTTATTTTCAGTGCAAACCAAGCATTATTAGCAGCACGTGCTGGGGCAACGTATGTATCGCCATTTTTAGGTCGCCTAGACGATATCGGTCATGATGGTATGGAACTGATTGCGAAAATTGCTCAGATATTTGATATTCATAATATCGACACTGAAATTATTGCAGCTTCTATTAGACATCCTCAACATATTACAGATGCAGCTTTAAACGGTGCACATATTTCAACAACACCTATTAAAGTATTGAAACAATTATTCAATCATCCTTTAACTGACAAAGGAATTGAAGGATTTCTAGCGGATTGGAACAATCGTAAAAGCGAGTAACAAGACGAGGGAGAACTGTATGGAAGTTTATAAAATAAAAGGGGGACAACGCCTTCAAGGAACTATTAAAGTAAGTGGGGCAAAAAATAGTGCAGTTGCACTTATTCCTGCTTCTTTATTGGCGAATTCCCCTGTAACTATTGAAGGATTACCAGAGATTTCGGACGTTTTAACACTAAAAGAAATTTTAGAGGAAGTAGGAGCTAAAGTAACATTTGAAAATGGAACAATGACGATTGATCCGACAAATGTTGTGGATATGCCTCTACCAAATGGCAACATCAAAAAACTACGTGCATCTTATTACTTAATGGGTGCCTTACTTGGACGATTCAACAAAGCAGCAATTGGTTTACCTGGTGGGTGCCACTTAGGGCCACGACCTATTGATCAGCATATTAAGGGGTTTGAGGCTTTAGGTACATCAGTATCCAATGAACATGGTGCGATTTATTTGCGTGCACAAAACTTAGTTGGCGCGAAAATCTATTTAGATGTTGTAAGTGTAGGTGCTACTATTAATATTATGTTGGCAGCCGTTAAAGCAAAAGGCCGTACAATCATTGAAAACGCAGCAAAAGAACCGGAAATTATTGACGTTGCAACATTATTATCTAATATGGGTGCGAACATCAAGGGTGCAGGTACAAATGTCATCCGAATTGACGGTGTTGATGAATTACATGGTACAAAGCACACGATTATTCCAGATCGTATTGAAGCTGGCACATTTATGATTATGGCCGCAGTCGCTGGAGATGGTGTGACAATTGATAATGTGATTCCCTTTCACGTAGAGGCATTAACTGCAAAGCTTCGTGAAATGGGTGTGAAGGTGGAAGAATATGAGGAGAAGATTGTTATTCCGAAAGTGGAAACAATCTTACCTGTAGACGTAAAAACTTTGGTATATCCAGGTTTTCCAACCGACCTACAACAACCTTTTTCTGTATTGATGACCCAAGCTACTGGCACATCTGTTATTACAGATACTATTTACTCCGCTCGATTTAAGCAAATCGATGAGTTACGTAGGATGAATGCAAATGGACGTGTGGATGGAAGAACGGCAATTATTACAGGACCGGTAAAATTACAAGCAGCTACTGTTCGTGCAAGTGATCTTCGTGCTGGAGCAGCGCTTGTACTTGCAGGTTTAATTGCTGATGGTGAAACGGAAATTCAAGATATATTCCATATAGAACGTGGTTATAGCTCATTAGTAGATAAGCTTCAAGGACTTGGAGCGAATATTAGACGAGTAGAAATAAAAGAAATAGAAGTAAATAACGATTAATACTCTACTAGCAGTGTGGTTTATTTGATATTTGAAAATTATATTGTTATTTGTCTAGCCTCTCGAGTAGCTTAAGAACTACAAATAAAGGCAAAGAACGCCTTCATTGCAGTTCTCCCTGCTTTCATCAGGACTGACATAGGCATTTACTATTTTCTTAATATCAAATTTGACAAATATGCTACAATGAGACAGGAAGAAAAGCAATTTGGAATTTCTGATATTGCAAAACTGGAGGCTTATATTATTATGGAACGTAGTTTATCAATGGAATTGGTTCGAGTAACAGAAGCAGCAGCAATCGCATCTGCACGTTGGATGGGGCGAGGGTTAAAAAATGAAGCGGATGATGCAGCAACAACTGCGATGCGTACAGTTTTTGACACGATTCCTATGGAAGGCGTAGTTGTAATCGGAGAAGGAGAGATGGACGAAGCACCGATGTTGTATATTGGTGAAAAACTTGGTCTTGGAAGCGACGGTCCTCACGTTGACATCGCAGTAGATCCTTTAGAAGGTACAAATATCGTAGCTTCAGGTGGTTGGAATGCACTTGCGGTACTTGCAGTTGCCGATCGTGGAAACTTACTTCATGCTCCAGATATGTACATGGATAAACTTGCCGTAGGACCTGAATCTGTAGGTCTAGTGGATATTAATGCATCAGTTTTAGATAATTTAAAAGCAGTTGCTCGTGCAAAAAATAAAAACATTGAAGATGTTGTGGCTACTATTTTAGGTCGTCCTCGTCATCAAAAAATTATTGATGAAATCAGAGCAGCTGGTGCACGTATAAAACTAATTACAGATGGTGACGTTGCAGGAGCTATTAATACTGCGTTTGATGATACAGGTGTAGATATTTTATTCGGTATGGGTGGTGCTCCAGAAGGAGTTATCGCTGCTGTTGGATTAAAATGTTTAGGTGGAGAAATCCAAGGGAAACTTATTCCTCAAGATGAAGCAGAGCTTGAGCGTTGCATCAAAATGGGATTAGACGTAAACAAAATTTTACGTATGGAAGACTTAGTTAAAGGCGATGACGCTATTTTCGCTGCTACAGGAGTGACAGATGGAGAACTACTTCGTGGAGTACAATTTAAAGGTGCCTTCAGTTCAACGCATTCCATCGTTATGCGTGCAAAATCAGGTACAGTTCGATTTGTTGAAGGTCGTCACAGTCTTAACAAAAAACCAAACCTAGTTCTATAAAGAAATTTGAAAGCACCTTTAGGAGAAGTCAGTCTAAGTTCACGACATCGTGTCGCAACGACTGACTGACCCACATCCTGTGGGCCTCCGACAAGCGCTGGAAGACTTGCCATAAGGGCGTAGTTTGCCTTTTGTCCAAGTCTGAAACGACCTCGAGGGGCTAGGTGCTGGAGCTAGACAGAAAAGAAATGCGAAAGCACCTACGTAAGCCCTGAAAAGCGCTAGAAGACTTGCCATAAAGGCGTAGTTTGCCTTTTGTCCAAGTCTGAAGCGACCTCGAGGGGCTAGGTGCTGGAGCTAGACAGATCTTGATTAGTAAGTTTATACTTTCTTAGTCTATAAAAAAGAACTTTCCTTTATGTTTTACCCGGCGACCAATCTCTGGCGTCGGGTAACCTCTTATAAAACTTCTTTCTCAATATCTCAAAATAGTAAAACAATAAAAAACAATAAAGAGTGGTGCATTCCATATGACACAAACAACAATTAATGAGTTAGAAAACATGACTCTGAAAGAACTATATACACTTGCGCGAAAATTTAAAGTAGCCGCATATAGTAAACTTTCAAAAAAAGAACTTATTTTTGCAATCTTAAAATCTCGTGCGGAACAAGAAGGATTTTTCTTCATGGAAGGCGTACTTGAAATTATTCAACAAGAGGGCTTCGGTTTCTTGCGCCCGATTAACTATTCACCTAGTTCAGAGGATATTTACATCTCCGCTTCTCAAATAAGAAGGTTTGACCTTCGTAACGGAGACAAAGTAACAGGAAAAGTGCGACCACCAAAAGAAAGTGAACGCTATTATGGCCTGTTACATGTTGAATTGGTTAACGGGGAAGACCCTGAAGTAGCAAAGGAAAGAGTTCATTTTCCAGGACTAACCGCTTTATATCCTGATCGCCATATCAAATTAGAAACGGATCCTGAGAAACTATCGACTCGTATCATGGACTTGGTAGCACCAGTTGGTTATGGTCAACGTGGATTAATAGTAGCGCCACCAAAAGCTGGTAAAACATTACTTATTAAAGAAATTGCTAACGCAATAACTACGAATCATCCAAATGCGGAACTAATTGTTTTATTAATAGATGAGCGTCCAGAAGAAGTAACTGATATTGAGCGTTCGGTTAAAGCAGATGTAGTGAGTTCTACATTTGATGAAGTTCCAGAAAATCATGTAAAAGTGGCTGAGCTTGTACTGGAAAGAGCAATGCGATTAGTTGAACATAAACGCGACGTTATTATTTTGATGGATTCAATTACTCGTTTAGCTCGTGCTTACAACTTAGTTATTCCACCAAGCGGTCGTACACTATCAGGTGGTATTGATCCTGCTGCTTTCCATCGTCCAAAACGATTTTTCGGAGCAGCTCGTAATATCGAAGAAGGTGGCAGTTTAACAATTCTTGCCACGGCATTAGTCGATACGGGATCAAGAATGGACGAAGTAATCTATGAGGAATTTAAGGGAACTGGTAACTTAGAACTTCACTTAGACAGAAGCCTTGCAGAGCGTCGTATCTTCCCAGCGATCGATATTCGTCGTTCAGGAACAAGAAAAGAAGAATTACTTATACCGAAAGAACAGTTGGACAAACTTTGGGCGATACGTAAAACCTTCTCGGATTCATCTGATTTTGGAGAACGCTTCTTAAGAAAGCTTCGCCAAACCAAAACAAATGAAGGATTCTTCGAACAACTTGCTGTAGAAATGAAAGCGCATAAAAGTGGTAAAGTTTCACTATAAAAAGTAATTACTAAAAATAAATATAAACTAAACATTTGCATTAAACGCCTATAGATGGTATTATATTTAACGTAACATCACAATTTTCTGCTACATATGCGATTGACAACAATCGGATCGTGTAAGGTATCAGTATCATAACCAACTCTGTTCCAGATGGTTCAGGGCGAGAGGAGAGATAGAGATGAAAGCAGGAATTCATCCCGATTACAAAGAAGCTACAGTATCATGTTCATGTGGTAACACATTCACAACTGGTTCTGTAAAAAATGACATTAAAGTCGAGTTCTGTAACGAATGTCACCCATTTTACACTGGGCGTCAAAAATTCGCAGCAGCTGATGGCCGTGTGGATCGCTTCAACAAAAAATACGGCATTAAAGAAGAAATTTCAGAAGACCAAGAAAACTAATATTGAAGTACCTGTAGAGCATTTTGCTTTGCAGGTATTTTTATTTTAAGGCAAATATGGTTTCCGTTAACAGTTCACGTATGATATAAATAAGATAGAAAATACATAGCACACAAGGAGACAAATTATGGCGCAATTATTTTACAAACACGGAGCGATGAATAGTGGAAAATCAATAGAGATATTAAAAGTTGCTCATAATTATGAGGAACAGGACAAACCTGTTTTAATATTTACACCAGGAATAGATACACGTGACGAAGTCGGTCATGTTTCTAGTAGAATTGGCTTGAAAAGAAAGGCAACAGCTATTTATGATGAAACTAATCTATTTGAATTAGTTCAGGCAGAATCTATAAAGCCTTACTGTGTATTAATCGATGAAGTGCAGTTTTTAACAAAGGAACATGTTCTGCAACTAACGAAAATAGTAGACGATTTAGATATTCCAGTAATGGGCTTCGGACTAAAAAATGATTTCCAAAATGAACTTTTTGAGGGAAGTCGTTATATGCTAATTTACGCAGACAAAATTGAAGAGATGAAAACTATCTGCTGGTTCTGTCATAAAAAAGCAATCATGAATCTACGAGTTGATGACCAAAGAAAACCTGTTTACACTGGCGAACAAATCCAAATAGGCGGTAATGACTCCTACTACCCAGTATGCAGAAAATGCCACGCCAATCCACCACTATAAGCTACTGAAAATCCACTTCATTTAATTCTATGAAGTGGAATTTTAAAGAATGAAAAGAAAATGATATGTCCTAAGCTAGTGTTACAGGTGAATTTAAGAATTAAATGTGCCGCTGATTTCTGTTACAGGTGGACGCTTTCCGTGGGGTGAGCGATGAGCTATCACCGTCGCTAGCGCGTCGTTGTGATATCTCATCTGTCTCACTCATCCCACTGGAGTCGCCACCTTCCACTACAATCAATATAATGTGTAGTACTCTACTATAAGATTTGGTGAAGCATATTGCTTAGATGAAATAGTAGTCAAAGTTAATGAAGTGATAAAATATTTTGTTAAATTAAGGATGCTATTTTGTAATATAGGATGAAGAGTGTGGATTGTCTATTACATAAGTGGAAGTAAGGAAAAATAGTAAGTGTTTACTAAAAAAAGAAGCGAATTAGCGAACGAAATTGTATCTTCGAGAGCTCCTATATAAATATTAAGGTATCTTATCTCTAGTTATCCAAAAACGTACTTACCCGTTTCTACGAGTTGTAGAAGGGAGATGGGCAGTTCGGTGCCATAAAGTTACCGAAAAAAGGGATGCTGGGTTAGTTGTGACGAACGTCACAACTAACCCAGCATCCCTAAAAAATTATTCGGTAATTATGTAGCAAAACGTCTGTCTAAAGCCCTTCGAAAACGATAGAAACAGATTTTATACCTTAAGCCATAGGATTTTTCTTGCTATTTGTCTCATACGATCAAAACATTTATAGAAAAAGTAGCGGGAATGTTAGTTTTTCTTTATAATAGGAAAGATATATACTTAAATGAACGAGGTGAGCTCGATGTTTGATCGATTACAATCGGTAGAAGATCGTTACAATAATTTAAATGAACTGCTTAGTGACCCAGAAGTGGTCAATGATCTAAATAAGCTAAGAGAATATTCCAAAGAACAATCGGATTTACAAGGGACTGTAGATGCCTACCGTGAATACAAAGAAGTTAAAAGTCAGTATAAAGACTCGAAGCAAATGCTAGAGGAAAAGTTGGACGCAGATATGCGTGAAATGGTGAAAGAAGAGGTCAGTGATTTAGAGGACCAAATCGAAGTGTTGGAAGAACGATTAAGACTATTGTTAATTCCGAAGGATCCAAATGATGATAAAAACGTTATTATGGAAATTCGCGGGGCTGCTGGTGGAGACGAAGCTGCGTTATTTGCAGGGAATTTGTTCCGTATGTATAGCAGATTTGCGGAAACCCAAGGTTGGAAAATAGATATTATGGAATCCAATCCAACTGGACTTGGCGGCTTCAAAGAAATTATTTTCATGATTAACGGAAAAAGTGCTTATTCCAAAATGAAATATGAAAACGGGGCACACCGAGTACAACGTGTTCCAGAAACAGAATCTGGCGGACGTATTCATACTTCTACGGCTACTGTTGCTGTACTTCCGGAAGCGGAGGAAGTGGACGTGGAGATCCACGAGAAGGAAGTTCGTGTGGATACATTTGCTTCATCGGGTGCGGGAGGACAGTCTGTAAATACGACTATGTCCGCGGTTCGAATGACACATTTACCAACGGGAATTACTGTTTCTATGCAAGATGAAAAATCACAGATTAAAAACAGAGAAAAAGCGATGAAAATTCTTCGTGCCCGCGTAGCGGATAAATTCCTTCAAGAAGCACAAGCAGAATATGATGCTTTGCGTAAATCGGCAGTAGGAACAGGTGACCGTTCGGAACGGATTCGTACGTATAACTATCCACAAAATCGTGTAACAGATCACCGAATCGGATTGACTTTGCAAAAACTTGATCAGGTCCTAGAAGGCAAAATGGATGAAGTAATTGATGCATTAATAATGGAAGATCAAGCAGAAAAATTAGAGAGAATGAATGATACGAATGTGTAAAACAAATTTTGAGGCCCTAAAACGGGCTTCTTCTTTTTTAGAGGAGAATAATCGTGAAAAAGAAGTTGCTCGCTACTTATTACAGCATGTCTTACAGAAAAACTACTCCGAGTTGATGATTGCTATATATGATGAAATAACTATAGAAGCATTTCAAACATTTTGGGCTTATATAGAAGAACATGCCACTGGTAGGCCTTTCCAATATATTATAGGACAAGAGAGTTTTTACGGTCGTGATTTTTTAGTGAATGAACATGTTTTAATACCGAGACCAGAAACAGAAGAATTAATTGTAGAAGTTCAAAAAAGAGCTGCAAGTCTATTTGAGTTAAACAAACCTATAAAAATTGCTGATATTGGAACTGGAAGTGGCGCAATAGCAATAACTATTAAAAAGGAAATACCACATGCAACTGTCACTGCAACAGACATATCGCCGGAGGCTTTAAGTGTAGCTATAAAGAATGCCGAGCGCTTAGAAGCGCTGATAGATTTCAAACAAGGTGATTTACTAGCCCCAATCGCCGATCAAAAATGGGATATTATATTATCGAACCCTCCATATATAGGATCACATGAAGCGGCAAGTCTTTCTGATACAGTAATAGATTATGAACCACATCTTGCTCTATTTGCAGATGAGGATGGCTTACAGCTTTATAGAAAAATGGCAGAAAAGCTTCCTAGTGTGATGAATGCTCCGAGTTTCATAGGTTTTGAGATTGGCTACGAACAAGGCCCAGCTGTTCAAAAAATGCTTCAAAATGTTTTTCCAGAAGCGCTGGTAGAAATCGTTCAAGATATTAACCAAAAAAATCGTTTTGTTTTTTGCACAATCAAGGATTAAAGCGAGTATTCATTTGCTTGCCTTTGATATTAAGATTAATACAAACGTGCATATGGAAAGCGTTGTTCTGTTGTTGCATCGACACCAAACAAGTTGATGTAGAATTTCATAATAATTAATTTTATGAAATTCACTTAAGCACTGAATAAAATATGAATCTACTGGTAACAATGTTCCTAAGGGGGAATGTTATATGTTACCAGATTACGAGATTAAAAAAGCACCAAGTATCGGGAAACAAGTAGATGCATTGATATTCTTTGTTTGGATGTTGTTACTAATTCAGTTTTGTTTATTTTTATTGTTTCAACAAAACGAAGAAGTAGAAGGTATGCGTTTTCGACTAATAGCAAATAGTAATACAATGGAAGACCAACAAATGAAAAATGACGTGAAACATCATATAGAACCAATATTGCTAAACTACGTAAGTAATCCACAAACAACGTATAGCGAATTAGAAAAAGCAGTCGAGAAGTTATCGAACTCTTTAGATACAAATATTAACATTACGAAAGGCCAGGCAAGCTTTCCACCGAAAGTTTGGGAGGCAGGTATTTCTTCACAAGTGATGACAGAATCTATTGTTATTTCCATTGGTAACGCAAGAGGGGATAACTGGTGGTGCGCACTTTTCCCAAAGGTATGCTATAAAGAAGAAGTGAAAGAAGAAAAACCTAAATTCTGGGTATGGGAGTGGCTGAAAAAGAAGTTTTCCACATAGTTACTAACAATAAAATGATAGTTATCAACAATTTGTGGATAAGTAAGCAAGAAAGGAGAAAATACAACATGAAAACGATAATTAAGAATGTGGATAACTTATTAACAAATAACGATAGTTATACACAGGCTGTGGATTTATTAACAAAAGGGGAAGTGGTAGCTTTTCCAACAGAAACAGTATACGGATTAGGTGCGATTGCCACGAACGAAGAAGCTGTAGCTAAAATATTCGAAGCAAAGGGAAGACCACAAGACAATCCGCTTATTGTCCATATTGGTTCTAAAGAAGAGATGATGGCATTTACTCAAGATATACCTAAACTTGCGGAAGTATGTATGGATGCATTTTGGCCCGGCCCCCTAACGCTTATCTTGCCGCTAAGACCGAATACCTTGGCAAAAAATGTAACAGCTGGATTGCAAACGGTTGGAGTCAGAATGCCAGAGCATAAGGTGGCGCTAGAATTATTAAAACAATTAAAACAACCTGTTGCTGCTCCAAGTGCCAATAAAAGTGGGAAACCAAGTCCTACAAAAGCAGTGCATGTACATCATGATTTAGAAGGGAAAATACCCCTTATTTTAGATGGTGGAACTACTGGCATAGGTTTAGAATCTACTGTAATAGAATTTGTAAATGATTTACCTACTATTCTTCGTCCAGGTGGAGTAACGAAGGAAATGCTAGAAAAAGTGATTGGGCAAGTCGGGGAAGCTCAACCGACCGATGAAAAAGAAGCTCCACGAGCACCAGGCATGAAATATGCCCATTACGCTCCTGATTCTCCTGTATATTTAATAGAAGCATCTTTAGTAAAGCTTAAAGAAGCAGTAGAAAAAATACATAATGAACAGAAAAAGGTAGCAATAATAGCAAGTGAATCATTTAAGCGCATAAACGTAGATTACTTTTTTTCATTAGGAAAAGAAGATCAGCTTAGTGATGCAGCACATTTACTGTATCAGGCTTTAAGAGATTGTGATGAAACAGATGCGGATATAATCCTCGTTCCCGTTCTCTCAAAAGCAGGTGTGGGAACAGCAATTATGAATCGGTTAGAAAAAGCGGCGGATGGTAAATGGTTTTATAGCTAATATTGTATTCTCGCTCGTCTATTTGCATACATTTAAGTATGCAAATAGACGGGGGAGATTTTTTTGTGGCGTGAAATTTTAGCAGGCGCCTTGATGTCTGTGGACGTACTTATTTTATTTTCGTTGGTTGTATATCGTAAGCAAATTTTTACACTTGCTGCATGGGTAGCTTCTTTACATATGCTTTTTCCGTTAATCGGTTATTATGCAGGTGTCGTTGTACAAAATTATTTGGCTTATGCAAGTCCTTATTTATCGGGTATTCTTTTATCATTAGTAGGATTACAGATGATTTTAGCTCAATCTCCAAAACAAGTTCCGCTGTTGTCCCCATATTTACTCGCAGTTTTTGCTAGCCTAGATACCTTTTCAGTTAGTGTTTCATTTGGTATGCTTAAATTAGAAAAGTTTGTATTTATATTAAGTGCTGGCCTCTTTTCGTATATCGCTGTATTTATAGCGCAAAAGGTTATATTCAAACATACTTTTATGAACCGAGCACTTATTTTAAGATTTGCCGGAGTACTAATTTTGTTAATGGGTATTCTCACGTTACGAAATATTTAACAATTTACAACACAATTATAGGACTAATTAATATATACTAGAGATGAGGAAATAGATCTATGAATATTCTGTTTGTTTGTACGGGTAACACTTGTCGGAGTCCAATTGCCGAGGCATTATTAAAATCACGAAACATTGATGGGTTGCAGGTTCGATCAGCCGGCATCTATGCTTCGGAGGGCGGACCTATATCTAGAAATAGTCAATTAGTATTAGAACAACAAATGATTCCATTTGCGCACTCATCTACTTCTTTAGATGAGACTCTAATCGATTGGGCTGATTTAATCCTAACAATGACGGCCTCTCATAAACATGCAATTATTTTAGGTTTCCCTCATGCAATATCTAAAATATATATGTACAAAGAGTTTGTGACCCCTGATGATATCAAAGATGTATCAGATCCGTACGGGGGAGATTTGTTTACATATGAAAGTACTTTTCACGAATTACAAGTATTAACAGATGGACTAGTGAACAAACTACAGGGGGAAATGAGATGAAAGAAAAAAAGAAAAAGCACAGTTTTGGACTACAAAAAAAGATTGTGTTATTTGTTACAATTTTAGCGCTGATTACATATACAACAAGTGCTCTATTTATTCGCTTCGTACAACCAATATTGTTTGATGGAGCAACAAATTCTTGGGGGTTTGAGGTTGCCACCTATGCACTAGGAATATTCTGGTCCGGTGTTTTAGCCTATTTTTTCAGTGGGTTAATTATCAAGCCTTTATTCAACTTGGAAAAGGTAGCAATTTTAGCTTCAGAGGGAAAAATTGGGATAAATGTAGAAGTGCCGAAATCGAAAGATGAGATCCAGTCGGTAGCGATCGCATTTCAGTCCATGCTAGTAAACTTAAGAGAAATGGTACAAAGTATTGAAGACAACTTTGATAAAACAAATAGAACGGTTCAACAGCTGTCGGTAGAATCATCTGCTGCTTCAGAACAAGCAGAAGCAATCGCTCATACAATAGCGCAAATCTCACAAGGAGCTGAGCACTCTGCCGTAGCGGTACAAGAAACAGCAGAATCAGTAGAGGATGTTCGAGTGCTAGCATCAGAAGTTAATCTACGTGCAGAAAAATCTTCCGAACAATCAAATGAAATGATTATAGGTTTATCTCAAACTAGAGAGGTAATTCAATCGTTAGTAAACGGGATCCAAAAAATTGCTACAGGCAGTGAAGCAGCACTTGGAAATGTGCATCAATTAGAAGAGAATGCGGGGAAAGTAGAAAGCATCATTCAATTGGTAGGAGACATTGCGGCACAAACGAATTTACTTGCGTTAAATGCATCTATTGAAGCAGCACGTGCTGGGGAGCATGGTAAAGGATTTGCTGTTGTAGCAGAAGAAGTTCGGAAACTAGCGGATGAAAGTGCTAAAGCCGTCCAAGGTATTTCTAAACTAATTTTAGCAATACAAACAGATGTGCAAACAGTTGTCCATCAGATGACGAACCAAGTCAGTTTTGCGGTTGGAGAGGCTAAACGAGTTTCTGAAACAAATGAAGCAATTGAAGGAATGTCTACGAAAATTCATGAGATGGCCGAATCGGTAGTGGAAATTTCATCATTAGTGGAAAAACAATTAACAAATATAGAAAGTACGGCTCGTCAGTCACAAGAAGTAGCTGCCATTGCTGAAGAAACATCTGCAGGAGCAGAAGAGGTGCGCAGTGCTACGGATGAACAAGCTCGTTCTATAGAACAAATAGAAGCAGTTTCATACGGGCTAAAAGAACAATCAGAAGAGCTATTTAAAGTGATCTCACAATTTGATCGAAAAACTATCTAATTCTGATATCGTCAAGATTATAAAACACGAACATTATGATATTAAAATTAAAAATAGTTCGTTATTTTAGGAAAAATCAATAAAAAAACATTGATTAATTAAATAAATTTCAGAAATTAATAAAATTAAGCATAAAAAACACAACTCATTATGCGTGAGTTGTGTTTTTTTATATAGAAAAATGGTATGATGATATGGAGTAAAAACAGAAAAGAGGGAACGAGTTGAAAATTGCAATTTCTTCCGATCATGGCGGAAATAATCTACGTCAGGAAATAATACAGCTACTTGAAGAATTAGGATTATCTTATGAAGATTTTGGGCCGAAAAGTAACGATTCTGTTGACTTTCCGGACTTTGCTATGCCAGTAGCAGAGGGTGTGGCAAGTGGTAATTTCGATCGTGGTATTTTAATCTGTGGTACTGGTATAGGTATGTCAATTGCTGCAAACAAGGTAAAAGGTATTCGCTGTGCATTAGTTCATGATGTTTTTTCTGCGAAGGCTACTAGAAACCACAATGATTCCAACATTATCGCAATGGGGGAACGTGTTATTGGAGCCGGGCTTGCAAGAGAAATAGTTTCGACTTGGCTTGCACAAGATTTTGAAGGCGGCCGTCATTTACGTCGTGTAGAAAAAATTACAGAAATAGAAAATGCATAGAAGAAGGGATTCCTGATGGAAGCAAAGAATTTGTGGGTAGAACAAATCGAACAGCTACTTTTAGAAGTGGAGCAGCAAATTGAGTTTCATGAAAATGATTTATTTGTCGTTGGATGTTCGACCTCAGAAATTATTGGTGAGAAAATTGGAACTGCAGGCGGATTAGAAGTAGCTGAGGTTTTATTCACCCCTTTACGAGCATTTGCAAATCGCAACAATATACATTTGGCTTTCCAAGGGTGCGAACACATTAATCGTGCCATTACAATGGAAAGAGCAACACAATTACATTATAGATTGCCAGAAGTATCGGTAATTCCAGTAGTACGTGCAGGTGGTTCTATGTCTGCATATGCGTACACACATTTTAGTGACCCTGTTGTAGTCGAGCATGTTCAAGCACATGCAGGCATTGATATAGGACAAACCTTGATTGGTATGCAACTTCAACCTGTTGCAGTACCAATTCGCTTGTCCATTAAGAAAATTGGGGAAGCAATCGTTTTGATTGCGAAAACACGTCCTAAGCTAATAGGTGGAGAACGTGCATTTTACGGATGAATTTGGAGGAGGAACGAATAGTGGAGAAAATTTTATTACAAGATCCAGCAGTATATGAGGCAATGTTAGCAGAGAAAAAGCGTCAACAATCGAATATTGAGTTAATCGCATCAGAGAACTTTGTATCAGAGGCGGTTATGGAAGCACAAGGCTCTGTCCTAACCAATAAATATGCAGAAGGTTACCCTGGTAAACGTTACTATGGTGGCTGTGAGCATGTAGATGTAGTAGAAAATATTGCACGTGATCGTTTGAAAGAAATTTTTGGTGCAGAACATGCCAATGTACAACCACATTCAGGTTCTCAAGCAAATATGGCAGTGTACATGACTGCATTGCAACCAGGTGACAAGATCTTAGGGATGAATTTATCCCATGGTGGGCATCTAACTCATGGTTCTCCTGTCAATTTTAGTGGTATTCAATATAATTTCATCGAGTACGGTGTTAACAAAGAAACGGAACTAATCGATTATGAAGAAGTTCGTGGAATTGCACTAGAGCACAAGCCGAAAATGATCGTTGCTGGAGCAAGTGCGTATTCACGTACTATTGACTTCGCTAAATTCCGTGAAATTGCAGATGAAGTGGGCGCATACTTATTTGTAGATATGGCACATATTGCAGGTTTAGTAGCTGCTGGCCTTCATCCAAACCCAGTACCCCATGCACATTTCGTAACATCTACAACACATAAAACATTACGTGGACCACGTGGTGGCTTAATCTTAACTACAGAAGAGTTTGCAAAGAAAATTGATAAAACAATTTTCCCAGGAATTCAAGGTGGCCCATTAATGCACGTAATCGCAGCAAAAGCTGTTGCATTTGGCGAAGCGCAAAAACCTGAATTTAAAGAGTATCAAGCACAAGTCATTGCCAATTCAAAAGCATTGGCAGAAAGTTTAACAGAAGAAGGAATCCGTATTGTTTCTGGTGGTTCCGATAATCACGTCATGTTATTAGATGTATCTGCTCTTGGCCTAACGGGTAAAGTAGCGGAACATGTCCTTGATGAAGTTGGAATTACAGTAAACAAAAACACAATTCCATTTGATACGGCAAGTCCGTTCATCACATCCGGTGTCCGCATTGGTACACCAGCTGTGACATCGCGTGGATTTAAAGAAGCAGAGATGAAAGAAATTGCATCTATCATTGCTAAACTATTAAAAAATAATGAGGATGCAGAAGTATTAAAAGAAGCAAAAGAAAGAGTTGCAACTTTAACGAGTAACTTCCCATTATACGAATAACCTAATAAGCATTAAAGCCAGCTACGTAATTATTAGTAGCTGGCTTTAATTTTGAACACAAAAACTCTAACATGTACTTCGTTTTATCATCACGAATCCTTGTGAAGCAAAAATCCAATTTTATTTACTAATCCACAGTTTTAATCTCTCTCTATAAATTATTTACATAAGTTATTGATAGCGAAATGAAAATGGACAGAAGCTTTATCCAAGAGATTCATAATTCTATTTCTAAAACAATTGTCCAAACGCTAAACTACTCGCTAAAAACCTAAACTTAATCGTGGTGCAGAAGGAATAGAGACTATAGAACAGGTGGAAATACTGAATGATTAAAATTGTCCGGTTGGCCAAGGATTCTATTTTTTCATACCTATGTCCTTAAATCAAATAGACGCAATATTAAAAACGTAGGATTACTGTTTGTATCCCGTGTTTTTTGTTATAATTAGTAGAATTTAAATAAAATAAAAGGAGATGCTGCTAGTATGCCGAAAGTATTTGTATTTGACCACCCTCTTATTCAACACAAACTTACATATATTCGCGATGTAAAAACAGGCACAAAAGAGTTTCGTGAATTAGTGGATGAAGTAGCTACACTTATGGCGTTTGAAATTACACGTGAAATGCCATTGGAGGAAACAGAAGTAGAAACTCCAGTTCAACTAACAAAATCTAAAATTCTTGCAGGAAAAAAATTAGGAATAGTTCCTATTTTACGTGCTGGAATTGGAATGGTTGATGGAATTCTAAAGTTAATACCTGCTGCAAAAGTAGGGCATATCGGACTTTACCGCGACCCACAAACATTGAAGCCGGTTGAATATTACGTGAAATTACCTGCAGATGTTGCAGAACGTGATTTTATATTAGTAGATCCTATGCTAGCTACAGGTGGTTCAGCGATTGAAGCGGTAAACTCACTGAAATCACGCGGAGCGACAAGCATTAAGTTCATGTGTTTAATCGCAGCACCTGAAGGAGTAGAGGCTCTTCAACAGGCACATCCGGACGTAGACATTTATATTGCCGCTTTGGATGAAAAGTTAAATGATCATGGATATATTGTTCCTGGATTAGGTGATGCTGGAGACCGGTTGTTTGGCACAAAATAATAATTTCATAATTAATAACAATAAAAGTTTATTGTAGATTCTAAATTTGTCAATAAAATGTCGGAAAGTATCACTGTCTTAAGTTTTTCACTATAAGCAATTGACATCATTTTGCCCCTATTGTATGCTTACAAAGGATAATCATGATAGGGGTTTCATGCTTGAAACACTTGTAAGGTTAACTTTCTACTAGATTCACAGTTTTTACTTAATAAGGAAAAAATGTGAGGATTCTTTTTACGTCGTAACTGACGTCCTTTTAAAGGGGAAGCGTTATATTTTTGCGATTCTCTCACAGCTTAACGGTTCAACTCCTTCATAGGGATATGAATGGACGAAATATTAGAACCACTCCAGTATTATCAGTACTTACCCTTTTGTTTACTCTACAGTAGCATGTTTGGGGTAATTACGACCATTCGAAAATATGATTCAGGAGATTAAAGATCAATGCTAGAAATGCAACGTATATTTACGCGGCAAAAAAAGTACATATATTTTTTGCTCGCAGCTTGTGCGCTAGGTTGGGGTTTTACACCTTATTCGACAATTTTTGCAGGCTTGGCACTTGGTTCTTTATTTGGTCTGTATAATTTCTGGATTCTAGTCCGTAGAATGGAGAAATTTGATCGTGTGCTTGAAAGTGGAAAAGGACGAGCAGGTTTAGGTACAACATTCAGATTTGCGTCCGGTGTTGCAGCTGTAGCAATTGCAATTGCTCTTCCAGAGTACTTCCATCTTATCGGTACAGTTATCGGATTAATGATTCCCTATGTTCTGCTAGTAGTAGAACGTATTATGTTTCATGTAAAAAATCAGCAATGAGAATGTGAAAGAGAGGTGAATTAATCGTGGAACATGCAAATCCCACATTTGAACTTTTTGGGATGTACGGTAACTGGTCAAACATTTTAATGCTTGCGGTTACAACACTCATCGTATTTTTAATCGCATTTATTGCGACAAGAAATCTAAAGATGAAGCCAACAGGTATGCAAAACTTCATGGAGTGGATAATGGACTTTGTGAAAGGGATCATTAAAAGTAACTTCGACTGGCAAACAGGCGGACGATTCCATGTTCTTGGAATAACTTTTCTTATGTTTATCGCAGTAGCGAACGTACTAGGTCTTCCATTCTCGATATCATATGATGGAGTTCTTTGGTGGAAATCCCCAACTGCGGATCCGACAATTACCATGACACTTGCAGTGATGGTTATCATTTTAACGCACTATTACGGAATAAAGGCAAAAGGTATGAAGGGCTATGCAGTAGATACATACTTAAAGCCAATGCCGTTCTTATTCCCATTAAAAATTATCGAGGAATTCGCAAATACGTTGACACTTGGTCTACGTCTTTACGGTAATATCTATGCAGGTGAGGTTCTTTTAGGACTAATCGCAGGTTTAGCAACGTCCTCAGTATTTGGCTTTGTTGGAGCAATTATTCCAGCAATGGCATGGCAAGGATTCTCCCTATTTATAGGCGGTATCCAAGCATTCATTTTCGTTATGTTAACAATGGTTTATATGTCACATAAAGTGTCAGCAGACCATTAATATAACTGTTTAGATTCTTAAACAGAAAAAATAAAAACAACATTCCAAGGAGGAAATAAACAATGACAGGTTCAGTAGGATTATTAGCAGCAGCTATAGCAATCGGTTTAGGTGCACTTGGTGCAGGTATTGGTAACGGATTAATCGTTTCAAAAACAGTAGAAGGTATCGCTCGTCAACCAGAAGCACGTGGAGCTTTACAAACAGTTATGTTCATCGGGGTAGCATTAGTTGAGGCGATTCCAATTATCGCAGCAGTTATCGCTTTCATCGTATTAAACCAATAGTATTAACTTAAAAAATCTATGATGGCGGGTTTTACATCCGCCATTCTCTTTATGAGTAACACAACATATGAACTAGAAAACAATGATTACTATTAAATAATAGAAGCAAGATCTCTTAATAGCGTTTGAAAGGAGTGAAACAATCGTGTCTTTTGATTACCTTGTACTTGGTGCTAGTGGCCATGATGGGTTGAATATTTGGGATATTTTAGCTACATTATTCTTCTTCATCTTACTTATGGCTCTATTGAAGAAAGTAGCTTGGGGTCCACTTATGGGGATTATGACTCAACGTGAAGAGTTAATCGCAAGTGAAATCGCAGCAGCTGAAAATAGCCGCGGGGAATCTCAGCGTTTACTTGAAGAACAACGTGACTTACTTAAAGAAGCACGTACGGAAGCATTAGCGATTGTAGAAAATGCGAAAAAGCAAGGCGATGCATCTCGTGAGGAAATTATCACAACTGCTCGTTCTGAAGCTATCCGTTTGAAAGAATCTGCTATCCGTGAAATTGATACAGAAAAAGAAAGAGCGATTGCAGCGGTACGAGAAGAAGTAGTTTCACTTTCAGTACTTGCAGCGTCGAAAGTTCTTGAAAAAGAAGTTTCGGAAGAAGATAATCGTGCGCTAATCGAGGCAACGATTGCGAAGGCAGGCGAAGTTAAGTGAGTAATTCAACTGTAGCTAAGCGTTACGCAATCTCTTTGTTCGAGCTAGCAACACAAAAAAATGTAGTACAAGCAGTCGAAAATGATTTACGTGAACTTAAAGTTGTTTGGAATGGCAACAAAGATGTGAAAACTTTATTTACGTCTCCAAAGTTATCTCTAGACAAGAAAAAAGAGTTAATTCGTCAAATCTTTACAAATGCGAACCCAATTGTTATTAATACACTTTTAGTGTTAATTGATAAGAAGAGATTAGCAGAAGTATCCGACATTATTTCTGAATTTATGATTCTTTCGAATGAAGCACAAGGTGTTGCGGAAGCGAAAGTATATACTACACGTGCACTTACAGAAGAAGAACGTGCAAACGTATCTACTGCATTTGCTAAAAACGTTGGTAAACAATCTTTAAATATTCAAAACATCGTAGATCCATCTATTATTGGTGGTATACGTGTTCAAATCGGAAACCGCATTTACGATAGCACTCTAAGCACAAAATTAGATCGCTTAAAACGTAACTTGATCGGTTAATATTATGAATTATGAGAGGTGACATACATGAGCATCAAAGCTGAAGAAATCAGTGTCTTGATTAAGCAGCAGATTGAGAATTACGAATCTGAGATGAAAGTTAGCGACGTCGGTACGGTTATCACGATTGGTGACGGTATCGCTCGTGCTCATGGCCTCGACAATGTCATGGCTGGAGAACTTTTAGAGTTCTCAACTGGTGTTTTAGGTATGGCACAAAACTTGGAAGCCAACAATGTTGGTATCGTTATCCTTGGACCATACACTGACATCAAAGAAGGCGATGAAGTACGTCGAACAGGCCGTATTATGGAAGTTCCAGTTGGTAAAGAATTGATTGGTCGCGTTGTAAATCCACTTGGCCAACCAGTTGATGGACTAGGTCCTATCGCAACTACAAAATCTCGTCCAATTGAAAGTCCTGCACAAGGGGTTATGGCACGTAAGTCTGTACATGAGCCACTTCAAACAGGTATCAAAGCGATTGATGCACTTGTACCAATCGGACGTGGACAACGTGAGTTAATCATTGGTGATCGTCAAACAGGTAAAACATCTGTTGCAATCGATGCAATCCTAAACCAAGCAGACCAAGATATGATTTGTATCTATGTGGCTATTGGACAAAAGGAATCGACTGTACGTAACGTAGTAGAAACACTTCGTAAAAACGGTGCTTTAGAATACACTATCGTTGTAACTGCATCTGCATCACAACCTTCACCATTACTATACTTAGCTCCTTATGCTGGTGTAACTATGGCAGAAGAATTTATGTTCGATGGTAAGCACGTATTAATCGTTTATGATGATTTATCTAAACAAGCTGCTGCATACCGTGAACTTTCATTACTTCTTCGTCGTCCTCCAGGCCGTGAAGCGTATCCAGGGGATGTATTCTACTTACACAGCCGTCTTTTAGAGCGTGCTGCGAAGTTAAATGAAACACTTGGTTCAGGTTCAATTACTGCATTACCATTCGTTGAAACACAAGCTGGAGATATCTCTGCTTATATTCCAACAAACGTAATTTCTATTACAGATGGTCAAATCTTCTTACAATCTGATTTATTCTTCTCGGGTGTACGTCCAGCGATTAATGCCGGATTATCTGTATCTCGTGTAGGTGGATCAGCACAAATTAAGGCAATGAAAAAAGTTGCGGGAACTCTACGTCTTGACTTAGCAGCATTCCGTGAGCTAGAAGCATTCTCTCAATTTGGATCAGATCTTGACTCTGCAACTCAAGCAAAACTTAACCGTGGTGTGCGTACAGTAGAAGTATTAAAACAAGACTTGAATAGCCCGATTAAAGTGGAAAAACAAGTTATGATTTTATATGCTCTAACACGTGGCCATTTAGATGATATTCCAGTAAAAGATATTACTCGTTTTGAAGCGGAACTTGGAACTTGGTTAGATTCAAACCACACAAACGTTTTAGATCATATTCGCACGACAAAAGACCTTCCATCAGATGAAGATATGAACAATGCAATTTCTGCATTCAAAAAAACTTTCGCTAAATCTGAATAATTTCTTTGTCTAAGTGAAAAAAACAAAAAGGTGGTGAAATACCAGTGGCATCATTACGCGACATAAAAAGTAAAATTACATCTACAAAGAAAACAAGTCAGATAACAAAAGCTATGCAAATGGTTTCTGCTTCTAAATTGAACCGTGCGGAGGAAAATGCGAAAGCATATGTTCCTTACATGTCGAAAATTCAAGAAGTAGTTGGAGCAATTGCATCAGGTACTAGTGATAGTGGACATCCAATGTTAACTTCCCGTCCTGTTAAAAAGACTGCATATCTTGTCATAACTGCTGATCGTGGATTAGCCGGAGCTTATAACAGTAATGTTATTCGTGCTGTAGCTAATGCCATAGCAGAAAGGCATTCTTCGAGTGAAGAGTATGTAATCTTTGCAATTGGTCGTATGGGACGTGACTTCTTCCTAAAACGTGGTTCAAACGTAATTGGGGAAGTAGTCGGCTTACCAGACCAACCTGCTTTTGCTGATATTAAAGAAGTTGCTCGCAAAGCTGTTGGTATGTTCACGGATGGTACATATGATGAACTTTATATGTACTATAACCACTTTGTCAGTGCCATCTCTAGTGAAGTAACAGAGAAAAAGGTACTGCCACTTACGGATATTGCAGTAGAAACAGGCGCAACTGCTTCTTATGAATTTGAGCCTTCACCTGAAGCAATTCTAGAAGTATTACTTCCACAATATGCGGAAAGCCTGATTTTCGGTGCATTACTCGATGGTAAAGCCAGTGAGCATGCTTCTCGTATGTCTGCGATGAAATCCGCGACAGACAATGCAGCTGATATGATCAGCAGTTTAACATTAGTATATAACCGTGCACGTCAAGCAGCGATTACGCAAGAAATTACGGAAATCGTCGGCGGAGCTTCGGCTTTAGAATAGTTTAAGATAGAAAGTAAGACAGGAGGGAACAGTAGTGAACAAAGGACAAGTACTACAAGTAATGGGTCCAGTTGTCGACGTTAAGTTTGACAATGGCCATTTACCAGCTATCTATAATGCACTAACTGTAGCGATTGAACGTCCAAACCAAGCGCCTACAACTTTAACATTAGAAGTAGCGTTACACTTAGGAGATGACTCTGTTCGTACTATTGCAATGTCATCTACGGACGGCCTTAAGCGTGGTACAGAGGTATTCGATGCTGGTGCAGCAATTTCTGTTCCAGTTGGTAATATAACATTAGGACGTGTATTCAACGTGCTTGGTGAGGTTATTGACTTAGGAGAAGAAATTCCAGTGGAAGATCGTCGTGATCCAATCCACCGTCAAGCGCCAACATTTGAAAACCTTTCAACAGAAGTTGAGATTCTTGAAACAGGTATCAAAGTAGTAGATCTACTAGCTCCTTATATTAAAGGTGGTAAAATCGGTCTATTCGGTGGTGCCGGAGTAGGTAAAACTGTTCTTATTCAAGAACTTATTAATAATATTGCTCAAGAGCATGGCGGTATTTCTGTATTCGCTGGTGTTGGAGAGCGTACGCGTGAAGGAAATGACTTATTCCACGAGATGAGCGATTCAGGCGTTATTAAGAAAACAGCAATGGTATTCGGTCAAATGAATGAGCCACCTGGCGCACGTATGCGTGTTGCTTTAACTGGTCTTACAATGGCAGAATACTTCCGTGATGAACAAGGTGCAGACGTACTTCTTTTCATCGATAATATCTTCCGTTTCACTCAAGCAGGTTCTGAGGTTTCAGCACTATTAGGTCGTATGCCTTCTGCTGCTGGTTACCAACCAACACTTGCAACTGAAATGGGTCAATTACAAGAGCGTATCACGTCAACAAATACTGGTTCAGTTACATCTATCCAAGCGATTTATGTACCAGCCGATGACTATACGGATCCAGCTCCTGCAACAACTTTCGCTCACTTAGATGCGACTACAAACTTAGAACGTAAATTATCTGAGATGGGTATTTACCCAGCGGTAGATCCTTTAGCTTCTTCTTCACGTGCGCTTTCTCCGGAAGTCGTAGGTCCAGAGCATTATGAAGTAGCACGTCAAGTGCAATATACTTTACAACGCTATAGAGAGCTTCAAGACATTATCGCAATCTTAGGTATGGATGAATTAGGTGATGAAGACAAGCAAGTAGTTAACCGTGCTCGTCGTATTCAGTTCTACCTATCTCAAAACTTCCATGTTGCAGAACAATTTACAGGTCAAAAAGGTTCATATGTTCCAGTTAAAGAAACTGTTGAAGGATTCAAACAAATTCTTGAAGGAAAATATGATCATTTACCAGAAGATGCATTCCGTTTAGTTGGACGCATTGAAGAAGTTATAGAAAAAGCGAAAAGCATGGGCGTAGAAGTATAATAAATCGGACCAGGAGGTAAAAATATGAAGACACTTACAGTCAATATTGTCACTCCCGACGGCCCGGTATACGATTCTGAAGTAGACATGATTATCGCAAAAACAGCATCTGGTGAAATCGGTATTTTACCTGGCCATATTCCAATGGTTGCACCACTTGTAGTAGGTGCAATAAAATTGAAAAAAGAGGCAAAAACAGAGTACGTAGCAGTAAGCAGTGGATTTGTAGAAGTTCGACCTGAAAAGGTATCGATCTTAGCAACATCTGCTGAGGTTGCTTCAAGTATCGATTTAGCTCGTGCTAAAGAAGCGATGAAACGTGCAGAAGAACGTATTCAAAGTAAACAAGACTCGGTCGATCATAGCCGTGCTGAGCTTGCATTGAAACGTGCGATGAATCGTATCAACGTTCATGAGGGTAATTTTTAAGTTTATTTCTTTATGGAATAACTTTAAAGTCTCTGGCGGTAGCCACAGATTATATTTATCTTGCTAAAGTAGCTCGATGAAAGATTGTTAGCTTACACTTGTAGGCTAACAACTCTATATAATTGTGATCTAATAGCCTAGGCGTATTTGATTTAAAATAAAGCGGGCAGAATTCTTTCTGTCTGCTTTTTTTTACTATTGCCTAAAATAGGAGGAATATAAATGGGATTATTAAGTAGTGAACAAGCACTAATCGCAATACTTGCTAATGTCTTTTTTATTGGAATATCTTTCTATGCGTTACAGGCATTAATGATGGACAAGATAATAAAGAAAAATCGGGTGTTTCAAGCCCAACTATTTTATATTTTAGCAAGTATTGTGATTGGCTCCATCGTCGCAAATTTTTTCTTGAATCTGACAAATTGGTCAAACCAGCTTCCATTTTTGTTTGACTAAACAGATCCTATATGCTCATGCAAATTATGGAAAAGTTTGTATGAGCATGTAGAATCTGCACGTATTTCCTGGGAAATTTTTTGTTGAGATAGGTTTACTAGCTTACCCTATGGGTATTTTAAAATTATCTACACGAAATGGCTGGGTAATACGTATAATAGAACAAGAAAAATAATCGAAAAGCTCAAAAATAGTGTTTTAGATGCTTGTATGTAGTCGAATTACGTTGTATGATGAATATTGTTTTGAATACCTAAAAAATGACATCATACGTATTCTTTTATATAAAGCAAATGGATAATGAACGCGGAGGGAAAGTAGTGGACAAAATTGTTGTTAAAGGCGGCCAAACGTTAAACGGGAAGGTACGTGTAGAAGGTGCAAAGAATGCTGTACTACCAGTACTAGCTGCAGCTCTACTAGCTACTAAAGGCAAAAATGTTATTAAAGATGTACCGACACTTGCAGATGTTTTGACTATTAATGAAGTACTGAAAAGTTTAAATACAGAAGTAATTTATAATCCTGAAAAAAATGAAGTAATAATTGATTCTCAAGAAAAGTTATCTAGTGAAGCCCAATTCGAGTATGTACGTAAAATGCGCGCATCTATACTTGTTATGGGTCCAATTTTAGCGCGAAATGGTTTTGCTCGTGTAGCTCTTCCAGGAGGTTGTGCAATTGGATCACGTCCGATTGATCAGCATTTAAAAGGTTTTGAAGCAATGGGTGCGGTAATTTCCTTTGGACATGGTTTTGTTGAAGCAACTACTAAGGGACGCCTACAAGGTGCTAAAATTTATTTAGATGTTCCAAGCGTAGGTGCTACTGAAAATATTATGACCGCTGCAGCATTAGCAGAAGGTACAACAATTATCGAAAATGCTGCTAAAGAACCGGAAATTGTCGATTTAGCTAACTTCATCAATGAGATGGGCGGTTCGGTAAAAGGTGCAGGAACCGACACTATTCGAATTGAAGGAGTAGAAGAATTACACGGCACTGAGCACCATATTATTCCGGATCGAATTGAAGCTGGAACATTTATGGTAGCTGCAGCTATTACTAAAGGCAATGTCCTTATTGAAAATGCAGTACCTGAACATATGACAGCACTTATATCTAAAATGCAAGAAATGGGCATTGAAATTACCGAAGAGGACCATGGTCTTCGTGTAAGTTCTGGAGGAGATCTTAAGTCAGTTGACATCAAAACGATGCCACATCCTGGTTTCCCAACAGATATGCAATCTCAAATGATGGCATTAATGATGACTGCTCACGGAACTGGCATCATTACAGAAACCGTATTCGAAAATCGTTTCATGCATGTGGAAGAGTTCCGCAGAATGAATGGTAACATGAAGATCGAAGGCCGTTCTGTCATAATGGAGTCCCCATCTGACCTACAAGGCGCAGAAGTTGCAGCAACCGACCTTAGAGCGGCAGCAGCACTTATTATTGCAGGATTAGTGGCTGAAGGAATTACACGCGTTACAGAGCTGTATCACCTCGATAGAGGATATGTCGATTTTGATAAAAAATTAGCGGCATTAGGTGCAGATATCGAACGTATCGGTAGCGAATCGTCAGAGAAAGCCGTACAATTAGTATAATACTATATGAAAAGCACTTTACATCTATACATGTAAAGTGCTTTTTAGTGAAAAAAACAGCGTGGATGAGTCCCACCAATGTCCGCGAGTAAGATAATAAATCTCCTATCCAAAGGACAGAGAGATTAAAACTAAACTCCGCATTGATAAATCCAGGTTTTAAAGAATGATCGTTTCGCAAGTAATGACCCCTAAGAGGAAGTATATATTTATAGAACTTAACATCCTCTTATATAGATTATCTTCTAATCTAATCATCAGTCTCTTAATATGTGCATATAGTAACTCTATGAAACAAAACATACTCTTTATAATCCTATGCATAGCCCTCCTGTTTTTGCCGTTTTTATTAATAAAAGAAAAACCGCAAGAAGAAACGGTACCACCGCCAACATCGGAACTCGAAATTGCTTGTCCAATACTAATCGAAGTGAAAGGGGTTAAGGAGAAGATTCCTTTAGAAACTTATGTTCTTGGAGTAGTGGCAGCTGAAATGCCTGTTACGTTTCATGAAGAGGCATTAAAAGCACAATCTATAGCAGCAAGGACATATGTATTAAGAGATACGAAATATGGTCAAAAACCAATAGACAAAACTGTATTAAAGCAAGTGTACGTTAGTGAGGAAGATCGGAAGAAAAAGTGGGGGGAGTCCTTCCAACAATATGAGGACAAACTTAAAAAGGTCATCGCTGCCACAGAGGGAGAAATTATTGTCTATAAAGACCAACTAATTACTGCGATGTTCTTCTCTTCTAGCAACGGTCAAACAGAAAGTGCAGAAAATTATAGTGGTAATTCTATTCCTTACTTAGTCTCTGTTCCGAGTGAATCGGAGGAACTATATGCTCTAAATAGAACAAAGCAATTTGAATTTACCCTTGGAGAATGGTCAAAAACTTTTAATATGAAATGGACGGCAAATATACCTAAAACTTTTAAAATAACAAAAACGGATACGGACCGGGTAGAATCTGTTCAGATGAATGGTAAGACATGGACAGGCCGTGAAGTTCGAACACTTTTAGGACTACCCTCTACTGACTTCACCGTAACTTTTCAGTCTGATAAAGTAATAGTTGACACGGTTGGATATGGACACGGCGTGGGGATGAGTCAGTACGGTGCGGAAGTGCTTGCTAACGATTCTGTATTGGCAGCAGACATTTTACTTCATTATTACAAGGGTACAGAAATAAAAAAATTCTCACCATGTTTAAAATCTCCTTGATTTGCAAACAATGCAAATAGAGGTGATGAAAATGAGAGAAGAACAAAAGAACAATACTTCTCAGAAGAAGAACAATAATACCCCGAAAAAGCCATGGTTTTGGCCACTGATTTATGCAGGTTTTTCGGTAGCTTTTGTAGGTATGATTTGGGGCTATAATGTGTACGTCAGCGATGATTCTGTAAAAGACTCAGAATGGACAGATGCAAGTAAGGACCCCAACTCAGTAACGATTGAAACAAATGCCCAAGCAGAATCGATGAAATACCCTTTTAAAGAGACTCTGCTAGATAACGTGGAAATCGTACAGCATTTTTACGATATGGAAGCGGATGAGTCGACTCGAGAAAAGTCGATACTCGTATTCGATCATAGTTATGTAATGAATACAGGCGTATCTCTAACTATGAATAGTGAACCGTTTGAAGTAGTTGCAGCAATGAGTGGAAAAGTAGAAGCAGTCAATTTAGATCCATTTGTTGGGGATGAAATCGTCTTGTCACATGCAAATGGTATGGTAACCAAATATCGCTCAGTCACTGGTATTCTAGTAAAAGTTGGAGACGTGGTAGAACAAGGAGACTCACTTGCAACGGCTACAGAGAATGAATGGAACCCAACAGCTGGAGTTCATTTACAATTTGAAGTACTGCAAGATGGTGTTTTAGTAAATCCAGAGACCTTGCTAGCATTTTAATTCATAATAACTAAAGCGTATGCATAAATTGATGGAAAGTGTTCCTTTACTAACGAAAGGAAGAGTTAGTGCACGAAACGATTCGTCATAGATGCATACGTTTAGGTGAGATGGTCATTGAGACTAAAAAAACTGTCCGTGCAATCGCAAGCACAACCGGTCATTCCAAAAGCACTGTGCACAAGGATTTGACGGAAAGACTCCACTTAGTAGATCCGCAATTGGCAAAAGAAGTAAAAGAAATTTTAGCGTATCATAAATCTGTCAGGCATTTACGAGGTGGAGAAGCGACGAAAAGAAAGTGGAAAACTAGAAAAGAAGATAGAAGATGTCGTGATTAGTAACTGATCACGGCTTTTTCTTATTATTTCTTAATAGATTCAATTAATTAAAGCTTGCTAAATAACAAAATAAAAAAGTTGGATTCCGTTCTAGTTGCGTGCTATCCGCAGGTGGAGCAATGTGAGATTTCATCTGTTTCAATCATTCTGCTGCAGCCTCAGTGCTCGTCCACTCCTCTCCTTAAAGTCGATTCTTTAACTCAATTCTGTCCAAGTTCTTATAAAAGTACCTCATCTGGAAATAAATCTATAGTTGCACATCATAATAGTTATTTAGACACTAGTTTCATGCCATTTTTTCACAGATTTTATTGTTAAATAACGTGTATTTCTAATAGAACTATGATAAAATTTAAAGTTAGAAACAGATCGACTAATATACATAATGGTTTTAGCAAGGAAGGAGAAACATCAGTAATGTTTGCAAAGGATATAGGAATAGATTTAGGTACAGCAAATGTTTTAATACATGTAAAAGGAAAAGGGATTGTTTTAAACGAACCCTCAGTCGTTGCTATAGATAGAAACACAAAAAAAGTACTTGCTGTTGGTGAAGAAGCAAGACAAATGGTCGGAAGAACTCCTGGGAATATTATAGCAATTCGACCACTACAAGATGGTGTAATTGCTGATTTTGACGTGACAGAAGCAATGCTTAAGCATTTTATCAATAAATTAAATGTAAAAGGATTCTTATCTAAACCTCGTATTTTAATCTGTTGCCCAACAAACATTACTAGTGTAGAACAAAAGGCAATACGTGAAGCAGCTGAGAAGTCTGGTGGCAAGAAAATCTATTTAGAAGAAGAGCCAAAAGTAGCCGCAATTGGAGCGGGAATGGATATTTTCCAACCGAGTGGTAATATGGTTGTTGATATCGGTGGAGGTACAACAGATGTTGCAGTACTTTCCATGGGAGATATCGTTACAAGTGAATCGATTAAAATTGCGGGAGATGTTTTTGATAATGACATTCTCCAATATATTAAAAAAGAGTACAAGCTTCTAATAGGGGAACGTACTGCAGAAAATATTAAAATTGAAATAGGTACTGTTTTCCCTGACAGTCGCCATGAAGAAATGGATATTCGTGGGCGGGATATGGTCACTGGCCTTCCTAGAACAATAACTATTGGCTCGGAAGAAATAGAAAAAGCATTACGAGAATCGGTGTCGGGTATTGTTCAAGCAGCTAAAAATGTATTAGAAAAAACACCACCTGAGCTATCCGCGGATATTATTGATCGTGGAGTAATCATTACAGGAGGCGGAGCTCTTTTACACGGAATGGACCATTTGTTGATGGAAGAGTTAAAAGTACCGGTATTCATAGCTGAAAATCCAATGGATTGTGTCGCAATAGGAACTGGGATTATGTTAGATAATATTGACAAAATATCAAGAAGATAAATGCACAGTATCTGCGGAGCGAAAAAATGCCCGTATGCTTATTGCATTAGATAGAGGAGGCTTTTTTATGTTCCGTGGATTTACTACAGTTGCATCAGGAATGATTGCACAACAGCGTCGAACAGAATTATTAACAAATAATATGGCAAATGCCAATACACCAGGGTTCAAAGCAGACCAATCGACGATACGCTCATTTCCGGAAATGTTGATGTCTAGACTTGGACCGACTCAAATTCCAACAAAGGATCCTATTAGTGGTAAATATGATTCTCAGGTTGGGGCTTTAAGTACAGGTGTGTATATGCAAGAAACAATGGCATTGATGTCTCAAGGCCAACTTCTGCAAACAGACTTAAATACAGATATAGCACTAATCGATGGTTCCCTGCCAGTGGATGAAGAAACAGGACAAACAGGAGCCGTATTTTATCGTTTGCAGCATCCTACTGAAGGAGAGGCATACACGCGAAATGCGAATTTCACTCTAGATGGTTCAGGATACTTAACGAATCCGCAAGGCCTACATGTATTGGATTCAGAAGGTCAACGGATTCAACTGCAAAATGATGATTTCCAGGTAGATTCAAGTGGTCAGATTTTAGTCGATAATGTGGCAGTAGCCAGAATTGGTGTATCTTTTTCTAGTCAACCAAATACACTTGTAAAGCAAGATAATGGACTATACCGATCAGTTGATGGTACTGATCTCCCATCTGCTTACGACATAGATAATGTTACTTTTACGATGCAACAAGGTTATATTGAAGGTTCAAATGTGGACACTGCTAGAACAATGACTGATATGTTAACTGCGTATCGTGCATTTGAAGCAAACCAAAAAGTACTTCAAGCCTACGATAGAAGTATGGACAAAGCTGTTAATGAAGTAGGCCGTGTGAATTAATAAAGCTATTACAATCTTTAACAATGAAAAGAGGTAGGCTTAAATGCTACGCACGTTAATTACAGCGACGAACACAATGTCGCAACTGCAAAGCCAGATAGATATCATTGGGAATAACCTTTCCAATACCGGTACGCATGGCTACAAAGCAAAAGATGCTAAATTCCAAGAACTATTATATCAACAATACAATAATGATAAATTAGATAAAGTCGAACGAGATTCACCTACAGGAATTCGCTACGGTGTTGGTGCAGCACTTGCGCAGACGCAAATGAACTGGAAGCAAGGTAGTCTCCAATCTACAGACCGTAATTTAGATTTTGCTTTTCAAGAGCCAAAGCAATACTTTAATGTGCTTATGCCGGATGGAGAAAACGGACAACAGACAGCTTATACGCGTCAAGGTGCCTTTTATGTTTCGCCAATGGATAATGGACAGCTTATGCTAGTGAATGGTGATGGTTACCCAGTCGCTAATGCTGGGGGACAAGCAATAACCATTCCGGATGGTGTTACGGATTTTAGTATAAATGAAACAGGAATTCTAACAGCAACATATCCAGACGGAACTACACAGCAACGTGAATTAGCGGTTTCTGTACTACAAAAACCAAATGCGATGGAGCAATTATCTGGAACATATATTGCATTGCCAAATAACCTTGAAGAATTAGGGTTAAACGCAGAGGATATTATGACAGATTTACAAGGTGCAAATCGTGAAGAAATAGCTATCGCAAATGGGATGTTAGAGTTGTCTAATGTGGATACATCTAAAGAGATGACAGACCTAATGACAGCACAACGTTCTTATCAGTTCAATGCTCGTTCTATTACAATAGCGGATCAGATGATGGGACTTATTAATGGCATTAGATAATTATTCGTGTAAGGAGTTGTGTTTATGACAGAAGAAAGTAAAATTTCTGCTAGACAACAGCGTAGATTAGAAAAAGGGCAAGAAACAATAAAGCAAGCTGAAAAGACGGGGACAACCAAATGGGTACAAATCCGCATGTTCCCCATATGGTTGCGTATACTATTTGTAATTCTACTCTTAGTTGGAGCAGGTATGGCAGGGTTAATGGTAGGATATGGTCTACTAGGCGAAGGTGAACCGAAAAATGCATTAAAATGGGAAACCTATCAGCATATGATTGATATTAAAGATGGCAAATAATAATGATGATTTATTGGAGGATGATTCTATGTTAACAACAGAGCAAGTTCAAGCAATTTTACCGCATCGCTATCCATTTCTTATGATAGATAAAATTCTAGAATTAGAAGAAGGTAAACGTGCGGTAGGGCTAAAAAATGTAACGATTAACGAAGAATTCTTCAATGGTCATTTCCCAGGATATCCAGTAATGCCTGGAGTCCTAATCGTAGAAGCTCTTGCTCAAGTAGGAGCTGTCGCAGTTCTTCAAATCCCAGAAAATAAAGGAAGACTTGCGTTCTTTACTGGAATTGATAATTGTCGATTTAAGCGCCAAGTGAAACCTGGCGACCAGCTGAAATTAGAAGTTGAATTAACAAAACTTCGTGGGCCAATGGGAAAAGGTCACGGGATCGCAACAGTAGATGGAGAATTAGTTTGTGAAACAGACATACTTTTTGCACTAGGACCAATTGTAGAAAATAACTAGTAATAGTATTTCACATTTACGTTAATCTATACTGTGAATGCTTTCTTGCAAAAACAGGCATAAATGCCATTGGATAGTTCCTTTTTTCTTGGATAACCTATCGTAAGTCACAAATTAGTGATGATGATATCTAAGAAAGGAGGAATTTTTTTATGTGGAAAAAAGTCATTCCTACTGTAGCGTTATGTTCTTTTCTATTAGTTGGGTGTAACAACAATGATGATGATGTAATTCCTGACAACAACGAAACTCCAATGGAGGATGTTCGAGACGATATTAATACTCCATCGCCGAACACAAACAACGGAATGGATAACGGTGGGAATGGAACTGTAAACGATGGCAACATCAATGGTGGAACTAATAATGGAACAATGGACAATGGGACAATGAACGGCGAACCAGGTATTAATGATAATGTTGATGGCACTGGAACGGATAACGGAAATGTACCAAACGATGGCAAATGGATTAAAGAACCAAGCACTGACCACGATGATGACGAGTTAATTGATGATAAAGATGCTAATAAATAGTAATTGAATGATCAAAAAAGATGCTGACTCCTAAAAATTAGGGTCAGCATCTTTTTTATGTGAAAAGATTCCGTTATTATTAATCATCCTTTAAGGCAGGTCGTGTTTTCATATCGCTTTCAAACTTAGAAAGTAAATCTTCACCCGTTAAGCCGTCTTCGATTAGTTCTGCTAGCAATGACTCAGCATACTTTCTTCTGACGCGTTTTAGCGTACCTCTAAGCAACACAGATAGATGATCGCCGATTTGTTTCACAGAATAGGTTACCACTTCAAAATGAGCAGGCTCATTTTCTGGATAGGAAATTATCACTTTCACAACATATACCTTGTTAGACATTTTTAATTCATTGAAATATGCTTCGTAATTTTGGTCCGTAAATAATTCTAAAATCCATGAACGGCTAGAGTTTTCTTGGTTAATAACGATACCATCTTCAATGGCTATTGGAACTTCTTCATGATCTGAAATAATACTCACTGAAATCATTTTGAATGTTTTCATGCACAAATCCCCTTTGGAAAAGCATTAATTAGTTCTCATTATAACATAGGTAATTCAGTGGAAAAAAATAATTGTACAAACTACCAAAATAGCATTATTGAAAAGTTCAAAACCATCTATAGGTGGAGTTATAAAAAAAGAATTTTTAAGAATGCTATTTTTAGCCTGAAAACGGGTTGGAAAATGAATTGTTAGCTTTTGCCAACAATTTACACTGACAGTATGATAGTGCTAACAGTAAAGGAGGTGACAGATTGAACACTGTTTCAATAATCGGACGTATGACGAAATCTCCACAATTAAAGCATTTATCTGAGGGGAGAATGCAAACGAATTTCATCGTCGCCGTAAATAAAAGCTATAAAAATGATGAAGCGGACTTTGTATTATGTACAATTTGGGGGAAGCTCGCGGAAACAACAGTTAAGTATTGTGGCAAAGGGTCGCTGGTGGGGATAACAGGCAGACTCAATACAAGGTCGTATGAGAAGGAAGCTGGAGCAAGGGTATTCGTTACAGAAATAGTTGTGGAGGACATCCGACTTTTAGCAACAAAGAAACGAGACGAGGAACAACCAGGACAATCAATAAAGACGAATAGTGAGAGTGATTTTGAATTTCCAGTAACACCAAACCAACTACCAGTTTAATGATTGATAAGACCGCAATCTTAGTCAATGATTATCAAAAGAGGAAAACCCCTGACCAAAATTTTATTGGTCAGGGGTTTTAATAAAAACGATTAAATTGACAATGTTAGTAATTCTTTAATATCATTATCCGACATTTCAGTGATCCACTGACTAGAATGGATTAACTCCTCTGATAAAGCTTGTTTCTCGACGAGTAATTTATCAATTTTCTCTTCAATTGTACCAATCGTGATGAACTTATGGACATGTACAAAGTTTGTCTGTCCAATACGATAAGCACGATCTGTCGCTTGATTTTCTACTGCAGGATTCCACCAACGATCGGCATGGAGTACATGGCTAGCAGCAGTCAGATTTAAGCCAGTTCCACCAGCCTTCAAGGATAATAGGAATACTGGGAACTCTTTAGCCTGGAATGCTTCTACCAAATGATCACGCTGATTTTTAGGCATACTACCAGTCAAAAATGGAGCATCAATTTCATATAACTCCGTTAAACAATGCTGAAGCAAATGACCCATCCCAATATACTGAGTAAAGATTAGACATTGCTCTCCACGTGCTGCAATCTCACCAGCAAGTGTCACAATTTGAGCTAATTTTTCGGAACGCTCAAGCATATCCTCCGCATCATCAAATGGCTCTTTTAAGTAAAGGGCAGGATGATTACAAAGCTGTTTCAACTTACTTAACATTTTCAGAATGAGACCTTTTTTCTCAAATCCAGTCAATGTGTCAAGCTTGCTGACAGTCTCTTGTATAAGCGATTCATACAAAGCAGCTTGCTCGGTAGTGAGCGCACAGTACTCTCGTTGCTCCAACTTTTCAGGTAAGTTAAGCAGAAGCTCAGGATCTTGTTTCGTTCTTCTTAGTAAGAAAGGCTGAATTTTAAGACGCAATTTATGTTTCGTAGCGTCGGAATTATCCCGTTCAATAAGTGCTATATAATTTTCTTGGAACTTACGGAACGAGCCCAAATAACCTTTATGGATAAAGTCAAAGATCGACCATAGTTCGGATAATCTATTTTCCACGGGTGTCCCAGTTAAAGCGATATGATGACCACCTGTTAACTTGCGGATAGCACGAGATTGTTTTGTATGCATATTTTTAATGTTCTGTGCTTCATCTAAAGTAACACTGGTCCATGTGATTTCTGTAAGGGATTCAATATCCTGCATGGCAGTTCCAAATGTAGTAAGAACAACATCACATGTTAAGTCGATTTCTTTTGTTCGAGAAGAACCATAATGTGTCTGCACTTTAAGTGAAGGTGCAAACTTCGCAATTTCTTTTTGCCAGTTTCCTAACACAGAAGTTGGACAAATAATAAGTGAAGGGGTAGGCTGTTCTGTATTCTCATGGACATGCAGAAGGTAAGCTATCAACTGCACTGTTTTTCCAAGACCCATATCATCGGCAAGGCAGGCTCCGAATTTTTCATTTCGCATGAAGACAAGCCACTCTAACCCTTGCTGTTGATAAGGGCGTAAAGTAGTCAATAAGTTAGGAGAGATTTCCACTGCAGGAAATCCTTTTTTCTCTGATAGCTGTGTCATTATCGTTTGCAAGGACTTTTGCATTTCAAATGCAAACAACGGGTCCACATCCGTTTCCTCATCGTCATCAAGTGCAAGAGCAAGTTCTTCAGGAATTTCACGGAACAGCAACTCTTTTACTGTCCAATTCTCATCCTCTGATTTTCTTATAAGCTCTCGAACTTCATGCATCCATGCGGAATCAATACGGAACCATTCATTGCCAGCTTGTATAAACGAGCGATTTTCAGTGACCATTTGTTGGAACTCATCAGCTGAAATCTCTTGTCCGTTCAAAGAAAAACTCCAGTTAAATTGCAGTATCTCATTTAAACCAGCAGTGGTTTTATAAGAATTGGCTGTCTTAGCAACTGTTTTTACACGCATTTTTGTATCCTTAACCGCTTTAAGCCAAGCTGGGAGAACTACCTCGAATCCTAATGCTTGCAGTTTTACTAAGTCATCGCGAAGAAACATCCGCACTTCTTCATCTGTTAATGTAGAAGAATAGAATGTTTCTGTATTAATTCGATCAATCGAAGAGATAAGAGAAAATATCTTCGACTGTGTTTCCTCTATATAATCACTAAATTCACTCCATTTATCTGGAAGTGCTTCGCTAATAGCTAATGATTTTTTCCGATATGCAGGTGTCCAGTAAACACTGCTTTTCTTCCCACGGACTACTGTTTCTAGAAGCCATGTATCCTCCATTGCCTCTGGTTCTGACAATCTCAGTGCGACAAGTAAGCTTGGATGTGTAGTCTGAGACTTTATCGGCCATCCTCCACGTTGGAAAAATGGTATGAGTGCTTCTACATCCTCCATGGATAAACCAGCTTGGAACAGTTTTTGTTTCACAGCGTTCACAAGGAGTGTTTGCCCTTTGTCAGTAATTGGAGCAGTAACATTAAGTTCGTTTTCTTCTATATTTATGAAATTCCATAAGTCAGGAGTTGCCCAAACTTTTGCAGTTTCTTTAAAGATATCTAGCCAATTATTTGAATCATCATTGACACCATCAAACACTGTGAACGGATGCATTTTTCTAGAAAAAAGCTCGACTAATTCAACTGGTGATGCAATTAGTGCATTATCTTCTATTTGAGCGTTTAGACCGAAAAAACTTTCTCGGTGATTCAAATATAAGGACGGTACCCATTTTTCAGCAGGTACAGTGATCGAGGCTAAGCGAAAGTGTCCGTTTTCTAAAGGATGAACATTTAAAGGGAATTCTTTTGTAATAGATAAAGGCTGAGTCATAGTGGCAGGTTTCCTTTCTCTATTTCTTGTTGCAAAGCACGAAGACGACGATACTTCTCGCGAACATTTTCTACGTAATCATTCCAATAGTCAATGTTATTCGATTTTTTAGCAACTTGTTTCATCTTTTTCCAAATTCGGACAGCTTGTTTGTAGCTATAACGGTTTTTCTCCTGGATGAAACGCATTGCATAATCATGGTAAAGTGGAAGTAATACATCTGGAGCTTCTTCCTTAATAATAGAAAGACCACAGGCTTCTGCATACTCCAATGAAGAATTAGCCGATTGATGAAGTGCCATCCAATCATAGTAACGCTTTTCCTTAATGAGTAAATTCGAATAAGACTGCAAACCATACAGTCCAAATGATTGATATAATTTTTCTAACTCTGCAGGATGCAACTGAACCGTATCAAATAAAAGTTCTAATCGACGGATGAGTATAACTCGGGATGGATTTTGTATAACTTCGTTTAAATAATAAGAGACGTGAGGCAGTAGCTGTCGTGCCAAGTTTGTACCTAACTCTTTTTTACCCGTTTGAAGTGCTTTTTCACATACTTCCACCCACTCAAGTAACTGGTTTCCTTCCATTTTCTCCGCAGCTAATAATAGTTCATCAGTCATGGATAAAGTTAAGTAAAAGTATGGAAGTACCATATTTAAAGGAACACCATCTTCTATAGTTTCTAAGGCTTCTAAATATTTTACTTCTTTCAGACGTTTATTTTTGTCTGTTACGAGTGCCTCCCAAAAGGATAGATACACTTGCTTTCGGTAATGTACAAGGTTTTCCATATCAAAGTAAAAATGCTGAACTCTCACCATTATTTCTTCATAAAAAGGATCTGCTGCAAACATTCGCGGCTTCGAAGATAATTGGTTTAAATGATCATTAAGCTCTTCTAGATACTCATTTAAAAAGTGAAGAACTCGATTTTGCATATTTGACTGTGCAAGAGGTTCAATATAAGGCCAAGATTTTATGAGGATAGAAAGCTCTACATATACGTCGAAAATAGGCTGCCACTCACGTTCAAATGGGCGTGACTTTCGAATTTGCGATTTTAAATCATGAATAGCAAACTCAAGTAAATAAAAACTAGTTGGTGGGTAATTCGAAATAAATTTACGGAAAAAGTTTTCGACTATAATATCCCAACTTCTAGGACTACGTTCATCTTTTAGCAAAGTCAATTGGACTTGATCAGCTTTAGAACGCCAATCAGAAATCCATGTAGACAAAGAATCATTTTGTTGATAAAGGTAGAAAACCGCTGCCACAATATGTCTACACGGCTTGTGTATAGGACAAGGACAGTGAAAACTATCTTTTGTAATATGATAGTTCACCTCAATATTCGTTACATCGCGTACCGTAAAATCGACTCGATGCTCTTGAGGTAAATAATTCGATATAGAAACCGCACCATTACGAACAAAAAAAGCGGCACGACGAACAAGCTCTTCATCCTCTAACATAGAAGGATGTAACTTGTTCGCAATCGTATCCATAGACTTATGGATTTGCTTATTATAATGGGATGCAAGTTTTTGATAAGTAGTAAGGTTCAAACGGATCTCTCCTAAGAAAAAAGGCTTTCCTTCCATTATACGTTTAAAACCTACTTATTAAAAGCCGAACCTAAAATAATTCGAATAAATGGCTTAGTAAAAACAAAAAAGCCTTTACTTATAGTGATATAAGTAAAAGCTCTAATCTTTTTTCCAACGATTTAAAATGTAGTTTCTTCGATCTTTGTCATTGTCCGCAAAATTGACGATATCCATAGTAAGATCACGATACTCTTTTATGTGAATAACTTTATCTACATACTCATCTTGAAAAGTTTCTATGTATCTAGCTTTACTTTCTCTCGCTTCTAAAATAGGGTTTTCGCTTTTGTAGCGCTTATCTTGAAGCATATATAAAAATTGCTCGTCTGGAATTTTATATTTTTCTTTTATTTTAGTCAGTAACTCTATTGATATACCAAGACTGCCTTTTTCATATTTTGATAATGCGGAATGGTCAATTCCTAATACTTTAGCAGCTTCCGTTTGTGTAATATCTAGTTTTTCACGATAAGCCCGCAAATGCTCCCAAAATGCCAAATTCATCCCTCCCATATACAATGCAAGAATAGCGAAATTAAAGAGAAGATGAATAAAAATCGCCAAATTGGAGATAACCATGAAAGGAATGAGTATCTATAGTATAAGGAATATACAACGAGTAACATAAATAGAAAATATAGGGATAAGTTCCGTGCGAAAGGGGAAGATAGCAGTCGAAAAAATACAATTATACATACCGTCTTTTTTAACATTACTGCGAAATCATGCAAGAAGAAATGAAGGAAAAGTAAAAGTTATTGGCGTGAAGAAAAAGTATATAGAGTATTTTAGTGGATATAGTGAAAGCGAGATGACTCAGATTGAACAAATAGTTGCAGAGGATTTCATGGTTTATGATTTAAAATTAGATTATGAAGCCGACTTATTATCTTTTTACATAGAACATGAAGGAGAACTTAACCAAACAAAAGTTATAGAAAAGGTCTTTAACACGTTTATTGTTGAATATAATCCAAAATTGTTTGGTTTTTTTACGATAGCAAAAGGAAGAAATAAACCAAAAACTACGGGAAAATAAAGACAAACATAAAAAGCGAATGGATACCACATTCGCTTTTTGGCATATACGTAATTGGAGGATTGTCCGGTTTTGGGAGTATATTATACTCGAGGGAAAGTAGCCAATGTATCAGCGAAAGTAACCTATTTTCAACAGACAAATATTTTAAGCCATTAACTACACGAAAAAAAGGAAATGTGATAAACTAATAGTAATCAGAAAATTCTATTAACGAAAGGAGAGGAGCATATGATACTTGTACAGTTAATGAAACCATTTTATACAAAGTATGAAGGCAATAGTATAAAGATGGTGTTTGCCTATCAATACTTTTCCATAAGGAAAGATGATGAGCTTTTTCATTTTATACCGGTAGAGGGCAAGGAGATTATTTTAAATGCGCAGACATTACAGGTAGAAAATTTATCGGAAGTATTTGTTTTTCAAAAAGGGAATAGATTTATTCGACTTCCACTTTATCAATTATTGCTTGTGTCGGATATTCATACACATCTACAAACCATTTTAGAAGAAGCAAATCAAATTGATACACAAGAAGGATCAATTGAAGGAACAGAAGAAGTCATCAAACTACTAGAAGAACAAAATTTAGAGCGCATGTTTGACTTTGCATTGACGATGAGAGATGAGGAGTTATTTAACAAACTACAACAGTATAATGAAAATTAACGGAGGCTGTTACATTGTATAACTTTATTAAATAGAAAACACCTAACGAGTAGAGATATTTCGGTAGGTGTTTTTATGTGCTATCTAATTTAGTAAGAGGTAAAAAAGTGGAGGAACAACACAAAACCACTGAATCCGAGTACTCCAAACAAAATATCCCCCCAATTAAATCCAAACTTGTCGATTTTCATTTATATAAGCTCCTTTCCTGTCAATTTCCCGGGAAATAACTCGATTATTTAATTTGTCGTAAAATAAGTTCAAAAGTTTCACTTATCCTGTCCAATAAAGGAAGGAGTTAGTCACTTTTTAACGAATTAAATCTTCGTATTCACATACAGTAAGAAAAGCATAGTGTAGAAAGGTGAAGTATAATATAAATATGACGATATAACGATAAAGGGAGTTGATAGGATGCTTGGGAAATGGAATTCTACTGGACTATCTATTTTAAGGAATATGAATTCTCAATATGCAATGATAAATAAGTCCATGGAACGTATTTCTTCTGGATATCGTATCAATCGAGCGGGGGATGATCCAGCTGGTCTAGCTATATCTGAAAAAATGCGTGCCCAAATTCGGGGGCTTGGACAGGCTTCGAGGAATATCCAAGATGGAATTTCCCTTGTCCAAACTGCAGAAGGTGCGCTGAATGAAACTCATTCTATTTTGCAAAGGATGAGAGAACTTAGTGTTCAATCAGCTAATGATACGCTGACCAATTCAGATCGAGATCAAATGGCGATAGAGTTTGAAGAACTAAAAAAAGAAGTCACTAGAATTTCTAAAGATACGGAATTTAATACAAAACCTTTATTAGATGGCTCCCAAAATTCTATTAAAATCCAAGTAGGTGCTAATGCAGGACAATTTATTGAATTGTCATTTGGCAATATGGGTGCTACTAATATTGGAATACAGAATCTATCTATTTCTACTAGAGAAGGTGCAGATAAAGCAATTGAAGAGCTCGATAAAGCTATTCAAAAGGTATCAAGTGAACGGTCCAAAATGGGGGCATATACAAATCGTATGGAGCATGCATATAATAATGCACTTAATATGGAAGAAAACCTGACTGCGGCAGAATCTAGAATTAGAGATGTAGATATTGCAAAGGAAATGATGGCGCTCACTAAAGCAAGTATATTAATGCAAGCCAACCAATATGTCCTAAGCTTGCATATGCAGCAAGCACAAAGTGTACTACAGCTACTAAAGTAACAATATTTCAGTTAAGATAGGTTTATAGAAAACAAAAAGGGGGAAATGGGATGAAGAGGTTTACTGTCCTTGCAGTAATCTTTATCGGTCTAATCTCAACACCGTTTTCTTCATTGGCAGCACCGCTGGATGAAGTGAAAAACTTAGTTAGTGAGCACTACAAAGGTGAATTACCTTCTAATATAGTAGACATAGATTCTATTGATGAGATAATGAAACAGTTAGATCCCTACTCTACTTATTTTACGAGGGAAGAATTTGAGGCATACACGAATTCCATCAATAATACGACCACTGGCATTGGGGTGACAATTGAAGAACATCCGAAGGGAATTCAAATTGTCGGCACGTTTGAAGGAGGAGCAGCTGCTCAAGCTGGTATATCACCCGGTGATATTATTCTTTCCGTTGATGGTATCGCAACTAATGGTATGTCAATACAACAAGCATCTTCGATGATTACAGGTAAAGAAGGAACCGCCGTCCAATTACAGATATTGACCAGTAACAATTCCAAACAAGTATTTAACATAATCCGAAAGAAGTTTACGATTCCTGTAGTAACAAAAGAACTCTTAGCTGGTAGTGTTGGATATATAAGTATGAATTCATTTTCTGATGATGGAGCAGTTCTTGTACAAAAAGCAAAAGTTGATCTAGAAAAGAAGGGTGCAACTTCATTTATACTGGACTTGCGTAATAATGGCGGAGGATATGTACATACAGCAGAAGAACTTATTGGTCTATTTCCAAACAGTCCTGATGCGTTTAAAATTATTACCACAAAAGAGACTACATTAACTAAATCGACGAAGCAACCCTCATTGTTTCCTGCCAATACGAAAGTGCTAGTGAATGGGTATAGTGCAAGTGCTTCAGAAATGACTGCAGCCGCATTACTAGATCAAAAATCGGCAACTCTCTATGGTCAAACTACATATGGAAAAGGTTCCATGCAATCATTCTTTAGTCTTTCAGATGAATCAATTATAAAATTGACAGTAGCAAACTTTACTGGCCCTAAGGGAACGCTTATTCACAAAAAGGGTGTGAAGCCCAACTATGAAACAGAAGTTGGATACGAATTATTACAAGCGCATCAAGACGCATTAGTAGAATCATATAAAAACTATAAAAACTATAAAAAGATGTCCGCATTACTTAATGTACCGACAACGAAACAATTCACTATTACTTTTTCCGGCACTGTAGTAGAAAATACAAAGCAAAAAGTGGAACTAGTGAAATTAGGATCTACCAACACGGTCCCGGTTACTATTAAAGCAAAATCATCAAAACAGTTCGTTGTCACACCAACAGCACCACTAGAAAAAGGAGCAGCCTATCTACTTCTCATTCATCCGACATTTCAAACAAATGCAGGAATTATGATGAGAAATGGTGCTTATGTGGAAGTAACTGTTCAACCATAAGAGGGGGAACACTGGAATGTTTTTTGAATTTCGTTTTTGGAAATACCTGTTTAACAGAAATGATCTCATTGTCTCGTTAAAGGAAGAAGCCACGATGAGAGACTTTCAAAGTCGTGTATGGTTCGTCGCAATCTTTGGAGTCCTATTATTTGCACTAAGAGATATTTGGGGACTACACACAGAAGAACTAACAGCTCTATTTGTCAACGGCTATGAAGATACATTTACGATTGCTAGAATCATATCTTTAATAGGAACTATTATTTGGTCCTTATTATACATGGCCCTTCATTTCTTTTTAATCTCGTATATTTTACATAAGTTTACGAAAGTAGAATTATCCAAAGTAGCAATTCTACAACTATTCGTTGTTGCAATTCTTTTAATGGAAAAAGCACTTAACTATTTCTTATATGCTGTAGTTGGCTACACAACCGATTACTCAGTCCTTTCATTTGGACCACTAGCAGCTACGTTTCTAGAACATACCTATTTCAATCATTTCTTCAATGAATTATCCTTGATTACTGCATTAATAATTGCTATTCAATATCATTTTTTACGAGCTTTTACTACGCTATCTGCACGTAAATTATTCTTCTTGTTAGTAGCAATTCAAATAGTTTTAGCTCTTATTACAGCTGGCTTTGAAATACTCCCAATTGAGTCATGGGTCGAAGGGGGGCAAACCAAATGAATAAATGGTTAACTATAGGGATTTCCATAGTCGTCGCTACTTTCATAGGAGCTAATGCGGTTCTCATCTATTCAGATAAAAGTCAAATCAGTAGAACATTTTATGTGAGTGAATATGAACGGGCAAATGAAAATACATATGCTACGGAAATCGAAAAAGAATCCATTGTAATTCCTGCTAATGAGATGTCCGTTGCGATTGATGTAGAAGCTGTGAATGATGTCATTGTAGCAGAAGGAGATTCAGTAGAGGAAGGTAGTGATCTTGCTACACTCAAAACAAATTCTGCTGAAGACCAACGCTTGCTATGGGAAACAGAGCAGCAGGCCTATATGCAAGAGCAATCAGAGCTTAATGAAATCATAAGCGACCTGGAATCCGATCGTTATGGAGCCGATCCGAGTTCATCGAGTAATGGACAGGCAACTGGGGGCACGGCAGACGAGATTGTCGATGTAAATGTCCAAGTGGACGTTAACGTATCGCAAGATGGTAATTTTGCTCAAGGGATAGCTGAAGCGAAACAAAAACTAGCAGAAGTAGATCGTAAACTTCAAATTGTCGATGCTCAGCTTACACAGGATTCAGGGGAACTTTCTTTATTAAGCCCAATAAGTGGCACTGTTTCAACTATTGAAGAACGCAATGGAAAATACTTTATTCACTTATTTGCAAATGAAAAATCAGTCATTACTTACGTAAAAGAATCCGAATGGCATGATATTGAAGAAGGGCAAAGCGTGAAAAACTACTCAACTCACCGAGATGGAGTAGTAGAAGGAAGTATTTTAAGCAAAGTACAAGTACCTGCTAATGCATCTAAATGGTTAACAGCATACGAACAATTTGCAAGCAAAACGGACGAACCGTTGTATGAAGTGCAAATTCAGTTAGCAGAACCATTGGAAGTCTTGCCATTTGCCGCAAATCTAAATTCAGTAATCACTACGAACCAAGCAGAGAATGCTGTGCAGGTAAACTCAAAATGGTTACTCAACCGCTCCGAAAATGCAGCAGAAGTTTACACACTTTCAAGTGAGGGCAGAATCGTTCGTACACCTGTAACCGTACCGTTTGACTTGAAACAACATGCCATTATTTCAGAAGGACTAAGTAATGGGAACATCTTCCTCAATGATGACCAAAAAACAGACAATGCCGAAGTATTTCTACCATTCCCAGTAGACCTTCCAACCTGGAATAGCATTAAATCAGTCAGCTGGAAAGACTACGTGAAATACTTAACTTACAAATAAATATCATTGATATCAACCGAAAAGCATTGCGCTGTTCGGTTGTTTTTTTGAGAAGTGGCTGTATGAGAGAGGTCTCTAGCTATAAGAGAGAGTGTCGACTATACAAGGGCAAATTAGTATATACGTGAGAGAATTGTCTTCATGAGAGAGGGAATAGCTTCTAGATGAGAGCGAGGTAGGCGTATACGAGAGAGTGTCGCCAATAAAAGAGCAAAATCAGTATATACGAGAGAGACTTGTCTTCATCCGAGAGAGAGAAAGCCGTATATCAGAGACATGCTAAACTCCACACTTCCAATCTCTTTAAAACCCCCTATTAACAACTGAATTTAACTTCGTTATACTAGAGTGACACATTACGAACGGCAGGAGTGGATGACAATGGATCCTAGATTTAAGATTGCGCATAGAGAAGCACTGATTGGTGTTGCACTGGCAATTGTACATTTTATATGGTGGTTTGGTTTTGCATATGGGCTTGGCTCGAAACCAGTAGAGGAATATTCATATATTCTAGGATTTCCAGATTGGTTTTTTTATAGTTGTATTGTCGGTTTTATTCTTGTAGCAATTACAGTCATTATACTGGTGAAATTCGTGTTGAAGGATGTTTCGTTAGAGGAAGAGGGGGATGAACAGTGAATATACAAGTAATCATCCCGATGGTCATTTTTCTTGCCATTATTTTTTTCATTGGCTTTTGGTCTAGTAAGAAATTAGAAGCATCGACAGGTGGATTTTTACAGGAGTACTTTTTAGGTGGTCGTGAGCTAGGCGGATTTGTATTGGCAATGACGATGGTTGCTACATACGGTAGTGCCTCCAGTTTCCTAGGTGGACCAGGAACCGCCTATACGATGGGATTTGGCTGGGTGTTACTTGCGATGACTCAAGTAGTGACGAGTTATTTTGTGCTTCTTATTCTTGGGAAAAAGTTTGCCATTTTAGCCCGCAAATATAACGCAATTACATTAATAGATTTTCTGAAAGTACGCTATAGCGATAGTAAAGCAGTTGTTTTACTGGCTGCTGCTAGTATCATTATCTTTTTGTTTTCCGCTATGACCGCCCAATGGGTTGGTGGCGGTCGTTTAATCGAATCGCTAACTGGTCTGAAGTATACGACGGCATTATTTATTTTTGCTGTATCAGTTTTAGTTTATGTAGTCATTGGTGGTTTCCGAGCAGTGGCAGTGACAGATGCTGTGCAGGGCGGGGTTATGGTAATTGGAACGCTCATCCTACTAATCGCAGTCATTATTGCGGGTGGTGGAGTACCGAATATCATGCAGGACCTTTTGAACGAAAATCCAAATTTAGTGACGCCATACGGCAACGAAGGAAATTTATCTGCCGCCTATGTGTCATCCTTTTGGATCCTTGTAGGAGTAGGGGTCGTAGGTCTCCCACAAATGGCAGTACGAGCAATGTCGTACAAAAATACGCGCTCTATGCACCGTGCATTAGTAATTGGAACGCTTGTCACTGGTTTCATCATGCTGAATATGCATCTCATCGGTATTTTTGCTCGACCGGTAATGCCAGGAATCGAAGTAGCAGATACGGTGATTCCGCTTGTCGCATTGAAAATTCTTCCTGCTTGGCTCGCTGGTATCGTGCTAGCTGCGCCACTTGCTGCAATTATGTCAACAGTAGATTCCTTGCTTATTCTTGTAAGTTCTTCTATTGTGAAAGACGTTTATATTAACTACATCAATCCAAATGCAACTGAGAAGAAGGTTAAAACTTTAAGTTTTGGTGTAACCGCAATTTTAGGCAGCATTGTCTTTTTATTGGCATTGAATCCACCAGAACTATTAATATTCTTAAACTTATTTGCTTTTGGAGGACTTGAGGCAGCCTTTATTTGGCCAATTGTGCTAGGATTATACTGGTCATATGGCAATAAATATGGGGCAATTGCATCGATGATTACTGGAATTGTCTCCTATATTGCGCTCCACTTTTACAATCTGGCATATGGAAACTTATTTGATTTACATACAGTAGTAATTCCGGTTGTCTTATCACTCATTGCTTACGTGACATTCAGTTTATTGATTAATAAAACAAAATATATATATTAATAAGGAGATCCTCAGATGAAACAATGGAAAATATATGCAATGCTCGTATTTGTCATGTTCGCTTGGGGAGCTAACGTTTCACTACTCAAATACATGGTGGAAGCAGTCCCACCCGTAACACTTACTGCATTTCGAATACTAGTAGCAGGGTTAGTCGTTGTCGTGATTTTATGGAAAATGAAATTACTACGTAAACCATCGCGCAGTGAGTGGAAGTACATTTTACTCGGAACGCTTACTAATGTGGTGGCGCATCATTATTTTCTTAATATGGGCTTATCCATCACTAGTGCAACTCATGGAGGCTTAATCTTAGGAACTGGACCTATGCTTACAGCGATATCAGCAGCAATCATTTTAAAGTACTACCCATCAAAATTTCAATGGTTGGGGCTAGTACTTGGTCTAGCTGGGATTGCGGTTTCCATTCTAATTGGTAGTGAGACAATGGGAGCAAACCTAGGAGATTTCTACGTATTTTTAGCAATATTTGTGCAAGTATTAAGCTTCATGGTCGTTAGTAAGGCTGCACGAACATTGGACCCACGATTATTGACAGTCTATATGCTTCTAATCGGTGCGGCATTCCTATTTGTCATTAGTTTTATTCAAGAACCTGGAGCTATTAAACAATTTGTTAACACAACGCCAACCTTTTGGGCAGTTTTCTTTGCTTCAGCAGTTGTCAGTACCGCAATTGGTCACCTTATATACAACTATGCGATAGGTCAAGCGGGTGCAACGAAAGCGGCAATATTCATGAACTTAAATCCTATATTTGCTTTAATAATTTCTGCACTATTCTTAGGGGAAGTGCTGCACCTCAACCATTTCCTTGGACTAATCTTAATCGTGGCAGGCGTTATGCTAGGCTCAGGGGCTGCAGAAGATTTATGGAAAAAAAGAAAATTAGCTGCAAAAGAATAGTTCTTTGACACTATTAGAGGAATTCAACATAATTCAAAAGTATCTCAACAGATCCCCGATCTCTGGTGAAAATATTACAAATGGCATTCTTCTAGGTGCATTGTGTCCATATACAGCAAGTATCCTTTAGCCTATACTTATATAAAGGCTATTTCACAAAAGAGATGGGGGATATTATGGACTTTCCAGAACTATTAAAACAACTAAACAAAAGTATTGATAGTCTAGACTTAGTATCAGCCAGAAAGTATATTGAAGAAAACATAGAGTTACTAACAAAAAATAGACAGCTGTTACGTGGCAATACCAGAGCAATGTTTGATATCATCAAACAGAAAAAAGATACAGGTGAAAAACCACTAAGTCGTCATGAGATGACCGTAATCTATTCTATAAATAAATACGCTACGAAATTTGATCTCACAGGCCTCAAACTAATAGTGAATAACAACGCAGAACTCTTCATCAATGAAGACATTAAACAATACCTAAACGAAGATGCCAAAACACTACTCCAAGGCATGCATGTACTCCACAAAAGTGAAACATAAGCCATCAAGAAACGACCGCAATCTCTGCGTTCGTTTTTTTGATGGCTTAACCTGGATAAATATTCCGTTCCGCGAGTAAAAGGTGTAGCTCCGCTTGTAAATGTGACTTGAGCGAGAGTAATCGCCGTACGGGAGTGGGTATTCACTCAGGGTCCGCCAGTATTCTATATCAAACCGCCAGTAAAAAAATCTTTCCACCCGACCCCCACAAAAAGGACAACCTCACCGAATAACTAAGTGTCGAAACAAAAAGACAAAATCTAATACGAGGTGATGTAACTTTGCAGATGAAATTTAAAAAAACTGGAGCAGCATTATTAGTAGCTACAATGACGGTAACAGGAGCGAGTTATGCTTGGGCAAACGAAAATTTGTTTGATACGGTAGACTTGAACAAAGTGCTTGATCAAAAAGAAACGGAAACAGTTGAAGTGCCAAAAACTTCGACACCAGACATTGTGGCGCCAGTTGTGACAACAGGCGATACAGTAGGCATGGATATTGAGATTCCAGAAGGATACAACGCTGGAAACTTAGTAGCCCTTTCTAAAGCCTATGAAAATGCTGGTAATGAAACTGCTAAAGCTGCGATTAAACGCAATGCAGAACGCGCTATTGCAAAATTTGAAGCAAATCAAGCAGAAACTCCAGAGCCAATTAAACAAGAAGAACCAAAACTAACAGAACCTAAAAAAGAAGATCCTATTGTACAACCTCCTGTGATGGAGCAGCCAAAAACAGAAATACCTGTAACGGAAACACCTGTAGTAAAGCCTGTTGAAAAAGAACCAGTAGTGAAAGAGACTGTAAAACAACCTAAAAAAGAAATAAAACAAGCTGAAAAAGAAGAAAGAAAAGCTCTACAACAAGAACAAAAAGAAGAACGAAAAGCATTACACGCTGAGCATAAAGAAGAAAAGAACGCGTTAAAAGAAGCACGTAAAGCTGAAAAGCAAGAACACAAAGAGAACAAAAACCAAAAATAAATCCATTTTGACTAAAACACTATTATTAGAGATGAAATAAATCGTGTAGATACTTTTAATTTCGTCTAGTAATCTAAAATTAATACCGATTTTCATTCTCCCTTTAGCTAAAGTATACTTATTGCCTAAGGGAAATGTGGGAACGGAGGGTATGTATGCTCTTGTCAATAATGCAAGGTCTATTCAAAACAAAACCAAAACAGAATATGCAAGAGCTTATTAAAAAAGCGCAAGCAGGGGACAAGGAGGTTCTAAATGACCTCCTTTTTGCCCATACCCAATTTGCGAAAAAAACCGCGAGTTTCATTTGTAAACGACCTATTGAGGAGCAAGATGAAGAATTCAGCATTGCGTTAAATGGATGTCACGAAGCGATTAATGCATACAATCCTTCTGAAAATACTTCCTTCCAAACCTTTGCCCATTTAATTATAAAAAGACGCATTATTGATTTTATTCGGAAAGAAACAATTCGCAATAAAAAAGAATTACTGTTTGATACTGATGACAATGCATCAGAGGGTGCCCATTTTTTATTAAAACAGCATGCAGTAACTACATACTCAGAAGAACAATTTACACTATCAAGGCAAGAAGAACTGTTAAAATACAGCGATCTATTATCAAACTTTAAACTATCCTTTGACGAGTTAACAAAAGCAGTACCGAAACATAAAGACGCTAGAAAAACAGCCTTTCAAATTGCTCAAATTATCGCAGATTCAGAGGAACTGTACACACTATTAATGAAAACTAAAAAACTACCTTTGAAAGAAATGGAAGCACTAGTAGAAGTGTCGAGAAAAACACTTGAACGGCAACGAAAGTACATTATTGCAGTCGTACTTCTATTAAACAGTGACTTCGTTTATATAAAAGACTATGTGAAAGGAGAAATCATATGATGCGAAAATATAGGGGCATTGTTTGTGAAAAGAAGGCAAGCTACACTGTTTTTCTTACAGAAAATGGCGAGTTTCTTCGTGGAGTTCCACTTATTGCAGACGTTCAAATAGGTGAAGAAGCAGCGTTTCATTTATTTGCTTCAACCACATCTAAAAGACGGATGAAACCTATTTTCATAGCGCCGGCCTTAATAGCAGCAGTACTCCTTCTATTTTTAGTAGCATCGTGGTTTCCCAAAGCTACCCCTGCATACGCCTATATACAGGTAGAAGGTGATTCGACTATTGAAATTGGCGTAGATGAGAACGGCAAAGTTATTTCCCTTCAATCCTCCACAGAAACAATGAGTGATTGGAAAGGACAACCGATGGACTTGGTGTTAGCAAAAGCGGTAGAACAAATAAGTACGGATAAGAACGAACTTGCAGTAACAACCGTTTATGAAAAAGAAGATAAACCGAAACTAAAAAAACAAATTGAAAAAGCAGTACAAGAAGTGAATAAACAACCTTTGCCACAAAAGAATTCTATCGAACCAGAACCAAAAAACACGAAACCTAAAGAAGAAAACGCAAAGCCTCCAGGTCAAATTAAAAAAGAAGAAAAGTTACCAAACCCAAATATACCAGCAACAAAAACGGAACCAAAGAACTCACCTATTGAAAAACCAGTTAAGAACACCGAGACAACAGACAACTCAAATGAAAATAAAGCACAACCTAAAGAAAACAAACCAAAAAATAATTCCAACAAAGTCCCAGGTCAAGAAAAGAAAAAGAATGAGGACAAATCAAATAACGGAAACAATGCCAATAAGAATAATGGTAACAATAAAAATTCTAATAACTAACCAAACAAACCCTTTGTACTAAACAAAGGGTTTTTCAATGTATCTGATAAAATCACTAAATATATTAAAAATACAATTGACTTTATAATTATGCAGTATTATACTAATCATTATCTTACGTTTGGAGTGATAAGGATGAAAATAGGAATTATAGGTGCTACGGGTTATGGTGGACTGGAGTTAATAAGGCTATTGCATAATCATCCCGAAGCCGAGCGTATTGATTTATTCACTTCTTCAGAAGAAGGAATGCAATTTTCGAATAAATATACACATTTATTGAATATTTACGATCAAAAACTTCTAGCGATCGAACATAATAGACTAACAGAATATGACGTCATTTTTACGAGTACTCCCTCAGGGGTATCTACTGGGATATTACCTTCTTTAATAGGAAGCGGCCCGAAGCTTATTGACTTGTCTGGTGACTTCCGATTGAAAAATCCTTTAGATTATGAGCAATGGTACCAAAAAGCACCCGCACCACCAACGGCATTAGAAAAAAGTGTCTATGGTTTAACGGAGTGGAATGAAGCTACCATTCAACAAGCTGATCTAATCGCGAATCCAGGATGTTATCCGACAGCGGTATTGCTATCTTTATTGCCACTATTAAAGGAAAACTTAATCGACTCAACGAATATAGTTATAGATGCAAAGAGTGGCGTGTCAGGAGCGGGTAACAAGCCATCTCAAATGACGCACTTCAGTGAAACAAATGAAAACACGGCAATTTATAAAATACATCAGCATCAACATATACCGGAAATCGAACAGGCTATTAATATGTTTGCAGGTCAGACATCACCGATCACATTTACAACACATTTAGTACCAATGACGAGAGGAATTCTAGCGACAAGCTATGCTGCACTTCAGTCGAATGTGACCGAGCAACAATTGACAAACGCATTGAAAGAACGATATGCATATGATCCCTTCGTCCGAATTATCGAAGAAACGAACAAATTTGGAACCAATCAAGTATACGGCTCTAATTTCTGTGATATTCACGTAAAAGTCGATCCACGTACGAACCGTGCCACTATCGTTTCGGTTATCGACAACCTCGTAAAAGGAGCAGCAGGCCAGGCAATTCAAAATATGAATGTCCAATTTAATATTGACCAATCGACTGGTCTTCAGCAAGTCCCACTATTTATCTAGACAGAGGAGGAATAACCGATGACGACAAAAACCATTGCGATGAAAAGCATCTCTTATAAAAACATTGCCTCGCCAAAAGGTTTCCAAGCAACCGGAATCCATTGCGGTTTAAAGCATAAAAAAAAGGACTTAGCACTTCTTGTTAGCGATGTACCTGCAAGTGTAGCGGGAGTTTTTACAACAAACGCGATCAAAGCGGCACCACTACTGATCACAAAAGATGTCGTATATGAAACAGGTAAAATGCAAGCAATCATTGTAAACGCTGGAAACGCCAATGCCTGCACGGGTAAACAAGGGATGGCAGATGCATATACGATGCAGCAACTTACAGCAGACAAACTAGGAATTGATCCTTCACTTATCGGTGTTGCTTCTACTGGAGTAATTGGGGAACTCATGAAGATGGAGCCAGTAACTACAGGTATTCAAAACCTAGACCCAGTAGATGAACTGGAAGGTGCGATTGACTTCTCTTTAGCAATCATGACAACAGATACTGTAACGAAAAATACAACTTACTCAACGACTATTGACGGTAAAGAGGTTATCATCGCAGGTACTGCAAAAGGGTCCGGCATGATTGAACCAAATATGGCGACAATGCTTGGTTTTATAACGACTGATGCCAATATCGAATCCAACCATCTTCAAGATGCACTAAAAGCGATCACAGATGTGACTTTTAACGCAATTACAGTGGACGGTGACACATCGACAAATGATATGGTTATTGTGATGGCGAACGGAATGGCGCAAAATAATACGTTAACTCCAGAACATCCAGACTGGGAAAACTTCCTTCAAACCTTACACACCGTGTCACAAGATTTAGCTAAAATGATTGCCAAAGACGGGGAAGGCGCAACGAAGCTCATTGAAGTGGAAGTAAAAGGTGCCATTACGGATATAGAAGCACGCAAAATCGCAAAAACAGTAGTAGGCTCTCCTCTTGTTAAAACAGCCATTTTCGGAAATGATGCAAACTGGGGAAGAATTATAGCGGCAGTCGGCTATAGCGGTGCAACAATAGATCCAAACGCCATTACGATTCTACTTGGTACCACCAAAGTAGTAGAAAATGGCGAGCCAGTTCCTTTTTCAGAAGATGATTTAATCATTTATTTGAAACAGCCAGAAGTCAAAATCTTTGTCGATATTCATCAAGGCAATGGTCAAGGAACTGCATGGGGGTGCGATTTAACATATGACTACGTCCAAATCAACGCAACCTACCGCTCTTAAACGCCTCGTCATCAAGCTAGGTGGCAGTATGCTCGAGGGTTTAAATGAAAACTTCTTCGCCAACTTTAAAAAACTGCAAGCGGCTGACCACGAAATCGTCATCGTACACGGTGGAGGACCAGCGATCAATGCAGCCCTTGCTGCTAATGGAGTTACGACCACTGCTATTAATGGAATACGTGTGACATCTGCCGAAGCAATCGGCATTGTCCAGTCCACATTAGTAGGTCAAGTAAACCCGGCGCTAGTGCATCAGCTAAATAAAAATGGAATCCAAGCTATCGGTTTGAGTGGCTACGATAGTCAGTTACTAGAGTGCACCATATTAGATGAAGCAACATATGGTTTTGTCGGGGACATCAAACAAGTAAATACGTCCCTAATTGAAACATTACTGCAACATGGAATCACTCCCGTAATTTCAAGTATTGGCTGCACGATAGAAGGGAATCCGCTGAATATCAATGCAGACACTGTAGCTAGCGAAGTCGCTTTGGCAATTAAAGCTGAAAGTCTGCAACTCGTAACGGATACACCAGGCATTAAAATTGGCGGAGAAGTACAAGAAATAGTTACCTCCGAAAAAATTAGTCACTGGATCAGTTCAGGAGATATATACGGAGGAATGATTCCAAAAGTTACCGCGGCTCTTGACTGCTTGACAGCTGGTATTCCATCTGTCGAAATCGTCGGCGATCAACTGTCCGGCACAACAATTTTGCAACAGGAGGTATACGCATGAGCTCATTATTCCAAAACTATACGCGCCGTCCCATTCATCTTGTGAAAGGTAGGGGGACCATCGTGACAGATGCTAACGGAAAAGACTACCTCGACTTCACAAGCGGTATTGCCGTGCTAAGTCTAGGGCATACACATCCTGCGATAGTTCAAGCGATTCAAGAACAAAGCGAAAAGCTCTGGCATATATCGAACCTGTTCGAAAACCCAGAACAAGAGAAACTAGCCGAAACCCTTGTAAACGATACGCACTTCGCTCACGCCTTTTTCTGCAACAGTGGAGCAGAGGCAAACGAAGCAGCTATCAAACTAGCGCGCAAGCATACAGGGAAACACACAATCATCACCTTTGAAAAGTCATTTCACGGACGCACATTCGGCGCCATGTCTGCAACTGGCCAAGACAAAATACGCAACGGCTTCGGACCATTGCTTGAAACATTCAAAACTGTCCCATTTAACGACGTATCTGCATTAGAAGCAGTAATCGACGATGAAGTAGGCGCAATCATGCTCGAAGTTATCCAAGGAGAAGGCGGCGTCAACCAAGTAACGGCTGAATTTACTCAGGCAATCTCGGACATATGTTTAGCAAACGGAATTCTACTCATTATAGACGAGGTCCAAACAGGCATTAGCCGCACTGGAACCCGCTACGCATACGAGCAAACCGTCCTAAAACCTGACATAATGACGTTGGCAAAAGGTCTTGGTGGAGGCTTCCCAATCGGGGCAATGCTAGGAACAGCAGACCTGCTCGATTCATTAGGTCCGGGCACACACGGCACTACCTTTGGAGGAAACCCTCTAGCAGTAGCCGTCGCACAAACCGTATTAGATAACGTATTTGTACCTGATTTTATAGCAGAAGTGAATAAAAAATCTGCTTACTTTGTCGAAAAGTTAAAGGAAGCTCTGCCAAGTCATAAAATTGTCGGCTCTGGCCTCCTACTCGGAATCGTCTGCGAAGAAGAAGTAGCATCCTACATACCAGCAGCCGACGAAGCAGGTCTTCTATTAGTTTCGGCAGGACCAAACGTCATCCGTCTCCTGCCACCACTAACCGTAACAACCGAAGAAATCGACCAAGCAGTCGACATCCTAAAAACAATCCTATCTTAATAAAAACTTGAATTAAAGCGCTCAGAGAACCGCTATTCACAACCAAGGACCTGCCGATTCGGCAGGTCCTTTACTAGTGCCACCGATGAGAACTTCCAATAAATCCCGTTCCGCCAGTAAAATTGGCTCGAGAGCGAGTATTCCCTACGGCTCCGCCTGTAAAACCGCCACGTCCGCCAGTAACCACCCTCCCTCCGTTAGTAAAATCCAAAAAAGGGAAGCTTTTCGCTCAGGCGAAAAGCAAATTGCATTAAAGTTCCAATAAATCCTGTTCCGCCAGTAAAGAACCTTGCTCCGTCGGTAAACTTGGCTCGAGAGCGAGTATTCCATATGGTCAGTACTACGTCCGCGAGTAAAATCCAAAAAGGAAGCTTTTCGCTCGGACGAAAAGCCAACTGCCTTGAAACTTTAAATAAAATCGTTCCATAATTACCTTTTGTATTAACTCAACTAAAATTAGCATCAAAAGAATACTATAATTCTACAAAAACCTCCGAATATTATTGTGTAATAGGAGCAACAATTTAATTCTTGATCACCTTTCTTAAGTAAAAACCAATTCTCAACCTAAAATATCCTTCAAAATGCAATTTCTGTGAGTCCTCTTCCAAGCCCCGACGGATTATGTTAATCTAACCTGGAGGTGACCAAATGATTGTAAAACCATACACACAAACACTATATATGGACGCACTTATCTCGTTAACCAAACGGCTAAAGAAGAATCACCCCAAATATAACTCACTTCAAGATGAGTTGAATCGTAATATTGCAGGAGATATAGGGGAAGAAGCAGTTATGAATTTCCTGAAAAAAGTTCATCTTCCATACAAATTCTTTGCATTTCACAACGTTTCACTTTACGGCGAATCTCTTTTTCAAATGGATATCCTCTTAATATCACAGTACTACGCAGTAATATTAGAGGTTAAGAATATTAAAGGGGAAATAGAATTTAAATCACACCCATTTCAGTTGAGTCGCACATTAACAACAGGAGAAAGAAACTCCTTCGACAGTCCAGAAATTCAATTACAAGAATATATATACCAGTTGAATAGAGTATTTAAGAGTGCTGGATTTTCAATTCCAATATACGGTGCCGTTGTTTTTCCTTTCACTAGCAGCTATATCAAAATCCCTCCAAGCGAAACAACCCTACTATTCAGAAATGAAATAAGATCTTATTTAAGAAACATAAAGACCGAAAATCCACCACTTTCTATAGAAGGACTTAACAACCTCAAAAACCTTATCCTAAACAAAACTACCAATTACAAACCACTTCCACTTACACGTCACTTTGCAATTCATCCAAATGACATTATCAACGGAGTAGAATGTCCTGCCTGTAACTTTATAGGGATGAAAAAAGTTCCTCGCCACTGGATTTGTCCGCGATGTAAAAGTATCAGTGATAATGCACATACCCGAACCATAAAGGATTACTTTCTTGTATATAAAGACACCATTTCCAATAAAGAATGTCGACATTTTTTAAATCTTAATAATGCGCACGAAGCATACAGAATTCTAAATAACGCAAACCTAATCAAAACGGGAAAATATAAAGATGCCAAATATACAATGAAATTTATGTGAAAAAGATCTTCTACGCCCAGAAGGTCTTTTTATACGGAATAAAATAAATCCAACACAAAGAAAAGCCAACTGCATTAAACTCCAATAAATCCCGTTCCACCGGTAACCACCCTCCGTCCGCCAGTATTCCATAATGGAGAGCGGGTATTCCATCCAGTTCCGCGAGTAAACCCACCTCGACCTCGAGTAAACCCAACAACTCCGCAAGTAAATTTAAAAAGGGAAGCTTTTCGCCCGAACGAAAAGCCAACTGCATTAAATCCCAATAAATCCCCTTCCACCGCAAACCAGCCTCCGTCCGTATTCCATAATAGAGCGTGGGTAATCCATCCAGTTCCGCGAGTAATCGCACCTCGACTGTCAGTAAATCCAACAACTCTGCAAGTAAACCATCCCAAACCAAAACCGCACAAATACAACAAAAAAAGCCCTCCGCCATCGCGAAAGACCTTCCCCTTAAAAACTATGCGTCATCGTCCATACAGCCACTGCATTCGTATCCCCGTCATTTGTAAATCGATGCGGCAGCGAACTATCAAAGTAAATACTATCACCTTCATCGATAAAGTATACTTCGCCTTCAATTTCAAGACGCAAACTACCGACGAGCATAAATCCACACTCCTCGCCACCATGGAACATAAGTGGATCTTCAGTACCATCACCTGGTGATACAATCATCTTAAAAAAGCTCATCTGTTTACCTGAACTTGGCGACAATAGTTCATATTCCACATTAGGTCGAACTCGTTTGATCAGATTACCCTCGCCTTTTCGCGTCAGCGTAACCGCGTTACTCTCCTCCGACTCGAAGAATGAAAAGACAGGCACCTTCAAACTGTGGCTTAACTTCCATAACGTCTCTAAAGAAGGAGACACTTGTCCACGCTCAATTTGCGAGATCATACTCTGGCTCACATTTGTTTTTTTGGCCAGTTCATCGGACGTCAGCCCTTGAAATCTGCGCAAATACCTTATTCGCTTACCAACCTCACTTTTAGGAAATACCAATAAAAACACCCCTTATGAATAAAAATACATTAGACAGAATAATAAAACATGTATACTTAATAATATAATACTACTAAATCTATAAAAAACACCATATAATACAAGTATATATAATATATTTTGCACTTTTCTTCAAATAGAATCAATAATAATAATATTACAACTAATTATTTATTATGTAGACAGGTGAATAATAATAATTTATACTACTAATAATTCACTAGTTTCATAAGGGGAACTGAATAATAGAGAAAACGGGGGATAAAAACATGAAAAAATGGTTAGCAGCAGTACTTATGATTACTGTATTAATCATTGCTGGATGTAGCAATGATTCAGGTGGTGTATCAACAGATAACTCCACAATTCAAAAAGTATTGAAAGAAAAGAAACTAGTTATAGGGATGTCTCCAGGATATTTCCCATTTGATATGAAAGATCCAAATGGCGATTTCGTTGGATATGACGTAGACACTGCAAACGCACTAGGAGAAGCACTTGGTGTGAAAGTGGAATACAAACAATTCACATTTGACGGCTTAATTCCTGCGCTACAAACAGGCGAGGTTGATATGATTTTCGCTGGTATGACTATTCGCGGTGACCGTGCATTAGCAGTTAGTTTTGCAAATCCATACTTCCAAACTGGGCAAGCTGTAATGGTTCCAGGATCAGATACAAAGTCAAAAACTTGGCAAGATCTTGATGTGAAAGGAAACAAAATTGCTGTGGGTATCGGAACAACTGGTGCTTTACTTGCAAAAGATGTGTTTAAAAACGCTGAAATTCTAGATTTTGAAGAATTCCCATCAGCAGCAGCAGCAATGGCACAAGGCGAAGCAGATGCAGTAGTGTATGACGAGCCCGCAATCGCTGTATGGAAATTACGTAACGAAGACGCTGTAACTCAATTAGAAGGTTTAATATCAACAGAAAACTTAGGAATTGCTATTAAGAAAAATGATTTTGAAACAATTCAATGGGTTAACTCATTCTTAAGCAGTTACCTAGGAAGTCCAACAGAATTAGCATCTCATGCAAAATGGTTTGAGTCTTCTGACTGGTTGGATGAAGTAGTAGACGAATAGAAAATAGCACTGGGTAGAGGAAAAACTCTGCTCAGTACTTTTATACACTCAGCCAACTTAGAGGAGGAACAACTATGTATCAGTACGACTGGAGTGTTATCAGTCGAAATATGGACGTTTTCATCGACGGTGCGCTGAAAACGCTAGAAATTTCTGCGATTTCTATCCTTTTAGCCATTCCGATTGGTATTCTATTTGGACTCGGACGTATTTCGAAAAACAAAATTATCTTCATTATTTCATCTACATACATAGAAATAATTCGTGGAGTACCACTATTAGTACTGCTTATGTGGATTTTCTATGTACTTGGACAATTTTTCTCTTTAGGCTCCTACTGGGGCTCAATTGTCGGTCTAGCATTATTTGCTGGCGCATTTATTGCCGAAATCGTTCGTTCAGGTATTCAAGGGGTACCAAAAGGACAAATGGAAGCAGCGCGTTCATTAGGAATGTCTCATACAAAAGCAATGACATATATTATTTTACCGCAAGCATTTAGACGTGTATTACCGCCGCTTGCATCACAATTCATTATGCTTATAAAAGACTCATCACTTGTATCAGTAATAGCGGCAACCGACTTAACGCTAAACGCAAAAAATCTAGTTGCAACATCATTCCGCTCGATTGAAGTATGGACCTTCGTTGCGCTAGTCTACTTCATCATGACATTCAGCCTTTCATTAATCCTTCGATACTTCGAAAAACGATTACTGAAAAGTGAAACATAACGTTAAGGAGGGTGTACCCAAATGATTTCTATCAAAAATGTCAATAAAAGCTTCGGCGACCACCAAGTCCTAACCGACGTTTCGCTCGAAGTACCAAAATCGAATGTAATCGCATTGATCGGCCCTAGTGGAGCAGGGAAATCCACCCTAATCCGCACAATTAACGCATTAGAACCAGTAGATAACGGGGAAATAACAGTGGATGGCACTTCCATCCACGACAAAAAAACGGATATCAACGTAGCCCGTACGAACATAGGCTTCGTATTCCAAAGCTTCAACCTGTTTCCATTCTTAACTGCACTAGAAAACGTAACAATGGCTCCAATGAAAGTAAAGGGACTGAGTAAAGAAGCTGCCGAAAAAAGAGGGAAAGAACTACTTTCATCTCTAGGACTAGAAGACAAATTTGATGCTTATCCAAACCGACTTTCCGGTGGACAGCAACAACGGGTAGCTATCGCTAGGGCGCTAGCTATGGACCCAACTGTTATGTTATTCGATGAACCGACATCCGCACTCGACCCAGAAATGGTAACCGAAGTGCTCGATGCCATCCGCAAACTAGCGAAAGACGGCATGACCATGGTAGTCGTAACACACGAAATGGGCTTCGCCAAAGAAATCTGCGACGAAATCGTCTTCATGGCAGAAGGTAAAATAGTCGAACGCGCCGCACCATCCAAATTCTTCACCAATCCAGACACACAACGCGCGCAAGACTTCCTATCTAAAGTATTAAACCACTAGAAAAATTCTAGTGGTTTTTGTTTTGAATAAAATACTTTAAATATGAGCTCCATTCCACTCAAGGTGCTGTAAAACTAAGTATTATAAATAAAACTTAATTTTACACTTGTTTGCTAAAGTGTCGTAATAAATTGGGGAAATTTAGAAGGATTCCTCCCTCCTACTGTCGAATTATGTAAAAAAGGGGAGGAATTATGTGAACAAGTTTATTGAATGCTCTGATGAAATTGCTACAGTAGTGGGTGAAGGGATATACACTGAAAAAGGACAGTTTATCCATGTTGTCACGTCCGATAATACAGTAGCAAAACTTTTTGAACAACGCCTACAAGATAAATTGATGGTGAGAAAGCTGACATTTAAAAAAGAAAGTGGAAAAGCGATATTTTCTGGACCTTTTATGGTAAAAGATTGTGATGGGTCAGAAATCGGCGAATGGAATATTAAACTTAAGAAAAGACTACGACGATAAGATGAATAATATTCAACATTAAGGGTTTCTAATAGGGTATGCTTATTAGGTGTAACGAACTGGTGCGTCCATGTAGGGCGTTCTTTTTATATGTGTGCCAGGCATGGTAACTATCTAGGTGAATTGATATGCGGTACGAAGTCTTCCAGGAAGCCCAAGTTAGCAAATGCAATTTTAGACCGTGTTTTACACCACGCAACTGTCGTTTCTATTGTAGATGATTCCTATAGATTGAAGAATCATTTAACGAAAGAATACGAGTAATTTTGTACATCCTTACGCAAGCGAAAATGTACATATTTGTGTTGACATTTATATTCCCTAAAGTTAGTCTGATTTCGTGCCAGACCTAAGCATCCCCTTAAAACTCAAAACTTATTGTCCATCTACTTAAAATCTGGTAATCTATTTGCAATGACAAATCGAAAGGAGAATCCACCATACAAATACTTAGAAATTTTCCCCCTAACTACTTCAACTATCTCCGCTTAAAGCATCGTCTACCCGCCCACCATAAACAATACAGAAAAGTTCTTGAAAAAATGGGCTACATAGAAGCTGGCCACTACGGAGAATTGCGTGTTGACCGTTCAATCAAAGAAGTACAGTTTCCCTCAGAAGTACACATCATCCCAGATTTCCACATGAAAATTCACGAGAATCGTTACATCCAAGTTGATACATTAATCATCACGAGCAGTTATATTCTTATAGTAGAAGTTAAAAATATTATAGGTAATATCATTTTTAAAACCTCCCCCAATCAATTAATAAGAACATTAGATAATGAAACTACTGCTTTCAACTGTCCAATAATTCAACTACAAAGAAATCAGGACGGCTTTCAACTATGGTTAAATCAAACCCAATGGAAAATACCCATATACACTGTACTTGTTTTCGCATCCGATAAAGCAATAATAGAAAATGCGCCTAAGGAACAAACTATTCTTTTCTCAAAGAATTTACCACTCTTTATACAAAAACTAAACAAACTACCGCCACTACTTACCAAAGCCCAATATTTAAAAATAAAAGAAATTTTGATACAAAAAAACATGCATTTTGTAGAACCACCCCTATGCTCAAAATATGAAATCTCGACAAGTGAATTAAAGAAAGGAGTACTTTGCATAAACTGTGGAAATCGATTAAATAGAATTAGTGAACGTCAGTGGACATGCACTGCGTGTGGAATAAATGACAAAGATCCAATCCCTAGAAATGTAGAAGATCTTTTTACCCTGATGAAACACGAAGTCACCATGCAAGAGTGTATGGATTTACTACAACTAAAATCTCGATACACCCTGAATTATACATTCCAGAAAATGAAGCTAATCAAAACAAAAAAAGGAAACAAAACTACTTATCAAAAAAGTAACAATTAAAAACACTAACTATCTCAAGTTGGTGTTTTCTAATTTCGGAAAAACGAGTTCCACCCAAGCTCAATCCAGTTCCACCGACACACCCACAAAAAACACTTCCATTCTTCGAAATCTTTGGTATTATAGAATAAAACAAAGACAAACAAAGGAGAAACCACATGTTAAAAAATATACCGCACTGTATTTCACCAGATCTCCTCAAAATTCTCATGGAGATGGGGCATGGAGATGAAATCGTCATCGCAGATGGTAATTTCCCGGCTGCATCACACGCCAAAAATTTAATAAGACTGGATGGACTCCATGTTCCGGAAATACTGGAAGCTATTCTAACGCTCATGCCCCTCGACACTTACGCGGATTCGTCAGTGTTTTATATGATGCATGGAGCAGAAATCTCTGCACCACCAATATGGAGAGAATATGGTGAAATCCTTCAAATCACAAAAAACCAAACAGTTATACCTGCCAAACTGGAGCGTTTTCAGTTTTACGAACAAGCCAAAGAGGCATATGCAATAATTGCGACTAGCGAGCAAGCACTCTATGCCAATATCATTCTAAAAAAAGGTGTAATCACATAAAGAAAGAAGGAATCCACTTATGTTAGTACCAGAAAGACATAAAAAAATAATTAACATAGTCAATGAAAACAAAACCGCACGTGTATCTGAACTAAGTAAACTACTGAAAGTTACAGAGGAAACAATCCGCCGAGATTTAGAAAAACTAGAAGCAGAGAACAAACTTGCTCGTACGCATGGAGGTGCAATTTCTACTCAAGAGGAAGAAGGGGACATCCCTTATTTCCAACGAGAAGTGATGAACCAACAAGAAAAAATGGCGGTCGCAAAATTAGCAGTCACTTTAATCCAAGAAGACGACATCATTTTCTTAGATGCTAGTTCCACAGCATTCTATCTAGCCAAATTACTACCTAATAAGAAAATTACCGTACTAACCAACTCGTTAAGAGTAGCGGCTGAGCTAGCAAACTCAACTCTTATTCATGTGATAGTATCTGGAGGCAATCTTTCGTCTACTTCTTTATCTTTAGTTGGTCCACTAACTGTCAGTACATTGGAAAGATACCATGTAAACAAAGTCTTTTTCTCCTGCAAAGGTTTACACAAAGACTGGGGAATCAGTGACTCGAACGAGCAGCAAGCAATCGTCAAACGTAAAATGATTGAGATGGCTGATCAGACAATACTCCTACTGGACCACACGAAACTCAACAAAAAAGCATTTGCTCATATCGAAAAAGAAGAGGTTATAAATACCATAATCATTGACGAACTAGCAAATAAAACATATTTAAAGTATTTCGAAGAAAAGAACATAAAAATTTCCTATGCGCAATTGGGTTGATTCCTCATTGCGCATCATATAATAACCGAAATGCAAAACAAATATTCAGAATTATATAAAAACGTATTGATTTTACGAAAAATATAATTTATAATCAACATAAATAAAGAAAATCAATAATAAACAAAGACTAATCAACAAAAAGGTGGGATGAAAGTGGAGCCTCTTTTAAGAATGGAACATATTAGCAAATCCTTCCCGGGTGTCAAAGCCTTATCTGATGTAACAATTGATCTCCAATACGGAGAAGTATTAGCACTCGTCGGTGAAAATGGTGCTGGAAAGTCAACGCTCATGAAAATCCTGACTGGTATTTATCCGAAGGACGAAGGAACGATAACACTTCAGGGGAAGGAAATTTCAATTCAATCTCCAAAACAAGCACAAGAACTGGGGATTTCCATCATTCATCAAGAACTCAACTTGATGAAAGATCTCACAGTGGCAGAAAATATTTTCATCGGACGTGAGCCAAAAGGAACGATGAACCTACTAGTAAACGATAAAAAACTGAACAAACAAACAGCTGAATTATTTAAAAAACTCAACTTAGACTTAGATCCCAAAACCAAAGTGCGTCACCTAACTGTAGCTAAGCAACAAATGGTAGAAATAGCAAAGGCACTTTCATTCAACTCGAAAATACTCATCATGGACGAACCAACCACCGCACTGACAGAAACTGAAATTGATACCCTCTTTGACATTATTAATAGCATCAGAGAAAAAGGTGTCGGCATCATTTATATTTCTCATCGAATGGACGAACTAAAGCGAATCTCTGACAGAATCACGGTTATGAGAGACGGAACATACGTGGATACCTTGAAGACATCGGAAACGGAAATGGGTAAAGTCATTCAACTGATGGTTGGCCGACATATATACATAGAATCGAAGCCAAACATCGCTACTGGAGAAAAGGAAACCGTGCTAAAGGTGAGTAATATCTCAACGAAACATCTTTTAAAAGATATTTCCTTCGAATTAAAAAAAGGAGAGATTCTAGGGTTTGCTGGCTTAATGGGTGCTGGAAGGACAGAAGTAGCCAGAGTACTATTCGGTGCAGATCCTTCTACAAAAGGAACAATCAGCCTAAATGGTAAAGTAGTCAAAATAAAATCACCAGCAGATGCCGTGAAACAAGGAATCGGCTACTTATCTGAAGACCGAAAACAATACGGTTTACTTGTCAGCATGGACGTCAAATCTAACATTGCACTCGCAACTATTAAAGACTATCAAACGAAATCATATTTTGTAAGCGATTCCAAAATTAAAAAAATAGCCACAAAATATGTGGACAGTCTAAAGATTAAAACTCCATCCGTAGACCAAGAGATTAGACTCCTCTCCGGAGGCAATCAGCAAAAAGTAGTTATCGCAAAGTGGCTACAAAGAGATTGCGACATCCTAATCTTCGATGAACCAACACGAGGCATTGACGTTGGTGCAAAAGGAGAGATTTATAAACTACTAGATGAGCTCGCAGCAAGCGGGAAATCAATCATCATGATCTCATCTGAATTACCAGAAGTTTTACGTATGAGCCATCGGATTGTCGTAATGTCAGAAGGGAAGATTACAGGGGTGCTTTCCTCGGAAGAAGCGACACAAGAAAAAATAATGGAGTATGCAACACAGCTCCACTAATAATAGGGGTGAATTAATTGAACGTGGAAACAATTATTGAAAAAGAGCCAGTAAAGAAAAAAGTCATACCACCAGGGGCCATTCAACAAACTTTAGCCTTCGGAAGTTTAATCGTATTAGTTATATTCTTCTCATTAGCTTCAGATAGTTTTCTACAATGGAGCAACATGATCGGCATTTTATTATCAACGGCAGTAATTGGAATTCTTGCACTTGGAGCTACCTTTGTCATTATTACAGGTGGAATTGACCTTTCAGTAGGGACAGTAATGACGTTATCCTCGGTCATATCAGGGGTAGTTATTGTCAATGCAGGTCTACCGCTAGTTGTAGGAGTTTTCGCAGGTATTGCGACTGGGGCATTCTGTGGATTCCTTTGTGGAATTGCCATCACGAAGCTGAAGATTCCGCCTTTTATTGCCACACTTGCCATGATGATGATTGCAAAAGGGTTGGCATTAGTTATTTCAGGAGCAGCACCTATTTATTTCACAGACCATGCTTTATTCACAAAAATTGCACTTGGCACAATTATTCCCGGGGTGGACATTCCGAATGCAGTTCTAATTTTTTTCATCGTTGCAATTATTGGAGCGGTCATTTTATCGAAAACTATTTTAGGACGTTATAATTTCGCAATTGGGAGCAATGAAGAAGCAACAAAGCTTTCAGGAGTAAACGTAGATTTCTGGAAAGTGACTATTTATTCATTGGCAGGAGCTTTTACAGGAATTGCGGGAGTAATTATGGCATCCCGTCTAAACTCGGCGCAACCAGCACTAGGTCAGGGCTATGAATTGGAAGCGATTGCAGCAGTTGTGATCGGTGGAACATCCCTTAGTGGAGGAAAAGGTACAATCATCGGAACAGTAATTGGTGCTCTGATCATGAGTGTTCTAACAAATGGTTTACGTATCATGTCTATCCCGCAGGAATGGCAAACAGTCGTAGTCGGACTGGTTATTATTCTCGCAGTATATATGGATATCCTTAGAAGACGTAAAGAATAACAACGGTTGTATCGTCCATGTGACGTTAAATATAAATGGGAATGGGGAGAAAAAATGAAGAAAAGATCGTGGATTTTAGGGAGTATGTTAGCAGTTTCAATGATTTTAGGTGCATGTAATTCAGAAGAAGCTGATTCTAGCAAAACATCAGAACCAAGTGGCGACAAACCGTACGTAGCTATTGTCTCCAAAGGATTCCAACATCAATTCTGGCAAGCGGTAAAAAAAGGAGCAGAAGATGCAGCTGAGGAATTTGATGTAGAAATTACATTTGAAGGACCAGAAAGTGAATCACAAGTGGATAAACAAATAGAAATGCTTCGCGCAGTACTAGACAAAAAGCCTGATGCACTAGGTTTTGCAGCACTTGACTCTCAAGCGGCAACGCCATTATTAGAAGAAGCACAAAAAAGTGAAATTCCTATTATTGCCTTTGACTCAGGAGTAGAAAGTGATATCCCCCTTGCAACTGCTTCTACAGATAACAAAGCAGCTGCAGCTCTTGCAGCAGACAAAATGGCAGAATTCATCGGTGGAGAAGGAAAGATTGCACTAGTCGTACATGACCAAACTTCTGTAACAGGAGTACAACGTCGTGACGGTTTCAAAGAACAAATCGAGTCCAAATATCCGAATATTGAAATCGTCGATATCCAGTACGGTGGTGGAGATCATCTGAAATCTACTGACCTTGCTAAAACAATGATTCAAGCACATAGCGACCTAAAAGGAATTTTCGGTTCCAATGAAGGCTCCGCAATCGGTGTTGTAAACGCAGTACAAGAGCTAAACAAATCAGGTGAGCTAGTAGTTGTCGGCTTCGATTCTGGGAAACAACAAATTGACGCTATTAAAAGTGGCTTAATGTCTGGAGCAGTAACGCAAAATCCAGTCGGCATCGGTTACGAAACAGTTAAAGCAGCAGTAGACGCGATGAACGGTAAAAAAGTAGAAAAAACAATCGACACAGGCTTCATCTGGTATGACAAAGACAACATCGATTCAGAGGAAGTACAAAACGCAATTTACGAATAAAACATAGCAGTCCAGTTGCACAAAAGTTATTGGTGGCTTACAAAGCACCAGTAACAAATTGCAACATTGAAAAGGAGGATAACTGAATTGATAACATTGCGATGGGGCATCATAGGAGCTGCGAACATTGCTAAACAACAAGTTATTCCAGCAATCAGGGAAACAACAAACAACGAGATAACTGCAATTGCAAGTCACAGTGGCAAAGCGGAAGCACTAGCACAGCAATTCCATATTCCAAACATATTCCATTCATACGAAGCGCTTCTTGAATCACCAGATGTGGATGCAGTGTACATAGCGCTTCCGAACGCGCATCACAAACAATGGGCACTTGCCGCAATCCAAGCAAACAAACATGTCCTTTGTGAAAAGCCTATTGTACTCACTACAGAAGACTTAACCGAACTTCAACAAGCGGCCAAAAAGCATAATGTACTCCTAATGGAAGCCTTCATGTATCGTTTTCATCCGCAAATAGGAAAAGTTAAACAATTATTAACAGCAGGAGCTATAGGGGAAATCCTCACAATTCGTGCTCGATTCCACTTCACTTTAGAAAACTGGGACAACGACATACGCCTCGATTCAACTCTTGGGGGAGGGGTACTCAATGACATAGGTTGTTACCCGGTAAATGTACTGAACTATTTAATAGAAGAAAGTCCAAAAAGTGTTCAAGCCCTCCGGGGTAAATCAACAATAGAAATAGATACTCATATAGCGGTCCAACTTAGCTATCCATCTGGAATACTTGGTCAGTTCGATGCAAGTTTTTACGGACCGATGACTCAAACGATTGATATAATCGGCACAACTGGAACGATGCAGCTACCATATGCTTTCAGAGCAGACGAAAATAATTACAATGGAATCATCCATTACCAGTCAAACAATGAAACACACACTATCAAAGAAACAGGAAATGCCTATACCGAACAGATCAAGGCATTCCACCAGGCAATCGAAAACAAAGAATCATTAATATATACAAATGCACAAATGCTCCAACAAACAGAAACAATGGAACGTATTGCTAAAGCACTCTAATAGAAAGGAAGTGACCAAATGTCCAATGTCATCGAAGAACTAAACAAATATGCACATAAATTAGTAGACCAAGGGCTAGTAGTAGGAGCAGGCGGAAACCTCAGTATGCGAGATGGAAATTATATGTACATCTCTCCGAGTGGCTTTGATTTAAAGGAAATAGAACCTCATCAATGGGTGAAGGTGGATATTATAACAGGAGAAATTGAAGGCAGTCTTCGCCCATCATCTGAAGTACTCATGCATTTGGAATGCTTCCGAAAAAATGAGGAAATTCAAGCAGTTCTTCATGCACATCCGACCTATTCTGTAGGTGTCTCCTCTGCTGGTAAAGACATTCCACCTTTATTTCCGGATTTTCCAGCAATGGTGAAGAGTGTAGGCTACATCGATTACATCATACCGACAACTAATCTTCTTGCCGAAAAAGTAGCAGAACTCGTCGACAAAGATGTCATCATTATGCGTAATCATGGAGTGCTAACGCTAGGGAAAACAATGAAAGAGGCATACTTTTTCATGCAACTAACGGAGGAATCTGCCAAAGTATATACGATAAGTTCAATTTTCGGTGGTCCGCGAGTATTAACCGATCAAGAATGCGAGGACCTTCGAAACCTTTCGGCAGAAAGATATCGCTCGAAATTGCTAAAGGAATAGGAGGGAATCATTATGACAACCGTACTTGCCTATGATCTTGGAGCATCCAGTGGTCGATTAGTCGCCCAAACATTTAATGGGCAAACACTCACGACAAATGAAATTCACAGGTTCCAAAACAAGCCATTCTATGAAGATAATCATTACTACTGGGATTACGACAACCTGATAAAAGAATTAAACCGAGGTCTCGACAAAGTTGCGGCACCTGCCAAGTCACTTGGCATCGACACTTGGGGAGTAGACTTCGGATTACTAAACAAAAATGGACAGCTAGTCTCCAAACCATTTTCATACCGAGACACGCACTCCGTCCCATATGTCCAGAAAGCTATAAAGCATATATCAGCCCAAAGATTGTTTGAGCAAACCGGAAACGAAATTTCTGCCATTAACACATTATTTCAACTGATGGCTATCCAGGGACAATACCCGCAATACTTAACCGAAACAACGGACCTACTTATGACGCCGAACCTACTCATGCACGCATTATCAGGCGTTAAACTGAACGAATTCACTATCGCCTCTACATCACAGCTAGTAAACAAAAATAAGCAATGGGACAAAGATATTCAACAGGCTCTTTTCGATCAAACACTCCCATTTGCAACTATAGAAATGCCACATCAACTCGTAGGGACGCTAAAGAATCACAAATCTATCCAAATGGCTCTCGTACCAGGTCATGACACAGCTTGCGCATTGTCTGCACTACCAATTCAACGCCGGAACGCCTTATTCATCAGTATTGGAACATGGGGTTTGATTGGCAAGGAAATAAAAAAGCCAATAACAACTTTGGAAGCTTTCCAACAAAGCTTTACAAACGAAGGAACGAGTGAAGGGCAATACCGATTCCAAAAGAACGCTATGGGATTTTGGATTCTCCAAAAATGCCGAGAAGAATGGAAGCAACAGGGACTCCACTTTACTTATGAACAAGAAATACTGGCATTCCATCAAGCTAAATCATTCGACACATTCATCGATCCAGATGATGAACTATTCTTTAACCCAGTATCAATGCTACAAGCGATCAAGCAATACTGTATTCAAACAAATCAGCAAGTCCCGATTACACCAGGTGAACATATCCGCTGTTTTACTGAAAGTCTTGCCTTAAAATACGCATACACAATCGAACAAATTGAAACAATCACACAAACGAAAACAACCGACATTTACATCGGTGGTGGTGGGACGCAAAATACAAACCTATGCCAACTTATAGCAAATGCATCAAACAAAATAGTCCACACTGGACCAACCGAAGCAAGCTCTATCGGTAATGGCTTATCCCAGTTGAGAGCGCTTGGAGAACTTCACTCAATTGAAGAAGGGCGACAGCTTGTTGCAAACTCTTTTGAGATGAAACAATATGTACCGCAAAACAATATCAAATGGCAAGAAGCAATTGACCGATTTCAACAACTACTACATAAGTAATGGAGGAATTATTCATGACAAAAGAACGTTATATCGGGGCTTTACCTAAAATAGGAATACGTCCAACAATTGATGGTCGCAGAAACGGAGTACGTGAATCATTAGAAGAAACGACAATGAATATGGCAAAAAACGTGGCAACATTTCTTTCTGAAAACCTAATGTACTATAACGGGGAGCCAGTAGAATGTGTTATTGCAGATACTTGTATAGGCGGTGTAGCTGAAGCAGCGCACGCGGCAGAGAAATTTAAAAAAGAAGGCGTAGGCGTTTCTCTTACTGTTACTCCTTGCTGGTGCTATGGTAGTGAAACGATGGATATGGATCCACATCTTCCAAAAGCGGTTTGGGGTTTTAACGGAACAGAACGTCCTGGAGCAGTTTACTTAGCGGCATCCCTTGCAGGCTACAATCAAAAAGGAATACCTGCATTCGGTATTTACGGACATGATGTTCAGGATGCTGGAGATCCAACTATTCCACAGGACGTTCAAGAAAAACTTCTACGCTTTGCAAAAGCTGGGCTTGCAGCAGCAATGCTAAAAGGGAAATCCTATCTCGCTATGGGGTCTGTCTCTATGGGGATTGCCGGAAGTATTGTAAAAGATGACTTCTTCCAAGAATACCTAGGCATGCGCAACGAATACATCGACATGAGTGAATTTGTTCGCCGGATGGATCTAGAAATTTACGACAAAGAAGAGTATGAAATAGCACTTCAATGGGCAGATGAAAACTTAACTATTGGTGAAGACATAAACAAAGAAGAATTCAAACGAACAGAAGAGGAAAAACGTAGTGACTGGCAACGGTCGATTAAAATGACCCTCATCGCTCGCGACTTAATGATTGGCAGTGACAAACTAAAACAAATGGGCTTTGAAGAGGAAGCAAACGGCCATAATGCACTTATCGCTGGATTCCAAGGCCAACGTCAGTGGACTGACTACTTCCCAAATGGAGATTTCATGGAAACCTTCTTAAACTCATCCTTTGATTGGAATGGCAAAAGAGCACCATATATTCTAGCAACAGAAAATGATAGTTTAAATGGTGTCACAATGGCAATGGGTAACTTACTAACAAACACCGCACAAGTTTTTGCAGATGTACGCACGTACTGGAGCCCTGATGCAGTAAAGCGTGTAACGGGAAAAGAGCTAACTGGAAAAGCCGCAAATGGAATCATCCACCTACTCAACTCAGGCTCCGCAGCACTAGATGGAACCGGTCGTCAAACAGTAGATGGCAAACCCGTTATGAAACCGTTCTGGGAAATCACGGATGAAGAAGTAAAAGAAACATTAGAAAACGTTCAGTTCCGCCCAGCTTCAACAGAATACTTCCGAGGCGGTGGCTTTTCAAGTGATTTCACAACAAAAGGTGATATGCCAGTAACAATCGCCCGTATTAACTACGTAAAAGGAATTGGCCCAGTACTGCAGATCGCCGAAGGGCACACAGTCGAACTAGAAAACGACATGCATGACACACTTGACCTGCGCACAGATCCAACGTGGCCAACGACTTGGTTCGTTCCAAACTTAACCGGCGAAGGAGCCTTTACAGATGTCTACTCGGTCATGAATAACTGGGGAGCCAACCACTGTGCATTAAGCTACGGACATATCGGAGACGATCTAATAACACTTGCATCGATCCTGAGAATTCCTGTAAACATGCACAACGTCGAGGCGTCGCGCATCTTCCGCCCAAGCGCATGGAGCATGTTCGGCACCGACCAACCAGAGGCAGCTGACTATCGAGCATGCCAAAACTTTGGTCCGCTTTATAAATAGTTTAGTACGTATGGGTTAAAGAGTAATATTAACAATCAATTTCTTATTTACAAGTTTGACAGTTGATTTTCTATATGACCTTTATACTTAATTATTGATTTTGAATTTAACTTTTGAAAGATAGTAGAGAGGTGAAACCATGAAATATGCAATCGGCATTGACTATGGAACCGAATCAGGACGCGTAATCTTAGTGAACATCGAAAACGGCGATATCGTCGCTACCAGTGTGACGCCCTACCCCCATGGCGTCATCACTGGGCATTTAAATAACCGATCACTAGGCAAAGAAACTGCACTCCAAGTGCCACAAGACTACCTAGAAGTACTCATAAACTCCATCCCGGAGGTAACAAAAGATATAAACCCAAACGACATTGTAGGTATCGGACTAGATTTCACATCATCCACCATCCTACCAGTCGACGAAAATTTAAACCCGCTATGTGAAACAAAAGAACATGAAAACAACCCACATGCATATGTCAAACTGTGGAAACATCACGAAGCCGAAGAAGAAGCGAAACACTTAAACAAAATCGTTCAACACGAACAATGGATTGGGAGATATGGAGGTACCATCTCATCAGAATGGATGCTTCCTAAAGTATTAGAAATTGCAAACGACGATCCCATACTTTTTGAGCAAACTCATCTATTCCTCGAGGCTGGAGATTGGATTGTTTCCAAACTAATAGGAAAACTCATCCGCAACAGCTGTTCCGCAGGTTATAAGGGAACTTGGCATAAAGAAAAAGGATTCATCAACAATGAAACATTACAAAAAATCAGTCCAGCACTAAATAATATATACGAAACCAAACTACAAGGTAATGTCCAATCATCCGGTACACTAGCTGGAACATTAACAAAAGAAATGAGTGAACAAGTAGGACTTTTTGAAGGAACTCCGGTAGCTGTAGGTATTATTGATGCCCACGCAGCACTTCCCGGAGTAGGAGTAAGTGAACCAGGCACTCTCGTTATGGTCATGGGTACCTCAACCTGTCATTTGCTACTGAATGACACAGAAGTGTTAGTCCCTGGTATTAGTGGAGTAGTGGAAGACGGTATTCTACCAGGTTACTTTGCATACGAAGCTGGGCAAGCGGCAGTCGGTGATTTATTTGCCCATTTCCTAAAAAACTATCAAACTAATTTCGAAACACTTACTGATGAAGCAGAATCACTTCAACCCGGACAAAGTGGTCTTCTAGCACTCGATTGGCATAACGGCTGCAGAACTCCATACGTGGACACAACTTTATCGGGTGTCTTACTTGGAGAAAAACTCTCTACAACTCCAGCCGAAGTATATCGAGCACTACTTGAAGCAACTGCTTTCGGTACAAAAGTAATCATAGACTTGTTCGAAAACCATCATATCCCTATTAACAAAGTTGTCGCAACAGGTGGCATACCAAATAAAAACAAATTATTAATGCAAATTTACGCAGACATCCTACAAAAAGAAATAACCGTCGTAAGAACCGACCAAGCGCCAGCGTTAGGAGCAGCTATTCTTGGAGCAGTAGCAGCAGGTGCATATAGATCCTACCCGGAAGCAATCCAACAAATTGCACCCAATGAAACAATCATTTATAAAGCGAACAAATCTAACGCTGAAATTTATAACCAGCTATACGACATGTATAAACAGCTCAGCACATTTTTCACAGAGCAATCATCCATTATGCACGACCTTCACCACCTGAAAGGGGAGAAAAAATATGATCGAAAATCTATGGAACGAATCCAATAAATCTATACAATCTGACACACTAGGAGAACTTACTTACCGCTCGAACCTAATCGGCACCGATCGTCGCGTTTGTAACTGGGGAGGGGGAAATACCTCTTTCAAAACCATTGCAACTGATTTTCGAGGCAACGAAGTCGAAATAATGTGGGTGAAGGGGAGTGGTTCGGACCTTGCGACGATGAAGGAATCCAATTTCACTGCACTTCACCTAGAGCATATTCTTCCGCTTCAACAACGGGAAGATATGACAGATGAAGAAATGGTCGACTATTTAAGTCATTGCATGCTAGATAAGTCACATCCACGTGCCTCCATCGAGACACTTCTACATGCATTTCTTCCATACAAACATGTAGACCATACCCATCCTGACAGCATCATCAGTATTTGTTGTGCACCAAATGGTCAAGAAATAGCAAAAGAAATATTCGGTGACCGCTTCGTGTGGGTGCCATATATACGTCCTGGATTTCTTCTATCTAAAATGATTGCAGAAGGTGTACAAAATAATCCTAATGCAGAACTAGTACTAATGGAAAAACACGGTCTAGTCGTTTGGGGAGACACCGCAAAAGAAAGTTATGATAAAACGATCAATATTATCAATGAAGCGAAAGCCTATATCGATCTTCAATTAACAGAACACCCAGCATTCGGCGGACAATCGACTGAAGCGCTTCCACAAGAAAAAAGAATGCAAACCCTAAACGAAATCCTTCCTTATATAAGAGGACTCGTTTCAACAAGCCAAGGTCAAATTGTAACGTATGATGACTCAGAGGATATACAAGAATTCGTAAATAGCGAACGAGCAGCGTCACTTTCCCAAGTCGGAGCAGCCTGTCCAGATCATTTAGTGCATACAAAACGGATTCCACTTTTCATAGACTGGGATGGAAACCTAGAAACGATTAAAACAAGTATTGAAGCCTATAAAGCAGAATATCAAAAATACTTTGAAGCATATGCATCATCAGAGGACATCATGTTCGACCCATCACCGAGGGTCATCCTTATCCCTGGAATCGGGATGGTTAACACTGGCAAAGACAAAGCATCTGCCTTAGTGAGTGGTGCACTATACCACCGAGCAATTTCTGTCATGAAAGGATCAGATGCACTTGGAGGCTTCACATCTCTTTCAGCGGAAGAATCTTTTGGTATAGAATACTGGCCATTGGAATTATATAAGCTCTCACTCGCACCAAAAGAAGCTGAGTTCTCTCGAAAAGTTGCATTCATAACCGGGGGAGCAGGAGGAATCGGTAGTGAAACATGTCGCCTACTCGCATCCCTTGGTGCCCATGTCGTCCTTGCAGACTTAAATCTAGAAGGAGCAGAAAAAATCGCATCGGAAATAAATTCAGCATACGGAGAAGGTAGAGCAACTGCTGTAAAAATGGACGTTACAGATGAAGAACAAATCATTGAAGCATTCCAACTAGTGAATCGCACATATGGCGGGGTAGACATACTAGTCAATAATGCAGGACTTGCGACATCAAGTCCATTTGAAGAAACAACCTTAAAAGAATGGAACCTGAACATGAATGTACTCGGAACAGGATACTTCCTCGTATCCCGAGAAGCATTCAAAGTGATGAAAACACAAGGAAAAGGGGGGAGCATGATTTTCATCGGCTCCAAAAACTCTATCTATGCCGGCAAAAACGCATCCGCCTACAGTGCAGTAAAAGCGCTAGAAGTACATCTGGCACGATGCATAGCTGCGGAAGGTGGAGACTTTGGAATCCGTGCAAACTCCGTATTACCTGATGCAGTACTACAAGGCTCTGCCATTTGGGGATCTAAGTGGCGCGAAGAGAGAGCGGCAGCTTACGGCATCGAACCCGACGAACTAGAAAATCACTACAGAGAGAGAACTGTTTTAAAAGAGAACATCTACCCAAGAGACATAGCAGAAGCTATAGCCTACTTCGCGTCCAGTAAGTCAGCCAAAACAACCGGTTGCATGCTCACGGTAGACGGAGGAGTAGCTGCGGCATTTACTCGGTAAAGTATTAATTTGGTTTCGAGGCATTAATTTCTTGATATATTTGCAGCCGTGCCCGCGGAAAGCGTCCACCTGCAACGGAAATCAACAGTAGTATTAAATATAGCTACTATCATTACGAATAAGATTATTCAACATAAACCAAAAAGTCGCTTCCCACAAGAAGCGGCTTTTTCAGAAAGGAAGACTATATATGACAATACGTGTCACCCTATTCTCCACCTGTCTAGTCGATCTATTCCAACCAAACGTAGGCATTGCAACAGTAGAGCTACTCGAAAAACTTGGCTGTGAAATCGAATTCCCGCCTGCCCAAATTTGCTGTGGCCAACCCGCATACAATAGTGGCTATTTGCATGAAGCAAAACCAGCAATGATTCATTTACTCAAAACGTTCCAGCATGCCGAATACATCGTCACCCCTTCAGGCTCATGCGCACTCATGCTTAAAGAATATGAACATGTCTTCCAGGATGATCCTAAATGGCATGCCATAGCAAAACAAGTCGCAAACAAAACATATGAGCTAACCCAATTTATCGTCCATGTACTAGGTGTAAGCAAAATAGACACATCACTTCCAGGAACAGCAGTTTTCCACACTTCATGCCATATGACACGACTACTCGGAGCAAAAGAAGAGCCAAAGCTTCTATTGAACAACGTCGACAACTTAACGATCCAACCACTCATTGGTCAAAGTCAGTGCTGTGGATTCGGTGGCACATTCTCCGTCAAAATGGGCGATATCTCAGCAGAAATGGTGAAAGAAAAGGTAGAACATATTAAACAAGCAAGTCCTGATTATTTAATAGGAGCAGACTGTGGCTGCCTCATGAATATTGGCGGGCGACTCTCTAGAGAACAGCAGAAAATTGAAGTGCTACATATTGCAGAAGTATTAAACCGAGGAATGGAGGGATAACAATGCCACTCAAAATAAAATCTGGTCCATTCAAACAACGTCTAGCATCTGAGTTAAATAATGATTTCATGAGAAAAGCAGTCTCAAGCGCACAGGATGGTCTAGGAGCAAGGCGAGATTTAGCAACCGACCAACTTGGAGAATGGGAAAAGTGGCGAGAAGCAGGGCAAGAAATACGCCAGCATACCGTAAATAACCTTGTGCACTATCTAGAACAATTCAGCGAGCAGGCAACCAAAAGTGGTGCACATGTATTCTTTGCGAAAGACGACGTAGAAGCGACGAACTATATTAAAAAAATTGCCGAGCAAAAAAACGCCAAAAAAATCGTCAAAGCCAAATCGATGGTGACAGAAGAAATAGGGTTGAACGCTGCATTGGAGTCAATAGGCTGTGAAGTTGTAGAAACGGACCTAGGAGAATACATTCTCCAACTAGATGATCATGACCCACCGTCGCATATTGTAGTACCTGCTTTACATAAGAAGAAAGAACAAATCCGGGACTTATTCGCAAAAAAAATAAATTACACAAAATCAGAGAATCCCGAAGAACTAGCAAAGCACGCACGCTATACACTTCGAGAAAAGTTCCTAGAAGCTGATCTAGGAATAACGGGTTGTAATTTCGGAGTTGCAGAAAGTGGAACAATCTGCCTAGTGACAAATGAAGGGAATGCCCGCTTAGTCACAACTATACCTAAAACCCAAATAACCGTCATGGGCATGGAGCGACTCGTTCCAACTTTCGAAGACTTAGACGTTATGGTATCTCTACTAACAAGAGCTTCCGTAGGGCAAAGAATCACAAGCTATGTAAGCCTACTTACTGGCCCTAGAAAACAAGAAGAAGTCGACGGTCCTGAAGAGTTACATATCGTGATTGTAGACAATGGACGTTCCAAAATTCTTGGGACGGACTTTCAAGAAATTCTCCAGTGCATTCGCTGCGGAGCATGCTTAAACGTGTGCCCTGTATACCGTCACATTGGAGGTCATGCATATGGCTCCATCTATCCAGGTCCAGTTGGCGCTGTGCTCACACCACTGCTTGACGGTTACGAGGATCACAAAGAACTACCATACGCATCAACACTTTGCGGAGCATGTACAGATGTCTGTCCAGTGAAAATTCCATTGCATAGCCTGCTACTCAAGCACCGTCAAAAAATAGTACAAACAGAAGGGAAAGCGCCAATTAGCGAGCGTCTCATGATGAAAGCATTTGGCTTTGGAGCTTCAACAAACTCTGTATATACAGGGGGCTCCAAAATGGCAGCGGTTAGTCTCAAAATGCTATTAAAGAACAAACAAAGCATATCAAATGGACCAGGTCTTTTAAAAGAATGGACGAATAGCCGGGATTTTCCTACTCCCAAACAAAGTCGTTTCCGGGACTGGATGAAAGAACGGGAGGAAGTGAAAAATGACTAAACTACAAAGAAACAAAGTGGAACTACCTGTTTCCAGTGTTTATAGCAAACTTGAAACAAACTCATTAAAACGAGTATTCATCGAATCTGCCATACTTATCCGAGCAGATATAATAGAAACAACACAAACAAATCTTTTGGAAACCTTAACTGAACTAATAGAAGAAATACCACCAGATAAAGTACTTTCTTCTATAGAAAGAGGAAATACAAAATTAGATGATTGGCTCCAAGCCAATACTACCAAATGGAACCCTGCATTAGGATCACAAAATATTCAACACGCTGAACAAGCAACCATCGGCCTCACGTACTGTGATCATGCGCTTGCAGAGTCCGGAACAGTCGTCCTCCTTAACGAACATAACAAAGGAAGGTCGGTCAGTCTATTACCAGAAATCCATGTAGTCCTCATCCCTACAAAATCGATTATTCCAAGATTACAGGAAAGCATGACAATGTTAAGTGAACGTATAAAAGAAGGAAAACCTATTCCAACCTGTATTAACTTCATAACAGGACCAAGTAATTCCGCAGATATCGAAAGCTATTTAGTAGTAGGAGTTCATGGTCCACTACGGACTATTTATGTCATTATTGACGAAGATATCTAAATAGATAGATTCTTAACAGCAAAGTTGCAGAAAAAGGCTTTTGTAACACAACTTTAATGGTCTAAAAAGGTTTGAATAAATCTGCTATAGTTCTATATAATCAATGATTATGACTATTTTACTAATTGAGAAGGGGGTATAAGAATGCTAGGTTCCATAGAAGTAGGTGGTACGAAGATTAACTGCGCAGTAGGAGATGAACAAGGTAATATTTTCAAACAAGTGCAGTTCCAAACAACATCTCCTAACGAAAATATGAAACAAATAATAGCCTTCTTCTTATCTAACAAAGTAGAAGCAATAGGTATAGCTTGCTTTGGTCCAGTTAACATCGACAGACTAAGTTCTCAATACGGCACAATTCTGGACACTCCAAAACTAGCCTGGAGATTCTTTCCGTTTTTACAAACACTGAAAGAGAAATTGAATATCCCAATAGAGCTTCAAAGTGATGTGAACGTAGCGGCCCTTGGCGAGGCATCATATGGAGCAGGTAAAAATGACAGAACCGTTTTATATTTCACCATTGGAACAGGCATAGGGGGAGGGATAGTTATTAACAAACAATTTCTCAATACGCCTCAGCACCCTGAAATGGGGCATATCACTATTATTAGAGACCCTTCTGACGCAAAAGATAGTGACTGTCCGTTTCACACCGACTGCTTTGAAGGTTTAGCATCGGGACCTGCTATTGAAAAACGCTTTGGCCCAAACGCAAAAAATCTCCCAGCAGACCATCCTGCATGGGAGATAATTGCAAACTATATAGGGCAAGGAGTATATCAAATGATGCTAGCATATGCTCCAGACCGCATAATCATAGGGGGTGGAGTGATGAACCAAACCCATCTTCTTTCGAATATAAAACAAAACGTCATAAAGAAACTCAATAACTACACTTATTACCCAGCCCTAACAAACTTAGAGAAAACAATCACAGCCCCAGCTTTAGGAGATAATGCAGGTTTAATAGGCGGCTTAATATTCGCGGGACAAATAAAAAAGGGGCTTTGATCAATAGATCAAAGCCCCTATAAAATAAGAAAAGAAGCATCCGAAGTTCAGATGCTTCTTTTCTTGAGCGATAAAACGAAGGAAGTAGAAGGCTGCACACTAATGAATGTACAAACAAGTTTACGGCGTTACACATCTATAAGTAACCTTCTATACAGTACATGATAACACAAATATAAAAAAATGCACACATTTAATTAAATATTTTAAAAAAGATTTTAAATAATTAATTGAGTAATAAGAAGTAAAATTAAGAAGAATCTATTAATATAAAAAGATAGTATAAATTAATCATAAAAAAAACTAGCGTTATTGGTTACATTGCTGTAATATGGAATATGTAATGGAGTCCTTGGTGCTTCCAAAATGTCAATCTTGAAAAAAACTGGTAATCTTTTACGATATTAGTTGATTTTAGTGTATGAGTTTTGTATACTCATATATTAGTTAGGGTGACGATATTGGACGCGATCAGCGACCGGCATTACACACTACAAAATTGCACCACACAAGCGAAGGGAGATCACAAGTTTATGAAGAAAACAGCTATCAAAATTGCAGCTTCAACTGCAGTAGCAGCTTCAGCTTTCGTTGCAGTAGCACCAGCGCAACAAGCAGATGCAGCAACAAATGTAAACCAATTAGCAACAAACGCACAAAATGCAGGTACAGTATTAAAATGGGCTATCTCAGTAGAAGGTTCTGCGGATTACAAAACACTTCCAACTACAGAGTACAATGCAGCTAAAGCAGCAGTTAAAGCGGCAGAAACTGCAGCTGCAAAATTGTCAGCAACAGAAAAATTAAATGTTCAAGCAAAACTTGTTGAACCAAAAACTCAAATTAAACGTGCAATGGCATACATCGATGCTATTAACTCAAGTACTAAAATCGTTGGATTAACTGATACACTTAATGCAGCTATCAAATCTGGTGATCTTGCTAAAGTAGAGACTGCATACCATTCAGCAAGTTTTGAGTTCAAAACAAAACAAGCTAAATTATTAGACCGTGTATACGGACAATCTACTCGTGACGGTATCCGTAACGCTGTTAAACCAGCTATGGAAGCTGCACTTGAATCAGTTAAGTATGACGTAACTGTAAACATGCATCTTGCTAAAGCTTCAGCTTTAATCAAAGATAGCAAATTTGAAGAAGCGGCTGCTGAATTAGCAAAAGCTGACTATAATTTAAACCTTAAAGATGCTAAATTTACATTCAAAAAACAATTAGATCAAAATTATGCAGACGTAGCAAAAGCATTACCATTATCAGTTCTTTCTGTTACTAGTGTTGACGCTAATACAGTAACGGTTAAATTCACTAAAGAAGTTGATGCAGTATTACCGGCAGGTCAATTTGTATTCGACCAAGGATTAACGGTACAAAAAGCTGTTGTTTCTGCAGATCGCAAAACTGTAACACTTACAACATCTACACAAGCGAAAGGTACTACTTATAAATTATTCTACCAAGGTAAAGATACTGGTAAATCATTTACAACAGCACCAAACGCAGCAGATAATAAATTTTTCGTAGATGAAGTTGGAGTTGCAAGAATTGAGACTGGTGGAACTCGTGTTTATAAAGTAACTGTTAAAAATGACGATTTAACTAACTACAATGGTCAAGTTACAATCGCATTAAATGCTGCAGGTAAAGCTACTCTTTCAAGTATTAATGGCGCAACTGCAACTGGTGATTCTACAACAGTATCAGTACCATCTAATGGTGTTTTGACTATTGTTATTACTGGTGCAACAGGTTCTGAAACAAGCTTCGTTCCTACTGTTAAAAAACTTGATAATAATAAAGTTCTTGAGCTAGGAAGAACTTATGTTTATGCAAAAGCAACTGCAGCTGCATTAACAAGCACAGTATTCAACGGTTTCCATGATACTACTAACAACTATTTCACAGTTAATGGTGTTAAGTACTCTTATGATGCAAATGATGTATTCCACGTTCTTGGTAACGTAGTATCATTAGAACAATTCAAGGCTGCTTTGTCTTATAATGACACTGTAGTAGCTACTACTTATGCATCAGTAGCTGCTAATAGTTCAAACTTTAATATTACTTCTGACGTAACATTCAGTAATGTTAAATTTACTAATCCATCAGATGATGTAACTTATGATGGTTTCGGATTAAACTATAAATTTGAAGGTACTGGAAACAATGGATATACAGTGTACCTTTATAATGTAAATACCGGAAACCTAATTGGTACTGGACTTGTATCAAATGGAGTTTGGTCTGTGCAAGCAGGTAACCTAGGATTACCAGGTACAACTGCTACTGCTAGAGCTATTCAAGTAGCTCCTGGTCAAACTGTAGATACTGCTTCTAATATTACAGGAAATGTAGCTGTTTCTGAAGATGTTTATGTAGGTCCATTCCAAGTTTCGGCTGCTAGCCTAAGTAATACAACTACTTCTGACTCAGTTGTAGGTTATGGGGATACTCTTAATTTAGCTCTTTCTTACTTCGATGACGTAGCTAATAATGACTTTACGATTGGTGACGAAGGTACTGTTACTGTTAAAGATGCAGGATCTAAAACTGGAGTATATAAAGTAAGAGTAACAGGTGCAAATACTGTACAAATTATTGATGTTATTTCTACTGAAGCTGGTTTTGTAACTGCAGAATCGCATAACCATAGAATCATGAGCATTGAAGGTATTAAAAATAAAGATAACTTATCACTAACTGTTAAGGAAAATGTTACTTTTTAATATAAAGTACAAATTTTTAACTAATTAAATAAGCTTATTGTTTAAACTGCACCCCAATAGTTAGTTTCTTACTAACTATAGGGTGCAGTTTTTTGTCTGTAATAACTTTATCTTGAGATTCATGAAAACCTAAAAAGATATTGTTCTTGTTTATATAATTCTATGAAAGCTCGTTTGGAATAAGGCTTAAAATGTTTAATTATTATGGAAGAACTATTTACAAAAAGTACAAGTAAAAGTATAGAATTGTTATTTGTAAATATGCCTTTCTAATTTTTGTAAACCTATATTAAGTTTTTAAATACACATTGCTTTGCATTTATATTTATAAATGGCATTCACTTTAAAGCACGAGGAATATATAAAGAATGCAAATGATTCCATACTATGACGAAGGAAGTTTTCCAAATTAAATGAGTAATAATCGGAAGGGGAGGTAGTCAATGGAAATTAAAAATCTTATAGGTTTGGATATAATAGCAGTTTGCTTCTAAAATTTGTTGAACGATTGATTTACACAAAACAAAGGATTGAGATTATTTATAGTAAGGCTGGATTACATCTATTATACTTTTGTATATATTTTTATATTGGCATAAAAACCTAATAAAACTCATCTAATTTGAATAAGAGCTAGATAATTATCAATTTCCATAATTGCTATCAATTAGGAAATATTTTGTATATAATGATGTTAGTATAAAGATAGAATTATTAAGAGGAAAGGTAGAGAATAGGTGAATGAAAATTAAAGACGTAACCGTCCGATTTATGGTGGCAGTACTAGTTGCATTAGTACTTATTGGTTTAGGATATGCATCCTTAACAGGGAACAAACAAGATAATGAAATGTTAACTGAGCAAGCATCTTTTAATCAAGCATTAAAATATATTGAAGATGAACATTTTAATCAAGCTCTACAATTAATGAAATCTGTAGAGAGGGACTACTCAAGTTCCCATGTAGTTAAATATTACATTGGCTCAACCTTAGCAAATTTAGGAGAATGGAAAAGTGCAGCTATGGTATATCAAAAGGTGCTTGATTTAAATCCATATATGGTAGAAGATTCTACCTTTATGATCCAATATGCAAATATACTAATTAATGCAGAAAAACTAAAAGAAGCAAAAGAAGTACTAGTTAAATGTAAGAGCTTACCTATTCCCGATCAAATGCCAAATTATTTAAATCAAGTAGATACGTTATTAACCAACATTCAATGAGTTCATGATAAGGAGTATTTAAATGAGTAATACTTTAAATAGGAAAATACATATTAAACGTGATGCTGAAGAAGATTGTAAGTCACAAAAACAAATAGATAGATGGATATCTTTCATATTAATTTTAGTAATTATCTTAGTTCCCTTGCTAATTGGAGGGCATATAACAGAAGTAGTGAGTCCAATAATATCAAATATGGATCAACTGGTTTCAGGTCAAAAAATTGATATATTTACGTATTATAAATTACTGGCGCTAATTCCTCTGACTATACTTGCTGTTGGAATGTTTTTATATAAATTATTTTTCTTAGATTATCGATTACCAAAACGACCGATTTTATGGTTTTTTGCAATTTTTGTACTTTCAATTATTATAGCCACTATGTTTTCAGAAACTAAGACTATAGCACTCTATGGTCAGTACAATCGCTCAGATGGAGGACTTTCATACATATGTTACGTTCTGTTGATGTTTGTCGCTATGCATATTACATATCCTAACAGAATAGTAGAGTATGTTCTTTACGCTTTCTATCCTTTAGTTATTATAAACTTCATATTAATTACAATGAATTTCACAGGACATGATGCGCTGAAATATGACATCATTATTAACGCTTTGACTATTTTTGCTCCTGGTATAGAATTTGGGGAAGGTTCCAACTTATTAGGTACTCTTAATCATGGGAACTATATAAGTGGAATGTTTTCTATAGTTACGATTATGTATATAGCATGGGTTGTAATTGATATGAATAATTTACGAAGATTAGTAAATTTCGTCATTCTGTTATTGTCTGTTTCAACTATGTTGATGGCACTGTCCACTAGTGGTTTCCTAACACTTATATGTGTGACTCCTTTTATACTTTGGTTAGCAATAAAGTCAGTTAATAAAAAAATGGCTCTCATATCAATTGTGATTTTTTGTGCTTTTACAGCAGGAATCCTTCACGTATTATCTTTGCATAATTCAAAAGTTTGGGATGAGTCTGTAGGGTTCTTCATTTCCGATAATCCATATATAGATGAGCCACAAGTTACTTATGATAATAATCAAAAATGGAATCCACAATTATTTATAGAAACAAAGGCTTATGCAGCAGATTCAGCTTTCGTTTTACCAACTTTACCGGAATCCGGAGTCGGACCTGGATCAGGACGGATCTTTATATGGGAAAACACTATTAAACTAACGCTAGAACGCCCATTGTTCGGTTATGGTCTAGATACACTAATGTACAATTTCCCACAAGGACATATTGATTTACGGGCAAATTTAGAAACAGGATCAGTAATAATTGATAAACCACATAATGTTTATATCGGTGTTTTATATGGGACAGGTGTTATTGGTTTTATAGGTTTTATGGGTATTGTTATATTGAGTGTACTTGCATCTTTAAAAGGAATTTTTCGATTTAAAGAAAGCTCAGGTATTGTTGTAATACTAGCTATTACTTGGCTAGCTTACTTATTCCAATCTCTATTTAATGACACACTACCAGGTACTGCAACACCTCTATGGATAATTGCAGGTATAATGATGGGGTTATTGTATAAACAAAAAAATAAGTAGCTTCACAAAAAAGTATTAAAGGAGATTTATATGACTAAAAAAATAGCATGGTTAGTACCTTATCCAATAGAAGGATCTGGGGGAATAAGCAATATTTTTTATAATATGAACTATCTTTCGTCAAAAGGTTTTGAGTGTCATGCTTATGTAGAAAACCCAGATGGTAAAAAAAACGACAAAGAATTGAGAATGCATATTGAGAATTATTTTGGTGCTATTAGTGGTGAGATTTTTGCAGGTTTTAATGTTAAACATAAATATGATTTAATTTTTGCAACTGCTTGGTATACAGCTAAGATTGTACGGGATCTTAATCAAGATTGTAAAAAGGCTTATTTTGTTCAAGATTTTGAAGCTTATTTTAATCCAATGGGGGAAGGCTATTTATTAGCAGAAAACTCATATACATATGGTTTAAAGGCAGTAACTATTGGAAAATGGTTAACGAATAAATTGAACTCTGAATATAATAACGATTCGAAGTATTTTGATTTCTGTGCGGATACGAGTATTTATTATCCTATGCCTACTGTAAGAAAAGAAAAAGCAGTCTGCTTTGTTTATCAACCAGATAAACCAAGAAGAAGTAGTGCAATGGGAATTGAAGCTTTAGGTATAGTAAAACATCGTCTACCAGATGTAAAAATTTATTTATTTGGTTCTGAATTACGACATCATGTATGGTTTCCACATGAGGTTTTACCATTACAGACTTATAATCAACTTAGTGAACTCTATAATAAGTGCCAAGTTGGCTTTTGTATAAGTTCTTCGAACCCTTCAAGAATCCCCTTTGAAATGATGGCAACTGGGTTACCAGTAGTAGATATATATAGGGAAAATAATTTGTATGATTTGCCTGACGGAGGTGTATCATTAGCGTATCAGACACCGGAATCATTGGCAGAGGCTATTATCCAAATATTAGTGGACGAAGATAAAAGAGAAGAAATGTCTAAATTTGGAGTAGAATATATGAAAGATAAGACATTGGAGTATGGATATCAGCAATTTTATGAAAATGTAATTAGAATATTAAATGATGACGAAGACACAAATATTGAAATAAATAAATTATACAATAAGGAGCCAATAACTGCAGAATATTATCAAAATCAAACTGATCTACCACAGCAATTAATAATGGTTCCAGCATATAAAAAAAACATAGTATATAAATTGTTACGTAAGATAAAGCGAAAGATGCTAAATTGAATTTATCCATGTTAAAATATTTGTATAAAAGTAAGTATAATAAGAATTTTTGAGGCGAAAATTAGATGAATAATATTAATGAAATTTTCAGTAAGTTGATTGGTTTATATAATGATCGAAAATTATTTTGGAGTTTAACAAAACAAGATTTTAAATCGAAGTACTTTGGATCTTTATTAGGAAGTACTTGGGCTTTCATTCAACCTGCAATTACTATTTTTATATTTTGGTTTGTGTTTCAAGTAGGGTTTAAGACGCAGCCAATTAGTGATGTTCCATTTACATTATGGTTATTAGCGGGAATTATTCCTTGGTTTTTTATATCAGAGAGTTTTAGTAGAGCGACACATTCGTTTGTTGAAAACAGCTATTTGGTAAGTAAAATAGCTTTTAGGATTAGTATATTACCTCTTGTAAGAATTGTTACCTCTTTATTTATCCATTTATTTTTTCTTTTTGTATTATTAGTTATATTGATACTATATGGGTATACTCCAAGTATTTATTGGCTCCAAATACTGTATTTTTTAGTATGCATGGTAATTTTAAGTACTACATTATCAATTTTAACCTCGACTTTATACGTTTTCTTTAGAGATATGGCATATATTGTTGGTGTTGTCATACAAGTAGGATTTTGGATTACGCCTATTTTTTGGTCTTCTAATATTTTGCCAGAAAAGTTTGTAGTTTTCATTAAATTAAATCCATTTTATTATTTAGTAGAAGGATATCGGTTATCTTTTTTTGAAAATCAATGGTTTTGGGTTAGTGATATATATTTGACTCTATATTTTTGGTCATTCATTATATTAACAACTATAGTAGGTTTTATTCTTTATAAGGTGTTACGACCACACTTTGCAGATGTATTATAATTATTAGTTTTGGAGGAAAAGATGAATTACGAAACAGCCATTAAATTAGATAATGTTTCTAAGATTTATAAATTGTATGACTCACCTAAGGATAGAGTGAAAGAATCGCTTAATCCGTTTTCAAAGAAACTTCACAATGAATTTTATGCCTTAAAAAATATTTCTTTTGAACTAAAAAGAGGTGAAACACTAGGTATTATAGGTAAGAATGGGTCTGGAAAATCGACACTTTTAAAAATTATTGCAGGTATATTGAATTCAAGTTCTGGGAACACGGTCGTGAATGGAAGGATTACTTCCCTATTAGAACTAGGTGCAGGATTCAATCCTGAGTATTCAGGAATTGAAAATGTCTTTTTAAATGGAAGTATAATGGGCTATACAAAAGAACAAATGGAGCAAAAGTTACCCGAAATTATGAACTTTGCTGATATTGGAGATTATATTAATAAGCCGGTAAAACAGTATTCAAGTGGTATGTTCGCTCGACTTGCATTTGCAACTGTAATCAGTTTTGAGCCAGATATATTAATCGTTGATGAGGCATTAGCGGTTGGGGATATCTTTTTTCAACAAAAATGTAATATATATATGAAAGAACAGATGAAAAATACGACGAAGCTACTAGTAACTCATGATATGAATGCCATTTCAAATATGGTAGACAGGGCTATTTTGCTTTCTAATGGGGAAATTAAATATGATGGAGATCCTTTAGGTGCCTTAGAATTGTATACAAAAGAGCTTCATACTGAAATTTTTTCAAAGAGTCCCGTAGTTCAAGAAGATGGAGTAGCGTTAACTAACAGTCAAAGAAGCGATTGGCATCGAATTGATGAAAGTAAACTTGGTGGAGCTTTAGAAGTAAAGATTGATAGTTACAATATTACTATAAACCAAAGTAAGTATAAGGGTTATGTAAAACGTGGTGATGTAATTATTATAAAGTTTCTTTTAGACAGTATGAGATCTATGAACAATTTAATTGTAGGTTATTTAGTAAATGATAAACATGGTAACAATATCTTTGGGGAAAATACTTTTACTTCAGGATTTAAAAATATCAATTTGTCAGATGAAGGAATGTTTGAAGTTGAAATGACAGTTGTTTGGCCTGAAATAAAAGAAGGACATTATTTTTTAACAATCGGTGTAGGTGAAGGTACACATGAATTAGTGCACGTTGTTCAGTGTTGGGCACAGAATGTTATCGAATTAAATAATATTAGCCCAAATAAAACTATGCATGCGTTATTTAATAATAATATAGATTCGATAAAGGTTAAAAGAATCAAAAAGTGAATTTTAAAAAAAAAAAATGGGTGGTAAAATGAAAGAAAAATGGAATATCAATAATCAACCAAAATACGAATCAGACAATTTAATCCCAAATTTAATAGGCTCTCCTTGGAGTGGTCATAGGAATTTTGCTTACGATTTAGTTTGTTTCTTAAATCCAAATTTAATAGTCGAATTAGGAACACATTATGGCTGTTCCTTCTTTTCATTTGCACAAGCAATCAAAGATAATTCATTAAATTCAAAATTGGTTGCAGTTGACACCTGGGAAGGAGATAATCATGCGGGATTCTATGACGATCAAGTTTTTAATGTAGTAACTAAAACAGTAAACGAAATTTATTCCGATGTTAAAATTACACTAAATAGAGATACTTTTGATAATACTTTGGATATAGTCGAAGATAACTCCATCGATTTGCTACACATAGATGGATTTCATAGTTATGAAGCTGTAAAACATGATTTTTATTCATGGCTACCTAAATTAAAAGATAATGGAGTAGTACTCCTTCATGATATTGCAGAATATACAGGCTACGGATCAGCAGATTTCTGGAAAGAACTGAAAAGTCAATATAACTATTTTGAGTTTTCACATAGTTGGGGTCTAGGTGTTGTATTTCCAAAAAGTAATTTAATATATGAAAAACTTGTGCATGAAAATTTAGAAGAAAAAATTGGTTATTACGAGTATAAAGCAAGATACGAACTTGAATACTTAAAATCTACGGAGTTAGATAAAGTAGCACTAGATAGATTAGATGCTATAAATAAAATGGAAAAAATTATTATTGATAAAGAAAAATCAGTAATAGCTCAGGGACGATTACTTATTGAACGAGAAGAAGCAATGGAAAAAATGGAAGGTATGATAAATGATAAACAAGAAACTGTAACTGCACAGGAACGGTTACTTATTGAACGAGAAGAAGCAATGGAAAAAATGGAAAGTATGATAAATGATAAACAAGAAACAGTAATTGCACAAGAACGATTACTTATTGAACGAGCAGAAGCAATGGAAAAAATGGAGCAAATAATTGAAGATCAAAAACAAATTATCAATACAAAAGAAGAACAGTTTAAACAGATTTTGAATAAATCAATCGAACAAGAGCAGATAATACTTTCTTCAGAGAAAGATTTAGAAAATGTAAAATCTGAAAAAAATAGTATTGCTATTGAATTAGAAAGCATTAAAACAAAGTATTTTAAAATAAAAAAATGGTTATTTTTTTTAAAAAAATAAATCTAAAAATGGAGTAGACAATGGAAAATTATAAGTTATTAAGTTTAGATATTTGGGACACTGTTCTTAGAAGAAAGTGTCATCCCGATGAAATAAAATTACACACATCAAAGTATATTTATTTGAAGTATTCAAGGTATTTAAGTGAAGAATATAATGATATCAATGCACTACTAAGTGAAAGAAGAAAAGCAGAAGGGTATGTAGGTCAGCAAAAAAAAGCAAATGGTTTTGACGATGAATATTCGTTAAATGAAGTATTTTATCATCTTATAAATACCGTAATTTCTACTGATATTGATATTAGTATTGAAGAATTAGTGAATGAGTTAATAGAAGTAGAGTTAGAGCAGGAAATGCATGTAACATACTTAGATGATAACATTATAGAATTAATAAAAAAATATAGTTATGATAAACTAGCTTACATTTCGGATTTTTATTCATCATCCAATTTTATAGATAAACTTTTAGAAAAAAATGGATTTCCATTAAAATTTGATTATAAAATAGTTTCTAGTGAAGTAGGTTTAAATAAAAGAAGTGGTAATCTATTTCTAGATACTCAAAAAAAATTAAATATTAGTGCGGAAAAACAGCTTCATATTGGAGATAATCCGCATAGTGATTATAAGGTACCAAATCAATTTGGTATCCAAGCACTAGAGTATATTAATAATACTGAATTATTAAAGAAAAGAGCTATTGACAAGGCATTTTGGTTAAGAGAACAAAATCAAATAAGTTACTTTGACCCTTCAATTAAAGAAAAAATAGCTATAAAAGAAGATAAATTAAAAAAATATGGCGAAGACACCTCTTTGTTTTTCTTTACATATATTTTGAATATTATAGAAGAATGTATAAAACAAAAAATTGACAAAGTATATTATTTTACAAGAGAAGGAGAATTTTTCGCAAAAATACATAGAGAGATAGAAAAATCAAACCCGTTTGGTGTTCCAATCCCTCAGGCTGAGATTTTAGAAGTGAGTAGAATCGCTACTTTTGCCCCATCTCTAAGTGAGATTTCATTAGATGAAATGATGAGAGTATGGAATATGTATTCAAGCCAATCTATGAGAGCATTTTTCTCCACTTTAAATGTGGAATTAAATGAATTTGATGGCTTAATGAATGAGTATTCTATAGAATTGGATGAAGTTATTCAATATCCCTGGCTTGACGAAAGAATTCAAGCATTGTTTAATGATTTAAACTTTAAAAATAGAATTAATTTCATAATAGAGCACAGAAGAGAAAATTTATTAAAGTACTTAACTACAAAAGGAATTAGTGAAGATACAGGTAAAATAGCTATTGTTGATATAGGATGGAGGGGCACCATCCAAGATAACTTAGCTTATTTACTTCCTAGAAAAGAAATCTTTGGTTATTACTTAGGTTTATTTGATTTTATAAATGTTCAACCTATAAATGTAAAGAAACAAAGCTTTGTTTCTAAAGATGCAAAGAAATATCTAAAACATGTTGCGCCGTTAGAAATGATTTGTAATTCCCCTAACGGTAGTGTAGTAAATTATGAATTTAATGATGGGAAGATTTCAGCGATAAAGAATATTGATATAGCCGAAAATGAAATATATACAAAATATATATATTATTTTCAAGAAGGCGTTATTTCAAAAGTTAAATATTTAAGCGAGGAAGTTAGAAATCATGCTTTAATTAGTAGTGATCTAAGAGACTTAGCGTATCAAGTTTTGGGAAATATTATTGCAAACCCTAAGAAAGAGTTGACACATGCATTTTTTAATCTGTCACACAATGAAACATTTGGCGTAGGTTCTTTTGTAGATAAGCGTATAAATTTCCCGGTAGGATTATTTATTAAGGCATTAGTGTCAAAGAATGGGAAAAAGAGTTTTTTAGATTTTCTTGAAAATACTACATGGCCACAAGGATTTTTAGTGGAAAATAATTTACATGTTATTAAAGGGTTATACAATGACCGTGAAAGAAGATTAACAGCCAATTAATAGTTTGTGCGTGAAATACTTACATGATTACTAAACTAAATTTTTTACTGAAAAAAGTAGTATAAAAGACAGCTTGAATTATAAATTATAAAAAGATATAAAGGTGGACTTATGAATATAATAGTAACGGGTGGTCAGGGATTTATTGGTCATAACTTGATATTACGTTTAATTAAGGAAGGACATAATGTCAAAGTATTTGGTGGATCAAATAAGAATAGAAGGTTGCCTGAATGTTTATATATAGACGCAAATTTTGAGGAAATATCACAATATGAAAGTGAATTTGAAAATATAGATATTATTTATCATTTATTAAGTACAACTAATCCTAAAACTTCAAATGAAAATGTTGTAGCAGATTTAACATCTAATGTAAAAAATACAATCGAGTTACTAAATATATCCGTCAAGTATAATGTGAAAAAGTTTATTTTCACATCTTCAGGAGGAACCGTTTATGGAATTCCTAACAATTCTTTACCTTTAACTGAAGACGCTCCAACTAATCCGATATGTGCTTATGGAATCTCAAAATTAGCTATTGAAAAATACCTATTTATGTACAATTATTTACATGGTTTAAATTATAGCGTTTTGAGAATTGCCAATCCATATGGTCCTTATCAAAATCCATTTGGGAATCAAGGCGTTATTAGTGTTTTCTTAGGTAAGATATATAAGAATGAGCCAATTGAAATCTGGGGAGATGGATCGATCTCAAGAGATTATGTCTTTATAGATGATGTTACAGAAGCTTTATACGCTTCATTAACAAGCAATGCAAATAATAGAGTGTTAAATATCGGAAGTGGCGTGAATTATAGCTTAAATCAAATACTACAAATCATTAAAGAGGTAACTCAGTGCGATGTCGATGTGGTTTATAAATCTTCTAGGAAGATTGATACGATTAGCAATATTTTAGAGGTATCAAAAGCAAAAGAATGTTTAGCTTGGGAGGCCAAGGTAGATATTTATGAAGGTGTAAAGCGAAGTTGGGAATGGATAATAAAGAGCGATTATAATTAGAATATGATTAATAGAAAAAAATACTTAATTATGTTAGGTGGACTTTTATGAATGTAATAATAATATCTAGTGATATAGTAAATTCTAAAATGGCTGGCCCTGGAATCAGGTACTTAGAAATAGCTAGAAGTTTATCAAAAAAATTTAATGTTACTTTGTTAACACCTAATGAATGCGATTTAAAAGAAGAATATTTTGTAATTGCAACTTTTAATAAAAGTACCTTACTCGAAATGACAGGGGAAATTGATTGTATATTAATTCAAGGAAGGACTCTATGGGAAAATTCATATATAAAGAAAATGAAAACGCCTTTAATAATAGATCTTTACGATCCATTTATTTTTGAAGAGTTAGAAGTAAATGCCAATGGGCGTAACCTTGATGTGCAAAATCAATTACATAAGTCTTCAATGTCAGTTTTGATTGATCAATTGCAATGGGGGGATTATTTTATATGTGCAACTGAGAAGCAGAAAGATCTGTGGATTGGTATGTTAACTGGGTTAAATAGAATTAATCCACTAGAATATGAAATTGATAAATCTTTTGATCATTTGATTGGTGTTGTTCCATTTGGTTTAAGTAATTCCACTCCAAGGAAAGATAAGAAAGTTATGAAGGGGATAATACCCAATATAAAAAATGAAGATAAAATAATACTTTGGGGTGGGGGAGTATGGGATTGGTTAGATCCTAAAACAGCAATAGAGGCTATAGAAATTCTATTAAATAGTCGAACAGATATTAAATTATTTTTTATGGGTATTAATCATCCCAACCCGCGAGTTCCTGTTTCAAATAAGGTGAAAGAATTAATTAAATATACGGAATTGAAAAATTTGAAGGATAAATACGTATTCTTTAATGATTGGGTAGACTATAATGAACGCCATAATTATTTATTAGAGAGCGATATAGGATTAAATGTTCATTTAAATCATATTGAGACAAGATTTGCATTTAGGACTCGATTACTTGATTATATTTGGTGTGAGTTACCTATTTTAACAACTGAAGGAGATATTATTTCAGAATATGTAAGTAATCATAATATTGGAAATGTGATTCCCGTTCAAAATGCAAATGAACTTGCTAGAAATATAGAGTATTTATTAGATAATCCACCCTCATTTAATAACTTTAGTAAGTTAAAGGAAAGTCTTGATTGGAATACTACGACTATATGTTTGCAGAACTATATATTATCTAAACCTACAATTTCAAAAGGGAAGTCAATGCGTTATAAAATTAAGGGAACATATAGTAATATGTATTCTGCATATATTTTGAATGGTATAAATTTATTAATAAAAGGAGAAAAAGATCTTTTGATAAGAAAGATTCGTTCATTTATTTATAGAAAAAAATAAATTAGAGGTGCGCTATGAAGAATATTAAACAAATAGTATTACTGGGCTTAATGGTTATAGCAGTCACTTATAACTATACAATTGTGAGTGCAGAGTCGAATGTAAAAACATCTGAAAATACAGTTAATATTGATGGGGAAGATACTATATCTCAAGGGTTACGTTGGCCAAATTCAGAAGATGGAAAAGAATGGATAACGATAAAGATGGCTGATGGTGGAATTAGAGTTGTTGATAAAAATGATCAAACCGAATTTTTAGTAATAGATAGCTTTGGGGGAATTTATCTCAATGGAGATGTATACATAAAAGGTCAAGCTTTTGAAAGTTATATCCAAGGAGGTACAGAAGGAAGTAAAATGTTTGAGAAAGATAATGTAATACTAATATTTGTTAGTATGATACTGATTTTCTTATCAATATTAATTTTGCTTATTTATATGTACAAAAACAACTTAGATAAATTAGATAAAAAAATAGAGCTTTTAAAAAATTAATGTTAGTGAGGGCACAATTATGAAAGGAATTATTTTAGCAGGAGGCAGTGGAACTAGGCTATATCCTTTAACAAAATCCACCTCAAAACAATTATTACCAGTATATGATAAGCCTATGATTTATTATCCATTATCAATCTTAATGCTTGCAGGTATAAAAGATATTTTAATTATCTCTACCCCAGAGGATACACCTAGATTTGAACAACTGTTAGGTGATGGAAATGAGCTGGGGATTTCTTTGGAATATGCAGTTCAAAAATCTCCAGATGGACTAGCACAAGCTTTCATAATAGGTGAAGAATTTATCGGTGAAGATTCCGTAGCTTTAATTTTAGGAGATAATATTTTCTATGGTCATGGTTTTACATCCATATTAGAGAGAGTTTCAAATAAAAAAGATGGTGCTACAGTTTTTGGCTACAATGTAAAAGATCCAGAGCGATTTGGAGTAGTTGAATTTAATAAAAATGGAACAGTGCTTTCGATTGAAGAAAAACCAACAGTACCTAAATCAACATATGCAGTAACAGGACTGTATTTTTATGATAATAAAGTAGTTGAAATCGCTAAATCAATTAAACCTTCTGAACGTGGAGAGTTAGAAATTACAGACATAAATAAAATATACCTAAAACAAGGTAATTTAGAAGTAGAATTATTAGGAAGAGGTTTTGCGTGGTTAGATACTGGTACACATGAATCACTTTTAGAGGCTTCAATGTTTATAGAAACAATTGAACGTCGTCAAAGTCTTAAAGTGGCTTGTTTAGAAGAAATTGCCTACAATAAAGGCTATATTACTGATAAGCATTTACTTGAGTTAGCAGAACCTCTAAAAAAGAATGCTTATGGGCAATATCTAATTGATTTATATAAACGAACTCGTTAAATTAGGGAGTTGTAAAATTTGAAATTAATAAAAACAATATTTGATGATGCGTACCTAATAGAAACTGAAGTTTATAAAGATTATAGAGGGTTCTTTATTGAAAGTTATAACTTTCAAAGCTTTGAGAAAGAAGGTTTACATTATAACTTTATTCAGGATAATCATTCATTGTCTAAAGAAGTTGGTACAATTAGAGGTCTTCATTATCAGATAGAGCCATATGATCAAACTAAATTAGTTAGAGTAATACATGGTGGAATCTATGAAGTAATTGTAGATCTTAGAAAAGGTTCGCCAACTTACAAACAGTGGCAAGGATTTATTCTATTAAAAGATAACAATAGACAATTATTGGTTCCTAAAGGTTTTGCACATGGTTTTTGTACACTTGTGCCAAATACAGAAGTTATTTATAAAGTAGACAATTATTATTCTGCTGAGCATGATCGAGGTATTGCATGGGATGATTCTACATTAAATATCCCGTGGCCAATTTCAAATCCAATTTTATCAGAAAAGGATTTACAACATCCGTGTATAAATGATGCAGATCTTCATTTTATTTATAAAAAGTAAGGAGTAATACAGATGAAAATATTAGTAACTGGTGGAGCAGGATTTATTGGTAGTAATTTTGTAAACTATATGGTTCGAAAATATTCTTCTTATACAATTATTAATCTTGATTCGCTAACATATGCAGGAAATCTTCAAAACTTAAGAGAATCAGAAGATAAAAGTAATTATGAATTTATTAAGGGTGATATTACAGACTCTAATATTATAGAGACTATTTTTAATGATGGAATAGATGTTGTTGTTAATTTTGCAGCAGAATCTCATGTGGATCGTAGTATTACAGATCCTGGGATTTTTGTTAAAACGAATATTCAGGGGACTCAAGTATTATTAGATGCTGCCAAAAAGTATGGTGTAAAAAAATACGTTCAAGTTTCTACGGATGAAGTCTATGGAACTTTGGGGGACTCTGGGTATTTTACAGAAGAAACGGCTTTGGCTCCAAATAGTCCATATAGTGCAAGTAAAGCTGGAGCAGATTTACTCGTTCAAGCTTATCATGAGACATTTGGGTTACCTGTTAATATTACAAGATGTTCTAATAATTATGGTCCTTATCATTTTCCAGAAAAACTAATTCCATTAATGATTTTGAATGCACTAAATGATAAGCCACTTCCTGTTTATGGAGATGGGTTAAATGTTCGTGATTGGTTACATGTTGAAGATCACTGCAGTGCTATCGATTTGGTTGTTCATAAAGGTGCAAATGGAGAAGTTTATAATGTCGGTGGACATAATGAACGCACAAACATTGATGTAGTAAAAACAATTTTATCGCATTTAAATAAACCAGAATCGCTTATTAAATTTGTAGAAGATCGACTTGGTCACGATCGCCGCTATGCGATTGATGCGACAAAGTTAAGAATAGAACTTGGATGGGAACCTAAGTACATTTTTGAAACAGGATTAGAACAAACAATTGATTGGTACTTAAATAATCGTTCTTGGTGGGAAAATATTCTTTCAGGGGATTACCAAAACTATTATAAAAATCAATATGATAAAAAGTTGGAAAAAGGTTTATGAAAGTAATGCTAACTGGAGCAAATGGTCAACTTGGTCAAGAATTAGTTGATCAGTTTAAAGCAACTTCATTTTCCATTTTTGCATTTACTAAGACTGAATTAGATATTACTGATGAGCTAAAAGTTCAAAAAGTGGTCGGAGAAATTCAACCAGATGTAATAATTAATACAGCGGCTTTTACTAAAGTAGACTTAGCAGAGTCAGAAGAATATTTAGCGTATAATATTAATGGTTATGCACAGAGAAATTTAGCGGTTGCTGCTGAAAAAGTTGGAGCAAAAATATGTTATGTAAGTACAGACTATGTATTTGATGGTACTGGAGAAGTACCTTATAAAGAATATGATGAATGTAAGCCTTTAGGGGTATATGGTAAATCTAAATATATAGGTGAAAAACTCACTCAATCGCTGAGTTCTAAGTACTTTATTGTTCGTACATCATGGGTCTACGGAGAATATGGATCAAACTTTGTAAAAACAATGCTTAAACTTGCAGAAACTCGAAATGAGTTGGGTGTAGTTCATGATCAAATTGGTTCTCCAACTTATACAGTGGATTTAGCAGAATTTATCATTAAATTGATTAAAACAGATAAATTTGGAATATATCATTGTACAAATAGTGGATCTTGCTCTTGGTATGAATTTGCTAAAGCAATTTTTGAAGAGACTGGTAAAAATATAAAGTTAAATGCATTGACAACAGATCAGTATCCAACACCAGCAAAGAGACCACAATACTCAGCGCTAGATAATATGGCTTTAAATATAAATGGTTTTTCATCGATGCGTCACTGGAGAGAGGGATTATCTTCTTTTTTGAATAATCTTAAAAAATAACAATCTATTATAGATTGTTATTTTTATATTGAGGTTATCATTATGAGTGGTAACTAATTAAAGTTAGGGGGCCATTATGCCTAAAGTTAGTGTTCAAATAGTGACTTATAATAGTGGAAAAGATATAAAAAAATGCTTGGATTCAGTCTTTTCTCAATCATATCCAATTCAAGAAGTGACAATTATAGATAATCAATCATCGGATAAAACACTTCAAATTGTTGAAGTGTTTAATAATATAAAACTAATAAAAAATGATTATAATAATGGCTTTGCTGGCGGACATAATCAAGGTATTTGCATTTCGAAATCGGATTATATCTTAGTATTGAATCCAGACGTACGCCTCAGCAAAGATTATATGAAAAATATTATTTCTGTTATGGAATACGATACCGAAATAGGGATGGCAACTGGTAAGCTTTATAGAGATATAGATATGAAGATATTAGATAGTGCGGGGATTATCATTAAGAAAAATCGCCGTGCCTTTGATAGAGGATCAGGTGAAATAGATAGAGGACAATATGATTATTCAAAAGAGATATTTGGAGTTTCTGGAGCTGCAGCGGTATATAGACGAGAAATGATTAAAGATATTTCTTACCAAGGACAGTTTTTTGATGAAAGTTTTTTTGCATATAAAGAAGACATAGATGTTAGTTGGCGTGCTCTGCTTCTTGGATGGAAAAGTCAGTACATCCCAGATTCCATTGCGGAGCATGGCAGGGGATGGCAAGAGGAAAAGAAAAGGTCCCAGGTACCGTTGTATATTAGACAAAAGTCATATATTAATAGGTATTATTGCATACTAAAAAATGACCAATTATCTTATTTTGCTTTACATTTACCATTTATTATTGCATACGAAATAGCTAGTTTTACTTACGCGATTTTGAGAGAACGAAAACTGTTATTGGTTTGGAAAAGCTTTATACGAGAATATAAGCACATGTTCGAAAAAAGAAAAATGATTCAACTAAATCGTAAAAAAACAAATAAACAGATTTATTCATATTTTAAAGGTATGTGGTAAATAAGTAACGAAACTTAGTAATGTTAATCTATAATACCAAGAAAATTATTATTTACATAATATTCAGTTAATTAGTATAGTTATTATTATTTTTTTATTATTGCATCTTGTTATGTGTAGAGCGAGCAGAAACAGAAACAGAAACAGAGATATAATTGCAAAAATATTATATATAAGTACGGATAATGTATTTGATGTAAATGCAAGTTTATATTTTATTCGGACTGTATGGGTTTAAGGAGAAGTTCCTAATTATTCGGTATCGATATTTTTTAAAAATTCTTTAAAAAATAAATATTATGACATTCATGAAAGTTTTTAATAGTAAAACAACTAATATTCAGGTGAGTGCTAAGATTGCGCTCACCTATTTTATTTCTATATAGTAGTAGTTCTACTAAAATAAGGTTAGAATAGGAGTTAAAAGAAAAAGAATATTCAACAAGGATATTTATTTTTCAACACTTACTTATTATTTGGTGAAAAGAGGAAGTTTAAGTAATGGATCTTAGTATTATCATTGTTAATTTTAATACAAAAAAGCTCACGCTTGAGTGTATTCAGTCTATATATAGTTCTATTTTATCTTATTCGTTTGAAATATTCGTAGTCGACAATAATTCTACAGATGGGTCAGTTGAAGCAATAAAAAGTGAATTTCCTAATGTGAGTATTATTGAAAATAGAGAGAATGTCGGTTTCTCTAAAGCAAATAACCAAGCAATACTTGTTTCAAAAGGAAGCTATGTTTTATTGTTAAATTCTGATACAATAGTCATAGAGAATACACTGTTTTCTACAATTGAATATATGAATCGACATAATGATGTTGGTGCAATGGGATGTAAAGTATTATTGCCAGATGGTAGTTTAGATAAAGCTTGCCATCGAGGGTTTCCAACTCCTGAAGCTTCATTTTATTATATGACAGGTATAGCGAAGAGATATCCACATAATCCTAGATTTAATGGATATCACAAGAGCTATTTAAAAATGGATAGTATACATGAGATTGATTGTTTAGTAGGTGCATTTATGATGGTTCGACGAGAGACTATCAATCAGATTGGCATGTTAGATGAGAACTTCTTTATGTATGGTGAAGATATCGATTGGTGTTTTCGGATAAAGGAATCGGGATGGAAGATTATTTACAATCCACAGGTTTCCATCGTGCACTATAAAGGTGCAAGTAGCAGGAAGAAACCATTTAAAATAGTTTATGAGTTTCACAGAGCTATGTTATTGTTTCATCAGAAGCATTATTCTAAGAAATATAATTTTTTTATTAATGGTATTGTTTATACAGGGATATTTATGAAACTAACGCTGTCAATCTTATTAAATTTATTAAATAGTAAGCGTTCATAAAAAAGTTTACGAATTAGGGTGTGTATCATGATTAGAGGGAAAGAGAGATTTATAACACAGCTATATATGGGTGTAGATTTTATTTTTATACAGGTATCTTTCTTTATTGCATGGTTTACTCGATTTTATTTGTTTGATGGAGAGGGTTTAGGGGCTTATTTGCCACTTTCAACTTATTTTCTTTGGAATATAGTTTATTCAACTAGCTATATTGGTGTCTCTTTTATTACTGGTCTTTATGCTCCTAAAAGAAAGATGAAATTTGCTCGGGAAATAGCGAAAATATGTCAATCGAATTTGTTTAGTATGTTTATACTGCTAAGTGTTCTCTTCATAGTTAAGACTGTAGATATTTCACGACTTTTTCTAGTGATCTATCTTGCATTAAATATCATGATTGCTATTATCTATAGATTTATGGTCAAACAGAGTTTACGTAATTTAAGAAGTAAGGGCTTTAATAGACAATTTGTATTAATACTTGGAGCAGGATCTATAGGAAATAGATATATGCAGAATTTGCTTCAACATCCTGAATACGGACTAAAAGTACTTGGATTTTTAGATGATATTAGAAGTGAATATAGCACAAATAGTAATATACAAGTTCCTATATTGGGGAAATTAGTAGATTTGAATAGAGTTCTAACAGAAAGAGTAGTGGATGAAGTAGTAGTAGCTCTTCCATTAACCGCCTTTCCAAAATACCAACAAATTATTTCAGTTTGTGAGAAGGCCGGAGTAAGAGTTTCTATCGTTCCTGATTTTTATGACATATTACCAGCTAATCCTCATTTTGAGAGATTCGGTGATTTACCAATCATAAATGTTCGTGATGTACCATTAGATGAATTCGTAAACCGAATTCTAAAACGTGCATTTGATATAATTTTTTCACTATTCGCTATAATTCTTATATCACCTATCCTGTTATTTGTTGCTATAGGAGTCAAATTAACATCTTCTGGTCCTGTTCTATTTAAACAGGAACGTGTAGGTTTAAATCGCAGAAAATTTTATATGTATAAGTTTCGTTCTATGAAACATATGCCAGAGATTACTTCAAATACTCAGTGGACAATCGAAAATGATCCACGTCGGACAAGATTTGGTTCTTTTATAAGAAAAACAAGTTTAGATGAGTTACCTCAATTTTTTAATGTATTAAAAGGTGATATGAGTGTTGTTGGACCACGTCCAGAAAGGCCATATTTTGTAGAACAGTTTAAAGAAGAAGTTCCAAAGTATATGGTAAAACATCAAGTGAGCCCAGGTATTACTGGTTGGGCACAAGTTTGCGGTTTACGCGGAGATACATCTATCCGTAATCGAATTGATCATGATATCTATTATATTGAGAATTGGACGTTGTTATTCGATGTGAAAATAATATTTAAGACTGTCGTCAATGGTTTTGTTAATAAAAATGCATATTAAAAGCTAAAGTATAGTAAAATTTCGTATTAAGTTTATGAAGTAAAAGAATTCGTCTAATTCTGATGAGTTCTTTTATTTATTTTACTCAAAGCCATAAAATATAATTGGGGGAAAGTATGATATTAGTAGTTGGTGGGGCGGGTTATATTGGTAGTCACTTTGTTGAGGAATTAATATATGAAAAAGAAGTTATAGTGTTAGATAATCTATCAACTGGACATCGCCAATTTGTGCACGAAAAAGCGCAATTCATTGAAGGTAACCTAGGAGATGAACAGTTATTACATAATATTTTCAGGAACTACAAGATTGATGCAGTGGTACATTTTGCTGCTTCAAGTTTAGTAGGAGAATCGATAGTGAATCCTCTTAAATACTATGAAAACAATGTAAATGCTACTTTTTTCTTATTGAAGACGATGTTAAGCTATGGTGTAAAGAAGTTTATATTTTCATCTACTGCTGCAACATATGGTATACCAAGTGTTGATATTATTAAGGAGGATGCTCCAACAAATCCAATAAATCCTTATGGTAAATCGAAGTTAATTATTGAATGGATGTTAGATGACTTTGCTAAAAGTTATAATTTAGATTATGTTATTCTTCGATATTTTAATGCTGCAGGAGCACATATTAACGGTAGAATTGGGGAAAATCATACACCTGAAACACATCTACTACCATTAATTTTAGAACACTTTCTTGGAACAAGGGACTCAATTTCCGTCTTTGGAAGTGATTATCCAACTAAGGATGGGACATGTATTCGTGACTATGTACACGTCACAGATTTAGCTAAAGCCCATTTACTTTCACTCCATGCTTTGCTTGAGAATAAGTTAAATAGAGAAGTTTTTAATCTTGGAAATGGTTCTGGGTATTCTGTTATGGAGGTAATTAGTACTTGTGAAAGGGTTGTTCAAAAAAAAGCAATAATTCAAATAGAAGAACGTAGAGCAGGGGACCCTGCAAAACTAGTTGCATCTTCTGACAAGATTATGAAATTACTTGGATGGAGACCAGAACACGATATACTTTCTATTATTGAAACAGCCTGGAAATGGCACTCTAGTCGTACATAATACAAGAGATTACTATACTATAAAGAAAAAGCCCTTAGGAATTCCAAAAGGACATCCCTAAGGGCCATGTACAAATAATTGCTGTTGCATATCGATAGTAGGATATTGGATCCTTTTTATAATTTTTTCATAAGGTAGACCGTATAGCAAGACGATTTAATAGAAAATCTAATTTGATCTTTACTATAGTATTACAATGTCTGCGGAATCATTTCAATTTTCCAAGAGCTAAAATCTGGTTTTTCTTTCATAAATACTTCTTTAGTGAAAGACAAACTTATAGGACGTGCTTGTTTTGCAGCAATTTCAAATTCACCAATAGGGAATCCAAGCTTACATACCATGTCACCCGCTGCATCAAATAGTTGAATGGGCAAGTTTTCAATTGTTAATGAATTAGAGAACGCATTACGAATAATAATATAAATATTAATTGCGTCATCTGACTCATAAAAATGGAATCCCACAACTGAAATTTCATTCACTTTAATAGGTTCTAATGAAGTTAGTAGATTATTTACATAGACTTTCTGGTCGTCAGTTAAGCCTTTCGACCAATTTTCATCCAAGTACAGTTCAAAATCTTTTACAACTTTTTCATAATACTCAAATGCCATTTCAAAATCCATTTCGTTTGTAAGTTCATCATAAGGCACTAATAAATCGCCCATTTCAAATAGGAAATTCCACGGTCTTGCTGTGCAAGCTTCTAGTTCTCCAAATAACTCCATATCAAATTGTTTCTTCGCTAGTTCTTTCCCTTCTTTATCTTTAACTACTAATACTACTTGTTCTAGACGTAATTTTTTAGGTAGCGAATGTCTAATTATAGCTGTTACGACAATTCCTGACTCCACAGTGTGCAATTTCACTCCATGAATATGGAGTTTATTTGCTTCTAAGTTCTCTAATTGCTGATGGAAATACTGGAAGATATATTTATCTGGTGCAGATATATCCCAGTCTTTTGAAAAGTTTAATTCTGTTTTATATGTTGTAGGAATATTTGTCATTGTTTAGTTCCTTTCTTCTTTACATAATTAACTATTATTATAACATAATCTAGCTAGTTAATTTTAAAGACTACTATTCAAGTACCATTCCATTATTAAGAAATAAGTTTGTCTATCTTTGCATGATATACTAATGTGGGGCATTCCGAACTATAAACAATCTTAATATGGAGGCAAGTATGAGGAAAAAAACTTTATATTCTACAATAATAATTACTTTTTTAGTTACTTTTATCACCGTTCCGCAAGTGAATGCAGCTCCTAACATAACTCAATTAGTCACAGATGCACAAAATGCAGGAACTATATTAAAATGGTCCATTTCCAAAGAAGGCTCCGCTGATTTTCAAACGCGCCCATACGAGCAATATAACACGACAAAAGAAACCATCGTGGCTGTTGAAAAAGCTGCTACTAAGTTATCAATCTCTGAACAACTTAGTGCTCAAGCTAAATTAGTGGATCCAAAAATCCAGGTAAAACGAGCACAAGCATACATAGATGCTATAACTTCTAGTGAGAAAATTAGGAGTTTAATAAGTAATTTGCAAGAGGCGGTAAATTCATCAAATCTTAGTAGTGTAGAAGCTACTTACCATATAGCAACAGCAGAATATAGAAAACAAGTAAAATTATTAGATCGAGTATATGGGCAATCTACTAGAGATAATATTCGTAATCAAGTGAAGCCATCCATGGAAAAATTAATCGCTGATGTGAAATATGACGTAACGGTTAAAATGTACCTTGACGATGCGAATGATTTTATTGAAAAGAATAGATTACTAGAAGCTTCCTTAGAATTAGACAAAGCCAACTCTTACATAGATAACAAAAACATGAATTTTACATTTAGAACAGTTCTAACTAAAGCATTCGATGAAACATTAAATTCTTTACCTTTACAGCCATTGTTCATAACATCAGATGGTAAAAACAGCGTAACAGTTAATTTCTCAAAAGCTTACAATATACCTTTAGAAGGCCTAGTAGCTGGCCAATTTAAAGTTTCTGGTGAAACTGTCCAATCAGCTAAGTTATCCAATGACAAAAAATCAGTGATATTGACTACATCTGATTTAAACGCTAATACAAGTTATACGGTAAGTTGGAACGAAAACCAGCTGAACTTTAAGACAGAAGCTGTTCCTGATACAACAGGTATCGCATTGACCGATAAGGAAACTGCATATCTTGAAACGACTGATTCCCAAGTATATACATCTAAACTAACTAATTTAGATGGTAGTAATTATAACGGAAGAGTGCAAATTAGCCTGGGAGAATCCTCAGCGGTAATTACTTCTGTCAACGGGCAAAGGATTGAAAGTGGTCAAGAGACAATTAGCTATGCAGACCCAAATGGAAACCTAATAATTATAATAGCAGCTGCATATGGATTTAATGCCGAAACTCCATCTGTCACTAATGTCCAACCAATAATACAAAAAATAGATGGTAATAAAAGCACCAAAAAAGCAGGAATTACACATTTTTATCAGCTTCAAAATGTAGAAGGCTCTTATATGTTAACCATTGATAGCAACGAGATTGCTACTGAAGGAGATTTTATTTATACGGGTGGTTATAAATATAAATGGGATGCAAATGATCTTTTCTTTATCTATAGTGAACAAGTTTCACAAGAAGTATTTGAAAAAGCACTCTCTAAAGGAGATAGAGTTGAAGTTGGTTATGAAACAAGAACAGATAACCATTCCACTTGGAACATTCATGTAGATATAACGGCAGATGCAGAATTAGAATTCCAAAATCCAGTCACTTCTCCACTCACATTTGATGGGTACTCATATGATATAAGCGGCACTGCACAACCGGGTAATAAGGTGAAAGTCTATAGAAATGATGTACTGGTAGGTAATACTATCGTGGATGCGAAAGGAAACTGGACACTTGGATCTGTAAGCTTAATACAGGAAGTGGCTAATACATTTGTTGCTTATCAATACGCTCCAGGCAAAGATGGAATAGGTGGGGAAGGAGCAGTAAATGCAAATAATCCTGCTACAACTACCATTAATGAAGGAGCGTTTGCTTCTACTCAAATAGTTTTAAATGACAGGGGTTCTAATGGTTTATCTATTTCAGACACATTAGAATTTACATTCCATAATCCTTCCTATGGACATGAATTTAAAAAAGGGTTAACTGGAACCATTACATTAAACGATGGCTTTGGAAGAAACACTGTGGTGAAAGTTGAGTATATAGATGAAAATACTCTTCAAATCATGGACTTCGTTTCTGTGGATGCTGGATTCGATCATAAAGCCTCGTTATTTGTCATTACCGAGACTGGTGGAATCGTAAACCAAGATCAGCTTACATTCAGTATTACAGGGAATGGATCTACTTCACTTGTAAATAACCATTCTGCATACTGACTTTTAATCCCTTCTAACTTAGTTAGAGGGGATTTTTCTTTGGTCCCTGTGTAAGATACAATTCAGAATTGTATCTTACACAGGGACCTTTTAGGGAATACCGAAAATACAACAGCATATGATATGGGAGGGGTAAAAGAATTATAGGAGGAATATAACTGTTCTGTGCTTCATGTGGTTCAAGAATAGATGATGGAGCAAAGTTTTGCTCAATATGTGGTAAAGATGTAGAAGTGAAAATAGAAGCATTAAAATCTACTACTAACAAGAGAAGGGTTAGAACTAAACCTAAACCTGACATTGATAGTCAAATACTTAGATTATTTATAGGTGAAAAAAAGCAACACTATTACATACGAAGATGGTCAAAAGGTTTGAATACGTGGAACTGGATAGCTTTTTTCTTTCCACTTTTTTGGTTTGGTTATAGAAAAATGTATAAGCCAATATTTTCGATTCTCGGAGTTTTTATAGGAATAAACCTCTTAGTTACTGTATTAGGAATAGACGAGGTTATTTTTAATGCCGTGATGGGGTTCGCTGTTTCATTTACTGTTGGAATTACCGGTAATATGTTTTACCGTCGCCATGCACTAAAAAGAATTCGTGAAATGTCAGAGAGTAATATTAGTGATGTAGAGTTATTAAAAAACGAAATTCAGTTGCGTGGCGGTACTAGTTGGAAAGGCGTTTTTGGAACACTTGTATTGGGAGGAGTTTCTTTACTAATAGTAATGACCATGTTCATATTTGTCCCGACTAATAATAAAATTACAGAATCAGAGCCAGATTCTAATATTGAATCCGAGATTATTAAGGTGCTTGAAGGTAATATACAAGCACTTGAAAACGAGAATATGGATGAGTATATGTCTAAGGTGTATACACATGCTGAGCAAACAACTTTTGCGGAAATAAAAAAAATGCTAAGTGACCTATTTGAAAACTTTGACTTGGCATATGAACTTAGGGATTTTGAGTTTTTATCTATATCAGAACAAGAAGTCAAAGTACGTGTAACTCAAATAACAACTCTTGTAGAAGGAGAAAACTTCCGAGATAACGAGTCCATATTCATCCATACACTGAAACCTCAAAAAGAAGAGTGGAAGTTTTTTGACAGTGAAGTAGAGTCCATAAAGTATTTGGCCGAAGATCAATCCGTAGTATCTAATGCGGAGACTATCTCTAATGATTCTTCCTATATTCCTACATTAAAAGCACCTAGCATGTTTGATTTTTTTATTGAGGATAAAATCGACGTAAATAATGATGGAATCTTAGAAACAATTTCTTTTAGAGGTGGGGCAATAGGAGGTAGCAGTTACTTAAATGAAAATGTAGAAATAGTAGTAGAAATTGATGGAATTGAAATAACGCCACTAACACTTTCTGCAGAGAATGCGCCAATTCTTTACTTTTATGATATTAACCAAGATGGTTGGATGGAGATTTTCTTCGAGACCGGTGCCCGCATAATAGGAACGGAAATGTACGAATTCACACCAGACGGATTAGCAAAGGTTACCACCTTAAATGGTTCTGTAAAGAAGTTAGCTCCTTATGAGATAATCACAAGCGAATATAATTACGTATTTGATAAGTCTTTAATAGTGAATCCTTAGATTGTCCCTGTGTAAGATACAATTCCGAATTGTATCTTACACAGGGACCTTTTTTGTGTGGACATGTCATAGCCACCAAGACTAGCACATATAGTAGAAATGATATTACATCATGATAGCGACTTTATAACTAACTATTTTCATAGGAAGGAAGCGGTTTTTATAAAAAAGCATTAGCGGTATGGAGCAAAATTTATAGTTAGGCTCGTCAACTAAATCACGCTTTGGAAAAGGGGAAATTTGTATTGAAGAAAAACTTATCAAGTAAGTTATTTAGCATATTAATGGTACTAGCTATGGTATTAACGATGCTTAGCCCGGCTATGACTGCTTCTGCAAACTCAGCTGTAAAGCCATTCAAGCAAAATACACCAAGCGAAAGTACGATGCAGTTAAAATCAGCTATAGCACAACAGTTAAATGTATTAGATGGTGGGCCAAAATTACACAAAGACTTACAAGACCAAACGGGTAACCAAGATGTTGCTGTGATCATTCATTTATCTGAAAAACCAGTTGCTCTTGAAAAAGGAATAAGCGAATTAAAAGGAAAAGCGTTCTCAGCTACTGAAGAAAAACAAGTGAGAACCAAAGTAAAGGCACAACAAACATCTGTGAAAAAGGAATTATCTATAAAAAATATTACGATTAAACAAGGTTATGCCTTTGATACAGTGTTGAATGGTTTCGCAGCAACAGTTAAAGCGAGTGATATTCCAAAACTACTAACTGTTCAAGGAGTAACATTAGTGGAACCGGACACAATTGTTTATGCGTCGGAGGAACCACAAAAAACGAAACCAACAAAACCTTCTACAATTATTAAAACTCCTAAAGTAGATGCAAAGATGAATACAAGTATCTCTTTCTTAGGAATTGAAAAGCTTTGGAATGAAGGAATTGAGGGACAAGGGGTTAAAGTAGCGGTACTTGATACAGGTATTGATGCAGATCATCCAGAATTCGCCGGCATTTATAAAGGTGGAAAGAACTTCATTCCAAACTCATCTACTTATACAAAAACACGTACAGAAGATGATGCTTCCGAGACATTACCTTCTGAACGTCCAGCAGGAACACCTGAATTTAATACAACGGGAAGTTCATTTTATACATCACATGGTACACATGTTGCTGGCACAATTGCAGCAATCGGCGCAAACGAATATGGCATTAAAGGGATTGCACCTAAAGTAGATCTTTATGCATATCGTGTACTTGGAGCGTATGGTAGTGGCTCAACTTCAGGTATAGTAAAAGCAATAGATACAGCGGTAATTGAAAAAATGGATGTTATCAACCTTTCACTTGGCGGAGGAGCAAACTCTGAAACCGATGCAGGATCATTTGCTATAAATAATGCCATGATGGCTGGTACTATCGGAGTTGTTGCAACGGGTAATGATGGTCCAAATCGTGGCACGATGGGAACTCCGGCTACTGCACGTTTAGGGATTGGAGTGGGTAACACAACAAATCCTGAAACGATGCATAACGGAGAAGTTAAAGTTTCAGTTGGAGACTATAACTTAACGAAACAACTTCAGTTAATGGGTACAACTTTTGGAAAAGATTTAGCAACACAACTTCAAGGTGAGTTTGACTTAGTAGCAGTACCTGGCCTTGGAGAAGTAAAAGATTATGAAGGAATTGATGTGAAAGGGAAAGTAGCTTTGATTGCTCGTGGTTCAATTGCATTTGTCGATAAAATTGATAATGCGAAGGCACAAGGAGCAGTTGCTACAATTATTCATAACTCAGCAACAGGATCGGGTACACCAAATGCATCAGGTACATTCCTTGGCGATTCATTTGCCTTCATTCCAACTTATGATATGTCTTTGACTGATGGAGTGGCAATTCGTGCTGCATTGGCAGGTGGAACAGGAAAAGTTAGCTTTGGTAAATTTGCTTCCACGAATACTGTTGGAGATGATGTAAATGACTCCAGTTCACGTGGACCTTCTACACCAAACTTTGATATTAAACCAGATGTAAGTGCACCTGGAACAAATATTATGTCTACTATTCCAATGTACAAAAAAGATTTTCCTGAAGCTGTTTACGACGAAGCATATGATCGTAAAACAGGAACTTCTATGGCAACACCGCATATCGCAGGTATTGCTGCGCTTGTAAAACAAGCAAATCCTGATTGGAATGCTTTTGATGTAAAAGTAGCCCTTTCCAATACGGCTAAAATATTGGATACAACGAAGTATGATGTATTTGCTCAAGGAGCAGGACGTGTGAATGCATATGCAGCAGCACATCCAGAAATACTTGCTTATGGAGTAGATACTGCAGTGTTAGATGGTACTGGAGCAGTAGTAGAAAACTTAAAAGGGACAGTTACTTTCGGTCCACAATCACTGAAAGAAGGTAATATTTCAGTAACAAAAGAAATTTTAGTAAAAGATATTGCTGGTAAAGGTGGAAACTATAACGTTTCAGTGGATGTAACAAAATCCTTTGGTGATGCAAAAGTGACGATAGACAAACCGACATTCAATCTTGCTGGAGAGCAAGTGTTAAAAGTTACATTGACTGCGTCTAAAGCAACTGCTCCAAACGGTTCTGAAATACTAGGATATATCTATATTAACGGTGCGGCTTCAGAAGTTTCCTTGCCATTTGCGGCTGACTTTGGTGGAGCAGAGGCAACCCAATTAAAAGACTTCAAAATCTCAACTACAGATTTGTCATTTAATGGGGATGGAGTTAAAGATACTGCAGTTCTATCATTTACACTAACTGGTGACGTAACTACTAACTATATTGAACTTTGGGATATTATGAATCCTGAAGGTGGGGAATACGGGGATGGCTATATTGGTTACTTACATTCAGGTGCAGCACTAGCAAAAGGATCTTATACCCTGAATGTTGCCGGACAGTACAAACCATGGGGTACTGCACCTGCAACAACGATTCCAGATGGTCTATATACAGTTGACTTTACTGGCGTTGCAGCTTCAGGAGTAGTTTCCGACTATGTAGGACCAATTGTCGTGAAAACTACAAAACCAGTAATTACTGGATCAGTAACTGAAGGTAATGCAACAGGTAAAGTAACAGACAAATATATCGATTACAATGAAGAATTATATTTATACGGTTTAGAATATAATTTAAATGAAAAATTAAAAGCTTCGTATATTGCCACTGAAAACGGGGTAGCAAAAGCAGCGGTTTCATTTAATTTGAATGAAGATGGTAGCTTTACATTCCCAGTAACAGCTGACACAGATTCAGTAAAAGTAATTATTAATGACGCTGCAGGTAATGTTGGCGAAGCATTAATTTACGAAAAAGAAATAGTAGAACCTGTATTAACTCTTTCTGTTAATCCAACTTCGCTAGACTTAACAGCTGGAGAAACATCTCAACTGACTGTAACAGAAACATCTACGCCTGTAGAAGGTGATGCAACTACTAAAAATGTAACTTCCGAAGCTAAGTATGTAGTAGCAGACGAAAGTATCGCAACAGTTGCAAATGGATTAGTGACTGCGGTTGGAAAAGGTTCTACTACAATTACAATTACACATGGTAAAAATGAAGTGACAGTAAATGTGACGGTAAAAAATCCAGTAGTTATTGTACCAGGGGTCACTTTAACTGCTAACAAAACACAGATCGATTTGGAACCAAAAGAAGAAGCACAATTGAAAATAACAGAAGTAACAACAACAGCAGATGGAAAAACTAAACGCAAAGATGTGACCAAAGCTGCAACATATAAAGTGGCAAACAACAAAGTTGCTAGCGTAAAAGATGGTTTAGTCATAGCAAAAAATGCAGGAAGCACAGCAATCACTGTTAAATACGGTAAAAACGAGCTAACTGTGAATGTGACCGTTACAGAACCAGAGGTAACTTTAACGGCAAATAAAACACAAATTGACCTACAAAAAGGAAAAGAAGCCCAACTGAAAATAACAGAAGTAACAACAACAGCAGACGGTAAAACGAAAAAGACAGACGTAACAAGTGCTGCCAAATATTCAGTAGCAGACACTAAAGTAGTTTCAGTAAAAAATGGTTTAGTAACAGCTAAAGATGCAGGAACTACAGTCATTACAGTTAAATACGGTAAAAATGAATTAACTGTAAATGCTACAGTCACTGAACCAGGTGTGACATTAACGACCAACAAAACGCAAGTTGATTTGGAAGTTGGAAAAGAAGCCCAACTGAAGATAGTGGAAGTAACAACAACTGCAGATGGAAAAGAAAAGAAAGTAGACGTAACAAAAGCTGCTACGTATAAAGTGGCAAACAGTAAAATTGCAACTGTAAGCAATGGCTTAATAACGGCAGCAAAGGCAGGGGAAACTACTATTACCGCTAAGTATGGTAAACAGGAAGTAACTATAAATGTGATAGTTACAGAGCCGGTAGTGACTATAACAGCAAATAAAACTGAAATTAATTTAGAGCCAGGAAAAGAAGCCCAATTAATCATTAAAGAAGTAATCACTTCAGCGGATGGAAAAACGAAACAAACGGACATCACAAGTCTTGCAACATATAAATCTGGAAACAATAAAGTTGCAATTGTAAATAAAGGTTTAATAACAGCAAAAGGTGTAGGAAGCACAACAATTACCGCTAAATACGGTAAAAATGAAGTTACTGTAAATGTAACAGTGGCAGAACCACAAGTAACACTAAGCGTAAACAAACCAGATATTAGTTTGGAATCAGGCAAAGAATCCCAATTAAAAATTATGGAAGTAACAACAACTGCAGATGGGAAAACAAGCGAACGAAACGTGACAACTGCTGCAACATATAAAGTGGCAGATAAAGCAATAGCTACTGTAACAGATGGTTTAGTGAAAGCCAAAAATGCAGGAAGCACAACGATCACTGCGAATTACGGTAAAAATGAAATAACTGTAAATGTGACGGTAACCAAACCAGAAGTGACGCTGTATACAGACATCTCACAAATTGATTTGGAACCAGGAAAAGAAGCGCAACTGACTATTAAGGAAATCACAACAACAGTAGACGGAAAAACAACAGAAAAAAATGTTACCTCTTCTGCAAAATACAAAGTAGCGGATAATTCTGTGGCTTCTGTAACGAATGGTTTAGTCAGAGCAAAAAATGCAGGAGCCACAACGATCAATGTTAGCTACGGAGAAAATAATCTAACAGTAAACGTAACTGTTGCTGCACCAGAAGTAACATTGGTTGCAGATAACACACAAATCGAGTTAGAAGCTGGAAAAGAAGTGCGTATAGCGATTAAAGAAGTAACAACAACACCAGATGGCACAGCAACTGAAAGAGATGTAACAGCTGCGGCAAAATATACTCCAGGAGATAAAGCATTAATCACAGTGAACAGTGGTTTAGTAAGAGCCAAAAAAGCAGGAAATACAACAATTACCGTTAAATACGGTAAAAATGAACTCACACTAAACGTAAATATCACAGAAGCAAGCATCAGATCAATCGTTCCAGGTTCTGAAACTGTAGTCCCAAGTCCGGAACTTTCAGTACCAAGTTTTGAATCTATCATGCCGGATGCAGGAGCGATTCCTGTCTCTGCTTAACGTAAACTGTCCCTGTGTAGCAAACAATTCTGATAGTTAACGAAAAGCCCACGCCTCTTATATAGCAGAGGTGTGGGCTTATTTTTTTGTCCCTGTGTAAGATACAATTCAGAATTGTATCTTACACAGGGAACTACTAAATTCCATCAACATAATCACGATGAATATACAATTCCGTGTAGTCCACCGAGTCCGAAAGAACCTTGATCCATTCAGATTCTAGTAGATTATCATCTAATATCGTGATTGGCATTCCACTATTTGTATATCGATAGGCAGCTGTAAAATTAGTGCCAGGACCAGTACGAACGTTTAGACCAGATGTGTTGGTGATGCCAAGTTTGTAGGGAGTCAGAGAATCTCGTCCACCCATCATTTGATCGATACGATACATATGGCCGGCAGCTTTTGCTCCCCAGTATGGGTCAGATGCATATTTAACGTTGATCCCGATTGCTTTGTTGCCAAAAACTGCACCATTCGCATAACCGGCGTTCGGACGAAGATAATTTTTGTTTAAAAATGCATTTACTAGCTCATCAATATTTTGTTCCACTGTTGTAAAATATTTGGCTAAAGGATTGTTGTCTGTAACATAAAGACCAAAAAGGTTATTGTATTCTTGCGCTCTATTACTTAAACCGTATGCACTTTCATGCTGAGCTAGTGCAAGGATGAATAATGCATTGATATGCTGCGATTCTTCTAATTGTTTAAGATAAGAACCGAGACCAATAAGTTTACTTTTTTGAGTTGCCTGTTGATATAATATATTATTTGGGTAATCGCTTTCTAGCTTTTGAAGCATGGTCATTATATAAGTGTCGATTTCTTCCGCTGTATAATTCGTTTTACTTCGTGCGGATAAGTATTCAAAATAAGGATAGCTTGTCCCTATTTCTTGTCCAGAAGTATTTGTAAAATGAACACCATCCACGCTATAGTATGTCTGACCGGGAATCATAAAAGCAGGTGCAGCTCCAATTTGATAGGAAGAATAAGTTTTACTGCTTTTTGAATAAATAGAATGTACTAGTTGACCATTAGCTGCAGAAAAATATGATCTACCTGTCAACGCACTCTCCGGAATAAGATTACTATTCTCATGTTTAATAAACATGTTCTTACCTGCGACATTTACCTCCACATAGGCATCTGTAGAGTCAATATATAGTAGATCTGTATTTGCAGTTACATAAGTAAATGCTTTGGTTAGTTGCTTATCAGAATAAACATTCGTTAATACATTAGCTCCATTAGCTTTCGTAACGACCATTCCACGAGACATTTTGATAAGGGAATCCTTATACTGGATGGCCTGACCTGGCTTTAAGTTGGTTAAAGCAATCTCATAAGTAGCGTACGATTTTACTACACTAGTAGTTCCATTGGCTGCAATATTGACGACATCGTATGTACCGGGTGTCTCAATTGTAAATTGTTTTTGATTGTATGTAGCGAGGGGTTTACCATCTTCATCCGTCACACTATTTGTAATATGAAGTGTATACGTTGCTGCGTAAGTATACCCCTCAGTTGGAGCAGCAACTTGGACGCTTTTACGATCCGAAGCGACAGTAAGTGGCCCGTTTTGCTTTACCCCAAATTGGTCCAACACATAAACCGAATTAGCGTGGACACTACTAGCATCAACTGCCTTATTGAACGTTATAGTCCAAGTTTTATCGGGTTTTACATTTACAGAAGTCTCAAAACTAGCTGCGCTCGATAGGGATGGTAGTATTAATAGCATACAAAATACTAAAATACCTACAAAAAAATTATTCCTTAAATTTACTTTTTGAATCAACTTATTTCCCTCCTTTTTTAATAATAATCACCCTACTATACTATCAGCTTATAGACTAAATGTCCCTGTGTAAAATACAATTCAGAATTGTATCTTACACAGGGACCTTTTAAATTCTGCTGAACTCCATTACAATAGGAACTAATGAACATCCACAAAAGAAGGAGGTAATAAAATGTTAATAAAAGCATTGAAAAAAGCATTGCCAATTTTAGTTTGTTTTGGACTATTCATTGCAATTCCGATGAATTCACAAGCAACAACGAAAGTAATGTGGGGAAAAACTGAGCTGAAGCTTGGACAAATTGGAAAAGTAACAATTTTAGCAGACACTCCACTTGTGAAAATGGAAAGCAATGGAACATTATCTACCGTTCGTATGCTGAAAAAAGGGGACGAATATCGCGTATACAGCTATAAAGGCCAACATAACGGATTATACGGTGTAGGCGGAAGTAGCTTCGTTCAAAAAAACACAGCAAAAGTAAAATACGAAACACCTTCTAAAAGAAAACTAGCGCTTGTAACTCCAAAACCAATCATCACAACTCCAGTGGATCCACCGGCTTTGGAAGTAATTGATATCCAGTAGTCCCTGTGTAGCACACAATTCACTTCCATTTCGAAAAGCCCGCTTTCCAACTAGGAAAGCGGGCTTTTCGTTATTTCAAATACCTTTTTGCACCTGCGTAATTCCTCTTATAATTTCCTGCATTCATTGATTCTATTTTGACCTTCGAAGAGGCATGTGGAGCATGGAGCATTTTGCCGTCCCCTACAAATAACCCGACATGATACACTTTTCCTTTTCCTCCATTACCTGCGAAAAATACTAGATCACCAGGCTGTAAGTTTTTCTTGGAAACGGATGTGCCTTTTGTTGCTTGATAAAAGGAGTCGCGCGGTATAAGTATTCCATGGTTCTTGTACACGGAGTAAATGATACCTGAGCAGTCGAAGCCATAAGCAGAAGTGCCTGCCCATAAGTATGGAAGATCTAAAAATTGTTTAGCGCTATTGACGATATCTTTTTGAGATGGCTTTGGTACTGCTGCGTAATTTTTATAAACCTTCGCATCTTTCTTCGCTAAGTATTTAATGCCATTTGCTGGAGTCATTACATGCAACCATTCACCTTCTTCTTTCACTACCGGAAGAATAGTCGTGTAACTGATCGGGATATAAACTTTTTTCTTATTCGTATCTTGGTATAGATTAGTAGATTTTGCATTTACAATTGCGATGGGACATTCAGAAGTATCTGTAGTTGTTTCTACTATATGCGATGATGGGACCCATCCGGGATATCCTTCTTTTTGGTAGGGGACATACTGATCTTTAACAGCAATTCTAGTCCATTTACCGCTCTTTTTTAAGGTGACGACTTCATCACCGAATAGTGCTTGCGTATCGGTTTTGTCCACGAGCCACCATTTTTGGGTCAGATTCATACTTTTCGTCCACTTTGTAATATTTACAGGAGTGGTAATAGAAGCTTTATCTACTGGTCTATTAATATTTGGTTTATGCCAAAGAGACGTTACTTGTACATTCACAAACGTCTTTTTTACCTTACCTGGTTTCTCACAGGAAGCAACGGGAACAGGTGTAGGTGTTGGAGCAGGAGTAGGTACTGGCGGCGTAGGCACTGGTACTGGTGTTATTACTTTTCGAAAAGCTGGATTCAAAACACGGGCAAGTAAAATAGCAAAATCTTCCTTTGTAATATTGACTAATGGTTTAAAAGTATTGTCTGGATATCCAGTAGCGATACTATTTGCTTGTAATACATGAATAAACTCAGAAACCCAATATTCAGGCAACACATCTACGAAAGGAGTTTTAGTAGTACCCGTTAAATTGAACCCGCGAACAAGGAAAACGGCACCTTCGCCCCTTGAAAAGGATACATTTGGATTAAAAGCACCATTCTCGTCCAATTTAATAATTCCTTTTTCTACAATTGCAGCGATTACAGGGAAACTTGCATGATCCCTCGGAACATCGGAAATGACCAAATCGGATTGTGCCTTAACCTCCAACCCCAGTGCTTTTACAAGCATTTCTGCAGCCTCTAGTCTTTTAAGTTCTTGTGATAACCCAAAGTCTTTCGACGGATCACCTACTAAAATGCCTTTAGAAGCTAAAAAGTCTAACTCCGCTTTAGCAAAATAATCATCTCCAACATCTTTGAATAAAGGAGCGGCACTCACATTACTAACAGATAAAAACATAAGCGTAAATACTACTACAATTACGGTAAACCTTCTCAGAATTCCCAACCCCTTTATCTTCCTATATACCTACCTCATATGAAATGCATATACATGATGATTTATACCAAACAGCATACGGATCACTCCTTAAGGTAATTCTCTATGATGGTTCAATTCTCCTTTGCCTTCGTTAAACAAACAATTAGGAATTATCAAAATACTATTGTTAGGTCTGATACTTTCATGTAATATAAACAGAGGTATCACTGGAAAAAATTGATAATACAATTTTTCTTTAAAGTAAAATGGTAGTCATAATTCTTAAGGTAGATTCATATATTATTTGTTCAAAATAAACCTAAAGGAGGGGATACATATTGCGTAAAATATGGGCATGTATACTAGTCGTAACTTTTACTTTCTTTAGTATTTATTCTCCATCTGTGTATGCAGAAAATACAAAAATTGACTATGTAGCGTTAGGGGATTCATTGGCTTCTGGACATAACCCTTATGGAGTAGCTGTTAGCAGGGGATTCACGGATATCATAAGTGAGGTTTTAGCAAAAGAAAAAGTACTAGGTTCGTTTATAAAAGAGTTTGCAGCTTCTGGTCAAACTAGTGTTGGATTGGTAGAAACGGTAAATAGAACAGACGTGCAGAAGTCTCTAAAACAAGCAGAACTTGTAACGATCATAAGCGGAGCCAATGATTTTATCGATGAATTCTATAATCCTGTAAATGGAAGTATTCAAATCGATCTTCCTAAAGCAACTGCTCTTCTCGAAACCGTATCAGGGAATTTAGCCACTGCTATAAAGCAGATAAAAACGCTCAATCCTGATGCAGATGTGTATTTATATGGTTATTATTTCCCATTACCACATATTCAAGATGTAGCTTTGAAGCAAAAAGTGCAACTTGCTTTTAGCATTGCAAATGATCAACTTGCTACTTTAGCTAAACGAGAAGGTGTTCATTTCGTTGAAGTTGCACAGATGTTTGATAAAAATGGAATTGCTTATTTAGAAAATCCAGCAGATATTCACCCAAATATGGCGGGGTATCAAGTGCTAGCAGATCAGTTTTTTGCTAATTTCTCTATTCCTGTAAACAAACCGCTTCCTAGCATTCCCGATAAATGGGGTCAAATTATTGAAAAATCCGAGCCAGTAGCTTCAAACAAAACTTGGACGATCAACTTAAACAAAGTTGTTAACCTAAAGAGTGTAGATAATGGAATTTTCGTTGTAAAGGACGGGACAGTACGTATTCCTGTTTCGATAAAGGTATCTTCTACGGACCCGAAGCAGGTTCTAATTTCGGCACCAAAGCAAGGATACAAACCAGGTAGTTATGAATTAATGATAACGAAAGATTTAAAAGATTCTCTAGAAGGCCCATTAAAAACAACCGTATTAATGAAATTTCAAGTAAAATAAACGAACATTAAGGGGAAGATTATGAAGAAAAACTTTATGAAGACTACAACAGCGGCAGCCTTATTAACAAGTGCTATTTTGGTGGCTTCGCCAAGTGCATTTGCAAAAACAAACACGGTAGATCAGTCGGTTCATGCCTTAAAGGTGGAATTAAATGCAGCGGCTAAACAATATGTTAATCCTGCAATTGCTGGAAACTTAGCTCCAAGCAATTCATTGTATCCAACTTTAAACAGTGTAAAGAAAAACTTTGAGTCCACAAAAAAAGCCATCGCAAACTCAAAGCTTTCTGCGAAAGAAAAAAACAGCAAACTAAAAGAAATCGATGCACTATACAATGAGAAAATCACAAAAGGATTAGTACCATATATGGATGCTTATAACTATGCTTCTAAATATATAGCACCTATTATGAGTGACTTAAACAAAGCGGAACAACAAAATGATTTAGCAGCAGTAGAAAAAGGTTACCATGACCTGTCTGCCCAACTAAGAGAAAGAACATCAATTTTATATCGTTTTTCTGGAAAGGCTGCGCGTGATCTATTATTAACACAATACAAAAAACCGGCCGATCAAGTCCGTGATAAGTTAAAACTTCCAGTAACTGTTTATATGAAGTTAGCAGAACTGCAAGGCCTGGTTACATCTGGTAAACTGCCAGAAGCATTAAAAGCATATGAACAACTTAAACTACTAGCTGCAAGTTTACCTAAAGATTCTACTAACCATTTCTATACCGCATTACAACAAGAAATGAAAAAAGTAGAAGCAATAGTAAACGGAAACCCTAATCTTACTCCTGCACCAATCACAACACAGGAAGCATTAGATGTAAAAGTAGCTACATTAGTGAAGACCACCAATGCTAGCACAGATTCCAAAATAACTTTAGCATCTACCGTTTCTAACACACTTGAAATTGCAGTGATAGAAGATATCAGTATTATCCAATTTATTGGTCAAGATTTTTACACTTCTCTAATCAGCAGCCTAGGAATCCAAAAAATAAACGGGAACAGTCCATTATCAGCGGAAGCCCTAAAAGACTTGAAAGCAACATTTCCCGCAGATGCAAAAACACTAGCTGACCTAAAAGGAAAATCTTTTACTTTCCCTATTACCGTAAATAACACACCAGATTTCACAGTGAACTTCACGCTTAAGTTCTAGTATGTCCCTGTGTTGCAAACAGTTTTGACATCTGACTACATCCTTACTCTCTCTTGCTTTTCGCTGGAGAGGGTATTTTTTATGTCCCTGTGCAACAAAATACTCAGAAAACTACAGACGATCCTATCATCATTTACTAAACGTGATTGTAGATATCTACATTTCTTTAAACTCCCACTCCTACCCCAAGACCCGAACCCGTAATTAATACTGTTAGTAAGTAGGACTAGATATTACTTCTTTCGCAAAGTAGTGACGTTGATAGATTCTGCCTTTATTTTCTTCTTCGTGTCACTTATATACCTCTCTTTCCTTGAATCGGTAGAGTTGTTTTGGGAATAAGGTTCGATTTAAGAATTCTTCCCAAACCCTTATGATAAGACAAACCAAGCCTTAACTTCTGTAATATAGTTGCTTTGCATATAGCAATGCTCCAAAAACTACGAAAAAAAGTTGGCACAAATAAATACCAAAATATACCGAAAAATATCTTTTTAATAGACTTTTTAGGTACAATATACATGTAATCATTTGAATGTTTTCACGAACCGGGACAAATAGAGGGGCTAAAATAGTACATTCTTATCTAAAATTGTATTATTTTGTCGAGTTCGCTGTTGAAATACTCTTAAGTAGATAGTATTATTGAATTGTTGAAATATTATTAATATATCAACTGAATATCAACTATTAAAAGGAGGAGAAGTATGAGCAAAAAGCTAATCAAACAAACGGCGGTAGCAGCTTTGTTAGCGTCAACAGTTCTATCATTCTCACCAGTAGCAATGGGAGCATCATCGCTTGATCAGTCAGTCAATAAGGTGAAATCACAATTAAGCAAAGCAACGACTCACTATGTGAATCCCTCTTTAAGTGGCAAAGTAGCTCCGAGTAGCGCGTTATACCCAGCTTTGAACACGATGAAGAAAAACTATCAATCTGTTAGAAAATCTGTTGTTTCATCTAAACTTTCTTCATCCCAGAAGCAAGCAAAACTAAATGAGTTAGATGCGGTTTACAACGAAAAGATATCTGGTGGTCTGGTACCTTACATTGATGCATATAACTATGCAACAAAGTATTTAATGCCAATTATGAAGAATATTCAAGTAGCGCAAGACAGAAATGACTTTGCAACAGTAGAGAAAGAATATCATAAATTATCTTATCAACTAAAAGGAAGAACTGCTATTTTATATCGTTTCTCTGGTAAAGCAGCGCGAGATCTACTATTACAAGAATACAAAAAACCAGCGGATGCTAAACGTGACGAGTTAATGGTTCCTGTAACTATATACATGAGCCTACTTGAAATCAAAGACTTCCTCGCTGATGGTAAAGTGATAGAAGCAAAAGCGGAATTTGGAGAAGTAGAAGCACTTTTAACACGTCTTCCAAATGCAGCAAACAACAAATTTATCACAGCATTATTAGAAGAAGTTGAAAAAGTAAAAGCGGCAGTAAATGCAGAAACACTTACAGCGCAACAAGTATTGGATTCAAAAGTTGAAGGTTTAGTTACTGTATTAAACACAAATTTTGCAGATAGTACAACAGCTACGACAGATGGTTCTAACTCCTTAACTGTTACAGTAAAGGAAGATCTACAACTTGTAGAGTTTTTAGGTAAAGGATTTTTCTCAACATTTACTAGTGAACTAGGTGTAACTAAAGTAAATGGTTTTGATCCTACATCAGCACAAGGCGTAAACTATCTTGCTACCACATTTTCAGGTGCAGATTCACTAAATGATCTTAAAGGTAAGACAGTTACACTTCCACTTACAGTTAATAACGGATCGGAGTTAACAGTCAACTTTACCATTTCATTTAAATAAAATAATCCCCTCACATCTCACAGTGTGGGGGGATTTTCTGCATTCTTCGACAATTATTGATACTATCAACATTACTATTTATTGAGCATGAAGGAGAGAGATATGAAGAAATTTAAAATATTATTAATCATACTAGCTATAATCATTCTTGTTGGCGGAGGTTATTTACTTTATATATTTAAATTTAAAGAATACGATGTTGCCGATGAAAAAGTTTCAGAAATTGTCGCAGAACCATATAAAGTAGAGCTTCCTGATGGGAGTACTATTTTTATAGATGAGAACGGCGAAATTATAGAAGAAACATCCGAAGGGAATAAAATCTCCACATCAAAAAATAATACAAACGCCATAAATGAGACAACAGATAGCTCAAATGACAGTTCAAACGGAAAAACGTCGAATGAGTCTACATCCGTTTCCACGAATAACTCAAATGATTCATCTAATTCAAAAGATACCATTTCAACTGGCGACAACAGTGGCAACACAAATAATTCCGAGACAACAACAGTGGCAACCATAAAAGATAAATATCGTGCATCTTTCGAAGGTTTAGAAGCGCAAGCAGATTCCAAGATAAATGCATTAATCGGACATGCTATGGAAGAATATAGTAGTGAAAGTGGAGAAGGTGTCAATTTTGGATACTTCTATAATAAATACATGACAGCTGCAAATGGACTAGAAAACAACACGGATACAATATTCAATGCAGTTATCTTAGCTGTGGAAAAAGATTTGATTGCAAATGGATATGATAAGTCGTATGCACAAAGTTTCAGAGATGAGTACGAAGCAACAAAAAAAGCAAGAAGAGATAGTATTCTTAGTAAAGCGCTTAAAAGATAACAAAATTATCCCCTCGATTAGGTTTCATTAACAATAAACGAGGGGATAATACGGTGTGTCTAGTTTCAACAACTTAGTAATGTATGTACTTAACAATGGTCAATAAGTTTCGTATATATATTGTGGTTAGTGAGTTAGTCTAACCTGAATGGAGCAATTATCATATTAAGTACTTATAGCTAATAATTTAACTTATTCCTCATAATAGGAAGTTTCTTATTTATAGTAATTTGAATATTAAAAATAATCGAAAGTATTTATGTGGTACGAAAAATATATATATAAGTTCTATTTTTCATATATTAAGGGGTGAGACTATGTATATATATAAGTTGATTATATCTATAAAATAGTAGTTTTTATGAGTAATAGGACCTGCATTAAAAGTAGGAATTATTACAATTATCATGACATTAGTAAATTTATGCAGAGTTGACTGTTTTAGAATAGAGTTTGAAATGACAATATGTGATATACTATGACAAAATAGTAGAATGACCAAAAGGAGTTATTAACTGAATGGAAGAGACAATTAGCCTCCAGGACTTATTTAAAACGATGAAAAAAAGAATGTCGTTAATCATTTCACTAACAATCATTGCAGTAACGTTAAGTGGACTTGTTAGCTTTTTATTCTTGACGCCAATCTATCAGGCATCAACACAAATACTAATTAATCAAGAAAAAGCAGATGTAACGGCATTTAATTCTCAGGATATACAAACCAACTTACAATTAATCAATACATATAATGTAATTATTAAAAGCCCCGTTATATTATCAAAGGTTATTGAACAACTTGATTTAGAAACTACCCCAACCGCATTAAACAGTAAAATTACTGTAAACAACGAACAAGACTCACAAGTTGTGAATATTTCAGTTCAAGACCCAAACCCAAGTGTCGCTGTAGATATAGCGAATACTACGGCTAGTGTTTTTCAAAATGAAATTGTCAAACTAATGAAGGTGGATAATGTTAGTCTCTTAACTCCAGCAATTTTAGCGGAAAATCCCGCACCAGTTAAACCAGATCCTATATTGAATATGGCAATTGCTGCTGTCATCGGGTTAATGTTAGGAGTAGGAATTGCTTTTCTTCTTGACTATCTAGATACAACTGTGAAAAGTGAACAAGACATAGAGGAACTATTAAATTTACCGATTCTGGGCCTAATAAGCTCGATCTCCGATAAAGATATTATGGATTCTAAAGTTCAAGTGACACCACGTAGAAAGAGGTAATAATATGGTAAAGAAGAAAAATAGAAAACGTATTATTCAAACTGTTGCTCGTAAACTTGTAACAAGTGTTAATACTAAGTCAATTGTATCAGAGCAATTTAGAACACTTCGAACGAACATTAACTTCTCCATGCCGGATAAAGAACTGAAAACATTCCTGTTTACTTCTTCTTCTCCTGGAGAAGGGAAATCTACGATTGCTGCTAATGCGGCGGTTGTATTTGCCCAAGAAGGAAAACGAGTTCTATTAGTAGATGCTGATATGAGGAAGCCAACTGTACACTATACATATCATGTAACAAATACAACTGGGTTATCCAATTTATTAACCCGCCAAGCAAATCTTAGTGAAGTACTGAAAGATACTGAAACTGAAAATCTCCAAATAATCACTTGTGGTCCTATCCCCCCAAATCCAGCCGAATTAATTGGCTCACAAACAATGGATAAAATAATTGTCGACATGAAAGAGAAGTTCGATGTGATCATATTTGATGCTCCACCTGTATTATCTGTAGCTGATGCACAAATATTGGCGAACAAAACCGATGGCACTATTTTGGTGATGAGCTCGGGGGAAACAGAAAAAACAGAAGTTCTAAAAGCTAAAGAAGCACTATTATCATCGAGTGCCAACATTCTAGGAGTGGTCTTGAATAACTTTGAGCTAAGTAAGGACCATTACTACTATCAATATTATGGAAATGCTGAATAACTAGGTATTTGTACCTACTTATTCTTTTTTTTAAAATCTTGGACTAGGAAGGAATACTAAAAATTCATGATTGATGTACATGCGCATATTCTACCAGGAGTAGATGACGGTCCACAAACAATGATAGAATCCATAGCACTTATCAGACATGCAGTGAAAGAAGGAATCACAGATATAATAGCGACTTCGCACGCTTTCAATCCGCACTATAATGTTACTAAGCAAACAGTAATAGAAAAAATCGAACTTTTACGAACTGAAATAAAAGCACAGAACATTAAGATGAAAATACACATGGGTCAAGAAATTAGAATACAAGAATCTACCGTAGAATTGCTACGTACAGGAGAGGCTTTAGCACTTGCAAATTCTAAATATGTATTAATTGAGTTACCATCATCGAATATTCCTGCTTATACAGTTCCAATTATCCAAGGTATTTTAAGCTTAGGTAAAGTACCAATCATTGCTCATCCAGAAAGAAATAGAGCAATAGCAGAAAATCCAGAAAGACTATTTAAGCTCATCAATCATGGTGCCATTGCACAAATAACTGCCGGAAGCGTCGCTGGTCATTTTGGAAAGTCTATTCAAAAGATTTCACTACAACTAATAGATTCAAATTTAATTCACACATACGGATCAGATGTCCACAATTTAAAAACACGACCTTTTTTATTCGATGCAGGGTTAACTTACCTGGAAAAATCGAAACGGTTAGATATAGTCGACATCTTTCTTGAAAATAATGCAAGAATCGTCGAAAATACCGAAGTTATTATTTTTGAACCTAAGGTATTAGAAAAAGCAAAATGGTGGAATTTGTTTGTGTGAATTAATTTTTGTAAGAAATATCCATTTAATCCAAAGGAATTATGAGTTTGGTTTTTTTACATTAAATGGATAATGCTTTTTTAGCAGAGTAATTCCGAGCTGATATAATAAGTTGAAAACTTTCATACATAAAGATATAAAGAATGGGAGGTTGTGGCATGTCACTCAAAAGAAGATTGTCCATGTTAGTATTTGTCGATTCTTGTATAGTGCTATTTTCAATATATATAGGTTACTATTTGCTTTATCCAATAAATAATCCATTTTCAGCAACATTTTTGATAGCTAGTTCACTTGCGATTTTTATTGCACATCATGGATTTGCCATGTACTACGGACTTTATAGGAAAGTATGGGAATATGCATCTATTCGAGAGTTGTTGTCTATTTATAAAGCTGTAACTTTATCTATTCTGACGGTAGCAGCAGTACAATACCTCGTGGAGGGACATGTATTACTTCGTGCATTGTCCATAACATGGATGCTGCATATCCTACTTATAGGTGGATCAAGACTTTCATGGAGAGTCTTTCGTGATACCTTTCTTACAAGAGAAGAACTGGCAGAAAATCATAAACGTACACTTATCATAGGGGCAGGCTCTGCAGGTACGATGATCGCGAGGCAATTATTAAAAAATGTAGAATCGCCACTCAAACCAGTAGCATTTTTGGATGATGGATCTAACAAAAAAGGTTTAGAAATCTTTAATATACGTGTTCTTGGAGGAACAGATATTATTGAAGAATCTGTGCTAGATTTGAATATTGAACATATTATTATCGCTATTCCATCTTTAGACAAATCTAAGCGAGCTGTCCTGATGCAAAAGTGTTTGGATACAGGTATACGTACACAGACGATGCCTCTTATAGAAGATTTACTAACTGGTAAAGTGTCTGTCAACGAGATTAGAGATGTTAGGATTGAAGATTTACTAGGGCGGGATGAAGTAGAACTAGATATAAATGCCATCTCTTCTAAACTAACAAGTAAAAAGATATTAGTAACGGGTGCTGGTGGTTCTATCGGCTCAGAAATCTGTCGACAAGTAATCAGATTTAATCCTTCACAAATTATATTGCTAGGGCACGGGGAGAACTCTATATATACAATAGACATGGAATTGCGTCAGAAGGTTGCACCAAACACAAAAATAATTCCACTGATTGCAGATGTGCAGGATCGTAATCGAATTTTTGATATTATCGAAGAGTACAAGCCAGATGTAATCTACCATGCGGCAGCGCATAAGCATGTCCCGTTAATGGAGTACAATCCAAGGGAAGCGGTCAAAAACAATATATTTGGGACGAAAAATGTTGCAGAAGCAGCAGATACGTTTGGCGTAGGACATTTTGTTATGATTTCTACGGATAAAGCGGTGAACCCTCCGAATATAATGGGTGCTACTAAACGCTTCGCAGAAATGATTGTTCAGAACCTTGCAAAAGATAGCGATACAAAATTTGCAGCTGTACGTTTTGGAAATGTGTTAGGGTCCAGAGGAAGTGTAGTCCCTCTATTTAAAAAACAAATTGCAGTAGGTGGACCAATCACTGTGACAGACCCAGAAATGACTCGTTATTTCATGACGATCCCCGAAGCATCTAGACTAGTTATACAAGCAGGAACGCTCGCAAGTGGTGGAGAAATATTCGTGCTTGACATGGGTGAACCAGTGAAAATTGTTGACTTAGCTAAGAATCTTATTAAGCTTTCAGGCTATAGAGAAGATGAGATAGGTATTAACTATTCAGGTATTCGACCTGGAGAGAAGCTATTTGAAGAACTATTGGATGAAAATGAGATTCAGAGCAAATACGTATTTCCAAAGATTCATATAGGAGCAGCAACTCCGATAAGTCAGATGGAGTTGGAATATGTGATTGAGAAGCTACCAGAGATTTCTATTGATGAGATGAAGCAATTATTAATTGGACTAGCTAATAGGAAAAATGTGGAGTCGTTGGTTTCGATTCAAGGTACGAGTGTAAAATAAAGGTTTCTTCTGTCTTCAGAAATTAAATGAGTGTATAAGAAGAATCTAAGGGATAATAAACTACTATTATAATAGAAGGAAGTCATATAAATGAGCAAAAGAATTTTCTTATCATCACCACATATGAGTGATGAAGGTTATGAACAGCAATATGTAAAAGAAGCTTTTGACACAAACTGGATTGCTCCACTTGGAGAAAACGTAAATCAATTTGAAAATGAACTAGCTAATATGGTTGGTATAAAAGCAGCCGGAGCATTAACTTCGGGAACAGCTGCCATTCACATGGCTCTTAAAGCAGCGGATGTAGGAGAAGGAGATATCGTTTTTTGCTCTACACTCACTTTCTCGGCTACAGCTAACCCAATCATCTATCAAAATGCTATTCCTGTATTTATAGATAGCGATTATAAAACATGGAATATGTGTCCGAAGGCTTTGGAGGAAGCTTTTGAAAAATACCCAGATGTAAAAGCGGTGATTGTTGTACATCTTTATGGAATGTCAGCTGATATGGACAAAATAGTAGCACTTTGTAAAAGATATAATGTAGTCCTTATAGAAGATGCTGCTGAGTCTTTAGGAACATACTATAAAGGAAGACACACTGGAACGTTTGGAGATTACGGTATCTTCTCTTTTAATGGAAATAAAATCATTACCACATCTGGTGGAGGGATGCTAGTTTCTAATAATGAAGAGCGGATTGCTAAAGCTAGATTCTGGGCGACTCAATCCAGAGATCAAGCAAAACATTACCAACATAGTGAACTTGGCTACAATTACCGAATGAGTAATGTAGTTGCTGGTATTGGTAGAGGTCAGCTAAAAGTATTGAAAGAACGAGTTGCTAAGAAAAATTATATCCTTGAATTCTATAAAAGAGAACTTAGTGGGCTGGATGGTATTGAATTCATGCCTAGCAATGAGTGGAATGAGCCTAACTATTGGTTAAGTAGCATGACTTTATACGGTAAGGTTAGACCCGCTGATGTAATGGAAGCTCTTGAAAAAGAGAATATCGAGTCAAGACCGATTTGGAAACCAATGCATTTACAACCGTTCTTTGAGAAGTATGATTTTGTGGGGACAGATGTATCTGAAAAATTGTTTGAAAATGGGATTTGTTTGCCTTCTGATACGAAGATGACGGATGAAGAATTAACTAGAATTTGCGAAATAATTAAAGGGTTGTGGAAAGATTAATGAATGGCTTTTATAAAAAATATGTAAAAAGATTAATGGATTTCATATTATCTTTAATAGCTATTATTGTGTTAAGTCCAATTCTTTTAATAGTTGCTATTCTTGTAAGAGTTAAGCTTGGTGGTCCGGTATTGTTTAAACAAGAGAGACCTGGGCTCAATGAGAAGATATTTATGATGTATAAGTTTAGGACGATGACGGACCAGAGAGATAAGAATGGGGAGTTACTTCCTAATGAGATGAGACATACTAAGTTTGGAAAGTTTTTAAGGAGTACAAGCTTAGATGAATTACCAGGCTTATTTAATATTATCCGAGGAGATATGTCAATTATTGGACCCCGACCTTTATTGGTTGAATATTTACCTCTCTATAACACTCATCAAAAACGTAGACATGAAGTTAAACCAGGTTTGTCTGGGCTTGCTCAGGCAAAAGGTAGGAACTCTTTATCTTGGGAAGATAAATTTGACCTTGATGTCGAATATGTAGAAAATGTTAGTTTTACCAATGACATCAAAATTATCTGGTTAACTATTAAGAAGGTATTTGTACGAGAAGGAATTAATTTTAATAGTGATATAAAAGATACGAAATTTAAAGGTTCACAGAAAACGTCATAGTATAATGGGGTTGGAATATGAAAGATATAGTAGTTATTGGCAGCGGTGGATTTAGTAAGCAAGTAATAGAAATTATTGAACAGTTAAATTTGATAAATGAAGAGTATAAACTATTAGGGATAATTGATGATAATAAAAGCTTAGTTGGTACATATGTTCTAGGATATGAAGTAATTGGGGATACCGATTATATTAAGCAGTTTTCAGAACAAAAAAACATATATGGTGTTATAGCAATTGCTGATGGTGGAGTAAGAAAAGAGATATCAAAAAAATTAAATGGCGTTCAGTGGGTAAATTTAATACATCCAAGTGCGGTAGTTAGTGATTATATAAAAATAGGAGAGGGTAACATCATTTGTGCAGGTGTTGTTATAAATCCAGATTTTCAGATGGGTAATCATTCTCATATTAATATTGGTACAACTTTAGGTCATGATGTGACGATGCTAGAGTATGTGACTGTTATGCCGGGAAGCAGGATATCAGGAAATGTCACACTAAAGTCTAACACAATGGTGGGAACAGGTTCCACAGTTATACAAGGCCTAACTATTGAGGACAATGTAGTTTTAGGTGCAGGGGCTGTAGTGACGAAGAATACTGAACCAAACTATTTGTATAAAGGTGTGCCAGCTAAAAGATACAGCAAAAAGAAGTCCATTTAAACGAAGGGTGATTATTATGGTAAGAAAGACTCTTAGAGGTTTTGTATTTTGGGGAATAGATTCATTTAAAGGTCAAACTATTAAACAACATTATAATGATATAAAACAAATCATGGAGAGTAATGCACATAATTCAAAACAGCTACAATCTATCTGTAATTATGCTCATAATAATGTGCCTTTTTATATTCCTTTAAAATCATCAGATTTTAGTGATTTACCTGTGATAACAAAAAATCATTATAAGGAAATGTATGAGTCTTTCCAATCTCAAGATTCGACTAATGTATATCATCGAATGTCTACAAGTGGATCTACAGGGACACCTTTTACCGTAAATCAAGACAAGGCTAAGCGGGAAAGAACAATGGCAGAAGTAATCTATTTTAATGAAATAGAAGGTCAAGTACTTGGTCAAAAATATATGTATTTTAAAGCTTGGCCCGAAAAGAAGTCCAAAGTAGAAAGATTTAAACAAAACCTAGTCCCGATTGATATATTAAAATTAGATGAAGTTGCATTAGAAAGTATAAGAAGTACGTTAAAGAATGATAAACAAATAAACAGCTGTTTGGCCTATGCTTCTTCCTATGAAATACTAAGTCAATATATGTACGATAAAGGCGATACGTCGAGTATGTTCAATTTAAAGGTTATCTTTTCTAGTTCCTCGTTATTAAAGGAAGAAACCAGAGAAAAGCTAGAAAGTATTTTTGGTTGTCCCATTATAGATAGGTATTCCAATCAAGAAAATGGTATTTTAGCACAGACAAACTCAAATAGTAGAGTATTTAAGGTCAACAGAGCAAGCTACTACATAGAATTGCTGAAGCTAGACAGTGATGAAACTGCAGAAGCAGGAGAGTTAGGCAGGATAGTTGTTACAGATTTATATAATCACGCTATGCCTATTATTAGATATGATACGGGAGATCTTGCTATATCAGATGATCTTGACCGTCAAAATATCTCTACTTTGCGGAGTATTCAAGGAAGAAGAATTGATATGGTCTATGATACACAAGGAAATGTTTTGACTCCACATAGCATTAGTGTACATATGAAAAGATATGGAAAATTAAAGCAATGGCAATTCATTCAAGAAGATAAAAATTATTATATTTTAAAGGTTAATGGAGCAGAGGGTGTTTATAAGGAAATGGACTTTATAGATTCACTTAAAGTGATTTTAGGTGAAGATGCTAATCTTCAGGTGAAGCTTGTAAATGAAATACCTGTTTTGGCTTCAGGTAAATTCAAGAATACTATATGTAATTATAAAGTCTTACAAGAAAAATAATTACTATACCAAACAGAAGAGGATATGACAATGCAAAAAAAAACAGTATGGATTTTCAATCATTATGCTCATGGGACATACTTTAACAAAGGTGGAAGGCATTATTGGTTTGCCAAAAACCTTTTGAAAAAAGGTTATGAACCTACTATTTTTTGTGCAAGTACAAGACATAATAGTGATATGAGTGTGGATATTCCGGGCGGAACTTATCGGCTAAAGTCTGTTGAGAAAATACCTTATGTCTTTGTAAAAACTACTAAATATAAAAATGGTATAGAACGCATTAAAAATATGTGGAATTTCTACAAAAATCTATATCCTTCAACAGCGGAGTATGGGAAAGAATATGGAAAACCGGATGTTATTTTGGCATCCAGTGTACATCCGCTTACTCTATTAGCTGGTATTAAAATAGCCAAAAAATATAATGTCCCTTGTATATGTGAAATTAGGGATTTATGGCCAGAAACTATTGTGCAATATGGCACTCTTAAAAAAAATAGTTTAGTTGCTAAGCTTTTGTATAAGGGAGAAAAATGGTTATATAAAAAAGCAGACAAACTAATATTTACTATACCCGGTGGAAAGGATTATGTAGAGGAAATTGGACTTAGCTCTTCAAAGGTAAGATACATAAATAATGGTGTTGACTTAGAAGAATACAACAAAAACAAAGAAGAGTTCATTTATAGTGATGAACATCTTGACAATCCTTCTACATTTAAAATTCTTTATACAGGAAGTATGGGAGTTGCAAATGAGTTAACATATTTAGTTCAAGCAGCAGATAAAGTGCAAGAAAAGGGAATAGACAACATTCAATTTATATTATTTGGACATGGCAGCCAAAGAGAAAAATTAAAGGAATACGTACAAAATAAAGGGCTGACAAATATAGTTTTTAAAGAAAAGGTTGAGAAGAAGTTTATACCTAATATATTAAGTAGGTCTGATTTAAATGTTTTTACTGGTAAACATATCCCTTTATATAAATATGGTTTGAGCTTAAATAAGCTTTTTGATTATATTGCATCTGGAAAGCCTACCTTATCTAATATGGAAAGTGGTTACGATATTTTAGTCAAACATGATTGTGGCAAATCCGTAAAAGGCGGCTCAGTGGAAGCATTAGTTGATGGTATTTTAGAGTTTTATAACATGGATCAGAAGGAATATGATCAATACTGTGAAAATTCGTTGGTAGCCATACAGAATTATGACTTTAAAATTTTAACTGATAAATTAGAAGCCATTATTATAGAGAGCTAATAAATGTAGACGAGGATGTGTAAATTATGAAGGTCTTACATATAAATTCTTATTACGGAGGTGGGATGTTATATAAAAATATTTATGACCGCCAGGTAAGTAATGGTATACCTATTAATGTGTATGTACCTTTGCCTTTAACTACTGATCTGTCCCATTTACAGCTAGGAGATTATACTACTGTTAGTAAGAATCATAATAAATATGATCGTTATTTGTTTCATGTCAAACATAGAAAAATATATAAGGATTTAATAAAGAACTTCCGAATGGATACTTATTCTCTAGTGCATGCTCATACGCTTTTTTCTAATGGATATATAGCTTTGCAGACCAAAAAATTTTTTGGCATACCTTATGTAGTTGCTGTTAGAAATACAGATGTTAACCAGTTTTTTAAGCGAAGAGTTTTACTTCGTAAATTGGGCATTGAGATATTAATGGAAGCAGAAGCAATAATTTTTTTATCGGATTCCTATAAAAAAATAGTTGTAGAAAAATATATTCCTCAAAAGAATAAACAAGAAGTGCTAGAAAAATCTATAATTATTCCTAACGGGATAGACAAGTTTTGGTTTGAAAATATAGGTAAACCTAAAACTCTATCCCAACCAAGAGGCTTAAATGCCATCTTTATAGGTGATGTAAACAATAATAAGAATATCCTTACCTCCGCTAAGGCTCTTAAGATTCTAGAGGATAAAGGATATAATATAAAATTTACGGTTGTGGGTAAGATTTCTAATAAACAAGTTTATGAAGAATTGATGAAGTTTTCATTCGTGAAATATTTAAAGCCACAACCAAAAGAAAGTCTGTTAGAGATGTATCGGAGCCACGATATATTTGTTATGCCTTCTTTAACAGAAACTTTTGGCCTTGTTTACCCAGAAGCAATGAGCCAGGGGTTACCACTTATTTATTCAAAGGGGCAAGGATTCGATGGTCAATTTGAGGAAGGGCAAGTTGGATATCATGTTGATTCTTTAGACCCTGGTATGGTATCGGACCGAATAATAGATATTATGAATGATTACGAAGTAATTTCAAAAAATTGCTTGGCATTAGTAGGGAAATTCAATTGGGATAAATTGGTAGCTCAATATGATGAGGTTTACGCTAAAGCCTTAAAAAAATGAATTTGAAGAATAAGGTGAATAATTATGGTAAAAAATAAATCAGTTGATCAAAAAATAAGCATAGCAATAATGGCGCCATTTATAGTTCTCACTATACAATATTTTCTTCTGATTTATTTTGATCTCAATGGTACTTCCAATGGTGCAAGGGTTCAGATGCTTTCTAAGATTGTAGTAGGTCTCCTATTTCTGTATGCCCTACCAGCAGTTTTAAAAAGGAGTTTCGGGAAGTTTATAGGTGTTTACTTTATTGCAATCCTTATATTTCTCTTTAATTATTTGTTTTTCCCTAATAATCATGTCTATTTAATAGCATTAGTATTTCCGTTATTTGGAATGTGCTTGCCAGCATTTATATATACATTCAGCTTGAGGGATTTAGACATTTTAAAGAAAGTGATGATAAAGGCTAGCTATGTTATCTTCTTTTTTGGAGCATTACTTGGCCTAGCCATAGTTACTGGGAATGCTACTACTGGATCATATAGTATGGCTCTTTCTTATTATATGTTGTTACCAGCGATTCTATTTTTAGATAAATTGATTGATAAATATTCTACCAAGGAACTTCTTTTTGCTTTAATATCTATTTTTGTAATTCTTGCCCTAGGTTCAAGGGGAGCACTGCTATGTATCGCTGTCTTCATTGTGTTAAAAATGGCTCCCTTAATATTTCAAGTTTCCAGATCAAAAGTTTTTTATAATTTTTTAGTAATTGTTAGTTTAGTATTTTTGAGTCTCAATTTAGACAAATTACTCAACACTTTATATGAGCTTTTAACTAAATATGACATTAATAGTAGAAGTATAAAACTATTATTGAGTGGTGAGGTACATTTAAGTGGACGAGATTATATATATGAAAATCTTATTCAAGCAGTAACAAATCATCCCTTGGTAGGTCTGGGTTTAGGAGCGGATCGTCGAATTATTGGAAAAGAGGGAGGATACGCACATAATTTCTTTCTCGAAGTTATTATTAACTTTGGTGTAATAGTGGGTGGTATAGCAATTATACTCTTCTTGTTTATATTAATAAGAAGTATTTTAACAAAAAATACAAAAAATTATCATTTAATAATAATTTGGATAAGTCTTGGATTTATTCATTTGATGGTAAGTAGTTCTTATATCACCGATATTAAATTTTGGATATTATTAGGATTGCTTATTAAGATTAATATAGAAATCGGTGATAAATTAACATGAAGAAAAAGAAATTTCTCATAGATTCCCTGCTAAATATTATCTCTGCAGCCTTACCCTTACTCGTTCTTCAGCTTATCTCTTATCCCTTAATCGCAAGGGTAGTGGGTGGGGAAGAATATGGTTTAATAATAACCTTAATAAGTGTTATTACTGTTGTAAGTTTTCCATTAGGTAATGTGCTGAATAATATACGTTTATTAAGAGATGAAGAATATAAGGAAGCGAATGAAGAGGGTGATTTTAATCCTCTATTATTAGGTTCTTCTTTTGTGAGTATTTTATTAATTATCTATATATCATTTTATATCGATTCTAGTTTAGAAATTTTAGATTTTATCTTACTAAGCCTAATAACAGTGGCTTCACTTTGGAAGGAGTACTTAATAGTAACCTTTCGTTTAGTTTTGAATTATAAAGGGATTCTTTTAAATAATATATTTATGAGCTTAGGTTACTTGATAGGTTCTGGAATCTTTTTATATTTGGGAAATTGGCAGATAATATATTTTACAGGGCTGTTATTTAGCTTGATCTATATTTTACGTCATACAAGTTTGCATAAGGAAAAATTTAGATTTTCCAATTTATTTAAAATCACGGCATCAAAGGGTCTAGCATTATATATAGCCAACCTTTTAAAGAATGTTCTGTCTTATGCGGATAAATTAATATTACTTCCTTTATTGGGGCCTGTCACCGTAGCAATTTATTATAGTTCTACCATTTTAGGAAAAATAATTTCAATGATGATTAACCCTGTAAACTCTGTTATTTTAAGTTATTTAGTTAAGGTAGATAACATTAGTTTAAAAAATGTTATAAAAATGTTTAGTGTTTCTACCATTATAGGCGTGTTTGGATATATTCTAACAATTTGGATTAGCCCATATTTCTTAGGATTTTTTTATAAAGATTGGGCAGAAGAATCACTCGAATTAGTCTATATTACGACAGCTACTGCTATTGTTGGGGTGCTTTCTACTGTACTACAGCCTTTCAACCTACGCTTTAATAAAATAAGCTGGCAAATATACTTGAGTGGAATTCACTTGGTAGTCTATGTAGCCTTATGCTATTACTTTTTCCAAATCGCCGGGTTGAAAGGTTTTACATTTGGGGTTCTAATGTCAACTGTTTTTAAACTTATTATGCAGCTAAGTATATTTCTGTTTAATTATCGTAGAAAAGACACTAAGGAAACAGAGAGTATAAAATAGTGTTCGTTCGTCCCTGTGTAAGGAACAGTTCTGACAATTCGGTGCTATTCGCTTTCACATTGGTTTGGATATTACTAGAAATTAATTATGAGTTTTAGAACACTTAATGGGCGACTGAATTTTTACTATCACTGTTTACTCATTCTTAATACTACAAAGGTTACAGTAGTGTCGGACAACCGTTAGCCAGTTTTAGCGGAAGTATAGCAGTGAAAACTTCTAGTAGAATTGACCAGTTTTCAAAAAAGTTAAATCAGTTTTACTCAATTAAGTTTGGTTGAAATAAAACAATAGATTAAGTATTAAATTAAATATAGGAAAGAAAGGACAGATAAATATGAAAAGAAATCTACTAGATAAAATAGAAAACAAACAAATTACAGTGGGGGTTGTAGGTCTAGGATATGTCGGACTTCCACTAGCAGTAGAAAAAGCAAAAGCAGGGTACAAAACAATTGGTTTTGATGTTCAAGCAGAAAAAGTGGACATGGTTAATAAGGGGCAAAACTATATTGGAGATGTAGTAGATAGTGATCTTTCGGACTTAGTAGAAAAAGGTCTGCTTTCAGCAACCTCTGATTTTAGTTTTATGAAAGACGTAGACTTTATTGCTATTTGTGTACCGACTCCTCTTGATGAATACCAACAACCAGATGTAAGTTATTTGAAAGCATCTTCTCAAGAGATTGCAAAATATTTAACGAAAGAAACGATGGTAGTATTAGAGTCTACAACTTATCCGGGTACAACAGAAGAATTGATTAAGCCTATTTTAGAAAATGGCTCAGGATTAGTTTGTGGAGAAGATTTCTATTTAGGATTTTCACCTGAACGGGTAGATCCGGGTAATGCAATTTATAAAACAAAAAATACTCCAAAAGTAGTTGGTGCTATTGGTGAAGATGCAACTGAAGTGATTGCTGCAATGTATGAGGCAGTATTAGATGGAGAAGTAATTAAAGTGTCGTCCCCTGCGATTGCCGAAATGGAAAAGATTCTAGAAAATACATATCGTAATGTAAATATTGGGCTTATTAATGAGCTTGCAATGTTAAGTAATAAAATGGGGATTAACCTATGGGAAGTAATTGATGCAGCAAAATCTAAGCCATATGGTTTCCAAGCATTCTATCCAGGACCTGGCCTAGGCGGGCACTGTATTCCACTTGATCCTTATTACCTTTCATGGAAGGCACGTGAGTTCGGATTCCACACATCAATGATTGAGTCTTCCATGATGGTAAATGACCGTATGCCTGAATATTGTACGGAAAGAGCAAGTAAGATTCTAAACAGAGATAGAAAAGCTCTAAATGGTTCGAGAATCTTGGTTTTAGGTGTAGCATACAAACAAGATATCGAAGATTTTAGAGAAAGCCCAGCAATTCGTGTGATTGAAGAATTAGAAAAAGAAGGGGCCGATGTAGTTTATTACGACCCTTTTGTTCCTGAATACCGCGAGAATGGTGTGATTAAAAAGGGTGAAGCAGATCTAACAGCTGAGCTATTATCAAGTGCTGATTTAGTAATTGTTACAACAGCTCACTCAAATGTAGATTATGCTTTTGTGCAACAACATTCAAAGGCAATATTTGATACTAAGAATGCATTGAAAGAAATTAAACTTAGAGAAAATATCGAATTATTATAAGAGTAAAAGGTAGTGGTTGCTCCATCGAATATAATATTAAGGCAGGTTTTATTATGGGTAATTTCGTTCATGTTAGTAGTTATGTAGATGAAAATGTTACGTTAGGTGAAGGTACAAAAGTTTGGCATTTTAGTCATATTCAAAAAGGTGCTTGCATCGGAGAAAATTGCTCTATAGGTCAAAATGTAAATATATCTAATAATGTAGTAATCGGTAATGGGGTTAAAATCCAAAATAATGTATCAGTTTATGAAGGTGTTGAATTGGAGGACTATGTTTTTTGTGGTCCTTCAATGGTTTTTACGAATGATTTAACACCGAGAAGTAAATATCCTAAAGGTACCGATGGGTATAAACAAACGCTAGTGAAATACGGTGCTTCTATTGGTGCTAATGCCACTATAGTTTGTGGTAATACCATTGGTCGTTGGGCAATGGTTGCATCTGGAGCTGTTGTAACAATAGATGTTCCTGACTATGCTTTGATGGTGGGTGTCCCTGCTAGGCAAAAAGGTTGGGTATGCGAATGTGGTCATGTTCTTGCAGCAGACTTGATATGTAATGAATGTAGAAGAGAGTATACGCTTTCAAATGAAAAACTCTTTGAACGTAAATAAGTATAAAAATAAATATTCAGAAAGGGGATTATCATGGAATTTAGGGATTTAAAGACTCAGTATCAGACATATAAAAGTGAAATTGATCATGCAATTCAAAATGTATTAACTAACGCCAATTTTATTGGAGGTAATGAGGTAAAAGAACTAGAACAACAACTTTCTGAATATGTTGGAGTAAAACATTGTATAACTTGTGCTAATGGAACAGAAGCAATGACTTTAGTTTTAATGGCTTGGGGAGTAAAGGAAGGAGATGCCATATTTTTACCTGACTTTACATTCTTCTCAACAGGAGAAGTAGTCTCTTTCAATGGTGCAACTCCAATATTTGTGGATGTAGATAGAAATACGTTTAATTTAGATGTAGTCAAATTGGAAGAAGCAGTTAAACAAACAATTGAAGAGGGTAAATTGACTCCAAAGGTTATTATTCCTGTAGATTTATTTGGACTCCCAGCAAATTATCCAGAAATCCAAAAAGTAGCTGATAAGTATAACTTATTAGTTTTAGAAGACGGTGCACAGGGTTTCGGTGGCGTTATTGAAGGTAAAAGAGCATGTAGTTTTGGAAATGCTTCAACTACTTCATTCTTTCCAGCTAAGCCTCTAGGTTGTTATGGAGACGGTGGTGCTATTTTTACAAATGATGATAAGTTAGCAGAATTGCTTAATTCTTTAAAAGTGCATGGTAAAGGAAATAATAAATACGATAATGTGAGAATTGGTGTTAACTCTAGATTAGACACTATTCAAGCTGCAATCTTAAAGGTGAAATTAGAAGCATTTATTAAGCATGAAGTAGATGATGTGAATAGAGTAGCTCGTCTCTATGACGAAAAATTAAAAGGTGTAGTTGAAACTCCATTTATACCTGAAGGTTATGCTTCGAGTTTTGCTCAATACACAATCAAGTTAAATAACAATGAGGAACGAAATAATCTACAGGCAAAGTTAAAAGAAGAAAATATTCCAAGTATGATATATTACGTGATGCCAATGCATGAGCAGGAAGCATTCTCAGATTTAAAGTCTAATCACAAAAATTTTCAGATAACAAAAGAACTATCTCAAACTGTTCTTTCACTACCAATGCATCCATACTTGACTGAACAAGAAATTGATCAAGTTTGTAGTGTTATTATGGAATATTTTAATTAGTTTAAGTAAATATTATGTAATAAATAAAACCTTCTAACAAATCATTTCATTGTTAGAAGGTTTTTGATTATAAGCCCTCGGTTTGATTTCAGGATTGTTGGCAACGTTAACACCGTTAAGTCCACTATCTTTTGCGATGGCGTCAGGGGTCGGAAGTGGAAGTATGATGGCTGCCGCGAGTGGCTCGTTGATTGCCGCATTTCCATAACTCGAAACTCAGATTATCGCCTATTCAGGGGCAAGAAATTTGCTATCCCTTTCCACGGGTCTTTGGGTCAGTATTTTTATTGGACTTCCGTTGACTGAAAAAATTTACGCGCGAATGACACGGAATAGGGAGGGTTACTGATGCTGAAAAACATACAAGAATGGGTTTTGTTAGCTAGGGATCTTTGGCATCACCGCATTAATTGGAAACTGGGCGGGGTATGACATTTTGCCACTCGCTGCCGTTCCCGGTATGATTGTCCTGATACTAGTCTGTTTGGCAGGATTTGTTCTAAGAGATTTGACCCCATTAACTTTCCGAATATAGCGTATATCTCCATTAAAGGGGTTATTGTCTCAATGCCATGGTTTCCAGGATCCGCTAAAGTAGTTGAGTGGACAATGAAGTGCAACTACTGGCTTTGGCGACACCGATATTAGCGTATGCCGGTATCGCAATTGGACGTTCGTGGACGGATTTTGTGAAACTGGGATGGAAAACGATTGTGGATGCGAGTCTCGTTATGCTCGGAACATTTATCGGGTCTGCATTAATTGCAGAACTGATTTTAAGATTCCAAGGAATTATTTGAGTAGAGAAGCTGCGCTGTATAAGGTGATATTCAACGCTAATCTACCAATTATTAATTATAATTCAATATTAATTAAGTAATATTCAATAACACTCCTTTGATGAATTAAGGGGTGTTATTTTATTTTTTAAAAACGGACCCTGTACAAGAAACAATAGAAGTAGCCGTTCTATTCTAATATTTATATCTAAATTGAAACGCAACGTTAAATAGTAATCCACTGATATTGGAACTGAGTTAATATGAGCTCTGAAATGTAATCCTGATTAAAAAAACAGTGGGAACAATAATTATAGTTAATAGGTCTTTAATACTATTTAAAAATACCAATAGTCACACGATGATAAATATAGGGATGTGACGCAAGTATGAGAAACCTTAAATTAGCTTGGCATAAATATATGTTGAAATACAATATAAGTTCACATAATGATTGTCTGGATGAAAAGTTTAAAAAGAAGTTATGGAATAAAGTAGAATATCACGAAAAAGAGATTCATCGTATTGCACAGTTGGAACAAACTGCACGGTAAGAAATTTAGGTAAGGCTGGTAAGGACGCTAGATGTAAACATTATCTTTCTGCATAGTTAGTAGGTACGGGTATAGTTCGTTAATTTTGTCATTGTGTAAGACTATCCTGACGAATCTCTGAAATTCACTTGAAATAGGCAAGAACAAAAAACATCCACCTCATAAACAGGTGGGTGTTATTTGGCTTTATCATAAGTAATGTTTCTTATTCTCACTTTCGAAACAGTTGGATGATTAGTCATAAATCTTCACCCTTGCATAAGCAAGAGGAAAGCTTTATTTGTTGTATGTTATAGAACTTGAAGCATATAGGGTTTTCCGATAACTTGTAAAAAAAACAAGCGACAAGCTTTTTTTGTTAGAATTGACAATAGTGGAAGCAACCTCCACCCTCTTCGACACTAAGATTTTCATCTGAATCTTCATTACCAAGAATCTGTAAACGTGCTACAATCAGCGGAGTTTCATAGGTTGAAGGAGTCAGCTCTAATGTAGGAGCTGATTTTTTTATGGGGCTATCCAATGTTTGTCGGCGTTTACGCTTAGTTCAGAATTCGACAAAGATCGTTCCATTTCATCTATATATCTAAAAATTCTATTAATTTAGGTTGAACATACTAAAATATACTGCTACTATTAACTTAAATAAAAGCATCATGAAAAAGATGGCTACTACGATATTTGGACTGGTAAAGAAGCCTGCGAAAGGATATATTGCGAATCAAAATCTTGTCCAAGTGTGTGTATGAGAAGTTTTCAGATACCAGCATAAGGAACCACTTAGAATTGTCTCATAACCTTGTACCTTTTCAACATTCTCCAACCATCGATGTTAAATAAACTTTATTTTTTGTATACATGATAGACACATAGCTATATAGAAAAGTGAAATCTTAAAGAGGAGTGATAATTTGAAAGATACAAGTCCTGTTTATATTCAAGAGAATCCAGTTTCGCGATTCTTATTTAGTAACACTCGTTCTGCAGTTATTTGGTTAATTATACGACTTTATGTCGGGTATACATGGGTGAAAGCTGGTTGGGCAAAATTAAACAATGAAGCTTGGACAGGAGAAGATGCTGGAGCTGCACTCAGTGGCTTTGTGAACGGTGCTCTTGCAAAATCACAAGAAGGAGCAGATGTGGCTGGATGGTATGCAACTTTCCTTGAAAGTACTGTGCTACCGAATGCAAAGTTGTTTTCATACGTAGTTGCAATTGGAGAATTATTAGTAGGATTGGGCTTAGTGTTCGGCTTACTTACTGGTATCGCAGCTTTTTTCGGTGCTCTCATGAACGTCAGTTTTCTGTTTGCTGGGACGCTTAGCACTAATCCATTGCTATTCATCTTAGCAACTTGGTTAGTACTTGCTTGGAAAGTCGCAGGATGGTACGGATTGGATCGTTGGGCACTGCCATTATTAGGGACCCCTTGGAATAGAAAAAAGAATAGTGCACCTAAATAAGGTCAAAAAGTAAAAACGGCAGAAGAAAAATTCAATTGTACAATTTATAACGTTGGTGAAAGAAAATCCCCTTCTCAAATTTCAAGAGAAAGGGATGGAAATTCACTAACGCTATTTTTTTAAGCTCATCAAAACAGTGAAGTATCCCTATGTTAGTAGAAATTCTATATTATTCTGACAATAGAATACAATTCAAAGTGGTATAAAAAAGGTAAATTCATATTAAGCGACTGTTACTTTTTTTGCTTGACTCTTTCTTTTGTTAGGACTAATGAAGAAGAGAGAATTAAAATTATAGGTGGAACAGTACACTTTATGAATACATTGGAATTAGGTGTTACTTCTTCTTTATTGCGTATACCGATGTACTTACCGGAAATGTTCCTTCCTGTAGGTGGTGTACTATTGTGTCTGGCCTTAGTACTACAAATCATTGATGGTGGGATACATAAGGGAGGCGAACATATATGAATATTTTCTTTGTAGGTGGTCTGGGTACCAGAATCTATATTTCAAGCATTCCATGTGGAGGATAGCTTGGATTAAAAACTTTCTCAAAATGTGTTCCTGTGTATGGGAATAATCAACGATCCATAAATAAAAACCGACCTATTGAGTTATAGACATGCTTTAAAAGCATAGTATAGCTATATTGAAAATAGGGGGTAAATTCATTGTCTAATGCTTATATAGACATATTGGCTTACTTTGGAATTGGCGGTGCCCATCCTGGAGGCTTTAGTCTAACCCAATCTATATTGGAAACTGAAAATATACCATCAAACCAGTCTGTATTAGATATAGGGTGTGGAACAGGGCAGACTGCAGCTTTCTTAGCCGAAAGATTTAATTGTCAGGTGACAGCGATTGATAAGCATCCCGTTATGGTAGAAAAAGCGAGGCAACGATTTAAAAATAGTGAGTCCTCCGTCCACGTGGTGGAAGGAGATGTACAAAGTATGGATTTTGTAGATGATTCCTTCGAGTTAGTTATAGCCGAGTCTGTTATTGTTTTTACGGATATATCGAAGACGTTAAATGAACTTTCTCGGGTTTTGAAAAGTGACGGAACTTTAATCATGATTGAAATGGTAGCAGAGCAATACCTATCAGATGAAAAACAAGAAAAAGCATGTAGTCTTTACGGTATCAATGAAATTTTAGATAAAGGTGAATGGATATTGCGTTTACATCAAGCTGGGTTTACTCAAGTTGAAATAATCAGTACGCCATCTGTGCTTCTTCAAAGTGAAATTAACGACATCAATCCATCGGAAAACATACAAATGGAACTCTTTGAGCTATGGGAGGAGCATAACGAGTTTATATTTCATAACAGGGATTTCATTGGGTATCGTGCATTTAAATGTCGTAAAGCATGAGTAGTTGACGCGTGTCCCTGTGTAAGAAACTAAACATTAAAAAAACTTGAACAAAAAGATGTTTAATCCGTTCTATGCGGGGTATATATTTAGTACAAGGCGGAACTACCGTAGGAAGGGACTGGTAAACGATGTGTTTACAAAAGACTTCAATGGATGATTTGCACAGCCTTGGCGGAAAATTTGCTTTACTGACGAAAGGTACTCTCGTCGGGAACCGATATATTTAGGTTCCGTTCCAACGTGTTTTACTTGTAAGTGAAAGTTAAGTTTTTTGTGGAAGTGCACCTCAATGTCTAATAGTTTTTATTAGACAATATTACTGCACTGACGAGATGAAGTTTTAAATTGTCAGTTCCGGTTTAACCAAGCAACATAACAAATTTTCCGAGTGTATTCCCTCATTAGGGAAAGAAGAAAGCGCAGTCCTTTTAGGATTGCGCTTTCTTCTCTTTTTATGAAGTTTATTATTCATTTTCCTTAAATACTTCTCCAGCAATCCCCATTGCATGAACTGCTTTCGGAAAGCCTACGTATCCGGTACAGTGGAGGATGATTTCGATAATTTCTTCTTTTGTTAGACCTACATTTAAGGCTGCTTGTAAGTGAACTCTTAGTTGATCGAAAGCACCTTGGGTGATTAGACTTGTAAGTGTGATGATTTCCCGTTGTGCGTGGGAAAGGGTGTTTCTAGAATAGAGGTCGCCAAAGCCAAATGATACGATCATGTTCCATAGATCGGGTGAAATATCTTTGATGCCTACCATGCCATTACGTACGTCTTGCGAAAAAAGTTCTTCCATTGCATTTATACCGGCCTCGTACCTTTTATTGGTATCCATATTATTGCCTCCCCATTGTTGGTGGTATTTCGTTTTCATCTACTAATACTTCAATGACAATTGGTTTGTTTGTTTGTTCAATATTATGTAATGCTTCAGCTATTTTATCGGTTAACTCATAAGGGTTAAGGCAGGTAAATGCTTCGAGTCCCATAGATTCGGCAAAGCGTGCTACATTCAGCGGAGTTTCATATACACCGCCGATAGACGTACCGATCATTTTTTGCATGCCTTTTTCCACCATATCTAAGCGGCCATTATTTAGCACGATGAACAACACCGCGGAGTTATAATTATACGCTGTTGAAAGTTCCGTGCCATGCATGAACATACATCCGTCTCCAACTAGACATACGATCTTTTCTTCCGGGGCAGCAAGTTTCGCGCCGATGGAATAGCCAATTCCGTTGCCCATTGCTCCGAATATATCATCAAAGAAGAACGTTCCTGGCTTATATATGTCAAAATATTTGATGCCGTAAAAAGAGTGGCTCCCATCATCTCCGAAAACAATTGCATCGTGGGGAAGTGCATATCGCATCGAGCGCAATGCTTGGATAGCAGACATTCGTTCACCAGGGTTATTTACCTGCAGCAATATATCATCGATTGGCTTTAAGAATGCTTCGCTATTTGTTTTTGGTATATCTTTTAATATTGCAGTCAGGTTTGCTTTTATATCACCAAGTATAGGTGTAGTTGGCACTTGTATTGATTTACCTATAAAGGTTTGGTCATAATCGAAGTGGATCAGATGCTCTGGATACATCGCTTCCGATAATCCAGCGATAGACATATCACTTAACTGCGAACCAATAACAAGCATTAGGTCCACTTTTTCTTTTACATATGCAGTTGCTTCGTCTGTACCACCTAATCCGAATGCACCTAAGGATAGCTTATGATTGGAAGGGAATGATCCTTTCCCACCGGGCGTGGTAATGACAGGGATATTCCAATGCTCAGCAAGGTGCTGCACTTCTGCGTAGGCTTTACTAGAATGCACACCTTTTCCTAAAAAGAGAAGAGGACGCTTTGCTATATTTAGTTTATCTATTACATCACTAGTTTTAGGAGAAATCATTGCATGCGATTCTGGTAAATCTAGCAAGAACGGTTCAATCTGTTCTAACAAAATATCAAATGCAATCGATAGATGTACAGGTCCTTTTACACCAGATACTGCTTTTTCTAGTGCATGCTGCAAGAATGGCTGAAGCATATCTCCTCGTTCTACCCGAGCGCTAAACTTCGTGACAGATTTGAACATGTCCACGAGGTCTGCACTAAATATACTAGAATCCTGACCCATTGCTTTTCCGGTATCCTTCATCGAAGGGTGTCCAGTAATGATTAATAAAGGGAGATTAGATGCTTTTGCCTGGCCAGCAGCCGTGAGTAGATTAGTACCACCAGGACCAGAAGTACCAACTGCAACTCCAATTTTTTGATTCATCAAGGCATAGCCAGCAGCTTCAAACCCTGCAGCCGCTTCGTGCTTACTTAATACAAATTCCATATCATGATTTAATATCTCAAACAGTATAGGGGATATTGCCTTCCCAGGAATGCCGAAAATATGATGAATTCCCCAATGCTTAAAATTTGCAACTAATACCGATGATGTTGTTTTCATGGTGTCATTCTCCCTTTAAGGTCATTATTGTTCTAAATAGATTCTCTCAATCTCGTCAACAGGAAGGGGTTTACTAAAGAAATATCCTTGCGAAATATCACATTGATGGGTTTTCAAGAATTCTAGCTGTTCCTTTGTTTCCACGCCTTCAGCAATTACCTCTTTATGAAGATTATGTGCTAAGGAGATAATTGCTTTAATAATGACAGCATCTTTTTCATTATTCATAATTTCACTGACGAACGATTTATCGATTTTAATATAATCGATTGGAAAATTCTTTAGGTAATTAAGCGAACTATAACCAGTCCCAAAGTCGTCAATACTAATGCCAATACCAAGTGCTTTCAACTGCTCCAATACGTGGATAGAGTATTCGTATTCCATCGCCATATACTCCGTAATTTCCACGACCACATAAGCCGGATTGATACCTGTTCGTTCTAGTACCTCTTCCATATAAGTAATGAGATTTCTAGTTAGAAATTGTTGCGTTGATAAATTAACGGACACTTTTACAGGTGTCATTCCAGCATCTTGCCACTTTTTGTTTTGCGTACAGGCCTCATCAATGACCCATTCTCCAATTTGAGTGATCATCCCGTTTTCTTCTGCAAGTTTTATAAACTTATCTGGAGGTATCTGCCCAAGCGTGGGATGTTGCCAGCGTATTAACGCTTCAAACCCAATTAATTGACCGGTTTCGTTATTAATCTGAGGTTGATAATGGAGAACGAATTCATTTTTCTCCAGTGCTCTTCTTAAATCTACCTCGAGCATATAGTCGTCCAACATGGCATCTAATAATTCAGATGTATGCACGACATAGCGATTTTTTCCTTGCGATTTTGCCTGATACATTGCATTATCTGCATAGACCATCAGCTGTTCCATTGTAATGGGATAGTCGGGATAAATAGCAACTCCAATACTAGCAGTCGTATATAATTCTTTGCCGTCCACAAGAAATGGTTGTAGCAAGAGTTGAAGTATCTCTTCGGCTTTTGCTGTGACATAGTCAGTATCCGTAAAATCTTGCAATAGGAAAATAAATTCATCGCCGCCCATTCGTGCAAGCATCTCATTTTCTGCTAGGCAACCACTTAAACGAGTACTTACCTCGACTAATAACTTATCACCGTAGGAATGGCTAAAGTTGTCATTAATGATTTTAAAACGATCCAAGTCGATATATAGGAGGGCTAAGGTCTTGTGGTGGCCTGTACTTAGTTCCTTAATAATGGATTCTATTTCCTTATTCATATATCGTCTGTTTGGCAGATTTGTTAAATCATCGTGAAAGGCTAAATAATTATATTGTTCCTGCAATGTGTATCGATCTGAAATGTCTCTAAACTGGCCAAAGGCACCAATCATTTTGTCATCCTCGTAAATGGGTTGTGCATCGAATAGGCAAACTACTAGGTTACCTGCATCATCTTCAAACTTTATTTCTTCATTTTTAAATATTTTTCCACTTTCCAATACTTCTTTGAAATACCTTCCAGTTAAATGGGATTCTAAAATATTTCTTCCCACGACTGATTCTCTACTGTTCTTTGAAATCATTTGCGCGAAATTATTAAACTCGGTTGTAATTCCTTTTTCATCCGTAATAACAATGCCGTTTCTCGTTCTGCTTAACATAATCTGGTTCATAATATTAAGTTTCTTGTTTTGTTTTCTCAACAAGAGTTCTCTTTCGATCGAGTCAACAGACTGGGTGAGCATTGATAAAAACAGTTCATTTTGAAACTGGATAGGCATCATGATACACACACTACCGAGCAAGTCATTGTCATCTGTGTAGTTGAATGTAGTACCGTAGCAAGCTATTTCTTGAAGAAATGTATGATAATGTTGTTCGCCTATCAGACTAATCGGATGTCTTTGCTGCAATGTCAGGCTAATAACATTCGTACCCGTCTCTTCTTGGATGAACAGGCTACCAGGTTTAATACCGAATTGTTCAATAGTAGACTTGATCGTTTCGTCGCCTTCAATTTCAAGCAAATACCCTGCAGCATCCGAAACGACAACGAGTATCGGAGTGCCTTTTAAGGAATCCAGTAACTTATTGGAGAAAAAGCTAACCACTGATAATATTTCACTATACGATTTTCGCTTCTGTTCAAAAGCCACTTCGCTTAAAAAAGTCTTTGGTCTAGATACCTCGTTTGGATCCATCCCTGCAACCTTGCAGATTCTCTTAGACTCTGTAATGTAGTATGGCTCTGTAGTATTCATATTCTCCTCCTATAAAAATCTCTTTCCTATGTATACCCTCTTTTCAGAAAGGTGCGTAGTTTTTCATATAAAATAACAAAAAAAGAATCCGCTCCTACAAAGGTTAAGACTGCTACGAAACAACCTGTAGAAAGAATTCCTAATCATAAATACTTTACTCTAAAAAGGGATTAAATTCAACAAAATGTCCCTATGTAACAAACAATTCTGACAATAGTAGATTTCAATATGTTTCCCTGTGTAGCATTTAATTCAGAATTGTGTCCTATACAGGGAACGACGTACTAATACATTGCGTTTCCTAATCTAAAACTTAACGTTCTCTGCGCCGTTACTACTGAAAGACTCATTGGTTAATACAGGGAGATTTTATTATTCTTAGGCTACCTAGGAATATACGAATCATGCATGACTCTAAAGGACCATAGCATTGACGGACTTTGAAGAAGTGTTGGAGCAGTTTGAACCGATGATTTCTGCTTGTATTCGAAAGCTGAGTATTTATAAGAAATTATGAAATCTATCGACAAGCAGGAAGAATTGCATTATGGAAAGCTTGGGTGAAGTTCGATGAGGGCAAAGGGGATTTTGCACCTTATGCTTATCGTTCCATATATGGTGGGGTGCTAGACGAATTGAAAAAAGAGAAGCGACAGGAGGAGCATGCCGACCTCGTGGAGGATGAGAAATTGGCAGTATTACTGGAAAAAAATCTTGCTCTAAGTATAGTGAGTGAGGATTTAGAAAGAGCAATTGAATCCTTGCAAACACAAGAGCGAGAACTACTGATGTGGATTTTTGTGGAGGGAATCTCGCTCCAACAGGTAGCGACTCGAGTAGGAATAACGATACCAGGTATTAAAAAGAGACGGGAGAGAATCCTTGTAAAATTGAGAGAGCGAATAGAAAAATAAGGTTTTCAAGAGAATCCAAGCTGAGAAAGTAAATTCCGACACTTTCTCGGTATTTTTTTAGTTATAGTTTACCACTCGGACAGGAAAAAATGATGAGGGATAGGACTAAGTTCTAAATATCCTATAAGAAAAAGGGGGAATTAGTAATTATTTTTAAAATCTTCAATAAATTTAGTTAATTTATACTAGTAAGTTCTAAAGTGTTTTGGTAGGATAGACATGTATAGAGAGGGGACAAAAAGGGGGAAGTGTGATGAAGAAGATTAAAGGGAATTCTGAATTGATAAATCCTGAGACGTTAATGCTAGAATCCGTATTTACAGGGAAGGAAAAGACACGAATCGTGACGACCCATGGTATTTATTTTTCAGAAGAGAGTACTTTACACTTGTTGGAAGGAGCGTGTAATCGCTATGCATCGACATTAGAAGGTCGTTTAAAGGCAATAAAAAAATTGATGAATTATTCTGTAAAGACACCTCTGTTGATAGAACCAAATCTTTTCGGTGCTTTTCCAACTATGTCCTATAGACATTTGGAGTGTGTTTGGATATTCAATCACCCTATTCATGTGGAGGAGGTAACCAAAGGAAAGTCAATAATCCATTTTCCTAATGGTCACTCGGTTTTTGTCAATGCTTCCAAGCATGTATTGCTCAAACAACATCAAAGACTACACACCTCGTTAAATATATATGGTATCCACCACCATCGAAAAAAGTAGGGGACAAAGGAACCATAAAGTAACGTTTCAATTGTTTACGTAACTAAAAAGCTAAAGATAGCATTGAAAGGTACTAAAATTATTGTCTCCTAACTAAATATTTTAAGAGTGTGGCGTCTGAAGATACTTTCAGATGCTTTTTTCATGCCATTAAAAACGTAGATTGCAATTTTTAGAGAAAATATTGGCTGGATATCGGTAAATTTCATTATGAATATCACGAAAATGTCAATGGGTAAAATTGGCAAACCATATAATTACATTTAAATGGATATTTAGTATTAAATTTCAAAAAAATGAAATTGAATTTATAAGGCATGGATTGTAAGATTAGGAAGTTGGAAGTAAAAGAAGTATTCAACAGGTTTTGAGCGAAAAAGGAGAAAGAAAAATGAAAAAAATATTTATCAAACAAACAGCAGTATTAGTGCTATTTACTGCAACAATTTTATCCGTAACAACCGTTGCTTTTGGAGCATCCAGTTCCGTGGATCAATCAGTGAACAAATTGAAAACAGAATTGAGTAAGGCAACGACGCACTATGTGTATCCAGCTTTAGACGGAGGGTTAGTTTCAAGTAATGTATTGTATTCTGCATTAAATAGTGCAAAGAATAACTATCAACTTACGAGAAAAGCGGTAGTTTCATCAACTAAATCTTCGGCAAGTAAAAAAGTTACATTAGCGGAGATCGATGCATTATATAATGAGAAAGTTTCAGGTGGATTAGTTCCTTATATTGATGCATATAACTATGCGATTAAATATTTAGAGCCAATTATGAGTGATATTCAAGCGGCCAAAGCCAATAATGACTTTTCAACAGTGGAGAAAAAATACCATGAGTTATCTTATCAACTAAAAGGAAGAACTGCCATTTTGTATCGTTTTTCCGGTAAAGCTGCTCGTGATCTATTGTTAAAAGAATATAAAGAACCGGCAAATGAAATTCGCGATGAATTAATGGTACCAGTAACTATTCACATGAAAAACGTGGAGATAACTGATTTACTAGCTAATGATAAGAAAGAACAAGCCGAATTAGTACTTGCAGAAGTAGAGGCATTATTACCGCGTTTACCTGATGCTTCCAAGAATTCTTTTGTTGCCGCTTTACTTGAAGAAGTTACGAGCATGAAAGAACAAGTAAATGATACGACACTTTCTCCACAATATGTACTTGATAGTAAAGTTAAAAGTCTAGTGGGTTTACTTAATACTACGCAAAGCGACAAAATCACTGCAACGATGACAGCTTCTAATTCGATTACTGTAACGATAAATAAAGACGTGGATCCTTTAGATTATACAAGTTACTTAGGTAAAGAATTCTACTCAAGTTTTATAAATATACTTGGGGTAACTGCCATTGACGGCAATCATCCATTATCAACAAAAGGAGTTAACACTCTTCTAGCCACAGTTCCTGTTGGTTCTCAAACACTTGCAGATTTAAAAGGACATACATTGAGTCTTCCAATCACAGTAAACAATGGAACTGCTCTAACAGTGGAATTTAAAATTCTATTTAAATAAGTATTATATAAAAACTCAGCCTTCATTGGTTGAGTTTTTTTTATTCAAAAATTTTATAGCTCACTAGTAAAGATGATAAAAGTTACTAAAGGATGTTATGAAGGAAGCAGGCATGTGAAATTAGGCATATAATATCGAATTAATATCAGGGTTATTACTCCCGATTAAGATGCTAAACCTTTCCAAGAGGAGTAATATGTGAAAATTTCTGATAGGATAAATAAATATAACTGGCAAAGTTTTAAGGTGGGATGGGTATGATAAGCAAACTTTTTCGAAAAAAACAAACAGTGTTAAGTGAAGATCTTCTAACTAAAAAAAAAGAACTTGCGCAAATAGAACAGTTACCTTCCCATATAGCCATTATTATGGATGGAAATGGAAGATGGGCAAAAAAACGCTCCTTACCAAGAATTGCTGGACACTATGAGGGGATGCAAACGGTTAGAAAGATAACAAGGTTTGCCAATGATGTCGGGATAGAAACATTAACGCTTTATGCATTCTCTACGGAAAACTGGAAAAGACCAAAAAAAGAAGTAGATTATCTGATGAGGTTACCGGAAGAATTTATGCGTACCTATTTACCTGAGTTAATCGAGCAAAATATTCAGGTGCAATTGATGGGGAATATTGATCTCCTCCCGGAACATACAAAGAGAGCCATAACAAAAGCAGTAGAAAAAACCTCTCATAATGATGGACTTATATTAAACTTCGCTTTAAATTATGGTAGTCGAGATGAAATTATTCAATCTGTTCAACAAATTGTAAACAAAGTGCAGCTCGGGACCATTTCCTGTGACGATATTACAGAAGAGTTGATCAGTAGTCACTTAATGACAAAAGGCTTAACGGAACCAGATTTACTAATCCGTACAAGTGGAGAGATTCGCCTTAGTAATTTCATGCTTTGGCAGCTAGCGTATACGGAGTTTTGGTTTACCAATACACTATGGCCTGACTTTGATGAAGCCTGTTTAATGGATGGAATCGAAAGCTATCAAAAAAGAAATCGAAAATATGGTGGACTTAAAGAAGAAGATGTAGAAGAAAAGTAAGAGATTGACAAACTTAATAGAGCAGTAGAAACCCCATATCCATGAGTTATATGGGGTTTTGCTATATGAATTATTACTGAAAATGTTCGTTTTACATACAATTTAAGTATTCAAATTTCTTAACATAATTGCATCCTTCACAAGCAAAACCAATTTGAACTTTGGTTTCTGGATGCTGATAGTAGATTTCATTCCAACCACATATATCACATTCCATCACATGAAAAATATTTCTAGGACCGATGATAGTATCAAGCAGTAAAACAAAATCATTTTGCAATAGCATACACTCCTTCGTTTTTTATTACTCACTATATCAGTAGGAACATAAAAAAAACGTCGAAATCTTGCTAAGAGTTGAAAATATTTTATACTATATTTTTTGATATTAGCATCACTTTTTTTATTATCTAAGAATTTTGTATAAAAGGAAGCTATCAAATGAAAAAACATTTTAAGTTAGTCATTGTCTTGTTATGGATGATTTTAATCTATTTTTTTTCACAACAAAATGTAAATGAGTCTATTAGGTTTAGTAGCGTGGTCACTATGTTATTTACAAATATATTGGAATTATTGTTCCCAAATTCTGCATTTGAACAAAAGTATATACATCATATTGTTCGGAAACTTGCACATTTTACCATTTATTTTATATTAGGTGTTTTGGTTTCATACCTATTAAATGTAGGGAAGAGAAAAGGGAAGAAGATTGTTTTCGTAGCAGGTGTTTGTTGTCTTCTATTTGCTATCTCCGATGAAACGCTTCAATTATTTATATATGGCAGGGGCGCACAGGTGTCTGATGTGTTAATTGATATTTCTGGTGCAAGCCTTGGAATTCTCTACGTTTATCTTAAGAGAAAATATTTTTAAAAGATATTTTTAGATTAAAATTGTATAGGGTTTTATGGAAAGGGAGGTTATAGAATGATTGATTTAAAGGACGTTCGAAAAAATTATCGTTCAGGAAACCTAAAGTCAGAGGTTTTACGTGGAGTTAATCTAAAAGTGAAGCAAGGCGAATATGTAGCAATCATGGGGAAGTCTGGCTCCGGTAAGAGTACGATGCTGAATTTACTTGGTACACTGGATGTGCTAGATACTGGGGAATATAAACTAGCTGGAAGGTCTGTACATAAAATGAGTCGAGGTAAACGAGTTCGACTCCGCAATGAAGAAATTGGATTTGTATTTCAGCATTTTCAATTGATCCCAAATTTATCAGTATTTCAGAATGTACTTCTTCCATTAACATATGGTCGAAAACGATTGGGAAAGAAAAAAGCGAGAGTGCTTGCATTACTCGATGAGATGGGTTTGTTGGATAAGAAGAACCAAAAACCAGATCGTTTGTCAGGTGGAGAAAAGCAACGTGTAGCAATCGCTAGAGCGCTAGTGAATGAACCTGGCTTGATATTAGCGGATGAACCAACTGGAAGTCTAGATGAAGAGACTACTGAAAATATTTTGAGTTTGTTTGACAGAGTGCATGAACGAGGTGCCACGATTGTGGTTATTACGCATGATCAAGAAGTAGCGGAACGAGCGGGTCGAATCTTACGGTTACAGAATGGGGTGCTTATATGAAGTTACTCACTGCATTTAAATTAGCTTGTTTTGGATTGTGGTCGAATCGTTATCGTGTGCTATCTGCGATGATGGGCGTGGTTATTGGAATGTTTGCTGTCATTGTGCTGACTGCTATTGCGATTGGTGTAAAGGACACGTTGATGAAACAGATGGGAAGTCTCGGGGCGGAGCAGATTTTAGTCATGCCTGGACGAGTACTCGATACAGCTAATGGACAAAAGGATTTGCTCAGTGGGTTGACGAGCGTACCAAGTACACTTACATACGAGGATGCACAGGCAGTTGAAAATGTGCCAAATGTGAAAACAGTAACACCTCAATTAGAGACTGTGAATTTTGTAGAGTATGAGGATAAGAATGTTCAGTCGGCGATAGTGGGGACAACGGATCAGTATAGTCGCGTTCAGCATGCGAAACTTGCAGAAGGTCGATTCTTTACAAAGGAAGAGCAACAAGCTGAAGCGAAAGTGGTTGTAGTTGGGAATAATATACACGATTCTTTGCTCGGTAAAAATGAAGTTCCTGAGGCGGAAGAAGTCAGTTCTACAAATGACATAGAGCCGAAGTCATGGTGGAAACGTATATTAAATAAGATTCTAGGGGAGGAGGTTTCTGCAGAGGAGACTTCCTTGGTTGGAAAAAAGATTATGATCAATGAAGAGTCTTATGAAGTAATTGGAGTTCTTGCGCCTAATGCCACTTTAGGATCAAGTACAGATAATAATGTAGTCATGCCTATTGAAACAGCACTAGCTACAACAGATATGAAGAACTTAACGAAAATGATTGTGGAAGCTTCTAGTCTAGATGTTGTAGATGAAGTGGACGGGGCTGTGTTTAATGCACTTGCTGCAAATCATTCAGAAATCGATTTTAGTGTGGTAAAACAAGATCAAATGTTAGGGGCTCTTGGAAAAGTAACCTCGATATTACAAGTGATGTTAGTAGGAATAACCGCTACCGCTTTGTTGATAAGTGGAACGGGTATCATGAATGTAATGGTTATGTCGGTTCGAGAACGAACAAGAGAAATTGGGATACGTAAAGCCCTCGGTGCCACGACTTTTGAAATCATGATGCAGTTCTTCTTCGAGACATTATTACTATGTATTATTGGGGGGGCTGTAGGAATTGGCCTCGGCTATGCTTTCATCGAAGTTTGGAACGGTAATATAGAAATCTTCGCACTCGTATTACCGATGTGGGCAGTGAAGCTTGCGTTGTATACTTCCGTCACCATTGGTAGTTTAGTAGGGATTTATCCGGCGTTGAAGGCAGCGAGTATGAAACCTAGTAAGGCTTTGAGGTTTGAGTAATACCCTCCATTCTAACTTCGGGATTATATACAATATGAGTGGTGGGAAGCAAATATAATAAACCTTCAGGATGCATTTATTCAAAAATCAAATTTTTTTATGTAATTACATCCTTCGCAGGCTACTCCAATTTGTTGATTTGTTTCCGAATCACTAAAGTAAATTTCATCGAATCCGCAGATATAACATTCCATAATGTGGAAAATATTACGAGGGCCGAGAATTTTATCTAGTTCTATATCAAAATTTGACTGCAATATAACACGCCTCCTAAGTTTAAACAGGTTAAGTTCTTACTTAAAAGTCGTTGTATCATAGAAAGGAGGTATACACTCCAATGTAGATATGCAGAAGTATCTAAGTGCTGAACCTAAAATTAATTGAAAGTATATTGGATTTCTATTAAATAATATCATATAGATTGTAAATTTATAAGTAATATTTTCTATATAATTAACATTTTTAAGTTCTATTGAACTAAAATACAAATTATTAATTAGGAACTAAAGGTTTATATGGGTTGAATGTTTCTAATGTGATCTTAAATCAACTTTTAAAGGTTTTTCATTTCTAATTGAGGCAGTGACAGTAGCAGGGGAATTACTTCTGCTACTGTTTTATTTAATATGATATTAGGGATTACAAGAAGCTAATACAGTGGAGAAGTAATCTAAATCTGGTCGATGAGGTTCTAAGTTCCAAAGATTTTTCTTCTTTGCAAAATCAAAGTGGCATTCAAATTGATCTTGTAAACCTCCCGCGTTATACCACTTTTCATTGCTGGAATGTACAGACTTTATTTTATCCCAAGCATCTATTTTAATAACTTTGTTTAGATCAGAACTTTTAGAACCACCACTAATATCTGGATTTTGTGACAGACTTAATGAAGTAATACCACTTCTGTGTATCCATTCGCTATTAGTGAAATAAGTTGCAAAAGAGGTAACGTTCATCTTTACCTGAATATGAATCAGTTTTGAAACATCTTTTGCTTTCACGTTAAGTTGCAATATATTGTTGTTTTTAACAGTGGAAGTCAGCTGTGCCTTTCCATCATTATTTATTAATTCTGTATTAATGACCCCTATAGAATGTTTGTCCTTATTATACAAATTACCCGAATTGAAGCTTTTTCCCAATTCATTTTTGTACAGAACAGCAATTTCTCCATTGTCTAGTTCCAATGGCACCTGAATTGTAGTGCCGTCTGTGGACGGTACTACTGAAATATTCAAGGTTTCGGTATCTTCCTCAATAACCTTATTATATAAATTGGTTTTAATAGTTTCTACTTTAGCTTTTGAAATAATTTTTGGTAAGCCAATTTTGATTTTATTGTTTTCTTCCGTTGTCAAAAAAGTAGATTTTTCAATCATCGTTGCTGATGTGACTTGTGCCAACCCGAATATTATTAAAAATACAGTAAGTACAGTGATGAAATTTTTACTTATTCTCTTCATTATTAATTTCCCCTAACGATATTTTACTTTTCTCTCTCTATATCCAACGTCAAATCTAGAGTCTCTGTTTTTAAGAGAGCTCAAGAAATCTTGAAATAATTGATTTTTTATAAGTTACAAATTACCTACTCAATAATGAGCACTCATAACTACACTAATAGAAATTTAACATTACTTTTGTTGGATAAAACAATAATAACATGTACCTATAAAGCTGTCATTATAAATTTATGATTTTTTTAATAAATTTTATTTATTTTGTAGTGTATGAAAATAAACCTATTATTATTTACAAAATTATTACAATATTCTCATTGCCATAGGCGGTTTGTTGGACTATCGTTAGGGTGGGGCTTATAAAGTAAAAATTGGGAGAAAATAATTTATTTAAATAGGAGTGAAAAGATGAAGAAGAACACGTTTAAGAAATCAGTAGTAGCTGCGGCTTTAGTCACGTCTTTATTTGCTGGTACGAATGTAGGTTTTGCTAGTAGTTCGATGCAAGATGTTGTGGATCAAGCGAGAAAAGATATGAAAAATGCAGCTTATGCATATGTAGTTCCTGCTCAAGGTGGCAAACTTGCTACTAGCAAAGAGTTATATCCAGCACTTAACAAAGCTAAAGATAATTACGTAAAAGCGAAGGCTGCTATTACGAAATCTAATGCGAAAAATAAATCTGCTTTGCTGAAAGATTTAAACGATCTATATAATGAACGTGTTACAAAAGGAATAATTCCTTATATTGATGCTTATAATTATGCAGATAAATATTTAACTCCAATCATGAATGATATTAAAAAAGCAGAAGCTGCTAAGGACTGGGCGAAGGTTGAGACTTTATATCATAAATTGTCTGTTCAACTGAAGAGTCGTACATCTATTCTTTATCGTTTTAGTGGAAAAGCAGCGAGAGATTTGTTGTTAGACCAGTATAAAGAACCTGCAAACACGAAGCGTAATCAGTTGATGGTTCCTGTTACTGTTTATATGAAGGTTGTACAAGCAGAGAAATTATTAGCAGCTGGCAATAAAGCTGAGGCTAAGAAAGTAATCGATACGATTACGCCTTTATTGGATAGACTTCCTACTGCTAGTGCCTATCCAATGGTAGAAGATTTATTGAAAAAGGTAGAAGCAGTTATTAAAGCATCAGGAGCGGATTCAAGTTCAAAAGATGCGGTGTCATTACGTATTTTAGGAACTTCTGATATTCATACAAATATCGTAAACTATGATTATTACAAAGATACAGAGTCCAATAGTTTAGGTCTTGCGAAAACAGCAACACTTATCAAAACTGCACGTGCGGAAAATAGCAGTTCGTTACTATTTGATAATGGAGATGCAATTCAAGGAACTCCACTTGGATCGTACAAGCAAGCTGTAGATAAATTAGTAGATGGAGAAGAACATCCATCTGTAACAGCAATGGAATTGTTGGGTTATGACGGTGCAACTTTTGGTAATCATGAATTCAACTATGGACTAGATTATTTAGATGAAGTAATGGATGATGCAAACTTCCCGTATGTGAATGCGAATGTGCAAGACGCTAAAACTGGGAAACTATTGTATACTCCATACACATTGATAGACCAAGAAGTGGTGGATGCGGACGGCGATAAATCAACGATCAAAGTTGGGGTAACTGGTATTGTACCTCCACAAATCCTGAAATGGGATAAATCTCATCTAGAAGGAAAAGTAAAAGTACAAGATTCTGTACAAGCAGTACAAGCTATCATCCCTGAAATGAAAAAAGCAGGAGCTGACGTAGTTATAGTACTTTCCCACTCAGGTCTTGGAGATACAAAGCATGAGGTTGGCGAAGAGGATGTTACGTATCTTCTGACGAAAGTTGAAGGCGTAGATGCAATTATTACAGGACATGCACACCAAGTATTCCCTGGTAAAGTGGATGCATCATTAACAAATGTTGATATCGAAAACGGTACTATTAATGGCGTTCCCGTTGTAATGCCTGGTAAATTCGGTAGTCATTTAGGTGTAATTGATTTAACTTTAGAGAAAAAAGGGAATGACTGGAATGTGACGAAATCTAAAGCGGAAGTTCGCACTATCGCTAAAGATTCAACGGATGTTGATAAAACAGTTGTAGACGCTGTAAAAGAAGCACATGAAGGAACGATTAAATATGTACGTCAAGCAGTAGGAACAACTACAGCTGATATTCATAGTTACTTCTCACAAGTACAAGATGATCCATCGATTCAAATCGTAACAAATGCGCAAACGGAGTACGTAAAAGCAAAACTAAAAGGTACAGCTAATGAGAAATTGCCAGTCCTTTCTGCAGGTGCGCCTTTTAAAGCAGGAACAAGAAGCGATCCTGAGTACTACACTTATGTACCAAAAGGCGAGCTAGCAATTAAAAACGTAGCTGACTTATATTTATACGACAACACTGTAGCAACGGTTAAAGTAACTGGAGCAGATGTAAAAGAATGGTTGGAAATGTCTGCAGGCCAATTTAACCAAATCGATGCAACCAAAACTGGCGACCAACAGCTGATCAATACAGACTTCCGCTCATACAACTATGACGTAATTGATGGGGTAACATACGAAATTGATGTGACGAAACCAGCAAAATACGATGCAGATGGAAATCTAGTAAATGACAAAACATCACGTATTACAAATTTACAATACGATGGTAAACCAATTGACTTAAAACAAGAATTCATTGTTGCAACAAATAACTACCGTGCAAATGGGACATTCCCAGGCGTACGAAATGCAACAGCAATCGAAATCTACCCAGATGAAAACCGTCAAACAATTATCGACTACATTCTTGCAGAGAAAACAATCGATCCTTCTGCAGACGGCAACTGGAAATTTGCAGCACTACCAGCAAACGCAACAATCGTATTCGAATCCTCTAAACAAGCAGAAAAAGTTATCCCTGCTAACGGCAGTATTAAGTATGTAGGTGAAGGTACGGATGGGTTTGGGAAGTATTCTATTAAGTGACCCTGTGTAGCAAACAATTCTGATATTTAACTGTAGTATGCACACTCTCTAGGTTTTCTCTGGAGGGTGTGTTTTTTTGTCCCTTTGTAGCGAACAATTCGAAACTGTTTCTTACACAGGGACAACGGAATATGTGTAGCGAACAATTCTGATAAATTAAAAATATTCTTTGAATTCTAAATATTAAACAAAAAAATTATGCTATTATATACTCTAGTATGCAATATATAGGGTAGTTAATTTAATGCAATGGAGGAGTTGACGATGTTTGATTTAGAAGTTTTAGGTCAACAAATTGTGGAGGAGCTCTCCACACTTATTGATCAGAGTGTTTTAGTTACAGATCGCACAGGATTCATTATAGCTAGTACAGATTCTCAGCGATTAAATACGTTTCATGAAGGTGCTTCCATATCGATTAAAAGTCTTAAACAGTTACATATGACGGAAGAGATGAGTAAAGCGTTGAAAGGTGTTCGGCCTGGGATGGTTATGCCGATTGTTATTGAAGAGAAGGCTATTGGCGTTATTGGGATAACTGGTACACCTAAAACAGTGGAAAAGTATGCAAAGCTTGTTCGGAAGGTAGTAGAACTTTTTGTAACTGACTTTTTGTCTCGTCAACAAAGAGAGCGATCGGTTAGGGAACTGGAGTATTTTGTTTCCGATTATTTTTTGAAGGACCTATCTGATATAGAAGTGAAAAGAAAAGCAAAATTATTGGGATTTCCCATTGAGAACTTTTGCCGCATCGCTATTTTACAGGGGAGCCAGTATATTGATAAAGAAGTAGTAGAGCGTTTGAGAAATAACCAAACGATACATCCAGACTTAATGATTGTCCGGTCTGGGTTAGGCCAATTACTCTTTTTTATACCAGAGATTGAGAAAAACCATCTGATTTCATCATTTGAGAAGATGGAGATACGGTTAAAGAAGATATTCAAAGAATTTCAACCTATTGGAGTAGGTCAGCAAGGAAACTTGAAAGAGTCTTTCTTGCAGGCGCAGACCGCAATTAACATTTCGATTCGGCAGATGAAAATCATTTTTGAGGAAGACCTCAAATTGGAACTTCTATACTATGACCTTTCGGATGAGAGTATCCTTACTTTTTTGAGTAGAACGATAAAGCCCATTTTAGAGGATTCGGAGCTCTTAGATACTCTGGATATTTATTTCAATGACAATGGAAGTCTACAGGAAATTGCGGATAAATTATTTATACATAAAAATACATTAAAATATCGGTTGACCAAAATTGAAAGTTTGCTTTCTATGCAATTGTCTAATCGGGCACATCTAGCTGAAATTTACACTGCTTATAGACTTTATAAACGAATATAATCACATAAACCAAGGCAGATTAAATCCATAATGTAGATTCAATAACCATGAATTTCGATTCATGGTTTATTTGTGTTCCTTGTTCTTCTGTATAAATCATTTCAAACATATGAAAATTATTAATTACGTATACCTAACAAAATAGTAGATGTTTATCTTTGTCCAAATGGACAAAAATAGACATTGTTATATTCAGAATTATTGGATTATTGGACATTTTAAAACAATGAATAGTTTTGTAGAATTACTGTAAGCGCTACCAAAGTTATCTTGGAGGAGAGAAACGCATGTTGCATTGGATGGAAGAAATTAGAGGTATTGTAGGAGATGCAAATTTAAAGACATCTGCTGCACATCTTACAAGCTATAGCTATGATGCAGCGGCTGGTTTCCAATCACTACCAGATGCTGTTGTGTCACCCGCCTCGACAGAAGAAATTCAAAAAATTATGCTTGTCTGCCAAAAGTATATGGTTCCGATCGTGCCACGTGGTTCGGGTACGAATTTAGCAGCAGGCACTGTACCAACTAGTGGAGGGATTGTACTTCTTTTTAATAGAATGAACCAAATAATAGATTTTGATGAAGCTAATTTATGTATTGATGTACAACCAGGAGTTATTACATTGGATCTTTGTAATTATGTAGAAGAACGAGGATTATTTTATCCTCCTGACCCGAGCAGTATGAAAATTTCCACAATAGGAGGGAATGTAAGTGAGAACTCTGGTGGGCTTCGTGGGCTCAAGTATGGAGTAACGAAGGATTATGTCATGGGACTGAAAGCGGTATTACCAAATGGCGACATTATTAAAACAGGTGGTAAATTGGCAAAGGATGTAGCTGGATATGATCTGACTTCTTTACTTGTTGGATCAGAGGGGACTCTAGGAGTAATTACAGAGATAACTCTAAAGCTAATACCACTACCACAGACACAGAAAACAGGTATTGCCTATTTTCACTCATTAGAAGCTGCTGCTTCTACTGTCTCGGAAATTATAGCAGCAAAAATTATACCAGCTACGTTGGAGTTTATGGATCGAGGAACAATGGACGCAGTGGAGTTATTCATGTGTCTGGGCTTACCAACCGATGCAGAAGCAATGTTATTGATGGAACAGGATGGTGCAACGGAAACAGTTAGTTCTGACGTTACAAAAATGATCGAAATTGCAAAGCAAAATGGGGCCACCTCTACTGCCATAGCAAACTCTACCGAAGAAGCACTTCGATTAAAAGCTGGGAGACGAAGTGCCCTATCTGCACTTGCAAGGAAACGACCGACTACGATTTTAGAGGATGCAACGGTTCCCCGTTCTGAAATAGCTGAAATGGTTCGTGAGATTCAACGAATAGCAGAGCGACACCAGGTGGAAATCTATACATTTGGTCATGCAGGAGATGGCAACTTGCATCCGACCTGCTTAACGGATATACGGGATGAAGAAGAAATGCAAAGAGTAGATGCTGCCTTTGCTGAAATATTTGAAGCTGCCATTGCACTTGGTGGGACGATAACCGGAGAACATGGTGTAGGAGAAATGAAATCTCCGTACTTGGAGTGGAAGATAGGACCAGAAGGTATTTTGCTTATGAAATCTATTAAACAGGCGATTGACCCGAATAATATATGCAATCCAGGTAAATTATTTGCCAAGTCAACGAAACCAAGGGTGGTGCTGCAATATGGCTAGCCTACTCGCAGAGCGGATGCAAGAAAGCTTTCAGGAGCACGTACAAGAAGATTTGCTAATGGATTGTATGCGTTGCGGATTCTGTTTGCCTGCCTGTCCTACTTATATTATGACTGGGCAAGATGAAACACACTCACCTCGTGGAAGAATCGCATTAATGAAGGCCGTGCGAGATGGCGTTGTGAAGTGGGACGGATCCGTAGAGGAAGCCTTTGATGTCTGTCTAGGTTGTCGTGCTTGTGAGCCGGCATGCCCGGCAGGTGTGCAATATGGGACGTTAATAGAGGAAACGCGACATGCCATTCAGGAAGCAAAACCTACTAGTTTGAAAGAAAAGGTTATTAGAAAAGTAACATTTGATGGGTTGTTTGCAGATCAGAAGGTTATGGCTGGAACAGTAAAGCTGATTGCTTTGTATCAGGCAACAGGTATTCAAAAAGTAGCTCGAAAAATTGGTTTTATGGATCTTTTCTCCACGCAGCTTAAAGAGATGGAGGCTGTATTGCCAAAAATTAAGCTGAAAAAGCCTAAAAGGGAAACAACAGCTCTTTCCACAAAAGTTGCCTTTTTCACAGGGTGCCTTATGGAAACTATGTTCCAACAAACTAATCAGCGAACGATTGAACTATTAAATATGTTGGATGTGGAAGTAGAGATACCCCCTGGCCAACAATGTTGTGGTGCACTTCATGGCCATAGTGGCGAAGTGCCGAAAGCAAAGCGTAATGCCGAGAAAAATATACGAGCATTCCATCATAATGACTATGATTTTATCGTACAAAATGCTGGAGGCTGTGGAGCATTTCTTAGTGAATATGGAAAACTCCTTGGGACAGAAGAAGCAGCGAGATTTTCTGAAAAAATTATTGATATTTCATCTTTATTAGTTAAGTTAGGATTGCTTGAAAAGCTTCCACAAAATAATAATGACTCTTCCGCAATTGTTACATATCAGGACTCCTGTCACTTACGCAATGTGAATGGGGTTTGGAGGGAGCCGCGTGCATTACTACAAGCAGCACCTGGTTATAAATTCCAGGAAATGCCGAACGCAGCAGGCTGCTGTGGTTCCGCAGGCATTTATAATATATTGCAACCTGAAATGTCTGCTCAAATACTTAAACAAAAAATGAAAGGGGTGATAGAGGTGGCACCGATGAAAATCGTGACCTCCAATCCAGGCTGTTTACTTCAAATGAAGGTTGGTATTGAAAAAGAAGGTTTATCGGAGCAAATGGAGGCTGTACATATCGTTGATTTTTTATATGAATCAATGATCAACTATAAAAAAGGGGTGTAAGGAAATGAAGAAATCAAAACGTTCCATTTTTACAACAATCGGGTTATCAGCAGTTCTACTTTTAGGAGCATGTAGTGGAGAGGAATCGTCTGCAGAGGACAAGGAATATAACTTGAAAATGTCAGTGACAGTTTCTGACTCTTCTACTTGGTATGAAGCAGCCGAAAAGTTGAAAAAGGATTTAGAAGAAGAAAGTGACGGACGTATTAATCTAGAACTATATGCAAATGAGCAATTATCTGGTGGAGATTCTGGTAAAGCGGTAGAGGGGCTTTCTAAAGGGACGATTGATCTAACTTTCAACTCAACTATTATCTATTCCATCTTGGATGATCGTTTCGGTGTCGCATCTGCACCGTTTTTATTTAACAATTTAGACGAAGTAGATAAAGTATTCGATGGTGATGGAGGAGATCAATTAAAAAAAGTATTGTCTGAAAAAGGAGTGCAAGCTTTAGGGTTTGGGGAAAATGGTTTCCGTCAACTAACTAATAGTGTACGGGAAGTAAAAAATCCAGAGGATATTAAAGGGTTGAAGCTTCGTATTCCAGGAATTACGATGTATAACGACTTATACCGTGAACTAGGAACAGACCCTGTAACGATGACTTTTTCTGAAGTATTTACGGCATTACAACAAGGAACTATCGATGGTCAAGAAAATCCGATAGATGTTATTTTTTCATCTAAGTTAAATGAAGTACAAGATTACATGACAATGTGGAACTATTCATACGATCCACTAGTGCTTGGGATGAATAAGAAACTATATGACTCGTTAAGTGATTCAGATAAAGAACTTTTCGATCGTTTAGGGAAAGAAGCAGCAGCGTATCAAGTGGAGCAGGCACGTGAGAAAGAGGCAACTCAAATTGAAGAATTAAAAGCAAGCGGCATGCAATTTTATGAACCAACAGAAGAAGAACTTGCTGCATTTAAAGAATCAGTAGAGCCATTATTTGTTAAATACAAAGACATTTGGGGTGCTGAATTGCTGGAAGCTTTTCAAAAGAGATAAGGGGGAAGTCGGATGAAAATCCTAGATAAGGTAGAAGAAATTATTCTAGTTTTAGCATTATTAGCAATGACTATTATTGCCTTTGCTAATATTGTTTCTAGAAACTTTGCTGAAATTTCTCTGTCCTTTACAGAGGAGTTGACTATTAACCTTTTCGTCCTTCTTACTTTTGTAGGTACGGCTATGGGTGTGCGTAATTACTCACACCTTGGTTTTACCCTACTTTATGATATGGGAGGAAAAGTAGCAAAACGTGGGATGATTGCCCTTTCTACAATTGCAGGACTAGTTCTATTTGGAGTCCTGTTCTGGTATGGCATTCAGACGATCATATTCCAAATGGAGATTGGCCAGAAAACACCTGCACTAGGATGGCCAACATGGGTGATGACTTTGTCCCTACCTATAGGAGCAATTTTATGTATCGTGCGAACAATTCAGGTTGGCTTGGTGGAATGGCAGCTTAAGGAACCAGCATCTATTGATAAGGAAGGGGAGTTACTATGATTGCATTACTATTATTTGGAGCATTCTTTGTACTGATTTTCCTTCGTGTTCCTATTGCCGTTTCCCTTGGGGTTTCTTCGTTGATCGTCTTAGTGTCATCAAGTGGGTTATACGGTCTCGAAGCAGTAACGGATATTATGTATACGAGTGTAGCGAAATTTACGTTACTGGCAATTCCTTTCTTTATATTAGCTGGAGTAATTATGGATCATGTAGGAATTTCCAGAAGATTAATAGAATTCGCACAGGCCATGGTTGGACATCGTAAAGGCGGTATTGTTCTTGTAACTGTATTGGTAGCAGTTTTCTTTGCAGCTATATCAGGTTCTGGTCCAGCTACTGTTGCAGCAATTGGTGGTATTCTCATACCTGCAATGGTTAGAAGTGGTTTCACAAAAGAAACAGCTGGAGCGCTAGTTGCAAGTTCAGGTGCAATTGGAATCATTATTCCACCTAGTATTGCCTTCATCGTCTTTGCAGTTGTAGCAGGGGATCAGATTCCTATTACGATTAATCGTCTGTTTTTAGCAGGTGTCATTCCTGGATTGATCATGGGTCTGGCTTTCATTGTAGCTGCATTTTACGTGCGCCATAGAGAAGTGAAAAAAGGGACTTTTCGGCCTGAAGAGGATGTTATTCAAAAAGCTACAAGTAAAGAAAGATGGCAAGCTTTTGTCAGTGCATTGCCAGGACTATTTATACCTTTCATCATTTTAGGCGGAATATATGGAGGGTTTTTCACTCCAACAGAAGCTGCTGTAGTAGCGGTAGTATATGGCCTAATCGTTGGTTTGTTTGTATTAAGGCAAAACCTTTTCAAGAGTATGTATCGTATTTTTGTAGATGCTTCTCTTCAGACTGCAGTCGTTATGATTATTGTTAGTGCTGCTTCTGTGTTTGCTTACATAATTACAACGGAGCAAATTGCTCGAGATATGAGTGATGTGATTTTATCGATTTCAAGTAATCCAATTGTCATTCTTTTATTGATCAATTTATTGCTTTTAATCGCAGGTGCATTTATCGATGCCATTTCCGCTTTTTATATATTCGTACCTATATTGCTTCCAATTATGGTTTTCATCGATATGGATCCAACCGTATTTGGTGTATTCATGACTGTAAATCTTGCAATAGGTCTTTTTACACCACCTGTAGGACTCAATCTATACGTAGCGGCGGGTATTTCTAAGACGAATATTATTGGCATATCCAGAGGGGTAGTTCCATTTATAGTGGCAGCCATTATCGTTTTAATGTTCATTACATTTATTCCGTCCTTATCAACGTTTTTACCTGATCTATTGAATGTAAAATAAAGGGGGATATAAGGGATGAAATTTTCAAAAGAAGTAGCTATTATCACTGGTGCAGCTAGTGGAATTGGTCAGGCTGTTGCTATCCAGCTTGCAAATGAAGGGGCTAACGTCGTTCTTGTCGACTTAAATTCATGTGAAAAAACAATTGCCCAGTTAGGCGAATCTGTTTTCTTAGAGTGTTTAGGGGACATTCGAGATCAAGATTTTGTCCAAGCGACTGTTGCACGGACAATAGAAAAATTTGGAGAGATACACATTTTAGTTAATAATGCAGGTACATGTAGTCGACTAGATTTGGAAGATATGACTGTCGACATGTGGAATCGTGATTTAGATACCAATTTAAAAGCGACCTTCTTATTTAGCCAGGCATGTGTGTACCCACATATGCGGGATGCCAATTACGGTCGCATTGTTAATATAAGTTCCATCTCTGGAATAAATGGCGGAGTCGTTTCCGGGGGAGAAAAGAATGGACGATCTGGTCCAGCTTATTCTGCTTCTAAGGGTGGGGTTATCGCTCTAACAAAATGGATTGCCAAAGAAGTAGGGAAGTATGGAATTACATGTAACTCTGTAGCGCCAGGTGCTGTGGCTACAGGAATTACAGCAGGAGTTGCCTATGATACCTCCGATCAGGTAATTGATCGTATGGGGGCTCCGGATGATATCGCAGAGGCAGTGTTATATTTTGTCTCCAGAGCGGCTAGCTACTCAACTTCACAAGTTTTGAAAGTGGATGGAGGTTACAGCATTGGTTAAGACTCCTCTTCAATCAGTCTATGACACAGCAACCCAGAGAATAGTAGGTCGTCTAACAAAAGATATAGATTTGTTTAGAGGTATTAAAGCAATTTGCCAGGAGCATAGTGTAACGGCAGCTCACTTTCAATGCATTGGCTCTTTGCAACATGCCTCCTATGTTCAGGTAGAGCGTGATGGGACGCAAGGGCGTATTAAATATTCTGCCAAAAAGCAAACTCATTCCCCTGTGGAATTGTTATCTGCCACGGGCTTTGTCGGATTCGATGAACAAGGTAACCCAGATATCCATATGCATGGAGTATTTGTTGACTGCGATTCTGTGATTAGTGGGGGACACTTTTTAGAAGATGAAAACCCGGTAGCTGTAACGATTGAATATATTATTTTCCCAGTAAAAGGCGTAGAGATGCAACGGAAAGAAGATGAGATCTGGGGGATGCCAGTATTTCAGTTTTCGAAAGGTGGGATTTAATTGGAGACAATTAGTAAGTTAGCTTTAAAGGCTGCAGATGCCAATCCGCATAAGATTGCAGTAAAGGACAGGGATCGGTCATTTTCCTTTGAGGAGTTCAAAAAAAGAACGCTCGCTTTATCTGCTTATTTTCATGCGCAGAATATTCAAAAGGGAGATCGTGTAGCGGTATTGATGAAAAATCGAGTAGAGCATATTGAGTTGGATGTAGCACTTGCGCATGCCGGAATTATAAAGGTGCCCCTAAATTACCGCCTACATTTCAAGGAATTGGACTATATGGTTGATGATGCGACAGTCTCTCTGCTAATTGGAGAAGAACAGCTCTTGTCTACACTTAGTGGAAATGTTCCCCAGCTAACTATGGGTGAACAGTATGAAAAGGTAATTGAAGAACATTATGGACACGTCTTTTTGGAGCAGGTAGATGAAGATGATATATTTGCTATTATGTATACATCTGGTACAACCGGAAGTCCTAAGGGTGTAATGTTGAGTCACCGCAATATGATCGCTGGTTCCCTATCATTGTCGCAGGTTTGTAATGTAGATTATTCGGATATCATTGGCCATGTTGCTCCACTAACACATGGAAGTAATTTTCTAAGTCACGTTGCCTGGCTATACGGTTTAACTCAGGTTGTATACGATAAATTTGAATCAGATCAATTTTTGAATCATTTAAAGGAGGATCAAGTAAGCATTATCTTCATGGTGCCGACTATGGTTAATCTGATGATCCAAGATCCTGCTTTCGATTCATCTAAACTTGAAACGCTTAAATCTATTAATATGGCTGGCTCTCCAATTGCTTCGGCTAAGCTTAAGGAAGCACTGGATAAGGCAGGAACAATATTTGTAGAAACTTATGGACAGGTAGAGGCTCCTATGTGCATCACAATGATGCCACGTCATGAACTTCCAAATAGACTGGAGTCATGTGGAAAAATTGGGCCCTTTGTGGATATGAAAATTGTCAACGATGCAAATGAGGAAGTACCACACGGTGAGGTCGGTGAAATTATTTGTAAAGGTTCACTAGTCATGAAGGGTTATTGGAACAATAAAAAAGCAACAGATGAAACGCTCGTAGATGGCTGGTTATATACAGGAGATCTAGGGTGGCGAGATGCATTAGGATTTTTACATATCGTCGATCGTAAGAAAGACGTCATAATATCTGGTGGAGTTAATATTTATCCCCGGGAAGTAGAAGAAGTTTTAAATCTCCACCCAGGTGTGAAAGAAACCTGTGTAATAGGTGTTGAAGATGATAAGTGGGGAGAGAATATCGTTGCCTATGTAGTATTAAATGGAACAGCTAGAGTCGAAGAAAGTGAATTAATAGATTTGTGCATGGATCATTTAGCAAGTTTTAAAAAACCGAAGGAAATACACATTATAGACGCATTACCTAAGAGTTCATATGGAAAAATATTAAAACGTGAATTGAAGTCACAACATGTGGGAGTGTAACGATGACAAAAACATATATACACGGTGTGGGAATGACAAAATTCGGAAACCATTCGGACAAAACCTTAAAAAGTTTGTTGTTAGATGCTAGTCGTGAAGCACTAGAAGCAGCGGGTAGACCTAAAATAGATGCAGTATTTGTAGGTAATTTTCTTGGAGGAAGCATGAGTAATCAAGAAATTTTAGGAGCAATAGTAGCAAACGATCTAGGACTTGGCTATATTCCGACAGCTAAGGTAGAGGGTGCATGCGCATCAGGCGGAATAGCACTACGTCAAGGAATACTTGGCGTAATGAGTGGAGAATACGATACAGTTCTTGTAGCTGGTGTAGAGAAGATGAAGCATGCAAATACTCCAGATGTAACACAAGCTATTAATGCCGCTATGGATACTGATTCAAATGAAAAACATGCTGGCCTCACATTCCCTGGATTTTTTGGCGTACTTGCCCATCGATATTTCCATGAAACTGACGCAACTAAGGAACATTTAGCAATGGTCGCATTGAAAAATCGTGAAAATGCACTTAATAATCCCCTTGCTCAATTCCAGAAAGCAACATCCATCGAAGAAATTATGAACGCACGCCTAATTACCGAGCCTTTGGGACTATTTGATTGCTCTCCAATGACAGATGGAGCGGCTGCAGTAGTCATTTCGAGGAAACCTAGTGGTATCCATGTACGCGCATCTGCACTCGTATCAGGTCCTACACAAATGCAGGATGCAGCGGAATTACTATCTATTCCTGCAATTGGGGAATCTGGAAGAAGAGCGTATGAAAAGGCAGGCTTAGGTCCAGAGGATATTGATGTTATTGAAATTCATGATTGTTTCTCGATGACAGAAATCATCGCTATAGAGGAACTAGGATTTTTCCCAAGACTAGAGGGTTGGAAAGCAGTGGCAGCCGGGCACACGAAACCAGGAGGTAAAAAACCAGTCAATACAAGCGGTGGATTACTCTCTCGCGGACATCCAATTGGAGCGACAGGACTTTCACAAATTTATCAACTTGTTCACCAACTTAATGGTACTGCTCCAAATCAGGTAAAGGGTGCAAGAATCGCACTCGCACAAAATTTAGGTGGAACAGGTTCGTACTCAGCTGTTCATATCTTGGAGAGGGTGTGATTACATGAAGGTATATTCTTGTTGTGGGCATGACACAGTTGTAAAACGAATTTACTGTCCAAGTTGCGGTACTTCCGATATACAAGAGCACGAGGTCTCTGATCATGGAACAATATATAGTTTCACTAAAATTCATATTCCCCCTGTCGAGTTTGCAGCAATTGCTCCATACAACGTGGTGCTAGTTCAGTTAATGGATACAACTGCAAAAGTTACTGGACGTTTAATGGGTGATATAGCTATTGGGGATTCTGTGGAATTGGATCGAGTAGAAGCTGGCGCCTATCTTTATAAAAAAGTGTAAACTAACCTGTGCTTTTTAGCACAGGTTTTTTACAATGGAATAATGTCTAATGTTAGACGCTTGTACTTTTCGTAGTAGTTTGTGAAAAACGTTAAGTTTATAGAATTAGCGATACCCTGTTAGTTTAGGAAAAATCGTTCAGTTTAATATGGGGGGGTGTTCGAATGAAAATTATTGCTTCATTTATTTCACGTTTTTTACCTGTTTGGATTGTTGCGCTAGCTTGTCTTGCCTATTTCTTCCCGGAAGCTTTTCGAGTGTTTCGTGGTTGGACGGGATTTGGTCTAGGGGCAATTTTTTTGTTAATGGGAATGCAACTGGCCACATCACAGCTTATCGCTGCTATTAAACACCCTAAAAATGCTCTTATTGGAATAGCCCTCAAGTGGACGGTAATGGTTGGAGTTTCTATTGGTGTGGCTTACCTATTTTTTGGGGACTACCCAGAAGTAGCTATCGGAGTTATTTTATCTGGTACCGTACCAAGTGGAACATCCGCTAATTTATTTTCCTTCATAGCGGGGGGAGATGTAGCGTTAAGTATTACGATGGCCACTTTAGATACTATTATATCTCCGATTCTCACACCTTCTTTAACACAGCTATTCGCTGGTCAGCTTATTCCTATTAAGTTTTGGTCCATTTTTTTGAATATAATTTATATCGTTTTTATTCCATTATTTTTAGGTGTTTTTTTACAGTGGAAATTTAGCCATACTGTTAATCGTGTGAAACCTTATACATCTATTCTTTCACAGCTAGCCTTATTTTTAATTATTGTTTCAGTTATCTCGAGTGCACAGTCATCCCTAGAGGAGAATTTGCATTTATTGCCACTCATTGGCTTTGCGGTTTTCCTTCAAGTTGCCATTCCAATGTTTGGTGGCTATTATTTATCAAAATTATTTAATGTAGGAGAAGCTGCGGCACGTTCCATTTTATTTCAAACTGGTATTTGCAATACGGCACTTGCAGCTACGCTGGCATTAGAGCATGTAAGCTCACTCGCTGCTGTACCTGCAGTTGTAAATATGGTAATCAATTTGACTTTGGGGGCTATTATGTCAAATTATTTTGCAAAGAAGAAGGCTGTTTTGGTCCCTGTGTAAGAAACAATTCGAAATTGTTTCTTACACAGGGACAAATGAAGTAGAAAGGTGGGAATTGTTAATGATTACAAATGATTTTTATTCGCAGGAAAATGTAGGACCTTACGAGATTTATAATTTAGGAGATTTTAAATTGGAAGATGGCGGTATTATTCCAAATTTGAAGTTGGCGTATACCACGCACGGTAAGTTAAACGCTGAAAAAATAATGTAATAGTCATACCTACTTGGTTTTCTGGTACAAGTAAAGATTATGAATCTTATATTGGTATAGACAGAGCTTTAAATCCGAGTGAATACTTTATCATAGTCATTAATCAGATTGGAAATGGAGTTTCCAGTTCTCCTCATAATAGCCCGGATCCTATTTCGATGGCGAACTTTCCGAATGTTCGAATTGGGGATGATGTGAGAGCACAACATAAACTCATTACTGAGAAGTATGGGATTGAAGAAATTGCTTTAGTTGTTGGGGCGTCGATGGGTGCACAACAGACGTATGAATGGGCAGTTCGTTATCCAAATATGGTTAAACGAGCAGCGCCAATTGCGGGGACTTCCAAAAATACAGTGCATGATTTTTTATTTACCAAAACATTAAATGATGCAATTACGTCAGATCCAGGTTGGAAGGATGGAAACTATTCTTCCCATTTAGAAGTTTCAGATGGTTTAAAAAGGCATGCGGATATTTGGGCAGTGTTAGGACTGAGTACGGAGTTTTATAAACAAGGAAAATGGACTTTATTCGATATGAATAGTGTAGAAGAATTCATCGAAGAATTTCTACATCCTTTATATGAAAGTTTGGATCCCAATTCGTTACTAACAATGGGTTGGAAATGGCAACGTGGCGACGTCAGTCGAAATACAGGAGACAGTCTAGAAGAAGCACTTGGGCGAATAAAAGCAAAAGTGTTTGTTATGCCTATTAGCGAAGATATGTTTTTTACAGTTAGAGATTGTGAAGCTGAGCAAAAAATCATTCCAAACAGCGAGTTAAAAATAGTCAATAGTGTTTGTGGGCATTTCGGTCTTTCTGGAGTAGATGGAGCGGATTACCATAGACAAATAGATAATTATTTAAATGAACTTTTGTCTATCAATGTGGTAGAACCAGTTTGATTTTTTTGTCCCTGTGTAAGAAACAATTCTATTAAATTAGCCCTCAGGAATTTACTTCTTGAGGGCTAATTAGTATGGAAATTAAATTAAGCTGTGCCTGTGTAAGAAACAATTGCAAATTGTTTCTTACACAGGCACAGCATATCATGTTCAAACTTGAACGAGCATATAGTACAAAAAGCAACAAAGGGGAAAATATATTGAATCGTAAAATACTTGATAAACAAGCGATTTTGCTTAATATTACAGCAACAGATTGGGAGAATGCTGTACGTATTTGTGGAGATTTACTTGTGCAAACGGGAAAAGTGGAAACAACTTATGTGGAGGCAATGATTCGTAATATACATGAGCTTGGACCATATATTCTAATAGCACCTAGTGTTGCTATGCCTCATGCACGTCCGGAAGATGGCGTGATTCAAGAAGGTATTAGTGTTGTCGTTTTAAAAGAGGAAATCGAATTTGAAAACGGCAAAAAGTTTAAGGTATTAATAGGCTTGGCTGCTTTAAATAGTAAGTCGCATATTGACATTTTACAAAAAGTTGCGGAGGTGATTTCTCAAGCAGAATCTATTGACCGTTTAAAAAATGCAACTAGGTATGATGAAATTCTTCGTTTATTCAATGAAAAAGAGGAGCATGAGTCGTGAAAATACTAGCAGTCTGTGGAATGGGTTTTGGATCTAGCATGATGTTGAAAATGACAATTGAAAAAATATTAAAGGAAAAAGGTATTACAGCGGATGTAGAGACTGCCGATTTTACTACAGCATCGAGTATATATGCAGATTTTATATTCACTAATGAAGAATTTGCTAAACAATTGGAGGGGGGAAAAGTAAAGGTTGTTAGTGTGAAAAATATTGCGGATTTAAATGAAGTAAGAGGTGCATTGGAGTCAGTATTAAACACATAAGGGGGATAGAGTATGGCTTTTTTTGAATTCTTAATGAATGAAATTTTAAGCATTCCTGCTGTGTTGGTTGGTTTAATGGTATTTATCGGACTCGTTGCTCAGCGTGCCGCTACGACGAAAGTGATGTCTGGGACGCTTAAGAGTATTATTGGTTTCCTTATACTGGGTGCTGGTGCCGGGGTCATTGTAGGTTCTTTAGATTCGTTAGGTGGAATTATTGATGAAGCTTTCCATATTCAAGGGGTAATACCGAATAATGAAGCGATTGTTGCTATCGCTCAGCAAATGTTCGGTACGGAAACAGCACTTATAATGGGATTTGGATTTATTGCAAATATATTATTTGCCCGTTTTACGCCATGGAAGTATATCTTTTTAACGGGACATCATACATTCTTTATGGCAGCTTTGTTATCAGCTGTGTTAGGAACTACTGGGATGGATGGAGCTACTCTGGTTATTGTAGGTTCCTTATTATTAGGGTTTTTCATGGTAGCGATGCCTGCACTTGGTCAACCGTTTATGAGGCAAGTTACTGGAAATGACGATATTGCAATTGGTCATTTTGGGACGTTTGGTTATATTGCTGCTGGATTAATTGGGAAATGGTTTGGCAATAAATCAAAATCTACTGAGGATATTGTAATCTCTGAGAAATGGTCATTTTTGAAGGATTCCTTAATCACTACTGCTTTAACAATGGTAGCTATTTTCATCATTTTAGCGGTTCTAGCAGGTTCTGATGTGGTGTCTAATTTCTCTGGAGACCAAAACTATATTATGTTCAGTATTATGCAAGGTATTATGTTCGCTGCCGGGTTAAGTATTATTTTACTCGGAGTCCGTATGATTCTAAATGAAATCGTACCAGCATTTAAAGGTATTGCAGATAAGCTTGTTCCGGGGGCAAAACCTGCACTAGATATACCGATAGTATTCCCATATGCTCCAACTGCTGTAATGATTGGGTTCCTTTTCAGTTTTGCTGGAGGGCTTATTAGTATGGCGTTGTTAGGTGTATTGTCATTGCCTTTGATCATTCCGGGTCTTGTTCCTCATTTCTTTACTGGAGCGGGTGCGGGAGTATTTGGTAATGCAACAGGCGGTCGAATTGGTGCTGCTGCAGGTGGATTTGTAAATGGTGTTTTAATCAGCTTCTTGCCAGCGTTTCTACTACCTGTGTTAGGAGAACTTGGTTTTGCTAATACAACATTTGGTGATTCTGATTTTGGTGTAATCGGTATTATTATTGGGTACATTGCAAGTCTATTTAACTAAAATTTAAAGGTAGCCTTCTTTCGATTGGGAGAAGGTTACCTAATTTTATGAGGAGAGGTATTTTATTGATAGAGTCGATTGAACAACTAAGATTGACAGCTACTGTGCTGAGAAAAAGGATATTATCTACTGCTTATTATAAAAAACAGGGCCATGTTGGTGGTTCCTTATCTTGTGCAGATATTTTAGTTAGTTTATTTTTTCGTCAATTATCTATTGATCCTTCTAATCCAAGATGGGAAGATAGAGACCGCTTTGTGTTATCAAAGGGGCACACGGCATTGGGGTTATATGCAACATTGGCACTGAGAGGATACATTTCCGAAGAGGAACTTAAAACCTTCGATCAATTCGAGTCACGTTTACAGGCACACCCGGATATGACCAAGTTAGATGCGTTAGATATGTCGACAGGTTCCTTGGGACAGGGATTATCAGCTGCGGTTGGTATGGCAATAGGTGCGAAAAGGTTAAAGAAAGATTTTCATGTGTATTGTTTGATAGGCGACGGAGAATCGCAGGAAGGTCAAGTTTGGGAAGCTGCAAATATTGCGGAAAAGTATAAGTTAGATAACCTCATTGTTATTATGGATCAAAACGGGCTGCAGCAATATGGTTGGAAAAATGGCCATGACAGAATGAATCCAGAGAGTAACGGAAGAAGGAAGTTTGCCAGTTTTGGATTTGAAACATGGGAAGTAGATGGACATAGTATAGAAGATTTAGTTGCTGTGCTGGATGAGGTGAAGGGTAACGCGAATGGTCAGCCTAAAGCAATTATTGCTAATACGACAAAGGGTAAAGGTGTTCGTTTTATGGAGAATAATTATGTCTGGCATTCTAAAGCCCCTAATGATGAGGAGTATATTACAGCGCTAACTGAACTAGAAGAGGGGGATTAACGGCATGTCTATAAGTGTACGCGACCAATTTGGAAAGCAATTAGCAAAGTTAGCAAAAGAGGATTCTAGAGTCCTTGCACTTGATGGAGATCTTGGAAATTCAACTCGTCTCGATTCTATAGAGAAGGAAACAGCCGATTCCTTTTTACAGATGGGAATTGCGGAACAAAATATGGTAGGGGTAGCAGCTGGTCTAGCTTCGGTAGGATTTCAGCCTTGGGTGTGCAGCTTTGCCACTTTTTTAACGAAAAGAGCATTAGACCAAATTATAGTCAGTGTTGCCCAGACTAATTTTGATGTGAAGCTAGTTGGCAGCTATAGCGGATTGCTAACTAGCAACACTGGTAAAACGCATCATTCCTTAGATGATATCGCGATCATGACGACAATCCCAAATATGACTGTCATAGCTCCAGGCGATGCTAGGGAAACGGTTGCTGCGATGAAAGCTATGCATAGAACAGTGGGACCTATGTATTTAAGGCTTACTAGGGATGAAACGATTCCTTCCTTTTTACCTGATGAAGACTTTGAAATTGGAAAAGGTAAAACTTTGGCGGAAGGTACGGATATGTTAGTAGTAACTACCGGGAGTACTACTTATCGTGTTGCTGAGGTTATTAAACAAATGGAAGACGTTTCGATTGCTCATCAACATTTCCCAACCCTAAAACCATTTGATAAAGAGCTATTAATAGAAGGAGCTAGAAAAGTTCGTCAAGTAGTAACGGTGGAGGAGCATTATAAACGTGGCGGTCTCGGAAGTATTGTTTCGGAGATATTGTCAGAGAGCTTACCAAGGAAGATTTACAGAATTGGAGTTCCCGACAATTTTTTTGGTTGTGGAACAGATGAAGAATTATTAGAGGTAACCGGGCTTTCGGTGGAAGCTATTAGGAAGTCGTTGATTGACTTGTCCCTGTGTAAGAAACAATTTTGAATTGTTTCTTGCGCAGGGATGTTTTTATATAAAATGTAAATTAAGTAATTCTAATTATCTATTTAAAAGCGTGGGTGTTATAATAATTTCAATATAATGTATAGTAGTGGGTTAATAGGTCTAATTATGGGTATATGAAAGTAGTGAAGAACCTGGAGTACTTCTACAAAATTTGTAGCAAATTATGTGTTTCAATATATTACTAGTCTATTAAGTTTTAACGACATTGACTAATCTAGCCAGAGTTTAATATAAAATGTAGCTAATTACCATTTAGACCTTAGGAGGAGCAAGACATGACAGCAATTGAATTAAATGATGAATTTAAAAAAATATTGGAATACGGATACATATTAGGAAACGAAAATAAAACGATCAAAGCAAACGAGTTTATCGATGAGATGTCAGCTCAATTAAAAGTTTTATTTGAAAAGAGTAATGACCCTGTGTAACAAACAATTTTAATAAATATTAGTTTCATAAACCAATTAAAAAATCGCCCTCAAGACTTCCGAGTTTGAGGGCGATTTTTTATTTGATTTATAGGGGAAAGTTATCCGTTTAGCGAGTAAAGAGTGAGTATCGAAGGTAGGAGAGCAGTAAGAGGAATCTGGAAATGAGTAAGCATGCACCTATGATTTTAAATTTAATTAATTATCAGAATAGTTTGCTACACAGGGACACAAAAAAAGAGACCAAATAGGAACCACCAAAAAAAGACAAAAAAAGTCCAAAACAAACATTGATTTCTCCAAAAAAGGTATTATAATTAACTTAAAAATACATGTCATATACATGTGTTTTATAGAATAAACTAATTATAAATAACACCATAAAACAAAAAAAGAGAATTGTATGGTGCATATAAAGATACATATGTATTTTTATTTTGAAAGGTGAGGGAAACATTGAATGTTGCAAATATAGGTATTATTTTTGATGAAGTTAATGCGGAGAAAAATTGGGCGAATGGCAGCAATGTATTTGAGAATTTTTTGTTTGAAATATTAGATCACTTTAGACTGCCTTATAAAAAAATAAATGAAATAGATGAGTATAATGACTTTGATCTGTTAATCGTAGGTCACACGAGTAATAGTGTAGCGGCAAGTGCAAAAATATTAGCATATGTTCATGCTGGTGGAACGGTAGTTTCTTATGGCGGATTGGATGCTATTCGAAGTAAATTAGGGTTTGCTAATATGTTTTCATCTAGTAAAGGTTACGCAGATTTATCTGCTTTTTTAAACCAACCTACCCCTTTGCGTTTTCTGGATGCACAGCCGTGGATTCAAAAAGGTAATTTAGAAGTGAAGGAATTTGGTTCTGTAAGTGATGAGGCAAAAACATGGCAGGGAGCATCTGCACTACAAAAAATTCAATATGGAACAGGAACGATTGAACGTTGGTCCATCCCGATTCCTCAAACAATAGTGGGATTACAGCAAGGAACGAAAGCTGTTGTGGAGGATGGGACACCAGCACCGGATGGTTCGGCAAATTTAGATGAGGATATCCTAAAAGCAGAGGACGGCTTTGAACTCGATTGGGTTTTGGATAGAGCGTTTACTGAAAGTGGAATGCCTTATTTCCCACACCCATATGCTGATCTTTGGAAAGAAGTAATAATGGAGCATCTCATAAAAATTGCACTAGGAAAAGGACTAACACTTCCATTTCTGGACTTATGGCCCGCTGGTGTAGAGCATGTGGCAATGATATCCCATGATAGCGATTTAAATGTAGATGAATCTGCTCAAATTACTTTAGATACTTTGAAGGCTGCAGATGTACAGACTACATGGTGTATGATTGCGCCAGGATATAGCCCATCGATATACGATCAAATAAAAGAGAATGGCCATGAAATCGCCCTCCATTATAATGCTTTAGAAATGGAAGACGGGGTATGGTCCGAAGAAACTTTCCACTCTCAAAAAGAGTGGTTAGAAAAAGCGACAAGTACGGCCCAAATTGTTTCGAACAAAAACCACTATACACGTTTTGAGGGTTGGGGAGAGCTTTACGTTTGGTGTGAAAATAATGGGATTCAAGTGGATCAATCTAGGGGACCAAGCAAAAAAGGAAATGTTGGGTTCTTATTTGGAACATGTCATCCTTATTTTCCGATTGCTTGGGCAGATGAAAAAAATAGATTATATGATGTTCTAGAAATTGGTTTCTTAACACAGGATTTAAATCACAACACACTATCAGATGTGAGTGTTATTCAACCATTTTTAAATGGAGTAAAACTCGTAAATGGCGTGGCGCATTTTCTGTTCCATCAACATCATATTTACAACCAACCAAAAGTAAAAGAAGCTATTATTCAACTAATCACAACTGCTAAAGAACAAGGATTTACATTCTGGACTAGTAAACAAATAAATGATTGGGAACGAGCACGTCGTTCTGTAACCATTGATGGTACTAGTCGTTCTGGTATAAAGGTAACTAGCCTAGATGAAGAAAGTGATTTTGTGTTACTCATTCCTGTAGCTGATAATGTTGAATCTGATTTGGTAGTGAAACGATTCGGTATTTGTTGTAAGCAAGTTAGAGTGAACTGATCCTAATATAGGGGGCTAATAATGGGAGATAATATACTAGCATTACATGGTGGCCAGAAGGTAAAAATGACACCCTTTGGAACAGGCAAACGTTTTGGATCAGAGGAAGCAAAGGAATTACTAGAGGCACTCGAGCAAAATACATTATTTTATCACTTTGGCAATAAAGTAAAACAGTTTTTACAGGATTTTAACGATCTTTATAATGTAAAATACAGTGTCGCGACATCCTCTGGAACTGCAGCACTTCATGTTGCACTTGGAGCAGCTGGTATATCGGTTGGAGATGAAGTAATTACAAGCCCTATTACTGACCAAGGAACGGTGGTTGGAATTCTCTATCAAAATGCTATACCCATTTTTGCCGATTTGGATCCCCATAGCTATACTATGACTGCTGAATCTATCGAAGAAAAAATAACAGCAAAGACGAAGGCAATAATAGTTGTGCATTTAGCCGGCAACCCATGCGATATGGACCCTATCATGGAACTCGCTAAAAAGTATAATCTTAGAGTAATAGAGGATTGTGCTCAGAGTTATTTAACTACTTATAAAGGGCAACTTACTGGTACAATTGGGCATTACGGATGTTTTAGTACAAATGATTTCAAGCATATTTCTACTGGTGACGGAGGAATGGTGACCGTAAACTCAGGGGACGAATCCGATTATTTTACGACGCATGCATTTGCAGATAAAAATTATCGAAGACAAGAAGATACTGTGATGAAGGATTTAGAATACTTAGCGCCGAATTACCGTATGACAGAGTTACAAGGTGCAGTTGGAATTGCACAGTTAAAAAAGCTTAACTGGATTTGTACAAGACGCAATGGGTTAGGGGAACGCTTACAGCAAGGAATCGCTACCATTAAAGCTGTTAATCCAATGAAAATTACCGGTGAAGGTTGGTGTAGTTATTGGTTTTATATGCTAACTTTAAATTTGGAACAGCTTACATGTACACGAGAGGAATTTTCGGAAGCTTTAGCAGCAGAAGGAATTCCAAACCAACCTGGATATATTCCGAAGGTGTTATATGCACAGCCTATATTTCAAAAGGAGCAGGCGTATTTAAATAGCCATTATCCATTTAATCTAGGTTCCTATGATTATTCCATAGGAAGCTGTCCAAACGCCGAGAATATTTTAGAAACGGCCATTCGATTAAATATAAGTGAATTCTATACAGATCAAGATATAGAAGATATGATCATAGCCATCAGTAAAGTTGCTTCCTATTATAGTAAGTAACTAAGTGTGGAAGGAGGGTCACCGTGCGCGATAATTTATTTGCAGATTACGGGATCCCCGTTTCAGCAGAGGAAGAAAGAACAGCTGCTATATGCATGAATTCCGAAGGTGACTATAGATTTGTGATTGCTGCGAAAGGGTTTGTTATTATTGTCAATTTGGAAACCGACGATGTAAAACAAGTATTCTTTCCGGAAAACAATGACGAATATCCTTATGCCTCCTTTAGTAGCAATGGATTATTTTATACTGGTGCAGCAAATATGTTTATGGTATTGGACCCTTTTAAGGAACAATTTATTCATTATAGTGTGATTGAAAATGGGGAAGAAATTGTAGGCTTTAGCTTTGCGGAGGATTTAGCAGGTAATATTTATTTCACTTCGTATCCGCACTGTCATTTACTAAATTTTTCGCCTCATTCTAAAGAAATTATAGATTTTGGCAGTATGGACCTGACCGAAAAGTATCCAGGAACTGTTGCGATTGATCAGACAGGATGGGCATATTTAGGCATTGGAACGGAAAATAAAAATATAGTTGCCTATCATATAGAAAAAGGTTTAAAAAAAGATCTTATTGAAGGAACACAAAGGAAAAAAGGAACTGGATATGTCTATCTAGGAGAAGATGGATCTGTATATGGACATATAGGAGATACCAGTTCTCCTGAGAGGATGAAGTTCTCTAATGGTGACTTCGAAACTGTTACTATAGAAAAACTACCCCTTTCTTTATATGCAGGTACTGCATTTCAACGAATTCATCGATATAAAGAAGGAAACTATCAGTTAGAGAAATACACCCTTTCAGAAGGTTTGATTGAACTTATTCATAGAGAAACAACACAAACTAAAAAAATTCAGTTTAGCTATACTTCCGATGGAGCAAAATTATCTACTCTATATCTCGGACCAGATGATCATATTTATGGTACTTCCATGCATCCACTACAATTTTTCCAGTTTAATAGTTCCACGAACACAATGACTAATTTTGGTGGAGAGGTTATTGAAAAAGGAGGAGGCGGGAATATTCCAGCCTATGCTTCTAGTGGGAATTTACTTATTGGAGTCGCATACGCAGGTGGAAAGCTATATGAATTTGATACGACGAAGAAGTTCAAAAAGAGTCAAAATCCGAAGTTGGTATTACAAGAAGAGAGTATCCATCGACCTCGCTGCGCAATTACTCTAAAGGACCAAGAACATATTGTTTGGGGAGGATTTCCTGGATATGGAATGGTCGGGGGATCATTAGGTATCTATCATATGAAAACGGAAGTAAATCTTCTGCTGACACATGAACAATTAGTAGAGAACCAAAGTACGATTAGCCTCGGACAATTGAGCTCTGGAGATATTCTGGGTGGAACGAGTATTGAGACACCAGGGGGAGCAGAGTCACGAGAAAGAGAAGCACGTTTATATGTATTAGACTGGAAGACGCAAAAGGTAAAAAATAGTTTTGTTCCAATTCAAGGTGCTCGGGAAATTGCTCAAATTTTTGTGGACCAATTTAATCGTGCTCATTGTCTAACAGATCAAAGTATCTATTTTGTATGTGATCCATCTACCGAACAAATACTTTTTCAAACAGATTTATCTAACTGGGGGCAAATTGTACGAAATAGTTTTGCTTATGATGTAACGACTAATAAGCTCTTTTGTCTTCTAAGTGAGACATTGCTTCGTATAGAGATCCAAGAGAAACGGAGTGTAGAACCCCAAGTTATTCATGCTCTACCAATGAGTGCAAGTAGTGGCCTTGTACTCAAAAACGATCGAATCTACTATGGTAGCGGAAGTCATTTATGTAGTATTCAAACTAGCGAAAATTAGAGGAGGGATGAAGACCATCTATACAATAAAAGCGATTGAAAAAGACGGAGCCCAACCGTTATTACAGAATATAGGGAATATAGATGACTGGCATGAAAAAAGATCAAAGATACACCAAGATTGGTTAAATTGTATTGGTGGTCTTCCTCCTTTAGTTAAACCAGAGATGAAGATTAACTCATGGGAGATCTTTACCGATTATTACCTGATCAACATTTGCTACGCTACAGTTTTTGAAGACTGGGTACCTGCCAATCTTTTAGTTCCGAAACTACAACAAGTAGAAAATTTAACGTCCAAAAGTGATGTACTTCTTTTACTTAACTGCACGAATAGCAAGCCGTTTCCAGCAGTGATCGCTCTCCATCCGACGAGCGATAATGGAAAAGATGATATATGTACAACAGCGGGAAGAAAGAATAGACAGTATGGATTGGAGCTTGTAAAAAGAGGATATGTAGTCTTAGCTCCAGATACGATAACTGCAGGAGAACGCGTTTTACCAAACGACAAGCCTTTTCAAACAGCGACATTTGATAAGAAACACCCAGAGTGGTCCGCGGTTGCTAAGATGATTATTGACCATCAACAAGGTATTAGCTTACTGGAAAAACTGAGTATAGTAGACAACACCAACATTGGAGCTATTGGGCATTCGTTAGGTGGGTATAATAGCTTCTTTCTAGCTGGAGTTGACAGAAGGATTAAAGCAGTTGTTTGTAGTTGTGGATTCTCTTTGTTTGCACAAGATCCAGAACAGCATCGGTGGGGTAAAAGAGAGTGGTTCAGCCATATTCCAAAGATTAGTGATTATATAAATGAAGGAATTGTACCATTTGAGTTCACTGAAATAGCTGCTCTAGTTGCTCCGACTCCGTTATTCATGTGGATGGGGCAAAATGATCACATATTTCCTCATTGGGAATCTGCAGCCAAAGGGTTAGTGGAACTTAACACCTTATATGAATGGATGGAAACAGGAGAACGCTTTACATCATTAATAGGAAACTCTGGGCATGACTTTCCATCTGAGATTCGTCAACTGGCCTATAGCTTTCTAGATCAATGGCTTAGTTAAAGTAGTCGTTCAAGTTTTCAAAGCAAATATGCTATCCTAAATAAATATAAACTAATCAATATGGTAGGGAGTTGAGACAATTGCTAAAACGGAAAAGTGCATTTGAAGATCGCTATAACAAGTTCATACATGAATTAAAAAATGAAATTATTTCGGGAAAGTTAAAGCCTGGAGAATTCATTCTCCCTGAAAATACATTAAGCAAAGTATATGACTTAAGTAGAGTATCTATTAGAAAAGTATTGGCAGAACTAGTAGATGAAGGCCTTATCGAGAAGATACCTGGAAAAGGAAACCGGGTAACTATTCCAAATGATACGCAAAAACAAACAATTACTTTAGGATGGTTTTCACATTCTTATGAGTTAGAAGTTGTTCATAAAATTATTGAACGATTTGAGATGCTCAACCCGTTCACGAAAGTAAATCTACAATTACTACCTAATAGTCAATATGTTTATAATCTAAAACAATCTTTGAAGCATGAGAGCGGACCAGATGTATTTATATTATCTGATTATCATTTTCGGGAACTAATGGATTCCAATTCATTGGATATCATAGATCCCTACTTACCGTACTTTATAGACCCAGAAAAAGATAGTTATAAACAAGTATTTGAAATGTTCACTTACGACAAGAAAATTCCTGTAACACCTTTGGTATTCTCTCCAGTGATGATTTGCTATAATCGACGAATGTTTGAAGAGGCGGGAATTGCAAAGGATTTCAAAATGGAAAACTGGGATGATTTATTAGAGTTAGCAACCCGTACTACGAAGGAAATGGATAGAGAAGGCATGATTAACGAATACGGCTTTTGTTTTTCCTCCTCTACGAATCGTTGGCCGGTTTTTCTTTTGCAGAATAAGGGTAGTTTCATGGCAACCGATAGATCTAAATCCGTTATGAACAGTAAAGAAAATATAGAAGCATTGAATTACTGCGCTGATTTAATGTATAAGCATCAAGTTTCTCCAATTTTCTCTCATGGGAGTAATGAACTTGCGGAAAATCTTTTCATGCGAGAAGGAGCAGCAATGATTTTGACTACTTACTATTTTATGAATGAATTTAGAGATCATAAAATTGAATGGGACGTTGTTCCGCCTCCTCAAAATGATGCTCAAGGAACATTAATCATAGGAGGAGCTTTAGGGATTAGTGCAAATAGCAAAATAAAAGAATCTGCTCAAGCATTTGTTCAATTTATGGTAAGTACAGAAGCACAAACATTACTCAAGCAAAATGGTTGTACGATTCCAATGCTTCGCAAAGTTGCCGAGGATAACCATCTTCTGCAATCAGGCATTCATCCTGAAAAGTATAATGCTTTTAAAGAAGCTATGGGATTCTCCAAGACAATGAAAGACCTTCATCTCACCATTGAGGAGACTGAACTAGTAGAACGAGAGATGCAATTTTTCTGGGCCAATATGGAAAAGGCAGAGGATACGTGTAAACGAATTGAAGAACTTCTAAATTCAAAACAAGCGGTAAATAACGTTTAAACCTATTTGAAGTTCATCCATTCTCAAAGGAAATATGTTTTTAAAGAGGTGATTTACATGGAACTAACTGGTTGGAGAGGTTCACTATATCATTATATGGATTGGGCATTAAAGCTTGCATATCTCAATATTCTTTGGTTAGTAGGGATAATCATTGGTATAGGAATTGCAGGTTTTTTTCCCTCAACCGCGGCAATGTTCTCTGTCATTAGGAAGTGGACCCATGAGGAGGAAGATATAAAGGTATTCGCTCATTTTAAAAACGAATATAAAAAGGAATTTCTTCAGTCCAATAAATATGGCTATTCCTGGGCAGTTCTCGGAGTAATAATATATGTAGATTTACAGTTCTTCCGTGGCATTCCTACTATTTGGTCATTAGTTATTTCATTGTTCTTTTTTATACTTGGTGCCATTTATATAGTTTCTTTACTGTATGCATTCCCTGTTTACGCTCAATTTCAATTAACTATAAAGCAATACTTTAAAAATTGTTTACTCATTGTCCTTTCTAATCCATTATTTTCTGTATTAATGGTCTTAGGATTTTATTTCCCCTATTATTTAATGACTAAGGTTCCAGGGTTAATACCATTTTTCGGAGGCAGTCTTATAAGTCTAGTGTTAGTGATTATTTCTAATAGAATGTTCGAAACATTAGAGAAAAATAATAAGAAGTATATAGAAGAACAAGAAATAAAATAGTGAGTGTTTAATATGTACAAATCAAATTATTATAGAATACATGTATATTACATGTACTGAATGGAGTTAAAAGAAAGCAGGAATTTGAAAGGGGAGATTAGTTATTGAAACTAAAAGTCAAAAAAATTGACCCGCTAGATTCACCTTTAGCAGTATCAAATAATATCCCGATTAAAAGAAAAAAGAATTCCTTGAAAAGTAAATTATGGCGGGACCGCTATTTGTTACTACTAATCTTCCCCGGAGTTCTATACTTTCTTATTTATCGTTATATACCAATGGCAGGAATACTTTTAGCATTTAAGGATTATAGCCCGTTTCGAGGATTCGCAGAGAGTCCGTGGGTAGGGTTAAAGTATTTCAAACTAATCTTTGAAGATGCAGAAGTTATTCAAGTTATATGGAATACGTTACAAATTTCTATGCTACAAATCTTTTTTGCTTTTCCTATCTCTATAGTACTTGCCTTAATGTTGAATGAAATTAGAAATCAAGTTTATAAAAGATTTCTCCAATCTATTGTGTATTTACCACATTTCTTATCCTGGGTAGTCGTAGTTGGGATAACCGTTATATTTCTTAGAAGTGAAGGGTTGATCAACGGAGTTTTAGTAAATTTTCTGGATCTCAATCCAATTCCGTTTTTAACAGATCCCACTTTGTTCAAACCTATAGTCATTTTACAGGTTATTTGGAAGGAATCAGGATGGGGTACTATTCTTTTCTTAGCTGCATTATCTGGTATAAGTCCACATCTATATGAAGCAGCTGTAATAGACGGAGCTAGTAGACTGAGACAAATGTGGCATATTACTTTGCCAGCTCTTAAGAGTACAATTGTCATCTTATTAATACTTCGTTTAGGAAATGTCATGGATAGTGGGTTCGAGCAAATCTTTCTAATGTTGAATCCTTTCAATATGGAAACAGGAAATGTACTAGATACGTATGTGTATTTTAAAGGGATCCAGCAGGCTAACTTTAGTTTTGCCACAGCTGTTGGGCTGTTTAAAGGAATTATAGGTTTAATACTTGTTGTACTTGCCAATAGACTTGCGAAGAAGTTTGGAGAAGACGGCTTGTATTGAAGGACTTTTAGATTTTGGTAGGGGGGTAGATTATGTTCAAATCTTCTGGTGGGGAAAGGGTAATGGAAATCGTTAATAACATCGCTTTGTTATTAATCGCTGTAACGATGCTCTTTCCCTTCCTTTACATTTTTTCTGTTTCATTTTCAAGCGTAAGTGATGTACTCAATAGTGATTTGCTTTTATGGCCAAAGGAATGGGTGACAGACGCCTATTCGTATATCTTAGGGTCGGACCAATTTATCCGTTCTCTAGGGGTAACCGTTTATATTACTGTGGTTGGAACATTTGTTAATCTAGTGTTTACATCAACGATGGCTTATTCTTTAACAAGAAATATTATTGGACAACGATTAATCTTGTTCTTAGTATTGTTTACAATCTTATTTTCTGCGGGAATGATTCCAACTTATATAATTGTGAAAGAAACTGGATTATTAAATTCGTTATGGGCATTGATCATACCAGTGGCGATCAGTCCTTTTAACTTAATCATCATGACACAATTCTTTAAAGGAATTCCAGAGGAACTGACAGAGGCTGCCATTATAGACGGGGCCAATGATATTCAAATTTTTACTAAAGTGATTTTACCGTTATCTAAGCCTGCTTTGGCAGCATTTGGTCTGTTTTATGCAGTGGGTCATTGGAATAGCTACTTCTCGGGAGTGCTCTACTTGAATGATCCGTCGAAGTGGCCAATACAAGTTATTTTACGCCAAATTGTTATTGTAAATGAACCAAATGCTGCACTGGGCGGTCATGCAGCAATGTTAGAGGCTTTACCTCCTCCAGAAACGGTTCAAATGGCGGCGATTTTATTGGCAACCTTGCCAATACTTATTGTTTATCCGTTCTTACAAAAACATTTTGCAAAAGGAGTGATGCTTGGATCTGTAAAGGGTTAGTAACTAGAAATTTGTCTGTACTACTGTTTTACGAAGCCTTACAATAAGATAATTGGAGGGGTTAATGTGAAGAAAAAGCACAAAATAATTAGCTTTCTACTTCTTTTCCTAAGTTTTATGTTAGTTGCATGTACGGATGAAAAAACAGATGAAAAAGCCACTGTGGACGAAGGAAATGAAACAGCAGGAGAAAAAGCACCAGTTACACAAATGGATCCATTTGATCATTCAGAGAACTATACAATTACGGGGATGACATTCCGTTTTGGTGATCCACCTCCCTTAAAAAGTCCTGGTTTAGATATGATAAATGAGCGATTTAACGTAGATTATAAACCAGAGATTATCCCTCAAGGTGATTATGTGGAAAAATCATCTGCCATTGTAGCATCAGGCGCTATGCCAGATTTAATTGGATTTCAAGCTGGCGATACCCGTTTTTATCAGTGGGCAGAAGATGGAGCATTTCTACCTTTAGATGACTATTTATCACATTATGCTACGTTAGGAAACATTCCAGACTATATTTATAATTCTTTTAAAGTAGATGGAAAGATTTACGGCATTCCACGTTATTCTAATCCATATCCTGTAACGCCAATTATTCGTCAAGACTGGTTAGATAAATTAGGAATGGAAGTTCCAACAAATTACGAAGAGTTAGAGAAAATTGCCATCGCATTTACAAAAGAAGATCCAGATGGGAATGGTAAGGACGATACGTATGGGGTAGCTATTGGAGAAAATATTAACCCAAGTTTTAATATGGGAACTTACTGGGACTTCAATTCTTGGTACCACCAAAATGATGATGGTGATTTTATCCCTGGTATCATTTCGGATGGAAGAAAAGATTTAGTTCAATTTTTTGCTAATTTGTATAAAGAAGGCGCGATGACAAAAGACTTTGCAGTACTTGATTGGGCTAGTACTAATAATGAGTTTTACTCTGGTAAAGCAGGAATTTTCGTTGCCGGTGTTTCAGGAATGTCACAGGAATACTTTGATGGATTATTAGCTATTAATCCGGATGCAAAGCTTGTAGCAATTCCACCATTTGAAGCACCTGACAAATCGAAAGGATTTACAATGGGTTCAGGTAACTCAGGTATTCTTGCTTTAAATGCTAATCTTGCTAAAGATGAGGGTAAAATATACCGTGCATTAGAGTTAGTAGACTTTGGGAAAACATATTTCCCAGCTGAGGAAAAAAATCCACAAAATGCGGACTTTGATTTCTATTTAGGTAAAGAAGGAACAGGTTATAATATGGAAAATGGATTACCTGTTCAAGTTCCAACATTCTCTTCTGAAGGACTTTCTCCGTCAACTTATTTCCTAGATAACAGAGAACAGGTGCCTGAGGATGCGAAAATTACCTATGCAGATAGCTATACATTACCAGAATTGAAAGAGATGACCGCATCATTACAAGAAATGTTTGAAACGACAGATTTATATGTGGATCCTTCTCATGGAGTGCAATCCCCAACAAACCAAGAAAAGGGTACAGATCTATTTCAATTCTTAATCAATGAACAATCGAAAATGATTGCTGGCCAAAGACCATTATCAGACTGGGACGCACTTGTTAAAGAATATTTAGCAAAAGGTGGCGAAGCAATCATTAAAGAGACAAACGAAGGAATTAAGTCAAAAGGTTATACAGAAAGAGAATGGAAGTAAGTAATAAGAATATAGCCTGTTCGCACATGCGAATAGGCTATTTTTATTTTTGTCTTTGTAAGTTAGCACTGCTGATACCTTTACATGCGGAGTTTTTCTAATATATTCATAGTCCATTAGAAAAGAGTTATTAGAGAATTCTTCCTCCCTATTTAAAGACATATTAAAGACATGTCATAAATTCTACTCATAAGTTAATATAATAATAGAGTATTCAGAAAATTAGCGAGGGAGGAATTGGTTTGGTAGTTCAAGGGGAATCAGTCTCAACAAGGGGTGACGAGAATATTAAAAAGAAAAGTATATTTAGTTATCTTGGGCCGGCTTTAATAACTTCTGCATTAGTTTTAGGTCCCGGAAGTGTTACGCTTTCATCGAAAATCGGTGCTATATATGGCATGCAATTGGTTTGGACGATTATTTTAGCCATTGCTTTAATGATGGTGTATACAGAAATGAGTACTCGAATAGGTTTAGCTGCTGAGCATAGTTTCATACAAACAATTAAGAAAAAGTGGGGGTTACCTGCAGGCATACTAATTGGGATCGGGGCATTTCTAGTTACGGCTTCCTTTCAGGCTGGTAATGCAATCGGTACAGGTATCGCTGTATCAGCAGTAACTGATATGAATCCTACAATTTGGATTATTATCTTTACTTTAATATCCATTGCGCTGTTATTTGCAAAACAGTTTTATCAAATTCTTGAAAAAATGATGCTTGTATTGGTAGTGATTATGTTGCTAGCATTTTTAATCACTGTAATAGTAGTCCAACCATCTATTGTTGATATATTTAAAGGATTTATACCAGTGTTACCTGAAGGTAGTATGGGGTTAGTCATTGCTTTGTTTGCTACAAGTTTTTCTATAGTAGGTGCCTTATATCAATCTTACTTAGTTAAAGAGAAAGGCTGGAAAATTACAGATGCTGCAAATGGTCGAAAGGAATCGTTTTTAGGAATCTTTCTATTAGGTTTTATATCTTTTCTAATAATGATTACAGCCGCTACAATTTTAAAGCCTCAAGGACTTGTTGTGAATGATGCAAGTGAAATGGGTCTGGCGTTAGAGCCACTTTTCGGGAGCTGGTCTACTTTCGTATTTATGCTCGGATTGTTTGGCGCTTCTTTTTCTTCCCTCATGGGAAATGCCACAATTGGTGGATCCTTACTTGCTGATGGCCTTGGTTTAGGAAGCAGCTTATCGAATTTGAAAGTGAAGCTCCTCATTATTGTCGTGATGCTCTTCGGTTCTATTATTGGTATAGTATTTGGCTCTGCTCCATTAAATTTAATTGTATTTGCACAAGCCGTCACCATATTTGTTGTACCTTTTATCGCAATTGCTATTTTAGTAGTGGCTAATGATAAAAATATTATGGGGGAACTTAAAAATAAACTATTAAGTAATATCCTAGGAATTATCGGAATACTCGTTCTAATTTATTTAGCATTTAATAATTTGAAGAATATCTTTTTCTCTTAATGAACAGGAGGGTTTCAGTTGAAAACAGTCGAAGAACTAGAAAACTTAATGACCGAGCCATCGGATGCACTGGTAGAGGATATGCGTAAAATAGACGGGAATATTTTGATATTAGGTATTGGAGGCAAAATGGGACCGACATTAGCTATTATGGCTAAAAGAGCGATTGATAAAGCTGGAGTAGACAAAAAAGTGATTGGTGTATCTCGATTTTCCAATGGCACCTTAAAAGAAGATTTAGAAAAAGCCGGAATTGAAACAATTTCCACAGATTTATTAAACGATGAGCAATTGAAACTTCTTCCGAAAGAGAAAAATATCATTTATATGGCAGGCAATAAATTCGGGACAACTGGAAATGAACACTTTACTTGGGCAATGAATACATATTTGCCTGGTAGAGTAGCAGAGCACTTTAAAGGAGCAAATATTGTGGCTTTCTCTACTGGAAATGTTTATCCACTGGTACCACTTTCACAAGGTGGCTGTGATGAACTGCATGAGGTTGCTCCAGTTGGAGAGTATGGTCAATCCTCTCTTGGGAGAGAAAGAGTGTTTACTTACTTCTCTCATAAAGATAATACGCCACTAACTGTTTTTAGATTAAATTATGCAATTGATATGAGATATGGCGTATTACTAGAAATAGCTCGTTCTGTATATAACGGAATTCCTTTGGACTTATCGATGGGTCATGTTAATGTTATTTGGCAAGGTGATGCAAATGAATATGCAATTAGATCATTGTTAAGAGCTAGCTCTCCTCCTAATATTCTAAATGTAACGGGACCAGAAACGTTATCAGTTCGATGGCTTGCAAATGAATTTGGAACGTTGCTAGGAAAAACTCCGGTTTTTGAAGGAGTAGAACAAGAAAATGCATTATTAAATAATGCCAGTAAAGCACATAAGGAATTTGGATATCCGCGTGTCTCCATAAGAGAGATGATTGAGTGGACAGCAACGTGGGTAGCCAACGATGGAGAAACGATTAATAAACCGACGCACTTTCAGGAACGGAAGGGGCAATTCTAAATGTCTTTAACACCAGAATTACAAAAGCATTTACAAGATGGAGCCTTTATCCCAGCTCATCCTTTAGCCTTGACAAGGGAGAAACAATTAGATGAATATGCCCAAAGAAGATTGACTAGATATTATATGGAGGCTGGTGTAGGTGGAATTGCAGTAGGTGTTCATACAACTCAATTTGAAATTAGAGATCCACAGTTTAATTTGTACGAAATTGTTTTACGGTTGGCGATGGAGGAAATTGAAAAAGCACAGTTACAGCGTCCATTCCTGAAAATAGCAGGTGCTTGTGGTAATACGGAGCAGGCTTTAAAAGAAACGAAAATAGCTAAAGCGTTAGGCTACGATATGGTACTTTTAAGCAACGGTGGGTTACAAGATTATTCGGAAAAGGAACTTATTGATCGAACGAAAGTTGTTGCAAATGAGTTGCCAGTGTTTGGTTTTTACTTACAACCAGCTGTTGGAGGAAGAATCTTCAGTTATAAGTTCTGGGAGGAATTTGCAAGTATTAAGAACGTAGTAGCTATTAAAATGGCGCCTTTTGATAGGTATTTAACAATGGATGTAATTAGAGCTGTGTGTGCTTCTCCTAGAAGAGATGAAATTGCACTTTACACTGGAAATGACGATAATATTGTTTTGGATTTATTGACAATGTATCAATTTGAAGTAGATGGTAGGAAGGAGAGTAAAAGCATAGTTGGTGGTCTCCTAGGTCATTGGTCGGTCTGGACTCATGAAGCTGTGAAGCTTTTTGAGAAAGTAAAAGAAGCTAGGCTTCATAGTCAAATAGATAAGCACTGGTTTTCTATTGCACAAAATGTCACAGATGCGAATTCAGCATTCTTTGATTCTAAAAATAGTTTCAAAGGGAGTATTGCTGGGATCAATGATGTGCTGAACAGACAAGGTCTTCTACAAGGAAATTGGTGTCTAACTGACCATGAAGTTTTAAGTCCAGGTCAAGCAAAAGAAATCGACCGTGTTTATGCAACGTATCCACAGTTAAATGATGATGTTTTTGTACAGGATTTTCTTCGTAATGATAAAGAATAATGAACAACGGAAAGGACACATTGCTAATTATGTGTCTTTTCGTGGTGGAATGGAGGAAGGGGAATGAAAACACATTTAAAAGTAGGAGTGATTGGTCCATTATGGATTTATGACACATTAGTACGTTGTTTTGGGCTTTTTCCAACCATTCAGCCGATATTTCGTTTGTCTGATGAAATAGAGAATGCTAAAAAGTTCACTGTTGAACTAGAGGACAAAGTGGATTGTTTATTTTACTCCGGACGAATTCCATACTTGTTAGCAAAAGAAAAAGTATCAGTGGAAATTCCAACATTTTATATACCCTTAAAAGGAGCAGGTTTATACCAATCGTTGTATAAATTGAAAAGTAATATGAATTTTACTCAAATAAGCTTTGACGGAATTCAAAATGATTATATTGAAATTGTAAAAAAAAATTTAGAAGAAACGTTTAGTTATGACAATTATAGTGACTTAGTTTCCCTAGACAACATAGAGGATATTGTTAACTTTCATATGGAGAATGTAGAAAAGGATTCTAGTACGGCTGTAATTACAAGCTTAAGATTAGTAAGTGAACGTTTGACAAGTAATAATATTGTAAATGAATGGTTAAAGCCCTCTGAAGAAGATATTATTGTCGCTATCGAACGAATGCTATTAGGGACTACTCAGCGAAAACAAAAAGAAATGCAAATTATAGTGGGGCGAATTTGTATAGAAAACTTGACTATGTTAGCATCAGAATTTATGACCGAGCAACAAATTCAAAAACGAAACCATACTACATACCGAATGCTCCTCCATTTTGCCGAGCAAATGAGCGGTTATTTGACGGCATTAAGTAGTAATGAATACTTGTTTGTTACAAGCCGGGGAATATTTGAAAGAGTCACTGAAGGTTATAAAGTATTGCCAATTTTAGATGAGTTAAAGAAAAAAATAGGTGTCACCCTTTCAATTGGAGTAGGCTTCGGCTTTTCTGCATTAGAAGCTGGATCTCATGCAAGAGTTGCACTTATGCAAGCTCAAGAAAACGGAGGTAATAGCTGTTATATCGTGAATGAGGATAAAAGTGTGTTTGGACCAATTAACTTAATAGCCCCTATGAAATATCCATTAACAGTTACCGATCAACTATTAATACAACAATCAGAGGCAGTTGGTTTGAATGCAGCAAACATTGAAAAGACGATGGCGTTAATACGAAGAAAAAAGAAAAATGAATTTACCGCTCATGAGCTCGCTTCGGTATTAGGAATTACGCCAAGAAGCGCGCATAGAATTGTTCAATCTTGGCTAGATATATCTTTAATAGAAGTGATTGGTACAGAGAAAATATCGAGAAGAGGTAGACCACGGCAAGTTTTCACTCTACTAAAAAGTGAGGAAGAGAGATTATGAAAATAGGTTTAATAGGTTTGGATACATCCCATAGTGAGATTTTCACGCGATTGTTAAACGATTCGGTGGACGCTCATCATGTAAAAGGTGCTCAAATAACACATGTTATTCCAACTTACTCCGAAGACTTACGCATCAGTCGGGAACGGTTTCCTAATTACTATAGAATTATCACCAATAATTACGGAGTTATTCCTGTCGAAGATGTAGAAGAGTTCATGACGGTCGTTGATGCAGTAATTATCGGAACAGTAGATGGTAGAAATCATTTAGAATGGTTTAAAAAAGTGGTTAGTTATAGTAAACCAGTATTCATCGATAAACCGATTGTCATGAACAGTGGGGAAATGAAAGAATTAATCAATCTTAGTAAAATCTATAATACCCCTGTTATGAGTTCCTCCTCTTTGAGATTTTCAGAATCAGTTGTACAAGCAAAAAGTGCAGATATCCAGAGTGGCTATTTTTTTGGACCGACGCCTCGTCAAGAACAAATGCCAGGATACTTTTGGTATGGGATTCACTTAGTTGAAATGGTTGTCACTATATTTGGTACCGAAGTTGAAAAAATGAAAGTAGAGACATATAAGGATTGCGAACAAATTCACATGACATTTTCTAACGGAAAACACGCCATCATTCGAGGAGAAAACGAGTGGCATAATCGATTTGGAGCAACTCTGCATACCAAAGAAAATGTTCATTCCTTACGTTTATGGGAAGAGGAGAAACCGTATTACGCAGGGCTAATCGAACAAGTCATACATTTTTTTGAAACTGGGGTATCCACGGTACCCATTGAGGAGACGAAGGAGATTGTTGGGTTACTCGAGGAGATTTCATCCCTGTGTAGCAAACAATTCTGAATGTTTTTAAATATACTTACTTTAGGTATAGTCCATTACACTCTAAACGTTTATACTAAATGGTAGATGGTGGTAATGTAGAAAGTAGGTAGATAAAATGGCATCGATTGATCGCGAACTTTATGAATACATTCTTGTAAATTCAAGTAATATTACAACCAAATGGTTTACCGCAAAATGTGATTTTGACAGCCCTTTTTATTCTAATAATTTGAATCCCGAAATAGACAAAGTTTTAAAAGAACAGCATGCATTAACAATTAGCACCGTAGCTTATGCTTTTTTGGAGGAAGAACATGGCTTTCAGGAGCAACTTTTAATATGGGCTGAAACAGTAGCCCAAAGTAGAATTGAACATAATATTCCGATCCATGACGTCATAAAGGCGCTAAATAAAACGCGTGAAACAATATGGCTATTTGTGGAGAACTTTGCATTTGCGCATCATGATGATTTGGTCAATACCGTTGTGTTGAAGTGGAGTCGCTTGTTTAATACCGCATTCGATCAACTTATTCACAGTTTTTCGGAAAGGTATTACTATCTATCTAACAATAGATTGAATGCCCAACAAGCGTTGATAAATGAACTTAGTGTACCGGTCATACCAATTTTAGAGAGTGTCGGAGTTTTACCTATTGTAGGGGATATCGATACATTTCGGAGCAGGTTATTATTGGAAAGTGTCCCTAATACATGTGTGGAAATGAATATAGACAAACTTTTCATAGATATTTCATCTGTCACGTTTATGGATACAATGGTAGCAAATGAATTATTCCGTTTAATAGATGTACTTCAATTGCTTGGCATTAAGACTGTCTTATCTGGTATTCGACCTGAAGTGGCGCAGACTTCGATTCAACTTGGAGTCAATTTCGGGAATATTTCTACTTTTAGTTCATTAAAGCAAGCCTTGTTAAGGACTGGAGTTTATACTACTAGTGAAACTAGTAAAAAATAGAAGTTTAAAAAAACATTTACAGGAGAGGTCTGTAAATGTTTTTTTATGTCCCTGTGCAGCAAACAATTCTGAATAAAAAATTAACAGGATTTAAGTATTAAAATATTTCTTAATTTACACCAATTATATTAGTACAATCTACTAATATATAATTTTGAATTAGGTTCAAAAGATATGCACTATATTGAGTAAACTAATACTATTTTACAATCTTTTGAATAATTAGAAATTTCGGTATTCGTACTAGTTTAATTGTGATAAATTGGTATTGTCACACTTAATTGGAAGTGTGAAAACTCAAGTTAAAGGGGAAATGAGATTTGAAGAAGTTTAAGTTTACGAAGTTCTTTAGTAGCATGCTAGCTGTGATTATGGTTTTATCTCTATTGGTTCCATTCTCAAATGCTAGTGCTGAAGAAGTTAAACCATTCAAGCAGAATGGTCAAAGTGAAAGTACTATTCAACTGAAGGCTGCTATAGCGGAACAATTGAGCTTATCTAAAGATGGCCCAACCCTTCATGAAAGTTTACAAAATGTGTCAGGCAATCAAGATGTTGCAGTAATTATTCATTTATCCGAGAAGCCTGTAGCACTAGAACAAGGAATTAGCCAAGTGAAAGGCAACAAATTCTCAAATGCGCGCGCAAATCAGGTCCGTGCAAATGTAAAAGCTCAACAAGCAAAAGTGAAAAAAGAACTAACTGTTAAACAGGTTCAATTAAAGCAAGGATATACGTTTGATACAGTATTGAACGGATTTGCAGCAACAGTTAAAGCAAGTGACATTCCGAAATTATTAACTGTAGAAGGAATTACGTTAATCGAACCAGATGCTACTGTTTATGCATCAGAAGAAAATACGACTAAATCTTCTGAACTTATAAAAGATGAAACATTAGAAGCACAAATGAATACAAGTGTTTCCTTCCTAGGCATTGAACAGCTATGGGATGAAGGAATTGAAGGACAAGGGGTTAAAGTAGCGGTACTTGATACAGGTATTGATGCGGATCATCCTGAGTTTGCTGGTATTTATAAAGGTGGGAAGAACTTCATTCCAAATTCATCTACTTATGCGAAAAATCGTGCAGATGATGATGCTTCCGAGACATTACCTTCGGAACGCCCAGCGGGAACACCTGAATTTAATACAACGGGAAGTTCATTTTATACATCACATGGTACACATGTAGCGGGAACGATTGCAGCAATTGGTGCAAACGAATTCGGTATAAAAGGGATTGCACCTAAAGTAGATTTATACGCTTACCGTGTACTTGGGGCTTATGGAAGCGGAGCAACTTCAGGAATAGTTAAAGCAATTGAAACAGCTGTAATAGAAGAGATGGATGTTATTAATCTATCACTTGGTGGTGGAGCTAACTCTGAAACGGATGCAGGTTCATTTGCGATTAATAACGCCATGATTGCTGGTACTATTGGAGTAATTGCAACTGGTAACTCTGGTCCAAATCGTGGAACAATGGGAACTCCGGCTACTGCACGTTTAGGGATTGCAGTGGGTAACACAACGAATCCTGAAACAATGTATAACGGACAAGTAAATCTTACGGTTGGAGATTATAACTTAACGAAACAACTACAATTAATGGGCACAACATTTGGGCAAAATTTAGCAACACAACTACAAGGTGAGTTTGACCTAATTGAAATACCTGGGCTAGGGGAAGTAAAAGATTTTGAAGGAATTGATGTAAAAGGGAAAGTAGCTTTGATTGCTCGTGGTTCTATCGCATTTGTCGATAAAATTGAAAATGCAAGAGCGCAAGGAGCAGTTGCTACAATTATTCATAACTCAGCGACAGGATCGGGTGCACCAAATGCGTCTGGTACATTCCTTGGAGATTCATTTGCCTTCATTCCGACATTTGATATGTCTTATACGGATGGAATGGCAATCCGTGCGGAATTAGCAAAAGGAACAGGTAAAGTTAGCTTTGGTCAGTTTGCATCCACAAAAACACTTGGTGACGATGTAAACGATTCTAGTTCACGTGGACCATCTACACCAAACTTTGATATTAAACCAGATGTAAGCGCACCTGGAACAAATATTATGTCTACTATTCCAATGTACAAAAAAGATTTCCCTGAAGCTGTTTACGACGAAGCATATGATCGTAAAACAGGAACTTCTATGGCAACACCGCATATCGCAGGTATTGCTGCGCTTGTAAAACAAGCAAATCCTGATTGGAATGCTTTTGATGTAAAAGTAGCGCTTTCCAATACTGCTAAAATATTGGATACAAATAAGTATGATGTATTTGCTCAAGGTGCAGGTCGTGTAAATGCGTATGCAGCGGCACATCCAGAAATTCTTGCGTATGCATTAGATACGGCTGTATTAGATAGCAATGGAGCTATTGTGGATAACGTGAAAGGAACAGTTACTTTCGGTCCTCAATCATTGAAAGATGGTAATATTTCCGTCACAAAAGAGATTTTAGTGAAAGATATTGCTGGTAAAGGTGGAAACTATAACGTCTCAGTAGATGTAACCAAGTCATTTGGTGACGCAAAAGTGACGATAGACAAACCGACATTCAATCTTGCTGGAGAGCAAGTGTTAAAAGTTACATTGACAGCTTCTAAAGCAACTGCACCAAATGGTTCTGAAATACTAGGATATATCCATATTAACGGTGGTAATTCAGAAGTTTCCTTGCCATTTGCGGCTGACTTTGGTGGAGCAGAGGCAACACAATTAAAAGACTACAAAATTTCAACAACAGATTTATCCTTTAATGGTGACGGAGTTCAGGATTTCGCAGTTCTTTCGTTTACATTAACTGGTGACGTAACAACAAACTATATCGAACTTTGGGATATTATGAATCCTGAAGGTGGGGAATACGGGGATGGCTATATTGGTTACTTACATTCAGGTTCCGCACTAGCAAAAGGATCTTATAACCTGAATATTGCAGGACAATATAAACCGTGGGGCACAGATCCAGCAACTACTATTCCTGATGGCTTATACACTATAGACTTCACTGGTGTTGCAGCTTCTGGAGTTGTGCAAGATTATGTTGGACCAGTTATCGTGAAAACAACAAAACCAGAAGTTGCTGGAACAGTAACTGAAGGCGTTGCAACTGGTCAAGTAACAGACAAATATATCGATTATAATGAAGAACTATATTTGTATGGATTAGATTATAATTTAAATGAGAAATTAAAAGCTTCCTATATTACTACTGTCAATGGTGAAGCAACTGCACCAGTAGCGTTTAACTTGAACCAAGACGGTAGCTTTACATTCCCAGTAACAGCTGAAACAGATTCAGTAAAAGTAATCGTTAAGGATGCTGCAGGAAATGTGGGCGAAGCATTAATTTATGAAAAAGAAATAGTAGAACCAGTAATAACTCTTTCTGTTAACCCAACCACGCTAGACTTAACAGCTGGAGAAACATCTCAACTAACTGTGATAGAAACATCTACACCTGTAGAAGGTGATGCAACTGATAAAGATGTAACAACAGAAGCAACTTATGTCGTAGCAGACGAAAGTATCGCTACAGTTAAAAATGGAGTAGTAACTGCAGTGGCTGAAGGTACGACAACAATTACTGTTTCATATGGTAAAAATGAAGTTACTGTAAATATTACAGTAAAAGCACCTGTCGTTGTTGAACCTGTAGTAACACTAACTATCGACCAAGATCAGGTAGAAACTAGACCTGGCAAGGAAGTAAAAGTGAAAATTACAGAAGTTACAACTGTAGATGGTAAGACAACAGAAAAAGACGTAACGAATCTTGCATCATACAAAGTTGAAAAAAATAATGTGGCTTCCGTAAATGCTGGAGTTGTAAAAGGTAAAGGCCCTGGTGAAACAACAGTTACCGTAACATATGGTAAGCATACGCTAACATTCGATGTGACTGTAGTAAACCCGGGAAAGGGTAATAATAAGTAAAAAACACTAAAAGAAGCAGCCCTACTCGATAGAAATGTTGAGTAGGGCATTTTTTTGTCCCTGTGTAGCAAACAATTCATAAATTGCTGTATTTAGGACTAACTTCTGTCTTTATAGAAGCATCTATACCACTTTGATGAGAAGAGATAGTTAATTGTCAGAATAGTTTGATGCACAGGGAACATCAGGGATTATTAAGCAATAGTATTCGTTTTTCCTTTAGACAGACTACTAGCCTTTATTTGTTTTTTTGCATGGGTTTATTTTTATAATATTTATCCGTGTCCACGTAAGTTGTTTCCGAGAAAGTTATTGAGATGAGCTTTTAAGTTGATATGAAATCGCTTACAAAAGGTAGTAAGAAAATTCATACTATTTAATAATAGGGTAGGGTGATAGCATTAGTAATAATAAATAACCGAAATGAAGAGGGTGGTTAAAATAGTAATAAATCAAACATTAAAAACGAAAAATAAATCAAATGTAAAAAAAACACCAATGACTAAATCGAATTGGGTTGAAAAAATTCCTAGTAACTTGTGGGTTCTAATATCACTAGTTGTCGCGATTGTCATTTGGACCATCCTGTCTATAATACCGAATACTTCTAGAAGTTTTCCGAATATTTTCTATGTTTCAGAGTCTGTTGTAACAATGATGCAACGGGGAGTATTTTGGAGTGACATTGCAAGCAGTTTAATATCTGTTTTGGTTGGGTTCTTAATTGGGTTTGTTATTTCTTTACCGGTAGCTGTACTGATGGCATGGTATCGTCCTATTCGTTTTATAATTGAACCTTGGATACAGTTTGTTCGGAATATCCCCCCTTTAGCGTATGTTCCGTTGGTCGTTATATCGGCTGGGGTTGGACGCACTCCACAGATTATTGTCATAACAATTGCTACATTTTTGACAATGTCTATTACAATTTACCAAGGGGTACGTAATATTGATCCAACTTTGATCAAGGCAGCGAGAGTGCTTGGAGCAAAGGATAAAGATATATTCTTGAAGGTCATTGCTCCAGCTTCGCTCCCTTTTATTATGACTGCAATTCGTCTTGGAACAGCAATAGGGTTAACTTCTTTAATCGCAGCTGAGTCTACAGGGGCAAGTGCAGGACTTGGAATGAGAATAAGGGCATTAAATAATACTTTCGAGGCGAGCCCGATGCTACTTTACATTATAGTCATTGGTGTAATTGGATTAATATTTGAACGTTTAGTGAAACTGCTTGAAAGGAGATTAACAGGATGGCAGGAGAAGAGAGAGTAGTAAAGTTAAAGATTGATAATGTACGGAAAGTATACAACTCGCAGAATGGCGAGGTGATTGCTTTAAATGGTGTTAGTCTCGATATTTATGAAAATGAATTTATTACAGTTGTAGGGCCGTCTGGTTGTGGGAAGTCAACTTTGCTTAATATTATTGCGGGATTAGAAAAGACAACTTCTGGAAAAGTTTTCTGTGATGATCAAGAAATAATGGATACAGGAACTGAAAGAGGAGTAGTTTTTCAGCAGTATGCGCTATTTCCATGGTTAACGGTGTTGGGGAATGTGAAATTTGGATTAAGCCTGCAAGGTATGAAAAAAGAAAAAGCAGACGAAATAGCCATGAAATATATTCGAATGGTGGATTTAGAAGACTTTGTAAATTCTTATCCAAAAGAGTTATCTGGTGGTATGAAGCAACGAGTTGCAATAGCTAGAGCATATGCAGCGAATCCAAGTGTTCTATTAATGGATGAACCATTTGGTGCTTTAGATGCTCAAACTCGAACACAGTTACAGGAAGAGCTTCTACATACATGGGAAAAAGAACAAAAAACCTGCTTTTTTATAACTCATGATGTAGATGAGGCGATTATTTTAGGGCAACGAGTAATTATTATGAGCGCAAGACCTGGGCGTATTAAAGAAGTAGTAGATATAAATATTCCATATCCTCGTAGTCAGGAAACGAAAATTACACCTGAGTTTTTAGAGGCAAAGAATTATATTTGGAGTCAAGTATACAAAGAGTATTTAGAGGTTAGGAAATAAGGATACACCACTATTTCTAAACATAGGGAGGAAAGAAGATGAGGAAGTTTTTAAGCATTATAGCTATTGCACTATTCGGCTTTATGTTAGCGGGGTGCTCGGAAGATGAAGGAACTAGTGAGGCAGAGGGCAAGGAAGCAGACAAAGTTAAAGTAGCATATATGCCCAACTATGCAAGCTTAAATACGGTAGTTGCTGGTATGCAGATCGGTGCCTTCGAAGAGCAAGGGATAGAAATTGAGCTTGTTGAATTTGCAGACGGACCTACAATTATTGCAGCTTTGGAATCTGGAAGCATTGATGTAGGATATATCGGACCTGGTGCACATGTACTACCTATTCAAGGAGAAGCGGAGATATTCGCATTTTCTCAGTTAGGAAATGCTGATGAAGTTATTGGTAGTTCTGAAAAGGGTGTAAAAACTATTGACGATTTAAAAGGAAAAACAATTGCAGTAGCAACGGGGACCTCAAGTGAAACAATTTTAGATTTAACGCTTGCAGAAGTAGGTTTAACAAAAGATGATGTGACATTGATGAATATGGATGCGTCAGCTATAGTAACAGCGATGATTTCCGGGAGTGTAGATGCAGTTGCTACTTGGTCTCCAAATACGAATGCGATTAAAAACGAAATGGGTGACGATGCCGTCATGCTTTCGAATAACGCTAGATACGCTGACCAATTTCCATCCATTGCATCATGGTTAGTAAAACCGGGTTACGCCGAAAAGAATGAGGATGTATTGGTGAGATTTACTAAAGGGTTATACAAAGGTATGGATTATCGAGTGGATAATTTGGAAGAGGTAGCGAAGTGGGTTGCAGAAGAAATTGCTGTCGATCCAGATGCTGTAGTACAACAAACTGGAGACGGGGAATGGATCACTCAAGATCAATTGATGACAATGATCGAAGATGGCACTTTAGAAGCATACTATAAAAAACAACAAGAAAACTTTAAGGATGCTGGAAGATTAAAAGAAGAAGAGATGAGACCAGTAGAAGAATATGTATTATTTAATATTATGAAAGATGCTGCAAAATAAAGTTATATATTTAGAAGATTAATTAAGTTAGAATTATCTGAAAGAATATTACGAAAGGTTATCCCTTATCAAAGATAACCTTTTGTATTTGTAGGTGAATTCTAAATGCTCATTATTCTAATGCTTTTTCTATTTTTATCATCCATTTTGGTATTAATACTCAAACGAAATCGAGAGACCTTCTATATTTTTGGAATGTGTATGAGTCTGGCAATTATGTTCTCTGGTATTTTACTATATATCGCTAAAAAAGGCGGAATAAGCAGGGAACTTCAAGAATTCCTTTTCTTAAATCTAGAAATTAAAATGCATATTCAATACTTTCTTATAGATGTCTATGATATGGGCTATATTATTGCGATTGGCAGACACTTATTTCCAATGTTTTTGCTGTTTTTAGCTTTCCATTTCTCAATGATTCCATGGTTACAAAGGAATTATTGGGTGAAGAGGCTTACTTTTGTTATGCCACTATTCACCCTGATCATCTATCATCCAACTATTTTTAGTTACTTAACAAATAACAATGAAAGCCTGCAACAAATTATTGCTGTTGGTACCATCATATGGATTCTGCTGTATATAATCATCTCTATAGCGTTGTTGCTATTTGAAGCATATTCAATTGAAATGATTTTTTTTCAAAGAAAGTTTATTTTAATTACATCCTTCATCCTATCATTAATTTTATTTTATTTTCTTTATTTCGGTCAGGATCCAGCTCAGGTTTATCAATTCTATTCGTTCAAAACCGGTATCTATTATATGAACACAGTATTGTCAGTACCTATCTATATTTTTATTGTGTTTATTAATGTAATCTTTGCCATTATTGGTTTCACGAGTCTAATGAAATATACAAATGATATTGTACAGTCGAGTAAAGAAGAAGTTATAATTCAACGAAAATTTGATGCAATCAGCACAGGTACCTCGGTATTTGTACATAGTATAAAAAACCAACTATTAGCAAACCGAGTAATTTTCAAGCGAATTAATAATAACTTAGATGATCTTGAAAAGGTGAAGGAATACACGGATAGATTGTCTAAGCAAAATGAAAATATATTGATGCGTATAGAAGAGTTATATCGTTCTGTAAAAGCAAATTCAGTTTATTTGGTTCCGGTTAGTTTGAGTGACGTGGTGGAGAGCGCTCTGGAACGTTTTAACCAAAAGTTTCCCGATAAAGTAGTGGAATTGAATTTAATGATCAAAGGAAATGTTCTAGCTGATAAAAATCATTTGAGTGAGGCTGTTTATAACTTATTAACTAATGCACAAGAAGCGGTAAATAGCCTGACAAGTGTGGAAGGAAGCGTAGTATTAAGTTGCTATAATGTTAGACAGTATACAGTAATTGAAGTGAAGGATAACGGGATAGGTTTTAGTAAGGAAGATGCCAAAAAGATTTGTGAACCGTACTTTACGAAAAAGAACTCTAATTACAATTGGGGTATGGGTTTACACTATGTTCGTTCCATCGTTAAAGAACACTTCGGAAGTCTTCGATACGAAAGTAAGGAAGGCAATGGGAGTACATTCTATCTATTACTTCCCAAATATAAATGACAAAGTAGTGAAGCTAAATGAGTGAAATTATTAAAATAATGATAGCGGAGGACTTTTCTTTATTATTAGAGGATTTATCCGAACTAATCAATGCCCAAGAAGATATGCAGGTGGTAGCTACAGCATCAACCGGAAAAGAAATGATTGATTTAGCAAAGAGTATTGAGCACGATATTATCTTAATGGATATTGAAATGGAGAATACTACAGCAGGCATAATAGCTACTGAATATATACGGGATTGGGATAAAAGCGAGAAAATTATTTACTTAACTGCCCACGAAACAGATGAATTTATCTTAACGGCGATGGGAACAGGTGCTATTGACTATATGGTGAAGGGCATTCCAGACGAGGAACTTCTGAATCATATTAGAAGTGCTTATAGTGGTCATTCACTATTAGAAGGTAAAATTCAACAAGTTGTCATGCAGGAGTATAAAAGGTTACAGCAATCAGAGAGAGGCCTTTTGTTTTTTATACAAAATATCTCCAATCTCACAATGACAGAAAGAGAATTAATACGGTACTTAATAAAAGGTATGAAAATAAGAGAAATAGCGATGGAAAGAAGGGTTGAGGTCGTTACCATTAAATCGCAAATCAGCACTCTACTAAAGAAATTTGGTGTATCAAGAACGAAGGAAGTTGTAAAGAAAATAAATGATCTAAACCTTTCTCACTTATTTTAATGTTCAATAACCATAATTAAAAAGGAGTGGAATTATGCCGGAACAAAACAAGCAACCTAATGTCATTTTTATTATGAGTGATGATCATGCTGCGCATGCAATGAGCTGTTATGGCAGTAGAATAAATGAAACACCAAATTTAGATAGAATTGCAGATGAAGGTATGCGCTTCGATAATTGTTTTTGTACCAATTCTATTTGCGCACCAAGTCGGGCTACTATACTAACTGGACTCTATAATCATAAAAATGGAGTGAAGACACTCGGTGACCAATTTGATAGCCGGCAACCAACTGTTCAAAAAATTTTAAGAGACAATGACTATCAAACAGCCCTTGTTGGTAAATGGCATCTAGGACATGGTGAAAATCATGATCCTGCCGACTTTGATTACTGGAACATTTTCCCCGGTCAAGGCGTGTATCATGATCCAGTGATGATTGAAATGGGAGAGGAAAAGACAGTTCAAGGTTATGCTACTGATTTAGTGACAGATTTGTCCATTAATTGGATGGAAAAACGTGATAAAGATAGACCGTTCATGCTAATGTGTCATCACAAAGCACCTCATCGTCCTTGGGATCCAGATGAAAAACATGCTCACTTATATGAGGATGTGGATATTCCGGAACCGTTAACTTTCCATGATGATTATTCTGGCAAGGCCTCTGCTGCCAAGGAAGCCAAGATGAGAATTGATCGGGATTTAGTAACTCGTGACGTTAAGGCAGAACCCCCTGAAGGTCTAACTCCCAAGCAATTGAAAAGTTGGTACTATCAGCGTTACATAAAGGATTACTTAAGATGTATCGCTTCCATTGATGATAATGTAGGTAGATTACTAGATTATTTAGATTCCGAAGGTATTGCTGAAGATACGATGGTGGTTTACACTTCTGACCAGGGCTTTTTCCTTGGTGATCATGGCTGGTACGATAAGCGATTTATGTACGAAGAGTCACTTAGAATGCCATTTATTATCCGCTATCCACGCGCTATTAAAGCTGGTACTACTACGCGAGACTTTGCTACAAATGTCGATTTTGCTGAAACATTTTTAGATTATGCGGGAATAGATATTCCTGAGTTTATGCAGGGGAAAAGTCTTCGTCCAGTTATGGAAGAGCGCACTCCAGAGGATTGGCAGACTTCGATGTATTATCGTTATTGGGAACATTTGAGTGTAGAGCATCAAGTGGGGGCACATTATGGACTTAGAACCCATCAATATAAACTTATTTATTATTACGGAGAGGCTCTGGGATGTGCGGATGCGATTGACGATCCAAGAATACCTGAATGGGAATTATTCGATTTAGAAAATGACCCGTATGAAATGAATAATGTATATCACGATCCTACTTATGCAGAAATAGTTGAGAGATTAAAGGAAGAATTGTATAACTTTAAACAACGTGTTGGTGATGACGAATAAAGTGAATAACTAATAAATGCCTTTCATCAATGAATTTAGCTACAAGGTGGCCTTACATTGTTGGAGGGCATTATTAACTCTCCGTAAGAGAGGGGTAGTGATTCTATTAAGAAAACGGACTGGAAGCTTATTAGAGATATTTTCTTTTCATTCTTAAAAATTGGGCCTGTAACATTTGGTGGTGGATATGCGATGATCCCGCTAATTGAACGGGAAGTCGTATGGAAAAAAAGGTGGATTACTGTTAAAGAGGTGACAGAGATTTTTGCTATTGCTCAATCTGTTCCTGGTGCCATTGCGATCAATTCTGCAATTTTTGTTGGATACCGGCTTGCTGGCTTTAAAGGGGCAGTAGCAGCGATGTTTGGAGTATTATTACCAACGTTTTGGATCGTTATATTATTGAGTGTTTTGTATCTGTATGTTCAAGATAATCACTATATAGAAGCCGCTTTTGTTGGAATACGTGCTGCCGTAGTGGCTATAATTGCGTATGCAGCTTATAAAGTTGGATTAACATCCATATACGATAAAACAACTTGGTTAGTAGCTATAACGTCAGTAATTGTTTTATATGTTCTTGAAGTGCATCCTGTATTTATGATTGTTGGTGGGATTTTGACAGGTCTGATTGCTGTATATATAAAAAAATACTTTGGAATAGTGACGAGACTTGAAAAGGAGTCGGAGCAAATAGATTAGGGGGTACTTCATGCTGTTGTTGGAATTGTTTACGACCTTTTTAATGATTGGCTTCGCCTCTTTTGGTGGGGGATATGCGATGATTCCAGTTATTGAATCAGAGGTTACTGTTCACGGTTGGATGACAACCCAGCAGTTTACAGATGTAATAGCAATAGCTGGTATGTCTCCTGGTCCTATAGCTACTAACTGTGCCATCTTTGTAGGTTTTCATACCGCTGGTTTACCTGGTGCTATTATTTCAACAGTAGGAATGGTTTTACCATCTATACTTATTATTTTAATAATTGCTAAGTTCTTTTTCCAATTTCATGAAAATAAATATGTGAAGTTTGCATTTTATGGACTACGACCTATTATAACAGGACTAATCGCTTATTCTGCAATTGAATTTGCGATTTCAAATGATGTAATCGGGGAACTTTCCTGGTATACGTTTAGTTTAGTAGCAATCTTTGGACTATCTTTATTTGCAGTTACTAAAACAAAGATGCATCCAATTCTAATCATTTTGTTGTCTGGAGTTTGTGGAATTATATTATATAGTTAAGATGTATAGGAGCTGAAAAAATGAACAAAGAAAATTCTTGTTGCTCAGTGAATAGAAATAGACAATCGATCCAAACCAGAGACAATATAGTACAAAATAATGAAAAGCTAGTTAAGGAAATAAAATTCAAAGAGAAAATGGTCTATTTGTCAGGCGGTGAATTTATAATGGGGACAAATGACCATGAAGGATCTCCAAAAGATGGAGAAGGACCTGCAAGAAGAATGAGCGTTTCTCCATTTTACATAGATCGCCATACAGTAACGAATGAAGAGTTTATGCAATTTGTTCAGGAAACAAGATATAAAACGGAGGCAGAGCAATTTGGCTGGTCATTTGTTTTTTATCATTTTGTAGAAAAAAACAAAGCAAAAGTAATACAGCAGGTTCCTGGAACTCCTTGGTGGCTAGTTGTTGAAGAAGCCTACTGGTACCAACCAGAAGGTCATGGATCTACAATCGACAATCGAAAGGATCATCCTGTTGTTCAAGTATCCTGGAATGATGCAATAGCTTTCTGTGACTGGGCTGGAAAACGCTTGCCAACAGAAGCAGAATGGGAATTTGCAGCGCGTGGGGGACTGGAACAAAAGAAATATGCCTGGGGAGATGAATTAACTCCAAATGGTAAGCATCACTGTAATATTTGGCAAGGTAACTTTCCATATGAAAATACGAATGAGGATGGTTATCTAGGAACTGCGCCAGCACAGTCTTTCCCAACCAATGGATTTGGTCTCTATAATGTAGCAGGGAATGTATGGGAGTGGTGCTCGGACGCTAGACAAACAGATTCGATGGAATCTCAAAGCTATGCTTCAAAAGTGATGCGAGGTGGCTCTTATCTATGTCATGAGTCTTATTGTAATCGTTATCGAGTGGCTGCACGTAGTTCTAATACATCAGATAGTTCTACAGGGAATATTGGCTTTAGATGTGTAAGTGACGTTTAATAACTGATGGTAAGTATAGTTAGTAGATTAATAGAGGCAAGATATAATTAGAGGTACCGTTAATTCAAGCTCAATGTACGAGGGATAGATTTACTATAAGTAGAAAACAGAGGGATTTTGGTAAAGCAATAGAAAAGTAAATTAGATACCTATACTAAATCTAAGGTTTCCTTCATAGGAGGGAACCTTTTATAGAGTTTTCATCGAATAGGTTCTATCCTCTGTTTCTTCAATAACTCGGCAAACTGATTTGCGGGTACTGGTTTGGAAAACAAATATCCCTGAACGGTGTTGCAATTATAGTTTTGTAGAACCTTCAATTGCTCCATAGTTTCAACGCCTTCTGCGATTACATCCATGTTTAAGTGATTTGATAATTGCAGAATCATATGTACGATGAAATTTGCATCTTCTTGCTTAGTGTTACTCAAATCTTTAATAAAAGAACGATCAATTTTTAATATGTCAATTTTTCCATTAAAATGATGCAAATGGGATAACGAAGAGTAGCCAGTTCCAAAGTCATCTAATGCAATTTTAATCCCTAACTTTTTTAACGCATCTAATTGGGAGAATACAATTTCCTCGTTTCTCATAATAGAAGTTTCGGTAATCTCTATCTCTAAATAACGAGCTTCAAGCTTAGTTTGCTCCAGTGTTTCCCTAGTACTGTTAACTAAATCTGTCTCCATGAAGCGTGAGGCAGATAAGTTGATAGACACTGGAATAGCAGGAAGTTTCGCATCTTGCCAAGCTTTATTTTGAGCACATGCAGTTTTCTTAACCCATTTGCCAATATCATTAATAAAACCTATTTTTTCAGCCAACGGAATAAAATCATTGGGCGATATTAACCCTAATTTAGGATGATTCCATCTAATAAGTGCCTCGGCACCAATAATAACATTTTCTTTCGTATTCACTTTAGGTTGGTAATACAATTCAAACTCGTTTCTATGTATTGCATATATAAGGTCCAATTCCAGCACGGAGGAGGAAGAAACAATTGCTTGGTCGCTAACCACTCCATTTAAGCTATTTAAATCAGTTTCACTATTTTTTTGATGATTATTTTTATTAACTGCGCTATGCTTAATAGACGAGGGATTCGGTTCAAGATTCACTTTAGGCTGCATTGGTTTTTCTCCTTATATATGATTTGGTTTTGTTTAGAGAAGTCCAATAAAATTATGAATTTTATTGGACTTTGTGGGAATTAATGAATATGTGGCAAGTCTAAAGTTGTTATTGGATTCTTAACAGAAAGAGCTTCTTCATTGTTTACATTCAAATTAGGATAAAGTGCTACAGCCAATACGATTAATAAGATAATAGATAATTTTTTCATGTTTTTTACCGTCCTTTTTTATAATATGGGGTGATTTTATGGAGATGAAATACTTAGGTTTAGAGATTAGTAAACTTAGAGCTGATATGGGAATGTCCCAAAAGGAGCTCGCAAAAGATATTTGTACACAATCAACTATTAGTCGAATTGAAGCAGGTGAAGTGTATCCAGCAATAGATACTTTATTGAAAATAGCATTAAAGCTACATGTCCCAGTGGAATACTTTATAGAAATGTTATTTCATAAAAATGTGTTAGAAAGTGAAAGAATAATCAACGAAATTGAAATTCATCTAAAAGCACATAATTATAAAAAGGTTAGTTCTATTATTAGACAAAATAAAATAGAGAAAGATAATATTTGGTTGAATTTATACTTAGATTATATTTTGAATACAGCAGAGTATGCTTTAAAAATTATTTCTCCTGAAAATTGCATAGCAAACCTTAAAGCCTTGCTAAATTTTTCTAACAAAACAACTATTCAGTTTCGATTTTTATATATAAAAATTAATAATTCAATTGCAAATATTTATTCAGATATTGGAGAACGTCATAAAAGCCTGTATTACTATAACAAAATTTTAAAAGAACATATTCATGAAAATTATACAGACTATAAAGTATATGAAACTCTTATTACAGTTTTATTTAATAAGACCAAAGTTCTGTACGATATACAAGAATATGATACTTCCTTAGAAACTGCTAATCAAGGTATTCAAAAATCTAAGGAAAGCTCATTTATGTTCTTAAATGGTCAATTCTTATACTACAAAGGCCAATGTTTAGAAAAGAAGGCCGCTCCATTAGAAGAGATTAAAGAGGCTTATAAACAAGCATTGTTTTTCTTTGAGTTTCAGGAATTACCTTTTTACATTCAAGCAATAAATCAAAATAAAAAGCAATTCTTACATTAGACTGGGAGTCTTGTGTCGATTTTCAGTAAGCTTCTATTGTTAGATGTTTTCCTCCATTTCTGTAATTAAGTAATTTACTCATTCGTTACTAAAAGAGCATTTACAAAAGAGTACAAAATACTTAATAAAACGTGTTTTAAATACTTTTTGCATTTCAAATATACTAGATAAATTGAAAAAAATCTGTAGAATATGCATAAATGGATATTTTCTTAAGTAATCTATAATTAGTTCCAACAGCTCTTTTATTTAAAATCTTTCCTTAACAAGAATATCGGTTATTTTCTTAAGCATTCACTTTGTAGAAGAAGCATCATAAATGGGTATAAAATGGTGATACTAATGCTATTAGGAGGAATGCGATATGAAAGTGAGAATAGAGTGGATTTACAAAACGAAGCGAGGAGCGGAGATGGATTTCTTTTCAGAGGAAGTGCCCGCAGCGCAAGCGTTGTTATTTGCCGAAGATATGGAGCGTACCGGTCGACTAAAGCAAGTTACTTTTGTGGATCGGTTTGATAGTTCGTGGACAGTAAAGGAATTGAAGGGGTATTTGAAAGGTATTGAGACGGAGCCACATAATGTCACGGTTTATTTTGATGGGGGATATGATCGAGATACGAAAAGTTCGGGGCTAGGTTGTGTTATTTATTATGAACAAAATGGCAAGTCTTATAGACTTAGAAGGAATGCTGCTACGACGGGTTTAGAATCGAATAATGAGGCGGAATACGCTGCTATGCATTTAGGGTTACAGGAATTGGATTTGCTAGGAGTTCATCATTTGCCTGTTCGATTTATAGGTGATTCACAGGTTGTTATTAATCATTTAAATGGTGAATGGCCAGTAATTGAGCAGGATTTAACTGGGTGGGCAGATCGAATTGAAGGAAAACTATCGAAGCTTGGCATCCAAGCAGAATATGAGTTGGTGCCAAGGAAAATGAATGGAGAAGCAGACCGTCTTGCTACTCAAGGTTTAAATGGTACTGAGATTAAGGCTGTTATTGAATTAGTAAAGGATTGAATATTAAAATGATGTTGATCATTAACTATATACAATATAAATAAACACCAGTGCCTAAGAGAGACACTGGTGTTTATTTATATTTCTAATTTTATAAGTGTGCTGCATTTTCCTGTTTTGCTGGTGAATCATTATTATCTTCTGGTAATGACTCTTCTTTTTTAGCTAATTTTTTATGTTGTGATTTAGGAAATGCTTGTTTTGCCTCAGCTTTTGAGTTAGCATCCTGTACGTTTTCATTATAATATTGGACGCTTGTCATTGCTCCCTCTTCCACCATACGATTATCATCTGGATCGTTTGGATCAGAGTGACCTGTCTTAGTCGCCTGACTAGGTTTTGTGTTCTTAGAAGACATCATCGAATCGATCTTCGTTTTCGAATTTTTCACTGCTGTTTTTAATTGAGCTTTATTGTTTTTGTTTGTGAAATATACTGCTGCGAGCGCAGTAGCTGCCCCTATTATAAGAGATCTTTTATTTCCGTTTGCCATAAATCATCACTCCCTTTCTTTATATATACCCAAATGTTTTCATGCTCAATCCTTTTACTATTTATTTCATTTTTGTTTGTTTTAATATTCAATGGCAGTACAAATGCCCGATAACGTTTATCCTCATAATAGTGTAAAATAATTGTCTACATACATAAAAAGGAGAATAAAAGCATGACAGGAAACACACACATCATCGGCGGTCTTGCAGCAAGTCTTGCTTTTGCCCAAGTTTCAAATTATGATCCGGTATTATTAGTTGGAGCAGGCGTTGTTGGGGCAATCATCCCGGACATATGCCACGGAGGTAGTAAAATCGGTCGCAAATTTAAAGTATTATCAAAGGTGATTAACACGCTTTTCGGGCATCGTTCATTCACACACAGTTTACTATTTTTAGTATTAATGGCATTTCTTTTGAATGGTTTTATTAACAATGATTCCATCATACTTGGTTTTCTTGTTGGGATGGCAAGTCATTACATACTTGATATGGCAACAAAAAATGGTATTAAATTATTGTACCCACTTAAGATAACGGTTCGATTTCCTGTAACTACGAGAACTGGTGGTACAGTTGAGTATGTCGTATTTGCAGCTTTATCAGTACTAACTGTCTATTTTGGCTACGGGGTATTTGGTAAATATTTATAAATCATTCAACATTGGATGTAATCCTGTAGAATATTTTATCATAACTATATAAATAAAAGAGGCTTATTCCACTTGTCCCGGGGGCGAAACAGTGGAGTAGGCCTCTTTTGTTAGTTATTGCACTCTTGCAAAACCGAAACCAGAAGCATAGTCGTCGCCAGTTGCTGCGCCGCTACCTCCTTTAATATCTACTGCTCTTGCACGGGTTTGTAAATTTGTGCGGAGTTGTGTATGGGACCAAGAGGGGTTTTGGGACCATACCTTTGCTGCCAGTCCAGCTACATGGGGAGTGGCCATTGATGTTCCGCTTATTGTATTATATCCACCATTATTCCAAGTGGAATATATAGATGCTCCAGGAGCTGAAATTTCTATATCTCCTTGTTGAATTACATAGTCTCCGTCAGTGGAGCTAAATCCGCGTGAGGAGAAATCAGCAACCCGGTATGTACCGTTTTGTTGACGATTTTCTAGAGCTGCTACAGCCACAGCATCTACTAAGGCTCCTGGATAACCTATTGATCCTTGGGAAGGACCTGAATTTCCTGCAGCTGCAATTATTAATACTCCTTTGTTATAAGCGTAATTCACAGCACTTGTTATTAAACTATTACTAGCAGAAGAGCCAAGGGACATATTAATAACTGTTTTAGTTCCCGTAGAAACGGCTTGGTCGGCTGCATGTCTAATTGCTGCGGCGATATCATCTGAATATCCCGATCCATCATCTCCTAGAACTTTATAAGCCCATAAGTCAGCACTTGGTGCTACTCCGTAAATTCCTGCTCCATCACTCCCACCATCTGCAAGGGCAGTGCCAGCAACATGCGTACCATGTCCATTTGCATCATTGCAGCTATTATTGACAATTGGAGTAGCGGTAGTGAAGTTTTTACATTGTTCCACTGTATTAGTTAAGTCATAATGATTAATATTTACTCCAGTATCTAAAACCGCAATATTAATACCTGCTCCACCAGAAGTAGCCGTTAAACTTGAATTATTATAAATAGCTTTTATTCCCCAAGGGGTTTGCTCGGTTGGATATTCACCTGCCATTGTTTCGAATTCAGAAGAACGTACATCTGCATCAAGTGTTACTTTGTCAATTTTTGTTACGGTTATATTTTTGTTTTTTTGAAGTGCTTCATATTGATTTTGGTTCATATTAGTGGAGAAACCATTCTCAGTTAACTCCCAACGAACTTGGTATTGATTTTTTATATTATTTTTTGTAGATTTATTATTACTTTCAACATAAACTCGAAATGTCTCTGATCCTTTAGCAGAATCGATTAATTCGGAAGAAGTTGCGTTTACGAATGAAGTACCTTGCAGTGGTATTGTTAATGAACCGATTAATGCTGCGCTTAGTAATAATAATTTTGCTTTGTTCATTTCTCCAAAACTCCTTTTCGATTTTTTTGTAGTGCAATTTAAAACTAGCATACAAAAGTAATTTTGTTTATTGGGAAAATTTAAACTACTATAGTATTATAAGAAAACTAGAAAGAATGTGATTATATGAAAATAGGACCATTGATCAAATATCATCGCACGAAGAAAAAAATGACCCAAGCTAAACTCTGCGAGGGGATTTGTTCAATCACGCATCTAAGTAAAATTGAGAATAATTTTAGAGAAGGAAATGCTGAAACAATTCAATTATTACTAGAACGCTTAAAAATTGATATAAAAGAAGTGGAAAAAGGGGAACGCAATATTCAATACCTACTCGACGAATTTGTTTCTTACCTTCAATATTATGACTTAGAAAAGTTACCTCTAGCTTATAAACAATTAGAAAATTTTAAGGACTTTATTATTTTTACAGACTTTATGTACTTGTATGAACTATATAAGTTTAGGTACTTTCTATCTATGAATGAGCTAAAGGAAGCAGAGAAACAATATAAATGGTTACATGTTCAGAAACAGAATTTTTCCCAACATGAGAGGTATTTACTTTCCTATTTCCATTCGATATCTTTAGTAACAAGAGGTAAATATACGGAAGCTGATAAGAATCTAATGAAAATTATTCGACAAAATATTAATCTAGGTGTTTTTAAAGGAGAGGTTCTTTACCATATTGCGGTAGTTAAAGGCCACTTGGAGGAATCAAATCAAGCAATAATTTACGGAGAAAAAGCTTTGGAATATTTTAAAGAACAAATTAACTTTAAAAGAATTCTTTACACGTTGTTATCGCTTTCGATGAATTATTCACGTGTAAAGGTCTATGACAAAGCACTAGAAACATATGGACACTTACTAAGAAACGCTGAAATATTTAATTATGATTCTTTACTTCCTCAGGTTTATCATAATATTGGAGATTTACATTACATAATGGGGAATTATTCTATAGCAAATGCCTATTTTAAGAAGAGCCAAACAAGAATGCTAAGAGATACGGAAGATTTTCTGTTATGTCTTTTCAATCTTGGACAAACAGAATACCAACTACAAAATTGGGATGCGAGCAAAGGTAATTTTGAATTATTAAAAGAAGAAGCTAGTAAACTTAAGGTTCACCATTATGGAATGTACGCAACCTTTTATTTAATACTCTTAGATAACAAAAAGTCCAAAGCCATGGATTATTTAGAGAAGAAGTTATTGCCGTATATTTCTACTGATGGGCGTTGTGCTGATGCATATAAACTTTTTTCAAACCTCCTTTCTGATTTTTACAAGGAAGAAGGTAAATTTGATAAAGCAGTTTATTTTAAACTTTAAGGAGGTGAATCTTTATGAAGAAAGCTTTCGTAGTTTTAGCTATCATAGTAGTTTCTATTTCAATTAACTTGAATGTAGACAAAGTAGAATCTGTCGCAAATAGTACAATGTCAGATAGTCTATATCTTCCTATTCATCCTCCTATTATTTAAATAAGGTATCGCTTTTTACCAGTCTTTGAGTCAATTAACTCTGAGACTGGTATTTTTTTATGATAATTGAAATCTAAATATTCTCATATTGACTAATTGGTAGTAGAAATGGGATAGTAGAGAGAATATTATTAGAGGGGGATTACATATGACCAAAGCTTTAGTATTAGGTGGAACAAGGTTTTTTGGTGTGCAGTTAGTCGAATCTTTGTTGCAACAGGGAGTTGAAGTGACCGTTGCCTCGCGAGGTAATGTGGAAGATCCGTTTGGAGATAAAGTAAGTCGTATTAAAGTTGATCGTCTCGATGTGGGTGATATGCAGAAGAATTTTGTACATACGGATTGGGATATCGTATTCGATCAAATATGTTATTCATCTCAAGAAGCAATTGATACAATCGATGTGTTTGCCGGTAAAACGAAAAAGTATGTATTCACTTCTTCTAAATCTGTTTATGAACTAGGTGGTGGAGAACAAGGATTTATAGAAGAGGATTTCAATCCATCTGAATACAACTTAAATATTGGGCCAAAAGAAGATTTTTCGTATGGTGAAGGAAAAAGACAGGCAGAAGTAGCATTTTTCAGTCGTGCACCTTTCCCGGTTGTCGCTGTAAGATTTCCTATTGTAATTGGTATAAACGACTATACGGATAGACTCAATTATTATATTAAAAAAGTTCGAGATCAAGCGGATATTCATTTGGTCAACTTAGAAGCTGCCATGGATTTTATATCAGAGGAAGAGGCTGGCGATTTCTTAGCTTGGGTTGGGCAATCCGATTTTGAAGGTCCGATTAATGCGACATCTAACGGAAATGTGAAAATAGGAGAATTGCTTGCCTATATAGAAGAAAAGGTTGGCAAATCAGCGATAGTAGTAGCAGATACGAAAGAAGAGAGTGATTCACCCTACAATATTTCTAAAACTTGGTTGATCAGCAATGAAAAAGCTGATCGGCAAGGATATGAGTTTAGGGAGCTTAAAGAATACCTTCCTAGCCTAATAGAGGAGGCATTAATAAAAATAAATACTAAATAGGTTCCTAGACTCTATTTAGCAAAAGTGAAAGATACTCGTATCACAAGCATACAATCATTATATATTCCACCAGGAGGAGTGTTTGGTATAAAAGCTGTAATTGGTGTGTCGTCAAATATAAAAGAGGATTTGCTATCAGTTCCAATGAGTAATGTGCGTGCAATAACACAATTTGGAGGAGTTCCAATTGTGTTACCAAATTTAGTAGGAGATGAAATTACAGAAATCGCAAATACGATTAATGGTCTTTTACTAACTGGTGGTGGAGATATTGACCCGACATTATTTGGCGAAGAGCCACTTCCGGGTCTAGGTAATATTGTTCCAGAGCGAGATCTATTTGAAATGGCACTTGTTCAAAAAATGCTAGAGTTAAATAAACCTGTTTTAGGAATTTGTCGTGGAGCCCAAATTATGAGTATTGCGATGGGCGGGGATATGTATCAGGATATTTATTCTCAAAAGGATGGACCATTCCTACAGCATGATCAGCAGGCTCCAAATTGGCATGGCTCTCATTTTGTTGAAGTGACGGAGGAATCTTTGTTGCGCAAAATAGTTGGAATGGAAAAATTTAAGGTGAACAGTTATCATCATCAGGCACTTAGAAATATGCCAGCAGGTTTTATCGTCAGTGGTGTCGCTAGTGATGGTGTAATTGAAGCTTTTGAAAGTACGAAGCACCCATTTGTTATGGGTATACAGTGGCATCCGGAGAGCTTGTTAACAAAAGGGGATGCTAGTTCGTGTGCAATATTTCAAGCCTTTATGATTGCATGTATGAAATGAATGTAGAATGTTTTGTCTAGCTGTTGGACCTAAGCTTTAATAAAAACGACTGTTTATACAGTCGTTTTTATTATTCTCCTTTTTACTTAAAAAATGTAATTCATGAAATGTTTTTTCTAGGGAAAGCTATTTGAATCATGAATGAGGAGGTATTGCTTTGAAAATCGGGCTGAGGCAAGGGTTTTTTGTTTGTGTGCTTTCCTTTTTAATATCGACTAATGTTTCGGCCGCGGAGAAAGAGCCGACGCGTGAAGAAATTTTGGAAATGCGCATGGACTACTATATAAAGTATTCAAGTGAGATGCTCCCGTGGTATTACTTGGCAGCAATTGACCAATACGAACGCAATTTACAAGAAGTTCGCAGTGATCTCCCAAAACGAGAGGGAGTTGTGGCGTTTCAATTTTCCGATGACTTTTGGGTTGGATTATTGAATCCTATAAAAGATGATCGGAATAGTACATCCATCACTTTTTTTGATGGTAGTGGACTTGATGGGAATAATGATGGCTTTGCTGATCTTAAACACGATGATGATGTGATGTTTACATTAACTAATTATTTAAGTGAGCGTGTCGTAACAGAAGAAGATTTTGAAAAAACACTGAAGGACTATTACACTCGAGATGAAGCAGTTAAACAAATTATGACAAATGCTGAAATTTATAAGCATTATAATACGGTAGATCTAGATGGACGTGCATTTCCACTGGCACTTCAGCATAATTACAGTTACCGCAGTACTTGGGGTGACAGAAGAGGCTGGGGCGGACGACGGATGCACGAAGGAACCGATTTGTTCGCTTCCTATGGTGTACCTGTGAAGTCCACAACATATGGAATTGTAGAAACAAAAGGTTGGAATGATTATGGTGGCTGGCGTGTTGGAATTCGTGATGTAAATAATACTTATCATTACTATGCTCACTTATCAGGCTATGCAAAGGAATTAAAAGAAGGAGATATTTTGGAGCCAGGAACCGTTATCGGCTATGTCGGAAGCTCGGGTTATGGTCGGGAGGGGACCTCTGGTAAATTCCCACCACATTTACATTATGGAATGTATAAATTTAACGGACGTACAGAATGGGCTTATGATCCTTTCCCACTGTTAAAACGTTGGGAGCAGCAGGAAAAGAGTGCGAAAAAGAATCCAGCAGCAAATTAGTTGCTGGATTTACATTTCTATAAAAGCAAGCGTTAACCAGAAAAAATGAAGGAATAACACACTTACATAGAGAAAAATAGCAACATTCAATAAAACTACTATAAATGGTCTCGATTTTAATTTGGAAACAATACCTATTAGTAAAATAGGAAGAGCAATTTTTATCAGATAAAAGCCTATTAAGTTACCTTCATATAGGTTCCGCATAATAGGGTTTGCTTCTGTAATATGATGACTTTGAATACCAAAATCGGTAAAGAAAGCATCGAGAGTAGCAAGTATTAATAGGATTATTCCTAATTTGACTAATTTATTTTGTATGAATGAGAGGGGATTTGTAAGCAATAGAAAATGTACTCCTTTTACTTTTTTCTATTAGTATGTGATTGAAGCAGCGGATTATATTCTTCATTTGCAAAATAGCTTACAATGAGATGAGGTAGGAAAGGTTGTGCTAAAAATGAAGGATGTTCCATTTGTTTGTTCTTGGTCGGGAGGGAAGGATTCTGCGATGGCCTATTTTCGGGCAATGAAAATGGGGATGAAACCGAAGAGGTTACTGACCATGTTCGAAGAAGAAGGAGAAATTTCTAAATCTCATGCACTACCATTTGAAGTGGTAACAGCTCAGGCAGAACGGTTAGGAATACCATTAACTACAAAAGAAGCAAGCTGGAGTTCCTATGAGGGACTATTTACCGAAGCAATGGACGAATGTCGCGCTGAAGGAATTACTCATGGCGTCTTTGGAGATATTGATCTAGATGGTCATTTAGAATGGGTTCAAAATACGTGTGCAAAATCGGATATAGTTGCGGTTCATCCCCTATGGAAAGAACCACGCCATAAAATTATTGTAGATTTGATAGATGCAGGATTTGAAGCCTGGATTGTAGTAGTGAACACTACAATGATGCCAGCTGAGTTTGTTGGCAGGAAGTTTTCAAAAGAGTTGATAGTACAATTGGAAGCTCTAGGAATTGATGCTTGTGGAGAAAATGGAGAATTTCACACGGTTGTTGTGGATGGCCCCATATTTTCTAGTAGAGTGCCTATAAAAATTGGACAGACTATAGTAAAGGGTGACTATATTTTCTCTCCGGTAATGATTAATGATTAATACAAACGGAAAAGGGTATCGTAAAGAAGAAAATACATATTATTTTGAAATGGTGGAGGAGAAAAATGACCAAAATGAATAGAGGAATTATAACTGCTTTATCGGCAATAGGGCTAGCACAGGGTTTGAAGGTATTAACACATAAGAAATTGACGGGCAATTGGGATTTGAAACAGGCGTTTACTACAGGGGGAATGCCAAGTTCTCACTCTGCAGGTGTCGCAGCATTAGCATCTTATGTTGCTGCCAATAAGGGAACTCGACATACAGAAACTGCTCTTGCTGTTGTTTTCGGGGCAATTGTTATGTATGATGCGCAGGGAATTCGAAGACATACAGGGGAAATTGCACAATTAGTAAACGATTTGGAAGATAATATTGCAGCACTTTCAGGGAATTTTCCAAGTTTTGAATATGTTCAACGAGAAGGCGAATTAAAAGAACTTCTTGGACATCAACCAGTAGAAGTAATGGCAGGTGCAATATTAGGAACTGCATTTGGGGTATTATGCGCTAAATTAGAAGATTAATTAATCCATTTAGATAGGAAAGGCCGAGTTAGATAGTAATTCTAACTTGGCCTTTCTTATTGTTTATTTTTTCGTCCATCTTTAAACTCAATCTCTAAATCTGTTAAATAATCTCTAATAAATTGACAAAGTAAAACCAAGTTGAAAAGATCCAACTTGGCTAAATAAGGTTATTTTTTAGAATCTGTATAGGTTTTAACTTCCTTTTCACCATTATAAGCAATCTCTAAATTAAAGTTTTTATATTCTTCAATACCAAAGGCAAGTGTTACTCTTTGAATGACATCTTCATCTGCCATATCTTTGTTTAGTTGTAGCTCGCCTAAAACAGAATGAAGAAGTTCCTTGGCTTCTTCTCCTTTGATATCAGCAGCATCGAGTTCATTGGAGTAAAGAGAGTCTTTCGGTTCTTTACTATATTGAGCAACTACCGCCTCTTTTGTATCGGCAGTATCTATTTTTAGATTAAACGTTTCGAATGCTACTTCTTTTGGCTCCTCTTCAGGAGTTTCTACAACAGTATCCTCTTCTGTTGTTACTTCTTCTTGTTTTTGAACTTCTGATTCATTTAGTTCGTTTTCTTCTACCTCATCATTGTTGTCTCCACAAGCTCCTAGCAGTAATGCCGAAGTTAGAAATGTAGATGTAAGTACTTTAAATTTGGTGGTTTTCATCTAGTTGGCTCCTTTCCAGGTGTTTAAACCTACTCTTTTATTATATAACCCAAATTGTTAGCCCTAAACATTTCCAGATAATTTAAAATAAATGTAGAAAATGATTATGACTATAACAATGGGGGTAAAGAACTGTAATATTAAAGTATAGGAAGGTGATGGAATGGGAAATTATAAAGAAATTACAACAGTTAATCAGTGGAAGAATATCTTTGATGAGTCAAAGGATAAAGCAATCCTAGTGTTCAAACATAGTACAACATGTCCTGTGAGTGCACATGCATACGGGGAATTTACAGCTTTTAATAATTCAATAGAAAGTTATTTAGTGAAAGTTATAGAAAATCGTGCAGTATCTAATGAGATTTCAAAGGACCTTGGCATTCAACATGAATCTCCTCAGGCGTTTGTCATAGCAAATAGTGATGTTGTATGGAATGCCTCTCACTGGAAAATTACGAAAAAGGAGTTAGATAAAGTAACTGCATCATTATAAAAGATTGGAGCAATGAAATGGAATCAATACTAAAAGTAAAAAATTATTTAGTGGATAATGCCGAGAAGATTATACGAGACATGACGGATACAGCAAACGACAATCATAACCCGAAATTATCACCGGAAGAGTTGGAACAATTCATTCAAAAAAATACGCAGTTTTTAGTATTGTTGGCAGATTCCTTACAAGGTTCAAGAGAGTCGGCAGAGGAAGAACTGAAACAATGGAGTAAACAGACGGGGGAAGAAGAAGCTAAATTGTTCCGTCGATTTTCTAACATTATGAAACCGTACGCAAATCGCCGATTAATATTTTTACAAAAAATTTCTCAAATATCCATGGAGCATGGACTGTCTACAGAAGATGTTATTAAAGTAAATAATCGCTTTTGTTATTTAATGGATGTCAGTATGGCAGAAACGATTAGTGCGTATGAAATGTATCGGGACAAGTCAATAAAAGATCATCAACGTGAAATCAATGCACTATCTGCACCAATTGTTCCTATTCAGGACGGTGTGGCAGTATTACCATTAATAGGAGCGATTGATTATACACGGGTGCAGCATTTATTAAATTATGTTGTTCCGACCATTCCAGATTTGAAAATTGACTATCTCATTATTGACTTTAGTGGAACTATGGCAATAGATATGGAAATAGCACAGCATATATTCACTATTCACAATGTGCTCGGATTATTAGGTATCCATGTGTTATTCTCCGGTATTCGTCCTAACTTATCGATGACTGTCGTGAAAGCAGGGATTGATTTTACCTCTTTTAATACATATGGTAGTGTAAAAATGGCCATTAATAGTTTGAAGTAATAATCTCCAATAAATTCAATCCTATCTTCGGGGATTGGATTTTTTTTGTATTTCTGTTTAATTTTTCTTTGTGGTGGGTAACTAATCTATGTCAAGGATATAAAAAGTTGAATTGAAGGAGGAGAGAGTATGCTAGATCGTTATTACTGGAATGATACCTTATCTTATATACCGGAGTTAGTTGTTGCAATTCTTGTGCTTCTTATTGGATTTATCGTTGCAAAAGTATTGGAAAATGCAACTCACAAATTATTACGTAAGTTTAGGGTAAATGAACGATTAGGAAACACGAAGTCTAAATGGACCGTAGAAAAAGTTATTAGTAAGGTTGTTTTCTTCATCGTATTGATTTTAGCACTTGTTTTATTCTTTAATATTTTGAATTTAAATACGATGGCAGCACCATTTGTTTCGATGTATTCTGGTTTGACGGGGGCTTTCTTGAACATTTTGAAAGCTGCTTTGATATTATTATTTGCTTGGGTTTTAGCTACTGTTGTGAAAAAAGGGATTCAAATGCTTGGATCAAAGTTCAATTTGAACAAGTATTCGGAGAAAGCAGGGTTTGACGCAAAACCTGAAAATCAAATGAAGTGGACAGATACTGCAGCTAAAGTTGCGTATTATTTAATCTTCCTATTATTCATTCCAGCAGTGTTAAGTGCACTAGGAATTGATGGGTTAAGTGGACCGTTTGAAGGAATGCTCGCAAGTTTCTTTACCTTTATACCGAAGTTAATATCAGCGGTACTTGTATTTGCTATTGGTTGGTTTATTGCGAAACTAGTTCGTAACTTACTAGAAAAGTTATTGCATTCAGCAGGATTGGACCGCTTAGCTAATAAATGGAAATTGTCCTCGTTTGTTGAGGGAACAAGTTTATCTAAAATTGTAGGCATCCTTGCATTTGTTTTAATAATGATTCCAGTTTCCATTACAGCACTGGAGATTTTAGATTTAGAAGGTATTTCAGGGCCAGCCATTGCAATGTTAAATGATGTCATGACAATGCTGCCGAAAATTTTCGTAGCAATTGTACTTGTATTAGTTGGTATTGTTGCAGCTAAATGGGTCAAGGATGTGGTTGTATCTCTCCTTGAAAAATTAGGTGTGAATTCTATTTTTGGAAAAATGGGCTTCCAATCTGCTAATGGAGCAGCACCATCTTTTGCTACTTTAATAGGGACGATTGTACAAGTCATTATTATCCTACTATTTGTAGTGGAAGCACTTCAATTATTAGAGCTAGACTTTATGGTAACACTGGCAACAGGTATCTTTGCTTACTTGCCATCTGTAATTGCAGCTATTATTATTTTAGCGGTAGGCTTCTGGTTAGCTAGTTTAGTAGAAAAAATAGTTGGAAACGTAATGACGCATTCATCAGGAACACCACATTTCCTTCGTTATGTAGCAAAATATGCTATATTAGCATTTGCATTTTTCATGGCATTAGACCAATTAGGCATTGCCGCATCTATTATTAACGCAGCATTCATCCTTATTCTTGGAGGAGTGGCATTAGCATTCGGACTTGCATTTGGACTAGGCGGTCGCGAACATGCTGCAAAATATTTAGCGAAAATGGAAAAAAGCTTAAATGATGCAGAAGTTTCTACTGAAAGATATCAACAAGAAAAAGAAACAATGAAAGAATCATTTAAAGAAAACTTTCAAGATCCTAAAAAAGCGGAACAAAGCTTAAAGGGCACAAGTCCCCATATGGACGAAGTGAACCCTATTCAAGAAGCGGATGTAAATGTTGTAAACCCGGCTCATGAGGAAGATTCCCCAAGCACGGGTTATAATATCCCATCAACGGATGATCTTCACCCGTTTGAAGACTTACCACCAATTGATGAAAGAAAAGATGAACAATAAAAATATGAATTGGCTCCAGCGAGTATAAAACTCGCTGGAGCTTTTTTTGGAAAGGAATATTTTTTGCATTTAGAAGCGAAAATTATTAATGACCACCATGATCATCGATCGATTATTGCCGCTGATCAATCGATTCTTGCTATTGATCGATCGATTATTAGTGGCTATCGCTCGATTTTATAGGATCATCAATCGATTATCTTCAACCATCGATTGATTCACACTTTTATATGGTTGGAATTCCCCGTTAAAATAGTTATCGTTTTGCTATTAATTATGTATAATAATATTAAAGTTATAATATTATATAAATTCAGAATAATTGAATGCGAGACAGGATAAAGGGGGAATAGAATGTTAGTATCAGAGAGATTGGCATACTTAGCAAAGGAAACACCTAAGAAAATTATCACTTCTTTTCAAGGCAGGGAGACAAGCTACAAGGAATTGTTCGAGCAGGCAAAACGTCTTGCAGGATATTTTCAATCGAAAGGGTATGAGCAGGAAGATATCATAGCGGTATACTTGATAAATTCCGATTATTTTCTGACTTGTTATTATGCATGTCAGTTAGGCGGATTTACAATTCTTCCGATTAATACGAAGCTAACTGCTCCAGAAGTCAATTATATATTTAAGCATTCAGAGGCAAAGGCCTTAATATATGATACTCGATTACACTCAATATTAAATGACCTTCCAGAAACAATGAATAGTTTTGAGGATCTTTTATATTTAGGAGAAGAAAATACGCTTCTGGAAGTGTTCAATAATGATAGTTTGTTATTTAATGAAGGAAAAGTAGATGAAAATACAACGACTGTTATCTTTTACACATCTGGTACGACAGGTAAGCCAAAAGGGGTTATGCTTTCGGCGGCGAATGTTCGAGCAACGGCGAAGCTTTATGTCGAAGCACTTGAACTAAACTCAGCAGATCGTATGCAAATAGTAGCTCCTCTTTTTCATTGTGCAGCAAGTCATGTATTTAGTATCCCGGTTATTTATGCTGGTGGAACTGTTGTTATTGAAGAAGGCTTTTCTCCAGAACAAACAATGGATACATTAGAACAAGAGAGAATCACCGTCTTTTTTGGTGTTCCAGCGATGTATAGTATCTTATTGAATAGCCCTAAAATGGAAATACTCAAGTTAACTAATCTAAGATTGTTTACGTATGGTGCAGCGCCTATGCCATTTGAGTTAATCCGTAAAATAAAAGCAATGTATCCAGAAGTGAAAGTTCAAAATATATATGGGCAAACGGAAAACTCGCCGGCGGCAACGACGTTGAAGGATCGTTATGCCCTGGAAAAAGTAGGATCTGTCGGAGAGCCGGTACCAGGAACACAAGTGCGAGTAGTTGACGAGCAAGGTAACCCTTTGCCTATTGGGCAAGTAGGTGAAATTGTTGTGAAGGGACCTCAGTTAATGAAGGGATATTTGAAAAATGACGAAGCAACACGACAGGCAATTAGAGATGGGTGGCTGTACACTGGGGATTTAGGACGAATGGATGAGGACGGTCTATTATATATTGTCGACCGAAAAAAAGATATGATCATTCGTGGTGGAGAAAATGTATTCCCAGTAGAAGTAGAAGAGGTGCTTTATGAAATACCGGAAGTACTAGAAGCCGCAGTAATTGGTGTCCCTCATGAGGTATATGGGGAAGTTCCAAAGGCGTATGTAGTTTTGAAGGAAGGGAAACTGCTTAAAGAAGAAGATATATTGGGTAAATGCTCCAAAAGTTTAGCGAAATATAAGCTCCCCGTAGAAGTCGAATTTATCGACAGCTTACCACGTAATGCAAGTGGAAAAGTCCTAAAGACTACATTACGAGACTGATAATAATGACATTCTACTTCTGATAAGGAATAGGATGTCTTTTTTGTATTTCTCCAAATAATTAGCTAACCTGCAAAATTCATGTACAAGTGTAACTGATATAAAATAAAAAACAGGCAAAAAGATGCCTGGTCTTCTAAAAAAAATATAGATATGCTATTGATTTCTGCTCCGAGAGTCCACATGTAACGGAAATCAGTAGTATGATTCATTCCATAACTACGTATTCATATTGTATTTTTATATACTTATCTATTAAAAAAGCTTTCGGAGAGAAGATCCGAAAGCTAGAGTGTATTGAATCATGCAGCAATTACGATTTTCTTTTTCAGGAATCCAAGGGTTATAGCTGTTATAAAGGATCCCACGAGAATAGCGAATGCATACAATAGTATATTTATCGCACCTCCATCAACAAGGCCGATCACAAAAATTCCACCGTGAGGAGCGCGCAAACCAATGTCAAACAGCATTACCAATGCACCAGTGACTGCAGCTCCGGCAACAGAAGCTGGGATAACGCGTGCGGGATCTGCTGCTGCAAACGGAATAACACCTTCCGTGATAAAGCTAGCACCGAGCACATAAGCTGTCTTGCCGGCTTCTCGTTCAGGTTTTGTGAATTTATTTTTGAAAAGTGTGGTAGAAATCGCTACGCCAAGTGGCGGTACCATTCCTGCTGCCATGACAGTAGCAATGAAATTAAAGTTTTGTGCATCAAGCATAGCAATGCCAAATGTATAAGCCGCTTTATTGACAGGACCGCCCATATCAATAGCCATCATGCCTCCTAGAAGTAATCCGACAAGCACTAGATTTGTCCCACCAAGGCTTTCAAGAAAACTTGAAATGCCTGTATAGACTTTCGTCAATTCAGGATTGACTAACATCATGATTATTCCAGTAATGGCAATTGAAAACACTGGGAAGAACAATACTGGATTTAACCCTTCAAGTGAATTAGGAAGTCTTGAAAATATTTTTTTGACTAACAGCGTAACATAACCAGCGAGGAACCCGGCAATCAGTCCACCAAGAAATCCGGAACCACCACTTGCTCCTTCAACGCCTGTTACGGTAATAGCAATCAGTCCGCCGACCATTCCTGGTGCAAATCCCGGACGTTCGGCAATACTCATTGCGATAAATCCGGCTAGAACTGGAACCATTAGGAAGAAGGCATTGCCTCCACCAATAGTATTCAGCATAGCAGCGAATTCATTGTATTCAGGACTGTCAGGATTTGATGCATTTATGCCCCAGAAGAAGGAAATGGCAATTAGAATACCCCCACCTACGACAAATGGTAGCATATTGGAAACACCGTTCATTAAATGTTTATAAAACCCGCCTTTACCTTCACTAGAGGATGCTTCATCCTTTGACTTGTCATGCTTATAGATCGGTGCATCTTGGTTAACCGCTCGATTCAGTAAATCGTCTGTTTCATAAATCGCTTTGCCAACTGCAGTCTGGATGACATGTTTTCCATCGAAACGAGCCATATCCACTTTGGTATCTGCTGCCACGATAATAGCTTCTGCTTCTGTAATTTCCGCATCGGTCAGTCGATTTTTTACACCACTCGAGCCATTGGTTTCCACTTTCAGTGTAATACCAAGTTCTTTTGCACGATCATTGAGTTTTTCTGCCGCCATATAGGTATGGGCGATTCCTGTCGGACAGGCTGTAACCGCTAGAATCTTTTTAGCGGATGAACGAGGTTTATCCTTTTCTTCAAGCGGCTTTTCTGACCCTTCGGCTTCCATCTCCTTGTCTGTAATCGCTTGCAAAACTTGCTGTTTAGAACTGGCTGCAAGAATACGTGAACGGAATTTTTCATCCATTAAAAATGTTGCTAGTCTTGACAAGGCTTCCAGATGATCATCATTGGCACCTTCAGTGGCTGCAATCATGAAAAATAGATGAGCGGGTTGGCCATCCAATGATTCATAGTCGAGACCATGTTCAGATCTGCCGAATGCAATGGCTGGAGCATCGACTGCTACTGACTTGGCATGAGGAATGGCAATGCCTTCGCCGATACCTGTAGTGCTCTGATTTTCACGCGTTAGGATATCCTTCAGGAACGCTTGGCGGTCCACTAGTTTTCCGGCCTGTTCCAATTGTCCAGTCAATTCTTCCAGAACCTGTTGTTTTGAAGTGGCATCTAAATTCAGTATAATTGTTTCTTCTGTCAATAATTGTGTAATTTTCATCCTGTCACATCCTTCATCAGATTGGGGTGATTTCTACTTGTTCTAGTAATACTTCGACGCCTTGTTGATCACATAAATCTGAACGGAAGGCCGTGGCGCTTCCACTTGCAACACCGTAACGAAAAGCTTTTTCAGGATTTTCGTCTTTTGAATAGGAAGCGATGAAACCAGAAACGAGTGAATCGCCTGATCCTACTGTATTGATGACAAGACCAGTCGGCGCTTTAGCTCTTAAAGAGAGGTCTTTGGTAACGAGTAAAGCCCCGTCGCCGCCCATCGACACGATGACATGTTTGATGCCATTTTCTAAAAGTCTTCTGGCATAATGATGGGCATCCTTAATAGTTGTGATTTCGGTATCGAATAATTCTCCTAGTTCCTCGAGGTTAGGCTTGATCAAAAAGCAGGGTACTTTTGTCAGTTTTTTCAGTGCTTGACCGGAAGTATCAAGTACAAAGTGCACTCCGTTCTCCCTACAGATTTCCGCAAGGTCAAGAAAATAGCTATCGGAGATGGAGATAGGAAGACTGCCTGCAAGAATGAACCAATCGCCTGTTTTCATGCCTTTTACTTTATTTGTGAGAACTAGTAATTGTTGCTCCGTTAATTTTGGACCTGGCCCGTTTAATTCTGTTTCTTTATCTGCCTTTATTTTAATATTTATCCGGGTTATTTCCGAAGTTTCAATGAAATCAGTATCTACTCCTTCTTTTTGTAGAAATTCTTCTATATAGCTACCTGTAAAGCCGCCAGTAAATCCTAGGGCTTTGCTCTTAACACCAAGTCTGTTCAATACTCTGGAAACATTAATACCCTTGCCGCCAGGATAATAATATACTTCTTCGGAGCGGTTTAGTTTTCCATTTTCGAAAGCCGCCAGGTAAACGGTATAATCGATTGATGGTGTAATAGTGCAAGTATAAATCATTCGTGCACCACCTTTACTGAAGTTTTTTTTCTGAAAATATCCAAAGTTTCTGCCGGTATACTATCGATGATGAGTTCGGCCTTTTCCAAATCCATGATTTTCGCAAAACTAACTTGATTGATTTTTGAATGATCAGCTAGCACAAAGGTTTTTCTAGACAAGGAACTTGCCAATAGTTTGATAGCTGCTTCTTCAGGATCCGGTGTCGTATACCCATATTGCTCATGCAGACCATTAACACCAAGAAAACAGATATCAAAACGATAGTTTTTCATAGCCCGGGCAGTTTGAGAACCGACAAATGCACTCGTTTTAGACTTAAATAATCCACCGGTTAAATACGTGGTGATGCCATAATCTTTCAAGGCATCAACGAGTGTCAAACCATTAGTTACAACCAAAAGGTTTTTGTTTTGCAAAAATGGAATCATTTGAAAAGTTGTGGTACCAGCATCCAAATAGACGCTGTCTCCTTCTTTGATCAGTTCCGCTGCAGCTTGTGCAACATGAATTTTTTCGGCTAGATTCTGAGTAGATTTATCTGTCACACTTTGTTCTATTAGATTGCTCCTAGTCAGAATAGCGCCTCCGAAAACGCGTTCTAGTTTTTGCTGGCTTTCAAGTTCTGTTAAGTCTCTTCGAATTGTCGATTCGGAAGCCGCAGTTTCATCCACCAATTCTTGGATTTTTACCGTTTGTTTTTTTTCTAGCTTTTTTAAGATATAAGCATGTCTCTCGTTTGTTAACAAGTAATCAACCGCTTTCTTGAATAGAGTTAAATTTCTGTTAAATAAATAATACCTGAACTCATAATTTAATTCAATCACAAACATTCATAAACGCCCAAAAACAATCATTTTTTCTCTCTCTTTCTTAATTTTGCTCTCAACCTTTATCTAATGATGAATAGCGACAATAAACTAAGTCTTTGAGTATCTTTATAACGAGATATTATCCTGGTGCATTTTTGAAAAAATGATATAAAAGTAATGCGTATTATTTTTAATAATATTTTTATGATTTTTATACAACTAATTTTTAAATACGAAAACGAAAAAATATTAAGTAACTCTATATGGGAAAATTTAATGACAAAAGTCTATGAGCTTATAGGTCTAGTATTTTTTTGGGGGGGTTGATAGGAATTTTGACTATAAGATTATGTAATGGTATTTATTATAATAAAGGAAAAGTTTTCTAAGACTTATAAAAAAATTCTAGTTTATAGATTTTTTGAAATTAATAATTTTATTAGGTTTATAAACTAATAGATAGAGGGTAATGGGTATTAGTGGAACTTTGAATGTAGGAAGTACCTGTGGGTTCTGTTGAAAGCGCTACACAGTTATTTTATAAATGTCTTAAAATTTCAAAGAAAAGGGAGATGTTTGGAATGTCAGGAATTATTCGCGTAACACCAGCTGAGTTAGATGCTATGGCTTCTCGCTACAACCATGAATCAGGGGAGGTTGCTTCACAAATTGGTCGCCTAGATGGCATGATCGGTGAATTACAATCGATGTGGGAAGGTTCTTCTAGTGCTGCATTCGCTGAGCAATATGAAAGACTAAAACCTCATTTCAATGAAATGCGTGAATTATTAAGTGAAGTAGGTATTCAATTAAGCCGCGCTGGTCAAGCACTACAAGATGCAGATCAACAAGTTGCTAGTCAAATTCGTGGATAATTTATCAGTTAGCTTGTAAAAAAGTAGGGCGTCATTCCCGCACAGGAAGGCGCTTTTTCCTTAATTGGGGTGAAAAAAGTGTATATAGAAATTACTGTCGATCTTTCTAAATACGATGGAAAAATCATCGATTTAAGACTTTCCGATTATTATACTATGAAAAAAATGATTGATATTGCCTGGCAGGCCAGTTCTATTTCAAAAAATCCACGCGAAGGTCATTGGGTGCGCGTTGTGAATAAAGATAAAATATTCCCGGGACATTTGACGTTAGCCCATTGCGGTATAACGACAGGTGATCGAATTGAAATTATTTGATAGGAGCTACAAAGATGGTCAATCATTCACATACATACTTGAAAAACCGAATCGGTGCGGAAATTAATGAAGAACCTTCTAAAACTACTTTTGTCTTTCAGAAAGAGAGAGTTGGGTTTAAACGAACAGAAGAGATTATTTTTTTAAAAGAAGTTAATCCAAAAATAAAAAAAGACATAGTCATAACCGACGATGAGTTAATTATTCAAGCAGATATTCCTGCATCCTTTAAGAGATATGATGCTATCCATGTGGAGGATGAAAAGTCTAGGTGGATGTTTGCATACCAATTAGTGGAAAAGGTATATTCACATCCATACCCGCGCTTAAATTTAATTGTTTCTCCGGAAAACATTATATATAGCAAAGGGATGGATCCGAGTTTTCTTTATTTTGGAGTGTTAGGTAGTTTACCACCCTTTGAAACAAATGATGAGCGGGTCTGGTTAGAAACAAAAGCCGTAGTTGCAGCCGCAATAGACGGCTCTTTCACATTTGAGGAGTATTTAAAGTATTCAGAGATTTTGGAATTGAAGGATCTAGGCTCTACGATTATGACGATGAAGGAAAGTGACTCGCTACTCAACTATATAAGTCAGCAAATGGAGCTATTAGAACAAAAAGAACTAGAAAATGTGAAGCTTCCTCGAAAGAAATGGAAATTAACTAAGTGGTTATCGATTGGGTTAGGTGTACTTATTATTCCTGCTATTGTATTTGCAATTATTTACTTCGTACATGAAAAGCCAAAAAACGAAGCCTTTATCGATAGTCAAATGTCATTCCTCGGTCAAAACTACAGCCAAGTAGTAACAATATTAAGCCCTTATAGCGTTAAGTCCATGCCGTTTATCGTGCTGTATGAACTTGCCTATTCCTCCGTTACAAATGAACGCTTAGATGAAGAACAAAAGAAAAATGTGCTTTCTAATATTACCTTGCAAACGGATCCTGATTATTTGAAGTATTGGATTTATCTCGGACGTGGTGAGGCAGAAAATGCTGTAGATATCGCTAGAGCAATGGAAGATGGAGAGTTAATCACGTATGGTCTGTTGAAATTAAGAGAAGAAGTGAAGGCAGATAAAGATTTAACTGGTGAAGAAATGCAAGAAAAGCTAAATGAAATAGATCAAGAAGTAGCGGAATATGAGATGTTGATGGAAGAAATAGAAGAACAAGAACAACAAGCAATAGAACAACAGGAACAGCAAGAACAGCAAGAACAAGAAAAAGAAGAACTAAAGAAAAAGGAAAAAGAAGAACAAGCACTGGAACAAAAACAAAAGGAACAACAAGAACTAGAGCAAAAACAAAAGGAACAACAAGCACTAGAGCAAAAGCAAAAGGAACAACAAGATCAGCAAAAAACGGAACAACCAAAGTAATAGCAAACAAAAATATTGCTCCCTATATAAAATTCGAAAATGAATTGAAAGAAGGTGTACCTATTGCAACAATTATGGTTGTTCTATGACGAAAACTATCAGCAAATTACAATTCCTGAAAAAGGTTTTACCGCTTTGACGATTGGTCCAGCAATTGAACATGATATAACGATTCAGACGTTCCCCTTTCTAAATGGACCTTTAACGTTAAAAAAAGAGGAGGATGGACTCGCCGTTTATAGTGAAGATAATTCCTTTGGAAAGTTAACAGACGATGAGGGATTGACAATTGAACAAAAGGAAAAGTCCCTCCACCTATATGCTTTTTCCACTCCGGTCTCTTCCGGAACATACTATATAGACTTTAAAAATGAAGTTTCATTTGATACCCAATTAGAAATCGCAACATTTCAAAGACTGAAAACTAGTTTTCCAAGAATAGAATCTGGACATTTTTCACTAAATCAAATCGCAGATGGGTGGATTATAAAAAAAGACTACGGGTGTCCATTATATGTAAATGGGAAATTAGTGGATTCTAACACGATTCTAGCTAACGGTGATGTGCTTCAGTGGGCTTTTATGGAGATGAAATTACTTCAGAAAGACTTAATAGAGGTAACTGCTGCAGTTCCTTATACGACGAAACTTCCTATAATTGACATTCCGGCATCTGAAATATTGCAGATGTATCCAGATTATCGTCGAACACCAAGAATGATTTATGATCTTCCAGATGACAAAGTTTCGTTAACATTTCCTACCCAAGAAACGGAGGCTTCTGGAAGAGGATTATTGCTTATTATAGCACCGCCACTTGTGATGCTTGTTGTAATGGCACTTGTAGCTATTTTCATCCCAAGAGGAATTTTCGTCATTATTTCTATTACTATGTTTTTAACAGTATTAGTTACCTCTACCGTTCAATACTTCCGAGACAAAAAGAAAGATAAGCGAAATGCGGAAAAAAGACTTCGAGTTTATACCGCCTATTTAGAGAATATGAGAGAACAGCTTTATGAATTATCCGAGAAGCAGAAGAAAGTATTGACCTACCATTTCCCCTCTTTTGAAGAAATGAAACAAATGACGGAAGACTTGTCTAGTAGAATTTGGGAAAGAACGCTAGAAAGCCATGATTTTTTAGAATTCAGATTAGGAACAGGAAATGTGAAAGCTAGCTATGAAGTTAAACTATCTTCTGGAGATTTAGCAAACCGAGAAATAGATGATTTACTAGAACAAGCTCAGCGAATGGAAAAGGTTTACAAAGAAATTCCAGACGCACCAATTACAACGAAGTTATCAGAAGGCATCTTAGGTTTAACTGGTAAAGAAACCGTTATAAAGCGTGAATTACAACAAATAATTGGTCAATTGGCATTTTCACAAAGCTATCATGATACAAGATTTATCTATATTTTCAATCATGAGGAATATGCTGAAATGGAATGGATGAAATGGTTACCACATTTTAAACTGCCGCATATGCATGCAAGAGGTTTGATACATAACGAAGAAACGAGAGATCAATTATTATCTTCGTTATATGAAATTATTCGTGAGCGAGATACTGACGTCCAAAAGGGGAAAACAATATTTGCCCCCCATTTAGTTTTCTTCGTGGCAGATTATTCCCTGCTTGCTGAGCATGTCATCTTAGAATACTTAGAAAGCCAGCATACAAAAGACCTTGGCATATCTGTTGTTTTCGCAGAATCTGCGCAGGAACGAATGACCGAAAATGTTCATACGCTCATTCGATATGTAAATGAACGGGAAGGAGATATCCTCATTGAGGCAGGAAAGGCTGTTGATATTCCTTTTTATTTAGATGAATTTGATGCTTCGACTAATGAAAGGTTTACACGAATGCTTCGAACATTGAATCACCAAGTAGGCATTAAAAACTCGATTCCAAACTCGGTAGGTTTCCTAGAGATGTTTGGCGTGAAAGATGTAGAGGATGTACCAATAGCACGAAATTGGACATTGAATGAGTCAGCAAAATCACTTGCTGTTCCAATTGGTTTCAAAGGGAAGAATGAACTTGTTGCATTGAATTTGCATGAGAAGGCGCATGGTCCCCATGGATTGTTAGCGGGGACAACTGGTTCAGGTAAAAGTGAATTTTTACAGACATATATTTTATCGCTTGCAGTCCATTATCATCCCCATGAAGTAGCTTTCTTATTAATCGACTATAAAGGTGGAGGAATGGCTCAACCTTTCAAGCATATTCCCCATCTTTTGGGAACAATTACGAATATAGAAGGTAGTAAAAACTTTAGTATGCGAGCACTTGCATCTATAAATAGTGAGCTCAAACGAAGACAACGTCTATTTGATCAATATGTTGTGTCGCATATTGATGATTACTCAACCTTGTATAAAGAAGGAAAGGCAATGGAACCTCTTCCTCATCTATTCCTTATTTCGGATGAATTTGCAGAGTTAAAACGAGAGGAACCAGATTTTATACGAGAGCTTGTGAGTACGGCTCGAATTGGGCGAAGTTTAGGGGTACATCTTATATTGGCTACTCAAAAGCCCGGCGGTATTATTGACGAACAGATTTGGAGTAATGCGAGATTTCGAGTTGCACTAAAGGTTCAGGATGCATCGGATAGTAAAGAAATCCTGAAGAACGGAGATGCGGCTACGATTACTGTAACTGGACGTGGTTATTTGCAAGTTGGAAATAATGAAGTGTATGAGCTATTTCAATCTGCATGGAGTGGGGCTCCTTACAAGGAGGAAGTTTTAGAGGGTGAAGACGATGTGGCACTTATCACAGATCTTGGTTTATATCCTCTTTCTGGTATTGCGACAAATGTGAAAAAGAAATCTAGTGGCTTGACAGAAATGGAGGCAGTTACTGCTAAAATTGCTAAAATAACTAGTGATTTGGGTATCCAAAAGGTGGCTAGTCCATGGTTGGAGCCGTTACCTTTGCGTCTTGAAAAACAACAAGAGGTAACTACTATTCAACCAGGGTTCCCTTTAGGAATGATTGATGAACCAGAAAAGCAAAGTCAGTCATCAATTGCCTATAACTGGACAAAGGATGGAAATCTTGGCGTGTTCGGTTCCTCAGGGTATGGGAAATCATATACATTACTTACAACTATATTGGGACTTGCGGAAAATCTTTCTCCAGAAGAAGCAAATTTTTACTTGCTTGATTATGGAAATGGCTCGCTACTTCCTCTCAGACAGCTCCCTCATACTGCTGATTATTTCACGATTGATGAAGAGTTAAAAAGAGAAAAACTAGTGAAGCTTATGAAAGAAGAAATCACCAAAAGAAAGGTTACTTTCCAACAATCAGAGGTTAGTAACATTCATATGTATAATAATTTATCGACGGAAAAGTTACCTCTTCTATATATAGTCGTTGATAATTATGATATTGTCCGTGAGGAAATGGAAGAATTGGAAGCACAACTAATTCAATTTGGTCGAGATGGTCAATCGCTTGGAATTTACCTGTTTGTGGCTGCAACAAGAGTTCAATCCGTTCGACAGTCCTTAATGAATAATTTAAAAACTAAAATTGTTCATTATTTAATGGATGCAACGGAATCATTTACAGTAATCGGACGAGTACCATTTGACCTAGAACCTTTCCCGGGTAGAGCAATTCTAAAGAAAGAAGATGCCTACTTTACTCAAATTTACTTGCCAGCTAGTGGGGCAGATGACTATGAAGTATTAGAATCTATTAAGAATAAAGTAAGTAATTTAAGAGCGCAATATAAGGAACGAACACATCCGTTACCAATTCCAATGCTTCCACTAGAGCTATCAGCTTCAAGTTTCTCTTTCTACTTGGATGGAAAGAAAAAGAATGGAATCGTACCAATTGGATTGGATGAGGATACAGTTCTTCCAATTACCATCGACTTTAAGAAAAATCGTCATTGTCTACTCATAGGGCAAGTCCAAAGAGGGAAGACCAATACGATCACTTTGATGCTTCACACACTATTAGAACAGAAAACAGGGTTTATCTCTATATTTGATTCGTTTGACAGAGGATTATCCAAATTTACTGCTTATGAATCCATTGATTATCTGGAAACGAAAGAGAATTTAGTGGAATGGATTACTCGGACCGAGCAATATTATGCGGAAGTAGAACGGGACTATCTCGAAAGTATTCAACAAGGGAATCCAGGAAAAATCACGCTTTCTTATTTCATCATTGATGGCTATACAAGATTCCTGCAAGTAGCTGATATTACCATACAGGACAGACTAGCGAAATTGATGAAACGATACGGTCACTTAGGATTTAATGTCATCGTGTCTGGGAATAACGCTGAAATTACGAAGGGCTATGATGCCTTTACGAATGAGTTGAAGCTTGTTAGACAGGCGCTCGTCTACATGAAAAAGTCAGAGCAGACTTTGTTTACAGTTGCATATGAACGAAAAGAAGCAGAGCTTCCACTTGGATTTGCACATTATATTTTAAATGGGAATGCCATTAAAGTTAAAATCCCTTTAAGTGAGTTGGAGAGGACGAACGTACAATGAAATCAACTAAAAATACCAGACTATTAAAATATGGTGTTGGAATTCTATTAATACTAGCTATTCCTATTATCTTTTTCCAACTGATGGGCGTTAATATTCTCGATTTGAATAACTCGAACAAGCGCACTATTGCAATCGTAAATGAAGATATGGGATTAACAAAAGATGCAGAACAAGTACAAATGGGTGTCGAAGTAGTCTCTATTTTAGCAGAGGACTCAGATTTTGGTTGGAAAGTAATGGGACGTGGTGCGGCAGAAAATGGGTTAAAGTCTAACCAATACGATGCCATTGTTTATATTCCTTCCAATTTCTCAGAAAATATAATGTCTTATGATGAACAAAATCCGAAAAAAGCAGAGTTTGCCTATCAAGTTCAGCGTCAGAAAACGGGATTGCGTAAGGAACAGGTTTTACATGAAATAGAAGTAGCAACGGACCGCGTAAATGATAAAATTTCCACTCTATACTGGAGCTATATAGCGCAGGAAATGAATCATATTAAAAAAGAGTTTACGAGCATTTTAGGAAAAGAAACAGAATTCCTTAGTTCCATGTCTGCTTATTATAAGCCTGAGTCGGAAACATTAGCTGAACAGATGCAAACGCAAAAAGATCAAATGGCGGCATTGCAAACGACAATCGGATCAGCAAATAATGCACATAATAGTCGAATTGAAAATGCCGATACATTCGGATTGCAGATGAATAACTTCATCACCTATATTCAGCAATATAAAGAATTTCAAAATACACAAAGGCAAATACTACAACAAGTACAGGATGCCAGCTTGGCAAAAATTCACGCAGCAGCAGCAACACAGGCTGAACAATTTAATCAGTCCGTGCAAATGTTAGAAGAAAGTAATAACAATATAAATGAAGAAATTCAAAAAGTGAATCATGTAATCGATACAAATAAAGAAAAATTTAATGAATTATCCGAACTACGTAAAAATGAAGTGGATCGTCAACTGGCAGATTTACTAGTAGTGCAGGGAACTGCAATCGATCGCTACAACAATACAATCTTAGATAGTTTAGAGAAAGGCATAGAAGCAGGGAAAAGTGGAAATGCAGTTCTTGCAGCAGCTTCCATAGGAACAGAGCCGAACCAATTTACTTCTATTAAAGAACAACTGGAGAAAAAAGCTGCGGACAAAGCTTCTGTTGTTCTACCTGGTTTAGAAGAACAGCGTGTGAAAGTGGATAGTATATTAACAGGGTTAACCTCTTTAAAAACAAAAGTGGCTGAAACGGATCCTGCATCGGCTTTTATAAGTGAAATTGATATCCTTCAAGCAGAATTAGGCTCGATTACAGCAGCTTTATCAGAAAAAGAAGCTACATGGACTAATACAAACCAAACCGCAACGACTGACTATACACAAGCTTCTGAAGAGTATGTAAAACTATTGGAAAACTATAACTCTATTTATAGGGAATACGAGTCTATACAACAAATTATAAATACTTACCCAACTGATACTGCACGTATTGGAATGGAAATAATGCAAAAAGAAAATGATTTGCTTGCTAACCCTAACGTTTCAAAAAATCAAAAAGATAGATTACAAGAACTATTTGATAAGGGAGCAGCTAAAACAGATACTAGTTCTTTGCTATCCTACTATGCTACTTTAGAGCAATTTGAATTTACTCTCAATGAAGGTGGAGGCAGTGCAAATAAGGATGCTATTCTAAAGGATGAAATTTTAACAGCGTTGTTGAAAAATGTGGTAAATATTAATGAATTGGAGTTAGAAGGTTGGACTTCGGTTGAAGAAAGTATTCCAGAAACAGAACTAGGAATGTCTGATTTAAGTACAACATTTGCAGCAATCATGTCTGGTTACAAAGAAACTGCGGAACAACAGCATGCTTCTTTGATCAGCGAACTAAATTCTATCGATGAACAAGCAAATGTCTTACTTGCTCAAATTCAGAATCCAGCGAATATGATTCCATCTGGAGAACCGGTGGCAACTACCTCTGAAGGGCAAGTAATGGCTGGTCAACAAAATGTCACTTCTCAGCTTGTAACATTAAGTGGAATGATTCAATCTTTATCGCAAAAACAAAGCAGTTTAGTAGATTATGCCAATGATTTAACTGTGAAAGCAGACAATATAAAAGAGACATCTAATGAATTCAGTGGTAAATGGGATACGAATGTAAATGCTATGTCTGATTTTGATAATGATATTCAAGAGTTTTTAGCTAACACGTATGTAGATGGTCAGGAAAATGGATATGCATTTAATCACTTTGTGAATCCATTGGAAGTAAAAGGCGAAGCAGCTGTTTCGGATGAAATGGAAAAAGTTCCGCCTGTAATTTTATTTATCATTCTACTAATCAGTAGTTTATTAATCGGTTATTTCTCTTATCAGATGAAAGAAGGACCTATTGGACTCCAGTTAGCTCTGACTGCTCTATTGTCTATACTTGTTGGTCTTATTATCAGTTTCTACAGTATCTATATGTATATTTTAAATGACCACCGTGCACTAGAATGGACAATCTTTACTATTCTTTTATTGCTTGCTGGCGCAGCTATCATTCGTGCTGCATTAGAGTTCGGACAATCCGTTGGGTGGCTAGCTAGTGTGGCGTTGATGTGTTTATACATTATTCCATTATTAATACTTGCTGTACCTGATATTAATATACCAGATGTCTTGTCTACCGTTTATATGTCTATCAAATATGAACCTGAAACTAGCTTTATATGGGGAGCAGTGATTACAGCAGTTATCGCTCTAGCAATGCTTGCTACTACTTACTTTATGAGTACTAATAAATCAAAAGCATCTGTGGCAGATGAAGCGTATGAGAGCTAAATGGCGGTTTATCCTTCCACTGATAATACTTATGTTTATAGGAACTAGTTTTATCGTTGTTGCAGAAGAACCTAAAGAAGCAAAAGACTTGGATCCTTTGATTTATGAAAAACTAGAATTTAAGAAAAATACCGATTATCTACATGACAAGCAAAAAACAGAGATGAAAAATACAATTCCTGAAAAGCAATTTGATATATACTTTGACGGGAGAAATAAGCTTCCTAATCGAGGAGATACATCCTTTTTGTTTCAAACAGCTGAGCGCGGGGAAAAAAGTACCGTAACTGCGAAGTCTTCAGAGCTAAAATTATTTTCTAGCTCTGATACAAAGAAACTAGAATTATCAGCTGCCGACATGAAGGAAGAGAAATCTTCAAATAATAGCGTAAGAAATATCCTGTTTTTCGGAATAATAGCGCTAGGTGTTCTGATGTTGTTTGTCATTCTATTACCAAGGCTAGTCAATGCTAATGATTCCAAAATAATTGCAAAATGAATTAGGAGGTAATGTATATGCTTGGTCATTATTATGCACTCTTAGCTAAAAAGAGGGAAGATTTGCAGAGATTAATAACATGTCAGTCTTCTTTGCAGGGGAAACAATCCGAATATAACACGAATGAACCCAAATGTTTGGAACCGGAACTAACATCCACTACTTGGCAAGGAAATCACGCAAATAAGTTTGACGATATACGGGAATCTGGCATTCACACTAGTTATGTAGATATATCGGGAACTCAATTTTCTAATGTATTTAGTGCTATTTCCGCGAAAATTAGTGAATTGAATGCAGAAATTATATCGATTCAACAGATTATCGCCAATATTGAAGCAGAACAAGCACGGCAAGCTCAAGCGAAAGCATACTAACTTGCAAGGGGGAGAAACGTTATGTCTACAGAAGTTAAAATAGTCTATGCAGATGTAGAAAATCAGCTTGGAGAAATGACTGGTGCAGTTAATCTACTCAATCCAAAAGCAGAACCACCTATTAGTGGAAATACCCTAGATGTTGTTACAAAATTTAATGAGTTATCCTTAAAATTGGATCAATTACTTGTAAAATATCAAACATTGTCGACTGGAAATATTCAAACAACTTCTGCTTCTATCGACTTTATGGAAGAGTCCGATCAAAAAATATCAGCAGCGATGCAATGTACAGTAAATGGAACTAGTGTGGTGGCGAGATGAAAATACTAAGCATACAACCATTTCATGAGGGACTTCAAGGGAATATTAATATGCTGTCAAGACTAGAAGGGGAAATTAATGCGATTCAAACTGCGGTTCAAGGCTTAGTTATGATGGAGGAAACGCTTAAAGGAGAAGGTGGGAATGCAATAAGATCATTCTATAATGATTGCCATCTCCCCTTTCTACATTTCTTTTTAACATTTAAAGACCTATTTAATACGACCCTTACTACGATGAATTCCGCCTTGGATACTTTAGAGCCGGATGCTAATGGCTATATTCGACAAGCATATCTGGAAGGAGAAGTAGAAGATGGGCTAAACGAAATTTCTCAAGTAACCACTAGTTTAACGGACGAATCCAATAGTATTATCAATTCTGTTTCCGATATAGTTCCACTGCCACATTTAGACGATAGTGGTGTGCAAGAAGGTGTAACTAGCGCTAAAACATCTAGAAATAATACGGTTTCGGATTTAAATGAATTCGATTTGTCTCAAACCAATGCACTGCTTCTTATAGAGGCAGCCATGTTAAATATGGAAGCATGGCTAACAGATATGGAGTATTTAATGGAAGAAGGATTAACGGATGTTAACTTCCCAGCCGATAGTTGGAACTCAGTGCAAGATGCAACGCCGATTGGTCAATTTTATTTGCAGCATCAAATAGACATGCTTGCCTCAAATCCACGAGTAGAAGAAAATGGTGTGGAAGTGTCAGCCCCTACCCCTACTTCTACTGCTAAGGAAAGTTTATGGGAAGGCATTATGTCTACTGTAGGCGTTAATATTAATGATTGGCAAAATAAGCCTATCAATGCAGCTGCGACTTTATTAGGCACAGCTGTAGTGGGAAACTCCACCTACAAAGAAGTCAGATTAGCTGCCCAGGGATTTGGGATTACTAGAACTACTAGGACAACTAAACAGAATGTCACTAAAACAGTTATTAAGATTACTAGACCAGACTTAATTGGTGTTAAAAACAAAACATATTCTGGGGCAAACGCTACAAACTATGAAAAGATTTTTAAAAGAGTGGATCCAGCAACAAATGTCAAATCCACGTTTCGTTTTTCTGCAAATAAACTTGGATATATTGGAGTATTTGCTACAGCCGGTGGAGATATCGTACATGGTATACAAAATAATGAGTCTGCGAGCGAAATAGCTGGTAATGTAACAGGTGACGTTGCAGTTGCTGGTGCATCAATGGCAGCTTCAGCATGGGCTGGGGCCCAAGCTGGAGCAATGGTAGGTGTAGCCGGAGGACCAGTAGGCGTTGTTGCAGGAGCAGTTGTAGGATTAGTCGTAGGTGTAGCAGTAACTGCTGTTTTAAGTGAAGTGAAAATTATGGACGTTGATGGTGATGGTGAGTCCGATTCTATAGGTGATGCTATTAAAATAGGAACTAAAGGTCTTATTGACGGTGTTGCTGGTTGGTTTGATTAATAGATTAATTGGAGGAGAAAGTGATTAAACAGCAAAATATTGACAGTAATACATTGTCTTACTTAAAATTTCAAACTCCCGAGATGAATAAAAAAAATATTATAGTATTTTTCATTATATTTTTATATTTCACCGGAATAATTCCTATAATAGGTGAACCGTTTTCTTTTTCATTTTTTATGGCAGCAATAATACCAATTGCACTCATTTCTATATGGGCAATTGTTTATGTAATTGATCCTTATAAAAATGAAAAGTCCTATTATTTATTCTTCGGTATTTATGGAATAGTGAATACGTATGTATTTTTTTTAGTTGTAGTAAAACTACTTTATGTGAATATTGGAGTAGAAGGTACTAAACCGTTTGTTTTATGGCTAATGTTATTTATAGCTCTGTTAGTAGGAGTGAATATATTAAATGTTAAAGCTTTAAATTCAGGAACTTATGATAAGTTACAGAAGAAAAAAAGTCTAAATATGTCATGGGCAATGATTGGGGCTTTAGGGTATATTGTCGGTCAGTTTATATTATCGTTCATTTACAGTGATGACGCGGTAAGTACACTACTGATTGTGTTAGTTTCTTTACTTGCTCTTTTGACTTCCTATTTTTCCGTTTATATTCATCGTTATTATTTTATTCATAAGAATATAGAACTGGTAAAACAGGTATATCCAAACTTTAGTTTGCCGAAAAGTGAGAGAAATACGAGAAAGAAAAAGTTAAAATAAACGGTATATTTTAGCAGGAGTTAGTAAGGAGAGAATTCTAATTCAAAAAGAAAAAATGGATAACATTTTCTCGTCTTATTTAAAATTTGACTCACCTAAATCTAATAAAGAAGGAGTAATAGGATACTTACTTTTATTTTTGTATTTAATGGGGGTTTTCCCTATTTTAGCGGTTCCCTTCTCATTGCCATTTTTATTAGCAGCTATTGTCCCTGCAGCTTTAATAACATGTTGGGGAATTATTTATATAATAGATCCTTATAAATATGAAAAATCCTATTATTTATATTTAGGGGTATACGGTGTCGTCAATACTTACGTCTTTTTTGTAAGCATACAAAAAATGCTATACAAAAATCTTGAAATAAATGGTTGGGCTCCATTTATGTTTAATATAATATTATTCATTCTACTAATTTTGGGGATGAACTGGATGAACTGGAAAGCTCTTTATAGTGAGACATATTATAAGTTACAACAAAAAAGTTCCATTCCAGTAGGATGGGCATCTATCGCAGGGGCTTCATATATATTAGGACAAATAATATTGTCCGTTGTCTATACAGACTCGGGGATCAGTATATTAATGATAGTTTGTCTTACTCTTTTATCTTTTTTTACGGCATTTTTATCTATTAATATTCACCGATACTTTTTTATCAGAAAGCATATGGATAGAGCGTTGGCAATTTACCCAGAATTCGGTTTACCAAAGGATGAGAGGCACGAAAACGAAAAGAAAAAAAGAAAGAGAAGAAAAAAGAAAAAGAAATAGAGGAAGAAGGGAAAATAATGATTCCAACATTTACTGTACAAGACATTTTTGTAATGATGCAAACGTTAAATACGAAAACTTTAATAGGCTTTTCGAATCCCTTCGAACATTTAACAAAGTACGAAATTGAAAGGGAATGGGAGAAAACCTATAAAAAACTACATAAGTTAAATCTAATTGACTTAGTCGATAAGGAAATAAAATTAGAAGAAAACTTTGGAAATGCACTATGGATTATGTCACGTACCAATATGGTTGTGGAGATTATAAAAGATGGGACTCAAAAAAGTTATTTTTATTTTAGTAAAGACCATGTGGTGGAATGCAAAGAGAACGATGACGGTGAGTTTACATTATATGTACATGGAACTCCAGACTATGTTTGGAATAATGTTATTTATCCTCGAATGCTTTTAGGTGTAGAAAGTCGCTCAAACGGTGAAGGGGAAACTATTCTTATACCTACTTCTTCCTATAATTCGTGGGTTAAAGCACGTTCCATAACGGATGTACAGAACTTGGAATTTATCAATTCGGGTGAAATTTGGAAGAGTGTTAGTAGTCAGTTGGATGCTGCATTGAAAAGTATGGTACATAATAATCGATTAATGGTATTTTTTAAAGAGGATAATCATTGGGGTATCGAAGGGATGCATGTGTTGACTTCACCTAGAAATAATTGGACATTCAAAATGGTGAAAAAAGACAATAAAGAGTTATTGGAAGGAAAACAAAGTTCCAATTTGGAAATTGTTTCAGAAATCTTAGATGTGTTAGTAAGGATGCAAAATCAACAAACAACACTTAATAAGTGATAGTAGAGAAATCAAGCACCTTTTCGTCAGTTGAAAAGAGTGCTTGTTGTCTATGGAGTAATATTTGTTTTATTCTATTAACCCTCCAACAATACTAATAATAATTCTTTTGAGTGGGGAGTGTATCAATGGCTTGTAAGCTGAGTGAACAGGATTTTGAAGTGCTAAAAGAGCCTCTTAAATCAGGAAGACAGGCACCTGGTTCAATAGCTGGAGCACTATTTTTGACTATATTTCTACAGGGAATTCTATTTTCATTAGAGTATTTCTTTGTAGGAGTTAACACTACCTATCCATATAAAGATGAAATACTTTCAGTTCATTTATGGATAACTGGCGTATTAATTTTGTTTTCTCTTCTTTATTCTATTCCTGCAGTATATAAAAGAAGCGACAAAATGCAGTATTTTATTTCCATTTTAGTATCACAAAATTTATTTTCTGTTAGCTTTTTAATCTGTGCATTATTTTTGATAGGGAATGACGATGGGAGTGGAACAAAGGAAAGCTCAGAATCTTTACTAAACTTTACCTATGTAACGCTTGGAATTGGGCTGTTGGTCTTCGTTCTCACAAGTATTCGTTTCTATATTTTGTTACAAAGAGGGGAGTATAGAAAAGGATCAAAAAAAGAAGAACTTCGTGGACGGTTTGAAGTGAAATCATATATACCTGTTGCTACTGTTGCAGGTACAGGATTGGTTTTTGTCATACAATATATTGCTAGAATATCTACACTCAATGATTTAAATATGATCATTTTCATTGTTATAGGTATAGGTTTATTTTTTACTATGGTATTTGTATTGCCAGAACAATTGGTGATATTATATTGTAAAATTCGTTTTCAAAGTTTTAACTTCAATGAGCGAGGTTATTTAAAGTAGAATACTATTAAATAATAGTAGAGAAATCAGGCACTTTTTTGTGTAATTAATCAAAGTTCCTGATCTCTCTCAAGTAGTAATCTTATGTATTTTCATGAAGTATTTTGACATTTAATTTTTCTAATTGCGCTAGGTTGATTGTATAGCTGTTTTCGGTCTCTACAAATATTCCGCCATCAACTTTATTTCTTTCAGCTGTACGGATATCTGTATTCGTTTCGAATATCAGATTATTACCACCTTTAAATTTCAGGTAAAATTTATACTTTTTCAATTCACCAGTATTACGCAATATTCTCCCTCCTTTAACGGAGTATAGCATTTGCCTATCTAAAGGTTAATAGATAAAAGATAGTTTTATTGGGTATATAGTTTGTGAGACTTAATGAGGATACCTTTCTTATAGAATAAATTAGGTGATATTACTTAAGTAGTATATAATGAAGGGATGCTGAAAATACTGAATTAGAGAATATAAAGGAGTTTGATCATATGGGAAACAATACAATAAAAACGGAATTACCAGAGAATTATGAAGAACTAAAAAAGGCAGCTAATCGTACTGCAAGCTGGAAATCGCGTTACGATGCAGTAGTTGAATTAGGAAAGTATAATCACAGCCAAGTGAAGGATATATTAAGAACAAGACTTGCAAATGATCCGGTTTACAAAGTACAAGAGGCTGCTTTCCAAAGTTTATTGGATTTTGGAGAAGAAGCACAATTACCAAAGCGTAAAAAGTTTGAGTTAGTAAAAGGAGCAAACAAAGTGTTTGTTCGTGTTAAAAAGAGTTTGCCTAAAGACCATACATTTGAAGAGTTTTTAACAAAGTTAAAGAGAATGCGTATTGATGTATATGATACGTATGAAGGTGACAAAGGCGATGAATTCAAAACTTGGTTAGAAAACGAATGGTCTAACTTAAAATAATTTTAAATACAAAAAAGCAATTGTCTTCATAGGCAATTGCTTTTTTCGTGCATATAAATTTATTATTTATACTTCTGAATTAAGTTGTATTCGGTAATAAGATTAAGTTTTTATAGAAAATAATTTAGTAAATAATAAGTATAAGTAATAATATTCCTTATTAGATTGACACTTAATAGGGTAGCGCATATATTTTAAATAGATAGTTAGTAATGATTGGAGAGAATATCATGGGGAAATTATGGGATATACCTGAGAAGCTGCGTACTTTGCTATGTGAATTGGTTAGTTGGGATAGTATTACTTTAACAGAAGGTGAAAGAGCATTTGCACCAAAATTAGTGAATAAGTTAGGGGAACTTCGCTATTTTCAAGACCGTCCGAGTTTATTACAAATGCATGATGCGGGGCTAGGAAGACAAGTAGTGACGGCATTATATAAACATCCTGAGGCGACCGAAACAGTTGTATTGATCAGTCATTTTGATACAGTTCAGACGGAAGAGTACGGTGTATTACAGCCGCTTGCATATTTCCCTGAAGAGTTAACAAAAAGATTGATGGAAAATCCGGAAGAATTACCAGAAAGCGCTCGTGCGGATTTGGAGACTGGTAAATATTTGTTTGGTCGCGGTACGATGGATATGAAGATGGGTCTTGCCTTACATATGCAGTTGATAGAAAAAGCAAGTGTCGAGGAGTGGCCGATCAATCTTATTTTGACAACGGTTCCAGATGAAGAAGTCAATTCTGCTGGTATGCGTGCTGCTGTTACACATTTAGTCCGAATACGGGAGGAATTCAACTTAACTTATAAGCTTTTTTTAAATAGTGAACCTTCCTTTTCTCAAAACCCTACTGATATTGCAGAATATATTTATACAGGGTCGATAGGCAAAATTATGCCTGCTGCTTTGTTTTATGGGAAGGAAACGCATGTTGGGGAACCTATGAAAGGTATGACTGCCAATTATATTGCATCTTTCTTAACACAACGTATGGAATGGAATGATTTATTCCGGGAAACAGACCTTGGAGAAAGTACGCCGTTACCTGTTTCATTGCAGCAAAAGGATTTAAAATTATCTTATTCTACCCAAACACCGTATCGTGCTGTTGCATTATACAATGTGTTTTTACTAAAACGTACTGCATCGGAAGTAATGGATCTGTTCGAGGAAGTAACAGAAGATGCAATGGAGGCATTGAATGAAAGTTATTCCATGATTTGTGAGCGTGAACAAGTAACAGGTGTGGGGCAAGTGAAAGTTATACGTTATGCAGAACTATTAGCATACGCAAATAAAAAGCTGGGCATCGAGCAGGTGGAACAGCTAAAAGCACAAACACTTTCTAATGAGGAGTGGGATGATAGAGAAAAGTCACTTCGTATCGTAGATGATCTGATGATCCAGTGTCAAGAGCTTGCACCAGCAACAGTGATCCTATTCGCGCCACCTTATTATCCGGCAGTGAACACATCGGATGATCCGGTGATAAAAGATGCAGTAGAATTGATGCAGCAAGCAGGTCGATCGTTTAACAACAAAATTGATCAAATACATTATTTCAATGGAATTTCCGATTTAAGTTATGTCAATTACGTGGATGACGGCAAAGGTTGGACCGCATTTGAAAAAAACACACCTGTTTGGGGAGATACTTATGATATTCCATTTAATGATATGGCGAAGCTAAAAGGTCCTGTTTTGAACGTTGGACCATTTGGTAAAGATGCGCACCAAAAAACAGAGAGACTTCATGTAGACAGTGCATTTGTGGAGATGCCCGAAATGCTAGAAAAATTGTTGAAGAGTTTGTACTAAGTATACAAAAAAGACTTCCTAAAAAAGGAAGTCTAAGACTGTAGACAAACTCAATTTTAGGTGTATAGAGTTGAATATTAAACTCGGCAAGACCCACCACTTCGCTTTCCGTGGGCTTGGCTTCAGCCTCCTCGTCACTACGTTCCTGAGGATAATAAACATCCTTAGGGACATTTATTATTATTCATAACCGTTTATAAAAATACCTTTGTCGTCAAGAGACTTCTTAAAAAAGGAAGTCTTTTTTACTTGCGCTTGTTAGCTGATTACTTAGATGCGTGTATGTTGTCGCTACAAATTGACTCACTAAAAGAGATAATTTACTTTCGAAACGAAAAAAACTGTTATATTTATGACTGATGGTTATTTTACTAATTGTGTAACTTATTAGACTTTTTTGTATTTTAATAATATTTTGTTTATAAATATGTTGAATATCTTGGTTTTTTTGGAGATAATGAAACTAATAATTTTTTACGATAGGAGTAATTGGATGGAAATAACAATGAGAACTAATTTAGAACATAAAAATAGAGCAAATGATTATGTGCATGAAGTATTCGAACTGGTAAAGAATAGAAATCAAGGGGAAAAGGAATTTTTACAGGCAGCACGTGAAATCTTTGATTCACTACGACCTGTATTTCTAAAGCATCCCGAATATATACATAATGGTATTTTAGAACGCATAACGGAACCGGATCGAGTTATTACGTTTCGTGTTGCATGGGAAGATGACACTGGAAAAGTCCAGGTAAACCGCGGTTTCCGCGTCCAATTTAATAATAGTTTGGGGCCATATAAGGGAGGAATCCGTTTTCATCCAACGGTAAATAGTAGTATTATGAAATTTTTAGCTTTCGAACAGACATTTAAAAATGCTTTGACCGGACAACCGATAGGAGCAGGTAAAGGTGGATCGGATTTCAATCCTAAAGGGAAGTCGGAACGTGAGATCATGAGATTTACCCAAAGCTTCATCACCGAGTTAAGCAAATATATCGGACCAGATATGGATGTTCCGGCTGGAGATATCGGTGTTGGGAAAAGAGAGATTGGTTATATGTTCGGTCAGTATAATCGTTTAAAAGGTGGTTACGAGGCAGGAGTGTTCACCGGAAAAGATCCAAACCATGGTGGGAGTCTAGGTCGTAAAGAGGCTACAGGTTATGGGACAGTCTATTTTGTAGAAGAAATGTTGAATGCAAAAAACGATACCTTTGAAGGAAAAAAAGTAGTCGTTTCCGGATCTGGGAATGTTGCAATATATGCTATGGAGAAAGCTATAGAGCTTGGTGCAGTGGTATTAGCGTGTAGTGATTCAAGTGGATATATTTATGATCCTCAGGGGATTGACGTAGAAACGGTTAAACAGTTAAAAGAGTTGGATAGTAAAAGAATTCAGGAATATATAAAGACTCATCCAAATGCAGTCTATCATGACGGCTGCACAGACATTTGGTCAGTAGCCTGTGACATTGCATTACCTTGCGCCACACAAAATGAAATGGAAAAAGAAGATGCTTTGTTGTTAATAGAAAATGGAGTAAAAGCAGTAGGGGAAGGTGCTAATATGCCTTGCACCGAGGAAGCTATTCTTGCATTCCAGGCAAAAGGGGTATTATTTGCTCCAGCTAAAGCAGCAAATGCTGGCGGTGTTGCAGTTTCCGCAATGGAAATGTCACAAAATAGCATGCGCTTATCGTGGACTGTGGAAGAAGTAGATGAAAAGTTGAAACAGGTAATGAAGAATATATATACAAGTTGTTATAGTGCTGCAGAAAGTTACGGCCATCCAGGTAATCTGGTAATTGGAGCTAATATAGCAGGTTTCCTTAAAGTGGCGGATGCAATGGTAGCACACGGGATTCATTAATCAAAACAAAAGGAGCAACTCGAATAGAGTTGCTCCTTTTGCATATTTAGCATTGGTTCTTACTATGACAATAAAATTAGCTGTGGTTACTGTAGTAATAAAACCTTTCGGAAATCACTGTTGAAATAGGGATACTATTATTCAAGGAAACAGATACACATTGCTTAACACTATAAGAAATAAAGAAAGAGGTTGGTCTCGACAAAGTCGCGACCAACCTCTTTAAAAAACTTACGGGAAACCTGATTAAAGCTTAAATTTATTAACAATCTGATTTAATTGATGTGCAATATCATTTGTCTCGTTTGAACGAAGGGCAATCTCATCAATGGAAGCAGTTGTTTCTTCTGTTGCTGCTGAAATGGATGTAGTAACCTGCTCAATTTCTCTTATCGATTCAGTAAGTTGCGTGATTAACTCAACGACCTGTTTTGAATTATCGGCTTCTATTGTTGTCAGCTCTGAGATCATGGAAATTTCTTCAACTGTAATGGCAACGGCTGTAGAAATATCACTTAATGATTGAGAGGTCTGAAGGACAGTAGAAGAACCTGTTTCGATTAACTTTGTACTTTCTTCAGTAGATTCTACTACTAACTTAATACTCTCTGTAATGTCTTTTATAATTGTTTCAACTTGATCAACTTCGTTATTGGATTGTTCAGCTAGTTTTCTTACCTCTTCAGCGACTACAGCGAAGCCTTTTCCATGCTCACCTGCACGAGCTGCCTCAATCGAAGCATTAAGTGCCAGTAAATTAGTTTGAGCTGCAATTGCTGAAATAGATCCAGTAATTTGTTGAATCTGTTTTGTTGCCTCATTTAGACGGCCAATTGTTTCACTTGTTTCAATAGAAGCAGTTTTGATTTTATCCATATCATGACTAATCTCACTTGCACGTGTCAGACCTTCCTTGGCAGTGTCCATAGTTGTTTTGGAATTTATGACCGTTGAATCTGCTCGATCTTTTGAAATTTGTAAACCTTGTGCGAGATTTTGCAAGATTTCGGATGAACGTTCTGCAGTAATCGTACCATCAGATACCGATGCGGCAGTTTCACTCATGTTTGTAGATACTTGATGAACAGCATCCTTCATCTCATTAAGAGAGATAGAGTTGTTCTCGACATTATTCGTTAATTTTACTGATGTCGTTTGAATTGTTCCTATAATTTCTCTTAGATTTGACGCCAATGTATTTAATATTTTACTTAAATCTCCAACCTCGTCTTTACTAGTAAAGTTCGTGTCCTCTACTGTTAAATTACCTTTTGCAATTTCGCCAGCGTGTGCAATAAGTGCTGAAAGTGGTTTTGTTTTTCTTCTTATTAAATATAAAGTAATTAATGATGCTAAAATCAGTGGAATCAAACTAATAAGTATTCCCTTACTAACTACGTCCCATGTACGATCTGATACAATAGATGCATCAAAATCAATAACACTTATAGCGATAATATCCTTTGAAGGATCATGATCTTCAAAAATAGGTGCATATCCAGATAGTCTTTCTAAGTCAGCAAATTCATAAGCCTCTGAATAAGTAGCATGTTGCATTTCTACTAACATTGCAACAGCTTCTTTATCTATGTGAAACTGATCTCCGGCTTTGAACCCATCTTCTCTTAAATTGTCATCCATAGCGAGCAGTTTACCATCTAAATCTATAATGTACTGTGTTTCAAAGATTTCTTTATGAGCAGTAGTCCAATTTAGTTGTTCCCCAACACTTTCAATTGCTGAAGTATCTCCTGCTAGAATCTTTTTAACATCATCCGGTTGGATTAATCCAGTTGTGATATTGGCACATCCATATGCCTCAATTCCTGCTGCTTTATATAACTCGTTATAAGCAGTGTTGTACGTGGCAACGGAGGTGATTAATAGCATAGAAGCAATTATCCCAACAATGATCATTCCTAGATGCACTGTTAAATTATTTTTCATTTTAAACTCTCTCCTGTCTAACTTTCAAACTTATATAACATTTATAACATAACAATAGGGATAAAGATATAGTATTATAAGCGTGATTAATGCGCGAATGTGACTAATTACCTTCCATTTTAAATTTAAATATATAATTCTTTGTCTTATTAACAGGCAAACTATTATAGGAAACACAGAATTAATTTATAAATTGATTTAGAAAAATTTGAATCTATTAATAAAAAGTCTATCGAAACGACATAAACTCTGTAATATTATTGTTACACAACTGTAAAGGTAGTTTTGTTTGAAAGATGTTAGTATGGGTATAGAGAAATTTTCCGACATGAAAATAAATTTTTCAATCACATCTTTGGGGGAACATAATTTTGACTTCTTTGTTTAAAAAAATCATTACAATCTTTAGTTTAACTGTAGTTTTAGCCGCGGGAACATTTGCAGGAAATACAGAAGCAGCAAGCACTGTAGCATCCAATGAAATAGTATCGAGTGCGAAAAGTTTAGTAGGAATTAAATATCGTTATGGTGGAACAACGAAGGCTGGTTTTGATTGTTCAGGTTATATCGGTTATGTTTACAAAAGTAAAGGTGTTAACTTACCAAGAACAGCAGCAGGCATGTATAACTCTGGAAAAACAGTAAAAAAAGCAAATTTAGCAGTAGGAGACTTAGTGTTCTTTAACACATCGGGTAAAGGCGTATCTCATGTTGGAATGTACATAGGTAGCAATAAATTTATCCATGCTTCAACTTCTAAAGGAGTTCGAGTAGATAAGTTAAATGATCCTTATTACTGGGGTAAAAAGTATGTTGGTGCTAAAAGAGTAGCAACTGTTACAGTAGCAAAAAAATAATTAAAATTATACAACCGTTCCGGCAATTTGCTGGAACGGTTTTTTGACTCATGTAATTTTATAATGGAGAATGTTGTCAAAAGGTGAAGTAAAGTTAGATAGTTTTAAATTATTTGAAAATAGTTTTAAAAAGGTATTTCTAATTTACGTAAAAGTAGTATAATTGCATATAATATATTGCACACTTAAAATTGTCGCAATTTACTAATTTATTTGATAGGGGACAAACACCATGAATAGTCTAAAAATCCGTTTCACAGAAAATGAAATGAAAAATGAGAAAACACCAGCTGAGCAGTTAGTGTTCGGTACAAAATTTACAGATCATATGTTTGTCGCTGATTATACTGAAGGGACAGGTTGGCATGATCATCGAATTGTCCCTTATCAAGCCCTTACTTTAGATCCATCAGCATCCATTTTACATTATGGTCAAACAGTTTTTGAAGGAATGAAAGCATATCTGTCAGAGGATGGAATTGTTCGTTTGTTTCGTCCAGAACAAAATATGAAACGTATGAATATTTCAGCTGATCGACTAAGTATGCCTCAAATAGAAGAGGAGTTAGCTCTTGAAGCTTTAAAACAGTTATTAGAAATAGATAAAGAGTGGATTCCTAAAGAGCCAGGTACTTCGTTATATATTAGACCTTTTATGATTGCAACAGAAGCGCATCTAGGAGTGTCCGCTTCTAAAACATATACATTCATTATTATTATGTCTCCAGTAGGATCTTATTATAAAGAAGGAATTCATCCAGTAAAGATTTTAGTGGAAAGTGAATATGTACGGGCGGTAGCGGGTGGAACTGGAACAGCAAAAACTGCTGGGAATTATGCTTCAAGTCTAAAAGCCCAGGAAGTTGCCGATCGTGAAGGCTACGCCCAGGTACTTTGGTTAGATGGACTAGAAAGAAAGTACATTGAAGAAGTAGGAAGTATGAATGTATTCTTTAAAATCGATGGGGAAGTAGTTACTCCAGCCTTAAACGGAAGTATTTTAGATGGGATAACGAGAAAATCTATCATTGAATTATTAAAATACTGGGGTGTCCCAATTACTGAACGCAAAGTTTCAATGGAAGAAATTCGTGAAGCGTACTTGAACGGAAAACTGGATGAGGCTTTTGGAACTGGTACTGCCGCTGTAATTTCCCCGATTGGAGAATTACGTTGGAAAGGGGAATTGTTCTACGTAAATAACGGAGAAACAGGAGAACTTTCACAAAAACTATATGACACACTAACTGGTATTCAAAGAGGCGTTATAGAAGATCCATTTGGTTGGGTTGTTGAATTAAAAAAATAATATTTCGTTGTCGCTTCTCTTAACGGAGAGGCGATCATTTTATGTTGGCAGAATGGAGAATACTGATGAAACCACTAATAGGCATATGTGCCAACTATTTATCCGATGATGCAATAGGACTAGCAGCTGGCATTGGGGCGAAATATCAAGAATGGCAGTTACTAGCGGATGATTATATTGTAGCTATTGAAAGAGCCGGAGGGGTTCCAGTTATTTTACCTATCACTAGAGAAGTAGAAACTTTGATGCCACTCCTTCAGAAGTTGGACGGAATACTATTTTCTGGTGGTTCTGATATTGACCCGAATTTATACGGAGAATATCCGAAATTTGGTTTAGGAGCTATTGAACCACGCAGAGATGCCCATGAGATCAGACTGGCTCAGATCACTTTAACGAAGTTGAACATACCGGTACTGGGCATATGTCGTGGAATGCAATTGCTTACAGTAGCAACGGGAGGCAAGCTTTATCAGGATTTAGCATCTCAAAAACCAGAAGGAATTAACCACTCCGTTCCAAAATCCATCAGACATCATGCATTTCATCCGGTTAGGATGGAAGTTGGTTCTGTATTGTATAATATTTATCAAGGTGACGTTTTGACGGTAAATAGTTTCCATCACCAAGCAGTAAAAGAGTTAGGGCAAGGTTTTAAAGCAACAATGATTGCTCCTGATGGAATTATAGAAGGGATGGAATGGGAAGAGTCAGACCGATTTGTTGTAGCCGTACAATGGCATCCCGAAATGATGGAAGAAAAAGTGGATACAATCAGACCGATTTTCACTGCATTTGTTGAGGCTAGTAAAATGACGGCCGAAGTTAACGAATTAGTAGCATCAGTAGAGACTATAGCATAATGATGAAGAAAGTCCTCCCTACGTCAAGCTATATGGACGTTGGAAGGATTTTTCTACTTCAATTTGAATAGTTTCACAGTACATAGTATAAGTTTGCATTTTTAATTCAGGATACTTTTTTATTAATGAATTTAGTAAATGCGTGTTAATATAAGAAGGTTTTCTTATTTTCTTATCCGTATAAAATATAAAGGAACTATAAGGGTAGTTTGCCAATCCTTCTAGGATAGCTCTTTGTGTATAAAGATGATTTCGATGAATATACTTACTAGCTTTTAATAACTCCTTCGCATCAGAAATCATATTAGTGTAATATCTAGTTTCGAATAACTGATCAGAGTATTTATATTTACGCTTAAAATAGGATGAGTATTGTTGATTAATGAATATTAAAACTTCAGAAAGTGGGATTACGGGAGAACGTATTAATAAATGGTAGTGGTTATTCGTAAGAGAGTAAGCGATTATAGTAAAAGTGTACATATTATTTGCCTGGTTTAGCGTAGTAGTAAAAAATAAGAAATCTTCTTTGTTTTTAAAAATATTTTGCTTATTATTGCCACGCATCGTAATATGATAAAATATTTCTGGTTGCCATACTTTCCTAATATTACCCATTTAAACCTTCCCCTTCTCTATATATTGATAACACTATATTTTATAAAAGCTTAAAATGCAATTGTCATAATTTGTGCTTTTAAGCAACAATTTCATTTTCACCTCAAAAACAGTCTCAAAACTTCATTTATCTCAAAGTTAAAGCCTCAAAATAAAATTCTTTAATAGTTCTCTATATGACAAGTAAACTAATGGAGTCAGTTATTATCGCATAATGTAGAAACTACATTGCCCTTTGTATGATAAAATAGGGGGAAAAGGAGTGTTTTTATGAAGGACAAGGTGTTAATTGTAGAAGATGAAAAAAATATTGCACGTGTTCTTCAGTTGGAACTAGAATTTGAAGGATACGATGTAGATATTGCATATACAGGAACTGATGGATTGATCAAATATCGGGAGCAACAATGGGATTTAGTTTTACTAGATTTAATGCTTCCAGGTTTAAATGGCTTAGATGTATTGAGACGAATCCGTGCTACAGAAGACGAAACACCAGTAATCTTATTAACAGCAAAAAATAATACAGAAGATAAAGTCACTGGCTTGGATCTTGGGGCAAATGATTATGTTACTAAACCTTTTGAAATTGAGGAATTACTTGCACGTGTTCGCTCGGCAATTCGATTTACTAAAACATCGAGTGTAACTCCTGTTCAGGACGAGAATATTCATGTTTTTCATACGCTTTCACTGAATGAGCAAACACGGGAAATTACTAATTCTGGAGAGTCTATCAATCTAACTCCACGAGAGTATGACCTGCTATTATATATGTTGAAGCATCCTAACCAAGTATTGTCTCGCGAACAGTTGTTAGATGCTGTCTGGGGGTTTGATTATTATGGAGATACGAATGTTGTAGATGTTTATATACGTTATGTTCGGAAAAAGTTAGAAGAAAAACAACAATCTTCTCTAATTCAAACAGTGCGGGGCGTCGGATATGTGTTGAAGGAGCAAAAGAATGAAGCTTAAAACGAAAATACATCTATTCTCTACCCTATTGACGTTCCTAATCATAGGATTAATGAATATAGGTGTATATTTTTTATTTGAGGATATGGCCTATGATTCGGAATATACCCAGTTTAACTCGGATGTAGATGAAATGATCCAGGCATTAAGTAAAATGCAAGAAAAGGACGATCCTGCAACTATTTTACGTACTTATATTCCGCCTAATGGTGGGATTCGCATCTTAAATAGTAAAAAAGAGCTACAATTAGTTGTTCAGTCCATTGAAGAAATAACAAATTATCAACCTAAATTTGAAGATGGTGAACGTTACTCAATTGGTATGCTCAATGGGTCTCCTGTTTTGACGATTAGCAAACCAGTTATTTGGTCAAATGGAGAAGTAGTAGAAGTTCAAACGATGAAACAATTATTAGAAGTAGGAAACAATCTAGACTTTCTTCGACTTATCCTACTTGGTGTCACCGTAGGTGGAATGCTATTAATGGCCTTATCAAGTGTTACTTTAGGAAAAATTATTACGAACCCAATTAGTAAATTAATCAATACAATGTCCCATAGCAGGATTTCGGGTAAATATGAAAAAATTACAGTCCATCCAAATCGAAAGGACGAAATGGCACAAATGGGCATCGCTTTTAATGAAATGATGGAGCAGCTGGAACAAAATTATAAAAAGCAGGAGCAATTTGTTTCTGATGCATCTCACGAATTAAAAACACCGTTAACAGTAATAGAAAGCTATGCAAAACTATTGTCTCGACATGGTTTCAATAATATTGAAATTGCAGAAGAATCCGTTCAGGCAATTATTAATGAAACTAGTAGAATGAAAGAAATGGTCTCACAAATGCTCGTTCTAGCAAAAAGCAACGGGAAACAACAACATAAATATGAATTAATAGATGTAAACATTTTAGTAACCGAAACTTTACAGTCGATGCGAACTGCATATGATCGAAATTTTCTTTTAAAAGAAGAAGGACCATTCTATATAAGTACAGATACTGAGCAACTAAGACAATTGCTTTTTATCATTTTGGATAACGCTCGTAAATACAGTGAAAAAGATATAAAGACAACTATTGCTGAAACTGATGATGGAGTTACTATTTCTATCATGGATTATGGTGATGGGATTCCGAAAGAAGACTTGGATCGGATTTTTGATCGTTTTTACCGAGTCGATGAGGCAAGAAATCGTAAAACGGGAGGTACTGGACTTGGTATGGCAATTGCAAAAGATATAGCAAACCGGCTATCTGCAACTTTAACCATTCAGAGTATGGTAGGATTTGGTACAACCATCCATATTTTTCTTCCTTCTAATCAAATTCTCATTGATTTTTAATGTTCGTCTATTAAGATGAATTTGAGGAGGCGTGCGTGAATGAAGTTTATGAAGATGAAAAAGTTTTTTATCGTTTGTTTCGCTACATTGGGAATTATAGTAATTGTATTCATAGTCAACATTGGCTCAGATCAATTGCCTATAACCGAAAACAATGTACGCACCCAACTCGAGCAAATGTATGATGCAGAAGTAGCAGAAGTGAAGAAAAATGAAGATGTTTATGAAGCTATTATCGCTAAGAGTGGACAAGTGTATTTGGTCGAAATGAATGCCTCGACTGGAGATGTGAATTCATTGGAACATACAGATGAGTTTATCATCCAGGAAGTACCACTAGAACCTTCAGTGACCTATGAAGAGATAGAAAATGATCATAAGGAAAATTCCAAAATATTAAAAGATTCGACTAAAGTAGAAATAGTTGAGAGTCATATAATTTCCTCTAATGGCACTACTAAATTAGTTATTATAGAAAAACCTAAGGGAACATCCTCGAACATTAAAGTGGTGGAGAACCCTAATATTGCTGAAAAGAAAAACTCAAAACAAACTTCAGTAGCTAAAGATACTAAAGCTGAAGAGAAACCAATGAAAGAAGTGTTTAAAGATGCTATTAAAGGAGTATTGGCAACTGAAAATACTAAAACAGTCGAAATTGTTAAAGAAGAAACAAAAAAAGATTTAAAAACAGAGGTAACCAATAAAACAGAGGTTCCAAAGACAGAAACTGCTAAAGCAGAAGTAAGCAAAACTGATTCCAGTAAAACTGATACAAGTAAGACAGAGGCTAGTAAATCAGATTTGGAAAAATCAGAACAGGCCACTAACAAACCATTAAGAACAGAAGCAGAGAAATCAGAAACTTCTAAGAGTGAAACGACTGTAAAAACGGAAGTATCGAAAACAGAGCCTTCAAAAACAGTTGTACAACAGAAACCTGAGACCAATGAAATCACTATAACAAAAACAGAAGAAAAGAAGACGGAAGTTACCGAAAAACCAGTTACTGTTCTAATTACAGTAGATGAAGCTTTAAAGATTGCTAATCAACAACTAAAAGGCATAGTAGAAAGTAATTCCTTCGTGAAGACCAATGAGGGTGGGTATTATTTAATAGTAATGACCGCTTCGAAAACAGAGGAAACAAAAGATGCTAATGCGAAGGATAAGAAAACGAAAGCAACAATTCAAGTTCATGCAATCTCTGGGAAAATACTTTCTGTGACTTGGGAATAATATTCTCATCAAATTCTAATAAAACTCTATTGGTATTCTCATTTAGTTCCTATAATATGAAATTAACAAATGAATAGTATTTCAAGTTGTTGAACGAGTTTGAAGGAAACAAGTTCAGTCAACTAAGCATAATAGGGGAACGATCTTACGGCGATCAAAGCGATAAAACGAGCGAACGAAGGTACTAATGTTTACGGCGTAATAATATAATCCTTGTGCGATAACAAGGAGAAATACACCTCATTCTACAATTCCCCGTAGAATGAGGTGTTTTTTTATTTCTGAAAATATAGTAATGCAATTTCTAACATTTAAGTTCTAACCAAATAAAATTTTAGTGAATAAAAGGTACATAAACACACGTAAATAAAATAGAATTGAGCAATTAAACATATCTGTCCATAAATAAAATACAAGTACAAGTAAGTAACCATACGTAGAGGTGCTAGACTGATGGTCTCCGAAAGTAGAATTGAAAAAGTTGTCTCCCTGTAGCTTTCAACAGGGAGACAACTCTATTATTTGCGTTTGTTACGTTTAGTTATGCGACCAAGTGCAAATGCACCGGCAGCAAGACCAATCATTGTATTAGTATTTTTATTGAAAACTTGTTTTACAACTAAGTTCATATTAGCTGGACGCTCTGCAAGACGACGCATGAAGTAACCGTACCAATCTTGTCCAAATGGTACGTACGTACAGAAGTTGTAACCTTCGTTAGCAAGTTGTTGTTGCATTTCTGTGCGGAAGCCGTATAACATTTGGAATTCAAACTTATCATAAGGAATGTTATTATCTTTAATGAACTGTTTGATATGGTTAATCACATTATGATCATGAGTTGCAATAGAAGTAAATTTACCATTAAGAAGATGCCATTCAATAAGCTCTACATAGTTTTTATCAATTTCTTCCTTTGTTTGATACGCATATTCAACAGGTTCTTTATAAGCTCCTTTTACTATACGTAGGCGGAAGTTTTTGTACTTTTGAATATCTTCCTCTGCACGGTAGAAGTATGCTTGAATTACAGTTCCCACGTTATCATAGTTTTTAGAAAGCTCGTCCAAAATATCGAATGATGGTTGTAAATGTTTGGTAGATTCCATATCAATATTGATGAAAGTACCATATTTATGTGCGATTTCAACAATTTCTTTTAAGTTATTTAATGCGAAGTCAAAGTCAATATCAAGTCCAAGTTGGGATGGTTTTAAAGAAATATGTGCATCCACTTGATGTTCTTCAATTGCCTCAATTACTGCGATAATTTGTTCTTTAGCAGCCAATGCTTCTTCTTTTACGAAAACAAATTCGCCTAAATTATCTACTGTACAAGAGATACCCATTGCATTTAGCTTTTTGATGCTTTCAATAGTCTCTTCAATGTTTGTCCCAGCAACAACATGCTGTGCTCCCATTTTTAAACCATATTTTTTTGCCGCACCATTTAATACTTGATTCTCCGACAAAGCCATAAAGATATCTTTTAACATTGTAATGCTCCTATCTCTGTTTTGATGCTTAGATTATACCACATTTAGTATACCTGATAGTATTCATTTAGCTGTTAATTCGACATATTTCTTTGAGTAAAAAGTTCAACCTCCTACTAGAAAAATATTTACAAAATATTAATGCTATTTATCAACAAATTATCTTGCCATTTACAAAATTGTAAGTTAACTTTGAGTTAGTGAGTAATTTTAGTGAATTTTCAATAATTACTTATATTAAATACTCTTTCAGGAGGCAGAATATGACGAAAAATAAGTTTAAAAAGTCTGCGGTAGCAGCAGTAATTGCAACATCATTATTCTCTGTTTCAAGCGTTTCATTTGCAAATAGTTCGCTACAAGAGGTAGTTGACAACGCAAGGAAAGACGTAAAGAATTCAGCTTACTCCTATGTAGTTCCAGCTCAAGCAGGAAAACTCGCGCCAAGTAAAGACTTATACCCAGCTTTGAATATTGCGAAAGCAAACTACCAAAAAGCAAGAAATGAAATTATTAAATCTTCAGCTAAAAACAAAGATCTATTACTCAAAAATTTAGATGAATTATATAACGAACGAGTTGTTAAAGGAATAGTTCCTTATATCGATGCTTATAATTATGCGGATAAGTATTTAAATCCAATTATGAAAGAAATTGAACAGGCTGAAGCTAGTAAAGATTGGGATAAGTTAGAGAAGGCATACCATAAACTTTCTGTACAGTTAAAAACTCGTACTGCTATTTTGTACCGTTTTACAGGTAAAGCAGCTCGGGATCTATTACTAGACCAATATAAAGAGCCTGCAAATAAAAAACGTGACGAACTAATGCTACCGGTTACTATTTTTATGAAAACGAAGGAAGCAGAAGCCTACATAACTGCTAATAAAGAACAAGAAGCTGTAAAAGTGCTTGAATCTATTAATCTATTAATAGAGAAGTTACCAAGCAATTCTACTTCACCAATTATTAAAGAATTACTAGTGTATGTTGAGAATATTAAAGCTCAAACAAATACAAAATTCACATTATCTTTAATGCATGTAAATGATACACATGCCCGTACAACACAGGCACCTAAACGTTTAACAGCTATCAAAGAAGTGAGAGCTCAAAAACCTTCTACTCTACTTATTGATGCTGGAGATGTATTCTCTGGTACATTATATTTCAATGAATTTAAAGGACATGCAGATTTAGAGTTAATGAAGTTAATGGATTATGACTTAATGACATTTGGTAATCACGAGTTTGACCTAGGAAATGACACTGAAGGACATAAAGCATTAAAAGAATTTATAGAGAAGTCTAACTTCCCATTTGTTAGCGCAAATGTTGATTTTTCAAAAGATGCAAATTTAAAAGGATTGTTTAATGTAAAGGTTTCAGCAGATCCTAAAGATGGGCAAATTTATAGTGGAATTATTAAAGAAGTAGATGGTCAGAAAATTGGCTTATTTGGTCTTACTACTGCTGAGACTGCTACAATATCTAGTCCGAAAGAGGTTACTTTTACAGATTATATAAAAGCAGCTCAAACAATGGTGGATGAGTTTGAAAAACAAGGCGTAAATAAAGTTGTTGCTGTTACGCATATTGGATATGATGATAATCCTACAGTAGACAATGATCTATTGCTAGCAGCTGCTGTAAATGGTATTGATGTGATCGTTGGTGGCCATAGCCATACTAAATTAGAAAAACCTGTATTAGTAGGAAAAGATAGCTCTGGCAAAGAGAAAGATCCTACTATTATCGTACAAGCTTCGCAATATAGTGAATTCTTAGGAACACTGGATGTGGACTTTGACAAAGAAGGTAAAGTAGTAGCGCACGCTGGAAAACTGATTGAGATTAAAGATCAAGTAGAAGATAAAGCGGCAGCTGCTTTATTAAAAAAATACTCGGATAAAATAGATACAATCAATAAGACTGAAATTGGTGTAGTTGCGGAAGAAGAGTTGCAAACACCACGTACTGATGGAGATGATACAAAGCCAAGCGTTCGTAAAAATGAGACTGCTCTTGGAAATATTATTACTGATGGTATGTTGTCAAAGGCAAAACAATTCGATAATAAAGTTATTATGGCCTTCCAAAATGGTGGAGGTATACGTGCTGAAATTGGCAAAGGCCCGATTACAGTTGGAGAAGTAATTACAGTTCTGCCGTTCGGCAATACACTTGCTACGATGGAAATCACTGGAGCAGAACTAAAAGCTGCATTTGAAATAAGCTTTAAAACTTATCCAAAAGAAAACGGTGGATTCTTACACGTGGCTGGTGCAAAAATTGAATTCGATTCTTCAAAACCTGCTAATGAACGGGTAGTTTCCATTAAGTATAAATCAGCAGATGGCTCGTTAGTAGATATTAAAGATAATGAAAAATACATGGTAGCAACTAATGCATTTACAGCTAAAGGCGGAGATGGCTACGATGTATTTGAAAAAATTTATAAAGAAGGTCGTGTAACAGACCTGGGCTTATCAGATTGGGAAAATCTTCAAGAGCAATTGAAAACTTTAAAAACAGTTAACAATAAAACAGAAGGTCGAATTGTTGACGTGAAAAAGTAAGATCTGTAAAATGCTTTCGCTATTAATTTGGCGAAAGCATTTTTTTTATGGAAAACTTTACAGTTATTAATTACCGTTACTGTTATATTACAGATCTGTGATTTCCGTTTATAGAAAAAGTGGTGGGGTATCAAAATGTTAATGTAGTTATGATTTTTATATGTATCGGTAATTCCTGGTTTATTAAGAAAGAGGAGGGATTTCATATGAAGAACAATACTTTTAAGTTAACAGCTGCAACGGCTCTATTATCTACAACAATTTTTGGTGTTCCTTTAATGGGAGAAGCTCATGTCAATGGAGACGGAAGAGATGGTGGACACAAAGAAGGAAAAAGCTCTCACCAAATGATGGATCGCAAACAGGAGCGAAAAGAACAGCGGCTAGGGACAAATCATAGAAACTATGATAACTGGGATAAAAAAGAAGATTTAAAGTTTAATGATAAAAATACAAGCAATAAAATGTTAGATAAAGTTAAGAACAATTCAGGTGAAGGAAAAGATAAAGAAGCTAATGCTAAGAAAAAAGGTGATACCAAAATACAGAACAAGCCAGAAAAGGTGAAGTATGAACCAAAAGTTCCACTGGTTACCTATACAGAGGCAGATGCTTATGGGAAGGATACTATTTTACCATTAATAGCTGGATTGGAAACTGCTAAAGTAAATTTAGATTGGGAAACATTGGCTAAAAACTATCATTTATTATCAAATGAATTGAAAAAAGGCACGAAAGTCTTCTATAAAGTGGATGGAAAAGCCAACCGTAACAAACTAATTGCCACATATAAAGCTCCTGCACAAGAAAAGCGAGCTGAACTAGCTTTACCATTATCTATTTATATGGTTGTGGAAAATATAGAAGCAGAGTTAGAAACTGAAAATATCGGCGAAGCAGCTTTAAAATTAAGAAAACTGAAAATGTTAATAGAAAAATTAGGTAATACTGAGAATAATGCACTACTTACCGATTTGGTTGCTAAAGTAAATACTTTAGAATCTAAAATTAATACTAAGAACTCTATGAGTTATTATAAACCCGTTTCACTATAAATAATAAGAAAAAAGATAAGACTACTGGAAAGATTGAAAGAGTCCTCGAAGATATTTGAAAGCGAGAAGCAATTAAATGAGAAAAGTTAGGACTAGCCTATAAATCTCTATTAAAAAGGAAAATATACTTTAAATATCAAAATATTACTATTTTATATGTTATAATTTACTTATTAACTAGTGAAAGAGGTAAGATAATGAAAAAAATTATGTTAACAATAATTGCATTTACTTTAATGGCGATGTTTACTTTCAGCATTACATCAGAAGCTTCATCCACAAAAGTAATGTGGGGTAAAACGGAATTAAAGAAGGGGCAAATTGGTAAAGTTACCATCTTAAAGGACACACCTCTATTGCATATAGGTAAAGACCCAATGCTTGACGGAGGTGCTGTCCGTGAATTGAAGAAGGGCGAAGAGTATCGAGTATATTCCACCAAAACACCAGAAGGATATTTTCCTATGTATAATGTAGGCGGTGAGTATTATGTTGTCCAAAATAGTACATTAAATGGTGTAAATGTAAAATTCGAAACACCATCTAAAGCAAAACTTGCATTACTTGAAGATTCATCCCCAAAAGTAATGTGGGGAAAAACGGAACTTAAAGTAGGACAGATTGGTAAAGTAACACTTTCCGCAGATGTGGCAACATTTAATGCAGATGGCACTAGCAGAAAAGAAGTGTTACCAGCGGGTGGAGAGTATCGTGTCTATACATTCGTATCAGATAATCACGGAGGAGCATACGGCTTAGGCGGCGGCTTGTTTGTGGATATGCACGGTGCTTTGAAGTATGAAACACCTTCTAAATCAAAACTTGCATTATTAAAGTAAAATAAGTCACCTTTTATTGTAATCCATTAATCTTAGAGATTAATATAATGAAAGCTAAATGGCTGGCGTGAATACGGTATATAACCGGACTCATGCCAGCTAATTTTTTAAGACTGTTTTTTACAAAGATTACTATTCAAATACAATCGTGTCTAACAAATAACGTTGAATTACTTTCATATTTGGCTCATAACCTATTCCATTCCCTTTTGGAACTTCTATATAGCCATTCACAACAACTATTTCCGGGGAAATGATATCCTCCTCCCAATAATGAGAAGAACCTGCAGTATCACCTGGCAGCGTGAAATTGGGTAGCGAGGTGAGTGCGATATTATGTGCACGGCCGATCCCTGCCTCTAACATTCCACCACACCAAACAGGAACACCTTTTTCCATACATAAGTCATGAATTTTCTTGGCTTCCGTCAGACCTCCAACACGCGCAATTTTTATATTGATAACCTTTGTGCTACCAAGTTCGATTGCATTACGTGCATCAGCTACAGAAAGAATACTTTCATCTAAGCAAATAGGGGTATTTAACTGTTTTTGTAACTTAGCATGATCGACAATATCATCATTAGCGAGTGGCTGTTCAATCATCATAAGCTCATAATCATCCAGTTGTTTTAAAAGTTCAAAGTCCTCGAGCGTGTAAGATGAATTCGCATCAGCCATAAGAGGGACACTAGGAAATGCTTCTCTCAGTTTTTGAATCACTTCGATATCATATCCAGGTTTAATTTTCACCTTAATTCGCTTGTATCCTTCTTGGATATAATTGCCGACCACTTCTAATAATTTCTCTGTAGTTGTTTGAATTCCTATGCTAATGCCCACTTCAATTTTTTCTGTAACTCCGCCCAGAGCTTGTGAAAGTGATTGATTCGTTCGTTTAGCATATAAGTCCCAAATAGCCACTTCCACGGCGGCCTTTGCCATATTATTCTTTCGGATAGTTGCAAAAATTTCACTTACTTCATCTGGGTGACTAATTTCTTTGTTCAACACAAGTGGTATTAAAAAGTCCCTTATCATATGTAAAGTAGTTTGAACGGTTTCTTCTGTGTACCATGGTGCTTGGAAGGCTGCGGACTCTCCCCAACCAGAGTTTCCCTTTTCATCAAAGACCTCTAGTAAGAAAAATTCTTTTTCCTGCATACTTCCAAAGCTAGTGACAAATGGGTTTTTCATTGTCATTTTCAAATGCCGCATAGTTATTTTTTTTATAATCATGTTTAATAACTCCTCTAAGAACACTATTATTATTCAACTTATCATGTTCTAGCTACTAAAACAAATTAAAAAAACCCTACTACTGTAGGGAAGTTAAGGTGTTTCATACTCCTCTTTTTCGATTTCCACTGTCGAAACAGGGGCGCCTTCCCAAATCATTTGAAGGGACGCTTGTATATCTAAGTCATTTCTATAAGCCATTTCTTCTGGTTCAACTGGATTTGGTTTAATAGAAATCTCCTCCTCCTTTTCTTTCTACTATTATATTAACCGAAAATAAAATAAATCATGGAACAATCAAATTTATTTTGAGTATCTAAATCCGTTGAAAAAGGATTTTTAAGGGCGAAATGTCGGTGAAAATTCTATAGTTGTATTTAATGATATATTCTGACAATTGCTATAACTTGTTGAGCAAGTAAAATAAGGGGAAATGAAGGGAGTGGATAAATTATGACAGTTGAGTATCTAGTACAAGTAATGAATCGCAGTATTCAAAAAGTGGAGGAAACAGTTGACCAGGTAGAACGTCATACAAATATGTCTAAGGCAGATCAGCATCAAATTATGCAAGCGGTATTGGAACTAAGTGACCGGATAAAATTAATTGAAATGCAAATAGATATAAATAAGGTGAAAAGAATTCAGTAAAATGTATGTAATACTTCGAGTATTTATGTGCATGCTTAGTATAAGAGATTGACATACTACTCAAAATGATGTAAATTACCAAATGGACGAACGTTTTTAGTTCAATTTATAATAATATTCGTATTTGGGAGTGTATATGATGGAAAATGTATTCGATTATGAAGATATTCAATTAATTCCGGCAAAATGTGTAGTTAATAGTAGATCAGAATGTGATACTACAGTCACACTTGGGGGACATACTTTTAAATTGCCAGTAGTGCCTGCTAATATGCAGACAATTATAGATGAAAATATTGCAAATTATTTAGCGGAAAATGGTTATTTTTATATAATGCATCGCTTTGAACCACAAAAACGTATTGCTTTCATCAAGAGTATGCAATCACGTAGCTTAATTGCATCTATAAGTGTGGGTGTCAAAGAAGAAGAGTACAAATTTGTAGAACAGTTGGCGGAAGAAAATCTTGTACCTGAGTTCATCACCATCGATATTGCTCATGGTCATTCTAATGCAGTTATTAACATGATTAAACATCTTAAAAAACATTTACCGAATAGCTTTGTCATTGCTGGTAATGTTGGAACTCCAGAAGCAGTAAGAGAGTTAGAAAATGCTGGAGCGGATGCAACGAAAGTTGGAATCGGACCTGGGAAAGTATGTATCACGAAGATTAAAACAGGATTTGGAACAGGTGGTTGGCAACTTGCGGCATTGCGTTGGTGTGCAAAAGCAGCTAGCAAACCCATAATTGCAGATGGTGGAATTCGTACACATGGTGATATTGCAAAATCCGTTCGTTTTGGTGCTTCTATGGTTATGATTGGCTCTCTATTTGCAGGTCATGAAGAATCTCCTGGCGTTACAGTCGAAAAAGATGGCAAGCAGTATAAAGAATATTTCGGTTCTGCATCTGAATTTCAAAAAGGCGAAAAGAAAAATGTTGAAGGTAAAAAAATGTTTGTAGAATATAAAGGTCCACTAGAAGATACTTTAAGAGAAATGGAACAAGACTTGCAATCTTCTATATCATATTCAGGTGGAAATAAATTAGAGTCGATTCGTAATGTAGACTATGTAATTGTAAAGAACTCTATTTTCAATGGTGATAAAGTTTACTAAAAATTAATGTTATTTTAGATCTCTGAGTGCTACAATAAAGTTGATATTTATTGTTTGAATAATTACATTATTTGAGAAGAGGAGTGTTCTAAAATGGCTATTAATATATATCTTACTTTTAACGGGAATTGTCGAGAAGCTGCAGAATTTTATGCAGAAGTATTTAAGACAGAAAAACCAGAGATTATGACTTTCGGTGAATCACCGCAAAGCCCGGATTTTGTATTGCCTGCAGAAGCAAAAGACTTAGTTCTCCACACTCGCTTAAATATTAATGGAAGCAATATAATGTTCTCTGATACGTTTCCAGGATCACCGTTTACGGAAGGAAATAATATCAGTTTAGCTTTTGTAAGTAATGAAGAAGATATGGTTAAATCCGCATTTAATGCTCTTAAAGAAGGCGGTAAAGTGAGCATGGATCTTCAAGAAACATTTTGGAGTAAATGTTACGGTTCCTTAAGAGATAAGTTCGGTATTGAATGGCAATTTAGCCACGAACCAGATCAACTGCCACAATAAAATAGGAAGTCATGCAATGTTTAAGTATACATTGCATGACTTTTTTTATTACTAAATAATTCAGAATGTAATAATAAATCGATGCTGTTTAAAGTATACTAGCATATATACCTACTAGAAAATTAATAGAAAGAAGAGATCAACCGATGAATATACAGATAAATCCTCGAGCACAAGCATTGAAAATTCCTGGAACACGACAATTCTCCAATCAATTAGTTCTTTACCCGGATGCCGTTAATCTAACGATTGGTCAGCCAGATTTTCCGACACCTACATCAGTAAAAGAAGCAGGTATCCGGGCAATTGAACAAAATTTAACCGGGTATTCGCATAATGCAGGGCTGCTAGAGTTAAGAAATGCAGTGAACTCTTTTTTCTTTGACAAATATGGTTTTTCATATGATCTTCAAAGTGAAATTATAATAACAAATGGTGCTAGTGAAGCAATCGATGCAGTCTTTCGAACAATTTTAGTAGAAGGAGACGAGGTTATTCTACCAGCTCCTACTTATTCAGGGTATGTACCTGTGATTGAACTTTGTGGAGCGAAAGTAGTGTATTTAGATACGACGGACACTAATTTCCAACCGTCTGCAGAAAGACTTGCAAACTTGATCAATGAGCGAACAAAAGCCGTGTTTTTCAATAATCCCTCTAATCCAACTGGGGTTGTTCTTACAAAAGAGACGATGAATGAATTAGTTGATGTGATAAAAGAAAAGAATTTATTCGTACTAACAGATGAAATATATAGCGAGAACACTTTCTCAGGAAAGCATCATTCCTTTGCAAGCTATAAGGAAATACGCGAAAAATTATTTTATATTCATGGTGTTTCCAAGTCGCATTCGATGACGGGTTGGCGAATCGGCTTCCTGATGGGCCCAGCAAATGTGTTGGAGCATGTAGTAAAAGTGCATGCCTTCAATACAATTTGTGCCTCACTACCTGCCCAATATGCAGCAATGGAAGCACTCACAAATGCCAAAGACACTCCAAGTGAGATGAACTTGCAATATGTGAAAAGACGTGACTTTGTATTTAGTCGATTAACAGATATGGGACTGACGGTGGAAAAGCCAAATGGCGCTTTTTATATTTTCCCTGATATAAGAAAGTATGGAATGAATTCCTTTGAGTTTGCTACGAAGCTATTACAGGAGGGCGGTGTGGCTGTCGTTCCTGGAAGCGCGTTTACAGCATATGGAGAAGGTTTCATACGTATTTCCTATGCGTACAATATGGCTGTACTAGAAAAAGGAATGAATAGACTAGAAGAATTCCTTCTTACATTAAGTCATCTCAATTCCTCTAGCATTTAAGTTTAGATAACAAAACAAAGGCTATTCCATCAATTTGGAATAGCCTTTTGCAATTTAACCTACTTTAGAATAGAAGAATCTCCCGTACCGAGAGTAACCACAGGTTTAACAAGAGTAACAACTCCCGAACGAGAGTATCTGGAGTGCGGCCACGAATATTCAACCATCAACCGCGTGTAAACATCTTCAAGCCATTATTCCCTCTGATTGTTAAGGAGTTCCAAATGCTCCTTCAAGGTCCACGTTACATCGCTCATCTCTTCATCGTTGGGCACATAATACCAAATGCCGTCCATTCGCTGCCCACTTCCATTCGTTAGCGTAATAGATTCTACATTTGTTAGTGAAGTCTTATAACCTTTTTGAATATCCATCATTTGACCGAATGTCATGTTTGTACGGATGTTGTCCGATAATGAGGCCAATAGTTCCTTATAGTTAAGTAAGCTATTGAAAGAAGCACCTTCCTTCAATATACCCAGGAGAACTTGTTTTTGGCGTTCCTGTCTTCCAAAGTCACCCAGTGGATCATTCTTTCGCATGCGAACATAACTAAGTGCACTATCGCCGTCTAGATGTATGGGACCCGCAGCAAACTGATAACCGTTTTCTGTGAAAGCAGAAGGGTTCTCAACCGTAACACCACCAACACTATCGACAATTTTTAAAAAGCTTTCCATATTAACTTGTACAACATAGTCAATTGGAATATCTAGAAGGTTTTCAACAGAACGAAGGGCCATATCTATTCCACCGAAGGCATAGGCATGATTTAATTTGTCCATTTTATCTAATCCGATAATTTCCGTATATGTGTCTCTTGGGATGCTTAATACTTTAACGGAAGCTAGAGACGGGTTAGTGGTGATGACAATAATAGTGTCGGACCGTCCGATATCCCCATCTCGTTCATCCACACCTAGTAGTAAAATGGAGATTGGTTCTTTTTCTACGAGTTCTACTTTCGTTTCTCTAAGCTCAGAAACTTTGCGAATCTTTGGTTCATGGATCGTCTCGAGTGTAGTGGATACATTTTGATAAATACTTGTAGCATACACAATACCAGCTAAAAGCAAGCAACTAATAATTGTAATCCAAATTTTTTTCTTCGACATTCATGGTCCTCATTTCTTATAACTACAAGCCTTTTGTAAATATATGAGTGTAAGTCCCAGAATATTAATGAGAACTGATAATAGTATGTATAGTTTATTGTTTAATTAAACGTCAAAAAAGAGGATTGTGGCAGTAACCACAATCCCCTTAAGAGATATAAAATTTATTCTTCTATTTTTGTAGCGCTTAATTGTAGGAAGTGTCGAATAATATCACGGAAGAACGCCTGTAACATTTCGTCGAAAGTATGAAGTGCATCAAAAGCATACAATCTATAAGGATCTTCTTGTCCATATCCACGTATATTGATACCTTCTCTTAAATGATGAAGATTATCTAAATGCGTGATCCACGATCTGTCTAATGCTTCTAAGTATATGGATTGTATATTTGCCCAAATATCTTCTTCTAGGGAAACCGTACTGGCAACATCCATTGCTTGGCTATACACCTTATTTAATGCTACTTCTAATTGCTCTTTACTGTCTTTATCGGTAGAGTCCATTAAATTTTCGGTATCGGAATTTAGTGTGGATAAAATTCTAATTTCATCAATAATTTCATTCCACATAGCGACGCTGTCTACATTATCTAAGTTAATGTCCAAGAGTTCTTGGATAAGATGTTCTTTTCTTTCGTGCATCGCATCAATGATGAGCGACTGCATATTATTGACATGTAGCGCTTTCTCCCGATAATTATACATAACTGATTGCTGATCATTATTAATATCATCAAGTTTCAATAAATGAGAGCGACTAGAGAAATGTGTACCTTCAATAACCTTTTGTACATTATAAACAAATTTAGATGGATTCGGAGCAATTATTAAACCAGTTTGATCTGTTTTGACTTTCTTTCTATATTTCTCCAACTCTTCTTCGTCATAATAATAGAACAGTTCATCTTCTAAAGAAATAATAAATTGTGTACTACCAGGATCTCCTTGACGACCTCCACGGCCACGGAGTTGCATATCTATACGAGCACTACTATGTAGCTCGGTACCAATAATATGAAGTCCACCTAGTTCGTGTACGTCTTTACCAAGAATAATGTCGGTACCACGACCAGCCATGTTAGTGGCAAGCATAATTTTGTGTAGCTGCCCTGCGTTAGAAATAATCTCCGCTTCGTCTTCTTCGGTTTTAGCATTTAATATAGAATGTTTTATATTTAATTCTTTTAGAGCAGCAGAAAGCTTTTCAGATTGTTGGATAGAAGTAGTTCCTATTAATACTGGACGACCAATACTATGGTAATTTTTCGTTTCTTCAATAATTTTTTTGATTTTATCTTCTATTGTCACATAAACAAGTGTTTCTAAATCTATACGTTGATTTGGTTTGTTCGTTGGAATTTCTGTAACACGTAAATTATACGTCTCCCAAAATTCATCTTTAGATGGAACTGCACTTCCCGTCATACCAGAAACGTGTTTGTACAATCGGAAGTAATGTTGGATCATAACCGAAGCTTGGGTGTTATTTTCTTCCTTCAATGAAACCTTTTCTTTTGCTTCAATAGCTTGATGTAGTCCATCACTAAATGTGCGCCCTTCCATTACACGACCAGTGTAAGGGTCTACAATCATAATCTTATCTTCTTTTACAATATAATCTACGTCTTTACGCATTACTACTTTAGCCCGAAGCGTCTGCATTGCGATATGCATAAATTCCCGATGCTCACTATCATAAACATTGTCAATTCCAAATGCCTCTTCTAATCGGTCTGCTCCATCGTCTAATAATACGATTTGTTTTGTTTCAGGATAATAATCATATTCTACTTTATCTTTAAATGAATCAATTACCATATGCATAATTGGGAATAAGTTCAAACTTGCATTAGACTTCCCAGCTATTATCAAAGGTGTTCTAGCTTCGTCTATTAAAATACTATCCACTTCATCGATTAAAGCGTAAAAAAGAGGACGCTGAACTAGCTGATCTGCTTCTTGCACCATATGGTCTCGTAAGTAATCGAACCCAAATTCTGTCCCAGTCCCATAGGTAATATCACAATTGTAAGCTGCTTTTTTTTCGTCTGCTTCTATTCCAGAAATATTTAAGCCAATTGTCAATCCTAAGAACTCAAACAGTGGTTTCATTTGTTGATAATCACGAGTGGCCAAATATTCATTGGCTGTAATGATATGAGTTCCTTTCCCGTGTGCACCCATCACATAAGCAGGAAGTGTTGCTACTAATGTCTTACCTTCACCCGTTTGCATTTGAGCGATTTGTGACTGCGTTAGTACAGCACCACCCATCAACTGAGAATCATAATGTCTTAACCCCAGAACTCGTTTAGATGCTTCCCGAACGACGGCGAAAGCCTCAATGATCAATTCCTCTGGAGAGATTCCATTATTTAGTTGATCTCGGAAAACTTGTGTATAAGCTTTTAATTCCGCATCTGTCTTAAGAGAAAATGACTCTTCTAAGGCATTTATTTTAGATACAATTTTATTCAGTTGTTTTAATTCAATCATTTCACCAGATATCATCTTTTTAATAGAATGTAACATATTCATTCTCCCTACTTTTAAATTCCAAATTCCATTATATCATGAATTATATAATGGAGCATTTGTAAGATAAAGTGCTTATATTTCAATTATATTACAACAATAAGTTTTAAATGTTACCAATAGATGTTAATGTTAGAATAAGAGGGAAAGGGGTTATGAAATGAGAAAAATTTACAAATCTATGGTATGTATTATGCTAGTTGCTCCAATAAGTTCAACCGTTTATGCAGAAGAATTAAAAGCCACGGAAGTAAAAATAGAGAACGTAGTAGAAGTAGAAAAAGTTGGAAATTCAGTGGAAGAAATTATTGAAGTAGAAGGTGACTCCGAAGAATGGCTAGAGGATGCGGTTGAAGCTGAGCCGGAAGAAGAGGTTATTTTAGAAGGTTATGAAAATCTTGGTTCGTTGATATTCAAATCATCAGCAGTTTCTTCGAAAATTGCAGCAAATGAAAAGGGAGAGTACTTCATCTATTACATCATGCATGGTTCTCCAGCAGCTTTAGTAGTTGTTAGTTATGCTACAAAAGAAATTCTACATACGTTTACGCTGGAAGATTCAAAAAGTGCGTGGGGTCTTGATGTAGATGAAAACGGTAAGTTATGGGTTGGTGGTTCTGTTTCTAGTACGTTGTACAGCTATGATCCTAACTCAGAGGAATTTGAAAAGCATGGTGCTATTTTTTCGAATAAAAGCGATACATCTATACAAGATTTAATCGTTTCTGGTAACAAAGTATATGCAGGTTCTGCATATGGAGGAAGTTTAGTTGCTTTTGATACAGAAACAAAAAGAATTGAAGAATTTGGTCAAATTCGGAAAAGAAGAGAATTTGTGAAAGCAATTGTAGCAGATGAAGAGAAAGATGAAATTTATGTTTCAATTGGATCTCCAATGGATTTATTGGTGAAAAAACCTAAAACAAAAAATTTCACTTCATTTTTACCTTCTAAATATATGTCTGAAAAATATGCACAGGATTTAGTTCTAACGGAAGACTATATTATTGCAAGATTACATCCTTCGAATCTAGCAGTAATCTTTGATCGTAAAACATTAAAAGTTGTTGATGAGTTTGAATTGAATTCTAAAACAGTTTCAGTACTATCTCCGAATGAGGATGCATTGTATTATACAAAAGCGCAACAGCTTATTAAATATAATTTAGAAAAGAAAGAACATACAGAGCTAGGTGTCTATTTACCAAAAGGAACAGAAGCTATTAGCTTAGACTTTATCATTAAAGAAACTCCTACATCGGAACAAGAGATTCAAGATAATTCTAAGGATACGATTTTAAAAGGAGCTTTAGACGCGTTTGGAAAAGAAATTCCAATTGGAAGTGCTCTACCAGTCATAGTAAATCCAATCGATAAAGGAATTCCTAATAAAGAAGGATTAGTAATAGAAGAACAACCTATCGAAGAAGAACCAAAAGAATTTGTTCTTTCTGGGATGGTGGATAATTTAGGGCAACATTTTGAATATAATCCTCAAACAGGTGAAATGACTTACCATCAATTTGACTTACCAGAACAGCCAGTAGAGTTATATACACTTGCTTCAAGTTCAGATGGCAAGAAAATTTTTGCTAACGGATATATGTCTGGTGGACTTGGTGTTTATGATGTACAAACAGGAAATAAAGAATTATACCGTAACATTAGCCAAATTGAATCTATGTTTGATATTAATAACAAGCTATATATCGGCGCTTACCCGCTAGCAAGATTACTAGTTTATGATCGTGAAAAAGAATGGTCTACTGGAAATCCAAAAGAAGTTATTCGTATGAACCAATATGGTCAAGAACGTACGACTGCTGTAGCACCATATAACAATGGTAAAGAAATCATTTTTGGAACCTTGCCAGATACAAGTGTTGGAGGCGGAGCTTTAGCATTCTACGATACAGCAACAGAAAAAATGGAAATTTACGAGAATTATATTTATAACCAAAGTATTGTTTCGCTTGTTAGTAGAGGAACACAAGTATTTGGCGGAACGTCTATTCATGCAAACCAACAAGTAAATCCTAGGGGAGCAAGACTATTTTACTTTAATAGAAGTACACCGGAAGACAAGAAGTATATTCATCTACCATTTAGTGCGAGTATGGTTACTAGTTTAATAGTAGATAAGGATAATAAAGTTTGGGGTATGGCGGACGGAAAGCTATTCGTCTACACAGATGAGTGGACAGATGTTAAAACAGTTGAATTATTACCATTAATTTCAGGTAGATTCCGTAATGCTCAAATCCTTGAGAACGTTGATGGATTTATATACGGAAGCGTTGAAGGTAAATTATTCAAAGTGACAAAAGATACATTAAAAGTTGAGTGGTTAAAAGATAAAGGCGTTTACGGCCTAGAAAAAGATTTGAACGGTAATTTATATTACTACGATGGCAGTAATTTGTGGAAATATACAATCGAACAAAATCGTAAAGTGAAGGAAAACGAATAGCGATAAAAGTTCAACGAAGCGAAGGAGAATGTAACTTAAATGAAACAAAAATTGCTATATCTTTTTATTATTTTTGCAGTAGCCATGGGCGGATTATTTCAAACGAATCAGGTAGAAGCACAAACTACTAAAGTGTATTGGGATGGGATTTTAATGGTTCCTGGCCAAGCTGGGAAGATTAAAGTTGTTAAACCTATAAACTTATGGAAGCGCACTTCAGATGGATTAGTATTTGAAAGAATATTAAAACCTGGAGAACAATACAGAGTTTACCGTTATGACAATATGTACGGTGGACAGTATGGTTTAGGTGGCGGCATGTACATTACGAAAATGGCTGGCTATGTAGAATATAAAACACCATCTAAAGCAAAGTTAAAAGAATTAGCAAATGCACAAGGGACGGCGCCAGCACCAGGAAATACAACTTCTAATTTATTTCCTGTAGAGAAAAAACCTTCTTTAACAATAGGTAAGGTTTCTAACCAATCTATTACACAAATAGCTCCTGGTGTACGCAAAAAGTACTTTGATATCGATTCAACAAATGGTTTACAAAAACTATTCATGCTTGAATACGATGGCAAAACATCAAATATTGAGTTAAAGACTGAGTTAGCAAAAGATCAGATAAAAGGCTTTGAAACTACTTCCTCACAGGCAAATAGTGTGGTTGAAAATGATTCCTATCATGTGGTGGGGGGAGTAAATGGAGATTATTTCGATAAATATGGTCAACCTATTGACTTAATGATGATGGATGGATCTATCGTATCTACACCTCAAACGGCATTAAGTGATCTAGCTGTATTAGGCATCAAAGCAAATGGAAAAGCTATTATTGGTGCCCCGACAGTAGCGATGAATGTTACAGTTAATGGTGGACAATCTTATGCTATTAATTCGGTTAATAGAAGTAGAGCTGCAAATCACCTAGTAATATATACGAAAGACTTCTCGGGAACTACAGGGACAAATAACCTAGGAACCGAAGTCAGAGTGAAAGTGGAATCTGGCAAGTTAAATGGTTCTGAAAAATTAGTAGGTACCGTAACTGAAAATATCTCTAGTGTTGGAAATGCAAAGTTGAACAGTGGAGAAATTATTCTTTCAGGACACCATTTTGCAAGTAAGTTCTTAGAAACTGTTCAAATAGGAGATCAAATAGAAATTGTAACTAACTTCACGCCTACTGAATGGAATGATGTTCGTGAATCTATTAGTGGACGTTATCATTTAGTGAAAAATGGAGCACTACAAACGATCAAAGTTGCAGGGGTTGCGCCACGTACGGCAGTTGGTATTAAAAAAGACGGAAGTATTTTTACAGCAGTAGTAGATGGTCGTAGTACTGCAAGTAAAGGTTTGACACTACAAAATACTGCTAAACTTATGAAAGATTTAGGCGCTCAATATGCGATGACATTCGATGGCGGTGGTTCTTCTACTCTAGTAGCTAGAGAACTAGGAGCAGATAAGGTGACTGTTGCGAACAAACCATCAGATGGTGGAGAACGTTCTGTATCTAACACACTATTATTTATCAGCAAGTATAAGACAAGTGCACTAGCAACAATTGCACCAGCTTCGGATGTTTTAGAACTTTTCCAAGGTGCAACTTATACTAATCTTTCCGTGCCTGTTAAAGGTATTGATCAATACATGAATCCTGTAGCAGTATCCGGGAATGGCACAGTAACTTCTTCTGTTCTAAAAAGTACGAATGGAAAACAAATAGTTACAGCAGGTCCAGGAACCTATGCTGGCGTTGTAACATATGACGGCAAAACTACCAATATTCAAATTAAAGTTACTAATACGTTAGATAGCATTAAAACGAACGAAAGTACGTTGCATGCAAACAAAGGACAAGCTATTCAAGTTACTGCAAGTGGAATGAATAATGGCCAAGCAGTAATTACAGATCAAGCTGCATTTACTTGGTCAACTACTATTGGAACGATAAAAAATGGTAAATTTACAGCTCCAAACAAAGATGGTATTGGGACGATTACTGTAAAATATGGATCTAAGACTACGACAGTTCCTGTTGTTATAGGAGAAGTAGCTCCAACTATTCTAGAATCATTCAATAAAGGTATTTCTAACTATGAGGCTTCAGGTGATCGTGTAAATTCTGTTTCAGTTGAATCAGTTACAAGTGATAGAGATGGGTCCAAAGCGCTTAAACTAGTTTATGACTTTACAGGTACCACTGGAACATCGGGTGCGTATGTGGATGCAAAAACTAGTCTAACGATCACTACTCCTGCTAAGAAAATTGGTATGTGGGTTAAGGGAGATAGTAAGGGACATTGGTTGCGTTCTCAAATTACCGATGCCTCTGGTAAAACAGTTCAATTAGACTTTAGTAAAAATGTAAACTGGTCTAATTGGCAGTTTGTTTCAGTAGAAGTACCAGCGGGGTTATCGTATCCACTGAAAATGGCTCTACCTGTTCGTTATATGGAAACAGAGAATAACAACAAAACAAATGGTTCTATTATAATTGATGATATTCAATCTATTTATAAAGACTAACGTAAGAGAATAGTAATAGTAGTTGCGAACTATATTAATGTATGATAACGTAATTCGTATGGATTTTTGCTAATAGTGGAGGGAAGTACATGAGTTCGGAAGAGAGAGAAACGAAAAAATCAAACGCCTCAGTGGAAGCTGGAGCGGAAAAGATTATTGGTTATTATAAGCGACAAGCTTGGGCTTTAAAAGTATTTGATAAAATTGAACAAGATAGCGTTGTCGAGGATGGTAAAAATGTAATACTTGTTTCTTCTATTATACAATCTAATAATGATTTGTTCTTCCCAGCTTTTATTCGTATTAATACGAAAGAAGCAGGAAAAGTGGAGGGAGCATATTTGATTCTAGAAGAAGAGGAAAGTTTTCAATTGCTACCACTTGAAAAGGCATTGGAAGAATATAAGTTGGATGAGCTAGTACCATTCAAGTATAGAACTCTCGAAAAGATTGAGGGAGATCAGTTTCAAGTAAACTGGCCAGAGTTCTCTTAAAGAATAGTTGGAGTTCTTAATAACTATGTTTTTCACAAAGGAGTGCGACTGCTGTCGCGCTCCTTTGTGTGTTTTTATAGATAAAAGAAATAGCGGAGCCTATCAAATGGTTTTACAAGCACCCCTTTCCGATAATGGAGATTGTGATTATTATATGCATAATTTACCATTTTATTTATCTTGTAATACAGTTAACATATAGAATTGAATCTGATAGTAGATATTTCAAGTAGTTATATAAATTTGCGATCAGTGCAAGTGGATTCTAAAATTTAGTGCTTTATTACGAACCTGACTGGATTGTTTAAGAAAAATCTGTCTTTTCTTTCTTTATACTAAATTTGGTTATAACCGTATTTTTATAGTATAATCAGTAATTGAAGAAACTTTCATATAGCATATACGTCTAAATGGGAGTTGCATTTAAATTTTTGAAAATAATAAAACAAGGATGATATATTTGGATATTAAATTACTTCTTGCTTTTATCATATCTATGGCGACAGCAATAGCGGTTACTCCGCTTGTTATTAAACTAGCACACAAAATAGGAGCGGTTGATAAGCCCTCTGAAAGAAAAGTACATCAAAACGTAATGCCTCGATTAGGAGGACTTGCTATTTTTATAGCGGTGATTGCTGGTTATTTTGTTGCTGGATTATATGAGGCGAAAATTACTGGTATTATGGTCGGTGCATTGATCATAATTGTTTTGGGAATAATAGATGATAAATACGAGATTTCAGCAAAGATTAAACTATTAGGTCAGATATTAGCGGCTTGTGCAGTAATGGGTAGTGGATTAACGATTGATGTTTTAAATATCCCATTCATTGGTGTTTTCGAACTTGGTATCTTCTCGTATGTAGTTACATTGTTTTGGATATTAGCTATTACCAATGCTATCAATTTAATTGATGGCTTGGACGGGTTGTCGGCTGGGATTTCCTCCATTGTATTTGCGAGTATTGCGTTCCTGGCTTTCACAGGAGATAAAATGTTGATTTTGACACTTTCCTTAATATTATTGGGAAGTACGCTTGGATTCTTGTTCCATAACTTCTACCCTGCGAAGATTTTCATGGGTGATACTGGTTCGATGTTCCTCGGATATGCAATATCGATACTGTCATTACTTGGTTTATACAAAAGCGTCACTTTGTTTAGCTTTGTTGTTCCAATTATGATTTTAGGTGTTCCAATTTTTGATACGTCCTTTGCGATAATTAGAAGGGTCGTCAACAGGAAACCTATTTCTGTTGCAGATAAGTCGCATTTGCATCACCGATTATTAGCATTAGGGTTGAAGCATCGTGACACTGTATTAGTAATATATGGTTTTGGTTTAATATTCAGTATTACAGCAATTACATTTGAAACACTAACTTTACGATGGGCAATATTTATCTTGTTGTTTATATTAGTTGCGTTTGAAATTATTGCTGAAAAGATTGGACTAGTCAGTGATGAATACAGGCCGATTATTTCTGTATTCCAAAAAGTTGTTGGGTATAAGCGCAATTAATTTGTGCTTTTCACATATTTATTTAAATTTATATTAGATTTTAATTTATGGAATAGGTTGGTGTTGAGACAATGAAAGTACCAATGTTAGATTTATCAGAACAATATGCAACATTAAAAAGTGAAGTTTTGGAAGCATTAGACGGAGTTATGAGTAGCTCTCAATTTATACTTGGTAGTAATGTTAAAAAACTAGAAGCAGATATTGCAGAATATAGTCATGTTGCTCATGGTATTGGCTGTGGGAATGGTAGTGATGCAATTCATATAGCTTTACAAGCAGCTGGAGTTGGACCTGGAGATGAAGTTATTACAACTCCGTTCACATTCTTTGCAACTGGTGGAGCAATTGCAAGAACTGGTGCAACACCTGTATATGCAGATATTGATCCAGTATCATTTAATTTAGACCCTAATGAGATTGAAAAACATATTACTGATAAAACAAAAGCTATTATTCCAGTACATTTATATGGACAAATGGCTGACATGGTAAGCATTCGTAAAATTGCAGATAAACATAATCTTTTTGTTGTGGAAGATGCAGCACAAGCAATTGGTGCTAAACAAGGGGAGTTTACAGTTGGTGAATTAGGAGATGCAGCTACATATAGCTTCTTCCCTACTAAAAACCTTGGTGCCTACGGCGATGGTGGTATGGTCGTTACTAATAATGATGATATTGCAGAAAAAAGCCGTGTAATTCGTGTGCATGGTAGCAAGCCAAAATATTACCACCATGTACTTGGTTATAATAGCCGTTTAGATGAGTTACAAGCAGCTGTATTAAATGTTAAATTCCCTCATTTAGATACATGGAGTGCACAACGTAGAACACATGCTGATTTTTATACAAATCTGTTAAACGAAAAAGTTGCAGATCATGTAAAAACACCAGTAGTTGTAGAAGGATTCCATCATGTATTCCATCAGTACACTATTTTGACGGAGCGTCGTGATGAATTACAAGCTTTCTTAAAAGAAAATGGCGTTGCTACAATGATTTATTACCCACTACCATTGCATGTTCAACCTGTTTTTGAAGGTTTAGGTTATAAACAAGGTGATTTCCCTAAATCTGAAAAAGCTGCAAACGAAGCACTTTCTTTACCAATGTTCCCAGAGTTAAAAGAAGAACAACAACAATACGTGGTAGAGAAAATTGCCGAGTTTTTTGCTAGTAAATAATGAATGGATAAATAGTAGAGGGAGACGTTATTTACGTTTCCCTCTTACTGCCTGTTCAAGAGATTTGAAGGAGAAGTGAAATGGCTGAAAATAAAACATATCGTTTGTACGATTCATTAGAATTTTTTTGGAAAAAGAAAGTTTGGTTTATTATTATTCCTGTAATTTTAGCTTTGTTAGGTTACCTTGGCGCAATGGTCATACCTAAAGATGGAGATTACGTAGGGAAAAGTACAATCTTTACAGGTTCTGTTAAGTTAGAAGCATTGACTAACCCAGAACATATTAAAACAAAATATGGTCAACACTTTACTGGAACTACTGAAGTATTTGTACCTACAAGAAGTTATATTAAAGTTGAAACTCATGGGAATAATAAGGATGAGTTAACAAAAGAGTTAACTCAATTTAATGATCAGTTAATAGAAGGGCTAATGGCTCAGCATGATAAAGTGGTAAAAGGAACAGAAACGTATGCAAATACGCAGGCTGCCCAAGTTGCAACTTTACAGACTGCAATTGAGTCCTATAAAGGGATTCTTAGTGATACAGAAAATTTAACAGTAGTAAATAACTTTGCAGCATTATTAAGTACTGCAGAAATGGATTTGAAAAATGCATTAGCTACAGAGCAACGTGTGAGAAATGACATAATTACTTATGAGCAACCCGCATTAGCAAATACGTATGTGGTAGAAACAAAATCATATGGTTTAGAAGGAGCAATCGCAGGATTCATTCTTGGTATATTGGCTACTATCCTTACTTTATCTTTATGGAAATATATTTTAGAAGCTAGAGGGAGTAAAAGAGTATGATTCAATTTGCAATTGTAGGTATGGGTTTCATAGCAGATAAACATATAGCTGCTATTCAGAATGCAGAAGGAGCAAATCTTCTTGCCATCTGTGATACAAATCCGGAAAGATTATTAATCGATGATGAAAATGTGTTGAAATATACAGATTTAGATAAAATGCTGACTGAAAATCCACAAATTGATGTAGTAAACATTTGTGTTCCTTCTGGTCTTCATGCGACCTTAACGAAGGCTGTTGCAAAACATAAAAAGCATATTGTTACAGAAAAGCCAATGGCACTAAATTCTTCAGATGCTCTTGAAATGATGGAAATTGCCAAAGATGCAGGCGTTAAACTTTCTATCGTTCATCCAAATCGTTACCGTCCAGCTATTATGGAAGTTCGTGAATTAATGGATGCAGGGAAATTCGGTAAAATTAGCCATGCTAATGCAACTGTCCGTTGGAATAGAGGACAAGCGTATTATGATCAAGCACCATGGAGAGGTACAAAGCAATTCGACGGTGGAGTCCTGATGAATCAAGCAATACATAATCTAGACCTGTTGTTATGGTTTATGGGACCAGTGAAATCTGTTCAAGGAATGGTCGCTACACGTTTCCGTGATATAGAAACAGAAGATGTGGCAACTGCGTTAATAGAGTTTGAAAGTGGTGCTCTAGGAGTGGTAGAAGCAGCTACGACTGTTTATCCGCAAAACTTGGAAGAATCTTTATCCATTTTTGGTGAAACTGCTAGTGTTAAAGTTAGTGGGAAAAATGCAGTATTCATCGATACTTGGGATGTAGAAGGTTATTCTCCAGAAGAAGTAGAAGCATTAAAAACTAAAATACAAAATGATCCATGGGGCAAAAAGGGTCACGACTGTATTATTGAAGATATGGTTGCAGCGATCAACGAAGACCGGGATCCAGAAGTTGGCGGTTTAGATGGTTATAACCCTGTTCGACTTATAGAAGCAATTATCGAATCATCTGAGACAGGTAAACGTATTACATTCAGTTAATTTAAAGGAGAGACATATATGTCAAATTACTATGAAGAATTATTAGCAAAAATTGAAAACCGTACTGCTGTTATTGGTGTCGTTGGATTAGGGTATGTTGGATTACCACTAGCTGTAGAAAAAGCAAAAGCTGGTTATACAGTTATCGGTTTTGATGTACAAGAATCTAAAGTTGAACAAGTAAACAAAGGCGTTAACTATATTGGAGACGTTGTAGATAATGACTTAAAAGAAATGGTAGACACAGGCCATTTAACAGCCTCTTCTGATTATGGTTCTATTAGTTCAGTGGATGCGGTAGCTATTTGTGTACCAACGCCTCTTGATATTTATCAACAACCGGATACTTCATACGTTGAAAGTTCAGTAACTGAAATCGCAAAATATGCGAAAAAAGGTACACTAGTTGTTTTAGAATCGACAACTTATCCAGGTACTACAGAAGAAATTATTCGTCCCGCTTTGGAAAAATTAGGATTTATTGTTGGAGAAGATATCTTCATTGCGTATTCTCCAGAGCGTATCGATCCAGGTAACAAAACTTACAATACTAAAAATACACCAAAAGTAGTTGGTGGGATTACAGAAAAATGTACGGATGTAGCCGCTGCATTATACAGCAGTGTTCTTGAAGGCGATGTCCATGAAGTTTCAAGTCCAGCTATTGCTGAAATGGAAAAAATATTTGAAAACACATTCCGTCATATTAATATCGCACTTGCAAATGAAATGGCCATTCTATGCGAAAAAATGGGAATTGACGTCTGGGAAGTAATTGACGCAGCTAAAACGAAACCATATGGCTTTATGGCATTCTATCCAGGTCCTGGTTTAGGTGGTCACTGTATTCCAATCGATCCATTCTATTTAACATGGAAAGCACGTGAGTATAACTACCACACTAGATTAATCGAACTAGCAGGAGAAATAAACAACTCTATGCCTGATTATGTTATTACGCGCGCAATGCAAATCTTAAATGATGAAGGTAAAGCGTTACGTAATGCAAAAGTTCTTCTTTTAGGTGTAGCATATAAAAAAGATATCGATGATATGCGTGAATCTCCATCACTTAAACTAGTCGAGTTATTATTACATCATGGTGCTGATTTCAAAACAGTGGATCCGCATGTAGAATCTTACCGTGTAAATGGGGAAGTTCTTCATACTTCAGAATTGACGGATGAACTACTTGATAATGCAGACATGGTTATCCTCGCTACAGATCATACTGGGTTTGATTATGAAAATATAGCTAAGAGATCTAAAGTTATCTTTGATACGCGTAATGCATTCAAAGGAATCGAAACTCCAAATCGTTATATTAAACTTTAAGGGGGATATGAACATGAACTTTATACATGAAACTGCGGAGCTAGGTGAAAATACAACAGTTGGACATTTTTCAGTAATTGAAGAAGGGGCCAGAGTGGGAAGTAATGTACGCATTGGTAATCGTGTGACTATTCATGCAAACACAATCATTGGTGATGGAACAACTGTCGATGATGGTGCTGTTGTTGGAAAGCAACCGAAGCCAGCTAAAACAAGCACAATGCAAATTACAAAAGAAATTCCACCCCTTGAACTAGGAAAAGAATGTACAATTGGTGCGAATACTATTATTTATAGAGGTGCTATTATCGGTGAAAGTACATTAATAGCCGATTTAGCTACTGTTCGTGAAGATGTGAAGATTGGATCATTTGTTATTATCGGACGTAATGTTACGGTAGAAAACTTTGTAACAATCGGAGAACGCACAAAAATTCAATCGAATTCTTATATAACGGCGCATTCTACTCTAGAGGATCATGTCTTTATCGCACCTTGTGTTACTACTACAAATGATAACTTTATGGGAAGAACAGAAGCTCGTTTTGATAAAATCAAAGGAGCAATTGTGAAAAAAGGTGCACGTGTAGGTGGAGCATCTATTATTCTTCCGGGAATCACTATTGCAGAAGAAACTTTTGTTGCTGCAGGAGCAATCGTTACAAAAGATACAGAAGCAAAAACAGTTATAAAAGGATTCCCAGCTAAATTCATGAAAAATGTACCTGAAGAGGAGCTTCTCTAAGTGTTCTCTCAGTTAAAACGTTTAGGAGCGGATTCGCTCCTTTACGCATTTATGAATGTCGGAACGAAACTAATAGCTTTCATCCTGTTTCCTTTGTACGCTCATTATTTAGTTGATACATCGCTAGTAGGTTTGCTTCAGTTAGTCGATACAAATGTGTCGATGCTTACTTTCTTAGTAATCTTTGGTACAGATTCAGCTTTGGCCTATTACTACTTTGAGTATAAAGATAAAGAGACACGTGAAAAATATGTTCGATCCGTTATGACCTTTAGAATATCCATAGTTATTTTGTTATTTGTTGTATTTTTAATCGGTGGAGAGTGGCTTTCTGTATTGCTATTAGACGTTCCTGGTCAAGCTACATTGTTTTATATAGCTCTTGGTACACTTTGTTTAGATACAATACTGACACTTGTTCTAACTATTTTGAGATACGATTTTCATACAAAAAAAGTAGTCGCAATGACTGTTGCCAAGATGCTTTTAATAGCAATCGTATCTCTCCTTTTCTTGATGTTCGTTTGGACTTCACTGGAAGGAATACTATTAGCTCGCTTGATAAGTGTAGCTATTATTGTCTTAGTATTGATAAAGCCAGTAAGAGTTTATTTGAAACCGCTGTTTGATTGGAGTATTTTAAAGAAAATACTTGTTTATGCTACTCCGTTAGTACCTGCTTCTTTAGCGTTTTGGATTATTGCAAATGCAAATAATTACTTTATCAGAGGGTATGGAACTATTGGCGATGTGGGGCTCTATGGTACCGCTATAAAATTTGCTACGTTCATCACCTTGTTGACGAGTGGGATTCAGCTTGCTTGGAGACCTTTTTCTATGTCATTGAAAGATAAGGAAAGTAGCCCAAAACTATTTTCTACTCTATATGCAGCATTTTTATTGATAGGTAGTTTTGGAGTTTTAGCGTTAGCTACAGTTATGCCATGGGTTATTTTAGTAATGCCAGAGCAGTTTAGAATTGCGTTTCAATATGTAGCACCTATTTCAATTGCTACTTTTTTAAGTTTTTATTATATGATCGTTTCTACGGGGATATTTTATTCCAAACAAACAAAACACATTTCTATAGCATTTGGAATAGCCGCAGTTGTATCTGTTATATTGAATTTTATATTCGTTCCAAGTTTCTTAATCTGGGGCACTGTCATTTCCTATATATCAGCATACTGCTTGGCTCTATTTATGGTGTTTCGCAAAAGTCAGAAGCTATACTATGTACCTTTCTCTGGATTTAAAATGGCATGGACAATCTTCTGGTTAATCGCTGCTACACTAAGCATAGTGTATATACAATTAACGGATTTAAATGACTTGCTAATAGCTGGAGTATGGCTAGCGTTCATCATTTTAGTACTGCTTGTTCGAATGGATAAGTATTTTGTAAATAGAAAATAATGGGGGATATGACATGGCGAGAAATTGTAAAATTAACCTGAGGCATAAAGATTTTTATCCTATTATAGGCGAAGGGTATGAAGGGTTTTTCAGAGGTTATTTCTACTATGAAAATCAATATGTCACCCATGAAAATTTTGGTAGCCTATTTAATGAAGCACAGCTTTCCACTATGGAATATTCTAAATGGAATGGCGAATATGCATTAATATTCACGAATGAACATAACACCACTTTAGTGACAGATATGAAAAGATCCATCCCATTATTCTATTCACAAGATTCTGCAGCCAATTGGATTGTCCAAGATTATATTACACCTCATGAAGGCATGGACATGGTAATGGAAGCAGAAGATGAGTTTCTTGTCACAGGATTTGTATTTAGAGATAAAACTCTATTTGCAGACTGGTTCCAAGTACCAGCGGTTTCTTATGTAAAACTTGCTAAGGAAGCTAACCAAACATATTATTACACCTATGTTTTGGAAAAAGAATCCGAGTCTATTGATACATTTGCTGCGGAATTGGAGCAGGTTTTTCATGATTTATTTGATGATTTGGCAACGCGCTTAAAGGGACGTCAAATAATTATCCCACTTAGTGGTGGCTATGATTCTAGGTTAATAGCATTGAATCTCGTGGAACGAGGTTTAAAAGAGAATATTACTACCTTTACATATGGAAGACCAGGTAATGGTGAATCTACAGTTAGTAAACAAATAGCAGATCAGTTAGGGCTTAAGTGGAAGTATTTTGCTTATGACAAAAAAATGTGGGAAGACATGTACAAATCTGAGGAATGGAAAGACTATGTTGTATATTCCAGTAATGGTGTTTCTGTTGCCCATTTACAGGATTTTCCGAGCACAAAGTTATTAGTGCAAGAAGAAAAATTAGAGGATGCAGTGTTCCTTCCAGGTCATTCCTTAGATTATCTAGCAGGTGGTCACTTACCCTATGAATCGATTATTGATAAAGACTTTGAAGTGAGTGAAATTCAAACCTTTATCATGAATAAACATTTCCGATTATGGGAACTAAATGGTGAAAAAACTTATGCAAACACGAATATAGGAAGAGGTTTATTCGAAGACATAGAAGTGTATTCCAATTACACGAATGAGCGAGTGTCTTCATTAATAGATGAGTGGAACTGGAGAGAAAGACAATCTAAATTCATTATTAACTCTGTCCGCGTGTATGAATATTTTGGCCAAAGCTGGTCCCTTCCCTTATGGGACGATCGGTTAATCCATTTCTTCAGTAAGCTTCCAGCAGACTTAAAATATAAAAAATATTTATATGATTATACATTGCATAAAATGCATCCAGATTATTATCCAATGCCTCAAAAACCAGGTCCAGAAAATTCATTAAAAAATAAGTATGGGATTCTTTATCCTGTTTTGCGCAAGCTATATAGGAAGAAAAATCTATACCGGAAATACTTTGATGAGCCGATGGAATGGTTTGGTATTTATCCAACATATAAGCAATATATAAAATCGTTAAAGTTCTCACGAAATGGTAAAAAGTATGAACATCCATATAATATTAATTCATTTATCGTAAAAGACATGATTGAAATGATGAAGGAGATTACAAAATGAAGGTTCTTACAATTTTAGGAGCAAGACCCCAATTTATAAAAGCTGCAGCGGTATCACGTGTAATTCGTGAAGAAGTGACAGAACTTATCGTGCACACTGGGCAGCATTATGATGCGAATATGTCCGACATCTTTTTTGAAGAGTTGAATATTCCTAAACCAGATTATCATTTAGGAATTGGTTCTGGAAACCATGGGAAACAAACTGGAGAAATGTTAGCTAAAATTGAAGAAATAATTTTAACTGAGACTCCGGATTTTGTACTTGTATATGGTGATACTAACTCAACACTAGCAGGGGCTCTTGCAGCGGCTAAACTTCATGTACCGATTGTGCATATTGAAGCAGGACTTCGTAGTTTCAACAAGAAAATGCCAGAAGAAGTAAACCGTATCCTAACAGATCATATCTCTACACTACTTCTTTGCCCAACTGATACAGCTATCCAAAATTTAACAAACGAGCATATTTCAGATGGCGTTTATAATGTAGGGGACGTCATGTATGATGCAGTATTGTACAACAAAGAATTAGCAGCGTCATCTACGACTATTTTAGAACGTGAAAATCTAACAGCTAAAGATTACTTATTAATCACGATTCATCGTGCAGAAAACACAGATGATGTAGAACGTATGAAATCTATTTTAGATGCATTTAGTCAAATTCCCGATAAAAAAGTATGGCCAATACACCCACGTACGAAGCATATGTTAGAAGATTATGGATTTAAATTAGATGAAATTCCTAATTTACATGTAATTGAACCTGTAGGTTATCTAGATATGCTCTCATTGGAAACAAATGCGAAAAAAATCGTTACAGATTCTGGTGGCGTACAAAAAGAAGCATATTTCGCAGAAGTACCATGCGTAACAGTTCGTGATCAAACAGAATGGGTAGAAACATTAATAGAAGATGCAAATATTTTAACTGGTACAGATACAGATAAAATAGTAGCAGCAGTAAACAAACAAGTTTCTCCTTCATACACACCTGTATTTGGAGATGGGAACACAGCTCAGAAAGTTTTGACGTTACTCAAGGAATATTTAGCTTAGTTCTGAAAATCTCGGTGAGTAAGTCCTTTTTATATGTAAGTCGAGCTTGTTGATTGAAGTGCAAGGCGGCGACTCCAGCGGGAACAGCGCGAGCTGAAAGCCCCGCAGGAACGCAGTGACGAGGAGATTGAAGCCGTGCCCGCGGATAGCGTTCGCCTGTAAGGGAGATCAACAGTGATTCAAGTGATCAAAAAATCTAGTAAATGCCACAGATATCCAAGCTGGGCGTTATTGATGAATATAAAGTAGGTGTGAGCATTGTTAATTTTTAGCATATGGCTCTTTACTGTGGTGGCTTCCACATACCTTTTCAAAAAGGTTTCTGGAAGCCTTTCTCCTGTAAGGCCAAATATGATTACGATAATATATTATTATTCTTTCCTTATCTCCAGTTATATTGGCGGATTATTGATAGCTTTAGGAATTGACGATTATTATATGATCAAAAGAATGGACCATGAGGAATATCGAATCATTGGATTTATTTTGTTGACGATATTAATGATTTTATTTCCATTAACGCAATTGGTTGTAGGAAGAATGTTCGGTTTTAATTCCGAAAAAGAGTTTGACCGCTACCTACACGAACCCGTTCGTACAAGTGTAGATAAGAATAGACGCTTGTTTAGGTTAGCATTTGGTGCACTAACTGCTATATCAGTGTTAGCCGTTGCGTATACAATGTTAAAAACCTCCACAGTTCCTTTATATGAATTGTTAAAAGGAAACACTTCTGAACTTGCGAAGATGCGTATTGATGCATCGCGAGGAATAAGTGGAATAGATGTATATATACGGAACATATTTGCGATTGCTTTGACACCGGTGCTTTCTATTATTGCTTTTATATACACAACACAGTCTAAAGCATTGTATTGGAAAATTGTATTCTTCTTATTGTTTATGTCATCTTTAGTAATAACTACATACGATTTGGCAAAGTCACCTATTTTCTTTTATGTCATCATGTTGTTGTTAGCGGGTGTATTCACACAAACGTTAAAGTTAAATTGGAAGAAAATCAGTGCCTTTGTTATTTCAGGGACTGTGTTATTAGTAATAATGTATATAGCTATCCAAGGAGTTACAGAGGTAGAGAGCTTTTTGTCTTATAATTCTGGTCCAATCGGAAGAATTATTCTCGCACAAATATCTCCTTTCTTTTTACATTTGGATACATACTCGCATTCAATCGCTTTCCTTGAGATGAAAGGATTGCCGTCATTTATTGCTGGTATTTTCGATGTTGAACAGGTACGTTCAGCAAGAATGGTCATGGAAAATGTGTTCCCTGAAAATGTAGATAAAGGAACTGGCGGAGTATTAAATACAATTTTCATCGGAGAAGCATTTGGTTCCTTTGGTTATGTCGGTGTTATTGTATGTATTATTTATGTAGCGGCTGTTATTCAGTTGTTATATATTGCTTTCTTAAGACTGCCAAAAACTCCAGTCGTTATTGCATTAACAGTTTACTTTACGATTAATATTCCAAGAACACTAGTTGGTGGAGCAGCAGACTTTTTCTTCAATCCTATTTGGATAATGATGACAGTCGTGCTAGCAGGATTATTTATAGTAGAGCAATATTTTCACGTCATTTGGACATTCCTTATGAGTAAGGTGAAGAGGAAAAAGGTGAAAGCATGAAAAATATTCTTATTTATTATCCTTTTACGATAGCTGCAAATCCAAAGAGCGGATCTGCTATCCGTCCAGTAGAAATGATTAAAGCCTTTGAGTTATATGCACAAAAGCATGAATTAGAACTTATCATCATTTCAGGTAATACAACTGAACGTCGTCTCTTGTGGAATAAAGTATTACAGGAGAGAAAGCTAGAGCAGACACTATTTTGTTACTCTGAAAATCAAACGATACCGCTGTGGTTAACTGATGCGGGGCATATACCAAAAGACTGGAAAATTGATAAAGATGTCTTTAAAACTTTAAAAAAACACGATATTCCAGTCGGAGTATTTTATCGAGATGTGTACTGGAAATTCGACGAATTGTATTCATTAAAAGGGTTAAAGAAATTTATCATGCAATCTATCTATAAGCTAGAAGAGAAGTTTTACGGAAAATATGTGCATACGGTCTTTTTGCCAAGCGATGCTATGGGCAAGTACGTTAATATAAATGCAACTAAAATGGCGCTTCCTCCAGGAGGACGTTTTACAGAAATAAAATCAAGTACAAATGAGATACAAAATCCGTTTAAAGGGATTTATGTAGGTGGTATTAATAATGATGATTACGGCTTACCTACATTAGTGGATGCCTATGATGCGTTAAACAAGAGCGGAATTCAAGGTAAATTAGTAATTGTTTGTCGTAAAGATGAATTTAATGATTTACCAAGAGCGGATAAGGACAAGCTAAACAAATCCTATATAGAGGTTAAGCACGTTAGTGGGGCAGAATTACAGAAAGTATATGAGGAAGTAGATTTTGCTTTTATTCCACGTAAACGTTCGGTGTACAATGATTTTGCAGTGCCGATTAAAATGGTGGAATACTTAACAGCAGGACTGCCGATCATTGCAACTAATTGCTCTGCACAGGAAGACTTCATAGCTTCTGGACCTTACGGGGTTCTAACAGGTGATGATGCTGAGAGTCTTGTAGAAGGAATGCAAGCAATCCCATCTCATTTCGCTGAATACAAACAAAATATACAGCGAACTTTTTTACAAAAGCATGCATGGAATGAACGAGCTGAACAAGCAGCGCATGCGCTAATAGGAGGTAACCAATGAAAATTGCGTTATTAGCACCAAGCAGATCCATTCATACTCAAAAATGGGCGTTATTTTATCAATCTCAAGGAATTGACGTAAAAGTATACACATTTAAAGATCATTACTCTGAGGACAATGCTAAATTAGTACAAACTGTTGTATTACCGAAATCATTACCAGGCAAAGCTTCCTATTTAGCAGCAGCTCCTGCGTTGAAAAAAATGCTGAAAGAATGGCAGCCAGATGTTTTACATTCTCATTTTGTTTCTAGCTATGGATTGTTAGGGGCGATGGTTAATTATAAAAAGTATTTTGTTTCGGTATGGGGAAAAGATATTTTTGACTTCCCTAAAAAGAGCAAACTCAATAAAAAACTAATAGAATTCACATTAAGTAAAGCTACAGCTGTTTTCTCTACCAGTCATGTGATGGCTAAAGAGACAAATTTATATACAAAACGTTTTGTAGAGGTAACCCCATTTGGGGTAGATATTAATATTTTTTATCCGGAAATAGGTACAGAACAATCTACTGATAAAATCATTGTTGGTACAGTAAAAGCACTGGAAGATAAGTATGGAATCGCTGATTTAGTGAAGGGCTTTGCTTTGTTCCATAAGGAATTTTCAAATTCCGAGCTGGTGATAACAGGTGACGGACCACAACGAGCAGAGTATGAGCAACTATCCAAAGACTTAGGTATAGATTCAGTTACTACGTTTACAGGTAAAGTACCGAATACAGAAGTACCAAATGTAATTCGGAAAATGACCATTTTTGCAGTACCATCTACGGAAGATAGTGAAAGCTTTGGAGTTGCTGCAGTGGAAGCGATGGCTTGTGGGATTCCAGTAGTCGTCTCAAATGTTGGTGGACTTCCTGAGGTAGTAGTCAATGATGTGACTGGAATAGTGACCGATAAAGAAAGTCCAGATCAGCTGGCAAAAGCGTTCAAGAAGCTAGCAAGTAACGATGAATTGAGAGCTTCCATGGGACAAGCTGGAGTTACACATGTATTGGAACACTATAGTTGGATTGATAATGCGCACTATATGTTAGAGCTATATAAAAAGTATCTTTAATCGTATAGAAAGAGAAAGGTGATTGGATATGATTAAAAAAGCGGTTATACCTGCAGCAGGATTTGGAACTCGTTTCCTTCCTGCCACAAAAGCATTACCAAAAGAAATGTTACCTATCGTAGATAAGCCCAACCTACAATATATTATTGAAGAAGCTATTGCTTCTGGAATTGAAGATATTATTATTGTAACTGGTCGCAATAAAAAATCGATGGAAGATCATTTCGATAAATCCATTGAGCTAGAGCTATTATTGAAGAAGACTGGGAAATTAGAGCTGCTAGAAACAGTAGAAAACATTTCTAATTTAGTCGATATACATTATATGCGTCAAAAAGAGCCACTTGGACTTGGACATGCGATTTTATGTACAAAGAAATTCATTGGCAATGAACCATTTGCAGTCTTACTACCTGATGACATTATTGATGCAGAAGTACCTGCATTAAAACAAATGATTGATAAGTATGAGCAAGTGCAAAGTAGTATTTTAGGAGTCAATGAAGTCCCAACTGAAGATGTCAGTAAATATGGTATTGTTGACTATAGCGAAGCAGATAATAATTTATATACAGTGAAAAGATTAGTCGAAAAACCAGCCATTAAGGATGCTCCATCCAACCAAGCAATAGTTGGTCGTTATATTTTGACACCTGGTATTTTTGAAGAATTGGAAAAAGTACAACCAGATGCAAAAGGCGAAATCCAATTAACAGATGCAATCGATTCCTTGCTCGCTAAAGAGCCTATTTACTCTTATATGTTTGAGGGGAAACGCTATGATGTCGGTGATAAATTTGGATTCCTACAAGCGACATTTGATTTTGCTTTAAAACGTGATGATTTAAGAGAGCCTTTATTGGCATATTTAAAGAATAAATTGAAAGATTAAAACGGTGATTTAAATGCGTATTGTATATTTGTGTCAACATTTCCCGCCAGAAACAGGAGCACCACAAATTCGAGTATATGAAGTGAGTAAGGAACTTCTTGCTCAAGGCCATGATATTCAAGTGGTAACAGCATTCCCTCATCATCCTCACGGCATTATTCCAGATGAGTATAAAGGGAAAAAATATGAGTTTGAAGAATGGGATGGAATTCCTGTTCATCGTACTTGGATTTATCCTTCTAAAAAAGGAACATTTTATAAACGTTTAGTATCGTACTTTTCTTTTACATTCAGTTCGTTCTACGGATTGATGAAAACTGGTAAAGTAGATGTTATTATAGTGAATTCACCGCCTATCTTTTTAGGCTTAACGGGACTACTAGGCGCCAAATTAAAAGGTGCAAAATTTGTCTTTAATGTTGCCGATGTTTGGCCAGAGTCTGCGGTAAAATTAGGGTTGGTAAAAAATAAATTTTTTATTAAACTTGCTGAAATTTTAGAGTCATTTTTATATAAGCATTCATGGAAAATTGCTACTGCAACAGATGGTATAAAATCATACATTATTAACCACTCTCAGCCGCAAGACAAAGTATTTGTCTTGCCAAATGGAGTAAACACAACTTTCTTCCAACCAGAAGAAAAAAATGCGGAGTACGTAGAAAAGTTCAATCTACAAGGTAAGTTCGTGTTTTCTTATGGTGGTAATTTGGGTTATGCTCAAGGGTTGGAATTTATTTTATACGCTGCAAAGAAAATGCAGGAAACAGTTCCTAACGCTTTCTTCTTAATAGCTGGAGCAGGTCCAGAGGAACAAAAACTTCATGAATTAGCAAAAGAATTAGGACTTATGAACATAGCTTTTTTAGGCCATTTACCTTTAAAAGAAATGCCTAAATTATTCTCAGTGACAGATGTAAGTATCGTACCACTAAGAGACATTCAATTATTTGAAGGAGCTCGCCCATCGAAAATTTTCCCAGCTGCTTCCTCTGGGGTTCCGGTATTATATTGCGGAAAAGGGGAAAGTGCTGAAATTGTGACGAAAAATAATATTGGATTAGTTGCAATGCCAGAAAATGTTGATTCTATAGCGGATACGATGTTCTCATTTGTAGAAATGGATGAGGCAGTACGTACAGAAATGAAAGAATGCGGACGAAATTTAGCATTGAACGAATACAGCTGGGTTTCAATCGTCAAAGATCTCTTGCATAACCTTACGAAGAAGTAAGCAACTTCCTGATATACATACGACAATATTTTATGTATAATTGGTGAGATTATATTTTAACAGTAAAGTAGGGAAGAATTATGGCTACTTCACGTCATACAAAACGAAAAAAGAAGACGAGAAGAAAATTATTATATACGGTTCTAGTCATTTCGATGGTTTTATTGTCTGGTGTGATTGTATTCGCTACTAACCTATCCTTACAGACAAAAAATGCGACCTCGAACATGTTTGAACCGTTAGAACGAGATAAAGAAAATAAAGCAGAAAGTAAGTTTGATAGTGCGATGGCAGAAGATTCCGCTTTCACATTGATGCTTACAGGTATTGAAAATCAAGAAGGTGCTACTTATGGTAGATCCGACGTGATTATTGTAGCAACGATTAATCCGAAAACGGAAAAAATCTCAATGGTTAGTATCCCTCGTGATACTAAAGTGTATATTCCGGATTTAGGTTATGAAGATAAGATCAATCACTCTTATGCAAATGGTGGTATTAACTATACGATTAATGCTGTAGAAGAGTTTTTAGATTTAGAAATTGACTACTATGTTTCTACTGACTTCCAAGGATTTGAAGATATCGTCGATACAGTTGGCGGTATTGAAGTGGATGTGCCATTTACGTTCAAGGCTCAGTTAACTGAGAGTTTAAAATGGAAAACGTACACAGAAGGACCTATGGAGTTAAATGGGAACGAAGCGCTTGCTTATGTACGTATGCGTAAAACGGATCCCCAAGGGGATATCGGACGTAATTTACGTCAAAAACAAGTAATTCAAGAGATTATCAATCAAGGCACAAGCCTCGGTAATATTACAAAAATTGATGATATGATTAAGGATGTAGGAAAAAATGTGAGAACTAATATTCCTTCATCTGATTATTTTGGATTGATTAAAATGTATCAAAATTTAAAGTCGTCTCCTTTTGAGCAGTTACAAATAACTGGAGATGATGCAACTATTAGAGGAATCTATTATTTCATCCCTGATGAGGATTCTATCGAGACTGTTTCAAAGCAGTTAAAGTTGAATTTAGATGATTTTGGACAAAATGCGCAAAGTGAATTAAATGAAACTAAGACTGCAAATGATTTATCTTTTGGAGAGTAAAATGGAGCGCCTTCGTGGGCGTTTCGTTTTACTCTTTTTTTTTATAGAAATATAAAGAATTGGATTCTAAGGAGAGGAACTGCTTGTCTATAAAATAAAATTGATTTTCTTATATTTAAATTGGAGGGTGAGAGATAAAAGATAAAAGATAAAAGATAAAAGATAAAAGATAAAAGATAAAAGATATGTAATATATGCTGTTGATTTCCGTTACGGTCGGACGCTTTCCGCGGGCACAGCTTCAATCTCCTCGTCACTACGTTCCTGCGGGGCTTTCAGCTCGCGCTGTCCCGCTGGAGTCGCCGACTTCACTTCAATCAATAAAGTGAGTAGTATCAGATTAAGAGATTTGTCAGAGCTTATCGCTTTGGATATAGAATTAGATTTAGCAATTTAAAGGATAAGGATTCTATGGCAACTGTTAGCCTTTCATTTTTCTTAACTTATAAGGAAATAGAACAGATGCAGCTGATTTCCGTTTCAGTTGGACGCTTTTCGCGGGGTGAGCGATGAGCTATCACCGTCGCTAGCGCGTCGCTGTGGTAGCTCATCTGCCTCACTCATCCCGCCGAAGTCGCCAGCTTGCACTCCAATCAATAAAGTAAGTGCATCTCGATTTGATGTTTGGATAGAGGTTATCGCTTAAATAATAAAATATTAAACTCAGTAATAGAATAGATGCAGTTGATTTCCGTGTAGTCGGACGCTTTCCGCGGGCACAGCTTCAATCTCCTCGGGCCAACAGGATGTTGGTCACGAAGGCGTTGCCACACGAAGTGGCGTTCTTAGCCTTAGTACCTCTTAAGCGTTCCTGCGGGGCTTTCAGCTCGCACTTTGCCGCTGGAGTCGCCGACTTCACTTCAATCAATAAAGTGAGTGGTATCAGATAAAGAGATTTGTCAGAGTAATTTAGAGGATAAAGATTCTATGACAGGTGTAGCTTTTCATTGATTTCAATTTATAAGGAAATAGAATAGATGCAGCTGATTTCCGTTTCAGTTGGACGCTTTTCGCGGGGTGAGCGATGAGCTATCACCGTCGCTAGCGCGCGTCGATGTGATATCTCGTCTGTCTCACTCATCCCACACTCCAAATATTAAGATTTTAAGTTTGAATAGATATGAACGGTAATTTTTATAATTCTTTATCCACTAATTGAAAGAGATAGGGTAATTAAAGATGTTGCAGGTTTGACCGATACTTTGTGAGAATGCATTATGTTCCCTTGTATAATATTCGGATATTCTTTTCTAGTAAATTCGAGATATATTACATTTTAATGACAGAATGTCGAGAATTGTAATAATATTGTTATACAAATGAGTAATTTTAGCTTATGCTATAAAACTTGTTTATATGTTAAATTTATAGTACATAGGTTTTAAATTCATTAATTGGATTGTTTTATGAGATACTGTGTTCTATTATGTAGAAAATAAACGTTCTAGGAGGAACAAATGAAAAAAGTAATAGCATCATCTGTATTAGCAACTTCTGTCCTTTTGCCACTTAACCTTCTTGCTAGTGAAGCACCGTCCGTATACGCAGCCTCTAATTCTTCGATAATAATAGAAGATATTCAACAATTGATAGGTAACAAAGCATTAGTTACTGAAAATAATGTCAATATTAGATCAGGTGCGGGTACTGAGTTCAATAAAATATCACAAACTAGCGCAGGTCAGTCGGTTTCTGTACTTGCCAATGAGAAAAATAGTAAAGGGGAAATTTGGTATAAAGTTTCCTTTAATTCGACTGAAGGTTGGATTATTAGTGACTATTTAAAAGCAACCACAACTGCTGTTAAAGCGTCTGCTACAAAATCTGGGGATTCCTATGTTGGAACAACACAGAAAATAGGGAAAAATGCCACTAATATGAGAAGTGGAGCAACAACTTCTTATAAAGTAGTGAAGACTATTCCTGCAGGAACTTCATTAAAAATTATCGGTGCTTTTACAAATGCTCAAAATGAGATTTGGTTTAACGTAGAATATAGCGGTAAAAAAGGCTGGGTTAGCTCGGACTTATTCGTCTTGAATGGGACTGCGGGAGAAACAGCTACAGTGATGACAGTTATCAATTCATCAACTGTTCATAAAGGAGCTACGAAAAACTATGCGACAGTTTTCACAGCTAAAGTTGGATCAACCCTTACCGTTCACCAAGAGTTTACTAATGCTTATAACGAGAAATGGGTTCAAGTTACATATGCCACTGGGAAAAAAGGTTGGATTCTTGCATCTGCCTTTGAAAATAACTCCATTGCAAATAAAGTCGTGAGTAAAACATCGACAGTACATTCTGGTGCTACAAAAAGTTATAAAACTGTAGCAACTATTAATAAAGGTGTAAAACTAGCAATCCATCAAGAGTTTACGAATGCTGCAAAAGAAAAATGGTATCAAGTAACTTATGCAGTGGGTAAAAAAGGTTGGATGTCTGCTGAATCATTTGACAGTGTTTCTACAGTACCCGAAAATCCATCAACTGAAACACCATCTCCAAATGGAGATATAGTTACAGAAGAAAATAACTTGAAGGTTTCTGTTTCTGTAGCAAATATGCGTTCAGGTCCGGGAACGACTTATGATGTTGTAACTCAATCAAAACTTAATGACCAATATGTTTCTTCTCAATATGCAACTGATGCAAGTAAAGAAAAATGGTATAAAGTAGTTTCTACTAGTGGAGATGCTTGGTTACATCAATCTGTTGTAACTATTGTAGATAAAGTGAACGATACTCCAGTTGTCACTCCAGGGAATGGAGAAACAGGTACAATTCAACGTTCAAATGCTTTAATGTATGCAGATAGCAATTATAATTCTGCAGTTTTAGGAGGAGTAGCAAAAAATACGAAGTATACCGTATTGAGCAAATTAGTTTCGACTGATGGTACTACTTGGTTAAATATTCAAGCGAATGGAAAGCAAGGTTGGATTCCTGACTTCGAAATAAGTACAAACCTTCCAACTAAGTACGGGACAAAGACTTCTACAGTGTATAACGGAGCAAGTGCAACCGCGAAGAAAGTAGATACAATTTATTTAAGTTCACCTGTACGAATACTACGTACGCTTAACGGGTGGGTAAATATCGAAACACCAACTGAAAAACGTGGTTGGATTCAAGCATCTGTTCTTTCAGATGCAGCACCAGTTTCAGCAATTTCATTGACTAATGGGAGAACAGAAGTAAGAAATGGTCAAAACTATATGGTTTGGTCTAAACCTAAGAAATTTGACATTACTTACTCAGTACCATCCACAAATGTACTGCGTGTTTATGGCAATTTAACAAGTATCAACGAGATTAAATCGAATGTAGTTGGCGTGAAGAGCATGAAAGTGGAGAAAGTTTCAGGAGGCACATCTGTATTATTAATCACTTTCGATCCTAAATACTCCTATACAATTAGAGATTATAATAACGAACTAACAATCAAAGTAGTACCTAAAGGGTTAGTAGGTAAGAAAATAATTATCGATGCAGGACATGGTGCTTCTGATCCTGGTGCAATAGGTAAAAAAGGAACGAAAGAGAAAGATGTGAATCTGGCAACTGCTCAATTCCTTAAAGCTGAGTTAGAGGCTGCTGGAGCTACTGTGAAGCTTACTAGAAGTACAGATGTATTCTTAGAGCTTTCACAGCGTACAGGTATCTCAAATGCTTCTGATTATGATGCATTTATAAGTATTCATGCAGATTCATTTAATTCTACTTCGAAAGGGACTACAACGTTCTATAATTCGTCAGTGAGTTTTAATGGTCCTAGAAGTTTGACACTTGCGAAGAGTATTCAATCCGATTTAGTAAAATCTATTGGAACTTATAATCGTGGAGTGAAACAGGAAAATTTCTATGTGAATCGTATGAATGAGATTCCTTCTGTTTTAGTCGAATTAGCATTCCTTTCAAATCCTACGGAAGAAGCACAATTGGCTACTACGGCCTTCCGTAAAAAAGCTGCAACTGGAATTCGTAAAGGGTTAGAAAACTATTTCAATCAGTAATGGAAGGAAGATAAACGTATGAAAAAGAAATTATTAGCAACAGTTGGTACTGTATTAGGGTTGAGTTTGTTATTAACTATTAATGCACCGACATCAACGAAGGCAGATTCAAATCTACTTTTGGCATCAGTTGAATGGGTACAAGCACAGTTAAATCCTTTGCAAACAAAAGTAGCATCATTAGAAAAACAAGTTGCACAACAAGATGCGACTATCAAACAATTACAAAAAGCAGTAGCGGATGGTGGTACAGTTGTAGTTCCACCAGTCACAACTAATCCTCCTACTGGAACACCTGCTGTAATTTATACTACGACAAGTGCAAAAGTACATTCTGGAGCAACAAGAAGTTACAAAGTAATTTCCACAATTGTAGCCAACAAAGGTTTGACTGTTATTGGTGAGCATAAAGGTGCAGATGGAATTTGGTATAATGTAGAAATTTCAGCAACTGTAAAAGGTTGGATTTTCTCTGGTGATGTATCTACGACCAAACCAGGAAACTTCGTACCATCAAAAGTAATAACAAAAGAAGCTACAAATGTACGTAAAGGGGCAACTACTAATTACACATCACTTGAAACAGTTGCAAAAGGCTCTACATTAACTTATTTAGGGTCATTCAAAAATGCAAATGGTGAAACTTGGTATAATGTTCAAACTCCTAAAGGCAACAAAGGTTGGGTGCTAAGTACGCTGACTGAGGTGAAATAATTGAAGAAAAAAGTAATAGCCATTTTATCAGTAGCAGCACTTAGCTTAGTTTCAACAAATAGTGCATTTGCATATAAGCAAGAAAGCTATTCCAAGCAAATACAAGTAGAAGTACACAATGCTTCCTCGACTTCTCTTAATTTATCAGGAGTGTATAAGCTTCAAAACCTAACAACTAACGAAATGTTCTATGCTTTGCCTAATACACCCGTAACATTTTCTCAAGTGAATGGGGAAGTTTCCATTTATCAAACAGGGGCATCTATGTTTTCGTCAAAGGGGTATGCTTTACATGCAATATCCGGCAACGAAAAGATAGTAGTATTTAATAAAAATGTAGATGGCAAAAAAGGTGCAACAACTGAGTATGAAACAGTAAAATCATATAAAGCTTTCCAAGGTGCAAACTATGTGAATGAATTTACTAATGGTAACGGAGAAACCTGGTACTCTATTACGGATGAGCAAGGCGTTTCATCGTGGATTCCCGCTAGTAGTGCAAGAGTTGCTGAAGTTTCCTCATTACCAATTGGGAAAGCACCAGATGGCAGAGAATATCGTGGAAGTTTTAATGTTGTTAAATCAGGGGCGACAGTTCAAATCGTTAACAGATTAGATTTAGAAAATTATTTAAAAGGTGTAATTCCAAATGAATCACCAGCGTCTTGGCATATCGAGGCTTTAAAAGCTCAGACGGTTGCAGCAAGAAGCTATACATTGAGTAAAGCTGGTATTCTAAGTAGTACTACGAAAGACCAAATGTATAAAGGGTATTCATCTGAACACAAAAATTCAAATGCTGCAGTAGAGGCAACAAACGGTTTGGTGTTAAAAGCTAATGGCAAACTAGTTCAGGCATACTACTACTCTACTAGTGGAGGAAGAACAGCAAACATTGGGGAAGTATGGAATAGTACCCAAGTTTCACACTTTGTTTCTGTAGACGATTCCATTGAGGTATCACCATATAAAAATTGGTCAGTGAGTATTCCAGTATCAAATATATTAAAAAAATTCGGATTTGCGTCAACTGATACTTTGTTAGACATCAAGCTAACAAAAGGTGGATCTAACGGTGAAGTTACTGCTGTAACTGCTGTGACATCAACCGGTCAGAAAACAATTACTGGCAATGAAACTGTTATGAGAAATGTATTTTTAGATGCCAACAATGCATCATTAAAATCTAGCTGGTTCGATATATCATTCACGAAACCAACAGGCGGAACTGACATTGCTATTCAAGGGGCTAAAAGTTCCTCAGAGGTGACATCACTTAGGGGAATGTCTGTTCAAACAGCAAATGGTACAGTGACGATTCCTGATGGTTCAGTGAAAGTCCAAACGAATGAAGGCATCATCTCCACAACAGGCGTGACAGGTGTCCAAACAGTAACTGTCAACGGTAAAGGCTATGGTCACCGAATCGGTATGAGTCAATACGGTGCCAAAGCACGTGCCGAAGCAGGTTGGACATATGATCGTATTCTAAAACATTATTACCAGGGCACGACAATTGAAAAGTACTAATTAAAAAAGGCAGTCCAGAATTTATAATCTGGGCTGCCTTTAATCTATCTTAAGAGAATAATAAAATCTCTTCTATGAATGAGTCTCCGTCTAGACTCTAGCCCCTTGAATCACTATAGCCTAGCAAGTAAAGACAAAAAACACCTTTATTCCTATTCTTTCAGCGCTCGTCGGGGCTATTTATAAGCGTTTAGGCTTTATTTCATTAAGGTCTTATAAAGTTTTCGGTATAGTAGGGAATAGATCCATATGTCCAATCTGCAAAGTACACACCTACGCCTAATTGAGAGTAAGAGGTACTAATGATATTTTTACGATGACCTATAGAATTCATCAGCGCTTCATGTGCAAAGTAAGGACTTGTATAACCCATTGCAATATTTTCACCAGCATTTCTAAATGCGATTCCGCTATCGGCTAGACGATCAAATGGTGATTTTCCTTTCAAATTATCATGATTAAAATAATCATTTAATCCCATATCCACGCTATGAGTTCGTGCAACACTCGCAACCTTCGATGAGCTTTGTAAAACTGCAACTCCCTGTGCCTTACGCTCAGCGTTTGTCAATTCGAATAACAGTGTCTCATAACCTCTTTCTAGTGTAGTAGACTTTTTAGGATAGAGATTAGGATTCTGATCTATCAATTGATGGTCTATTAAATAGATAGCAGAAATTTTGTTGTCACTATGTACATCTATGAAAAAGTTTGCTTCATATTTTGGCAAATTATACGTAATTATTTCAATTGGATATGTATTTCCAGTAGTTTCATAGATAGTACCCAGTGTACTTTCTAGCTGTGCAATTGTGTTCGATATTGAAACACCATTAATACTGAAATTCTTATCTTTCGTATAAACGGATGCAACTTTATTGTTTAAATAACTAATTGCATAGAAGCTATTATAATTATTATGATAAATCGATGTGGAAGCACCAAATTCGTTTATAACTGCTTTTTGTTGTGCGCCTAGTTTTGATGCTGTAGTCGTTTTTCTATCTCCAATGGAAATAGAAGTGGAAGCTGTTTTCACACATTTTAGTTGACTAAGTTTACTTTTAGAAGGTGTTTGATACACAATATCGGCATTATCTCGAATGACTAATCCGCCACCAAGATGATAGTATGTAGATTTATTTGCGTATATTCTGTAGTTTTCTCCCGGTTTAACAGTTCTAGAAAATTCGAACTTTCCGTTTACATTTTTATAAATAGTTGTTGGTTTTTGTATCAAGACTCGGCCGATTTGACCGGGTTTTAGTTGAACACCATCCCAGTATACGATGGAAGGACAATCTGCTGCTTGAGAGATTGCTGGAACTGAGACTAAAGTGAACAATAACATTATGATAATAGCAATTTTTTTCATAGATTCATCTCCTCATAATAAAAGTATAAATCAATTTACCGTAAATTCCAAAAACTCTTTTTCGACAAGTTCGACTTTTGCCTGTCCATTAGTCATTTCAGCCATCCAGTTAATAAAGGTTTCTTCTTCATCTGCTTTTGTAAATACCATTACTTCGACAAGCTCCGCATAGTTAATCTCTTTTAGAGGATAGGCGGAGTTCCGAACTTCATTTTCCACTTTTCCTAGCCATGTGTAGTCTATAGAGATCTTCATCAGATGATGCAGCTTTCGTTCCACCACTTTTGCGGCATCAATTCCTTCTGTAGTAGCTTTCCCGTAAGCTCTGATAAGTCCGCCACCACCGAGCTTAATACCCCCAAAGTAACGAGTGACGACAACAACTGTATCCTGTAGACCCTGTTTCTTCAATACTTCGAGCATTGGGACTCCTGCAGTTCCACTTGGTTCCCCATCATCATTGGCTTTTTGTATATTGTCATGCTCGCCAATAATGTATGCAGAGCAGTTATGATTAGCACTTTTATGCTTTTCTTTGATATTATTAATAAAATCTTGCGCTTGTTGTTCTGTTTCCGCCCGGCTCACATACGTTAGAAAACGTGATTTTTGAATGATTATTTCGCTCTCGCCATAGCCTTGGATAGTATGGTAATCTTTTCTCATAGATATATTTCCCCTCCTGATTCTATTGAAACATAGTTGTAAAGTAATTTTAATTTATTTTTAGTCACTTAGTGCTATAATAGGACATGTCATCATTTGTGAATGAGGACTCATTTGGGCGCATAAAGGAGAAAAAACAGATGACGAATATGAATTTTGAAACGCAATCGTTAGATGTTATTTTCGATCGAATGGTCGAAGTGATGGATCATTCGAAAAAGGATATATTCATTATAAGCGAACAGAGTCGACAAAGCTTTGAAGAAATGAAAGTGGAGTTAGAAATTATTCGTGGAGATATCGAGACAGTTATTATAGAAGGAGATTTGCTCGATACACAATCGAGACACTCCCGAAATCGGTTAGCTGAGGTTTCCAAGAATTTTGACTCGTACGATGAACCACAAGTTCGCCAAGCTTATGAAACTGCAAATGAAATTCAAATAAATCTTCTCATCAAACGTAGTGAGGAACGTCAGCTTAGACTTAGAAGAGATGATTTAGAACGCAGATTACAGGGCTTGCTAGAAATGATTGAACGTGCCGATCATCTGGTCAATCAGGTGAATATCGTCATGAATTACTTAACATCCGATTTGAAAAATGTAGGAGCTGCACTTGAAAATGCAAAAATTAAACAAGATTTCACCTTGAAAATTATCGAAGCACAAGAAGAAGAACGTAAAAGACTTTCAAGGGAAATTCATGATGGCCCTGCGCAGATGCTAGCGAATGTTCTTCTTAGAACAGATTTGATCAATCTTACATATCAGCAGCGTGGCGGAGAAGCAGCAATGAAAGAAATTCTAGACCTTAAACAAATGGTTCGTGATGCTCTTTCAGAAGTACGTCGTATTATTTATGACCTACGACCTATGGCATTAGACGATTTAGGTTTAATACCAACGCTTCGAAAGTATATAACAACAATCGAAGAATACAACCCAACAGGTAGGATTAATTTCCAAAACTTTGGAGAAGAGAAAAGACTAGATACCAATTTTGAAGTAGCCATTTTCCGTATTGTTCAGGAGTGCTTAACTAATGGAACTAAACACGGAAAATTTACTGAAGCTTGGGTGAAAGTAGAATGGTTGAAACAAAAGATAAATATTATCGTCAAAGATAATGGAGCTGGTTTTGATCCAGAAGTAGCAAAAGAAAAATCCTTTGGTTTAATCGGAATGAAGGAACGAGTGGATTTGTTAGAAGGAACGATGAAAGTAATATCTTCCCCTGGCAAAGGAACTAGTATTTTGTTTAGTATTCCATTAAATGAGGAATAGTAAATACGGCTTTTTAATTATAGGAGGAAATGAACATGACAAAAATAATAATCATAGATGATCACCAACTATTTCGCGAGGGAGTAAAACGTATTTTAGATTTTGAAGACTCTTTCGAAGTAATAGGAGAAGGTGACGACGGCCACGACGTTTTAAGTCTTTATGAAAAATATCTTCCAGATGTAGTATTGATGGACATCAATATGCCTACTAAAAATGGTGTAGAGGCTACAGGAGAATTACTAGTGAAATTCCCTGATGCAAAAGTAATCATCCTTTCTATCCATGATGATGAGTCATACGTATCACACGCACTAAAAACAGGTGCTCTTGGATACATGCTAAAAGAAATGGATGCCAATGCAATTGTCTCCGCTATCAAAGTAGTAGCAAAAGGCGGTTCATACTTACATCCAAAAGTTACGAAGAACCTAGTTGCAGAATTCCGTCGCTTAAGCGAGCGCGAAAACAAAGGGAACTTCCATCAAACAGAAATTCGTCGTCCATTCCATTTACTAACAAAACGTGAATGCGAAGTACTTCAATTACTAACAGATGGCCAAAGTAACCGCACAATCGGAGAAACACTATTCATCTCCGAAAAAACCGTAAAAAATCACGTATCCAGCATCCTTCAAAAAATGAACGTAAACGACCGCACCCAAGCCGTAGTAACCGGCATCAAAAACGGTTGGGTTGAAGTACGCTAATACACATATAAAGTATCCCACTCCAATGTTTTGGAGTGGGATTTTGTTTTTGTGGGGTGAATTTGCGATTTGTGAGACCGATCTTGCGATTCAACCAAGGTATGTTGTGATTCGCGGTGGCCATCTTGCGATACGAAGTCTTTAATTTGTGATTCACCTGGAAACACGTTTCACCTTGCGATTAGAAGGATGGATCTTGCGATTTCCCCAAAGTATGTTGCGATTCCCGAAGTCCCTCTTGCGATACGAAGTTCTTAATTTGCGATTCACTGAAAACAAACAGCTACTAAAATATAACCCTATTTTCTCGTGTAATATGTCTTCCCGCCAGCTCTATGCATCTGTAAATCCATATTGCTTAGCATTCTCGAAGCTGCATATATAGAGTCCACCATACAAAATTTTTGGAAGTCCCTATTCGTTATCTTATTATTGATAAGCCAAAAGTAATCATCCACCGCTTTTTTATGAGCGTTCCGGTCACGCTTGCGGCAGCTAGAACATGTCCAAGTTTTACCTGTACGCAGCATCCCCAAAACCCCACAACCAGGACACTCCACACCTAGCCGAATCTCACTTGCATTAATCCGATAATATTCACAAAGTGGGGGATACTCAAAAGCAGACCTATTCTCTAACAATAGCTTTTCGACAACCTCTAACTCCCCAACAGAAAAAATCTCACCACCAGAACTATTGTAAATCTGTGTCACTCTCTCAACCATGCTCTCTAACTTATAATGGGATAATGGGTAGGTTTTTGCATTATGCGGCAGGACTTAGCAGTCATGATCACTGCACCAGTCACTTTCATCTGTGGAAGGGTGTTACGTAGTTATTCTTTCATGAAATGAAGCGAATATGTCGCATCAATTGAAAATACGGATTAGAAATAGGGGTTTCCGTTCCATTCTCTTCCTTATAAAATTCGTCTAATTCTTCGTTAAAATACAAGCGTCCACTTATATTCTTCGACTCGAGCACTATACAACAACGGTCGGTCACTACAAGGCAATCTATCTGCACTTTCCAATCATCCAGCACCAAACAGACATCCGAGAAAACGCGAAACTTACCATACAAACGTAACTCCCTCAATCTCTCAACAAGTCGATTCTCTCCGCGCACTCCTGCATCCATTTTTCGAATCTCTTCACGAATAAAATCAGAAGACGGAGATCCATCATTCAACCTTTTGAACAACGCAAAATGTCCACTCAATCCTTCAGCTCCTTTCTACCTATATCTTACATTCCAATACCGGAATATTCTACCTATTTTAAATGGGAACTTAATAATTGAGTTTTCGTCCTAATTATGACAAAATAACCTTCAGCAGGAGGAGACATATATGAAAATAATCCAAGCAATTACACTCGTGGCCTTCACACTAACGCTGGCAGCTTGCAATAGTAACGACGAAACAGCGCAAAACGCTAATTCCGCAACCGACATCGCTCCAACGAACACACAAACGACAACGGATCACGGTGCAGAAGATAAAAGCGAAACCAATATAGGCTTCGAATTGTCAGGTGACAGTATTGAAGAAGCAACAAATGTACCAGAAAAAGAAAAAACGGCTTTACTCGAATCTTTCACGGAATACATGGAATCATTTAACGCAGAAGACCCAGAACGCTATATGAACACAATTTCCAAAAATCCAGAAGGCTTTAACTACGACGCTGAAAAAGTCAAAGTAGAAGAAACGTTCAACGACTTTAACACAATCCGTACAGCTGATAATATTACGATTATTGAATACGATAAATCACAAGCGCAAGTATTCTCCAATATCCATACTTCTTTTGAACAAATGGACACAGGTGCTAAACTTGAACAGAACGGACGCCAAGTAACTGTATTTGTCAAAGAAGATGGCAAATGGTTAGTTTCTAGCGTCTACTATATAGGCGAAACAACTGAATAACAACGTATTCCCCAGACATATATGACAAATATCATGTTTGGGCTTTTTTATGCTTTCATTTCTACCAATTATTCAGTAAACTACAAGTAGGAGTGTGATTTATTAAATGAAGACAGCAATCGTAACCGACAGCACCGCATATATCCCGAAAGAAATTCGTGACCAACTGAATATTCATATGGTGCCGCTAAGCGTTGTCATCGGAAATGACACCTATCAAGAAGAAATAGACATTAACACCACAGAATTCTACGATAAAATCCGTAAAGGTGGAGCGCTTCCAAAGACATCCCAACCAGCCTTAGGAACATTTATCGAAACATATGAAAAACTTGCAAAAGAGAACGACTCAGTTATCTCTATCCATCTATCTAGTGGCATCAGCGGAACGCTTGCCGGAGCAGAACAAGCAGGAGAAATGGTAGCAAACCTCGACGTACGAACGTTCGACACTGAAATTTCCTGTATGGTCCAAGGTTTCTACGTACTTAAAGCTGCTGAAATGGCAGAACAAGGTGCTTCACCGGATGCTATCCTACAAGAACTAAACAACATGAAACAAACGATGCGTGCATACTTTATGGTCGACAATCTAGACCATCTTCACCGCGGAGGAAGACTAACTGGCTTCGAGCGTGTCATTGGTTCCGTCCTGCAAGTAAAACCGATTCTACATTTTGAAAACAAAGTTATTGTGCCATTTGAAAAAGTTCGTACGCGTAAAAAAGCGATGAAACGTATTTCGGACATGCTTCAAGAAGACTCAAACAAATTTAACATAAAAGCGACAATCATTCATGCTAACTACGAAAACGAAGCAATCGCATGGAAAGAAGAACTTCAAGCAACAATGCCAAACGTAGACTTCACGATCAGCTACTTCGGTCCCGTAATTGGTACACATCTTGGGGAAGGGTCCATGGGTCTCGGTTGGTATAAGATTAACTAATGAGGAGAATGCCCATGAACGAACAGTTCCAACAATTTCTAACTGGCCGCATATGGCTTCGCGAACACACCCCATTCCCACGCGAAGTCATCGACGCCTACATCGACTCCGGTCACATCCACCTAAAACCTGGTGTCCTCACAAAAACAGATTCCAACCTTTTTTGGCAATCAAACATGAACACATGCAACAGATGCCACAATACGAACCCATCCTTATTTCACTCATTCAACTGTGCTCGTTGCAACAAAATCTGTACGTATTGCCGCCACTGTATCCGAATGGGGCGGGTGAGTAGTTGTTCCGAATTACTCCTTTGGGACAAGCAGCATGCTCGCAGCGCGAACGCACATGTCTTTGAATGGAACGGCCAGCTTACACCTCTCCAACAAAAGGCGAGTGAAGAACTACTTGCTAGTGTGGAGCAAAACCAATCCCACCTAGTCCATGCAGTATGCGGAGCAGGAAAAACAGAACTCCTATTTCCAGCTATATTTGCATGTTTACAAGCAGGCAAAAGAGTTTGCGTTGCTGCACCAAGGACCGATGTTATTTTAGAGCTATTCCCTCGATTCCAGAAAGTCTTCCCAAACACAACGATCCACGCATTATTCGGTGGAGTACCTGACCAACAAGGATTTCCTGAACTCATACTTGCAACAACACACCAACTTTATAGATTTGAAAATGCCTTTGACGTAGTATTTGTCGATGAAGCAGATGCCTTTCCTTACTATGCCGATGAAACCCTCCAAAAAGCAGTTACTAAAGCCGCAAAACCAGAAACTTCCATACATTATGTAACAGCCACTCCTACGAAATCATTAAAAACAACCAACCAATCTATACTCACGAGAAGATACCATGGCCACGACCTGCCAGTACCTAAATTTGTAAGTCTATGGGGCTACGCTAGACAACTCAAAAAAGGAAAAATTCCTTCGAAACTACAAAACTGGATAAATGAAAAAATAGAAACAAACACGCCTTTTCTTATCTTCTTGCCTACTATCGAAATGCTAGAGAGCTTCCCAGGTGATTTACCAAGGGTTCATGCAGAGCACCCAGATAGAAAAGAACTAGTGATGCAATTACGCGAAAAGAAAATCCCGGGCTTATTAACAACAACCATATTAGAAAGAGGAATTACGATCGAAAACGTTCATGTAGCTGTAGTTGGAGCAGAGCAACCCATCTTCACCTCCAGTGCCCTCATTCAAATAAGTGGACGAGTCGGTAGATCAGCGCAGTATCCAGATGGAGACATTACTTTCTTTCACCACGGAATAAGCAGAGAAATGGATAAAGCGCAAGATGCGATAGAAGGGTGGAATCGTTCATGACGTGTTTAATTTGTGGCGCACTTTACCAATCATCAGCAACCTGGTCGAAGCTTTTTATATACAATTTGGATTCTTCTACTTGCAAGAGATGCTTCGCAAAATTTGAAGTCTCAAAGTCCACCACCGATTTTACCGATTTCCTTGGAACTCCTTATGAAGGAGCAGTAGACTCAGTCTTTTGTCTATACTCATACAACGAGCCCATGAAAGAATATTTACACCAGTACAAGTTCCTCCAAGATGTTGCATTAGCAAAAGTGTTTTCCGGAAAGTTACAACAAGTATTTCAGAAGATAGAAGGGATTGTTGTCCCCATTCCAATGCACCCAAAAAAACTACAGGTACGTACATTCTCTCAAGTGGACGAGCTCCTAAATGCAGCGCAAATTCCTTTTAAACAACTGATCACCAAAACAACACCCGATTCTCAAGGGAAGAAAACAAAAACAGAGCGATTAAAAACAACCAATCTGTTCGAAGCAATCCAAACAATCGAAGCAACAAATTATATTTTATTTGACGATATATATACAACTGGTGCTACCATCCATCATGCAGCAAAGATTTTAAAGAATGCAGGGGCCAAAAGAGTCGACGCAATCACTTTAATAAAAGGGTAACTTGCCGATAAATAAAGGGAGAATATTTTTTGGAGGTAACAACATGGGTGAACTTAAAAATTGTCCTTCTTGCGGCGAGTTTTTTAACTATACGGGATTAAGAGAAGTATGCAATAACTGCGCAATGAACGAAGAAAAACAATATGAAACGGTTTATCGCTTCCTTCGCAAACGCGAAAACCGAGCAGCAACCGTTGAAAGAATTGTAGAAGCTACTGGAGTAGAGGAGTCATTATTACATAAATGGGTACGTAAAAATAGACTACAACCTGCCATGTTTCCAAACTTAGGTTATCCATGTGACAACTGTGGGAAAATCACGCAGTCAGGTAAACTATGTATAAAATGTACGGACGAATTAAAATCCGGTCTTCGTCAATTTGATGCAGCAAAAGAATTCCGAGATAAAGTATCCCAACAAGAAACAGGGACTTATTATTCAGATAGCAAGAAGAAATAACTCTCACCTAGAGTGAGAGTTTTTTCATGTGATGAAACTGATATTAAAAAATGAGTTCTACCCAACTTAGCTTGAGTACCACACATAGCCACACGAGTTCCACCCCAATCGATTCGAGTTCCTTCAAAAGACCTCCTAATTCCACTAAGCCCTTTAATTCCCAAGACCTATTCCACACAAATCGTTCAAATTACTCTAAACACTTCATATTTCCTGCCGAAATAATACATAGACACTTTGAAAAAAGAGGAGGATGAAGTTTATGAAAATCACAAATGTGGGTGTAAACCAAGTAAATCCATACAAACGCAATCAACAACAGGCTGAAAAAGTACAAAATACAACCAAAACAGCTGCAGATCAATTAGAAATTTCGTCTACGGCGAAGAGCATGCAAACCAAATCCCCAGTAGAAGTAAAACAAGCAGAACGAGTTGCCGCAATAAAAGCGGACATCGATGCAGGAACATACAAAGTAGATGCAAAACAATTAGCATCGAATATCCTAAATTATTACCGTCTATAAAAGGAGCTTACAAACATGTCCATCGTTAACATTTTGCAATCACTAACCAAACTAGACATGCTTCACAAAAGTTTGTTAGAGGTTGCATACAAAAAAACAGAAGCTATCAAAACAGGGGACATGGACAGTCTAAACCAGCTGCTCAAGGATGAGCAGGCACATGTTGCAGGCATTTCACAGCTAGAACAACAGCGTCAAACAGAGGTAACGGATTACCTTCGAGCAAAAGGAATTGCTCCTACTGACAACCCAACTGTTGCACTTGTCTTAGAAAATACCAACACAGACGAAGAAAAAGCTCAACTAACCAAAGCACGCAATAATCTATTATTAACCCTAGAAACATTAAAACAACAAAACGATCTAAATCAAAAACTTACCATGCAATCACTTCAATTTGTTAATTTAACATTAGATGCATTAAGACCCAAGCCAGACCAAATAAACTATTCGAGATCTGAAGTACAAAGTCCTTCAAAAGACAAAACCTACTTCGACTCACAAGCATAAGGAGGCGAACCCATGGGCTCTACATTTATGGGACTAGAAACAAGTAAACGCGGATTATACACGCAACAATCTGCACTATATACAACCGGACACAATATATCTAATGCTAATACAATTGGATATTCTCGCCAAAGAGTGAATATGGAAGCAACTTTAGGCTATCCCGGAACAGGACTAAACGCACCAAAAATTCCAGGTCATCTGGGTACAGGTGTGCAAACACAGTCAATTCAACGTATTCGTGATTCTTTCGTTGATACGCAATATCGTCAAGAATCCAATAAACTAGGTTATTGGGAAACAAGGTCTCAAGCAATAACACAAATGGAAGATGTGCTTAACGAACCGTCCGATTATGGATTAGCTAAATCAATGGATGAGTTTTGGAAATCACTACAAGACTTAAGCGTCAACCCTGAGAATGGTGGGGCACGTTCTGTAGTTGTTCAACGTGGAATAGCAGTAGCTGATTCTTTCAACTACTTGTCCAAATCCATCTCCCAAATCAAAGAAAATGCAGGTAAAGAAATCGGAATTTCATTAAAAAATGTAAACTCGATTTTAGAACAAATCGCTACCATTAACGAACAGATACAAGCGATTGAACCGAACGGCTATATGCCTAATGATTTATATGATGTTCGTGACACGTTGCTAGATGAGTTGTCAACATACTTCCCAATCGAAACTAGTAACGTTAAATCAGGGGGTAATTCACTAGCTATTGCAGAAGGTTCCGTGACAGTTTCATTGAAATTAAAAGACGGTTCATCCTTAAAATTGATTGATGGAAAAAATTTTGCTCAGCTTCGAAATTCTGGTGCAAGTGAAACAGATGGGATGACACCCAAATCTGCAATCGAAGGTTTTCATATTGTCAGATTAGACTCTAGTAGAAATGATGTTCCTCTAAATAATGATTGGACTGATGCTTTAGCAGCTGTACAACATGACATTTCTAAATTTAGCGATCTAGGCAAACTTAAATCACTTGTGAATTCATATGGTCAGGCTACTGGTGATCCAATAGCGCCTGTAAAAGGATTATTGCCAGATATGCTTGCAAAATTAGACAAAATGGCAGAAGCATTTGCGACTGAATTTAATAAAGTTCATATGGGTGATCCAACTGACACTGCAAAGTATCCACAAGGTTCAGATATTTATGGAAAACAAGGTGAAACTTTCTTTATTAATAAAGATGAAGCTGATAATAGCGGAGCCGGAATAACTGCAAAAAATATCTATATTTCCTCTGATATTATTAAAGATCCTGGAAAAGTTGTGGCTTCTGATTCAACGCCTGGAGAGGCTGAACCAGGTAACGGCAAATTTGCATTAAAATTAGCAAATATGAAATTTGCAAGCCTTGATGATTTAGGAAAAGTTAGTGCACAAACCTATTTCGAAGGTCTTATTGGTCAATTAGGTGTAGATGGTCAACAAGCTACACGTTTATCATTCAATTCAGCGACACTTCAACAAGCAGTAACAGAACGTCGTGCTTCTGTAAGCTCCGTATCACTGGATGAAGAAATGACAAATATGATTATATTCCAACAAGCATACAACGCATCGGCGCGTATGATTACAGTAGTGGACGAAACACTAGACAAAATTATCAACGGCATGGGCCGTGTGGGACTATAAAATAGAAAAGCGTAAGCGATGAAGACTAGACAATAGGGGGAACTAAATATGCGTGTAACCCAATCAATGTTATCAAGTAATATGTTACGGAATTTATCCAGTAGCTATAACAAAATGGGAAAACTACAAAATCAAATTGAGACAGGTAAAAAAGTAAACCGACCTTCCGATGATCCAGTAGTGGCGATGAAGGGAATTGGCTACCGAACTGCATTAGACAAAGTAGAACAATTCCAACGTAACATTGGAGAAGTAAATAACTGGTTAGATAGTTCTGACGATGCTTTTGATAAAGTAGGTGCAGCATTACAACGTGCTAACGAACTAGCGGTAAAAGCGGCAAGTGATACAACAACAGACGATGATCGACAAAAGGTTCAGAGCGAGTTAGACCAACTAAGACAACATATTCAAAATATAGCTAACACAAAAGTTGGAGACAAATATATTTTTAGTGGAACTAAAACAACTACAGCTTTATATGATGAAAAATCGGGTGGATATCCGACAACAAACGTAGATGCATTTAATAAAGATGTGGAAATAGAAGTATTCGATGGAATAACACTTAAAGTGAATACAAATGCAATCGATGTATTTAAAAATATCGATCAAATGTTTGCGGATATTAAAGAAGGAAATGTCAACTACAGTGAGGCTATCGGAAAAATTGACGAACAAATGAATGAAATACTAACAACACGTGCTGATATTGGAGCTCGTCAAAACCGTGTAGAGCTAATGAATGACCGACTGCAATCACAAGAAGTAATTGCGACTAAACAAATGTCCGAAAATGAAGACGTGGACATGGAAAAGGCAATTACTGAAATGATTACTCAAGAATCAATTCATCGTGCAGCCCTTTCAGTTGGTGCGCGAATTATTCAACCGAGTTTAGTAGACTTTTTACGATAATAACAAAAGCGTTTGGACATATGCTCCAAACGCTTTCTTTAAAGGGTGAGAAAAGATGAATATCCCAAAACTCCAAGTAAACTCAACAAAAGCACAAATTGGTTTAAATATACAAAAACCAGTGCAAGAAATTGAACAGCCAAGCGCGAATCTAGATTTGCAACAACCAAAAGCAATACAAACGATGAGAACAACAAAACCGCAACTTTCCATAGACACGGAGCAAGCCCGGGCTGATATTGATTTAAAAAGCGTCAGAAGAAGAATCGAAGACTTTGCTGCTGAGGGACGTCAAGGGGTTTCAGAAGGTATCGCTAGACGTGCGCAACAAGGCGCCGAACTGATGAAAATTGAAAACGGTGGGAATCCGATAAAATCACAAGCTCAACAAACGGGTAGACAACCATACTCTGGCTTAGCGATTAAATTCGTGCCGTTTTACGGTAGCGTAAAAGTAAATTTTCAACCAGGAAGCGTTGATATCCAAGTAGAACCACAACAAGTGATTAATAATACAACAACCAATAAGCCAATTCACAACTACACTCCTGGAAAAGTGAAAGTGGAAATGCAACAGCACTCATCTATTCAAATAGATTGGCTTGTATAAATAGATAGGAGCAAATTATATGAATCTCAAAACAGCATACTCAGGAGAAGTGGAAATTGATACTGCTGAAATACTTAAGTTCGAACATGGTATACCAGGTTTCGAATCCGAAAAAGAATTCGTGATACTTCCCATTGAAGACAACGAGGAGTTTACTGTCCTCCAATCTGTTCAAACAGAAGCCTTAGCATTCATTGTCACAAATCCATATAACATAACGGTAAACTACGATATTGAATTGGACGAAGCGACGGTACATGCTCTTCAAATAAAAGAACAGAAAGAGGTAGCTGTTTTTTCAATTGTCTCTTTAAAAGAAACAATTGCAGAATCGACAATAAACTTAAAAGCACCTATTATTCAAAATACATCCAATAATAAAGCTAAACAAGTAATCTTAAACAATGAGGATTACAGTATTCGTCATCTTATATCTTCAGAAAGCCAAAAGGGGTGATCAAATGCTAGTATTATCCCGTAAAGCTGGGGAAACGATTTGGATTGGGGAAGACATCGAAATCATAATCTCAGAAGTAAAAGGCGAACAAGTAAAAATAGGAATCAGCGCACCGAGAAGTATTGATGTAATTCGTGGCGAATTAAGACAGGATGTGTCTACTTCTAATACTGAAGCAGTACTTAAAAACATGGACATTTTCAAATCAAAAAAGTAACGATTTAATAAATCGCCAAAAAGATACAAAAAAATATATAAAACTATTAAACAATGGAAAAACATTCCGATACTATCTATGTAAGCAAGAAAAACGGGGTCCGGCCGGCTCGGTTCTCTTGTCTCATACAAAATACAAAACACTGCTCACAAGGAAGTGAGCAACACATTCCAAGGAGGAAATAATAATGAGAATTAATCACAATATCGCAGCACTTAACACACACCGTCAGTTGAACAGTGCTACAACTGCACAGTCTAAATCAATGGAGAAATTAGCTTCAGGTCTTCGTATTAACAAAGCTGGGGACGATGCAGCTGGTCTTGCAATCTCTGAGAAAATGCGTGGACAGATTCGTGGGTTAGACCAAGCTTCTAAAAACTCTCAAGATGGTATTTCGATGATTGCTACTGCTGAAGGTGCACTTAACGAAACACATGATATCCTTCAACGTATGCGTGAACTTGCAACTCAAGCATCTAATGATACAAACGTTGGTGTGGACCGTAACGAAATTCAAAAAGAGATTAACCAATTAACTTCTGAAATTAACCGTGTAGGTAACACTACTGAATTCAATACTCAAAGCCTTTTAAAAGGTGATGGAAAAGTTAATTTAGCTGAAACTGGTAAAGCTACAAATGCTAATTTAACTGGTGGTAATGTTACAACTACAGAGGCTACTCAAACAGCAACTCTTACTGCAGCAGCAACTAATGGACAAACAGCAGAATTCACATTAAATGGCGAGAAAATTACAATCACGTTTGCAACTAACCCAGGTACTGCAGCTGATGGAATTGATTTAGATGGTAAATCTATTGATGTTACAGGAAATAGTGCAACTGTATATTTAAATAATACATTAACTACTGCACCTCCTGCAGTAGGTGACTCTGAAACAACTGCAGCTACAGCAATTACTAACGCTCTAAAAGAAATAATTGCAAAAAATGATGCGTTAAAAGGAAACTTCACTACTAGTTCAGCTGCAGGTGCAGTAACTGTAGCGGCAACTAAAACTGGATTAGCTGCAGGGGGAGCTGGAAGTATTGCTACTTCAGGTGGTACTATTGCAGGTGCTGATTCAGGTGTTGCTTCAGTAGGTGTAACTAACTCAGCAAAAGCTACAGCAGCAGACGTTGTTGATTTCACTGGGGTAAATTCTACAGCTACAGCACAAGAGTTTGTGGGTAAAGGATTTACAGTTGGCGATAAGCAAATTGAATTCTACAATGCCGATAAAGGTGCTTATACTGGAACTGGAATAGGTGTTAATATTAGTGCGGCAGCAAATGCAGCAGACATGATAAAAGCTGTAGTTGACCAAGCAGGTCCACAAGTAAAAGACGTAGTATTTTCAGAAGGAGCAACAGGTAAGCTTTCTGTAACAGCTGCTGTTGGTGGAGAAGCTGGAAATAGTATTCGTGTTACTGATGGCGGCGTTCAAGAGAAATTCACTGCTAACTTCCAAGTTGGAGCAAACAAAGGTCAGTCAATGACAATTGAAATTGCAGATATGCGTGCAAGTGCATTAGGGATTACTAGTAAAGCTGGAGCTGAAGGTTTCACTACTGCTAACTCAGTAACTGATGGTACTAACAATACAAATAAAGAAGCAGCGCTTGATGTTTCTTCACATGAAAGTGCTTCAGCTGCAATCAAAACTATCAATGATGCTATCGAAAAGGTATCAGCACAACGTTCAAACCTTGGAGCATCTCAAAACCGTTTAGAGCACACAATCAACAACCTAAACACTTCTTCTGAAAACTTAACAGCTGCGGAATCTCGTATCCGTGACGTTGATATGGCGAAAGAAATGATGGAACAAACAAAGAATTCAATTCTTTCTCAAGCAGCACAAGCAATGTTGGCTCAAGCAAACCAACAACCTCAAGGAGTTTTACAACTTCTTCGTTAATAATTAATAAAAGAGTGGACCTTCTCCTTTTGGAGAAGGTCCTTTTTTAATGTTAGTGTAGTGTTACCAGGCTCTAAAATATATCAAATTTGTTATTGAGCCTGATAGGCCTATTCAATAAAATATTTTAAATTTTTTATTTACAAATAACTGATATACTGGTAACGAATTACGGAATATTTTGTGGGAATTTTATTATCAGAAGCAGCTAGAATCTAGTAAAGACTTAATAATACTGCAGTAGCCATAGATTATTCCGTAAAGGGCAGCCGTTATTCTTGTTTTGTAATATAGCTTTTCTTTTCCATGGTTAATGGAAATATAAGTTCAAACTTGTAGTGTAGTGTCGATATAACTAATGATAGGAAATTCATTATTTTCATTATTTTTGTAATGTTATGGATTAAAAATTACTAGGAGTGTTGTTATGGTTAAGAAAAGAACAACGAAGAATCAATCGTATTTAGTTCCAATGTGGGTATTTATATTAACTATTTTTGAAAAACTATCACTTTTTGCTTTGATTGGATTTTTATTACCTAAATTAAGAAGAAAGTATTCGTTTGTAGATAGTTGGGTAATCGGAAATTTGCTCCTATCAATTATTTCAGTGTATTTAGTTTATTTTCAAATAGGTCCTCACTTTTTGTCATATTGCTTGATGATTTATGGTTTTATTAGAGTATTTGAAATTTTTATTTATCAGCTTAATGTTTTACTTGTTCATCCTTTTAGAAAAGAGAATCCAACTAGTTACACACTTGTAGGATATAGGAGAATGACAATAGCCCTTGTACATAATTTTTTTGAAATTATCTTTTGGTTTGCTACGACATATGTCGTATTTCAATTTTCTTTTGATACTTCACTAGAGAACTTAAATCCTTTTATTCTTATTTATTTTAGTTTTCTAACGATGGTGAGTTACACTAGTAATTTAGATAATACCAGTTGGACATTATTAGCTACGATAGTACTTCATTTCCAAGCATTAATTGGTTTATTTATGACTCTTCTTTCACTAGCTAGGTTCATATCTTTATTACCAAGGCCAGGTACACTTGATATTTCTGAACAAGAACAAGATATGAAAGAGCATATTATTCGTATTGAACAAAAGTTAGAAGAGATGAGTAGACAAATGATTAAGTGAATTAAAGTATATTCTTTTAATTGAATGTAAGTGACTGATATAAATAAGGGATTAATGCTTTAATAATGCATAGAAAATTCTCCTAAACATAAAAAGAGTCGATAAATTGGTATGTCATGTGTTATAAAAAGGTTGCTGATCGAGATGTATAGTACGACATTTGAGTCTTTTTTCAAAAAGTAAAGGTTAAAAAGCACAAAAAAATATTTCCAAATAATTTGCCATGGGGAAGACTTTGAGATCGAGGTAATGACGGATACTAGAACTAAATTTGCAATATATTACTACTGTTAACAGTTTTTTTGCTATTATCAAGTGAATTGAATAAATAAACTAGATATTAATCTTACAGATGTAGAAGAAATAGGTGGCTATTTGGGAATAAAAATTATATAAGACATATAGTAGCAAAAATTGGACATTGAACCTAATAGCACTCAGGCTTCCGGTTTTTGTGTTTTATGAGATCTGTAATTTATCATCCTTACTTATTAAGATAATTTTTAACGAACCGATATAAACAATAAGATATATTTACATCAACAAGGGGGCAAGATCCGTATGGTCAATCGAATTTCTGATTCTGTTGTAAATATTCCACAATATACATCTGTAAAAACAGCTGATGTTGAATCAGGTGTCCTCATTTCTACTGAAAGTGAAATTAACTCACTTTCAAAGGAAAATGCTGAACATGAGTATTTACCTGCTGAAAAAGCGAAAAAAATGGCAGATAGTATGAATAACTTTTTGGAGACAACTAACACCGAATTACGATTCAAGTATCATGATGAGTTGGAAACCTATTATGTGACATTGGTAAATTCAAAAACAGATGAAGTTGTTCGAGAAATTCCCTCCAAGAAACTGTTGGATATGTATGCGGCTATGTGTGATTTTGTCGGATTATTTGTAGACAAGAAAATATAAAAGGTTGGTGATTTCGTGCGTATTACTGGATTAGCAAGTGGCATGGATACTGAAACAATGATAAAAGATATGATGAAGGCACAGCGTATTCCTTTGGATAAAATAATGCAAAAAAAGCAATACATGGAATGGCAAAGAGATGATTATCGAGCAACGAATAAAAAACTATTTGATTTTCGTAATTTAACAAGCGATACTATGTTACGTCAATCTACTTATATTCAAAAGACGGTGACTAGTTCAGCACCTGACGAAATTAGTGTGAAAAATATAAACTCGACAAGCGATTTCACTGGAAAGATTAAAGTAAAACAGCTTGCGGAAGCGGCTACTCTGCAAAGTACTGATCGAGTTTTACCTTCTGATGCTGATTTGACAAAAAAACTAAAAGATTTGAACGTTCAAGTGCCCTCTACATTCACTATAAAAGCTATAAAAGCGGATGGAACGGAAGATAAAGTTGGTTACGTAGTTCGAATTGATGAAAATTCCACTATGCAAAGTGTGTTGGCCGACATTAACAAAAGTTCTGGGGTGACTGCTTTCTATGATTCCTTTACTGGAAAGATGGCATTTACTGCAAAAAATAGTGGTGAGATTGCAAATACGATCGGGCCGGATGGAACTACTATAAATCCATCAGAGATTGTAATCGAGGGAGATACTAATAACTTCTTGAAATTTGATACAGCCATAGCGACAGAAGGTAAGAATGCCATTTTTGTTTACAATGGTTTAGAAACACAACGTCAATCTAATACATTCCAAATCAATGGATTTGAAATTACATTGAAAAAAGCAAGCGAAACAGATATTACATTTAGTTCTGCACCAGACACAGACAAAATTCTTGAATCGGTGACTAAATTTGTAGATGAATATAACAAGTTAATTGAGAATTTAAACAGCGAGATTCGTGAAAAAAAATATAGAGACTTCCAACCTTTATCTTCTGAAGAAAAAGCAGATTTGAAAGAGAAAGAAATCGAACTTTGGGAAGAAAAAGCAAAAAGTGGGACTCTACGGAATGATAGTGTTATTTCTAGTGCATTAAGTCAATTGCGTACTGCGTTAAATTCAGCTGTTGGTGGAGTAACAGGTGCAGATAGATTAAGTGAAATTGGTATTAAAACTTCTAGTAACTATATGGACAATGGAAAATTAGTTATTGATGAAGCGAAGTTGCGTAAGGCAATTTCAGATGATCCCAACCAAGTGTATGAACTTTTTGCAGCGGATGGTGCTACGGATTCAGAGAAAGGATTGGCTAGAAGATTAGTAGCTACTTTAGATGATACCCGTAAAAAAGTTATTGAAAAAGCTGGTACGGATACAGCAGTAGGCACTTCTTTCTCACTTGGCCGTACATTAAAGAGCTACGATGATCAAATTACCCGTTTTGAAGCTCGCTTAGAAATGGTTGAAAGTCGTTACTATAAACAATTCTCGGCTATGGAATCTGCAATACTACGCGCGAATAGTCAATCTTCCTATCTAATGAATGCATTTGGCGGCGGACAATAATAAATATGCTACAAACGTTACAAAAAGAGGAGTGTTATCATGGCTATAAATAATCCATATCAAGCCTATCAACAAAATAGTGTGACTCAATCTACACCGGGTGAGCTAACACTAATGCTATATAATGGCTGTTTAAAGTTTTTGAACCAAGCGAAAAAAGGGATAGAAACAAAAGATATTGAGCTGAAAAATACGAATATCCAAAAAGCACAAAATATCTTACGTGAGCTAATGATTACTCTAGATCCATCACAAACTATCTCACAATCAATGACTAGTTTATATGAATACATGATTAATCGCTTAGTAGAAGCAAATATCAACAATGATGCTTCTCTTGTTGATGAAGTATATGCACTTACAACCGAATTTCGTGATACCTGGAAACAAGTTATTCAAATAAATCGTCAGAAACAATACGGCTCCACAGGTGAAATATGATTCGGGAGAGTCTAAAAGATTGGAGAATTGTTACAGAACAGTTGATTCATATTTTAGATGAGAGAGAAGAAGAAAAGCGTGATGCTATTATTTCGCAAATAGAAGAGTTATTAAACAAACGGGACGAATTTCAGCAATCAATTCAACAACCTTTTACTGATGAAGAAAAGACATTTGGACAAGCGCTTCTTTCGTTAGAAAAGATTCTTCAAGTAAAGTTAAAAGTGTATATGAAAGATATACGCTTAGATATTTCTGATCAACAAAAAAAGAAAGTGTCTGTCCATGCTTACATGGATCCCTATGCAAAGGTATTCCGAGACGGTACTTTTTACGATAAGAAAAAATAAACAAACCGGCATCAGCTAATGCTTGTGCCGGTTTGTTATTTAGATATGAAGAATTGGGGCTATTAAAATGACAACTTTAACAGAGGATCAAGTACAATTAGTTCGAGAATATACAACAATGCTTCAGAATATTGATGAAGCATTTGAATATGTTGTTGCTAGTTTTTCAGATTACTCAAAAACAGAAGGTGACCTGGTGTTAAGTGATATTCTTTCATCCTTTGTTCAGCTTATCCAAGTGAATGATGATTTAACTACTATTTATCATGATAATATTGAAGTGAAAAACTCCATACGTGACTTCAAAGAAATTATTTCTGCAACTGAGAAGTTAGATGGTATATTTGAAAAATCACAGGAAAAACAAGAAGTAGTTCAACAATATCTTTACCCAGCATATAAGAAATGGTATGAGTCTATTCATCCACAATTAGTCGTATATACACAAGTATAAAAAATAACCCAATGAGTAAACTAAAATGTACCCCATAGAATAGACACTTAAAAAAGTCTATCCTCTGGGGTACTTTTGTTTATAATGAGAAAAAACATGTTAGGGCGGATCAAAATGACAATAAGTTTATTTACTGAAAATGAAATAGAACTGCTGAAATGCAATCCTAATGTACGTGCAGTTAGTGAAAAAGGAATTACCTATACCGACGAATTTAAACGTAGATTTATTTCTGAAAATGAAATGGGGAAATTACCTCGTGCTATTTTTGAGGAAGCTGACTTTGATGTGGAGTTAATTGGTATGGAGCGTATTAAATCTGCAGCTAAGCGGTGGCGAGCTGTCTATCATGAAAAAGGGATATTCGGATTAGAAGATACGAGGAAAAAGAATAGTGGTAGACCTTTAGAGAGAGAACTAAGTTTAGAAGAAAAATACGCTCGATTAGAGGCGCAGAATCGATTATTACAAGCGGAAAATGAACTCCTAAAAAAGCTCGATTTACTCGAAAGGCAGATGATGAAAAAGAAACCAAACTCCTAAGCGAACAGAAATTCCAATTGATCCACGACACGATTGAAAAATATCAATTAAAGCGTATGGTTCGTTTTCTGTGTGTATTAATTGGCGTATCTCGATCGGGCTACTACAACTATTTCTCAGAAAAAGCCATGCAAAACCGCGAAGAACGCAAGTTAGCAGATGAAGAAGTAAAAGAAATTATTCTAAAAGCGTTTCTTTTCCGCCGTCGAAAAAAAGGCGCGCGTCAAATAAAAATGACGTTAGAAAATCAGTATCTCATTACATATAACTTAAAACGAATTCGTCGCATAATGAAAAAGTTTGGGATCATTTGTCCATTTCGAAAAGCGAATCCTTATCGAAGAATGGCAAAGGCAACACAGGAACATCGCACATTACCAAATCTATTAAACCGCCGGTTTAAGCAAGGAGTCATTGGTAAAGTTCTATTAACAGACATTACATATTTAAGTTATGGAAAAGGAAAACGTGCCTATTTATCCACCATTAAAGATGCAGAAACGAATGAGATATTAGTATGTGAAGTATCCGATAAACTAACCTTAGATATCGCACTAAGTACCTTAAAAAAATTAAAAAAGAAAGAGATAAAACTATCTAAAGAGGCATTTATCCACTCAGATCAAGGCTTCCATTATACAAGTCCTCAATTTCAAAAACTGGTAAAGAAAATGGGATTAGGTCAATCCATGTCACGTCGTGGAAACTGTTGGGATAACGCACCTCAAGAATCGTTCTTTGGTCATTTTAAGGATGAAGTAGACTTGAAGTCTTGCGAAACTTTAGAGGATTTAATACGAGAGATTAAGAGTTATATGACGTATTATAATCATTATCGAGGTCAATGGAACTTAAAAAAGATGACGCCTGTACAATACAGACATCATCTTCTTCAAGTTGCTTAAGAGCTTTTTTTAAAATGTCCTTTACAAAGGGTACACTTTAAACATCATTGGGTTATTTTTAAATCACTAAAACTTATACTCCTTCAACACCCCCTCCAACTTCAAAGCCAACCCAATACTCCCATCCACCTTCAACTTCCCAAACATAAACGCAGTAGTGCTATTCAACTCACCTGCAAGTAGTTTCATAAAGTCTTTCGAGCTCAATGTTAACTTGCAATCAGCCTTGGTCGAAGTGTCGTCTGAAACCTCTGCAGTTCCATTTGCCAAAATGAGCTGTTTTACACTTGGATTATCACCCGTTAAGTTAAACTCATAACAAACATTTTCATTTTGAATTGGTGCTGGATTTTCATTCATCGTTGTTTCGATTAGTTGCCAAGTTTCGTTCATATATAAATCTCCCTCTCTATTTATGACTGAATATTCATTTATATTTAATTTTCTCATATTCGACTCTTTTTGGCGAGTTAATATTTCCTGGGAAATTAAAAAATAGTAATGTGATTAGTAAGTAGAAATGGTATTATAAATATAATAGTTATATAGAAGGAGGGTCTTTATGTTCAAGAAAGTGCTAATAGTAACAGTCTTACTTATTTCCTTTGCATCATCTGCTAGTGCTAATACCTTATATGAAGTTAAAAAGGGGGATACCCTATCGAAAATAGCTAAGCTTAATAAGGTGACAATCAATGATATTCGTTCATGGAATAAGTTGACGAAGGATAGTGTTTACATCAAACAAAAGTTAGTTGTGAAAAAGCCCGCTATTGGGACTAAAACTCCGGCAAAGGTAGTTACTACTAAACCTGTAGTAGTTACTAATACATCGAAACAGGAGACAGTAGTAACTCCAGTACAAGTAAAGGATGCACAGCTGATCACTGCACCATTTCAAGAACAAGAAAAGAGTTTATCTGCTAAAGGACAAGCTATGTATCCGTTAATAGTAGATTTTGCAAAACGTCTAGAAGGCATACCGTACGTATATGGTGGTTATACAATGTCGGGGTTCGACTGTAGTGGATTTATTTATTTCTTACATACACAAGCAGGTTTAGATATTACGAGACAAAGTAGTGAGAGTTACTTCGCACAATCATCTGTTGTTTCGATACCAGTTGTAGGGGATTTAGTATTTTTCCAAAATACATATAAACAAGGAATCTCTCATATGGGAATTTACATAGGTGATAATAAGTTTATCCATGCGGGGTCTAAAGGTGTGGAAGTAACGAGTTTAGATTCTTCTTATTGGAAAGAACATTTTGTTTCATTCAATCGATTTAATTCATTAACTGTGAAGTAAGGCAAAGGGGGATTTGACATGAAATGGACTATCGGTAGGAAGATGTGGCTGGGGTTTGTTACTGTTTTAGTGTTATTAATAGCTGTATCTGTTTTGTCGCTTATGACCATAATGGAAACTAGTGATAAATATAAATTTTTGCTTGATGATCGAGCGGTTAAAGTGAATCTAGTAAAAGATATCGGAGTATCTCAAAAAGACACGTCCGGAGCACTAATGGATTATTTACTATTTACTACGGATGCATCCAGGGCAAGTGTAGAGGAACACCAACAAATTACGAATAATTTAACTGCTGAATTACGTAATAAGTTGTTTTCAGAAGAGACGTTAGAGATGATGACAGAATTTGAAAAGAAAAATGATATGTTCGCTGCTATTAATGCAGATGCGATTAAAGCGAAAATGGAAAAAGATACTGCGGCGGTCAATAAACTTACTGCCAATGCGAAAACTACAAATGCAGATGCGTTAGTAGTACTAGCAGAAATTGAAAAGTTTTTACAAGACGATATGGATAAAACGAGAAAAGAACTTACTAGTTATGAATTCGGCGCAAAAGTATTCGTTAGCTCCTTAGCGGCATTAGGTGTTTTACTAGGTGTTATACTTGCATACTTTATCAGTAGAAGTATTTCAGCACCCGTGAAGCGTGTTACGGCAGGCCTTACAGAAATTGCAACAGGTAACTTATTAGTTGATCCTATTGTGATCAAAAATAATGATGAAGTCGGCGAAATGGCCACAGCATTTAATACAATGTCTAAAGACTTAAGAGATATTGTATCAGGAGTACGAGATTCTTCTATCCAGCTTGCTGCTAATGCAGAGGAACTTTCCGCTAGCTCAGAAGAAAGCTTAGCATCTTCTCAAATGGTTGCAAAATCTGCGGGAGCTCAAATGGTCTCAAGTGAACAGCAAGTGCATCATATGGATTCATCGGTTCAGTCAATGACAGAGCTATCACAAGGCATCAGTCAAATTTCTGTTAGCAATGAAGAAATGCTACATGCAGCAAATGATGTACAAAAACTAGTTCATACAGGATCTGATGTTGTATCAGATGTTGCTAAACAAATGGATACTATTCACACAACATTTACTGATACGACTATAATTATGAAGAATATGGCGAAGCATTCCAATGATATTCAGACGGTTACTGCTTTAATAACGGATATATCAGAACAAACGAATCTATTAGCATTGAATGCCGCAATTGAAGCAGCAAGAGCTGGTGAATATGGTAAAGGCTTTGCAGTTGTAGCCGATGAGGTGCGTAAACTTGCAGAGCAATCTAAGAACTCTGCTACAGAAATAGCTTCTATGGTTCAACTGATTCAAAGTGCTTCAGGTGAGGCTGTTCATGCTATCACAGATGGTGGCGAGAAAGTGGAAGCTGGTATCGCTAAAACAACGGAATCCTTAAAGGTATTCCAAGGCATTGAAGAGGCTGTTGGAGAAGTTGGTCTTAAAGTAGAATCGGTTTCTGCTGCTATCGAACAAATACAAGCTATGGCGGAGTCTGTTTCACAGGGTGCGCAAGAAGTTCAACGACTTGCAACGCTTGCAGCAGATGGTGCTAATGATACTAGTGCAGCAACAGAGCAACAAATCGCTGCAAATGAAGAAATTTCATCCAATGCACAAGCATTAGCAGATCTTGCGGAAGCATTACAAAACAATGTTAGTCACTTTAAAATTTAAATTAAAACTTTTTATCCTATATCATTTTATATGTTATAGGATATTTTACTGAAATTTTTCAAAATTTATGTGTCCAAATACCCTTCTATTATGTATAATGATATAGTTACATTAGAATCATATAATACTAATATAAATAGGAAAAAGGGGATACAAATGAAGTTGACAATATCTAAGAAAATGTGGTTTGGTTTTAGTGCTGTTTTACTATTACTAGTAATCACAAGTGTTATTACTCAAGTAGGAACGTCAATGCTAACGGATAGATACAAGGGGCTATTAGATGATGACGTTGCAAAGATAGATTTAGTAGAAGAGATTACTGTCATTCAAAAAGATATGGCTACTGCTATATTAGAGTTTGTTATGTTTGGTAAGAGAGAAGCTGTGGATAAGTTCGATGCTGAAATAGAGAAAGGTTCCGTTGCAGCACGAGCTTTAATAGAAAAAGCTCCTGATGCAGAGTCCATGGAGTTGATGAAAGAACTTCAAACAGAAACAGTGAAATTATTTGAAAATAATAATAAAATTATTGAGTTAAAATCTGCAAATCAGTCTTTTGAACAATATGCAGCAAACTCATCGGAAATTAATGCCGGGGTACTTGATATTTTGGCAGAATTACAACAAGTCCAAGAAGGAAATTTGGCAGATACACGAGCGGAATTAGAAAAGTTTGAGGCTAACACATCAAAATTACTAATTTTATTAACTATAGTAGCAATTATTATTGGAATTCTGATTTCTTACTTCATCGGAAAATCTATTTCTAAACCAATTCAAAAAGTAACAAAAGGTCTGGAAGAAATTTCTAATGGTAACTTAGCCGTTGAACCAATTATTATTAAAAACAAAGATGAAGTAGGCACAATGGCGAAAACATTTAATAAAATGTCGAGCGATTTACAACAAATTGTATCAAGTGTACGCGATTCATCGATGCAGTTAGCAGCAAATGCAGAAGAACTTTCTGCTAGCTCCGAAGAAAGTCTTGCATCCTCTCAAATGGTAGCGAAATCTGCCGAAGAGCAAATGGTCGCAAGTGAACAACAGGTAAAACATATGGAGTCATCGATGAATTCTATGGAAGGTCTTAAGCATGGCGTTTCAGAAATTGCTTCGAGTAACGATGAAATGTTACAAGCAACAGATGGTGTGCAAACTTTAGTAACAAAAGGTTCTTCTGTGGTTTCTGAAGTAGCTAACCAAATGGAAACGATCCATACTACTTTCACTGAAACAACTGAAATTATGAAAGATATGGCTAAGCATTCAGATGAAATTCAAAACATTACATCGCTTATAACGGATATCTCCGAACAAACGAACTTACTTGCATTAAATGCTGCAATTGAAGCAGCTCGTGCAGGAGAATATGGTAAAGGTTTCGCGGTTGTTGCGGAAGAAGTTCGTAAGCTTGCAGAGCAATCGAAAAATTCCGCTTCTGAAATTGAGTCAATGGTTAAACTAATCCAAACTGCATCAGGGTCAGCAGTTAAAGCAATAACAACTGGTGGAGATAAAGTAGAGCAAGGTCTTGCGAAAACGACAGAATCTCTTCATGTTTTTGAAGAAATTGAAACTAGTGTAGTGGATGTAGTGAACAAAGTAGAGCTTGTAACATCTGCTATTGGACAAATTCAAGAGATGGCTAATTCTGTTACAGAGAGTGCCCAACAAGTACAAACAATTGCTACTCACGCTGCAGATAGCGCAAGTGACACAAGTGCCGCTACAGAACAACAATTAGCTGCAAATGAAGAAATCTCTTCCAATGCTCAGTCTCTAGCAGATTTAGCAGAAAAACTACAAAACGAAGTAAGTCACTTTAAGATATAACTTTCAAAGACCCTAAATTGTAAGTTGGATTTAGGGTCTTTTACTTCTAAAAAATAAATATTTCGACAATAAATGTCGTCAACTTTCAACTTGTATAATTAGGTTTAAGTAGCATCTATAGAGAAAAAGGGGATAATTATGAAATTAACAATTTCTAAGAAATTATGGGGTGGATTTGCAGCAGTATTGGTGCTGTTAATAATAGCGAGTGCTATGTCTATGTGGACAACTTACGACATATCAAGTAAATATGATTCACTAATTGATGAAGAAATGGAACATGTGTCTCTTATCGAGAAAGTGGAACTAATTCAAAAGGACACGTCCACTTCAGTATTAGAGTATTTAATGTTTAGCAAACTAACATCAGTGGAAAAACTAGAAAACAATTATAAACAAGTGACGGAGATTACAACTTCACTTTCTAGTGATCTTAAAGATACGACTTCAAAAGAGTTAGTAGAAGAATTACAGAAGAAATCTAAACAACTATACGAATCAAACAATCAAATAATTGAAATAAAAAAGAAAAACGGTATGTACCAAAAGAATGCATCCGAATCTACAAAGCTTAACTTGGAGATTGCGGATGTATTAGTAGAACTAAAATCAAATGTTGAAAAAAGATCAGAGCAAACAAGGGACGAATTAAATACATATGTAGGAACAGCTAATATTGTTACACTAATATTAACGATTCTTAGTATCGTTGTTGGAGTACTCGTATCACACTTTATAAGTAGAAGTATAGCTAAACCTATTACTAAAGTGACGAATGGTCTTGTAGAAATTGCAGATGGCAATCTTACAATAGAACCAATTATTATAAAGAATAAAGATGAAGTTGGAGAAATGGCCACTACTTTTAACAAAATGTCTGGTGATTTACAACGTATAGTTTCTGGTGTCCGTGATTCATCGATGCAATTAGCAGCAAACGCGGAAGAACTAACTGCTAGTTCCGAAGAAAGTTTGGCATCTTCCCAAATGGTCGCAAAATCTGCAGAAGCTCAAATGCTAGCAAGTGATGAACAAGTAAATCACATGGATGCTTCAATGCAATCCATGACAGACTTACAAAAAGGTGTTTCACAAATTGCTTCAAGTAATGACGAAATGTTAAAAGCTACAGATGGAGTGCGATCTCTTGTTACACAAGGGTCTAACGTCGTTACGAATGTAGCTAGTCAGATGGATAATATTTATACAACTTTCCATGAAACAACAGAAATTATGAAAAACATGGCAAAGCATTCCGATGAAATTCAAAACATTACTTCCATGATTACAGACATTTCCGATCAAACGAATCTGCTGGCATTGAATGCAGCAATTGAAGCAGCGCGTGCTGGTGAATACGGAAAAGGATTTGCAGTTGTAGCAGAAGAAGTGCGCAAACTTGCGGAGCAATCCAAAAACTCAGCAGCAGAAATAGCAGCCATGGTCCAGTTAATCCAAACGGCATCGAGTTCAGCAGTTAAAGCAATCACTTCGGGCGGTGAAAAAGTGGAAGAGGGCTTAGCACAAACAACTGAATCTCTAAATGTCTTCCATCAAATTGAAACAAGCGTAGACGATGTAGTACAAAAAGTAGAATCCGTTACAATCGCTATAAGTAATATCCAAGAAATATCTAGTTCCGTAACCGAAAGTGTCCAACAAGTTCAATCATTAGCAACACAAGCAGCAGACGGAGCAAGTGACACAAGCGCTGCAACTGAACAACAATTAGCAGCAAACGAAGAAATTTCATCCAATGCTCAATTCCTAGCAGACTTAGCAGAGAAACTTAAAAACGAAGTAAGTCACTTTAAAATATAACTAACACAAACGACTCCTATTGTTTATAGGAGTTGTTTTTCTAGAGAGGCAAAGGGAAATTGCGCAAAACTAGAAAGTTGCGCAAAATTATATCACCCTAATTTTCAAAGATTATCTTCTAACATTCCAGAACTCGTCACAAAGTTTTCAAGGGAAATCAGGTATACTTGCGATAGGGAGTTGTTTCGAAATGTATACATTCATTATTTTCATACATGTGATTAGTGCAGTTTTATCGATTGGTCCTTTCTTTGTTCTGTTCCCGTTATTAAATAGGATGAAAGGCAAAAGTAAAGAGATGATTGATACATCATTAGAAGTATTCCAAGCAGCTATTCGTCTAGTTAAACACGCTGGCCATGTGCTTGTTGGGTCAGGGATTCTTCTTGTATGGCAAGGGAACTGGCCATGGACAACCTCGTGGGTGGTTATGACAATTGTCGTGATGGTAAGTTCAATCGTATTTCTAGCAAGAGCATTTAAACCAAATATTCGAGAATTGCGCGCAGGAACGATTGATTTGGATACACTCATCAAAAAACTAAAATCCAATGTGTGGAAATATATTTTTTTGTTATTACTCATGCTATGGTTCATGGTTGCAAAGCCAAATTTGTGGTAACAGACAACCCTTTCTCTTTTTTTTTGGAGAAAGGGTTTTTATTTGTAAACTTGCGATTATCGAAGTAAATATTGCGATTTGTAATAGATGACTTGCGATTCTTCCAAACCAATTTGCGATTGACTGTGTACAACTTGCGAATAGCCACACACAATTTGCGATTCAAAAGATATACCTCATTCACACTCACCTCTCCCAACCAACTTAAATATCTTCCAAACTCATGTCATTTTAATAAAAAGTTCACAATTATTTTTTCTTTCTGCGAAATGCGATATATCGCAGATGAAAGCGATTACAAACAAAAAGAATATTCGAAAATAACTGACAATTTAAAAATTGGGTGTTGACGGGGCATTTTAAAGGCGATATGATATCAACAATATATTAATTATTGTGAGAAAATTCACAATGATAAATATTCAGAGCTGCAAAGCTAAACGCTACATAAGCGGAAAGTATAGGAGCGATTGAATTGAGAAGTGACATGATAAAAAAAGGCGTCGATCGCGCCCCACACAGAAGCTTGCTTTATGCAACTGGGGTTAAAACGAAAGATTTAGATAAACCGTTTATCGGTGTTTGTAACTCCTATATTGATATTATTCCTGGTCATATGCACTTAAACAAATTTGCCGAAGTTGTGAAAGCAGCTATTCGTGAAGCAGGAGGAATTCCATTTGAGTTCAACACGATTGGTGTAGACGATGGAATTGCAATGGGTCACATCGGCATGAGATATTCACTTCCTAGCCGAGAGCTTATTGCAGATTCAGCTGAAACAGTTATTAATGCGCACTGGTTCGACGGAGTGTTTTACATTCCAAACTGTGACAAGATCACACCAGGTATGTTAATGGCAGCGGTAAGAACGAATGTCCCATCTGTATTTGTTTCAGGTGGTCCGATGGAAGCTGGTACTTCAGCCGACGGGAAACAACTTTCACTCACTTCTGTGTTTGAAGGAGTAGGTTCTTATAAGTCAGGTGGTATGTCAGCAGAAGAGCTACTAGATATTGAACAGAATGCATGTCCAACATGCGGATCATGTTCAGGTATGTTCACTGCAAACTCCATGAATTCCTTGATGGAAATGCTAGGAGTGACACCTCCCGGTAATGGAACGATTATTGCAACTTCAGATGAACGGCATCGCCTTATAAAAGAAGCAGCACATCATCTAATACGAATGGTAAAAGAAGATGTGAAGCCTAGAGATTTAATAACAAAAGAAACGATCGATGATGCATTTGCGCTAGATATGGCAATGGGTGGTTCAACAAACACAGTTCTCCACACATTAGCAATTGCACACGAAGCTGAAATTGAATATAACGTGCGTGAGATCAATGAAGTCGCAAAACGTATTCCTTACTTATCGAAGATTATGCCAGCATCTGATTACTCCATGCATGATGTTCATCTAGCAGGAGGAGTTAGTGCCATTATAAAAGAGCTTTGTGAGATTCCTGGAGCGGTTCATCCAGATCGACTAACGATTACTGGAAAATCACTCTATGAAAATGTGAAAGAAGCAGAAATTACGAATGATCGAGTCATACGCCGAAAAGAAAACCCATATAGTCCTGTAGGAGGCTTATCCGTATTATTTGGAAATATTGCTCCTGAAGGCGGAGTTATTAAAGTAGGTGCGGTGGATCCTTCTATTAAAGAATTCACTGGTAAAGCGATTGTGTTTGATTCGCAAGAAGCAGCACAAGAAGCGATTGATGATGGTACCGTTCAAGCAGGTCATGTCGTTGTTATCCGTTATGAAGGTCCAAAGGGTGGACCAGGAATGCCGGAAATGCTTGGACCAACTTCCGCGATTCAAGGTCGCGGATTAGGAACACAAGTAGCACTAATAACAGACGGTCGTTTCTCCGGAGCATCTCGAGGGATTTCAATCGGACATATTTCTCCAGAAGCCGCAGACGGTGGACCGATTGCTTTAGTTCAAAATGATGATTTGATTGCTATTGATCTAACAAATAGAACGATAGATTTACAAGTTAGCGATGAGGAATTAGCTTCTAGAAAAGCAAACTTACAACCATTTGAACCAAAGATTAAAAAAGGCTATTTAGCAAGATATTCAAAACTAGTAACATCAGCGAGTACTGGTGGAGTAATGAAAATCTAAGGATAAACTTTACAAACGGTTTTTATTAAAAATAAAATATATAAATCATTGATGAGGCAAAAGTTAAAGGAACCTTGTATTAACAGAGAGTCGGTGTGGTGGGAACCGACAATACAACCTTTAGCGACATCCCCTCGGAGTGAAGTGTTGAACGGGAAACCTTTTAGATACTTCCGGGTGTAGTTTAGCTACTCTCGTTATAAATGGATAGTGGGCAATTGCTTGTTATCTGCGAGGTAGCGGTTGCGCTACGAACTAGGGTGGTACCATGAAAAGAATTTCATCCCTATACAAAAGAACGATGGTTTCTTTGTGTGGGGTGAGATTCTTTTCTTTTTTATACATTTAACTTTAGTCATTTAAAGTGAGAGTTAAGTGAAGTTTTCAAGCAAACTGGGCGATTTGATTAAAAAGGAGGAATTAATGATGAAGTTGACCGTTGAGGAAACTGAGCAAGTTTATGAAGAGCCAATAACCACACAGGCTCCTACACAGTTGAATGGTGCAGATGTTTTTATCGAAACGTTAAAGAAGCATCAGGTTGAAGTAATATTTGGTTATCCAGGTGGTGCGGTTCTACCAATTTATGACGCATTGTACAAAAATCCGATTAAACATATTCTTGCAAGACATGAACAAGGCGCTATTCATGCAGCGGAAGGATATGCCCGTGTTTCTGGAAAAGTTGGAGTAGTGATTGCTACTTCGGGACCAGGTGCAACGAATTTAGTTACCGGCATTGCCGATGCGATGATGGATTCCATTCCGTTAGTCGTGTTTACAGGGCAGGTTGCTACAACCGTGATTGGTACAGATGCATTCCAAGAAGCAGATATTATCGGTATTACGCAGCCTATAACTAAACATAATTACCAAGTAAAAGATGTAGCTGATTTTCCAAGAATCATTAACGAAGCTTTTCATATTGCTTCTACAGGTCGTCCAGGACCAGTTGTCGTAGATATACCTAAAAATATGGCTACCGGATTGTTCGTAACGCCAAAAGATGAAGATCAGGAAGTAAATCTTCCAGGGTATCAGCCAACGACAAAGCCAAACTTTTTACAAATTCAAAAAGCGGCTCAAGCTATTTCTACCGCCAAACAACCGTTAATCCTTGCTGGAGCAGGAGTATTATTTGCAAAAGCATCAGACGAACTTGCTGAATTTGCTGAAAAATATCAAATTCCAGTAACGAATACGCTGCTAGGATTAGGGGGTATCGAAGGTAATCATCCACTATTCCTCGGAATGGCAGGCATGCACGGAACTTATACAGCGAATATGGCCATTCAAACATGTGACTTACTTATAAATGTTGGTGCACGATTTGATGATCGCTTAACAGGAAATTTAAATTACTTTGCTCCAAACGCTAGAGTTGTTCATATTGATATAGATCCAGCAGAAATTGGCAAAAACGTTCCAACAGAAATTCCGATTGTAGCGGATGCGAAAGAAGCATTAGAAGCTTTGATAGCGCATGAAGCACCGAATGGAAATACAGTCGCTTGGCTAGAAAGCTTAAATATTTCTAAAGAGCAATATCCATTTCATTATCAAGCAAGCGAAGAACGTGGATTGCTTCCACAGCAAGTTCTCGAGCTAGTACATGAGTATACAAACGGAGACGCGGTTGTCACAACAGACGTTGGACAGCATCAAATGTGGACAGCACAATACTATAAATTTAATCATCCACATAATTGGGTAACATCCGGTGGACTAGGAACGATGGGATTTGGTTTCCCAGCAGCAATTGGTGCACAGCTAGCAAAGCCTGATGCGAAAGTGGTTTCAATTGTTGGGGATGCAGGTTTCCAAATGACGTTACAGGAATTATCTCTATTACAAGAGCTGAGAATTCCAGTAAAGGTAATTATTTTAAACAATCAAGCACTTGGTATGGTACGCCAGTGGCAAGAGACCTTCCACGGTGAAAGGTACTCACAATCATTAATTTCGGTTCAACCAGATTTCGTGAAACTAGCGGAAGCTTACGATATCAAAGGGTATAAAATTGAAACGTTTGAAGACGCGAAGGTTCAGTTAAAAGAAGCATTAGAATCAGATGAGCCAGTTTTAATCGATTGCCGAGTAGTACAAAAAGAATTAGTTTATCCAATGGTTGTTCCAGGCACAGCCCTACATGAAATGATTGGGGTGAAGCCAGAATGAAACGAATCATCACAGTAACAGTGATCAATCAAAGTGGAGTACTCAATCGTGTGACTGGCTTACTCATGAAGCGTCAGTTCAACATTGAAAGCATCACAGTAGGGCATACAGAAAATCCGCAAATTTCTAAAATGACATTTGTGGTAAATGTGGAGGATGAACAAAAGCTTGAGCAGCTATTAAAGCAGCTACAAAAACAAGTAGATGTTCTGAAAGTAAATGATATTACCGAAAAACAAATTGTCGTAAGAGAACTGGCACTCGTAAAAGTCGCGTCGCCACCAACTGTAAGAGCAGAGGTTAATAGTATTATAGAACCTTTCCGTGCTTCTATTATTGATACTGGTAAAAACGTAGTCACTTTCCAAGTAACAGGTAGTCCAGAAAAAATTGATGCATTCATCGATTTGCTCAAACCCTATGGCATTAAAGAACTAACAAGAACAGGCGTAACCGCTTTTGTTCGCGAGACACAGAAAGTAAACGGCCCACAGCTATCCATTTTAAAATAATAAAAACTCATTTGATTGGATTGTAATGTGGGACCGCCCGTGGAAAGCGTCCGCATGAAACGGAAATCTATCATTATTAGTGATTAATGAATAAAAAATATAAAAAACCCAAATTCGAGGAGGAAATAACAATGGCTAAAATGTATTATAACGGAGATATCAACGAAGGACTTTTACAAGACAAAAAAATCGCAATCATCGGGTACGGATCACAAGGTCACGCACACGCACAAAACCTTAAAGATTCAGGATTTGATGTAGTAGTTGGTATTCGTGCAGGTAAATCATTCGATCAAGCAAAAGAGGATGGTCTAGAAGTATATTCTGTAAAAGAAGCGGCAGAAAAAGCAGACGTTATCATGATCTTATTGCCAGATGAAAGACAAAAAGCAGTGTATGAAGCAGAAATTGAACCTTCGTTAAAAGCTGGCAAAACATTAGTATTCGCACATGGCTTCAACGTACATTTTGGTCAAATCGTTCCTCCAACAGATGTGGATGTATTCCTAGTAGCACCAAAAGGTCCTGGTCATTTAGTGCGTAGAACATTCGAAGCAGGAGCAGGAGTACCTGGATTATTCGCAGTTTACCAAGATGCAACTGGTCAGGCAAAGGATCTAGCTCTTGCTTATGCAAAAGGTATCGGAGCTGCACGTGCAGGCGTTCTAGAAACAACGTTTAAAGAAGAAACGGAAACAGATTTATTCGGAGAGCAAGCGGTACTTTGTGGTAGTACAACTGCAATTGTTAAAGCAGGTTTCGAAACATTAGTAGAAGCAGGTTACCAACCAGAGCTTGCTTACTTTGAAACTTTACACGAATTAAAACTAATCGTTGACCTTATGTACGAAGGAGGAATGGCTACAATGCGTTCTTCCATCTCAGACACTGCAGAGTGGGGAGATTTCGTATCAGGACCACGTATCATTGATGCATCTGTAAAAGATCGTATGAAAGACGTATTAACAGATATTCAAGACGGTACTTTTGCAAGAGAATGGATTAAAGAAAACGAAACAGATCGACCAAAATATAATGCTATTAAAAAAGCAGAATCAGAGCACCAAATTGAAGTAGTTGGAGCTAAATTACGTGAAATGATGCCTTTCATCAATGAAGGGAAAAAAGTCAAGAAAGAAGTGGTGACTAGTGCGCAAAATTGAATTCTTTGACACAACTCTACGTGACGGCGAACAATCAGCTGGTATTAATTTAAATACAAAAGAAAAGTTAGAGATTGCTCGTCAGCTAGAAAAGTACGGCGTTTCCATTATTGAAGCAGGGTTTCCTGCTTCATCCCCTGGGGACTTCGAGGCAGTTAAGCTAATTGCAGATACGGTAAAAAATTCAGTCGTTACTGGTCTAGCTCGGTCGATTAAAAGTGATATCGAAACTTCTTGGGAAGCGTTAAAAGGTGGGGTACAACCACATCTACACACATTTATCGCAACTTCACCGATTCATATGCAATATAAGTTAAATAAAACACCTGAGCAAGTAATCGAAATTGCTGTGGAATCTGTGAAACTAGCAAAAAAATATTTTCCACTTGTGCAGTGGTCTGCAGAGGATGCAACTCGCTCCGACAAGGATTTCTTAGTTCGCATTATGAATGAAGTCATTAAAGCAGGAGCAACAACAATTAATATTCCCGATACAGTGGGCTATGCGAGTCCTATTGAATACGGAGCTCTCTTCAAATACTTAAGTGAAAACGTAACAGGTATCGAAAAAGTGAAATTATCAGCTCATTGTCATGATGACTTAGGAATGGCTGTAGCTAATACATTAGCAGCTATCGAAAATGGAGCAACGCAAGTAGAAGGTACGATTAATGGTATCGGTGAACGTGCGGGTAATGCAGCACTGGAGGAAGTAGCTGTTGCACTACATATTCGCAACGATTATTACCAAGCAGATTCTGGCATTATATTAAAAGAAACAAAACGTACTAGTCAACTAGTAAGTCAGCTTACAGGCGTTGTAATTCAGCCAAATAAAGCGGTTGTCGGAAAAAATGCATTTGCACATGAATCTGGAATTCACCAAGATGGCATGCTTAAAAACCCGGAAACGTATGAAATCATTACACCTGATCTAATCGGTGACGTAGCTACTGAACTCGTTCTTGGAAAACATTCCGGTCGTCATGCTTTCTTCTCGAGAGCCGCGGAAATGGGCTTCCAGCTAAGTGATGAGAAACTAAATGCCGCATTTGTCGCATTTAAGAAGTTGGCAGATCGTAAGAAAGAAATTGCAGAAGAGGATTTATTTGTTTTATTAACTGATCAGCAAGTGAAGAGTGGAGAAGTGGAATTGTATGAATTAGAGGAATTAGTCGTCCACTATGAAAACAATGTCCCAACCTCTACGATTACTGTAAAAGTACCAACAGGTGAACAAGTAGTGGAAACTTGCGCAGGTTCTGGTGCAGTAGAAGCTATTTTCAATACACTAGAAAAGATTGTGAACGGCGAAGTTCGCATTTTAGATTACCGTGTATCGTCTGTATCTAAAGGACGCGACGCACTGGGTGAGGCAGTAATCAACTTAACATTCAACGGCAAAACATCCACGGGTAGAAATGCTTCCCAAGATGTATTGAAAGCATCTGCCAGAGCGTATATCAACGCCATCAATCGTCAATTAGTAAACGTTCAAATAAAAGAACAAGCCGCAGTAGGTCAGTGAATAGGTGTTTGTAGTGAAAGGTGGCGACTCCAGCGGGATAAGCGAGTAAGTTGAGACCCCGCAGGGAGCGTAGCGAACGAGGAGGCTCGACCTCGCCCGCGGAAAGCGTCCACCTGTAACGGCTCAAAAGCCTTTTAAATAAACTTTGTAAATAAAAAAATGGGAGTGAATGAGATGGAAAAAACGATAACGGTATTACCGGGAGACGGAATCGGTCCAGAAGTAACAGAGGCAGCAGTAAAGGTGCTTCAAGCAATTGCAAAACGTTATAACCATACGTTCAACTTGCAATACGGATTAATGGGTGGAGCAGCAATTGATGCTTGTGAAAACCCACTTCCAGAAGAAACAATTAATGCATGTAGTCAAAGTGATGCCATCCTATTAGGCGCAGTAGGTGGGCCAAAATGGGATCAAAATCCATCTCATTTACGTCCGGAAAAAGGTTTGCTAGCTATTCGTAAGCATTTTGGATTGTACGCTAATATTCGTCCAGTCAAAGCGATTCCTGCATTACTAGAAGCATCTCCTCTTAAAAAGGAGGTAGCAGAATCAGTAGATTTAGTCATTGTACGCGAGTTAACGGGTGGTTTATATTTTGCTGAACCACGTAAGAAAACAAATGATTACGCAGTCGATACGTTAGTTTATACCCGCAATGAGATTGAACGAATTGTAGATACTGCCTTCCAATTAGCAAGAAGCCGTCGGGGCAAGCTCGCTTCTGTGGATAAAGCGAATGTATTGGATTCTAGTAAACTATGGCGTCAAATTGTGGAAGAGAAAAAACAAGGATATCCCGATGTGGAAGTAGAGCATATGCTTGTCGATTCAACAGCGATGAAGCTAATTACAAAGCCAGATTACTTTGACGTAATTGTAACGGAAAATATGTTTGGAGATATTTTAAGTGATGAAGCTTCCGTAATCACTGGTTCTTTAGGAATGCTGCCATCTGCAAGTACGCGTGAGGATGGTTTTGGTTTATATGAACCGGTCCATGGCTCTGCTCCTGATATCGCTGGGCAAAACAAAGCAAATCCAGCCGCTACAATTCTTTCAACAGCAATGATGCTACGTGAGTCTTTCCAAATGGAAACAGAAGCAGCAGCTATTGAAGAAGCAGTATTCAATGTATTAAATGACGGTAACTTCACAAGTGACCTAGAAATAAAAGGAAAACGAGTGCTTTCTACTACAGAATGGACGGCTAAAGTTTTAGAAGAATTAGACTCAGAATTTGTATCAGATAGTATTATGTTTTCTTATGTCTAACCAAAAGGAGAGAAACTAAATGGCAAAAACGATTATTGAGAAAATTTGGGATGAACATATTGTGTACGAGGAAGAAGGTAAACCAGACCTTCTCTATATCGATTTACACTTAATCCATGAGGTGACATCTCCCCAAGCGTTTGAAGGGTTACGACTGAATAATCGTAAGGTGCGTCGGCCAGATCTTTGTTATGCAACGATGGATCACAATGTCCCAACTCGAAATAGAGAACAGATTAAAGACGTTATCGCTCGTAAACAAATTTCTACACTTCAACAAAACTGTGAAGAGTTTGGCGTTCCACTTGCCAATATGGACCATCCGGACCAAGGGATTGTTCATATTATCGGACCAGAGCTGGGTCTAACTCAGCCTGGTAAAACAATTGTTTGTGGAGACAGTCATACATCTACACATGGTGCATTTGGTGCCATAGCTTTTGGTATCGGTACTAGTGAAGTGGAGCATGTACTTTCAACGCAAACTTTATGGCAAGCTAAACCGAAAACAATGCAAATTAAAGTGACGGGTGAGCTTGGATATGGCGTTGCTGCAAAAGATATTATTTTGGCAATCATTGCGAAGTTTGGTATCGATATGGGTACAGGTTATATCGTCGAATATACTGGCGAAGCGATTCGAAAGCTATCAATGGAAGAGCGTATGACGATTTGTAATATGTCGATTGAAGCAGGAGCACGTGCTGGTTTGATCAGCCCGGATGAAACTACAGTTGAATTCCTTAGAGGGCGTGAGCATGTACCGGCAGGGGAAGCTTTTGAAACAGAAGCAGCACGTTGGTTAGCCCTAGCAACGGAAGAAGGGGCACTTTACGATAAAACGGTAGAAATTTCTACAGATGAAATTGAGCCGTTTGTCACATGGGGTACCAATCCTTCGATGGGTTCTGGTGTATCGCAAAATATTCCATACACATCTGATTTTGCTGAAATAAGTGACCAACAAGCACATGAAAAAGCATTAGCTTATATGGGACTAGAACAAGGGATGCCGCTAGAGGACATCGCTATATCAAATGTATTTATCGGATCGTGTACAAATGCACGCTTAAGCGATCTTCGCACAGCAGCAAATGTTATTGCAGGGCGTAAAGTACATCCAAATGTAACGGCGATTGTCGTTCCAGGGTCCCAAACGGTTAAAAAACAAGCAGAGCAAGAAGGCATCGACCAAATATTCCTTCATGCAGGATTTGAATGGCGCGAATCAGGCTGCAGTATGTGCCTAGCGATGAATGATGATATAGTTCCAGCAGGAGAGCACTGTGCATCCACTTCTAATCGAAACTTTGAAGGCCGTCAAGGTGCGGGTTCGAAAACACATCTGATGAGCCCAGCAATGGCAGCAGCTGCTGCAATCGAAGGGCATATTGTAGATATTCGCAAATTTGGACTAGTAAATGCATAAGGAGGAGGAAAACAAATGGAGCCTATCAATGAAATTAAAAGTGTCATCACACCTTTAAATCAAAAAAATGTAGACACAGATCAAATTATCTCGAAAGAATTTCTAAAACGTATCGAACGTACTGGATTTGGAAAATACCTATTTTACCACTGGCGCTTCGATGCGAATGATCAACCAATTAAAGACTTCGTATTAAATGATGAACGATATAAAGAATCTACAATTCTAGTAGCCCATGATAACTTTGGATGTGGCTCCTCCCGTGAACATGCTCCTTGGTCCATCTTGGATTACGGATTTCGAGTAGTCATTGCACCGAGCTTTGCGGATATCTTCTATAATAACTGCATGAAAAATGGAATTTTACCGATTAAGTTATCGGTGAGTGAAGTGGAAGCCTTGCTAAGCAAAGAAGTATATAATGTCGCAGTTAATCTAGAAGCGCAAACCGTAACAGGCGAAGATGGTATGGTATATTCATTTGACATTGATCCATACCAAAAGAAAATGCTTCTAAATGGATGGGACGAAATTTCGTTAACCTTCCAATATGAAGATAAAATTAAAGCTTATGAAGACAAAAAAATAGCTAATTAGCAACTCGAAAACACCACTCCCTGATTGAGGAAAGTGGTGTTTTGATGTTTTACAAGAAGAGTGATTATAATATTGCGAGAATGCGTAAATCGAGGTATACGTTGCGTATACGACGTAAGATGTTGCGAATAATAAAACGATGCGCAAAACTGTAATGCTCCGATTTAATCCCACCATTTGCGATTCCACACAATCATCTTGCGATATGCATCAACTAACTTGTGATTCTGTCCTCAGACCTTGCGATTAACACCAACTAATTAGCGATTCACCATTATTACAAGCTTAACCTAAACTCTTCTCTTGACTTTATTAAGTAACTAAAATATAATTACTTACGAAAAGTAACCTATATAAATAACTGGAGGAATCAACATGAAATATCATAATAAACCAAACACATTTGTAGAATTAGTAGAGTTAAAGGTAGTAGATCTTCAGCGTTCCGTAGAATTTTATGAGAATATCATAGGCTTTACAATATTGGAACAGCAAGCTAACAAAATATATCTTACTGCTGATGGTAAAACAGCACTTCTTTCTATTGAACAACCAGCTGATATTATGCCAACTCAACAAAAAACTGCTGGATTATATCACTTTGCGTTATTATTACCAACACGTGCGGATTTAGGGGCAATTTTAAGATATTTTTCTGAGCTTAGCATTAGAGTGGGAGCAGGAGATCACTTAGTTAGTGAAGCACTATATTTAAATGATCCTGATGGAAATGGCATTGAGATTTTTACTGATCGTCCAGATTCTGAGTGGAAATGGGAAAATGAGTATGTGGAAATGGCTACCCTTCAAATTGATGCACAAAGTATTTTGACGGAAGGAGCTAATACCCCGTGGAATGGTTTGCCAGCAGGAACTGTAATGGGACATATTCATTTACATGTCTCTGAACTAGACTTAACGAAAGAATTTTACAATGCTTTAGGTTTTGATGTGATGACTCCTAATTATCCTGGGGCTTTATTTATGGGAGCTGGTAAATACCATCACCATATTGGATTAAATACTTGGGCGGGAATTGGAGCACCTCCTACACCAGAAAACGTGGTTGGGTTAAAAGCATTCTCTGTCGTTTATCCTTCAAATGAAGCACTACAAATAGCAATTACGAAAGTAAAAGCATTTGGATCAGAAATTTTTGAAGAAAATGGTATATACACCGTTAAAGATCCTTCTCAAAATAAAATTAAATTAACTATAAAATAAACAAATGACTCCGAGAAAATCGGAGTCATTTTTGAATCTTCTCCCTCTATCTATAGCTTCAACGAATTTCTACTCTCGCATCTTCATTTCCTTCATTTTTGAAATACTCTAGCTGTGACAAAATATGTTTGAATTCGATCTTCCAAACCTATATAAGGCATTTTGTTGTTTCCTGCATTTATATCGACACCTCTAATCAGAGTATTCGACAGGTTAATACAATAAATTAAAGAGAAAACAATTGAAATTTTACTAAGACTATTAGGTTACACCGAAAGCTCCTTTGTAAATTTGTAAAATCCTTGTAAAGTTTCAGAAAACACACTCATTTAAGCAAGGTGTTATGCTATATTTCAGTGGGAGGTCGGAATACCTATGAAAAAATGGTCTACTATACCAATGCGAATGAAGTATTTAATTGCTATTTTTAGTTCCTTTATCTTATTTGGAGCGATGACTGTCTTATTGATTTTCCAAGTAGTTCACAACCAAGAGTTAGCTAATGATATGGAAGTCTACTCACAAAATGTCGAGAGTGCGGATATTATGCGATCGGAGGTAGCGAGTTTATATATCGCCATTTCTAATTTTGCTGGAGATCCTCTAGAAGAGTTTGACAAAGATTATGAATCGACAAAAGAGAATCTAATTAATCTACAAATTTCTTCAAGGAAACAGATGCCCTATGTAGATTGGAAAACTTTCTCAGAAACCTTACAATCAATACAAACTACATATGAGAATAACTTAAAGGAATCGGTTATGAACAAAGAAAATGTCGCCAAACGAAGACAACTTCAGTCCATCAATGAAAAGTACGTAAGCCTGACAGTATTGCTAAAAGACGCTAGACAACTTGAATCTGACAAAAGAATTCTTTTAATAGAAGAAATGTCAGAGAGTCAGAAAAATACAATTTATATTGTCGTTGCATCGTTTCTAATCGCGGGATTACTATCACTCGCTCTAGTATTATTAACAAATCGACAAATTAAGACTCAGCTTTCGCAAGTAGTACTATCTGCAAAAGATATATCTCTAGGAAAACTAAATAGTGAACAAATAGACATATTATCAAACGATGAAATAGGAGAAGTATCAAAAGCGATGAATGAGATGAGAGCTAATCTTATTAACATCGTAAAAACGATCAAACTTACTGCAGAAAATCTAAGTGCCAATAGCGTAAAGCTAAAGGGATATTCTAAGAATACGGTCGATAGTACAAATACCGTTAAACTAGCTATCCATGAAACTGGTGGAAGCATGCGCAATCAAAAAGAAGCTTCTATCGGTATCCGCTCCTTTCTAGAGGAATTCTCCCATACTTTTGATGAAGTAACAGAGAAGGTTATTAAGTTAAACGGGGATTCAGCTATTGCTGTACAAATGGCGGATGAAAGTGCATTGGCATTGAGAAAAACGGCTGTAGAGTCTGCAAGGTTACGAAACTTATTTAAAGAAGCAGATCAAGAAAGAAAGCTACTTCAAGAAAGAACAGAGGAAATCGCTAGAATGACCACAATTGTACAGGCGATTTCAAAACAAACAAACCTATTGGCACTGAATGCTGGCATAGAGGCTGCTAGATCAGGTGAAGATGGTAAAGGATTTGCTGTTGTAGCTGCAGAAGTGAAGAAATTGGCAGATGAAGTATCTGGTACAGCAAATACTATACGTCAAATATCCAATTCGATTACTCAACAAGGTACTCAAATGGCAAATGTGTTTGTCGAAGGAATGGAAACTTCCAAAAATAATGCTGCAACGTTTAAAATGTTACATCAAAAGATGGATAAAATAGTTTCCTACATAAGAGATTCCAAGTATCAAAACGACCATATGAAAGATTCTATGTTAACTATTGAAAAAGAAAAGAATACTTCTGAGAAACTCATTTTTGCATTAATAGAATCGATAGAATCTAACACAGTACAAATGGAACTAACAGATGACATGCTTCTAGCTAATGTTCAAAATATCGAAAAGCTATCTAAATTGATAAATGATGTGAATGAGCAGGCAATTATTTTGGAGAATTCAAGCACAAGATTTGTAATATAAACTCTACCTAACAAGTAATATTTTTTATACTTGTTAGGTTTTTTATATGCAAACCCTTGGAGAATATAGCTTTTCTTTGTAACACAATTGTTACATAACTGTAAAATTAAAAAGGTTTAAAGAATGGTAACATGAGTTTAGAGAAATAATCAGAAAATTTAAGACCTTGGGGGAACACGATGAATTTGAAATCTATGTCGCAAAAATTCACGGCTATGTTACTATTATCTGTTCTCTTAGTAACAGCACCATTCGCAGTAAATACGCAAGCCGCAAGTTCTGTTAACTCATCTGAATTAGTCGCAACAGCTAAAGATTTAATTGGAACAAAATATCGTGGTGGCGGTACAACAAAAGCAGGTTTTGATTGTTCAGGATTCGTAAGTTATGTGTATAAAGATTTAGGAGTAAGCCTTCCGAGAACATCTTCTGGAATGTACGCTTCGGGTTCTAAGGTAGGTAAAAGTGATTTAGCTTCTGGTGACCTAGTATTCTTTAATACAGCTGGTAAAGGTGTATCGCATGTTGGTATATATATTGGAGACGGAAAATTTATCCACTCATCCTCTTCAAAAGGTGTGAAAATCGATAAGTTAAGTGATCCTCATTATTGGGGAGACCGCTATGTAGGAGCTAAACGAATTGCGGATGTAACAGTAGCGATAAATAAATAAAACATATACATGTCTGTTCTATCGTATAATTTACGGTAGAACTTTTTTGTTTCTGAAAATAGTGTAAATTATCTCATATCATTTGATAATTCTTTCCTCATTATGCATAATGAAGAAATATAAAATTTAAAAATATCGGAAGGAGAGGTGGATTTGAAGTATAATCGCAATGAATATTTTCGTTATACATTTGAAGAACCCTGTGACGCAACCTTTCGTCTAATCAAGCAAAACGAAGGCAATGTTGGTGTGGAGTTATCAAACAAAGGTGCCTGCAAAATCATAGACATAAGTCCGAATGGCTTGAAGTTGTTTAGCGATTTATTTATCTCCATAGATCAATTACATCATGTGGAATTGAATTTCACGTTAGATACAAATCCTATTTCCATGGTTGGGGAATTTGTATGGTCCCACCGAAAAGCATGGGGCCATGAGTATGGTGTTAAGTTGGTTGGAGATAGTGAAAGTGAACAAATGATTATTGGAGAGCTAAAAAAACGTAGACGGAAAGAAATGGAACTTAAAAAGTAAAAAATATTACAAGTTTCGACAAAAAATAAATAAAAACTTTAAAATAAGAAGGATATTTTAAAGGTGGTGTTGAAATATATATATAGAGTTAAATTAAAGGAGGAGTTTTCATGCTAAACTTTAACATTCGTGGAGAAAATATTGAGGTGACTCCTGCAATACGTGAGTACGTTGAAGGTAAGATTGATAAAGTAGACCGTTACTTCAACGAAGAGATTCAAGCGACTGCAAACGTTAACTTAAAAGTGTATAACGACAAACAAACAAAAGTGGAAGTAACAATTCCTATGAAAAACTTAACACTACGAGCAGAAGAACGTAATGCAGATATGTATGCTGCAGTGGACTTAATCGTAGATAAACTAGAACGTCAAATTAGAAAATATAAAACAAAAGTAAATCGCAAGTTCCGTGAGCGTGAAGGTGTAGCTACATTTTTTGCTACAATCGATCCACCTGAAGGAGTAACTGATCATTCCGAAGAGGATGAATATAATATCGTCCGTACAAAACAGTTCGACTTAAAACCAATGGACCAAGAAGAAGCGGTATTGCAAATGAACATGCTTGGTCATAACTTCTTCATCTTTACAGATGCTGAGTCTAATGGTACTCATATCGTTTATAAACGCAGAGATGGAAAATACGGCTTAATCGAAACTAACTAAGCCTTTAAAGACTTATATCCAACTCTCCTCGTAATTGCGAGGAGAGTTTTTTGATTTAATAATGGACCTTATTTGCGTGCCTTTAGAACGAATGGTAAAATGTAGAGTAAGATATTAAATGGGAAGTGAAAATAGATGCTGGGTGTATTAAACAAAGTGTTCGATTTGAATAAACGTGAACTAAAACGCTTAGAAAAAATTGCGGATAAAGTAGAAGCATTAGAAAGTACAATGGAAGCCTTAACTGATGATGAACTTCGTGGGAAAACAGACGAGTTCCGCGGACGTTATGCAAAAGGAGAAAGCATAGATAGTTTATTGCCAGAAGCATTTGCAGTAGCACGTGAAGGATCTAGACGTGTACTTGGAATGTTCCCTTTCCGTGTTCAAATTATGGGAGCAGCTGCTCTAAACGAAGGTAATATTGCGGAAATGAAGACTGGGGAAGGTAAAACACTAACTTCTACATTATCCATTTATTTAAATGCAATCACTGGTCTTGGAGCGCATGTTGTTACGGTCAATGAATACTTATCTAGTCGTGATGCTGCGGAGATGGGAAAATTATATAATTTCCTAGGTTTAAGTGTGGGATTAAATTTAAATTCCATGTCCAAAGAAGAAAAACGTGAAGCTTATGCTGCGGATGTTACGTATTCGACGAATAATGAGCTTGGATTCGATTATTTAAGAGATAATATGGTGTTATACAAAGAAGATAAAGTGCAACGTCCACTTCACTACGCTGTAATTGATGAAGTTGACTCGATCTTAATCGATGAAGCTAGAACGCCTTTAATCATTTCTGGACAAGCCAATAAAGCAGCACTTCTTTATAAACAAGCAAATGCATTTGTACGTACCTTAACAAAAGAAGTAGATTATTCTTATGAAGAATCTACAAAAGGTGTAACACTAACGGATACAGGTGTTGAAAAAGTAGAAAAAGCTTTCAATATAGATAACTTATTTGACTTGACTCATGTGCGTTTAAACCATGCAATTAATCAATCACTTAAAGCCCACGCTTCTATGCATTTGGATGTCGACTATGTCGTTCAAGAAGGGGACATTGTAATCGTCGATTCGTTTACGGGTCGTCTGATGAAAGGTCGTCGTTACAGTGATGGTCTTCATCAAGCGATTGAAGCAAAAGAAGGCTTAGAAGTTCAAAATGAGTCAATGACAATGGCTACAATTACGTTCCAAAACTTTTTCCGTATGTACGATAAGCTATCAGGTATGACAGGTACGGCAAAAACGGAGGAAGAAGAGTTCCGTAACATATACAATATGAACGTTATTGCGATACCAACAAATCGTCCAATAGCAAGGGATGACCGTGCAGATTTAATCTATGCTTCTATGAATGGTAAATACGAAGCAGCAGCGGCTGATATTGCAGAACGCAATAAAAATGGTCAACCAGTTCTAATAGGTACTGTTGCCATTGAAACCTCTGAAATTATTTCTAAATTGTTAACTAAACATGGCATTAAGCATAATGTATTAAATGCCAAAAATCATGAACATGAAGCAGAAATTATTGCGACTGCGGGACATTTAGGTTCTGTAACGATTGCAACAAATATGGCTGGTCGTGGTACAGATATTAAATTAGGTGACGGTGTCATTGAAGTTGGTGGATTAGCGGTTATTGGTACAGAACGACATGAATCTCGTCGTATAGATAACCAATTACGTGGACGTTCTGGTCGTCAAGGTGACCCAGGGGTAACACAGTTCTACCTATCGATGGAAGATGAGTTAATGCGCAGATTTGGTTCCGATAATATGCGTGCCATGATGTCTAAGCTTGGTATGGATGACTCACAGCCAATTCAATCTAAAATGGTATCTCGTGCTGTGGAATCAGCACAAAAACGTGTAGAAGGAAATAACTTCGATTCACGTAAGCGTTTATTACAATATGATGATGTACTACGTCAACAACGTGAAATCATTTATAAAGAACGTAATGAAGTACTTGAAACAGAGAATATGCGTGTACTAGTGGAGTCGATGCTATTTGGCGCAATTGAACGTTTAGTTTCTACTCATACAAGCTCTGAGAATAAGGCAGACTGGAGCTTAAAAGGAATTGAAGATTATGTTCAAGCGAATTTGTTGCCAGAAGGTGTCATTACACAATCAGAATTAGAAAGTTTATCTTCTGAAGAAATGATCGAAAAAATCAAACAAGAAGTTATAAGTTTCTACGATGCGAAAGAAGAAGAAATGACTGCCGAACGTATGCGCGAGTTTGAAAAGGTAGTATTACTTCGTTCTATTGACTCTAAGTGGATCGATCATATCGATGCAATGGATCAACTTCGCCAAGGAATTCATTTGCGTGCATATGGGCAAACGGATCCACTTCGCGAATACCAAAGTGAAGGATTCGCTATGTTCGAAGCAATGGTCGATTCCATCCAGGAAGACGTTGCAAAATACGCGATGAAAGCAGAAATTCGCAATAACTTAGAACGTGAAGAAGTAGCAAAAGGGCAAGCTGTAAATCCAAAAGAAGACAGCGGCCCAGTGAAGAAAAAACCTATGCGTAAAGAAGTTTCTGTCGGACGAAACGACCTATGTCCATGTGGTAGCGGTGAAAAGTTCAAAAACTGTCACGGTGCAGTAAAATAAATATAAATAGCGCAAGACGCCTGTAACCCTCGACCGGACTTGGAAAACTTTATCTTAATCGTAAAGCGACTCGAGAGGTTGGCGTCTGTAGCAAGCCACTAAGAAATGCAGAATACGTTCACATGTCGTTACTATGTTATTGTAACGACAAAGTTTGAACTATAACTAGACACCAGAAAGTCGGAGGAATACAAATGATAGAAATTGCAACAGTACGTAATGAACTAGATAGAACTTCAGGAAAGTTAAAAGACTTTAGGGGGTCTCTTTGACTTAGAAAACAAAGAGGTTCGTATTCAAGAATTAGAGGAGCTAATGACATTTCCTGATTTTTGGGATGATGCACAAGGAGCTCAAAAAGTAATAAATGAAACTAATGCTCTAAAAACAATAGTAGAAGAATATCGTTCTCTTGAATCTACGCAAGAAGATTTGGAAATGACTTTGGAATTGATCAAAGAAATGCCAGATGAAGAGTTGCAAGAAGATCTTGGGAAAGAACTCAATGAGTTTACAAACAAGCTGAGTGACTTTGAATTACAAATGTTACTTAGTGAAGAATACGACAAGCATAATGCAATTTTAGAATTGCATCCAGGTGCAGGTGGTACTGAGTCTCAAGATTGGGGTTCTATATTGCTTCGTATGTACCAACGATGGGCAGATAAACGCGGCTTTAAAGTAGAAACGATTGATTATTTACCTGGAGATGAAGCTGGTATTAAATCGGTAACTCTACTCATTAAAGGACATAATGCATATGGCTATCTAAAAGCGGAGAAAGGCGTTCATCGTCTTGTACGTATTTCACCTTTCGACTCATCAGGGCGCCGTCATACTTCATTTGTATCCTGCGAAGTAATGCCAGAGTTTACAGATGAAATTGAAATTGATATTCGGACAGAAGATTTGAAAGTTGACACTTATCGTGCAACTGGCGCTGGTGGACAGCATATTAATACAACTGACTCAGCTGTTCGTATTACGCATTTACCAACAAATACGGTTGTTACTTGTCAGTCAGAGCGTTCGCAGATAAAAAACCGTGAGCATGCGATGAAATTATTAAAATCAAAATTATATCAATTGAAGATCGAAGAACAAGAAGCACAGTTATTAGAAATCCGTGGGGAACAAAAAGAAATCGGATGGGGAAGTCAAATACGTTCGTACGTATTCCACCCATACTCCATGGTAAAAGACCACCGTACAAATGAAGAAAGCGGTAATGTTCATGCCGTTGTAGACGGTGAAATTGATCCGTTTATTCACGCTTATCTACGTTCGAAAATAAACTAATAGACGTTTTAGAAACCGATGTTATAATTATATAGCATCGGTTTTTTAATTTTCAGAATATAAAAGACAGGGGAAAGAGTAATGAATATTAATGAGTTGAAAAATGAAGACTTACAAAGAAAAAATGTCATTTTATTTTTAGCTTATGCATTAGCAGCAGGTTTAGGATTACTTGTACAAATTATTATTCAACAAGCAGTAGTTGTCATTATTTCAATTGGAATTCCATTTGTCATATCCGTAATTATGTTTATTATCGCTCGAAAGTCGATATATTTCGCTCGTATATTCCCGTATTTTGTCATACTAGCGGGGGCTATTACAGCCGTCAGCATGAGTTATTTCAATGAAGTAAGCATCGCTACAATCGTTTTAGCACTTTTCATTCTAATTCTAAGCAGTTTACATTCAAAGCAGAGTATTTTTGTATACGGTTACATTTTATGTGTGTTCGCAATGATATTAAATGTAATGTGGGATGATTCAGGTATATTTGAAGGACGAACTGTGAATATTTTCTTCATTCAGTTCATAATGGCACTAGGTATCTTCTTACAAGTAAGGCAAAGTAAGAATCTATTCACGAAAGTTGAAAAACTTTTAGAAGATGCTAAAGTTAAATCTGATGAAGAAACATTTCTACATCAAAAACTGGAAACTGCAGTGTCTGTCATTACATCTAATTTGGAGCAAATTCGTACGAATACATTTAATACAAACAATGCACAGGCAGAAATGCTTGTTGCGGTAGGGGAAGTAAGTATTGGTTCTCAAAAACAAGCAGATCATGTAGTGGATATTGTTAAATCTACTGAGGCCACTTCTGATTCAGTAAAAGAAATGGCTGGACATTTACATGAAATCGTCAAACAAGCTGAATTTGCAGAACAGAATGCTTCGGACGGTTCTATAGTGATGGAAAAGATGAAAAATGAAATTGATGAATTCACCGTATTTTTTGTGGAACTCAATAAAACATTTAACGGTCTTTCCGAAAAAATTAATGAAACAAATAATTTTGCGAGTGATATTCGTCAAATAACAGCACAAACTAATCTTCTAGCCTTGAACGCATCTATAGAAGCAGCTAGAGCTGGAGAACTTGGAAAAGGGTTTGCCGTTGTGGCAGAAGAAATCCGAAAGCTTGCTGGTGTCACTGATCAGTCTCTAGAAAAAATAGATGATAATTTAAACCAATTAAACAAATACAATCAAGAAGCTCTTAAAAAGTTAGAAAATGGAGTAAATCAAATTTATGCACAAGTTTCAACAGCCGATAAATCAAATAAATCATTTAATAAACTTCATGAAACAATGAAGAAACTGCAAAACGAGTTAGCTAAGTTCTTAAAGGATGTAGATATTATCTCCAATAATACAGAATCCATTAATATTAGTACGAGTGAATTTGCGGCTATTATTGAAGAAAGTACCGCGACTGTAGAAGAATTCAATGCAACACTTGTGCAAATAACAGAAGATCAGCAGGCAATTGCCAACTATATCGATGAAACATATAAAGAAGCCCAAAGCATTAATACAAAATAGTTACTTAAAGAGTGTGTCTTAGGACATGCTCTTTTTAAATACAAAGTATATAAAATATAGAGTAAACACTCCAGTTTTGTTCATAGAATACTGATTTCCATTTCAGGCGGATGCTTTCCGCGGGGTCTCGACTTTCTCGCTTATATGCTGGAGTCGCCACCTTGCACTCCAATCAGTAAGTGAGTAGTCATTAACTATTAATTAGAAAATGAGCTTATCTAAACACCATAAAAGGTAAGGTTACAGTAACTAACATATTTGCCTAGAATGTTAGTTATCGATTTATATGCATACTGTCCGAAGGCAGTCAATTTAATAGTTACTTATTTTAATAAAAACACAAATATGGTGAACTTTGTTGATTGGTGCGGAGGGAGTACTCCAGCGGTAGCATGAGTTGAAAGCCTCACAGGAACGCTTAAGAGGAACTAAGGCTAAGAACGCCACTTCGTGTGGCAACGCCTTCGTGACCAACATCCTGTTGGCCTGAGGAGATTGAAGCCGTGCCCGCGGAAAGCGTCCGCCCAGAGCAGAAATCAACTTTATAAATATATTTTTAATCACTTATCCATGAACTTGAAACAATTGTATGTATAACTCACTGTTTTGGAGAGATAACATCTATATAAGACAATCCACAACTCTCCTTTTCATCCACTTCACCTCGTCAACACGCTATCTTGTTGAAGTTCACAAATTACTTTTCACTTGTTATACTAGTGCAGGCAAACAAAGAATGTGGATGAAAGAGGAATGAAATGGAAACTAATATTAATCGTAGACAATATAAAGAACCACACCCCATTATTAAAAATTCCAAGGATTATGTTTATGTAATCATTGGTGCAGCTATTATTGCGATTGCATTCAACGTTTTTTTGTTACCGAACCAAGTAGCTTCTGGTGGAGTTAGCGGAATTAGTACAATCTTAAAAGGAGTCTTTGGTTGGGCGCCTGGACTTGTGCAATATGCATTTAATATTCCATTGTTTATAGCAGGACTTATATTTTTAGGCGCAAAATTTGGTATTAAATCGTTTGTCGGTACATTAGTGCTACCAGCAGTTGTACTATTGACGGCTGCCTGGGAACCATGGACGATGAATCCATTACTTGGTGCATTGTTTGGTGGAATTAGTGTTGGTTTAGGTTTGGGTATCGTTTTTAGAGGTGGCGCATCTACAGGCGGAACTGATTTAGCAGCACAAATTATTACGAAGTATACGGGATTCTCTCTTGGGACAAGTGTGCTGTTAATAGATGGATTGATCGTACTTAGTGCAGCTTTTGTTTTTGATATTGAAAGGGCCCTTTATGCGTTAATAGCATTATTTGTTACCACTAAAACGATTGATCTCGTGCAACTAGGTTTTAGTCAATCAAAAATGATTTATATTATTACGAATAAACAGGATGAAATTAGAGATGCTATATATACCGAGATTGATCGCGGTGTAACGAAACTTCCAGCTTATGGTGGGTATACGAATGTGGAAAGACCAATTTTAATGGTCGTGGCTTATCAGACAGAGTTCACAAAGTTGAAACATATCATTAAAACTATTGACCCTGCTGCTTTTGTCATAGTTTCGGATGCCTATGAAGTACTGGGAGAAGGTTTCAAAAGATCATAAGTAAGGTATAATGAGTATGCAGATTAAATTTAACTTAGGGAGGTAATAACATGAATAAGAAACTCTTAGCTTTAATATTTGGAGCAGGATTAGTACTTGCTGCATGTGGTGGCGGAGATGATAAAGCTGATAAAGATACATCAACAGACTCTGGCACTACAACTACTGAAACAGCTTCAGTTGACGCAGAAAAAATTGTTAGCGCAAAATGTATTAGCTGTCATGGTCAAAACTTAGAGGGACAAGGTAACTTCCCGGCCCTTAATAATGTAGGTTCACGCCTATCACAAGATGAAATTTTAAATGTAATTGAAAACGGTAGAGGCGCAATGCCAGGAGGTATTATTTCTGGAGATGACGCAACTGCAGTAGCAGAGTGGTTAGCTGCTAAGAAATAATCTTTGAAAGTTAACAAACGAAATCAGCTGCTCTTTGAGTAGCTGTTTTTTTATTGAAATAAAAGAAGGAATCTTCTCACATAATGTAGAATATGGGGTAGTGGGTACAAGGTATGTAAGTGAAATTTACTAGTTAGGATAAAACGTAGATTCGACTTTAGACAATTCCCCCTATAATTACCTATAAAATGAAATCTAATTGTAACAAATAAAAGCGTATCTAATGTTATAATAGGCGTGTTGCATTTTATGACGAATCTAAATAGGTGGTTTATTAATGATAGAAATGATAAATGTCTACAAGAAATACCCAAATGGTATTGTTGCCGCAAACGGTATTGATGTAAAGATTGAACAAGGTGACTTTGTCTATGTAGTTGGACCAAGTGGAGCAGGAAAAACGACATTCATCAAAATGATGTATCGAGAAGAACGCCCAACCTCAGGAGATATTTTAATAAATGGTATCAATTTAGCTACTCTAAAAAATAGTAAAGTTCCACTTTTAAGACGCCAAATCGGTGTAGTGTTCCAAGATTTTAAATTATTACCACGTTTGAGTGTTTATGAAAATGTGGCGTTTGCATTAGAAGTTATAGAAGAAACACCAAAAGTGATACGACAAAAAGTTATGGATGTATTAGAACTGGTAGGGTTGAAAGGCAAAGCAAGAATGTTCCCAACGGAGCTTTCAGGTGGAGAACAACAACGTGTGTCAATTGCAAGATCCATCGTCAATAGACCCAAACTTGTTATAGCAGATGAACCTACAGGAAACTTAGACCCAGAAACCTCATGGGAAATTATGAATATATTTAAAGAAATTAATGCTCGAGGAACAACAATTATTATGGCAACTCATAATAGAGAAATTGTTAATACTATTAGACACCGTGTTATTGCAGTTGAGGGTGGATTAATCACTCGAGACGAATACGGAGGAGAATACGGTTATGAAGGGTAGAACATTAGCAAGACACTTTAGAGAAAGCTTAAAGAGCATCAGTCGTAACGGATGGATGACATTTGCTTCGGTTAGTGCGGTAACAGTTACATTATTACTTGTCGGCGTTTTCGTCATGATTATGATGAACTTGAACAAAGTAGCAGATGACTTGGAGAAAGACGTAGAGATTAAGGTCTATGTCGAATTAACAGCAGATGAAGCAGCTATTACAAAGCTAGAACAAGATATTAAAGACACAACTGGAATTGAAGAAGTTACATATTCTCCAAAAGGAGAAGAGTTAAGTAAGTTAGTAGTTGATTTTGGAGAAGATTTACGATTATTTGAACAACAGAATCCACTACATGATGTGTTTTATGCTAAAGCTACCAACCCTCAGGAAACAGAAAAAGTGGCAGCAAAATTAGATCGTCTCGATAATACGTTTGAAGTTAAGTATGGGGAAGGTAAAATAGAAAAACTATTCTCCTTCTTGAACACAGGGAGAAATGTTGGATTAGTGCTAATCTTGGCATTACTATTTACAGCAATGTTCCTAATATCTAACACCATTCGTATCACAATTGTTGCAAGAAGAAGAGATATCGAAATTATGAAACTAGTAGGAGCAACGAATTGGTTTATTCGTATTCCATTCATCTTAGAAGGTATGTGGCTAGGGATTTTAGGAGCTATCATTCCTATAACATTAGTTACAGTACTCTACTCTAATATCTATAAATTGTTAGAGCCAAAATTAGAATCAGGAAACTTATTTAAACTGCTCGAATTTTCGCCATTTATTTATCAAGTAAACGCATTAATATTATTAATGGGTGTACTTATTGGTATCTGGGGAAGTTTCATGTCGGTTCGTAAATTTTTACGGGTATAATTGGTAAATTGAAGGGAGCAAGATAGGTTTTGAGAAAACAGTCTAAATGGATGCTAAGAATTATGGCTATAGCTACTACTGGGGCGCTTTTAATAACGACTCCTAGCGCTTTAGCGAATACTCTAGATGATTTAAAACAGGAACAAAAACAATTAGAGCAAAAGAAAAATAATATTGACTCAACTATCAAACATACAGAAGGTAAGATCGATCAAAATGTATCGAAAATAGATCAAATTATGGCTCAAATTAAAGAGTTAGATACTAAGATTATTAATACAGAATCACAGATTTCGGAAGTATTAAACCAAATAAAATTAACAACTACTGAAATTGAAAAGTTACAAGCTTCTATTAAAGAGCTTGAAAGAAAAATTGAAGAACGCGATCAACTACTAAAAGAGCGTATTCGTGCTGTTCAAGTAAGCGGAGGATCTGTAAGTTACCTAGATGTTTTATTAGGGGCAAATAGTTTCATCGATTTTATCGACCGTTTTTCTGCTGTCAACACGCTGATGGATGCAGATCGTACTATCTTAGAAGAGCAAGCAAATGATAAAAAACAATTAGAAGAACAACAGGCAAGTTTAAACAAAAAATTGCAACAGCAAGAAGATAGCAAAAATGAGCTTTTAAGTTTAAAGGCCTCCCTGGATGGACAAAAAGCTTCTAAAGGTAATTTAGTAGACCAACTAGAGGTAGAACAAGCAAAATTACATGAAGAAAAAGAAGTTTTAGAAACGGAATATGACGAAATTCTAAACTTAAGTCAAGAAACACAAAACAAAATAGTTTCTGAACAAAAAAGATTAGCAGAAGTTGCAAGAAAAGCAGCTGAAGAAAAGAAACGTAAAGAAGCAGCAGAAAGACAACGTCAGCAAGCAGCTAGTGGTGGTGGCGGTGGTGGTGGTTCTTCAATAGCCATTCCAAATGTCTCTGCTGGGGCATGGACAAAACCAGCATCAGGTCGATACACTTCTGGATATGGTAGTAGAACACACCCAATTTCAGGAGGAATAAAAACTCACTACGGTATTGATATTGCGAACAGTACAGGTACACCAGTACTATCTGCTGCTGATGGAGTTATTTCTTATGCTTCTCCACTGAGCACATACGGGAATGTAATCATGGTGACACATTCTATTGATGGCCAGACATTTACTTCTTTATATGCGCATTTAAGTAGTATTAAAGTTGGTGTTGGACAAGTTGTATCAAAAGGTCAGATTATTGGAGCGATAGGTACTACCGGTAATTCTACTGGACCTCATTTACATTTTGAGATTCATATTGGAAACTGGGAAGGTATGGCCAAAAACTCTGTTAACCCACTGAGATATATTTCATTATAATAGTAACCAACGCTTTTCCATTCGTGGAGAAGCGTTTTTTTATTGTAGATTTCATAATAGAATTCAAGATAGCTTATGGAAAGGTACTACTATGATTTACGTTCCGTGCGTACGCTTTCCGCGGGCGGTCCGTGAGCCTCATGCAGAGTCTCACCTGGACACGCTGTTGCCGTGGAGTCGCCGAACAGCACTTCAATCAATAAGTTAGTAGGTATAAACTTTAAAACTCAATTGATTTAGTAGTATAAAAACGATGAATTGGAAATTTTAAGATTGAAGGAAAAACACTAGCTAGATTATTCAGCAAATAACCGATAGTAGTAAGTAACAAAAGGCAGTTACTACTGTGATTTCCGTTCTGTGCGGACGCTTACCGTGGGCGGTCCGTGATCCTCTTGCGGAGTCTCACCTGGACACGCTGTTGCCGCAGGAGTCGCCGCACTGCACTGCACTTCAATCAATAAGGGAGTAGTGTTAACTTTGAAATTGAATCGATTTTAGTAGTATAAAACGATGAATTGGAAATTTTAATATAGATGGAAAAAACACTAGCTAGATTATTCAGCAAATAACCGATAGTAGTAAGTAACAAAAGGCAGCTACTACTGTGATTTACGTTCCGTGCGTACGCTTTCCGCGGGCGGTCCGTGAGCCTCTTGCAGAGTCTCACCTGGACACGCTGTTGCCGCAGGAGTCGCCGTACAGCACTTCAATCAATAAGTGAGTGGGTGTTAACTTTGAAATTGAATCGATTTTAGTAGTATAAAAACGATGAATTGGAAAAGGTTAATTAAGAGAAAATGATTCAGATCTATAGAAATTAAATCCAGTATCATCAGTGGTACTTAGGATGTGCGGCCAGCACGCATCCGTTTAGAGAACATTTTCATTAGCATAAATATCATTTACTCATTCAGGAACGTTAAATACAAGCGGAACTGATTCAAATACTCCCACAATTCACTAGATACTGGCGTTCACAATGGGTTTACACACCCTGCATACTCGCGAAACGGAAAAAATTGTCATAAATTAGCAAGAATGATTACTTTCTAATGATTTGTCTCTTTAGAATAATCTTCTCTATGTCATCAGCAGAAACTAGGAGGTGCGCCTTCCAAGCTGCATGAGCGCGAAGAATGAAACTTCCCAAAGGATGAAGGAGCTGAAAGCGACCATCCTAGAAGGCTCATGCGTAGCTGCGACCAGCGTACATCCGTTTAGAAGACATTTCATTAATCATTTACTCACTCAGGAACGTTAAATACAAGCGGACCTGACACAAATACACGCACAATTCACTCGATACTGGCGTTCACAATGGGTTTACTCACCCTGCATACTTATTTACTCGCGAAACGGAAAAAATTCTCTAACAGCGGAACATAATTACTTTCTATTGTTATATTGTCCCTTTAGAATATATTCTCTATGTCATCAGCAGAAACTAGGATGTGCGCCTTCCAAGCCGCATGAGCGCGAAGAATGAGACTTCCTAAAGGATGAAGGAGCTGAAAGCGACCATCCTGGAAGGCTCATGCGTAGCGTGCGGCCAGCGCCCATCCGTTTAGAAGACATTTTATTAATCACTTACTCACTCAGGAACGTTAAATACAAGCGGACCTGATTCAAATACCCGCATAATTCACTAGATACTGGCGGTCACAATGGATTTACTCACTCTGCAAACTTATTTACTCGCGAAACGGAAAAAATCCCCATAAATTAGCGAAGAATGATTAATTTCTAATGATTTGTCGTTTTAGTATATCTTCTCTAATGTCATCAGCAGAAACTAGGATGTGCGCCTTCCAAGCCGCATGAGCGCGAAGAATGAGACTTCCTAAAGGATGAAGGAGCTGAAAGCAATCATCCTAGAAGGCTCATGCTTAGCGTGTGGCTAGCGCACATCCGTTTAGAAAATATTTCATAAGCTTACTTTTCACTACATAGTCACAATTGCAACTCTTTTAATTCGTATTTTAGGCAACGGATAACATATAATAAGGGCAGAGAAATATATCGTTCCAAGTAGGAGGTATTATATGAAAAAGAAAATAATTGCGCTAGTAGTTATTGCTGCTCTAATAGCAATAGCCACAATATCGTTTGTTAGAGGTAATATCGATGAACAAGAAGCATTTGCAGGGGAGCAGTTGGGCACAGATTTGGCAAACAATCCTGCCAACGAAGGTTTAGGTCAAGGGAATGTGGCACCTAACTTTACACTTACGACATTAGCTGGCGAGGAAGTTACGCTCTCAGATTATAAAGGGAAGAAAATTGTTTTAAATTTGTGGGCAACTTGGTGTGGACCATGTAAAGCAGAAATGCCACATATGCAAAACTATTACGAAGATATGGCAGAGAAAGAAAATGTAGAAATTTTAGCTGTCAATTTGACAAGTAGCGATGTTGGAATCGATAAAGTGAAAGCCTTCCAAGATGATTATGCACTTAGCTTTCCTATACTTTTAGATGAAGATGGAGTAGTTGGAGAAACCTATCAAGCGATTACAATACCAACGACGTATATGATCGATACGACAGGGACCATCCAAAATAAGATTGTTGGTCCAATGGATGAGCAAATGTTAGCAGACTATATAAGTAATTTAAAATAAGAATCGATTTTTGGGGCAAGTATTAAACTCCTCTTTTCACACATATATTAGTGGAAAAGTAGGAGGTTGAACTTGCGCAAAAGTCGATTTTTTCTTTATGGATTGCTAGTCGTTGTTGTTTTAGGTATCGGGTATATGTGGTTGATGAAACCATCAGCTACAGAACAAAAAGATGTAAGCAATAGTCAAGTCATTGATGAAGCGTTTCAATTGATCAAAAAAGAAGCAGTATTCTCCAAAAATGACAGTCTGCTCGTTGAAGGAGCCATTCGTGGTATGGCTGAGGCATTAGAGGATCCGCATAGTACGTATTTAACTATGGAAGAAGCAGCGAATCAAGAAGCATCACTAGCAGAGGAAAGGGTTGGAATTGGAGCGGAGATTATGCTTTCGGCAGGAAAGTTTGTCGTAGTAGCACCTTTAAAAGATTCACCTGCTTTTAAAGCTGGCTTAAAGCCTCAGGATGAAATCGTTCGAGTAAATGAAGAAAGAGTAGAAGGAAAGTCAATGACGCAGTTAATGCAGTTATTAAGCGGTAAAAAAGGTACTAGTATCAAAATGACTGTATATCGGTCTAGTGAGAATCGCCATGTCGAATTACATATGAAACGGGACACGATTGCGATGCATACGGTTTCCAGTGATGTTTATGAAGTAGATGATTATTCACTAGGCATTGTCAATATTTCATTATTTGGAGAGAAGACTGGAGAAGAATGGGAGAAACAAACGAAAGCTTTAGTAGAACGAGGAATAGATGGACTTGTAATTGATGTTCGAGGAAATCCGGGTGGCTATTTATATAGTGTTTCGACAATAATCGGTACTTTACTACCGAATGGTTCCACTTTTGCTTATATGCAAGATGCCAAAGGGGTTTTGGAAATGCTAAATACTGAAAAAAAAGACAATCAGTATTTAAACAAGCTCCCGGTGGTGTTGCTACAAAATGGCGGTAGTGCTTCAGCAAGTGAAGTATTAGCTGGGGCTTTAAAGGATAATAAGCGTGCAATGATTGTTGGCGAAAAAAGTTTTGGTAAGGGGACAGTGCAAGAAACACACCCACTTCAAAATGGAGGGAAGCTTAAAATCTCCACTCATAAATGGCTTACTCCGAAACAAGAGTGGATCCATCACAAAGGAATTCAAGCAGATTTACAGGTCGAGCCAGATGAATTATATATGATGGATATAAAATACTATCAAGGGAATTTTCATGTGGGAGACTTCGGGGAGGAAGTAAAGTATGTTCAACAAGTATTAGGGGCAATTGGTTATAATATCAGTCGTCAGGATGGATATTTTGATGAAGATACACAGGATGCTATTGAAAAGTATCGACAAGAGAGAAGCCTAGACGAGTATAACGAGATTGATGATGTATTATTTCAGTCATTATCAAAAACTATTCTAGATTATAAAACTAGTAGAGAAAACGATAAACAGTTCCAAATGGGAGTAAGTTATTTACTTCACGATATCAAATAACAAAGTATATACGAAAATCCTATACGCAAAGCCCTCTACGTTTGTTACAATAATAGGAAGTATAGTTGTAAGTGAGGGGATGCGTATGGTGCAAGAAGTATTAATCGAATTGGTTAAAGGAATTGGACGTTTTTTCCTCCATCCAGCAGTATATGTTACGCTTCTCTTCTCGATATTAATCGGATACGTTCGCGTTAAAAGAGAAAGAAGACAATTTCGCACGAGGCTACTATGGGGATGGACCGAGGCAAAAGGGTTCTTGCTAGATGGTATCATTTGGGCACTTATTTTATCAGTTATTAGCGTAGCTATCGGATTAGTTATTCCTAATTCATGGCTATTGATATATAGCATGTGGATGCTATTATTTATACTATTGTTTACGTATCAGTTTGGTTCTGCTATTTATACAATTGCATTAGGTACGGCAACTGCCTATGCTATGTATACATTTAACTGGAGTTTAGACGTATTTACTTGGACTGTTTCTGGACTCGATGTTCTTCAGGCAGGAATTGTGCCAGTTGCTATAATTGCTGGATTGTTACTCATTGTAGAGGGCGTCCTTATTCAAAAGCATGGGTCAGCTCAAGCTTCACCAAAACTGGTTACTACTCATAGAGGTATCGAAGCGATTGTATATCATGTGAAAAAATTATGGTTATTACCTATACTACTGGTGATTCCGGGGGATGTTATTCCTACGTATTTACCTTATTGGCCACAGTTTACACTAGGAGAAACTGCTTTTTCTTTCGTTGTATTTCCATTTGTAATTGGTTTCCAACAAAAATCTCAACATTCTCTACCGATTCATTTTTTTGCTGGGTACGGTAAAATTGTTTGGCAACTAGGAATTGTTATTACAATAATTGCAGCGATCGGTTATTTTGAGCCATTAGTAAGTGCAATTGCTATACTAATAGGTGTCATCGCGAGATTGCTAATAACTATTATAAAATACCAACAAGAAAAAACAGGGAACTATGCTGTATCGCCACAATCGAATGGTGTTATGATTGCAGGTGTGCTTTCTGGATCTCCTGCCGAGAAAATGGGTCTTTTAATAGGAGAACGTATTGTTAAAGTGAACGGACAGAAAGTTGAAAACGAACAGGAATTATATGAAGCAGTTCAAATAAATGCTGCTCATTGTCGCCTAGAAGTGCTGGATTCAAACGGAGAATTACGTCTTCGTCAGCACATACTATTTAGACATGATCATTATCGACTAGGTCTAATCTTAGTTAGATAGGAGAAGCTATGGAATCACTATCAATCACAACTCAAATAATATTGGCTATTTTTGCTCCGGGATTAATGGTCGTGTTATTTACACGTATCACTTTCAATCATTATGTTGCGCTAGTATTAACCGTAGCATTATTCGCAGCATCGGTCTACGCAGGCTATACACATAGATGGTGGATTTATGTGATTGACGCTGCATCCCTTACATTAGGATTTTGGTATAGTACCAATATGAAAACTAGTAATAATAAAGAAAATCCGCCTCTGTAAAGAGAGCGGATTTTTTGTTCTAAAAACTATGTACAAACAAACGGATTAAAATATCAAGCTATATACGGCTAAAACTCCAATTGTTCCAAGAACTACAATCATCACATTTGAAAATAGAAAAGCTAAACTAAACGCTACGGCCGCTCCTATTAAACCAAATAAAAGATTGTCTTGTTGGACGTATAAAATAGCTGGGAATATTAAAGCTCCTAATACTGCATAAGGAATATTACGCAATACCCCCGATACGACTGGAGGCAATTCTTTCCCTTCTAAAAAGGTAAGAGGAAATGCCCTTGGAATATATGTCACCAGTGCCATTCCAAGCAAAGTCCACCAATACCACATCCCCATTTTGTTAAGCCCCTTTCGGTAAGTTTTTCCCTCTTTTTGCATAAATGATTTCAATTAAAATAGAAGATACCAATGTAGCAACTAAGATGGACCAACCAGTTGATAATAGCCCGGTCCAATAAAAGAAACCGTTAATTACGGCAGCTACAAGCGCAAGCATTACCACTTTACGATTTCCACGCATGGATGGAACAAGCAATCCAACAAACATCGCATACAAAGCAATGGACATTGCTGCTTGTAAAAATGCAGGGAGATTTGCGCCAATGACATGTCCAACTGCGGTAAATATAACCCAGCTGCTATATGCAATTACAGCTACGCCAAAAGCAAAGGGGGTAGCTATTTTACTTTCTTTTTGTGTAGCTAATACTGAAAAACTCTCATCTGTAATGCCAAAAGCATAAATCCCTTTGACCCATCTTTTTTCACTTTGCATCTTTTCATTCAGTGCAGCCGTCATTAAGAAGTGACGAATATTAACGACAAATGTATTTAAAACGATTAAAATAGGGTCAACCCCTTTTGAAATAAGTGTGAGGGACATATATTGAGCCGCTCCTGCATAAACAAAAATACTCATCGCGGTTGCTTCCCAAATAGAAAGTCCGGTCGTTTTTGCTAGCAAGCCAAATGTCAGTGCAACTGGAAAGTAGCCGATCGCTATACTGACTCCAGCTTTCAAACCCGAAAAAAACGAATTTTTATTCACAAAATGTTCACCACCTAAATGTATAATCATCAAATTATACTATAATTAGAGAGTTTTATGTACAGCAAAAATGGGAATAGTATAAATATACATATTTGGAGGAGAGCCAAATGCCGGAATGGTTTTCATTAGAAACTTTAACTAACTTAACACATGATTATCGAGCACTTGGACCGCTAATTGGTATCTTATTACCTTTTTTGGAAGCCTTTCTTCCATTTTTACCTTTAGTCGTTTTCATAGTAGCAAACGTCAATGCCTATGGATTATTGTTTGGATTTTTAATATCCTGGATAGGGTCTGTAGCTGGTTCCTATGCAGTATTCCTAGTCATCCGAAAATATGGACGAGCTCGCGCATTAGGTTTTATTACAAGACATATTAAAATTCAAAAATTAATAAAATGGGTAGAGCGAAATGGATTTGGACCACTCTTTTTACTCGTTTGTTTTCCATTTACACCTTCTGCTCTAGTTAATATTGTTGCAGGTCTTTCAGATATGAAGAAAAACACATATTTCTGGACACTGGCATTAGGTAAACTCATTATGATTTTCGTTGTTAGTTTTATTGGATCTGACATCAAAGCATTAATCACTCAACCAATTAGAACCGCTATTGTTATTTTTGTCATTGCAATCCTATGGTTTGTAGGTAAGGCAATTGAAAAGAGATTAAATAAAAAAGTAGAGGCTGATTTTAGATTGATCAGCAGCGAACGAAAAAACAAAAGAGGAGAAAGTCTTGAATAATGTGAAAAAAGAAATATGGGAATGGTTGGCAGCACTTGTAATAGGTATTTTAATCGTGACACTTGTCAAAGCATTCCTTGTGACAAATTATGAAGTAGCGGGCCAGTCAATGATGCCCACATTAAACGATAAAGATAAGGTAATAGTTAGTAAAATGACAGAAGTTAAACGCATGGATATTGTGATCTTCCATGGTGATCAGCAAGAAGATTATGTAAAACGTGTAATTGGTCTGCCAGGTGATACGATTACCTATGAGAATGATGAGTTGTTTATAAACAATAATAAAGTAAAAGAACCTTATTTGCAGTCTTATAGTGCTTTCAATAATCCAAATGAGAACTTTACAGGTGATTTTGAATTAGAGGAACTAACAGGAAGTCAAAGGGTTCCGTCTGGAAAGTTATTTGTTCTAGGCGATAATCGTATTTCTAGCATGGATAGTCGATATTTCTATTTTGTAGATACTGAAGAAATTGTTGGTACGGTAAAAGCACGCTACTGGCCAATATCACAAGCTACATCCCAATTTTATTCCGAATAATTTCCCTCTCTGTAGTATGTTTTGTACAATAGAGATAGGAGATTATTCGGTTTTTTAATATTCCACAAAATATTGAATAACTCTAGCATTCACAAAAATTATATTCAGCATACTAAGCAAATTAATAGATTGTTCCTAGAAGGATATGGGCTTTACGCTACATATGAACCTTCAGGAAGTCGTTAAAGCTCCTTCATCCAGGATTATTTATCCGTCCTGAGAGAAAATGAGTACCGAGAGCAAGTAACGAATAGCAAGTGCGAGTAACCGGTAAAAAGATTGAGATTCCATCATTATTTTAGAACCTATAAGATATTAACTCACTAGAAAGGAGATTGAAATCCAATGTCGCTACGAATAGTCAGTGGCCGATCAGGCTCTGGAAAAACAACTTTTATCCACGAAGAAATAATCACAGCTCTACAAAAAGCTCCTATAGGAGACCCAATATTCTACATAGTACCTGACCAGATGTCCTTTTCCAGTGAATATGACCTTGCAGCCGAATCCGGACTACCTGGGCTAATTAGAGCACAAGTAACGACATTTAAACGACTAGCATGGCGCGTTCTCCAAGAAACAGGAGGAATAGCTAAAGAAGAAATAAGTGGCTTCGGTTACCGAATGCTCATTCGTAGCCTACTTGAAAACCACAAAGACGAATTTACACTATTTAAACGAGCAGCAACCAAAAGAGGATTCACCGATCAAATTGAAGTGCTACTAAAAGAGTTTAGTAGATACTGTATGGATTATTCCACAATGGCAAATGCCCTAAACAATTTAGAAAATGTAAATGCACCCAAAACACTTATTGATAAATCCTCTGATATCATGCTGATGCTTGAAAAGGTAGAGCAAAAATTAGGCGTTAGCTACATTGACGGAGAAGGATACTTAACCTTATTAGCAAATAAAATAAAAGACTCTAACCTCCTTGCAAATACAGATTTATATATAGATGGGTTTACTTCATTTACGCCGAGAGAATTAGAGATTATCGAGCAATTAATGAAACAAGTAAAACGTATTACCGTTGCCCTTCCTATGGAATCATTACAGGATGCAGTAGATGAACAATCTCTTTTTTATCAGCCTGCTAATACATGTGCAAGATTATTAGAAATAGCGCAGATGGAAAAGGTGGAAATTGAAGAGACTGTACATCAATCTGAACAGAAACGATTTAGGTCACCAGAAATTGCTCATATAGAGGCAAATCTTGATAAGCTTCCTCCTTTGCAAGCAAAATCAGCAGGAAATATTCACATAACGGAAGCTGCCAATCGTCGTGCGGAGATGCATGCTATAGCAAGACACATACGTGAGCTCATGCAACAAAAAAGTATTCGGTTTAACGAAATGGCTATTTTGCATAGAGATGCTGATACATACGAAGGTTTAATCGAGACTATTTTTCCACAGTATGATATACCGTTTTTCATAAGTAAAAAGAAACCGATGTTACATCACCCGCTCATTGAACTTAGTCGAACTATTCTTGAGATAATCCGAACAGACTGGAAGTATGAACCAGTTTTTCGTGCAGTGAAGACGGATTTGTTTTTCCCATTAGATGCTTCTAAAAAAACTTGGAGAGAGCGTGCCGATCGTTTAGAAAATTTTGTGTTGGCATTCGGAATTTATGGAGATAGATGGCTAGATGAGAGACGCTGGGTTTATAAAAAATATCGAGGCTTAGAGTTTTATTCCAAAGTCCAAACAGATGAAGAGAAGAGTATTCAAGCTGATATGCATACAATGAGAGATTTAATCGTCAAACCAATAAAACTTCTTTCCGATCAGCTGAAACAAAGTAGAACTGGTAAGGATTTTGCAATAGCTATTTATACATTTATAGAGGCACTTAACGTATATGAAAAGTTACAAAGCTTAAAGCAAGCGGAAGAAGAAAATGGCCAATTGCTTCTAGCTTCCGAACATGAACAAGTGTGGAACGAATGGGTAAATGTAATAGACCAATTTGTCTTGATGTTTGGTGAAAAGGAAATGTCCTTGGAGGAAGTAGCGAAAATTTTAGACGAGGGTTACGACCAACTTGCTTTTTCGGGCATTCCGCCGACGATTGATCAAGTAATAGTTGGAAATGTAGATATTATTCGGCTCACAAATATTAAAGCAGCATTTGTAGTAGGTGTTAACGATGGAGCATATCCAAAACGGATGGACCATGAAGGGTTATTAACAGATACTGAGCGTGAATGGTTCACGCAAATTGGCTTTGAACTAGCACCTACATCGAAAATGCGTTTAATGGATGAAAACTATTTAATATACAAAGCACTCGTAACCGCATCTCATTTCCTATACGTATCGTATCCGATGGCAGATAACGAAGGGAAAGCACTGTTGCCTTCCTTGTATATAAAAAAACTTCATCAGATGGTAAGCGACTTACCGGTCGAAATAGCTGTTGTGGATCCAAGTGATATGCTCTCGGATGAATTAGACTTAACTTCCATTAGTCATCCACGCCCTACATTACCTTATGTGGTTATGCAACTTCGAGGAGCACTAGCAACAGGTAAGTTAACTGAAGTGTGGCAGTCCGTTTATCAATATTATTTAGAGGATCCATATTGGTCCAAATTATTGAAGAGAATTACAAAGCCATTAATCCATGGCAATAAAACCGAAAGATTAAATGAAGAAATGACTGCTGCTTTATACGGAGAAACAATGATTTCTAGTGTGTCTCGGGTAGAGAAATACTATAGTTGTCCGTTTGCGCATTATGCATCCTATGGCCTAAAGTTAGAAGAACGTGCGGAGTATAGATTAGAAGCACCACAAATGGGAGACTTATTCCATGCGGCGTTAAAATGGATTGCGGATGAAACGAAGCGTATAGATATACAATGGTCTGATTTAACCCGCCCGCAATGCCACCAGCTTGCTAGACAAGCGGTCGATTATATTGTGCCTGTTTTTGTCCACCAATTGTTATTAAGTACAAACCGCTATCGATACATTCAACGAAAATTGGAACAAATCGTTGCTAATACGTTAATCGCTTTAAGTAGACATTCTAAAGGATCGGGCTTTGTCCCGATAGCTATAGAAGCAGGGTTTGGTCCTGGAGAGGTATTACCAGCTTTAGAAATTCCACTGAAGCGGAACCGGAAAATGCAATTGCGCGGTCGAATTGACCGTGTTGATGCAGCTAATATTAACGGCAATATGTTTGTTCGGATTGTCGATTATAAATCTTCTAAAAAAGGGATTGATTTGAATGAGGTATACCATGGTATTTCTCTTCAAATGTTAACTTATTTAGATGTCGCTGTTGAAAATGCTGATGTGTGGCTACATGAAGATGCTGATCCAGCAGGAGTTTTATATGTGCATATGCATAATCCATTTATCCAATCACAAAAAGAAATGGAAGAGGAAGAACTTGAGGATGCTATTTATAAATCATATAAAATGAATGGCCTTCTACTTGATGATCCAGAAGTAATTATGGAAATGGACGATCAGATCTCAGGATTTTCAAAGGTTATTCCCGTACGCATGAACAAAGACGGTAACTTATCGAGATCATCGTCCAAAGTAGTAGAACCGGAGCAAATGAGATTACTGCAGTCCTTTGTTCGTAAAAAGCATGAACAAGCCGGAAACGGGATGAATGCTGGCGATACTCGAGTATTACCCTATCGAATAAAAGATAAAATGCCATGTAATTATTGCTCGTTCCGTAGTGTTTGCCAATTTGATCCCGCGGATCCCGCACAACAAGTACGTGCATTGAAAGTGGAGCAGCCTGAAATAATAGCTGAAAAAATACGTGAGGAGATGAGTCCACATGAACATTCCTAATATGCCAGCAGAGTTAACATGGACACCTGCACAATGGAAGGCTATCTGGGCAACAGGTGCTGATGTACTTGTATCCGCTGCTGCAGGCTCGGGAAAAACCGCTGTTCTCATCGACCGACTCATACAAAAAGTCATTGCAAAAGAACAGCCGATCAATGTCGATGAGTTATTGGTTGTTACTTTTACTAATGCTTCGGCAGCAGAAATGCGTCATCGTATGGGAGAGGCCCTTGAAAAGGCTATTGCAAATGATCCAACATCGAATCACTTACGAAAGCAACTAAGTCTATTAAACAAAGCCCAAATTTCTACATTGCATTCATTTTGTTTAAATATTGTTCGACAATACGCTTATATGCTTACGATAGATCCAGGATTCCGTATTGCAAATGAAACAGAAGCTGCTATTATGCGTGACGATATGTTAGCAGAAGTGCTAGAAGAAGCTTATCATGTCGACAATCCAGAGCCTATGTATCGATTATCGGACAGTTTCACATCCGATCGTGATGATCAATCCATCGAAGTGATGATTGAAAAGCTCTATTCTTATTCACGCGTTCATCCCGAGCCAGAGAAATGGTTACTGGCAATTCCTGAAGCATATAATCTTTCGGAAGACATGACGATTGATGAGTTATCATTTATTGGCTCATTGAAACTTGCGATCATACATCATTTAGAAGAGGCAATCGCCGTAACTGAAGAGATTCGTCGACTTGCAAACGAACCAAATGGGCCAGCACCTCTTGCAGATACTGCGGTAATCGACCAGCAAATGATTCAAGAGGCAGTAGACTTGATGAAGAATAGCTCTTGGCAAAGTGTTTTTCATTATTTCCAGGGCATTAAATGGGGAAGAGCGGCAGCGATAAAAAAAGACTCTTGCGATGAAGGGTTGAAAAACCAAGCGACTAACAAACGTACGAAAGTGAAGAAAATCATCAATGACTTAAAGGATAATTATTTCACTCGAACACCTGAAAGATTGTTAGAGGAAATGCGTTTAATGGCCCCACAGCTGCAAAAACTAGTGGAATTGACTATAGCATATGGGGAACGTTATACCACAGCTAAAAATGAAAAAGGTCTAGTCGACTTTTCAGACTTGGAACATTACGCATTAGATATTCTATCGGAGCAGGGTGAAAATGGTGAACTCATTCCTTCCGAAATAGCGAAGGAATATAAGGCTCGTTTTAAAGAAGTGCTTGTGGATGAATATCAGGATACAAATTTACTACAAGAAACCATTTTACAATTTGTGAAAAGTGGAGATGAAAATACTGGTAATATGTTCATGGTAGGGGATGTAAAGCAATCCATTTATCGTTTCCGTTTAGCGGAGCCAATGCTATTTTTAGGGAAATATCTCGCTTTCAACGATCTTCCAATCGATTCTGGTATCAAAATCGATTTAAATGCCAATTTCCGTAGTAGAAAAGAAGTATTGCATGCAACGAACTATATTTTCAGTCAAATAATGGGTGAACAAGTTGGGGAAATCCAATACGATGAAGCAGCTTCGTTAAAAGCTGGAGCACCATATGAAGAAATCGAAACTCCTGTTGAACTGGCACTGTTATATGAAGTGGAAGACGGTAGTGCTGAACCAAATGAAGATGACGAAGAAACAATCGAAGTAATGGCAGAAGAAGAACTTAAAAAGTCACAAGCTGAAGCACGGTATATTATTTCAAAAATAGACGAACTGATTCAATCCGAAGCAACTGTCTACGATCCATGGAAAAAAACTCATCGCCCCGTCCGGTATAGCGATATGGTCATATTAATGCGGTCGATGACATGGTCAGGAGAGGTTACAGAGCAATTTAAAGAAGCGGGTATTCCACTATATGCAGAACTTTCGAAAGGATATTTTGAAGCAATTGAAGTGCTGATCATGCTACATACGTTGCGTACAATAGATAATCCTTATCAAGATATATCACTTGCATCTGTTCTTAGGTCGCCGTTTGTTGGTCTTACAGAATCTGAGCTTGCACTTATCCGATTATCTGCTCCAAAAGAGCCTTTCTACGATGCGATGAAAACCTTTGTGTCTACCGGAGGAGCTGGACTATCGTCTGATACTGCTGAGAAGCTACAAAGATTTTTACTTCAATATGAAGATTGGCGCGATTTAAGTAGGAGAGGCTCACTTGCCGATTTAATATGGCAGATTTACCTAGATACGCATTACTATGAAATAGTAGGTGCGATGCCAAATGGTAAGCAAAGACAAGCAAACCTTCGTATTCTACACGACCGTGCAATCGATTATGAGAAAACTTCTTTTCGTGGGCTGTTCCGCTTTTTACGTTTTATCGATCGTATGCGTAAACGAGGGGATGACTTAGGGGCTGCACGTTCTATAGGAGAAAAGGAAAATGTTGTTCGTTTAATGACTATTCATTCTTCTAAAGGATTGGAATTTCCAGTTGTGTTCTTAGCGGGAATGGGTAGACCCTTTAACCAAATGGATTTTAATGAAGCTTATTTATTTGACCAATCTTTTGGACTTGCAGTAAAAGCAATTGATCCTGACAAGCGAATTTCTTACACTTCATTGCCATTTTTGTCTATGAAGGAACAAAAGCAAATGGAATTGAAAGCTGAGGAAATGCGAGTTTTATATGTAGCAATGACACGTGCGAAAGAGCAATTATTCCTCATTGGGTCTATAAAAGATTTAGCAAAAACGTTAGAAAAATGGGTCGATGCCCAAAATGTTTTGAGTGAAGAAATGTTACCGGGTTATATGCGTGCGAAAGCAAAAGGGTATTTAGACTGGATTGGTCCAGCTTTAGCAAGACATACAAATTTCAGGCAGCTATCGGAAGTAAATGAAGCAAATCTCGTAGATAGCGAATCAAAATGGAAGATTGTTGCTAAATGTGTAGATGATTTAAAGCACGCTGTACAAGAGGAAGAAAAAGAGGCTGTTTTACTTGAGCAGCTAATAGATCCATCAAAAAGTATCTATTCACAGGAAATTAAGGTCCGTTTTGATACACCATATGTCCATGAAATTTCTACTCATAAACGTTCAAAGCAAACAGTTAGTGAGATGAAGAAAATTCAGCAGCTTATGGAACAATCGGACGATGACTATTTTAAAATGTCTGGGCCTACTAGTCTAAATAAGGTTGCGAAGCGTCCTTTCTTCCTTCAGCAGGAAACAGCTTTGACAGGTGCAGAAGCAGGTACTGCGGTCCATGCATTTATGCAAAATGTCGATCTTCAGGAACAAAAAAATGAAGAGCAGGTTCTCCTTTTTGCAGAAAGGCTGGAAGAACGTGAAATTTTAACTAAAGCTGAACGAGCTGCTATAAAACCTAAGCAAATGGTTTCCTTCTTCCAGTCTGAAATGGCAGAACGTCTACGAAATGCGAAAGAAATTATGCGAGAATTTCCTTTTACGTATGCATTAGAGGACGCAGATGGAGATAAACAGATTATCCAAGGGGTCGTAGATTGCTTGTTTTTGGAAGAGGATGGTCGTTGGGTTTTATTGGACTATAAAACAGATAAAGTAAAGCATTTAGTTAAGGACGACTCCATATTACAAAAAGAGATGCAACAACGTTATCAGCTGCAATTGTCTCTTTATACACAGGCAATTGAGGCAATATTACAAGTAGAGATAAAAGAAAAAGTACTATACTTATTTGACGTAAATAGAACAGTGTCATTTTAGGGGGAAAAAGCTTGTCTATTAAACCAACAGGAGTCAATGAACGAATTATTTCGATAGATGTCATGAGAGGTTTTGCTCTACTCGGCATATTTGTCGTTAATATGCTATTTTTCCACTCTCCATATATTTATATAAATCCGTATACTTGGTTTCAAAACCCAAGTGATTTTGAAACGTTTAAAATGATTGACATTTTTGTACAAGGAAGTGTATATCCACTGTTTTCCATGTTATTTGGTTACGGTTTGGCTATGCAATTTCTGAAGTCTACGGCTAACGGCGGTCCATTTGCCAAATTTGCCGTTCGACGATTGACTATATTGTTAATAATCGGATGTATTCATGCGTTTCTTATTTGGGCCGGTGATATTTTGATAACTTATGCCCTAGCAGGATTTGTATTAATACTGATGATTAGATTAAAGCCAATTTGGTTACTACTCATTAGTATCTTCTTATTCTTAATACCAAATGGATTACTTTATGGTTTATTATATTTAGGATCTTTGTTAGAGCCAAATGCCACTATTATTTATACTGGCATTCAGGAAATTGAAGCATCTATTGTTGCATATGGCCAAGGATCATGGGGCGATATTTTCTCTCAACGATTAGCAGACTGGTTATATATGAGTGGAAATGGACTCATCGTCATTTCGATGCTATTTACTATCGTTCCCTTCCTACTACTAGGTGCAGCAGCAGCAAAATGGAAGCTTATCGAAAGAGCAAGAGAATTAAAAGTATATTGGATGATTACAGTGTTAGTAATGTTAATAGTCGGTACTGTTATTAAATGGCTTCCATATTTACTAGAAGCAAACTTATTTACTATGGGTATCCAAGATACTTTTGGAGGACCACTTCAAGCAATAGCCTACGCAGGTATAATTGCATTAGTTTGCTCGATTCCTTTCGCAGCAAAAATACTTTCACCAATTTCAAAGGTTGGTAGAATGTCGATGACGACCTATTTAATGCAATCTATTATTGCGACTACTATTTTTTATGCTTATGGATTCGGATTATACGGGAAAATCGATTTAAGCACAGGAACGTGGATGGCTATAGGGATTTATGCTTTTCAAGTAGTCTTTGCAGAGATTTGGTTTACGAAATTTAAGCAAGGTCCGGTAGAAATGTTATGGAGAAAACTGACTTATTTGAATAATTAGTCGAAAATAGATGAAAATGAAGTTAATTTGTAATAGACTAAGAGATAGATTAAAACTTTTAAGGGAGTGTCCATCAAATGAAACTGTTATCATACCGTTTAAACGATAAAATTTACTTCGGACCAAAAGTAAAAAAAGAAGAGGCAGTATGGGATGTATTACACATTCAGGAGACGCTCCAAGTATTACCCAAATTTCCCACTACGATTATAGATGGAGTAGGTTTAGGGATGGATTTTCTCGAACAAATCCGTAAATTAGTAGAAGCGGCATCAAAGGCTGAACAGCCAAATAACTTCAAACGTTCCTTTACAGAAATAGAGTGGCTTTCACCAATTCCAAGAACACCAAAAAATATTATGGCAATTGGTAAAAACTATGCAGATCATGCAAAAGAAATGGGTGGAACGGCAAGTCAATTTGTTGTATTTACGAAATCTCCCACTTCCATTGCAGCAGATGAGCAAACTCTATCATTACACGCAGATATTACAAATTCCTTCGATTACGAAGGCGAGCTAGCTATTGTAATCGGTAAACAAGGAAAAAATATTCCAGAAAAATTAGCTTATGATTATATATTCGGTTACACAATTGCCAATGACTTAACTGCGCGTGATCTACAAACGAAGCATCAGCAATATTTCTTAGGGAAAAGTCTTGAAGGGTCATGTCCTATGGGGCCTTATGTAGTAACGAAGGATGAGTTACCAAATCCACAGGAGCTAGTTGTTGTGACTAAGGTAAATGATGAGATTCGTCAAAATGGTAAAACTTCCGATATGGTGTTTTCAGTGGAACAAATTATTGCCGAGATTTCTAAGTCTGTTACCCTCGAGCCAGGTGATGTTATATTAACTGGAACACCGGCTGGGGTCGGCAAGGGATTTAATCCACCACGTTACTTAAAATCAGGAGATGTAGTAAAAATATCTATTGAAGGAATAGGTACATTAGTGAACAAATTCGAGTAACATGGTACACTAAATAGGATAGTAGTAAACTACAAGTATATTGAGGTGGAAAAAATGGATTTTCTAGCAAGAACAGATTTACACATTACCACTTGGGTAGTCGCACTAATCCTATTTTTTGTAGCATTAGCGATTGCTAAACCTAAAGTAGTTCATATGATTTTACGTTTGTTCTACATCCTAATCATCATTTCTGGGGTTGCTTTGTTCATCAAGGGCATGGACTTTGGTGAAGGAATGCTTTACGGATTTAAGTTCCTAGCAGGCATATTAGTAATTGGAATGATGGAAATGACTTTAGTGAAAAAGGCAAAAGGGAAACCGTACACAACTTTCTTAGTGTTAGTATTTGTTTTCTTCTTGATCGCACTTTTCCTTGGGTTCAAATTACCAATGGGTATCAACTTTTTAGCATAGGTTTTGGGAAGCTTTCACTTAGTGAAAGCTTCTTTTCATTTTATTGATATTGTGCTATTTTGAGAGAATAAGAGAGGGGGAGCTTTAGGTGGGAATAACATTGCTAATATTAGTCATTGTTCTAATGCTTGTTTTTGTAGGTGCGTCAGTTGTCATTGCAAATCTACAAAAAAACAATACTGATTCTCCTGGTGAACTCCAATCACATATCCTTCAAGAATTTCATAAAATTGAGAAACCACCAGAGTGATTGGTGGTTTTGTTTTTTATAAAAGTGTACTGCGGACAAGGGAATTGGAAAAAGGAACAGATGGTGTTTTCAGCCTATCAACATCTCAAAAAGTCACTCGGTAGTCGTAATGTAAAACATTGTTATAAAGCACTAGAAATACTTTTAGTATAGCTGTCACAGTTTGGACGAAATATAATAGATATTTAATGCTTTAATGGCGAAACAATAGCGATTAAAACAGAGCTTTGTTAAAATGAAATGTATATGCGTCAAAGGAGGATTTACCTTGAAGTTTACAAAATGGATTATAACTGGATTGCTGATGAGTAGTCTTTGCCTTACAACAACTCAGGTGAGCAGTGCAGAAACGAATAACTCTATACATAACGAAAGTATTTATGATCTATATGTAGATCGTTACTTCAATAAATTAGGAACGAATGATTATGAGGTCAATCCCAAAGATCCCAATGCATTCGCAGGTGGGGACTTTCTAGGTGTTTTAGAAAAGATGACACATATTAAAGATATGGGTTTCACTACAATCTCTATTGGTCCTGTTTTTTCTACTGAATCTTATGATGGAAAGCGAATCTTGGACTTTGAAGAACTAGAGAGACACTTTGGGACAACGGAAGAATTTAACGAGTTATTAGATGAATCACACAAAAAAGATATGAAGATTATGGTTGAATTTCCTCTAAATAACTTTAGTGACCAACATATTTGGTCAACCGACAACAAAAAGAGTGATTGGGTACTATCAACAGAAAATGGTCAGATGCAATTGGATTTGACTAATAATGATGTACAACAGGCTCTTATTGATACCATCGTAAAATTTGCAGAAACCTACAAAATTGATGGAGTTAAATTGTCAGAGTTGGAGGGAGCGCCAACTGCATTTATTAATGATTTAATCGCTGCTGTAAAAGAAGTTCGTGATCCTATGTATGTCATCGCACTCGAAGAGTCAGAAGCGAATTTTGACTTGGACTATTCAGAACAGCAAATGATAGATTTCCGGGATACTTTCAAAAATACAGATTTACCTTCAGAGTCTATTTCTTCCACAAATGAAGATAGCCTTGTAATGGTGGATAATTTGTTAACAGAGAGAATTACGTATCATAGTGCAGTGGAAAATATGTTCCCGCCTACTCGCATTAAGATGGCAATCGGTACAATTCTTACATTACCGGGAGTGCCGTATATGACATATGGTACGGAAATAGCGATGAATGGTCAAAAACCACAAGATAGCCACCAAATCATGAATTTCCGGGTAGATGAAGAGTTAATTGAATACTTAAAGGATATGGCCTCTATTCGCACAAAGTCTGAAGCAATGCGAACTGGTAAAATGGAATTATTAGAAAACAAAGATGGTTATGCAGTATACAAACGTTCTTCGGATGAAGAAACATTTTATGTGGTAGTGAATAATACAAGTGAGACCAAAAGAATAGATCTTTCTAGTGATGAAATCGGTGAAGATAAAGAACTGCTTGGATTATTTGAATCGGATATAGTCCGTGCTACCGATGATGGTTCTTACCGTTTAGTATTAGATAGAGAGATTGTCGAAGTATATCAAGTTAAAGATGATACAGGACTAAATAGTGCTTATATCGCTGCAATGGTCATTGCTTATCTACTGTTTATGTTATTTTTGATCATTGTTTGGCGTAAAGGGAAACAACGCCGAGTAGATGAAGAAAAAAGTAAATAACTAAAAAAACTGTCCACCTGTATTTACGGGTGAACAGTTTTTTTGTGGGACTGCGAAAAACTATTTTTTACTAGGGAAATTATGAAGAGGTGGAGATACCAACCACCCTTTACTTTTGTTTAAGCGTAGAATTTTTGCACCAATTTGAGTTTTAGCTATATGAAATTGTCCGTAAAGCATAGCAATATCTTCGCGGATACTTTCACCCATTACTTTGCTACATGCTACTAGTCCAGCAGCTGAATCCATGGCTAATGCCGCTCCAATTTCAGGGTCATTAAATCGTGCACCAACCGGAATATCTTCAAGTCGAGCATCTGCGCGAGCAGGGGGTGCAGGTGGTAAACCAACGGAATTTACTTTTAATATCTTCTCAATTTGTTTATTTTCTTCTTCCATAGCTTTATAGCACTCTTCTATCAACTGTTTTAGTTCATCATCACCTGCATGATTATAAAAAGTTTGATATGCGGCGATTAACCCGTTATTAATTACTAAGTTTGACCACAGAGCATATACTTCACCGTAATGTAAAGGTTCTTCTTTTGGATTACCACTCAAAATTCCCATTGTCTCACTCCTAGTTTATATTTTCACAGAATTTCTCCATGTAAATGGTAGTATGTGAAGTAAATGAGAAAGTATTCTCCAAAAAAAATAAGATCTACATAAACTATAGATCTTACTTTAACTTTTATGGTCGTTTATTTAAGAAAAACAGTCCCATTGTTCCTGGACCAACGTGCGCACCAATAGTTGAACCGATGGAATATATTTCAATATTCTTCGGATTGAATCTTTCTACAATCATTTGCTTTAAATCTAGTACTGTCGCTTCATCATCACTATGACAAAGAGCGATTGTCTGTTCACTTATAGTATCTCCTCGTTCATCCATCATATCAAGCATACGCTTCAACACTTTTTTACGTCCACGGATTTTCTCTAAAGGCACGAGCTTGCCATCTTCTACGTGGAGCAGTGGTTTAATATTAAGTAACCCTCCAACAAATGCGCTCGCTTTAGAAACTCTCCCACCACGTGCTAAATAATCTAAATCCTCCACGGTAAATAAATGTTCCATATGCTCGGCATGAAAATGTGCTTTTTCAATAATTTGAGCCGCATCCATTCCTTCATCACGCAGTCTAACTACTTCTTTAACGACCAAACCATATCCTAGTGATGCACATTGAGTATCGATAATCGTCAGTTTTAAATCTGGATACGTTTCTAATAATTGTTCCCGCATCATCATAGCTGTGCTGTAGGTTCCGGAAAGAGCCGATGAAAATGCAATATATAATCCTTCTTCTCCTGACTTTGCAAGATCTTCAAATAAGCGCAAAAATAATTCAGGTGAAACTTGTGAAGTTTTTGGATGCTTCCCTGCACGTATTGCAGCATAAACTTCCGAAGAATCAATACTAATAATATCCTCGTATTCATCTTCCTCAATATGAACTCTAAGTGGTGCTAAAAGAACGTTATTTTCTTCAAAAAAACTCTTAGGTAAATCTGAAGCACTATCAGCAAATATTCTCATTTCCCATCCTCCTGTAACTCTGTTTATTTGTATTAATTTCATAATTACTTGTTTCAAATATAATATAACTTTTGCGTGGCATCATATTTTTAATCATTTTTAGAAATTGTTGATTTTGGTTGTTGGAGGGTAAAGCGTCCGCCTGGAGTGAAAAACAGCAGAATCTATTTAGTTAAGTTTAATCTTTCTATTAGGAATTCTGCAATACCATCTTCATTATTCGTTAAAGTTACTTCATTGGCGATGGATTGAAGGGGACTAATTGCATTACCCATAGCTACTCCAACACCAGCATATTCTATCATTTCTAAATCATTATCTTCATCACCAAACGCAATAATACGTTCCTTTGGTATGTTTAAGAACTTGGATACTTGGGAGAGTCCAACCGCCTTATTTAAACCATGGCGTACAATTTCAATAACATCCCAAGGTGCACCCCAACGACGATGATCGATTACTTCCGCGTGAACATCTCTTAAATGCTGGCGTACTAAATCGACCGAGTCTTCTTCTGCGTGGATTAGTAAACTAGTTGGGTCTGTTTTCAAAAGGCTGCGTAAATCTCCGGTAGTTACCTGTGGATTCCCTAATGAAAATGCTGAGAGTATTTTTTCATCGTGATAATGTAAATATACATCATCTAATACCTCCGCGAGCATATTTTTGATGGAATAACCTTCTACCGCTTCAACTACTTGTTTGACAACCTTTAAATCTATCGGTGTATGTACAGTTTTCCATGAGGATCTTCCAGGATGATGAACAAATGCTCCGTTAAAGTTAACAATTGGTGTACTCAAACCGAGCTCTTTATAATACATTTCACTGGATCTATAAGGTCTACCAGTGGCAATCATTACTTCATGTCCCTCATTTTTTGCCTGCTGAAGTATATTTTTAGTTTTTGATGAAATTACTTTTTCATCGGTCAATAAAGTACCATCTAAATCTAACACGATTAAATGTGGTTTCATAAAAAAACTCCCTTCTATCTTACTTTAAAGTGTATCGTTTTCAATGAATAACGTCAAAATGTAAAATCAGCCTCTTTGAACTCTTAAGATTACTTTGGTAGAATAATGATAGAAGAAAGGCGGGATAGCAATGATAGTTACTACCGAGGCATGGGGAAACATTCCGTTATTACATATTTTTAAAGAAGAAACAAAAAAGGATGCTCCAATTGTCATCTTTTTACACGGATTTGAAAGTGGAAAAGAGCATAACCTACATTACGCTTACCAACTTGTACAACAAGGCTGTCGCGTCATTTTACCAGATGCACATCTACATGGAGAACGAGATGAAAAATTAGATGAAGTAGAAATAAGTCTTCGTTTTTGGGAAATTGTTTTAACTTCTATCGAAGAAGTTGGGCATATTAAGCTTGAGTTAGAAAAACGTGGCTATTTCACAGGTCAAAAAATTGGTATAGGTGGAACGTCAATGGGTGGTATTACTACTCTAGGCTGTTTAACAGTCTATCCATGGATTGACGCTGCTGCTATTATGATGGGTACGCCTGGTTATGTAGAACTTGCGAAAGGACAAATTGCTTCCGTTGAACAAAAAGGATTCAAAGTACCATTGAATGCGGTTGAACGAAAAAATATGTTCGACACATTAGCTACTTTTGACGCATCAAACTATCCTGATAATCTTATTGAAACGCCATTATTCTTCTGGCATGGAGAAAAGGATCCTGTAGTACCATATGAACCAACTGCCCAATTTATCGCTTCGCTTAGAAAGCGATATGATAAAAAGAACATAGTCTTGATGAACGAGAAGTCAGCTGGACATGCAGTATCACGAAAAGGATTGCTAGCTTCTATGCAGTGGCTTGCGGATAGTTTGGCATAAACTGTTGAGTTTGATATGATTGATATATAGCCTGTTAAGCGGGATAAAATAGAGGAGGTTTTCAATATGAGTCAAGATGAAGAACAAGACATGAAGGATAGTATGATGGCCGCTCTGGAAAATGTTATCGACCCTGAACTAGGCATAGATATTGTCAATTTAGGTTTAGTATATGATGTGCAATTAGCAGATGAAGATATTGCAAAAGTTACCATGACATTAACATCAATCGGTTGTCCAATGGGTCCACAGATTGTAGATCAAGTAAAAACAGCACTTAGTGAACTACCTGAAGTAAAAGGAACAGATGTGAATGTTGTCTTCAATCCACCATGGTCAAAAGACAATATGTCCCGCTACGCTAAAATAGCACTAGGAATTAGATAATAAAATACATCGAGTAAAAAGTCGAATCATAGTAGATTCGACTTTTTATTATTAAGCTCCACAATAGTGCCCTGAGTTAAACACGATTCCACCTAAGTTTCACCTTTCAAAATCCAAACAAAAAAGCCGCTGAATTAGCTCAGCAGCTAGTCAATTCGACAAATATGCAATGGACAGTTATCACACTCAACTTCTGTGCGTAAAAAAGGTAGATTATGAATTGTAATCATACCATTATCTAACGATAGAACCCTTTTTTTCTTTAAGTCATTTAAAATCCGATTTACAACTTCTCTGCTAGTAGCACAAAAGTTGGCCAACTCTTGATTGGTCAATGCGCGATCTATTAGTATACCACCATCCTCTTGTTTTACCCCATACGTATTTGTTAATCGTATTAATGTGGACAATAACGCACCTTTTTTCCCATGGAGCAATAAATCTCTTAAGCGAGTTTCGTTTTTTAAATTATGCACTTGTAGGATTTGAAGCCATTCTTTCATAAGAGTAGAATCATCCGATAAGTATTTTTCCAATGTAGAACGAGATAATACTAATAAGTGGGTAGGTTCTATTGCATTTGCCGAAACGGAATGATACAAAACTTCGCAAAAAATAGAAGTTTCTCCTATAATCGTATTATTTCCAGTAATTCTCAAAGTTAATATTTTTCCGCTTTCTGTATCCTTACTTATGCGAATGGTACCTGTTTTTACAAGAAAAACATCTTCTGACCTTTCACCTTCTAAAAAAATGGATTGATCTTTATCTACTTTTAAGTTGACTCCATATTGTTCGAATAGTGCATGTATACCTTGTGAATTGGAACTTTGTTCATTCATAATTATTACTTCCTTTCCGATATTCACATTTGTTTTCATATGTGCACTTTCATATATAATAGCATATTTAGGTAATTTACTTAACCAAATATCATGCCATATTTCTTTACAAAGGTTATAGGAAAAACGTATACTTATATTAGTCAAAGAAGGTCAAACTATTTCGCGAGGAGAGGTTTGTAAAATGCAAATGAAACAGCAAGATGAAAAAAGTCCTTTAGAAACGTACGGTAGAAATCTAGTAAATGCAGTCAAAGAGGGGAAAATGGATCCTGTTATTGGGCGTGATCAGGAAATAAGGGATGTTATTCGAATCCTATCGAGAAAAACGAAAAATAATCCTGTATTAATAGGCGAACCAGGGGTAGGGAAAACGGCCATTGTAGAAGGACTAGCCCAGCGAATTGTACGTAAGGATGTACCAGAAGGCTTGAAAGAGAAACAGATTTTTGAGCTTGATATGAGTTCGTTAATCGCTGGTGCAAAATATCGCGGAGAATTTGAAGAACGCCTTCAAGCCGTTTTAAAGCAAGTGAAAGATAGCGAAGGACAAATTATTTTATTCATCGATGAAATTCATACGATAGTTGGCGCAGGGAAATCTGATGGTGCAATGGATGCCGGTAATATGTTGAAACCAATGTTAGCGCGCGGGGAATTGCATTGTATTGGAGCTACAACACTCGATGAATATCGAATGTATATCGAGAAGGACCCAGCACTGGAAAGACGCTTCCAACAAGTAATGGTCAGAGAACCTTCTATAGAAGATACAGTTTCTATTTTACGCGGACTGAAAGAACGCTATGAACTACATCACGGGGTGCGAATCCATGACCGAGCAATTGTAGCAGCGGCAGAGCTTTCAAATCGCTATATAACAGAACGGTTTTTGCCTGACAAAGCAATCGATTTAGTTGATGAGGCTTGCGCGATGATTCGGACAGAAATCGATTCAATGCCGCAGGAACTCGACGAAGTTACAAGAAAAATGATGCAGCTTCAAATTGAAGAACAAGCGTTAATGAAAGAAAAGGATGCCGCAAGTCAAAAAAGACTAGAGCAATTGCGTAAGGATTTAAAAGAATTAGAGACTTCAACAAGTGAAATGCGAACAAAATGGCAGCTAGAAAAAGAGGCTATTCAAGTAATTCAACAAAAACGAGAAGTACTGGATCTCTATCGCCGAGAATTAGAAGAGGCGGAAAATCAATACGATTTAAACTTAGCAGCAGAGCTTCGCCATGGTAAAATTCCCACACTAGAAAAAGAGCTTCAAGTGTATGAAAACCAAGTAAATGAAGATACAGAAACTCGTCTATTACGAGAAGAGGTAACAGCAGACGAAATTGCCTCTATTGTTTCAAGATGGACTGGTATTCCTGTAACAAAGCTGGTAGAGGGAGAAAGAGAAAAGCTTTTACGCTTGAATGAAACATTAGGAGAGCGAGTAGTTGGACAAGATCAAGCTGTTCAGTTAGTGACAGAGGCGGTTTGGCGTGCAAGAGCAGGTATTAAAGATCCTCATAAACCAATTGGCTCTTTCTTATTTTTAGGACCTACGGGAGTTGGTAAAACGGAACTTGCTAAATCATTAGCGGCAAATTTATTTGACTCTGAGGAGCATTTTATACGTATTGATATGTCGGAATATATGGAAAAGCACAGTGTTTCTCGTTTGGTTGGAGCACCTCCAGGATATATCGGGTATGAAGAAGGTGGTCAATTAACAGAGGCTGTTCGTAGAAATCCGTATTCAGTCGTGTTGCTCGATGAAATAGAAAAAGCACATCCAGATGTCGCAAATATTTTATTGCAATTGATGGATGATGGACGAATAACAGATAGCCAAGGTAGAATTGTAAACTTTACAAATACAATTGTCATCTTAACTTCTAATATTGGCTCAGGGTACTTAGCAAATACAACTGGGGAAGTATCGGAACAAGATGAAAGCCTTGTGATGAGTGCATTACGTGAACATTTTAAACCAGAATTATTAAATCGCTTAGATGATATTATTATGTTCCATTCCTTAACCACGCATCATTTCATAAAGATTACAGAAAAATATGTGAAACAACTTCAAAGTCGTTTGCATGAACAAGAAATTGAGTTGCAAGTAGATGATTCAGTGATACGGTGGATTGTTGAGGAAGGTACAGATGCAGCATTTGGTGCAAGACCATTGAGACGATATATTCAACGTTACTTAGAAACGGCAGTAGCTAAACTTCTAATCGGTGGTACTGTTCTACCTGGCAGTAAGGTAGTTGCTAAAATGGAAGAGGATGAGCTGAAAATCATGATGGAAAGTTAATAAAATCATAAAATTTAGGAAGAACTACAAGAAAACCAGACAAAAAGACGCGCGGTCCTCAAAAAACAGAAACGTAGATATGCCGTTGATTTCCTCTGCGAGCGGACGCTTTCCGCGGGTACGGCTTCAGCCGCTCTGCGCTCCAATCAACTAGACACACTTTATATAAAAGTATAATTGGATTTAAAACCACTTAAATATACTAGTTCTATCTTAAAATAAGTAATGATGAATAGACTCAAATAAAAGAAAACCGAATCGCCCCTACATGATAAAATAGTATTCCTAACTAGGCAGACGGTTTTATCACTTTATTAACTTTGATTACTCTTATTATCTTAGGGATATACTTTGCCCTATCTCAGAGTGAAGACTACACTTTATATTGCTTGAAGTGGAAGGTGGCGACTCTTAGCGGGAGAGCTTGAGCTGAAGAACCAGCAGGAGCTTGCGAAGAGGAGGCTGAAGCCAAGCCTGCGGAAAAGCGTCCACCTGAAATCGAAATCAGTAGCATTATTCATCTTAAAAGTCCCGTAAAACCAGTGTTCATGTTGCATTTTTATATACTTTCTTTTCTATCACTAAAAAAAAAGCCTCCCGTGTTGAACTGCACCCCAATTGTTAGACACAATCTAACAATTGGAGGTGCAGTTTTTCTATGACAAAATATAGTTCTGAATTAAAATTACAGGCAGTTTTAACGTATCTAAAAGGAACAGCTTCCTTTAAAACAATAGCTGATCAGTTTCATATTAGCATAAGCCCATTAAAGGTTTGGGTAGTCCAGTATAAAGTAAATGGAGTAGATGCTTTTAATTCTACCTATACAAATTATGATTTGAACTTTAAAATGGACGTACTAAACTATATAAATGATTTTGGAGTAACTCCTAATGAAGCAGCTGCGATTTTTAACATCCCGTCTCCATCAACGGTACATAAATGGGTTAAATTGTATAACTCAACTGGTATTGACGCTCTGAAATCAATGAAAAAGGGGCGTCCAACCATGAAAAAAGAGTCAAATAAACAGTCAAAACGAATTCAAGTTGAAGGATCATTCGAAGCTCTTGAAGCACGTATTAAGCAACTTGAAATGGAAAACGAGTATTTAAAAAAGTTGAATGCCTTAGTTCAAAGCAAGGAAAAATCACCAAACAAGACAAAACACAAATAGTCTTTGAATTAAGGCATAAATATCTGGTGAAGGAGCTCGTTGAGCTCGCTGGTATTCCACGAAGTACCTATTATGATTTAGTGAAGCGAATGAATCGTCCAGATTCAGATGCAGAGTTAAAAGCTGAGATTAAAGTGATTTATGAAGAGCATGAAGGTCGTTACGGTTACCGTCGTATTCGCGATGAGTTAGCGAACCGTGGGCAAAAAGTAAATCACAAGAAGGTTCAACGCATTATGAAAGAGTTAGGTTTAAAGTGTGTTGTACGTATGAAAAAATATAGATCTTATAAAGGTACTGTTGGTAAGATCGCACCAAATATTTTAGATCGTAATTTTATTGCAAATGCCCCCAATCAGAAATGGGTAACCGATATTACGGAGTTTAAGTTACTTGGTGAAAAGCTTTACTTATCTCCTGTTTTAGATTTATTTAACGGAGAAATTATTACGTATACAATAGACACTAGACCAACGTATTCGCTTGTTTCAGAAATGTTAGAGAAAGCTTTAGAACACTTATCTGATGACCACCAACTACTGATACATTCAGACCAAGGTTGGCATTATCAAATGAAGCAATATCGTCACGCGTTAGAATGTAGGGGTATTGTACAAAGTATGTCCCGTAAAGGAAACTGTTACGACAACTCTGTGATGGAGAATTTCTTTGGCATTATGAAATCGGAATTCCTCTACTTAAAGGATTTTGAAAGTGTGGAGCATTTTAAAATCGAATTAGAAAAGTATATTATTTATTACAACACGAAACGGATGAAGGCAAAATTAAAAATGAGTCCGGTGCAATACCGAACCCATTTTTACCAAATTGCTTAATGAAATAACTGTGTCTAACTTTTAGGGGTCACTTCATGTGGGAAGGTTTTTTTAGTGATGTGCTTTAGCTGTTGGTTCCTCAGGAATGATAGCTGCGATAATTAGAACCATAATTGCAACTGGAATGGACATGATAATACCATTCATGAACACAAATTCAACGTTTTGCACGGAACTTACTACATAATTTAACATTGTAACTAAAACTACTGACCAAAATACTGTCATTATATATTGCATGTAATTTCACCTCAGGCGCTAATTTTATATATATATCATAACATAGCATAGCATATTACAAAAGAATATTTGGCAAAAGGAACTCTGTTGTTGAAAAATGTACATATATTCGTTATTATTAATACCAGGTACTAATAATAGATTATAAGAAAAGAGGAACTTTCATGAATGCGGGAATAATTGGTTTAGGAACATATTCACCTGAGCATGTTTTGACAAATGAAGACCTTGAGAAAAGAATGGATACATCTGATGAATGGATAAGAACAATGACTGGTATAGAAGAACGTAGAATTGCTGGAGAAGAAGAAAATACATCTCATATGGCTGTGAAAGCTGCAAAAGAAGCTATAAAAGACGCAGGAATAACAGCTGATCAAATTGGATTGATACTTGTAGCGACGGTAACACCAGACCGTCCTTTTCCAAGTGTTTCAACAATGATACAGGAACAAATTGGCGCAACAAATGCTGCTGCAATGGACTTGTCGGCTGCTTGTGCAGGTTTTATGTATGGACTTGTTACAGCGAAGCAATTTGTGGAGTCTGATACATATTCCCACGTACTTGTTGTGGGAGTAGAAAAACTCTCTAAAATTACTAATTGGGAAGATAGAAATACAGCAGTATTATTCGGAGATGGTGCTGGTGCTGCGGTAATTAGTAAAGTGTCAGAAGGACGAGGAATTTTATCTTTTGAACTCGGTGCTGATGGTAGTGGTGGGAAGCATTTATCACAAGAAGGTCCTCATCTTCACATGAATGGACGAGAAGTTTTTAAATTTGCAGTAAGACAAATGGGCGAATCTGCGATTAATGTAATAGAAAAAGCTGGTCTAAACAAAGAAGAAGTGGATATGCTCATTCCACATCAAGCCAATATCCGTATAATGGAATCGTCCAGAGAAAGACTAGGATTACCAATTGAAAAGATGTCTAAAACAATCCATAAATACGGTAATACATCTTCGGCTTCTATCCCATTGTCGTTATATGATGAAGTGATAAATGGCAAAGTAAAAGATGATGATATTATTGTGATGGTTGGCTTTGGTGGAGGATTAACTTGGGGTGCAATTGCATTAAAATGGGGAAAATAAGCGAACAATTTGGAAGGATGAATCTTACATGATGAAACGCAGAGTAGTAGTTACGGGTTTAGGAGCTGTTACACCACTAGGTAATAATATAGAAACAACTTGGTCGGGTATTAAAGAAGGAAAATCTGGTGTAGGTATGCTGACAAGATTAGATGCATCACAGTTTGCTGCTAAGGTTGCTGCTGAAGTAAAAGACTTTGATATTGAAAAATATATTGAAAGAAAAGAAGCACGAAAAATGGATCGCTTTACCCATTACGCATTAGCTGCTTCTATTATGGCTGTCGAAGATGCCAACCTGACAATAACAGAAGAAATTGGTCTTCGTACAGGAGTATGGATTGGTTCTGGTATAGGGGGAATGGAGACTTATGAAGCACAATTCCGTATCTTTTTAGAAAAAGGAGCACGCCGAGTAAGTCCATTTTTTGTACCAATGATGATTCCAGATATGGCAGCAGGGCAAGTATCCATTCATTTTGGCGCGAAGGCTATTAATTCTTGTTCGGTAACAGCTTGTGCATCTGGCACAAACTCAATTGGAGATGCATTTAAGGTGATTGAACGTGGGGATGCAGACGTGATGATTACAGGCGGAGCAGAATCACCTATTACTCATATGTCTGTAGCAGGATTTGTATCAAATACTGCCCTTACGTTAAATACAGATCCTGAGAAAGCATCTCGTCCATTCGATGCAAATCGCGATGGATTTGTAATTGGAGAAGGCGCTGGGATTATTATTTTAGAGGAATATGAACATGCCGTTGCACGTGGAGCTAAAATTTATGCGGAAATTATCGGATATGGCTCAACTGGAGATGCACATCATATTACAGCACCAGCACCAGGAGGCGAAGGTGCAGCTCGTGCGATGAAACAAGCACTTGACGATGCTACAATTTCACCAGAACAAGTAGATTATATTAATGCGCATGGAACGAGTACACCATACAACGACCATTTTGAAACAATGGCAGTGAAAACTGTGTTTGGAGAACATGCATATAAACTTGCTATGAGTTCTACCAAGTCTATGACAGGCCATCTTTTAGGTGCTGCAGGTGGGGTTGAAGCAATCTTCACTGTATTAGCATTAAAAGAGGGAATATTACCACCGACAATGAATTTAGACACTCCAGATCCAGAATGTGATTTAGACTATGTGCCAAATGCTGCAAGAAAAGAAGACATCGAATATGCTATGAGTAATTCATTAGGTTTCGGTGGACATAATGCAAGTATTTTATTCAAAAAAATATAAAATTATTCTCTCAAAGCATTTCCAAGGTTTATTTGGAAATGCTTTTTTTGAATTCTATAATTCATCGCTTTAAAGTGTTGATTAGTCAGTGTTTTAATACACAAAACAACTTTTTTGTAAGAGAAAATGTTGAAATATGTCGAATATATTAATATTCCAATAAAATATTTTAATTATTTATATATGCTTCAATCCTATGTTATAACTAGCTTTTTAGATTATTTAAATTTTCTCAAAGTATCCAATTAATCAAATAATGAAAAAATAATATTGCGATTGTAATAGAACTGTAATAGAATTTAACCAGAAGGTAATAATAAACAGAAAATTTAAACATTGAATGAGCAAGTAGACTTCTAAAATAATAGTTTAGTAGAGCGATTACTGAAAGGAGCAATATGTTGAACAACTTAGATCAGCTTTTAACCATAAACGACTTACATACAGGTTTTCGCATAAAAGATACATATTACGATGCGGTTGATGGTGTATCCCTAACCTTAAGAAGAAATGAAATACTTGCAGTAGTGGGCGAGTCAGGTTGCGGAAAATCTACATTAGCCACTTCTATTATTGGACTATATGACCATAACAAGACACGAGTTCAAGGAGAAATTCTATATAATGGGGAAAACCTAGCCCTGTTGAAAGAGGATAAGTTAAATGATGTCCGTGGAGAAGAAATAGGAATGATTTTCCAAGATCCGTTATCAGCTTTAAACCCATTAATGAGAATTGGTGAGCAGATTGAAGAAGGTCTTGTGTATCATACTAAAATGTCAAAACAAGAGCGCAATACGCGTGTATTAGAATTACTAAAACAAGTAGGAATCCCGAATCCAGATCGAATTGCTAAACAGTTTCCCCACCAACTTTCAGGCGGGATGAGACAACGTGTAATTATTGCAATTGCTATTTCTTGTAAACCAAATATTATTATTGCTGATGAACCGACAACTGCATTAGATGTTACAATTCAAGCTCAGATTCTGGATCTGTTGAAAGAACTTCAAAATGAAACAGGAGCAGGTATTGTATTAATCACACATGATTTAGGTGTAGTAGCTGAAACGGCTGACCGTGTTGTAGTTATGTATGCTGGGCAAATTATTGAAGAAGCACCTGTAGATGAGTTGTTTGCAAATCCTAGACATCCATATACACGTTCACTACTAAATTCTATTCCACAGATGAATAGTGAGAATGAAAAGCTACAAGTAATACAAGGAATGGTACCATCGTTAGTAAAATTACCAAGAGTAGGATGTAGATTTGCAGATCGTATCCCTTGGATTCCTGCTGAAGCACATGAAGAAAATCCGACATTGCATGAAGTATCTCCAGGTCATCTCGTTAGATGTACATGCTGGCAGCATTTTCACTTTGAAAGTGAAAAAGGAGGTAATCCCCTATGAGTTTCATGCAAATTAATGACCTAAAGGTGCATTACCCTATTCGTGGAGGATTTTTCAATACAGTTGTAGATAATGTGCACGCTGTAGATGGAATAAATCTTGAATTTGAAAAAGGAAAAGCATATGGACTAGTAGGAGAATCAGGTTGTGGAAAATCTACAACTGGCAAATCTATTATCGGTCTAGAGAAAATTACATCTGGAAACATTATTTATGAAGGCGTGGATGTTACAAACAAAGTAAGAAGTAGAAATTCCGCCTATAACCGCGATATCCAAATGATTTTCCAGGATGCACACTCTAGTTTGAATCCGCGTAAAAGAGTAGAGGATATCATCGCAGAACCTATTCGTAATTTCTTGAAACTTTCTCCTGGTGAAGAAAGAAAAAGAATCAATGAATTACTGGCGATTGTTGGGATGAGTGAGGAAGCAAGAATCAAATATCCCCATGAATTTTCAGGTGGACAAAAACAACGTATAGGTATTGCAAGAGCAATTGCAAGTAATCCTAAACTAATTATTGCTGATGAACCAGTATCGGCACTCGATTTATCCGTTCAGGCACAGGTTTTAAACTTCTTAAAAGATATTCAAGAGGAGTTTGGATTGAGTTTCTTATTTATATCCCACGATCTGGGAGTAGTAAAACATATGTGTGATAATATCTCGATTATGTATAAAGGACGTTTTGTAGAGTCTGGTAATCGAAATGATATTTATACAAATCCTCAACATATATACACGAAAAGATTACTGTCTGCAATACCGGAAGTAAATCCGACAAATCGCGAAGAGCGAAAGAATATTCGAAGAGCTGTAGAAGTAGATTATTTAACGAATCACCATAATTATTATGATGAGAATGGAAGAGTTTTTGATTTACAAACAATCTCCAATACACATCAAGTGGCAATGAGTGCTCAGAACAAAGGGGGCATGTAATATGTGGAAAACAATAATTAGGCGTATTCTCGTAATGATTCCACAATTATTTGTACTTAGTCTTTTAATATTTATTATGGCGAAGTTTATGCCTGGGGACCCTTTTACAGGATTAATCACTCCAGAAACAGATCCTGCTAGAGTAGAAGAACTTCGTATTAAAGCTGGTTTCTATGACCCATGGTATGTTCAATATGTGAACTGGATTGGGAATGCTTTTCAAGGAGACTTTGGACGTAGCTACACCTTTAACGTCCCTGTTGCTGATTTAATCGGAGAGCGTGCGTTGAATACATTATGGTTATCTTTGTTAAGTGTATTTTTATTATATTTAATTGCCATTCCACTAGGAGTTATAGCTGGTAGATTCCATGACTCTCTCCTAGATAAAACGATTGTATTGTATAGCTTTATAGTTTTTGCCATACCAACATTTGTATTAGGATTGATCAATCTGTTCTTCTTCGGATATGAATTAGGTTGGTTCCCTACTAGTGGGACCGTAGATATTAAATACGAGTCTGGAACAGCTGGCTTTATATGGAGTAAGTTCTATCATATTTTATTACCAGCGATTACGTATGCCTTACTTGCGACTACTGGGATTATTCAGTACCTACGTTCCGAAATTATTGATTCTAAGTCGTTAGATTATGTACGGACTGCGAAAAGTAAAGGTATTCCGATCAATAAAGTATACTCTCGTCATATATTACGTAACTCGTTGTTACCGATTGCAGCCTTTTTAGGGTTTACAATTACAGGACTTCTAACTGGATCTATCTTTATTGAAACTATTTTTGGATATCATGGTATGGGACAATTGTTCATTCACGCAATTAATGGGCGTGATTATAGTGTAATTACAGCACTTGTAATGCTTTTTGGATTCTTAACATTATTAGGAAGTCTATTATCCGATATCATCATGAGCATCGTTGACCCTCGAATTAGGATTGACTAAAAAATAATGGATAAGGAGAGTCCAAATAATGAAAAATACGGAAGCTATTGAAGCATCAAAAGAGATGAAAGTAAGCTCTCCCCCGACTGGTTTTCAAGTTATTGCGCGGGAGTTCATGAAAGATAAATTAGCAATGTTCTCATTAATATCGTTAATTGTAGTTATTGGAAGCATATATATATGGGCATGGCAAATTGACCAAACTCAGCTTATGCGAATAAGCTTGCGTGACAAGCTAGCAGAACCAGGTGAAAAATTCTGGTTAGGAGCCGATAAAGGTGGGCGGGATATCCTTGGCCAATTAGTAGTAGGTGCGCGTAACTCATTGACAATTGCAATATCAGTTACATTATTAACAGGGTTTATCGGTGTAGTCATTGGTTTAGTGACAGGCTATTTTGGAGGATGGATTGATAATATCTTTATGCGTATTATTGATTTCTTCATTACTATACCTTCTCTTATGATTATCATTGTATTTGTAACTATCGTACCAAAATATAATATTCTCATATTCATTTTAATAATGAGTGTATTCTTATGGGTAGGTACTGCGCGGGTTATTCGAAGTAAAGCTCTTTCTGAAAGTAGGAGAGACTATATAAATGCATCGAAAACATTAGGCACAGGTAATTTTGTTATTATTTTCAAAGAAATGATGCCGAATTTAAGCTCTCTATTAATCGTGGAGATGACACTAAATTTTGCTGGAAATGTCGGATTGGAAACTGGACTATCGTTTTTAGGTTTTGGTTTACCGCCGTCTACACCAAGTTTAGGAACACTTGTAAGCTATGCAACAGATCCATTCATAATGGAAAATGCCTGGTGGAACTGGTTGCCAGCAGCATTACTAATCTTATTACTTATGTTAGCGATCAATTATGTTGGTCAGGCAATTCGAAGATCTGCTGATGCACGTCAACGACTTGGTTAAAAATAGTTATTAGACGCTAGAGCGTTTGATATATAAAAAGAGAATAAAAAGGAGGAAAAAGAATGAATAAGAAACTTTTAGCTTTACTTGCATTACTTTTGACAATGATGCTAGTTCTTGCCGCGTGTAATTCAGATGAAGACACTTCAAAACCTGCTGATGAGCCGGATAAGACAGAAGACGGTGGAGAAAAGGAAGATGATGGTGCAGAGGAAAATGCTGAAGAGCCTGCCTCAGACGATTTATTCTCTGTAGTACTTGATAACGAAGGCGAAGCTATTAAAGGAGGAACTTTACAAGTTGCATTAGTAAATGATTCTCCATTCCAAGGTATTTTCTCTTATACTCTATATGAAGATGCTTATGATGCTGAAATAATGGATTTCGCAACTAATGTACTGTTTGACACTGATGGAGATTTCCTAATTTCTGATGGTGGTATTGCTACATTAGAAGTTGACGATACTAACAATAAAGCAACTGTTAAGATTAAAGACGGAGTTAAATGGTCAGATGGAGAGCCTCTTAAAATTGAGGATTTAATCCAACCTTACTTAATTATTGGCCATCCTGATTATGCAGGAGTTCGTTATGATTCAGACTTCCAAAATATCGTTGGTGCTGTAGAATATCATGATGGAAAAGCAGATACAATTTCAGGTTTGAAAAAAGTGGATGAAACTACTTTAGAAATTTCATTCAACAAAGTTTCTCCAGCAATCTACTCAGGTGGAGATGGACTATGGTTTTATGCTGAACCAAGTCATATCGTAAAAGATATTCCTGTTGCTGAATTACTTGAAAGTGATGCTGTACGTAAAAACCCAGTTACTCTAGGGGCATTCAAATTCGACAAAATCGTTCCTGGTGAGACTGTACAATTTGTACGCAATGACAACTACTGGAAAGGTCAAGCGAAACTGGATGGGGTAGTGATCAAAACAGTTCCAACTGCATCAGCTGCTAAAGCATTAGAAACTGGTGAATACGATATGGCTCTTTCTTTCCCAACAAGCGCTTATGAAAATGTAAAAGATCTTGAAAATATTACGCTTCTTGGTCGTCAAGAATTGTACTACTCTTATGTAGGATTCAAACTTGGGAAATATGACTATGATGCAAGTGTTGCAATTACAAATGAAGAAGAAGCAAAAATGGGTGACAAAGTACTACGTCAAGCAATGGGTTACGCTTTAGACATCGAGCAAGTTAATGAAGTATTCTACTTCGACTTACGTGAGCGTGCTAATTCTCTAATTCCACCAGTATTTAAATCATTCCATGATTCTTCTATTGAAGGATATAACTATGATCCTGAAAAAGCTAAAAAATTATTAGACGAAGCTGGATATAAAGATACTGATGGCGATGGTCTACGTGAAGATAAAAATGGAGAAAAACTTTCTATTAAATTAGCAGCTATGGCTGGTGATGAAACACAAGAACAAGTAATCTCTTACTACCTACAAAACTGGGGTGAGGTTGGCTTAGACGTACAATTAGCTACAGGTCGTCTAATCGAATTCAACACATTCTATGATAAAGTTCAAGCAGATGATCCAGAAATCGATGTATTTATGGGTGCATGGGGTACAGGTACAAACCCATCTCCAGCAGGTTTATACTCTAAAACAGCTGTTTATAACTTCAGCCGTTACACATCTGAAGACCTTGAAGGATTGTTAACTGCAATCGATTCTCCTGAAGCAATTGACGGAGAGTTCCGTGCTAAGAAGTTCCGTGAATGGCAAGAATATATGCAAGATGTTTCTGCTGTAATTCCTATGCAATTCCGTTATGAATTACGCCCAATCAATGATCGTGTGAAAAACTGGGACTTCGGTTATGACACTGATTTCGATTATATCGATGTTGAACTAGTGGCTGATACTCCAGTTAAATAAATATTTTTTTAAAAAACCGCTCTTAAACGAAAGTTTAAGAGCGGTTTTTCATATGGTCTTATAAGGATGTGATACTAATAAGATTATTAATATTTTTAGTCAGTTATGGAATAGCAGTAATTAGCTGCTCACATTTAGTGCTTTATTTGAACTTTTTATCGCTAGGCTACTCTTGGAGATCCGTCCTCATGTATATGATGGTGTCGACGGATTTTATACTTTTATGTGTGTCTATACTAGCAATTACTTTAGTCGTCTTCTTCCGAGACCCATTGCAGCTTCCATCTTGACTAAAGTTTCATTTGCAAGAGCCTGGGCTTTCTCTGCTCCTAAGTCTAGAATTTCATCCAGCTCAGTAGAATTGAGTAACTGCTCATATCTTTGTTGAATAGGGGTAAGATGCGCAATAATGACTTCGGCCACGGAAGCTTTGAAATCTCCATATCCCTTACCTTCATATTTTTGTACAAGTGTTGGGATGGATACGTCTGTTAAAGCGGATTCAATTGTTAAGAGATTAGAAACTCCGGGTTTGTTTTCAGGATCGAAAGCAACGATACCTTCAGAATCTGTAACAGAGCTTTTAATTTTCTTTTCAATTTCCTTTGGACTATCCAAAAGTCTTATCGTAGCTTTAAGATTGGAATCTGATTTACTCATTTTCTTCAGTGGGTCTTGTAAGGATTTAATACGAGCTCCATTTTTGGGTAATTGAATTTGCGGAACGGTCAATACTTCACCATAACGTTTGTTGAATCTTTCAGCTAAGTCTCTCGTTAACTCGACATGTTGAGTTTGATCATCACCAACAGGTACAATATCCGTTTGGTATAAAAGTATATCCGCTGCCATCAATGGTGGATAAGTTAACAATGCTGCTGAAACAGCATCTTTACCAGTAGATTTATCTTTGAACTGAGTCATTCTTTCCAATTCACCAATATACGAAATACATTGCATAATCCAGCCAGCTTGTGTGTGAGCAGGAACTTCAGACTGTATAAATAAGGTGGATTTCTCCGGATCAATACCGACAGCAATATATAATGCTGCTAATGAGCGAATATGATCACTTAGTTCTTTCGGGTCCTGCGCAATTGTAATAGCATGCTGATCTACTATACAAAACACACAATCATAATCATGTTGTAATGCAGTGAATTGTCGGAAGGCACCAATGTAATTCCCCAGTGTGATAATTCCTGTTGGTTGTACGCCTGAAAAGATCTTCTTCATTTTTACTATCTCCTTTTGTATTGAAAAATAAAAAAAACATCACGCATCCCTATAAAAGGGACGAATGATGTTAAATCCGTGGTACCACCCAGCTTGCTAAAATAATTAGCCACTCTTGTTTCGTAACGTGAACGGGACGGTATATGCTACTTTACTTTCACATATACTGCTCAGAAGCCCATTCCATCTACCGTATGATCTGTTCACAGCGACCACAGACTCTCTTAGCATACGTCAGTAAATGTACTTTTCTTCTTCAAAGCTAAATTATTTAGTTTTGATTATTATATATAGAAGAAACACAAAAATCAAGGGTTCTTAATTAGCTGAAATAGATAAACAAAGCAATACTCATACAAAGTAAACTCGAGAGACCTAATGCAATTATTGGTTTATAGGGAAATGAAAAAACTTCAGACGGCAAACGCATCTGTTTTGCTTCTTTTCTCATATATCTCGGTGTAAATATCTTGCGTGTACTTGCAGTAAAGAAATCAAAAAAACCACCTGAAACCACATAAGTCATTAAACCAATAAATGTTATTGTTCCTCCGACAAAAAAGGACATGTTTATGTAAGATACGAGCTGGATATTTTTATAAACCAATAGCATTAATATAAAAATAATTACCTGACTACCCAAAAAATAAATTAACCTATTCTTCATATTTCACCTCATCATTTGTAAATTATAAAATAGACACTGAAAATATGCAAAAAATTGATTATTTAAATTACCAAAAATAAGCAATTTCTTTTCCAAAGATTCACAATTGTTAGGACAATGTAATGATATTGTTACACTATTGTAAAAATATAAAAAAAAAGCCTGTACAAGCTCGAAAGAAAATGTATAATAAATATTGTAATGAATTTTTCTGAATATTTAAGGAGGTTAATTTTATGAAGAATAACAAGCTTGTATGGCTTTTAAGCCTACTGTTAGTTGTTGCATTATTCCTAGCTGCTTGTGGTGGCGATGATAAGGAAACTAAAGATGATACAACTACAGACAAAGACGATAAAGACGCAACAACTGAAGAAACAGAAGTAGCAGCAGATGAGGAACAAGTTCTTAACTTGATCATGACTGCTGAAATTCCAACAATGGACTCAGCTCTAGTAACTGACGCAGTTGGTTTTGACCTACTTAACAACGTGAACGAAGGTTTATACCGTTTGAATCAAGAAAATATTGCTGTTCCTGCAATCTCTGATGGGGAACCAACAGTTTCTGAAGATGGATTAGTTTATACTTTCAAATTACGTGATTCTAAATGGTCTGACGGTACTCCAGTAACTGCTAATGACTTTGAATATTCATGGAAGCGTGCTATGAACCCAGATACTGCATCTGAATACGGTCCATATATGATGGGTGGAGTTATCAAAAACGCTACTGCAATCTCTGAAGGAAAAATGGATTACACTGAGTTAGGTGTTAAAGCGCTTGATGAAAAAACTTTAGAAGTTTCGCTTGATAAACCAACTCCTTACTTCTTATCACTTATGTCATTTGGAACATTCTTACCACAAAGTGAAGCATTCGTTACTTCGCAAGGTGAAAACTACGCGAAAAACTCTGAATCACTTTTATACAACGGACCGTTTACACTTGCTAATTGGGACGGAACAGGTTTATCTTGGCAACTTCTTAAAAACGAAGAGTACTGGGATAAAGAAACTGTGAAACTAACAGAAATTAACTATGATGTAGTTAAAGAGCCAGGTACTGGCGTTAACTTATATACAGAAGGTCAAAAAGACCGTGCACCACTTACAGGTGATTTTGCGATGCAATACGGTGCTGACCCAGATTTAATCCATGAGTCAGAAACATCTGTATTCTATTTCAAATACAATCAAGAACGTCTTGGAGAAAAAACTCCACTTGCTAACGTAAATATTCGTGAAGCAATCACAAAAGCGTTTGACAAACAAGATTTAGTAGATGTAGTTTTAGCGAATGGTTCTGTACCTGCTAACTACTTAGTACCAAAAGACTTCACTTTCGACGAAAATGGTACTGACTTCCGTGATGTTAACGGAGACATGGCTGTATTTAATGTTGAAGAAGCAAAAGCTGCGTTTGAAACAGGTTTATCTGAATTAGGTGTTTCTGAGTTAACTCTAGAAATCTTAAATGGAGATACAGAATCTGCGAAGAAAACTGGTGAATACCTTAAAAATCAATTAGAAACAAACTTACCAGGTTTAACTGTACAATTAAAAGAAGTTCCATTTAATGTTCGTTTAGATCTTGATACAAACCAAGACTACGATATTCAAATTGCTGGATGGGGACCTGATTATCAAGATCCTTACACATTCATGAACTTATGGTTAACTGGTGGCGGTAACAACCAAATGTCATATGCAAACCCTGAATATGACAAATTAGTAAACTCGGCTGTAAATGAATTAGCACTAGATCCAGAAGCTCGTTGGCAAGCACTTGCTGATGCTGAAAAACTTCTTATTGATGAAGATTTTGGAATCGGACCAATGTACCAACGTGGATTAATGTTCCTTCAAAAACCATATGTTAAAGGTATTGTTGCCCACCCATTCGGTGGAGACTATAGCTACAAATGGGCTTACATCGAAGGTAAAAACTAATAGTTTAGTAAATCTTTAAAATCACATAGTTTGAGAGTATATGGTTTCCTAATGCGGACCATATACTCTCTTTTTAAATGAATCAGAATTCACCAAATATTTTATATTTTTATTCTTTTTGACAACAGGTAGTTGTATCTGTTTATATATTATTTAGTAATTAATCTATTAAAATATTTTTTGTAGGAGGTGCAAAGATGACAAAATACATTATTCGTCGTGTGTTTTATATGTTTATAACATTTTTCCTGATAGCAACAGCTACATTCTTCTTGATGAAGGCGCTCCCAGGATCCCCGATTAGCTCTGCTCCTAAACTATCTCCTTCACAACTTGCGATAGTTGAAGCCAATTATGGGTTAGATAAACCAGTCCCGGTACAGTATGCAAAGTATATGTTAAATTTGGTCCAAGGTGATTTAGGAAACTCGTTCCAATTTAAAAACGCAAGTGTAACAGAATTGATTATTAATCGTCTTGGACCTTCAGTATTACTAGGAACCCAAGGGTTAGTACTTGGTGTAGTACTCGGTATACTTTTAGGAATGATTGCAGCCTTAAGACAAAATACAATATGGGATTATGGTAGTACGTTAATAGCTATCATTGGTATTTCAATTCCCTCTTTCGTTTTTGCAACATTCCTCCAATATTGGTTTGGTGTTAAATGGGGACTATTCCCTGTTGCCTTATGGAAAGACGGTTGGATGTCGAGTGTGCTTCCATCTCTTGCACTAGCAATGGGACCACTTGCAACAGCTTCTCGTTTTATTCGAACAGAGATGATTGAAGTATTAAGTTCAGATTACATCACTTTAGCTAAATCTAAAGGAGCAAGTGGATTTGAAGTTGCATTTAAACATGCTTTCCGTAATGCATTAATCCCACTTGTAACAGTATTAGGTCCTCTAGCTGCAGGATTACTAACTGGATCACTTGTAATTGAACAAATTTTTGCGATTCCTGGAATCGGAGAACAATTTGTAAAAGCAATTTTATCAAATGACTTCTCAATCATTATGGGTACAACACTGTTCTTCTCTGCGTTCTTAATAGTCGTAATATTCGTAGTTGATATTCTTTACGGAATCATTGACCCTCGTATTCGTTTGTCAGGAGGTAATAATTAATGAGTCAAGAAATAAAAAAATTACCTGCTGAGTCGTTTGAAAGAGTTCAATTAGATAGTAGTCATGCGGAAAGAATTTCGAAACCAAGTTTAAGTTTCTGGCAAGATGCTTGGTTGCGTATCCGCAAAAACAAAGCAGCTATCGTTAGTATGTTTATATTGGCTTTTATCATCATCATGGCGTTTGTCGGACCGATGGTTAGTCCACATGATGCTGAAACTCAAACATTGAAACATGCAAATCTACCACCGAAAGTTCCAGGACTTGAAAACCTTGGTATATTCGATGGGGTTGGTAACTTAGCTGGTAAAGAAGTAGATTTATACGAAATGAAAAAAGTTGATACGTATTATTGGTTCGGTACAGATGGCCTAGGCCGCGATATGTTCTCACGTGTTTGGGAAGGTACGCAAATCTCCTTATTAATTGCTTTTGCTGCTGCTTTAATTGATATGGTTATTGGTGTAGCATATGGAGGGATTTCTGGTTACTACGGTGGTCGTGTCGATGATATATTACAACGAATCGTGGAAATCTTATATGGAATTCCGACGTTAGTTGTCGTGATACTAATGCTTCTATTTATGGAACCAGGCATAACTGCGATCATTATCGCAATCACCTTAACAGGGTGGATCGGTATGTCCCGAATTGTTCGTGGTCAAGTACTGAAATTCAAAAACCAAGAATTTGTACTGGCGTCAAGAACACTAGGCGCAACTAATAGTCGAATTATTACTAAGCACATTTTACCTAATATCATGGGTATTATCATTATTAATACTATGTTTACTATTCCGAGTGCGATTTTCTTTGAAGCTTTCTTAAGTTTCATAGGATTAGGACTTCAAGCACCTAACGCGTCTTTAGGTACACTTATTAATGATGGTTATAAGTTAATTCAGTTCCAACCGCATATTTTATTGTATCCGTCTCTTATCTTAAGTCTATTAATGATTGCATTTAATTTACTTGGTGATGGTTTGCGTGATGCATTTGATCCGAAGATGAAAGACTAAAGGAGGAAAGCGAATATGGAAAAGATATTAGAAGTTAAAAACCTAGAGCTTTCCTTCCATACATTTGCTGGTGAAGTAAAGGCCATTCGTGGCGTTAACTTCGACTTAAAAAAAGGGGAAACACTGGCGATTGTAGGAGAGTCTGGCTCTGGTAAATCAGTTACAACAAAAGCAATTATGCGTTTGTTACCTGAATCTAGTTCAGAATTTAAAAATGGTCAAATCTTATTTAACGGAAAAGATTTAACTAAGCTATCGGATAAAGAGATGCAAAAGATTCGAGGAAAAGATATTTCAATGATTTTCCAAGATCCAATGACTTCTTTGAATCCTACAATGACAATTGGTAACCAGATTATGGAGCCAATTTTAAAACACCAAAAAGTTGGGAAATCGGAAGCACGTAAAGTAGCAATAGACTTATTGCGTTTGGTTGGTATGCCGAAACCTGAAGCACGTATTAAGCAATATCCTCACCAATTCTCTGGTGGTCAACGTCAACGTATTGTTATTGCTATTGCGCTAGCATGTAATCCACAGATTCTTATTGCGGATGAGCCAACTACTGCATTAGATGTAACAATTCAAGCACAAATTTTAGAGTTAATGAAAGACCTTCAAAAGAAAATAGATACATCTATCATCTTCATTACACATGATCTTGGGGTCGTGGCAAATGTTGCGGATAGAGTAGCCGTTATGTATGGTGGTAAAATAGTTGAGATTGGGACCGTAGATGAAATATTCTATAACCCTCAACACCCTTATACATGGGGCTTACTAAGTTCAATGCCTTCATTAGATAGTGCTGATGAAAAATTATATGCAATTCCAGGAACACCTCCTGATTTATTGTATCCACCTAAAGGTGATGCATTTGCACTACGTAGTGATTATGCTTTGAAAATAGACTTAGAAGAAGCACCACCATTTTTTAAAGTAAGTGATACGCACTCAGCTGCTACATGGTTGTTACATCCGGATGCTCCACAAGTTGAGCCTCCACTAGCAATTGTAGAACGTATGAAAAAGTTCCCAGGTAGCCGCTATTATGAAGGAACGGAAGGAGGGACTTACTAATGGCTGAAAAATTACTAGAAATTAAAAATCTTAAGCAGTATTTCAATCAAGGTAAGCCTAATGAAGTTCGTGCGGTAGACGATATCAGTTTCGATATATATAAAGGGGAAACACTTGGATTAGTAGGGGAATCTGGCTGTGGTAAATCCACAACAGGTCGAACAATTATACGCCTTTACGAAGCAACAGATGGACAAGTAATTTATGATGGTATTAACGTTCATGATAAAAAGTCGAAAAAGGATTTAAAATCATTTAACCGTAAAATGCAAATGATCTTCCAAGATCCTTATGCTTCGCTAAATCCGCGTATGAAAGTACTGGATATTATTGCGGAAGGTTTAGACATTCATGGACTTGTTAAAAATCCAAAAGAACGTAAAGAACGTGTTGTGGAATTATTAGAAACTGTAGGGTTGAACCGTGAGCACGCTGACCGTTATGCACATGAGTTTTCTGGTGGACAAAGACAACGTCTAGGTATTGCGAGAGCACTAGCTGTTAATCCAGAATTCATCATTGCCGATGAGCCAATCTCGGCATTAGACGTTTCTATTCAAGCACAAGTAGTTAACTTACTAAAAGAATTACAAGAAGAAAAAGGCTTAACTTATTTGTTTATCGCCCATGATTTATCAATGGTTAAGTATATTTCCGATCGAATCGGTGTTATGTATTTTGGTAAGTTAGTAGAACTAGCTTCTGCAGAGGATTTATATAAAAATCCAATGCATCCATATACACAGTCACTATTGTCAGCTATACCACTTCCAGATCCAAATTATGAGCGTACTCGTGTGCGTAAATCATACGATCCTGCTTCTCATAATTATCAAGATGGGGAAGAGATAGCAATGCGCGAAGTAACGCCTGGACATTTTGTATATTGTTCAACAAAAGAGCTTGCCACTTTACAAGCTATTTCAGGTTCACAAGTATAATAAATCAGCGACCATTCATACGAATGGTCGCTTTTTTTGAAAGAAAGTATATAAGGTACTGCACTGGATTCCAAGTAAATGATATGAAAATACTCACACCTAAGCGATAAACCTTTCAATGAAGTATTACTTACTAGATTGACTGGATTGTAATGTGCTGTCTTCTATAGGGCCGAGAAAACGTCAGCGGAAAGTATTTTAGTGGACAAACGATGTGGTTCACCTCTTCAAGTATTAGCTGACTAATTTATTCTGTCCGAAGTGCCTTTTATATCATAAATTGATTTAATCGTATTTTAATGGGTATACATGTAAGGTAAATATGAAATTCTCGCACTCTATTTATTTTTGGTCTAATGGCACTTTCTTTCATAGTTTGAACTTGTTAGAATAGAGTGACTTATAGGAGAGGGATTTTTAAAATATGAAAAAGTATCTAAGAGTAATAGCTTCTGCATCGATAGCAATGACTGTATTTATACCTGGTGCGGTTAGTGCGGAAACAAATTTATTTTCAAAAGAATTTTCTACTAAAGAATTTAGCTTTCAAGCAATAGACGAAACTCTTGTATCTTCATCTAAATTATTCACCTATGATTCGGGTTTAACATTTGAATATCCAGATGCGGTAAGAGGTGTTTATGTAACAGGGCATTCTGCAGGTGGAGAACGTTTTAATGATCTAGTGAATTTAATGGACACAACAGATTTAAACGCAATGGTTGTTGATATTAAAGATGATTTTGGAAACCTTACATACATCCCCAAAGAAGATTCAGCATTAGCAAAATACGATATTGGGAAACCATACATAAAAGATCCGCAAAAAATGTTGAAAACCATGGAAGAAAAGAAAATTTACCCGATAGCGCGTATCGTTATCTTTAAAGATACAGAGCTTGCGGAGAGAAAGCCTGAATGGTCATTTGTAGATGGTACATCAGTCTGGAAAAATGGACGTGGGGAAGCATTTGTTAATCCTTTTATGAAAGAGGTATGGGATTATAATGTGGAAATAGCAATTGAGGCAGCTAAAATGGGCTTTAAGGAAATTCAATTTGACTATGTTCGTTTTCCAGAAGGTTTTGAGAAGAGAGAAAACACGTTAAAATACTCAATGGGTGAATATGAAAAGTCAGACCTAGATTTTGTTCAACGTAGGGTTTCGGCAGTTACAGATTTTGTAGCTTATGCAAAAGAAAAGCTTAAACCATATGGTGCTCAACTATCGGTTGATATTTTTGGATATTCAGCTACATTACCAGAGGCACCGGGAATCGGTCAAAATTTTAGTAAAATATCTGAAAATGTGGACGTAATTTCTTCCATGATTTACCCAAGTCATTGGACCTCTTACTTTGGAATTGCAAAACCAGATTTAGAGCCATATAGATTAGTACAAGAATATGCGAAGGTTGAAAATGCTAAACTGGCAGAGCTGGAAAACCCGCCTGTCTCACGTCCTTGGCTACAAGATTTTACTGCTTCGTATTTAGGGGCGGGGAATTATCAACAATATGGTAAAGAGGAAGTAGAGGCCCAGATTAAGGCATTAAGCGAAGCTGGGATTAAAGAATATTTATTATGGAATGCAGGCAATAAGTATACTAAAGGCGTAGATTATACTCCTTAGGCATAGAATAACAAGAAAGTAGAATGATATTATCATTCTACTTTTTTCTTTTTTGAAACCTTTTTGCATTTAAAACGTACTATTAAGTATAACAGTTATTTTCATTAAGTATCACTAATTGAGAAAATAGTATTTTATGTTGGAGATGTTTAAGTTCTTGAAATGGTGGGTAATAATTAGTATATAACTAAAAATGATTCATTCTATATAAGGATTACCTAATAAGTAACACGAAATTGTGACAGTAATTTTTCCTAGTTAAATTTTTCATTAAAACGTATTTTAAAAAAATTAAAAGTGGTGTATACTAAAGAAAGTATATAACTACATTAAATTAATTATAATCTACTTTATATAACACAGACATTTGAAGGGACGTGTTTTTTAAAATGATGGTAACTTTATTCACTTCACCAAGTTGTACTTCTTGTAGAAAAGCAAAAGCGTGGTTAGAAGAGCATGAGATTGCATATAAAGAACGTAATATTTTTTCAGAACCACTTAGTATAAGTGAAATAAAAGAAATCCTTCGTATGACAGAAGACGGAACAGATGAAATTATATCAACACGATCTAAAATATTTCAAAAGCTGAATGTTGATTTAGAAAGTCTCCCGTTACAACGTCTTTACGAACTAATTCAAGAACATCCTGGCTTGCTACGTCGACCAATTATTTTAGATGAAAAGCGTCTACAAGTTGGTTACAATGAAGATGAAATTCGTAGATTCTTACCTAGAAAAGTACGTGCTTATCAATTACTTGAAGCACAACGTCTAGTTAACTAGTGTAATATTAAGCTAATTGTTTTTCAAAGTACTTTTTTGAAAAATAATTGGCTTTTCTTTTTTTCTTCCACTTGCATTCAAGGCTAAATTTTTCTACAATCCATGTAGTTTGATTAATAATTTTAAAAGTTAAGCAGGAATCCTTTTCTTTTTTTTATAAACGACATACAATAGTAATAGACACTACACATTTGAGACGGTAAGAAGCGAAAGGAGATGTGTTAAATGGATATCGAGCGTATCAATGATAACACTTTCAAAGTATACATTTCATACATCGACATTGAAGAAAGAGGCTTCAGCCGAGATGAAATCTGGTTCAATAAGGATAAGAGCGAGCAGCTTTTTTGGGAAATGATGGATGAGGTTCATGATGATGATCATTTTGAAGAATTAGATGGTCCTTTATGGATTCAAGTTCATGCGATGGAAAAAGGTTTGGAAGTGATTGTTACAAGAACGGAATTAACAAAACAAGATGAGCGTTTAGGGAATAATTCAGATGCTGATGATATATCTAGTAAAATATTTAAAAATGGGGTATCAAGTTCTATCGGTCCACATGAGTTTGATGATTTTTCAAGTTATATGGATGAATTAGATGAAATTCCAACGGATTATACATTTGTTTTTGAAAGCTTTGAGGATGTAATTGGTCTAGCAAAAAAATTAGATGAGGCAGATTTACAGACTTCTTTGTATTTTTATGAAGAGAAGTATTATTTGCATATCGTTTTTGATTTTGATGAAACCGAATTTGAATTGGTACTTAATACATTAAGTGTTGTTTCAGAGTTTGCAAATAATTCAAAGACAACCATTCATATAATTCAAGAGTATGGGAAAGAAATAATTTCCAGTGGAGTTCTAGACGAATTAAATAAACATTTTTAAAACCTTCTATTTATAGAAGGTTTTTTTGATTGCTTCTTTATAAAATCTTTCTGGATATGCGCTAATACTTTTGTTTAAAGTAGTAGCATTATTTTCTGAAAATTTGTATATTGGTATTTGGAGGTGATACCAATATTATCAGCTGTAACAAGAGATGGAGAAATAATCATACCTGCACAACATCCTCGAACCTTTTTAGATATTTTAAAAACGAGCAATACCTTCTCCTGCGCTCAATGTAGCGAACAAGTTATTTTGAAAAATGGACCAATAAAAATCCCACATTTTGCTCATACTCGGAATATTTCCTGCAATCAGGCTTTTTCAGAAGGAGAAAGCGAGGACCATTTAAATGGTAAATTGGATTTATATGAGTTTTTGCAGAAACATTCATCATCCGTAGAATTAGAAGCTTACCTACCTTTTCTTCATCAAAGACCTGACCTATATGTTCAAAGCAATGTATCCAAATTTGCAATAGAATTCCAGTGTAGTCAAATCCCCGTTACCACAATTCAGGAGCGTACAAATGGCTATATAACTAAGCAAATTATTCCTCTATGGATCTTGCGGACACCGAGAAGTTCCGACTTTCCAATCCATGAAATAGGCACTATGAAGCTATCCTCCTTCCGGCAACAGTTCTTTTATACGACCCCAAATGGAAAAGCAATACTCACCTATTGCCCTCGAACAAAGTATTTTCATTATATTTCAAATCCAATGCATGTAAAGGCTAATAATTATATTGTTAAAGTTAAGAAGCTATCCTTGGAAGAGCAGTCCTGGCCCTTTGCCATACTAAAAAAGAATTCATGGGAAGAGTTTCAAAAATACTTATGCTTATACAAGCACCAACGCTCCAAGCATTTAGACAATCTATACTTTTTTAATAGAAAAGGAGTCCAATCCTTGTTCCTCCAAATATGCTATAGATGGAGAATGCATCCCAAGAAAGTACCTTTTTTTATAGGTATTCCAACTAAACTAGCTGTTGTTTTTCCTACCCATGCGATTGAATGGCAAATTCAGTTTATAGATTATTTACATCAACTAGGTCTATCCATTCCACAAGCAGACTATCAAAATTGTGAAACTTTTCTATTAGATAGAAAGATATCATCCCAACCTTCCACAGAACATATAAAAGCAGTAAAAAACTATCTTAATACGCTTCAACGCTGTCTAATTTCTACTGAAGATGCAATATATAATAGTAAAATGAATTATTATTTAATGAAACGATTGTTATACAGTGAATTCCTTGCAAATTGATTTGAATATTGAGAAAATAGAAGATGATTCGAAATTCGAAACAGTAAGAGGGGGAGTTTAGTTTGACTACAGATACAAAAAATAAAATATTGACTCGTGACGAAGTAGCAGAAAATTTAACTTGGAAATTAGAAGATATTTTTGCTTCAAATGATGAATGGGAAAAAGAATATCTAGAGGTAGCGAAATTGTCAGAGAAGGCATCTTCTTATCAGGGAACAATCAGCAATGGTGCTGACGCTCTGTTAGAAGTGTTGACTTACCGTGATGAAATTACTTCAAGATTGCGTAAACTATATACATTCGCACATATGAGAACGGACCAAGATACTGCAAATAGCACATATCAGGCGATGGATAGCCGTATAAAATCATTGTATGTGAAAGTGTCTACTGTGCTATCGTTTTTAGTGCCAGAAATTCTTTCCGTTGATGAGACTGTAATTGCTAGTTATTTAGCTAAAAACAAGGATTTACAAGTTTATAAACAATTACTTGAAGAGATTAATAAAGAGCGTCCTCATGTACTTCCAAAAGAACAGGAAGCATTATTGGCACAGTTTTCGGAAGTTGCAGGTGCATCAGCTGATACCTTTGGTAAACTAAATAATGCAGATTTAGAATTTCCATTTATCAAAGATGAAGATGGCAATGATGTCCAACTAACCCATGGCAGATACTCACGTTTCTTAGAAAGTGAAGATCCGCGTGTACGTGAAGATGCTTTTAAGGCGATGTATGATACGTATGGAAAATTCCGAAACACATTTGCTTCAACGCTTACAGGGAATATTAAAGGAGACAATGTTAACGCTAAAATTCGTAACTATAAATCGGCACGTGAAGCTGCTATGTCTAACAATCATATTCCTGAGAGTGTATATGACAACTTAGTCAATACAGTCAATAAAAATGTTCATTTACTTCATCGATATGTAGCTCTAAGAAAAAAAGTATTAGGCTTAGAGGAAGTGCATATGTGGGACTTATACACCCCATTAGTGAAAGAATTGGATATGGAGTACACATACGAAGAGGCAAGTGATGCGATGCTTAAAAGCTTTGAACCTTTAGGTGGAGAATACGTGTCTATTGTCAAGCAAGGACTTGAAAATCGTTGGGTTGATGTAGTAGAAACGAAAGGTAAACGTTCTGGCGCTTATTCTTCAGGAACATATGGTACAAACCCATATATACTGATGAACTGGCAAAACAACGTTAACAACCTTTTTACGCTTACACATGAATTTGGCCATAGTATTCATAGTTATTATACTAGAGCTAATCAGCCTTATGTTTACGGAGATTATTCTATATTCGTGGCAGAGGTAGCTTCTACATGTAACGAAGCATTATTGAATGATTATCTACTAAAAACGATTGATGATCCAAAGAAACGTATTTACTTATTAAATCACTGGTTAGAAGGGTTCCGTGGAACTGTTTTCCGTCAAACTATGTTTGCGGAGTTTGAACATATTATTCATCAATTGGATCAAGATGGTGAAGCTTTAACAGCAGATAAACTGACAGAAGAATATTATAAGTTAAATCAAAAGTACTTTGGGGATGATATTGTAATTGACGAACAAATAGGATTGGAATGGGCTAGAATTCCTCATTTCTATTACAATTACTATGTATACCAATATGCGACTGGTTTAAGCGCTGCAACTGCTTTAAGTAACCAAATTTTGACGGAAGGTAAGCCGGCTGTAGACCGTTATATTAACGAGTTCCTAAAAGCAGGATGTTCAGATTATCCAATCGAAGTATTGAAAAAAGCTGGCGTAGACATGAACACTGCTGCTCCTATTGAAGAAGCGTGTCGCGTATTTGAAGAAAAATTAAATGAATTAGAACAACTACTTTTAGGAGAATAACAACAAGGCTTGGCTTAATGCCAAGCTTTTTTTGTGGAAATATACCGTAAGCACCAAATTACCTGAAAAAGAGATGCTGGTCGTAGTGATGTAAAATGCGATGAAACATCTAAAAAGAAACTCGGCAATCATACGGATGAGCCGTCCAGTGTAATTCACCAACGGAAAATAGGTTTTAATATAGTGTCAGCTTTATCGTTCTCAGTAGTGCGCTGATAATATGTTAGGGATAGAGGTAAGACGTCCTATGATGTATGACGAATTTGTGAAAAGATAAGCTAATATATTGTATTATATAATATGGCGTGGTAAAGTAAGAGTGTGAAATAAATCACAAGATAACATACACCCCTTTGTTTGAACGTGAACATTTCTCCCATCCCCTTTGTAAATGAAAACACCCTTTCCTCGGTAGGAGGAAAGGGTGTTTTCTGTATTTATGACAATAAACAACGGCCTATCTTATAAAAGATAGGCCGTTGTTTATTTATTTTAACCGCCATAATACGGTATTTGGTAAGAGTAGTCTTTCAACCTTTTGCAATAATAGAAGTTTTTTAAGCTCACGTTCTGCTAATTGATTAGAAATATTATAATAGCTTGCAATCTCACTTGTAGTTAAAGAATGGAATCGATCAAAAAGCTTTTCAAGCAACGGAGGGTCTTGTATTTCAGGCTCTTTATTTAACATTTCTTGTAGAATTTGTACATATATCTCGTAAGGATAATTTCCGGAAACTTTTAAGCCTTCATCTTCGATATTTTCATTAAAGAATACAATACTTGGAAAAGAGTCGACTTCCATTTCACAAGTAATGGATAAGTCGCTTTGGAAGGACCTAGCACATTCATTGGAAATAAAGTCTCGTGTAAATTCATCAACATCGAGTTTAACTTCTTCTGCTATTTCCTGTAAAACAGAAAAGGATGTAACATTTTTAGTCTTCAAAAACAAATATTCTTGTATTTTTATGAAAAACCGTAAAGCAGCTTTTTTCCCTTGGAATTCAGCTGCTTTTACAGCAATTGAAGGGAAAACTGAATGTTCTATTTTAGAAATACTGAATGGATCATTACTCAAATCGGCATTGGGAAAGTTACAAACTGTATTTAACTTATTCAATTTAGTACTTAATACAGTGCGTACAGTAAAGTACTGGCCATACTCTACTTGCAATTTCCGTAGGGTAGGTTGCATATCCCAACAAGTTGGACAAAGTGGGTCCAAAAACACATACATTTCAAGCGGCTTGTTTACTACTGGGGATGTGCACGTATCAGACGGAATTTGTATTCTTGTCACGTTTTCTCCTCCTCATGACTCGTTTGATTGACCATGTGGTTGGCTGTAAGTTCTAAGCGGCGATAAAATGTATCCCGAGACTTCCCTTCTAATCCTACTGTATCCATCGCATCTCTCATACAGGAAAGCCATGCTTGTGCTCTTTCAGGAGTGATCGGGAATGGATTATGTCGCATTTTCATCATCGGATGTCCGTGTTCTTCTGTATATAAATTAGGTCCACCTAAATATTGAGTTAAAAATTGTTTTTGTTTTCTTGCTGTTTCCGATAAATCATTAGGGAAAATCGGTATAAGCAGTGGATGCTTTGCTACATTGCCGTAAAACGTATCCACGAGCAGATGTAATTTTTCTGCTCCGATTTCATCGTAAGGAAGTATAGGCTGTTGTGTCATTTTCTTTACCCCTTTGCTCTAGCACTATATTCATTCTATCAACGAAACCTAAATATCTCAAACAATTAGATTATCTCATAGTAAACGGTAGTCGAATTTTAGTATAGACAACTAACGAAAAATCTAATGAAAATAAGCCTTTTAATCCCTTTTGATAGGACAAATATATTATTTTATCTTCTTCCCTTACCAAAGGGAATGGCATAAAAAAACAACCTACTAATATTAATAGGTTGTTAATGTTTCGGTTATGCATGGAAGTTATTCATCACTTTTTGTACGTAATTTTGTGTTTCTTTATATGGTGGAATACCATCGTATTTTTTTACTGCTCCTGGTCCTGCATTGTATGCAGCAAGCGCTGTTTCAATATTGCCATCAAATTTAGTAAGCATTTGACTTATATATTTTGCCCCACCCATTATATTTTGTTCAGGATCTAATGAATTAGTAACGCCTAAATACTTAGCCGTACCTGGCATTAATTGCATCAATCCGGAAGCACCAGCAGAACTAGTAGCAGAGGGGTTAAAGTTAGACTCTTGTTTAATAATAGAAGAAATCAGTTTTTCTGGAACATTGTACTTTTCTGCAGCTCGTTTAATAATTTCATCATAGTCTGTCCCATTTGTAGTAGGGGGTGAATAAGAAGAGATTAAATTCGCTAGACCACTCTGTGCAGAGTTTACACTAGATGGAACAAATACAGGGGATTTTCCACTATATAATAATGAAGAAATATCTTCATTTGTCTGACTCCCTGTACTAGCTTGTAAAACTTGTCCTAACATATCAGAAAATAAGGAAGGATTGGAAGAGTCATTTTGAGAGCTTTGCACACTACCTAAAGTTTGCATTGCATTTATTTCCATTAAAACTTTTAAGGATTGAATATCCAAAGGGATCAACCTTTCAACATATTGTTATATTTTACTAGGCGAGCAATTTTCTTATCAGTGTGTCGAAATGGAATATTATGTGCTTCCAACAATTCAAGAAACACTTTTTTTCCATATTTTACATCACTACTCTCATATTCTACCTCATAATCCTCTGTTTGACTATAAATGGAGTGATCTAAAAAAAGAGTCCCGTTTTTATAGGACATTTCGACACGATTTGTTTGTAAGCTTCCGATACAGAGTAAAGGAGTGGCAAGATTAAATTGCTGTAGAAAGGGAATAGAAGGGAAAGCGGATTGTTTAATAATAGCATCCCTTTCAAAATCAGACACTTCTACTGTATTTTCTTCCATCACATGTTCTTCTATCGGTCGTTTAAGAGTAAGTTCATTTTTATTTGTTAATACGCGCAAGCGAAAGCCCATCCGATTGTCCTTGAAAAAGTTATTTTGTGTATCAAAGTAATAATTTGTTTGGGTGTGAAAGTCCTTTTGATCTATTTGAAAAAAGGATACAAAGCATTCAAATTCTTGTTTTGTTAATAAATTTTTAAACTCTATTTCTTTTTCGGATTGCATATTACACGACCTTTCCTATTATTTCTATTATATGCGCTTTTCAAAGAGATTCAATATGTTAAAATAGTGGAAGCATAGACAGAAAGGAACGATTTATTTTGCCTATTACTTATAATGTGCTTAGTGGTGTTCAATTAGAAAATGATATACGCTTTACGCTAGAAGTATTACCTAATAATCCTCAACTAAAAGCAGCGGGTCAAATGATTACTGATTCAGACTCTATGGCTTTTATTTATCTCTTAGAAGATGAAATAGGATATCATTACTTAAAGTTTGGCCAAGAAGTTTGGCCATTACTTGTAAACACCTTAAAAGCTGTAAAAGATCCATCGTTGCAAATAGGTGACAAAGAAATGATCTTACAGGGCTTTAAAGAGGAACTGAACATGCTAATTTTTAATATAGAAGGTAATGACAATTACGGTGCAGATTTCTCCAGAGCAGTGGAAGAAGCATTTAGTGAAATTTTACAACCATAGAACTAAGGTCATTGGAAGTGGAGGACAAGCTTATGGGGCAATGGGATCGCTTTTTGGAGCCGTACAAGCAAGCTGTGTCAGAGTTAAAAGTAAAACTAAAAGGAATGCGCGCGCAGTTTGAAAGAGATAATACAAATTCACCTATCGAATTTGTAACTGGTCGTGTCAAACCGTTGGCAAGTATATATGATAAATCACTTGAAAAAGGAATCTTATTTGAGCCTTCTGATACGTTAGCGCAAGAAATACCAGATATTGCTGGTTTACGGATGATGTGTCAATTTGTAGATGATATAGAAACTGTCGTAGTTCTGTTGCGCGCTAGAAATGACATAAGAATAGTAGAAGAGCGCGATTATATTTCCCACAAGAAACAAAGTGGGTATAGATCCTATCATATGATTATTGAATATCCAGTTCAAACAATTCACGGGGAGATAAATATTCTCGCTGAAATTCAAATACGTACATTAGCGATGAATTTTTGGGCATCTATCGAGCATTCATTGAATTACAAATATAAAGGAATCTTTCCAGAAGAAATTAAAAAAAGACTTCAATATGCGGCAGAAGCAGCATTTCGGTTAGATGAAGAAATGTCTTTAATCCGTGGAGAAATTCAAGAAGCACAAAAATACTTTAGTGAAAATAAGGAACTTTCTCATCCAAATCTCCTGGAATCCAAAAATGAAAGAGAGGGAACATGAATTATGAAATTTTTTATATTGTCCCGAAATGATGATTTATCGAATGAATTAATGGAAAGTGCCAAAACGTATCTAGTAGATTTTGGACTCGTTATTGATGAAGAAAATCCGGATATCGTCTTATCCATTGGTGGGGACGGCACATTATTACATGCATTTCATAAATATAAACATTTAACCCCTTCTGTAGCTTTTGTCGGACTTCATACAGGGCATCTAGGATTTTATGCGGACTGGAAACCAGAAGAGATTGAAAAACTTGTTATTAGCATTGCGAAAAAAGAATTTGAAGTAATAGAATATCCTTTACTTGAAGTAACGATCAATTATAAACATGGGGAAGACAGTTCGGTCTATTTAGCATTAAATGAGTCTACTGTAAAATCACCTGATGTTACATTAGTAATGGATGTGGAACTGAACGGAGATCATTTTGAGCGATTCAGAGGAGATGGTTTATGTATGTCTACTCCATCCGGGAGTACGGCATATAACAAAGCACTTGGAGGGGCCATTGTGCATCCTTCGTTAGAAGCTATTCAACTTGCGGAAATTGCATCTATTAATAACAGGGTCTTCCGAACAGTTGGTTCATCACTGGTCTTACCGAAACATCACTCTTGTTTACTAAAGCCTGTGAAAGGACCGGATTTCATGGTTACTGTAGACCATCTTCAGTTATTACACAAAGATGTTCAATCTATTAAGTATCGAGTAGCAGATGAAAAAGTTCGTTTCGCTCGGTTTAGATCATTTCCTTTTTGGCATAGAGTACATTCTTCCTTTATCGATAGTGATTTAGAAATATGAAAGAAGATTTAATCCATTTAGAATTTCGAGTAAATGAGTCGCAACAATTACTTCGGGATGCAATTCGGCAATACGGTATTTCGAAAAAAGCATTGACTAGTATTAAATACGAAGGTGGGCAAATTACGGTTAATGGAGTGGAGAAGACCGTACGCCATAAGTTAGATATAGGGGATTCGGTCAAAATTACATTTCCACCTGAGAAAAAGAGTTTGGGATTAATACCTCAGCAAGTCGACTTTCCAATTTTGATGGAGGATGACCATCTTCTCATTCTTACAAAAGTTGCCGGCATAAGCACAATTCCATCTCGCGAACATCCCATCGGAACAATGGCCAATTATATAGCTGGATATTTGGAGAAAAGTGGACTGTCTTCTACAGTACATATTGTAACTAGGCTTGATAAGGATACTTCTGGTATCATTTGTGTGGCTAAGCATCGTCACGCACATCATTTATTAAGTGAAATGCAACAATTAGGCCAAATTTCACGTGCTTATGAGGCTTTCGTTCACGGTCATATTGAACAAGATGAATTAGTTATTGATGCTCCTATTGGTAGAAAAAATGGTAGTATTATTGAACGTATTATCGATGACAATGGTAAACAGGCTAAAACCACTGTTCACGTATTATCTCGTTTTGAAATCGACGGAAAAAAACTTACGCATGTACGATTATATTTACATACTGGTCGTACACATCAGATTCGAGTACATATGATGTCTATTGGTCATCCATTAATCGGAGATGATCTATATGGTGGTGAACTCCAAATCATAAGTAGGCAGGCACTTCATGCGAAAGAACTAAAATTGATACACCCATTTACAAAAGAGCGTATGCACTTAGTTGCTCCATTTCCAGAAGATATGAAAGCGCTGATTCCCACTAATTATTCCTAAGTGACAGGAAGAATGGTGGGATTTCATATTTTTAGTAATTGAGTTCGTATTTATAAAAAGTTAATGGTAGCCAAACCAACCTCATCGGTTTCTAATCCAGACGGACACTTCATTCCCTGTCACTTCGTCCACAGGGCGGTTTTAACATGGGAATCGCAGCCTTACGCTCCAATCAGCGAAGGTCATTAAACAAATACGAATTATAGGTTATAATATTAAGTTATTTTATGTGTTTCATATTGTTGATTTAGTTAAAAGATAACCTAAATTTTTTATTAAATTATTTCCTAGGGAATATTAACATTGCTTATTTAGTGCTTACTTCATACAATAAATAAGCAAAATGCAGAGAGGAGGAGAAAGTGTGAAAGATGAAATCACCCAAGAGCCCTTAGAGGAATCTATCTTAATTGAATTTCTATTGAATGAATCAATGGAAGAGTTTAGAGAAGAATTTATGCAACTACATCCGTATGATCAGTCCATATTTTTTGAAAAGGTGGAGCCAGATGTACGTATGAAAATTTATCATTACCTTTCTCCTAAAGAAATAGCTGAACTATTTGAAGCAACAAAATTTGATGGCGAGCAATATGATTTGTTTATGCAGGAAATGGATATTACATATGCTGCAGATATGCTTTCCTTTATGTTTACAGATAATGCAGTAGATGTTCTAAATGAGTTAGGTAAAGATAAGGTTGCTAGTTATTTAAACATTATGGATAAGGAATCTGCAAAAGAAATTAAGGACCTCTTGCATTATGAGGAATATACAGCTGGTTCCATCATGACAACAGAATATGTAGTCATTCCAGAAAATTCAACATGTCGCTCAGCAATGACTATTTTGCGTAGCGCTGCACCTGAAGCAGAAACCATTTATTATTTATTTGTGGTGGACGATGATCATAAACTATCCGGTGTTATTTCACTGCGTGATTTAATCATTGCAGATGAAGATACATTGATAAAGGATATTATGAATGATCGCGTAGTAAGTGTTTTAGTAAGTGTTGACCAAGAAGAAGTAGCAAGAATGATCAAAGACTATGATTTCCTCGCTGTTCCAGTAGTAGATTTTAAAAATCATTTACTGGGAATTGTAACGGTCGATGATATTTTAGATGTATTAGACGAAGAAGCATCAGATGATTACTCGAAACTTGCTGGTGTATCCAATATGGACACCTTTGATAAAGGACCATTACAAGCTGCTAGAAAAAGACTGCCTTGGCTTATTATTTTGTTATTCCTAGGAATGCTCACTGCTAATCTAATGAGTATTTTTGAACAGACACTAGATAAAGTTGCACTTCTTGCTGTATTCATTCCCCTAATCGCTGGTATGGCTGGTAATAGTGGGACTCAAGCTCTAGCCGTTGCAGTTCGTGGTATTGCAACAGGAGATATAGAAGAAGAAAGTAAGACGAAATTACTTTTTAGGGAAGCTGGCACTGGACTGATTACCGGTCTCATTTGTGGTTTGCTTGTGGTCGGAGTAGTATTTTTTTGGAAACATGATTTGCTAATTGGTATTTTGGTTGGTTCATCGATCTTTGGTTCGATTTTTGTTGCTACTTTGGGAGGTTCTTTTATTCCTTTATTGATGCATCGAATGAAAATAGATCCCGCAGTCGCATCGGGACCATTTATCACAACAGTAAATGATGTCGTGAGTATTTTAATTTACCTTGGATTGGCCACTTTATTTATTTCATCATTGTAGTTTGTATCATATTTTTTAAAATTGCATAAAGTAAAGGAAAAAGGATGTGCTAATGAACTCATTTAATGATCCTTTGCTCTTTATAAAAGGCCCACCAGTTTTTCATCTGCCACCAAATGAACGAGCTGTAATTCCATACGAATTACTAGATGAAAGTACATCGATTTATGAAATACAGAAAAGTTATTCGACGAAGACACTAGCAATTATAGATAAATTAAAATTTTTAGCAAAACCATTTCAACGTAAAGTATATCAACCGTTAATATTTCATCTAAAAGGTGGAGTAACTGTGCCAGGTGAAGTAGAGCGGGTTGAAGAAAGTCAAGTTACTTTACTAGTTGGAAAAGAAGAATTGATGACGGTTCCATTAGAAGAGATCGAAAAGATTATGTGGCGTGGAAGTATATTGAAGTGAACTTAGGCTATCCTATTGTAGGATAGCTTTTTTGTGTTTAAAGAAATCATTGACAGGTGTTTCAAAAAAAATCACTAAAAAACCGCTCGGGTTCCCCCGAACGGAATAGACACTACAGATGAAACGATCAGTCACATACATCTAAAAATACATCGGCGATACATTCAATTGCACAGAAACAATTCAAATCTACAGTAATACAACTGCCAGTTGATCTGAAATTTCTAACTTTACAAAGTTTTCTTAAGTCGATTTTTGTACCACAATCGTTTAATAAATCAACTTCGTTACGTTCTCTGTCAAGTGGCTCTAAAACTCTTAATGTTGCACAGCAACCATCAAAGATATCTTCTACACGGAAGTAAACTGAAATACAATCACAATCAAATCTATCATTATCACGGAAGAACGCTTTAAAAGGATCTCCATCTTTCGTTAATAACATAAATACTCGTGTGTCTGCTTGACGTCTACTAGCAGGGCTAACAAGACCTCCAAGTGGTTCTAGAAAACAATTTGTCGGACATTGAGGGCAATCATCTGTTGCTTGATCTTGAATGTCCTTAATAGCACGGACAACATCACAAACACAATTTCCAGACTGCGTTACATCGGTAACATCACCTAATTTTCCACAACCCATTAAAATTCACCTCCTCTTCATCTCTTACTAACGTATGTGGGAAGTTCATCTTGACAAGGGCAAATATCTCGTAAGCAATTTGCATATTTCAAATACCAGCGAGCATACTAACACAAAAAAAGGAGCATGTAATCATATGAAAAAAAGCTTAATTGTTTTTCTAATGGTTTTATTGTTGGGCGCTTGTTCTAGCGAGAAAGAAAAAGTGATTTTCCCCTCAGATAATTCCTCTTCTTTAAAACCAATCATGCAAAAACAAGATACGATTTATGGTTATAAAAGTGTGATAAATGAGGAAGATATTTTAGTTGCAATCAATATAAATCGCTTCGATCGTTTCAATAAAGCAAAAATCGAAAAAAAAATTACTAAACAAATTGAAAAACAATTTCCGGAAAAGAAAGTACTTGTTACGGGTGATCAAAAACTTATGTGGGAAGTAGAAACCATCATCGAAAAGAAATTGAAACAAAAGGAACTGAAAAAGTCGATTGAAAAAATAAAATTGTTATCAAAGGAAGAGACCTAATGGACCAACAACAATTTCAAAAAATAGTAGATGAAAAAAATCCCAAAGTGCCATTTTTTATGAACATACTCAAAGCATTCATTGTTGGAGGAATCATCTGTACTATAGGACAACTTATTACATTTTTCTATATGCGCTTTTTCCCTTTTACAGAGGGAACTGCTGGAAATCCAACGGTTGCTACGTTGGTATTTATCGCAATGATTTTAACTGGAACTGGTTTATATAAAAAAATTGCACAAATTGGAGGTGCTGGATCAGCGGTACCCGTTACAGGATTTGGTAATGCAGTAATTTCAGCTGCAATAGAGCATAAATCAGAAGGGTATGTATTAGGGGTTGGAGGCAATATGTTCAAACTTGCAGGATCGGTTATTGTATTTGGTGTGCTATCTGCATTTGTCGTTGCACTTATTAAAACAATATTAGTGAATATAGGTGTTGTCTCATGGTAAATACGTTTGGAACTCTTCAGTTTACAACTAAAATTTGTATAGCCAATACGGGAACAGTGGTGGGACCAGTAGAAAAGGATAGTACTTTTGCTGATTCCTTTGATGAGGTTCTTTCATTAGAAACAGAAAAGGATGAAACAAATGAGCAGGCACATGCTCGGATGATTGAAAGTGCATGTCATTGGGCTGCTAAAAAAGGTCATACTCAGGTAGATAAAGTAGATGTTCTGATAGGAGGAGATCTTATCAATCAGTTATCTCCAACGAATTTTGCAGCACGGAGCCTGGCTATCCCATACTTGGGAGTTTTTTCAGCTTGTGCCAGTTCGATGGAATCGGTTATTCTTGGCTGTCTTTTGTTGGAGTCAGGAAATGCGCGGACTGTACTTGCGGGAGCTTCTAGTCATCATCAAGCTGTAGAGCGTCAATTTAGGTACCCGTTGGAGTATGGTACTCAAAAACCTAAAACATCTCAATGGACTGTAACTGGAGCAGGTTTTTCTCTGTTAGAAAAAGACTTGAAAAATACTCCAGTCGTCACCCATGCAACTATTGGCAAAGTGGTGGATAGTCAACAAACAAACCCATTACATATGGGTGCAGCAATGGCCTCTGCTGCTAGAGATACAATCGAGCGACATTTAACGAATACGAATAGTAAAATGGCTGACTTCGATGTAATTATGACAGGGGATTTAGGCAATATAGGAATTTCTATATTAAAGGAAATGTTTCAAGATGAAAATACTGGTGTTATCTTGCAAGATGCGGGTGCTCAGTTCTATGGAAATGATAAGTTTTTCAATGCAGGTGGTAGTGGAGCAGGCTGTTCGGCTGTTGTTTTCTTCGGTCAAATATACGATCAGTTAAAAAAAGGATCTTTTAAACGTGTATTGTTAGTAGCTACAGGGGCATTATTATCCCCTTTAACATTTCAACAAGGGGAAACAATCCCTTGTATTGCTCATGCTATTGAATGTCGTATGGAAAAGAGGGGTTAACATGATTTCATCATTAGTGACTGCTTTTATCGTTGGTGGTTTGATATGTGTTATTGGTCAAATTTTCATGGATGTATTTAAACTAACACCTGCACATACATTAAGTACTTTAGTGGTATTAGGTTCTATATTAGATGGGTTTGGTCTATATGAGCCATTGATTGACTTTGCTGGTGCAGGAGCGACGGTTCCTATAACTTCCTTTGGAAATTCTTTGACACATGGAGCACTAGCAGAAGCAGAAAAGCATGGGTTAATCGGTGTATTGACTGGAATGTTTGAAGTAACAAGCTCTGGTATAAGCTCTGCAATATTGTTTGGTGTCATTGGTGCGTTCATTTTTCACAAGCGGAAGACAATGTACTAGTTGATTCGCCCTTTTTTCCTTTCTCCTCTCGCATACAATAAGTTGAAGAGGAGAGGAGGGAAAGAGTATGTATGACTACTGTGGTGGAGGATGCCAAGGATACCAAGGATACCCGGGGTATGCTGGAGGCAACGAATATGGTGGCAACAAAAGTTCAACCTTTGTACTAATCGTTGTATTGTTTATATTACTAATCATTGTTGGTAGAAGCTTTCTCCCTTATTAATAAAAAACAATAAGATGTGAGGGGGAAAAATTATGCAAAATTCATTTTTTAAATCTATAGAAAATAAAACCGGTGTGTCAATGGATGACCTATTTACGCTTGCCAATGCCATCTCACATGCTGATTTTACGGATGAGAAACAAGTTCGTAAAATTGTACGTAAAGTTGGCAAGTTAGCAAATAAACCTGTTTCTCAGGAATTAGAAGATGAACTTACACGCTCTATTTTACAGAGTGGGAGTTCGTTAAGTTTAGCAGATATTCAAAAACTATTATAAGTTTGTAAATTAATTAAACTTTTTATAAAAAAATAGGTTTAAGAATAATAGGATGGGGTAAAGCGTAATATAATAAAAATAATGTGGGGGTGGAGAACATGGGATATATTCTTCCAATACAACCGATTCAATCACAAGTTTATGCTAATAGAATGATTGGGAATGCTTATAATTTTGCTTATATTGATAATATTCAACCTGTAAAATTTAAATCTGGTTTTGATGATCACTTAGAAGAGCAGGAACAATTTTTAGAAGAGGAAGCAGAGCAATTAATGGAACAAGAAAGACCATCAATCCAACCATTATTTAAAGGCTTTATCCATCCAAATCCAGTAAACTTATCTCCACTAATAGCTGAAATCAGTGGTAAAGGAAACAGTGTTAATACGTATGTTTAGTTCATAGTATTAGAAAGATCGCTTATCTACGATAAGCGATTTTTTCAGGATAAATCTCAATTTTGAACTAACAACAACGAAAAATAAAAGGTCCAGCTAATTCCATCATGGGATTAGCTGGACCTTTATTTATTACTCCGTCTGACTTAGTACTATGGTTATTTTTTATGTCCTTTTTTCTTTTCGTCTGAATGTTTCTCATGGTCAGCACTTTTTTCACTTGATTCTGTTTTTTCGTGTTTTTTCTTTTTATCTTTTTTGTCTTCATCTGTATTTTCAAAATTACTGGATTCTTTATGTTCTTTTTTAGTGTCTTGTTTTTTCTCTGAATCCTTCGAGGTCTTTTTTTCCTTATTCTCTTTATCTTCTTTACTATCTTTTTCTTTTTTCGCATCCTTGTCTTTTTTGTTCTCTGATCCTTCCTTTGCTCCTATTGTTTCATCTTCTGATTCGCTTACATTTTTATCAGCAATATCATTTGATGTATCTTCCGACTTATGATGAGGCATTTTTTTCTTTTTGTGGTCTTTCAAAATACTCACTACTTTCTATGATTTAATGACACTATTACAGAATATGAAGAGATGCATCATATTGTTCGGTGAGTTAAGATGATGGGTGCTTGTATAATTAAAGTGAAATGGGCGTTTAACCAATACTCAGGTCCTCCAAGATACATATAGATACAAGGATAACTAAAAAGGAGGTTAGAAAGATGAATAAGAAAATGTTACTCTCTCTAGTAGACAAAGTAATTAAAGTAGATAGAGGTGGCCCAGAATCGAGAGTAGGTTTACTCTTGTCAGCTGAGGACGATTACTTTACTTTATTAACAGAAAACGATGGAATTATATATTATAGTACACAACATATTAAAAGTTTGACGAATCATTCAAAAAACCAGACAGAATTCAATCTTGAAATACCGAAAGATTTTGAGTATATTCAAGCCGATGATTTCAAAGGTATTTTGAATTGTCTAACATTACAGTGGGTAAAAATTAATCGTGGTGGGCCTGAAACACTAGAAGGTGTTTTAGATTCAGTTACAGATGATTACGCAATAATTGTGGCGAACGAAGAAATAATTCGAGTTGCTTTATTCCATATTCGTAATATTAGTTATGGAGTGAAGATTGAGAAAACGAAAAAAGACAAAGATAAAAGTGGTAAAGAGGAAAATAAAAATAATAAAGAAGATAATAAAAATGAATCAAAAAATCAAGAAGAAGCAAAGTAAAGCTAGTAAATAAGTATGCATTCGTCGCTTTTTTAATTAAAAGCGACGAATATTCTATAAGGGAGGTGACCTCCAAGTGCAGAAAAGAAACTTCGAAAACGTATTATATGCCAATGAAAAGAAGAGTATAGGATTGTATTTAGCTAATAATCAATTCGTTGAAGGTATCTTATTAGATATTCAAGAAAATCATATTGTTTTGGAAGTGAATGAAAATACTTTCTATATAGCGATACATCAAATACAAGCAATTTCTAAGAATACTACCGATTTGTCTCTAGCAAAGAAGTTTAGTCCATATCTAGTTAGAAATGATATGACAGATGTGTTAATTGCATTAAGGTACCAATGGGTTACGGTAAACAAATACGGAATTCCTACTCTTTACGGAATATTAAGCAGTATCTTCGAGGATCATATCATTCTAATAAATAGGAAAGAGTTATTTTTTATTCCTATTTCACATATTACCGATATTTCTAGCAATATATCTGAAAGTGACCTCTATTTTTCCAATAAGAAGGAACAACTGGCTATCCAAAAACTATACAGATTTAGTATTAGCAAAGGTTCTATTGAGGTTATAAATGAGAATTTATCTGTGGAACAAGACAGAACTAAACTAATGGCCAATAAGATTGTTGCAAATGTGACAGCTCCTCTACGCGAACCGGAAGTAAGGAAGAATACAACCCCTGGTGAATTAACAGAGAAAGTTAGTACTTTAGTTAGTAAACAAGAAGTTGAGGCAGTGACGATTGGGATTACTGATAAATTAGTGGACCCGATTAAAATAACTGGGTTAGAGGATAATGACACTTCTGCTAAAGCTGAATTGGAGCAAAAAGGTAGCAGTGGAGATTTAGCAATTGCCGAGGCTATTATTTTAGAGTTAGAAGAGGAAGTATCCAGTATAGATGAAGTCGAAAGTGAAGTAACAGACTTAATAGCTGAAGATAAATTATTAGATAAAGCTATTCCTCCTCAATCAGAAGAACAACTTGAGATTTACCTAGATGAAATAAAAGATCAAATTGAAGAAGAACAAGTTAGTTTTGATTCCAATGAAGAACTAAATATTCCTGAAAAAAGGTCGAAAGTGAAGGGGAAAGATGTACTTCTAACGGCTTGGAGCTCAATGAATAGTGATCAATCTACTATTACATTACCAAAGAAAAATGATTTGAAAAATAAAATGACACCCCCAATTGAAAATAAATTAGTGACCACGTCCAAGCCGGAGCTAAATGAACAGACAGATTATTCAAAACAATTTGGTGGAAACTCGGATGGGCAAGACAAACTAGATATCTTAGATAATCCAACGCGAACATTAGAAAAAAAAAAACCTCAATTAAATGTAAATGTGATGAGTAAAAAAGAAGTGAATGAAATGTTGGAGCAGCAATACTTTGCCTTGATGAATTACGCAGCAGTTCAAATTTCAAATGCGGTAAATTTTAAACAAACAGATAACAAATTATATTTTCACCCAAGAGTCGAGGGCAGTCCAGAAAAAGTGAGACAGTATGAAATGATTTATGGTTATCCAATATATGACTCTAGGCACGACACAGCTGCAATAGAAAAACAATATATATCGCTAATGAGACATGCAACGACAATGTACCGGAAGTTAAGACGGTAGTGTTTCCAGGACGAGTAAATACTAAAAGGAGTTGTGACCTTGAATAAAATTATTCAAAGTCTACTGAAGGAGTATGTCCAAATAGAGGTGTCAGGAAAAAAGTATTAAAGGGTACTCTAATTGATGTGGGAACAGATATTATAGTTATTTTCAATGGTACAGATTATATGTATATTCCTATCATTCATATCCATAGCTTCTGTCCTCTAAAGAAAAATGAGTTAGATACCCTTGCCCCAATAGAGTCTTCTAGTATTAAAACTGGTGAAAATAATCATGAACTATCCTTACGAGTAACGCTACATCAAGCTCAGGGAAAGAGCACTGAAATATACTTAATAGATGATCAGCCCCTACATGGTTATATCACTGAGATAATGGATGATTATTTTGAATTTTATTCGCCGATTTATAAAACTATGTATATATCTACCAAACATTTAAAGTGGCTAATTCCTTATCCTACAAATGAATGTCCTTACGGGTTAAATAATCTGAAGTTCCAACTATCAGTGACAGAAGCTAGTGCGGATACTTTTAAAAACAAAATAGAAAAATTTATAGATAAGATTATTGTGTTTAATATTGGTGGAAGTAAGAGTCATATTGGAACTATAAAAAATGTAGAAGAACAAGTTGTCGAGTTGGAGGCAGCTAGAGCAGTTAAGGATTATATAAATATTGATCATATAAAAACGATTCACGGAGTATAAAAAATGTATATATAAAATTAGAAGCATGAAATATTTCATGCTTCTTGAAGTTGGGGATAGATAGAATTTATTTATTCTATTATGTAAAATAATGAGTTTTATAGAATATTTTAGAGAATATGGACATACACCTCGTTTCTCTAATGGGAAAGGAATATACATACAAGGAAGGGGACAATCATAATAAGGAGAGGAAATGGTATATGTATGAGTTTGCAAATTGGAATCGCCATTCTGGTGTTCCTATCTACGATGTTAGTCATTTTTGTAAGACCTAGAGAAGTAAATGAAGCTTGGCCAGCAACAATTGGCGCTGGGATATTATTATTTGCAGGAATTGTGACTTTAGCAGACGTGTTTGATATTATCGATAAAGTTGGAGGGGCGTCCATTACGATAATATCGACAGTTGTCATGGCTGTCATATTGGAAAGCTTCGGTTTTTTCAACTGGGTAGCTACTCGAATTGTAGCTTTTTCAAAAGGATCAGGTTATCGATTGTATTGGTATATACAGTTATTATGTTTTGGAATGACATTATTGTTCAATAATGACGGAAGTATTTTGATAACAACTCCCATTTTAATACTACTACTTAAGAACATGAGACTAAAACCTCCTCAACAAATCCCCTATTTAATCAGTGGAGCTTTAATTGCGACTGCCTCCAGCGCACCTATCGGAGTAAGCAATCTAGTTAACTTAATAGCATTAAAGATTGTTGATATGTCTTTATGGATGCATACTTTAATGATGTTTGTCCCAGCAACTTTAGGGTTATTATTTATGTCCTGTTTGATGTTTGTCATTGTGAAGAAAAGACTGCCTGAAACTTTACCAAACTCTCTCATTAATGTGGAGGAATCATTTTTTACTCAAAACTTTCATCCACTGAAAGCAAGTATTTCCCTGGAGACGAAACATAAGCGTAGTAAATTTATGTTCAAGATCCTATTCTTTGTCTTAGTTGTAAGAGGGATGCTATTTTTTGCTTCTTATGTAAATATTCCCATTGAAATCGTTGCAGCAATTAGTTCGCTTATTCTATTACTATGGAGAGGGTATTATTTAAAATCTAATCCAATAGATATTTTGAAAAAGACACCATGGCATATTCTACTTTTTGCATTTTCTATGTACGTAATTATCTACGGCCTACACAATGTCGGTCTAACTGCACTACTAGTTGAGTGGTGTGAGCCGATAGTTCAGCAGGGGTTATTCCAAGCTAGTTTCATCATGGGGGGATTAGTGTCTATACTATCAAACCTTTTTAACAATCATCCTGCCTTAATGATTGGGACGATAACATTAACAGAAATGGGCTTAGACCCGATTACTTTAAAAACGATTTATCTTGCCAATATTATTGGGAGCGATATGGGTTCACTGTTGTTGCCAATTGGCACACTTGCTTCCCTTATTTGGATGGACATCTTAAGGAAAAATAAAATTAAAATTACATGGAAAGATTATTTGAGCATCTCGATAAAAGTAATTCCTATAACAACGATTGTAACGTTAACCCTCTTATACTTTTGGGTGCAAATCGTTTTTAATTGAAAGAGATGAAAAGCCTATGATTAAGCGGGAACTTTTCAAACAAAATGGAGATTTCCTGCTTTACTATTTAAAACAAAAAACCATAAAAAGTCTTATCTCCAACTAGGATGTTTATGAAGTTTGGAATATTTTGATGAACTTTATATGGATACATATATGGTTTGAATTCATTCGTTAATAGTATATATATGATATAGCATGAAAGAATGTCACGGAAATGAAAATTTTGTAAATATTGGTCACTCAAAAAGTTTCCAAACGTAAAATGGAGAGTCTGACGTTAGTCAAAACTCTCCATAAAATTGTCGTATTAAATTTGTTTCTCCATCGCTCTGTGAGGAATTCCAGCCTCTAAAAATTCAGGTGAGGTAATAGTATAATTTCTTTTTTCATAAAAAAGAATGGCCTGACTTTGTGCATTTAGCTTTAGCTTATTAATGCCGGTAGAATTCGAGTAGTCCTCCATGCATTGCATCATGAGATTACCTAACTTTCGTCCACGATAACTTGGAAGAATACATACTCTTTCTACTTTACCTATTCCAGATTCAATAACTCTAATTCTACCTGCGCCGAATGGAGTGCCTTCGTCGTATGCTACAAAATGTACTGCCTCTTCGTCATGCTCATCAAGTTCAAGATGAAGAGGGACGTCCTGTTCTTCAACAAAAACTTTTCTTCTAATTTTTATAGCATCTTCATATTCTTTTTCAGTTTCCACTTTCTTTGCGTACACCAATACTTACTCAGCTCCAGACAATCTAAATGTTTCGTATACAGTCCATGATCCATCTTCCAGTTGATATAAAAGATGTAGGCGATCGATTTCTTCTTCAAACTGTGCACCAATCATTTTTAATTGTGGCAGTATATCATCATGTTCACTTGCGTTCATCTTTTGAGCAATTGTAATATGAGGAACAAAAGAATAGCTTTCATCCTCATTATATTGAATATCATTTAAATCCTCATGCAGTTTAACTAGCTCAGCTGTTGGTTCCACATGAAAGTATATAGCATTAGTAACAGGGGCAAATGAACTTACCTTAGTTGTTTTTAAAGTAAATGGTTTATGATTACGCACTACTTTATTAACCTTTTCAGCGATGGTTTTAATCTCATTTTCATCGGCTTCAAATACACCTTTGACCGTCATATGTGGAGTGATTAAAGCATAGTGAGGGTCATAACGCTTTCTATAGGAGTTTGCGAAGTCCTGTACCTTTTTAGATGGAAAAGCAACAATTCCGTATTTCATTTTTCATTACCTCCTCAAATTATTAAAATAACAATATTACCTATTATAACAAATCTTTCTCTATAGGCTAAAATTTTGCAACAACGCTCTTTTTATATCTGGTTGCCAAAGCTTCCAAGTATGGTCTCCTCTTAATTCGTCATAAAAGGTCAAAAATCCTTTATTTTTAAATAAATTGTGTAACTCTCTATTTGGAGTAATGAAGTCCGTTAATAAACCGTCCCCTGTTTTCACTGCTTTTTCTTCCGTTCCAATGACGTGGTAAAGAGAAAATGCATGAATGTCTTTATATTTCTCGACGGATTCTATTACAGCCTGATTGACAAGTGGGGAGTGCATTATTACTCTTCCAAATGTATTTGGATAGGCTAAAGCTGTCATGAGTGAAACAGTAGCAGCTAACGAATCGCCTATTAGTGATCTGCCCATTCCAACTTGATAAGTAGGATAGTTTTCATCTATATACGGTACTAATTCTTGCGCCAAGAAACGTTTGTAAGCAGGAAATTGAGAGCCATCTGGATGATATTTATCTCTTCGATCTTTTACGTTTTTATAAGGTACTCCAACTATGATTAAGTTCTCAATTGCTTGTTCTTCATATAACTCATCAGCCATTCGAGAAATTCTTCCTAGTTGAAAATAGTCTTTTCCGTCAGATGCTATTAGTACAGAGTATTTATAGAGAGGTGAATAATTTGGAGGCAAGTATATTAGAAGTTGCATTTCTTCCTGTAAAGCCTCACTAAAAAACGATATATCTTGTATAGTTCCCTTGTTCATAATTTCCTCCTAATATCATTCATGTAGTACAGAAATTGTATCATATACTAGCAAAGAGGTATAATAAACGAAATGATGAAACAACAAGGGGGATAACAATATGGATAGACAAACATCTAGAGTCCATTCTCGTGAAGTAGAGCAAGCTACAAAAGACGCGTTAAAAAGACGTGGAGTTACTTTAGAAGAAATAGCAGAGATTGTATTTGAGATGCAATTTCCTTACAATAAGGGACTTACTATAGAACATTGTATAGAATCTGTTAAAAGTGTATTGAAAAAAAGAGAAATGCAACATGCGATATTAGTTGGTATCGAACTTGATGAGTTGGCAGAGAAGAAAATGCTATCTGCACCATTGCAACAAATAGTGGAAGCGGATGAAGGTTTGTTTGGGGTAGACGAAACGATTGCATTGGGAGCTGTATTTACTTATGGCAGTATAGCAGTAACTACATTTGGCCATTTAGATAAAAACAAAATTGGACTTATTTCAAAATTAGATACTAAAATTGGAGGAGCAGTTCATACATTTTTAGATGATTTAGTGGCGAGCATCGCTTCTAGTGCAGCTTCACGTTTAGCGCATCGGACAAGAGATTTAGAAGAACAAAATGAAACCTTTGCAGATATTTCACCTGAAGAAACAGTTCCAGAAGCTAAAATAAAAGGTGCAAGAACATAACATAAAAAATACAGTCAGTGGCGACATCATCTCCCACTGATTGCATTTTTACTCACCGGACTTTTTGAAGCCGGCTTGTATAGCATCCTGCTCAGTACAAAACCATTCTTCAGGATTAGTTTGTTCATAATATTTCCCGCTAGGTATATGGTAAATTTTTTTGCCTTGCCGATTAATATTTCCTTTGATATTACATTGTTCAGTTGTGGATTTTTCTTCAGCATTATTATTAGTTAGAACTTCAGCATTAAAACCTCTATTAGTAACATAGTTATCTGTCTCCCATATACCAATACTTCTTTCTTTAGCCACTTTAGAAGCTTCCTCAAACTCGTCTAAATATCGAGTGTTCGGAGGGAAGATATAGGCTGTCCTTGCTAGTCCCTCTTCGAGCAAAGTTTCTTGGACGCTTTCGCCGTCTACATACACATAAGCGAGCATTCTCCCATAGTCGTCTAGTCGATTTCCTACATCAAACTCAATGGTTACATTCCCACTCTTTATTATTTCCTTGTTGCGTTGTTTTGCTTCTTCACCAAATGGTTGTTTTCCTAGAGTGTGATGATTTGTTTCGGGAGTGTCTATTAACAAGTATCGAACTTTTTCTATGTCTCCATTATATTTAACTTTAATCGTATCACCGTCAATAACTTCCACAACTTCAACAGCTATTTGATTGGTACTTCCATCAGTTTGAATCACACCATTAGTGGAACTTTCATCACAACCATATAGAAGTACAGTGAATAGAACTAGATAAGAAAAAATCTTCTTCATTTATTATCACCCATTGTAGTTTAGCATATAAATAAAGAGGAAATAAAAAATCAGCTTTTCCTTATACAATAGAAGGGAAAAGCTGAAATCCTAAATAGATTATTCAATTAGTGTTTCTCCATTTCACCTTGATCCTCTTGAAAATATAAAAATGTTTCTTCTTCTAGTTCATTTAAACGCTCTTTATTTAGCCCTAATGCGAAAGCTCCTGTAAAAATGGGCTCCCACCAAGTTTCTGTTTCAGTCATTATTATTTCCTCCCTTTTAATAATTTGTTTTGTTTATATATACGATTTTTATACCCTGCTGAGCTTCGCATATAAACCAATTACGTGAAAAATGAATCGTTTAGCACAGGGATTCTGAAGTCTTATAGACTTATAGTTGTAGTCTATTGGTGGAAATGACTTCTTGCAATTAGTATTCCACGAAAGGTAGACTTCATGTATTGCATATTAAATGTTTATTCTTTCTTCTATTAGAAAAAAATAGTATGATTCCTTTAAGATTAAATGAATAAAAGGGGAGAATAAAAAATGAAATTTTCAGAGCAACAATTAAACCATATGCTAGAAGAGCATCAAGCCTATTTTTATGCTGGAATGACTCGACCTGTAGAATTTCGAATAGCCCAATTAGAAATACTTAAAAGTACGATTAAAAAATATGAAGCAGAAGTAATAGAAGCATTATACAAGGATTTAAGAAAGAGTGAATTCGAAGCCTATGTCACAGAAATAGGATTAGTTTATGACAATATTTCATTTATGATTAAAAATATTGCGCAGTGGATGGAACCGAAGTACGTAAAAACACCTGTTGCTTTAATGCCATCTAAAAGCTTTGTTGTAAATGATCCTTATGGAACCGTATTAATAATTGCACCATTCAATTATCCATTCCAACTTATTATGGAGCCGCTAATTGGAGCAATTATTGGAGGAAATTGTGCAGTTATTAAACCTTCAGAAGCAACACCTCACACCACTAATATTGTGAAGAAAATTATTTCTGAAGCATTTGATCCGAGATATATTAGAGTATTAGAGGGAGAGAAGGAAGAAACCTCTTTGTTAATACATGCTCCTTTTGATTTTATATTTTTTACTGGAAGCGTCCAAGTAGGAAAAATAGTGATGAAAGCAGCTGCAGAGCGATTAACACCCATTGCTTTAGAATTAGGTGGGAAAAGTCCAGCGATTGTGGATCATACTGCAAATTTAGCTGTAGCAGCTAAACGTATTGTATGGGGGAAATTTGTGAATGCAGGTCAAACATGTATAGCGCCTGATTATGTATTAGTGGAAGAATCGGTAAAAGATAAGTTTATCGAACAGATGAAAAAAGCAATTACACAGTTTTACGGAAAAGAATTGCAACAAAGTCCTGACCTAGGAAGAATAGTAAATGGTAATCATTTTGATCGCCTTAAGAGAATTTTAGAAGAGGAAAGTGACCATATTATTTTTGGAGGGAAAACGGATCGTGATGATTTATTTATGGAACCAACTTTATTGAATGGAGTTGATTTCAATAGTCCATCGATGGAAGAGGAATTATTTGGACCGATACTACCTATAATTGCTTACAATGATTTACGGACTATAATCCAGCAAATTCGTAAGTTTCCAAAACCTTTGGCTGCTTATATGTTTAGTGAACATGAGAAAGCGCAGCAATTCTTTCTTCAAGAGCTACCATTTGGAGGAGGCTGTATAAATGACACAATCACGCATGCTGGAAGTGCTCATTTACCATTTGGCGGAGTAGGGAACTCAGGAGTACAATCCTATCACGGAGAAGCAAGCTTTACTCTATTTACACATCAAAAGTCTATCGTGAAAAAAAATACAAGCTTTCCAGTAAATATCGTTTTCCCACCTTACAAGAACAAAGTGAAGCTAGTGAGAGGCTTACTAAAGTAATGGTATCAGCCAATAGAGCTTTATAAAATGAGATAAGTCATTCTAGTCTTTGTACTAGAATGGCTTTTTTTAAATACTTAATAGATTTCAAAATGTCACAATTCATAAATAATAGGTGAGTTATTATGGTGATTCCATTGACAAAGGGTGACTATTTTACTAAAATTGACTTAAATTACTAATACTAAACAATCATTTTTAGGTAGGTGAGGCACTATGGAGTCTGTATTTAATACAAATACCGAAGAATTATTATATAAAGTTAAAACTGCAATCTTCAATGAGTCATTGGGTAGCGATATAGCACTTCAGGAAAAGCTAGATGATGCCTTTTTTAAAATGGAACTCATGGACTATGCAGTGAATGAAACGATGATAATAGCGGTAACCAATAAGGTAGGACAAATATTATTCGTGAATGACCGCTTCTGCCAGATTACAGGATACTGTAAAGAAGAACTAATAGGAAATACACATAGAATTATTAACTCGAAAACTCATCCTGAAGCTTTCTTTAAAAACATGTGGTCTACTATTCTAAATGGACATACATGGACAGGTGAAATATGTAATAGACGTAAGAATGGCGAATTATATTGGGTGAAAACGTATATAATACCTGTTGAAAATAACGGATATGATACCTATTTTCTAAGTATCCGCACTGATATTACTATAGAAAAAGAAAAGGAAATATTATTGCAGTCCAAACTACTTTCTTCCTTTGAAACTGTGGCACACCATATAAACAATCTTGTCTTCAAAGTGGAAAAAGATAGTGAAAATAATTATGGTTTTTCATTGTTGACCGGAAAATTAGCCTCAGAGTTTTTAGCAAAGAAAGGTCTACAAACGATTCAACCTAGCATTAATTCCATAAAAAATAAAATATTAATTCCTATTTATAATATGAATACATACATCTCAGAAGAGATGACAGATCGATTATTATTTCATCTAAAAAAAGTTATTACTGGTGAGGAAGTTTCTTATAAGGAATGGTTAGATGATAGATGTATACATATTACAATCTCTCCTGTTGAAACAAATGGAACAATAAGTGGCGCGATTGGTATTGGAAACGATATTACGGAACTTGAGTCGGCAAGGACTAAATTGACTGAGCTTGCCTACCGCGATCATTTGACAAATACGTTTAATACTGCGGCTTTAGAAAAAGATATTGTACAAGTGATAAACGAAAACACACCCTTTAGTTTTCTATATATTGATTTGGACAGATTTAAAAACATTAATGATTCCCTTGGTCATTTTACTGGTGATTCCCTCTTGAAGTTAGTAACGGCTAGGATTAAGGACTTTTACAACACTACAGGGGAGTTATATCGCATTGGTGGGGATGAATTTGTTGTACTTATTAAGGGGCAAGTGGAAAGAACTAAAATGCTTGAAAACGCAAAGCTACTTATTCAAAAGGTAGAAGAACCTTTTAATATAGAAGAAATGGAAATTCATATATCTTGTTCGATTGGAATAGCGTCCTTTCCACTACATGGATCTAGTTATAAAGAAATTCACCGAGCGGCTGATTTAGCATTAAATATTTCAAAGGAAAATGGTAAACGAAATGCGGTGCTGTTTGATTTGAAACATATGGAGGGCTATGTCAACAAAGTAAGCTTAGAAAGTGATATACGTAGCGGATTGGACAAGCATGAATTTTATCTTGTCTATCAACCAAAAGTCAATTTAAAAAGAGGAACGATTGAAGGCTATGAAGCACTGATACGTTGGAATAAAAAAGGAAAAGAAATTATTCCTCCAAATGATTTCATACCTTTCGCAGAAGAAACGGGGCTCATTATCTCAATTGGTAAATATGTTTTAGAAGAAGCATGTAGACAAGCTGCACTGTGGATTAAACAAGGGGTCCCTTTTAAAACTATTTCCGTTAATATAAGTCCTATAGAGCTAGAGCAAAATGATTTCTTAGCAAATGTACATACAATTCTAGAAAAAACAGGTTTACCTCCTCATTATTTAGAAATTGAGTTGACTGAAAATGTTTTGATGAAAAATATGGAAAGATTGTTGAAAATATTACATGATCTTGAATCAATGGGTATTAAACTTGCAATGGACGATTTCGGTTCTGGTTTTTCTAATTTCCGATATTTGAGTGAGTTACCGATTCATACATTGAAAATTGACCGTAGTTTGACAAGCCAAGTATTAATAGGTAGAGATGCAGTAATTGTATCCTCTATTATTAAAATTGGTCATAGCCTTGGTCTCGAAGTAGTAGCAGAAGGAGTAGAGACAGCGGAGGTCATTGAGTTTTTAAGAGAAAATGACTGTCATACTGTCCAAGGATATTATTTCTCTAAACCTTTAGAGGTCTATCAAGTACCTCACTTTGTGCTGGCAAATTAAATAAAAAAGTGGATTTACTCTTTCGTCTAGTCTATGACAACAGATAAGTAGTATTACTTTATCTAATGATAATCTAGAACCTTAAAGTGAATCCGCTTTTTTAGTTGTTGAAATAGTATCCTAATTAGGTGTATCTGATTATATAAGATTTTGTTAAGATAAGACTAAGGTAGTGAAAGGGGATAAAAAAGTGTCATATACATTTGAAGCAAAAGAAACGGTAGCATTATTAAAGCAATTAGTAGAAATTCCTAGTCCGTCTGGTTATACAAAAGAGATTATGGACTTTATGGAAAATATTTTAAAGCAACTGCAAGTGAATTATATTCGGACAAATAAAGGTGCATTAATCGCTACTATAAAAGGAACAGATGATACAAAACATCGACTTTTAACAGCCCATACAGACACATTAGGTGCGATGGTAAAAGAAGTGAAAGGTAGCGGAAGATTAAAACTTACGATGGTAGGCGGCTTTAATTGGAATGCTGTGGAAGGTGAGTACTGTACTATTCATACAGCAGATGGCAAAAAAATTAGAGGTACTATTTTAATGCATCAAACAACTGTGCATGTATATAAGAATGCCAGTGGTTTACCTAGGGATGAGCAAAATATCGAAGTTCGTATAGATGAAAAAGTATTAACGGCTGAAGATACACGTAAATTAGGTGTAGAGGTTGGAGATTTTGTTTCATTTGACCCTCGATTTGAAGAAACTGAAAATGGTTTTATCAAATCTCGCCATCTCGATGACAAAGCGAGTACAGCATTACTACTGCAATTAGTCAAAACCATTCAAGATACAGACATGACATTACCTCATACAACACATTTCTATATTTCTAATAATGAGGAGATCGGATATGGTGGTAACTCTAATGTGCCGGCTGAAACAGTGGAATATTTGGCTGTTGATATGGGTGCTATCGGAGATGGTCAATCGTCTGATGAGTATACCGTGTCTATTTGTGCAAAGGATTCTTCAGGACCTTACAATTACGAGCTAACTCGACGATTAGTAGAATTGGCTAAAAATGAAAATATTGAATATAAGTTAGATATTTATCCTTACTATGGATCTGACGCATCGGCGGCTATTCGTGCAGGATATGATGTGAAGCATGCACTACTGGGACCTGGTATTGAAGCATCTCATGCATACGAGCGTACACATATTGATTCGTTGGAAAATACAGCAAAACTTTTATATAGTTACGTAAATACAAAAATGTCTTAAGAGTCCTGCTTATTTAAGCTTAGCGCCTAACCTGCCAGATTCAATTTCGAATATAGGTTAAAGGTATACTGTACCTTTAACCAATTTTTGAAGTGATTTCTAGGTCGAAATTGGCGCTTTCGCTTTTTTTATCAAACTTCAACGTCATGCTCCATGAGTGATAACATATGGTTCGATAAAGAGGAAAATGATTTTTGCTGCGGTGTTTCCAATGATTTTCAGAGTAAACATAAGCACTTACACTTTTTTTACTTGTTTTTTGCTCCCTAAATCCATATGATAAGAAAGTGAAATAAGAAGGAGATATAACAGAATGGATATAAAATTACAAGATGAAATATTGAAAAGAAGAACCTTTGCAATTATTTCCCATCCCGATGCTGGTAAAACGACTATTACGGAAAAGCTTTTGTACTTTGGTGGAGCTATTCGTGATGCAGGTACAGTTAAAGGGAAAAAATCCGGGAAATTTGCAACGTCTGACTGGATGGAAATCGAAAAGCAACGTGGAATTTCGGTAACATCATCCGTTATGCAATTTGACTATAATAATTGTCGTATAAATATATTGGATACACCTGGACATCAGGACTTTAGTGAAGATACGTACCGTACACTAATGGCTGTTGATAGTGCAGTTATGATAGTCGATGCTGCAAAAGGTATTGAAGCTCAAACGTTAAAACTATTTAAAGTTTGTCGTATGAGAGGAATTCCTATTTTTACGTTTATAAACAAACTTGACCGTCAAGGGAAAGAACCACTTGAACTTATGGAAGAGTTGGAAGAGGTTCTAGGTATTCAATCATATGCCATGAACTGGCCAATAGGTATGGGAAAAGAATTTTTAGGGATTTATGATCGTTTTAATGGACGGATTGAACAATTCCGTACGGATGAATCAGAGAGATTTCTTCCTATAGATGAGAATGGAGAACTTGCCGTAGATCATTCGATGAAAGCAACTTCTTATTACACTCAAGCAATGGAAGATATTATGCTGCTAAATGAAGCAGGTAATGATTTTGATGAGGAAAAAGTACTTGCAGGTGATTTAACACCAGTATTCTTTGGTAGTGCTTTAACAAATTTCGGGGTTCAAACATTTTTGGAGACTTATTTACAGTTTGCTCCAACCCCTCAACCACGCATGACTGAAAAAGAGGAAGAAGTAAATCCACTAAATGAAGATTTTTCTGGGTTTATCTTTAAAATTCAAGCAAATATGAATCCAGCTCATCGTGACCGTATTGCTTTTGTGCGAATTGTCTCTGGTAAATTTGAGCGTGGAATGACCGTGACTTTGGCTCGAACGGGGAAAACCTTCAAAGTGACACAATCTACACAATTTTTAGCAGATGACCGTGAAACAGTTGAAACAGCAGTTGCGGGAGATATTATTGGGCTATACGATGTGGGGAACTATCAAATAGGGGATACCGTTGTCGGAGGTAAAAAAGCATTTACGTATGAAAAGCTACCTCAATTTACACCGGAATTATTTGTGAAAGTAACTGCTAAAAACGTACTTAAGTCGAAGCATTTCCATAAAGGAATCCAACAGTTAGTGCAAGAAGGAGCAATCCAATACTATAAGACACTTCATACAGAAGAAGTTATTTTAGGTGCAGTTGGACAGCTTCAATTTGAAGTGTTTGAGCATCGTATGAATAACGAATACAATGTCGATGTTCGAATGGAATCGATTGGCTCAAAAGTAGCCCGATGGATTGAAAATGAGGAAGATGTAAAGGAATCGATGACAGGTCCACGCTCGATGCTTGTCCGAGATCGATATGATAATTATGTATTCCTGTTTGAAAATGAGTTCGCTACTCGTTGGTTCCAGGACAAATACGAGCATATTAAACTTTATAATTTACTTTAATCTCCAAGAGGTTGCCTATCAGGTGACCTCTTTCTTTTGTAATAATGGAAATTGTTTTACTAGCGGTCGAGAGCCAAATACTAGTGCTTCCAGTGGTTATACCTCTCGGAGCTCTATATATTATTGCTGTCATACTAGACTAAGCGTTCTCGAGGCACAATACCTTTCCAAGTGAAATTTTTATCCGAAAAAAGCGTGTAATAGCGTTCAATCTCATGAGGGCTTTTATTTACATGTGATAAAAATTTGAACTCTTCTTCTGTAGAGCATATGATATAAATAGCACAATAAGAAGGTGGTCCCCCGAAAATGAAAATTAGTGACTTTTCTATAAAAAGACCCGTATTTACAATTGTTATAATGTTCTTAATCATAATTCTGGGCGGGGTTTCATTTTTTAAAATACCTGTTACGTTAATACCAGATTTAAATCCACCAATCGCAGTAGTTGTTACAAATTATCAAGGGGCAAGCCCAGTTGAGGTAGATGAGAAAATTACGAAGCCTTTGGAAGCTTCACTTAGCACTTTGCCAGGAATTGAGTCTGTAAATAGTACTTCGCAAGAAGGGGCAAATTTCATCTTGCTAGAATTTGATTGGTCTACGGATATGGATGCCATTCAAATGGATGTTATGCAGCGTATCGATATTATTCCTCTCCCTGATGGAGCAGACAAACCACGATTCCTTAAATTTGACCCTGCCCAATTCCCGGTTATTCAACTTGCACTGAATGCGGAGAATTCTGAAACTGATATTCAGCTAATAGCTAAGCAATTAGAGAAAGAACTGTTAAGAACTGAAGGAGTTGCAAGTGTTAATATATCTGGTTCTTTAGTGGAAGAAGTGCAGATTTTACTGGATCAAGAGAAATTAAAAGCTAAAGGACTTACACAGTCAGATATTGTACAAGTCATTCAAGTAAATAATATTTCCCTTCCAGGTAATCCCGTTGAAACAAACGAGGATAAATCACTTACTACTCGTATCATTAGTACACTAACGTCTGTAGATGATATTAAAAACTTAGTTGTCACAGTTAACCCGTTAGATGGGACGGCAGTTACAATTGCCGATGTAGCAACGGTAGATTTAACAAAGGCAGAACAGTTTTCGGAAACTAGAGCCAACGATGCACCGGCTGTTTTACTATCAGTTTTCCAAGAATCTAGTGCTAATACAGCTAATGTCTCCACATCTTTTCAAGAAGCATTAGATAAGCAATTGGAGAAAAAGGCGTTTCAAAATGTAAATGCCAATATACTTTTTGACCAAGGGGACTATGTAAAAATTGCCATTAATAATATTGGAACTACTCTTATAACGGGTGGATTACTGGCAATGGTTATATTATTTATATTCTTAAAGGGCATAAGAAGTCCTATTATAGTTGGGGTTGCCATTCCGTATTCCGTTATTGTAACGTTTGTTCTTATGTATTTTGCTGGTTTTTCTCTAAATATTATGACGTTAGGGGCATTAGCTCTTGGTATAGGGATGCTTGTGGATAACTCCATTGTTGTTATTGAGAATATTGAACGACATTTAGGTTTAGGAAAAACACCAAAAGAAGCTGCTAGTATTGGAACGAAGGAGGTAGCAGGTGCTATAACTGCTTCCACTTTGACTACAATAGCTGTGTTTGTTCCAGTTCTCTTTTTATCTGGTCTAATTGGACAGATATTCACAGAATTTGCGCTTACGATATCTTTCAGCTTGTTTGCATCATTAGTAGTAGCCATTACTGTTATTCCGATGATGGCAAGTAAATTATTGAAAAAGCCAAAAGGAAATATAGAGGCTAGAAGAAGGAGGTCGAAAACGTATAGTAATTTTGAACGATCGATTAAGTGGACTTTAGGTCATCGTGCCATGATATTAATAATTACTGTGATTCTTTTAGTAGTTTCGACTATCGGCTTATTCCGCGTTGGGACAGAGTTTTTACCCGCAACAGATGAAGGATTTGTTACTATTGCGGTAGATCTAGAAAAGGGCTCTTCTTTTGCAGCTACTGATAAAGTAGTCAAGAAAGTAGAAAAGATTCTTAAAAAAGAAGAGGATATCGAGGTTTATGTCAGCTTTGTTGGAGGCAGTCAAGAAGGACAGTCTAGAGGAAGTGCAAATTCTAATACAGCAGAAATTTCTGTGAAATTAAAAGCATTAGAGGATAGAAATCGTTCTGTTTTCACTTTTGTAGATGAAGTGCAACCTAAGGTGGTAAAAGCTGTAGGAGCTGATGCAGAGATAAATTTCAATGTCCAAACTGCTTCAGGTTCTTCTCCGAATGTTGTGTCATTTACTGTGTCGTCTAACGATAAGAAAAAATTAGACACAGCAGTGAATCAATTACAGCAAGATTTAACCAGCTTAGATGGAGTTGTCCAAGTTACAAATGATTTAACTACTAAAGTAGAAGAAGTTCAGATAAATGTCATTCGTGAGAATGCTATAGATTATGGAATTGCTCCTGCGCAAATAGCCCAGACAGTAAATAATATGACGAGAGGGGTATTAACTTCTCAAATTATTGATGAAAATGATCAAGTTTTAGGTGTGTATGTAAAGTTTGATGAAAAGTATAGAAGTAATCTAGAGCAGTTGAAGAAATTGCAATTACGTACTCCTTCTGGTCAGTACATTGCTCTGGAAGAAATTGCGACAATTGATATAGCAGAAGGACCTGTAGCCATTCGAAGTGTCGATCAAGCTAGTGCAATCTCATTTTCAGTAAAATATGAGTCGGCGTATTCGCTAGGTGAAATGTCAGATTTAATCGATGAGATTATTCAGGAACAGAAATTTACAGAGGATATTGCCGTATCTTTTGGAGGCGATCGAGAATTATTAGATAACTCCAAGAATGATATGATATTAGCGGTAATACTTGCTGTAGTATTGGTGTTTATAGTGATGGCAGCACAGTTTGAATCATTCAAATATCCTTTTGTAATTATGTTCACTGTTCCACTCGTGGTGATAGGTATTTTCATTGGACTATTTACGACTAATTTACCAATAAGTATTTCTGCTATAATAGGAATTTTAATACTAGTGGGAATTGTTGTAAACAATGGAATTGTGTTGGTCGATTATATTAACCAACGTAAAAGTGATGGTATGTCCTCATATGATGCAATTATTACATCTGTACGTGATCGTGTACGTCCAATACTGATGACAGCATTGACGACAATATTAGGCTTAGTACCATTAGCTTTAGGAATTGGGGAAGGTACCGAGATTAATCAGCCAATGGCAATCACAGTAATAGGGGGATTAATAAGCTCCACTTTCCTCACACTATACGTAGTTCCGGTCATCTATAGTCTATTTGATAAAGAAACTAGAAGGAAACATCCAAATATTCTGTAAAATAGAGAAAAGAGTCTTCAGTTGGAGACTCTTTTTTTGTATACTGTAAAAAAGGGGTGTTTTTATTGTCGTCAGCATTAATAACAGGATTTCCAGGCTTTTTGGCAAAGAATATTATTAAAGAGTTAAGAAAGCAGGATGCTTATTCCAAAATATATGTACTTGTACTCCCTTCACAAACTGGTTTAGCGGAGAAAATGATTGCTGAAATTTATCAAGATCAACACCATTCTCAAACTATTGAAATAATAGAAGGAGACATAACTCTACCGGATGCGGGGATTATTACGAATACACTTGAAAAGTTACGAGACGAAGTCGAATATATTTGGCATCTTGCCGCTATATATGATTTAGCTGTCCCTAAGGAAATTGCATGGAAAGTAAATGTTCACGGTACAGAAATGTTTAATAGAGTAGTTACACAGTTCTCTAAACTAAAGCGATATACATATTTTAGTACGGCTTATGTTGCAGGTTTGAGAGAAGGGAAATTATTAGAAACAGAATTAATTCGTCCAGCAGGATTTAAAAACCATTACGAAGAAACAAAATATGAGGCTGAATTACTTGTTGAAAAGTTAAAGGAAACAATACCCGTTACAATTATTCGACCGGGAATAGTAAGAGGCCACTCAGAAACTGGAGAAACGATTAAATTTGATGGTCCATACTTCTTTGTAAATATGATTTCTAATCTAAGAAAGCTTCCTTTTCTCCCGTATTTAGGTAAATCCACTGCATGTATAAACGTAGTTCCAAGTGATTACATAACGAAAGCAGCCATCTATTGTTCACATAGCGAAGAAGCCATTGGTAAAACGCTTCATTTAACTGATCCCAATCCTTATCCAGTGGAAGAGGTATATAGAGCATTCGTAAAAGAACTTACAGGAAAGTATCCTAAAGGAAGGCTCCCGCTACCAATTGCGAAAACCGCAGTTGCTTTGTCTCCAGTTCGGAAATTCTTACAAGTTGAAAAAGAAACATTAGATTATCTAACATGGAATGCCACATTTGATACGACAAATGCTGAAAGTATTCTTACCAAAGGAGATATTACATGTCCAGACTTCATTCAAACGGTACCGACAATGATAGCATTCTATAATAAGCATAAGAATGACACTTCTTTTCATATTCCGATAAAGTGAACTTGAGCCCTCATTTATTTAAGACGTTTTAGCAGATTAAAAGTGATAATCATACGAATCGTTAATGTAGCATATAGTAGTTATTAGTTTACAAGAGGAAGAATAATGGTATAATTAGAACATAATTAAATAAACTTTTGACTAACGTCAAAGGGGAGTAGCTATAGGGAAACCTATTTCATAGTCGTCATTACGTGGTTATGCCACCGGTTATGATAGCAATTATAATATTTTTGCTTAGCAAGACCTTTGCCTTTTTAAGGCATGGGTCTTTTTATATGCAAAAAAGGAGGATTTTTTTATGGACACGGCAATATTATTGGAATACGGTTGGGTGTTATTAGTTCTAGTTGGTTTAGAAGGATTATTAGCAGCCGATAATGCAGTCGTAATGGCTGTAATGGTAAAACATTTACCGAAGGCGCAACAGAAAAAAGCATTGTTTTACGGTTTACTAGGTGCTTTTGTATTTAGATTTTTAGCGTTATTCATGATTACTTTCTTGGTGAATATTTGGCAGGTTCAAGCATTAGGAGCGGCATACTTGTTATTCATATCTATAAAACATATTTATGATCAACGTAAAAGCCCTGGACCACATATAGATGTGGAAGGAATGGAGCCTAAAAAAGGATCCGGTTTCTGGATGACTGTATTAAAAGTAGAGCTTGCAGATATAGCATTTGCTATTGACTCTATGCTAGCTGCAGTTGCAATAGCAGTAACATTACCATATTGGGGAACTTATGAAATTGGTGGTATTAATGGAGGGCAATTCGCAGTTATGTTCCTAGGCGGAATCATTGGTCTAATAATTATGCGATTTGCTGCACATAAATTCGTACAATTACTAGAGAAGATGCCTACATTAGAAACAGCTGCATTCTTAATCGTAGGATGGGTTGGGGTTAAACTTACTGTTATGACTTTATCACATCCAAACGTTGGCGTGTTAGATGAGCATTTCCCACATTCTACTCCATGGAAGTTAACTTTCTGGATCGTATTACTTGCGATTGCTATTGGTGGATACCTTTTAGGTGTTGCAAAACAGAAAAAAGAAGCAAAATAATTAGAGTAAAAGCGTAAAAAGATAGTTTTAGCTATCTTTTTACGCTTTTTTTTTTTACAATGAGATAATGATTACTCGAAATGTTGAAAGGAAATAAAATAATGAAGCAGCCACAACTTAAAAAGAGATTAAAATTTACACCTGCTCAAGTAATTGTTACGTATTATTTTATTGCTATAGCTATTTCAGTAGTTCTTCTTTCTCTTCCAGGAGTGCATAAACCTGGTGTAGAAGTCGCATTCATTGATAGTTTGTTCACGGCAGTGAGCGCAGTCTCTGTTACTGGTTTGACTGCAGTCAGTATTTTGGATACATATAGTGTCTTTGGTTATTTCATGATTATTCTTATTTTACAACTTGGTGGAATTGGGATTATGTCACTAGGGACGTTTGTCTGGTTAATAGCTGGGAAGAAGATTGGTTTACGTGAAAGGCAGTTAATAATGGTTGATCACAATCAATCTAACTTATCAGGCGTCGTTCATCTAATAAAAGAGATTGTTAAAATTCTCTTGCTTGTCCAAACTATTGGCGCAGCGCTATTAACTGTCTATTTTACACAGTATTTTGATACGATAAAACAGGCAGCAATTCATGGAATATTCACATCTGTATCCGCAACAACTAATGCTGGGTTTGATATTACTGGGCAATCATTATATGCATATCATAATGATTATTTTGTTCAAACGATTACAGGAATATTAATCGTTTTTGGAGCGATAGGTTTTCCAGTTTTAATTGAGGTAAAAGAGTTTTTATCGAACAAAAATAAGAATTTCCGCTTTTCTTTGTTTACGAAGTTAACGACTATTACATATGGAGCATTGTTGCTATTTGGAACTGTTATGATTTTTATATTAGAATTTTTTAATTCATTTAAAAGTATGCCGTGGCACGAGAAGTTTTTTACTGCATTTTTTCATTCAATTTCCACGCGGTCAGCAGGACTAACGACGATAGACGTTACTATATTTAGCGAAGGTACCAATTTTTTGATGAGTGTTTTAATGTTCATTGGTGCTTCACCTAGTTCTGTTGGAGGCGGAATTCGTACTACAACTTTCGCTATTGCGCTTCTATTTTTAATCCATTTTTCAAGGGGCAAAGAGAATATCCAAATTTTTGGTCGGGAGATTCACTTAATAGATGTGTATCGCTCGTATGCTGTTATTATTCTAGCTTTAGTAATGGTTTTCACTGCTACCATACTTCTGACTGTAACGGAGCCTGGAGTTCCAATTTCCTCCTTAATATTTGAAATTACTTCTGCTTTTGGAACTTGTGGTATGAGTCTAGGTATTACAGGGGATTTGTCGAATATTGGAAAGGTTATTATTATGATTCTGATGTTCATAGGTAGAGTTGGATTAATCTCCTTCTTATTCACATTAGGTGGTAAGCATAACAAAACAAAATATCGTTATCCGAAAGAACGTGTAATTATTGGGTGAATGAAAAAACGAGCTATTCCTTTAAGGATAGCTCGTTTCAGACTGTAGACAAACTCAAATTTAGGTGTATAGAGTTGAATATTAAACTCGGCAAGGCCCACCACTTCGCTTTCCGTGGGCTTGGCTTCAGCCTCCTCGTCACTACGTTCCTGCGGGGTCTTCAGCTCAAGCTATTCCCACTGGAGTCTTCGTGGTGGACCTTGCCTTATAAAACAGTTCCAATAGAGTAATCAATATCTTACTTTTAATAAGAAGAATAAACATCCTTAGGAACATTTATAACTATTCATAACCGTTTATAAAAATACCTTTGTCGTCAAACTGAGCTATTCCTTTACGGATAGCTCGTTTTACTTTTTGAAATTAGAAAGGCTGTAAATTATTTGTGCACAAATGATAAGTGAGGAAACTCTGATTTACCAAAGGTAGTTAGTAGATATCCTTCTTTTTCTTCAATAGATCCTTGCATAAATGCATCTACATCAATAGAAACTGGTGTGATGAAAGTTTGTTTGTATAATTCTCTTTCATTCAGCTGAAGCGTTGTAAAGGACTCCCCAGCAAGCTCTGGGTTATCTAGCAATAATTTATACATCTTGGATTGTTCTTCCTTACTAAGGTCATTATTCCACCAAGGCTTACGAGGTTGAAACTTTTGGTTAGATAAATAATCTAATTTCATGACACTTCGAATAGTAGGCAATGATATATGATTTAGTCCTTCCAAGAACGTATAAAGTCTAGTATATAAATCCTCCAATTGATGACCGATTCTAGACCAGTTACGCTCTTCCCAGAATGTACCGAACTGTTGGAAGAAATCGAAAGGAGATTCAAATACATGTTCGAATAAATACTCTAATGTGCGGTCCATCCGGTGAGCATTCCAATACTTCTCCAGAACATCTTCTACTTGTTTAATACGCAAAATATCATCGAAGGTTAACACATTATTTGAAAATATTTCATATGGGGCTTGGTCTACATAAACGTAGCCATATTTCTGAGCTTCAACTCTTAATCCAGTTCCACGAAGTAATTTTAGAAAACCTAACTGAAGTTCTTCCGGACGCATTTCGAAGACTTCATTAAAAGTATTTCTAAATGAAGAATAATCTTCTTCTGGAAGACCTGCGATCAAATCTAAATGTTGGGCAATCTTTCCACCACTTTTAACCATAGTTACAGTACGTTTTAGCTTTTCAAAGTTCTGGCGACGTTGTACAAGTTCATTTGTTAAATCATTTGTAGATTGAACACCTATTTCAAAACGGAATAATCCTGCTGGAGCATTGTCGTTTAAAAATTGAATTACTTCAGGACGCATTATATCTGCAGTTATTTCGAATTGAAAAACAACTCCCGGTTGATGTTCGTCAATTAAAAATTGGAACATTTCCATCGCATAACTTCGACTAATATTAAATGTTCGATCCACAAATTTAATGATTCTTGCACCATTTTCCATCAAATAACGAATATCCTCTTTGACTTTGTCGCGGTTAAAATATCGAACCCCAACCTCTATAGAAGATAAGCAAAATTGACAAGAGAAGGGGCATCCTCTACTTGTTTCTACATAGACAATACGTTTCGACAAATCAGGTAGATCTTCTACAAAACGATAGGGGGAGGGAGATAATCTTAAATCGAGTTTTGGAGGTAGCGGATTAAGTATAAATTTGTCATCTCGAACATAAGCTAAACCAGGAACATCTTTTATAGTTTGTTTATCTGCTAAATAATTTAGTAAATCTTTAAAGGACTGTTCTCCTTCACCGACAACTACGTAATCTATTTCTCTAATTTGTCGAAGCCAGACATTAGTATCATAAGAAACTTCAGGACCACCTAAAACGACAACAACAGATGGGTCCACAGTTTTTAGCATTTTAATAACTTTTATTGTTTCTTCAATGTTCCAAATATAACAGCTAAAACCAACTACATTAGGCTTCTTTTGATAAAGGTCTGCCACAATATTAAACGTTGGATCTTTAATGGTATATTCAACTATTAAGGGGTGATACTCGGGTTCAGCATATGCTTTTAAACAGCGTAGTGCCAAGTTTGTATGTATAAACTTAGCATTCAATGTAGTTAATATAATATTCATTGTTCATAAACTCCTTTATTAGTATTTCTATTGTATCAGTCATTACTACTGTCGACAATATAGGTCAAAAGAATTATGTCAATCTGTCCGTCATTGTGGAATAATCAGAATAAATAATCATGTATAAATAAAATCTCTGTTTTTCAATCTTGTGGTGGAAATAATCCGAAAAGGCGGGTGTTTTCTTGTTAACAAAATATGAATATAAAGAAAGTTTAGGGAATATATTCGAGCTTTTCTCGAGTGGACTTATATTTATTAATGACAAAGGGATATTATTAGATATGAATTCATATGCCGAAAAAATTCTAGACATCAACAAAGATGACTATGTTGGTAATCATGCTAATGATTTATGTGAGATGTTTAGTGTAAGTGATGAGGAGAAAAAGTTCCTAGTAAAAAAACTTAAAAAAGAAGGATATTTGGAAAATCATATGGAATACCAACCGATCGTTGGTGAATATAAATATGTACATGTAGTAATTTCTAAACAAAGTGATAGTGATTTATATTTATTAGAAATTAGTGATGAATCGGAAAAAATATATATGAAGAAAAGATTGGATCAATCGGAATCACTGCGAACATTAGGCCAATTAGCAGCAGGAATAGCACATGAAATTCGAAATCCTATGACATCTTTGAAAGGTTTTACTCAATTATTAACTCAAAATGCAACGGATGATGCGAAGCGTTACTTAACTGTAATTAATGAAGAAATCAATAAAATGGAAGAAATACTTACTCAATTTTTAGAACTCTCCAAACCAAGTAAATCTAAGTTTACTGTCATAAATATTGAAGAGATAATACTAGAAGTAGTGAGCTTTATGGGTCCCCAAGCATTACTAAAATCAATCAACCTTCATGTTACTAGTCAAACAAACGGAGAGTGTCAGGTAATTGGGGATAGTCAGCTACTTAAGCAGGTATTTGTAAACGCTATTAAAAATGGAATGGAAGCAATGCCTAATGGGGGAAATATTAATATTAATATTTCTTATAAGATAGGGAAGTTTGTTAGTATTTCTGTCTGTGATGAAGGACAAGGCATTGATGACGAACATATCAATAAAATTTTTCAGCCTTTTTTCACTACTAAATCAACCGGGACAGGTCTAGGGCTCTCACATGTCTACAAAGTAATTGAAGAGCATGGAGGAAATATAGAAGTTAGTAGTGTAGTAGAACAAGGTACTACTTTTGAATTTGTCCTTCCATTAAATAATAGTTTATAAAGCTTTTTGACATTTCAAAGCTTAGACCTATATAATAGTGGGTAATGTATTTTATATAGGTGAGGATGACGAAATATGACAGCTGAACAGTCAAACAGTGCATTAAAACTATTCATAGTATTATCTCGTGCCCATAAAGTAATCCATGAATGTACGAATCAGTTTTTTCAAGAAAATGGTTTAAATCCAACGGAATTTGCTGTACTAGAGCTTTTATATCATAAAGGTAAACAACCCCTTCAGCAAATTGGTAACAAAATTTTGTTGGCAAGTGGTTCTATTACGTATGTAGTTGATAAATTAGAAGGACGAGGGTATGTTAAAAGAGTTTCGAGTCCTACGGATAGACGTGTAACATATGCAGAAATATCCGAAGAAGGTACGTTGTTTATGGATGAACTATTTCCGCGCCATGAGGAACAATTAGTAAGTCTTATGGGTGCATTATCCGAAGATGAAAAGCAGGTAGTCATTGAACTTACAAAAAAGTTAGGTTTATCAATTAAAAACTTATCATACTAATATTTTATCCTTTGAACCTTGCAATGTGAGCGGGGTTTTTGTTTTTTACCGAAAGAGATAGTGAGTGAAATTGAATCTTCGAATGGATTACGCTCTAGTTTTCAAGAAAAGTACTAGCCTGTTTTAAAAAGATATTAAAAAAAGAAGGAGTGGTCATGACGTTAGTCATGACCACTCCTTCAATAATTAGTCGGGTAATAATATAGCGAGTACTGTAATTATTTAGATTTAATTGTTTCAGCCATTTGTACAAATTTCTCAAGTGCAGGTGTAGCAGCTGTGTCAAAAACAGTTAACTTAACGAGCAATCCATCACGTTCAAATACATATCCAGAAACTTTGCCATCAGTTGTATCGATCTGATGAGCGGAAACATTTTTGATAGAATCATGTGTAGGAATCATATTGTCGTCCGTAATTTCTGTAACAGTAGAAGATTCATTGGATGCTTGCAATGAAGCCATTGTATTCTCTTCAATTTCTTCAAGAGTAATTTCCTCTGCCGAGAAAGTTTCGATACGCATAGATTGTAGATCGTTTTTTTGGTTAAACAATAGGTCTTTATTTGGTTCTTCAGCAGTTAACTCATAGCCCTCCAACACAGTGATGGAATAGTTATTACTATCACTTTCCGTTGCGGTCCCTTCTAATTCTTTCTCAGGTGAAGCAGCTTGTGTTGTATCAACCTCACTATTTTCAGTTACTTCTGGGGAAGTTGTTACTTTCGCATTTTCAGTTTCTTGTGTATTACTATCCTGTTTCTCGGTTGTTGTACTTGTCCCACAAGCTGCGAGAATTACTGTTAGTAATAGTATAGAAAGTAGCGTATAAATTTTTTTCATCCTTATTCAGCTCCCTTTTATTAGATAAAGTCTTTGCTTTTCATTCAATACTTGTCCAAATTCAGTATCTCAAGTTGCTACAGAATCTCAGCGATTGTTGGCTAACAAAGTACTCGCACAGATTGACGAAAAGGTTTTTCATATGTTTCAAGTGATGGGTAATATTAAAAACAATAGAACAAGCAATGTGATATGGGCGAGAACAATTGCAGTAATACTACGTTTCCACTCATATAGTATACCAAAGATGATCCCTACGAAAAATCCTCCTAATATACCTATCCAAAAACCAGTGAAAATGAACGACAATCCAAATAGTAAGGAACTTAACACAACAGCATATTTAGGCTTCATAAATTTTTTTAATTTTTGTTGGATTAGTCCTCTCCAAAATACCTCTTCCCCAGGAGCGATGATGAATACTAACAGGAGATAATGCCAGATAGCGGATGGTCCAAAATGATTTAGAAATTTATCTATACTATTTGTCCAACTAGCTGGTCCCATGTCGATTAATAAGTATGATACTTGAATGCCTGCATAAGCAAATATCCCGAACATAACTCCAAGAAAAATTAAGCGAACTGAATTGTTGTCTTCTTCCATTTTGGAGAAGTAGAAAAAAGCTGCCATTAGGAAAAACACAGAAAACGTATAAAAGTACCAAAAAACTTCTTCGTTCGAAAAAGTAATCCAGGACAAAAAGTAAGCAAGAAAAAGTGAAAATACTAACTGATAAATGGATAATTGACGAAACATAATACACATCCTTCTTATATTTAAAAAACCGTCCATCTTTTGAGAGGAACGGCATGACGTTTAATCTTCATTACTATATAATATTTTATAACGCTTATGATTTATTACTGTCTTTTCTTCTGCCTCAAGCTCGTTAAAGTTCTCCATATAAGTTAAGTTAACGATTACAGAATTTTCATTGACTTTCTCTACAATGCCTTGAAGACCATCTTTGAATTCAATAATATTCCCAACTTCAGCTATTTTCATAGAGTGCCCCATCCCCTTAAGAACGTAATATAATACAGTTTGCCTTAAAATAAGGAGTACGTAAAGTATTTTCACTGAAAATCTTAAAATATTTGTGAAAGGAATGAGATATATGCATGAATCATATGAAGAAAAACTTAATATGCTTAAAAATAGAGATCTTAAAGAAATAGTCATCGAAAAAAATGAATTTCTAGCTTTTAGAAAAGAATTAGTTTTGCGAGAGGATTTTAAACACTTTTCTGGTAATGCAAAACAAGGTGGGCAGGTAGTATACACTTATTTAGATGTAGCTAGAAGTTAAGGATGTCATTAATTGTCGTCCGTTTATTGGTTTAGCGCTTTTCAAAAATAGGTATACTTTAAAGAATATACATTTTTAAAAGGGGCGATTCAGTATGTCAGAAACAAGGTCAAATCAATTAGAAGTTACAAGAGAAAAAATGATAAAGTGCGCGATAGAAAAAGGAATCTTAAACAATGAAACGATTAAGTTAAGTGAAGAATTAGATCAATTATTAAATGATTTCCAATATACTGATATGAGTGATATAGAAACAAAAATAGAAGGATAATAGGGGGAGAGAGTAGATTGAGTAATATATCATTATTACAACAAGAACTGAACAAAGCTATCATTGGGAGAGAAACAGAAATTAAATTTATGTTAATGGGGTTGTTAGTGCAGGGTCATGTACTATTGGAAAGTGTTCCTGGCTCCGGTAAAACAATGATGGCTAAAGCTTTTGCAGAAGCTATTCATGGTGAATTTAAGCGTCTACAGTTTACTCCAGATGTATTACCTTCAGATGTTACAGGTATTAGTTATTTTCATCCGCAAAAACAAGAATTTGTTCTTCGCGTAGGACCAATAATGAGTAATATATTACTAGCTGATGAGATTAATCGTGCTACTCCTCGAACCCAGTCTAGTTTGTTAGAAGCAATGGAAGAAAAGCAGGTCTCAATAGATGGGGAAACAATTCCTCTGTTAAAACCATTTATGGTAATTGCCACACAAAATCCTGTCGAATCCCAACAAGGAACTTTTCCATTGCCAGCAGCGCAGTTAGATCGGTTTTTGTTTAAATTGGCGATAGATTATCCTTCAAAGGATGAAGAAAAAACTATTCTAAAAAAATTTGGTCGCACTCCAGGAAAAGTAAATATAGAGAAAATCGTATCTTTGGATCAGATCGAGATGTGGTCTGAACAAGTGAAAGAAATAACCGTGCATGAGGATATCATGACCTATATTATTCAAATTGTGCATAGTACAAGGAATCATCCGTACATAGAACTTGGACTTAGTAGCCGTGCTTCTCTGGCTATTCTCCAAGCAGCGAAGGCATATGCATTTGTGAACAACAGAACATTTGTAACACCGGATGATGTGAAGAGTGTTATCGAACCAGTATGTCTTCACCGCATGAAGTTATCACCTCAAGGAATGCTAATTCATAATTTAGCAGAGATTTTAACAACAATAGTTGAAGAGGTGGAAGCACCAGTGGAGGCTAATGTGCGATGAATTGGAATCGTCATGGTGCAGGTATGAAGAATACTAGAATGTATATAGATGTTCTAGTATTTTCTCTTATTCTCTGTTTTCTATTTAAGCAGTATATTTTAGTAACAATTATTTCATTTTTATTGATAGTAGCGCTGTTACAAATAATTTATTATCACCGAGTTGGAAAAAGGTTCGAATTTGTAAATGAAAAAAAAAGAATACGCTTAATGAAAAACACTTCCTCTGATTTTACATTGACTTTTCACAACAAAGGACTCCCAATTTGGAATGCAGTTCTAAAAATTAGTTTTCAAACGAATATAGCTCCAGATGGTATAGGCAATACAACTATAGGGGAGTTTCACGAGGTTAGAATTCCTTTTTCAATAGGATATAAAAAAACCGTTTCCTTAAAGGTACCTATTAAAGGGATATCCAGAGGCCTTGCTAGAATTAGACAGCTCGAAGTACTGATACCTCATCCATTAACAGAAGGATCTATATTACTGGAGTACAAGCCGTTTATATTAATAGATGCTATTGTTTTTCCTACTATAAATGAAGTGAAGACTAATTTTCCACCATCTAAATTGAAGCAAGGTGACTTACCTTTGAATGCTTCTTTGTTTGATGATCCTTTCTTCCCTGTAGGTACACGGGAATACGAGCCTGGCGATCAATTTCATCATATACATTGGAAGGCTAGTGCAAAGACGGGACAATTACAAACAAAAGTTTTTACACGTGTGGCCAATGTGTCTGCTCTATTTGTTGTTAATGTTGGGGAAAGATACAGCGTTCTTTCTGATTTTGAAGAAAAAATAGAATGGCTAGCTTCCTACATAGATGCTTGCTACAGAGAAGAGATCCCTTTCTCATTTGCTATAAATATCCGAGCAACAGGAAAAGTTCCTTTTGTACATCTACCACTTGGTAGTGGGGATTCGCATCGTATCCAAGCAATGGAATTGCTTTCCATCCTATCGATAGCTAATAGTATTATTCCTTTTGATAGATTACTAGCATACATAGATATACATGAGGAGTTACCAGTGGTGACGTATGTAATGACGCCTCATGTAGATAATTTTACATTGTGGCTCCATCGATGGGAGCAGAGCACGAATGTAATATTAATGGCGTCTACAAAGGTAGGGGGCATATCTAATGAATGAAGTGCTTAGTTCGAAAATGGTTCAAGCGGAGTCCCTGGGCAAATACATACAAGATATATGGATAATTGCCTTAGTGTCCGTTATTTTTCATCAGGAAACGAATATTGTGTTACCTTTTTTATGGATCATACTTCAGGTTTTCATTGTTAGCTGCGTGCAAATAATTATGAGTAAAACTGGTCCAAGGCCAATAATTCCGTATATAGTTCCTATGAGTGTTTTACTAATACTATTTCTTTTTAATAGCCCACTCTGGTTATACATAATTGGTACGGGAATATCTATATGGCGCCTACAAATACGATTTAATAAAATTCAAGATGAACAGTCAGTAGAAAGTAATTATCATTTGAGTTTCTTCCTAGTATTTTTAGTAGTTCATTTTATTTGCTTAATCATTGGGATTGAGGACTATATTTTTCCTTTATATAGCATCGTCATTTTAGGTATTGTGATCCAAGGTGCAACGAGACTATATGCTGTGTGGATAAGCACAAATAAACAAAATTCAGCTTCCTTGGCTCACGTAGCAGGTGGATTTTCTATCGGATTAGTATTTGTAGTTGGTTTATCAATGTTGGTTTATTTTACAATACCATTGTTAAGAACTGGGTTCGGTTTTCTGCTAGGTAAGGTGATGACTATAGCTATCATTCCATTTGTCCCTCTATTGGAATATCTAGACAAGTTATTAAATAAGTTAGAAATAAAAATTCCGGAAGAAATGGAACGTATCCCGTCAGAAGAGCAAACGGAACTTGAACCACAAGAAGTTGTATCCGAAACTTTAGGAGGAGCATTTCCATTTGAACTAATCTTCATTGTTTTAGCTATCCTGGCGATTATACTTTTCCTTCGATTTTTAATGAAAAACAAACCAGATGAGCTAATTGCAGAGCCAAGTGTAATTCATTATTTGAATAAAGAATTAGAAGGTCAAAAAGAAGAGCATGAACATATTGGTCAGCAATCCCTGTATAAAGTGGATACGTCTCTATTAAGAGAGAAGTATCAACAATTTGAAGTAGAGGCTTCGTTCTATACTTATAAACGGGCTAAAAGTGAGACAGTTCGTGATTGGTTCCGACGAATGGAATGGGTCGTGCAGGACGAGTTCTTTCAAGTATACGAAGAAGTAAGATACGGGGGCCAAACGATTTCTTCAGAGATGGCCCAACTTTTTCAAACAAACCTGGAAACAATAAAAAAAGAATTTTTTTTTGAAAAAGATGTTTAAAAAATATAGAGCGGGGCATAATAATAAAGAACACAGCAACATTCTCATTTCCCCCTTTTTAAGGATCATCCAAAAGTTATATGGATGGTCCTCTTTTTTTGGTACACTTAATGTATTAAAAAATATAAATGGGGGATTAACTATGTCAAAAAAATTTAGTGTTGGTTTTATTGGTACAGGTGTAATGGGGAAAAGTTTAGTAAAGCATCTATTGAATGATCATCATGAAGTAACGATTTATACAAGAACAAAAGAGAAGGCAGCTGATTTAGTCAAAGAAGGAGCAGTATGGGTTTCTTCCCCTAGCGAGGTTGCAAAGAAAGTAGAGATATTATTCACTATGGTTGGCTATCCACACGATGTGGAGGAAGTGTATTTTGGAGATAATGGTATTTTTCAAATAGACAATGTCAATCTAATTGTGATAGATATGACAACTTCGACACCAACCTTAGCTAAGAAAATTGAAGAAAAAGCAAAAGAGAAAGGGATGCTATCGTTAGATGCCCCTGTTTCTGGAGGAGATATTGGTGCACAGCTAGGAAAGCTTTCTATTATGTGTGGTGGGGAAAAATCGACATTTGAACAAGCACTTCCTATTCTAAGTCTATTTGGAGAAACGATTTTATACCAAGGGGCAGCTGGTGCTGGTCAGCATACTAAAATGTGTAACCAAATAACTATCGCTACAGGTATGATTGGTGTTTGTGAGGCATTAGCTTATGGAAGAAAGGCTGGCTTAGACTTAGACCAAGTTTTACGCTCCATTTCAACAGGAGCAGCAGGATCATGGTCACTTAGTAATTTGGCCCCAAGAATGATAGCAGGAAATAATGAGCCTGGCTTTTATATTAAGCACTTTGTGAAAGACATGAAGATTGCTTTAGAAGAGGCGGATAAAATGGGTCTTCAATTACCAGGTATAGCACTTGCCAAATCCTTATATGAGGAACTAATGGAAGACGGGTATTCCGAAAATGGTACACAAGCCCTAATAAATATGTACAAATAATATAGTAATTATTTACTACTACATGTTATAATAACTGTACATATTATGAAGGTAGGCGAATTATCGTGAGCGACCAAAAAGGAATATTACTTGAAAGTGGCACAAATGAATTAGAAATCGTGGAATTTCAGGTTGGACAAAATAAATTTGGTATAAATGTGATTAAAGTTAAAGAAATAATTCAGCCTATTGGCATTACATTTATTCCACACGCGCACCCCCATGTGGAAGGGATTGTTCAACTTCGCGGAGAGGTATTGCCTGTAGTAAGCATGAACCGAGTCTTAGGAATTCCTGTTCAAAACAAGAGTGATCAAGAAAAATTTATAGTAGCAGAGTTCAATAAACAACGTGTCGTTTTCCATGTAGATAATGTCACGCAAATTCATCGTATCTCTTGGGATCAAATTGAAAAACCATCAGATATTTATCAAGGTAGCTCTTCCCATGTTATTGGAGTTATTAAAAGACAAGAAGAAATGATTCTATTAATAGATTTCGAGAAAATTATTGTCGATATTAATCCAGAATCAGGTATTAGTGTGGAGTCTGTGAAAAAACTTGGTAAACGTGAGCGATCAGATAAAAAAATTGTAATAGCAGAGGACTCCCCTTTACTTCGTAAACTATTACATGACACTTTGACGGAAGCAGGTTACGCAAACCTAGAATTTTTTGAGAACGGATTAGATGCTATTAACTATTTAGACCAAATAACTAAAGTGACGAATGATATTGCTGAGCATGTACAAATCGTTGTAACAGATATCGAAATGCCTCAGATGGATGGTCATACATTGACTAAAAAGATAAAAGAGCATACTATTTTATCCAAGTTGCCTGTACTTATTTTCTCCAGTTTGATTACGGATGATCTTCGTCATAAAGGAGACCAAGTCGGAGCAGAGGACCAAATTAGTAAACCAGAAATAGCTGAGTTGGTCTTGAAAATCGACAAATTTATTTTGTAGGTTCGTCTAGGTTTATATTGAATAACTCAAAAAAACTAGCAAGGGGATTAGTTTCTTCCTGCTAGTTTTTTTGTATATAATTTCTTACCTGTCTAAATAGGATTTCATGGTACGTTTATAGTTTTCTTTCATGTAAGACTTAGTACAAACAACAGGTTGCTTTGAAGGCTTTTTTACAATAAGTTGAGGACCAATATAATCGGTAAGTAACTGTTTAGCCACTTTTAAATTCATCTTTCTAATTGGGTTTCGATATGAGTCGTCTAAATGCCCAAGGTGGGGGAGGTTCTTAAAATCTTCTTTTACCGGAATCATATGAAAATAGTAGTCGGCATACTGGATTAAGACAGAGGATTGTTGTTGACTATTTTTAGGGTTTCGTACGAAATGAAGACCAACTTTTTTTGCTTTATTTTCAGCTATTAACTTTTCAATCGTTAACTTTTTTAATTCGTATAGTGGTTTGTTGTCTATTGCTGTTTTCGCATGACGATTAACAGTATAAATTGCTGTTGCTATGTTTTTTTCATCAAATATAACGGACATATAATCCTCCTCGAAAGTTGCTCCATAATTATATCATACCAATTTTGTAGTTAATTGTGTACACAAACCAAAAGAATAGTGAAAAATAAATATATTTGAATAATTATCCTAAAGAAAGTAGTGAACAAACCGATAAAATGAAGTAAAGTTATTTATATATCAAGTACTTTTATGTAATCATTGGAGGACTATATGCATAATTCATCAAATAAAAATTTAGCTATCAGTGATTATTTAATAAAGATTATCGACGAAAATCCTTTGATTCCAACATTTTTGTTGAAAAAAGAGGAACAAAATAAATTTTCATTAATTTATGTAAATGATGCTGCTACTTCAATTTTAAATCCGTTAGATCAAAGCACATTAGAAGTAGTGTTAAACCAATTACAACCTATGCTTGTCAATAATAGTAAGCATAAGCTTTATCCAAATATACCTTTTACTATACATAAAAATTTATTTACATATGATATAACCATTGTCCTACTAGAAGATGGAATAGAACCGATCTATAGTGTGACAATGTATGATAGGACGAACGAGGAGAAAGAAATAAGTATTTTAAAAGAGTTTAAAGATAAATATCTGTCTCTTTTTAATAATAATTTGGACCCCGTCATATCCGTTTTTGAGAATGGAGAGATCCTCGATCTAAACGGTACTACTTCAAAAATTTTAGGGTATAATCCAAAAGACTTAGTAGGACAATCTATTGAAATGTTAATAGACGAAAATTCGAGGAGAAATTTCCAGTTAATGATGAAACAAACATTAACAGGCTATCCTACAGAAATGCAAAGTTGCTTAATACAGCATGTTAAAGGGCATTATATACCGATGTATATAAAGGCTATCCCACTGGAAAAAAATAATATTGTGACTACTTTTCACTTAGTTCTGCGCGATACAACCGCAGAATCTGATGAACAAGAACAGCTATATTATCTTGCATATCATGATCACCTTACTGGCTTGTGGAATAGACGTGCATTGAAGGAACATTTACAAGATAATGTGGTGAATGCAATGTCAGGAACTGAAATTTCAGTAGTTAGGATAGATTTAGATCGTTTTAAAATGATAAATGAATCACTTGGCTACAATTACGGTGATGAATTGCTCAAGAAAATTGCAGATCGACTTGGATTATATATTGATAAATCCAGTAATTTATATAGACAAAGTGGCGACGAATTTGTTTTTATAGCGGTTGGTAAATCTAGAGACGAAACTAGTGACTTTGCAGAGAATATATTATTAGAACTTTCTAAACCTTTATACTTAGACCATCAAGAATATTTCGTCACGGCTTCAATTGGGATTTCGATGTTCCCCTATGATGGGAAAAAAATGGATGAGTTACTTATCAAAGCAGATCAAGCATTATATATTGCTAAAGATAGAGGAAGGGCACATTACCGTTTCTATCAAGAACAAATGAACTTAGCTTTTCCTAATGATGCATTAATGGAATCACATTTAAGAAGAGCAATTGAGAAGGAAGAATTCTCTATCCATTACCAGCCGCAAGTTAATCTAGTAACTGGTGAGATAAATTCGTTTGAAGCATTACTTCGTTGGAATAATAGGAAGTTTGGATATGTATCCCCTATGAATTTTATACCACTTGCAGAAGAATCAGGAATGATTATGCAAATAGGAGAATGGGTGCTAGAAGAAGTTTGTAAGCAGCTAAAGTATTGGCAAGAAAAAGGCTATCGCCCAGTTAGAATCGCAGTAAATATATCGCCAAAACAGTTTATCCAAGATAACTTCGCTAGAAAGATTAACGAAAAAATACAAAAGTATGGTATCAGTCCGAGTTCGTTAGAAGTGGAGATTACCGAGAGTGCTATGACCGATATGCAAGATACTTTTTCTACTTTAAAAGAACTGAAGAATATAGGAGTTGTTATTTCAATTGATGACTTCGGAACTGGTTATTCTTCACTAAGTTATTTAAAGAAATATCCTATTGATATTATTAAAATAGATCAATCTTTTATCAAAGATATGGAATTAGACGATAAAAATGCAGCTATTGCTAGAACTATTATCCAACTTGCGCACAACTTAGGGATGGAAGTAATTGCTGAGGGAGTGGAAAAGGATCGACAAGTAGAAATTCTCAAAGCGGCAAATTGCCAAAAAGCTCAGGGCTATTTGTTCAGTAAACCTGTCTCAATTGAACATATCAATGAATCTTATATGCAACGCACAAAGCCGTAAATTCGTTTAGAGAATTTACGGCTTTTTTTTATTATCTATGATAATATAATGAGTGAATGTTCATTCAATTTAAAAGGGGTGTTTATATTGTTAAAAGAGAAGACGATAATAGTTACTGGTGGTTCAAACGGGATGGGAAAATACATGGCGATGAAATTTGTTTCAGAAGGAGCAAATGTAGTCATAACTGGCCGAGATTTAGAAAAGTTGAAGAGCGCTAAAAAGGAAATAGAAGCATATGGTAGTAATATAGCGTACTTCCAAATGGATGTTCGTGAGCCTGAGCATGTAGAAGCAATGATTCAATTTGCAGATCAAACATTTGGCCATATTGATGGTTTAGTTAATAATGCAGCGGGTAATTTTATAGTAGAAGCTGAAAAACTTTCCCCTAATGGTTGGAAAGCAGTAATCGATATCGTACTTAATGGTTCTTTCTATTGTTCAAGTGCTATTGGAAACTATTGGATTAGCAAGGGGAGTAAAGGTTCTATTTTAAATATGCTTGCTACATATGCATGGGGGGCAGGAGCAGGAGTTGTCCATTCAGCTGCTGCAAAAGCTGGGGTAATGTCGTTAACAAGAACTTTAGCGGTTGAATGGGGAAGTAAATATGGTATCCGTGTAAATGGTATAGCCCCAGGACCTATCGAACGTACTGGTGGAGCCGGAAAACTATGGGAATCTGAAGAAGCTGCGAAACGAACACTTCAATCAGTACCACTGGGCCGACTTGGAAAACCAGAGGAGATTGCAGAACTCGCAACATTTATATTATCCGACAAGGCTTCATATATGAATGGAGAGATTGTTACGTTAGATGGCGGGCAATGGTTGAATCCTAATCCTTTCTAACATAAAAGTAAGCGATTACATGGTTTTTTTATTCCTTTAATATGCTATGATAGTTACATAGGGTGTTTTCTTATGATGAAAGCAAACAAAGGAGTAGGATGCAATGATAACTGTGAGCAGCAAAGACTTTTTACAAATTCCTATTTTGGAATTCATTATTTCTGCAGAGAAGGTTGCACATGTACAATTAGGAAATAACGCAGAACATGCTTTACTTGTACTTACTAAAACTGGATATTCTTCGATTCCAGTATTAGATGTAAAATATAGACTTCAGGGGTTAATAAGCTCTCAACAAATTACGGATGAAATTTTAGGATTAGAACATATTGAATATGAACGTTTACCAGATTTAAAAGTTGACGATATTATGAAAAAAGACATCGCGGTTATTCATGTAGATGAAAAATTTCAAAAAGGGTTGGATTTATTAGTAGATAACCCGTATATTTGTGTCGTAGATGATGAGAAGACCTTTTTGGGGATTTTAACAAGAAGAGTTATTTTAAAGCAAATGAAAAAGTATCTTTATCAAGCACAATAAAATTTTAAACAGTTAGAAGGGAAGGCCAATCCTAGTTGGCCTTCTTTTTTTAGGAAAGTATACATTTGAACATAGAGTTTATGACCATATGAGAATAAATACTAAGGATTTTTGTTCAGGTGGAGCGATGATCAATAACCGTCGCTACAATATCTCATTTGTCTCACTCATCCCGCCGAAGTGGTGCCCTTGGATTTATAGTACTGTACCGGGAGCTTCTATCCGTTTTTTTTTTCTTATAAGCGTATAAAGCTTAAAATAATCCTATCCGAAAAGAGGTAAGCAAATGGTAACAGATTTTTTAATAATTCGTACATTAGCTGAGGAACAAAATATGAGAAAAGCAGCGGAAAGACTGTTTTTGTCTCAACCGGCATTGTCTCTTAGGCTGCAAACAATTGAAAAAGAGTGGAATACTAAGCTTTTTTTGAGATCACAAAAAGGTCTAACGGTTACGCCAGAGGGGGAACTTGTCATTGAGTTTGCTAACCAGATGCTTCAACAAAGAGAAGAAGTATTTGAAGCAATTCAATCCTTATCATCGAAAGTACATGGGACACTGAAAATTGCATGTGCTTCGATCGTTGGACAAAATTGGCTGCCAAAAGTATTAAAAGACTTTGTACAAACTTATCCAGAAGCGAAAATCTCATTATTGACCGGATGGAGCTCAGAAATTGTGAAATCCATTTATGATGGCGAGGCGCAGATTGGCATAGTGCGTGGCCAATCTGACTGGAAGGGAAATAAGATTCATTTATTTAGAGATACTTTATATTTGGTGGACAAGGAGATGACGTCGATAGAGGAAGTGTTGACGACGGATAAGCCCTTTATTCAATTTAAAAGTGATTCTAACTACTACCAGGAAATTCAACAATGGTGGCAAAAACATTTTACGGTTAATCCGAAAAGGCAAATTATTGTCGATCAAATTGAAACTTGTAAGCAAATGGCGCTAAATGGAATAGGTTATGCAATTCTACCGTCGATCACTTTAACGGGTCATGAAGATGTGAACAAAATACCATTAACGAATAATGAAGAGCAATTTGAATTGACAAGAGATACATGGTTAATCGGCTATGATGCGGCTTTCAATTTACCCCAGGTTAATGCTTTTGTCGAAATTGTAAAAAAACATGCAAATAACTTTCAATAATGGAACCTAACGATACCATTAACGTACTAATACATATATAGACAAGGGGGGAAAAAGATGTATATTAAAAAGTTTGTGGTGGTTATTTCAGCATTAATATTTTATTTAATATTTACGCCATCATTAGAAGCTTTAGCTGCACCTGAACCTGAACTAAATGTAAAAGTAACAACTGGGTTTAATGGAAAAGCAAAATATGGGGAAGGATTGCCTATAACTCTAACCGTAGAAAACAAGGGAGATGCATTTTCAGGTGACATCGTCCTAGATTTAGCGGAATCCTATCGTTTAGGAAATGCCCAGTCTATTCCTTTTGAAATTGGCGCAGGGGAAACAAAAACTATCCAAATTGCAGTAAGTGGGCTATCGGAAGACTATATGTATTCTGGAAATAGTGTTCAGTTGATTCACTTTTTTGAAGGAGGATGGGAAAAAGGGAAATCTATTGCCTACAAAGGAAATAAGACGGTGAAACCAAATTTTTCAGACCCTGCAACTACTTTCTATTTAACATTGACGGAAAGTGCAGATCGCTTAAAGGTTCTCACTCAACTGAAACAACCAAATCAGGTGAACAACGAAATTATCCATGTAGCCCAGCAGAGTAACTTTACGTTACCTGATGAAGGGGTTGCTTGGGAAATGGCAGATTATATTATTATCGATGAGTTTGTAATTGCTGATTTAACGGAACAACAACAGCAAGCATTTATCGATTATGTATCGTCAGGCGGAATAATAGTAATTGGAGCCTCTGATAATGTAATAGGTGAGCTTGGAAATCTAGCTGACTATTTACCATTAAACTTACATACGACAACACAAAGTATTACTCCTCAGAATCTAAGTGCATTAACAGGGGGCTTGTTGACTAATGATTTAAAGTTATATGATGCGACTTTAAACAATGGGTCTACCCCACTAGTCCAACTCGATGGGATGATACTAGCTGGCAAGAAACAATTGGGAAGCGGAACAATCATCCAAACCACTTTTTCACTAGGGGATGCACCATTGGCTGATGATCCCGTTTATAATGACTTAATGTCTACTATATTGCAGTCAGTTCAAGTGAAAAATACACAAAGTATGTATGGTTATAATATGAAAGACGAGCTTGTATACAATCTAGGGGAAACGAATTCGTTATTTAGTTCCTTTAAGGTATCTACACCACTAATGATTGGAATTGTCGTATTTTATATGATCATAATAGTTCCACTGTTATATATTATTTTGAAAAGAAAAGATAAGCGCGAGTATGCTTGGGGTATCATTCCTCTCACTGCAATAATTGCATCCCTGGCTATTTTTGGATACGGCGCCAAGGATCGAATAGCAAGGCCGCAAGTTCAGCAATCATCGTTTCTTCAAGTAAATGAAGATAAGAGCCTACAAGGATATTATGCTGAATCTATATTGAGTAACAAAGGTGGAGATTTCACTTTTGAAGCGCCAAATACTACTACGATGGTTGCAAAAAGAGGTACTAACTCATTAACAGGTCAAACTGCAAATGTGCATGAAAATGCTATTATGGAAAAACATGCAGCCAAGAGTGAACTGATCTTCCGTGATGTTGGTTATTGGTCTGTATCTTCCTTATTTGGGGAGACCCAATTGCAAGACGTAGGTAACTTTAATGTAGATTTAACAGTAGATTCTAGTAAAATACATGGTACAGTTCAAAGTAATTTTCCTTTTGGCTTAAAGGATGTTTCTATTTGGTCGGGTAGTAAGCTATATAAGTTAGGTGACATGGCTGCTGGAGAAAAAATAGAGATAAATAAGGATTTGGGTACCGTTATGTTAATGCCCATTTCTAACCCATACGCTAGTGCAAGCTATGGAACATATAATGCAAATCAAATGGATCTAATAACACAACGTAAGCAAGCACTTTATTCATCAAGTCTTATGTTAAATAATTCAAATTCAACACCTGCTATAACTGGTTTTGCAGAAGATAATATTCTTCCAGTTGAGTTGAAGGATAAAATAGTGGAGCTTTCTGCCTTGCATTTAGTTATTCAACCTTTCACAGCTACTACTATTTTCTCTGGTGAATTTACACTCCCAGCTAATACGTTCTCAGTAGTTGTAAATACCGAGCAATTCGGTAAATACATGGAACCAGTCCAAGGCAATAACTTCGAGTGGTATTTAGATGATGGAGAATATAATGTGCACTGGAAAGTTCCAGACACACTTCCTTTAGATAAGGTGAATTGGACGCAGTTACAGATAGCGAATACAGATCGAAATTCTCATACTATTGAAATTTGGAACTTAGAAACAAAATCTTTTGAAGAGATTACAGAAAGTCGATTTACTTTAAATGAAAATATTAATACGTATATCGATCAATCAGGAGTAATCCAATACAAATTAATTAAAAAATCAGTACAAGGCGATCCATATACACGACTTCCAGAAGTGCGTATGAAGGGGGAAGTGAAGCAATGATAGAAATTAAAGGATTAACTAAAAAATACGGCTCATTTTTTGCACTTAATGATCTAAATTTAACGCTACAAGAAGGCACTGTATTTGGTTTCGTAGGTGCAAACGGAGCAGGAAAATCGACCACTTTTTCTATACTGGCTACATTACTGCAACCAACCTCTGGTGACGCCATTGTAAATGGCAAAAGTGTAAGGACAGATGCAAGTGAAGTACGTAAACAAATTGGTTATATGCCTGACTTTTTTGGAGTGTATGATCAGTTGAAAGCAAATGAATATTTAGATTTTTATGGCGCTAGTTATGGGATTTCTGAAGCGGAAAGAAAAGTATTAATTCCACAGTTGCTCGAACTAGTGAACTTGACTCATAAGCGTTATGAATATGTGGACTTACTTTCACGAGGGATGAAACAACGCTTATGCCTTGCACGAGCATTGATACATGATCCAAAGGTTCTTATATTGGATGAACCAGCTTCTGGACTTGATCCAAGAGCGCGGGTAGAGATGAGAGATATTTTAAAGCAGCTAAAAGGAATGGGGAAAACGATTCTTATATCCTCCCATATATTACCGGAGTTAGCGGAAATGTGTGATGAAATAGGTGTAATAGATGGGGGAAGACTGATCGCGCATGGCTCCGTTGCAGATATCCAAGCTCAGCTTGCAGGAGAAAGACATATTACGGTGAAAGTAAAAGGATTATTAGAAAATGTTGCTACTTTTTTTGAAGAGGATCCTTTTGTCTCTTCTGTGGAATTACACACGGATAAAAATTCAGTGACCTTCAATTATCGAGGGACTGATGACGATCAAATCGATTTACTTAAAAAGGCAATGGACCATTCGATTAGAATTATTTCCTTCGCCGAGACAGAAACGGATCTTGAGGATGTCTTTATGGAAATAACGAAAGGAGCGAAATAAATGAAGCAGGTGTTTTCTAACCCGGTATTGGTAAAGGAAATAAAGTTGCGCTTTCGTTCCCCAAAAAGTTTTGTAGGAATTCTATTTTATTTAATTGCTATGTGTATTTTTGTCTTTGGATTTATCTTACTAACAACTCAATTTACAGGAACTGGATATTTCCGTCCAGAAGAAAGCTTTTTTATGTTTGCAATGCTTACTTATATACAATTAGGTTTAATACTTTTCATCACTCCAGGCTTAACGGCAGGTGCTATTAGCTCAGAGCGGGAGAAACAAACATTGAATATATTATTAACGACCGCACAAACTTCTTTCCAAATTATTTCGGGCAAATTAACGTCATCTATTGCCTTTTTATTACTATTATTAATAGCCGGATTACCTATTTATAGTATGGTTTTCTTATTCGGTGGGGTATCACCAGGTCAATTAGGAATTATATTCTTGTTTTTCTTTTTAACGATGCTTGCTATTGGAAGTATTGGAATTATGTACTCGACCATCATTCGTAAGACGATTGTTTCTATGATTGCAACATATGGGACAATGATTTTCTTAAGTGCGGTGACGGGTTTTATTTACTTAGTAATTACAGGAATGAACAGCATGGTAGCTGGTTCGATAGCATCTTCCCCGTTCGGGCATTTCTTTGCGAGTATAAATCCGGTGGTCCTCGTCTTAACACTTATATCACCAGGGTCAGATACATTTATAACAGATTCAACGAAGGTCGATTTCCCTATTTGGGCAGGCTACGCCATCTTCTATATTTGTATTACAGTAATATCAATTTTCATATCGGTGAAAAAATTACGAGTAAATATGAAACGGACAAAATAAGGAGGACAAATGGATGACTACTCCGAAAAAACTGATCAGATACGTCCAAAGGGCAAGAAATAGTCTAGCTATGGAGCATTATGTCAGAATGCTCCAAGCGGCCCTCTTTTATGGTTTTAGTGCCACTGCGCTTATCCTATTGGTATCTCGTTTATTTGTCTTTCCATATTATTTAAGAACTTCCATCATTGTTGGAAGTTCTGTTTTTATAGGCACATATCTTTATGCTTTTTGGAAAAGACCCTCAAGTGGAGAAGCAGTACAAAAGTTGGACGCATATTTTGTTGATAATTTACTTGTAAGTGCTTTAAGTTTTCTAGAGGGGAAATCTCTTCTTGCTAAAGGATTAATAGACAAAGCAGAAACAAACAGTGAGAGTGCTTTCCTTCTTTTTAAGAAGCGCGACAAAAAATACTTTAAGCCCAAATGGATTATAGGGCTTGTTTTGGCTTTTGCAGCAGTTCTCAGTTTGTATGTATTCCCAGCTGCAACGCAATTAGAAGCTAAGGATTTGGAACAAGAGAAAGAGATTGTAAAGGAACTAAAGAAAGAAGTAAGTAAGCTTGAGAAAAAGGAATTGTCAAAGCCAGTAAAAAAAGAATTGAATGATCTTAAAGAAAAACTTAAAGATTTAGATATAGCAGAAGAAACTTTGCGTGAAGTGGTGAAAAAGCAAAAAGAATTAGCACTAAAAGAACAGAAGCTAGAAGAAAAGAAAAAGGTAGCCGAACAAGAAGGGACGTCTGAATCCTCTTTAAGTACCGAGGAGCAAAAAGAACTCGCTTCGTTAGAGGATATTAATAATGCACTAGCTAAAAGTGCATCAAATTCTCGAACTATACTAAGTAAGATGGGGAAATCTTTACCATACAGTGCTGGGATAGCTCAAAATAATAGTTCACAATCTTCAAGCAATAAAAATGGGCAGCAGGGACAAAATCCACCTAATTCTGGCGCAGGACAAAGTCAAAGTCAAAGTCAAAGTCAAGGCCAAGGCCAGGGCCAGGGACAGGGACAGGGACAAGGCCAGGGACAGGGACAAGGCCAGGGACAGGGACAGGGACAGGGACAAGGACAAGGACAAGGACAAGGACAAGGACAGGGACAGGGACAAGGACAAGGACAAGGACAAGGCCAAGGACAGGGTCAAGGCCAAGGAACAGGGTCAGGCGCAGGTTTAGGTTCAGGAAGTAGAGATTTACTGTCTATACCTACAAGGATTGGTGGAAACGGGAAAACTTCAGTCGATTCAGGTGGACTTGGAGACGGAAATTCTGCTAGTGAACAACCAGCGGATACTGCTATAACTCGCGGCTCATCAAGACCATATAAAGAGGTAGTTAATGATTATTCGGAGTCTTATATAAAAAGTTCCGAGCGCATGCAATTACCAGCTGACTTACAAAGAATCGTCCAAGATTACTTTTCATCAGTTGAAAAAAGAGAATAACGGAGGGGAAACATGACTTATACAACAGAAGACTATATGGATATGAGTAAGCGTTTAGATGATGTTCGAACGGAAATAGGTCAATTTATAGTTGGTCAAAAGGAGGCTGTTGAATTCTCCCTTTATTGTGTGTTGGCTGATGGGCATGCCCTCCTCGAGGGATTACCCGGATTGGGTAAAACAATGCTCATACGGACAGTTTCGGAAGTGTTAGATTTATCCTTTTCACGTATTCAATTCACGCCTGATTTAATGCCATCTGATATAACTGGTACTAGTATGATTGAAAGATTAGAAAATGGTAAACAACAATTTACCTTTCAAAAGGGACCAATCTTTAGCCAAATGGTGTTAGCTGATGAGATAAATCGCGCCACACCTAAAACACAAAGTGCACTGTTAGAGGCTATGGGAGAAAAAACAGTTACCGTGCTCGGTGACACTAAACAAATGGACCGACCTTTCTTCGTCCTTGCAACGCAAAATCCAATTGAAATGGAAGGTACCTACCCTTTACCAGAAGCTCAAATGGACCGGTTTTTATGTAAAATATTAGTAGCATATCCTTCTAAAGCCGAGTTAATGGAAATAACAAAACGCACGACAGGTGGATTAACGATTCAACTGAATAAAGTAATGAACGCAGAAGAAATAGTGCGTGCACAGCAAATGGTAAAGGAAGTCCTTATAGCAGATGATATGTTGGAATATGCAGTAGATATTATTGCCGCAACGCATCCTGAGGAAGCAAGCATCCCTGAAATAGCCCAATATGTTCAATATGGAAGTGGTCCTCGTGGATTACAAAGTCTCATAAAGTTAGCCAAAGCGAGAGCATTGGTTGCTGGGAGATATCATGTATCGATAGCGGATATTAAAACAGTGGCTAAACCGGTATTGAGACATCGTTTATTACTCAATTATGAAGGGGAAGCGGAAGGTAAAACGGCAGATGCACTAATCGATCTTATCTTACAAACAGTAAAACAAGGACAAGTTGTATGAGTAGTGAACAATTAGTACCAAAGGATTGGGCAGGTAAGCTAAGTAGATTATCCATCTCAACTAAATCGAAACTCAGAGGCCAACATAAAGGCTCCCACCGATCTCAGCGTTTTGGTGCATCTCTAGATTTTTCGGATTTTCGCGAATACTCGCCAGGTGATGATGTACGGCAAATAGATTGGAATGTTTATGCACGTACAGACAAGTATTTTATTAAACGTTTTTTAGACGAACAAGAAATGCGAGTGCATATCTTACTTGATACGACTAAGTCTATGGGAGATTCACTGAAATGGAACTTTGCTAAGCAATTAGCTGCTTCTTTAGGAATTCTTGTATTACAGAGAGATGATCGATTATCTTTTTCAGCTGTTAATGAAGACAAAAAGCCGCCCTTTAGAAGAAAGGGTGCAACCTACCGAAAAGCGTTCGTTCAAACTATTTCTGACATAGACGAACCAGCAATGACTTCCACTTTTACAGATAATGCACTTCCTTTTTTACCGAAAGATAGTACTGTATTGTTTGTGATTACAGATTGCTTAGAAAGTATTGAGTCATGGGAACGATTTCTACAGAAATTGCCAAAATTCGCTGGTGATATTCGAATATTACAAGTAGTTACTGATGAGGAGCTCGCTCCATCATACGGTGGGGATGTTCAATTAGAAGATATTGAAACGTTGGAACAAGTAAATGTCTCTATTTCCTCCAGAGTACTTGAATCATTTCATCGAGAAAGAAAAGAGCATCAACAACGATTAGAACTACTTTGTCATAAGTTTGGTATTAAAATACTGCAGGTAAATGCACATGAAGGAATATCACATACAATGTTTCAACAATTATTAAGAGCAAATTGGGTGCAATGAGGTGAATAGGTTTGGGTATTAATCAGTTAATATATTCTTGGACAGCCATTTTCCCAATTGCTGTGCTTTTATATTATTTTTTTCGAAAAAAATATGTAAAAAAATCTGTTTCCTCTACACTGTTTTGGCAGGAGACAATGAAAGAAACAAAGGCATCCCCATATTTACAACATTTGCAGCGGAATGCTTTGTTTTATTTACAAATGCTCGCCATGCTTTTGCTTGTTCTAGCATTACTTCAACCTTATTGGAAAACAAAATCGATTGCTGGGGAACAGATTGTGTTTGTCGTAGATACTTCTGCAACGATGAAAGTAAATGTAAATAACGCTACTTCTCTTTTTGAACAGCATAGAAGTAAAATGCTTGAGTTAGTCGAGGAATTATCGGGTAAGCCCTTAACATTAATCACAACGGGAAATGAGCCAGTTGTCCTATTGAGGCAAGAAAAGAATACAGAGCAAATGATTAAAGAGATAAATAAACTAGAGATAAGCTATGAAGCAGAAAATATGTCAAAGTCTCTTGATTTTACCCAATCCTTTTTTCAGGATAAAGCAACCTCTGTGTATATTTTTACAGATGATTTAGAAAGGCAATCTCTTCCGTTGCAACATGAAAATGTAAGCTGGAATGTGGAAGCTTTAACAACTGAGGTTACCAATGCATCTATTAAAAGATTTGGTGCAACAGAAACAGCAAATGGAATTTCTACACTAGTTCAAATTGAAAATCAGTCAGAAAAAGAGAGTACAACAGAGCTGACGATATCCAATGAAGAGAAAATATTAGTAACGGAAGTTGTCAATTTACCGCCAAAAGAAACGATTACATTATCTTTTGATGAACTAGTCAATTCAAGTTATTTAAAAGCAAATATAGACATCCAAGATTCTTACCTTTTAGATAATGAAAATATTATATTCATGCAGGATCAATTGTCTAATGTTTTCATAGATAGCACCATACATTCGCTAGTTCGAACTGCTTTTCAGTCATTAGACATTAAAGTGAGTAGTGTTCCTCCAGAGCAAGTTGGTTTGTTGAAGGATGAAGGTATGATGGTCACCAATCAGTTTGGCGTAAATATAGAGGATGAAAGGCCAATCTTATATATAGGCAGGAACGATGCTATACCAAAGGAAGTAAATGGAAACGTTCAGACAACTGAATCTCCATTATTTGCTTTTGCTGATTTAAGGGACATATATGTGAGTTCAGTGTATCCGCCTATAGAGGGCTATACTACTATTGCTTCTGTAGGGGATGATCCATTCATCCAAACCTCACCATCTGGAAATATTATTATCCTTGCAGATATTCAAATGACAGATTGGCCACTGAGTCCTACGTTTCCACTATTTATGTGGAGTGTTAAGGAGCAACTTTCATCAGGAAGTGATTATTTAGGAACATTCACTCCTAACGAGAGAAAGCCTTTATCTCTTGGTGCTTTGGACGAGTGGGAAATTTATACGATGAATGATGAATATGAGTATGCTATTGAAAATGGTGGGAAGTTTGTAGCACCAAATAAACCAGGCTTATATGTTCTACGTTCGAAAGATGCTGAGAAGAATCTTTCTGTCATATTGCCTCAAGAGGAAAAAGTAATTGAAAAAGGTACTTCATATAAAGTGAATGGACAACAGATGAATGCTGAGGAAGACTATCAAGCCAATTCCTTTGTTCCATTTATATTAATATTACTAATTTTACTATTTGTAATAGAGTGGGAGGTGCAAAGAAGACGTGGATTTACGAGTTGACCAACCACTTTGGCTTTTACTATTAATTCCTATTGGTTTTTATTTTCTTTGGACTTGGCGAAAAGATAAGAAAATCTTTAAGCGAGAGGGGAAAGTAGTCTTTAGTATACGGATACTGGCTATTCTGTGCTTAATATTAGGAATTACTAATCCCTATCTTTTGTTACCTATCAAAGAAGAGCAGGTTCTGTTTTTGGTAGATCGCTCTGCTTCTCTACAAGGAACTGACAAACAAATAACGGAGTGGGTAGATGAAAGTTTAAAATCTAAAAAAATGAGCCATTTAGTAGGTGTTTATACATTTGCAGAGAATTTTCAAACGGAAGTAGCGCTAACAACGGGAGAAGTGAATTTACCAGTTTTCACTCCTATGTCAGATCCAAGTAATACAGATTTAGCGAAAGCCCTGCAGCTTTCAACAGGTATTATTGAGCCAAACAAAGCTACAAGAATTGTCCTCTTTACAGATGGGATAGAAACAATTGGATCTGTTAGTGATGAAATTGTGAAAATCGCAGGAGGGAATGTCACGATAGATGTTGTTCAAATGGCTCGTCTGTCATCTGAAGATGTCGCTATAACTTCCTTTGAGACGCCGCCTGTGGCTTTTGAAGGAGAACAGCAACAATTAAATGTTACCCTTGATGCCACAAGTGAAGCAGTGGCCGAGTTACTTCTATATCAAAATGATCAGCTACTCACGCGCGAACAAATAAATGTAGAAACTGGCACTAATACGTATACATTTAGAAATGCATCTAAGGGCGAAGGATTACTTAAATATGAAGTACAAGTTGTGCTGGCTGAGGATGGACTAATAGAGAATAACAAGTTGACAAGTGTCACAAATGTAGAGAGTTCTCCACGACTTCTAATAGTTACGCATGACGGTAATTCTTCTAATATTGCCACAGTCATTGATCAACAAGCGATTACAACGGATGTTATAGATGCAGGTGTCCTGCCTTTTGATTTATCAAATTATTTATCATATGATGCGATTATATTTGATAATGTACCTGGTCATGTCGTCGGTGAACAGAAGATGATGGTTATTGAACAGGCTGTGAAAAACTTTGGTGTGGGTTTTATGATGGTCGGAGGGAAAAACAGCTTTGGCTTAGGAGGCTATTTTAAGAGTCCTATTGAGCGATTATTACCAGTGGAGATGGAGATAAAAGGAAAGCAACAACTGCCTTCATTGGGGTTAATCATCGTTATGGATAGGTCAGGTAGTATGAGTGGAACAAAATTAGAATATGCGAAGGAAGCAGCAGCGCGTTCTGTAGAAATGCTTCGAGAAGGAGATACACTCGGATTTATCGCTTTTGATGATCGACCATGGGAAATTATTGAGACTGCTCCATTGAATGACCAAGAAACAGCTGTAGAAAGCATACTATCTGTAGGGACAGGCGGAGGAACAGAAATTTATACGAGCTTAGCGCTAGCATACGAAAATTTATCACCTCTTAAACTTCAGCGAAAACATATTATCTTGTTGACAGATGGTCAGTCAGCTACCAACAATGACTATCAAACGTTGATAGAAGGTGGTAAAGAGGGATTAATAACAGTCTCCACTGTTGCAGTTGGGCAAGATGCGGATAGATCTTTACTAGAAAGTTTAGCAGAAATGGGAGGGGGCACGTTCTACGATGTCCAGGATGAATCTACTATTCCTGCTATAATGTCCACCGAGACAGCAAAGATCTCAAGAACCTATATTGAAGATAATCCGTTCTATCCCACTATTTTTGGAGATGCTGCATGGACAAGTTTGTTTGCAGAAGGAGTTCCTCAAATGAATGCCTATATTGCCACAACACCTAAACAAACAGCTTCCGTTGTTGTTGAAAGTGAAAAAGAGGATCCGGTATTAGCTGAATGGATGTATGGACTCGGTCGCACAATTGCTTTTACATCGGATTCCACTGGTGAATGGAGTGGTGACCTAGCGAGATGGGCTAATTGGGGAGATTTTTGGAATACAGCAGTCTCCAGGTTACTACCAGCATATAGTGAGGTGCCTTTTTCTATTCAAAAGTCCTCGGATGAATCCTTTACTGTTACAGATCCGTCAGGAAAGTCATCATTTTTGGACGTAGCAGTTGTCAATGAAAAAGGCGAAGAGGTTTCTGTTACATCTGAAGCAATTGCACCAGGTAAAGCAAGGGTAACAATAGATAGTGAACCAGGATTAGTGTTTTTCCGAATTTCCAATGAACAAGATGCTGTTTACCAGGCAGGTATTTCCGTTCCTTATAGCGAGGAATACAAAATACAAAAGCCGAATACAGCAATTCTGGAGATGATTACAAGTAGAACAAATGGAAAGATGCTAACCGAACCATCTGAAGCTTTCCGAGAAATGGAACTCTCTAGTTCAGAGAAACAATCTATTCAACAGTCTCTTCTATTGTTAGCTATCTTCTTGTTCTTTATCGATATTACAATAAGAAGATTTGGTTTCCACCTATTGCTTTCTCCGTTCAAAAGATTTGGTAAAAAAGCGGAGCCAGTAAATACGACTACAACCTACGTGGGGAAACTAGTTAGAGAAAAGAAAAAGAGATAAGGCATAAATTTACCAAAAAAGGATGCTTGATGGTTGTGACAGAAGTCATAACCATCAAGCATCCTTAAAATTTCACTCGGAAATCATACAGCAAAAACGTCTTAATCAAATTTCACTTCCGAGAAAGAGTATTGATAAGTTAATTCGAAATTAAATTATCGGGTTTTTTCTTTTAATCCATATAAGTGTGATAGCCCACGAAGCTAGTAGTATGATAGATCCTACAATGAACGGATAGCTTATATTAATATCAAAAAACATCCCTGCTAGCGCTGGTCCAATCATACTTCCTAAACTCATATAAGCATTATTCATACCAGCAGCAAATCCTTGCTCATTACCTGCCATTTTAGAAATTACTGTATTTACTGCTGGTCGGATGAGTGTAGTTGCAGTAGAGAAGATAGATGCGACAAGTAATACAAGTGCAAAGCCGTCTACTACAAAGAATAGTAGAAAAGCTATTGCAGCAACAACCAAATTGACTAAGATAACATTTAATTCGCCAAAACGTTTAAATAGTTTCTCCACTACTAACGTTTGCACGATGACACCTATAAACCCACCAACTGTTAAGACAACAGCAATATCCTGTGGAGTATAGTTATACTTATGATCTACATATAATGAGAACGTCGTTTGGAAGTTTGCTATTCCAAAAGTGAAAACAAAAATTATGATTAACATCATGAAGTAAGGTGTCTTCACTGAATTTTTCATCTGTGTGATGATGTTTTCGCGCTTTTTAGGCTCCGACGGTATTTCGGAAACAGTATTTTTAATATCGGGTAGAATGATTAAAGATATTATTCCTGCAATCAAAGCTGCTAAAGATGCCATGTAAAATGGGAACGATAAGCTTACACTTGCTAAAAATCCTCCAAGCGCTGGTCCAATCATAAAGCCTAGTGACATAGAAGCTCCTAAGAATCCCATTCCTTTCCCACGCTCTTCTAATGTAGTAATATCTGCAACAAATGCCATAGTGGCTGGTATTAAAAAGGCTCCCCCAATACCACTTATAAATCGTGCAGCATACAACATCCATTCATATGTAGCTAACCCAAACCATAATTGAGATGCCGAAAAAATGACCAATCCTACAATAATTAGTTTTTTTCGTCCTAGTTTATCAGATAGGTCACCTGCAAGTGGGGAAAATAGAAACTGACCTAATGCAAAGGAAGCTATAATAAATCCGAGAGCCTGACCTGCAACACCAAAGGTTTCTAGGTATTGAGGCATTACTGGAATTACTAATCCTATCCCCGACATAGCAATAAACATATTGAACATTAAAATATATAATGCCGAACTATTTGTTTTCTTCGCCATAATACTCCTGCTTTCTGTAATTACTTTTATGCGTCTATAGATTCTACCATATTCCTAAAAGAATAAAAACTTTCGAGTAACGAATTATATAATATTTAACATAAAAAAAACCGAGAAAAAAGACGCCCAATCCTCTAAAAAATATGCCGTTGATTTTCGCTGCGAGCGGACGCTTTCCGTGGGCACGGCTTCAGCCGATTCCCTCGCTCCGCTCCCCCCGCGGAAAGCGGCCACTGAAATAGAAACCAGTAGTATTATTCATACATTCTCTCTTCCATTCATTAAAATAGTGTATATGGTAATTTATTATATAATTTCTACGCAATAAAAAGAGCCGTCACTATGACGACTCTCCCATTTAGTTAGCGCTCATTTTAAATTCTAAGAATAGCTCGTTATATTTACCAAGCATTTCAAGACCTAGATTTTTATATACTTCTAGATTTTCTCTAGCTTCTTCTAGAGGATAGAATCGCTCATCAGAAGTTACTTCTTCATCCATTAACTCAATTGCTGCGGTATTAGGGATGGAATATCCAACATAATCTGCATTTTGTGCGGCAACTTCTGCATCTAACATAAAGTTGATAAACTCATGAGCACCTTCCACATTTGCAGCAGTTTTAGGTATAACCATATTATCGAACCAAAGATTCGATCCCTCTTCAGGGACTGAATAATCTAATCCTTCGTTTTCCCACATCATATCAGCTGCTTGCCCAGAGAAAGTAATAGCTACGGAAGCTTCTTCATTTATCATTAGCTGAGTTACTTCATCTCCGATAATTGCTTTTACATTTGGAGTCAATTCCTTCAGTTTCGCCGTAGCTTCCAGCAATTCTTTTTCATCCGTAGAGTTAAGGGAATAACCGAGACTATTTAATCCCATCCCAATAATTTCACGTGCACCATCTACTAGTAACACTTCACCTTCTAAAGATGGGTCCCAAAGTGATTCCCAGCTATCAAAGGTCTGTCCGTCTAGAAGAGAAGGATTGAACACAACTCCAACTGTTCCCCAGAAATAAGGAATGGAGTATTTATTTTTAGGGTCAAATGCTAAGTCTAAAAAGTATGGATCAATATTGCTTAGATTCGGAATTTTAGAATGGTCAATTTCTTGCAATAGATCATTTTCTTTCATCTTTTCAATTGCGTACTCTGAAGGTACCGCAATATCATAAGAAGTTCCGCCTTGTTCTATTTTTGTCATCATTGCTTCATTGGAGTCAAATGTTTCGTACACAACACGATAACCTGATTCTTCTTCAAATTGAGAGATCAAATCGGGATCGATATATTCACCCCAGTTAAAGATAGTTAATGTATCACTACTGGCATTGCCAGAGCTTTGGTTTAAATATTTATTGACACCAAACAAAATGATACAAACGACAACAATGGCTATAGCTGCTCTTGTTATTTCTTTCATTTCCGAACCCCCATTCCAACAGGGTTTTTCCCGCGTTGGCTAACAAAATAATACCCAACCACGAGGACTAGTGTCACTATAAATATGATTCCCGATAATGCATTAATCGTTAACGTAATACCAGTTCTTGCCATCGAGTAAATTTCAACTGAAAGTGTGCTAAAGCCATTTCCTGTAACAAAGAAAGTAACTGCGAAATCATCAAGAGAATATGTTAAGGCCATAAAAAATCCTGCGAAGATTCCAGGTTTAACAAAAGGGATAATTACGCGTGTCAGAATATCACGTTTGGATGCGCCAAGATCTGCTGCTGCATCAATGAGCGTACTATTCATGTCTTGTAGCTTCGGTAATACCATTAATACAACAATGGGTATACTAAATGCAATATGAGAAATTAATACGGATGCAAATCCAAGTTTTACCCCAATAGCTGTAAATAGTATTAGGAACGATGCACCAATAACAACATCGGGACTTACTATTAATACATTATTTAAAGAAAGGATAGATCTGCGCAGTGATTTGTTTCGCATAAATACAATGCCGATTGAACCAAATACACCAACTATTGTTGCTATTAATGCAGAAAGTAAAGCAACAATTACTGTATTGAGAAGTATCATGATCAAACGAGTATCTGAAAAGACAGCAGAATAATGTTCCCAAGTAAATGATTCAAAATTATTCATATTTCCACCACTATTAAACGAGTAAAAAATCAGATATAAGATAGGCGTATATAAAACGATAAATACAAGGGCTAAGTAAAACTTCGCTGACTTACTTGTTTTTTCCATTTGCATAAGCCCCCTTATCACGTTGACCAGTAATGATCATTATAATTACCATAAAGATGATTAAGAAAACGGCGATTGTAGAACCCATTCCCCAGTTTTGGGTAACTAAGAATTGCTGCTCAATAGCTGTACCCAAAGTAATAACTTTGTTCCCCGCGATTAATCGAGTAATCATGAATAGCGAAAGGGAAGGGATAAATACAGCTTGAATTCCAGCTTTTACCCCATTAATAGTTAATGGTAGAATCACCTTTGAAAATGTCGTCCAGCTAGATGCACCTAAATCTCGACTAGCATCCATTAAGGAAGGATTTAACTTATCCAATGAATTAAAAATAGGTAAAATCATAAATGGGATAAATATATAGACTGATACAAAAACGAAACTAAAATCTGTAAATAAAATTTGTGTTTCTTCCAACCCAAATACATTTAGAAATGCATTTACAGGCCCATATAAACCAAAAATCCCGATAAAAGCATAAGTTTTCAATAATAAATTTATCCAAGAGGGAATGATGATTAACAGCAACCAAAGCTGTTTATGTCGTGTTTTTGTTAGCAAATATGCTGTTGGATATGCAATAAGTAAAGTAAAAAAAGTTATAAGAAATGCATACCAAAACGAACTCAAGGTTAACTTTAAGTAAACTGAAGTAAAAAAGTTTTGATAATTATCTAAAGTGAAGTTTCCACTTAAATCGAAAAAGGAATAATATGCAATTAAAGCAATGGGAGCAACAACAAATAATACAATCCACACATAATAAGGTATTAAATAAAATGCTTTGGTAGTTTTAGTTTGCATATGCGTCTTCTCCATAAGACTCGAGACGTTTGTCAAATTCTTCTTCTGTTTCATTTAAACGCATAACGTGAATAGCCTCCGGGTCGAAATCTAAACCAATAGAAGCACCAACGTCTGCTTTTTTCGTAGAATGTACTAGCCATTCATTTCCCTCATCATCGTAAGTAGAAAGTTCATAGTGAACTCCTCTAAATAATTGTGTATCTACTTTTACCTTCATTTTCCCTTTGTCAACAGCTGTTATTTCTAAATCTTCTGGACGAATGACGATATCTACTTTTTCGTTTGGATTTAGTCCTTGATCCACACATTCAAATTCTTTGTCACCAATTTTTACACGGAAATCAGCGACCATTGTACCAGAAACAATATTTGACTCTCCGATAAAGTCAGCTACATAGCGATTAATCGGCTCATCATATATATCCATTGGAGTACCACTTTGTTCAATTTCGCCTTCATTTAACACGAAAATTTCATCAGACATTGCCAATGCTTCTTCTTGGTCATGTGTTACGAATATAAAAGTTTTGCCAAGTCTTTGTTGAAGCTCACGTAACTCATATTGCATTTCAGAACGTAATTTTAAATCTAATGCAGAAAGGGGCTCGTCCAATAGAATGATTTCAGGATCATTTACAATGGCACGTGCAATTGCTACACGTTGTCTTTGTCCGCCTGACATTTCAGCAATTTCTCTTTTTTCATAACCTACTAAGTTAACAAATTTCAAAGCTTCTATTACTTTTTGTTCTATTACTTTTTTGCCAAGCTTTTTAATGCGAAGACCGAATGCTACATTTTCAAATACATTTAAATGGGGAAATAACGCATAATCTTGAAATACTGTATTTACCTGTCTTTCATTGGCGGGGACATTATTAATGAGTTTGCCGTTAAAGTAAATACTTCCACTTGTAGGTTGCATAAAACCAGCGATTAAACGTAAAATTGTTGTTTTCCCACAACCAGATGGACCTAGTAAAGTATAAAATTTCCCTCGCTCTAACTCTAAGTTGATATTTTTTAATACGGTCGTTTCTGCATCATATGATTTTGTCACATTTTCAAAACGAATAATAGTATTGTCAGACATAATATACCTCCATTGTTATTTAAGTATCTTACAAATAAGAATTGTTTACGACATAGATTACCTTTGAAATTTCTTCCGCTGCATTTTGTAGCAGATGATTATCAGAAGCATCAAAATAAAGTGATTCACCAGCTGTAGCTATATAGTTTTGTTTACCTATAGTGAGTGTCACTTTCCCTTGTAGCACGTATATGAAAGTCTCGGAAAGAGAAGGTTCGAATTGTTTAAATTGTCCCCCAATATCCAATGAAATTAATACTGGCTCCATTTCATTTTCATTGGATTCTGAAATTAGCCAATGAAGCTTGTACTTTTTTTCATCATCCAAGTAAATAGTTTGTTCTTCTTTCGGGTAATACACTTTCGTGCGAGAATGATCATCGTCATCAAAAAAATCTTTTGGCTTGGAACCTAGGACGTTTAAGATTGAAAACAATGTTTCGATAGAAGGAGAGTTTATATCTCTTTCCAATTGAGATATAAAACCTTTGCTTAAATCGGTTCTTTCACCTAATTCTTCTTGTGTCAGACCTTTTTTTAAGCGCAACTGTTTAATTTTTTTCCCAATTTGCATATTTTTAGGCTCCTTCGGAAATAAACTAGTATTTTTCAGACAAAGTTTATTTTAACACAACTTAAAGTTTACTTTAACAATTTATTTGAGGAATATCAAAATTTTTTTCTTTAACAGAACAAACGCTATTTTTGAAGAATGCATATACTAATGAATGCTGAAAGAAAGAAGGGATATAGGCAGTGAAGTTACGTACTAAATTACCGTCATTTCCAATGGATCCGAGATGGATAAATGGACAGATAAACAATGACAGACTAATAGGGGAAAAGCCCGTCCTAGTTTACTTTTGGTCAGTGAGCTGTTCATTATGTGGAGGAGCATATAATAACATTAGGTTGTGGAAAGAAAAATATAAGGAGAACTTTCATGTAGTAGGCATTCATATGCCAAGATCTAGAGATGACTTATTCGAGAAGCCTATTCTAGATGCAATTCAACGTGGAAGGATGAAGGATTCTATTTATTTGGATCATGAACTAATCGTGACTAATCAATTTCAAAATCGAGTCGTTCCATCTTTTTATTTGTTTGATAAGAAAGGATTATTAAGGCATATGCAAGCAGGAGAAAAAGGAATGATGATGTTAGAAAAAAGGCTGCTTATGCTTATAAATGAAAACATAAAATAATGATTAAATTCTCTATCAATTAAAGGATTGGATATGTTAAACTTATCGCATTAGATATGTAGGAGGCATTTAGGATGCACAAAGAATTTGTTGTAGTCGGTTTAGGTAGATTCGGTGGTAGTATTGTCAGAGAGCTGATTGATCAAGGAGCAGATGTTATGGCAATTGATATAGCATCTGAACGTGTAGATGAGTTTGCGACCATTGCCACTCAGGCGGTAGTTGCTGATACAACAGACGAAGCTGTGCTGAAATCATTGGGTATTCGAAATTTTGAACATGTTATTGTTGCTATTGGAGACGATATACAATCTAGTATTTTGACTACCTTAATGCTAAAAGAGATTGGCGTTAAGAAAATTACAGTCAAAGCACAAAATGATTACCATGAAAAGGTGTTAAGAAAAATTGGGGCAGATCAGGTAGTACATCCTGAAAGAGATATGGGTATTAGAATTGCTAACAATATTCTTTCCAACAATGTATTAGACTATCTTGAACTTTCTGATGAACATTCTATTATGGAAATAAGAGTCAATGAGAAAATAGCAAGTAAATCACTTATTGATTTAGATATCCGTGCAAAATATGGCATTAATATTGTGGCGATTAAACGAGGGAATAATATTATAGTTTCTCCACAGGCCGATGAAAATTTAATACTTAATGATGTGTTAATTATTATTGGAGCGGACGTAGATATTATACGTTTTGAAAAGAAAGTATTATCTTAAAAAAAGTATAAGTTATATAAAAGAGACTGTTTGTGACTCATGTCATAAACAGTCTCTTTATGTATTAGTGAACTAATATATAACCCAAAGAAATCATTCTCAAGTGTAAACCGAACACATAATTACTATTTCTCGTGAAATAATAGGTTTACGAGGAGGTGTGAAATGTCCAAAAAACCGGTTAGTACCAATAAGGAAGATGGTCACTTAGCATGGTGGCAACTATCTCTTATCGGAGTAGGATGTATTATTGGCACAGGATTTTTTTTAGCTTCTAGCATAGCCATCCAAATGACTGGTCCTTCGGTTATATTGGCTTTCACTATGGCAGCTTGTGCTACCTATATTGTGTTTGAGGCACTTGCTAAAATGTCAGCGAATGATCCACAAAAAGGATCATTTCGAACTTATGCCAAAAAAGCTTATGGACGTTGGGCGGGATTTAGTAGTGGGTGGGTTTACTGGTGTTCTGAAATATTGATCATTGGTAGTCAATTGACAGCGATATCTCTGTTAACTAAACTTTGGTTTCCAAAAGTAGCTCTATGGATATTTGCATTAATTTATGCAATTTGCGGATTGTTAGTGTTATTCATAGGAGCAAAGGCATTTGGAAAACTAGAAAGTGTATTCGCAGTGATGAAGATTGCTGCTATTTTTATGTTCATCATAATTGCAGTTTTGGCATTAACTGGAGTAATAGATGGCAACCCTAAAGATAATATTCCAAGTACATTAGAAGGTTTCTTTCCGAAAGGAATTTTAGGTTTTTGGAGTGCTCTTCTATTTGCATTTTATGCACATGGTGGAATTGAAGTAATGGGTGTCATGGCTATTCATCTGAAAAAGAAAGAAGATGCACCAAAATCGGGTAAGGTCATGTTAGGATTACTTGGTATAATCTATGTCACGTCTCTTATCTTGGCGTTATTATTAATGCCATATACTAAATTTAAGGATGACAAGAGCCCATTTGTTACAGCATTATCCGGTTTTAATCTGGATTTTTTTCCTCATGTTTTTACAGCGGCTATTATTATTGCGGGTTTTTCAACTATGTCAGCATCCCTATTCTCAGTTACGACAATTCTTACTACCTTATCTGAAGAGGGGGATGCACCAGCCATATTTAGTAAGCAAACAAAAAAGAAGTTTAAGATGCCTTTACCAGCAATAGCTCTAACTTCTGTAGGTCTTATTCTTTCTATAGTTACTTCCTTGTTGCTACCAGATAAAGTTTATCAGTATATAACTACTGCAGCCGCATTGATGTTGCTTTATAATTGGCTGTTTATCTTAGCTATGTATCACAGGCTAGTGGACACAACGAAAGCTGATAAGGTAAAAAGAGTAATCGGTATTATTCTTGTTTCGGCAGCTGTCAGTGGGGCGCTTTTTCATTCAACTAGTCGACCAGGTTTCTTCATCAGCGTCATATTCCTATCAATTATCGCGATCATCGTATTATTTTTACGCAAAAAGTGGAAAAAAGAAGAAGTTTAAAAAAGTAATTGATAAGCTTGAATGCCAAAATAAATTCCGAAACCAAGCATGGACAAAGAGGAAATGATAGAAATGATAACTAAAAATTTATTGGAAAGAAATTTCCGTGCACCACTAGATAGGAAAGCCATAAAAGTATCCCATAATATAATACCCCCAATAATTGCAAAGCTATATAAAATTAGTTGACTATCCGTAATTTTTTGAGAGGCTTCAGCTAGTACTGAACCAAATATTCCTAACCAGAAAAGAATGGTTAAAGGGTTTAGCAAAGACAAAAGAAATCCTGAAGATAATGACTGTCTAAATCTAATTCTTTTTTCTTTATGGAAATTTAACTTAATCTTATGGAGCGTTAGTAGACTTTCTATCCCGGTGTAAGTTAGCACAAAGCATCCAAAGGACCATAGAAATATTTTGATATATGGAGAATCCACAAATTGTCCCACTCCAAAATAGACTAACACCATATATAAGATATCAGCCAACAAAGCACCAAAGCCAAAAATCCATGCATGAAAGAATCCGTTCTTTATACCTGTATTTAATTGTGCCGCATTGACAGGTCCCACGGGTGCCGCTAAGGAAATACCTAAAAAAATATAAGTGAATATTGAGTTCATACTAGATGCCTCCATTGAAATGATATCCATGTATGATATTCAAAAGAGGGGACACGTACAACTAAGTTTTAGGGAAAAAAATAACCTCAGAATTTTAAATTCTGAGGTTATTACTTATACTTCCATAATAATCGGAAGAATCATTGGACGACGTTTCGTCTTTTCATATAAATAAGGACTTAGAACGTCTATAATTTCATTTTTTAGTTCAGACCATTCAGTCTCTTTACTTTGAATAGTGTATCGTAAATGTTTGTTCAACATTTGTTGTGCCTCATTTATCATTGTTCCTGATTCACGCATATAAACGAAACCACGAGAGATAATATCAGGACCTGATACAATTTTTTTCTTCTCCATATCAGCACTTACTACAACAATAACTAAGCCTTCCTCTGATAAGACACGACGATCACGAAGAACAATATTCCCAATATCTCCAATTCCACTTCCGTCAATATAAATATCGCCAGAAGGAATTCGGCCAGCAACATGTGCTTCATCCGCACTCAAGGCAAGTACTTCTCCGTTTTCCATAATAAAGGTATTATCCGGATCTACATCGCAATCTACTGCTAATTCAGTATGAATCTTCAGCATTCGATACTCTCCGTGAATAGGCATGAAGAACTTAGGCTTCATAAGACGAAGCATAAGCTTATTCTCTTCTTGTGAACCATGCCCGGAAGTGTGAATATTGTTTAATGAACCGTGGATTACTTCTGCTCCTGCACGGAATAGTAAGTTAATCGTACGATTGACACTTGCTCTATTTCCAGGGATAGGTGAAGAAGAAAATACTACTGTATCTCCAGGTTGAATTTGAATTTGTCGATGTGTACCGTTAGCGATACGAGATAATGCTGCCATCGGTTCCCCTTGACTACCTGTACAAAGTATAAGTACTTCGTTCGCTGGTAATCGGTTCAATGCGCTTACATCCACAAACGTTTCTTTTGGAGCTGTAATATAACCAAGTTCACGACCGATTGTCATAGCATTATCCATGCTTCGACCAAAGACAGCAATTTTACGTCCGTGAAGAACAGCTGCGTCGGTTACTTGTTGAAGTCTATGAATATTAGATGCAAAAGTAGCAAAGATAATACGACCATCTACCTTACGGAAAATAGAATCCATGCTTTCTCCGACTTTACGCTCTGACATTGTAAAATTAGGGATTTCTGCATTTGTACTATCTGATAGTAAGCATAGCACTCCATCTTTTCCGATTTCAGCCATTTTTGTTAAGTTTGCTGGTTCACCTACAGGTGTGAAATCAAATTTAAAGTCACCCGTATGCACAATATTGCCGGGTGGTGTTTTTACCACTATCCCAAATGCATCTGGAATACTATGTGTTGTACGATAGAAACTTACAGAAGTTTTTCTAAACTTGATAACATCTTCTTCTTGAATAACGATCATTTTTGTTTGGCGTAGTAAGCCATGCTCTTCTAATTTATTTCTTAATAAACCAAGGGCAAGCTTTCCTCCGTAAACGGGTACATTAATTTGTTTTAAAAGATAGGGAATACCACCGATATGATCTTCGTGACCGTGAGTGATAAAGAGTCCTTTAATCTTGTCCACATTTTTTACTAAATAAGTGTAATCAGGAATTACATAATCAATGCCGAGTAAATCATCCTCTGGGAATTTAATACCAGCATCGATTAATATTATTTCATCTTGGAATTGAACGCCATATGTGTTTTTGCCGATTTCGCCTAGTCCGCCGAGGGCGAAAACCGCAGTTTGGTCATTTTTTACAAATTTCATATATTAAATCTTCTCTACTTTGTAATTCTCGCCGGCTTGTTCGTACTCTAAATGATTACCTTCAAGCAACTGAATTAATTCGATATTATATTTGCGGTCTATTAATAGCGCACGAACTTCGCGCTCAGTTTCAGCCTCTACATATAAACATTGTGTGTTTTCGCGAACTGGTACTTCTAGTACATTCTCTTGATAATAAACTTTAAAAATCATTTTATACTCTCCTTTTTCACGTTCAAAATAAATCAATTCTCTTTATATTATCATGACACTTATTTAAAATAAAGAAAAGCCCTCCATTTTAGAGGGCAAAAGTATTTTACCTGCGTTACGAGTAGTGTAATATCCCGATTTTAAGCCTTGTCCTAAAACTTTGGCGTTAGCGGGAGATTAAATTTACGTAAGCGGTCAAATGTTAAAACTATCAATCCTGTAGTGAAAAACTGAGGATTGAAGCCTACTTTAAGCAATCGTTTTGTTTCTAAGCATTCCACCGAGCCGTCTCAACCATTTCCTTTTCAGGCGTTTCAACATGGCTATTCACTCCTTATAGAGTATTATATACGCAAGAGTGAAATGTGTAAAGGATTATGACTGAAAAGTCAAATAATTCGCATTTTAGAATGGAGGATTTTTATGAAAAACAAAATTTTATTTTTTGATATTGATGGAACGATTTTAGACCATGATAAAAATATTCCCGATGGAGTAGAAGAGTCACTTCAAAAGGCCAGAGATAATGGACATGAAATTGTCATATCGACTGGACGCTCTCCTTTTACTGCTCAAGCTGTTTTAGATCGATTGAAAATAGATTCGTTTGTTTGTTATAATGGCCAAATTGTTCAGTTCAGAGGAGAAGTATTACATAAAGGGATTGTTGAGAGGGAAGAGTTGGCCCGACTAACGGAGTTTGCGAACAAAAGAAAGCAACCAGTTGTGTATATGGACAGTGATGAAATGGTTTCTAGCTTTCCTGATCACCAAGATGTATTCGATAGTATATCTACACTGAAAATAAATTTCCCGCGTTATGCAGAGGATTTCTATTTGACGAATGATATTCATCAAGCGCTTATCTTTTGCAGTTTAGAGGAACAAAAGAAATATGAACAAGCTTTTCCAAATTTAAAATTTGTCCGCTGGCACCGTGTTTCCTGTGATGTTCTTCCTAAAGGGATTTCAAAGGCTAAAGGGATGGATCTTTTGTTAAAACATATTGGAAGAGGACCCGAAGATGCGATAGCTTTCGGTGATGGCCTAAATGATATAGAAATGCTTCAGTTCGCTGGTACAAGTGTCGCAATGGGGAACTGTGTCGAAGAGTTAAGGGAACATGCTACCTTTGTTACGGATCATGTATCAGAGAGTGGGCTTTCCAACGCAATGAAAAAATTAAGGTTAATTTAAGGAGTTTACTAGATGTCCAAAAAGTTTGTCCTCATATATGGTGATGCATTTGTCGATTATATTGCAGAAGATCAAAGCAATAGTCGATTCACAAAGTTTTTAGGTGGTGCGACCGTTAATGTTGCTGCAGGAGTAACACGACTCGGAGCAGCATCTTCGTTCATAACTGTAACCGGAGAAAATGAAACATCTGAATTTGTTAGAAATGAATTAGCTGAAGAGGGAGTAGATCTATCCTTTTCGCAAATAGTTCCCGAAAAAGAGGTTAGCGGTGTATATATACATCTCTTGGAGAACAATGAACGTCATTTTGAACGTTATGTTGATGTTACCCCTGACATCCAAGTAGACTTTTCCGCTATTAAGAACGAGATAATTCATGAAACATCTGTTTTTCATTTTTGTTCTGGAACCCTATTTCATCCTATAGCTCTTGGGACAACTAGAAAAATTGTAGAGAATATGAAAAAATCAAATGTACTTATTTCTTTTGATGCTAACATTAGACCATTACGTTGGAGTAGTGAAGAGAGTTGTAGAGAAACCATCTCTTCCTTTTTTAACATGGTTGATATATTGAAGTTAACAGAGGAAGAATTATTCTTTTTAACGGAAACGACATCTATAGAAGATGGTATCAAATCTATGCAGCAATATAATATCGAGGCTTTACTTATTACTATTGGTGCAGAGGGGACTTATGCGGTGCTTCACGGGGAAGTAGTACATGTTCCGGTAGAAAAAGTAATACCAGTTGATACGACTGGTGCTGGAGATGCTTTTGTCGCAGGCATTCTTTCAAAGATATACTTGGAGGGGCATCCTTCCACAAAAGAGGACTGGATACGTTACATCGCATTTAGTAATAGGTTAGGTGGGATCTGTGCCACTAAACCTGGTGCATTATCTGCTATGCCAAGATTGAAAGACTTACAATAATAGAGAGTGCAAAATGGTGGTTATAGTTGGTGCAATTACAAATAAAAAGTCTCGAATAGCCATCATATCACTACTACAAACGACAAATTAGAAACTTGAATACGATAACTAAAACGCCGGTTCTACATACGTAGGACCGGCGTTTTGTGTAAAAGTTTAAACTCGTTCATAAGGTACCGAATCTGGAATCGGAGCATATGGATTTTCTTTGTTGATGTGATCATAAAACATGATGCCATTTAAATGATCGAGTTCATGTTGGAAAGCAATAGCTGCTAATCCTTTTAAGCGTTTTTTAAATGGAGTTCCATCTGGGTAAAAACCTGTCGCTGTAATACGTGCATATCTTGGCACATATCCTTCGATTACTTCATCTACAGATAAGCAACCTTCTCCAGCAGAAATATACGTTCTTTCTACGGAGTGACTAATTATTTTGGGGTTAACTGCTACGAAGCTTACTTCTAGATCGTTTTCATCTTCTAAGTGAAGTGCGAACATTCTTTTGTTAGCATTTACCTGTGGAGCAGCAATTCCAATTCCTGGTCGTATTTTATATTTTTCAACCATTTCATCGTCTTGGCTGTTAATAACATATTCCAGTAAATCATTGGCAAGAATTATATCTTCTTGTGATAATGGGAAGATAAGATCTTCTGTTTTTGTACGTAAAGATGGATGACCATCTCTGACAATATCATTCATTAAAATCATTTTTAATCGTCCTTTCAATGTTCATATATCTATTATAGCGAAATTTGTCTGTATACTAAACAAAAAACAGCCTATTCGTCAGTTGAATTTAATAGTTAATACAATTATAGTTGAATGGGTATAGGAGGTTACATGATGAAAATAAATAAATTTGTACTCATTTTAAGTAGTATATTACTACTTGCCGGCTGTAACTTTGGGGAGTCGACAGAAGAAAAGTTATCTAACATCTTAACGGAAATTTACGATCAAGAAGCCGATTATAGAGATGTACAAAAAGAACTAGCAGAAACAGAATCCAAAGAACAGGCAAACTTTCAGAAAATGATGGAACTGACTAAAGATCAAAAGGAAGAACTTACTACAATGGTAGAAGATACGGCAACTCTATTAGAAACTAGATTAACTTTAGTAGAAAAGGAAGCTGCATCGATAAACGCTACTACTGAGGATATTAAAAAAATTAATACACTTATTTCAGAAACCAAGGAAGCTTCGGAGAAAGAAACTTTAAAAAAAATGGAGACTTCATTGGAAGAACGTATTACAGCATATGAAGAAGTAACGACTAACTATAATGAGTTAGCTGATCTGCAACAAAATTTATATAATATGTTAATAGATGAATCTGCAGATATAACTGTCATTCAAGCACAGGTTCAAGATGTAAACATGCACAATGAAGTAGTGAAAAAATCCGTTGAAAAGTTTAATGAAGCAACAGCAAGGGTAAATGAAGTGAAGGAAGAAGTCTTAACTTCGTTACAGAAAGATGGAAAATAAAAAAGCAGCTCTAGACAGAGCTGCTTTTTTATATAAATATAGCAATCTGATATAGTACAGACATAATTTAGTAGTAGTACAGTTTATATAAGTTCTAATATTCCGACAATTAAATACATGGGTTTCATATGATTGACCCTGGATTTATTCTTGAGTATACTAAAAAGGAAATGTTGTTGTACTACTATAATTAAATAATAATTTTAATACAGAAGAAAAGGAGAGATGTAATAATGGCTGCAAACAAACCAGCGCAGTTAGACCCTATGAAAACGCTTCATGAAATCGAAGAAAAGTTTGAAATGTTTCAGATTTTAAATGAAGAAGGGGAAATTGTAAACGAAAAAGCAAATCCTAACTTATCTGACGAGGAACTAGTAGAGTTGATGAGTCGTATGGTTTATACACGTATTTTAGATCAACGCTCTATCTCTTTAAATAGACAAGGACGTTTAGGCTTCTATGCTCCAACAGCGGGTCAAGAAGCTTCTCAACTAGCTTCTCAATATGCTTTAGAAAAAGATGATTTTATCTTACCTGGATATCGTGATGTACCTCAAATAGTTTGGCATGGCTTACCTTTATGGCAAGCGTTTCTATTCTCACGTGGGCATTTTATGGGGAACCAAATTCCTGAAGGTGTAAATGTTTTCCCACCACAAATAATTATTGGTGCTCAATTTATCCAAGCGGCTGGTGTTGCACTTGGTATGCAAAAACGTGGTAAAAAAGCAATCGCCATTACTTATACGGGTGACGGTGGATCATCACAAGGGGACTTCTATGAAGGTATTAACTTTGCTGGAGCATTCCGTGTTCCTGCAGTGTTTATCGTTCAGAACAACCAATTTGCGATTTCTACCCCTCGCGAACTACAAACATCTGCTAAAACAATTGCACAAAAAGGAATTGCAGCTGGTATTCCTAGTGTTCTAGTTGATGGCATGGATCCACTTGCTGTTTATGCTGCTACGAAAGATGCTAGAGAACGTGCCATTAAAGGTGACGGACCTAGTCTTATTGAAACAGTATGTTATCGTTACGGTCCTCATACGATGGCTGGCGATGATCCGACTCGTTACCGTACTTCAGAAACTGATTCTGAATGGGAAAAGAAAGATCCATTAGTTCGTTTCCGTAAATACCTGGAAACAAAAGGTATCTGGAGTGAAGAAAAAGAAGCAGAAGTAATTGAAAAAGCAAAAGAAGAAATTAAAGAAGCTGTTAAGAAAGCAGATGCAGCACCAAAACAAAAAGTAACGGACCTTATCAATATTATGTATGAAGAAAATCCATATAACTTAGATGAGCAATTAGCTTACTACACTGAGAAGGAGTCGAAGTAACCGATGGCACAAATGACGATGATTCAAGCAATTACGGATGCACTCCGTACTGAGCTTAAAAATGATGAAAACGTTCTAGTCTTCGGTGAAGACGTAGGCGTTAACGGCGGAGTTTTCCGTGCAACTGAAGGATTACAAAAAGAATTCGGAGAAGATCGTGTATTTGATACACCACTTGCTGAGTCAGGTATTGGTGGTCTTGCCGTAGGTCTTTCCCTACAAGGGTTCCGTCCTGTTCCAGAAATTCAATTCTTTGGATTTGTTTTTGAAGTAATGGATTCTATAGCTGGTCAGCTAGCTCGTATGCGTTTCCGTACAGGGGGAGCATTTAATGCACCTGTTACAATCCGTTCTCCATTCGGTGGAGGAGTTCATACACCAGAAATGCATGCTGATAGTTTAGAGCTTCTTATGACTTCAACACCAGGTGTAAAAGTGGTTATTCCTTCTACTCCATACGATGCAAAAGGACTATTAATCTCTGCAATTCGTGATAATGATCCAGTAATTTTCCTTGAGCACATGAAATTATATCGTTCATTCCGTGGAGAAGTACCGGAAGAAGAATATACAATTCCTCTTGGAAAAGCTGATGTTAAACGTGAGGGTACAGATTTAACAATTATTGCTTACGGTGCAATGGTACACGAAAGTTTGAAGGCAGCGGAAGAACTTGAAAAAGAAGGGCACTCTGTAGAAGTAATCGATTTACGTACAGTTCAACCTTTGGATATCGAAACAATTATTGCTTCTGTAGAAAAAACGAATCGTGCAATGGTTGTTCAAGAAGCACAAAAACAAGCAGGGATTGCGGCAAACATTGTAGCAGAAATTACAGAGCGTGCTATTTTAAGTTTAGAAGCTCCAGTATTACGAGTAACTGCTCCAGACACTGTTTTCCCATTCTCTCAAGCAGAAACGGTTTGGTTACCGAATGCTACGGATATAGTAAATACAGCTAAAAAAGTTTTAACATTCTAATTTAAAATCTGCTATAGAAAGGGTGAATACATTGTCATTTGAATTTCGATTACCAGATATCGGTGAGGGTATACATGAAGGTGAAATTGTTAAGTGGTTTGTAAAAGCGGGCGATGAGGTACAAGAGGACGATATTTTATGCGAAGTGCAAAATGATAAAGCGGTTGTAGAAATTCCATCTCCTGTAAAAGGGAAAGTTACAGAAGTTCTTGTAAGTGAAGGAACAGTAGCTATCGTTGGAGATGTGCTTATTAAGCTTGATGCTCCTGGTTATGAAGACCTTAAATTTAAAGGCGATCATAGTGATGAGGAAAAAGCAGAAGAAAAAACAGAAGCGCAAGTTCAAGCAACTGCTGAAGATGGCCAATCAGTAGACAAAGAAAAAGTTGAAACTCCAGCAAAAAATGTTGAAGCTTCAGCGGAGAAAGTGACGACAACACCTAAAGAACAACCAAAAGGTGATACACGCGTTATTGCTATGCCTTCAGTTCGCAAGTTTGCACGTGAAAACGATGTAAGTATTTCGGATGTAACGGGTTCAGGTAAAAATGGCCGCGTTTTAAAAGAAGACATTGAAACTTTCTTATCCGGAGATCAGCCTACTGCAGTGGAAGAAAAAGCTGAAACAACTACTAATGCAGAAGCTGAACAACCAACTAAAACTTCAGCACCAGTTACATTTGAAGGTGAATTCCCTGAAACTAGAGAAAAACTTTCACCGATGCGTAAAGCAATCGCTAAAGCAATGGTACATTCTAAACATACAGCTCCACATGTAACGTTAATGGATGAAGTAGATGTTACTGAACTTGTTGCACATCGTAAGAAATTTAAAGAAATTGCTGCTGAAAAAAATATCAAGTTAACATATTTACCTTATGTAGTTAAGGCTTTAGTAAGTACTTTAAGAGAATTCCCTGCGTTAAACACATCTTATGATGATGAAACAAACGAGGTAATCCAAAAACATTACTTCAATATAGGTATTGCAGCTGATACGGATAAAGGTCTATTAGTTCCGGTTATCAAAAATGCTGATCGTAAGTCGGTTTTTGCAATTTCAGATGAAATTAATGCACTAGCTGGAAAAGCGCGTGATGGTAAACTTGCTGCTGCCGAAATGAAAGGTGCATCTTGTTCTATTACAAATATCGGGTCCGCGGGTGGACAATGGTTCACACCAGTTATCAACCATCCAGAAGTCGCTATTTTAGGAATTGGTCGAATTTCAGAGAAACCAGTAATAAAAAATAGTGAAATTGTGGCTGCACCTGTGTTAGCATTATCATTGAGCTTTGATCACCGAATGATCGATGGTGCGACTGCTCAACATGCGTTGAATCACATGAAGCGTTTGCTTAGCAGTCCAGAATTATTATTAATGGAGGCGTAAAAAATGGTAGTAGGAGATTTCCCAATCGAAACAGATACACTTGTAATAGGTTCAGGCCCTGGTGGATATGTTGCAGCAATTCGTGCAGCGCAAACAGGACAAAAAGTCGTAGTTGTGGAAAAAGAACATATCGGAGGAGTTTGCTTAAACGTAGGATGTATTCCTTCTAAAGCATTAATCTCTGTTGGTCACCGTTTTGAACAAGCAAAACATGCTGATGATATGGGAATTACAGCTACAGATGTAAAAATCGATTTTTCTAAATCACAAGCTTTTAAAGACAGTGTAGTAAAAAAACTGACTAGCGGTGTTTCTGGATTATTAAAAGGAAACAATGTCGAAGTAGTTATGGGCGAAGCTTATTTTGTTGATGCTAATACTGTACGTGTAATGGATGAAAAATCTGCGCAAACATATACATTTAAAAATGCAATTATTGCAACAGGATCTCGTCCTGTAGAAATTCCAACTTTTAAATACTCTAAACGTGTTTTAAACTCTACTAGTGCATTAAGTTTACCTGAAATTCCAGAAAACTTAGTTGTAATTGGTGGAGGATATATCGGTACAGAACTAGGTTCAGCATTTGCTAACTTGGGTTCAAAAGTTACGATTGTTGAAGGTGGCGATGATATTCTTGCTGGCTTCGAAAAACAAATGACAACAATTGTTAAAAAAGGCTTGAAGAAAAAAGGCGTGGAAATAGCTGTTAAAGCATCTGCAAAAGGTGTGGAAGAGTCAGATACTGGCGTAGTAGTAACTTATGAAGTTGGCGGAGAAGAGAAAAAAGTTGAAGCTGATTACGTTCTAGTTACTGTAGGTCGTCGTCCAAATACGGATGAAATGGGTCTGGAGGAAATTGGCATTAAATTCGCTGAACGTGGATTATTAGAGGTTGACAAACAATGTCGTACAAGCATTTCTAATATTTACGCTATTGGTGATATTGTTGCTGGTCCTCAGCTTGCACATAAAGCATCATACGAAGGAAAAGTAGCTGCAGAAGCAATCGCTGGGCAAACATCTGTTGTAGATTACCTAGCAATTCCTGCTGTTTGCTTTACAGATCCTGAAATGGCTACAGTGGGTCTTAATGAAGCACAAGCGAAAGAGCAAGGATATGACGTTGCTGCAGGGAAATTCCCATTTGGAGCAAATGGTCGTGCACTAGCTTTAAACGCTACAGATGGTTTCGTAAAACTAGTTTCACGTAAAGAAGATGGTTTATTACTTGGAGCTCAAATCGTAGGTCAAGGTGCTTCAGATATGATTGCTGAACTTGGTTTAGCAATTGAAGCGGGAATGACTGTTGAAGATATTGCAATGACTATTCATGCTCACCCAACTTTAGGTGAAATTGCGATGGAAGCTGCAGAAGTAGTTATGGGTCATCCAATTCATATTCTATCTAAATAACTTCTAACTTAAGTTTAACAATAGACTTGTTCGCTTTTGCGGCAGGTCTATTGTTTTTATTGTGGAAAGAAATTCTTCTGTTAAAGTTAATATGACTTTCTATATTTGAATAGTAATGAAGGGAATTGGGGAAATCCGTCGAATGAATAAAAAAGGGGTGATACATATGCTTGAAAACTCAAAAGGTATTGTAAGAAGAAAAGTAATAGTAAATATGAATGAAGTGCTTGAAAATCATAGAGATGATCATCTTCATATTTTGTATAAGTACCGTGGATTAGAAAATTACACTTCACAGTTATTGAATTATATTGAAGACGGTATCGCAGCAGGTGATTACGTGGTTCTTATAGAGAACTCTCGTCTTTACCCTGTTATTCAAAAAGAATTAAACGCACGTTTAACGAAAGAACAATTAGAGTTAATTCATTATGTAAATAGTATGGATTTCTATTGGTCAAGTGGAAGTTATCATCCTCCCTCAATCGCAGAGTATTTTAGTAAAACAATACAGTCTTATGTGGAAAATAAACTTTCTTTTCGCGCATGGGCACATGTCGAGTGGGCTAGCATGGAAGAGCCGCTACATCTTATAAAAGATCTTGAGGAAATAGTAGATGAAGCGGTAAATTCACTTTCCTTTCCCTTAATCTGTGCATATGAAGGAGAGAAAATGCCAGATTTTCTCAAAAATAGTTTGATGGAAACACATCCTTATGTTCTACTGGATGACGACTTCATAATCTCGGAACAATATCAGTCTTCGAAAACACTCTAAGGAAATCCTCTTTAGTGTGTTTTCTTTTTAACTACTATCAATCTAGTTTGCCTGTTAAAATATAGAGGAAGGGACTGGGTGATCATATTGAAACATACAACTTGGATGATATCAGCAGTAATGTTACTTGGACTTTCTGCATGTAGTGACGGTGATGAAAAGCCTAAAACAGTAAAAGAAAGTAATGAGACTACTACAGTATCTCAAGAACCTGTAGTAGAAGAAGTGGAAGAGGTTGTAGAAGAAGAAGTGGTGATCCAAGAAACTGAATCACTATACGAGCTAAATGAGGCAAATTGGACATTCAAACCAATTAAAGATGCCAATCCCAAAGCAGTTTTGCTTACAATCGATGATGCTCCTGAAAAATACGCAGTAGAAATGGCAAAAACGTTGAAAGAGTTAAATGCACCGGCTATATTTTTCGTAAATGGTCATTTTCTAGACACAGATGATGAAAAGAATAACTTAAAAGCAATTTACGATATGGGATTCTCTATTGGAAATCATACGCAAACACATGTAAATTTAAAAGAGAGCTCTGAGGAGCAGCAAAAAGAAGAAATTATAAAAGTAAATGAGACAGTAGAAGCTGTAATTGGCGAAAAACCGAAGTTCTTCCGAGCGCCTTTTGGGGTTAATACAGATTTTAGTAAGAGCCTTGTTAAGCAAGAGGGTATGCTTTTAATGAACTGGACATATGGATATGATTGGGAAAAACAATATCGGGATGCTGCTAGTTTGACGGATATTATGGTGAACACTGAATATTTGACAGACGGGGCTAATTTGTTAATGCATGATCGGGAATGGACTGCACAGGCATTACGAGGTATTGTTGAGGGTCTTCGTGCAAATGGATACGATTTAATTGATCCAAAAACAATTAAAGGAATGCAATAATCTAAAGACCTTTGGATAATCCAAAGGTCTTCCTTTATGAATAAGAAAGTAGCTATTCTCTATTATTCTAAAATCACTTACCTGTTCTAAGACTTCCAGGAGGGCGAAGTACAGACAAACGTCCTTTGGTTACTGGGGAAGCTTGTCCAAATCATATCGGGAACGCATTAAACAGGTTTTGTACTTAAAGGTCCTGCGTATTTTTGTCTGGTTATATTAATAGACAGTGTATCTAAATCGGCGTAGAATTATTCCCTATATATCTATCAGTTTCTTGGAGGTGGAAGCTTTAAAAGAAATTCTTTTAAAGCAAAAAAATGGTTAAAGTTATCCGAATTGTATTTCAAGTAGTTATTTTATATCTTTTCTCGTTTATCGGGTCATGGATCGTTCAAAGTCTCTCTCTTCAATTTCCAGGGAGTATTGTCGGGTTGTTATTACTCTTTGTTTGCTTATATTTCAGAATAATACCGGTAGAACTTATAAAAGATGGGGCTGGATTTTTATTGGCTTTTCTAGCGTTATTTTTTATACCAGCGACTGTTGGAATTATGGATTATCCAGAACTCTTATCATGGGCTGGTTTAGGAATGGTATTAGCTATTGTACTTAGTACTGTAATTACTATTATTTTCACAGGAAGGTTCTGTCAGTACCTTGAGCGGAAGCTATTAGAAAAGGAGCTGATTGAATGATTGCATCCATGATGATAGTAGGAACTATTGTGCTTTTTTATATTATGTCTATCGTCTATAAACGATTTACATACCCGTTATTGTTACCTATTCTTTCTACAACTGTACTAATTGTTCTTATTTTAATAATTAGTAAAACACCTTATGATTCCTATATGTCTGGTGGTAAGTGGATAAATGAATTATTAGGGCCAGCTGTTGTTAGTATGGCCTATCCATTATATATTCATAAAGAGAAAATCTATAAATACAAGTTCCCGATTATCTTAAGTGTATTAAGTGCTCTTTTTTCAGGGATAATCAGTATTATGATATTATCTAAGTTATTGTCATTTGAAGAACATATTCTATTATCATTATTACCGAAATCCATCACTTCACCTGTTGCTATTCCGATAAGTGAAACAATAGGCGGTATACCAACTTTAACAGCTGTCTTCGTTATTCTTGCAGGTTTAGTGGGGGCTATTCTGGGACCCACTATTTTTAAAGTTTGTCGTATTGATAAGGCGATAAGTCGAGGGATTTCCATGGGAAGTGCTTCTCATGGTATTGGTGTATCTAAACTAGGAGAATACGGTGAGGAAACGTTAACAATGGGCTCTGTTTCAATGACTTTGAGTGCTATATTCGGGTCTTTCATTTTCCCGTTAATTGCTCTATTAATCTAGTTCTAAATTTAAGACTTCATTACAGTATGTGCATAATATAACGTATAAAAAAAGGAACTCATCGCCACGAGTTCCTTTTTTGTCAATATATAGCTTGATGTTCTTTAATGACATGAATCATTTCAAGTGTATCGTCCTCAGGACCTTGTACAGGCAATCCTGCTTCCATATTCATCGCTATATAATCGATATTACCCTGTGTAATTATTTCCCCGGGAATAAAGATTGGAATACCAGGCGGATATACCATTACAAACTCTGCAGAAATACGTCCACTTGCCTCTTTCAGAGGTACAGACTCTGTAGCCGCATAGAAAGCATCTCTTGGAGACATGGCAAGCCCAGGTATTTCAGGCAAAGTAACAAAAGGTTCTAATACCACTGCATCGGATTCATGTGCTGCAACCATTCTCGAAAGAGCATTAACAAGTAAATTAACCTCTTTCTTTGTATCTCCGAGTGTAATAAGGCATAAAATATTATACAGGTCAGAAAGCTCTACTTCTATATTTGCTTTTTCTCTCAGCCAAATTTCCGCATCATAGCCTGTCATGCCTAAGTCTTTCACACTTATTAAAAGTTTAGTAGGATCAAAGTCAAATGTTGCAGACGTTTTTAAAATTTCATCTCCAACACAACGGATATGTGGAATAGCGTTAATACGTTTACGTGTATCTTTTGCAAGGCGAATGGCATCACCTATTAAGTCTTCCCCATGAATGGCTAACTGACGTCTAGCAGTGTCTAAAGATGCTAGTAATGGATAAGAAGTAGAAGTTGTCGTTAGCATAGACAAGATAGATTGTACACGCTTAGTAGAAACTAACCCTTTTCTTACATTCAATATAGAACTTTGCGTCATGGAGCCGCCTAATTTATGCACAGAGGTTGCAGCCATGTCCGCACCAGCTTGCATTGCAGAAATAGGAAGAGAATCGTGAAAATGTATATGAACTCCGTGTGCTTCGTCTACCACAACTGGAATTCCCTTTTCGTGAGATAGCTCTACAATTCTTTTAAGATCTGCTGCCAATCCAAAATAGGTAGGATTAATAACTAGTAGTCCTTTTGCATCTGGATGTGCCTCTAATGCTTTTTCCACTGACTCTACGGAAATACCATGAGAGATACCTAATTCTTTATCTACTTCAGGATGGATAAAAACAGGGATCGCACCTGCAAAAACAATAGCGGACATAATCGATTTATGTACATTTCGCGGAATAAGGATTTTATCTCCAGGTCCACAAATAGTAAGTATCATGGTCATAATAGCACCACTTGTCCCTTGAACGGAGAAAAAAGTTTCATCCGCACCAAATGCTTCTGCCGCTAAATGTTGTGCTTGTTTAATGACACCTTTAGGAGAATGTAAATCATCTAATGGTGCAATATTGATCAAATCTATTGAAAGTACATTATCTCCAACGAACTCTCGAAATGCAGGGTCCATCCCTTTTCCTTTTTTATGCCCAGGAATATGAAACTGGATTGGATGACGATTACGATGCTTAAGTAATGCATCGAATAATGGAGTTTCTAATTGTGACAACGCGCCAACCACCTTAAGATAAATTTTTTTAAAACAAAAGAAATTATAGCATCTCATGTTCATTAATACTATTAAAATAATTGTCATTTGTATCATCAGAACAATTTTATTACACTATTCATATAAGGGGGGATTAGGAATGACTTTTCAAACAAAGGTTACTGATTTATTAGGTACTAACTTTCCGATTATTCAAGGGGGACTGGCATATTTAGCATACTCGGAGTTATGTGCGGCTGTATCAAATGCGGGAGGCTTAGGACAGGTAACTGCTATGAGTTTGAAGACGCCAGATGAGCTACGTAAAGAAATACATAAAGTAAGAATGTTAACGGAGAAACCTTTTGGTGTGAATTTCGCAATTGGACAGACTGGGAGACCTTATGAACATATGCTCCAAGTTGCTATTGATGAAGAAGTTCCAGTGATATCAATGACTGGTGGAAATCCAGCTCCTATTTTAGAAAAACTAGCAAATACATCTATTAAAAAATTAGTGTTAGTTGCAGCTAAGCGACAGGCTCAAAAGGCAGAACAACTTGGGGCGGACGCAGTAATGGTTGTTGGACAGGAGGGAGGGGGGCATTTAGGTAGAGATGATGTCGGATCTATCGTGCTAATTCCTCAAGTGGTTGACGCTGTATCCATTCCAGTAATCGCTTCTGGTGGTATTGCAGATGGTCGAGGATGGATGGCTGCTCACGCACTTGGAGCAGAAGGGATTGAAATGGGGACAAGGTTCATCGCCACAAAAGAATGTATACATGCCTCCATGGCTTATCAAAATACATTAATAAAGAGCGGAGAAATGGATACAGTAGTTATCAAAAGGTCTATTGGTGCTCCGGCAAGAGCTTTAAAAAATAGTTGGACTGATGAAATTTTAAGTATTGAAAAAGAGAATCCAACATATGATGCTCTTAAGGACTACATTAGCGGTAAGGCTAATAAGCAATTTATATATGAAGGCGATGAACGAAATGGATTTGGATGGGCTGGGCAGTCAGTCGGGTTAATCGAAGATATACCCTCCGTACAGGAGCTATTCACTCGAATGGAAATGCAAGCAATGAACATACGAAATAAGTGGAAATAATAGGAGGCAATATTATATGGAATACACATATCCTTTCTCTTTGGATTGGTCCACAGAAGAAATAGTAGATGTAGTGCAATTTTTTGAAGCGATAGAAAAAGCATATGAAAATGGGATCAAACGAGAGGAACTATTAAAGAGATATCGTAGGTTTAAAGAAATAGTACCTTCTATTGCAGAAGAGAAAACATATTTTCGTGAATTTGAAAAAGAAAGTGGATATATAAGTTTTCCTATTATTAAAAAGATGAAAGAACAATCGGAGAATATTATCATTAAAGGATAAAAACACCTCCTATACTCAAATGTATAGGAGGAAAGTTTTTTACTTCATTTGGACCATCGTTTTATAAATTGGTAGTAAATGATCAAAAGTTTCTTCTGCAAATTTCAAAAATTCTTCCTCTGTAAATTGAACTGCTTCGTCTTTACTAATATGGCGGCCTACTAAAAATTCTGCTTTTTTTACATCTTTTAACCGTACCAACAGTTGTTCAAGACCTTCTTTCTTTTCTTTTTTTAACAAGGAGGCATCTGGCTTCATATGATCACCAGAAATGATAAAGTCCGAAGGCAAGTTGTTAAACAAACTTTTTTTCTTTAATAATCGTTCAGCAATGTTCACTTTATCGGGTGCTTCATAAATAACCGCCAAGATAATAAAAGCATGACTTCCCCATAACCCTATTTGGAAGTGAGGGAGTGCCTTGTAGCCTCTTTTATAAGGTGCAAATGCTACCCAACTATCTTTTGGAGGATTCACTGACCGTCTAGCATGCTTTGCTACATGAGCGTAATACTCTTGTCCGAGTAATGTAGAAAAATAATGACTATAATGATTTCCTAACTCTTCGAACTTAGGTCTAACTTTTTCGATCAATCCAGCCATTCTGTTTTCAAGTCCATCTATTTGAAAGACATCAAAATCTTCCTTTGTCCAAAATGTTTTGCTCATATGTAAACTCCTTTCAACTTCTATGTTTATTTTATAGGAAAATTGGGTAAAAATCTTGTAAGTAGTATTTTTCAGTAGACATTATTTATATAACCGCATACTTTATTATAAAGAATCTTCTGAATATTACGATACAAAAAAAGAAGGGGTGGTAGTGATGAGACAGGTAGTGCATATTATTCGTAAAGAAGACTTGGAAAAAGAAAAAATACAAACATTAAAAATGGAGTTAGACTATGAACTTGCAACGTTATTTGATGCAATGACGACTAACAATGAAAAAGAGATAAATGGATCTAAAACCCGCCTAGCTGAGATTCACCAGCTTTTGGAGGAACTCAATGCTCTCGATTAATGTTCCAATTATAGGAGTACCTTAAAAAAACACCTGCTAATGATAAGACAGCCGGTGTTTTTTTCTTTATACTAATAACATAAGCGTTAAAAAGGGGTGGGACAATTGGATTTACACAAGCTAGATACATACGCGAAGTCTTTAATAAAGGAAGCGGCATATAACATTAAAACTTCCTTATCTTCTGAACTCATTATTGAATCGAAATCCGAAGCCAATGACTTGGTTACTAATATCGATAAAGAAACAGAGCAATTTTTTATTAGGCATATAAAAGCAGATTTTGCTGAACATCGAATATTTGGTGAAGAAGGATTCGGTGATGACATAAAAGATTTAAACGGCTATGTATGGTTACTTGATCCGATAGACGGTACAACAAACTTCATACACCAAAAACAAAATTTTGCTATCTCATTAGGAATATTTAAAGATGGAGTAGGAATTCTTGGGTATATATATAATGTGATGGAGGATTCATTACTTAGTGGGTCCTTAAATGGTGGTGCCTATCTGGATGATTTGCGGTTGCCGAAGTTAAGTTCTGCTTCAGTGGAGGAGGCAGTCGTGGGAGTAAATGCAAGATGGGTAGTGCCAAATAGATATGTACATTATGAAGGGATGGTGAAATTACTTCAAACTGTTAGAGGTACTCGGTCACTTGGTTCCGCAGCAATCGAAATATCATATGTAGTAACAGGAAGGCTAGATGCCTATATGTCCATGCGATTATCGCCTTGGGATATAGCCGGTGGATTGGTTATTGCAAAAGAGGTCGGAGCAATTGCTACGAATTTAGCATTTGAACATCTAGATTTACTAGATGCTGATAGCTTTATCGTTTCTAAACCAGGATTACATGAAGAATTATTAAAGGATTATATTCAACTAAAATAAAATCCAGCAGTATGAATCCTGCTGGATGGTAACTCGTATTTAAAGTAAACCTTCATCACGCATTTTTTTCTTTGTTTTGAAACCAAATCCCATAATAACAAATAATAAGATAAGAAATATAAAAACAAGTGGAATATTTCGCAATGCAATGGCGATTCCTATAAGTGCCATTGATAAAATTGCACCTAGAGAATATAGAACAAAAATCCATTTAATACTACTCAAATTGATTACCTCCAAAATAAATGATAAAAAATAATGTTACTTTAGTTTCACTTGTGATATAATAACACAGTTATGGACTCGAAAAAAGAATATGGAGTGGAAATATGACAAATATACGTCAAGATTTAAGAAACATTGCAATTATAGCACACGTTGACCATGGAAAAACGACATTAGTCGACCAATTATTGAAACAATCAGGAACTTTTCGTTCAAATGAACATGTTGATGAAAGAGCCATGGACTCGAATGATATAGAACGTGAACGCGGAATTACCATTTTAGCAAAAAACACAGCAGTCGATTACAATGGCACACGTATTAATATTCTTGATACGCCTGGACATGCTGACTTCGGTGGCGAAGTAGAACGTATTTTGAAAATGGTAGATGGTGTTTTACTAGTAGTAGATGCATATGAAGGTTGTATGCCTCAAACCCGTTTCGTATTGAAAAAAGCGTTAGAACAAAAATTAACGCCAATCGTAGTAGTAAACAAAGTAGATAAAGATTCAGCTCGTCCATTAGAAGTAGTAGATGAAGTTCTAGAATTATTTATTGAATTAGGTGCGGATGAAGATCAATTAGAATTCCCAGTTATTTACGCTTCAGGTGTAAACGGAACTTCTTCTTTAGATGAAGATCCTGCTAAACAAGAAGAAAACATGAAATCACTTTTCGAAATGATTATCTCTGCTATTCCAGCACCAATTGACAACTCCGATGAGCCATTACAATTCCAAGTAGCCTTACTTGATTATAATGACTATGTTGGCCGTATTGGTATTGGTCGTGTATTCCGCGGAACAATTGAAGTAGGTCAACAAATTTCATTGATGAAACTTGATGGTACTGTTAAAAATTACCGTGTAACTAAATTATTTGGTTTCTTCGGTTTAAAACGCGATGAAATCCAATCAGCTAAAGCTGGGGATCTAATTGCTGTTTCTGGTATGGAAGACATCAACGTAGGGGAAACAGTTTGTCCTACAACTCATCAAGAAGCATTAGTTCCATTACGTATTGATGAGCCTACATTACAAATGACTTTCTTAACAAACAACTCACCTTTCGTAGGTCGTGAAGGTAAATGGATTACTTCAAGTAAAATTGAAGAGCGTCTTCGTTCTCAATTAGAAACTGATGTATCTTTACGTGTTGAAGATACTGATTCTCCAGATGCTTGGACTGTTTCAGGTCGCGGAGAGCTTCATTTGTCGATCTTAATCGAAAATATGCGTCGTGAAGGCTTTGAATTACAAGTTTCAAAACCACAAGTAATCATCCGTGAAATTGACGGGAAAAAATGTGAACCAATCGAACGCGTTCAAATTGATGTACCAGAAGATAGTGTAGGTTCAATTATTGAATCTATGGGTACTCGTAAAGGCGAAATGATTGATATGGTCAACAATGGTAGTGGACAAGTTCGTTTAATCTTTATGGTTCCTGCTCGTGGGCTAATTGGTTATTCAACTGAATTCATGTCAATTACTAAAGGTTACGGTATCATCAATCATACATTCGATAGCTACCAACCAGTAGTTTCTGGTCGTGTTGGCGGACGTCATCAAGGTGTACTTGTTTCTATGGAAACTGGTAAATCAACAACTTACGGTATGATGGGTATTGAAGACCGTGGTACTTTATTCGTTGAACCAGGTACTGATATATATGAAGGTATGATAGTAGGAGAAAATACTCGTGATGCTGATATCACTGTAAATATTACAAAAGCAAAACAAAAAACAAATATCCGTTCTGCAAACAAAGACCAAACGAACGTAATTAAAAGACCTCGTATTTTAACGCTTGAAGAAGCAATTGAGTTCTTAGGGGACGATGAGTATTTAGAAATAACTCCTCAGTCAATCCGTTTACGTAAAAAAGTTCTTGAGAAGAGCGAGCGCGAACGTGTAACGAAAAAAATGAAAAATGCAGAACTTTAATAGCAACTGAAAGGGTGAATAACCTTGGAGGAAAAGCAATTCGTATTTGGTAGAATGTCTAGTATATCAAGATATATTTATGAGGTTATGCCAACTTACGATATAGCTGGTTATGTACTATTTCTTTTAATCTTCTTTCTGTCTGTGCTTGTGTACAAGCTTGGATTTGCAAAGAAATTGCGTTTTAGCCAAAATATCGTCATTTATGCATTTTTGTTATTAGGTTGTCTAATGTTGACGTTCCTTGCGTTTTTCCTTCCCGTAGTGGAGGGATTAATCGTGGCGGCATTAATCCTAATAATTTATAAAATACGTTTACGACTTGAAAAAAGACAAAGCCCGACTACTTAAATGTAGTCGAGCTTTTTCTTTTGAGGATAAACATTGATAAAGGAAATTCACTGTGAATACAGGTTTTCTGATGCATGTAAGAATGAAAAATACTGCTGATTTCCGTTTCAGGTGGACGCTTTCCGCGGGCGTTGCCTCAGCCTCCTCGCTTCGCGGTGGGGTCTTCGCCTAACGCTTTTCCCGCTGGAGACGCTACCTAGCACTCCAATCAATATAATGAGTAGTAGTCAACTGTAAGATTAAGCATAGCTTATCGTTTAGATGATAATAGTAGTCAAAGTTAATATAGTGATATTACCTAAAAGTTAGGGATACTATTCTGTATTGAAGGATAAAGAAGGAAGATTTCCTTTCTCACTAGTGAAAATGCAGTGAAATAGTAGATGTTTACTAATTAAAGAAGCGGAGCCTGCGAACGAAATTGCATCTTCGTGAGCTTGCTCTATCAATTGGAAAGTAACTTATCTCTAGTTATCCAAAAACGTACTTAACTGTTTCTAAGAGCTGTAGGAGTGGGACGGATAGATAAACTCCATAAGATTACCGAAAAAAGGGATGCTGGTTGGTTGTGACGAACAGTCACAACCAACCAGCATCCCTAAAAAATTCTCTCGATAATCATATAGAAAACGTATATCCAAAGCCCTTCGAAAACGATAGAAACTGGTATTGACCTAAAGCTAATTTACGATGTTTAATGTTTAAAATTCATTTTCAATCAGTCGTGAACTCTTATAAAAAATGAACTTTCCGCTTGCTAGACGGCGGTTTGTTCTTTCTTCAATGCGATCATGGCACTCAGGGCACATGTACGTGTGAATTGGGCGGTTTCTGAGTTTTTTCGCAAGTGGTAAATCATCTGGAAGCTCATCTATTCGATCGCAAATCGCGCATTGTACTTTCATCTAAACATCTCCTATTCTACACGGAATGCTGTGACAAATTTGATTGGAGCATTAATATTTGTTCCATCTTTTTTTAATATATGAACAGGACCATCCTCACGTAGTGGTTTACCTTTATGACTAAATTTCAATAATAGCTTATCTAAGTCTTCTAAAGAGAATATATATTCTTCCTCAGTAGTTTCAATCACAACTTTTGTAGCATTTGGCAAAGGTTCAGAATTTAGGATAAATGGCTTCATATCAATTCCGAAAGTACTTGTCAGTGCTTTTGTCCGTTCATATTTTTTCTCTGTTTGAAGAGTTGGTGGGTTTGTAGAGCCCTCGATAATCTCTCGTGACCAATGAGCAGATGTAACTTTTGTATACTCTTCTAGTTCATCTTTATATTCATACTTCCCAGAAAAAAACTCATCCAGATCGATTTTACGATCATCAAAAATCCAAACAGTAGGGTCTAATGTAATATTAAATTTAACTGCACCTTTAACTGGTATAATAAGTTCCAACAGAATTGCCTCCTCTAAACTATCTAATCTTCATAAGTATACCTTTAAATTAAAAAGTTCTAAAGAATATTTAACTATTTAGCTAACTTCAATAAGAGAATGCTTGCAATTTTCCTCTTCAAAAGATACACTTTAGGGAGCTAAATAATTAGAAATAATAAAAATGGGGGCGTCCTCATGGATACTAATATACAAATTTCGTATCAAGAAAAAGCTTTAGAGCTTTTGAAAAAAGATGCAGAAAAAATCGCGCAGCTTATAAAAGTGCAGATGGATAATTTAATGATGCCTCAATGCCCTCTATACGAAGAGGTTTTAGACACGCAAATGTTTGGATTATCTCGTGAAATAGATTTTGCGGTAAAACTTGGACTTTTAGAAAAGAGTGAAGGAAAAGAGATTGTTGCCTCACTTGAAAAAGAAATGTCTGTTTTACATGAGATCCATACAGAAAAATAATAAAACTCAAACAAACTATCTGTTTGAGTTTTTTTTCTATCCAAAGAAATAGAGGTATGATTATATGACTACATATTTAAAACGTTACGCTAAAAACTTTGACTACCCATTATTTTTTGTATACTTAGCTTTGTGCCTTTTCGGTTTGGTAATGATTTATAGCGCCAGTATGGGGTGGGCCGTACTCAATTATGGGTGGGAGCCAGATTACTTCTTTAATAAGCAAAAAACTAACTTATTACTTTGTATTCCGGTTTTATTTATAACAGCTTTTTTTCCATATAAACATTATAAAAACAAAACAGTAATGAAACTCATGCTTCTTGTGATGTTTACACTTTTATTTTCCGTCCACTTTATCGGTGTGGGTGGAGAGAGTGGTTCGCAAAGTTGGATAGATATAGGTTTTAATGTACAACCATCCGAAATTGCTAAACTAGTAATAATTTTATATTTCGCAGGTATATTTGCAAAAAAATCAGAAAATGGTACATTAAATAAATTAAACGAATCTGTTGGACCACCATTAATCGTGTTATTTTTTGTTTTCGTTTCAATCATGATGGAGACGGATGTTGGAAATACAATGATTATTAGTTTCGTTGCTATTTCAGTAATTGCAGCAAGTGGAATTAAATTTAAATCATTTTCCAAAATAATCGGATTAATTGGTATAGTTATAGTAGCGGGATTGTTTGCCATCTATATGCTAAAAGATGCGTTGTTGACAGAACGTCGTAGAGGGAGGTTAGAAGCGTTTTTCAATCCTTTTGATTACGAGCAAGGATTTGGATATCAAATTGTAAATGGTTATATTGCTATTGGATCAGGTGGTTTAACTGGTTTAGGCTTAGGGAATTCCAATCAGAAATATGGATATTTACCAGAACCACATACTGATTTTATCATGGCTATCATAGCAGAAGAACTTGGACTAATCGGAGTATTAATTGTTTTATGTGGATTGTTTTTTATTGTTTTTAAAGCTATTAGTATTGCTTTATCTACAAAAGATCCACAAGCTCGCATGATCGCTGCGGGTATTGGTAGTATTATAGGGTTTCAAACCTTTATAAATTTAGGTGGAATGCTTGGAATTATTCCGCTAACTGGGGTACCACTTCCGTTTATAAGTTACGGGGGTACTTCCGTAATTATTTTATCGGCAGCACTTGGGATATTGATGAACGTATCTATGTTCGTGAAGCATGAAAAAAATAGACAATAAGGGGCGAATTGAATGAATAAGATTAAAAAGATTGTAGTTGCAAACAGGGGAGAAATTGCAATCCGTATTTTTCGAGCATGTACGGAGTTAAACCTTCGAACAGTCGCTATATATTCAAGAGAAGATACCGGCTCGTTCCATCGATTTAAATCCGATGAGTCTTATCTTGTTGGTGAAGGTAAGAAGCCTATTGATGCATACTTAGATATTGAAGATATTATTCGAATTGCTAAAGAAAGTAAGGCTGATGCCATTCATCCGGGGTATGGTTTCCTTTCTGAAAATGTGGATTTTGCGAAGAGATGTGAAGAAGAAGGAATTATTTTCATCGGTCCAACATCCAAGCATTTAGATATGTTTGGTGATAAAGTAAAAGCCCGTGAACAAGCAACATTAGCGGGTATACCTGTTATACCGGGTAGCGATGGTCCTTTAGATACTGTAGAAGAGGTTAAGGCATTTGGGGAAGCCCATGGCTATCCATTAATGATTAAAGCTTCTTTAGGTGGCGGTGGACGCGGGATGCGCGTTGTTCAAACGGAAGATGAGCTTGAAAGTGCATTTGAACGTGCTAAATCAGAAGCGAAAGCGGCTTTTGGTTCAGATGAAGTATATGTAGAACGCTGTATTTTCGAACCTAAACATATTGAAGTTCAAATTCTAGGGGATACTCAAGGTAATTTAATCCATTTATATGAACGTGATTGTTCTATTCAAAGAAGACATCAAAAGGTCGTAGAAATAGCACCTTCAAATTCCTTGAATTCAGAATTGCGTGATAAAATATGTGATGCAGCTGTCCAATTAATGAATAATGTATCTTACATAAATGCAGGAACAGTAGAGTTTTTAGTGACAGATAATGAATTCTTTTTTATCGAAGTAAACCCACGCATTCAAGTGGAACATACAATTACAGAAATGATTACTGGGGTGGATATTGTCCATGCACAGATTAAAATCGCAGATGGTATTGCTCTTAATAGTGAAGAGATGGGGATTCCAAAGCAAGAAGATATCCCATTATTCGGATTCGCTATTCAGTCAAGAGTAACAACGGAGGACCCTTTAAATAACTTCATGCCTGATACAGGAAAGTTAATGGTATATCGTTCGGGTGGAGGGTTTGGTGTACGCTTAGACGCAGGAAATGGTTTCCAAGGGGCTATCATCACCCCGTACTACGATTCTCTGTTAGTTAAAGTTAGTACTTGGGGTATGTCCTTCAAGGAAGCTGCTGCTAAAATGGACAGAAATTTACAGGAGTTCCGAATCCGGGGGATTAAAACGAATATCCCATTTTTAGAAAATGTCGTAAAACATCCGAGCTTCATTTCTGGACAATTTAATACGAGTTTCATTGATTCTACACCTGAGTTGTTTTTATTCCCTAATCGCAAAGACCGTGGTACTAAATTGTTAAATTATATAGGGAACGTTACTGTTAATGGTTTCCCAGGTATCGAGAAAAAGTCCAAGCCTATCTTTGGAGAGGCTAGAACACCTAGTTTTGATCTGAGCACTGCTCCACCTAAAGGCACAAAACAAATTTTAGATGAACAAGGTGCCGATGGAGTGATTAAATGGGTGAAGGAGCAACAGGGCGTTCTATTAACGGATACAACTTTCCGAGATGCACATCAATCATTATTAGCAACACGCGTTCGCTCTCATGACATGTTCGGTATTGCGAAAGAATCAGCGCAAGGAATGCATAATTTGTTTTCATATGAAATGTGGGGAGGAGCAACTTTTGACGTTGCTTACCGCTTCTTAAAAGAAAATCCATGGGATCGTTTGATAAAAATGAGAGAAATGATTCCAAATGTCTTATTCCAAATGTTATTCCGTGGAGCCAATGCAGTAGGATACAAAAACTACCCAGATAACGTTATAAAGGAATTTATACAAAAATCTGCAGAAGCGGGCATTGACGTGTTCCGAATCTTTGACAGCTTAAACTGGATAAAAGGGATGGAAGTTGCGATAGATGCAACTAGACAATCAGGGAAGATAGCAGAAGCTGCGTTATGTTACACAGGAGACATTTTAGATGACTCTAGAGACAAATATACGGTGCAGTATTATAAAGACATGGCAAAAGAATTAGAAAGCGCTGGAGCGCATATTCTAGCGATTAAAGATATGGCTGGATTATTAAAACCTGAAGCAGCTTATCGGTTAGTAAGCGAGTTAAAGAGCACGGTTGACATTCCTATACATCTTCATACACATGATACAAGCGGTAACGGAGTATTTACTTATGCAAAAGCAATTGAAGCTGGTGTAGATATAGTCGACACGGCATTAGGGGCTATGGCAGGTCTAACCTCTCAACCGAGTGCAAGTAGCCTAAGTTATGCGTTAAAAGGATCGAACAGTGAAGTTATAGGAAATATCGATGCTTTTGAGAAAATTTCTTATTACTGGGAAGATGTCCGCAAGTATTATCAAGACTTTGAAAGCGGTATGATGAGTCCCCATACGGAAGTTTATGTTCATGAGATGCCAGGTGGCCAATATAGTAATCTTCAACAACAAGCGAAAGCAGTAGGGCTTGGCGATCGCTGGGAAGAAGTAAAAGAGATGTATTCTCGCGTAAACATGTTATTTGGTGATGTGGTAAAAGTTACTCCTTCTTCTAAGGTAGTAGGGGATATGGCTCTATTCATGGTACAAAATAACTTAGACGAAGTTTCTGTCATTACGAGAGGTAAAACCATCGATTTCCCAGATTCCGTTATAGAGTTTTTTGAAGGATATATTGGGCAACCTTATGGGGGATTCCCAAAAGAGTTACAGAAAGTAATTTTAAAAGATCGTGAACCAATTACAGTGCGTCCGGGTGAATTGTTGGAGCCGGTTGATTTCGAAGCGATTAAAGAAATGCTATTCCATAAATTAGATCGCCCTGTTACTAGCCAAGAAGTTCTTGCTTATACGCTATATCCAAAGGTTTTTGAAGAATATAGTGTAACAGATAAAAACTTTGGGGATGTTTCCGTACTAGATACGCCGACGTTTTTATACGGATTGAGATTAGGAGAAGAAATTGAAGTAGAAATCGAAGTTGGAAAAACGTTAATCATCAAGTTGGTGTCTATAAGTGAGCCGACTCATGATGGTAACCGTATTATTTACTTCGAACTAAATGGTCAACCACGAGAAATTTCTATTCAAGATATGAATGTAGAAGTGAGTCATTTATCAAAACCTAAGGCGGATTTAACGAATGATGGTCATATTGGAGCAACTATGCCGGGTACTGTTCTGAAGGTTGCCATTTCTACAGGAAGCAAAGTAAAAAGAGGTCAACATCTTCTTATTACAGAAGCGATGAAAATGGAAACTACAGTGCAAGCACCATTTAATGGAGTTGTAAAAGAGATTCATGTTGTTGCTGGAGAAGCAATTGCAACAGGTGATTTATTGATTGTCATGGATAAAGAATAATTAAAAGGCTGTTAGACATTTCTGTCTAACAGCCTTTATTCTTTTTAGTTATTCAATTTACTTCTGGATAACAATAGAATCATATAACAGAGTAAACCGAATAGTAAGGAGATAAATAAAGAATGTAGTAAAGCTAAGTAAAGATTAAGTTTAGTTAATACAACTAACATACCGGTAACTACTTGGCACGAAACTAATATTAAAGAGATGGTCCATCCCCAGTAAATTGCGCGTTGCTGTTTATAATTTCGCATTACATGAATCGCAATAATGAGTATCCATATAAATATTAATCCTGCAGCAGCTCGATGTCCCATTTGGACCCACTCGTATAAATTAGTAGGAAGAGCAAACTGGTCATTATTGCATAAGGGCCAATCGTTACATATGAGACTAGATTCTGTATGTCGTACTAATGCGCCGGTGTAAATAACAATATAAGAATAAAGTGTTACACCAATTGTATGGAATTTTAATGTTTTGCCGATTCTAATCTTATCTGTATCAAACTTGCGATCAATCTCAAAAATTAATAAGGTCAGTAATAACACCGAAGCAAAAGAGATTAGAGAGATTCCAAAATGAAGAGCCAGTATAAAGTCACCTTGTCCCCATTTTACCTGGGCAGCACCAATTAATGCTTGCGCTACTAAGAAAAAAACTGCCATTGCTGATAAAAATTTTGTTTCTCGGACATGTCCAAGTGCTTTCCATGCCCAAACTGCAAGTGCTACGATTAATATACCAACAGCACCTGTAACTAGACGATGAGAGAATTCAATTAATACTTCAGCTGTTATAACATCAGGTATAAGTTGTCCATTACAGCCAGGCCAGTGTCTACCGCAACCCATACCACTATCGGTCTTAGTAACTAATGCTCCTCCTAATAGAATGAGCAGCATACCTACTGTAGAAGCAACAGCTAACCATTTTAAAATTTTATGAATGTGCATTACGCCACCTACTTTGTGTATCTTGCTCGTCTTGAAAAGACGGTATCTGCTTTTTGATGATATCGAATCGCGATGGAAAATACAATGTATAACTTTCAAACTAATATACCTAGTTATAGTTATTCACAAAATGTTCATAAATTCGTACTCTAACTTTCACAAATAAAATCTAGAAATGATTTACTATTGATATGTTCTGAGTATAAAAAAACTATCTAAACTATATTTATGCGAAAATTATCATTAACTGTAGAAATTAAGAAAGATTTTCGTTATAGTAAAAGGTAGCGGAATATGCTTACAACTTTGAAAGGAGGGGCAGCATGTCAAATGGTCATTCTATTACCGCGACTAATGAGAGGGAATCTGAACAAATCAATAATACTTTTTATCAAGATTTTCTATCGCTCATTAAAATAGGTATAGTTAACTCTAACTTATTTACAACATTTACTGGTATGTGGCTAGCATTTCAATTTACGGATCGAAACTTTCTTAGAGAGTTAGACATATTATTTTATACGCTAATTGGATCAGGCATGATTATCGCAGGTTCTGCAGCTATGAATAATTTTATCGATCGTGATATAGATCCTGTCATGAAGAGCAAAAAAGGTAGACCTACAGTTACTGGACGTTTTAGTCCAACATCAGTGTTAATAACTTCATTTTCACTAATGATTGTAGGTGAAATATTGTTGTTTATGGCCTCTACTTCAGCTGGAGTTTGGGGACTAGCAGGAATCGTCAGTTACGTTGTGTTATACTCGATGTGGTCTAAACGAAAACATGTGAGTAATACTATAGTTGGCAGTATATCTGGTGCAATACCGCCGGTGATTGGATGGGCAGCTGTTGAACCTAGCTTAGGTTTTGGAGCATTAGCTTTATTTTTAATTATGTTTGCATGGCAACCTCCACACTTTTATGCGCTTGCGATGAAGCGCACGGAAGAATATCGTGCTGCTAATATTCCCATGCTGCCTGTAGTAAAAGGTTTCAAACGTACAAAAGTGTCAATTCTTTTATGGATTCTATTATTATTCCCATTACCATTTTTATTGATGGATTTAGGTGTACTATTTGTTGTGTTGGCAACAGCACTTAACTTGGGGTGGTTATACTTCTCTATAAAAGGTTTCCGTGTGAAAGATGATATCAAGTGGGCGACAGGGATGTTTATATATTCCTTAAACTATATGACGATATTATTCGTAGCTATAATTATTTTTTCTATCTTTATCTAATTGCTGGAATTCTTTCTTTAGTCAACAAGAATTCATATAAACAGAACCACAGTCCAAAGAAACATGAAAACAACTATGAAAGAGGGGTTTGATTTAGCTATGATGAGAGGGCTTAAAAAATGGCGACTTTTTTCACTGTTAGCAGCTCTAACGATTTTCTTATCGGGTTGTGGCGAAGAATACTTATCAACGCTTACACCTGCAGGACAAGTCGGAAGAGATCAATTTAATTTGTTATTACTATCATCTGCTATTATGGCTTTAGTTATTATTGTAGTAGTAATTATTTATGTTGTTGCACTAGTGAAATTCCGTCGTAAAAAAGTTGGGGAAGATGTTATTCCTAAACAAGTAGAAGGAAGTCATACGCTTGAAATAGTATGGACAGTTATTCCAATATTACTGTTAATCGTTTTGGCTATTCCAACTGTTTACTATACGTATAAACATGCTGATGTAGCTGCAATGGATCAAGTAGACGAAGAAGGTAACAAAACAAATGTAACAGTAAATGTTACTGCTAAACTTTATTGGTGGGAATTTGAGTATCCAGACCTTGGAATAGTTACATCTCAAGAGTTAGTAGTACCAACTGATCAAAAAGTATTTTTCAATTTAAAAGCTGCTGATGTGAAGCACTCCTTCTGGATTCCTACAGCAGGTGGTAAAATGGATACAAACGTAGAAAACGTTAACCAGTTCTATTTAGAATTTGATGACGCATCTGCAAGTTTAGAACAAGGTGTGTTCTATGGTAAATGTGCGGAACTTTGTGGACCGTCACATGCTCTAATGGATTTCAAAGTTAAAACATTGGAATCAGACGATTTCAATGCTTGGGTTGAATCTATGAAAACTACACAAAATGTTGCAACAGATGATCTTGCAACAGAAGGTGAAGAAATCTTTAATACTAGCTGTATAGCTTGTCATGCTACTTCAGGAGCAGGCACTACAGGTGGAGTGGGACCAAACTTAGCTACTTTTGGTGACCGTAATCGTGTTGCTGGATTTATGGCTCATGATGAAGAAAACTTAAAAAAATGGATTAATAATCCGCAAGAGTACAAACCGGGTAACTTAATGCCTCAGCCAGAAGCTATTAACGATGGCGAAAAGTTTAGTGAAGCTCAATTAGATGCTCTTGCAGCATACCTAATGGGACTATCTGTAGAAAAATAAGTTCCACAGATAAATTATGAGGGAGGTTAAAGTTGTGAGTTCTATCGCAAAGAAAAAAGGCTTTGGCGCAACTTTATGGGACTATTTAACAACAGTAGACCATAAAAAAATTGCAGTCATGTACCTTGCTGCCGGCGGTTTGTTCTTCGTAATCGGTGGTATTGAGGCAATGCTTATTCGTATTCAATTAGCACAACCAGATAATGATTTTGTTAGTGCTGGACTGTTCAATGAAATTATTACAATGCACGGAACAACGATGATTTTCCTAGCGGCCATGCCGATATTATTTGGATTTATGAACGCCGTTATGCCACTTCAAATTGGTGCACGTGACGTAGCGTTTCCATTTCTAAATTCACTTGGATTTTGGTTATTCTTGTTCGGTGGTATTTTCCTTAACCTATCTTGGTTTATGGGAGGAGCACCTGATGCGGGATGGACTTCTTACGCATCATTATCGCTAGCGTCTCCTGGTCATGGTATTGACTTTTATGCACTTGGACTTCAAATAGCCGGTGCTGGTACTTATATAGGAGGTATTAACTTCCTTGTAACGATCATTAATATGCGTGCACCAGGTATGACATACATGCGTATGCCATTGTTTACTTGGACTACATTTGTAGCTAGTGCATTGATATTATTCGCATTCCCACCACTTACTATTGGTTTATTTTTCTTAATCTTAGACCGCATGTTCGGTGGTAACTTCTTTGATCATACAATGGGTGGTAATACGATTATTTGGGAGCATTTATTCTGGATTTTCGGGCATCCTGAAGTATACATCTTAATATTACCTGCGTTTGGTATATTCTCAGAAATATTTGCTTTATTCTCACGTAAACGTTTATTCGGTTACTCTTCTATGGTTTTTGCAACTGTATTAATCGGTTTCTTAGGCTTCATGGTTTGGGCTCACCATATGTTTACGGTTGGTTTAGGACCAACAGCCAATGCTATTTTCGCAGTTGCTACTATGGCAATCGCTGTTCCTACTGGTATGAAAATATTTAACTGGTTGCTTACGATTTGGGGAGGAAGTATTAAAGTTACAACTCCAATGCTTTATGCGTTAGGATTCATTCCTTCATTCGTAGCAGGTGGGGTAACTGGTATTATGCAAGCAGCAGCTCCGCTTGATTATCAATTACATGATTCATACTTTATCGTTGCTCATTTCCACTATGTAATCGTAGGTGGGGTAGTGTTAGCAATTTTAGCAGCAGTACACTTATATTGGCCTTTAATGTTCAACCAAATGTTAAGTGAAAAACTAGGTAAATGGACGTTCTGGTTCTTCTTTATTGGATTCCATTTAACTTTCTTCATACAGCATTTCTTAGGACTAATGGGTATGCCACGTCGCGTATTTACGTTCGGAGCAGATCAAGGTTGGGATTTATTCAACTTAATCAGTTCAATTGGAGCTGCATTCATGGCAGTGGGAGTTATTATTCTAGTAGTGAACATTATCATAACAGTTGTTAAGAATGTACCTGCTGGCAATGATCCATGGGAAGACGGCCGTACTTTAGAGTGGGCTATTCCTCAACCAGTTCCGTTTTATAACTTTAAACAAACTCCACTTGTTCGTGGATTAGATACATTCTGGATTGAAAAACAAGAAGGTAATAAAGAAGGTATGACATATGCAGAACCACTTTCTGATATCCATATGCCTAACAATTCAATCATTCCAATTGTTATGACTTTCGGTTTGTTTATCGCTGCATTTGGAGCATTATATAACGGTGAAAAAGATTGGGCTATTCCTGTTATAGTATTAGGTTTAGCAATTACACTTGGTTCTATGGCTGTTCGTTCTATAAAAGATGATCATGGATTCCATATTCACAAAGAAGATTTAATGAATGATAAAGGGGGTAAATAATAATGGACTTTAATAAAAAGTACACCCCACAAACTTGGCCAGATCATCCTGAGCAAGTTACTTTAGAAGGTAAGAATAAGTTTTTAGGTTTTTGGTTATTCCTTGGTGGAGAAACTGTACTATTTGCAAGTTTGTTTGCTACGTATTTAGCGCTTAAAAACAAAGGCCCAAGTGGGATGGAATTCTCTACTAACACACTATTCGAATTACCATTAGTATTTATTATGACGATGATTCTATTAACTTCATCGCTAACTAGTGTGTATGCAATGTATCATATGAAAAACCATAATTTTAGAGGTATGCAAACTTGGTTGGCTATCACAGTTCTGTTGGGATTAGCATTCTTAGGTTTAGAAATTTATGAGTTTAATCACTATGTACATTTAGGTTTTCATTATGGACAAAGTGCTTTCTCATCTGCATTCTTTACGCTTGTAGGTACTCATGGATTGCACGTTGTAATTGGACTAGGATGGATTATTCTATTAATGGTACGTAATGCAAAACGTGGATTTAGTTTGTATAATGCACCAAAATACTATACTGCTTCCCTATACTGGCATTTCATTGATGTAGTTTGGGTGTTCATCTTTACAGTAGTATACTTGATGGGAGTTGTTGGTTAATATGTCACACGACGCTCAAGTTTATGTGAGATCTCAAACAGAATTTGATTATATTAAGCAAAAACGCAAAAAGGATATGCGTAACCAAGTTACTACTTTTGGGATTATGATATTCTTAACTTTAATTTCTTTTACAGCAGTAGCTGCTGGATTTTCTGTCTATCTAATCGTTCCAGTGATTTTATTACTTGCTGCAATTCAAGTAGTGTTACAGCTTTACTACTTCATGCATATGAGTGAAAAAAATCATCAGGTAGTTGCGTTTTTCTTATACAGTGCTGTTTTGTTAGCTTTCACTTTTATCTTAACTTTCCTTACTATTATTTGGTGGGGTTAAACAACTTAAAGCCGAGACAAAGTTAAAAACTTTGTCTCGGCTTTTTTTGAGTAAAATGATATTTGAAAATAGGGAAATGTCATAGTTCGTTCATTGAAGTTATTGGGTTTGACCTATATAATAGAGGAAGTTACCTAAAAAGGAGCGATGATACTTATGCCTATAAGTATATTTGGATTCCAAGCATTGTGGAGCCCTATAATGATTGGTGTTATAGTATTTTTAACTATTTTATATTTTTTAATAACGGTCAAATGGCGAAATGACTTTAAAGTATCAGAGCCACTAAAAAAGAAAGAGGCTGCTTATTTTCTAATAGGTATAGTTCTTTTATATATTGTGAAAGGTTCACCTGTAGATTTAATGGCACATATAATGTTCTCTTTCCATATGGTTCAGATGGCATTATTGTTATTGTTAGTTCCGCCATTACTGATGAAAGGTATTCCTTGGTGGGTTTGGAAAGTAGTAATAGAATTGCCAGTAGTTCGTAAGGTTTTTCCGATATTAACAAAGCCATTACTAGCGCTTATAGTATTTTCTGGTTTGTTTTCGATTTATCACATTCCTTTATTATTTGATACTATCAAACTGGATGAAGGACTACATGGCACATATACGTTTATCCTATTCATCTCAGCAGTTTTCATGTGGTGGTCTATTATAGATATTGAGGAAGTTACTCAACGACTACACGGTTTAAAGAAGATTGGCTTCATAATAGGCAGTGCAGTTTTAATAACTCCTGCATGTGCGTTAATTATATTTACTGGGACACCTTTATATGATACGTATACGAATCCAGATGTTTGGTTGAAAGCAATGGAGCTATGTGTACCTGCAAGTACATTAGCAGGACTATCATTGAGTGGACCTGAATTATTTTCTAATATGTCACCTATCGATGATCAACAACTGGGTGGAATACTGATGAAAATCGTACAGGAAATAATTTATGCTGCATTTTTAATGTCTATTTTCTTCAAGTGGTATAAAAATGAACAAGATAATGCAGATGAAATCACACAAAAAGCTCTGGATGATTTAAAAGTCCAAGCTGACCTTTAAACTTAATAAAGTTATTCGAGGAGAATGATTAATGAATTTACCGGTTCTACCAACTATAAGTACATTTTTTATCGTGTTAAGTGCGGTGTTAGTTGCAATAGGTTGGGCACTTATTAAACAAAGAAAAATTAATGCCCACAAAAAAACGATGACTGCTGCTGCAATTTCGGCTTTACTTTTCTTCATCATCTATGCATCGCGAACTATTTTCATCGGAAATACAGCTTTTGGTGGTCCTGATGACATTAAAATTTACTACACTATCTTTTTGATATTCCATATTACATTAGCAACGACTGGTGCAGTTTTTGGCCTAGTTACTTTATACTTAGGTTATAAAAATAACATTAAAAAGCATCGTAAGATTGGGCCAATCACCAGTGTTATTTGGTTCTTTGTTGCAATAACAGGGGTTGCTGTGTATTTATTGCTATACGTATTCTATCATGGTGGAGAAACTACCTCAGTTATTAAAGCAATAATAGGCGGATAGATAAAGAACAAAACAAAAGGCAACGTTCTTATGGATTTATTCCATAAGAACGTTGCCTTTTAAAGATCATTAGAGTAGCTGCATTCTATTTTGCACTTTTACTTAATCATTTAAACCTTAAAATTTAGTTTTAGCATGCCGGACTCTTTTGCAGTGATAAATATGATAACAACGAGTGGACCTATTAAAAATCCAATAAAACCGAAAAGCTTTGCTCCGATAAACATAGCTATAAGGATTGCTAATGGAGATATACCCATTTGGGTTCCCATCAACTTTGGTTCCACTGCTCTACGTATTATTAGTAAAACGACAGCTAAAATAGCCAATTTGGTTCCCATCACCATGTCTCCAGTTAAATAATGATAAATAGCCCAAGGTGCTAAAATAGCTATTGAACCTAATATAGGGATGATATCGATTATCCAAATGACAACAGCCATTATTAAAGCATATTTTGGTGTAATAATAAGCAGTAACCCAAGGAATGCTGCACCTAAAATGATGAAGCTTGCTATAATTTGGGCTTTCATAAATCCAATAGCCACTTTTTTTATACTAGCAAACATAAATCGTACTTTACTTGCAGTATTATCAGTTAAATAATAAAAAAACTTTACTTGTAAATTATGCAAATCTAACATAAATAAAAAAAGAGCAATAATAAAAACTATAAAACTAACTAAGAAGTTTGGAATATTCGTCAGTAATGCAGTAATATTGCTATAGCTAAGGATATCTAGCACGGCATCTCTCATACTTTCTAGTGTAGCGTCAAATTTATTTTGAATTGATTCTACTACTTCTTTAGGGAGTCCTTCTGTATATCGAAATAAACTGTTTTGCATATCAATCCATAATCCAGTCCAGTTATTAATATATGTAGGAATAGTCTGAGAGGTATAAATAAGCTGGCTAAAGAGTTTTGTTATTATTAAATATAAAAGTCCGGAAATGACACTGATAAAAAGAGCAAAATTTGTTATGACTGCAGGTTTCCGCTTCCATTTAAATGTTTTTTGAGTGAACTTTACAATTGGCTCAATTATAATAGCAGTCAGTAATGCGAGTATAATAGGTATGGAAACTGGAAGGATAAATATTATTAACAACAAAAGAAAAATGCTTACAAAAAGATATTTTATATATTCCTTTTTAAAAAGATTTAAGACCATCATACACTCCTTTTCTATCGTTTATTAACAGTATAGACAAATTAGTAAATTTTGAACAGAAAAAACGCAAGAGAATGAAACTCTTGCGTTTTAGGATATTCCTATTATGCGTGAATTTCAAAAGCAGCTAACTCTGTTTTTACTGCAGCTAATGTTTGTTCACTTGATTTTAGTAAATGTTTTGGGAAAACTTCATTTTCACCATATTCAACACCATGAGGATAATAGTGTTTTCCTATAACAGGTTTTAAAAGAGTAATGTTCGCATCATGAGCACCTACATCGCCATCTTTTGTAAAACCAAATACTCGAAGATAAAAAGTACCTTCTTTGATTATATACTTTTTATCATATGTTACACGTTCATAATCCCATTGACCTGCACGAACTAAACCATGCTTTTTCATAAGATCGTCTAATATATTTAGATCAATGACAGTGTTTTCTATACCAGTGTTTTCGAAATACATTAAATTGTCCTCCCTCACGTTCATATTCCAAATAGAATCTGTTCCTACTAATATTAATGCAAATTTCATAATGTTGCAATGGTAACATTGTGTCTTTCTAGTTAAGCTTGGTATACTAGGAGAAATGGGGGAAGAAAAAGGTGAAAAAGATATGATGAATAATCTAATTAGAATTGTTATCGCTATAGCTATAGTACTAGTGATATTTATATATTTTGATAATCCTGTACATGAAAACAAACTGATAACTGGTTCCAATAATTCTGGTCAAGTAATTCCTGATACTACTCCAGAAGTTGTGGAGGTGGAGACGGTATTTACACGTCCTAAAGATGGCATTTCAACATTAGTAGGAGAATCGGCCCAATCGGTTGTGGAGATGTTAGGAAAACCAACTAGAACCGAGCCATCAGCATTTGGTTATGAATGGTGGGTGTACAATCAATCTCTTACAACTTATTTATTAATAGGTATAGAAGGAGACAAAGTAACTCAAGCCTTTGCAGCTGGAAAAAATGTAGAAGTGGCTCCATATAAAATTGGGCAACAACTAGCTGATATATATCGATTTACACTAGTACAATCGGAAATTACATTTTCCATAGATTCAAATACGTATACTTTTACACTTTCGGAAGAGGACATAAACAATAGAATACTAGTTCAGTTTGATAATTTATTTGCTATGTTATACATTGATACAGAAAGTCAACAATTAGAAGCAGTGAGATTTACAGATCCAAAGACTATTTTGTTACATAAGCCATATGATATTTTATATAACGGAATCATGGTAGAAGCAAAAACTCCCGACTCTCTTTCACAAGTAGCAATAGATCGTGCCAATGAGCGTCAAATTTATGAACTGACAAACGTATATCGTTATCGGAATGGTCTTCAACTTTTAGTATCTGATAATGAATTGCAAAATATAGCGATGGCTAATAGTGAAGAAATGGCTAGAAACAATATTGTGGCCAATGAAAAATTTGAAGTATCTAAGTTTAGTGATCAATTGAAAGAATCATCCATTGAATTTTCTAGTGCTGCCGGTAATACAGCTGCTTTTTACTTTGATGCTGGGGAAGCTGTAAATGGTTGGTTGAACTCTAAAGACCATCGAGAAATCTTATTAGGTAAAGACTTTACACATACTGGTATTGGGGTATACGGTAGCTATTATACTCAAAACTTTATCGAACGAAAAGTAGTAAATACACCCAAAAACATACCTCAATAATTAGTTAGAGACAAAGGTACCTTCACTATCCAAATACAAAGACCGAATATGCAAAGGCACTTGATGAAGAGCAGCGAATGTAGCTGCTCTTTTTTGTATGACTTCGATTGGCTCATCAATCTTTTCTTCAAGCTCTTTATAAGTCATAAAAGGAATAAGTTCCACATTGTCACTAGTAAACGGATCTGACGTCATTATACCAGGTACATCTTTATAAAATTCAACTACATCTGCATTCAAATGATAGCCATAGACTACTGCTGTTAAATCACTACCTCCTCTTCCTAATGTAGTGAAATTATGGGTGCTTTCTGAAAAACCTTGAAAACCAGGAACGATAACACAATGGAAATTTTTAAATGCTTGGTTTACAGAACTAAGATCTACTTTCTTTATAAGAGCATTTCCATACGTATCGTTCGTAATAATGCCAGCACTTTTCCCATAAAGAAGAGTAGAAGATATTCCTTGCGCTTTAAGTTCTGTTGTTAATACGGCACTCGAGATTAGTTCTCCACATGCGGAGAGTAAATCAGTTTCAATACTACTGTCGTTTAAAGGAAGCAAATCTAAAAGAGTATCAGTTGCATAGGGCTTTCCTCTACGTCCCATTGCTGAAACAACGACAAGAACCTGTTGATGGGTATTAATTGCTTGTTGGATTCGTTGTATTACTAATTGTCTGTTCTGATGATTTTGCATGGCAATACCGCCAAATTTTTGAACAATCATAATCTCAACCACTCTATTCGTGACATTTCAAACACTCCGTTCATACGATACAGGGAATTCATTTTACTGTATGCGATTTTACAAGAATGGTGTAGGGAGTGTGGTACTATTTATCCGTTAAACGAACTTTTAGAAGGATTAACATATAGGATTATCGGTGACTTTTCAATATGCCGTAAGAGCAAAATCATCAATTATTCAAAGCAAATTAAAGAAGGGGATATTTTTGTTTCCGAAAGAAATAATCTTCGCATTATTGATGAAGCAATTCAACTAGGGGCAATTGCAATAATTTCAGAAGTTTTTATAGCTGACTGCAGTGTTCCTCAGATTATTATTCCTTCGGATTTGGACCGGTTAAAGCAGAAAATTAGTGAAAAAACATACGAACTATATGGAACCAAAATGAAAACTGTAGCAATAACAGGTACTAATGGTAAAACTACAGTTGCATCTTTCATTGCTCAATTACTCATGCAGCAAAGGAAATCGGTTTGTGTAATCGGAACACTAGGCGTGTTTATAAACGGTAGGCAGTTGAAGCAAAATTTCCGAAATAATACTACATTGCCATTTTATGATTTTATCCAAATTGTTCAGCATTGTTCCAAGCATTCTGTTGAGTTCATTATATTAGAAGCATCTTCTCAAGGATTATTGGACAATCGATTGGGAAGCTATCCAATCGATATCGGTGTATTTTTAAATATTGGAAAAGATCATCTTGAATTTCATGGGGGAATGGTTCCCTACAAGAAATCAAAAGAATTACTCGTCCCGTTATGTAAAAAACTAGTAGTTAACGCAGATGACGAATGGTGTAGATCAGTAGCAGAAAATTCTTTTTTACCTATTACTAGTTTCGGTATAGATACTCGTAATGCGGTTTCTTTTAAACAGGAAAATGAAACAGAAGACGAGATAATATATAAATTTAAAGTAAAGAACGAAGAGATTGAAGTACGAATGAGAAATAGTGGATTTTATAACGGGATGAATCTCGCTGCAGCACTTGCGTCGTTAAGGACTTTGAATATCCCGCTACAAAATGTAAAACCAGTAACACTTCCAACTGGTAGATTTCAACAAATTGATAACCTTAAGGGGATAAAAGTATTCATCGACTATGCGCATACTCCCGATGCTCTGGAAGTATGTCTTACAACTATTAAATCCTTCGCTAAAAATAATATTTACGTTGTTTTTGGATGTGGAGGAGATAGAGATAAGAAAAAAAGAAACGAAATGGGGAAAGTTGCGACAACTTTTGCAACAAAGGCTATAATCACCTCGGATAATCCGCGTAGTGAAAGTCCAGCAGATATTATTAAAGATATTGTAAGAGGATTAGATGTACAGAAGTTTCAAATAGAACTAGATCGCAAAAAAGCTATTATATATGCTTTACAAATGGCGCAAGCAGGGGATACCGTGTTAATAGCAGGAAAGGGACATGAACAAGAGCAAATTTTACATGACCTTGTAGTCCCTTTTTCTGATCGTGATGTAGTTAATACCTATTTTGAAGAAGAGGGCGGGTTAATCACAAAAAATGATCCAGTAGCATAAGCTATTTTTCTTCCATCCGGTTGTGTTACCGTACATTCCATAACTATCGTTTGACGACCCTTATGTAGGTATTTAGCAGTTGCGATTAAGGTTTTTTCTGTTGATGCTTTAACATAATGAATTGTCATATTCGTTGTAACTGCACCTTTGCCCTCAGGGTGTAGATCCTTGTTGATTAAAAAACCCATCGCATTATCGGAAAGTGTAGCAATAATACCGCCATGAGGCATATTGAAACTATTATGCGAGATTGGAGTTATTGGCATCGTGACAGTACATTGGCCTTCGTCATACTGGGTGTCCATTTGAAATACAGCATTTAAGTATGTAGGTGCTTCATTTTGTTGTTTTTGTTGAATCGCATTTAGAAAGTTATTTACTAGGCTAAGTTCTTGTTCTGATGCGTTTTCTGTCACTGTTTCAAATAAATTTTGTAGTTTGTTCATTATTTTCTCCTAACAATAAGTTAATAGTTTGGCATTTATTTTTACTTTTCTGGTATGATTAACAAGATTGGAGGTTAATCAAAATGATTATGACAAACGAATGGGTCGAGATAATGGATCAATCGGATATATTATGTACTATGATTCTTTCCTCTGAACAATTTTATCAATACTTAGATGCACATCGTGCTGTATATACAGATACATCTTTAGTAGGTGAGGTTAATAGCTTCACTAGGCTAAAAGAGCAATACGAAGAGGTTCAACGTTTCGGGAAATACCATCCTGATTATTCGAAAGTTATGAAAGACATCCGAGTAACTAAACGAAAATTAGATATGGTAGATGCAGTGGCGAACTTGAAAGTCGCTGAGAACGAATTGCAGGACTTACTGGACGAAGTGAGTTTATTAATTGGTAAATCTGTTTCAGAAGGTGTTAAAGTTCCTGTTAGTAACCCATTTTTTGCTTCTTCGGGTTCTAGTTGTGGAAGTGGCTGCGGTACAGGTGGATCTTGTTCTTGTTCAGCCTAAAGTTTCAAAAGTTATGAGATGTGTGCATAAAATGCACACATCTTTTTTTAACGGAACTTTTAAGATTGAATAATGCTACTGATTTCCGTTTCAGGTGGACGCTTTCCGCGGGCGTTGCCTCAGCCTCCTCACTTCGTTGCGGGGTCTTCGCCTAACGCTTATCCCGCTGGAGTCGCCACCCTCCACTCCAATCAATATAAAAGGTAGTTCTCAACTCTGAGATAAAGCAAAGTAAATAGCCGAGACAATAATAGTAATTCAAATTATTATAGGGATAAACTGTCTGCATGATTAGGTAAATAATTTATTATGGAAGAAGAAAGTAAATAAATTCTCTTTTATCGGAGTCCATTTCATCCCTACTTATATTAAGATAGAATACGTATGTTTATGTGGGTTTATATCCATTTATCCAATTATATAAAGTGGATCTAGTTGATTGGAGCGCAGAGCAGCGACTCCGGTGGGAACAGCGCGAGCTGAAGACCCTGGACAGAGCGTAAGCGAAGGAAGCGGCTGAAGCCGTGCCCACGGAAAGCGTCTGCTCGGAGCGGAAATCAACGTTGTTTGGATACTATTGCTATTCGGTTTATTAAATTGACTTATATAGCTGTACTTTGCTTCTTCAATTAGACACTAATCTAATTTCAAAACTTCCATTGCTAAGTCGGGTCTGTCGGTAATTATTCCTTTAGCGCCATTACTGATAAGTTTTTTCATCACTTCTGGATCATTAATTGTCCAATAGTGAACAGGGATATTTAATGAATTCAAAAACTTTATAAATCCAGGATTATCAAGTGGAAATACATTTGATTTGACTGGAATCTGAAAAACATCTGCCTTTGGATGATATAGATGTTTTAGTTTGCTTGAGTATGCTGTATAGGCTTTTCTTACTTCTTTTTCACTGGCAGCAATTGCAACCGAGTTTTGTGCATATAGGTTAAATCTATCTAGTTGATCATCATAAAAACTCGCAACCACAACTCGATCGAATGCTTGATGTTCCTCTAAAAGTCTCCAAAGTTTTGAAGGCATTAAACTACCTTCATAGGTATTGGGTGCATCTTTCATATCCATATTGATAAGCATCTGTGGATATGAATTTAATAATTCCCCTAAAGTGATAATCTGTTCTCCACAATTTTTGTAAGAAGGAACTCCTTCAATATCTAAGAAATGATGCCCAAGATCTGCTTCTTTCAATTGGGCTAACGTATAATCAGATATTCTACCAGTAAAGTTAGTAACTCTGTTTAATTCTTCATCATGAAATACAACTATCTCTTCATCTTTTGTCAGTCTTATATCAATTTCAAAACCATGGACTCCAAGTTTGGCGGCTTGTTCAAATGCAGAAGGAGAGCATTCGGGTGCAAGAGCGGAGCCCCCACGATGAGCCAATATAATAGGTTGTTCATATTCCAATGCTTTTTTGGTGGTACGACTTTCGGGTTTAGAAAGTACTTTAGTACTAGCCCATGCTGCACCTGCAGCAGCAGCAAGTGCGAAAGCTACATTTGATTTTTTACCCATAGTTTCAATTCCTCCTTAAAAGAGTAAAATGTTTTTTTAAAAATATATAGGCATTTTCCTATTATATCTAAAGAACACAAAACTGTCAGTTAGTTGTTGTTGCTATCAAATTCCTCCCTATGTTATTCTTGAGAGGAAGAAATGAGGGGAAAAGTATGACAGAAAGACAAGGACTAATTGTCTATGTACATCATTTAAAACAAGCTAAATCCTTGCGAAAGTTTGGTCACGTTCATTATATTTCTAAAAGACAAAAATATGTCGTATTATATTGCGATCAAGATCAAATTGACGTTGCTAAGCAAAAGATGAACAAACTGCCTTATGTCAAGGAAATTTTAGAGTCATATAGACCGTTTTTAAAAACTGAATTTGAAAATAGTAAACCAGATAAAGCAAAAGAATACGATTACAAAATCGGACTGTAACTAGCCTATTGAAGCGGTGGTATTAAATTGTTTAAACGTAAGATACCGATTATATACTGATAATATAAATTAACATCCACATAGATGGAAGAATGTTTTATATCGACTGTTACAGGTTGGATAGCTATTTCGTTTAAAGCTTCCTTAAAAATACTGAGTCGTTTAGATTCTTTTTGGGTTTCAACAATACCCTCTCGACATATATATATGGGAAAGAAATTTGCAGTATTTACTGGTTTTAGAGCAATTGCTATGGAAAAATATCTTATATCGTCTTTAGTTGAAGAAAATATAAATGCTTGGTGTATACGCTCTTTGTTTACTTTTGCGAGTTCACATAGCTCGTAAATATCGCCATAACCTTCGCCTAGTTCTATAAAACGTTGGATCAATTGAAAACACTTCCTTTCTCATATATCTTACCACTTTGTTGGAGGACAATTCTATGAAATTTGTTTTAAGTTTTTTATGCCTATTCCTAATTGTAACTAATAGTGTTTTGCTCTTATTTCAATATGATGCGTACTCTTCAGGATTAGAAGAGAATGGACAAGTATTCTTCTATGAACAGGATGTAGAGATGAAAGTAAAAAAGGATAAGATTGTTATTAAACAACATTTTATCAATCTTCCTGAGGAAGAAGTTATTGTAACATGGCCGATTATTAGCGAAAATAGAAGCTGTGATTTAGATACGAGTGATAGTTGCAACCGCTTAACTGAAGACATGACTACGTTTAAAGCAGAAGAAAACTCTAAACAGAGCATTTCCTATGAAATTCCTTTAGTAGACGGTTTAAAGGATGGCCAATTAATCCTAGACTTCCTAGTTAAAATAGAAACTGGGGCTGTTTCGCTAACTTCACTTCAAATTACAGATGAACTAAAAAGAGGCGGTATGTGGGTATCGGGATTGCCTTTAATCGGTAAAACTTCCCTTGAGCTAATCGATTATTCACTTTCTATTGGTGCCGGGAATGTAGAAGAATTATATTGGCAGCAGAATGTCTTGCCTATCCAATATGAAGATGATTATTTTACAGTATACGCTTCGACTACTTTGCCGGATGAAATCACTAACTTACTTGGGGAATTAGATTATATGAATAGCGAACATTTAGCTGTAATTTTTGAGAAAAACAAAAGTAATATTGATGCTTCTCGAATTGCGTTTGTTCAACAGGAGGATATTGCTTCTATTCAAAATGAACTTATCGTTAAGAATATACAAGCACAATATGAATTACCTCGAGAGGATCAATTGATAGCTGAAGTCCTAAGTAGCTTTTTGTTAGACTTGCCTGTTGGCTCTCCAAAATCCAGTTGGATGTACGAAACGATAACAAATTATTTAACTTCCGAACAACGAAAGAAGTTTCAAACTGCTTTACTTAACAACAAACAACAACTTACTGCAGCGAAGTTTGATGAGATTTTGACAGATATTATCAATCTAAAAACCTCCTTCTTTGTTTTGAATGAGCAGGCAGGTGCTGAAAATTTCCCATTATTATTTGAAGATTATAGACCCTTATATATCAATGAGTTACAACAGGAAAAGATAAAAGTTCTTTTTAAGGATGGCAAAATTCTTTATGAAGCAGAACCGCTGCTTTCTAATTTGGGATATACACTTAACCACACAGACAAGGGTTTATATGTGCAAAATGCAACAAGAGCTTTTCGTTTTCCGATTCAAGAACCTTTCTATGTATTAAATGAAAAAAGATATGATGCTTTATCAGAACCATTTGAAGATATAGGTTCGCAGTTGTATATTGAAGAAGCGTGGATGATACGTTTGTTTTTAGTGAATATTGAAAAACAAGAAAAACGTATAAATATTACACAATCCGCACTATTTTAGCATTGGAGTGTAGTTATGAGAGTAATATCAGGTTCGAGGAAAGGACTGCCATTAAAAGCAGTCTCTGGAATGAATACAAGACCTACCACCGATAAGGTAAAAGAGTCTATTTTTAATATGATTGGTCCATATTTTGATGGCGGTATTGCCGTTGACCTGTTTGCAGGCAGTGGTAACTTGGGTATCGAATCTTTAAGTAGAGGTATTGATACATGTATTTTTATCGAAAAAGATCCAAAAGCTATCCAAACTATAAAAGATAATTTGACGAAGTGTCGTTTGGAGGATTCTGGTGAAATATTCAAAGCTGATGCTACGAGAGCGGTAAAGGCTATTGAGAAAAGAGAACTCAAAATTGACTTATTATTTGTGGATCCTCCATATGATAAGTTAGTGTATTATGACTTAGTTCAATCATTAGTAGATAAAGGATGTATGAGTAAATCTGCTATTATTGTTTGTGAACATGAGAAAAATGTCACACTTGAAAAATCATATGGTGACTTTGAGCTAGTGAAAAAAGAGATATATGGAGGTACGGTCATCTCTATTTATCGTTGCCTTAAAGAAGAGGAGAATTAAATTGGGAAAAATAGCAGTAGTGCCAGGAACTTTTGATCCAATTACGAATGGTCATTTAGATATTATAAATCGAGGAGCATCTATTTTTGGAGAAGTTTTTATCGTTGTTTTGAATAACTCATCCAAAAACCCACTTTTCTCTGTGGAGGAAAGAATGCAATTGATCATAGATGCTACTTCTCATTTGCCAAACGTCAAGGTTCAAACATTTTCAGGGTTATTGATAGATTATGCTGAAAGTGTAAATGCAAGTGTTATTATTCGTGGTTTACGGGCTGTTTCTGATTTTGAGTATGAAATGCAAATCACTTCTATGAATCGAGTACTAAATAATAAAATAGAAACATTCTTTATCATGACCAAAAATCAATATTCCTTCCTAAGCTCAAGTATCGTAAAAGAAGTAGCTAGGTATGGGGGCAAAATAGATGAACTTGTGCCATCTCATGTAGAGAAAGCATTAATAGAAAAATATAATACATATTAATGAATAGAGAACCTTGCAATTATGCAGGGTTCTTTTTTGAATATAGATAAAAATGCCTTATGCACAATATTCATGACGCTTTAAAGGATGAATAATACTGTTGTACTGTTATCAGGCAAACGCAGTTCAAGCTATCCTATTAAACTTTCTAAGGGTTAAGATAATAGAGGATAAGGGCAGTCAAAGTGAATGTATGGATATTACCGTCTGCCTAAACAGAGATATGATTTTGTAGTCTTAAAAGAGACATTATATCAGATTATGTATCTTTTATTATTTTTACTATTTCACAGTGTTATAAAAAGAAAAACAGTACTGGAATTATTAGCATATGAAGAAAGCGGAAAAGAATGTATTTACGAATACTGATATTTGCTTTTTGAGCAAGAACGATTATTTGCATATGAATACTTATACCACTAAAAGCAATAATAAAAGCAACTACTAAAGGTAATAGTGCGGAGCCTGACAACATTTCACCAGCTAAGCTAATCCCACCAGTCATTTCAAAGAGAGAGGCGACGAAAACAAGTAAGGTAGGGGAAATATTCGGTAAAATTTCTTTGACAGATTCAAATACGATAAAACTCACTGTAGTAAAAAATATAACCGTAGTACCGATTAGCAATAGTATTTGATACGTCTCTTTAATACTTTCCTGAAATGGAGATTCAGAAGGCTTTTGAATATGTGTACTTTGATGAATGGGTGGAGATAACACAATAAATACTAGCAAAAAAACTAAATTCACAGCATGTATAATGATTAAAAGTTTAATGCCAGCAATTTCTGCATGGAAAATTTCAATTCCTACAAAGCCTATAACAAACATTGGACTAGGTGCATGGCATATCGCAAGCAACCAACTTGCATTGTTTTTATTTAAAGTACCTATATCTTTTAACGATGTTATAACTGCAGCTCCACTTGGAAATCCACCTATTGCACTTAGCAAATAAATATTTAAATACATTTTATATTTGTTCGTAGTATTTAAAAACGAGTTTTTAGAACGAATAAATAGCTGTGTTATTACTAAGTAGGGGAGTAAATAGGGTAGTAAAGCGGTAGTGAAAATCCTCATTCCTTCTAGTGCACCTTTGTGGGCAACGCCAGGCTGTAAAAATAAAAGTATAATAAGTGCCCAACTACCGATTGTTATTAGTCTATGCATGTAAAATTCATCCTTTGTTCACATAAATTTTGTCAGAAAAAAATGGAAGTGATAAACTAATATTCAAATGTGTTGTAGAAAGAGAGGGATAATTAAATGAAGAAGAGAAATCCGATAATCCTTCTTTTCATAGTAGTAATAGTGTTAGCGTTAGGTTTTTATCCAATGGACTCTTATATTTCTAAACCAGGTGGTGCATACGAACTTGAACCATTTGTAGAAGTAGATGGTGGGGATCAGGATGACGAGGGTACATTGAGTCTCCTAACAATCGCACTAGCAAAAGCTACCCCGCTTACTTATGCTTTTGCCAAAATAACGGACAACCAAAAAATATACAAAGCAAATGAAATTCGCCAAGAAGACGAAGATGAAACAGAATATAATGTTCGTCAATTAAAGCTTATGTCTAATTCTCAATTTAATGCTATTTCAGTTGCATTTAACCGAGCAAATAAGCCCTACACTATATCAAATAATGGGATATTTATTTTTAACGTGGTGGATGATAGTGCAGCTGATGGAATATTAGAAGCTGGCGATAAAATTTTACAAATGGATGATATCGGAGAATTAACCGAAGAGTCTATAAGAACATACTTAACTGGCAAAGGAGAAGGCGATGTCATTCGTCTAAAGGTTGAGCGTGATGGAAAACAGTTGGATAAAGAAGTATCCCTTAAAACAATACCTGGAGTGCTTGAAACGCCAAGTATCGGTATTAGTTATACGGCAGACAAAAAAGTGGAAACAACTCCTGTCGTACATATTAACTCCGAAGATATTGGAGGACCATCTGCTGGACTAATGTTCACCTTGGAAATCTTAAATCAATTATTACCTGAAGATATTACGAAGGGCTATAAAATAGCAGGCACTGGTGAAATGGGTCCTGATGGGACAGTAGGTAGAATTGGTGGGATAGATTTAAAAGTTATAGCTGCGGACAATAAAGACATGGAAATAATGTTCGCGCCTGATGATGATATTGATCCAACTATTTTAGCAAATAATCCTGATTTGACATCTAATTATGAAGAAGCTCTAAAATCTGCAAGAAAAATAGGTACGAAAATGAAAATCGTACCTGTGAAAACGATTGATGATGCTCTTGCTTATTTAGATCAGTTAAAGCCCAAATAAGCTATTCGATAATGGGAGCAATACGAAAATCACTTCCAACCATAGATTCTCCATACGAAGACTGTAAACCTAAGTAGTAGAGGTCGGCAGCTTTAATATCTAATTGCAACTGTGTATCTTTTTTACTTGCGGCTACTCTACTTACAAGTGGAAGCTGCAAGTCTTTTTTTATGCTCTGCAAATATGCCTGTCCATTCTTGTTCATTGCTAAGGGTCTTATATACGTGGGGAAATCGATTTCTCGCAATTGGTTCCAAGTAAAATCTGTATAAATATGTGTTAGCATCCGCTGAATACGTGTCCATGTAAAACGCTTAGATTTTATCTGTAGCATAAAAGATTGAAAGTTCGTATGTGTTTTTGCCGCTTTCCAAATAGCATTTTCCATCCCTTCGGTAATTTCTGCTATTTGACCAAGCTCTTCTCTAGAGGAGCGAATTATTAGTAATCGTAATGCTGGATAGAACTGTTCCCAACTACCAAAAGATTTGTTATTGCTTTCCCATTCTGTTAATCCTAAAAGGCTTGTACTAGGCATGAAAGCATTTACCTCCGAAAGCTTCTGGCCTTCAAAAAGCAATTTGCGAATACCCGTGGCACTGGCAATAGTTTCTGTTTTCAGAGCATCATCATGATAATTTGCCACGACACGTTGAATTGTCTCTGGCTTAATATCGCTATTTAAATGATTTGCAGCCTGTATGTAATGGTATCCTAATATATTATTGGGTTTAGATAAATCTACTAATCGAACCGTCGTAGCTTCAGAAATTTCATTATAGGCTTCATTTAACGCTTTAGGATAACTAATGCCTTTTTTCATATAACTTGCAATTGCCGTATTATATTCGTCTTTTTTGGTTAATAATAGATTATAGGTTTCTTGAAATGCTTCTAATGTTCCCTCTTCACTGCCGAAACAAAAGGAATGACATTTTAAAGCATCTAACAAGAAAATAGCACCTTTAGCAAAATCACTTGCCTGGGCAGTTGCAAATGCATAGGGAAGTTCAATTACTAAGTCAACACCCGCTGCAACGGCCATTTTTGATCGAGTCCATTTGTCAACAAGTGCTGGTTCGCCGCGCTGTAGAAAGTTCCCAGACATCACGGCAATGATAATATCGCTATTCGTTTTGATGCGGGTTTGTTGCAAATGGTGTAAATGACCGTTATGAAATGGATTATATTCTACAACAATTCCAGTTGCTTTCATATTCAAATCAAATCCTTTCTTTTATGCAAGTATAATGTTAAAATATTGTAGTGACAAGAAATTATCTTGACATCTAAATTCAGTCATTATATAATCAACTTTGTTGTCTTGAGGTGATAATCGTATGAAATGGACAATTCATCAGCTATCTAAATATCGTGAGAACGGACTAACTTTAGATGAATTCGTGGAACTCGAAAACGTGAAGAAGCGGAACCAAGACGTTCGAAGGATTTCAGCCGTTCACGTAAAAGGGCACTGCACATTTGGTGCAGCGCAAATGACTTGTCACTTTCAGCTTTCTGGAACTCTTATTTTACCGTGTGCACGCACATGGGAGGATGTAGAATTTCCATTTGAGATTGAATCTGATGAAATCTTCAACTGGTCTGAGTCAGCATTAACTTCTGCTAGCGACTATGATAATTTTCATGTAGTAGAAGGAGATGTTATTAACGTTGACCCAGTTCTAGAAGAATTAATTCTTCTGGAAATTCCAATGCAAGTGTATAAAGAAGGTGCAGACCACTTTAGACATGAGGGTGGAAATGGTTGGAGCTATGCAACAGATGAAGAACTTAAAGAAATGCAGGAAGATGAACAACCAAAAGTAGATCCAAGACTTGCTGATTTAGCAAAGTATTTTGATCAGACAGACGAATAATAGATCTGTAAGGAGGTGCCACCTATGGCAGTACCAGCTAGAAGAACTTCTAAAACTGTAAAAAGAAAACGCCGTACACATTTTAAATTATCCGTACCTGGTATGGTTGCTTGTTCAAACTGTGGTGAAATGAAATTGGCTCACCGTATTTGTAAATCTTGCGGTCAATACAAAGGGAAAGAAGTATTGAGCAAATAATTCAGTATTTGTTCCTTAAAAGACTACCAAAGAGATCATGGCTCTTGGGTAGTCTTTTTTTCTATATATATTTTAAAAAGGGGTGTCAGAATATGGATTATACTATAGTAAAAAAAGATGAAATTATCATTTTTGAAATAAATAGAGCTGCCATTCATAATGCGATAAATATGGAAGTCTTAGCAGGTTTTAAAGAATTAGTACATACAGTGAAAAATGATAGTTCGATCAAACTAGCAGTAATTACTGGAGCAGGTGATAAGTCTTTTTGTTCTGGTGGTGATTTATCTGTTCTTCACAAGTTAAAAACAGAGCAAGAATCATTTGAAATGTTAAGTGAGGCGGCAACTATTTTGTATGACGTCGCTACAATGACTATTCCAACATTAGCATTAGTTAACGGAACTGCAGTTGGTGGAGGCTGTGAGATTGCAACCTTATGTGATTATCGTTTAGTAAAGAAAGATGCAAGATGTGGATTCATACAAGGTCAGTTGGCCATTACTTCTGGATGGGGTGGTGGAACCTATCTATGGGAAAAAGGAATGCGTCAGGATCACACTCTCCAAATGCTTACTGAAGCGGTACCTTACTCATCTGACAAACTTCAAACTATTGGGTGGGTAACGGAAATTTTTGAAGGACATAAATATACAGCACTTGAAGCTTTTGTGCAAAGAATGATTGTGCCTCATGAGACTGTAATAAGAGCATACAAAATGCAATTAATACGTAAGTGGGAGCAGTCAAAATTATACGAAAGAATTATGGAAGAGGTAAGAACTTGTTCTGTTCTTTGGGAGCAGGAAGTACATCACGATGCGGTCAATTCATTTTTATCTAAAAAGAAATAATATGAGAGTCTATTTGCACCCACTTTGCATATATTAATAAAAAAGCAAAGGGTGATCCAGATGAATGTGAAATTGAGAAAAGATAGTTGGACTGAGGAAGAAGATAATCTTCTAAAAGAAATAATTTTGAATAAAATTAATCAAGGCCACACGCAAATTTCTGGTTTTCAAGAAGCAAGTGTATTACTTGGTAGATCTAAGCAAGCCTGTGCATTCCGGTGGAACAAAAATCTACGCCCTCAAATTATGAAAAAAGAACATAAACCAACTTCTTATTCTACTAAAGAGGCAGCAGATTCCTCCTCCCTTCAAAACCATTTGCAACTGGCGATGGAAAGTTACGATGAGATGAAGCATTCTTATAATGAAATTTCAAGTGCATACAATTTGTTGAAAAATGATTATGAACAGCTTTTAAACTGGGTTAAACAAGGTATTACGCATATTGAACGCAAGTAAAAGAAGCCTTTTTATAGGGCTTCTTTTGTTGTTCCTGGGGAGACAAAGCAGAATTTAGTTGAAATCGCTTTCAACAATCGTATAGACTAATATAGATGGGGGAAATGTTCAAACGAAGGGGGAAGTAAGATGAAGAAAGTATTAATCGCCAATAGGGGAGAAATCGCAAGACGTATTATTAAAACATGTAAGCGATTAAATATTGAAACAGTAGCAATCTATTCAGAAGCTGATAAAGATTTACCTTATGTGAAAGAAGCGGACTATGCTTTTGAGATTGGCCCGAGTCAAGTTCAGCAATCCTATTTAAAAGTAGATGATATTATCGCTCTTGCAAAAAGAGAAAAAGTGGATGCGATTCATCCGGGATATGGTTTTTTATCAGAGAATGCTGATTTTGCTCGTAAAGCAGAGGCTGAAGGTATAGTTTTTATCGGTCCTAGTCCTGATACAATGGAAAAAATGGGAGATAAAATCGAGTCAAGAATTACAATGATCAATGCAAACGTGCCAGTTGTCCCAGGAACAGAAGCGGGACTTGCTTCTGTAGAAGATGCAATTACGGCAGCTTCTTCGATTGGATATCCAATCATGCTTAAGGCAAGTGCAGGGGGTGGCGGCATAGGGATGATTCGTTGTGATGATGAAGAGACCCTCCTTAAACATTTTGAATCGATTAAAACACGAGCAAAATCGTATTTTGGTAGTGATGTAGTTTTTCTTGAAAAGTTCATTGATTCCTCTAGACATATTGAAGTGCAGATTTTTGGGGATACACATGGTAATATCGTTCATTTATTTGAACGAAATTGTTCGGTTCAGCGTCGTAACCAAAAAGTTCTAGAAGAGGCACCTTCTCCGAACTTCCCACAAGAAGCAAGAGAGAAATTATGGGAAGCTGCTGTGAATGCAGCGAAAGCTGTAAATTATATAAATGCTGGAACGGTAGAATTTATAGTAGATCATAATCATCAGTTTTACTTTTTAGAGATGAATACTCGACTGCAAGTAGAGCATCCCATTACCGAAGCTATCACTGGGTTCGATTTAGTGGAATGGCAGTTAAGAGTTGCTGCCGGGGAAGAACTACCTGTGAGAGACCAAGCTTCGATAAAGTCTAATGGACATGCGATAGAGTTTAGAATATATGCAGAGGATCCAAAAACATTTTTCCCATCACCTGGAACTATTACAGTTCAAAATTGGGAAACAGATGAGGATGTCCGGATTGATGCTGGTTATGCAGAAGGTGACAAAGTTACACCATTCTATGATCCGATGATTTCTAAGGTTATTATCCATGCAGAAAATAGAAAATTAGCAATAGAGTCTGCACAAAAAGTATTCTCTTCTGCTAAAATAGAAGGTGTGAAAACAAATATTCCACTATTCCAACAGTTCTTGGATGATGAGAGTTTCATCAGTGGGGAGTATTCAACATCCGTTTTAGGGGAATGGATGGACAAACAAAGGGAGGAAGTTTCAAAATGAAAAATTTAGAATCGACTATGGCAGGTACAGTATTTACTGTAAATGTAGCAATTGGAGAAGAAGTGGCAGCTGGACAAGTAGTAATGGTGTTGGAATCCATGAAAATGGAGATTCCAATTGAAGCAGAAACAGCGGGTAAAATTGCCACAATCAATGCAAATGAAGGCGACTTCGTCAATGAAGGCGATGTATTAGTAACGTTTGAATAAAGGGGGTTTTACAACGTGGGAGAAACAAAAGCGTATAATGATAGATTAGAAGAAAAACTGGCATCTGTTTACTCAGGGGGACAAGCAAAATACCATGAAAAGATGAAAGAGCAAAACAAATTATTTGTACGAGATCGTTTAGCGTTACTTTTTGATAATGGGGAATACATCGAAGATGGTCGCTTTGCGAATGTGGAAGCAGGAGATTTGCCAGCAGATGGTGTTGTGACTGCTACCGGTAAAGTAAATGGGCAAACTGTTTGTGTCATGGCAAATGATTCCACTGTGAAAGCTGGGTCGTGGGGATCGCGTACTGTAGAAAAGATTATTCGTATCCAAGAAATAGCAGAAAAAAATAGAGTACCAATGTTGTATCTAGTAGACTCAGCGGGTGCGCGTATTACCGATCAGCTAGATATGTTTCCAAATAGACGAGGAGCAGGAAGGATATTCCATAACCAAGTAAGGCTATCAGGGTTCATTCCACAAATTTGCCTATTATTTGGTCCTTCCGCAGCTGGGGGAGCTTATATCCCTGCTTTTTGTGATATTGTCTTTATGGTTGAAGGCAATGCTTCGATGTATTTAGGCTCACCTCGTATGGCAGAGAAAGTAATCGGTGAAAAAGTGACGCTAGAAGAGATGGGTGGAGCCCGTATGCACTGCACAGTCAGTGGAGTAGGGGACGTTCTTGTTTCAACAGAAGAAGAAGCAATTTCCGAGGCTAAACGCTATTTGGACTTCTTCCCGGCGAATTATACGGAGAAACCAAAACAAGTGGAACCTAAAGCCATTAAAGAAGGAAGAACACTAGAAGCAATCATTCCTGAAAATCAAAACGCGCCATTTGATATGTACGAAGCAATTGAAGCAATTATCGATGAAGGTACGTTCTTTGATGTGAAGAAGTTGTTTGCTCCTGAGTTAATTACAGGCTTAGCGCGAATTGATGGAAGAGCAGTAGGAATTATTGCCAATCAACCAAAAGCTAAAGGTGGAGTACTATTCGTAGATTCAGCGGATAAGGCTACAAAATTCATCTCACTGTGTGATGCGTTTTCAATTCCGCTACTATTCTTAGCGGATGTTCCTGGGTTTATGATAGGAACGAAAGTAGAACGTGCTGGAATTATAAGACATGGGGCGAAGCTTATTGCAGCAATGAGTTCTGCAACAGTTCCAAAAATATCTGTTATAGTACGTAAAGCATACGGAGCAGGTTTATATGCAATGGCTGGTCCTGCATTTGAGCCGGATGTATGCATTGCCTTGCCTACAGCTCAAATAGCTGTGATGGGCCCAGAAGCGGCAGTAAATGCTGTGTACTCAAACAAAATTGAGGCAATCGAAGATCCAAAAGAACGTCTGAAATTTGTTCAACAAAAACATGCGGAATATAAAGAGGAAATTGATATTTATAAACTTGCTTCTGAAATGATTATCGATGAAATTGTAGCACCAAGCGATTTACGCGCAGAACTTGCAAATCGACTACGTTTTTATGAAGATAAACAAATAGTAAATGCACCTCGAAAACATCCGGTGCTTCCTGTATAATAATGATAAAGCTAAGGTCTACCTCAGAGGTAGACCTTTTTTAAGAGAAAGTATATATAAATTTACCATAACACTGGGTTTATAGAACTTTTAAGAATGAATAAAACAAATTTAATACTGATTTACGTACGGAGCGAAAATCAACAGCATATCTACGTCTCTGATCTTAGAAGACCAAGAGTCTTTTTTCGGTTTTGCTAGAGTGAAAAAGTACCTGCTTTATTAAAGAACTTGGGGGTGACTTATGAAAATTGGTATTGTTGGTGCAGGAGCGATAGGCATCCTATTTGGTGCATATTTGTCGGAATCAGATCATGACATTACTTTTTTAGTCAGAAAAACTAGTAAAGTCCATCATTTATACATAGAAAAGAAAACGGAAAATCCGAAACAAATTACTTGTGATATAGTTTCGGACATAACTGATTTAAAACAAATGGATCTTATTATTATTGCAGTGAAGTATCATCATCTTACACATTTAGAAGAACAGCTAAATTCTTTACCAAAGCATATCCCTCTTCTGTTTTTGCAAAATGGTTTATCACACATATCTTTTCTACGGAAGTTACCACAAGAAACTGTCCTTATTGGTTCTGTATTACATGGTGCTACGAAAATAAATAATTCCACAGTTCAACACTTAGGAATAGGTCCAACTTATATTGGGTTTTATAAAGGGCAATGGGCTTCGATTAATAGTTTAATGGAGGGTAATAACGAGGAATTCCCTTTGATCTTTTCCGGTGATATCGAACAAATGCTTGTGAAGAAAGCTATGTTAAATTGCTTGATTAATCCTTTGACTACTATTGCTCATGTGACTAATGGGGAGCTTGTTGAAAAGGACTCCTATAAAGCTATATTGAGAGGCATGTACGACGAAATGATGTTTGCTTTTGATGACTGGCGAGAAAGGCTTACATGGGAGGAGGTTGTCTCCCTGTGTGAAAATACCAGGGAAAATCGTTCCTCTATGCTCAAGGACTTTGAGAATGGGCGAATGATGGAGTTAGATACCATTGTTGGAGCTATAATAGAAAAAGCCGCTCAAAGAAATAAAACTTTGCCTATTTTACAAGCATTCTATTTATTATTAAGTGAAATAAACAAAGAAGGTGATTACCGTCGTTAATGTTCTTTCGATTTTTGTAATATACCCAGTAGTCGTGTTTTTGCTTACATTTATCATTTGTAAATTTGTTTTACATAAAAGAAAAAAATCAATAGGCATTGCGTCCGATGTTTCGACTTTCTTTTTATACTTTTCTACTGCTAATTTGTTCTCATTCCTTTTCTCGAAAGGGATTGGTTGGTATCTTATTATTTTTTCCATTATATTAGCGACGATTATGACATGTTTAGACTGGCGTTCTAAAAAAGAAATTGAGATAATTCCATTGTTGAGGAAAATTTGGAGAATCCTATTTTTACTATTATGTTGTTTTTATGCATTTTTATGGTTATTCGGAGTTATCCAATATGTTTTAACCTATATAAGCTAATAATTTTTACACATATATAGTAAGTGTTATACTCTTAAAGTATTTAAAATGATAGCTTTGGTGAATTTTCGCCAAAATGAACTTGAAAATAATAGAGGTGGAAAAAACGTGCGATTAGAGCAGTACACACAACCATTCGCTTCCTCATTTTATAAGAAATATTTGGAGGATGTAGCTAACTTATCTTCTTTCTTTCATTATGAATGGAACCAAAAGGCACTTAACAAAAGGGTTAAAGAAGCTAATTTTACTAAACATAAAAGAACTGAGCTTGCTGATGTAATTACTTCTTATATGAGTGAATATGGTATTTCCAAAAAAAGTAGTCAGCATATAAATGAACTTAAAGACAATGGGGTTGTAGTTATAGGCGGGCAGCAAGCAGGGATTCTTTCTGGACCGTTATATTCAATCCATAAAGCAATTTCGGTTATTACATTGGCAAAACAACAAAGAGAAACTCTAGGAGTACCTGTTATACCTGTTTTTTGGATTGCTGGAGAAGATCATGATATCGATGAGATAAATCATGTATACATAGATAGAAGCCGAACACTTCAAAAGCTTGTTTATCCAGAAAAGTCTCGAACGAAAAAAATTGCATCTGAAGCTACTTTTGACCACCAGTTAATAAAAGAGTATTTGGATGAAATTTTCAAAAGTTTACCCGAAACCTTATATACGAAAGATCTTAAATCTAATGTTTTAGAGCTTTTAGATAATAATTTAACGTATACAAGCTTTTTTACAGCCTTGATGAACGAACTATTTCAAGAGGAAGGTTTACTTTTAATAGACGCTGCGTATGAGCCATTAAGAAAATTGGAAAGTGATTTTTTTCAACTTCAAATATTACATTCTTCAGAACTAGCTAAAGTAGTATTTGAGCATGAAGAAAAAATAGCACTTGAAGGATTTGGTACACCGATACAAGCAAAAGAGTCAGCGGCTCATTTGTTTTATGTTGAAGCAGGAGAGCGTTTCTTATTAGAACGAGTGAACAATCAATTTGTTCATGAGGCAAAGGGAATCTCATTTACGTTGGACGAGATGATGGAAATTGCAAGAGAACATCCGGAGAAGTTAAGTAATAATGTGGTAACTAGACCAATCATGCAGGAAATGGTCTTTCCAGTGCTAAGCTTTATTGCTGGACCAGGCGAGATTGCATACTGGGGCGCATTAAAAACAGCATTTGAGTTGTTTGACATGAAAATGCCAGTTCTAATGCCCCGTATTAGTATTTCGATAGTCAATGCAAATACGCAATCCTTATTAGAAAAGTTATCCTTTACGATTGAAGATGTGTGGGATGGATCTTTACAAGATGCTAAGTTGCACTATATAAATAGCAATCGTAACGAGGAAGTTCCTCACTTGATAGAGGAAATAAAAGCAGATCTTATAGAAAAGTACGGGAAGTTGGAGCAACTTTTGATGAAAGACGGTTTGAAGTTATCTCCATTAGTACAAAAGAATTTAAAAAATCATGAAAAACAATTGAATTTTATTAATAACGCAATTGAAGATACATTCCTTAGTAAGTTAGATGCGACTACTAATCGTTATGATCGTATTAGTATGAACTTAATGCCTAACGATGGTCTTCAAGAACGAACATATACACCGATTCAATTGATGAATGAGTATGGTCCATCTCTGATTAAACAGCTATTAGAAGTACCATATGAATTTAATGGTAAACATCATGTGATTTATTTATAATTTGTATCCCCACTTTCATTAGTGGGGATTTTTTTTCTTGTTTTACAGTTTTCCAACTAGAGAGCCCAAGATTCCAACTAGAGAGCCCAAGATTCCAACTAAACGTGCCAAAATCCCAACTAAGGGTACCAATATTCCAACTAACGACTAAATAGAGCTTCCTTCGCTTGGATTCTTGTCACTTGCCCCCACTTTTAAGATAATTCCTTCCTAATTTCACTGGAAATCGCAATAAACACAGGAACTTTTCCAAACTTTTCATGTATCAAAGTTATGGGATTTCTTTGTAGAATTTACTAGAAAACGTGTCTCAACAAGTACTAATTACACATTTTAAAGAAATATCGTCCTGTTTTTAAAAAAACGGTGGAGGAAAGTGGGGCGTTGTGGTATGTTAATGACATAAAGTGGGGTGAGTAGCATGTTCATGGGCGAATATCAACATAACGTTGATGCAAAGGGACGGTTAATAATACCATCCAAATTTCGAGAACACTTAGATGACAGTTTTGTCCTTACACGTGGTCTTGATAATTGCTTATTTGGTTATCCTATGAATGAATGGCGAAAACTCGAAGACAAACTTAAAGAACTTCCTGTAACGAAGAAAGATGCTCGAGCATTTACTCGTTTTTTCTTTTCCGGTGCAACCGAAGTAGAAATAGACAAGCAAGGGCGTATCAACATTCCGAGTAATCTCAGAAGTTATGCGAAGATGGATAAGGAATGTATCGTACTTGGAGTGTCAAATCGGCTTGAAATTTGGGCTAAAGATGCTTGGGAAAATTATTTTGTGGAGTCTGAGGATTCTTTCAATGATATTGCAGAAAATATGATTGGCTTTGATATATAACTCATCTAACTGGGTTTGTCCCGGTGGATTGCATTAAAGTCTAGACAAATGTCTTGGATTTCAGAGTTAAAGTTTAACTAGGAATAAATACGCCAAGATGTATTTTATTAAGAGGAGGAGAAACGCTTGTTTCATCATACGACCGTATTACTAAAAGAAACAGTAGATGGACTAGCTATTCGTCCTGATGGGATCTATGTGGATTGCACGCTAGGCGGAGCTGGTCACAGTGAATACTTAGTACAACAATTAAATGAAAAAGGTAGACTAATTTGCTTTGATCAAGATATGACTGCCATTGAAAATGCAAAGCTAAAACTTGCACCTTATTTAGACAAAGTTACCTTTGTCCATGCAAATTTTCGTTATCTAAAAGATGAACTTAACCAAATTGGTATTGAAAAGGTTGATGGGATTTTATATGACTTAGGTGTATCCTCTCCCCAATTAGACACACCGGAGCGAGGGTTTAGTTATAACTACGATGCCCCGTTAGATATGCGAATGGATCAAACAAGTGAGTTAACTGCTTACCATGTAGTCAATGATTGGCCATATGAAAAATTACTTAAGATATTTTTCCGTTACGGAGAAGAAAAGTTTTCTAAACAAATTGCGCGCAAAATTGAGAAGGCAAGAGAAGTTGAACCAATTGCTACCACTTTCCAACTTGTTGAGCTTATAAAAGAAGGTATTCCAGCTGCTGCTAGAAGAACGGGTGGACATCCTGCTAAACGAATTTTCCAGGCGATCCGAATTGCTGTAAATGATGAATTAGGTGCAGCAGAAGACTCACTAGAAGATGCAATTAAGCTTATAAAAGTAGGAGGAAGAGTAAGTGTTATTACCTTCCATTCCTTAGAAGATAGATTAACTAAAACAATTTTCAAAGAAGCATCTTCTTTACCAGAGTTACCACCAAATTTACCAATGATTCCAGCTGGTATGGAGCCAATGTTGAGAGTGGTTACAAGGAAACCGATAGTCCCTTCGGAAGAAGAGTTGGCAGTAAATAATCGCTCTCGTTCGGCTAAGTTACGTATTGTGGAAAAATTAATCGAAAAGGGAAGTGTCTAAATGGCTTTACGTAAACAGCAATCACAAACATACATACCACGCCCTTCTTACACTGAACAACCACAGGTACAGAAGCAGGCGAAAAAAAGTAATAATCTTATTTCTAAAGGAGAAAAAATACTATTAGTCGGGTTGTTAGCAATAGTTACTGCTTTATCTGTCATGATTATTCAAACGGAAAGCGCTGTGCGAGCAACTACTACAGATATTGCACTAATGGAAAAGGAAATTGACTCTACTATAAAAAATAATACTGACTTATCAGTACAAGTAAATGAATTATCTACCTATGACCGTATTTGGAAAAAGGCGGAAGAGCTCGGTTTGAAACTGAATGAGCAAAACGTTAAGGTAGTGCCAGGACAATGAATAAGAAATTTCGTTTTCAATGGGGAGCCTTTCTAATGTTTTTATTATATGGAGGGCTCTTTTTCTTATTACTTAGTCGTTTTGTATTTATACAATATACGGGTACTGCTGAAGGTCAAGTATTATCAACGAAGGCAGAGCACAAGTATAGTAGAGAACAGGTTCTTCAAGCTAGTAGAGGGAAAATAGTTGATCGTAACGGCGAGATAATAGCACAGGATACACTTAGCTATAAAATGATCGCTGTCATTAGCCCGAACGCTTCTAACAATAGTGGTATACAAAGGCATGTTAGTGATCCAGCTAACACGGCCAAAGTTTTAGCAAAATATATTGATATGACAGAACAAGAGATTGCTAGTTTACTAGAGAAAAGTATAAAATCCGAGAAATACCAAGTTGAATTTGGTAAAGCTGGCAGGGATATTAGCAACAAAGTTATGGAAGAGATAAAAAGCAACAAACTACCTGGAATAATTTTTATCGAAGATTTAAAAAGATTATATCCTAATGGTCAGTTTGCTTCGCATTTGATAGGTTTTGCTTTAAAGGAAGAGAAAGAAGATGGAACAGCTGAACCTGTTGGCAAAATGGGTCTCGAATATATTTACGATGAAGAGTTAACCGGCACTCCTGGGAAAGTCGAATTCAAAAGTGATACTAAAGGCTTCTTACTACCGAATGCTGAGAAGATGGTGACAGAAGCTAAAAATGGCTTAGACATCTACCTCACTTTAGATAAAACCATACAAAACTTTTTAGAAGAAGCGATGAATACGGCACAAGAAAAATATAATCCAGAACGGATTACGGCTGTTGTAGCAGATCCAAAAACTGGGGAAATATTAGCTATGTCCCAGCGCCCTTCCTTTGAACCGAATACAAGAGAAGGATTATCTACTAACTGGCTAAATGAAGTAACTGAGCAAACGATTGAGCCAGGATCTACCTTTAAGATATTCACATTAGCCGCCGCTATCGAAGAAGGGGTCTGGGCACCTAATGCTACATATAAATCGGGTTCCTATAAGATCTTTGATAGAACTATAAGGGATCATAATGTAGTAGGGTGGGGGAATATAACGTATTTAGAAGGTTTCCAACGTTCATCCAATGTTTCAATGGCGTACTTGCTTAACCAAATAGGAGAGGAAACGTTCAATGAATATATTAAACTCTTTGGATTTGGAGAGAAGACGGGTATAGACCTTCCCAGCGAAGCAACTGGAATTATAGCAAATGCTGGTCCAGTTGAACGTATAACTACAACATATGGTCAGGGAACAACCGTAACACCTATACAAATGGTGCAAGGAATGACTGCTATAGCAAATGAAGGGAAGATGATGCAGCCCTTTATAATTGATAAAATTGTCAATCCTAATACTAATGATGTAGTGGAGAATCATAAAGAGGTTGAAAAGAAATCTCCTATTTCTGCAGAAACTGCGCAGCAGGTAAAAGAAATATTGGCAAGTACGGTAACGTCAGAAAAAGGTACTGCCCAGAAATTTAAGTTGAATGGATATACTTCAGCAGGTAAAACTGGTACTGCTCAAATATCAAAACCTGGAGGGGGCTACTACTGGGGAAGAAATGATTTCCTCTATTCTTTCTTAGGAATGGCTCCTGTAGAGGATCCGCAGTTAATTGTTTATGTGATGGTTCATCGACCAAAATTGGAAATGACGGAAACTGGTTCTGATACAACATCCGAAATTTTCAACGCAGTGACAGAAAGAAGCTTGAAATATTTAAATATTGAGCCGGAAAACTTGGAACTTGCAAAATCAATTGAAATGCCGAATGTAGTTGGGGAAGATTTAATGGCAAGTCAAAGTAAATTGGAAGCACAAGGATTAAAGACAGTAGTTATCGGTCAGTCGGATAAGGTAGAAGAACAATATCCAGCGGCAAAAACAAGTGCTATTTCAAATAGTATAGTCTTTCTAAAGGGACAGGGTGATATTCAATTACCTGACTTTAAAGGTTGGTCGAAAAGGAATATTATGATATATAAATCGTTATCTAAGTTACCAATAGAAATTGTTGGAGAAGGTTTTGTAAATGAACAGAGCTTGACTGGAGGATCGATCGTAACTGCAGATACTCCAATCGTCGTGAAACTTGCAACTCCAGCAGAAGTAACAAATAATAAGGAAAATTTAGACGAATCACAAACTGATTTACCTCAGGACTAAATAGGGATAGAATAGTTAGTGTCATTTTCTCATAAGTTATCTAAAACGGACTAAAGGGGATTTGGCAATTTCAAAGTTAAAACAAATTGTACGTCTGCGCCTGATTTGGATTATGATTATTTTTTTGTTCGTCCTAGTTCTTCTCAAATTAGTTCAGCTTCAATTTTTCCAATTTGATGAGCTTACGACAAAGGCAAAAGAAAGCTGGGATAGAGAACTACCTTATGCTTCTCTCCGTGGGAATATTTTAGACCGTAATGGAGAAGTTATCGTAGGAAACAAGCTTGCACCGACATTATTTTATATGCCTTCTCAAAATGAGAATCCAGAGCAAGTAGCTGAGGAAATTGGTTCCTTAATAGGGATGGACAAAAGTGAGCTTTTAGAGCAAATAAACAAAAGAGCATACTTGGTGAAAATTGCACCTAAAGGAAAAAATATCTCGAGCGAACTTGCTATGGAAATACAAGATAAGAATATTAAAGGTTTGTATGCAGGAGTCGATTATTTAAGAGACTATCCATATGGCAATATGTTATCTAGATTAATAGGTTTTACTGGTTATGATGCACAAGGGCTTGCGGGAATCGAGTACCAATATGATTCTATTTTAAAAGGCAAATCCTCTGCTGTACGAATGTTTACCGACGCAAAAGGAGTACCACTTCCACATGTGGACGATGGATGGAAAAATGGTGTAAAAGGCAATCATGTTCAGTTGACAGTGGATTTAGATATTCAGCAAGTAGTAGAACGTGAGTTATCGCAAGCTATGCAGAAATATGAAGCGACACAAGCGATTGCAATTGTTATGAACCCCAAAAATGGTGAAATATTAGCACTTGCTTCTGCTCCTAATTTCGATCCGTCGGACTATCAAGAGGTGGATTCGACCGTTTACAATCGTAACTTACCGGTCTGGATGACTTTTGAACCTGGTTCAACTTTTAAGATTATTACATTGAGTGCGGCATTAGAAGAGAATGTAGTAGACTTACAGAATGATCACTTTCATGATAAAGGATATACCATGGTAGAAGGCTCTAGGCTTCGTTGCTGGAAAAGATCAGGACATGGAAATCAAACATTTTTAGAAGTTGTTGAAAATTCTTGCAACCCTGGTTTTATTGAGTTAGGAAATAGAGTAGGCGCAGAGAAGTTACAAGAATACATACGTAACTTTGGGTTCGGTAAATCTACAGGTTCAGGGATGGCAGGGGAATCCTCGGGTATTCTATTTAGTAAAGAGAACTTTGGACCAGTTGAACACGCCACAACCTCTTTTGGTCAAGGTATTTCAGTCACCCCTATTCAACAAGTGCAAGCTGTAGCTGCGGCAGTAAATGGTGGGTATCTATATAAGCCATTTATTGTAAAAAATACAATAGATGGTGAAACAAACGAAATCTTATCAAGTAGTGAACCAGAGATGAAGCGTCAAGTTATTAGTGAGGAAACTTCAGCCATTGTGCGAGATGCTCTGGAACATGTAGTTGCGGAGGGGTCGGGTAGAAATGCTTATCGTGATCAACTTCGAATTGGTGGCAAGACAGGTACAGCGCAAAAAGTTCAAAATGGCCGGTATATGGATGGAGAGTACATTGTATCCTTTATAGGTTTTGCACCAGCAGATAATCCAGAACTTATCGTATATGTTGCGATCGACAACCCTAAACACAGCACTCAATTCGGGGGAGTAATAGCAGCACCTATTGTTGGTCAAATTTTGGAAGATTCACTGAAGACAAAAGGAAGCGGCACCCAGATAGAAAAAGAGTATAGATGGGGAGATGTAGAGCAAGTACGTACACCGAACCTGGTAGGAACAAAAAGGAAGGAAATAACGTCCTATATGTATCCTTTCAATATTGTTTGGCATGGTGATGGAGACGAAATAATTTCTCAACTGCCAAAAGAAAATGGGCTCATCCCATTAGATGGAACAATTCATGTATACACAAATAAATAAAATAGTACATTCATTAATAGTTGATCGTATTTAAGGAGATTTTTTTATGACATTGTCTACAACGGTTATTACACTTATTGTTAGTTTTATCCTTACAGTTATTCTTGCTCCAATTGTTATTCCTTATTTAAGAAGGATGAAATTTGGTCAAAGCATAAGAGAAGAAGGCCCTCAGTCGCATCAAGTAAAGGCAGGTACACCTACAATGGGAGGGCTGATTTTCTTAACCTCCATCATTATCTCAACACTTGCTCTATCCCTTTATTTTGATAAATTAACGACTCAGTCCATTGTTTTGTTAGTTATCCTAGTAGGTTTTGGTGTTATTGGATTTTTGGATGATTTTATAAAAGTCGTTTTAAAAAGAAATTTAGGCTTAACATCTATCCAGAAACTAATTGGTCAAATTATTATTGCGATCATTGCCTACTTCTTATTAAAACAAGGACCCTTTGATACAAATATAGTTATACCATTTACAGAAATGGAACTTCAATTAGATCAATTGTATATTGCATTTCTTATCTTTTGGCTAGTTGGTTTTTCAAATGCCGTTAATTTGACAGATGGCTTAGATGGATTAGTTGCAGGAACAGCAACAGTTGCCTTTGCAGCATTTGGTGTTCTAGCGCTTGCTTATGAACAGAGTGATATAGCTATATTTACATTCTGTGTATCAGGAGCACTTTTAGGGTTTTTATTGTTTAACAAATATCCAGCAAAAGTGTTTATGGGAGATACGGGTTCTCTTGCATTAGGTGGTGCGCTGGCCATGGTATCTATTCTAGTGAAACATGAATTATTATTGCTAATTGTTGGGATTATCTTTGTAATTGAAACGTTATCGGTGATATTACAAGTGATTAGCTTTAAAACAACGGGCAAACGTATATTCAAAATGAGTCCGATTCACCATCACTTTGAATTGTCGGGTTGGAATGAACGTAAAATAGTTACTGTGTTCTGGGCAATAGGTTTCATAGCTGCAATGATTGTAGTCTGCTTGGAGGTTTTGTGAGATGAAGAAATTACCACATGTAGTTCATAAAAAAATACTTGTTTTAGGTTTGGCAAAAAGCGGTACTGCAGCAGCTGAAACGCTACATGACTTAGGAGCATTTGTTACTGTGAATGATGCTAAGCCATTCGAGCAAAATGAAAATGCTCAGTACTTGTTATCAAAAGGTTTAACAGTTATTTGTGGAAGTCATCCGGAAGATATCTTAGATGAAGGCTTTAGTTTAATCGTCAAGAATCCTGGAATACCTTATAACAATCCAGTTATTACAGAGGCAAATAAAAGAGGAATACCTGTATGGACAGAAGTAGAACTTGCGTATCGTATTAGCGATGCTCCAATGATCGGAATAACCGGTTCAAATGGAAAGACTACAACTACTACATTGATATTTGAAATGCTTGCAGCTGCCGATAAAAAGCCCAAAATAGCTGGTAATATTGGTACAGTTGCAACTACTGTTGCAAAAGAAGCGACAGCAGAGAATATTATCGTAACCGAATTATCTTCATTTCAGCTTATGGGTACAGAAGAGTTAAAGCCAAAAGTTTCTGTACTACTTAACTTATATGAAGCGCATTTAGATTACCATAAAGATTTCCAGGAATATACAGATGCTAAATTTAAAATTACCCAACAACAAGATGCTACTGATTGGCTAGTTTATAATGGAGAACAGCAAATAGTGAAAGACTATGCTCAAATGAGTAAGGCAGCCAAAATACCTTTTTATGTTAGTAGTAAGACAAAAGAGGGTATAAGTGCAGATGAGCTATACGTCTACTGGAACGGTGAACGATTATTTGAACGATCTATTATTGCGCTGAGAGGTAAGCATAATTTAGAGAATGTACTTGCTGCGACAGCGACAGCATTACTGATGAAATGTCCTATTGAAGCTATTATACAAGTATTATCAACATTCCACGGGGTTAAACATCGTACTCAATTCATCAGGGAATGGAAGGGTCGTAAATTTTATAATGACTCAAAAGCTACAAATGCACTTGCAACTAAAAGTGCTCTAGAAGGTTTTACAGAGCCAGTTATATTAATAGCAGGTGGTGTGGACCGCGGCCATTCATTTGATGAACTTATACCTTACTTAGATCGTGTGAAAGCATTAGTCCATTACGGAGCAACTAAAGATCGATTGCAAAAGTTTGGAGAAGAGCAAGGAATCTCCTCGGTAGTTAGCACAGAAACCTTAGGTGAAGCATTTAAAATAGCATTAGCGACTTCATCCGAAGGGGATATCGTATTGCTTTCACCTTCATGTGCAAGTTGGGATCAATATGAAAGCTTTGAGATTCGTGGAGATGAATTTATCGACCATGTTACATCTTTAAAAGAGTAATGAAAGGATGACCTAAACGAAAGATACAAGAAAATTTATTTTCCTATCTTCTGTATTGTTTTTATCCATCATTGGTATATTCTTTGTCCACTCAGCGGGTTCCTATTGGAGCGAAGTCCATTACAAAGGACAAATGCCATTTGCATTAAAACAAGCAGCATATCTTATTGTAGGGATAGTTGGAGCCTTCATTATTCAAAAGGCAAGTTTCATACGGTCTGATGGATTTTGGAGAGGATTATATATAGTTGCGATTCTCATGCTAATTGGCGTTTTAATCCCTGGTATTGGAGTGGTTCGAAATGGATCACAAAGTTGGATTTCTCTTGGATTTATGAATTTTCAACCAGCAGAGTTAGCTAAAATAGCAGTATTAGGAGTGTTAGCTAACTCTCTAGCAAATGTAAAAAATTCTAGAATGAAAATGTATATTCAAAGTGGCCTTTTGTTATTATTGCCAATTGGCTTTATCATGGTTCAACCAGACTTTGGTTCCGCTTTTGTATTGGTTGTTGCTGTATTCTTTTTATTGTTTGCAGCAGGACTTCCGTTCAAGTTCTTTCTTTGGATAGGTATGAGTGGCATTATTGCTTTTGTACTGCTAATTGTTTCTGCTCCATACCGACTTGTGCGAATACAAGCCTTTCTAGATCCTTGGAATGACCCACTGGGATCCGGATTTCAAGCAATACAATCATTGCTTGCCATAGGTCCAGCTGGATTATTTGGTTTTGGGTATGGAAATAGCCGCCAGAAGTTTTTGTATTTGCCTGAACCACAAAATGATTTCATCTTTTCTATTTTGTTGGAGGAGTCAGGTTTCATCGGTGGGTTCATAATCGTATTAGCATTTTTAACGTTTTTTTCAACCAGTTTTTCGATGGCTGCGCGTGCAAAAACACGTGAACGTCAGTTAATGATCATTGGATTTACCTCTCTATTAGCAGTACAAACATTTTTAAATATGGGGGTAGTTACAGGTCTATTGCCAGTGACTGGGGTAACCTTGCCATTCATCAGTTATGGAGGATCTTCGTTAGTGATGACCTGGGGGATTATTGGAATTATTTTAAACTTAGCTCAAGAAACTGAAAAAGAAGGGAGGCGGTAGAATGGAAAAAATCATCGATATTGAAGATCGTATACCTACCTTAAAAGAACGCAGAAGACGTAGAACAAATAAAAAATTTTCCATTCTACTTTTTCTCTTTGTTACTACGTTATTAATAGTTTTATATTTTCAATCCTCTTACAGTCAGGTTCAAAAGATTACAGTGGACGGTGAAAAACTAGTACCTAAAGAATTGTACATAGAGGAGAGTACCTTGAATATTGGCGAGTCGATGTGGAGTTTTAATGAAAGTAAAATTGAAAACCTCTTGGCTAAGAACGCATGGGTAGAATCAGTACAAGTTAAGCGAAAGTGGTTAACATCCGTTCATATTCAAGTTAATGAGTTTCATCAAATAGGTTATTTAGAGGATGGAGATTTTCTTCATATAATTTTAGAAAATGGACAGATTATTAAAACAGATGGACAAGTTTTACCAAAGGATGGACCTATCTTTTCAGGTTTTGACAATGAAAAAAACCGTTTGAGGATGATAAAAGAATTAAAATTATTGGACAGCGAAGTGTTAACAGGTATTTCTCAAATTAAATATGCACCAACTGAAAATGATGCATACTCTATCCTAGTATTTATGAATGATGGAAATGAAGTTAAGGCGATCATTCCGTCATTCGGAGAAAAAATGAATTTTTATCCTTCCATTGTTTCTCAGCTAAATCCCGAAGTGAAGGGTGTTATTGATTTGGAAGTAGGGACATTTTTCCAACCATTTAAAGATGTGTATAATGTACCAGTAGAAGAGGAGGTTGTGGAAAGTGAAGAAGACCAAACTCCTTAAAGTACCATCTAGAGGGCTTATTACTATATCGATGGTAAGTTTAGTGTTAGGATTTATACTTGCATATTCGTATAGTATCTCATCTGAAGATAACGAAAAAAACGCTTCAAATCTCTCGAATTTCCAAGAACAAGAAAAGTATAGAGAAAAATTAGTGGAACAAAAAGAACGCAATAAAGAGCTAACAGAAGAAATTACTGATAAGCAACAAAAAATCCGTGCTTTTGAACATTCTTTTGTAGAGAGTGAAGAAAGTGTAGAAGAATTAGTAGAGGAAGCAGAAATACTTCGATTATTGATTGGAGATATTCCCTCACAAGGAAAAGGTATTACTGTTTCATTGGAAGATGGAGCTTATAATCCTTCTCAAGAAAATCCAAATGACTATATAGTACATGAAAGTCACGTATTTAAAGTGATTAATGAGCTTAAAATATCTGGTGCAGAAGCTATATCTATTAATGGCCAAAGACTTCATGCAAACTCTTATATAAGATGTACAGGCCCAGTGATTGTAGTAGATGGAAAGACCTTTCCAGCACCATTTACGATTGAAGCAGTAGGAGATCCGAAAGTATTGCTTTCTTCCGTAAATCTAGGAGGAGGTGTTGTTGACCAACTTACTAGTGATAATATAGTGGTGACTGTAGGAGAAAAAGATTTAATAACAATGCCTGCTTTACGTGAAGATGATTATAGCTAACTAATATAGTAATGCTACTCAACTGGGTGGGGTTTCTTCAATTCCCACTGGTAGTAAAACGGGATTTAAGGAGGCCGAATAATGAGAAAAACCGTCTATATTCGGTTTACTATAGTTTTGTTAATAATTGGCTTTATGTTAGCGATACAATTTAACACAGTTCAAAATCCTGAAACAAGAGATACACGAGATATATGGGCTATTCGTCAAGAATTATCCAAAGAAACCGAAACACATTCCGAGCTGCTTTCGGAAATTTATGTATTAGATCAAACAATCTTGAAATATGGAAACATGGTAAGCGAAAGTGCAGAACTTGCTTTACAGGATACAGTAGAACAATTAAAAAAAGATATAGGTCTGGTTGAACATACAGGTCCAGGAATTATTATTAAAGTGGAGCCATCCTTAGAAAGCGTAGCACTTGGACAACCTGTGGAAGGTATTTCACCAGATTTGCTCATCCGACTTATCAATGAAATCAATCGTTTTAAAGCAAATGATATTGAAGTGGATGGTAAACGAATTATCTATTCTTCCCCAATTAGAGATGTAAATGGTAAAACTACAGTGAATAATATACCAGTAAGAAATGCACCATTTACTATTAAAATTGGAACCTCCACTTTTGAGGATGCGCAAAAAATGTATAATCAGTTAGAGGCCTCCACAATCGGAGATGACTTTTATATTGATAATTTAAAACTGAAGATTGGTAAGCCCGAGCAAAATATCACGATTTCCTCTTATGACCAAGCTCTAAATAACCAATTCTTAAAAGAAGTACCGGAAGGGGAGTCATGAAATGTGGTTGCCATTATTAGGGCTGATACTTGGGATTTCCCTCGGTTTATTAACGGAAATACAAATCCCTGAAATATATGAAAGCTATTTGTCTATAGCGGTATTGGCAGCACTTGATACTCTATTCGGAGGCATACGTGCACATCTACAGCATGTCTATGATGACAAAGTATTCGTTTCAGGATTTTTCTTCAATATAGCCCTTGCTGCAGCTTTAGCATTTTTAGGTGTACACTTAGGGATAGATTTATACCTAGCAGCGATTTTTGCGTTCGGTGTACGATTATTTCAGAATATAGCAGTTATCCGTCGAATTTTGCTCACAAAATGGTCAGAAAGAAAAAATTAATAAATTATTAGGTTTAAATTGACTATTTCTTTAGAAAATTTTAGACTTTATACTATTTTTACACTAGAATAATAAATAAAGAGTTCTTAGGAGGTGCCACGGGTTGAATCAATCAGAATTATACGTATCACTAGATATTGGGTCGTCTTCCATTAAGGTCTTAATCGGCGAAATGAATGAAGACTCGCTGCACGTAATTGGTGTTGGAAATGTAAAATCAAACGGAATTAGAAAAGGCACCATCGTAGATATAGATGCAACAGTTCAATCAATTAAAAAAGCGGTAAGTGAAGCCGAAAGAATGATCGGTATGTCTATTAATGAAATTGTATTAGGTATTCCGGCAAATATGGCAAATATACAAAATGTTAAGGGAGTAGTGGCTGTTAATCGTGATGATAGAGAAATAACTGATGGTGACTTAGAACGTGTTATAGAGTCAGCTCAAGTTATGTCTATTCCTCCTGAGAGAGAGCTTATTAATATAGCACCAAAACAATTCATCGTCGATCACTTAGAAGAAATTAAGGATCCACGTGGAATGATCGGGACACGTTTGGAGCTTGACGGTATTATGATGACTACATCCAAAACAATTTTACATAACGTGTTAAGATGTGTGGAAAGAGCTGGCCTTCAAATAAGAGAGATTTACTTACAGCCTTTAGCTGGTGGACACTTTGCATTAACGGAAGACGAAAAAAATCATGGGACAGCTTATATCGATATAGGTGGTGGTTCCACGACGATTGCTATTTTCAATGAAGGCCATTTAGTCAGCACTTCCGTTATTCCAGTTGGCGGTGACCATATTACAAAAGATTTATCGATTGTCTTAAAAACACCAACTGAACAAGCTGAAATGATTAAACTAAAATATGGACATGCTTTCTATGATGATGCTTCAGATGATGAACTATTTGAAGTACCAGTAATAGGTGCAGATATGAAAGAACAATACTCACAACGTTATATTGCCGAAATCATTGGAGTTCGACTAGAAGAATTATTTGAAATGGTTCTAGAAGAATTTTATCGACTTGGGTTACAAGACTTACCAGGCGGAGTAGTTATTACTGGTGGAGTTTCTAAACTAGAAGGCTTAGGACAGTTAGCAAGACATATCCTTCAAACAAGAGTGAGACTATATACTCCAGATTACATTGGGGTTCGAGAACCTCAATATACAACTGCAGTTGGTCTTATAAGATATGCCTATAAAGAAGATCTTTTCTATGGTAAAATTGGTGATAGCCATGCGTTAGCGCATTCGGTTTCAAATGAAGCAGTTGCCGTTTCTAAAAAACAAAAACAGTCTGCTCAATCGACTAATGAACACAAGGATAGCGCCATGACAAAAGCAAAGAGATTTTTTGACAAGTTTTTTGAATAACAAACCATTTATCATAGCAGATAGAACATAGGAGGCAATAGCATGTTAGAATTTGAAACAAATGAAGATCAATTAGCGATCATTAAAGTTATTGGAGTAGGTGGTGGCGGTAATAACGCTGTAAATCGTATGATTGAACATGGTGTTCAAGGTGTAGATTTTATCGCTGTTAATACGGATGCGCAAGCACTCAATATGTCAAAAGCCGAAGTGAAATTACAAATTGGCGGAAAACTAACTCGTGGACTTGGTGCAGGAGCAAACCCTGAAGTCGGGAAAAAAGCAGCTGAAGAAAGTAAAGAGTTAATCGAGGAAGCTCTTAGAGGAGCGGATATGGTATTCGTAACAGCCGGTATGGGTGGCGGTACTGGAACTGGTGCAGCACCAGTTATTGCTCAAATCGCACGTGATTTAGGGGCATTAACAGTAGGTGTTGTAACACGTCCATTTACTTTTGAGGGGCGTAAACGTGCTACTCAAGCTGTAGGCGGAATTAGTATGATGAAAGAATCAGTAGACACATTAATCGTCATTCCAAATGATCGTTTGTTAGAAATCGTTGATAAAAACACGCCAATGCTAGAAGCATTCAGAGAAGCGGATAATGTTTTACGTCAAGGGGTTCAAGGTATTTCTGATTTAATCGCTGTACCTGGTCTTATCAATCTTGACTTTGCAGATGTTAAAACTATTATGTCTAACAAAGGTGCTGCTCTGATGGGTATCGGTATTTCTGCAGGAGAAAATCGTGCAGCTGAAGCGGCGAAAAAGGCTATTTCAAGTCCACTGCTTGAAACTTCAATAGACGGTGCGACAGGAGTCTTGATGAATATTACTGGTGGATCTAACTTAAGTCTATTTGAAGTGCAAGAAGCAGCTGATATTGTTGCCTCTGCATCCGATGAAGAAGTTAATATGATCTTCGGTTCGGTTATTAATGATAACTTAAAAGATGAAATAGTTGTAACTGTAATTGCAACAGGATTCAATGAAGAGTTAATCACACAAAAACAACCGCGTAGCACAGGATTTGGTGGAAACAGAGCACCACAACAACCAACAACAGCACCTATTAGAGAACAACGTAAAGAAGAAGTGCCGCAACAACAAGCGCCTCAACAAGAACGTCATGTTTCTCATAACCAACAAGAGGATGCGTTAGATATCCCAACTTTCTTAAGAAATCGTCAACGCAGAAACTAAACTAATATGCAAAAAGCAATCACTTCGGTGGTTGCTTTTTTTTTTGAGTAAGTATATAAAAGTTATCGTTAATACTGGGTTCATGATAACTTCTTTGAATGGATTATCCTGCTGATTTCCGTTTCAAGTGGGGTTCTAAGACTAAGAGCGCCACATCGTGTGGCAATGCCTTCGTGACCAACATCTTTTTGTCCTCCGTGGGGTGAGCAATGAGCTATCACCGTCGCTAACGCGTCGATGTGATATCTCCTCTGTCTCACTCATCCCACTGGAGTCGCCAGCTACCACTGCAATCAAATATAAGTAGTACTCCACTATAAGGGTATAGCATTGTTTTTCGCTTAGATGATCAGGTTGGTCAAAAATTAGAAAGTAACCAATTATTTGTAATCGCTTTTCAATTAGAAATACTATAATCCAAAGAAGGATGAAGAAAGTAGATTTTCTTTCATACTGGTGGAAATTGAGAGAAATAATAAGTGGTTCATTAAATACAAAATAGCGAACGAAATTACATCTTCGAGAGCTTTCTCTATTAATAGTTAGTATTTTTTCTCTAGTTATCCAAAACCGAACTAACCTGTTTCTAAAAGTTGTAGGAGGGCGGCGGAAAGACAAATACCATAAGATTACTGAGAAAAAGGGATGGTGTTCGTGACGTCAGTCACAAACACCATCTTAAAAAAACCAATCGGTAATCTTACAGCAAAACTTCTGTCCAAAGCACTCCAGAAACGATAGAAACAGGTTTTTACCTTCAAGGACCGTGTATCTTTTGCCCGGTTTTTCTTATGCATTAAACAGATGGAGGATATAAACTTAACACGACTTTTTGTTAAATCACAATTTTTCCTAGTTATTATTATGTCGTAAAAAAAGAACGTTTTTGAACGGTCTTTTGACAAATTTCTTACACTTTAGATGCTAAGCTTTAATCAAAAGGAGGGAAGTTATGTATGCGGAAGTAATGATTGTAACCAATACTTTTTTCAATTACACCGTTTTAGCATTTGCCAATAAAATTGGGTGGATTGAAAATCAGAAAAGGTATTTATTTCTTTCTGCTCTAACAGCTGGAGTAATTACAGTCGTTTTCTCTCATTCTTTATTCGCAATATTTTTATCGTTTTTTGTAATGATTTCGATCGCTTTTTGGAAAAAACGTTCACAGATAATTAAAGCAATTATATTAACATTACTTGCTAGTGTCTTTGCTGGAGGATTGCTTACAGCTATCGCACCTTTGTATGACAATAGTGGTAATTTGTTTATGATTATTAATTTTGCCTTAATAGCGACTGGTGGTTTATATTTTTTGACAAAAAATGTATTGCATTTAAATATAGCAAATTCCGAAAGAGAGCTATTATATTCATCCAACGTTACGTTATTTGGAGTTTCTCAAGAATTAACCCTTTTTATAGATTCGGGAAATGTGTGTACAGAACCATTATCCAATGATCCTGTTCACTTTGTAGCGGCAGAAATGTTGAAAGAGATATTACCATATGAGTTATTTAAAGCAATTAGTGAATGGGAGTTTGACGGAAGTGCTAGTTTGGACAAGATACCAAAAGAGTATGTTAGTAAATTACGATTAATACCAATTGCAACGATACAAAAACATAAAACATGGGTTATTGGTATCAAGTATGATCAGTGGTTGGTTGACGGTCAACCGTTACCTAAAGGATATATTGTGATGACGAAAGCAAAAGAAAAATTTCCACATGAGGCGGATGGAATACTGCAAAGTTCCTCATATTTTCATTTGAAGAAAAGGAGTGTAGGCTAATGCTGATGAAATGGTTCCGTAAAGTTTATTATTGGGTACTATCTTTTAGACGAAAAAGTGTACATTATATTGGAGGCAATGAATCATTACCTAAACCATTATCGAGAGAAGAAGAAAGAGAAATGTTACTCGCATTTATGGATGGCGATGATCATGCAAGAGATGTACTAATTGAAAGAAACTTAAGGTTAGTTGTTTATATAGCGAGAAGATTTGATCAAACCAATACAAATATAGAAGATCTTATAAGTATTGGTTCTATAGGTCTTATAAAGGCAGTAGAAACATTTAATCTAGATAAAGGTATCAAGCTTGCCACTTATGCATCTAGATGTATAGAGAACGAAATTTTAATGCATTTACGAAAGACGAACCGTATGAAGTCAGAGGTTTCTTTTGATGAACCTTTAAATTCTGATTCAGATGGCAATGAACTATTATTATCAGATATTTTAGGAACTAGTGAAGATTTAATCATTGAAGATGTGGAAAAAAAACTAGAGCGCCAACATGTATTCGAAGCAATAAATTTACTTGGAAATAGAGAAAAATATATAATGCAATGTCGGTTTGGGTTAAACGGCAAGGAAGAAATGACTCAAAAAGAAGTGGCCGATCATTTAGGTATTTCACAATCATATATATCCCGTTTAGAAAAGAAAATAATATTGGATTTAAAGGAGCTCTTAAACGAACCTATTGCTTAATGGGTGAAATTGGATAGTATCATAAAGAATAATCTTACCTATACCGGACAAACTGACTTAGAACAATTAAAAAGTCCGGAGGAAGATCTATGACGAGAACAAAAGTTGAATTATGCGGCATTGATACATCTAAGCTTCCTTTACTTAAGCATGAAGAAATGAAAGAATTATTTATCCGATTACAAGCTGGTGAAGAATCTGTTAAAGACGAACTAGTAATGTGTAATTTAAGGTTAGTTTTAAGTCTAGTACAAAGGTTTGCTTACAGGGGAGAGCAAGCTGATGATCTGTTTCAAGTTGGTTGTATTGGACTCATCAAGTCTATTGAGAACTTCGATCTAAAGCATAACGTCCGTTTTTCTACGTATGCAGTTCCTATGATTATTGGAGAAATAAAAAGACATTTACGTGATCACCATTCAGTACGAGTATCAAGATCTTTGAGAGATATTGCATATAAAGCTATGAAAGCAAAGGAACAGTTTATAAACGAGCATCTACAAGAGCCAACCTTGGATGATTTATCCAAAGAACTAGATATTCCGGTGGAAGATATTTTAATTGCTTTAGATGCCATTCAGGATCCAGTGTCTTTGCAAGAACCGATATTCAGTGACGGTGGCGATGCTATTTATATGATGGACCAATTATGCGACAATGATGTATCGGAAGATCAATGGGTCACTTATTTTACTGTGAAAGAAAGTTTTCAGAAGCTAGATACAAGACAAAAGAAAATATTAACGAAGAGAATTTATTATGGTGCAACGCAAACAGAAATAGCAATGGACTTAGGGCTATCACAAGCGCAGATATCTCGTTTGGAAAAGAGTGCTTTATCAACTATTCAAAGTCAATTGAATCCATAATATTACTTCAGCAAAGACGTTTTTTTCTTTATAGAAAAAAACGTTTTTCTGTTTCATAAATTTAGAAAACGACAATAGTTAATACGTTTTGCAAGTCCCTGGGTTAATATTTCCCGGTTTACGTGTAAAACTTTGACGAAAGCATGTTGTTGAAAGTGTGTATTCATCCTAACAAAGCTAGTAAAAGAGTTCCCTTATGAGTAAATTCAAACAAAGGTTTCATCATAATGGAATGGGTTTTTTTCCTATTTCGTTCATATACTAAATAAAGGGGGTTAGTGATGAAATTTTCAGATGCACAGCAAAAAGAAGTAATAGAAGCGAAAAGTGGTCAATTATTAGGCTATATCGTGGATGCAGAAATTGATAAAGACACTGGTTTTATTATTTCATTTATAGTAGAGGAAAATGGCGCTTATCCAACTTTTTTTAATAAAAAAAGAGAAACGAAGAAAATAGCAGTACAAAATATAGCGATAATTGGAAAAGATGTTATAATTGTCTCAAAAATATAGTCTTACAATGTTCTTCATTGATAAAACAACTTTTCATTGATACAATAAATATAAACAATTGATGAAAAGTTGGGTTTCGAATGACAAATGTAAAACAAAATTTAGAACAAATTCAACAACGTATGCAAAGTGCTAGCAATCGAGCAAATAGAAAGTTAGAAGATATAACTCTAATTGCAGTTACAAAGGAAGTTTCTGTTAATCGAACAAATGAAGTAATCGAGAATCGTGTTATGCATTTGGGTGAAAATAGACCAGAGGGTTTAAAGAAGAAGTTAGATGCCATTTCTAGTGATGTTCAATGGCATTACATAGGGTCACTTCAAACAAGAAAAGTGAAATCAGTAATTAATCATATAAAATATCTGCATTCATTGGATCGGATGAGCCTAGCAGATGAAATTGAGAAAAGAGCTACCTCTACGAAGGATTGTTTTGTACAAGTAAACGTATCGCAAGAAGAGTCAAAGCATGGTCTTCCTTATGATGAAGTAGAAGGATTTATAGATCAACTCCACAACCATGAAAAAATTCGTGTTATTGGACTTATGACGATGGCTCCTAATACAGAAGATGACACAATCATTCGAAATGTTTTCCAAAAATTGAAGCAACTTCAAAGTAAAATAGCAGCTAAACAAATAGTTAACGCACCTTGTACAGAACTTTCCATGGGAATGTCTGGAGACTATGAAATAGCAATAGAAGAAGGTGCTACCTTTATAAGAATTGGAACAGCATTGGTTGGAAAAGAGAAGGAGGGTATTGAATAGCATGAAAAACTGGATGAAAAATTTCTTTTACTTAGATGAAGAAGAGGAAGCATCAGAAACGCAGCAGTCAAGACCTCAACAACAAAAAACGGCAGATAACAATATAAAGCAACAAACAGCAAAGTCAGTACCTAAAGAACGTAAATTCAATACCACGCCTAAGGAAATAAATACTCCTAATCTTGTTAGTATTCAAAATGTCCAAAAGTCTTCCAAAGTAATATTAATAGAGCCAAGAGTTTATGCAGAAGCACAAGATATATCTGAACACTTAAAAAGTAAAAAAGCAGTGATTGTAAATTTGCAACGTATTGACAAGGAACAAGGAATTCGAATTATCGACTTTTTAAGTGGAACAGTGTACGCTTTAGGTGGAGATATACAAAGAATAGGTACGGATATATTCCTTTGTGCACCCGATTCAGTAGAAGTCGATGGAGCAATATCGGATTATTACTATAACGACCTAGATTAACAGAGGAGTAATTATACTATGGCATTAGTTTTAACTTTATTAAGTTTAGGTGTTCGAATTTATTCGTATGCATTAATTGCATATATTTTAATGTCTTGGGTACCTAGCATTCAACAATCGAGTTTCGGGAAGTTTTTGGGTAGAATTTGTGAACCTTACTTAGAACCGTTTAGAAAAATTATTCCACCACTAGGAATGATTGATATTTCACCAATCGTTGCAATTTTTGTATTAAACCTAGCAATGACGGGTATATATTATATAGCTAATATAGTTCTCTAACCTCACTTCCGTGGGGTTTTTTACTATAATTGAAAGGGAAATATTATAATGGAAAATGTATTGCAACATTTTAGAAAAGAAGAACAGCCTTTTATTGAGCAGGTTGTAAGTATGATGCGGGAAGTAGAGGACCGATATGCACCTAAGTTAACGGACTTTCTAGATCCTAGGCAGCAATTTATAGTAGACTCGATTCGTAGACAATATGAAGATATTGGTTCTAGCGCTGAAGGTGCATTAGAGGATGCGGAGAGAAGAAGAGTTCTATTGTTTCCTTCCTATTATGTGCCATCGGAAATTGATTTCTCTATGAGAGTAGTTGAGGTCCATTACCCTACTAAATTTGTAACGTTAAAACATAAGGACGTGCTTGGTTCGATGATGTCCTTAGGGATTGATCGTAGTAAATTTGGAGATATACGTGTACAAGATGGTGCCATTCAGTTCGTGGTAGCTTTAGAGGTACTGGATTATGTACGAGCTAATTTTACATCTATTGGAAAAGTGAAAGTTCATATCGATGATGTAGGAAATCCACAAGACTATTTTGTTCAACAGGAGGAATGGATGACTGAGACCTTAACGGTAAGCTCACTCCGTTTAGACACTGTAATTGCCTCAATTTTTAATATTTCTCGTCAAAAGTCTGCATCTCTTATTCAAAGTGGGAAAGTCAAAGTGAACTGGTCCGAGAAAGATCAAGTATCCCTTGAATTACAAGAACTCGATCTCATTTCTATAAGAGGACATGGAAGAGTGAAATTAATCATGATGGAAGGCAGGACAAAAAAAGATAAAATTCGATTACAAATAGGTAGATTAGAACTAAAAAATTAATTTTTATAAGAATATTTCAAATATAGATGTATTCAATCTCGTAGAAATGTATAATGGGAGAAAGAATACAAGTTTAGTAAAGTGAAGGAGATGTTAAAATGCCACTAACACCACTTGATATACATAACAAGGAATTTAGTAAAGGATTTAGAGGGTACAATGAAGATGAAGTAAATGAATTCCTTGACCAAATAATGAAAGACCTTGAAATTTTGACGAAAGAAAAAAAAGAATTAGAAACAAAGCTTAAAACATCAAGCGAACAGGTTGGTCATTTTACTTCGATTGAAGAAACACTACATAAATCCATTGTCGTTGCTCAGGAGGCTGCAGAAGAAGTCCGTCGCAATTCACAAAAAGAAGCGAAGCTGATTGTGAAAGAGGCAGAGAAAAATGCTGACCGAATCGTTAATGAAGCTTTAACGAAAGCTAGAAGAATTGCGATGGAAATAGAGGATCTCAAGAAACAATCAAAAGTTTTCCGCAATCGCTTTAAAATGTTAGTAGAAGCACAGTTAGACTTGATCAATACTGATGATTGGAATCATTTAATGCAATATGATGTGGATACAGAAGTAATTGATCGACTATCTATAACAGAAGATTAACATTTCTTGACTCATCGCCATACTTTACCTATAATAATTTCATATCATATAATATGCGTAGAAAAAGACGTCTAAATTTGTTTTTGATAAAGCGACCTGAGGATGGTGAGAGCTCAGGAATATAAACTCTTTAGATTATCACTTTGGAGCAAGGGCACTGAACTTTTTAGTAAGTGTCTTCGGTTAGTGCCCCGTTATGGCATTCTAAGCGGCGATTTTTTGAGAAATCGCAAGTAGGGTGGTACCGCGAGCATAACTCCTCGTCCCTTTTTGGGATGTGGAGTTTTTTTGTTTACGTGTAGATTAATACAATTTTTACGTTTTTACTAATTAGGAGGTAATAAGATGGAATACAAAGATACGTTATTAATGCCTAAGACAGCTTTCCCAATGCGTGGAAACTTACCAGTGAAAGAGTTAGAAATCCAAGCGAAATGGGCAGAGCAGGATATCTATAAAAAAGTACAGGATCATACTAAAGATCGACCATTTTTTGTACTGCATGATGGACCACCGTACGCAAATGGTGATCTTCATATGGGTCACGCATTAAACAAAGTATTGAAAGATATGATTGTCCGTCATAAGTCTATGACAGGTTTCCACGCACCATATGTTCCAGGTTGGGATACACATGGTCTTCCAATCGAGCAAGCATTAACAAATAAAGGTGTGAAACGTAAAGAACTGTCTTTAGCAGAGTTTAGAAAGCTTTGTGAAGAGTATGCTTATCAACAAATTGATAATCAACGCTCGCAGTTCAAACGTCTGGGTGTTCGTGGTGACTGGGAAAATCCATATGTTACATTGACTCCTGATTTTGAATCACGTCAAATCGAAGTATTCGGTGCGATGGCTAAAAAAGGATACATTTATAAAGGATTAAAGCCTGTTTACTGGTCACCTTCTAGTGAATCAGCATTAGCAGAAGCTGAAATTGAATACCAAGATAAAAAATCACCATCTATCTATGTAAGCTTTAAGGTAACGGAAGGTAAAGGAGTTCTTGAAGAAGGAACAAAGTTTATCATTTGGACTACAACACCTTGGACTATTCCTGCGAACTTAGCTATTTCTTTACATCCAAAAGTGGAGTATGCAGTTGTCGAAACGAATGGTTCTAAGTTTGTTGTTGCATTAGATTTAGTAAAAGCTGTTGCAGAAGAATTAGGCTGGGAAGAATACACAGTAGAGCGTACACTATTAGGTCAAGAAATGGATCGATTAGTTGCAAAACATCCATTATACGATCGTGATTCTCTTATCATTCTTGGGGAGCATGTAACAACTGAATCTGGTACTGGTTGTGTTCATACAGCACCTGGTCACGGGGAAGATGACTTTTATGTTGGTAAAGCTTATGGATTAGATGTCCTTTGTCCAGTGGATGACCGCGGTGTTATGACTGCTGAAGCACCAGGTTTTGAAGGGTTATTTTATGATACAGCTAACAAAGCAATTACAGAAGCTCTAGAAGCTGCTGGTGCACTTGAGAAACTTACATTCTTTACGCATTCATATCCACATGACTGGCGTACAAAAAAACCAGTTATTTATCGTGCTACTGCTCAATGGTTTGCTTCAATTGAGGCATTTAGAGATGAATTACTACAAGCAATTCGAGATACAAAATTTACTCCTGCATGGGGAGAGACTCGTCTATTTAACATGATTCGTGATCGTGGAGACTGGTGTATTTCTCGACAACGTGTATGGGGAGTTCCAATTCCGGTATTTTATGGGGAAGATGGAGAACCAATCCTGACAGAAGAGACGATTTCACATGTTTCTAAACTATTCCGAGAGCACGGATCGAATATTTGGTTTGAAAGAGAAGCGAAGGAATTATTACCTGAAGGATTCACTCATATTGGTAGTCCAAATGGTATCTTTACAAAAGAAACAGATATTATGGATGTATGGTTTGATTCGGGTTCATCTCATCAAGGTGTTCTAGAAGAACGGGATGATTTAGTATTCCCAGCTGACTTATACCTAGAGGGATCAGATCAGTATCGTGGTTGGTTTAACTCTTCTCTAATCACAAGTACAGCTATGTTTGGTCATGCTCCTTATAAAGGATTGTTAAGCCATGGTTTCACATTAGATGGCAATGGTCGTAAAATGAGTAAATCCTTAGGTAACGTTATCGTTCCTTCCAAAGTGATCAATCAGTTAGGTGCGGATATTGTACGTTTATGGGTAGCTTCCGTGGATTATACAGCAGATGTACGTGTTTCGGATGCGATTTTCAAACAAGTATCCGAAGTATATCGTAAAATTCGTAATACTTTCCGATTCTTGCATGGTAATATCAGTGATTTCCATCCGGTTAATAATCGTGTGGAATTTAAAGATCTACGTGAAGTCGATCAATATATGTATATGAAACTTCAAGAAGTAATTTCTACAGTAAGAGCGGCATATGATCGCTATGATTTCGCAAGTGTATATCATACGATTAATAATTTTGTATCAAGTGAGCTAAGTTCATTCTACTTAGACATTGCAAAAGATGTTGTGTATATCTATGGGGAGGATCACCCAGATCGTCGTGCAATGCAAACAGTTATGTATGATACGCTACTAGCGCTATTAAAACTATTAACACCTATTCTGCCTCATACAACAGATGAGCTTTGGGCTTACTTAGAGCATGAAACAGCAGAAAGTATTCAATTAACAGATATGCCAGAAGCCGTTAATTATCCTGAATTTAAAGAGTTAGCAGCTAAGTGGGATAAAATTATGGAATTACGTGATGATGTTCTAAAAGCATTAGAAGAAGCACGTAATGCAAAAACTATTGGTAAATCATTAGAAGCTAAAGTAGCTCTATATGTAAATGATGACTATAAAGAATTATTTGAAACAGATGCGATCGACTTTGCTCAATTGTTTATCGTTTCTAAGTTTGAATTAGGCGGGGCTCCTTCTGACGCTCCTGCTAACAGCTTGGCATTAGAACATGCTTCCGTTGTAGTAGAAAAAGCAGATGGTGAAAAATGTGAGCGTTGCTGGACAATTTCCGAAACAGTGGGAACAGTAGAAGCACACCCAACATTATGTGCACGTTGCGCAGAGGTTGTGAAGTAAATAGTACGAAGAAATGTGGTCCTATTTTATATAGGGCCACATTTTTAAATATTTCGTTTAATGAAGATAGCCCTTAAATTCAACAATATACCTCATAACTGTAATGGAAGTCTATAATACAGCCGATCTAGCGCATAATACAAATACTCCTTAAAAACATTTTCTATATTGAAATTTCACTGCTCTTTTACGAATTGTATGGTTCTGTGTTAAACTAAGTGGAGAGTGTTCAATTTTTTACTGTAAAGAATTTGTTATGTGGGGGAAATAATGTGTGGAAATTTTATGGACTAGCTGCTTTTTTCATTGCGTTAGATCAATGGACCAAATGGCTTGTCGTTAAGAATATGTCACTTGGTGAACGAATTATTTTGTGGGACCCTTACCTAGCGCTACTTTCTCATAGAAATAAAGGAGCAGCCTGGGGCATTCTGCAAGGAAAAATAGGATTCTTTACCATAGTCACTATCATTGTTATCATTGGAATTATCTATTACTTCCATAAAGAAGCAAAAGGAAAACCGATGTTTCAAGTTGGTTTGATGTTACTGCTTGGTGGAGCAATTGGGAACTTTATTGACCGACTTTGGAGAGGCGAAGTAGTAGATTTCGTCGATGTTTTAATACCTATTATCAATTATGATTTTCCTATTTTTAATGTGGCGGATGCTGCACTAACTATCGGAGTTATAATTATAATAATATTTGTATTTCAGGAAGAACGAGCTGAAAAGAAAAAGGTGAAGTAATGGAAGATTTAACATTTATTATTGAAAATGAACAAGCAAAAGAGCGTATTGATAAAGCAGTGGCATCTTTTGAATCAGATTGGTCACGTACGCAGATCCAAAACTTTATAAAAGATGGACATGTTACTGTAAACAATGAACCAGCTAAGTCCAATTATAAAGTGAAAGTAGGAGACGTTATTGTCGTAACACCTCCCGATGCTATACCACTGGATATCCAAGCAGAAAACCTAAATTTAGAAATTATTTATGAAGATGCGGATGTCGTAGTAGTTTATAAACCTCGTGGAATGGTAGTACACCCTGCACCAGGGCATACAACTGGGACCCTCGTTAACGGTTTAATGCATCAGATTAAAGATTTGTCGGGTATTAACGGAGTTATGCGACCTGGAATTGTGCATCGTATTGACAAAGATACGACAGGTTTACTGATGGTAGCTAAAAATGATGTTGCACATGTCTCATTAGTAGATCAACTGGTTAAGAAAACAGTTACTCGTAAATACACAGCAATTGTGCACGGTCGAATAGCGCATGATAAAGGGACAATAGATGCACCTATCGCTCGTGATAAAAGAGAAAGACAAAATATGGCAGTAGTGGATAACGGCAAACATGCTGTTACACATTTCCGCGTATTAGATAGATTTGATAAATTTACGTTAGTTGAATGCCAACTAGAAACTGGACGTACTCATCAAATTCGTGTGCATATGAAATATATTGGTTACCCACTTGCTGGAGATCCAAAATATGGTCCGAAGAAAACGATTAACTTTGATGGACAAGTTTTACATGCGGGATTATTAGGTTTCATTCACCCGAAAACGGGAGAATACTTAGAGTTCTCATACCCACTTCCAGATGATTTTACTAATTTGATACAAAATTTAAAAAATCAAACGTTGATTAATGAGGAATAGTACTCTATACTAAAAACAAGCAAACATTTACTTGCTAGTAATTTAAAAACTATATAGCTTCACCTTTAATAACAGTCCAGAGAGGCTGAGAAGGTACATGTGAACGTGACTCACTATCAATCTGCGGATTTTTAGGAATCACTCTACTTAATAACGCATTTACAACCTTCTAGGCTCTCGAGTCTAGAAGGTTTTTTATTTTGTTCAAAGGAGATGAGAAAGTAATGGGAGAAAAAGCAAATATTCTAGATGAGAAAGCGATAAATCGAGCACTCACAAGAATTGCACATGAAATTATTGAACGTAACAAAGGCATTGATGAGTGTATTCTAGTGGGCATTAAAACTAGAGGAGCGTTTTTAGCGAAACGTTTAGCAGATCGGATCGAGGTAATTGAGGGCAAGCCGATAAAAACAGGAGAGCTCGATATTACACTTTATAGAGATGACTTATCGTTAAAAAATAATACCGATGAACCTTTAGTACAGCAAGTGGATATTACGCATGATGTGAAAGATAAAAAAGTTATTCTTGTGGATGATGTTTTATACACAGGGCGAACAGTACGAGCGGCGATGGATGCAGTTATGGATCTTGGAAGACCAGCTCAAATACAGTTAGCGGTATTAATCGATAGAGGGCACCGCGAGCTACCTATTAGAGCAGATTATGTTGGCAAAAATATACCCACTTCTAGTGGGGAGAGAATTGTCGTCAAAGTAACGGAAACAGACGAGGTAGATGCAGTATCCATTTACGAATAAGAATCTATTTAAAAGGTAGGGAAAATTCATGTCAAATGCCATTTTAGATGTAAATGATAAGCCGTCAAGTGGACAGCTCATCACTTTAAGTTTTCAACATATGTTTGCAATGTTTGGATCGACTATTTTGGTACCGCAACTAGTAGGTTTGAGTCCTGCAATTGCATTATTAACAAGTGGGATTGCAACAATAATCTTCTTACTCGTAACTAAATTTCAAGTGCCGGCATATTTAGGATCGTCGTTCGCATTCATCGCACCAATACTTGTGGCAGTAAATGGCTTGAATGAAGCGGGGGAAGCTATTAATCCGGGTAATGCAATGATCGGTGCGGTTTTCGTAGGATTGGTTTACGGAATTGTGTCGCTCGTAATTTGGAAAAGTGGCTATAAGTGGATTATGAAGCTGTTACCAGCAATCGTTGTTGGACCAGTCATCATGGTCATTGGATTAGGACTATCTGGTGTGGCAGTGGATATGGCGATGAATATAACAAATGCAGATTCAGGTTTAAAAGAATATAGCTTCTTACATTTCTCAGCGGCATTAGTGACATTGTTTACGGCAATTATCTGTACGGTTTTCTTTAAAAATATTATTAGTACAATGCCAATCTTAATAGGTTTAGTGGTGGGTTATATATATTCCATTATTATTGGGATTGTTGACTTTGCCCCAATTAAAGAAGCGAAATTATTTGCTTCACCAGACTTTTTGCTACCTGGGGTACATTATGACTTTGTCATTACTACGAATATTTTACTAGTAATGGTGCCAATCGTTATCGTTACTATATCGGAGCATATTGGACATCAGCTCGTATTAGGAAAAGTTGTAGAGAGAGACTACATAAAAGAACCAGGGCTGCATAGATCATTATTAGGTGATGGCTTAGGTACTTTAGTAAGTGCACTTATCGGTGGTCCACCTAAAACTACCTACGGGGAGAACATTGGAGTTTTAGCCATCACTCGTATTTATAGTGTCTATGTGATATTGGGTGCTGCTGTTGTGGCAATTCTACTATCATTCTTTGGAAAAGCGATGGCAGTTATATCAACGATACCAACAGCAGTCCTAGGTGGCGTATCTATTCTGTTATTTGGGATAATTGCAGCAAGTGGTTTACGGATGTTAGTTGATGCTAAAGTAGATTTCGGCAATAGTCGAAACTTAGTTATTGCATCCGTCATTCTCGTAATAGGAATTGGAGGAGCAAAATTCATCGTTACGGAAGCACTTAGCATTGAAGGTATGGCTTTAGCAGCAATTATCGGAGTTATACTAAATCTCATCCTACCTGGAAGAAAGCAAGCAGAAAGTACAGATTTATATCAAACTAAATAATTGGCCTTTTAAGAAGTTGAACAGTGAGTCAGCAAAAGGTTCGGATAGCAAGTTGGGATATTTCATATGATCCTGCTACTTGTCTATGCTTAAACGAACCTTCTCGAGACTTTTTCGAGGAGGTTTTTCTATTATTTGGATATTATCAAAAATGCTTGGTGGGAAAGAAAGGTAGATGTTAAATGAAAAATTTGGTATCAATGAAAGAATTATCGACAGATCAAATACTTTCCATATTAAATCAAACAAAAGCGTTTCATGATGGTACTTCCTCAACCTTGAGGAATAATTACATGGTTTCAAACCTATTTTTTGAGCCTAGTACCAGAACGAAGATGAGTTTTGAAATGGCAGAAAGAAAGCTAAATTTAGAGGTCCTTCCATTTGATGCTGGATTCTCAAGCACCCTTAAAGGGGAAACACTTTATGACACAGTAAAAGTTTTAGAATCTATCGGTCTAGATGTATTAGTAATCAGGCATGAACAAAATAATTATTTTGAGGAACTCGTTGGAAAAGTAAAACCTGTAATTATTAACGGGGGAGACGGTACAGGAAATCATCCGACGCAAAGCCTTTTGGACATTTATACTATTTGGCAAGAGTTTGGGACCTTGCAAAATAAAGTAATAACAATTGTTGGGGATATTAGCCATAGTCGTGTTGCCAGATCAAATGCAGATGCACTTACAAGACTAGGCGCACAAGTCCGATTTGTATGTCCACCAGAATGGCAAGGAGAATTCGAAGCATTTAATAATTTCGACGAGGTAATAGAAGATAGTGATGTTCTCATGATGCTTCGTGTTCAACACGAAAGACATGATGGGAAGACAATATTTTCTAAAGAGCAATATCACCAAGCGTATGGTCTCACACTAGAACGAGAGAAAAAAATGAACAAAAGTGCAATTATCATGCATCCAGCACCATTTAACAGAGATGTGGAAATAGCCACTGAATTAGTTGAATGTAATCGTTCAAGAATCTTTAAACAAATAGAAAATGGTGTTTTTGTTCGCATGGCTGTCATTGAAATGATTTTGAAAGGGAGAGAATAACATGACAAAAATTATTCAAAACGTTCAAATAGTTAACAATGAAGGGGAATTTGAAACGACTGCTGTTTTAGTTGAAGATGGTAAGATTGCTGCAATCGGAGCCAATGTCACATCAACTGTAGCGCAACAAATAGATGGTAAAGGTCTCTTGCTCTCTCCAGGATTTATTGATGTTCATGTACATTTACGTGAGCCAGGTGGAGAGCAGAAGGAAACGATAGAAACAGGAACGAATGCTGCCGCTAAAGGGGGCTATACAACTATTTGTGCTATGCCAAATACAAGACCAGTGCCTGATACAGCCGAAAACTTCTCACATGTTTTAGATTTAGTAGAGAAAAACGCACTTGTACGTGTCTTGCCATATGGTTCTATTACTATTCGACAAGCAGGTAAAGAAAGAACAGATATTAAATCGTTGAAAAATCTTGGAGCCTTTGCTTTAACAGATGATGGTGTTGGTGTTCAAGCTGCAGGTACAATGCTGGAAGCAATGGAAGAAGCTGCGAAATTTAATATTCCAATTGTTGCGCATTGTGAAGATAACTCGTTAATCTACGGTGGAGTTATGCATAAAGGAAAACGAAGTGAAGAGCTTGGATTGAAGGGGATCCCATCAGTTTCAGAATCCGTACATATTGCGCGTGATATTTTACTCGCAGAAGCAGCAGGGGCTCATTATCATGTATGTCATGTAAGTACAAAAGAATCTGTACGAGTAATACGAGACGCTAAAAAAGCAGGTATTCACGTAACAGCGGAAGTAAGTCCTCATCATTTAATACTTTGTGAGGATGATATTCCATCTGATGAAGCAATTTGGAAAATGAACCCACCACTTAGAGCTAAAGAAGATATGATAGCACTAAGAGCGGGGTTAGTAGATGGAACTTTAGATTTTATTGCCACTGATCATGCTCCTCATACAGAAGAAGAAAAATCAAATGGATTTGAAAAAGCGCCGTTCGGAATTGTCGGTTTAGAGACAGCATTCCCATTATTATATACTCACTTCGTAAAACCTGGTGAGTGGACATTACAGCAACTATTGGATTACCTAACTATTAAACCAGCCAAAGTATTCGGATTTGAGTTTGGGAAGCTAGAAGTAGGATCACCAGCGGATTTGGTTTTAATAGACTTAAAAAAAGAACAAAAAATAGATAAAGAAACATTTATATCTAAAGGAAAAAATACACCGTTTAACGGAATTGTTTGTAATGGTTGGCCACAACTGACAATGTATAACGGAGAAATCGTATGGCAGGAGGAACAAATATGAAAACAAGATATTTAATATTAGAAGACGGTACGGTGTTTAAGGGAAATGCATTTGGTAGTGATGCAGGGACAATTGGTGAAGTGATTTTTACAACTGCCATGACAGGCTATCAAGAATCTATATCAGATCCTTCTAACTGTGGACAAATATTGACGTTTACGTATCCAATGGTTGGTAACTACGGTGTAAATCCTGATGATTTTGAAGCTATTAAAATAGGTCTTTCCGGAGTGGTTATAAGAGAGCTTGCGGAACAACCATCAAATTTCAGAAGTACAGGTACTTTGAGTGAATTTTTAAAAAGGAAAAACGTTCCAGGAATTGAAGGAATCGATACGAGAAAACTTACTCGTATTATTCGTAAGCATGGTTCTCTAAAAGGCAGACTTACAAATGCTGGTGAAGAAGTGAATGTGGATCAAGTTGTAAAAGAACTTCTCGCTACGGAAATTCCAAAAAATGTAGTGCAACAAGTTTCTATAACTCGTCCATATCCAAGTCCCGGACGAGGAAAGAGAGTCGTACTTGTGGACTTTGGTATGAAACACGGCATATTAAGAGAGCTAAATAAAAGAGATTGCGATATTATTGTTGTCCCTTATAATACATCTGCAACTGAAATTCTAGGTATGTACCCTGATGGTGTCATGCTATCTAACGGACCTGGAGATCCAACTGATATTCCAGAAGCAATTGAAATGGTCAAAGGAATTATTGGGAAAGTGCCGATTTTCGGAGTATGCCTTGGACATCAACTTATTTCACTTGCAAGTGGCGCTACATCCTTCAAGTTAAAATTTGGACATCGCGGAGGAAATCACCCAGTAAAAGATCTCAGAACTGGAAGAACAGAGTTAACTTCTCAAAACCACGGTTATGCAATTGATGCAGATTCCATCGCACAAACAGATTTAGAAATAACACATATAGCGTTAAATGATGGCACGGTTGAAGGAGTAAGACATACTAAATTCCCGGTATTCTGTGTTCAGTTCCACCCAGAAGGATCATCGGGACCAGAAGATTCAAAACATCTATTTGATGAGTTTATCGAACTAATGAATGCTGAAAGCAAAAAGGAGAGTTCACATGCCTAAACGTAAAGATATAAAAACAATACTAGTAATAGGTTCTGGTCCAATTGTAATCGGCCAAGCAGCGGAATTCGATTATGCGGGTACACAAGCATGTATCTCACTAAGAGAAGAAGGTTATAGTGTTATTTTAGTGAATTCAAATCCTGCAACTATTATGACAGATACAGAAATTGCAGATAAAGTTTATATTGAACCTCTCACGTTACCATTTGTTAGTAAAATCATTCGTAAAGAACGTCCAGATGCCATCTTACCAACACTTGGAGGACAAACTGGACTAAATATGGCAATTGAACTCGATGAGTCCGGAATTTTAGATGAACTAGGAATTGAAATATTAGGTACAAAACTGGAAGCTATTCACAAAGCGGAAGACCGAGATTTATTCCGAACGCTTATGAATGAATTAAATGAACCAGTTCCCGATAGCGATATTATTCATAACCTGGAAGAAGCAAAAGCATTTGTTGAGCGAATTGGTTATCCAGTTATTGTCCGTCCGGCATTTACAATGGGTGGAACTGGCGGGGGTATTTGTTATAACGATAACGATTTAGCTGAAATAGTGACAAGTGGTTTAAAATATAGTCCGGTTACACAGTGTTTACTCGAGAAATCCATTGCTGGATATAAAGAGATAGAATACGAAGTAATGCGTGATTCTGCGGATAATGCAATTGTTGTATGTAATATGGAAAACTTCGACGCTGTTGGGATCCATACTGGGGACTCAATTGTTGTTGCTCCTACACAAACATTGTCAGACCGAGAAAACCAAATGCTTCGAAATGTATCTTTAAAAATTATTCGTGCACTTAAAATTGAGGGTGGATGTAATGTACAGTTAGCACTGGATCCACATAGCTTCAATTACTATATTATTGAAGTGAACCCACGAGTTAGCCGTTCTTCTGCATTGGCATCAAAAGCAACTGGCTATCCAATTGCAAAACTTGCCGCTAAAATTGCTGTTGGTCTTACATTGGATGAGATGATGAATCCAGTTACCCAAAAAACCTACGCTTGCTTCGAGCCAGCATTGGATTATATTGTTGCCAAAATTCCTAGATGGCCATTCGATAAATTTGAATCGGCAAAACGTAATCTAGGAACACAAATGAAAGCTACTGGAGAAGTAATGTCTTTAGGACGTACATTTGAGGAAGCAATTCTTAAATCAGTACGTTCACTTGAAACTGGGCACTTCCATATCGAAATGAAAAATAGTGAATCAATTACAGATGCGTGGATGGAAAAACGCATTCGTCGTGCGGGTGATGAAAGATTATTCTTTATAGGAGAAGCACTCCGCCGTGGAGTATCTGTAGAAACGATACATGAGTGGAGTCAGATCGATCAATTTTTCTTGAACAAGCTTCAAAATATCGTGAAGTACGAACAAGTAATCCAAGCAAATCCTTTCGATCAAGAAGTGTTATATAAAGCAAAACGTATGGGCTTTGCAGATAAAACTATTGCAAAATATTGGCATGTAACTGAATTAGAAGTTTATAAATTTAAAAAAGAAAATGGAATTGTACCAGTTTATAAAATGGTCGATACGTGTGCAGGGGAGTTTGAGTCTGAAACACCTTACTTTTATGGAACATATGAAGAGGAAAATGAATCTATTCGTACGGAAAAGGAAAGTGTGATTGTGTTAGGGTCAGGGCCGATCCGTATTGGTCAAGGGGTTGAGTTTGACTATGCAACTGTACATTCTGTATGGGCGATAAAAGAAGCGGGCTATGAGGCAATTATTATTAATAATAACCCTGAAACAGTTTCAACCGATTTCTCCATTTCAGATAAATTATATTTTGAACCACTCACATTAGAAGATGTTATGCACATCGTAGACTTAGAGCAGCCAAAAGGGGTAGTAGTTCAATTTGGAGGACAAACGGCTATCAACTTAGCTGCTGGGTTGGAAGAAAGAGGCGTGAAAATTTTAGGTACAACGCTAGAGGACATTGATCGTGCAGAAAATCGTAATAAGTTTGAAGCAGCTCTTCATGAAATAGATATTCCACAGCCACTCGGAAAAACTGCTGTGTCTGTAGAAGAAGCAACGACCATTGCCAATGAAATAGGATACCCAGTATTAGTGAGACCTTCATACGTACTTGGTGGGCGTGCCATGCAAATTGTCTACACCGAAGATGAGATTAAACATTATATGGAGAATGCGGTGGAAGCAAGTCCTGAAAAACCAGTTTTGATTGACCGCTACTTAACTGGAACAGAAATAGAAGTAGATGCAATTTGTGATGGTGAAAATGTGTTAATACCAGGAATCATGGAACATATTGAACGTGCAGGAGTCCATTCTGGTGACTCAATTGCTGTGTATCCGCCACAGAAGCTTTCGCAATACCAGATGGATACATTGGTAGATTACACAACAAGACTTGCAAAAGGATTGAAAATTGTTGGATTGATGAATATTCAATATGTTATTTCAAAAGATGAGGTTTATGTTATTGAAGTAAATCCACGTTCAAGTCGTACTGTACCATTCTTAAGTAAAATCACATCGATTCCGATGGCGAATATCGCAACAAAAGCGATTTTAGGTCAATCAATTATAGAACAAGGTTATACACCAGGACTTGCTCCAACTAGCCCAGGTGTATATGTAAAAGTACCAGTGTTCAGTTTTGCGAAACTTCGTCGTGTAGACATTACACTCGGACCTGAGATGAAATCTACTGGCGAAGTAATGGGCAAAGATATCACGCTTGAAAAAGCATTATATAAAGGTTTAGTAGCAGCGGGTATGGAGATTAAAGATCATGGCACAGTGCTAATGACTATCTCAGATAAAGATAAAGCAGAAGGCATCGAGATTGCGAAAAGATTCTATGCAATAGGATTCCGCATTATGGCTACTCAAGGTACTGCTGAAGCAATTAAAAATGTTGGGATTCCAGTAGATATCGTTGATAAAATAGGTTCAAAAGGAACTACTTTACTAGATGTAATTCAAAAAGGGGAAGCACAATTTATCATTAATACGTTAACAAAAGGAATGCAGCCAGAACGTGATGGATTCCGTATTCGTAGAGAATCCGTAGAAAATGGCATCCCTTGTTTAACTTCATTAGATACTGCAGAAGCAATGCTGCGTGTCATTGAGTCAATGACATTCTCAACTGAAACGATGAAACATCAGGAGGTAAAAGCATGATTAGACAAGAACAAATGCAAGTCGTAAAACAAAGTGCCATTGCGACGAACATTTTTGAACTCACATTGACTGGACAGTTAGTACTGGATATGAAACAACCAGGACAATTTGTCCATCTAAGAGTGTCTGATCAAATGGAACCTTTGCTAAGAAGACCAATAAGTATTTCATCTATAAATGAAAAGACTTTAGAATTTACAATGATATACCGCGCAGAAGGCAGAGGGACTACACTTCTTTCTGAAAAGAAACCAGGGGACCAAGTGGATGTACTTGGACCCCTTGGAAATGGTTTTCCGATTGATAAAGTAGAAGTGGGTCAAAAGGCTTTGCTAATAGGTGGCGGAATTGGTGTGCCACCTCTATTTGAACTATCTAAAAGGCTTGTGGAAAAAGGTGTAAAGCCTATTCATGTATTAGGATTTCAGTCGGAAGATGTTGTTTTTTATGAAAAACAATTTCAAGAACTTGGAGAAACTTATATTGTGACAGTGGACGGTAGCCATGGCTCTACTGGTTTCGTAACAAATGTGTTAGAAAAGCTAGAAGATGATTTTGCAGTTTACTATAGCTGTGGACCAACACCGATGCTAGCTGCTCTAGAAAAACTATACCCAGAAAAAGAAGGTTATTTATCTTTTGAACAACGTATGGGTTGTGGAATAGGGGCTTGTTTTGCTTGTGTTTGCGATACAACAGAAAAAATAGAGGCTGATTATGTGAAGGTTTGTTCAGATGGTCCAGTGTTCCCGTCAGGAGTTGTTCGAGTATGAATAGATTAGCTACCCTTTTACCAGGTCTTTCTTTGAAAAATCCAATCATGCCAGCTTCTGGTTGCTTTGGGTTTGGTAAAGAATATGCGAAGTTATATGATTTATCGCAATTAGGTGCCATTATGATAAAGGCCACAACTCCTGAAACAAGATTAGGTAACCCTACACCACGTGTGGCAGAAACGCCGTCAGGAATGTTAAATGCAATTGGCCTGCAAAATCCAGGCCTAAAGAAAGTATTAGAAAATGAACTGACTTGGCTCGAACAATACGAAGTGCCAATTATAGCAAATGTTGCAGGCTATACTACAGAAGATTATGTCACGGTAGCAGAGGCAATCTCTCAAGCACCAAATGTTCATGCGCTTGAGCTAAATATTTCTTGTCCAAATGTGAAGCAAGGGGGAATTACATTTGGAACAGATCCTATTATTGCCGAGGAGTTAACAAAAGCGGTGAAAGCTGTTTCCTCTGTCCCTGTATATGTGAAGCTATCTCCAAATGTAACGGATATTGGAGAAATTGCAAAAGCGGTAGAAGCAGGCGGTGCTGATGGTATTACGATGATTAATACATTATTAGGATTGCGCTTAGACACTAAAACTGGTCGTCCAGTAATTGCAAATGTAACTGGTGGTCTTTCCGGTCCAGCTATTAAGCCAGTAGCACTTCGTATGGTTTATGATGTAGCCCAAAAAGTGTCTATTCCCATTATTGGAATGGGTGGTATTACTAACATTGATGATGTCGTGGATTTCTTATCGGCAGGAGCAAGTGCGGTTGCGATAGGGACAGCAAACTTTGTTGATCCATTCATTTGTCCTAATTTAATCGAACAGCTTCCAGCAAAATTAGATGAACTAGGATTTAACACCGTAACAGATTTAGTTGGAAGGAGCCATCGACTATGAAAAACAGTCCAATTATTGCATTAGACTTTGCTTCTGCAGGAGATGCATACCAATTTCTCACTCCATTTGAGCAGTCATTATTTGTAAAAGTAGGGATGGAATTATATTTACAAGAAGGGCCTTCTATTGTGTATAAACTAAAAGAGATGGGTCATGATGTTTTTCTTGATTTGAAGCTACATGATATTCCAAATACAGTTGGGCATGCGATGAAAGGTCTCGCTCGTTTAGGAGCAGATTTGGTGAATGTGCATGCGGCAGGTGGAGTAGCAATGATGATTGCAGCGCGTGAAGGATTAGATGCTGGCACTGCTGCTGGCAGTAAAAGACCTTCTATTATTGCTGTAACGCAACTAACTTCCACTTCTGAATTGCAAATGAAGCAAGAACAGCTGGTACAAACAACGATAGACGCATCAGTTGTTCATTATGCAGAGCTAGCTAAAACAGCAGCGCTAGATGGAGTCGTAAGCTCCGTTTTAGAAGCCAAGAAAATTGCATCTGTATGTGGTGAAGAATTTTTACGTGTCACTCCTGGTATTCGTTTAGCAGAAGGAGAAGCGCATGATCAGGTACGTGTTGCAACTCCAGTGAATGCTCGACTCCTTGGTTCTTCTCATATTGTGGTAGGTCGTGCAATAACAAAAGCGAATGACCCAGTACAAGCATATGAAACTATTTTAAAAATGTGGGAGGAAAATGCATGAGCTTAGAAAACAAAATTGCCAAGGCACTTCTAGAAGTTGGTGCAGTTGCATTAAAACCGAACGATCCATTCACATGGGCTTCTGGTATTAAATCTCCAATATACTGTGATAACCGTATTACGATGTCATCACCTGCTATTCGAAAAGAAATTGCTCAGGGATTAGCAGAAGCCATCGACAAAAACTTCCCAGGAACTGAAGCAGTAGCTGGTACGGCAACTGCGGGGATTCCCCATGCTGCTTGGGTGAGTGATGTACTGGAACTTCCGATGATGTATGTCCGTTCAAAAGCAAAGGAACATGGTCGTGGCAATCAAATTGAAGGTAAAGTAGTCGCAGGACAAAAAGTAGTAGTCATTGAAGATCTAATCTCGACAGGTGGAAGCAGTCTAGTGGCAGTAGAAGCCCTTCAAAAAGAGGGTCTAGAAGTACTAGGTGTTGTTAGTATTTTTACTTATGGACTACTAAAAGCAGATCAAGCATTTAAAGAAGCAGGGATTTCGTTCGTCAGTTTAACAAATTATGATGCTTTAACAACTGCTGCAAAAGAAGCAAGAATGATTAAGGAAGAAGATATTCCTATGCTTGCTAAATGGCATAGTGATTTAAAAAGTGGACTACTACAATAGACTAAGTTGTAAACGATCTCTCTACAAAAGAGGGATCGTTTTCTTATAGACAATTTTAACTTGAAACTAATTCTATTCTTACTCGTATATTTAGAAGGCTTTTTGTTAAGAGGAATTATGGGGAATTCAAAAGTTATTCATGAGTATACTGAAAAAAGGATAGAGCTATTTTGGTGGATTTTTTATCTGGTTGTTTTAACAGTAGGCTTTATTATTGGCTAAACATTAATAGTTTTTCCGATATATTTGCTTATTCAATTCGGGTCACCTTGTCTTATTTTTCCTCTTATACTTTGCTTGAATGAAACGAAATGAATAGTTATGCACTTATTTTTGTTATATGATGAGTTAATGATATGGAGAGAGCGAGTGTAATCGATGAAAATTTTAACAGTGATGGACCTTGTGAATAGATTTTCTCTAGAAGTTTTATCTGGTCACAATCAATTCCAGCGGGTAGTAAAGAAAACAAAAGTTCGACGTCCAGGCTTGGAGTTTATGGACAAGTTCGATTTTATAGCAACGGAACATATTCAAATCCTAGGGAAAAATGAAATAAATTATTTACACACACTCCAGATTGAAGAGTGTAAGTTACGTATAGGTAACATTATTCAATACGATCCACCTTGTATAATAATTACCTCCAACCAGGCCGAGCCTCCCGGTCTAATACAATATTGTGTAGAAAATGATATCCCACTATTGCGCACTCCTGATTCTACAAGCGCAGTAAGTGCAAAACTAGATGCATTTGTTGTAAAAGCGATGGCTCCAGAGATTTCAATTCATGGTGTTTGTGTGAATGTATCTGGTATGGGCATTTTGTTGCGGGGGAAATCTGGTGTCGGTAAAAGTGAAACAGCACATACACTAATAGGGCGTGGCCATAGGCTAGTAGCAGATGATATCGTTGTGTTAAAAAAGCTAAGTCCACAGACTCTTTTAGGTTCCCATAATGAGAAAAACAAAGAATTTTTGGCGCTACGAAGTATTGGTTTGTTGAATGTAGTCCGCCTATATGGCCGCACTGCATTTCAAGAGGAAACTCGAATCGCATTAGATATTGAGTTAACTAAATGGGAAAGCAATACATTAAATAATGAATTAGAATTAGAAACAAAATTTATAGATTATATGGGTGTTCAAATACCGCATATGCAAATCCAATTACAACCTGGCCGTGATGTTGCGGGACTTATTGAGGCGGCGGCAAATAATTGGTATTTAAAACAGCAAGGGTATAGTGCTGCAGAAGAGTTTGTAAAGCGATTAGAGGAAGATTTTGAAGAGGAAGGTTAATTTTAATTGTTGGTTACAACATATTAGCAATAGGACTGTAATACTTGGTGGGATAACTAAAAACGTGCTATGTAGTCACTCGAAGTTTTCGACTGGTACTAAGCACGTTTTCAGTTTGAAGAAAGTATAGTCAAATATTGCTTATTGTAGAATGTTTGGTGTAGTTGAATTCTTATGACTTGATTTCGATACTTCTACTATGATGGATGAGTCTATATTCGAATTGTTAGATTTTCCGTTTGTATCAGTGTTTGCTTTTGCGGGAGCAGCTTGCTTATCATTAGTACTAGAAGCTGATTTTGAGTTGTTTCCACTTGATGTAGCATTTTTCTTACTAGTTCCCTCACTAGTTCCGGAAGCTTGTTTTTGCTCATTTTTAGTACCTGATGATTGTTGTGAACTTGCCATATTCGTTACTTCTTTGACTGCTTGACTTAACTGAGGGGCAATAGTTTGAGCGAGGTTACCGATTGATGATGAATTGCTCCCCGTATTACTTTGGTCAGCCGAATTGCTAGTCTGATTTCCTCCTGCGTTCTGTGAGCCAGAAGTATTTTGAAACGAATTAGCATTTGTTAGTTTTTGTGCAAGACTTCCAACCATTTGCATGATCCCACCATGCTGGTTGTCAGTATTCCCACCTGATGCATATTGTCCTGTTTGAGTTCCATTAGCCATCTGGTTACTGGAATTGGCTTGTGCACCTGATTTAGCATTTTCATTTGCTAAATTATCCATCACCGTACCAATCGCTTTCGTCGGACAAAACTTTGTTGCTCCTTCAGCAGCTTTCATAGAACCAAAAAGGACGAGCATCTTCCCGCTTCTGCTTTTAGGTTCATGTAAAAGTCGTACAGTTCCATAAGTGGTCATTATTGAACCTAACATGAACCGAAAAAAAGCAGTTCCTGGACTAAGGTTTTGTTGGTTAAATGCCATTTGTCATGACCTCCTCTTTTCATTTTTTATTTCTCGGGAAATACTTTAATGTCAAAAAACAGATAATTAATTTAATCTTATCTGTTTCAGCATTATAATCCCCCCATCTACAGGTTTTATGCTATTGAATTGTTTTCCTTATCGATAGATGGAATTATCTTTTCATCATTTGATCTTGCGCCATTCTAACCATTTCTTTCACCATACTCCCACCAATTGGTCCACCAATTTTGCCTGCTTGTGCTGAAGTAAGTTTACCGTTATATCCATTTTTTAAAGGAATACTTAACTCTTCTGCAACTTCGTATTTTACATCGTCCGGATTATTGTTATTTAGCTTATAACCTTGCTCCTTCATAACTCGCAACTTTAATTTATCTAACTCCTCACGTGCAGAAGGTACTAGTATTTTATTTTTTTTCGCCATTTTGTTTCACTCCTTTTTGGTAGTCTTTCCGCAAAAGGAAAGCTTATTCTTTTAAAGATAATGCCCGATGCATAAAGAATTATATATAAATAACTAGGAATTCACTTTACCCTAATATTTTAAATGATTTTAATTAATATAATTAATTTCATTAATATTGAAAAAGATACTATAATATCATTTGGCGGTAAAAATTATCGCCATTTAAATAGGATTCCTATACAATATGAGGAATATTATTCGTATGGGGGAATTGACTATGGAACTTCGCAATCTAAAGACTTTTTTAGTTGTAGCTGAATGTGGAGGATTTACTCGAGCTGGTGAGCAGTTGGGATACACACAGTCGACAGTTACAAATCATGTAAGGGCATTGGAGGAAGCTGTTGGAAATCGCCTTTTTGACCGGCTAGGAAAAACAGTTGTTCTAACAGATGCAGGGAACCATTTAGCATTGTATGCAAAGGAAATATTACATCTTTATCAGGAAGCGGTCGATTCTTCCCGATTAAATACAGAGCCTTCCGGTACAGTATTGATCGGAGCAAATGAATCTTTAATGGTATATAGACTGCCAACTATTTTATATGAATTCAAAAGGCTGTATCCAAAAGTCCAACTTATATTACAACCTTCCGAAAGTCAGGAGCTTAATAATGAGTTAAAATCTGGGAAATTTGACTTGGCTTTATTTACAAATCCTGAAAAATTAGGACCTGACATTGTTACGAGTGATTTAGTAAGGGAGACGTTGGTAATGATTGCACCTGCAGGACATCGATTATGTGGTAAAGCGATGATAACTCCAAACGACTTGGAAGATGAAGTATTACTTTTAACAGAGACCGGAAGCTATCGCGATTTGCTAGAAAGATGGATTAAAGAGGAGGGTGTTGGTTGTTCACGAATAGCTTTTTGGAATATCGAAGCTATTAAACAATCAGTGAAGTGTGGATTAGGTCTTTCCTATCTTCCTTTGATGACGGTGAGAGAAGAACTAGAACGAGGCAGCTTAGTTGCTTTACCTTGGGTGCACAGTGATGAGTTTGTGACAACTCAACTAGCGTATCACAAAGATAAATGGCTTACCCCAGCAATGAATAAATTAATAGAAATAATCGAGAAGCACGCAAAGAAATGGGAGTCGGAAGACCGACAGTAAACTACATAGAGTGAAACCTCCATCCATGGAGGATTACAGCCTGTAACAAGGGATAGAGTAGAATTTTTGCCTGGTTATTCGTAGGAGGATATACATAATATGGCACAACAACGTATGAAAGAAATATTGTTAATCATTATTGGATCATTGTTATTCGCAGTTGGGATTAACTATTTTGCAATTCCGTACAGATTATCCGAAGGCGGGGTAATTGGGGTAACGGTAATTACCTATTATCTATTTGAATGGTCACCAGGGGTTGTCAACCTGATGATTAATGCGGTACTTTTGGCTATTGGTTATAAATTTTTTGACAGGAAGACAATGATATATACAGTAATTGGAATTGTTTTTTCTTCTTTGTTTCTGTTTCTAACAGAAGATGTAGGTCATCAATTGAATGGCGATACATTGCTAGCTGCTCTTTTCTCTGGTGTGTTTGTAGGTCTTGGTCTGGGTTTAATGTTCAGAGCAGGTGGAACTTCCGGAGGATCAGCCATTTTAGCTCGTTTAGCCAATCAGTATTTAGGATGGAGTCTAGGAAAAGGTGTTTTAGTTATTGATATTATTGTTATTGCGGGATCTGTATTTATCATTGGACAGGAAAAAGCAATGTACACGCTTGTTGCCGTATTTTTAGGTTCAAAAGTGATTGACTATGTAATTGAAGGATTAAATAGTCGAACTGCAGTGACAATTATCTCTGAACATTCGGAGGAGATTCGCCAATTTATAGTGTCCAATATGTCGCGTGGTGTAACAATTCTAGAAGGTCGAGGCGGGTACAGTCAAAACCAAAAAGAAGTTCTCTATATTGTTATAAACCAACCTGAACTAGTACAGCTGAAGCAAACTGTCAGTAGCGTAGATAAAAATGCGTTCGTTGTTGTTCACGAAGTCCGTGATGTATTAGGTAGTAGTTTTAGTGTCAATTAAAATAAAAGAAGATTTGGGTTAATAATTTTAAAGGCCACTTGATGTTAACACATCAAGTGGCCTTTCCCATTGGTATTGATATTTCCCATATAACGTTTGGAATGAACAAGGAAAGACTAAATTATTTATGTCTTGGTTAAGCTTGTATTGAGTCTCTTATGGTTCTTAGAAAGGTTGAATAGAAGTCTTACTCTTAGGAAGTGTATTATCCGCTTATATTATGAATATGGTATGTAGAGACTATTTTGGCTTTGGTAAACAAAAATATTTTCCTTATTTTCGGAAAGAGGTGTTCAAGATGAGTTTTAAGATTGCAATCTTAGTTTGTTTAACTCTAATGGGTCTCATTGCTATAATAACTTACTATTTAGGGAAAAAGGTATCAACGAACTTATTCAAATATATCCCTGTTTTTGCTTTTGGTTTTGGTTCAATCTTTTTTTACACTAGGCTAAAATTTATATCGTACCCAAATTCCTTCGAGAGCATTTTCGATAAAGTAGCTATTTTTTTACTTTTAGTCGTGTTCACTATCGCTTTGTTAGAAGCAGTCATCATTGAGATTGTAGCTAATACAGAATTATTTCGAAAAGGTTTTCTAGTTATGCGAAAAAGATTAAAATTATTAACTATAAAAAAAGAACAGGTCTGACAGAAGTAAAGATTTACTTCCAACAGACCTTTCTTTTAGTTTTTTTTAGAGATTGACATCTTTCTACTTCTTCATATTTCTAATCTTTTCTTCGTCCGGTGTGATAAATAAGGTGGTCTGTTCAAAATAGATGACAAATCCAGGTTTTGCCCCATTTGGTTTTTTCACTTGTTTAATTACGGTATAATCTACCGGAACTGAGGAAGATTCGCGTGCTTTACTAAAATATGCTGCAAGATTTGCCGCTTCTAATAGTGCTTGTTCTGACGGATTCTCTGAATGTATAACTACATGGGATCCAGGGATATCCTTTGTATGAAGCCATGTATCCGTTTTACGAGCTAATTTAAAAGTTACAAAATCATTCTGTTTATTGTTTTTGCCGACCGATATCTCGGTACCATCCGAGGCGATAAATCTTTCTGGTGTTGGCTTAACGGGCTTCTTCTTCTTTTTCGAAGCACGCATTTTCAGTAATCCTTGCTCCATTAACTCTTCTCGAATTTCTTCAATGTCAGTTGGAGAGGCTTGCATTACTTGTTGGAGCAGCAACTCAAAGTAAGCAATATCATCTTTGGTAATTTCAAATTGCTGTTCTATTTTTAATAATGCAGTTTTAGCTTTTGTATAACGGCTATAATACTTTTGTGCATTTTGCGTAGCAGTTTTTCGGACATCTAAAGGAATCACAATTGTTTTTTCATTTTCATCGTAATAATTTACTAGCTCTACTTCTTTTAATCCTTTTTCAATCGCATGTGCATTTGCCATGACTAGCTCACCAAATAGTTGATAAGTTTCTAAGTTCTCTGCTTGTTCAAAGTCTTTTTGGAGTTTTTTCATTTTTAACTTCAATTTGTTTAATTCGTTTTGAAGCCATTTTTCTAAATCTCCTGCTTGCTGCTTCACACGGTCGCGTTCTGCTTTTGCAAAATAGACCCGATCCAATAAATTACCTAAACTTGCTTCATCGAATTTGTCGCCTTCCAAATGAGTTAATGCATTTGGTGAATAATAGGATTTTCCATTTACTTCTACAATTTGTTTTGTAGAGCCACCATGCGTAATCTCTTGGATAAACTCCTTATAAATCTCCACTCTATCCGTTGAACTTTGGAATCTATACATGATTTCCTTCGCATGTAATGGAGAAAAACCAGAAATTTGATCCATAATTTCTTTCGAATCATTAGCCGATTTAAGTACTGCTTCTAGTTTTTCTGAAACATCGAGTGGATTCAGCTTGTTTTGAGAAGGAGGAGCAATATAGGGCTGTCCTGGTAAAATAGTACGATAACTATTCATAGAAGGAGAGAGATGCTTTATACTTTCTAAGATTAAATTGCGAGTTGGATCTACTAAAAGCAAATTACTGTGACGTCCCATTATTTCCATATGAATTTCACGGGAAATATCATCACCGATTTCGTTTTTACTTTGTATTTGGAAAATAATAATTCGATCACTTTCATGTTGATGAATTCCAGTAATAATTCCACCTTCTAAATGCTTACGCAATACCATACAAAATAGTGGTGGTTGTGCTGGATTGTCAATTGTTTCGTGTGTAATTTGTACGCGTGAATAAGATGAATGAACTGAGAACAAAAGTTTGTAATTTTTACCTTGAGCTCTAATATGCATTAATATCTCTTGTGAATTGGGCTGGTGTATTTTAGAAATACGTCCGGACACGAGTTGTTGTAATTCTGTTGTCATAGATATAGTAAATAAACCGTCAAATGCCATAAGTACTCCTCTTTCAAATCATTATTTTTATTGTGCTGCGTGCGCCTTCGATATATCGAGCTCGAGCACCTAGTGCCTAAAGTTATTTAATAATATCGAGGTCGTAGAATGTAGGTCATTTATTCGTTGTGACACGACGTCACTAAATTAGACGACTTCTAAAGCATCGGCGCTTGCACTTATCTAATATATCTTATCATTTTCCAGTACACTTGTGTTATAATCAGTTAAGTATGTAATTGGAAGAAGTCGTTGTAGTATGACTGTATTTGAAGGAGACGTTATGCGAAGAGAAAAAGGTATATTGATCGTTTTATCAGGTCCATCAGGAGTAGGTAAAGGGACAGTTAGAAAAGAGTTGTTTTCCGAACCCGGTACAAACTATGAGTACTCTATTTCTATGACTACAAGAAGCCCTCGTGAAGGTGAAGTAGACGGAGTAGATTATTTCTTTAAACAAAAAGAAGAATTTGAACAACTGATTGAAGAAGGTAAATTGTTAGAGTATGCAGCATATGTGGGGAATTATTATGGAACTCCTATCGACTATGTGAATGCTACGTTAGATTCGGGACGCGATGTTTTCTTGGAAATTGAAGTTCAAGGAGCAGCGCTTGTTCGCGAGAAAGCTCCAGAAGCATTATTTATATTCCTTGCGCCTCCAAGCCTTTCTGAACTCCAACAAAGACTTATTGGCCGAGGAACGGAAACGGAAGATGTCATCAGTTCACGTATTCAAGCTGCACGACAAGAGCTTGAAATGATGCATTTATATGATTATGTAGTAGAAAACGATGAAGTGTCTAAAGCATGTGCGAAAATTAATGCAATTGTCGTAGCCGAACATTGTCGTCGTGAACGTGTAGAAAAAAGATATTCAGCTATGCTGGAAGGAGAAATTTAATATGTTATATCCATCTGTAGATTCTTTAAAAACGCAAATCGATTCAAAATATTCTTTAGTGACGGTCGCATCCAAGCGAGCTCGTCAGTTACAAGAAGAAGGCGGAGAACGTCTAACTTCATATGTGTCCTATAAAAAAGTAGGAAGAGCGTTAGAGGAAGTTGCAGCTGGTGAGTTAACTATATTATCATCAAATGATTCTGTAGTTTATGAAGACGAAGTTTAAATATTTTTGTTAGCAATGACCTCCCAAAGAATGTACGTTTCTTTGGGAGGTTGTTGTTTAGAGGAGAGAATTCATAATGTTAACTTCTAAAAAAATTCTTATCTGTGTTACTGGTGGAATTGCTGTATACAAAGCAGTTGCGCTGGTTAGTAAATTGACTCAAGCAGGCGCAAATGTAAAAGTAATGATGACAAAATCAGCAATGGAATTTGTGCAGCCGTTAAGCTTCCAAGCAATGTCTAGGAATGATGTGTATTTTGACACATTTGATGAAAAGGATTCTAGTGTAATTGCTCATATAGATTTAGCGGACTGGGCTGATCTGGTAATTGTAGCACCAGCAACAGCTAATGTGCTAGGTAAGTTAGCAAATGGTATTGCAGATGATATGGTCACTACTACTTTATTAGCGACTACTGCTGATGTATGGATAGCACCTGCGATGAACGTACATATGTATGATAATGCTGCGGTTATTCGCAATATTGCCCAACTTTCAAAAGATGGATTTCAATTTATAGAGCCTTCTGAAGGTTTTTTAGCATGTGGATATGTTGGGAAAGGTCGTTTAGAGGAACCAGAGAAGATTGTACAGTTGGTGGAGGGATATTTTGTCCCGAAAGAACTACCTTTAAAAGGAAAAAAAGTTGTAGTTACAGCCGGACCAACAAGAGAGAGAATAGACCCTGTTCGTTTTTTAACTAACTTTTCTAGTGGGAAAATGGGTTACGCTATGGCAGAAGCAGCAGCTAGTCTAGGAGCTGAAACAATTTTGATATCAGGCCCTGTCAGTTTAAGCCCACCACCAAATGTAACACTTGTTTCTGTAGAAAGTGCCAAAGAAATGTTAGATGCCGTTTTACTTCATTTTGATACAGCAACAATGGTTGTCAAAACTGCTGCTGTGGCAGATTACAAACCAAAGGAAGTTCATTTGCAAAAGATGAAAAAACAACCAGGGGAGTCTGTAATTGTATTAGAAAGAACTACTGACATTCTTTTGGAGTTAGGGAAACGAAAAAAAGACCAATTATTAATAGGTTTTGCAGCAGAAACCAATGATGTGATCCACTATGCTAAAAGCAAGTTAGATAAGAAAAATGCAGATTATATTATTGCTAATGACGTGACGGAGGAAGGATCTGGATTTGGAACAGATACGAATGCTGTTACGTTAGTAGGTAAAAATATAGAACAGTATTTTGGACATCAAACTAAAAAAGTGCTCGCTCTACAATTACTGCAAACTATTATTCAATTGGAGAAAGATGATGCCAAATGATAGTAGAAGTTATCGTAGATGTATCAGCTTATCCTATTGATCGCCCTTTTGACTATATAGTTCCTGATAAATTAGAGACAGTGATAGAGCGCGGAAGTCGAGTGCATGTACCTTTTGGAAATAGAAAAGTACAGGGGTTTATAACGAATATTAAAGAAAAATCTGATTTAGATATGTCCAAGCTAAAAGCGATTATCTCAATAATCGATGTGGAGCCTGTTATAACCGATGAATTATTACAGCTTTCCAAGTGGATGACACAAAAAACACTCTGTTATGAAATAGATGCACTTCAAGTGATGTTACCCGCCGCTCTTCGTGCTTCATATAAAAAAGAAATTCGATTAGTAGAACATGATGGTATAGATATAGAAACATTAGCTCTGTTTGGGTCAAAAGAGTCTATATCATACGAAATTTTTGAAAAAGCCGGCATGCTAAAACAGATGAAAAAATATCTGGAACAAGGGAAGTTCCAGTTAGATACTGTCATTAAGCAACAAGGTAAGGTAAAAACAATTACCAAGTATCGTATGGTACAGGATGAGGAATTAGTTCTATCACAACTAAATACGCTACCAAAAAATGCAATCAAACAAAAAGAACTTATTGAATGGCTTTTACTTAAGAAGCAACCCTCGTATACAATGCTAGAACTTAAAGATTCTACGCAAACAAATAATCATACGGTTAAAGCTTTAATAGACAAAGGGATCTTAGAAACGAAAAATAAAGAAATATACCGTGAAATAAACAGCCTAGAGTATAACGATCAGGATCATAGATTTAAATTAACAGACGAACAACAGGAAGCACTTTCTAAAATTAACAATGCACAGGACAATAATGAACATACTACTTTTCTGTTACATGGCATTACGGGTAGCGGAAAAACGGAAATTTATTTGAATGCTATTGAAAAGTCAATCAATGAAGGCAAACAGGCAATTATGCTAGTACCTGAAATATCATTGACCCCCCAAATGACTAGAAGATTTAAATTACGTTTTGACGATCAAGTAGCTGTTATGCATAGTGGGCTATCTGTCGGCGAAAAATTTGATGAATGGCGAAAAATTTGGCGTGGGGAAGTTAAGGTTGTTGTAGGAGCTAGATCTGCCATTTTTGCACCTTTTAAAAATTTAGGTTTGATAATTCTCGACGAGGAGCATGAATCTACATATAAACAAGAAGATACACCAAGATACCATGCAAGAGATGTTGCTATATGGAGAAGTAATTTTCATCAATGTCCCGTTATTTTAGGAAGTGCAACACCTTCACTTGAATCATATGCACGAGCTTCCAAGGGTGTATACAGTTTGTTAACATTACAAATGCGTGCAAAAGAACAGCCCTTACCAGTAGTGAATATTGTAGATATGCGTGCAGAGTTGAAAAATGGTAATCGTTCCATGTTCAGTGTAGATCTTGCGGATGCTGTAAGAGAAAAGCTAGAGAAAAAAGAACAAATTGTATTATTTTTAAACAAAAGAGGATTTTCATCATTCGTACTTTGCAGAGATTGTGGAACTGTAGTTGAATGCGATAATTGTGATATTTCGTTAACTTATCATCGAGAAGGCGAGCAACTGAAATGTCATTATTGCGGACATGAAGAACCTGTACCGAAGCAATGTCCAGAATGTCAAAGTGAGCATATACGATTTTTCGGAACGGGAACTCAAAAAGTAGAAGAGGAAATCACTAAGTTATTTCCTTATGCAAGAGTTCTACGGATGGATGTAGATACGACTAGGACAAAGGGTTCTCATGAACGGATCTTAAAACAATTCGGAGACGGAGAAGCAGATATTTTGCTTGGTACCCAGATGATTGCTAAAGGGCTTGATTTCCCTAATATAACACTCGTTGGAGTGTTAAACGCGGATACCACTCTGCATTTAGCCGATTTTAGAGCCGCTGAAAAAACATTTCAGCTTATGACACAAGTTAGTGGTCGAGCTGGTCGACACGATAAAGAGGGACAGGTATACATTCAAACTTATACCCCAGAGCACTATGCCATTGAATATTCAAAGTCACAGTTGTATGAACCGTTCTATCATAAAGAAATGCTAGTACGAAAACAGTTTGAATATCCACCTTTCTACTATTTAACACTTGTTCAAGTAACACATGAAAATGTTATGTTAGCATCGGAATATGCAAAATTAGCGACTGATTGGTTACGAGAGAATCTGTCCTCTACTACGATGGTCATAGGACCAACATCTAGCGCTATTAGTAAGATACAAAATAGATATCGTTACCAATGTTTGATAAAATACAAAAAAGAACCAATACTAGTTGAAAAACTTCAACAGTTAATAAAAATATACCGAACAGAGTGGATAAAAAAAGGAATCATTTTAACGATTGATTTAGATCCATCCACTATTTTATAAGGTGTTTGAAAAGAGGAAAAGAAATGGCAGTACGTTCAATCATTACACATCCCAATGATGTATTATTAAAGAAATGTGAAGAAGTTACCAAGTTTGACAATAAACTAGCAAAACTTTTAGACGATATGTATGACACGATGGTTGCTTCAGATGGAATTGGCATAGCTGCACCACAAGTTGGAGAGACAATCCAGGCAGCTATTGTCGACTTAGGTGAAGGACAAGATATTATCGAAATGATTAATCCTGAGATAGTGGAAGTCGGAGGTTCAGAAATAGAAGTGGAAGGATGTCTTAGTTTTCCCGACATTTATGGAGAAGTAGAACGTCCATTTTTTGTGAAAGTAGAAGCTCAAGATCGAACAGGAGCTTTATATGAATTACAAGCAGAGGATTATGAGGCAAGAGCGATTTTACATGAAATTGACCATTTGCACGGTGTTTTATTTACGACTAAGGTTGTTCGTTACGTTGAATTAGATGAAATTGAAAATGAGGTGGAAGAAGTATGACTTCTATTATCTTCATGGGTACCCCAGCATTCTCTGCCCCTATCTTGAGAATGTTAGTAGAAGAAGGCTATAAAGTAAAGGCTGTCGTGACTCAACCAGATCGACCAGTAGGGCGGAAGAAAGTGCTAACGGCCCCACCTGTCAAAGAAGAAGCTATGGAACTTGGCTTACCTGTCATTCAACCAAACAAACTAAAGGGATCAGAAGAGCTAGAGCAAATTATCGCACTAAAACCAGATTTGATCATCACCGCCGCTTTTGGTCAGATTCTTCCAAAAGAATTGTTGGACGTTCCTGAACTGGGATGCATAAATGTTCATGCCTCGTTGCTTCCTGCATACCGTGGAGGAGCTCCAATTCATCAGGCGATTATTGATGGCCAAAGCAAAACTGGTGTCACTATAATGTATATGGAAGAGAAATTAGACGCTGGAGATATCATCTCGCAAAGTGAGATATCTATTGAACATAAGGATGATACGGGACTATTATTTGAAAAACTAAGTGCAGTAGGCTCTAACCTACTTAAAGAAACACTGCCTTCGATTATCGCTAAAGAGAATAATCGGACAAAACAAGATGACAGCCTAGTGACATTTGCTAAAAATATTTCTCGTGAACAAGAAAGAATGGACTGGAATAATTCAGCACTACAATTACACAATCAAGTCCGTGGGCTCCATCCGTGGCCTGTAGCATATACAACATTAGAGGGACAAGTAGTGAAGATATGGAAAGCGGATACTATTAACACTCAAACAAACGAAAAGCCTGGAACTGTTGTAAAAATTGAGTCGGATTATTTCGTTGTACAAACTGGCAAATCAGATGCAATTCGCATTAATGAGTTACAACCAGCAGGTAAGAAGAAAATGTCCTCTGAAGATTATTTGCGCGGTGTAGGTTCGAAATTGCGAATAGGAGATACTTTTGAATGACTAAAAATAATGAAAAGATTTGGACAGGTAATGTTCGAGATGCAGCCCTTACTATATTAATGGCTGTTGAAAAGCAACAAGCTTATAGTAACTTACTGTTACACCAAACAATCGAAAAATATACGATTGACGCTAAAGACCGCGCTTTGCTTACGGAACTAACATACGGCACGCTTCAATATAAAATGACACTAGATTACTATTTGCAACCGTTTATAAAAGGTAAGATAGATGACTGGGTGAAGCAATTACTCCGATTATCCTTATATCAAATTCATTATTTATCTCGAATTCCTGATCATGCTGCTGTGAACGAAGCAGTAGAAATCGCGAAAAGAAGAGGACATAAAGGGATTGCCTCAGCGGTTAACGGTATATTACGGTCCATTTTAAGAGAAGGCGTACGTTCAACGGAAAATATTAAGGATAGAGAAGAGAAACTTTCCATCGAAACAAGCCACCCTCTATGGATGGTGAAGCGTTTCATATCCCAATATGGTTTTGAAACAACAGAAAAAATGTTAAAAGAAAACAACGAACCACCTGTGACTACTTTGCGAGTAAACTTATTTAAACGCACCGTTGATCAAGTAATTCATCAAATGTCTCAAGAAGGCCATGTAGTAGCTAAAAGTGAAATCATTCCTGAATGTATTTACCTGATTAACGGACAAGCAGCGAGAACAACTGCTTATCAAGAGGGCTTTGTGACCATTCAAGATGAAAGTTCAATGATTCCAGCCTATGTTCTTCAGCCAGAACCTGGAATGACCGTTCTAGATATGTGTTCAGCACCAGGTGGGAAAACTACTCATATTGCTGAAAAAATGAAAAATACAGGGAAACTTGTAGCAATGGATATTCACCAGCATAAATTAAAGCTAGTGAAGGAAAATGCCGAACGTTTAGGATTTAGTTTCATTGAAACAGTGGAGATGGACGGAAGAAAAGCTAGTGAAAACTTTGAAGAACAATCATTTGATCGAATACTTGTTGATGCTCCGTGCAGTGGACTTGGCGTTATGAAACGTAAGCCAGATATTAAATATACTAAACAGGAAAAAGATTTTGCTTCTCTTAAACCAATTCAAATGAATTTGCTTGAAGAAGCATATAAACTATTAAAACCAGATGGATTAATGGTCTATAGTACTTGTACAGTGGATTTAGAGGAAAATGAAGGTACAACACAACTATTTTTAGATGCGCATCCAGATATGAAACTTCAGCATTTTCCAGACGTTATTAAACGTATAAAGAATCAGGAAAAAGAAGGAACGCTTCAGATTTTCCCACAAGATTTACGCAGTGATGGATTTTACGTAGCTCTATTCCAAAAACAGAAATAGAGAACACTCTTTGCCAAATTCAAAAGAGGTGAATGATAAGATGAAGTTTGTTGTGAAGACGGATGTAGGTATGAAAAGAACGGTAAATGAAGATAGAGTAGAGGTTTTTAGGCGAGAAGACGGTCGTTTGCTGGCTGTAGTTGCTGATGGAATGGGTGGGCACAATGCTGGGGACGTAGCTAGTGACTTAGCTGTTTCTGAATTTAAAAAGTATTTTGCTGCATTCAATCCATTTATAGTAAAAGCAAAAGACTGGTTAACCTATACATTTCAATCGATTAACCAAACGGTTATGAGACATTCTAAAATGAGCGTAGAGTGCGCAGGTATGGGTACAACGTTAATCGCAGGTTTGTTTGAAAATCACCAAGGGATTATTGCCCATGTGGGGGATAGTCGTGTCTATTTAATATCTCCTGCGCAAGTGCTTCAAATTACACGAGATCATTCATATGTAAATGTGCTCATCGATTCGGGCGAAATAAGTGAAGAACAAGCGAAGACCCATCCCAACAAAAATGTTCTCATGAAAGCCATTGGTACGGAACGAACAATTCAACCAGATTTCTACGATATCGAGTTCCAACCAAACTCTTATTTACTTTTTTGTACAGACGGTTTGAGTAATAAGATAAGTGAATCATTAATGCAGTCCATTTTATATTCCAGTAAGACACTGGAAGAAAAAGGTCAAGATTTAGTGGAAGAAGCAAATAGTTTAGGTGGAGAAGATAATATTTCTTTAATCCTATTATATAACAATGCTGAGGAGGTGTAAGGATGCTGTTAGGCAAACGAATAAGTGGTAGATATAAATTACTTGAAATGATTGGCGGAGGCGGCATGTCCAATGTATATTTGGCACATGATATGATTTTAGATCGCGACGTAGCAATAAAAATATTACGGTATGATTTTGCAAATGAAGAAGAATTACGCCGCAGATTCCAACGTGAGGCCCTTTCTGCAACAAGCCTTACACATCCACATATTGTCAATATATATGATGTAGGCGAAGATGAGGATATTCATTATATTGTGATGGAGTATGTGAAGGGTAAAACATTAAAAGAATACATATTGCAGAATGCACCGGTTTCACCAACAAAATCAGTATTGTTTATGAAGCAACTTACTTCAGCAATTTCTACTGCGCATAATAATCATATTATTCATCGTGATATAAAGCCACAGAACATTTTGTTGGATGAAGAGGAAAATGTAAAGGTAACTGACTTCGGTATTGCGATGGCACTTAGTGCCACATCTTATACACAGACGAACTCTGTTCTAGGTACAGTGCATTATCTATCGCCTGAACAAGCGCGAGGCGGCACAGCCACGAAACAGTCGGATATTTATGCTTTAGGTATCGTGTTATTTGAGCTATTAACTGGACAACTACCATTTTCAGGGGAGTCTGCAGTATCAATCGCCTTAAAGCATTTACAAACTGAAACACCGTCTATACGGAAAATTATTCCCTCTATACCACAAAGTATTGAAAATGTCGTTTTCAAGGCTACAGCAAAAGACCCAAAAGATAGATATCTTACGGCAGAAGAAATGGCAGATGATTTAGCAACTGCTCTATCACCTGAAAGAGCAGAAGAAGCAAAATTTGCAGTAGCTATTGATGATGATGCAACGAAGGTATTGCCTGTTATTAAAGAGCCTGTGCCATTTAATGAGATAGCGGACACCCAAAAAATGTCCACATCAGATAAAGTTTCAAAACCAGGGAAGCCAAAAAGTAAGAACAAAAAAAGGAAGATATTTGGTGGGATATTAGGTGGACTAGTCCTATTAATATTACTGAGTTTCATCGTATTTCCGGGTCTCTTTAAAGCCGAAAAGGTAGAAGTTCCTGATGTTTCTAACCTAGAATTAGAAGAGGCGATTGAACAATTAGAGTCAGAAGGATTTAAAATTGGCGATGAAACATTAGAAGTTTCAGATGAAGTGGAAGAAAACAAAATTATTCGCACCACACCGGAAGCCGGTAAGTTTCGTGAAAAAAATAGTGAAATTCATTTATTTATATCGTCTGGAAAAGAATCTTTTGTCCTTGAAAATTATATCGGTAAGAATATAGATCAAGTAACTACATTGTTACCAAATTTCAATATAGAGATAAGTGAAGACTTTGATGATCAGCCAAAAGGAACTATAATAAAACAAACACCTGCTGCAGGAGAAGAGGTCATACCAGATGAAACAGATCTTCTATTTTCTGTCAGTAAAGGCCCAGATTTACGTACAGTTAGTGATTTGACTGATTGGAATGAAAAAGCTTTAAGCGATTATGAAAAATCATCTGGATTTAAGATTAAAGTTGCAAACAGAAAAAATTCGGACTCCATTCCAAAAGGAAATGTGATGGAACAATCACCGAAACCAAATGCAAAAGTAGATCCTGGAAGTACAATAAACGTAACAATTTCTGACGGTCCAAAGGCCAAGCCTACTAAATTCGTCGTGAAAACAGTTACGATTCCTTATGAACAACCTGCCGAAGAAGAGAAAGAAGAACCCGTTGAAGGCGAGGGCGATGAGGAAGAAGAAATAAAAGAAGAACCAGTTGCTCAGAAGCAAGTAGTTCGGATATACATTGAAGACAAAACACGTTCAATGTTGGAGCCTGCCGAAGAATTTGAACTTACTGAAACGGTTGTAAAACAATTGAAATTAGAAATTAGTGAAGGTCAAAAAGCAGCATATCGAATTGAGGTAAACTCTAAAACAATCTTGCAAGAAACAATTGGGTATGATGATTAAGAATAGGGAGGTTTCGGATGCCAACAGGTCAAATAAGAAAAGCATTAAGTGGATTTTATTATGTTTACGATAATGGAAAGGTTATCCAGTGTCGCGGGCGAGGTATATTTAGAAACAGAGGAGAATCACCTTTAGTCGGTGACTTTGTTGACTATACGGTGGAAGGAAATAATGATGGGACCATTACAGTTATCCATGAGAGAAAAAACAATTTAGTCCGTCCGCCTATTGCAAATATCGATCAGGCGATATTGGTTTTTTCCATTAAGGAACCAGACTTTAATACAATCTTACTCGATCGATTCCTAGTAGTATTAGAATCTTTTCATATTGAACCGATTATTTGTTTGACGAAAAGTGATCTAATGGATGAAAAATTAGAAACTCAAATTAGGGAATATATGAAGGATTACGAAAAAATAGGGTATCAATTATTTATGACATATAAAGACGATCCAGCGTTTGATGAGAAAATTACTCCTCTATTGGAAGGCAAGACAACTGTTTTGGCAGGTCAATCTGGTGTGGGTAAATCTACTTTGTTGAATACCATTTTACCTTCCTTAGATTTAAAAACTGGTGTTATTTCTAATGCATTAGGGCGAGGTAAACATACGACTAGACACGTGGAACTTATCGAGGTTTGCGGAGGTCTGCTCGCTGATACACCAGGTTTCAGCTCATTTGAGTTTGACTTGATGGAAAAAGAAGAACTTTATCGGTGTTTCCCGGAGTTTGTAGTTAAGCAAAATGATTGTAAGTTTAGAGAGTGCATGCATGTTAAGGAACCGAAATGTGCAGTAAAAGAAGCTGTAGATTCTGGTGAGATTAAGGCATATCGTTACAAACATTACTTGCAATTCTTAGAAGAAATTATGGATAGAAAGCCGAGGTACTAAATTATGGTGAAAATAGCTCCATCAATATTAGCAGCAAACTTTTCTAAACTTGGAGAAGAAGTATTAGAAGTAGAAAAAGCTGGTGCAGAACTAATTCATATCGATGTAATGGATGGTCATTTTGTTCCCAATATTACAATGGGACCAATTGTTGTGGAGGCACTTCGCCCACTTACAAAATTACCTTTAGATGTTCATTTAATGATTGAAAACGCAGATCAGTATATTGAGTCATTCGCCAAAGCGGGAGCAGATTATATTACAGTTCACGTAGAAGCGTGTCCTCATTTGCATAGAACTATCCAATTAATCCGTTCATTCGGTGTTAAACCTGGCGTTGTACTGAACCCACATACCCCAATAGAAACAATCCAGCACGTACTGGAAGATATAGATATGGTTCTTTTCATGACTGTTAACCCAGGATTTGGTGGACAGAAGTTTATTCACTCGGTTGTCCCTAAAGTGAAGCAGTTATCTGATATTATCAAACAACGAAATCTATCGATTGAGATTGAAATTGATGGTGGTATAAATGAAGAAACGATTAAACCTTGTGTCGAAGCTGGAGCTACTATATTAGTTGCAGGATCTGCCATTTATAATGCCCCTGATAAAGCAAAAGCTTTGCAAGCGATTAAAGCGGCCGGTTTAAGTGTAGTACCAAAATGAAACGTGTAGTTGTTTGTTCAGGTGGACCATCTAAGGAAGTTGTTGATTTTAAACAACTTCCTTTTCATCGAGACGAAGCTATTTTTATAGGTGCTGACCGGGGTGCATTGTGGTTGTTGAATGAGGGCATATTACCAAATGAAGCAATCGGTGATTTTGATTCCCTAACAACAGAAGAGCTAAATTTGATGAAGACTAAAGTACAAAAAGTTACGGAACTACAATCTGAAAAGGATGAAACGGATACTCATATTGCCATCCTCACAGCTTTAGACTATAAACCCAATGAAGTAATCGTAACAGGAATAACTGGCGGACGGTTAGATCACTATGAGGCGGCTTTACATGATATTTGTCGTTTGCAATTAAAAAATCCATCCATAATATTTTCCATCCAAAACAAACAAAATATTATACAGTTTTTACCTGCAGGAACACATCAGATAAATTATGATGATCATTATAAATATGTGTCTTTTTTCTCTTTTGGAGAACAGGTAGAAAATATGACTTTACATGGATTTTTGTACAATGTTGATAAGGAATTTATGGATGTAGGGAATGCAAAATTTACAAGTAATGAACTTAAAGACCAAACAGGTACTATCTCTTTTACCGCGGGCATATGTTTAATGATAAGAAGTAGCGACTAAAAGGGAGGAATTGTGTGAAGGTCTACACATTTAGATTGCCTAAATCCGTAAGTAGTTTTGTGAAGGTTTGTATACGGCTATTTAAAAAAGAAGAAAAGAAGAAATGAAAAAATGCCAGGTCGACGAAAGTCGGTCTGGCATTAATTATGAGTGCGATTAAACGCGCTCAATTTTTCCTGATTTTAAAGCTCTCGCAGAAACCCATACACGTTTTGGTTTACCGTCTACAAGAATGCGTACTTTTTGAAGGTTAGCTCCCCATGTACGTTTAGTAGAGTTCATTGCGTGAGAACGAGCATTACCCGAACGAGCTTTACGCCCAGTGATTGCACATACTTTTGGCATTATATTTCCTCCTTTAAAAAAGAAGCTGAAAGATTTTTCAGTTCGATATTTCACATACTTTAATAATTTACCACAGACCTTAATGAAGTGCAAGACTTATCAAGAAAAAAACCTTTACAGTATAAAAAAGTGTAAGCGCCTATGCAAGCCCCGAAAAACACTGGAAGATTTAGTTTGCGAAAAATAATAGTGCCACTGTGATTTCCGCTTCAGGCGGACGCTTTCCGCGGGGTGAGCGATGAGCTATCACCGTCGCTACGCGTCGATGTGATATCTCATCTGTCTCCCTCATCCCGCTGGAGTCGCCGCCTTGCGCTACAATCAATAAGTGTGTAGTAACATATTATAAGATTTAGCAAAGCTTATCGCTTAGATGTTAAGGTTGGACACATTTTAGAAAGTGATTAAGTTATTTGTAAACGCTTATGAAGTAAAATGCTATTACACGATGATTGATGAAGAATGCATACTTTCCTTAATACTAGTGGCAATAAATGAAGTAGTAAGTGTTTGCCCTCTAGAGAAGTATGATAGCTCCCGAAATTATATCTTCGAGAGCTTCCACTATGTATAGAAAGGTATCTTTTCTCTAGTTATCCGAAAATGTACTAACCTGTTTCTAAGAGTTAAAGTAGGGTGTAAGACAGACAAATGCTATAAAATTACCTATACAAAGAAGTGATAAAACAGGTTGTATAAAACTAGCACATTTTCCCAAACCGTTGAAAAAGTGGACGAAAGTAAACGTCTCTTTTATAATTTTAATGGGTGTAGTACAATAAAAGATAGTCAAAAAGACTTGGAGGTCTTATCATGTCAATTGAATTGAAAAATGAATTCGGACTAATTGATATATCACAAGATACAGTTGCTCAAATTGCTGGAGGAGCCGCTATTGAATGTTATGGAATAGTTGGTATGGCTTCAAAGCATCAAATTCGCGATGGATTAACAGATATATTAAGAAAAGAAAACTTCACTAAAGGTGTTTTAGTGAGACAAGAAAAAGAAGATTTACATATTGATATGTATATTATAGTTAGCTATGGCACGAAAATTTCAGAAATAGCCTACCAAGTACAGTCAAAAGTCAAATACACACTAAACAAATCTCTTGGTATGTCAGTGAAATCCGTTAATGTGTATGTTCAAGGAGTTCGCGTGGCAAACGTGTAAATAAGGAGAGAAAATAATGAAATCAATCAATGGTATCCAATTTGCAGACATGGTTCAGATGGGAGCACATCATCTTTTCCAAAATGCTGATTACGTAGATGCATTAAATGTATTTCCTGTACCAGATGGTGACACAGGGACTAATATGAATTTATCCATGACTTCAGGGGCAAAAGAAACAGCAGCCCATACTCATGAGCATATTGGAAAAACAGCTCAAGCGCTTTCTAAAGGGTTACTTATGGGTGCTCGTGGAAATTCAGGAGTAATTTTATCTCAATTATTCCGTGGCTTCGGTAAATCAATCGAACAGTTAGATGTATTAAATGCAAAACAATTTGCTGATGCACTTAACTATGGTGTGGAAACTGCATATAAAGCGGTTATGAAGCCGGTTGAAGGTACTATCTTAACTGTTGCAAAGGATTCTGCTCGAAAAGCTGTAGAGGTTAGCGAAGATGTGGATGACATTCGTGAGCTAATGGAAGCGATAGTAGATGAAGCCAAAAAATCATTGGATAGAACGCCTGATCTTCTACCCGTACTAAAAGAAGTAGGAGTAGTTGATAGCGGTGGACAAGGACTAGTGTTTGTTTATGAAGGATTTTTAGCGAGTCTAAAAGGGGAAGCATTACCGAGTAAGACGGTAGGGTCTTCAATGGATGATCTTGTTAGCGCTGAACATCATATGAATGTTCAAGGATTTATGGATACTGCTGATATTGAATTCGGCTTTTGTACAGAATTTATGGTTCGTTTTGAAGAAGGAAAAAAATCATTTGATGAAACGGCTTTTCGTAATGATTTAAGTGAATATGGGGATTCTTTACTAGTTATTTCGGATGATGAAATTGCAAAAATTCATATTCATTCAGAAACACCAGGTGAGGTTTTAACATATGGACAACAATATGGTGACCTTATCAAGATTAAAATTGAAAATATGCGTCAGCAACATACAGAAATCGTGGGAGAAGGATATTCCACTGGAGCAGCAACGAAAAAAACAGAGGTTCATCCATATGCAATTGTTACTGTAGCGATGGGGACTGGCGTTTCTGAACTATTAAAAAGCTTAGGTGCATCAGCAGTTATTGAAGGTGGACAAACGATGAATCCATCTACTGAAGATATTGTCAAAGCTGTACAATCGGTTGGAGCAGAGCGCGTATTGATCTTACCTAACAACAAAAATATCGTAATGGCTGCCGAGCAAGCTGCGGAAATACTAGGTATCGAAGCTGCTGTAGTTCCTACCAAAACAATCCCGCAAGGAATGGCTGCAATATTAGCCTTTAACCCGCAAGCAACTGTCGAGGAAAATAAAAACAATATGACCGAAGCATATGCACATGTCAAAACAGGACAAGTAACATTTGCTGTTCGAGATACATCTATTGATGGAGTCGAGATTAAAAAAGATGATTTCATGGCGCTTGCAGAAGGTAAGATTGTACTCTCTAAACCTTCCTTAAAGGAAGTAACTACTAGCTTAATCAAGTCATTAATGGATGAAGAGTCCGAAATAGTTACGGTCATTTATGGAGAAGATGTAAGTGCAGAGGATGCGAACGAATTCGCAGCTTTTATTGAAGCACATTATAAAGATATAGAAGTAGAAGTGTATAATGGGAAACAACCACTTTACCCATATATCTTATCTGTAGAATAATTTAGAAACCATGTAGAGCTAATCTTCTCTACATGGTTTTTTTATGTTTATAATTTAGAGTGAAAAATATTAAACAAGACCACATTGACTATTTAAGGTCTGGAACCCATATTTTATAAAGGATATTAGATTGGCTCACCCTGTGCCATGAATGGTTTGGTTCTTATCCTAATACATACACTAGAAAATATATCCCCGTATCTAATTGCCGAAGTTTACTAGATAAAATATAATACTTTGTTTATTTTGAGGTTAGAGTGTAAAATGGGGGTACTAAAACATCATGTGGAGGTTTAATCAGTGAAATTTAAATCTGTTTTTGATATTATCGGGCCAGTTATGATAGGTCCGTCCTCCTCCCATACTGCTGGGGCAGCTCGTATAGGGCGAGTAGCTAGGGACTTATTTGGAAAACAGCCTACATGGGCAAAAATATATTTATACGGATCTTTCGCAGAAACATATAAAGGTCACGGAACGGATAAAGCAATTGTTGGTGGTTTGCTAGATTATGATACTTTTGATGAACGTATTAAAACAGCGTTTGAGGACGCGAAGCAAGCTGGTTTAACATATGAATTTATACCAGAGACCGCACATACAGAGCATCCGAATACTACACGGATCGTCATTGGTGACGAAAGCCGTGAAATGTCTATGGTCGGAATTTCTATTGGCGGCGGAAAAACGGAAATTACAGAGTTGAATGGTTTTCCACTACGTCTTTCAGGTGAACTAGCGGCTATTTTAGTAGTTCACGAGGATCGTTCAGGGTGTATTGCAAGTGTGTCAAACTGTTTAGCAAAATATGATATTAATATTGGACATATGGAAGTTTCGAGACGGGAAAAAGGAAATATGGCTTTAATGGTTATTGAAATCGATCAAAATGTGAATGAACAAATATTAAATGAAATTAGTGATTTGCCTAATATTACGCAAGTAACAAGAATCGCCGATTAAGGGGGAATACAAATGGAAGTTCTATTTCGTAACGTTCGTGAATTAGTAGAGCGAGCAACTCGGGAAAACAAACTGATCTCTGAAATAATGATAGAACAGGAAATAATGATTACAGATCGTTCTAGAGAAGATATAATGGCTCAAATGGATCGTAATTTGACGGTTATGGAAGAGGCTGTTGAAAAAGGCCTTCGTGGTGTTCAATCTACTTCGGGTCTCACTGGTGGAGATGCAGTTTTACTACAAAACTATCTTAAAAAAGGAAATACTCTTACAGGAGGGCTTATGTTAGATGCTGTTAGTAAAGCAGTGGCAACTAACGAAGTTAATGCTGCTATGGGAACGATATGTGCAACGCCAACAGCAGGTTCGGCGGGAGTAGTTCCTGGTACTTTATTTGCAGTAAAAAACAAATTGAATCCTACTAGAGAACAGATGATACGGTACTTGTTCACATCTGGTGCTTTTGGATTTATAGTGGCGAATAATGCTTCTATTTCAGGAGCAGAGGGCGGTTGCCAGGCAGAAGTTGGTTCTGCTTCAGGAATGGCGGCAGCAGCAATCGTAGAAATGGCGGGAGGATCTCCTGCTCAATGTGCGGAAGCTTTTGCGATAACATTAAAAAACATGCTTGGCTTAGTTTGTGATCCAGTAGCTGGATTAGTAGAAGTACCTTGTGTGAAAAGAAATGCGATGGGTGCCTCTAATTCCTTAGTGGCAGCAGATATGGCGCTAGCGGGTGTGACTAGTCGAATTCCTTGTGACGAAGTAATAGATGCAATGTATCGAATTGGTCAATCGATGCCTTCTACTTTAAAAGAAACTGGTCAAGGCGGTCTTGCAGCAACACCTACTGGTAGATGGTTAGAGGCTAAAATTTTTGGTGGAGCAGTAGTTGGAAGTGGAAACTAATAAGCATGATTTAGTCGCTTCTCTAAAGGGAGTGGGAAGTAGTACAGCAAACGCCTTGCAAGACCTAGGTATTGTTACTTTAGAGGATTTAGTTATGACATTCCCTTATAGACACGAGGATTTCCGACTAAAAAATTTGGCAGAGACTGCGCATAATGAACGAGTGACAGTAGAAGGAAGGGTCGAAAGTGAGCCTTCCCTTCTTTTTTTAGGGAAAAACAAATCCAGAATGCAAGTTCGAATACTTGCAGGACAACACTTAATAAAGGCTGTATTTTTCAACCAAGGCTATTTAAAAGATAAGATAATTCCAGGTTCTATTGTAACCGTATCGGGAAAGTGGGATCGAGGTAGACAGGTCATTAATGTCTCTACTTTTTCGATTGGACCAAAAACGGATTTACAAGATTTTGAACCGGTATATTCTTTAAAAGGCTCGATCAATCAAAAAACATTTCGTAAGTTTATGAGGCAAGCATTGGATCATTTAAAGGGATCTTTAGTAGATCCACTACCAGATTCTATTCGATTACCTTACCGTTTACCAGGTATCTCTGATGCTTTAGAAGGTATTCATTTCCCTCTGGATGCGGAACATTCCAAAGATGCAAGAAGGCGTTTTGTGTATGAGGAATTATTAGTTTTTCAATTAAAAATGCAGGCTATTAAAAAGGTTCGAAAAGAACAAAATGTAGGAAATGGGATTGCCTTTCATAATGATCTAGTTAAGAAGTTAATCGAAACTTTGCCATATGAACTAACAAATGCTCAAAAAAGAGTCGTCAATGAGATATGTCGAGACTTACGGGAACCTCATCGTATGAATCGCTTACTTCAGGGGGATGTTGGGTCTGGAAAAACAATAGTCGCCGCAATTTGTTTATATGCCGTAATTACAGCGGGGTATCAAGGGGCATTAATGGCTCCTACCGAAATCTTAGCTGAGCAGCATGCTAGTTCACTCGACGAATGGTTAGCTCCTATAGGTGTCCGAATTGCTTTACTGACCGGTTCAACAAAAACTAAAGCTAGAAGAGCAGTCTTAGAAAACCTAGCAGCTGGGACTATAGATCTTTTAATAGGGACGCATGCATTAATTCAACCAGATGTTGTATTTAAAAAGCTTGGGCTTGTCATAACCGATGAGCAGCATAGATTTGGTGTGGAGCAGCGGAGAGTCCTAAAAGACAAAGGGGAAAATCCAGATGTTCTTTTTATGACCGCGACTCCTATTCCTCGTACTTTAGCTATTACGGCTTTTGGGGAAATGGATGTTTCTATTATCGATGAAATGCCTGCAGGTCGTAAGAAGATTGAAACACATTGGATGAAACCTGATCAGCTACATAAATTGATAGCTCGATTAAAAAGTGAACTGGCTACCGGAAGACAAGCTTATATAATTTGTCCTTTAATCGAGGAGTCTGAAAAGCTTGATGTCCAAAATGCGGTAGATGTGTATAACATGATGACAGAAGAACTGAAGGGCACCTCCACAGTTGGTTTAATGCACGGAAGACTCCATTCGGATGAGAAAGAACAAGTAATTAGAGATTTCTCAGAAGGTGCTATCCAGGTATTAGTTTCCACTACAGTCGTAGAGGTTGGTGTAAATGTTCCGAATGCAACATTTATGATAATTTTCGATGCAGAGCGTTTTGGTCTAGCCCAGTTACATCAACTACGAGGTCGAGTTGGTCGAGGCGAACATCAATCATTTTGTGTATTGTTAGCTGATCCAAAGTCCGAAGAAGGAAAAGAGCGAATGGTTTCCATGACCGAGACTAATGATGGCTTTATACTAGCGGAAAAAGATTTAGAACTTCGAGGTCCTGGTGACTTTTTTGGGAAAAAACAAAGTGGACTTCCAGAATTTAAAGTAGCAGATCTTGTGCATGATTATCGTGCTTTAAATACTGCTAAAGTGGATGCTGAGAGGTTATTAGACTCTAAAGAATTTTGGGATTCGAGTGAAATGGCGGGACTCCGCGAGATGCTGATAAATTCAAAAGCTATGGATGGAGAACGAATTGATTAAAGAGAATGTAAGAAGGATTTTGAATCTATTCTTGCATTCTTTTTTTAATATTTATATACTGATATTAGTACCAAGTGCTAAAATGGTGGTGAGGATATGAAATACTCCAAAAAGGATAGACAGAAATTACTTTTAGAAACATTAGATAAAAACCCGTTTGTGACGGATGAAAATTTAGCATCTACTTTTCATGTAAGTGTTCAAACTATCCGACTGGATAGAATGGAATTATCTATTCCGGAATTGCGAGAACGTATTAAGTCAGTTGCTGCTCATAATTTTGGAGAAGACGTCAAGTCTCTTCCAATTGACGAAGTAATTGGAGAGATTATTGATATAGATTTGGATAAACAAGCGATTTCCATATTAGATATTACACATGATCATGTTTTTGCTAGAAATGGTATAGCAAGAGGACACCATTTATTTGCTCAGGCCAATTCATTAGCCGTTGCGGTTATAAATGATGATTTAGCGCTTACTCGAAAGTCTAATCTTACATTTGTCAAACCTGTAAAAGTAGGAGATCGTGTAATTGCTAAAGCAGTCGTGACATCCAGTGATGTCGAAAAGAATAGTACGTTAATAGAGGTTACTAGCAAGGTAGAAAATGAGACGGTTTTTGTTGGTCAATTTAGCATGTACCGAGTAACGATGTCATAAAAAAGGTGATTAATAATGAAAATTTCAATAGATGCAATGGGTGGGGACAATGCTCCTCATGAAATAGTAAAAGGCGTTTACGAGGCGTTAGAAGCGTTCCAAGATATAGAAATTCAGTTATATGGTGATGAGGAAAAGCTTGCCTCGTTAATAACAAAACATGAACGTTTAACAGTTATACATACAGATGAAGTAATTGAAGGGACAGATGAGCCTGTTCGTGCAATTAGAAGAAAGAAAAACTCCTCCTTGGTTAAAATGGCTGAATCTGTGAAAAGTGGAGATTCTGATGCTTGCGTGTCAGCGGGGAATACTGGCGCTTTAATGGCGGCTGGATTATTTATAGTTGGTCGTATCGATCAAGTAGATCGTCCTGCTTTAGCACCGACATTACCTACGCTTGATGGAAAAGGGTTTGTTATGTTGGATTTAGGTGCCAATGCCGATGCAAAACCTGAGCATTTAGAGCAGTTTGCGGTTATGGGTAGTATATATGCTGAGAAAGTTCGCGGTATTTCGAATCCTCGTGTGGGGCTGCTGAATATTGGGACAGAAGATATTAAAGGAAACGAGTTAACTAAAGCTGCCTTTAAGCTTTTAAAAGACGCACCTATTAATTTCGTGGGTAATGTTGAATCTAGAGATTTACTTAATGGAGTAGCGGACGTGGTTGTGACGGATGGTTTTACTGGGAACATGGTACTTAAAACGATTGAAGGTACGGCTTCGGGCATATTTACTTTATTGAAGGAAGCTTTTAACACATCTGCTAAAACAAAAATATCTTATTTACTGGCAAAAAATGAACTTAAAGTGTTAAAAAACACATTAGATTACTCCGAATATGGAGGAGCAGGATTATTCGGTCTGAAAGCTCCAGTTATTAAAGCACATGGTTCCTCGAACGGTCGAGCTATCTATCATGCCATCAGACAGGCTCGTACAATGGTGGAGCATAATGTTGCTGACATAATTTCAACTACATTACGAAAGGAATCACCCAATGACTAAAATTGCTTTTATCTTCCCTGGCCAAGGTTCACAAACAGTGGGCATGGGTCAACAATTAGTAGAGAATAATACAGATTGTCATCATTTTTATGAACAAGCAAATGAAGTATTAGGATTTTCTTTGAGTGAGCTTATGTTGAATGGACCTGCAGAGGAACTTACCAAAACCTATAATGCACAGCCGGCATTACTCACTACAAGTTCCATGATTGCACACAAACTAAAACAAGCTGGAATCATACCTAATTTTACCGCTGGTCATAGTTTAGGTGAATATTCTGCCCTAGTTGCGTCAGATGTTCTAAGCTTTGCAGAAGCGGTTTTATTAGTTCATCAAAGAGGTTTATATATGAATGAAGCAGTACCTGCCGGAAAAGGTGCGATGACTGCGATCCTCGGATTAGGCAAAGATGAATTAGCAGCTGTTACTCATGATGTCACTTCAAACGGTGAGGTTGTGCAAATAGCTAATTTAAATTGTCCAGGTCAGATTGTTATTTCGGGAACTGCTGCAGGAGTATTAGAAGCATCAAGTAAAGCAAAAGAAGCTGGTGCTAAAAGAGCGATTCCTCTAGTAGTAAGTGGACCATTCCACTCCGAACTAATGAGACCTGCAGCGCAGCAATTAGATGCTGCAATTTCAGCAATTGAACTAAAGCAAGCTTCTATACCTGTCATTTCAAATGTAACTGCTGAACCAGTTACAGATGCTAGCCATATTAAAAATTTGCTAGTTGAACAATTGTATTCACCTGTTCGTTGGGAAGAATCCATTCAACAGATGATAGAGCAAGGAACGACTATTTTTGTAGAATGTGGTCCTGGTAAAGTCTTAAGTGGTTTAGTGAAAAAGATCGATCGATCTGTAACTACTTATTGTGTGCATGATGAAGAGACATTACAGCAAGTTATAACTGAGCTAGGAGTTGAGCAACATGGGTAAATTAGATGGGAAATCTGCAATTGTAACTGGTGCTTCTCGCGGGATAGGAAAAGATATTGCTTTATACCTTGCGAATGAGGGAGCTAAGGTTGCTGTTAACTATAGTGGGAGTAAAGAGAGAGCAGAAGCTGTGGTAGAAGAAATTAAAGCTTCAGGTGGAGAGGCTTTTGCTATTCAAGCGAATGTAGACAAAGCAGATGATGTTCAAAATCTAATAAGCTCCACTTTAGAGAAATTTGGTTCGATTGATATTTTAGTAAACAATGCTGGTATCACTCGTGATAATCTACTTATGCGTATGAAGGAACAAGAGTGGGATGATGTGCTTAATACGAATTTAAAAGGTGTCTTTCTTTGTACAAAAGCTGTGACAAGACAAATGATGAAACAACGAGCAGGGAGAATTATTAATATTACGTCGATTGTTGGAGTTTCTGGGAATGCAGGGCAGGCCAATTATGTCGCTGCTAAAGCTGGGGTTATTGGTCTAACTAAGTCATCTGCTAAAGAATTGGCCAGTCGTAATATAACAGTGAACTCGGTTGCACCTGGATTTATAACAACAGATATGACAGATGCTTTACCGGAGGATATTAAGTCTCAAATGTTAAGCCAGATTCCACTAGCTAAATTTGGAAATCCGGTAGACATCGCTAAGGCGGTTGCATTTTTAGCCTCGGAAGACGCAAATTATATAACTGGTCAAACAATTCATGTAAATGGCGGCATGTATATGTAAGGCTCCAGTCTATATAGGAGTTTTATGTATAAATTGTAGTAGCACTTTCATTACAAAGCAGTTTTTTGTATAATCATTGAGGGGAGGTGACTAATGTGTCAACTGTTTTAGAACGCGTAACTAAAGTAATCATCGATCGTCTAGGAGTAGATGAGAACGAAGTGAAATTAGAAGCATCTTTTCGTGAAGATTTAGGTGCAGACTCTCTAGATGTGGTAGAATTAGTAATGGAATTAGAAGATGAATTCGATATGGAAATTTCAGATGAAGATGCTGAACAAATTTCAACTGTAGGTAGTGCAGTTAAATATATTGAAAGCAAACAAGGTTAAATATTATGCAGTAGGAAGTCTACTACATAAAATTTAATAGTAGCAGAGGCGTTCTACTTATTCCATGTGAATAAGAGAACGTCTCTATTTCTTTTTGCACATTAGGCTAGAAACGGGTAAACTTAGATGAACATATGATAAGTGGAAAGGCAGATAATTCATGAAAGTAAATCGCAAAAAAAATAATATTCGCAGAGTAATTTTTTCAGAAACTGTAAAAGAACAATTTGAGCAGTTTCAGGAGCATTTCCAAATAAGATTTGAAAATCCAACATTATTGTATCAAGCCTTTACCCATTCATCTTATGTGAATGAGCATCGTCGTAAATTTTTTGCCGATAACGAACGTCTAGAGTTCCTTGGAGACGCAGTATTAGAATTGTCCGTTTCTCAATATTTATTTCAAAAATATACTGGCATGAGTGAAGGCGAGTTAACTAAACTCCGAGCGGCCATCGTTTGTGAGCCATCTCTTGTATTGTTTGCAAATGAGTTGAACTTCGGCAAATATGTATTGTTAGGAAAAGGGGAAGAGCTAACGGGCGGTCGTGAAAGACCTGCACTTTTAGCAGACGTTTTTGAAGCATATATCGGTGCATTATATTTAGATCAGGGATTAGAAACAGTTATAGAGTTTTTAGAAAAAATTGTTTTCCCCAAAATCGAACTCGGTGCTTTTTCGCATGTGATGGATTATAAAAGTCAATTACAAGAAATTATTCAACAACAAAATATTGGTACGTTAAGCTATGAAATAGTAGAGGAAAAAGGACCGGCGCATAATCGTACTTTTGTTTCTCGGGTTATTTTAAACACTAAAGAACTGGGTATCGGCGATGGTCGTTCTAAAAAAGAGGCAGAACAACAAGCTGCAAGACTTGCTATACTCGCATTAAGGGATTCAGAACAGGGGGAATAGTCATTGTTCCTTAAAAGATTAGAAATTGTTGGATTTAAATCTTTTGCAGACCGTATTGGAATTGATTTTGTTCCAGGAGTTACTGCAGTAGTAGGGCCAAATGGTAGTGGAAAAAGTAATGTTACAGATGCAATAAGATGGGTTTTAGGAGAGCAGTCTGCGAAGTCTCTTCGAGGTGCAAAAATGGAGGATGTCATTTTTGCCGGAAGTGATTCTAGAAAAGCATTGAACTTTGCAGAAGTGAACTTGATATTAGATAATACAGACCAACGGGTAGCTCTTGATTTTTCGGAAATTAGTGTGACTAGAAGAGTGTTCCGTTCTGGTGACAGTGAATACTTGTTAAATAAACAAACATGCAGATTGAAGGATATTACGGACTTATTTATGGATTCTGGGCTTGGAAAAGAAGCGTTTTCTATTATTTCTCAAGGCCGGGTCGACGAAATACTAAATAGTCGACCTGAAGATCGCCGTACTATTTTTGAAGAAACTGCAGGTGTTTTAAAGTACAAGCAACGTAAAAAGAAAGCTGAATTCAAGCTAATTGAAACAGACGATAATTTAAATCGTGTTCTCGATATTTTGCATGAATTGGATAGTCGAATGGAGCCTTTGCAGATTCAATCCTCTCTGGCGTCCGATTATTTAATGATGTCCGCAGAGCTTAAGGATATTGAAATTGCAGTTATCGCTCATGATTTAAGGGATTTTGTTCAAGAAAATATGGAATTAAAGACAAAGTTAAGCGAACTTCAGCACATCAAACAGTCTCTACTTTTACAAATTGACGAGCTGGAAAAAAATATTCAGCAAGACAGAAAAGTAATGACCGCTATTGATGAAAAGTTGGATACAGAGCAAAGTGAACTAGTAGAATCCAGTTCTGAATTAGAACGCTTGGAAGGCAGAAAGCTGCTTTTGGCGGAGAAACAACAAAATGCTAGTCAACAAATATCGCAGCTTAAAAAGGCGCTAGCAGAAGAACGTTATAAAGTACAAACGGTAGAAGAGCAAATGAAAACGAATAACAAAGAAAAATCTAATAAACAAGCTCAACTTAAAATGCTTCGTGCTAAAAAGGTTCAAATTGATCATGTGTTGAGTAAATCTGCTTCTGAAATGGAAGAAGAAATTGAAGATTTGAAAAGTACATATATCGATTTGCTAAATGAAGAAGCAACTATGAAGAACGAGATGAAACATATGGAGCAACAACTTCACTTTGAACTCGTTACTTCAGAAAAAATGGTTGCAGACTACCAAGAAATCAAAAACGAATTAGAAAAGCTAACAATCCGCAAAAACGAGTTAGACCCGTTATTGTCAAAATGTCAAAAGGATCTACAAGCAAGGCTTACGGATTATAAAACAAAAAGAGAAGTTTCAGAACGTCTAGAAGGTTCCTTTGAAGAGCAACAAACAATGCTTCAAAAAGCCTATCAGATGAAACACCAAATGCAAGCAAGAAGAGATTCATTGGAAGAGTTAGAATCTGAGTTTTCCGGGTTTTTCCAAGGAGTTAAAGAAGTTCTTATTGCTCGAGATAAGAAGGAACTAAAAGGTATTCACGGAGCAGTTGCTGAACTAATTCAAATACCAGAATCATATATGACGGCAATTGATACTGCTATTGGTCCGCAATCTCAGCATATAATTACGGATAGTAGCCAGGATGCTAGAATTGCAATAGATTGGTTAAAGAAGAAAAGGGTAGGCCGAGCAACATTCCTACCACTACAGGTTATGAAATCTCGTAAAATAAACGAGTTCACACTCAATTCTATTCAAGACCATCCATCTTTTGTAAATACAGCGGATAAACTTGTTAATTATTCTGAAGGCTATCAAATTATTGTAGAAAATCTTCTTGGTAATATTATAATTGCCAAAGATTTAAAAGGGGCCAATGAAATGGCTGCTCGACTGCAATATAAATTCCGTTTCGTTACATTAGATGGAGATGTAGTAAATGCCGGAGGATCTTTAACAGGGGGGTCTGTTAAACAGCAGTCTTCTTTATTTACTCGTAAAGCAGAGCTTGAACAACTTAATATCAAGCTAGTAGAACTAGAAAAATCTGTTTTAGAAGCAGAAGTTTCTGTTTCTAAAAGAAAACAAGAAGTACAAGACTTGAAAATAGATTTAGAAGACACTCGAATTTCTGGTGAGCAACTAAGAGAATTAGAGCATAAACTTCTTTCAGAATCTAGAGAATGTGCTGCTATAATTTCTAGATTGACAAGTCAGTTATTGGAATATGACGAGGAAAAAACAGAGAAGAATCATCTCCATGAAGGCTTAGTTCAGAAAAAAGCGCAAACTGCTGCCAGAAGTAAAGAAATTAACGAGTCATTGATTTCTATTCAGAAAACAATTGATGAACTACAGTCGTTGAAGCAACAATCTTTGCAAGAGAAAGATAAATTCCAAAATGAGTTAGGCGAATTACTTTCTCTTATCGCTGTTGTCAATGAACAACTATCTCAACTTGAGAAAGAAAAAGTTCTTTTGGAACAGTCTAGTACGGTGAGTGTACAAAAAGTGACAACCTTACAAAAGGAAATCGCTTGGTATGAAAATGATGACCAAGGGGAGACATCTCCGGAAGAATTAATAGAACTAATCGAACAACATAAAAAGAAAAAAGAGTATTTAATCGTTCAAATACAATCAGGTAAAACTAAGCGGTCAGAACTTGCACAATTAATATTGCAAGCAGAACTGTCATTAAAACAATTGCAACAACAAGCTAATATACATCTTATGGATGAACGAACGTTAGACATAAAACAAAGTAAAATTGAAGTAGAAATGAAGTCGTTACAAAATCATTTAGAAGAAACTTATGAAATGACATTAGAAGATGCAGAGCAGGATTATCCATTTGACATGGACGAGGATTTGGCCCGTAAAAAGGTTAAATTATTAAAGCGCTCAATTGAAGAATTGGGTCCGATAAATCTTAGTTCCATTCAGGAGTTTGAACAAGTAAACGAACGTCATTCATTCCTAACTGAACAAAGAGAAGATTTGTTATCCGCTCAAGAGACATTACATGAGGTTATTAAAGAAATGGATGAAGAGATGACCATTCGTTTTGAAACAACCTTCAATGAAATTCAACGTCATTTTAAAGTAGTGTTCCGAGAACTATTTGGTGGTGGTCAGGCAGATTTGTTATTAACAGACCCAACTTCTTTACTTGATACGGGGATAGAGATTCTGGCTCAGCCTCCAGGGAAAAAACTACAAAACCTTTCTTTATTATCTGGTGGAGAACGAGCACTTACAGCCATTGCTTTACTATTCTCGATTTTACGAACACGTCCAGTTCCATTTTGTATTTTGGATGAAGTGGAAGCAGCACTTGACGAGGCTAATGTCACACGTTATAGCGATTATTTAAAGAAATTCAGCAACGATACACAGTTTATCGTGATTACACATCGTAAGGGTACAATGGAAGGCGCGGACGTCCTATATGGTATTACCATGCAGGAATCTGGTATTTCTAAATTAGTTTCTGTTAAATTAGAAGAGGAATTAGTAACTTAAAAGGAGTTTATATATGAGCTTTTTTAAAAAATTCAAAGAAAAAATGTTAGGTTCTACTCCAGAAGCAGAAGAAACAGTTTCTATTACAAATAAGTTTAAAGAAGGTCTTTCCAAAACAAGAAACCAGTTTACTTCAAAGGTGAATGATCTAGTAGCCAAATATCGTAAAGTGGACGAAGACTTTTTTGAAGAACTAGAGGAAATATTACTGCAAGCGGATGTAGGTTTCGAAACAGTTACAGAATTGATGGATTCATTACGCTTTGAAGTACAACGCAAAAATATTAAAAATACTTCTGGTATTCAATCGGTTATTTCTGAGAAGTTAGTAGAAATTTATAATGCTGGTGAGGACGACGTAACGGAGCTTCAACTTGAAGAAAGTGATTTATCTGTTATTTTGTTTGTCGGAGTGAACGGCGTTGGTAAAACAACGACGATAGGAAAACTTGCCCATCGTTTAAAAGGGGAAGGGAAAAACGTTATGCTAGCAGCGGGGGATACGTTCCGTGCTGGGGCTATCGAACAGCTGCAAGTTTGGGGAGATAGAGTTGGAGTCGAAGTTATTAAGCAGTCAGAAGGCTCCGATCCTGCAGCAGTTATGTATGACGCTGTAAGAGCTGCTAAGTCTCGCGGTGTAGATGTGCTAATCTGTGATACTGCAGGTAGGTTACAAAACAAAGTGAACTTAATGAATGAGTTGGAAAAAATTCATCGTGTAATTTCTCGTGAAATACCAAATGCTCCTCATGAAGTGCTACTTGCGCTTGATGCTACTACAGGACAAAATGCACTTGTTCAAGCACAAACGTTTAAAGAAGTAACAAATGTAACGGGTATTGTCTTAACTAAGCTAGACGGTACGGCAAAAGGTGGTATCGTACTCGCGATACGCAATAAACTGCATATTCCCGTAAAGTTTGTTGGTCTAGGAGAACAGATGGATGATTTACAACCATTTGACGCAGAAAAGTATGTATATGGTCTTTTCGCTGATGGATTAGACTTGGAAGAAGCAGAAGAAATAGAGTCAGACAAGTAATTTTACTTGACAGATGTCTTTTCTCTTACTAAACTAGAGTATGATAAGTGATTAGCGAATGGGGGAAGTAATAACCCCATGCTGTAATTGATATGGTAAGGAGAGATGGGAATGATTGAAAAAACAACTCGCATGAATTTTCTCTTCGATTTTTACCAGGCTTTATTAACAGATAAACAAAGAAGCTATATGCAACTTTATTATTTAGATGATTTGTCTCTTGGGGAAATAGCAGAAGAATATACTATTTCAAGGCAGGCTGTATATGACAATATACGTCGAACTGAAGCTATGTTAGAAGAGTATGAGGAAAAACTAAGTCTGTTTTCCAAATTTCAACGTAGACAAGAAACGGTGGAACAACTGCTTTCTCTTGTAGAAGATCAATCATCTGAAAAAGAACTGATTCAACTCATTAATCAATTAAAAGAATGGGATTAGGAGGCGAACGTGCATGGCGTTTGAAGGATTAGCAGAGCGACTCCAAGGTACACTTCAGAAGATTAAAGGTAAAGGCAAAATCTCTGAAGCTGATGTAAAAGAAATGATGAGAGAAGTTCGTTATGCACTTCTTGAGGCAGACGTTAACTTAAAAGTAGTAAAAGAATTCGTTAAAAATGTTTCGGACCGTGCCGTTGGTCAAGACGTGATGAAAAGTTTAACGCCTGGTCAACAGGTTGTTAAAATCGTTAAAGATGAATTGACTGAACTGATGGGTGGAGAGCAAAGTCAAATTTCTTTCTCTACGAGACCACCTACGGTTATTATGATGGTCGGTTTGCAAGGGGCAGGGAAAACAACTACTACTGGTAAATTAGCCAATGTCCTGCGTAAAAAGTACAACAAAAAACCTTTATTGGTTGCTGCTGATATTTATAGACCAGCGGCCGTTCAACAGCTGCAAACTATCGGGAAACAGCTTTCTTTACCTGTGTTTGCATTGGGGACTGATATTTCCCCTGTTGAAATTGTTAAGCAGGCTATAGAACAAGCCAAGGAAGAACATCACGATGTAGTTATTATAGATACTGCTGGACGTCTTCATATTGATGAGACACTTATGCAAGAGTTAAAAGATATACGCGCAATTAAAGAACCTGATGAGGTATTTTTAGTTGTAGATGCAATGACTGGTCAGGATGCAGTCAACGTAGCAAATAATTTTAACGAAGCTATAGGTATTACCGGTGTCGTTTTAACGAAATTAGATGGAGATACACGTGGTGGTGCTGCGTTATCTATTCGCTCCGTTACTCAAAAACCGATTAAATTTGTCGGGATGGGTGAAAAGATGGATGCATTAGAGCCTTTCCATCCGGAACGAATGGCTTCTAGAATTTTAGGTATGGGCGATATGATGTCACTTATCGAAAAAGCTCAGGCAAATGTCGATGAAGAACGTGCGAAGGAATTAGAAGAGAAATTCCGTACGCAAAGTTTCACTTTCGATGATTTCTTAGAGCAAATTGGTCAAGTGAAACAAATGGGACCTTTAGATGAAATTTTAAAAATGTTACCAGGTGCAGGTAAAATCAAAGGGTTGGAAAATGCGAAGGTAGATGAAAAACAGATGGATCGTGTAGAAGCCATCATTTATTCGATGACTACGCAGGAAAAAACAACTCCCGAGATACTTAATGGATCAAGAAAAAAGAGAATTGCTAAAGGATCTGGTACATCTATTCAAGATATAAACAGATTACTGAAACAATTTGAAGACATGAAAAAAATGATGAAACAAATGACCAATATGCAACAAAAAGGCAAGAAAAAGATGAAAATGCCTGGTCTAGACTCATTATTTAAATAAAAAATATAGGGTGTTAAGAAAAAACACTTTACAAACAAATAAAAGCTTGATAATATACTATCTTGTGTGAAACTATTCGGAGGTGCAATGAAAATGGCAGTAAAAATTCGTTTAAAACGTATCGGAGCTAAAAAGTCTCCTTTCTATCGTATTGTAGTAGCAGACTCTCGCTCACCACGTGATGGTCGTCAAATTGAAACAGTAGGTACTTACAACCCACTTACTAAACCAGCTGAAGTTAAAATTAACGAAGAATTAGCGTTAAAATGGCTTCAAGACGGTGCAAAACCATCTGATACAGTACGTAACTTGTTCTCAGAACAAGGAATTATGGAGAAATTCCATAACGCAAAACTCGGCAAATAATCGGAGGGGACAATGTGAAGCAGCTGATCGAAGCAATCGTTAAACCGATAGTTGATTATCCAGAAAATGTGAAGGTTGAAAAAGAAGAAAATATAAACCGTATAGTTTATAAACTTTCTGTTCATCCTGAAGATATGGGAAAAGTAATTGGCAAACAAGGGCGTGTCGCGAAAGCAATTCGTACAATTGTTTACTCAGCAGCAGGCAGTCACCAAAAGAAAAAAACATATGTCGACATATTAGATTAAAAAGGAAGAACAATTTGTTCTTCCTTTTTTGATAGGTAGAAAACATTATACTCAGTATATGCGTAGCTCCGTATATAAAAATGTCCTGTTAACAATTGTTTAAGGAACTTGTTAGAATGAATAATCCCATGATTTCCGTTACAGCTGGACACTTTCCGCGGGCGTTTCCTTAGCCTCCTCGCTTCGAAAACATATGCTCCTGCGGTTACTCGTCGCAAAGACATTATCCAAACAAAGTTTGGCCAATGTCTTCGCTGCGGGGTCTTCGCCTAACGCTTCCCGCTGGAGTCGCCACCTTGCACTACAATTAATTAATGTGCAGTACTACACAAAAGATTGGGCATAGTTTATCACTAAAATAAAAAGATTGGTCAAATTTTTAGCGATCAATTAAAATCAATTGTAATTATTTTAAATTAAAAAATGTTATCCAATAATAGATGAAGAATGCAGAAATCAATTTATATTATTTGAGAGAAAATACGACATTGTATGCAACTTTTCTTATATTAAGTGGTTATGGTTGAATGTAGCGCAGGTCGGCGACTCCAGTGGGACAGCACGAGGGAGAGACTATAGGCTCGAGCCGTGCCCACGGAAAGCGTCCGACCGGAGTGGAAATCAACGGCATATTTAAATTTTTTTTGACTAGGAGGTAATCTTAATGGAATGGTTTAATGTAGGAAAGATAGTAAATACACATGGTATTTGGGGAGAGGTTCGAGTAATCTCCACGACTGACTTTGCAGATGAACGCTACGAGGTTGGAAGTGAACTTGCTTTACATAAAGCGGATGGTTCTAAACCAATTATGGTTAAAGTAGCAAGTCATCGTAGACATAAGAACTTTGATCTATTAACTTTTGAAGGTTATTCATTGTTAAAAGATGTAGATGTATTTCGTAATGCCATTTTAAAGGTATCTGAAAAATATCTTTCAGATTTAGAAGAAAATGAGTTCTATTTTCATGAAATTATAGGCTGTACAGTAGAGTCTACGGATGGCGAAATCATTGGAACTATAACGGAAATTATTCAAACGGGTGCTAATGATGTATGGACAGTACACCCAGAACAAGGGAAAAAAGATCACTATATCCCATATATTGAGGACGTAGTCAAATCAATTGATATTGAACATAAGAAAATTACTATAGAAGTATTGGATGGTTTACTGTCATGATGAATATTCACATTCTTTCTCTTTTTCCAGAAATGTTTACTGGTGTATTTAACTCATCTATTTTGAAAAAGGCCCAAGAAAAGAATGAAGTAGAAATTAACGTAGTGAATTTTAGAGACTACTCAGGGAATAAACATCATCAAGTAGATGATTATCCTTATGGTGGTGGGGCGGGTATGGTATTAAAGCCAGAACCTATTTTTAATGCCATAGAGGCACTTCCGCCGAGTCAAGGGACAAATAGACGTATTATCCTTTTGTGTCCACAGGGAGAGCGTTTTACGCAGAAAAAAGCGGAAGAGCTTGCTATGGAACAAGAGCTTGTTTTTATTTGCGGACATTATGAAGGCTACGATGAACGAATTCGGGAATATCTAGTTACTGATGAAATTTCTATAGGGGACTTTGTATTAACAGGCGGTGAGTTAGCAGCCATGACTGTGGTAGATAGCGTGGTAAGGTTACTGCCTAATGTATTAGGAAATGCAGAATCGCATGAAAAAGATTCTTTTTCGACTGGTTTGTTAGAGCATCCCCATTATACTCGTCCGGTTGAATATCGAGGTTATAAAGTTCCAGATGTTTTAATGTCTGGAAACCATGCGGCAATTGAAAAATGGCGTAAACAACAATCTTTAAATAGAACGTTCACACGCAGACCTGATTTATTGGATCAAATAGAATTGACCTCGGAACAGGAATGTTTATTAAAAGAAATTAAAGGATAGTAATTTTATAATAATTATTGCGTCCGGTAATTAGGTGTGTTATATTTTATTATGTACTTTTATGGAAAGTACTGATTTTGGGTGTTCCGCTGCAACAGCAACTGTGTGTAAGAGCATTCTACAGAAGGAGAGAAAATGATGCAAAACATTATTTCAGAAATCACTAAAGAACAATTACGTTCAGACCTTCCTACATTCCGTCCTGGGGACACAGTTCGTGTTCACGTTAAGGTTGTAGAGGGAACTCGCGAACGTATCCAAATGTACGAAGGAGTTGTAATTAAACGTCGTGGTGGCGGAATTAGCGAAACTTTCACAGTTCGTAAAATTTCATCCGGTGTTGGTGTTGAACGTACATTCCCTGTACACACACCAAAAATTGCAAACTTAGAAGTTACTCGTCGTGGTAAAGTTCGTCGTGCTAAATTGTACTACTTACGTGACCTACGTGGTAAAGCAGCTCGTATTAAAGAACGTCGTTAATAGCAAAAGTAGATGTTGTAGCAAAAGTGGTTCCACTTTTGCTACAACATTTTTTATTTGAAGATAAGAAATTATCCAATGTAGCATGAACACCTGATTTGAAGAACATTTAAGGGTGAATAATACTACTGATTTCCGTAGAGCATATAATAGATTCATTAAAAGGGTATTTTCTTTTTGTTCATAATAAACAAATCATACAAACTCCACGAAAATTGGATATTTGTTTTTGCTTGAAAAGAGTTTTCCTTGTACAATAAAGAGAATAACCAAAGGGGGCAAGTTAATGGAACAAGCAAAAAAGCAAAAGAATGAATTATGGGAATGGTCAAAAGCTTTATTAATTGCTTTTGGACTAGCTGCGATAATTCGCTTCTTTTTATTCACACCTATCGTAGTAGACGGAGAATCAATGATGCCCACATTAGAAAATGGGGATCGTATGGTTGTTAACAAGATCGGCTATATGGTTGGTGAGCCAGATCGTTTTGACATAGTAGTATTCCATGCCCCAGAGCAAAAAAATTATATTAAACGTGTAATAGGCCTACCTGGTGATCATGTTGAGTTTATAAATGATCAATTATACGTTAATGGAAAAGAAGTAGATGAACCATATTTAGATCAATATAAAAGTGAAATAACGGACGGTACACTAACAGAGGACTTCGCTATAGAAGGGACTCCTGCCGATGTGGAGATAATCCCTGAAGGTTATATTTTTGTTATGGGTGATAATCGAAGATATAGTAAAGACAGTCGACATATTGGACTAGTCGCTATTGATGAAGTTATTGGTAATACGAATATTGTTTTTTGGCCTCTGAATGAAATTGGTTTTATAAAGTAACAGGAGGTGCACGATGACAATTCAATGGTTTCCAGGTCATATGGCCAAAGCACGAAGAGAAGTAACCGAAAACTTAAAATTAGTGGATATCGTGTTTGAATTAATAGACGCACGATTACCACTATCATCTCGAAATCCAATGATAGATGAAGTGATCCATCAAAAAACGCGATTACTTATTTTAAATAAAATGGATATGGCAGATGAAATGCAGACTAAAAAATGGATTGCTTATTTCGAGGAAAAAGGACATCCAGCAGTGGCGATTAACTCTCTAGAGGGAAAAGGACTACAAACTGTATTCAAGGCCGCAAAAGAGCTTTTAAAGCCTAAATGGGACCGTATGAGAGATAGAGGAATAAAACCTCGTGCAATTCGCGCAATGATTGTTGGAATTCCGAATGTAGGGAAGTCCACGCTGATTAACCGTTTTGCCAAGAAAAATATAGCAAGAACAGGTAATACGCCTGGTGTTACGAAAAGACAACAATGGATCAAAGTAGAAAGAGAAATTGAATTGTTAGATACACCGGGTATCTTGTGGCCAAAGTTTGAAGATCAGCAAGTTGGTTATAAGCTTGCGCTTACTGGTGCTATTAAAGATGCCGTTATTAATATGGAAGATTTAGCGGTATATGGTCTAAACTTCTTGCAGGACCACTATCCAAAGCGGATGGAAGAACGGTATCAGATTACAGAAGTAAGCAAAGATTTAGTAGAAACTTTTGATCATATTGGCAAGTTAAGAAGATGTTATAGAAATGGTACCGAAATAGATTACGATCAAGTATCAGAACTAGTTGTTCGAGATGTGCGCAATCTAAATCTAGGTAGGTTAACGTTTGATTTTGTGGAAGAATATTAATGTTACTGATACCCTTTTTGCCAAATGGTAAAAAGGGTTTTCTCGTTTCTAAAGAGTGTTAGATGGAAGTGGATTTGTTGAATTTTATACATTATTGCCGATACATAGAATAAGAGATAGAAAGCTGATGTGAATGAGATGTTAAGTATAAAAGAGATAAAAGAAAAATTAGAGCAATCTACAGGTTTAGAAACATGGATAACGGAGTTAGAGCAGGATGAACGAATTGGTGCACGCAAACTGTGGACAAGTTGGAAAAGAAAACAACAACAATTACTAGTAGAACGTCAGGCGCATGAAGAAAAAGTAGCCTTCGATAGAAGTTATTGTTCGGAGGATAAGAGTTTAGTAGCGGGAGTGGATGAAGCTGGAAGAGGTCCTTTGGCAGGTCCGGTCGTCACAGCTGCTGTAATCCTTCGAAATGATACGAAAGAATTAATAGGCCTAGATGACTCAAAACAAGTTTCTAGAACTAAACGAAATGAGCTAGCTATAGCGATTAAACAAAATGCAATTGCGTACAGCATACACTTTCAAACAGTTGAAAAAATCGATCAGTTGAATATTTATGAAGCAACGAAACAATCCATGACAGAAGCTGTTTTAAACTTAGAAGAAAAACCGAATGTCGTATTAGTAGATGCGATGAAATTGCCTATTGACATCGAAACGCATTCTATTATAAAAGGGGATGCAAAAAGCTTGGCAATTGCAGCAGCATCTATTTTAGCTAAAACCGCTCGAGACGAATACATGGATCAGTTACATGAGCAATTTCCGATGTATTTATTTAACAAACATGCAGGCTATGGTACAAAGTTACATGTCGAAATGATAGAGAAATATGGTCCTACCCAGCACCATCGAAAATCATTTGAGCCGATTAAATCAATATTAAGAATGAGGTGATTACGTGACTTCCACATCTTTTTCAATTACTCAATCATCAGCAGCTTCCGGGATAACTTCTTCTTTACAAGCACCTATGAAGGAAGGGCAAGTAGTTCATGGAACGATTAAAAAATTGTATCCAAACCAAACTGCCGAAGTACAAATTGGCAATCAAAAAGTAATAGCAAAATTAGAGACTCCACTAAAAGCTGGGGATTCTCATTTTTTTCAAGTAGAGAAATCAGCACCTGAATTACAACTAAAGGTAGTTACAGGGCCTCTCACACAAGGAAATACGTTAGCACAACAAGGCCAACAATTATTACAAGCAATGAACTTACCAAAAACAACTGAAATGCAAGCAGCTGTGCAGTTTTTTATAAAACAACAATTACCGGTTTCTAAAGATACATTAGTACAAGTAGAACAATTATTAAAACAAATGCCAAAAGATGTAACGTTAAAAGGTGCCCTCGAGGCTATCCAAAAAATAGTCGATATGAAACTGCCTTTAACTTTTACTATGCTCCAGACAGTAGTGAGCGGGAAATCTACGGATGGAATGCATAATATTCTTCAAAATCTACAAACCCAATTACAGCAGGATCAAACAGTTATGCCAGGTTTAAAAAATAATATCCTACAAAACATACAAAAGTTAGCAGAGCCATTTAATGGCCCAGTTGCTGGAGCGATACTAGGTAAGCAGATAGAAAATCTTCAAAACCAACAATCCCCTCTATCATCACGCTTACCAATTCTACAAACGTTAAAGGAATCCAATGTGCTGCCAGCTACTGCGAGCCTTTTGAATCCAACCCCGATTACTGGTCAGCCGGCAATTGCAAATTCAGCTGGAGAATTGTTATTAAAACTTGAACAAGCCTCTCCTACAGACAAGGGGCAAGTGTTAGAACAAGTTCGTAGTTGGGTTAGTCAACAGTCTTCATTAACGACCACCCAAAAGAATGAAGTGATAGATTTACTGAAAAATAATAGTCAACCTAATCAACTTCAGCTAGTGAATAATGCATTGACAAAAGTATTTGCCGAGCAAAGTCAGCAAGCAATTTTTACAAAAGATTTAAATGGGTTAACTCCCAAGGACCACTTGGTGTCGTTATTAGGGAAAGGCATCACGGAAGACGCTATAACTCAACATTTACAAAATGTAACGAATATAAGTAGAAACCCTGCCAACAGTAATATACTTACTCAAACGGTCATTCAAGCAGAGCAACAAGTTATGCAACAATTAGATGGAAAAGCATTTGAGCACGCTATAAAAGATGTCTTACGATCTCTAGGATTCGGTTATGAAGCAAAATTAGGAAATAATAGCGAGGAAATAAGACAACTAGCTTCTCAATTAAAGCCACAAATTGTGGAGTTAATGCAAAACCAGACCATTTCTACTGCATTGAGAGATAGTGCAGAAACAGTGCTTGCACGCATGAATGGATTACAAATATTATCCAATGAAAATGGGCCGCAACATCAGTTGCTGATGCAAGTTCCTTTAGAGTTTCTAGGTAAAAAAATGGATGCTACACTTGAGTGGAATGGTCGGATGAAAGAAGACGGTAAAATCGACTCCGATTTTGCTAGGATTATGTTTTATTTGCAGCTAGATACTTTAAAAGAAACTGTTGTAGATATGCAAGTGCAAAATAGAGTCGTTTCGATTACTTTATATAACAATGACAAGGATTTAGTTCCAGTTGTAGATAAATTTAAAGAAATATTAAAGCAAGGGTTATCATCGGTAGGATATCAACTCTCGGGAGTATTCGTAAAAAGCTTTGAGGAACAAAAAATCACATCGGCTTTGATGGCAAAATCAAAGGCGCTTGATGCACAAGGAGTAGACATTCGTATATGAAAGATGAAAGGTATGCTCGAAAAGAAGCTGTAGCAATAACGTATAATCCCAATCTTAATGATGCACCGAAGATAGTAGCAAAAGGAAAGGGTAAAATAGCAGAAAATATTTTAGCGAGAGCCGAAGAATTTAATGTTCCCGTACAAGAGGATGCAAGTTTAGTAGAACTTCTCGGACAATTGGATATAAACCAATCGATTCCAGAGGAGTTATATCAGGCGGTAGCAGAGGTCTTTGCTTATATTTACAAAATAGATAAAGAAAAAGGAAATGCTATAAGATCTTCTGACGCATAGTCTGAATATTCGTCGTATTACGCAAATGCTATACTTTTGTGGACAAAATGTGACACTTTTAATACAATTAGAAGGGTAGTAAATTACTTGACATAAGTTTGATTGGAGGATGTAAGATGAATATCCATGAATATCAAGGAAAACAACTCCTTAGACAATATGGTGTAGCAGTTTCTAACGGGATTGTAGCTTTCTCACCTGAAGAGGCAGTTAAAGCGGCAAAAGAATTAGGAACAAGCGTTATCGTTGTTAAAGCTCAAATTCACGCAGGTGGTCGTGGTAAAGCTGGTGGAGTTAAAATCGCTAAAAATTTAGATGAGGTACGTGAATACGCGAAGGAATTATTAGGTAAAGTACTTGTTACTCACCAAACTGGTCCTGAAGGTAAAGAAATTAAACGCTTACTTATCGAAGAAGGAAGCGACATCAAGAAAGAATATTATGTGGGTCTAGTTTTAGACCGTTCAACTTCACGTGTAACATTAATGGGCTCTGAAGAGGGCGGCATGGACATTGAAGAAGTGGCTGCAAATTCTCCTGAAAAACTTTTCTATGAAGAAATTGATCCAGTTGTAGGATTAACAGGCTTCCAAGCACGCCGTATGGCATTTAATATGAACATTCCTGCTAAACTTGTGAACAAAGCAGCTAAATTTATGCTTGGTTTATATCAAGTTTATAAAGAAAAAGATGCTTCAATCGTTGAAATTAACCCATTAGTAGTAACTGCTGATGGCGATGTTTTAGCACTAGATGCAAAATTCAACTTCGATGGAAATGCTCTATATCGTCATCAAGACATTTTAGAGATGCGCGACTATGATGAAGAGGATCCAAAAGAAATTGAAGCTTCAAAATATGACCTAAGCTATATCTCTTTAGATGGAAATATCGGTTGTATGGTTAATGGTGCAGGACTAGCTATGGCAACAATGGATACGATTAGCTATTACGGCGGATCACCCGCAAACTTCCTTGACGTTGGGGGCGGCGCGACTGCTGAAAAAGTTACAGAAGCATTCAAAATCATCCTTTCTGATAAAAATGTAAAAGGTATTTTTGTTAATATCTTCGGTGGAATTATGAAGTGTGATATTATCGCTGAAGGTGTTATTATTGCAGCGAAAGAATTAGGATTAGTAGTTCCACTTGTCGTTCGTTTAGAAGGAACTAACGTAGAATTAGGTAAAAAATTATTGAATGAATCGGGCTTAAATATCGTTGCTGCAGATTCAATGGCAGACGGCGCTCAAAAAATCGTTAATCTTGTAGGATAAGAAAGGCAGGGACAAAAAGTGAGCATATATATTAATAAAGATACTAAAGTAATTGTACAAGGAATTACGGGCTCAACTGCTCTTTTCCATACAAAGCAAATGTTAGAATATGGAACTAAAATCGTTGCTGGGGTTACACCTGGTAAAGGTGGAACAGAAGTAGAAGGAGTACCAGTTTTCAATACAGTTGAAGATGCTGTTAAAGCTACTGGCGCTAATGTTTCAGTAATTTATGTTCCAGCACCATTTGCTGCAGATGCGATTTTAGAGGCTGTTGATGCTGATTTAGATATGACTATTTGTATTACTGAACATATCCCAGTGCTAGACATGGTTAACGTTAGACGTTACATGGAAGGTAAGAAAACTCGTCTAGTTGGACCAAACTGTCCAGGTGTTATTACTGCAGATGAATGTAAAATTGGTATTATGCCAGGATACATCAACACTAAAGGTCATGTAGGAGTAGTATCTCGTTCAGGAACACTGACTTATGAGGCTGTTCTACAGTTAACTGATGCAGGTATTGGCCAATCTACATCTGTAGGTATTGGTGGAGATCCGGTCAACGGAACAAACTTCATCGATGTTCTAAAAGAATTCAACGATGACCCTGACACATATGCAGCAGTAATGATTGGGGAAATTGGTGGAACTGCAGAGGAAGAAGCAGCTGCATGGATTAAAGAAAATATGACAAAACCTGTCATTGGATTCATCGGTGGACAAACTGCACCTGAAGGCAAACGTATGGGTCATGCTGGAGCTATTATTTCTGGTGGACAAGGTACTGCAGAAGGAAAAATCAAAGCAATGGAAGCAGCTGGTATGAAAGTTGCAGCAACTCCATCTGTTATTGGTGCAACTTTAATCGAAGCGATTAAAGAAGCGGGTATATACGATTCTTGTAAAACACATTAATAAAGAGGTACGGCGCATCGGATGGTGCTGCCGTATTTTTTAAAATTAATATAACTGATTATTCGGTGATCTAAAGGCTGACTCTAGTGAGGATTCCCTTGAGCAACTTCAGAGTTCCGGAAATAGTATCAAACTTATATATTTCAGGGCTTTTAGCGTATGTAGAATACCTTAAAAGTGTCGTATTATCCGGTACAACACAAAGTTTTAAACCTGCAATAACTTATAAATCAGGCGCTCCCGCTTGTCAAAAAAAGGAGGAAACCAATGGGTAAGAGTCCGTTTATTAACCGCTTTTTAGCTTTACATTATGTGTTTCCAGTACCATTAAATAAGCTATTTCCTCTATTAGAATATGATCCAGAACTAGAGAAATTTGAAAAAATTCCCCCGCAAAAATTGGCGAAATTATGTAAAATATCCCTCGAACGTGCTATTAAACTCCAAAAAATATTCCTAGAATTTGTCGAAATTCCAATGCTGCAAATGTATAAAAAACACTCGATTATCCCCATTCTATTTTCTGATCCCAACTATCCTAAAAGTCTATTAGATTTGTATGACCCTCCTGCAGTAATATATTTAAAAGGTAAGACAGAACTACTTACGAACTCTAAGAAACTAGCAATTATTGGTTCGAGAAAAGCAACAGATTATTCGGCCGAAAGTATTAAGGCAATACTTCCTCCTTTAATACAAGAAAAGTATGTGATTATTAGTGGTCTTGCAAAGGGGGCAGACACATTAGCCCATCAAATAACTATGAGTTTAGGTGGAAAAACGATTGCAGTACTAGGAACAGGTTTCTTTCACGTTTATCCTAAACAAAATCTTAAGTTAGCTACCGATATGGAGAAAAGTCAGTTGTTATTAACAGAGTATCCTCCGTATATAACTCCACAAAAGTGGAATTTCCCTATGAGAAATCGAATTATAAGTGGACTCTCCCAAGGCGTAGTTATCACAGAAGCAACAGAAAAGAGTGGTACAGTTTCTACTATGGAACATGCTTTAGAAAATGGTAAGGAGATTTTTGCTATCCCGGGATCTATCCTTTCTCCGCTATCTCTAGGACCGCATTTGCTTATATTGGAAGGTGCGAAACCTGTGTGGAATGGACATCAAATACTGGAAGAGTTAAATAAATAAAAAAACAAAAAAATGAAAAGTCTTGCTTTTATAAGAAAACTGTTATACATTTTGCAACAGGTATTTGTTTTGTAGATTAAAGCGAGTTACCTTCTATAAGGAGGGAAATTTATGTCGGATTATTTAGTAATTGTAGAATCACCAGCAAAGGCAAAAACAATAGAAAAATATCTTGGGAAAAAATATAAAGTCAAAGCATCGATTGGTCACGTTCGTGATCTCCCTAGAAGTCAAATGGGTGTAAATACAGAAAATAATTACGAACCAAAGTATATTACAATTAGGGGTAAAGGCCCAGTACTACAAGAATTAAAAACAGCAGCCAAAAAAGCGAAGAAAATTTATCTCGCGGCTGACCCCGACAGAGAAGGGGAAGCAATTGCATGGCACTTAGCTAACTCATTAAACGTTGATATTGAATCAGATTGTCGAGTAGTATTCAATGAAATTACAAAAGAAGCAATCCTCGAATCGTTTAAACATCCTAGACCAATAAATATGGATTTAGTAGATTCCCAGCAAGCAAGAAGAATTTTGGATCGACTTGTAGGTTACAATATAAGTCCTATCTTATGGAAAAAAGTAAAAAAAGGCCTTTCAGCTGGCCGAGTTCAATCTGTAGCTCTTCGTTTAATCATTGACCGGGAAAATGAAATTAATAGTTTCACGCCGGAAGAGTACTGGACGATTGAAGGACAATTTGACAAGAATAAGAAAGCCTTCGATGCACTTTATTATGGAAGTGAGAAAGAAAAGAGAAAACTTTCAAATGAAGAAGAAGTAAAAGAAGTACTGAAGTCGATGAAGGGCAAAAAGTTTGAAGTTGCCAATGTCGTTAAAAAAGAACGGAAACGAAATCCAGCCCTTTCTTTTACTACATCATCCCTTCAACAAGAAGCCGCAAGAAAATTAAACTTCCGAGCTAGAAAAACAATGATGTTAGCACAGCAACTGTATGAGGGAATCGACCTAGGGAAAAAACAAGGAACGGTCGGCTTGATTACTTATATGCGTACTGATTCTACAAGAATCTCGGATAGTGCAAAAGCAGAAGCTCAAGAATATATAAAAAACGAATTTGGATCTGAATATATTTCTACAAAAAAAGTAGAAAAGCAATCGAAAAAAGCACAAGATGCCCACGAAGCTGTTCGACCAACAAGTGTACTTAGAACGCCAAGTGAACTAAAAGCGATTCTATCGCGTGACCAACTAAAGTTATACAAACTAATATGGGAACGTTTTATAGCTAGCCAAATGGAATCTGCTATACTAGATACAGTGGCTGTTGACCTTAAAAATGGGGAAGTTTACTTTAGAGCAAATGGCTCCCAAGTTAAATTCCCAGGATTTATGAAAGTGTATGTGGAAGGTTCAGATGATCAAACCGACGATAAAGACAAGCTATTACCAGTTTTAGAAATCGGAGATAAAGTTAACGCATTGGCTATTGATCCGAAACAACATTTTACTCAACCTCCTCCAAGATACTCAGAGGCAAGACTTGTAAAAACATTAGAAGAATTAGGGATAGGTAGACCGTCTACTTATGCTCCAACATTAGATACGATTCAAAAACGTGGTTACGTTGCATTAGAGACGAAGCGTTTTGTTCCTACTGAACTTGGAACAATCGTCCATCAGCTAGTATTTGAATTCTTCCCGGAAATTTTGGATATTGAGTTCACTGCCCAGATGGAAAGAGATTTAGATAGTGTAGAAGAGGGACAAGTAAAATGGGTCGAAGTTATTGATGGCTTCTATCAAGATTTTGAGAAGCGTGTCGTGTATGCTGACGCTGAGATGGAGAAAATTGTTATTAAAGATGAACCAACAGGAGAAGATTGTGAAAACTGTGGTTCACCAATGGTATATAAATTAGGGCGTTATGGTAAATTTATGGCTTGCAGTAACTTCCCAGAATGTCGTAATACAAAAGCAATCATCAAAGAGATAGGGGTCCCATGTAAAGCATGTGGGGAAGGCCAGATTGTGGAAAGAAAAAGTAAAACAAAACGTTTGTTTTATGGCTGTAACCAATATCCAACTTGTGAATTTGTTTCTTGGGACAAGCCGATAAGTCGACCATGTCCGAAATGTAACGAAATGTTAGTGGAAAAGAAATTGAAAAAAGGTATACAAATACAATGTGTTGCGTGTGATTATAAAGAAGATCCGCAAAGTTAGAAAGAAGGATACGACATGACTGAAATAGTAAACGTTATTGGTGCAGGATTAGCAGGAAGTGAGGCAGCGTGGCAAATTGCAAAAAGAGGTATAAAAGTACGTCTTTACGAAATGCGCCCTGTTAAACAAACTCCTGCGCATCATACGGACAAATTTGCTGAACTGGTATGCTCCAATTCGCTTAGAGCTAACAACTTAACTAATGCTGTAGGCGTTATTAAAGAAGAAATGCGTATGTTGGACTCTATTATTATACAATCTGCAGATAACAGTAGTGTACCTGCAGGAGGTGCTCTTGCTGTGGACAGACATGATTTCTCGGGTAGAGTTACAGATGCTATACGTAATCATCCGCTAATCGAAATTGTCAATGAGGAAGTAACAGAAATTCCAGAAGGTATAACGGTAATAGCAACCGGTCCATTAACTTCTCCAGCTCTTGCTGAAAAAGTGAAAGACATGACTGGCCAAGACTACTTGTATTTCTATGATGCAGCTGCTCCTATCGTTGAAAAGGATAGTATAGATATGGATAAAGTGTATCTAAAATCGAGATATGATAAAGGCGAAGCTGCATATCTCAATTGTCCAATGACGGAGGACGAATTTAATCGTTTTTATGATGCACTAATAGCTGCGGAAGTTGTGCCTTTAAAGGAGTTTGAAAAAGAAATTTTCTTTGAAGGCTGTATGCCAGTAGAAGTGATGGCAGCACGTGGGAGAAAGACATTATTATTTGGTCCGATGAAGCCTGTAGGTTTAGAAGATCCTAAAACTGGTCAACGTCCTTATGCAGTAGTTCAGCTTCGTCAAGATGACGGTGCAGGAACACTTTACAATATTGTTGGTTTCCAAACACACTTGAAATGGGGACCACAAAAAGAAGTACTGAAGTTAATACCTGGTCTTGAAAACGTAGAGATAGTACGTTATGGAGTTATGCATCGTAATACGTTCATTAATTCGCCATATGTTCTAAAACCAACTTATCAGTTAAAAGCAAATAACCAAATTTTCTTTGCTGGTCAAATGACGGGTGTAGAAGGTTATGTGGAGTCAGCTGGTAGTGGGTTATTGGCCGGGATAAATGCAGCTAAGCTTGCAAAAGGGGAAGAATTAGTCGTATTTCCACCTGAAACAGCGCTTGGAAGTATGGCGAGATATATTACTGAAGCGAACCCGAGAAACTTCCAACCTATGAATATCAACTTTGGTTTATTCCCTGAATTACAGCCGAAAGTTAGAGATAAAAAGGTGAAAGTAGAACAATTGGCAAATCGAGCGTTGACGACAATTCGAAATTTTATGAAAAAGACTGCGTTATAATTGCTAAAAGCCTCTTAAAAGTTGTATACTTTTAGAGGCTTTTACAATGGTTTATACTGGAGTTGATAATCATTATTGGATTTGAAGAACTTCATGCATTTATACAATACATACAATTAGAAAAAAATTATTCCGTTCATACAGTTCAGGAGTATGAAAAAGATATAAAGCAGTTTTTATCTTTTTTAAACAATGAAGGTGTTACGGATCTAAATGAAGTTGAGTATATTCACGCAAGGTTGTATGTAACAAAGTTATATGATGAAAAGTTAGCGAGAACCTCTATATCGAGAAAGATATCCTCCATTCGCTCTTATTATAAATTCCTACACAAAGAATATAATGTTCGAGATGATGCGTTTCAATCTTTGTTTCATCCTAAAAGAGAAAAAAAACTTCCTCATTTCTTTTATGAAGAAGAAATGGTGCAATTGTTTGAGGGAAATAAGGGAACAGATTCTCTGTCTGTACGAAATATTGCTATATTAGAACTATTATACGCGACGGGGATACGAGTGAGTGAACTTACATCGATTGAACTGCGTCATATAGATAGTAGCTATGGAGTCGTGCGAGTGATGGGTAAAGGAAGAAAAGAACGATATGTCCCGGTCGGTGATTTTGCTTTAGCAGCGATAGATGATTATTTACAAAATAGTCGACCAAAACTGATGAAGAAAACCTCCCATACATTTTTATTCGTCAATAGTCGAGGAGAGCATTTAACGACAGATGGCGTAAGATATATTTTGAACCAAATGTTGAAAAAAGCCTCGATGAACTCAACTATTTATCCACATATGCTAAGACATACATTCGCTACACATTTATTAAATAATGGTGCTGATCTTAGGAGTGTGCAAGAGCTATTAGGACATTCCAGCTTATCTTCCACACAGATATATACACATGTAACAAAAGAGCATTTACGTAAAACTTATATGAATGCGCATCCGCGTGCGTAAATATTGGAGGTAATTTTAAATGGGTAATATTCATGCAACCACGATATTTGCAGTTAGTCACAATGGTAGCCAAGCAATGGCCGGAGATGGTCAAGTGACATTAGGTAACCAAGTAGTGATGAAACACACTGCGAAAAAAGTAAGAAGGCTTTTTAATGGTCAAGTTGTAGCAGGTTTTGCTGGCTCCGTAGCAGATGCTTTTACACTTTTTGAAATGTTTGAAGGTAAGCTATTAGAATATAACGGCAATTTACAAAGAGCAGCAGTTGAACTTGCTAAACAATGGCGAGGAGATAAAATGCTTCGTCAATTAGAGGCAATGCTTCTAGTGATGGATAAAAATAGTTTGTTACTTGTCTCTGGAACTGGAGAGGTAATCGAACCAGATGATGGTATTTTAGCTATCGGTTCTGGTGGGAACTATGCATTAGCTGCTGGGAGAGCATTAAAGCAGTTTGCAGGTGAGAATATGACGGCAGAAGAAATTGCTAAAGCGGCTCTAACTACTGCTGCAGACATATGTGTTTTTACAAACCATCAAATTATTGTGGAGGTATTAGGTGAATGAAAGAAGCTAACTTAACCCCAAAACAAATTACAGAGCATTTAAATAAATACATTGTTGGACAGGAAGCTGCTAAAAAAGCAGTAGCCGTTGCACTACGAAATCGTTATCGTCGACAATTATTAGACGATGAGATGAAAAATGAAGTGATTCCGAAGAATATTCTAATGATTGGACCTACCGGAGTCGGTAAAACAGAAATCGCTAGAAGAATTGCTAAGTTAACGAAGGCTCCATTTATCAAAGTAGAAGCGACCAAATTTACTGAAGTAGGCTACGTCGGTAGAGATGTGGAATCTATGGTAAGAGATTTAGTGGAAGCAGCTATTCGAATTGTTCGAGAAGAAAAGATGGAAGAAGTGAAAGACCAAGCTATTCGATTGGCGAACGACGCGATTGTTAAGTTACTTGTACCTTCTTTGAAGAAAAAGAACGCAAATTCCAATCCATTTGAAGCGTTATTTGGAGGGAAGGAAGAAGATACTACAGATGTAGAAGATACAGATGTACGTTTAAAACGTTCGCAAATTGCCGAAGATTTAAGAGATGGTAAATTGGAGGATGAGTTTATTACTGTGGAGGTTGTTGAACAAACTCCGTCTTTATTTGATGCTCTACAACCAGGTGGTATGGAGAGTATGGGCATGAATATGCAGGATGCCTTATCAAATCTTATGCCGAAGAAAAAGAAAAAGCGTAAAATGAAAGTAAAAGATGCCCGAAAAGTATTAATGCAAGAAGAAGCGAACAAACTAATAGACAAAGATGAACTTGCTCAAATAGCTATAGAAAAGACAGAACAAACAGGGATCATTTTTATTGATGAAATGGACAAAATAGCAAGTAAAAATAGTGGAGGATCTTCTGCGGATGTTTCGCGTGAAGGTGTTCAACGGGATATTCTACCAATAGTAGAAGGATCTACAGTTACCACAAAATATGGTGCAGTTAAAACGGACTATATTTTGTTTATAGCAGCAGGAGCTTTCCATATGGCTAAGCCGTCTGACTTAATCCCTGAATTACAAGGTCGTTTCCCAATTCGTGTAGAATTAGAAAAATTGACAAAAGATGATTTTGTCCGTATTTTAAAAGAACCGCGCCAATCACTTATTAAACAATATGAAGCTCTGTTGGAAACCGAAGGAGTAACTATTACGTTTTCAGAAGAAGCTATTGAAAGAATTGGTGAGATTGCGTATGAAGTCAATCAGGAGACCGATAATATAGGAGCGAGACGTCTTCACACTATTTTAGAGAAGATTTTAGAAGAGCTTTCTTTTGAAGCATCTGACATTTCTCCTGCTCATATACAGATTACTCCTGCATATATTGACGGCAAACTTGACAATATTGTGAAAAATAGAGATTTATCTCAATTTATATTGTAAAATCAAATCGTATTAGTATCTAAAACAATTAAAAACCTTTAGAATATTAAAATAAATAGGAAAATTAAATGGAGGATTCAATTCATGAATTTATTAACGAAAACAAGAAAGATTAACTCAATGTTACAAGCTTCTGCTGGTAAGCCAGTAAACTTTAAGGAAATGGCTGCTACTTTAAGCGAAGTAATTGAAAGTAATGCTTTCATCGTATCTAGAAAAGGAAAATTATTAGGTTTTGAAGTTTATCAACAAATTGAAAACGAACGTATTATTAAAATGATGGAAGAGCGTCAATTCCCTGAGAAATATACAAAAAACCTTTTTCATGTGGATGAAACATCATCGAATTTAGATGTATACAGTGAGCACTCGGTATTCCCTGAAGAAAACCGCGAACTATTTAAAGATGGTCTAACTACCATTGTTCCAATCATCGGTGGTGGAGAGCGTTTAGGTACACTAATCTTAGGTCGTCTGAAACAAGAATTTGAAGACGATGATTTGATCCTTGGTGAATACGGTGCAACAGTAGTTGGAATGGAAATCTTACGTGAAAAATCAGAAGAAATTGAAGAAGAAGCTCGTAGTAAAGCAATTGTACAAATGGCTATCAACTCACTATCTTACAGTGAACTAGAAGCAATTGAACATATATTTGAAGAGTTAGATGGCAGTGAAGGTCTATTAGTAGCATCTAAAATAGCTGATCGTGTTGGAATAACAAGATCTGTTATCGTTAATGCACTTCGTAAACTAGAAAGTGCTGGAGTTATTGAATCAAGATCACTTGGGATGAAAGGAACATATATCAAAGTATTAAATGATAAGTTTCTTGCAGAATTAGCTCAGCTTAAAATGAAATAATTTTTAAAACACTTTTCCTCATCATGAGGAAAGGTGTTTTTTTTATGGGAAGATAATCGCAAATACAAATAGTTGTTTTTTACTATTTTGATGATAGAAACCTATACCATGACCAGAATTGACACATAATGTCGATGTTTATCAAATAAAAAGGAAAATAGTCCTATTAATTCGATGAAAAATCAATAGACACAATGTTACATAATCATTACAATTAGATTATTGTGATATTCAAAGATAGTTATTAAAAATTATGTCGAAATATTTAAATAACGAGGTGAAAAAAATGAGTATATTTAGTGGTACTATTTCAAGTTTAGAAAAAGGCTTAGACTTTTCTGCGACGAAACAAAAGACAATTGCGCAAAATATAGCAAATGTCGACACACCAAACTATAAGGCGAAAAGCGTCAGTTTTAATGAATTTTTATCTAGTGCTAAGCAATCCACTATCTCTGCAAATAGAACGCAAGCAAAGCATATTAATTTTGAAACTAAGGCAAGTACAGCAGGTGTGTTCAATTATTCAAATTACAGCTATAACCATAATGGTAATGGCGTAGACATGGATAAAGAACAAGCAAATCTAGCAACCAATCAAATCTACTATAATGCATTAATAGATCGAATGAGTGGTAAGTTAAATACGCTACAAACTGTTGTTAGGGGAGGAAGCTAATTATGTCTATATTCCACGGTATGAATACAACAGCATCAGCGTTAACTGCACAGAGGCTTAGAATGGATGTAATTTCCTCTAATATGGCAAATGTAGATACTACTCGAGCTAAACTTGTGAATGGTGAATGGCAAGCTTATAGAAGAAAGTCTGTAACATTGAAGCCAATCGATGGAAATTTTTCGAATTTTTTAAATGTAGCCATGGGTTCATCGGACAATAGAAGCATTGGAAATGGAGTAAAAGTTACTAATGTAAAAGAAGATACAGAAACTCCTTTTAAATTAGTATACGATCCAACACATATTGATGCTGATGAAAATGGATATGTGGAAATGCCAAATGTTGATCCCTTAAAAGAAATGGTGGATTTAATATCGGCTACACGATCTTATGAAGCAAATGTAACAGTTTTCAATTCAAACAAAGCAATGTTGTCTAAAGCTTTAGAAATAGGTAAATAAGAAAGAAGGTATAGTTTAAATGGCAATAGAATCCGTTTCATTATTTAATCCTTCACAAATAAATCCAGTTTCGCCAACTTCGAAACTAAGTCCTTCAGAAGCACAAGGTGACTTCGGCGATTTTTTAAAAACAGCCATTCAATCCGTAAATGAAAATCAAAAAGCATCCGACGTAGCTACTGAAAAGCTTATAAACGGTGGCGATATCGAATTACACGATGTAATGATTGCCTCTCAAAAAGCAAGTATTACATTAAATACTACCTTAGAAATTAGAAACAAAGTTGTAGAGGCATATCAAGAAATTATGCGTATGCAAGTTTAACCTCTTTCGGTTAACGCGATAGATTTGGCAAAAATATTCACCATAACCGGAGGATAATAATGAATGAACGTATAAAGAAAATGACAAGCGACGTAACAACTTTTTGGAAAAGTCGCACTAAAATGCAAAAAGGGACAATGATTGGCAGTTTGTTAGCTGTTATTATTCTGGCGATAGTTATTACTACAATGATGAATAAAGTTAACTTCGTTCCGCTGTATACAGATGTATCTCCATCTGAAATAGGACGTATTAAAGAAACATTAGATGCACAAGGAGTTCCCAATGAAATTGCACCAGGAGGGACATCTATCCTAGTACCAGCAGAGCAAGTGGATTCGTTATTAGTACAACTAGCTGCGGAGGGTTATCCACAATCAGGTATGATTGACTATAATTTCTTCTCTCAAAATGCTGGATTTGGTATGACTGATAATGAGTTTAATGTACTAAAGCTAGCTTCTATGCAAACAGAACTCGGTAAGTTGATAAAAGGTGTCGAGGGAGTAAAGGAAGCGCAAGTAATGATTACATTGCCGGAAGAAGGTGTATTTCTTTCACAAAGCAATGAAACTGCTAGTGCGGCAATAATTTTGAATACAGAGGCTGGGTATAAATTTACAGATTCACAGATTTTGTCCTTATACAACTTAGTATCCAAGTCCATTCCTAATTTAGCTGCAGAAGATATTAGTATTAGAAATCAGTACCTAGAGTACTTTGACTTAGAGCAAGCAAATGCAAATACAGCCGGTGCAAATGTAACCGATCAAATGTCAATAAAGAAAACAATTGAGCGTGATTTACAACGTCAAGTTCAAACGATGTTAGGTACTTTGATGGGACAAGATAAAGTAGTTGTCTCGATTACTACAGATATTGATTTTAAACAGGAAAATCGAGAAGAGAATCTAGTGGAACCTGTTGATGAAGAAAATATGGCTGGAATTGAAATTAGTGCACAGCGTATTTCTGAAACCTTTACTGGTGAAAATCCTGTAGCAGGAGGTACTCCGGCAACAGAAGATGCAACTGACAATTTCACGAACTATGTAGAAGGCTCCACATCAAATGGAGATTATGAACGACTAGAAGATACGATTAATAGTGATGTAAATCGAATTAAAAAAGAGATAGTTGAAAGTCCTTATAAAATTAGAGACATAGGCATTCAGGTTATGGTGGAACCACCTAATCCAGAAGATGTAACAACTATGCCTGACGGTGTAGAACAGGATATAGAACAAATTCTTGCAACAATCATCCGCACTTCTATAGATGAAGAAGCAGGAGGAGAATTGACAGAGGAATTACTACAAGAAAAAATTGTCGTATCAGTACAACCATTTAATGGGAAATCTACTGCGGTAGCAAATACACAATCAGCTATTCCTTGGTGGGTTTATGTAATAGGTGGAATTCTACTTGTTGCAATAATTCTATTAGTAGTATCCTTACTTCGCTCTAGAAAAACCGATGAGGAAGAAATGATTATTCTAGAAGAACAACGTGAGGAATTTAATGTCGATGATATTAACACAGAAAAAGAAACAGAATCGACTCTTAGACGAAAACAATTAGAGAAAATGGCGAAAGATAAGCCAGAAGAATTTGCGAAGTTATTACGTACTTGGATAGCGGAGGATTGACTTTATACCAAAAATAAAGTTAAAGCCTCCGGCGAATGTCATAGATTCTGAAACAATATTATCCGGCTTGCCGGATTCAAAATCTTGATGTAAGTACGCCGAGGCGTAATTGATTGGGGGAACGGCTGTGAACAAGAAAGAAAAAGATTTAAGTGGTAAACAAAAAGCCGCGCTCTTATTAATTTCTCTCGGACCTGAAGTGTCTGCTTCTATTTATAAACATTTAAATGAAGAAGAAATTGAGCGTTTAACTCTTGAAATTTCAGGTGTAAAAAAAGTAGAGCCTAACATTAAAGAAGATATAATAGAAGAATTCCACACGATAGCATTAGCACAAGACTATATCTCACAGGGGGGTATTGGATACGCAAAAACAGTTTTAGAAAAAGCATTAGGCACGGAACATGCTCAGGCAATTATCAATCGACTCACATCTTCTCTACAAGTGAGACCATTCGATTTTGCCAGACGTGCAGAGCCTGCCCAACTGTTTAACTTTATCCAAAATGAACACCCACAAACGATAGCTTTAATTCTTTCCTATTTAGAGGCGCAGCAAGCAGGAATTATTCTTTCCTCTTTACCACAGGAAATGCAAGCAGATATAGCTAAACGAATAGCAACGATGGATTCAACTTCTCCTGAAGTTATTAGTGAAATAGAATCAGTACTTGAACGCAAGCTTTCTTCAACCGTGACACAGGATTATACGGAAACAGGCGGTATAGATGCTGTCGTAGAAGTATTAAATGGTGTGGATAGAACTACGGAGAAAACGATTTTAGATGCTTTAGAAATACAAGATCCAGAACTTGCAGAAGAGATTAAGAAAAGAATGTTCGTATTCGAAGATATTGTTACATTGGATAATCGCTCGATTCAACGAGTTATTCGTGATTGTGAAAACGAAGATTTATTACTTTCTATGAAGGTTTCTAGTGAAGAGGTTAAAGACGTAATTTTCCGTAATATGTCTGTACGGATGGCTGACACATTTAAAGAAGAAATGGAAATTATGGGTCCAGTTCGATTACGTGACGTAGAGGAAGCACAATCTAGAATAGTAACAGTAATTAGAAGACTTGAAGATGCAGGAGAAATAATAATTGCTCGTGGTGGAGGAGATGACATCATTGTCTAAAATTTTCCGAAATGTATATTTGAGTGAATCGAAGGAAAATACCAAACCCATTCAAATAAGGAATTTATATGTTCAAGAAATGATGAACACAGACGAGCCGTTAACGATAGATGTTCTTACACAAGAGAGAAGTAAAATGTTGGAACAGGTAAACCAAGAGATAGCAGAAAAAAGAGCTTTATTAACAAAGGATATTGAAGAGACGAAACAATATGTTGAAAACCAGTTGAATGCGTGGGAAGAAGAAAAGATTGTTTATCAGCAACAGGCATATGACGAAGCCTTTATACAAGGCTTAGAAGAGGGACGTTTAAAAGCTCAAGCCGATATGCAAAGCTCGCTAAAACTTGCTAATGATACGATGGAAATTGCTCATGAGAATGCTGCGAATTATTTACAACAACAAGAACAGGTCATTTTGGAACTGGCACTACGAACTGCAGAGAGAATTATTGCCACGAAGCTAGAGGATAATGAAGAACTATTTTTATCAATTGTAAAAAGAGGTTTAAAAGAAGCGAGAGAAATGAAAGTGATTAAACTATATGTATCTCCCACTTACTTTGAACTTGTATCTAATAATAGAGAAGAGCTTTCCTCCATTTTCCCTGTAGATGTTCCATTTATGGTTTTTGTTGATGAAGATATGAATGAAACTGATTGTTATATAGAAACAAATCACGGAAGAATTGTAGTAAGTATTGATGAGCAAGTGCAAGAATTACGACGTAAGCTTGTGGATATTCTAGACAATATGGAGTGAATGTGATGAAAGCTGTAGATTTAATACAACAAATTTCGAATATACCTACATTTAAAAAATATGGTCGAGTTAGTCGTGTTGTTGGATTAATGATTGAATCACAAGGTCCTGAAAGTTCCGTTGGTGATGTATGTAAAATCCATATAAACTCCGTCAAAACAGGAGCTTCTATTATTCTTGCTGAAGTTGTTGGTTTTAAGGAAGAAATTGTCGTCTTAATGCCCTATACAAATATAAGAGAGATATCTACTGGTTGTTTAGTCGAAGGAACGAATAGTCCATTAGAGATTAAGGTAGGGCCGGAACTTATAGGAAAAGTATTAGATTCCATGGGCAATCCTATTGATGGATCTGTTTTACCAAAGGGTTTAATGACTGTTGGGACAGAAAAAGATTCTCCAAATCCTTTAACTAGACCACCTATTGAAGAGCAAATAGAAGTAGGTGTTAAGGCAATTGACGGAATGCTTACTGTTGGAAAAGGCCAAAGGGTCGGTATTTTTGCTGGCTCGGGGGTAGGGAAAAGTACATTGCTTGGAATGATTGCTAGAAATACTAATGCGGATTTAAACGTCATTGCACTAATTGGAGAGCGCGGCAGGGAAGTACGAGAGTTTATCGAAAGAGATTTGGGAAAAGAAGGTTTAGAAAAATCGATTGTCGTAGCAGCTACTTCTGACCAACCTGCATTAATGCGAATTAAAGGTGCTTTTACAGCTACTGCTATTGCAGAATACTTCCGAGACAAAGGGTTAAACGTAATGCTTATGATGGACTCGGTGACTCGTGTAGCGATGGCACAACGGGAAGTTGGTCTTGCAGTTGGAGAACCTCCAGCTACAAGAGGATATACGCCTTCTGTATTCTCTATCTTGCCTAAGTTGCTTGAACGAACTGGCACAAATGAAAACGGCACAATTACAGCGTTCTATACTGTATTGGTAGATGGCGATGATATGAATGAACCAATAGCTGATACAGTTCGCGGAATATTAGATGGTCATATTGTGTTGGATCGTTCACTTGCTAACAAGGGACAGTATCCTGCTATTAATGTATTAAAAAGCATTAGTCGATTGATGAATCATATATCGGACGACAAACATGTGAAAGCAGCGGAAAGATTACGAGATTTATATTTCACGTACGATAAATCAGAAGATCTTATTAATATTGGTGCATATAAGCGTGGGACATCTCGTGAGATTGATGAAGCTATACAATATGAACCTTTAATTACTTCCTTTTTAAAACAAGGGTATTTAGACAAAGTATCTTTGGATTCTTCCGTCGATGAATTAGTGAAATTATCAGGTGGTGTTTCATAAATGGTTGCTTATCAGTTTAAATTTGCTAAAGTTCTAACGATTCGAGAACAAGAAAAATCAGAAACGGAATTGGCTTACAAAGAATCCGTGTCGTCCTTCGAGAAGGTTGCTACAGAGTTATATAATTTGTTGAAAAAGAAAGAAGATACAACAGATACTCAAAACAATCTGCTTATTTCTGGCCTTTCAGTAGACAATATTCATCATTATTCGAATTATATCGACGGTCTTCAAAAAAGAATTGATGTTGTTCAAAAGGAAGTTGTCCAAGCAAGATCTAAAATGAATTGGATGGAAGAAAAGCTACTCGAAAAGTCATTAGAGGTAAAAAAGTTTGAGAAGATTAAAGAAAAAGACCTATCACAGTTTCAAGAAGAGCAACAAAGACTAGAAACGATTCAATTAGATGAAATATCTTCTTTAAAGTTTCAAAACAAAGAGATTAGGTGAGTAGAAGCATGGCTGAAGCAAAAGGTTTAAGTAAAATAAAAATGCTCTTTTATTGGTTTATCATTCCTCTTTTATTTGCTTTACTTCTCTTACTGGTACTTGCTCAAATAGCAAATATAAATGTTTTTGAAAAAGCAAAAGAGATAACTGGTTTTAGTGAAGAGCAGGTATTAACAGTAAACAAAAAAACAGAAGTACTAGAAGAAAGAGTAGTCTCGTTACAAGCTGAAATTCAAGAAAAAGAAGCTCGAATTGATAAAGTTCAAATGGAACTTGATAATTCTGCAACTGAGAAGGAAGCATTATTAATAGAACAAGAAAGATTGTTAGAAGAAATTGCAACATTAACAAGGAATCAGGAAAGTGCTAAACGAGATTATGCTGAAGTTGTTTCTACATTTGAAAAAATGTCCGCAAAAAAGGCTGCTCCAGTTATAACAAAGATGAGTGATGCGGAAGCTTTACGTATATTGACAAGTCTCAAACCAGATACGGTAGCAAGCATTTATGAAAAAATGACTCCAGAAGATGCTGCTAAATATACAGAGTTAATGACGAAATAATTATTTCCATTTGAAGGGAGGTGAATATAAACGTGAATATCGCAATGCCCACAGGTACAAATGTAAATGCTGCTATTCAAACTAGTAGTAAAATACAAACGACTATGAATAACAGTCAAAAGTTCGGTTCCGTATTTGGACAGATTTTATCCAATTCACAAGTACAACCGATTGTTACAGAACAAGTAAATCCCGTTGGAAATGTACTCCAAGATCTGTTAGCAATTCTAAATGCAACTTCCATAGAAGAGCTAGAATCAGTATTAGGAACGGAAGATTTAACTGTAAATCCTAAAGAGTTAAAAGGACTTTTAGATAAATTATTAGGTACTGACAGTGATTTGAATACGAACGAAGAAATACAACAATCAAATGTTTGGGATTTGCTAGCCGGTATAAATGAACAGCCAACCAAACTTACAGATGCGATTATTTCTTCTCTAAATGGACAAGGGCCGAGTACTCCAACTGATGCAAAACAAGCGGTTGAATTCCTAAAAACTGTACAGTTAATAGGAAATAAATCGGATTTAACCATTAAAGAAGAATCTACACTTTTTGATATGAAGCAGTTGCTTGAAAATGTGAAGGAAGTAGTAAGTAAAATGCCAACTAGTGAAGCAATTTCCTCACCACAACTATTAAAACAACCGATTATTCATACTCAAATGGTACTGAAACAAACAGCTCACACTTTACAAACAGAAGTTGTAACTGAAACAAAAGAAATTACATCAAATTTGCAAGGCAATACTACTACAGTAGTTCAAACAAAAGTAGAATCAGTTTCCTTAACCTTACCAACTGAGAGGGCTGGTCAGTCAGAGGAATTTATAAAAGAATTACAAAAAGTAATGAACCGTGTGCAGTTTGGGCAAACAGGCGGTGTAAATAGACTAGTTCTTAAGCTATTTCCAGAGCATCTAGGTACGATTCGAATTGAATTGATACAAAAGGACGGTATGTTAACAGCAAGAATACTAGCATCAACTGCCTTAGGTAAAGAAATGTTGGATTCTAACTCAAGTCAATTGAGACAAGGTTTTGCAGGACAAAACATTCAACTGGAAAAGTTAGAGATTAGCCAGGCTTTACAAGACTCGGTGAGACAAGAGAAGCAGCAAAACTTCCAACAATCTTTTAAACAACAACAGCAAGAGCAGTCTAATGAAGAGAAAAATACGGAAAGTCAGGAAACACCAATTTCCTTTGACGATTTCTTAACAGATATGGAGGTTTAATAGATGGCAGATATGACCCCAATTACTAAAGGTATGTATTTATCAAATAAAGCACCAACAACAAAAACCACAGGTAGTGGCGAATTAGGGAAAGATGCATTTCTAAAAATCCTTATGACACAACTGCAAAATCAGGATCCAACTAAACCGATGGATGATGCACAATTCATATCACAAATGGCGCAGTTTTCATCTTTGGAACAGATGACTAACTTAACAACTGCTTTTAAAGAATTTGCAGCTATACAAGAGCAAAGCCAAATGATCGAGTTTAGTAATTTCGTTGGCAAAGAAGTTAAATGGCATGAACTTACAGACAAATTAGATGCTGATGGAAAGCCGATTACAAACGAAGGTACTGGATCTATTACAGGTATTAAATTTGTAGAAGGAAGCGTGGAATTCACGTTAGCAGATGGAAAGAAGATAAACCCTGGAAATATTTCAGAAGTATTATCGGGTAGTTCTAATTCCAATAGTTTAGTAGAAGCTAGCATGCTCATTGGTAAAACAGTAGGTTATCAAAATGGGGATACTGTAAGCTCAGGAGTGGTACAATCAGTTTCAAAAAAAGATGGAAGTATTGTATATAATTTAGGTGGAGACGTGTCAATCAAAGCCGACCAGTTTATATCTATCCAATAAGAACGGAGACTTGCAATGGACAATATTTCGATAAATCGTGTTCCGCTGCAAACAAAAATCCGTCAACCAATCACATCCAGTCAGGTAGCTTCACCAAAACAATCTTTCTTACATCATTTACATGAAGCATCTGTTCAAACAGAATTAAAAGTAAGCAAACACGCCAACCAACGTTTACAAGAAAGAAATATTTATATTTCAGATGCAGAATGGCAAATAGTAAGTGACAAAGTTTCAGAAGCACGCTCTAAAGGTGTGAACGACTCACTCGTATTGATGGACCAAGCGGCATTAATCGTCAGTGCAAAAAATTCCACTGTCATTACTGCAATGAATCGCACGGAAGCGAAAAACCAATTATTCACAAATATTGACGGTACAATCGTACTGAACTAACAAATAATGGCAGGACCTGTAAAGGATGCTATGTGCAGCCGACTGATAGAAGCTAGCACGCAAATTGAAGGGAGAAAAAATATATGATTCGCTCAATGTACTCAGGAATTTCAGGTTTAAAAAACTTCCAAACAAAATTGGATGTAATAGGTAACAATATTTCAAACGTAAACACTTACGGGTTTAAAAAAGGTCGTACCGTATTTAAAGATTTGATATCACAAACTACTTCAGGAGCTTCAGGAGCTTCAGCTAATCAAGGTGGAGTTAATGCAAAACAAGTTGGTCTAGGATCTCAATTAGCTTCTATTGATACTATTCATACTGGAGGATCTTTGCAATCAACAGGTAACACTCTTGACCTGGCACTTTCGGGAGACGGATTTTTTATTGTTGGTGAATCCTCGGCAACTCCAACACCAGGAGGAACTGCTGTAACTCTAGATAATTTACAATATACAAGAGCCGGGAACTTTTATATGGAAGCAAATGGTTATTTGGTAAATGGTGATGGAAAGTATGTATACGGCTTCTCTGAAAACGCAGCTAATACAGGCGCAACATCAGCACCAGTGACAGGTCCTCCAACATATACGGTCCCTGGGGGCACATTACCAACAACTGGAGTTGGTCCGATTCGCATTCCAACAAATGCTAAGAGTATGTCTGTGTCTCAAGATGGAACTGTAACTTTTGTGGATGCAAATAATAATCTTCAAAATGCCGGTAAGTTAGTTACAGCTAAGTTTCCAAATGCCGGTGGACTAGAGAAGTCAGGAAGTAACTACTATACTCCAACTAGTAATTCTGGAACACCCTTATATACATTTGCAGCAGACAATGGTGCAGGAACAATAAACTCTGGCTTCCTAGAAATGTCTAATGTAGATTTGTCAGAAGAATTTACAGACATGATCGTTGCACAACGTGGATTCCAAGCGAATACTCGTATTATTACAACTTCAGATTCTATTTTAGAAGAATTAATCAACTTAAAACGTTAATCTATTAAACTTTAAATTTACTTGAAAGGGAGGGTTGGGCCGTTCCTAAATGGTTCCGGCCCTTCATTATGATTAAGCTTACTCGTTTAAACGGCAAGGAGTTTTCGTTAAATGCTCTGTACATAGAGACTGTGGAGTCTTTTCCAGATACGACGATTACACTTACAAATGGTCATAAATATGTAGCGTTGGAATCAAGGGATGAAGTATACTCCAAAATATCTCAGTTTTACAAAGAAGTACATATTTTATCGAACCCGCATATAAGAGGTGAACAAGATGAAGAGTAAAAATAAACTATTAACCATTATGCTTATTATTTTAGTATCGATTACATTAGTAGGGGTAGTAGCTTTGCTAATAGTAATGCAGTTAAACAAGACAGATAAAGATGATAAGCCGACCATTGATGAAATTATCGAATCCTCTGTAGATATACCAGAGATAACTACTAATCTAGCTTCAAATAAATTTATCCGTATATCTTTAAAGGTCCAGACGGACAGCGTTAAAGCGGCAGAAGAATTAACTAAACGGGATTTTCAAGTAAAAAATATAGTGATTACAGAACTATCTGAAATGACTCCTGAAGAGTTAGATGGTAAAAAAGGTAAAGCAGTATTTGAATCAGCGCTTAAAACAAAAATTGGTGAGCTAATGGATGATGGAGAAATTCAACAAGTTTATATAACTTCTTATATTATTCAATAAAGTATTAAAAAATTGGAGGTGGGCAGATTGGCAGGAGATATATTATCTCAATCGGAAATAGATGCGTTGTTGAGTGCACTCTCGACAGGTGAAATGACAGCAGATGAAATGAAAAGTGAACAAGAAGCTAGGAAAATAAGGACATATGACTTCAAAAGAGCACTTCGCTTTTCAAAAGATCAGATTCGAAGTTTAACGAGAATTCATGAAAACTTTGCTCGTCTATTAACCACATTTTTTTCTGCCCAGTTAAGAACATACGTACAAATTTCGGTCGTTTCAGTCGATCAAATACCTTTCGAAGAATTTGTTCGATCGGTACCACATATGACATTGATCAATGTGTTTGAAGTACCACCGTTAGAAGGTAATATTTTGATGGAGATTAATCCGAATATTGCTTACTCCATGTTGGATCTAATGATGGGTGGAAAAGGACAAGCTCATACAAAAGTAGATAATTTAACGGAAATTGAAACGAAGATTATGACGAATTTATTTGAGCGTTCGTTTGATAATTTACGAGAAGCCTGGATAAATATTGCGGATATCGATCCGATATTAACAGAGCTAGAGGTTAATCCACAATTTTTACAAATGATTTCTCCCAATGAAACAGTTGTTGTAATATCTTTTAATACAATTATTGGTGAAACAAGTGGAATGATTAATATTTGTATTCCTCATGTAGTTCTAGAACCAATTGTACCGAACTTATCTGTGCGTTATTGGATGCAAACAAATAAAAAAGAAGTTTCACCTGAACAATTAGCTGTTCTGAAAAAACGAGTGAATGCTGCAGAAATACCTATAGTCGCAGAAATTGGGACAACGGATATATCTATAGAAGATTTATTGTATTTACAATTAGGAGATGTCATTCAGTTAAATACTAAAATTGATGACTCATTAACTGTTAAAGTTGGTGGTATTCCTAAATTTATTGGTCAACCTGGAAAACTAAAAAAACGGATGGCTGTACAAGTCATTGAAACTGTGAAAGGAGGAGAGGATGATGATGAGTGATGATATGCTCTCCCAAGACGAAATTGAGGCTCTCCTTAGAGGAACGAATATAAATGAGGAAGCTTCGAAAGAAGTAGAGATGGAAGATGTAAATGTAGAAGATTATTTAGATTCATTTGCTCAAGACACACTTGGTGAAATTGGTAATATCTCATTTGGTAGTTCTGCTACAGCCCTGTCTTCACTTTTAGGACAAAAAGTAGATATTACTACACCTAGTATTAGTATGATCAATAGTAGAAAACTACAAGAAGAGTTTCCTCATCCATATGTTGCAGTGCAAGTACAATATACTGCTGGACTAATCGGTATGAATCTTCTCGTTATAAAACAATCGGATGCTGCAATTATTGCAGACTTAATGCTTGGTGGGGATGGATTAGATCCAAAGCCCGAACTTAGTGAAATTCAGTTAAGCGCAGTTCAAGAAGCGATGAACCAAATGATGGGTTCCGCAGCAACATCAATGTCTACCGTTTTCAACAAAAAAGTAGATATTTCACCGCCTACGATCGACCTTATGAATCTTATGGAAGGGGAAGGAACAGATGCCATCCCTGAAAATGAGTTACTTATTAAAATATCTTTCCGTCTTAAAATTGGAGATTTAATCGATTCTAATATTATGCAACTACTACCATTAGAATTTGGGCAAAGCTTAGTGAAATCCTTAATAGGAGAAGATGAACCTGAATTAGCGGCTACTATTACAGAAGAAAAGGTATATCAAGCGCCTGTTCAACAGCAGCCTTCCATGCAAACACAACAAGTACATGAAGTGCCTTCGCAAGCGCCAATACAGTATACTCAGCAGCAAACACGACCGCAGGCACCGCCAGTGGAAGTGCAACAAGCACAATTTGCAAGCTTTGAAGCGCCGAGTTTATCGCAAAATGAATCGAGAAATTTAAATTTACTACTTGATATTCCTCTCCAAGTAACAGTAGAATTAGGTCGTACTAAGAGAACTGTAAAAGAGATTTTGGAACTAACAAGTGGCTCCATCATTGAACTCGACAAACTGGCTGGAGAGCCTGTTGATATTCTTGTCAATAATCGACATGTAGCCAAAGGGGAAGTCGTTGTTATTGATGAGAATTTTGGTGTACGTATTACAGATATTTTAAGTCAAGCAGAACGTATAAACAATTTAAGATAAGCACTGGAGGAGACATATTATGTCGAAAAGAATTTTAGTAGTAGATGACGCAGCTTTTATGAGAATGATGATTAAAGATATTTTAAGCAAAAATGGTTTTGAAGTTGTAGGTGAAGCTGGAGATGGAGTTCAAGCAATTGAAAAGTACAATGAGCTTAAACCAGATTTAGTAACGATGGATATAACAATGCCAGAAATGGATGGAATTGCAGCTTTGAAAGAGATTAAAGCAAAAGACCCGACTGCGACAATCATTATGTGTTCAGCAATGGGCCAACAAGCGATGGTTATTGATGCAATCCAAGCTGGAGCAAAAGATTTCATCGTTAAGCCTTTCCAAGCGGATCGTGTAATTGAAGCTATTTCCAAAGCTTTAGGGTAATGACATGAGGAAATTTCCCCTCGTTTTAAGTGTATTTCTTTTTTTAACTTTTGGAACTCAGCTTGTTGTGAAAGCAGAGGTAGATTCAAATGAAAGTGTTGAACAATACCTAAATAACAATAATTCCAAAAATGAAAAAGATTCTGAAGCAATTATAGAAGAAACCCCAGATACTACAGAAACGACAGAACCCGTTTCTGCAGGTGTTTCTGTTACAGCATGGGATTACATTAAAATGGTGTTTGCCCTTTTGTTTGTTATTGCTTTACTTTACGGTGTACTTCGTTTTGTAAATAGTAGAAACAAAACCTTTCAAACCAACCAGCTTATTCAGAATTTAGGTGGGGTCGGGGTAGGTCAAGGTAAATCATTACAGCTAATGCAAGTAGGTAATTCTATATTTTTGGTTGGTATTGGCGAAGATATTACTTTGTTAAAAGAAATAACCGATCCAGTAGAGATAGAAAATTTAACAAAAATATATGAAGCAAAAATAGATATTGAAAAAAGTATTCCTTACATATTTGAGATAGTTGGTCGCTTGAAAGACAAAGGAACCTCACAGAAGAAGGAAAGTAAACAACCTTCATTTAAGGAGACATTCCAAAAGAGACTTCAAGATATTCAAAAAGACCGTAGTAATGTATTAAAGGATTGGAAGACGAAGGAGCGCGATAACAATGAATGAATTTGTCCAGTTTTTTTCGGACAGCGACCCGGGGAATCTTTCCACATCTATAAAATTGATGCTTTTACTAACGGTCTTATCTTTAGCTCCTAGTATATTAATATTAATGACTTCTTTTGCTAGAATAGTTATAATTTTATCATTTGTACGAACTGCACTAGCGACTAACCAAATGCCTCCGAACCAAGTGATAGTTGGGTTAGCGTTATTTTTAACATTTTTCATCATGGCTCCTACATTACAACAAGTCAACGAAGATGCATTAACGCCTTTGTTTAATGAAGATATTACTTTAGAAGAGGCTTATGAAAATGCTAGTGGTCCCTTCAAAGAGTTCATGAGTAAGCATACAAGACAAAAAGATTTGGAACTTTTCTTAAGATATTCAGAAGCAGAAAGACCTGAAACATTAGAGGATATTCCGTTAACGGTGATGGTGCCTGCTTTTGCACTTAGTGAGATTAAGACAGCTTTCCAAATTGGATTTATGATTTTTATCCCTTTTTTAGTTATTGATATGATTGTGGCGAGTGTACTGATGTCAATGGGTATGATGATGTTACCGCCAGTTATGATCTCTTTACCGTTTAAAATATTATTGTTTGTATTGGTAGATGGATGGTATTTAGTGATGAAGTCTATATTACAAAGTTTTTAGGAGCTGATTGTATTGAATAATGAAATGGTAATTTCAATTGCCGAACGAGCAATTTGGGTCATTCTTCTTGCATCAGGTCCTCTTCTTTTAGTTGCTTTAATAACAGGTCTTGCGGTAAGTATTTTTCAGGCGACCACACAAATCCAGGAACAAACTCTTGCATTTGTGCCTAAAATTGTTGCAGTTTTAGTAGCTATCGTTTTCTTTGGTCCATGGATGCTTTCACAAGTAACTTCTTATGCAGCAGATATTTTTGAGAATTTGATAAGATACATTGGTTGATACGATGGATGAAATTTTACCGAATTTAACTGTATTTTTACTAATCGTTGCCCGTGTAACCGCATTTTTTGTAGTGTTACCATTATTCTCACATCGAACAATACCGGCATCACATCGGATAGCATTTGCTGTAGTTCTATCTTGGATGATGTATTATACGTTGGATGTAGAACCGTTTGAAATAAATGGAGATTATATTCTGTTAATCATTAAAGAAGTTATATCTGGATTATTTATAGGTTTACTAGCCTATATCATTATGTCAGCCGTTCAAATTGCGGGTGGATTTATCGATTTTCAGATGGGATTTGCAATGGCTAACGTTATTGACCCACAGACAGGTGCACAAAGTCCTTTAATTGGTCAGTTCTTGAATACTTTAGCTCTATTGTTGTTATTGGCACTAAATGGTCATCATTTGTTGTTGGATGGTATTTTCTATAGCTATCAATTTATGCCGATGGAAATGGTCTGGCCAGCTTTTGGGCAAGAAAATTATGTGGAATTTATTATGAAAACTTTTGCTGGCGTTTTTGCTGTTGCATTTCAAATGTCTATACCAATAGTTGCGACACTATTTCTTGTGGACGTAGCTCTTGGTATAACCGCGAGAACGGTACCACAGTTAAATATTTTTGTCATAGGATATCCGATAAAAATAGGTGTAGGGTTTTTAGTCCTTCTCGTGATGATGGCTGTACTAATGGCAGTGATTCAGAAAATGTTTGAAATTTTGGTCGTCGCAATGCGTGACTTGATGATAATTTTAGGTGGTGGCTAATATGAATGCTCTACGCTTAGATCTACAGTTTTTTGCGGGAGAAAAAACAGAAAAAGCTACTCCTAAAAAGAGAGAAGATTCTCGTAAAAAAGGGCAAGTCTTAAAGAGTCCAGATGTAACAAGTGCCATTGTGTTACTCTCTGTTTTTGTTTTTCTGTTTTTCTTTGCTGGTTTTTTAAGAACAGAGATATTTACATTTTTTAGTGTTGCATTTACTCATTATATGTTGATAGAAACACTGACTATTGATACTGCAATCATTATTTATAAGGATATGTTAATTGAAATGGCTATGGTTCTTCTACCAATCATGTTAGTGGCTGTAGTAGCGGCTATAGCGGCAAATTTCTTTCAGTTTGGACTGCTATTTACGACAGAACCATTGAAATTTGATCTAAAAAAGATTGATCCTATAAAAGGTCTCAAAAGGATCTTTTCGATTAAAGCAATTATAGAGCTATTAAAATCTATCTTAAAAATATCATTTATTGGTTCTGTAACTACTTTAATATTGTGGATGAATCTGGAACAGGTTTTATCTCTTTCATTCAAAACAGGTTGGGATACACTCTCCACTGTTGGATGGTTAACCGGAACTATGGGTATAGCTGCATCCTGTGTATTGTTGTTCATATCCATTTTAGATTTCTTTTATCAAAAATTTGACTATGAAAAAAATCTGAAGATGTCTAAGCAGGACATTAAAGATGAACATAAAAACTCGGATGGGGATCCAATTATAAAGTCACGTATACGGCAAAGACAAAGGGAAATGGCAATGCGTCGGATGATGCAAGAAATCCCTACAGCAGATGTTGTTATTACAAATCCAACACATTTTGCTATTGCTCTAAAATATGATGATGAATCAATGGAAGCTCCAACAGTAGTTGCAAAAGGTGCCGATTTCGTTGCACAAAAGATAAAACTAATTGCTAAGGAAAATAACGTGGTCATGGTAGAAAATAGACCACTAGCTCGTTCAATGTATGACCAAGTAGAAGTAGGTCAACGTATTCCAGATGAGTTTTTCAAAGCAGTTGCTGAAGTATTAGCTTATGTGTATCGTATTAAACAAAAAATTTAAAGGCAAAGTTAGAGGTGGAAGTAAATGCAAGTCCGTGATATAACCGTATTGGCAGCTGTAATATCTATAGTGGCGATGCTCGTAATACCTCTTCCTCATTGGTTAATAAGTTTTCTTATTATTATAAATATTACAATAGCGTTATTAATATTAATGACTGCTATGAATATGAAAGAAGCTTTAGAGTTCTCTGTATTTCCAACTATCGTTCTACTTGTTACTTTATTTAGGCTTGCATTAAATATTTCTACAACAAGAGCAATTTTAGCAGAAGGTGATGCAGGTAAAGTAGTTGAAACCTTTGGTACCTTTGTTACAGGTGGGAATATGCTCGTTGGTTTAGTCGTATTTGCTATTTTGGTTATTATCAACTTTATCGTAATTACAAAAGGTGCGGAGCGTGTTTCTGAGGTTGCAGCTCGTTTTACACTTGATGCTATGCCTGGTAAACAAATGAGTATTGATGCGGATTTAAATGCAGGGATGATTTCTGAGAAAGAAGCTCGTGAAAGACGTGAAAAGGTTAGTGGCGAAGCGGACTTCTACGGAGCTATGGACGGGGCAACAAAGTTCGTAAAAGGGGATGCCATTGCGGGTATTATTATCGTTATAATAAACTTGTTATTCGGAATTATTATTGGTGTTGTTCAATTTGGACTTCCTTTTGGGGAAGCCGCAGTTCTGTTTTCTACTCTTACAGTTGGGGACGGTCTTGTTTCTCAAATACCAGCATTATTAATATCCACAGCTACAGGGATTGTTGTAACAAGAGCTGCATCTAAAGGTAATCTGGGGGGAGATATAACAGGGCAATTGTTCAATCAGCCAAAACTTCTTTACGTTGCAGCCGTGACAATAACGCTTTTAGGTATTGTAACCCCGATTGGTTTAGTCTTAACTTTACCTATTGCTATTGCACTTGCCGTAGGAGCTTATATGATAAGTAAGGCTAGTCAAGAGGGTCCTGAAGAGTTGGAAGAATTTGAAGAGGAAGTTACAACGGATAATATGAAGAGTCCTGAAAATGTCATTAATCTGCTAAATGTAGATCCAATAGAATTCGAGTTTGGTTATGGTTTGATTCCATTAGTGGATGCTGCCCAAGGCGGAGATTTACTTGATCGTGTTGTAATGATTCGTAGACAACTAGCACTTGAATTAGGTGTAGTTATTCCAGTAGTGAGAATACGAGATAATATTCAACTTCAACCAAACGAATATCGAATAAAAATAAAAGGTAATGAAATGGCTAGAGGTGAACTTCTTTTAGATCATTATTTAGCGATGAGTCCTGGTGATGATGATTCGATTGAAGGGATAGATACTGTAGAACCTTCCTTTGGATTACCTGCTAAATGGATAACGGAATCTGTCAAAGAGGAAGCGGAGATACTAGGATATACCGTTGTCGATCCTCCAAGTGTTGTTTCGACACATATGACAGAAATTATCCGTAATAATGCACATGAATTATTAGGTCGTCAAGAAACAAAACAATTAATAGACCATATTAGAGAGACATATCCAATTTTAGTAGACGAGTTAACACCTACTCCATTAACTGTAGGAGAAATTCAAAAAATATTGAGCAATTTACTAAGAGAGCATGTATCTATTCGAAACTTGCCAATCATTTTTGAGACACTTGCTGACTATTCAAAAATGACATCGGATGCCGATGTATTAACAGAATACGCAAGACAATCTCTAGCGAAGCAGATTACAACTCAATATGCTGGAAATAACAATGTACTAAAAGTATTAACAGTCTCCGGAAAAGTAGAAAAACTTATTGCCGACAGTATTCAACAAACAGAACATGGGAACTATTTATCCATTGATCCTAATGATTCACAAGCGATATTGGAGTCTATGGCAAAAGAAATAGAGCGAGCTTCCATGATGGAACAGTCTCCAATTATTCTTTGTTCTCCTGCAGTAAGAATGTATGTTAGACAAATGACGGAAAGATATTTCCCTCAAGTCCCAATTCTTTCCTATAATGAATTGGAATCCTCCATTGAGGTACAAAGTGTCGGGGTGGTGAATGTAGATTGAAGATGAAAAAATATACGGCTAGTACTATGCCCGAAGCAATGAAATTAATTCGTAAAGAACTTGGTGATGAAGCAGTTATACTAAGTTCTAAAGTAGTCTTTTCTAAAGGTTTTCTAGGTTTGTTCAAGAAAAAATCTATTGAAGTGTTAGCTGGAATGGATACAATCGAACAACCGAATAATACATTTGAGATGCCAACTATGGTGTCTCAAGAACAACAAAATGTTTCTATAGAGATCCAAAAAGAATTAGCAGACTTAAAACAATTGGTTAAGAATATTAAAATTCCGGAAATGTTAAGTTCATACCCAGCTGAGATGAAAACTCTTATGGACTTTTTAGAAGAGCAAGAATTGTCAGAGGAGCTGATCACATCTGTTTGTGATGAGCTTTTTGTGCATCATAAAAAGAATACTGATGCTTTTGAAATAGAAGATCAACTTAGACTAACCAAAAATTCTCTCCAAACTCAAATGGAGCATCTTCCGTTTGGTGGAATTTCGTATACTAAAAAATATATAAATGTACTTGGACCAACAGGTGTAGGCAAAACGACTACGATTGCTAAAATAGCTGCACGTGCAATTTTAGAAAAAAAGAAAAAGGTTGGCTTTATTACGACCGATACATATCGGATTGCAGCTATTGAACAACTAAAAACCTATGCTGGATTATTACAATCTCCATTAGAAATTGTATATAACGAAAAAGATTTACAAGAAGCCATGGTAAAGTTCGAACATTTAGATATCGTTTTTATCGATACAGCTGGTAGGAATTTTAAAGAAACTAAATTTGTAAGAGATTTGCAAAAGCTAATCGAATTTGAAGTGGACACGGAAACCTTCCTAGTACTCTCGTCTACATCTAAACAAAAAGACATGGAAGTGATAATAGAACAATTTAGTGAATTTCCTATTGATAAATTTATCTTTACGAAGATAGATGAAACAAATACTATTGGCTCAATTATCAATTTAATGGTTAAATATAATAAGGGACTTGCTTACTATACGGATGGTCAAGAAGTCCCGGAAGATATTATGGAAGCTAGTCTTGAAGAATTACTCAAATTGTTTTTAAAGGGGATTCGCTATGAGAGATCAAGCTGAAGAACTTAGAATGAAAATGCTACGTAATCAAAACAGGCTTGGCCGTTCCTTAGCGGTAGTTAGCGGTAAAGGTGGAGTTGGAAAAAGTAATTTTTCTATAAATTTCAGCACAACTTTAAGTGGGCATGGCAAAAAAGTGGTGCTAATTGATATGGATATTGGAATGGGCAATATTCATATTTTATTAGGAAAATCCGTTCAATATAACTTGAAAGATTATTTAGTTGGAGAACAGCCAATAGAATCTGTGTTGTTTGAAGGTCCAAATGGCTTGCAATATATATCTGGAGGTTCTGGGTTAAGTGGTGTGATGGAGTGGACAGATGAAATGTTCAATCGCTTAATAGAGGCTTTCGAATATTTACAGAAAAGCTTTGACTACATTGTTTTTGATATGGGGGCCGGTGCAACAAGTCAGACATTAGATTTGTTAATGTCTGTGGACGATATTATCGTCATTACGACAGCGGAGCCTACCTCTATTACGGATGCATATTCTATGATGAAATACATTTACTATAAAGATTCTGAAAAAAATTTCTATCTTATTTGCAATAGAGCCTTTAGCGATGAAGAAGGGGCTGAAACAACAGGGAGATTAAAACTAGTTATGTCCAAGTTTCTCTCCAAAGAAATTACAATATTAGGTGTATTGCCCGAAGATACAGTCGTTCGAAAGGCAGTAAGGGAACAAACCCCATTTTCTATCTTATATCCACAAGCTGAAATAACGAAAAAGTTAAAAAAGATAGTCTATACATTTACCGACTTGGAAGATGCAATAGAAGCTACACCTAAGCAAACTAATTTCATATCTCGGTTAAAAAGTCTTTTTTCAGGAAGGACGTGAGATTGTGGACAATAAGTCAAAAAAGAAGTTATTAGTTGTAGATGACTCTGCATTCATGCGAAAACTTATCAGTGATTTCTTTGTCGATAGTAAATCGATAGAGGTAGTTGGGATCGCAAGAAATGGAAAAGACGCAATCGAAAAAATTAAAACTCTACAACCAGATGTTCTCACTATGGACGTTGAAATGCCTGTGATGAATGGTTTGGAGGCGCTCCGCCAAATAATGTTAGAAACACCTGTTCCTGTTGTAATGCTTTCCAGTACGACGAAAAGTGGAGCGGAAAGCACGATGCAAGCGATGGATTATGGCGCTGTGGATTTTATCGCAAAACCAAGTGGTACTATTTCCTTAGATTTACATAAGGTCAAAGTGGAATTAGTAGAAAAAGTGGAACATGCTGCACAAGTATCCATTAACAAAATGCAGAAACGCTCATCATTGCCTACCAGTAATGGAATATCAAAAAGTATCGAATTGAGGAATATACCTGAGAATACTAATACTGTTAAATGGGACAAGGCCAATAAGAAAATGGTCTTAATTGGTACTTCAACAGGAGGACCTCGAGCTCTTCAGGAAGTAATTACAAAACTTCCAAAGAATATGAAAGCTCCTGTATTAGTCGTTCAACATATGCCGGCTGGATTTACAAAGTCTTTGGCACATAGGCTCAATCAATTATCTGAAATTGAGGTAAAAGAAGCAGAAGATGGGGATTTACTACAAGATGGACACGCGTATATAGCACCTGGTGGCTTTCATATGCGTATACAGAAAAGAGTTTCGGCCTATTACATCGTTCTAGATGACAAAGAACCGCCTCGAGCAGGACATAGACCAGCGGTAGATGTACTTTTTGAAGATAATAGTCAGTTCAATGATTTCGACAAAATTGCCGTTATTATGACAGGAATGGGATCTGATGGATCTCTCGGTCTAAAGCAGTTAAAAAATAGTGGAAACGTTGTAGCTATAACAGAATCGGCGAGTACATGTATTGTATATGGAATGCCTAAAGCTGCAGTAGAAACTAATTTAGTAAATGAAGTAGTAGATTTAGATCAAATAGCAAAAACTATCATACAATATCTACCTTAAGGGGTGTTAATCAATGGATACAAATCCATATTTTGAAATGTTTATAGAAGAAAGTAAGGAACATTTACAAGCCTGCAATGAACATTTACTAGAATTAGAAAAAAATCCTGAAAACATTGCAATTGTTAATGAAGTATTCCGCTCTGCACATACTTTAAAAGGTATGTCCGCAACGATGGGGTATGAGGATATCGCTAATTTAACACATAAAATGGAAAACATTTTAGATGAAATTAGAAACGGGCGTTTGCATGTAACAGTAGAATTATTAGACGTTGTTTTCATTGCTGTAGATCAATTAGAAGAGATGGTAATGGATATTGCTTCTGGTGGAAAAGGAAATCTGGATGTAACAGATACTGTTCAAAAGCTACATAGAATAGAAACAGGAGAAGACATTCCAGTTGCTGCAACTACAGTAGAATCCACTGTAGAAAGTAATATTTCTCAAGAAAATTGGTTGTCTTATGATGATTATGAAATGACAGTTATAGAACAATCAGTCGAACAGGATTTCTCTACGTATGAAATTTCTGTCAAGCTGCGCGAAGATTGCTTACTAAAGGCTGCAAGAGTATATATGGTCTTTGAATTATTAGAGAAAATGGGAGATGTTATAAAATCTTCACCCTCCGTTGAGAAGTTAGAAGGAGAAGATTTTGATGAAATTTTCTATGTAGCTCTAGTTACAAATGAGCCTTCCGAAGATGTGCAGAAGAAATTGATGAAGGTATCTGAAGTAACAGAAGTACTAGTTAACTCAGTTACATTAGAGCAACTGAAAAAACGCAATAATATCGAGGGTGCTAAAGTAGAAGAGACTCCATTTTCGGAAAAAACAGAAGTTATAGAAGGTAGTCAAGAGGTAGTGGCAGTAAAAACTACTGAAAAATCTCCTACTTCTAAAAGCAATCAAGTTCAGTCTAGTAAAACTATTCGTGTAAATATAGAACGTTTAGATGTATTGATGAATTTGTTTGAGGAGTTAGTAATTGATCGTGGTCGTCTACAATCAATCTCTGAGGATTTACACAATAGCGAACTAGATGAAACAGTAGAACGCATGTCCCGTATCACTGGTGACCTTCAAAATATTATATTAAATATGCGTATGGTTCCAGTAGAAACGGTATTTAATAGATTCCCGAAAATGGTACGTCAATTAGCGCGTGATTTAAACAAAAAGATCAATTTAGAAGTTATTGGGGCAGAAACTGAATTAGATCGTACCGTCATTGATGAAATTGGAGATCCTCTTGTTCACTTAATTAGAAACTCTCTAGATCATGGTGTTGAAAGTCCTGAAATTCGTTTAGCTAAAGGTAAACCAGAGGAAGGTACAGTTGTTCTCCGTGCATACCATAGCGGAAATCATGTATTTATCGAGATTGAGGATGATGGAGCAGGTATTAACCGTGAGAAAGTGTTGAAAAAAGCTATAGCAAAAGGAATTGTATCCAATGAAGTAGCGCAAACACTAAGTGATAAACAAGTAGCAGAGCTTATTCTCTCTTCCGGTTTCTCTACTGCCGATGTTATTTCAGATGTTTCGGGTAGGGGAGTTGGTTTAGACGTTGTAAAAACGACGATTGAATCTCTTGGTGGTTTTATAGATATTTCGTCGACGGAAGGAAAAGGTTCTCTATTTTCTATCCAATTACCGTTAACACTTTCTATCATTTCCGTAATGCTAGTAGAACTTGGGGAAGAAATTTACGCAATCCCGCTATCTTCTATTATTGAGACTGCTATTATACGTTCTTCTGATATTTTAAATGCTCATAACCAAAAAGTGATTGATTTCCGTGGGAAAGTTGTTCCACTAGTATTTTTAGAAAATGTTTTTGATGTTCCGAGAGAAAGTACTGATGATGAATTCCATTCGGTTGTTCTTGTTCGTAAAGGAGACAAAATGGCTGGTCTTGTAGTAGATTCGTTTATCGGTCAACAAGAGATCGTTTTAAAATCACTTGGTGCATATTTATCAAGTGTGTTCGCAATCTCTGGTGCAACTATTTTAGGTAATGGTAAAGTAGCACTTATTGTAGATTGTAATGCATTAATCAGTTAAAGAGCATCAATTAGAAAGGATGAGATAGCATTATGACAGAAGCCGTAGATTATAAAAATTTAAAAGTAGTCGTTTTTCAATTGGCAGATAAAGAGTATGTTATACCTGTTAGTCAGGTACAAGGCATTGAAAAACTTATATATATTACACGTGTGCCTAAAACTCCAGACTTTGTAAAAGGAGTTATCAACTTACGAGGAGTAGTTACTCCTATAATAGACTTAAAGAATCGCTTTGGATTAGGTGAGAGCAGTTTAGGTGAATCTACTCGTATTATTATAATTACGTTGGATGATATGAATGTCGGTGTAATTGTTGACTCTGCTAATGATGTATTAGATATACCTCTTGATGCAATTGAACCACAGCCTGAAGTGGTTGGTGGAATGGAATCAGATTTTATAGCTGGAGTAGCTAAAATCGATAGCCGCCTTTTAATACTACTGAACTTAAATCTTGTGTTAAATCCTATAAAGTCAGGAGTTTAATAAATGTACGATAATAAAATAACTTCTATACATTTAGATGTCTTAAAGGAAATAGGAAATATTGGTGCTGCGCATGCTGCAACGGCATTATCGACATTGTTAAACAAAAAGATTGATATGAAGGTTCCAAAAGTAGAAATGGTATCCTTTGATGACATGATGGATTTAGCGGGAGGTCCGGAGAGGGTTGTTGCTGGTATTTATCTTCGGATTGAAGGAGATGTAACAGGTAGCATGTTCTTTGTACTACCTGTAGAACAAGCAAATCGATTTATCCGAAGATTGATACAAGATGAGGGCTTCGATTTTCAAACAGGTGAAGTTTCTGAAATAGGTGTCTCTGCCATGCAAGAGCTTGGTAATATACTTTCTGGTTCTTATCTATCTGCACTATCAGATTTTACTTCTTTAAAAATATATCCTACTGTGCCTGCCCTAAGCGTAGATATGGTAGGGGCTATTATTAGTTTTGGATTGGTAGAGTTATCCCATGTAAGTGATTATGTTATTGTAATTGATACTGCTATCAATGAAGAAGATGTTCCGAATGAGGAAAGTGTGAAAGGGCATTTCTTTTTATTGCCGGATCCAGAATCATTTGAAGCTATTTTTAAAGCTTTAGGAGTTAGCTAATATGAACGCACAGGGTCAAATAGTTAAAGTCGGTATTGCCGATATGAATATTGCAAAAGCTCCGGATAAAATACGTACTTCAGGACTTGGTTCATGTGTAGGGGTTGTTTTATATGACGACAGATCCACGACAGTAGGCATGGTCCATGTTATGTTACCAGATTCAAGTCTTGGTAGGACTGAGGTAGTAAATATTGCGAAATTTGCGGATACTGGCATTCCTGCTATGGTGGAGCAACTCAAAATAGAGGGTATTCAGCCTTTTAAGTTAAAAGCTAAGATTGCTGGAGGAGCTCAAATGTTTCAATTTTCTTCAACTAAAGATACAATGCGAATCGGACCACGCAATGTTGAAGCAGTAAAAGAGTATTTAAAAAAGTATTCTATTCCTATAATCGCAGAAGATACTGGGGGAAATAGTGGTAGAACGATAGAATTTGATCCTATAACCAAATTACTAAATATTCGAACGGTGAATCAAGGAGTGAGAGATATATAATGGTAGGAACTATTCTTTCTAATTTTTGGGTAGCGCTTATTGCTTTTACTATATACTTTTTATTCTCATATCCTTTTATAGAGGGAATGGGTATTATTCTTGAAGCATGTATTATCTCTTTTGGATTTTTCCTTCTAACATTTTTAGCTAGGGCAATTATTAGTTATATAATTAGTAACCCGCAGGAAGAAATAGAAGACATACCTATTGCAGATGATGCCGGTATTTTAAAATCTGAAATTTCTCCAGAAGATTACGCTGAGTTAGTAAAGACAATGTTAGAGGAAGATGAAAAACCCAATGCAATATAACATAATATATTAAAAAATGAGGGGATCGATAGTTTCGATTCCCCTTTTTAGTGAGATTTTTGTTATAATAACTCTAATGATCAGATATATGGGAGAGGGGGATAATTGTGGCAAATCAAGATTCGACAGATGAACAGGTTCTTTGGAAGAGTTGGACTGAAAGCAAAGATCCTCAAGCCGGAGATTTACTCATGAGAAAATATGTGCCACTTGTAAACTATCATGTGCAAAGAATTGGTGCGGGTATCCCTAAAAATATATCTAGAGAAGAGCTTAAAAGTTTAGGAATGATGGGATTATTTGATGCTCTGAACAAGTTTGACTATAGTAGAGAGCTGAAATTTGATACTTATGCTTCCTTTCGTGTAAGAGGGGCTATTATCGACGGTTTAAGAAAAGAAGATTGGCTTCCACGTTCTTCAAGAGAAAAATCCAAGAAATTAGAAACGAAAATTGAAGAACTCGAGCAAAAGTTGATGAGACACGCGTCTGCTGAAGAGATAGCAGAATTTGTCGAGTTACCTGTTGAAGAGGTTTATCAAACTGTACAGGAACATTTTTTCTCAAATGTACTGTCTATAGATGAGCAATTACAAGAAAGTGAAGAACCTGAACATAAATCATATGTAATTCGAGATGACTCTCAGAAAACACCAGAACAACAAATGGTGCAGCAAGAACTAATTGGTGATTTAGCCGGTCAAATTCAACAATTAAATGAAAATGAACAATTAGTGTTAAGTTTATTTTATACGGAAGAACTAACGCTCACAGTTATTGGGGAGATGCTTGGTCTATCTACATCGAGAATATCTCAAATTCATTCGAAAGCACTTTTTAAACTCAGAAAACTATTAATGCCTGAAATGACGAATGTATAGATAAAGGGGATACTACTATATGAGTTTAAAACTAGCGGAACTTCAAATAGCTATTCCTAAAACCTTTGATGCTGGTAAAATAGCAGATCAAATACAACAACAAGGTGCAATTAGTCAATCTAACGCGCAAGCTGCCTCTGAAAAACAGCTAGAAAAAAATAGGGAAACCGTCATCAAGTCTTCGGAAACTTCGGAGACAAGCTCTCAGGATGAAGAGAAAGAGCGTATGGAGCACGAGCGGCAGAACAGAGAAAAGAAAGAGCGAGAATTGAAAGAGACAAAGCATCCCTTCAAAGGAAACTTTGTAGATTTTAGTGGTTAGGAGCAGTTATGTTAACGACTTTATTTATAATATTATTCTTAATGCAAGTTATAAGTTTTTACTTCATTGCTCTATTAAATGCCAAGATTTCTAAGTTTAATGAGATGGAACGAAAACAACAACAAGTTTTATTGGACATTGAAGATTCTTTTAGTGCTTATATAGCAGAAATCACAGATGAAAATAATCGCCTTATACAGGAATTACAAAATACAGAAGTACCTCATACTACATTTTCTAAAATTGCAGAAAATCCATCAACAAAAGAAGCTAGAGTATTTGAACCACCAACTTCTTTCGTCTCTAAGCAAGTTGCAGCAAGTAGTTATATGAAATCAGCTCAAACAACAGCAAAAAAAGTACCGGAAACTATGAGAGAAAAAGTGTTATTTCACCATGAAGAAGGAAGAGATCCTGACGAAATAGCGAAAATTCTCCAAATAGGAAAGACTGAAGTTGAACTTTTCCTGAAATTTAAAGATTAAAATAGTTGAAAGTATAAAAATGATATGTTATATTAGAAAACGGTATGAATACACACGCAGTTCGGATGGACTTAGCAGGTGCTCTATTTATAGAGTAGCTAAAGAAAAATGATGAATGCGGAAGACTAAACCAAACCAGGAGGAAACAAATCATGTCAGTAATCTCAATGAAGCAATTATTAGAGGCTGGTGTACACTTCGGTCACCAAACTCGCCGTTGGAATCCAAAAATGAAAAAATACATTTTTGTTGAACGTAACGGAATCTATATCATCGATCTTCAAAAAACGGTGAAAAAATTAGAAGAAGCTTATGATTTCATGCGTCAAGTAGGTCAAGACGGTGGGAAAGTTCTTTTCGTAGGAACTAAAAAACAAGCTCAAGAAGCTATTAAAGAAGAAGCAGAACGTTCAGGTAACTACTATATTAACCAACGTTGGTTAGGTGGTACTTTAACTAACTTCGGTACTATTCAAAAACGTGTAGCTCGTCTTAAAGCTATTGAAAAAATGGAAGAAGACGGTACGTTTGAAGTACTTCCTAAAAAAGAAGTTGTTCAACTTAAAAAACAACACGAACGTCTTGTTAAATTCTTAGGCGGTATCCGTGATATGAAAGCTGTTCCAGATGTAATGTTCGTAGTAGATCCACGTAAAGAGCGTATTGCTGTTGCAGAAGCTCGCAAACTTAACATTCCATTAGTAGGAATTGTTGATACAAACTGTGATCCAGATGAAATCGACTATGTAATTCCTGCAAATGATGATGCAATTCGTGCAGTTAAATTATTAACAGCTAAAATGGCGGATGCATTACTAGAAGCAAGACAAGGTGAAGACGAAGAAGTAACTTCTGCTGAAGTTGCAGCTGAGTAATACCTGAGTAATACGAATGTAATTAACAGGTGATAAGCGGCCAAACCTCTTATCACCTTTTTTTGAGAAAATGACATATTAATTGTACTAGGAGGAATTTATAATGGCAGTTACAGCACAAATGGTTAAAGAATTGCGTGAAAAAACTGGTGCAGGTATGATGGACTGTAAAAAAGCATTAGTAGAATCAGACGGTAATTTAGAAGCAGCAATCGACTTTTTACGTGAAAAAGGTCTTTCTTCTGCAGCTAAAAAAGCAGATCGTATCGCAGCGGAAGGTACTACTTTCATCCAAGTGGAAGGAAACAAAGCTGTATTACTAGAAATGAATGCTGAAACTGATTTTGTTTCTAAAAATGAATCTTTCCAACATTTAGTAAAAACTGTAGCATCTCATTTATTAGCTACAGAGCCAGCTTCAGTAGAAGAAGCACTACCTACAATTATTGAAGAAGGATTAACAGTAGAAAACTTAATCTCTAACGCAGTTGCGAAAATTGGAGAAAAAATTACATTACGTCGTTTTGTAATTGAAAATAAAACAGATGCAGATGCATTTGGTCCATACCTACACATGGGAGGACGTATCGGGGTTCTTACAGTAATTGAAGGATCAACTGATGAGCAAGCGGCTAAAGATGTAGCAATGCATATTGCAGCATTAAACCCTTCTTATATTTCACGTGATGAAGTTTCTGTTGAAGAAGTAGAACACGAACGCAAAATATTAACAGAACAAGCTCTAAACGAAGGAAAACCTGAAAATATCGTTGCTAAAATGGTAGAAGGTCGTCTTGGTAAATACTTTGAAGAAGTTTGTGTATTAGACCAATCATTCGTTAAAAACCCAGACCAAAAAGTAAAAACATTTGTTGAATCAACTGGTGGTAAACTAGTTTCATTCACACGTTACGCTGTTGGTGAAGGAATCGAAAAACGTGAAGACAACTTCGCTGAAGAAGTAATGAACCAAGTAAAAGGTAACTAATAAAAGAAAAGCGGCAGACACCGCCCTGCTGCGATCAGCGCTGGAAGACTTGCAATAAAGGCGTCCTTTGCCTTTATTTGCAAGTCTGAAGCGATTGAGCAGCTGGTGTCTGGAGCTAGACAATAAGAAAAGCGCAGGCGCCTACTCTAGCCTCGAAAAGCGTTGGAAGAATAGCAATAAAGGCGTCCTTTGTCTTTATTCGCTATTATGAAACGACTCGAGAGGCTAGGCGCCGGAGCTAGACAAATAGAAAAGCGGCAGACACCGATCGACTTGATGGTTCAGCGCTTCCCCCGCGGAAGGCATTATCTTGAAACGAAAACCGGTAGTCGTCAATATGCGTCGTTGCTAGAAATAATATCAATAACAACCGGGGGACACGTAATTTGTGTTCCCTATTTTTCAAGATAGAGATGGAGGATACCTATGAGCAAACCACAATACGAAAGAATCGTTTTAAAATTGAGTGGCGAGGCATTAGCTGGAGAACAAGGTTTCGGTTTATCTCCTGACATTATTAAATCTGTAGCCGAACAAGTGAAAGAAGTTGTAGATCTTGGAGTAGAGGTTGCGGTAGTTGTAGGTGGAGGAAATATATGGCGAGGTAAAGTAGGAAGCGAAATGGGCATGGATCGTGCTACAGCGGACTATATGGGTATGCTTGCTACAGTTATGAATTCACTAGCTCTACAAGATTCTCTTGAAAAAGCGGGTGTCGAAACACGTGTTCAGACATCTATCGAGATGCGACAAGTCGCAGAGCCTTACATACGTAGAAGAGCCATTCGTCATTTAGAAAAAAAACGAGTAGTTATTTTTGCAGCGGGAACAGGTAATCCATACTTCTCTACTGACACAACTGCAGCTTTAAGAGCAGCTGAGATAGAAGCAGATGTTATATTAATGGCCAAAAATAATGTAGATGGTGTTTACTCTGCTGATCCTAAAACGGATAGTACGGCAGTGAAATATGATACACTATCATTTATCGAAGTAATTCAACAAGGACTCCAAGTAATGGATTCTACAGCATCTACTTTATGTATGGACAATGATATAGAGCTTATTGTATTTTCGATTATGGAAAAAGGAAATATTAAAAAGGCTGTGCTCGGGGAAACCATAGGGACAGTCGTTAGGAGGAATTCTTAATGCCGAAAAAAGTGATAGAGCAAACAAGTGATAAAATGACTAAAACAATATCAGTTTTTAGTAGAGAATTATCTACTATCCGTGCTGGGCGTGCTAGTGCTTCCCTACTTGACAAAATTACAGTAGATTATTATGGAGCTCCAACCCCTATCAATCAAATGGCTGGTATTTCTATACCAGAAGCTCGCTTATTAACAATCCTTCCTTATGATAAAACTATTTTAGGAGATATTGAAAAAGCGATCATGAAATCTGATTTAGGTATTACTCCTACTAATGATGGGACACTAATTCGTATTGCAATTCCAGCATTAACGGAAGAGCGTCGTAAAGAATTAGTAAAGCTAGTAAAAAAAGAAGCAGAAGAAGCAAAAGTAAATGTTCGTAACGTTCGTCGTGACGGTAATGATGATTTGAAAAAACTTGAAAAATCTGGTGGGATTACAGAAGACGAGTTAAGAAATTATACAGAAGAAATTCAAAAACTTACAGATGCTAACATTGAAAAAATTGATGCAATTACTAAAGATAAAGAAAAAGAAATTTTAGAAGTTTAACCCTTATGAAGATGTAGTGAAGGTTAATGCTTTAATAAATACCAAAGTCTTCTTCAAATGATTTGTCTAGGTTAAGTATTTCTGAACTTTTATTTAAAAAAGGCGTCCTTTGAAAGGGACGTCTTTTTATATATGGGTTTATTTGTTATGATAGGGATAGACGTTCGACTTGGTAGATTGGGGGGTTCTAAATGTTTAATAAACTAATTCGTAAAAATGAGAAAAAGATCAATATTCATTTAGATGAACGTAAAGAAAATGCCCAAAAGGAACAGTTACCTAGCCATATTGCAATTATTATGGATGGGAACGGTAGATGGGCTAAAAAGAGGTCACTTCCCCGTATTGCTGGTCATCACGAAGGTATGAAGACTGTAAAAAAAATTACTCTATTTGCAAATGAAGTCGGGATAGATACGTTAACCTTGTACGCTTTTTCCACAGAAAATTGGAAACGTCCAAAAATGGAAGTCGAGTTTTTAATGCGACTACCCGAAGAATTTTTAGGGACGTATTTGCCGGAGTTAATCGAACAAAATGTTCAAGTACGAATGATGGGAAATCATGATATGCTGCCTGAGCATACAAAAAGAGCTATTTATAAAGCGATGGATGAAACTGCCCAAAATGATGGACTGATTCTTAACTTTGCTATGAATTATGGAAGTAGAGATGAAATTGTACAGGCAGTCAAACGTATTGCAAAACAAATCGAGCAAAAAGAGATTTTAGAGGATGAAATTACAGAAGAATTGCTGACAAATAATTTAATGACCAAAGACTTGTCGGAACCAGATCTTCTTATTCGAACAAGTGGTGAAGTTCGTCTGAGTAACTTTATGCTTTGGCAGCTTGCTTACACGGAATTTTGGTTCACAGATACGCTTTGGCCAGACTTTGATGAAGCATGCTTATTAGAAGCTATTGAAAGTTATCAAAAAAGGAATAGAAGATATGGTGGACTTAAGGGGGAAGAAGTAAATTGAAACAGCGGATAATAACAGGTGCTATTGCTTTGGCACTATTTCTCCCAATTGTTTTGTTGGGAGGACCTGTTTTCACTATATTAGTATACATAATTGCAGCAGTAGGATTATATGAAATGCTTCGCATGAAGGACTTAAGTTTATTTTCATTCGCCAGTTTAGTTTCGTATCTACTCCTGTTTCTATTGTTATTGCCATCATCATTTACAGATGATATTTTGCATTATACAGGGCACACGAAATTAGAGTGGTTGTTTGTTGGAGTATTTTTAGTATTAATCTATACAGTATTGGTGAAAAATCGTTTCACTTTTGATGATGCGGCTTTTGTCATTTTAAGTACACTATATGTTGGTATTGGTTTTTACTATTTTATTGAAACAAGAAATGAAGGTTTAGCATACGTTATTTTTGCATTGCTGCTCGTATGGACAACAGATTCTGGAGCTTATTTTACCGGACGAAAAATCGGGAAAAGAAAATTATGGCCTGATATCTCTCCAAATAAAACAGTAGAAGGTTTTGTTGGAGGCATTATTTGGGCATTAATCACTGCTTTCATTATTCAATGGATAAGCCCACTTACTTCATCGATGCTTGTATTGATAGGAATTACAATTATTTCTTCTGTTTTTGGACAACTAGGTGACTTGGTAGAATCAGCGATAAAAAGACATTATAATGTGAAAGACTCTGGTAAATTATTGCCAGGTCATGGTGGAATTTTAGATCGATTTGACAGTATTTTATTTGTCTTACCGCTTCTTCACTTTTTACATTTTATCTAAGGAGACGACATTATTTCATGGTTAAAAAAATAAGTTTATTAGGTGCAACTGGTTCTATCGGGATACAAACACTGGATATAATAAAAGAGCATCCAGATAAGTTTCAACTAGTAGCATTTTCAGCGGGAAAAAATATAGAAATTACGAAGCAAATAATTCGAGATTTTTCAGTTCCTCTAGTTTCTGTGTTATTTGAAGAGGATGCAGTTCTGTTAGGGAAAGAATTTCCACGAACAGAACTAGTATTTGGTGATCAAGGATTAGTACAAGTTGCTGCTCATGCAAATGCAGATGTTTTAGTGAATGCTGTACTTGGAAGTGTAGGATTAAGACCAACATTAGAAGCTATTAAAAAAGGAATAACAATTGCAATTGCGAACAAAGAAACATTAGTAACTGCTGGACACTTAGTAATGAATGCAGCTAAGCAATATAATGTACCAATACTGCCGGTCGACAGCGAACATTCAGCCTTGTTTCAAGCGATGAACGGAGAAAAGCGTTCTGAAATTGCAAAGCTCATCATTACTGCTTCAGGTGGAAGCTTTAGAGACTTTACTCGGGAAGAGCTTAAAAATGTAACGGTAAAAGATGCACTGAATCATCCTAACTGGTCTATGGGGTCGAAAATAACAATTGATTCAGCCACAATGATGAACAAAGGTTTAGAAGTTATTGAGGCGCGAGTATTATTTGATATTCCTTATGATGATATAGAAGTGTTACTTCATCGAGAGAGTATTATACATTCATTAGTTGAATTCCAAGATACTAGTGTTATTGCTCAATTAGGAACACCAGATATGCGTGTACCTATCCAATATGCATTGTCTTATCCGGAGAGATTGACAAGAGAGTCAGCTCCACGACTTAACTTAGCTCAAATTGGTAAGTTACATTTTGAAGAAATGGATTACACACGTTATCATGCTTTGAAATTAGCTATTGATGCAGGACGAGCAGGCGGAACTATGACAACGGTCCTAAATGCTGCAAACGAGGCTGCTGTATCCTTGTTTTTACTAGAAAAAATTGGTTTCTTAACAATTGATGAGCTAATCGAACGAGCTATGGATGAGCATACGATTCTTTCAAATCCAGATTTAGAAACTATTCTTCATGTAGATGCAAAAACAAGAAAATCTATTGAGAACATGGTAAAATGAAGAGATGTGAAAGTAAAAGCATAAACAGCTAGAAACTAAAGGTGGGATATAGTGGAGACAGCCATTGCGTTTATAATTATATTTGGAAGTATTGTATTTTTCCATGAACTCGGGCATTTTATCTTTGCAAAACAAGCTGGAATCATGGTGCGTGAGTTTGCAATAGGTATGGGTCCAAAGATCTTTGGATATACAAAAGGTGAGACTCTTTATACACTACGATTATTGCCTATCGGTGGATATGTTCGTATGGCAGGAGAAGATATGGACTCCGTTGAGCTACAGCCGGGCTTTCGATTAGGAATCCGTTTAAATGATCAAGACGAAATTGATCAGATTTTATTAAATCAAAATAAGCATTATCCTGATATGTTGTTTTTAGAAGTAGAAAAATCTGATTTAACCGATAAAATGTTTATCGAGGGATACAATGAAGAAGAAAAGTTAGTAAGGTACAATGTAGCACGAAATGCTGTCATTAATGAAAAAGGCAGTGAAACAATCATTGCGCCAGCAGATCGTCAATTTGGATCCAAAACAGTTGGGCAGCGATCACTAACTATTTTTGCAGGACCCCTTTTTAACTTTATCCTATCGTTTTTCATATTCTTAGCGCTTGGGTTGTTTCAAGGAGTACCAACATATGAACCTGTTATAACAACAGTTGTTAAAGACAGTCCTGCTGCTCAAGCGGGCATGCAAGATGGCGATTTGGTAACTAAAATAGATGGATCTTCCATTACGACATGGGACGAATTATCAGAAAAAGTGAAAGTAAGTTCAAATGAACTGATGGAATTTACAGTAGAACGTGATGGACAAGAAGTTAATCTGTCTATGACACCCCAAGAAGTTGTAGCAGGAAAAGAAAAAGTTGGACAAATTGGTGTACGATACACTAGTCCAATGGAAAAAAATCCTGCCAAGGCGGTTGTCTTTGGAGCAGAGCAAACATATGAATGGACTAAACGTATATTTACTATACTTGGCACATTAATTACTGGTAATTTCTCTATAGATGATTTATCAGGTCCTGTTGGAATATATAAAGCGACTGAAGAAGTAGCGCAATATGGTGTATTCAATTTAATGCGTTGGGCTGCAATACTTAGTATAAATCTAGGAATTATGAATTTATTACCATTACCAGCATTAGATGGTGGTAGACTATTATTCTTCTTGTTTGAAGCTTTACGAGGAAAACCGATAGATAAACAAAAAGAAGGTATGGTCCACTTTGTCGGTATTATGCTATTGATGGTACTAATGGTTGTCGTTACATGGAATGATATACAAAGATTTTTCTTTAATGGGTAAATAATTTTAAGGGGGGAAGTTCAATCATCTGAACTTCCTTTCTTTTACTGTGTATATAAAAGCACAAGCATCTAACACCCCAGACTAGCGCTGGAGCTAGACAGATCAGGGAGGGATACAAACTATGGACGACGGTAAAATGAGGATGCATTTGTTATTGCAGCAACTGGAGTTAACAGAGGATTCCTTGGTAAAGCATTTTGAACATGCATCCATCGATCGATTCACTGTACATAAAAAAAATAGACAATGGGCTTTTCAAATTCAACTACAGGCCGTATTACCAATAGATGTATTTACGATTTTTCAAACAAGGTTAATAGAAAAGTTTTCTGGTATAGCGAATATCTTACTCACTATTCAAAGTGAAGGAAAAGACGTATCGCAGGAGCTTATCAACCAATATTGGCCATTAGTTCTGAAAGAATTAAGTGACATGGCACCACCTTTAAAAGACCGCTTATTAAAACAACAACCCGAATGGAACGGTCAGATGATTCATTTAACCTGTGGGCAGGAAATTGAATTGCGAACGTTTAAAAAGAAATATATCGAACAATTGTCAGATGTATATGTCGGGTTTGGATTTCCAAAAATAGCATTCGACTTCCGTTTAGTTGAAGATACAGAAGCAATAGCGCAAGCGCAGTTAGAATTTCTTGAACAACGTCGTTTAGAAGAAGAAATGTTAGGTCAAAAAGCGTTAGAAGATATGCAAAAACGTGATCAAAATAGAACAGAGAATGGCAATCAGAATACAGACGGTCCCTTCCAACTAGGAGTGCCTCTTAAAAAAGATGAGCCAATTATTGACATAAAATTGATTCAAGATGAGGAACGCAGAGTAACGATCGAAGGTTTTGTATTCGACGTCGAAGTCAAAGAGTTGCGAAGTGGTCGTTCTCTTCTGACTGCAAAAGTTACTGACTATACAGATTCTATTTTAGTGAAGATGTTCTCTAGAGATAAAGAAGATGCCCAAATGATGGAACGACTACAAAAGGGAATGTGGATAAAGGTTAGAGGTTCCGTGCAAAACGATACTTTTGTACGAGATTTAATCATTATGGCACAAGATATGAATGAGATAAATCCGGCGGTACGAATCGATACAGCGAAAGAAAAACGTGTAGAGTTACATCTACATACACCGATGAGTCAAATGGATGCTGTTTCCTCTGTATCCTCACTTGTATCACAAGCAGCGAAATGGGGACATAAAGCCATAGCAATTACAGATCATGCGAATCTACAATCATTTCCTGAAGCATATGCTGCTGGGAAAAAGAATGGTATTAAAATTCTATATGGATTAGAAGCAAATCTTGTACATGACGGTGTTCCTATTGCTTATGATGAACAGCATACTGCATTAGAGGATGCTGTATATGTTGTATTTGATGTTGAAACTACAGGCTTATCTGCTACTTACGATAAAATAATTGAGTTGGCAGCTGTAAAAATGCAAAATGGTAATATTATCGATAAATTTGAACGATTTGTTAATCCGCATCACGCTCTTTCCGCTACTACGATCGAGTTAACTGGAATTACAGATGACATGGTTCAAAATGCACCTGAAATAGAACAGGTTATAAAGGACTTTTATGAATTTATCGGCGATGGCATACTTGTTGCTCATAATGCATCTTTTGATATGGGCTTCTTATACGAAGGTTATCGAAGAACAGGAATAGATTATTTCAGTCACCCGGTTATAGACACATTAGAGCTAGCTCGGTTCTTACATCCAGAGATGAAGTCCCATCGACTTGGTACTCTAACTAAAAAGTTCAATATCGAGTTAACACAAGCACATAGAGCGATCTTTGACTGTGAGGCAACAGGATATTTACTACTACATTTGTTAAAAGAAGCTGAGGAACATAAGATAGAGTTTCTAGATGACTTTAACAAGCATATTGGACAAGGGGATTCATATAAACGAGCTCGACCAACTCATTGCACAATCTTAGCTAAAAATGAGGTCGGTTTAAAAAACTTGTTCAAATTAGTATCACTTGCTCATACAACTACTTTCTATCGTGTACCTAGAATAAAAAGGTCAGTGCTGCAAAAACATAGAGAAGGGCTGATCATTGGTTCAGGGTGTGATAAGGGAGAGGTTTTTGAGGGACTAATGCAAAAACCATTAGAGCAAGTGGAGGAAATTGCACAGTTTTATGATTACTTAGAAATACATCCTAAAGAAGTATATTCTCATTTAATCGAGGCAGAACTAGTTAGAGACGAATGGAACTTAGAAGATATCATCCGTAAAATGCTCAAACTAGGTAAGAAATTGAATTTACCAGTTGTAGCAACCGGCAATGTACATTACTTGCATGAAAATGATGCTATTTTTAGAAAAATACTTGTAAACTCACAAGGTGGAGCTAACCCGTTAAATCGTAACGGGCTACCAAAAGTACATTTTCGCACAACTAATGAAATGTTAGATGCCTTTGCCTTTCTTGGAGAAGACCTAGCAAAAGAGATTGTTGTCACTAATCCTCAAAAAATAGCCGATTCTCTTGAAGACATAAAACCGATTAAAGATGATTTATATACCCCAAAGATTGAGGGAGCAGATGAGGAAGTTAGATCTCTTACTTATTCCAAAGCAAAAGAAATTTATGGGGAAGTACTACCAGAGATAGTAGAAGCACGAATTGAGAAGGAATTAACATCTATTATTGGTCATGGTTTTGCGGTAATTTATTTGATTTCACATAAATTAGTGAAAAAATCTCTAGATGATGGCTATTTAGTTGGATCCAGGGGATCGGTAGGTTCTTCTCTTGTAGCTACAATGACAGAAATTACGGAAGTAAATCCACTACCGCCGCATTATGTATGTCCAAGTTGTCAGCATTCAGAGTTTTTCCAAGACGGATCGGTTGGTTCTGGGTTCGACTTACCTAACAAAAATTGTATTAAATGTGATACACCATATGTAAAAGAAGGGCAAGATATCCCGTTTGAGACTTTCCTTGGATTCAAAGGAGATAAAGTTCCAGATATAGATTTAAACTTTAGTGGTGAGTATCAACCTATTGCGCATAATTACACCAAGGAATTATTCGGTGAGGACTATGTGTTTCGTGCTGGTACAATCGGAACGGTAGCTGAAAAAACAGCTTATGGATATGTCAGGGGCTATATGAACGATAATAATTTGGCTCTTCGTGGTGCCGAAATTGATCGTTTAGTTCAAGGATGTTCTGGTGTTAAGCGATCAACGGGTCAACATCCAGGTGGAATCATTGTTGTTCCTGATTATATGGATATATATGATTTTACCCCAATACAGTTTCCGGCTGATGCACAGGATTCTGAATGGAAAACAACTCATTTTGATTTTCATTCCATTCATGATAATTTACTGAAATTAGATATTCTAGGGCATGATGATCCTACTGTTATTCGTATGCTCCAAGATTTATCAGGAATTGATCCGAAAACAATTCCTACAGATGATCCAGAGGTAATGAAAATATTTAGTGGGACGGAATCGCTAGGCGTAACGGAAGAGCAAATAGACTGTAAAACTGGGACACTTGGAATTCCAGAGTTTGGTACTCGTTTTGTAAGACAAATGCTAGAAGAAACGAAACCTTCTACTTTCTCAGAACTTGTCCAAATATCTGGTTTATCTCATGGGACAGATGTCTGGTTAGGAAATGCTCAAGAGTTGATACAAGCGGGGACTTGTCAGCTCTCTGATGTAATTGGATGTCGTGATGATATTATGGTTTACTTAATCTATCAAGGGTTAGATCCTTCCTTAGCATTTAAAATTATGGAGTCAGTTCGGAAAGGTAAAGGGCTAACTCCAGAATTTGAAGCAGAGATGAAAAAACAAGGGGTAGCTAATTGGTATATTGAATCCTGTAAAAAGATCAAATACATGTTCCCGAAAGCACATGCTGCTGCCTATGTATTAATGGCAGTTCGGATTGCATACTTTAAGGTGCATTACCCCATAATATATTATGCAGCATATCTTACTGTAAGAGCTTCTGACTTTGATTTAATCTCAATGGTCAACGGATCTCAAACAATTCGAGCAAAACTAGATGAGATTAATGCAAAGGGCCTTGAAGCATCTCCAAAAGAAAAAAACTTATTAACAGTATTAGAAATTGCATTGGAAATGACAGAACGAGGCATTAAAATTCAAAAAGTTGATCTATACAAATCACATGCAAATGAATTTATTATAGAAGGAAATACATTAATTCCTCCTTTTGATTCGATACCAGGATTAGGTACAAATGTTGCTTTTCAAATTGCTAAAGCACGAATAGATGGTGAATTTTTATCGAAGGAAGATCTTCAACAAAGAGGTAAAGTATCCAAGACAATCATCGAATATATGGATGCGATGGGCTGTCTAGAAGGTCTGCCAGATGCCAATCAGCTTTCGTTGTTTTAGGAGGTAATTTGCAAGGCACCATGATGTATGGTAATATAAAACTACCAATGTTTCATAGTTCTGTGACGAAAGAGTGGGATTTCCCGCTCTTTTCTGTTGTTATATAGAAAATCATTGTTGTGTAGGAGGCTTATATGAGTAATATTATTAGTAAAATTGAAGAGCTTGTATCGCCTATTTTACAAGAGTTAAATTTAGATCTTGTAGATATAGAATATGTAAAAGAAGGTCGAGATTGGTTTTTACGTATTTATATTGATACTCCAAATGGCGGCATTGATATTGAACAATGTGCTCAAGTTAGTGAAAAACTAAGTGAAAAGTTAGATGTAGAAGATCCAATATCAGAAAATTACTTTTTAGAGGTTTCTTCTCCTGGAGCAGAACGACCTTTGAAAAAGGATTCGGATTTCACGAATGCGATTGGTAAGCATGTTTTTATCAAAACATACGAGCCAGTGAACGGAGCTAAGGAATTTGAAGGAACATTACTTTCTTATTCAATAGAAGAAGGCGCATTAATTGAAGTACGTGTGAAAACAAGAAGAGTAAAAATTCAAATTGAAAAAGAGAAAATTGCGCTTGCCCGTTTAGCAATTGATTTCTCTGCATAACGTATATGGAGGAGTGAAAGCAGTGAGTAGTGAATTTTTAGATGCGTTAACTGCGCTCGAACAACAAAAGGGAATTTCAAGAGATGTTTTAATAGAAGCAATAGAAGCTGCTTTAGTAACTGCCTATAAAAGAAATTTTAACCAAGCCCAAAATGTTCGTGTCGATATTAACCTAGCTACTGGTACTATGCTTGTTTATTCAAGAAAAGATGTAGTAGAAGAAGTAGCAGACGACCGTCTGCAAGTATCCTTAGAGGATGCTCAAGTTATAAATCCACACTATGCGATTGGTGATGTAGTTGAAGAGGAAGTTACTCCACGTAATTTCGGTCGTATTGCAGCTCAAACGGCGAAGCAAGTTGTTACTCAACGTGTACGTGAAGCTGAACGTGGTCTTATCTACGAAGAATATGTGGACCGTGAAGATGATATTGTAAATGGTATTGTAGAACGATTAGATGCTCGTAATATTTACGTGGGATTAGGAAAAGTTGAGGCTGTATTACCAGCAAATGAACAAATCCAAACAGAGACATTCCGACCACATGAACGTATTAAAGTGTATATTACGAAAGTAGAACGTACTACTCGTGGACCACAAGTATTTGTTTCTAGAACTCACCCTGGCTTACTTCGTCGTTTGTTTGAAATGGAAGTTCCAGAAATCTTTGAAGGTATTGTAGAGATTAAGTCTATTGCTCGTGAAGCAGGGGACCGCTCGAAGATTTCCGTTTTTGCACATAATGATGAAATTGATCCTGTTGGTTCATGTGTTGGTGCAAAGGGAGCTCGAGTACAAACAATTGTGAACGAGTTAAGTGGAGAGAAAATTGACATAGTTGAATGGTCTGAAGATCCAGTAGTGTTTGTTGCAAATGCGCTTAGTCCTTCTAAAGTAATCGACGTTCAAGTAAATGAAGATGAAAAATCTACAACGGTAGTAGTACCAGATTATCAGTTGTCACTTGCAATTGGTAAGAGAGGTCAAAATGCTCGTCTTGCAGCAAAACTGACTGGCTGGAAAATCGATATTAAGAGCGAAACTGATGCAAGAGAACTTGGAATTTATCCAAATGAAAATTCTCCACAGCTTATCGTAGAAAAAATGGATGAAGAAGAATTGGATGATTTCGATTTTTATAAAGAAGAACAATAAGCAGGGATGGTGATTTAAAATGGCGGTTCAAAAGAAAATACCGTTACGTAAATGTGTTGCTACTGGTGAAATGTTTCCGAAAAAAGAAATGATTCGTATAGTCCGTTCGAAAGAAGGAGAAGTTTCCGTAGACCTAACAGGTAAAAAATCTGGTCGTGGCGCTTATGTATCCAAATCTATCGAAGCGGTAAACCAAGCGAAAAAGAAAAATTCACTAGGCACTCATTTAGAAGCACCAATTCCAAATGAAGTATATGACCAGTTAATCGTTGTTATTGAAAGAGATAAACTCAAATGAAAATAGAAGAACAGATATCTAATCTTTTAGGTTTAGCGACTCGAGCAAGAAAAACAATAACTGGTGAAGAATTAGTTGTAAAAGAAATAAGAAGCCAAAAGGCAAAACTAGTTGTTTTATCAAATGACGCTTCTAAAAATACAGCAAAAAAAATTAATGATAAATGTGCATCTTTTAACGTTGAGCTGCATGTCTTTGGAGACCGGCACGATCTCGGACATGCGACGGGAAAAGAGGCCAGGGTGGCAATAGCCATTATGGATGACGGTTTCGCTAAAAAACTGTCCGGCCTTCTCAACGAATATAACCGGGGGTGAGCTAATGACTAAAATCAGAGTTCATGAATATGCGAGACAAATAGATAAATCGAGTAAAGAAGTTATTGAGCAATTAGGAAAGATGAATATTCAAGTGACGAATCATATGTCTACACTTGAAGGAGAAACTATCTCTAAACTAGATGGTATTTATAAAAATTCTTCACAGTCAAATACTAAACCTGCTTCAACATCTTCAAAACCTGCACAACAGACTCAATCAAGACCATCAAACTCAAACCAAGGTCAACAAAGACCAACATCTGGCGGGCAATCAAGACCTTCTAACCAAGGTCAACAAAGACCAACATCTGGTGGACAATCAAGACCGTCTAACCAAGGCCAACAAAGACCGGCATCTGGCGGACAGTCAAGACCGTCTAACCAAGGTCAACAAAGACCAACATCTGGCGGACAATCAAGACCGTCTAACCAAACGAATACAAATGCTGCAGCTTCAGGAAGTAATACGCAATCTAGCAGCACGCAAGGAACAAATAACCAACCTAAAAAGACGTTTACAAATAACAAAGCTCCAGCGGGTGCTTATCGTCCAGGTGGTCAAAATCGTCCAGGTGGCAATAGACCGGGTCAAAAATTCCAAAAACGTAGAAAAGGTCCTACTACACCAGTTCAACCACCAGTACCAAGAAAAGAACGTGAACTTCCAGCGAAGATTACGTTTACCGATTCTTTAACTGTTCTTGAACTTTCGAAAAAAATTGGTCGTGAACCAGCAGAAATTATCAAAAAATTATTCCTACTTGGCGTAATGGCAACAATAAACCAAGTATTAGATAAGGATGCAATTGAACTTATTTGTGCAGACTATGGTGTAGAAGTTGAAGAAGAAATCCGTATCGACATTACTGATTTAGAAGTTCACTTCGATCCAACGCCAGAAGACAGCACTAATCAATCAGAGCGTCCACCAGTTGTTACAATTATGGGTCACGTCGATCATGGTAAAACAACACTTCTTGACTCAATTCGTCATACAAAAGTAACTGCAGGAGAAGCCGGTGGTATTACTCAACATATCGGTGCTTACATGATTGAAGACAACGACAAGAAGATTACATTCCTAGATACACCAGGACATGCTGCATTTACGACAATGCGTGCACGTGGTGCAAAAATTACGGATATCACGATTCTTGTAGTTGCAGCTGATGATGGTGTTATGCCTCAAACAGTAGAAGCTATTAACCATGCGAAAGCTGCTGAAGTGCCAATTATCGTAGCAGTAAATAAAATGGATAAACCATCTGCCAATCCTGACCGTGTAATGCAAGAGTTAACAGAGCATGGCTTAGTTCCTGAGGCATGGGGTGGAGATACTATCTTCGTACCAATCTCAGCACTAAAAGGAGAAGGAATCGACAACTTGTTAGAAATGGTTTTACTTGTTTCAGAAGTTGGAGAGTTAAGAGCAAATCCAAAACGTCTTGCTTTAGGAACTGTAATTGAAGCTCAACTTGACAAAGGTCGTGGTTCTGTTGCTACATTACTAGTTCAAGATGGTACATTAAAAGTTGGAGACCCTATCGTTGTTGGTCATGCATTCGGACGCGTAAGAGCAATGGTTAATGATCTTGGTCGCCGTGTGAAAGAGGCAGGACCATCTACTCCAGTTGAAATAACTGGTCTAAACGAAGTGCCACAAGCTGGAGACCGCTTTGTAGTATTCGAAGATGAAAAAACAGCTCGACAAGTTGGAGAGTCTCGTGCATCAGAAGCACAAGTTACTCAACGCTCAGAAAAAACTCGTGTAACATTAGACAATTTATTTGATCAAATGAAACAAGGGGAAATGAAAGAGCTTAACTTAATCGTTAAAGCAGACGTACAAGGAACTGTTGAAGCGATGGCTGCTTCCCTTATGAAGATAGATGTAGAAGGTGTTAACGTTCGCATCATTCATACTGGAGCTGGAGCAATTACAGAATCAGATATTAGTTTGGCAGCTGCATCGAATGCAATTGTTATCGGATTTAACGTTCGTCCGGATACAAATGCAAAACGTATGGCCGACCAAGAAGGCGTAGATATTCGTTTACACCGTATTATTTATAAAGTAATCGAAGAAATTGAATTTGCAATGAAGGGGCTACTTGACCCTGAGTTCCAAGAGAAAATTATCGGTCAAGCCGAAATTCGTGAAACTTTCAAAGTATCTAAAGTTGGTACGATTGCTGGTTCTTACGTAACGGAAGGTAAAATTTCTAGAGATAGTGGTGTACGTGTTATTCGTGAAGGAATTGTTATTTTCGAAGGCGAACTAGATACGCTAAAACGCTTTAAAGATGATGCTAAAGAAGTTGCTAAAGGATATGAGTGTGGTATCACGATTAAAAACTTCAATGATATCAAAGAAGGCGATATCGTGGAAGCTTATATCATGGAAGAAATTAAACGCTAATGATTGTCTATGCAGACTGTGAATTTCTCATTCCTACTGCACATTCTTTAAAAGAAAAACGAGCTGTTCTTCAAAGAATGCTCACAAGAACAAAACAAAAGTATAATGTTTCTATTTCAGAATTAGATCATCAGGATACGTGGCAGCGTACTAGCATTGGAATCGTTGCAATTGCTTCTCAAAAAGATGCGGCCGAACGAGAGCTAATGAACGCAATCCGATTTCTTGAATCTAATCCTGAATGGGAATGTATTAATATAAGTAAAGAATACTTATAAAAGAAAATGAGGTGTAGCGATCATGTCAATGCGTGCTAACCGAGTTGCTGAGCAAATGAAAAAAGAATTGGGCGAAATTATCGGACGAAAATTAAAGGACCCACGTATCGGTTTTGTCACTATCACAGATGTAGCTGTTACTGGTGATTTACAACAAGCGACCATTTATGTTACGGTGCTTGATGGAAACCGCGCGGATACTTTAAGAGCTTTAGAACAAGCTAAAGGATTTATTCGTTCTGAAATAGGTCAACGTATTCGCTTACGTATAACGCCTGAACTAATCTTTGAATATGATGAATCTGCAGCATATGGTAATCGTATAGATGATTTATTAAGACAAATTAATAAGCCATCTGAGTAATAAAAACTAAGAAGTCTGCTTTGTTATTAAAGCAGACTTCTTTGTTATATATACAAGGGGTGAACTGGATGTACGAAGGAATATTGCCTTTATGGAAAGAAAAAGGAATGACCTCACACGATTGTGTTTTTAAACTTAGAAAAATATTGAAGATGAAAAGAATTGGCCATACAGGAACATTGGATCCAAGTGTGGAAGGAGTTTTACCTATTTGTTTAGGGCAGGCTACAAAAGTGTCAGAATATATAATGGATCAAGGGAAGACGTATATAGCAACTATTTCTATTGGTACATCAACAACTACTGAAGACGCAGACGGTGACATCGTTGTAAATGACATAACTCCTAAGTCTTTTTCTCGTGAACAAATTTTAGAAGTATTAGCGAAACTGACTGGGGAGATTACTCAAATTCCCCCGATGTATTCTGCAGTAAAAGTGAATGGAAAAAAACTATATGAATACGCTCGAGAAGGAAAAGAAGTAGAACGCCCAAGTAGGAAAGTGATGATTCACAATATAAGATTATTGGATGAAGCCCCTGCTTTTTCAGGACAAGAAGTTACGTTCAACATTGAAGTCGACTGTGGAAAAGGTACCTATATTCGTACCCTTGCTGTTCAAATCGGTGAATTACTAGGATATCCAGCACATATGTCATCTCTAGTAAGAACAGCTTCTGGAAGCTTTTCTAAAGATCAGTGTCTCACTTTAAGTGAGGTGCAAGCTGCTGTGGATGAAGGTTCATTATCTGTAACATTACTTCCCTTAAAAGATGCATTAGCGACTTGGCCAACAGTTGAAGTCAATGATGATAACAACAAAAGTATAACTAATGGACAAGTAGTAGAAATTCATCCGTTATTAGCTGAAAACGAAAAAATAGTTTTCGAACTGTTGGAAAATCCGATAGCAGTTTATATTAAACATCCGACGAAAAGTGGTATGATGAAACCAGAAAAAATGTTTTCATCTGAAAAAGGAGATTAATATGGACGTATATCACTTATCCTATCCAAACCATTTATTTAAAAATGATAAAAATGAAGCTTACTCTTTAGCGATTGGTTTTTTCGACGGAGTGCATAAAGGGCATCAAGCAGTCATTCAGGAAGCCCTCGATAAAGGGAAAGAGAAGAATATCAAAACAGCTGTGATGACATTTGATCCGCATCCTTCATTAGTACTTGGTGGCAGAAAAGAGAAAGTATTTTATATTACACCTATTCAAGAAAAAACAGATATATTGCAAAGCTTAGGGGTAGATGCAGTTTTTGTTGTTCGGTTTACTTCCGATTTTGCAAAGTTAACACCCGAAAAGTTTATAGAATTCTTTATAAACGGGACGAATGTTAAACACGTTACAGCCGGCTTTGACTTTTCATTTGGAGCTTTTGGTAAAGGTACCATGAAAGATATGGAGATTCTTTCTGAAGGGAAATATTCTGTATCAGTTGTAGAGAAAAAACAGCTCGTGGACGAGAAGATTAGCTCAACTAGAATAAGAGCTGAGCTAACGGCGGGTAATATGGAGCAAGTCAGAGAATTATTAGGCCGACCTTTCAAGTTAACAGGAGTTGTGATCCATGGTGACAAAAGAGGGAGAACTATAAACTTTCCAACGGCGAATGTTGAACCGACCGAAGGACAATTTACACCAGCAACTGGCGTGTACGCAGTTAAAATACGCGTTCAGGAGACTTGGCATGAGGGAGTATGTAATGTAGGTTACAAACCAACATTTAATAATCCCGATGAGAAAAGACTTTCTATTGAAGTACATATTATTGATTTTGATCAATCCATTTATGGTGAGGAAGTAACGGTCCATTGGTATAAGCGAATTAGATCGGAACAAAAGTTCAATGGAATTGACGAGTTAAAAGAACAAATTGGAAAAGACAAGCAAGTTGCCATTGAGTTTTTTAAAAATGAAAATAAATAATAAAGATAGCTACCGGAGATTAATTTCGGTAGCTTTTTTAAAAAATTGAAAAGTATTGTGTTTTAAGAGTCAAAAAATGAATAAATAATACTTGTGATTTCCGTTTCAACGTACTTTCATGTTTCGAAGCTAGCTTAGCGATGCAGAAACAGGTGGACGCGTTTCGCGGGGGGAGCGATGAGCTATCACCACAGCACACGCGTCGCTGTGACATCTCATCTGTCTCACTCATCCCGCTGAAGTCGCCACCTTACTCTCCAATCAATTGAGTGAGTAGTACTCAACTATTGATAGATCATAGCTTCTCGCATATAGAATAATAGTAGCCAAATTTAATATAGGGATACAACAATCTGATATTGAATTGGGCTGCTATCATGTAACAAAGAATGTAGAAAGTGGATTTTCTTTATCTATCTCTGTCAGCCAAATTTTCCAATCATATAGAGTGGATATAATTGATTGGAGCGCAGAGCGGCGACTCCAGCGGCTGAAGTCGTGCCCACGGAAAGCGTCCGCTCGGAGCGGAAATCAATGGCCTATCTACATTTGTATTTTTAGAGGATCGTTTTTTTACTTTGTTTTTAAAAGAATAATTCGATCTTGTCACTTACTAATTAGTTGCTTCACCAATCTATTTATGATAATCTTTATAAGTACAATACCGTACTTAACCTTTCCTTGGCTTTTTCGATTCTCCAACGATTGCTCAGGATTAGGGGATAACAAGAATTTTAGGAGGAAACCAACATGGCAATTACACAAGAACGCAAAAATGAATTAATCGCTGAGTACAGAACTCACGAAAGTGATACTGGATCTGCTGATATTCAAATCGCAATTCTTACAGAAGAGATTAACTCTTTAAACGAACATTTACGTACTCATAAGAAAGATCATCACTCACGTCGTGGTCTATTCAAAATGGTTGGACGTCGCCGTAACTTATTAAAATACTTACGTGAAAACGAAGTATCACGTTACCGTGATCTAATCGCAAAACTTGGTTTACGTCGATAAGATTCGATTTAGGAAAGCGGGATTTATCCCGCTTTTTCTTTTGCATAAAAAACTTCGCATAGTTGAAAGATTTTTGATACACTACTTATGATACATATAACTTTTATATACCCTTTTTTAAAGGAGTTTTTGAAGTCGAGAGGAGTCCAGATTACATGAGTGAAAAGAAAGTATTTACGTACGAATGGGCAGGACGCCCGTTGCAAGTAGAAATAGGACAACTTGCAAAACAAGCGAACGGGGCAGTATTAGTACGATATGGTGATACAACTGTATTATCTGTAGCAACTGCATCGAAAAACCCTAAGAATTTAGATTTCTTCCCTTTAACTGTGAACTATGAAGAAAAACTTTACGCTGTAGGTAAAATCCCAGGCGGATTTATCAAACGTGAAGGACGTCCTTCAGAACGAGCAATCTTAACAAGTCGTTTGATTGACCGTCCAATTCGTCCTTTATTCCCAGATGGTTTCCGTAATGAAGTTCAAGTGATTTCAATCGTGATGTCTGTTGATCAAAACTGTTCTTCTGAGATGGCGGCAATGTTAGGTTCATCTTTAGCGCTTAGCGTTTCAGATATCCCATTTGACGGTCCAATAGCTGGCGTTCAGGTAGGTTTAATTGGAGAAGAACTAATTATCAATCCAACTGTAGAGCAAATGGGTAAGAGCACTTTAGACTTGGTAGTAGCCGGGACAAAAGATGCGATTAACATGGTTGAAGCAGGGGCTAAAGAAGTTTCAGAGGAAACGGTACTTGAGGCAATTATGTTCGGTCATAATGAAATTATCAAGTTAATCGAATTCCAAGAAAAAGTAGTAGCTGAAGTTGGAAAAGCGAAAAAAGATATTCCTCTTTTTGAGTTAGATAAAGTACTTTTTGAAGAAGTAAAAGGTATTTGTGAAACAAAACTTGTACAAGCAATACAAGTACAAGAAAAACATGCTCGTGAAGATGCTATTACTGAAGTAAAAACAGAAGTCATTGCAATTTATACAGAAAAAGAAGCAACTGATGAGACGTTGAAGCAAGTACGTGAAATTTTAGATGCAATGGTGAAAGATGAAGTTCGTCGTTTGATAACAGAAGACAAAATTCGTCCTGATGGTCGTGGAGTAGCGGAAATTCGTCCACTATCTTCAGAAGTTGGCGTATTGCCTAGAACTCACGGTTCTGGATTGTTTACACGTGGACAAACACAAGCTTTGAGCATATGTACTTTAGGGCCCCTTGGTGATGTGCAAATTATCGATGGAATTGGCTTAGAAGAAACAAAACGTTTCATGCATCACTATAACTTCCCTCAGTTTAGTGTAGGAGAAACTGGTCCTATCCGTGCTCCAGGTCGTCGCGAAATTGGTCATGGTGCTTTAGGAGAGCGCGCTCTAGAGGCAGTTCTTCCAGATGAAGCTGATTTCCCATACACACTTCGTTTAGTAGCAGAAGTGTTAGAATCCAATGGATCAACATCACAAGCTAGTATTTGTGCATCAACTCTAGCAATGATGGATGCAGGTGTTCCTTTGAAAGCACCAGTTGCAGGGATTGCAATGGGACTTGTGAAAAAAGGTGAACATTATACTGTATTAACGGATATTCAGGGAATGGAAGATCATCTTGGAGATATGGACTTTAAAGTAGCTGGTACATCTAAAGGTATTACAGCACTTCAAATGGATATTAAAATTGATGGACTATCAAGAACAATTCTTGAAGAAGCGTTAGAGCAAGCTAAAATTGGTCGTATGCAAATTTTAGAAAGTATGCTTGCAACAATTTCTGATCCACGTGAGAAACTGTCCAAATATGCACCTAAAATTGTTGTGATTAAGATTAATCCGGATAAAATCCGTGATGTAATTGGACCAGGTGGTAAACAAATTAATAAAATTATCGATGAAACTGGCGTGAAAATTGATACAGAGCAAGATGGTACAATTTATATCGCATCAGCTGATGAAGAGATGATTGCACGTGCAAAAGAAATTATCGAGAACATTGTACGAGTAGCGCAAGTTGGCGAATATTATCTTGGGAAAGTTAAACGAATTGAAAAATTCGGTGCTTTCGTAGAATTATTCACTGGCAAAGATGGCTTATTGCATATTTCCGAAATTCAAGAAGAACGTACGAAAAATGTGGAAGATGTTCTAAAACTTGGGGATGAGCTATTAGTGAAAGTAATTGAAATTGATAATCAAGGTCGTGTCAATTTATCTCGTAAAATTGTTGTAAAAGAAGAAAAAGAACGCGCTGAGCAACAAGAAAACAAATAATTAATCAATTACATCAGCATGACAAAAAAGGTTGACCGTAGCCGTGTTGCTACGGCAACCTTTTTAAATAGCTGAATAGAATAAACTGAGGTGTTAATTTGATAAATAAACTAACTTGTAAAAATGGAATACGAATTGTTTCAGAACATATTCCTTATGTACGATCTGTGGCTGTAGGGATTTGGGTCGAGGCAGGATCAAGGTATGAGTTACCAGAAGAAAATGGCTTAACTCATTTTATTGAGCATATGTTATTTAAAGGAACTGAAACGAGAACTGCGAAACAAATTGCAGAAGAATTTGATCGTATTGGTGGTAATATCAATGCTTTCACTTCTAAAGAGAATACATGCTACTATGCAAAAGTATTAGATCATCATGCAGAACATGCGGTCGAAATACTAGCAGATATGTTTTTTCACTCTCAATTTGATGCAAATGAAATTGAGAAAGAAAGACAGGTTGTTCTGGAAGAGATTAATATGGTAGAGGACACACCAGATGATATTGTGCATGAATATTTATGGCAAGCGATGTACGAAAATGACCCGCTTGGTGCGCCTATTTTAGGCACAGAGGAAACGTTGAATAGTTTCACAAAAGAAACGATTCAAGCATACATGAAAAAACATTATACCCCAGAAAATGTAGTTATATCTGTTGCGGGTAATATTCCAGAAGGACTACTAGAGTATATTGAAACATTATTTAGCCAACTAGAAAAATCGAGTAATGAGAAAATACCTATGGCAACTCCAGAGTTGAGAGCAGTACATGTCGAAAACTTTAGAGAAACTGAGCAAGCGCATCTTTGTTTAGCCTATCCAAGTTTAAGTGTAAAGGCTGATAACATTTATAGCCTAGTTGTGATGAACAATATCTTGGGTGGAAGTATGTCTTCTAGGCTTTTCCAAGAAATCAGAGAAGAAAAAGGTCTTGCTTACTCGATCTATTCTTATCATTCGTCATATGAAGATACTGGTGCTCTTGCTATTTATGGTGGGACTTCTAGCAACCAATTGGAAGAACTATCTATGTCAATTCAGCAAGCGATACAAAATGTTCTTGAAAAAGGATTCACAGAAACAGAAGTATCTAATGCAAAAGAGCAATTGAAAGGTAATCTACTCCTTGGCTTAGAGAGCTCCAATGCTCGAATGAGCCGTAATGGTAAAAATGAATTGCTGTATGGTGAACATCGTTCATTAGATGAAGTAAGTGCATCAATTGATGAAGTCTCCTTACAATCGGTAATGGATCTTGCTGCAGAGACATTTTCCCATAAACCAGCCATCTCAATCATTAAACCAAAAGTCGATCAAATTTGATCGGCTTTTTTTATATTGGAAATATATTTTGTGTTTTTTAAGGACCAGGCGTCTTCTTTCCCGTTTTTTTATATTCACTTTGTACTGCGAAATGGCATATATATAAAGAGAAATCAATAAGGGGGAGAATGATTGTTACTTTCGGAACTTGCAGAAAAAGAGCTGATCCAAGTTAAGGACGGGGCGAGATATGGCAAACTAGCAGACACTGAGTTACTCTTCAATCCTGAAAATGGGAAAATAGAAGGTTTTGAAGTTTTTCAAAAAACAGGATCCTTTTTTCAAGGAAATAAATCAGCGAAAAAAAAGGAATTTATCTCATGGGAAGAAATAATTCTCATTGGTAAAGATAGAATTCTGTTTAATGAGGCAAACAATGAAATTGGAAATAGTGAATATTCGTGAAAAAAAAATGTGCAATCATAGGTACAGACGCCCGTCTATCGTTTTTGAAGGAAACATTAGATAACGAACTAGAAGTGAAAATCTTTCCAACGACGATTTGGACGGAAGAACTAAAAGTCGCAATAATGGATTTTCAACCTACCATCATTTTTTTACCTATTCCACCATTACAAATAGATAGTTCTTTCGTTTTGCCTGAGTCATGTCTTCTCCTTTTCGTTGGAAAAACGAATACAGAAATTGAACAGGAAATACAAAATAGCCAGGTCCATGCTTTTTATTATTTAGAGGATGAACAGTGGATTTGGGAAAATGCAAATCTTACAGCAGAGGGATTTATATATTACTTTTATAGAAGTGAAAACGAATCTATTTATAATAAAAAATTCATCATAACTGGGTATGGAAGAGTGGGAAAAAGACTTGCTTTTGCTCTACATCATTTGGGCGCAGAGGTAATTATCTCGGTTCGCTCTGAACATCAATTATTTGAGGCAAAAAGCTATGGATATCAGATAGAACAATTTGAGCATGTTGTTCATAATCAAGAAGCAGATACCAGCTATCTGATAAACACTATTCCAAACAGATGGCTGAGCACGTCTGATACGGCTATATTTAAAAAAGTGTATGATCTAGCTTCAAATCCAGGATGTTTACTCGAGTCAGCCAATTCAATCCCAACAAATTATATCCATTCAACTAGCTTACCAGGATTGTATTTTCCCAAAGATGCAGGATATTTGATAGCAAAAGCTGTGCAAACTCAATTGGCTCTACTGGAGGGGGAAAAATAGTGTTAAAAGGTTTTCGAATTGGATTAGGAATAACTGCTTCTCATTGTACTTATGAGGAAGTTATCCCAATGATTAAACAGTTTACTGATTTAGGGGCAACTGTAGTTCCTATTATTACGTATTCTGTATTAACTGCGGCAACACGTTTTGGAACAGGGGAAGAATGGATTGAGAAAATAGAAGAGGCAAGTGGTAGTAAAGTAGTGTCAAAAATAGTGGAGGCAGAACCATTTGGACCTACAAACCCACTGGATTGTATGGTAATTGCTCCGATGACAGGCAACTCTATTAGTAAGCTTGCAAATGCCCAAACAGATTCACCTGTGTTGATGGCGGCAAAAGCAACATTGCGAAATGGAAAACCAGTAGTTCTTGGAATATCCACAAATGATGCATTAGGATTGAATGGAATGAACATTATGAAATTACTTTCTACTAAAAACATATACTTTATCCCCTTTGGCCAAGATAATCCTCATAGCAAACCAAACTCACTCATTGCTGACTTTACAAAAATAATTCCAACAGTTGAACATGCGATTCAATTCAAACAATTCCAGCCTTTGCTCATAAGTCATAAATTATAAATATTGATGAAGATGTATTTTCATGTATAATAAAATACAATATCAAAAATAGCATAGGTCTAGGGGGAGAGCTTTTCATGTCACAAGGTTATACAGTAGCAATTGTAGGAGCGACAGGAGCAGTCGGTCAAAAAATCATTGAAAAATTAGTAGAAAGAAGTTTTCCATACAAAACGTTAAAGTTATTAGCTTCTAAAAAATCAGCGGGTAAACAAGTAGAAGTAGATGGAAGTTCTTATACTATTGAAGAAGCAACACCTGAAGCTTTTGAAGGTGTAGATGTAGCATTTTTCTCTGCAGGTGGTTCAATTTCTAAAGTTCTAGCAAAAGAAGCGAGCAATAGAGGGGCAATCGTAATTGATAACACAAGCGCCTTCCGGATGGATAAAGATACACCACTTGTAGTTCCTGAAGTAAATAAACAAGCCTTACATGAACAAACAGGGATTATTGCTAATCCAAATTGTTCTACTATTCAGATGGTTTGCGCACTTGAACCAATTCGTCAGAAATTTGGTCTAACCAAAGTAATAGTTTCAACTTACCAAGCGGTATCGGGTGCCGGAGCTGCTGCAATTAATGAATTGACAACACAAAGTGAAGGTATAAAAGATAAACAAGCAAAACCAGAAATCTTACCTGTTAAAAGTGCTGAAAAGCATTATCCTATCGCAGGTAATGTTATTCCTCAAATTGACGTGTTCACCGAAGATGGATTCACTTTTGAGGAACATAAAATGATGGATGAAACTAAAAAAATTATGTCTTTACCAAATCTTGCTATTGCAGCAACTTGTGTAAGAGTGCCCGTTGTTACCGGACATTCCGAATCTGTCTATGTAGAGGTAGATCAAGAGAATGTATCAATCGATCAGCTAAAACAACTACTTGCAAACTCAGAGGGGATTACGTTACAAGATGCTCCTGACCAACAATTTTATCCTATGCCGTACTATGCAGATGGTAAAGACGATGTATTTGTGGGACGCTTAAGAAAAGATCCTTCCAACGATAAAGGATTTCATATGTGGATAGTATCAGATAATTTATTGAAAGGTGCAGCGCTAAACTCTATACAAATTGCAGAAGCACTTATTGCTGAAGGTATATTAAAAGAGGTGTAAAAATGAAGATAGGACCAATTGCTACGGCAATGGTTACCCCATTTCAAATAGATGGTTCCATCAATTATACTGTGACAGAATTATTAATTGAACATTTACTTTCGACAGGGACTGACTCTCTTGTCGTTTGTGGGACAACAGGAGAATCTCCAACTTTAACAATGGAAGAAAAACTTAAATTTATTAAATTCGTAGTAGAGAAAGTAAACAAAAGAGTACCTGTCATTGCAGGTACTGGAAGTAATAGCACAGCCGCATCCATTGACTTGTCTATAAAGGCTGAGGCTCTGGGAGTGGATGGCCTAATGATTGTCACCCCTTATTATAACAAACCCAATCAACGCGGGCTGATAGCTCATTATGAAGCTATTGCAAATGAAACAATACTGCCAATTATCATATACAATATTCCAAGCCGTTCTGTTATCAATATGGAACTTGATACATTGGTAGCTTTAAGTGAAATACCCTCCATTAAGTTTTTAAAAGATGCTAGTGGTAATTTAGATCAGATGACTCGAGTAATGGCTAAAACAAAAGGGAATTTAGAAGTGTATAGCGGAGATGATTCACTCACTCTTCCATTACTAGCAATAGGGGGTACTGGAGTAATTTCGGTTGCTTCCCATATTGTAGGAAATGATATGAAGAAAATGATGGAAGCTTTTCAAAATGGAAATCATACGGAAGCTGCAAGAATTCATCAATCATTATTGCCGTTAATACAGGCACTCTTCAAACACCCCAACCCGATTGTCGTAAAATATGCGCTTTCTAAGATAGGATTAGAAGTGGGAAGCTTACGCTTACCACTCACTGAGATGACCGAAAGAGAAAAGCAGGAATTTGATGTAATCTGGGATGAATATTTGAATACTCAATAATTTGGCAGAAAGGCTGAAGATTTCCTATTTCAGCCTTTTTTTTATTTGTGTGAATCGCTGACGTCCGATATAATGAAAATACGTGGATGTTGGTCGGGTTAACTTCTTTTATAAAAAATTTAACAAGCTAACGTAAATAGATATCTCCCACCCTTGGAAAGGGCAGAGAGACGAATACTAATTAATAAGTAATAAAGATTCAGGAAGTACAAGCATTTGCTAGAAAGTAAAGCTTTCGGAGGATGTAAAAAGTGTTGAATGGAGTCTTAGACTACAGAAAGCCTAAAATCGTATTACTATTCGATAGTTGCAAACTGAACTGCATGACGCAGGACTAAGCACCATACACATCTAGATACAATTTCTCTGAGGCGTAATTGATTTATAGGAGGAAAAGATTTGGTAAAAGTAAAAAATGAACTTATTCGAATTATACCGCTCGGTGGAGTTGGAGAAATCGGAAAAGCAATGTACGTAGTAGAAATAGATGAAGAAATTTTTGTCGTAGACAGTGGTTTAATGTTCCCAGAAAATGAAATGCTAGGAATAGATATTGTAATTCCTGACATTACGTACTTAGTAGAAAACAAGGATCGTGTAAAAGGGATCTTCTTAACACACGGTCACGAAGATGCGATTGGTTCCATTTCATATTTACTTCAAAAAGTACAAGCACCGGTATATGGCTCTAAATTGACAATTGCTTTAGCAAAAACGCATTTAAAAGCGTTACCGACGAAACAACCAGTCAAGTTTTTCGAAGTAACAAATAAAAGTCGCATGAATTTCCAAGGAACCTATGTTACTTTTTTCCATACAACGCATAGTATTCCTGATTCTCTTGGGATTGTATTCCATACGTCTGAAGGTGCAATCGTTCATACCGGAGAATTTAAGTTTGACCAATCGGCTAAAGGAAAGTATCGTCCTGACATAGCAAAAATTGCTGGTTTAGGAGAAGATGGTGTATTTATACTTCTATCTGATTCAACAGAAGCAGAAAGACCAGGTTATACAACTTCTGAAGCGGTAATCGAAAACCAATTATCAGAAACATTCCACGCTGCTAAAGGTCGTATACTAGTCGCACTATATGCATCTAATTTTATACGAATTCAACAAGTTATCGACAAAGCAATTGAAACAGGCAAAAAAGTCGCAATTGCAGGAAAAAGCTTAGAAAATATTTTCGAAATAGGGTTAGATCTAGGGTATTTCACTGTAGAAGAGGAGACAATTATTTCTATCAAGGAAATCTCTAAATACAATGATGAAAATATTGTAGTTATTGTCTCAGGTACACAAGGTGAACCACTAGAAGCCTTAGAAAAAATGATCCGTAAGCATCATAAAGATATTAAAATAAAAGATACAGATACTGTCTTGATCACGTTTACACCTTCTCCAGGTATGGAAGTAGGAATGTATAATACGATGAACCAAATTGCAAAAGTTGGAGCAAAAGTTCTTACTTCTGAAAAAAATGTTCATGTTTCAGGTCATGGTAGTCAAGAAGATTTAAAAATGATGTTAAATCTAACAAAACCTAAATACTTTATACCAATTCAAGGGGAATATCGCATGTTGATAGCCCATTCAAAATTGGCTCAAGCAATTGGTATGACCAAATCGGAAATTTTCATCGCCGATAAAGGGGATATCGTAGAATATAAGAGTGGTAAAATGAGAATGAGTGGTCGAGTTCAAGCTGGCAATATCTTAATAGATGGAATCGGTGTTGGAGATGTAGGCAATATTGTTTTACGCGATCGCAAGCTGCTTTCACAAGATGGTATATTTATTGTTGTTGTTACTTTAAACCGAGCACAGAAGAAAATTGCTTCTGGACCAGAAATTCTTTCGAGAGGATTTGTTTATGTTCGTGAATCTGAAGAACTAATGGAAGAGTCTGCTAAGCTGGTCAGAACTGTTGTTGAAAAATATGTGAATAAAGAAACGTTTGAATGGACAAACATTAAACAAGAAATCCGTGATACGCTAAATTCATATTTATTCCAACAAACCAAAAGACGTCCAATGATTATCCCTATTATTATGGAATATTAATATGAATAAAGGATTTCCTTTCCGAATACGGAAGGAAATCCTTTTTATCTTAATAAGACAAGAAAGTATATAAAAAAGTAACTTGAATAAGGCATCCGTGGCAGGGGAAAGAATGAATAGTATTCTGATTTCAATACAGTTGGACGATTTCTGCGTGTACGACTAGTATGAGGGAAATGTCTGTCCATAATCCTTCGAAAACGATCGTTGCCTGTTTAAGTACATGGCGAAATAGATTTTTAAAATTACTTAGAAAGTAGGTGACACTTTGGCAAGAAAGAAAAAAAGACCAACTAAAAAGCCGTCTAAAAAAACAATGCATCCGCTCCTTTATGAAATTATTGGACTATTAATTATTGGATTATCCATTATTTCGTTTTTTGAATATGGGCTTGTGGGTGAATTTTTGTCTTATATTAGTTATTTCTTATTTGGGAATTGGCATATTGCAGTTCCATTTATGCTAATCGTGTATGCACTTATTATAATGATCAAACAATCCGTACCGGCATGGAACCATAGATTACTTTTAGGCTGTGCTTTTGTTTTGGGAAGTTTATTGTTATTTAGCCATATCGCATTATTTCAACAATTATTTGAAGGAAAAGCATTAGTAACCAACTCTGTTTTAAGAGAAAGCTATCGCGTTCTAGTAGAAAGCGGTGGGATTACCAATAGAAATACCTCATTAGGCGGCGGAATAATAGGTGCAATACTTTTTGCATCATTCCATGTTCTGTTTGCTTCGGCCGGTGCAAAAGTAGCGGGCTGGCTAATGTTATTTATAGGAATTGTGTTACTGACTGGAAAAGCCTTAGTCCCTTACTTAGTAGAAACGTTTCCGAAGCTAAAAGAAAGCTTCCTAAACAGACCGAAAAAAAAGAAGAAAAAACCTACACCTACAGCTACTCCTGTTAGTGGTCAGTCCCGTCGAAACAAAAAACAGGCTGCACAGGAAGAGGCTGTAACTGTAATAGAAGCAGTTCCTTTAGAAACAGAAGAAGAGGAGCAGTCTACTTCACCGATCATATCTGCATTTACCGAACGTATAGCTAGAAAAGAAGTGGTAGAGCAGCCATCTGAACCCGTTGAACCTATAGAGATTAATTTGGAAAATGAAGCAGTTGAGAATGAAGATTATCAACTACCTTCTATTAGTTTGTTAGATGCACCTGCTCATAGTGATCAAAGTGGTGAATTGAATGCGATTCAAGCTAATGCTAAAAAACTAGAACAAACATTTTTAAGTTTTGGTGTTAAGGCAAAGGTTACTCAAGTTCACTTAGGTCCAGCAGTAACAAAATATGAAGTTCTACCTGATGTAGGGGTGAAAGTTAGTAGGATCGTTAGTTTACATGATGATCTAGCTTTGGCCTTAGCAGCGAGAGATATTCGGATTGAGGCACCTATACCTGGGAAATCGGCGATAGGGATCGAAGTACCAAATAAGGAAGTAGCTATTGTGAGTTTGAGAGAAGTTTTGGAATCAGAAGAAAATAATATGCCGAGTCAGAAGCTATTAATTGGCTTTGGACGCGATGTAACTGGGCAAGCTGTGCTGGCCCAATTAAATAAAATGCCACATTTACTAGTAGCTGGATCTACTGGAAGTGGGAAGAGTGTCTGTATCAATGGCATAATTACAAGTATAATGATGCGAGCAAAACCGCATGAAGTGAAAATGATGATGATTGATCCAAAAATGGTAGAGCTTAATATGTATAATGGGATACCGCATCTACTTGCGCCCGTTGTAACGGACCCACGAAAAGCATCACAGGCCTTGAAGAAAATAGTCTCTGAAATGGAAAGAAGATATGAGTTGTTTTCTCATACAGGCACAAGAAATATGCAAGGGTACAATGAGCATATTGACAGATGGAACGAAGAGAATGAAGAAAAACATCCGAAACTTCCGTTTATAGTGGTTATAGTAGATGAATTAGCGGACTTAATGATGGTTGCTTCTAGTGATGTAGAAGATTCTATCACTCGCTTGGCTCAGATGGCTCGTGCAGCTGGGATTCATTTGATTATTGCTACACAAAGACCGAGCGTTGACGTGATAACAGGGATTATTAAAGCTAATATTCCTTCAAGAATTGCATTTGCAGTTTCCTCAGCAATTGACTCCAGGACTATTTTAGATATGGGAGGAGCAGAAAAACTATTAGGTAGAGGGGATATGTTATTTCTTCCAGCCGGTAGCTCGAAGCCAGTCCGAGTACAAGGGGCATTTTTATCAGATGCAGAAGTTGAAAGAATTGTAGATTTTGTTATTGAACAACAAAAGGCTAATTATCAAGATGAAATGATTCCAGATGAAGTGCAAGAGTCGGCAGAACAGTTAGATAGAGATGAATTATATGATGATGTTGTGCAACTAGTAACTGAAATGCAAACTGCTTCCGTCTCATTACTTCAAAGAAGATTTAGAATTGGTTATTCCAGAGCAGCCAGAATTATCGATCAGCTAGAACTTAGTGGGGTTGTCGGACCTTATGAGGGAAGTAAGCCAAGACAAGTACTGGTTTCTAAACACTCTGTGGATGATGATATTATGTAACCTAAAAGGTTAAATAGTATCACACTTTATAGAAAAAGTATGACAAAATAATTACAAATTCACATACTTTTTGTATCGACTTTTAAAATAATATAAATAAAAGTATTTATTTCATGTATTAAAAATGTTATAGTATGACTGATTAGTAGGAAAGTTTTACATCAGAGGTCTGATCTCTTCAAAATGGTGGTGTTTTAGATGACAATAAAAGTAGACCATCGGCATTTATATTTACAAGTGATTGATCGTCTTAAACAAGACATCGATAAGGGCATATTCAAAGAAAAGGAAAAGCTTCCTTCAGAATTTGAATTGGCCAAGTCATTAGGAGTAAGTCGCGCAACTTTAAGAGAAGCTCTTCGCTTATTGGAAGAAGAAAATGTAATAGTCAGAAGACATGGAGTGGGCACGTTTGTAAATTCTAAGCCCATTTTCACGTCTGGTATCGAACAGCTTTCTAGCGTCTCATCTATGATTCGTAAGGCTGGAATGGAACCAGGTACAGTTTACTTGAGTTCTATGCAAGCGATTCCATCTGAGGATGATATTTTAAGATTCCAGTGTGGAGATGAGCAATCGATTGTTACAATGGAACGTGTCCGTACTGCAAATGACGAACCGGTTGTGTATTGTGTCGATAAGGTTCCGAAAAATTATTTACCTAATGATTTTCTCATTAGAGAAGAAGGCTCTATTTTTACTGCATTAGAAGAGTCTGGAGAAATACATATTTCATATGCGGTGACTTACATTGATCCTGTGGGTTACCACGAGATCGCATCTCCTACTTTGAACTGTGAGCCAGAAACTTCCTTGCTTGTTTTAAAACAACTCCATTACGATGAAAACGATCGTGTGGTTTTGTACTCGAAAAATTATTTTCGAGCGGATAAATTTAGCTTTCACGTTGTTCGGAAAAGGGTGTAAAATGCAACAATTCCTGCTAATAAGAAAATAAATGGGGGTTTTCAAATTGACAAAACGTAAATTTGGATTAGGTCTATCACTAGTACTTGCTGCTGGAACTATCCTAGGAGCATGTGGGTCTAAAGATGAAGAAACAACTACACCAAAAGATTCAGAAGGAACAGGTTCTGAAGGTACAACTGAAGCAGTAGATTTTTCTCTAGCAATGGTAACTGACGTTGGTGGGGTTGATGACAAATCATTCAACCAATCAGCTTGGGAAGGTATTGAAGCGTTTGGTAAAGAAAATGGTCTTGAAAAAGGCGATGGTGGATATGACTACCTTCAATCAACATCAGATGCAGATTATATTACAAACATAAATAACTTAGTACGTCGCGACTTTGATGTAGTATATGGTATTGGATTCCTAATGGAAGAACCAATTAAAACGATTGCTGCACAACAAAAAGACGCTCAACTTGCAATCATCGATTCAATCGTTGATGCTCCAAACGTTGCTTCTGTAATGTTCAAAGAGCAAGAGGGATCATTCCTTGCAGGTGTTGCTGCTGCTCTAATGTCTGAGTCTAAACAAATCGGTTTTGTTGGTGGAATGGAAATTCCGGTAATTGAACGTTTTGAAGCAGGATTCTTAGAAGGTGTTAAAGCTGTAGATCCATCTATTAAAGTAGATGTACAATACACTGGTAAATTTGATGATGCTGCACTTGGTAAAACAACTGCTAACCGTATGTATTCTTCAGGCGTAGATATTATTTTCCACGCTGCTGGTGGTACAGGTAATGGTGTATTTGCAGAAGCAAAAGAACGTAAAACAAAAGATGCTAACGCAAACGTATGGGTAATCGGAGTTGACTCTGACCAATACGAAGAAGGTGCTGTAGGCGATACTAACGTAACACTTACTTCTATGTTGAAAAAAGTTGGAACTGCAGTTCAAAACATTGCAAAAGATGCAATGGCTGGAAACTTCCCAGGTGGAACAACTGTAACTTATGGTTTAGCTGAAGAAGGTGTTGGTCTTGCGGATTCTCGTGGAGCTATTCCACAAGATGTTCTTGACCAAATTGATGAGTTCACTAAGAAAATCGCTGATGGGGAAATCGTTGTTCCTGAAACAGTAGAATAATAATATTAACGAACATCATAAAGACCGATCTCTCTCGGTCTTTATGATATTTTAAATTAGTAGACGAAAGATTTTAACTATTCAAAAGTCTAGAGTCTTTCGTGTATTAATTTAGTACTAGTATGATAGTGGGGAGTGAGTTCATTGGATTATGTAATAGAGATGCTTGGCATAAGGAAAGAGTTTGGATCGTTTGTTGCAAATGATAACATTACCCTTCAGTTAAAAAAGGGAGAAATACATGCTCTTTTAGGAGAAAATGGTGCTGGTAAATCCACACTTATGAACGTTTTGTTCGGATTATATCAACCAGAGGCCGGCGAGATAAAAGTAAAAGGAAAGACAGTTAAAGTTACAGACCCAAATGTTGCCAATGATTTAGGCATAGGAATGGTGCATCAGCATTTCATGCTCGTTGAAAACTTTACAGTAACAGAAAATATAATATTAGGTAATGAATTAACTAAAGCTGGTATGGTGAATATTAAAGATGCAGCTAAAAAAATTCAAAAATTGTCTGAAATGTATGGATTAGATGTAGATCCTAATGCGAAGATTGAAGATATTTCGGTTGGGATGCAGCAACGAGTTGAAATTTTGAAAACGCTTTATCGTGGTGCGGATATTCTTATTTTTGATGAGCCGACTGCTTCACTAACTCCTCAAGAAATAAATGAACTTATACAAATTATGAAACGCTTAATACAAGAAGGTAAATCGATTATATTAATTACACATAAGTTAAAAGAGATTATGGATGTATCTGATCGAGTAACAGTTATTCGTAAAGGTGAAGGAATTGGTACTGTTATAACTGCTGAAACAAATCCCAATGAATTAGCATCATTAATGGTTGGTAGACAAGTAGAATTCAAAACTGTTAAAAGTGAAGCTAATCCAACAGACGATACACTTGTTGTTAAAGACCTAGTAGTCGCAGATTATCGTGGTATTGATAAAGTAAAAGGCCTAAACCTAACAGTCCGCAAAGGAGAAATTCTAGGGATTGCTGGTATTGATGGGAATGGTCAAAGTGAGTTAATCGAAGCAATCACTGGTCTTCGCAAAGCAAAAGCCGGTTCTGTTTCGATAAACGGGAAAGATATTACGAACAAAAAGCCACGTAAAATTACGGAGGCTGGTGTAGGGCATATTCCACAAGATCGTCATAAGCATGGTTTAGTTTTAGACTTTTCAATTGGTCATAATATTGCATTACAAACTTACTATCAAAAACCTATTTCAAAAAGTGGAATTATGAATTATAAAAAAGTTTCAGAGTTGGCGCAAAAAGTTATAAATGATTTTGATGTGCGGACGCAAGGAGAGCATACACCTGCTCGTGCACTGTCTGGAGGAAATCAGCAAAAAGCAATTATTGGACGAGAGGTTTTACGTGATCCAGATTTGTTAATCGCAGCTTTACCGACACGAGGGCTTGATGTAGGAGCTATTGAATTTATACACCAACGTCTTATTGAACAACGAGACAACGGAAAAGCGGTACTTCTACTCTCATTCGAATTAGATGAAGTTATGAATGTATCCGATCGTATTGCAGTTATTTATGATGGACAAATTGTAGATACTTTATTGCCAAAAGAAACCTCAGAACAAGAACTTGGTTTATTGATGGCGGGTCAAAAGAAGAATTCAAACATAGCTAAACAGGGGGATACAACTCATGTCGAATAGAGTAGTCAATATACTTGTCCCTGTAATTTCTGTTATTTTAGGATTGCTTGTAGGTGCCATTGTCATGCTGGTAAGTGGGTATGATCCTATACTAGGTTACACGGCACTATGGAATGGTATTTTTGGAGATGCTTATGCAATTGGAGAGACAATTCGTCAAATCACTCCATATTTACTTGCTGGTTTATCCGTGGCATTTGCTTTTCGTACGGGACTATTTAATATCGGGGTGGAAGGGCAATTATTAGTTGGATGGTTTGCCGCTTCTTATGTAGGGATTGCATTTGATCTACCGATGTATATCCATCTACCATTCGCTATTATCGCAGCAGCATTAGCTGGAGCGGCCTGGGCTTTTATCCCAGGTTTATTAAAAGCGAAACTACAGGTACATGAAGTAATTGTAACAATTATGATGAACTATATTGCCTTACATACAACAAACGCTTTAATTAAAGTGGTGTCAGATGGTGGAGACAATACAGGAACGATTAATGCTTCGGCTTCATTGAAATCTGCATTTTTCGAAAGTATTACAGATTACTCTCGTTTGCATTATGGTATTTTCATAGCTCTTGCTATGGTACTGCTAATGTGGTTTATATTAGAAAAAACAACAACTGGTTATGAGTTAAAATCGGTTGGATTTAACAAACATGCATCTGAGTATGCAGGGATGAATGTAAACAAAAATATCATTCTTTCGATGGTTATTGCTGGAGCATTTGCTGGATTAGCTGGTGCTATGGAAGCATTAGGTACGTTCCAATATGCAAATGTTAAGGGTGGATTTACTGGAATTGGATTTGATGGAATAGCAGTAGCCTTGTTAGGTGCCAATACACCACTAGGAGTAATTTTCGGTGCGGTGTTATTTGGATCATTAAAATACGGAGCTCTCAATATGCCAAACGAAGCTGGTATTCCAGTAGAAATCGTTTCTATTGTAATAGCTATTATCATATTCTTCGTAGCGTGTGGATACGTTATTCGCTATTTCCTAGAAAAAGCGAACAAGAAAAAGGAGGCGAAGTAATATGAGCTTCTTAGATGTTTTATATTTTATTATTCCAGCAGCTATTTTCTATGCAGCTCCGTTAATCTTCGTAGCAATAGGAGGAGTCTTCTCTGAACGTTCTGGTGTTATTAACATCGGACTAGAAGGTTTAATGGTTATGGGAGCATTCATCGGTATTCTATTTAACTTAATGTTCGTGGATACATTTGGCGCAATGACTCCGTGGGTTTCGTTAATCGCAGCAATGCTTGTATCCGGGTTATTCTCTGTTATGCATGCTGTAGCATCGATTTCTTTCCGCGCGGATCAAACAATATCCGGGGTTGCGATCAATATGCTAGGTGTTGCAATTGCTCTTTTCTCGGTGAAAATGATCTATGGTAAAGGGCAAACAGATTATATTCAAGAACGATTTATCCGATTCGATATTCCATTCTTGAGTGATCTACCAGTAATTGGACCTATGTTATTTAAAGATGTATATGGTACCTCTATTTTAGCGATTGGTATCGCTGTGATGGCTTGGTTTGTTATTTATAAAACTCCATTTGGATTACGTCTCCGTGCAGTTGGGGAACATCCAATGGCAGCAGATACAATGGGTGTAAATGTAACAAAAATGCGTTATATTGCAGTTATCCTATCAGGTGCACTTGCAGGTTTAGGTGGAGCAGTATATTCTCAATCGATTTCTGGTGAATTCAGTCATACTACTATAAATGGTCAAGGGTTCATGGCACTGGCTGCCATGATATTTGGTAAATGGCATCCACTAGGAGCGCTTGGAGCGGCATTGTTCTTTGGATTCGCTCAGGCTTTAAGTATAATTGGTGGACAAATTCCATATGTGAAAGAAGTGCCAACATACTTCTTACACATCTTGCCTTATGCTTTAACTATTTTGGCGGTTGCTGGATTTATTGGAAGAGCATACGCACCAAGAGCAAGTGGAATTCCTTATATCAAAGGAAAACGTTAATTGATAGTTTTGTAGTGAAGATACTCTAAACTTTTTATAATTTGATTGGAACATAAATCGACAGTCAAGTATTGAATGCTTAAAATTTAATGGAAAATATGGAAGAGGGGCCAATTAATTGGTCCCTTTTTGTTTGTACTGATATAATTAGAGGATGTATAGTGAATCACTATCTGAGATACACTAGAAAGAAAAAGGGGGATCACTTATGTTTCAACAATTTGAACTTGCAAGTGGCGTAAAGCTTTTTGTGAGACCAACAGAACAATTTAAAACGATCAATATATCGTTCAAATGGAAACAGCCATTAACAGTAGAAAAAGCCGCTGTGCGTGCAGTATTAGCGAATATCTTACAATTTAGCAATGAAGTATACCCTACAAATGTAGCTTTTAGAAAACGTTTAGATGATTTGTACGGTGCCGTCTTATACTTTGATACGACGAAAAAAGGGAGTCACCATATTTTTTCATTGAACGCAGAAACTGTAAATGACGCATATTTATCCAATGAAAAAATTGTCGATGAAGTCTTTTCTTTATTACATACGGTTATTTTCAAGCCAAATTTGGTGAATGGGAAATTTGATGAGTCGATTGTTAAACGAGAAAAAGAACAGGTTATTGAACGTATTCAATCTATGTATGATGACAAAACAAGATACGCTCAACAGCGCTTGTTAGAGAATATTCGCCCTAATAGTCCTGCTTCCATAACGTCTAATGGGACAGTAGAAGCTGTCAAAGCAATTACAAACGATCAACTGATTGATATGCATCATGATTTACTAACAAAAGATGGTTTATCCATCTATATAGTAGGGGATGTTAACGTGCAGGAAATAAAAGATAAAATGCAAAGTCATTTTTCTTTTGCTGATCGTACAGAGAAGATTGTAAAAGCAGTAGATATACCAAAAGAAAGTAATAACAAGGAATTTCTTCATGAAATTCAAGATATGAAACAAGGTAAGCTCCATATTGCTTATCAAACACCTATCACATTCTTCTCGGAAGAATTTCCGGTTATGCAGCTGACGAATGGTATTTTAGGTGGATTTTCACATTCGAAGATTTTTATGAACGTACGTGAAAAGGAAAGTATGGCCTATTATGCATCGAGCAGTTATTCTTCGCTCTATGGTTTAATCTTTGTGCTAGCAGGAATAGATTCTAATTTACAAGAAAAAGCAGTTGCATTAATCGATGAACAACTAAAAGCATTGCAAAACGGTGAAATCTCTGACTTAGAATTAAATCAAACGAAATCCATGCTTACCAATCAGTTGAAAGAAGCTTTGGATTCAGCACGTGCTCAAATTGAAATTTATGATCAATATAAAGAGCTAAATACCTCTTTCACTGTTGAAGATTGGGTAGAAAAATGGATGCATGTTACAAAAGAAGAAATACAACAAATGGCTTTAACAATTGAAAAGGAATTTGTTTATTTCCTTTCAGGTAAGGAAGGTGCAACAAATGAATAAAGAGTATTTTCAACAATTAGATGAAACATTATATAAAGAAACACTTCCAAATGGATTAGATGTCTATATTCTTCCTAAAAAAGATTTCTCTAAGACATTTGTCACTTTTACCACAAAATATGGCTCGATTGACCGTGAATTTATACCTCTAGGTAAAGAAGAGCCTGTTGTCGTTCCTGATGGAATTGCCCATTTTCTAGAACATAAAATGTTCGAAAAAGAAGAAGGAGATGTATTTCAAAAGTTCAGCGAAAAAGGGGCATCTGCGAATGCATTTACTTCTTTTACGAGAACAGCGTACTTGTTTTCCTCGACCGACCATGTTTTAGATAATACGAAAACTTTATTGGATTTCGTGCAACAGCCATATTTTACAGAACAGACAGTAGAAAAGGAAAAAGGAATAATTGGTCAAGAAATTACGATGTATGATGATCAACCAGATTGGCGTTTATACTTTGGAACAATTGAAAATATGTATAAAGAGCATCCAGTAAAGATTGATATTGCTGGTACAATTGATACGATTAGTCATATTACTGCAGAACATCTTTATGAGTGTTACAACACTTTCTATCATCCATCAAATATGGTGCTTTTCGTAGTGGGAGCTGTTAATCCAGAAGAAATGATGGATTTCATCAAAGCAGATCAAGCAGCGAAGAAATTTGAGGAGCCACAAGAAATTAAACGTTTCTATCCTGAAGAACAAAAAGCAGTGGATATAAAAGAGCGTACTCTTCAGATGGATGTTCAAAAGCCTAAAGTTTTATTCGGTATTAAAGCTAGTAATACGGATATTTCCGGTGATGAAATGTTAAATTACGAGTTGGCAATGCAAGTTGCGATTGAAATGATATTTGGCAGAAGTTCTGCATTTTATCAAGAAATATACGAAAATGGTTGGATTGATGAATCTTACTCTGCTGATTTCTCTATGGAGCAAGGATATGGATTTACAATGATTGGTTCAGATACTGTTAATCCAACTGAACTAAACGACAAAATAAAAGAAACGATTAAGCACTTTGCTTCCAATTGGAACGTAGAAGAACAGGACTTACAACGTATTGTCCGTAAAAAAATAGGCTTTTTCTTACGTGCGCTGAATTCGATAGAATATATTGCCAATCAATTTACTCGTTATTCATTTAATGACATGAATTTGTTTGATGTAGTACCAGCTCTAGAAAAACTTACAATGGACCAAGTGAAATCTGCATTTCTATCGTTAGCAGACGAAGATGCTCATACTGTGTTTACCATATTACCTTTTGAGAAACAAAATGACTAAAAAGTTTGCATTAGTGCTAGGTGCATCTGGTGAAATTGGTTCCGCAATTTGTCGTAATCTTGCAGAAGCTGGTTGGTCCTTGTACCTTCACTATGCTAATAATAATGAGCGTATTGAAAAGCTGTTAACAGAACTAAATGAGTCCTATCCTGAACAAGAGTTTATGGTTTTGCATGCAGATATGAGTAAGGCAGATTGTATTGAAAAAATTGTAGATAGCATTTTCGTCCTTAATGCAATTGTATTTGCCCAAGGGCATAGCCTTTACAAAGGATTAGAGGATACTACTATAGATGAGATTCGTTTGTTGTTTCAAGTGCATGTAGAACATCCTATGGCCTTATTAGGAAAACTAAATAGCAAGCTTCGACAACAGACTAGTAGCTCAGTCGTCTTTGTAGGAAGTATATGGGGAGATACGGGTGCATCTTATGAAGTGGCTTACTCTGCTGCTAAAGGCGCTCAGCATGCTCTTGTAAAGGCTTATGCTAAAGAGGTTGCCTTACAGAGGACAAGGGTAAATGCAGTTTCTCCAGGTTTTATCGATACAAAGATGAATACCCATATTGAAGAAGAAGCTCGTCAGCTGATTTTGGAAGAAATCCCTGCTGGTATTTTGGGATCTCCACAAGATATAGCGAATGCTGTCGCATTTTTAACGAGCGAAAAGGCAAGTTATATAACCGGTCAAGTTATTCGAGTAAATGGAGGATGGTATATTTAATATCCTCCTTACTGTTTTTTATAGTGAGCACAAGGGTAAAAGAAAGGAGAGTATTACAGTCTCTTTTCTTTTTTTCTTTTATTCGACTACAAAATCATATATGATAGAACTAATCATGAAGTGAAACGTCATCTACAGAGAAGGGAAAGATATAACATGGCTAGTGAATGGTTTTTTGAATATGAAATTCAAGTTAATCGTCCGGGACTTTTAGGTGACATTTCTTCTTTACTTGGTATGCTTCGAGTTAATATTGTAACGATCAATGGTGTAGATGAAGGCAGACGGGGTATGCTTATAAAAGCAGAGAAAAAAGAAAATATTGAACGTTTTGAACATATTATTTCTACTATGGAAACGATTCAGTTGACTAAATTCAGGGAACCCAAACTCAGAGATCGACTTGCGGTTCGTCATGGCCGGTATATTCAGCGTGACGCAGACGATAAAAAAACCTTTAGATTTGTGCGTAATGAACTAGGGCTCTTAGTAGATTTCATGGCTGAAATCTTTAAGCAAGAAGGGCATAAACTAATTGGGATTAGAGGTATGCCGAGAGTAGGGAAAACGGAATCGGTCGTCGCAGCAAGTGTATGTGCAAATAAAAAGTGGATATTCTTGTCTTCTACAATGATTAAGCAAACGATTAGAAACCAATTGGCAGGGGATGAGTTTAGCGATCGTAATATTTTTATATTAGATGGAATTGTAACGAGAAAATCAAACGATGAAAAGCATCTCCAATTAGTCAGGGAAATGATGCGGATGCCAACAATCAAAGTTGTTGAACATCCGGATATGTTCATCCAACATTCGGAGTATTCTATTGATGATTTTGATTATATTATCGAGCTTCGTCACACTCCTGACGAACAAATCACATATGAAATGATGGAAAAAAACCACGGAATGTCTGACAAAGGAATGACTGGCTTTGGCGGATTTGGTGGATTCAATTTTTAACGGGCAGGTGTTTTAGTTGACTGAACTTGGGGCTCGCTTAAAAGAAGCGAGAACAGCAAAAGGTTATAGTATTGAGGATTTGCAAGAAATAACAAAAATTCAAAAACGGTACTTGGCAGGTATTGAAGAAGGAAATTATGCAAGTATGCCAGGTGCATTTTATGTTCGTGCATTTATTAAACAATATGCAGAGGCAGTTGGATTAAATGGAGACGAATTATTAGAAACGTATAAATCGGAGATTCCTTCGCCATCCAACGAGGATGTAACGAAGAGTATTCCTACAACTCCTTCTAGAAGAGCATTAGGAGGCCGATCTTCTAGTAAGATCATGGAGATTTTCCCAATGATTATGGTAGTAGTCTTTGTTATCGCAATTATCATAATGTCGTGGTTTTTATTCCAAAACAGGGCGGATGAGCCGGAAGATACTGTAACAAGTGATGAGCTAACACAAGAGAACAAGCCAACATTTGAGGACAATGAAAATATACAACCTGCTGATAAGGAAGAGCCTAAGGAAGAAGAAACAGTTGAAGAGGTAGAAGAAGAACCAAAACCTACACAACAGCTAAGTTTCGTCGATTTACAAGGGGTAACTTCAAATTATAATTTAACCGGTGCGGAAACCTATTTAGTAAAATTGGTTGCAGTAAATACTACATGGTTGAATATTAGGGATGAAAACGACAAAATTATTGCTGATCAATCTGTAAAGGCTGGAGAAACGTACGAATTTGATGCAAGTGCATTATCGAAAATACGTATACGTCTTGGACACGCTCCAGGAAATATTGTTACAATAAATGATGAAGTTGTAGAGTTTAAAAGTGCAGAAATTACTCAAAATGCAGTAATACAGTTCAACAAATAGTCATCTTTATGATGGCTATTTTATTTGATATTGAAAGGAGTTATTTTTTATGAAAATGAATATACCAAATCAAATCTCTTTGTTCCGTATATTTTTAATCCCAATTTTTATGTTTTTTATGCTTATAGACTTCAATTGGGGAGATATTACACTACTGGGAGCAACAATTCCAGTTGGACATTTAGTAGGTGCAATTATCTTTATAATTGCTTCTATTACTGATTTTATAGATGGTTACTATGCGAGAAAGTATAACTTAGTTACTAATATGGGGAAATTTCTTGACCCTCTCGCAGACAAATTATTAGTTTCTGCAGCTCTAATCATTTTAGTTGAGTTTGGAATGGCACCGTCATGGGTAGTTATATTAATTATTAGCCGTGAGTTTGCAGTAACTGGCCTTCGATTAATATTAGCGAATGAAGGCGAGGTAGTCGCAGCCAATCAACTAGGCAAAATAAAAATGTGGACTCAAATAGTTGCGATTTCTTCCCTATTATTGGGTAATATATTCTTTGAAATGTTCCATATTCCTTTTGATATGATCATGCTTTACGTATGTTTATTCTTTACTGTATGGTCTGGATGGGATTACTTTTATTTGAATCGCAAAGTGTTACTAGATTCTAAGTAGGAAGGAAGTTCTTTATGAAAGCAGAAATTATTGCAGTAGGTTCTGAATTATTACTAGGTCAGATTTCTAATACAAATGCCCGCTTTATATCTACTCAGCTAGCAGAGATTGGGTTGGACGTATACTATCATACGGTTGTAGGAGACAATGCGGATAGGTTGGTAGAATCGATCCAAATAGCAGAAAAACGTGCGGATTTAATCATATTCACAGGTGGGTTAGGTCCTACAAAAGATGATTTAACAAAAGAAACTATTGCCAAGCATTTGGGAATGAACTTAGTGCTAGATAATCATGCAATCATGTATATTGAGGATTTCTTTAAGCGTATGGGTCGCAATATGACAGAAAACAACAAAAAACAAGCACTTGTTTTAGAAGGAAGCACCGTATTAGAAAACAAACATGGTATGGCACCTGGTATGTTACTAACTACCGATAGTCATTCATATATGCTTCTTCCTGGTCCACCAAAAGAGATGGAGCCTATGTTCCAATTTGAAGCGAAGCCACTATTACCGAAGCTTCTTTTAGATGAAAATGTTATTATGTCCCATGTTATTCGGTTCTATGGAATAGGGGAAGCCGAGCTAGAAACAGAAGTCCAAGATCTCCTAGATAACCAAACAAATCCCACACTTGCACCCCTTGCTTCTGATGGAGAGGTTACACTCCGATTAACAGCAAAGAGTAATTCGGAGGATGAGGCTTGGAAAAAGATTGAAGCATTACAAGCTGAAATTTTAAACAGAGTTGGTAAATTCGTTTATGGATATAATAATGACTCTTTACCTTCGAAACTTAGAGAAATACTTATCGAAAATGACTTGACTATTTCAGCAGCTGAAAGCATGACAGCAGGACTTTTCCAATCAGAACTTGCTGCAGTGCCGGGAATGGGAGAAGCATTGGTTGGTGGTATGATCACTTATACAGAAGACGTGAAGATTAAGCAACTAGGTGTAGATGCTGCAATTATTGAGAAGTATAGCGTTGTTTCAAGTGAATGCGCAGAGCAAATGGCACTTAAAGTAAAAGAAAAATTTCAAACCGATATAGGTGTAGGTATTACTGGAGCTGCAGGTCCTGATGGTCACGGAGGGCAACCTGCTGGCACGATTTGGATTGGAATTGCATTAGGTGATTTGAAGCCAGTAACATATAAACTCAACCTTTCAGGTTTACGAAACACGAACAGAATTAGAACAGTAAAGTTTACAATCTATTACTTAATACGATTACTGCGTGAGCAAACATTATCGAAAATTTAATTTAGATCAATAAAACGGCCCAAAATCCAATTTTGAGCCGTTTTTCACACTCAAAATTAAATAGACGTAAAAAATAAACGAATGAACGTTCGCTTTTTTCTTGTAAATTTCTCAAAGACCGAGTATAGTAAGGATAGAAATAAAAAACATCATCATTTCTTTTGAGGAGGAAATTAATTGGCTAATAATGATCGTAAAGCAGCATTAGATATGGCGTTAAAACAAATAGAGAAACAATTTGGTAAAGGTTCTGTTATGAGATTAGGAGAAAAGACAAATCTTGAAATTTCTACTTCTTCTAGTGGTTCTTTAGCATTGGATGCTGCACTAGGAATAGGTGGGTACCCAAGAGGACGTATTATTGAAATATATGGTCCAGAGAGTTCAGGTAAAACAACTGTAGCTCTACATGCCATTGCAGAAATACAAAAAACTGGTGGGCAAGCTGCATTTATCGATGCGGAGCATGCATTAGATCCAGTTTACGCACAAAAACTAGGTGTAAATATTGATGAATTACTTTTATCTCAACCAGATACAGGGGAACAAGCACTTGAAATTGCAGAAGCACTTGTACGTAGTGGTGCAATTGAAATACTAGTAATTGACTCTGTAGCAGCTTTAGTACCTAAAGCTGAAATTGAAGGAGAAATGGGAGATTCTCATATGGGTCTTCAAGCTCGATTAATGTCTCAAGCATTACGTAAACTTTCTGGTGTTATTAGTAAATCGAACACAATCGCTATTTTCATCAACCAAGTTCGTGAAAAAATTGGAGTAATGTTCGGAAATCCGGAAACTACAACAGGTGGTCGTGCGCTTAAATTCTATAGTTCTGTGCGTTTAGAAGTAAGACGGGCAGAAGCAATCAAGCATGGTACAGATATTATGGGTAATAAAACAAAAATTAAAGTAGTGAAGAACAAAGTTGCTCCACCATTTAGAACTGCGGAAGTAGATATTATGTATGGTGAAGGAATATCTCAAGAAGGAGAAGTAGTTGATATTGGTTCTGAATATGACATTATTCAAAAAAGTGGTTCTTGGTATGCGTACAATGAGGAACGTATAGGACAAGGTAGAGAAAATGCAAAACAATATTTAAAAGAGAATCCTGCTATTAAAGCAGAAATTACAGGTAAAATCCGTGAATCTCTTGGAATGGCAGCAGGGTCTTTAACGATTGGTGCACATGACATTGAAGAGGACGAAGACGAAGAATTTGAATTATTATTAGAGGATAAGTAATAACAAGACAGAAAGTCTCTCATTCATTTGAGAGACTTTTTTTGAAAATATATAAATTGTATGTTGTAGACTAGTTCCTTCTGGATAAATAATAATCCTGTTATAATTTCCGTTTCAAATGACTTGTCATTCATCTCGGGCTATAAAATTAGTAACATTATCAAATAGAAAATGGCTTATTTAAGCACTTCTAAAAGGATAGAAACAAGTTTTGATCTTTTAAAAGCTTGTGTTTAAATTCATTTGAATGGAATTTTGCACAAACATCTATCTATTTTGTCCTACTTTATATATATTATACCTCCCTTCCTTGACAGAGTATTTCTACATCTATACAATTAAAATTGTATAATTTCTTTATTATTAAATGATTATAGGCATTACGTATATGGTTTTGTATATACGTGCCGACTGAAACTAAAAAGTATAGCATTAGGGGGTGTTCGAATGACAGAAATTATCATCTCCGCTTTGCTTGGTCTGATTGTCGGTGCCGTTGTTGGTTATATTTATCTAAAAAACGTGAACGATTCAAAAGTGACTGGTGCAAAACAATCTTCAGCTAATCTCATAGATGAAGCAAAGCGAGAAGCGGAAGCGTTGAAGAAAGAAGCACTTTTAGAAGCCAAAGATGAAGCTCACCAATTACGAAATGAAGCAGAATCTGACATCCGTGAACGCCGTATGGAACTGCAAAAACAGGAAAATCGGTTAGTACAAAGAGAAGAGAACCTTGATCGTAAAGATGATGCTCTAAACAAGAGAGAAGTAAGTCTTGAGCGTAAAGATGATGCTCTAACTGAAAGACAACAGCATATCGAACAAAAAGAACGCAAAGTGGATGAACTAGTTAAAGAGCAACAAACAGAACTAGAAAGAATTTCTACTTTAACCCGTGAAGAAGCGAAGTCAATAATTCTTCAGGAAGTAGAGAATGAGCTTACTACTGATATTGCTGTGATGACAAAGGAATCGGAAACTAGAGCTAAAGAAGAATCCGATAAAAAGTCTCGAGAGATTCTTTCCCTTGCGTTACAACGTTTTGCTGCAGACCATGTTGCTGAAACAACTGTCTCTGTAGTTAATCTGCCGAATGATGAGATGAAAGGTCGCATTATAGGACGTGAAGGTCGAAACATTCGTACACTTGAAACGTTAACTGGTATCGATTTAATTATTGATGATACACCAGAAGCAGTAATTCTTTCAGGTTTTGATCCAATTCGAAGAGAAACAGCGCGTTTAGCACTTGAAAAACTGGTACAGGATGGACGAATTCATCCGGCGCGAATCGAAGAAATGGTAGAAAAGTCTAGAAGAGAAGTAGATGAACAAATTCGTGAAATTGGAGAACAAACTACTTTCGATATGGGGATTCATAATTTACATCCAGATCTTATGAAAATTCTAGGTAGACTTCGTTATCGTACAAGTTATGGCCAAAATGTATTAAAACACTCCACAGAAGTTGCCTACTTGTCAGGGTTGTTGGCAGCAGAGCTTGGTGAAGATGTAACACTTGCAAGACGTGCAGGGTTACTACATGACATTGGGAAAGCAATTGACCATGAAGTGGAAGGTAGCCACGTGGAAATCGGTGTCGAGTTAGCAACAAAATACAAAGAACATCCAGTAGTTATTAATAGTATTGCTTCCCATCATGGGGATACAGAAGCTACTTCCGTTATTGCTGTATTAGTGGCAGCTGCCGATGCATTATCTGCAGCACGACCTGGTGCAAGAAGTGAAACATTAGAAAACTACATTCGTCGCTTGGAGAAATTAGAGGAAATTTCTGAATCCTATGAAGGTGTAGAAAAATCATTCGCTATTCAAGCTGGTCGAGAAATTCGTATTATGGTTCGTCCAGATCAAATTGATGACTTAACTGCTCATCGTTTGGCAAGAGATATCCGTAAACGAATTGAAGAAGAGTTAGATTATCCAGGTCATATAAAAGTGACTGTTATTAGAGAAACTAGAGCAGTAGAATATGCAAAATAACATCTAGTATAGATGTGAATGCTTTATGGTAGTATTAACAAAAAGGCTTCGAAATGAAGCCTTTTTTTCGTGAAAGGAATTGATGTAGTAATGAGAATATTATTTATAGGTGACATCGTTGGTTCAATGGGACGAGACACGTTAGAGGATTATCTACCAAGACTGAGAAGAAAATACGATGTAGATGTAGTCATTGCTAATGGAGAAAACGCAGCGGCAGGACGCGGCATTACAAAAAGTATTTTCCAGTCTTTGCTCCATATGGGAGTAGATGTGGTGACAATGGGTAACCATACTTGGGATCAAAAAGAAATCATGGATTTTATCGATGACACAGACTACTTAATACGACCTGCCAATTTTTCAGAAGACGCACCTGGTAAAGGAATGACGTCCATTTCCAAAAATGGTCATACCATATCAGTGATTAATATGCACGGTAGAACGTTTCTACCACCACATGATGATCCTTTTAAAATGGCAACAGAGATGGTGTCAGAAGCCAAAAAGCTATCACCGATTGTCTTTGTAGACTTCCATGCCGAAGCGACAAGTGAAAAAATTGCATTTGGTTGGCATTTAGATGGAAAAGCTTCTGTTGTTGTAGGAACACATACACATGTTCAAACTGCAGATTCTCGTATTTTACCTGGAGGTACCGCATATATTACAGACGTGGGAATGACAGGTCCTTATGATGGAGTTTTGGGTATGAAAAAAGAGGATGTACTTTACCGCTTTCAAACAAATATGCCAACGCGATTCGAGGTACCGAAGGAAGGTCGTTCTGTGCTCAGTGGTTTCTTCGTAGAAGTGGACAATACTACTGGAAAAGCGATACACCAGGAAAGAATTTATATAAATGAGGATTACCCATTTAAAGGTTAAAAAGTCTAAAAGATTACTCCTGCGCATACGTTAGGTTATGGACCAGAAGCAAGTTCATAATATAGCGACAAAAGGAGAAATGATAGTGGATTCTTTAAAAGTATCTTCCCGTTCAAACCCAAATTCAGTTGCTGGGGCATTAGTTGCAGTAATAAGAGAACAAGGGTATGCAGAGATGCAAGCAGTAGGAGCAGGAGCATTAAACCAGGCTATCAAAGCGATAGCAATTGCCAGAGGATTTGTAGCTCCAAGTGGAACAGACTTAACTTGTTCTCCTGCCTTCACCGATATTGTCATTTCAGGTGAAGATCGAACAGCTTTAAAGTTACTTGTTGAAAAAAGATCAAAATAGACGAGAGGTCGCTGCTCATAGAGTAGCGACCTCTCTTTTGTAAGAGGTCTAGTGAGCGCTGCTAATAGCGCAATGATTTCAGTTGGATTAGCTTCAGCCTCCTCGCCGCCTTTTCACTCCAAACTATTCGAATAAAATGTGACGATAAGCTTCCGTCAAAGGTCTGAATTTCTATAAAAATATAGAGAATACATAGTGATAACTTAAACTTCATGATAAACTTATGAAGGAAATTAGTATTTAATCGAATAGTAAGGAGATGTTTATATGTTGCAACAGCTTTCTTGGAAAGTAGGAGGGCAGCAAGGAGAGGGAATTGAGAGTACAGGAGAAATATTCTCAATGGCGATGAATCGCCTTGGATACTATCTATACGGATACCGTCATTTCTCTTCACGTATTAAAGGTGGCCATACAAACAATAAAATCTGTGTACGCCCAACACAAGTTCGTACAATACCAGATGATTTAGATATTTTAGTAGCATTTGATCAAGAAACAATTGATGTAAATTACAAAGAGTTAACGGAAAAAAGCATTGTTTTAGCAGATGCAAAATTCTCACCAGTGGCACCTGAAGATTGTAAGGCCCCAATGTATATCGTCCCTTTCACAGAGATAGCTGCAGAATCTGGGACATCTCTTATGAAAAACATGGTAGCAATTGGCGCCAGTGCAGCATTACTTAACTTAGACAAAGCAGTATTCCAAGGTGTGGTAGATGAAATCTTCGGTAAAAAAGGACAAGAAGTAGTAGAAAAAAACATGCAAGCTATTCAACAAGGTTTTGATACAATGGCGGAGCAGCTCGGAGATCGTCTAGGAGAATGGGAGATTGCTCCTGCGGATGGAAAACACCGTATGTTCATGATTGGAAACGATGCAATTGCATTTGGGGCATTAGCTGCAGGTGTTCGTTTTATGGCAGCATATCCAATCACACCTGCCTCAGAAATTATGGAATATATGATTAAAAAACTACCACTCTTTGGTGGTGCAGTTATTCAAACAGAAGATGAAATTGCTGCCGCTACAATGGCGATTGGTTCAAACTATGGAGGTGTTCGTGCATTTACTGCATCAGCGGGTCCAGGACTGTCGCTCATGATGGAAGCAATCGGACTTTCTGGTATGACTGAACAACCACTTGTAATCGTGGATACACAGCGTGGTGGACCTTCAACAGGTTTACCAACTAAACAGGAACAATCCGACTTAATGCAAATGATTTATGGAACACATGGCGAAATTCCAAAAGTGGTTATTGCACCAAGTACTGGAGAAGAAGCTTTCTACGATACTATTCAAGCATTCAATATTGCAGAAGAATTGCAACTTCCCGTAATAATCTTATCTGATTTACAACTATCACTTGGTAAACAAACAGTGGAGCCATTTGATTACTCGAAGGTTGAAATTCGTCGTGGAAAATTAGTAGAGAATGAAGAAATACCGGTAACGGAAGATAAATCGTACTTCAAACGCTATGAACTGACTGAAGACGGGGTATCACCTCGTGTCTTACCAGGCACACAGCATGCGATTCATCATGTAACTGGTGTAGAGCATGATGAAACAGGTAAACCATCGGAGGCAGCTACAAATCGTAAGGCTCAAATGGACAAACGTTTAGGGAAGCTTAATCATATTAACTTCAAAGAGCCTGTATATGTAAACGCACCATATGAAGAGGCTGATATACTATTTGTTGGTTTCAACTCTACTAGAGGTGTGTTGGAAGAATTACAACAAACACTTATTGAAAGTGATGTTAAAGTAAATCATGCGCATATTCGCTTAATCCACCCATTCCCAGTGGCGGAAATGCAATCACTAGTTGCGAAAGCAAAAAAAGTGGTAGTAGTGGAAAACAACGCAACAGGACAATTAGCAAATATCATCAAAATGAATGTCGGTGGTCATGATAAATTGGTGAGTGTCACAAAATATGATGGCACCCCATTTTTACCATTACAGCTTGCAAAACAAGTAAAGGAGTTGCTAACAGATGGTAACATTTAAAGATTTTCGTAATAACGTAAAACCTAACTGGTGTCCAGGATGTGGTGACTTCTCAGTGCAGGCAGCGATTCAACGTGCTGCTGCAAATGTTGGCATTCAACCACATGATTTAGCTGTAATTTCTGGTATCGGTTGTTCTGGACGTATTTCTGGATATATTCACTCATACGGTTTTCATGGCATTCATGGGCGTGCACTACCAATAGCTCAGGGTCTGAAAATGGCAAACAAAGATTTACACGTTATCGCTTCTGGTGGTGATGGAGATGGCTTTGCAATAGGTATGGGTCATACCATTCACTCGATACGTCGTAATGTAGATATAACTTATGTTGTTATGGATAACCAAATCTACGGATTAACAAAAGGGCAAACGTCTCCACGTTCAGCAGAGGGCTTTAAAACGAAGTCAACACCTGGTGGAGCAATTGAACCATCCGTGCAGCCATTAGAACTAGCGCTTACATCCGGAGCAACATTTGTAGCGCAAGGATTTTCTTCTGATATTAAAGAGCTAACTGCTATTATTGAGGCGGGCATTAATCACAAAGGCTTCTCGTTTATAAATGTATTTAGCCCATGTGTAACATACAATAAAGTAAATACGTATGACTGGTTTAAAGAGCATTTAACTAAGCTTTCTGCTGTAGAAGGATATGACTCTACAAACAGAGATGAAGCTATGAAATTAGTAATGGAAACAAAAGGACTTGTAACAGGTATCATATATCAAGACGAAAATGCACCATCATACCAAGAACAAGTTCCTGGGTATGCGCCAACACCACTTGTCGATCAAAATTTGAAGATGAGTGAACAGGAATTCAATGCTTTAATTCAAGACTTTATGTAATGGTTTAAGGGCTCATGAATGTCAAAAGTTCATGAGCTTTTTTTCTGCGAACGAAAGCCCATAAAAAATGGATTATGGCCTATAACAAGCCTATAGCCCATAAAAACTAAGCAAGTCCATAAAAATAGAGTATAGCCCATAAATATTCTCATCTAGCCCTCTAGCATGAAGATATAGCCCATAATCTCTCCCAACTAATCCCGATAAACTAAGTATATGCACTTAATTTGTCTAATTAGGCAATTTTAAGCTGAAAGCCTTGTGGCAATACATAACTATTCAGTATAATAGTAGGGATATTCGTACTTTTCACGAATGAAGGAAAGGAGAGTTCTTATGAACGAGGAATCACGTTTACAAAGTACTCAAGTGAAGGAAGCTAGCTCTTTGGATAAAAAATCCGATAAGGATTATAGTAAATATTTTCAAGCAGTCTATACTCCACCATCATTAAAAGATGCGAAAAAACGTGGCAAAGAAGAAATAGAGTACCATAACGACTTTGCTATTGCAGAACAATTTAAAGATATGGGTCAAAACAGAAAATTTTATATACGCACATACGGTTGTCAAATGAATGAACATGATACAGAAGTAATGGCAGGTATTTTCATGCAACTAGGTTATGAACCTACGGATACTGTAGATGATGCCAATGTGGTTTTACTTAATACTTGTGCAATTCGTGAAAACGCTGAAAATAAAGTATTTGGTGAGCTTGGTCACTTTAAGCATTTAAAACAAAAAAATCCTGATGTCCTAATTGGTGTATGCGGATGTATGTCCCAAGAAGAATCAGTTGTAAAAAAAATATTAAAAACTTACAATCAAGTAGATATGATTTTTGGAACACATAATATTCACCGTCTTCCTGAAATATTGAACGAAGCATACCTTTCAAAAGAAATGGTTGTAGAGGTTTGGTCTAAAGAAGGAGACGTTATAGAAAATCTGCCGCGAGTACGTAAAGGTTCGATTAAAGCCTGGGTCAACATTATGTACGGCTGCGATAAATTCTGTACATATTGTATCGTTCCATATACACGTGGAAAAGAGCGTAGTCGTCGTCCGGAAGATATTATTCAAGAAATTAGACATCTTGCTGCGCAAGGATACAAAGAAGTAACATTGCTTGGACAAAATGTTAATGCTTACGGAAAAGACTTTGAAGATTTGAATTATCGATTTGGTGATTTAATGGATGATCTTCGGAAAATTGACGTAGCACGCATTCGTTTCATGACTAGTCATCCTAGAGACTTCGATGATCATTTGATCGAAGTGCTTGCCAAAGGAGGAAATTTAGTCGACCACATTCATTTACCTGTTCAATCTGGGTCGTCGGATATTCTTAAAATAATGGCTCGTAAATACACAAGAGAGCACTACTTAGAGCTAGTTAGAAAGATAAAAGCAGCTATACCGAACGTCTCATTGACAACGGATATAATTGTTGGCTTTCCAAATGAAACAGAGGAACAATTTGAAGAAACAATGTCTTTGTATAAAGAAGTAGGATTCGAAATAGCATACACGTACATTTACTCTCCTCGAGAAGGTACACCAGCTGCAAAAATGGCAGATAACGTACCGATGGAAGTGAAAAAACAACGACTTCAGCGATTAAATAAGCTGGTGAATGATATGTCCGCGGAGGCTATGAAAAAGCATGATGGACAAATTGTGGAAGTTTTAGTCGAAGGTGAAAGTAAGAATAATCCTGACGTACTTGCAGGTTATACGAGCAAAAGTAAACTAGTAAATTTTGTAGGACCAAAAGATATCATTGGGACATTAGTTAAGGTTAAAATAGTAGAAGCAAAAACATGGTCACTTACTGGGGAACTAGTAAATGAAATAATCGAGCAAAAGGTGGGAGTATAATGTCTACAACTAAATATACAAGAGAAGATATTATTGAAAAAGCAAAAGAAATAGCAACAATGATTGCAAATACGGAGGAAGTTGAATTCTTCAAACGTGCAGAAGAACAAATTAATGAGAATACAAAGGTACGTGAAAAAATAGCAAGCCTAAAAAGCTTACAAAAACAAGCCGTTAACTTTCAACATTTAGGGAAAGAAAAAGCACTTAGCCTAATAGAAGGAAAAATTGCTGCTATCGAAGAAGAAATCGATGGACTACCAATTGTACAAGAATTTAAACAATCCCAAGGTGATGTAAATAGTCTTCTACAATTAGTAGCTAATTCCATTTCTAACAATGTAACCAATCAAATTATTGAAGCAACTGAAGGTGACTTACTTAGAGGCGAAACTGGTTCAAAAGTAAAAAATACAACATATGATGGCTGCTCATAAGTAGAGCTTAAAATAGAGCATGCATGTAATCCTTACACGATTATATGCATGCTTTTTTCAATACTTATAAAACCTGAAAATACTAAATAGGTTGACAATTAAATAAACTTATATGTTAATATTAATAAGTGCAAGGGGATTTTATATAAAAAGGGAGGAAATGGAATGAAAAGAAGGCAATTAAAGTTGTTGAGCATACTAAGTATTTTAGTTTTAATGATACTTGCAGCCTGTGGTTCTACAGATGAGGATTCTTCTGATAGTGATTCAGGTAAAACTAAAGAAGATATTAAATTTTTAAGTATGCTAACTGGTGGAACGCAAGGAACCTACTATCCGTTAGGTGGAACTTTTGCGGATCTAATCACTACGGAAACAGGTGTTAAAACTACTGCGGAGGTATCTCAAGCATCAGCAGCTAATATGACAGCATTACAAGAAGGCGAAGGAAATATCGCTTTCGTTCAAACGGATATTGCTTACTATGGTACTGAAGGAATAATGATGTTTGAAGGTAAGAAAACAGATGCTGTTTCTGCACTAGGTGCGTTATATCCTGAAACAGTTCAATTAGTAACATTGGCGGATTCTGGAATTACTTCTTTTGAAGATCTTAAGGGGAAAAAGGTTTCTGTTGGAGCTCCAGGATCAGGTACTTATGCAAATGCAGAGCAATTGCTTGAGATCCATGGTTTGTCAATGGAGGATATTGAAGCACAAAGTTTAGATTTCGGTGAGTCAACAGATGGTATTCAGTCTGGACAAATTGATGCTGCATTTATTACGGCTGGTTATCCAACTGGTGCTGTAGAAGCGCTAAATGCTACAAACAAAGTTTCGATTATTTCAGTGAACGATGAAAAAGCAGATGCATTAATCGAGAAATATCCATATTATGCGAAGGATACAATCCCAGCTGGTACTTATGGTATTAAGGAAGAAACACCTACAGTTTCAGTACTTGCAATGCTAGCAGTAAACAAAGATCTTTCTGAAGACTTAGTATATAAAATAACAAAAGCGATATATGGAAATACAGATAAAATTAGTCATGCAAAAGGTGAATTCATCAAAGCCGAAACAGCTCTAGATGGTATAGGAATTGAAGTTCATCCCGGAGCAAAAAAATACTTCGATGAAGTCAATAAATAATTATAAAGTAAGAAGGGGCTCTGTTGCGAATTGCTTCGAGTCCCTTTTTGTTAAAAAAAGTGAGGATTAATCACTTTATGAAAAAAATAATTTGGCTATTTTTGATTATTTTCTTTTTAACTTTATTTTGTTTTATCCCTATTTTTTCAGCTTTTACTTTTACAGAAACTAGGACCGAGCACCCAAGTATTCATTTTATCCCATTAGAAAAAAAGGATCACTTTCAAATTATTTTTACACATACTATTCACCTGACTGATGTAATAGAGAATTATAGAGTATTAGAATCAAATGAAATTAAATTGGCTTCTATGCAATATAGTAATGTGGCGATTGGCATGCCTGGTTATGCAGAGGAAGGCCAGACATTGAGTTATGAAAATGGTGTTTACACGCTTAAATACGATACAGCAGTATTAAAGGATTTTATTTTACATATTGGAGATGTGGACAATAAATTAGATTTTCATTACAACGAGAAAAGTTTCGATTTAAAAGAAGAGTTAGATCGAGGCAAGTCTTATGAATTTAAAGTTAAAAAAATATCACTCTTTGAAAAAGTGAAAGGAGTCGAATTAAATGAAAGATAAGAACCAACAACCATTTCAAGACGATCAGTTTGAAGAGCTATCTTTGGAAGAACAGCAAGAAATATTAGAAAAGTACGATCTAGAGTCGAACACTCGGACATTAGGTGGAGTGCTAAAATATATTATTTATTTTGGATTAATGGCATTCTCTTTATTTCAACTTTATACAGCCATATATGGTCAATTTCCCGCTCAAATACAACGAACAGTCCATTTAGGTTTTGGTCTAGTTTTTATCTTTTTACTTTTTCCAGCACGTAGAAAATTTTCGAAGACAAAAATACCATGGTATGATTTCATACTAACAGCTGGTGCTTTGTTAATCGGAACTTATTGGACGATAAATTATACTCGTTTAGTACAAAGTTTAGGTTCATTGGAGAGTATGGACTTCATTGTTGGGTTACTAGCAGTATTGCTTGTATTAGAGGCATCTAGAAGAGCGGTTGGTTTACCAATTACTATAATCGCTGCAATCTTTTTAGTGTACGCATACCTAGGACCTTATTTCCCAGCATTTATGGCTCATAGGGGCCAAAGTGTCGATAATATTGTGAATTTAATGTTCTACACAACTGATGGTATTTTAGGGACACCTCTTGCTGTTTCATCTACTTATATTTTTGCCTTTTTGCTTTTCGGAGCATTTTTAGTGAAAACCGGAGTAGGACAATATTTTAATGATTTGTCTGTGGCAGTGGCTGGAAAGTTAGTTGGAGGTCCTGCAAAGGTTGCTATTTTTTCATCTGCTTTACAGGGTACTATTTCGGGAAGTTCGGTAGCAAATGTTGTTACTTCTGGTGCCTACACAATTCCAATGATGAAATCGCTTGGGTATAAGAAGGAGTTTGCTGGTGCAGTTGAAGCATCGTCTTCTACTGGTGGACAGTTGATGCCACCAATTATGGGTGCAGCCGCATTCTTAATGGTTGAATTTATCGGACGTGGAGTAACGTACTGGGATATTGCAAAAGCAGCGGCAATTCCAGCTCTATTATATTTTACTGGAATATGGATTATGACCCATTTTGAAGCGAAGCGTTTAGGTTTAAAAGGATTAACAGATGATCAAATGCCAGATCGGAAGGAAATCTTTAAAAAGATTTATTTAATTTTACCTATTTTCCTAATCATTATTTTAATGATGGTAGGCGTTCCTGTTATTCATTCAGCGTTATATGGTATTTTAGCTTGTATTGCAGTAGGGTTTATCAACAAAGATACTAAACTTGGTATCAAGGAAATTTTAGATGCTTTAGTGGATGGGGCAAGAACAGCTTTAGCGGTTGTTGCAGCTACTGCGTGTGCAGGAATTATCGTCGGAGTAGTAGTAAAAACTGGATTAGGCTTAAGTCTAGCTACAAGTTTGGTTAAATTAGCTGGAGGAAGTATCTTATTAACATTATTCTTTGTTATGATAGCGTCTCTAATTTTAGGGATGGGTGCACCAACTACAGCAAACTATGTAATTACATCTACAATTGCAGCACCAGCGATTATTACTTTGCTAGCGCCTGATGTTGCACAAAGTGCAGTTCCAATTGTTGTTCTATTATCTGCACATTTCTTTGTTTTCTATTTTGGAATAATAGCAGATATTACACCTCCTGTTGCACTAGCCGCCTTTGCCGCTTCAGGGATATCTGGTGGAGATCCTATAAAGACCGGTTTAGAGGCTTCGAAATTAGCAATTGCAGCCTTTATAATTCCATACATGGTGGTCTTTTCACCAACATTGTTAATGATTGATACGACTTTGTGGGAAATTATCTGGGTCACATTTACTGCAATAATAGGGATGATTTCTATTGGCGCTGGAATGATAGGGTATTGGTATAGAAAGGTTAATTGGTTGGAAAGAATTTTGGCAGTAGGAGCAGGATTACTATTGATATACCCAGAGAGTATGTCGGATATAATAGGGCTTGTATTATTTGGGGTACTATTTGTAATTCAATTATATACTCGGGAAAAGGAAGACACGAAAATTATAGCAGTATAAACATAAAAAATACGAACCATAATGGTTCGTATTTTTATGTTTTCTTAAAATCGAGAGATACTTGTTTAAATATTAGGGGATGCCTATTATAGGGTATTCTTTTTTAATAGGCAAAAGAGAGCCAAGGGGAGCGTATCTGTAGCATGTAAGGGTATAATAATGAATAATAAGTAACTAGTATTGCTTTTTCAACTCAAGAAAGGAAGATTCGATGAAGGAAGAGAATTTAAATGTAGGATGGAACTTGGAAAATACGTATACCGAACTTCCAGAATTACTGTATACAGCTATAAATGTAAATCCTGTTAGTAATCCTAAACTGGTTATATTAAACGATGCGGTGGCAACATCTCTTGGGCTAAATTCGAAAGAGCTAGAAAGTACTCATGGTGTTGAGGTACTTGCTGGTAATAAGGTGATTGAGGGCGGTATACCTTTAGCTCAGGCTTATGCTGGTCATCAATTTGGAAATTTTACCATGTTAGGTGATGGAAGAGCACTGTTGCTTGGTGAACAAATAACTCCGTCGGGGGAGCTAGTAGACGTACAATTGAAAGGCTCTGGTAGAACACCATATTCTCGTGGGGGAGACGGACGAGCGGGCCTCGGGCCGATGTTACGTGAATATATTATTAGTGAATCGATGCATGCTCTAGGAATTCCAACAACCAGAAGCTTATCAGTAGTTACTACCGGAGAGAGTATTATGCGAGAAACTGTTCAACCGGGTGCAGTGATGACACGTATTGCTGCAAGTCATTTACGTGTAGGTACTTTTCAATTCGCTGCAAAATGGGGCACATTCGAAGATCTTAAAGCTTTAGCGGATTATGCAATAGAAAGACATTACCCAATTTTATTGGCTAATGAAAATCGCTATCTTGCATTCCTTAAAGAAGTGATTGAACGCCAAGCGGCATTGATAGCAAAATGGCAAATTGTCGGTTTTATACATGGAGTGATGAACACAGATAATATGACGATAAGCGGAGAGACAATCGATTATGGACCTTGTGCTTTTATGGATATATATAATCCGAAAACAGTATTTAGTTCCATTGATAGACAAGGTCGTTATGCTTATGAAAATCAGCCAAATATAGCCGCATGGAACTTAGCGAGATTGGCAGAAAGTTTATTGCCTCTTATTCACGAAGATCCGGATGAAGCTGTGCAGCAAGCGCAAGAAGCGATGGCGGCCTACCCAGTAACTTATGAAAATTATTGGTTAACAGGAATGGGGAATAAGCTAGGGATTTTTAATATAGAAAAAGAGGATATTTCCCTAATCGAAAACCTTCTTGAACTTATGGAGAAATACGAAGTAGATTATATAAATACATTCCGATTATTGACTCTTGATAAAGTGGAAGAAACTGAATTATTCGGTAAAAATGGATTTGAACAATGGTATGAAAAATGGAAAACTAGACTTGAAAATCAGCAGGTGTCAGAAGAATTTATAAAGCAACTAATGCAGAAAAGTAATCCAGTAGTTATTCCGAGAAATCATCGAGTAGAAGAAGCGCTTGATGCAGCAGTGAATAGTGAGGACTATAGTGTATTAAACAATTTGCTAAGTGTAATTTCACATCCTTATGATTACAATGCAGACTATATGGATTATACTACTCTTCCTCCTGATACTTCAGGACCGTACAAAACGTTTTGCGGTACTTAATCCAAAGGAAAGAAAAGTCTGTGAACCTTAAAAGTTTACGGGCTTTTCTCACTTACAGGAGAGGATAAATATCAAAAACTGAAAAGTATTACGTTATGCAGATTTAATCTTGTAACTCAGTCTTTTTTTCTTTAAAATTAATAGTAATCATATTTGTTTAATCTTTATATGAATAAGGGAGTTTTAGAAATTATGCAGAAAAATAAAGTAGCGGATAAAGTCCGTAGAATAATTTTAATTGTAATAGGAGCAGCAATAGCTGGTTATGCACTGGAAGCAGTGTTAATACCAAACTCAGTTATTGACGGCGGCGTAACAGGTGTTAGTATCATGGGTACATATTTGTTTAATATACCACTTGGACTTTTACTCTTTATATTAAATATTCCGTTTGTATATATTGGTTATAAACAAGTGGGGAAAACCTTTGCAATAATGAGTATTATTGGTATAGCATCCCTATCTATTTCAACAGTTTTAATGCATCAAATTGAGCCGATTCTAAGTGCAAAAGATCCACTATTAGTAGTAATATCTGGAGGGGTAATGCTAGGTATTGGTATTGGTGTGGTATTACGTAACGGTGGTGCACTTGATGGTGCAGAAGTTTTAGCGGTTCTAGTATCTCGAAAAGTACCATTTTCAGTAGGAGATATAATCTTATTTATTAATGCATTTATTTTTCTAGGTGCTGGTTTTATATATGGTTTAGAAGGAGCACTCTATTCAGCTACTACTTATTACATAGCTAAAATAGTTATTGATGTTATTCAAGTTGGACTTGAAAGTTCCAAATCAGTTCGAATAGTTAGTAAAGAATCCGAGGAAATTGGGTCTGCCATACAGGATCGTTTAGGTCGTGGTGTAACGTACTCCAGTGGTCGCGGTGGTTTCTCCAATGAAACTATGGATATTGTCACATGTGTAATCACTCGCATGGAAGAAAACAAGTTAATAACAATTATTAAAGAATTGGATCCTGGTGCTTTTATTGTGATCACAGATGTGGCAGAAGTAAGAGGCGGTACGTTCAAAAAACGAGATATTCACTAAAATATAAATACCCGTTAAATGAGTATATATGCTCATTTAACGGGTATTATTATTTTAAAGTTATTTTCGTTTCTTCTTCCCGAGATCTTTTACAGAAGTTTTGTTTTTATCTACCACTTTTTCAAATTCTACTTGAACCTGAATACCATTTTCTTCTGTTTCCAGTACATTAATTACTTTACCTTTTCTACCTTTGATTTTAAGATCATCATCGATGGAAGGGATATCTCTTAATACTTGAGTTAAAATAACCATATTTTTCTCCATAAAATGAACTGCAAACATTTCCATTTCCCCTTACTTTATAATTTAGAATCTATGTATTTTATGATTATTTAAAAGTTATAGAACTTTAAAATAGATAAACCATATTAGTTTATTGTTAAATTGTTTAGTGTTAAACTAAATTGGAAACAATAGAGAAAAAGGAGTGTTAAAGATGAGTAAACTTCAAGATAAAGTTGTAATCATTACTGGTGGTGCTGGTGGAATTGGATTTGGGATGGCAAAAGCAATGGCTAAAGAAGGCGCAATCGTTGCAATTGTAGATGTGAATGAGGAGACAGGTAAAGCAAGTGAGAAATTATTACAAGAAATTTCCCCAAGATCAATGTTTTTAAAAGCAGATCTTATGGATCGCGAAAACTTACCAAACATCATTAAAACAATAGTTGATAACTATGGTAAGTTGGATGTACTTGTAAATAATGCACATGCATCAAAACAATTAACGATTGAGAATATTACACAAGCGGATCTTGATCTATCATTTGGTACTGGATTCTATCCAACATTCTTTTTAATGCAGGCTGCACTGCCTTACTTAAAAGAAACAAAAGGAAATATTATTAACTTTGCTTCAGGGGCAGGATTGGCTGGTCATGAAACTCAAGGAGCATATGCTGCTGCTAAAGAAGCAATTCGTGGGATATCACGTGTAGCTGCAAACGAATGGGGTCGTTTTGGTATTAATGTGAATATTATCAGTCCGGTTGCTAACTCAGAGGGAGTAAAAGCATGGGCAAAAGCTCAACCTGAATATTATGAAGCAGTTCTAAGTAAAATACCGATGGGTCGTTTCGGTGAAGTAGAAGAGGATATTGGACGTGTAGCAGTATTTTTAGCTAGTGAGGATTCAAGATATATTACAGGTCAAACGATGATGGTTGATGGTGGATCCATCATGTTGCGTTAATAGAAGGATGTAGTATGGAGAAAACAAATTTATTTAAATTGATTCATGCAACTGAAGTAATCTCAAACGAAAATATAGTTAAATTCTCTTCTAAATTTGAATTTCCAGTAGGAATATCTGCAATTTTGGTACTAGCACAATTACGTGCAAATGGTCCAGTAATGCAAAGTGATTTAGCAGAGACCTTAGGGTATACAAAAGGAGCAATCACAAATATTTCTAGCAAGCTCGTGAAGTTCGAATTAGCGGAACGACTGTATAGTGAAGCAGATCGCCGGACGATCCATCTTCAGATTACAGAAAAAGGGCGATCTGCTTTAATGGAAGCACAAAAGATTGGCGAAGAAATATTTGTGGAGTTATTTGAAGAGTTGACTGTGGAAGAATTAGATCAGTATTTATATATACAGCAAAAAATATTAAACAGTATGAAAAATATAAGATTGTCATCATTATGATCTAATTATTTTTTTTAGAAAAAAGTTGCTAAGACCCTCAACACAAGAGGTTCTTAGCTTTTTATGTTTTTCAAAATCCTTTTGTATAATGTAAAAGTACTTAACTCCTTGCAATTAAGATATGAAATTGTTATGCTAATAACAATTTTATAACATTCCTTCGGGGTCGGGTGAAATTCCCAATCGACAGTAAGAGAGAAATCTCAAAGCCTGTGAGCCGTAAAACGCATGATTTGGTGAGAATCCAAAGCCGACAGTTAAAGTCTGGATGGGAGAAGGAGAAAGTCGCCTATTTGGAGGTTTTTTAGTTATGCTAAAAAAGGAACAAAAGGCTTATTAAAGTATGACTTCTCTCGCATCCATAAATTTGGATGCGTTTTTTAATGTCTAGCTATAGCGTTTGTCAGTGCCAACAAATTTGGGCAAGTCAGTTTGTTGGGACATGATCCCGCGGGCATAGGCGCTTCTATTTTTTAAAATTGAATAACTATCCTTCGGGGTCGGGTGAAATTCCCAATCGACAGTAAGAGAGAAATCTCAAAGCCTGTGAGCCGTAAAACGCATGATTTGGTGAAAATCCAAAGCCGACAGTTATAGTCTGGATGGGAGAAGGAGTAGTTCAATGCTTTTTGAGAGAAAAACACAAAAGGCTTATTTGAATCTACCTAATTTCCCTCCGACACTTATGTGTACGGAGGTTTTTGTTTGAAGTAGGCTTTAGATTCCATCTAAAAGTACTTACTAATAAGGAGGATACGATGTTTACAGGAATTGTTGAAGAGCTTGGCACCATTAAGAACGTACAAACATCTGCTAGCAGTATGCAACTTATTATCCGAGCAAAACGAATTTTAGAGGACATCAAATTAGGTGATAGTATTGCAGTGAATGGTGTCTGTTTAACAGTAATCGCATTTTCAAGATTTGAATTTACAGTGGACGTTATGCCAGAGACGTTTTATGCAACTACAACAAAATTATTAAATAGCAGTTCAGTTGTCAATTTAGAAAGAGCATTAGCGGCAAACGGTCGATTCGGTGGACATTTCGTTACAGGACATGTGGATGGTGTGGGTACCATATTGAAAAAGCACCATGCAGCAAATGCAGTGTATATCGATATTATTGTACCAGAAGAGGCAAGTCACTTTTGTATTCCAAAGGGATCTATAACGATTGATGGAACAAGTTTAACTATTTTTGCTATAAATAAGTCGACAGTAACAGTTTCATTAATTCCCCACACAAATAAGGAAACAGTTCTAGGTGTGAAAAAAGCGGGTGAACTCGTTAATATCGAAGGTGACATGCTAGGGAAGTACGTGCATCAATTTAGTACAAAGAAAAGTGAATCGACTATCATCACCCAGGACTTTTTACAGCAGAACGGTTTTTAAGGAGAAATTAGCATGCTTAATACGATAGAAGAAGCAATCACAGATTTAACACAAGGAAAGCTTATTATTTTAGTAGATGATGAAAACCGCGAAAATGAAGGCGATTTCCTTTGTTTAGCAGAATTTGCAACACCAGAAAACATCAATTTCATGGCTAAGTATGGTCGAGGATTGATTTGTATGCCTATTCATGAAGAAATCGCAGAGGTATTGCAATTACATCCGATGGTTTCTAATAATACAGATTCTCATCAAACTGCATTTACTGTGTCGATTGATCATGAAAACACTTCAACGGGCATAAGTGCGTTTGATCGATCAGAGACGATGTTACAAGTCATTAAGCCACAAGCAAAGGCACAACAGTTTAAACGACCAGGACATGTCTTTCCGCTAATCGCAAAGCCAGGTGGTGTACTGGAAAGACGAGGTCATACGGAAGCTGCAGTTGACCTTGCCATGCTTTGTGCCTCAGCTAAATCAGGTGTAATTTGCGAAATAATGAACGATGATGGTTCAATGGCACGATTACCAGATTTACTGGAGCTTGCCAAACAATATCAATTAAAGATTGTCACAATCGAAGAACTATCAAGGTATTTAATAAATATTAAAGCTAGCTAAGGAGAGAATAAGATGGTAAAAACAATAGAAGCAAATTTAATTGGAACAGATTTGAAAGTAGGTATTGTTGTCGGACGTTTTAATGATTTCATCAATGCAAAACTAGTTGACGGTGCAATAGATGGGTTAAAACGTCATGGTGTCGCTGAAGAAAGTATTGAAGTTGCTTGGGTTCCTGGTGTATTTGAAGTACCATTTATTGCAAAAAAAATGGCAGATTCCCAAAAATACGATGCAGTGATTGGTCTTGGTACAGTAATCAGAGGTTCAACGACACACTATGATTATGTTTGCAACGAAGCAGCAAAAGGAATTGCACAAGTAGGTTTACAAACTGGAGTACCAGTTATTTTTGGTATCGTCACTACAGAATCTATAGAACAAGCTATTGAACGGGCAGGTACAAAGGTTGGAAACAAAGGATACGATGCAGCCGTCTCTGCAATTGAGATGGCAAATCTGTTAAAGGTCATGTCGTGATAAAATTGGTTCACTTAAATTTAGAAATGACTTAGAAACAATAGAAAAAGTATAAACAATTAATCCGAAACTTCATGGATTTGAACATGGATCAATTCATTAGTATCAGTAATATATTCAATTTTAACAGAGACTCCAAATTCTTTGTCACTCTCTTTTAACCTTAGACTGAACTTTTCAATGGTAGAATTTCCTTTCGGTTCACTTCCTTCATAAAGATAGTCAATTATACTTGCATGGGGAAATTTGGATTGAGTTTCTTTTACAGCAACTTGTCCCCATTTAGCATAGGCAGGGGTTTCCTGATGAGTAGGAGCGGTTGTAGGTATATATGTTGTTAATGTCTGCATAGAAGCTATAATGGTAAGTTCGATAACTAGTTTTTGCATAATTCATCACTTCTCCTTTCCTTTAGAATGTGTCATTCAAAAGAAATCATTCTATCGTTATTTTGATTCCTAATGAGGAGAGCAATAATTCTGACAAAATATAAAATTGTAATATAATGAAAGAAGAACATGATTTGAATTAGAGGGGGCAACATAATGGAATTAGGATTAGCTGGAAAAGTAGCAATCGTTACGGGCTCAAGTAAAGGGATAGGTTTACAAACAGCTTTACAATTAGTGCAAGAAGGAGCTAAGGTAACTCTTTGTGCTCGAGGAGAAGAACAATTAAAAGAGGCTGCGGCGTTTATTAAAAGTGAAACAGGAGCACAAGTACTTATTGTTTCTGCGGATATTACCAAAGAAGAAGCATGCAAAGAAATTATTCAAAAAACAGTAGATCATTATGGACGTATTGATATTTTAGTTAATAATGCTGGTACTTCTTCTGCAAACCCTTTTGAATCAGTGGAAACAGATTTGTGGCAAACAGATTTAGATTTAAAATTATTTGGAGCTATACATACGTCAAAAGCTGTAATACCCTATATGAGAAAAGTGGGCGGAGGAGCAATTGTAAACGTAACAGCAGTATTAGGAAAAACACCTCCTGCTAGTTCGCTGCCAACAACTGTTAGTCGAGCAGCTGGAATGGCATTGACTAAAGCGATGAGCAAAGATTTGGGAAAAGATAATATCCGGGTTAATACAGTATGTATTGGCCTTATTAGAAGCAACCAAATCGAATTGAAGTGGAAAAAAGATGCTCCAGAACTTACTTGGGAAGAATATTCTAAAAATGTAGTTGGTCCAACGATTCCACTTCAGCGAATTGGTGAAACTTTAGAAGCAGCAAATGTCATTACTTTTTTAGTGTCAGATGCCGCGTCTTATGTAACGGGAACATCTGTTAATATTGATGGTGGATCTGGTGGGACGCTTTAAATAAAAAAAGAACCCGAATGGAAACCCCTTTAGGGCCATTCGGGTTTAATGATGATAGGTCATCTTACAGGTTCTAATTCAGAGTAGATAACAGATCCGTTTCTTTGGAGTTTGTGCCAATTATGGCGATTACCGAAAATATAAAGGATGGATCCATAGAAGAAGAAAAAGGTATCCAGCAAGCGATATGTTACAGATTCCCAAATAGTAAATAATACAATTTTTAACCACTGCTTAGAAGAAAAGGTATAACCAAAATGTCCAGCGCGTTGAACCGCTACTAATCTTAAAATGAATTCACTAGACCATGCAGTAATAAGCAATACAATGGTAAATGGAGATATATTCCCTAAATATAAGGTAATTGGTAATATAAAAATTGTGATTACCCCTAAAATGCTAAGTACAATGGATTCGAATAATAAAAAAAAAGAGAACCTTTTACTTAGTTTGGTAAAAAAATCTTTTTTATATAGATTAATACAATCTAGAAAACCTTTTTGCCAACGAACTCGCTGATGTAATAGAGATTTGAAATCTTCAGGTACTTCTGTATAGCAAACTGCCTCAGGGACAAATATCATCTTTTCACCGAGTTTCCGCTCATGAATAAATTTATGAAGTCTAAAAGTAATTTCCATATCCTCTCCTAGCGTATCTTTAAAACCACCAATTTGTTGTAGGATAGATAGACGAAAAGCTCCGAATGCCCCAGATACCACCCCTAATACATTTAACTTTGCTTGTGTTACTTTCCGTACATAAAAAGAAGATAAATAACCAGATAATTGATACTTGATAATCCAATTTTTCCCGTAAAAATTATTACCTCTTCTATTTATTACTTGTCCCACTTGTACCATACCACCAGCAGCAATCACTTTTGGATCAGAGAATGACTCATTAATTCTAGTAAGACTATCACTTTCTAATATGGAGTCGGCATCAAGGGTAATTACAATTTCTCCAGTTGCAATGGAGATACCGGCATTAAGGGCAGCAGACTTACCACCGTTTAGTTGATCGATAACATAAATTTGCGGAAAATTTTTACTTTTAAAGAGTCTAGAAAAATTTATGGATGAATTATCTAAGGTTATTTCTTTTTCTACTCTTAATAGATCAAGTAGCTCATGTAAAACATTCATCGTATTATCGGTTGACCCATCATTTATAAATATAGCTTCTTTGTTATCGTAGTTTAACCTTTTCCAGCTTTCTAGACATTGTAAGAGAACGAGCCCCTCATTAAATGCAGGGATTAACACAGTAATTTTTTTCTCTTTATTTGAAATGTAGGGTGCTTTTTTAACTTTTAAGGATCTATATATATATTTTAATTGTAATAAGAGATAAAGTACGAAGATTGCTGTAAATAAAAAAGACCAATAACTCAATTTGTTCCAACTTTCTAATATTAATTATTTTTTGAATAAATTCGGATGTAATCTACTTCCATATAAGAGGGGAATTTCGTTTCTTTGTCTGGGTCCCCAACCCAAACCCCGCCGACTGTAACGTTCATTAATAAGTACATGCTTGTATTGGCAAAATTCTTGATCTTGAATCTTTCAATTTCATCGATCGAAAAAATTATTTCCTCTTTAGTCCAATCGAGCGTATATAAATGCCATTGACTTCCATTTATATTGGTAACTTGATACTCACGTTTACCTGGTCCTGAATGACCGACATGCCAAATTTCGTTAGGAAGTTGACCCAACATCTCCACTATATCGATTTCAGGAAAGGCAGCATGGTTTGTTGGTAGTAGCCAAATCGCAGGTAATAACCCTTGTCCCACTGGTAGTTTTGCACGTATCTCAAATTTTCCATAAAGCTGTTCGTGGAGTCCTTGAGTAGTTACTGCACCTGAACGGTAGGGATAACTTTGAAATGGTTTATTATCAACTTGTAATTTTAAAGTGCCTGAGGAGCTAGAAACTTGTTCCGGTAAATAATGATGCTTACGACCATGATCTTTATAACCTGAATTTAGTTTGTTCCATTTCTTACTCGACACTTCTAAATCATCAAACTCATCTTGAAATGTTAGAGTCCAACCTTGTTTTGCATAATAATCATATTTTGGTATGTCTTCCGTTGAGAAATCCTCTTTGGATACTTGTATCAATTGATTTTCAACAGAGTCTTGACTCGGGGGATTTGTATTTTGCTCGCTACAGCCATATAAACAAATAACAAATATAAGAATTAAGTATTTAATAGACCTCACTTCCTTCTTCTAGGTGAAGTATATTCATAAATAAGGAAATTTATTCCACTAAACAATAATTTTTTAGGGCGAATTGCACAGTAAAAGAAGAAGAGGAGAGATTTAAATAGGAAGTATGAGGATTTCCTTTTTTATAAGTGTGGACAGGCCAATTGATATTATCCTTTTATCTTTCAAAACTGATCCGTCACACCTCAGCTTCAGTAGAATAATATAGTGCTATGAACAACCTAATACATTAGGGGTGAGCGTATGCCGGCTATAACGGGGAGACAGTATATTGAACGGATTGATGAGCTAAAAACGGATATTTGGATAGAGGGGAAACGTGTAACAGGTAACATTTCGGAGCACCCTGCATTTAAAGGAATTATTAAGAGTCAGGCTGCATTATATGAACTTCAGCATCATCAAGACTTAAAGGATATTTTAACGTATCTATCTCCAACAACTAAAAATAGGGTTGGTATTTCATATTTACAACCAAAGACGAAGGAAGATTTAGTAACAAGACGCACAATGATTCAGCAGTGGGCTAGGAGTAACAACGGGTTAATGGGGAGAAGTCCAGATTATATGAACACAGTTTTAATGGCTCTAGCTTCATCCGTGCATCTGTTGCAGGATCAAAAAAACTGTTTCCCAGAAAACCTACAATCATTTTATGAATACGCAAGAGAAAAAGATATTTCTATGACCCATACATTTATAGAGCCACAAGTAAATCGGACTCAACTGTATATAGAACGTTCGAAAGAGCCAATTGCTGCAAAAATTGTAGATAAAAACGAGCATGGTATTATTATAAAAGGGGCACGACTTCTTGCGACACAAGGTGGAATAACGGATGAGCTTTTAGTTATTTCTGCAAATGGGAAGGAAGAAGATGGAAATGGTTTCGCATTTTCAATACCTAGTAATACAACAGGGTTAAGGTTCATATGTAGAGAATCATTTGTTGGAGGTGATTCGTCTTTTAACTATCCATTAAGTTCAAGGTTTGAAGAAATGGATAGTATTGTTGTATTTGATAATGTATTAGTACCTTGGGAACGTGTATTTTTTTATGATAATGTTCCTATCTCCAATATTTTTATGCGATCGAATTCTTTCTTGCCTTTTACACTTCATCAAGTAGTATCTAGGCAAATTGTGAAAACCGAATTCATATTAGGAATAGTCCACTCTATTATTGAAACTATTAATATTGGAGAATACCAACATGTGCAAGAAAAAGTCTCTGAAATAATTATTGCTTTGGAAACGATGAAAGCACTAGTGATTAAATCAGAAGTAGAAGCCAAAATAGACAAAGGTGGATGGATGCAGCCAGATCGGTCGACATTACAAATTGCTATGAATGTATATCCTCGCGTATATCCGCGTTTTACAGAAATTATTCAACTATTAGGTGCCAGTGGATTAATGTCTATTCCAACAGGAAATACTTTTCAATCACCTGTAGGAAATGAATTAAATCATTACTTACAATCTCGTGAAAATACGGGTGAGGATCGTGTCCAACTTTTCCGCTTAGCATGGGACTTAACGATGAGTTCTTTTGGTACTCGGCAAACGTTATACGAACGTTTCTTCTTCGGAGATCCTGTTAGACTAGCTAGTCAGCTATACTTCTCTTATGACGCAGATGAATATATGCAACGAGTGACAGATTTTCTCGATTTGTCAAAGGAACATTAAGGGAAATGGAAGCTATAAATTATATAATTGTATAGAGCCAACCCCATCCTTCATCTTAGATGGGGTTTTGTATGTCTTCTATACAAATAGTTTATAAGACTTATCAAGCAAATACCTTGAAGTAAAAGTAACTTGATTCTATTATCTAATGGAGACGTTATATAATGAAGGGAAGTAAAAATATGAATAAAAGACTTCAACCTGTTCCTGTATCAGTTTTGGATTTAGTGGCAGTAAAGGAAGGCCAAACAAACAAAGAGGCTTTTGAGGATATGGTTAGCCTAGCGCAACACGTAGAAAAGATCGGTTACAGTCGATACTGGCTAACAGAACATCATAATTCACCGAATGTTGTTAGTTCAGCAACTTCCATTCTAATCGGCCATGTGTTGGAAAATACCGAAACGATTAAAGTAGGATCAGGTGGAATTATGTTACCAAATCATGCACCTCTTGTAGTTGCAGAGCAGTTTGGGACACTGGAAAATATCTATCCAAATAGACTAGATTTAGGACTTGGTCGTGCACCTGGTACAGACATGCAAACAGCTCGTGCACTCCGCAGGACTACACAGGAAACTGCTTTTTCTTTTCCACAGGACGTGGTAGAATTGCAAAATTACTTTAAATCGCTAGATAACCAAGGAGCTGTTCGCGCATTTCCGGGAGTCGGTGCCAATGTACCAATATATATTCTAGGTTCAAGTACTTCAAGTGCACAATTAGCTGCTCGTTTAGGACTACCGTATGCATTTGCTGCACATTTTGCTCCTCAGCAGTTGGAACATGCAATACAAATTTACCGAAATCAGTTTGTTCCTTCAGAGTATTTATCTGAACCTTATGTGATTGTTTGTGTAAATGTAATAGGAGCAGAAACCGATGAAGAAGCGAAACTTCTTTCTACTACTAGTGATCGATTTTATTTAAATGTGGTGTCTGGTAGAAAGAGCTTATTACAGCCGCCAGTGGAAAGCTTGAATGGTGTGTGGAATCATTTAGAGGAAAATGCAGTACGTGCAATGTCGACTTATACTTTTAAAGGCAGTCGAAATACAATAACTGAGCAATTAAAACCATTCTTGGAAACATACCATGTAAATGAATTGATGGCAGTTACATACGTTTATGACCAGGAAGCTAGAAAACGTTCATATGAAATATTCAAGGAAGCCGTTGACCAACTTTAACAGCAACGAAACATGACGAATCCCTCCTCCGGGACTTCGTTATGTTTTTTTGTTGTTTAAGAAAGTTAATTAGGTTTGGTTACAAATTAAAATCTTGGGTAGTAGTAGCATTGGATACTAAACGCATAGTAGAATCTGAAATTTGTAACTAAGAAAATAAAGATTTTTAAAGACTAGGTACTGTTGCTTTTCCAATTGAAAAATTTTGCATAATATATAATTATTAAATGTTTTAATGGAAGCGCTTTCGTCTTTGTTTAAATTGTCTAGAATAAAAGAAATTGGTTAACAATCACTGTATAGATATTATTAAAGGAGGTCTCGTATATGAAAGTCAACAATGCTATGGAAGTTTTAGATCGGATGCGTTTACCGAATGGAGCCTATACTGCCAGTGTTTCGCAAGACTACAATTATGTCTGGATACGTGATATTGTATACACAGTTTTGCCTTTTTTACAAAGCCAATCTGATCGGTATGAAAAAGCATATTATGCGTTATTTGATCTATTTAAAACCTATGAATGGAAAATAGACATCCATAGAGAACAAAAACCAGTCTACCTTTTTGAATATATCCACTCACGCTATTCTACAGATTTAGAGGAATTGAACCAAGAATGGGGTCACGCTCAAAATGATGCAATTGGAGCATTTTTATGGGGTGTGGGAGTAGGGGTGAGCCATGGTCATAAAGTTATTCGTGATGAGAAAGATATCGCTATTGTTCAGAAGCTGGTCGATTATTTAGAGTGTCTTCAATACTGGCAGGCAAAGGATAATGGTATGTGGGAAGAGAATATGGAACTTCATGCCTCAAGTGTAGGAGCTTGTGTTGCTGGATTACGTTCTGTGAAAATGTTAGTAAACGTAAAGGATGAACTAATTCAAAAAGGCGAAGAGACGTTGCGTTTTCTTTTACCTAGAGAAAGTGAAACGAAAGAAACAGATTTATCCCTGCTTTCACTTATCTATCCATATCGTATAGTTGAAAGGAAAACTGCTCTTAAAATAGTTGAAATGGTTTCTGAAAAACTTGAACGCACACATGGCTGTATTCGTTATCACAATGATCAGTATTATAACGAAGGCAGCGAAGCAGAATGGTGCTTTGGACTACCTTGGCTCGGACTATGTTATTTGGAGCTAGGTATGTATGACAAAGCTTTCGAATATATTAGTAAAACAGAGCGAATTATCCCAGAAAATTGGGAAGTTCCTGAGTTATATATTGGTGGTAAAAATGTTCCAAATGGTAACACTCCACTTGCTTGGTCTGTCTCACTTTCCTACTTATTTTTAAATCGTATGATTGATGCATCTTCTACCCCAAAAGGGAGGACAGCTAATAGCTAATCTCTGGTCAATGCACTTTAGTGTATTATCGTTATTAATATTTACAGAACAAAATATATTAGTAAAAGTCCTTCAGTAGATGGAGGATTTTTTATTTTGTCGAAATTTATATATTATTGGCAATAGCGAAATATTAAAAGGTGTTTAAAGATTAATGGCGAATAATTTAGGGGAGAACTGGTATTTGAATGAAAAGAATCATAGATTGAAAGAGGTGTTTAAATGGTAGAGATTATGAAGTTGGATCACCGGCGACTCCCAAGTGATTTTGATGTATACCTTTTTCATGAAGGAACATTGTATGAAAGCTATAAGATGCTTGGAGCTCATCTAATTGAAGAGAACGAAGTGCAAGGAGTTCGTTTTGCAGTTTGGGCACCGAATGCTAAAAAGGTATCGGTTGTAGGTAATTTTAACAATTGGATTGGTACAAAGCATCGATTGGAACGTTTGGATCAATCTGGAATCTGGGTGCTATTTGTTCCCGACTTAGCACAAGGAGATATTTATAAGTATGAGGTTACAGGTCCAGACGGACAAAAAGTATTAAAAGCAGATCCTTATGCTTTTTATTCGCAGCTTCGACCAGAAACAGCTTCTATTATCTACAATTTAAATGCATTTGAATGGTCAGATCAGAAATGGATGACTCAGCGAGTAAAGAAAGATATGTATCATAAACCGATGGCTATTTATGAAGTTCATTTGGCTTCCTGGAAACAAAAAGAAGATGGTGAGTTTTATAGTTATCAAGAATTTGCTGACGAACTAATTGAGTATGCAATCGATAATGGATTTACCCATATTGAGTTAATGCCTGTTATGGAGCATCCTTACGATGGTTCATGGGGTTACCAAATTACTGGTTATTATTCAGCGACTAGCAGATATGGGACGCCTGAGCAATTAATGTATTTTATAGATAAATGCCATCAACAAGGGCTTGGTGTGATTCTTGATTGGGTGCCAGCGCATTTTTGTAAGGATATCCATGGACTTGGAAGATTTGATGGGACGCCTCTGTTCGAATCAGCAGATCCCATGCGAGCAGAGAGACCTATCTGGGGAACATATAGCTTTGACTATAGTAAACCCGAAGTCGTCAGCTTTCTCATTTCAAACGCCATATTTTGGATGGATGTCTATCATGTAGATGGATTTCGGATTGATGCAGTTTCATCCATGATTTATTTAAATCATGATAATCCTCTTCCTGTAGAGTTGAAGAATCAGTATGGTGGAGGAGAGAATCTCGAAGCAATTGAATTTCTAAAAAAGCTAAATGAAATCATTTTCCGGAGATTTCCTGGCGTACTTATGATGGCGGAGGAAGCTACGGAATGGCCACTTGTAACAAGTCCTACAAGTCTAGGGGGTCTTGGGTTTAACTACAAATGGAATATGGGCTGGTCTAATGATGTACTCAAATATATGAAGCTGGATGTGAATGAACGACCGAAGCATCATCACTTATTAACCTTTTCCTTTTTATATGCATTTTCGGAAAACTTTGTTCTTCCATTTTCGCATGATGAAATGGTTCACGGCAAAAAGTCATTACTAAATAAAATGCCCGGTGATTACTGGCAAAAATTTGCGAACTTACGCCTTTTATTTGGTTATTTGTTTACGCATCCCGGCAAAAAGCTTTTATTTATGGGTAGTGAATTTGGTCAATTTGACGAATGGAAATATCAGCAGGAGATGGATTGGATGCTGTTAGATTTTGACGCTCACTCTAGTTTTTTTAATTACTATAAAGAGTTAAATAAATTTTATCAAAAAACCACTTCTCTATGGCGGCTGGATCATGAGCAAGCCGGATTTCAGTGGATCGATGCAGACAATACGGAACAAAGTGTGATTACGTTTATGAGAAAAGGAAAACGGAAGGGTGATTACTGCATTATAGTTTGTAATTTTTCAACCGAGGTTTACCACAATTATCAAATAGGAGTTCCTACTAAAGGTAATTATTATGAAGCATTTAGTAGTGATGCTGCATCATTTGGTGGTTCGGGACAGTTGAATTCTACCATTAGGAGCACTAATCCATTTCCTCGTAACAACCAACCTTATAGCCTAGAAATAACTGTACCACCATTAGGAATGGCGATATTCATGAAAGAAACAAAAACTAGAAAAAGGGGAGACCATCTAAATGGCATCTAAAAAGTGGATTGCAATGCTTTTAGCAGGAGGTCAAGGTTCGAGGCTCGGGGAATTGACGAGTGACTTAGCTAAACCCGCAGTACCATTTGGAGGGAAATACCGAATTATCGATTTTACGTTAAGTAACTGTACACATTCGGGTATCGATACCGTAGGCATACTTACTCAATATCGGCCGCATATTTTAAATTCATATATTGGAAACGGACGGCCATGGGATCTGGACCGTAATAACGGTGGGGTTTCTATGCTTCCACCTTATCAAGGGAAAGATGGCGGTGAATGGTATAAAGGTACGGCTAATGCTGTGTACCAAAATTTTCATTTTATCGATCATAATGATCCGGAATATGTACTTGTAATTTCGGGGGATCATATTTATAAGATGGATTATAACAAAATGCTTGAAGATCATATGGAAAATGATGCACATGCGACCATTGCTGTCATAGAGGTACCTTGGGCAGAAGCAAATCGCTTTGGTATTATGAATACCAACGAAACTGATCAAATTATACAATTCGATGAAAAACCACAAAATCCAAAAAGTAACCTAGCCTCCATGGGTGTATATATATTTAATTGGAACCATCTTAAACAATATTTAACAGAAGACGAAGAGGATATTAGCTCTTCTAATGACTTTGGAAAGGATATTATACCAAAAATGCTGAAGAATGAAGCAAAACTACAAGCGTACCGATTTAAAGGCTACTGGAAAGATGTCGGGACGATTGAAAGCTTGTGGGAGGCACATATGGATCTATTGGAAGAACCATCAAATTTTAAGTTAGGAGATCCAAACTGGCAAATTTACGCAGGAAATGCTAACCACCCTCCACAATATATATCAGAAGATGCGAATGTAACCCAATCATTGGTGAATGAAGGCTGTTTAGTATTTGGGAATGTCGACCATTCTGTTCTGTCATATAATGTTCAAGTTGGAAGTGGCTCAAATGTAAAGAATTCGGTCATTATGCCAAATGTAAAAATTGGAAATAATGTAATAATAGAAAAAGCAATAATCGGTAGCGGTACAGTTATAGAAGATGGGGCAATAATCTCTGACACGAAAAAAGGACTAATATTAATAGGAGAAAATCAACAAATATCTTCGGAAAGTGCTTTGCTGCAAGCTTTATAATAGGAGGTATTTTTAATGAGGAATGTCTTAGGTGTTATTAATCTTGTAAATGAAAGACCTATATTAAAAGAATTGACCCATCACCGTTGTTTAGCTTCCTTACCTTTTGGCGGACGCTACCGAATGATTGACTTTACAATGTCCAACTTTATGAACGTCTCAATAAGTAAAGTTGCTATTTTCACCAAAGATAAATATCGGTCATTGATGGATCATCTTGGCTCCGGAAAGGAATGGGATTTGGATCACCGCTCACAAGGTCTATTTATACTTCCGTCCATTCATCCAGATGAAAAGATTAAAGGTGACTTACAACAATTCTATGATCATTTAGAATTTTTTCAACGAGCAACTGCAGATACTGTAATTATTGCACCCGGTCACCATATTTGTAAAATTGACTTTAATGATGTGTTAAAAAAACATGAAAGCAATAAAGCAGATATTACGGTTCTGTATAAGGATTATGATGGGGGGGCAGTTAAAAGGCCCATTTATCATCAGTGTTCACTGGACACTGACGGTGCAGTTCGTGATATAAACTTTTTTACAGCACCGAAGAAAGGTGACCATATATGTTTAGAAACATATGTGATTAAGAAACAACTTTTAATAGATTTAATAAAGAATTGCATAGAATACGATGAATATGATTTTTTAAAAGATATTGTAAAAGCTAACTTGATAAATCTTAAAGTGCAAGGGTATCGATACACGGGTTATATGCCATTTATTCACTCCCTAGAAACATACCATGCTAGTAATATGGAGTTTCTTAACCCAGAAATTCTTCGACATTTTTTCTATGATTCATGGGAAGTTTTCACCAAGATCAAACACGAAGCTCCTGCCGAATTTACGAATTCCTCCAAGGTATCTAACTCATTAATCGCCAATGGATGTATTATCGAAGGCACTGTGGAAAATAGTATTATTTTTCGTGGAGTAAAGGTTAAAAAGGGAGCGGTGGTGAAAAATAGTATCATTATGCAAAAAGGGGATATTGAAGAGGGAGCACGTATAGAAAACGTAATTACGGATAAACAAGTAATTATCACTAAAAATCAGAAAATCACAGCGATAAATAAGCCGGTTGTTATCAAAAAAGAAGTAGTAGTTTAAACGGGAGGTCCACTTACATGAACGTGTTATTTGCAGCCTCAGAGTGCGCTCCATTTATAAAGACAGGGGGGTTAGGCGATGTGATTGGTGCTTTACCCCATTCTTTAAAAGAACAGGGCGTCAATGTTAGCATAATATTGCCTAAATACGATGATCTCCCATTACAGTTTAAAGAACAAATGCAATGGATTAAAAGTATTGAAGTACCTGTAGGATGGAGACGTCAATTTTGTGGTATAGAGAAAATTCACTATCAGGGAATAACCGTATATTTTCTGGATAACGAATACTATTTTAAAAGACATGGTAGCTATGGATTTAGAGATGATGGTGAACGGTTTGCATTCTTCTCTCGGGCTGTACTAGAAGCTATACCTTTTTTAGAAGAGCGCCCGAATATAATACATTGCCATGACTGGCAAACAGGATTGATACCTGTCCAATTGAAAGCCAATTATAACAACAACCCATACTATCAGGGATTAAAAACTGTGTTTACCATTCACAATTTACGCTACCAAGGGGTATATCCTAAATCAGTTCTGTCTGATTTATTGGATCTTGACGACCAATATTACCGTATAGATGCCTTAGAGTTTTATGGGAGTATTAGTTATCTCAAGGGAGGACTAGCTTTTGCAGACTGCCTAACGACTGTAAGTCCAACCTATGCATCTGAAATACAGTCTTCCTACTATGGCGAAAAACTGGACGGGTTTTTACGTAAAAGAGGTGCTAATCTGCAAGGAATCATAAATGGAATAGACAATGACTGCTATAATCCTAAAAGTGATGGAAGTTTATTGCTTCCATTCGATGATTCTAAGGGAAAGGCAGCTAATAAAAAACATTTACAGGAAACACTCGGCCTACCTATCCAAGCTAATACTCCGATCATATCAATGGTTACTAGATTAGTTGACCAGAAAGGGATAGATTTGATTTTACATGTCTTTCATGAAATCATCGGTTTGGATGTTCAGTTTGTTTTACTAGGAACTGGAGATCATCAGTATGAAGAATCGTTCAGATATTTTGAAGACATTTATCCTGATATGGTGTCAGCTAATCTGTTTTTTGACGAATCATTGGCTCGACAAATTTATGCTGGTTCAGATATATTTCTAATGCCATCCCAATTTGAGCCATGCGGAATAGGGCAATTACTCGCCTTTCGATACGGAACCTTGCCGCTCGTCCGTGAAACAGGTGGGCTGAAGGATACAGTAATTCCATACAATGAAATAACCGAAGAAGGAACTGGATTCAGCTTTGCTAATTATAATGCCCATGAATTGTTACATACAATTGAACGTGCAGTAGGCCTATTTCGCTTCCAACCTACAAAGTGGAACAACCTGATAGAACGCGCAATGGATTTGGATTTTAGCTGGTCAGCGTCTTCTCTACAATATATAAAATTGTATGAGGAACTCCTAAAATCGGATAAATAAAAACAGAAAGGATGACGCAGACTCAAAAGTTGCGTCATCTTTAGTCTGCACTTAAAAGTCAAGTGAGCCTAGAACACCAATTAATGATTTTTATCTGTTCTTTTGGTTATTTTGTTTTTCATTTTTACTTTTGGCTTCGTTTGAAGATAATTCTCCTGAAAATTCTTCTCGATTATCGCTTCGTGAATTTGGTTCTTTTTTCTTAAAGTTTGGTTTGCTTTTGTTTGACAAAGTTAAGTCACCTCCTAGAGTTTAATGTGCTCCGTATAGTTGGAGTTATTCAAAATGATAAGTTCTTTAATTTTAAGGTGAAAAACGTATTGGTTCGTTGAAGTTCTATATTTCATTTTTACTGCTTACACTTAATGTAAGTAAGTGTGAATGGAGATGAATGGTCTTGGTAAAAAAATACGGAATTTCCGCTCTTTTGTTATTTGGAGTATATATATTAGTGATGTATGTATATATTTTTCATAGCAATAGTGGAGGTATGCCTGAATCCTTGCAGGGGACAGTCGCAGATCCGAATACTTTTATGTCGGAGCAAGAAGTATACCTGAGTGAGGAATATTCAAAAATAAAGAATTTCCTCTTTTTTGTCGCGACACCTTTTGAGTGGCTAGTTTACATTTTCATATTAGTTTCTGGCCTTTCTCAAGCTTTTGAAAACTCGCTTCTCATTAAAGTAAAATGGGGAATTATTAAAAAAGCAGTATATTTATTCTTGTTGTCCTTGTTTATATTCATCGTGTTATTTCCATTGGACTATTATAGGTATTATTTAAGTAAAAACTACGGAATCAGCAACCAAAATTTTTCTTCTTGGATGCGAGATAATCTCATCGATTTTTGGGTCAACTATGGTATGACTGTAGTGATTGTGACGGTTCTGTATTGGCTTATCTATAAAAACACAAAGAAATGGTGGATAAATGCTAGCCTCTTAATGATTCCGTTCTCTATATTCATGATGTTCATTCAACCAGTAGTAATCGATCCATTATATAATGATTTCTATCCGTTAACGGATAAAGAATTAGAAACAAAAATTCTCACATTAGCTGAGCAAGCAAATATTCCTGCCAACCATGTATATGAAGTGAATATGGCAGAAAAGACAAATGCTCTGAACGCTTATGTAACGGGAATCGGGAGTAATTCAAGAATCGTATTATGGGATACGACATTAAATCAGCTAACAGAGGGTGAAATTCTATTCGTAATGGCACATGAAATGGGCCATTATGTAGAGAAACATATTTATATTGGAATAGTAGTGTACACTTTCACGACCATTTTAGGGTTATGGTTAATAGCAAAACTAATGCCTTGGATAATCGCTCGTTTCGGAAGTCGCTTAAAAATAAAACAGATACACGCTATTCATTCGTTTCCACTGTTTCTACTAATTACATCCGTTCTTTCATTCGCTTCTAGTCCGTTAACAAATTACATTTCCAGGTATGAAGAAACAAGAGCTGATGATTACGCAATCGAGTTAGTGGCAGAGCCAAGTGCTGCTGTGAGCACTTTTCAAAAACTAACCATAGCTGGATTAAATGAAGTGAATCCTCCACTCCTAGTAAAATGGTTTCGATATTCTCATCCAACAATGCTTGAAAGAATTAATAAAGTAGTCGATGATACCAGTGAATAAGAAGAAAGAAAAAAAGACTTGCCCATTACGGTGCAAGTCTTTTGATAGTTCATATAACTAAAGAAATTAATATTAAACTTCATTTATTATGGCTAATTTTATCATTAAAGTGCCTGTAAAATAAGGCCGATTGTAGAGTATATTATTACCGTAAAATAAATAACAATCATGTGCACTAAAGAGAATTTGAACATTTTATTTGCCCAATCTTTTATATCCATTTTGCGTGTACCGAATAGGCTCAAGCCTAACCAAAATAAGCCTAGAGCAAGTGACACTAAGGTTAGACCTAAGCTTAGTGGTAAAAATAAAAAGCTAGATAGCACTAATAAAATTAAATAGAAGTTTGTTTGAATATATGTGCGTTTTTTCCCCATGACAACAGGGAGCATCGGTATTTTTGCTGCAGCGTAATCTGCTTTCTTACGAATGGCTATAGAGTAAAAGTGTGGCATTTGCCATATGACCATTATTAAAAATAACGCCCAACAAGCTGGATGCCAAATATCAGGACCGACTGCTGCCCAACCGATTAAAGGAGGCATAGCTCCTGAAATACTACCAACTTCCGTATTCCAAATAGTATGACGTTTTGTCCACATTGTATAAGGGACTACGTAGAAAAACACCCCTAAGAACCCTAGTAAAGATGCTAACGGAGAAGCTATATATAATAAAATTAATCCGATTACTAATAATAAAATAGCAACGATCAAAACTTTCTTAATCGATATTTCACCTGTTACAGTTGGACGAACCTTAGTCCGTGCCATAATGGCATCAATATCGCGGTCATAAATGTTATTGAATGAACCTGCCGCAGCAATTACAGCTGCTGTACCTAAAAATGCAAACACTACATTCCAAATATTATCTGTAAAGCTGTACTGATATGTATATAATGCGAGCATTAATCCAGCAACCATTGGAATTAGATTGGACTTGATAATTCCTGTTTTAACTACTTGAGCCCATAACGTCTTTTGTGATTTTTTGTTCATTGTATTTGTTAGCTCCTTGTTTACCCACTTGAACTAATATAACCTAATTGCTTAGCAAAATTCCATTATATTATCTCTTTTTCTTCATTACTTATGAACATTTTAGGGCTATTTCTACATATATAAGACGGATGTCGAGCATTTTTGCATTTAGAACAATGCAAGCAGTACCTAAATTTCTCTCAAAGTCTTTGTATATATGATTCTATCACTATTTTCGGGGCAAAATATGTTTTTATACTTATCAAATTCTTTGGTATAGAATATGACCATCTTTTGAACATACTAAAAAAATGAAGTATTTTAAATGTAGAATGAAAGATAGATATAAAATGGAATTTAAATAAGGAGGGGACAGTTTGATAGATAAAGAAAAACAAATAGAGACACTTCTCTATGGAAATTCATTAGACTTTGCTTGTAAAACGCTGGGTGTTCCAAATATGAGAAATCATAAATACTCTAAAGTTTTTACAGTTAGCAATGAAGAGGTATATGAATATATTACAATTCACGGTCTGCCACATAGTGATTCAGCGAGTAAGTATTCTCTAGATGAAGGTTTCCATTATTTTGAGGAAGAAGGTAAATGGTATACATTTTTTAGAGAGAGAGGTTGCATCTACAATGAACAGAACTTTGATGACTATGAACTTGGTAAAAAGTATATAGTTACTACTTTGCTACAACTAAGTGGAACTGGGTTATATTAGTTGTAGTTTAACGAACTATTTTAAATTTGGCCAATCCATTTTCAACTTTCACCTCCTATCAATAATGGTATTTTGATTAACTGCAATATACTTGATTTGTCAAAAGCATAAAGAAAGAAATTTTTAAACTTGTGTTGTATATTGTTTATTGAGGAGGGATTATTTATGATTAACGAAGAAATAAAAAAGTTATCGGATATTTTGTTACAAAGTCTCTATGATTATCATTTTGCTAATAATGGCGGAAGTTATACATTACCTAAAGCAATGGTTAATGCTGACCCCAGTAGCAAACATGCTATTGAATACCTTATCGAACAGGATTATGCCATAGATAGTGGGCAAGGATCAGAAAACCTTGTTTTAGCAATAACATCTCAAGGCATGGACTATATTAATAATAAATAAGTATTCAAAGGAACGTCCACCCGGGCGTTCTTTTTAAATGTATACAGGAGCTCGACGATTGGGAAAAAATGACGAGAGAGCAGTCAATTTCGATTCAATAGTGCATTTAATGTGTATTCAGTAAATGGAAAACGCGACAGACAAGTTCTCTATATTTTGCTAAATGGATTGGATGGTTGTTAGGTGTGATAAACTAAAGGTGTTAGGGAAAAGGAAGTGGACGTTGATATGGAGATAGAGATTTCAGAAACAACAGAAAAACACATTTTAGAAAAGTATCCACATTTAACAAAAAGCGATGTACAAGTTCTTTTCTCAGAAGGACAAATTGTTAAAGAGCCCGAAGATATTTCATTTAAACCAGAACATGAATTAAGATTTGATCACTTAAAACGATCAAGTTGCACGCTACACGTTCCCAAGACGATAGCAAACATATTAGAAGTTGACTCAACTATTGACTTAATCCCAGATGAGGATGGGATTATCTTCAAACAAGAAATGGAAGGCAATTGAACTTTGCCTCCCATTGATGTTCACCTGTCAAAAACTTAAAGTAATAACATTGAATACTAACGAAAGGACAACTCATTGTAGTTGTTCTTTATTTTGCCTAATTAATTTGTGACAATCAATTCCAATCACATTATTATTATTGAGGAGGGGGGTGTATACCCTGCCAAGTCTACTAATGGTCTTTTCGTTAATTATTTCATAACTAAACTTGCTCAATAAATTCGTTTCCCCCCTTGACCATTACCTATTTTGACTAGCATTATTAAATTTCATGTATACTATTGTTAAATAGGATTTTGGAGGGACATTTTTGGAAAAACTTATTATAAATGCTGGAGAAGTACAAAAATTTTTAGCTAAACAGCATGGAAACGCATTTGATATTTCATCAAGTTCGCTTGTTTCAGACTTGTATAGCGCTTCTCTACTAGTACGCCATGATATTGAAAAAGAACTTTTAATGAATCAGAAGCTTTCTTGGTCGGCCATGCTTATGCTTTATACACTTTGGGTTTGGGGGCCAAGTGAAACAAGAATTATCGCAAAACGATTACAATTAGCTACTTCGTCGGTAACAAGCTTAACGAATACACTTGAAAAAAAGGGGCTCGTTTTTCGTACGTATGAACCAAAAGACCGCCGATTAGTTTTAGTAAATCTAGCAGCCTCTGGAGTTGATTTACTTACTGTCTTATCTAAAGAAGTAAATGAGAGAGAACAGGTTCTTACGAGCAAATTAACAAAAGAAGAAATAGATCAATTCAACCATTTATTACATAAATTACTAAATAAATAATTTCCTTATATAAGACCATAAACAAAAAGGTTGTGAGTAGACACAAAAATGTCTGCTCATAACCTTTTTTAAAATAACTATATACAGGACTAATTAAAGTGAGTATTACAAAAGTTGCAAAATATTAGTTCCAGTGACCGGCCTTCATTAATTTCTCTTTTTGTTTAAATGCAACCGTTACTAATAACATGGAGATAACGATCATCACGATAATCGCGACTAATACAATATTATAAGAATCTGTTAAATCTTTTATTAATGAGTAAAGTGGTAAAGCTACGATACCTGCAACAGCTAAACCTATAGAAGCAGTAGCATAAATATCAGCATAGTTTTTGTTACCGAATAATGAAATGGTAAGTAGAGGTCCTAATGTACCGATAGATGATGACAAGAAACCAAATATAATAGCACCGATCATTATCATTACTTTAATATCACCGAATAACAGGAATAAAATGAATGTTACTAAACCAGAAATTAAGGCTACAAAAGTAGTACCTTTTGCACCAATTTTATCTGCTAAGAAACCAAATGTTAATGAACCAATTAATAAACCAACCATGAATAGCCCCATTAAAGTACCACCGAATGCAGTATCGAAGCCTTTAGTAATTGCGAAAGTTGGTACGTGTTGTGCGAATGCAGCAACAGATGTTAAGAAGAAGAAAAATGCCATTAATGCGAAAAAGGCAGGAGATTTTTTCGCAATGTTAGATGCGATCCCTTTGTTTGCTTCTTCATTAGCAGCAGTTGCTTCCGTGTCTTCTGCGTTTATTTCGTCATCTCCATAAGCACCTTTTTTACCAGGAGCAAAACGGATGAATAATACAATTACGATAATTGCCCCTACACCTAATGTTAAACCAGAAGTAGTGTAAGCTGAACGCCAGCCTTCATTTGCAATTAATTTACCAACCCAAGGAGCGATAAAAGCACCGAAAGCACCAACAGTCGCCATCATAATACCTAAAGCTAAACCTTTAGATTTTTTGAACCAGTTGTTAATAATTACTGGACCAGCGATTTGTGCAACGATAACATAACCAATCGCACATGGAATGGCAAGTATGTACCAGCCCCATACGCTGTTCATGAAGCCCATTGCAGCGAATGCGCCAGCGTGGAAAATAACACCTACGATTAAAATAATACGGATATCCGCTTTTGCGATTAATTTACCAGCAAATGGTAAAAATATCATCGTTACGATTGACATAATCGATACGTATAAAGATAAACTAGATAAACTCATACCTAAGTCATCTGAAACAGGTGTTAAGAATAAACCTGTTGCGTTGTTAAGACCACCACGAGCAAAACCCATCATGATCGCAACACCTAGTAAAACGAACCAAGCATAATGAATGCCTTTTTTTGACTTGTTTGCCATCTTAATATAACTCCCTTTATATTTTCTTCTAGATGTATGCGATTTCAAAGTATTAAAACCAAAAAAAGCTTTATAAGGACAGTAAGCCTATCAATAAATTAATGTGAGGTTTTAAGTTTAATACCGAATATAATGGTTGTTCACTCGTGACTCGAATGAAAACTGTTATACCTTTGTAACTTTAAAGCATAATTAGAGACTTCAATATTATGCAACAAAAACTACAAAATGGAAATCTTTTTATTTCAATTCGAATGATATTTTATATTTATGTGAAGAGATACTCTATTAAACTTAATAGTAAAACCCTTAAACAAGCGGAAATCACAGGGAATAACCACTAACGTTGGTGGTTATTCAACTGCGTTTTTTTGAAAGGAAAGGCATATAACCTTGCATAAAAATGTTGAAGATTGTCCAATGCTTTTGAATACCTAACAACTAGCTGAAATTGATGATTACCAAACTAACTACTTATGAATTGATGGAATACTTCATTACCATTAATCCGTATTGGTCGAAGTAACCGAGTTCAAAGGATAAATTATTTAATAGGCTTCACAAAAATAGGTGTGTGGTTTATAAAGTTGAAAATGTTGTTTAAATAAAAAAAGTCACAACCCTATATATATCAAAGGTTGTGACTGCATTATTAGTATGGTCCCGAGTGGCCTCGAACCAGCGACCCCCATTTTGTCAAAGAACTCACCGCTAGCTTGACGGATGAGGTAAACAGTATCACGGATTTGGTGAGTAATATTGTTGCCTTTCCCGTGATAGCGAAGTGCTGAAGAGGTGGGGATTATTTCACTATCGATTTCTTTGAGTAAAAAGCTTTTTCTTTATGTTTAAGTAGTTTTTCATTTCATAAGTCAAATAAAATAGATTCGCCCTTACTTCAAATTCTTCTCTTGTCTTCGGTAACTCCATCTCGCGGATTATGGCATTTAATTCATCTAACTTATTTATTGAAATGTTCGTTGTATCTCCCGAGTGAACGTTCCTACTTAAATCCTCCAAGAATTCTGCGAACATTTCTTTCTGTTTGATGTCTAGGCTAAAGGAAGAGAAAATAGCAATGATTTTCATCATATGCTTTAGAAGTTCTAGTTGATCCTCTCTCATTTCCAAATAATAATAATCTATATTTTGTTTTCGTAATAGTTGATTTTCTACATCTTGATTGGCAAGGCTTTTGGATTGATTGATTAAATCTTCTACTTCAAGTATTTCCTTCCCATCCCAGTTCCGCATATTATCCCTTAAATGGGCAGAGAATTCATAAAGTATAATTTCAAACCGTTTTTCAATCTCCTTTTTAAAAACCTCAATATCTCGTTTGAAATTTGGCATGAAACTATTGACGAGAACAGCAATTCCCATCCCGATGAAAATAATGTATAGCTCGTTCAGAAACATTGTCCAGTCAGCATTCTTTACCGTATAAACATGTAATACGACAACCATACTTGTGACAAAACCACCCTGAATGTGAGCTCTTACGAGGATGGGAACAAATAACAAAATAAATAAAGAAAAGACAATGGGATGATAACCTAATACCTCGAATATCAATGAACCAAGCAGCAAAGATAAAAGGGAGGCAAAGAATTTATCCTTAATAGTAATTAATGTCTTTTTTTTCGTTTTCTCAATACACATAATAACAATAATTGCTGCAAATGTTGCAAATTCCAAATCCAATAAACTCGCAATCCACATTGCCAGCCCTGCTCCTACAGCAGTCTTTATCGTCCGATAGCCCATACCAGTCATGGAAGCACCACCCTATTATTTTATTTTCTATGTAATACTTGCAGATTATCTGTTTTGATATTCACTTTAATTCACATATATGTATTCAATAATACACCTCTTAACCAAATTCCATCGACTTCGATAAATATCAATACTTTTGTAGTGTATTCATTAATAGTTCCCGAACGATTACTCCTAATTCATCTATCTATAGTTTAACACGGAGATAATAAACTTTTATATACTGGCGCATCTTCAGTCGTTCAGATTTAGATGTCTCTACCGTAAATGTCTCGTAGGAGTTGCGCAATTATGAGTACAAATAGCTAACACAATCCGAAACACGCATCTTCTTTCCATGTTAAAAGAAATTTATTTGAAAATATGTAAGCTACCTTGGTTCAAGATTTAGAACAAAGAGATACGTGGAATAAAGATATATTAAAATACTATCTGCATATAATTACCAATTAAATTCCTAAGATTATCATGTAAACTATAAAGATGAGAAGTTGAGAATCTCCCTTCGAAACTCTCTTACAATCATAATGAAAATAGATTGGGGCCTCACTGTTGAAGAAGTGAGGCTTTAACTTATTTATTCATTTAACTTACATAGAAGGTATGATAATTTTTAAGGAGGATAGATATTAATATGGAAAAATATATTGTTGAACAAATTGACGATTTCTTTGGTGTGTTTTCTAATAATAAAAACAAAGATCTAAATCGTTTACTTATCCCGTATAAATTGATTAAGGTTCCTTTGAGTAAAGGGGACGTAGTCGAAATAGAAAGAAATGATAAGGGGTACCAAATAAATGTTTTATAAGTAAGAGATGTAGTGGAGTAATTATCCTAGTCATTTTTAAACGCCTATAATATAGGTGTTTTTTTATATTCAAAAAATTTAAGAACAGTTCGTAAAAGTTCACTTTTACGAACTGTTCTTAAAGTGTCTACTGGGACAGAAAACACTGTTTTTTTATATTTGGTTAACTGTTACTAATTATTGTGGACTTTATCCTTATGATTATTTCACCAAGACAAAATCAATGATTGGTCTTGTTTGTAATTCTTTTTTTGCTTCTCGAATCGGTTTGAGTGCTGTTAATTCAACAACCATTTCGCGAACAACATTCCGCTTTGTCATTACATCTTCCAATATTTGTTGAAACGATAGATGTTGGTATTTTTCTTCGCTTACGAGTAAAGTAATCTTATCAGCTTTCCAATCTCCTCTATATCCATAATCGGCCCGCCAATAATAAGGTTGTGAAAAATAACCGAATGATTGTAAAAAGTACTGCTTTACATGAGTTGGGTCTTCAAAAGCATCATCACTTGCTCCGTATGGAAGTCGAAAATTGGCCTTCGCACCCGGTTTTGCAATCCGATGAAGTTCCTGCATCATCGGTAATGTATGTTGAATATGTTCAATTAAATGACTCCCATAAAACTCCTCAATACTGTTATCTTCAAACGGAAGTGGAACTTCCGCACAGGCATCCAAATTTGCAATAACATCCACACCTTTTAGTGCAACAAAATCCAGATTGATCCAATCCTCAAGAATTGTATGCCCGCATCCAAGATGAAGACGATTTAACTCCATTTGTTCAGCATTACTTTCATTCAATAACATTCATTCCTTTCAGAAACAATATGATCAATTAAAAACGTCTACAATTGCTCAAACTAGTATATGAACGAATTTCTTTTCTGTTCACAGCCCCTGTCATATCATGGGCCGCCTGAAAAGTCCGGTTCTAGTAACTAGTTTTTATTAAGTGCAAACACATAATCATTCCTGTACATACGCTGTTATTTTACTAGTCCCATGGGGCAATTAACCACTCCTATTACCGGGTGGTATGCCATTTACTATTTCTTCAATTTTTTCAGCTGTTTTCTGAACGGTACAAATAAGTGCAGAAATTATTACAAAAAAGACATTTTTAAACCCGTGGAAGAAAAAAGCTAATTATCAAGTGTGAAGAAATACAAAAATGCCTTTCATATTAACCGAAAGTCGTTTTATAAGTAGTACTTTTGATGCAGCACTACTTAAACAAGGGAGGTTTATTGAAGGATTAGCAAAGGGACATATCAATGGTCTAGTTTGATCATTTGGTTAAATAAAGAGAGAGGTGGATAGAGTGGCAAATGAACCTATATTATATGAAACTCAAGAAAGAGTAAGACAAGAAGCAATTTACGATGGAAAGAATTCTTTTAAAAAAGTAAATCAGTATAATGGTTGGAATACTGTACTTCCACTAGCTCGTAAATTGAAGAATTTAAGAATAAACTAATATTGTAATAAAAATAGGTAAAAGTATTATAGGAAGTATAGCATTTTTATGATTCATTAAACTATGGTAGTATAGTTATTGAGAAAGCAAGGATCTCCCTTTGTAACTTCTCATACAATCTGAATACATATAGATTGGAGCCTCACTGTTGAAGAAGTGAGGCTTTTTTATTTTTTCTAAATTAATTTAGTAAGCTTAATTTTCAGAATAAAGTTATATTGGACATAATTAATTTGTATAAAGAAAAGCATATGATTATTAATAACTAGATAACTAACATAATTATTTCTTTAATTGGTTTTAATGTAGGGGCGTTACTAATAGTAGTTGTATGGGGCATATTCATAATAAGGTTTTACTCTTAAGGATATTCTTGTCTACTGTAGCTGTAGTGTGGGCGATTTTAATACTGTTAATGAGAGAATTCAATGCTAATTCATTCGTTTTGACTGTAGTGGGTAAGTGAACTAAGACATGTAAATAATGATAAATAGAAGTATTTAAAGTCGCACTCAATTCTGAATGCCGGCTTTTTTATTGTGCTTTGAAATTATTAGTGTCAATTTGGGCATGATATCAAGTAGAAGTTACCTAAGGAGGAAAGGAATTGGAAGTATTATTAAATAAAATCCACGAAGATATTGATTATCTCAACTCGCAGGGTAAGCAGGTAAAGGAAATAAGAATGAACCCAAACATTTTTGAGAGTATGATTGAACTTCCTGATGTTAAGGTTTCAAAGGGTGTAACTACTGTATTTGGAATTATTATCAAAGCAGATGAAAGTATTGAAAAATATGTATTTGTTCTTGATGAGGTCACTTAATTACAAGTGGCTTTTTTTGTACCCCAACAATACTACAAATAATCATTACTAACCACGTACTATTAGTACTAAGAAGTTGTGTGCAGTAATATAGCTGAATTTTTTGTTTTTTTGTAGATATGTATCTTCTTAACTTTTTGCTCTTTTTTAAATATTTTTACATCTTTTAATGGAAAAATATAATATTGACGATTCAAATTAAACTTGTTATGATTCTCCTATTGTTTTTAAAAAGAAAATATATACCTTGTATAAATTCAAGAATATGGCTTGAGAGTTTCTACCAGCTACCAATAAATAGCTGACTACAAGGAATGGGAAATTAATGATATTTTTTTATCCCATTTTGTAGAGAAACTTTGTCCACATAGTGGTCAAAGTTTTTTTGCTATCCAGAGAAAGTAAAATGAATAGGTTGTAACACGAACCTAGCATCATTACCTTCAATCTTGCAAATAGGAGATTACAACATGAAAAACTTTTTTAAATTTGCAGAACGGGGTACTTCCTATAAAACGGAAACACTTGCCGGTATCACAACTTTCTTATCTATTGCCTATATTTTAGTCGTGAATCCAATTATCCTAAGCCAATCTGGTATGGATCATGGTGCTGTATTTACTGCAACTGCTCTTACTGCAATCATCGGTACACTTTTGATGGGCTTACTTGCGAACTTCCCAATCGCTATTGCACCTAGTATGGGATTAAATTCATTCTTTACTTTTTCGGTATGTATTGGAATGGGTATTGACTGGCAAGTTACTTTAACGGGCGTTTTTGTTGCCGGAATCATTTTTATGCTATTAAGTTTAATGAAAATTCGTGAGAAAATTATTAATATCATTCCAATCGATTTAAAATACGCTATCGCTTCTGGCATTGGATTTTTCATCACATTTATCGGTTTAAAAAATGGTGGAATCATTATCGGCAATGCGGATACATTTGTTTCGATTGGTGATTTAACTTCACCGATGACCTTATTAGCTATTATTGGTCTTATTATTACAATCATTATGTTAGTACGTGGGATTAATGGTGGTATTTTCTACGCAATGGTTATTACAACGGGTATTGGTATGATTTTCGGTTTAATCGAAGTTCCTTCATCGATTATTGGAAGTATCCCAAGCCTAGAACCAACATTTGGTGTTGTGTTTGGCCATTTAGATGAAATCTTTAATGTACAAACACTGACAGTTATTTTCACCTTCTTAATCGTTGCCTTCTTTGATACAGCTGGTGCATTAATTGGATTAACGAGCCAAGCAGGAATGATGAAAGGTAATAAGATTCCGAATATTGGTAAAGGATTACTTGCTGATTCTGCTGCTGGTGTAATTGGTGCTATTTTAGGTACCTCAACTCCTGCTACAAGCGTTGAATCTTCTGCTGGTATTGCTGTCGGTGGAAAAACTGGCTTTACTTCTGTCGTTATAGCGGCTTGTTTTGTAGTTGCTTTATTCTTCTCCCCACTTGTTAACGTTATTTCGGTGGAAGTTACATCAGCTGCATTAATTATTGTAGGTGCCTTGATGGCAATGGAAATCCGTAAGATTGATTGGACGAAGTTAGAAATTGTCATTCCATCATTTTTAACAATTATTATGATGCCTCTAACTTCTAGTGTTGCAATCGGTATTGGATTAGGTTTTATTCTTTATCCAATTTGTTTAGTAGCACAAAAACGTTTTAAAGAAATTCATCCAATTATGTATGTTCTTTGTTTATTATTCATTTTATACTTTGCATTTATCGTATAGGAAAGAGTATTAGAGACCTAGGAGCACACATTTGTGATTGGATAGAAAGCAACACCTAAAGGAACATACACTATGAAAGAAAGTAATAGTACAGTTTTATTTAACCCTGCTTATTAATTTGAGCGGGTTTTTTTGTTAGATGTTTTGTTTAAAGGAACCAGAGAAAGAAACAAATATAATTCTTAATGACAAGGTGGATTACCTTAGTCGCTCAACAATCTTTGCATAATCTATAAATATTAATTAGAAAGGAGGAGGATAAGATGTCTGGTTATAATGGAGGAGACTGCTACGGCGATAATACTAATAACGGATCTAGCTTCGTATTGATTGTAGTATTGTTTATCTTACTTGTTATTGTGGGAGCTAGTTTTATGAGTTACTAAAAAGGAAAATTACGAGAGAGTTAGCTTAGCCAATAACACTTTTTAGACATGGATAAAATCATATGTCTTCTTTCAGGAAAAGTGTTAGTTGAGAGAACTTTTCTTTTTGTACTTCCTTCTTTAAAAGCGCCTTCTCATTCATTGAGATGGTCGCTTTTTTATTTCACCAAAAATTACTAGTTGTAAAATAGAACTATTGTTCGTATACTAAAAACAAGAGGGAGGGAACGAATGTGCGTATAAATATTTTGAAGGCGTTGCAGCTTGATCAAATATCTGAAATGATTTATATGAATAATAACGGTGAAATTAGCAAGCAAAGAGTAAAGGTATTAAGTGTGGAAGGCAATACATTTAAAGCTTTTTGTTTTTTACGAAATACTAGAAGGACTTTTAAAGTAAATAATGTACTAGCATTTGTTCCCTTCACACAGAAGGAGCGTGAAGTTATATGAACGATGAATTTTACGAACCAGTTTTTGATTTATCCAAGGTTCAAGATAGAGGAAATAAAAAATGGGTAGCTATGATGCTTCCCGAACACGTTTTTTTACTTAGAGAATACGGTAAAGAGATCAAAAGAGAACCTATCCCTGAATTAGATGAATGGGATTATGATGCAATTCAACATACTTTAGATATGGCCATTAAAAGTAAAGCGGATACTAAAGTTAAATTGTGGAGAGATGGAGCATTCTTTTACAATAGAGGAATTGTAGAAAGTGTGGATTTACGAAGAAGAGTTATTGAACTAGAAGATCCATTTTCTTTGCTACAATTAAAATTAGATGAAATAGTAGATGTAACCATAATAGATTAAGGTTGTGAAAGTATTGGATAGAACCGAGGAACTATTTAACCAATTAATGGATGAGCATCCTCCAGAATTAATACTTGGTGCATTAGATGAAATGTCACGAATGAATAGGAACGAATTATTATTACTTGGAAGTAAAAATATAAATAGAGTTGAAGCTGCAGAAGCTAAAAACCACCAACCAGATTAATGGAAGGTGGTTTATTTTATTAACAATAATTCTATTAAAGTGCTTGTCTTTCTGACATATAAAGCGTTAAATCGTATAGGGAATGATTAGATACAAAATGTATTAAACCAATTAAAGTGAAGTTAGAAAACCAATTATGAATGAGGATTTTATTGATGTTATTTATGATAGTTAATAATGCCTAAAGATACTAATTATCATAAACAATAAAGCTAAGGGGTGCTTATTTCAGAAACCTTAACAGATAAAAGGACTTCTATGAATAAATAAAACATGACTTAATGGCAGACTTACACGTCTGCCAATTTTTTATTATTTTTTGTAACGAATTCCTCATAACTTAGTCTTATTTATGAAAGGAGGTAGAAATGTGCCTGAATTTGAGAGGATTTACAATCAATATTTTAGGGATGTCTACTCGTTTGTGCTGTTGTTAAGTCGCAACGAAAAGATAGCTGAAGAAATTACACAAGAAACATTTTTCAAGGCATTAAAAAATATTGATAAATTTAACGGGAAGTGCAAACTTAATGTATGGCTTTGTCAAATAGCTAAAAATACATACTTTACCTATCTCAATAAACAAAAGCGTTTTGATACAGACAATATACCTGAAGTAAGTGTAAGTAGTGTTGAAGAAATCATACTAAATAAGGAAGAAAATTTCCGTATTCACAAGGTCTTACGTCACTTAGAAGAGCCTTATAAAGAAGTTTTTACGTTAAGAGTATTTGGTGAACTTTCCTTCAAACAAATAAGTGAACTCTTTGAGAGAACCGAAAGTTGGGCGAGAGTCACATTTCACCGAGCCAAACGTAAAATTCAAGATTTGCTAAAGGAGGAATAGGAAATGAGTAAAGTATCATGTGAAATAGTTCAAGATTTGCTTCCATTATATTATGACAATGTGTGTAGTGATGATAGCAAAAGAATAGTAGAAGAACACCTTGTTGAATGTGAGAGTTGCAAAGAGGAACTATATAGAATAAAAGCTGATTTTATATTACCAAAAGAAGAAATGGAGAGAAATAAAAATGATGGCAATGCTATTAAAGGTATTTCATCTTTCTGGAACCGTTCAAAAACCAAATCATTTATTAAAGGGGGAATAATTAGTGCATTATTGTTATCGTTTATCACATTAGGATATTACGGTTTGTTTCATTGGCACATAACAAACGTTCCAATCGAAGTGGTAGAGATAAAGAACGTAAGTAAGTTGGAAAACGGAAGTATCGTTTATGAAAATGATATAACAGACGGTTATAGTATATATAGAATAAAATATGATATGGATGAAAAAGGGAACTTTTACTTAACTCCTTTACGACCAATAATTAAGAGCAAGGCACAGCCACCATATTCTATGGTGAAGGGGTATGATATTTTTAATATCGAAGGTCAAGAAATGAATCGTGAGGGTGCGGAGATAAAGGCGTTGTATTACGGAACTCCAGAAGATAATATATTGATTTGGAAAAAAGGAATGGATTTACCCAAGGCAAGCAAAGATATAGAAGATATGTTTCACGTTGAATAAAATGAGGGCGTTACATTCGTCCAACTATCAGTTACTTTAATCGTATGAGGGAGATAACCGAGTGACCTAAAGGAATTTGCATTACACGGTTATTCAAATGATACTGAAGATGAAACTTAAGATAGAGTATTACCGACTATATATACAGGGGGTGTTATATTGGTTCAAAAATTATTTTATGTACTGATTGCATTACCATTTTTAATGATTAGTGGATGTTCGAATGATGGGGAAGTAACCACTGTAACAATTGATAGTATTGATGTTTTAAAATTGGATTCTAATGCTGATATTTTTCAATATGATGGAGTTATATACAAAATTTCATTTACTTTCATAAAGCAAGTTCTCTCATTGAAGATAAAATCAAACTACATGTTCATTACTATCTATTTAACTACCATTTTCTTTCATTAACAGTGAAAAGGTCACGGTCTATTTTTGGTTTATTAATACGTATGGTTTATTTTTTTGGATATTATCACTTCTCCCTTTACCTTCCCACGTATAAATGGAATATTATAACTATTAATAGTTTGCTAGAGGGGGAGAAGCATGTTCACTTGTGGGGTATTATTGTATAATAAAGAAAATTGGGAAGTATTTATTTCTAAGAAGAGGCAAAGCCTATGAAATTATTGGATGTAGATTTATTTCAAGATGGGCTACACCGCAACCTAACTATGTTAGACAGGCTAAGCAGTGAAATGAAATCAATTCACCAGGCGGTGGAGGGTCTAGTCCAGATGGAGGATCAATTAAAGGGAGCGGGAGGAAATGCGATACGCTCTTTTTACCAGGAATGTCATTTGCCGTTTCTTCATTTTTTTCAGTTGTTTTCTGAACAGTTTAAACAAGTGCTTAACCAGATGGAGGCAGCACTTTATTCATTGGAACCTGATTCCTCCGGTTACATACTCGAAACTTTCCTAGATGGGGAGCTAGAGCAGGGACTTACACTTATTGGCGAACTAACGGCTAGCTTGACGGATGAGGCAAATAGTATCATGGATCAAGTGAGCGATATTGTTGCCCTTCCCCATTTAGACGATAGTGGAGTGCAGGAGGGAGTCATTAGTTCTAAGAGAAAACGGGATGATACGTTAAACCAACTCTATGAATTTGATGCTACCCAGACGTACGCACTGAATCCGATTGAACAAGGTTTACAGACGATGGACAAGTGGTTGACGGATATGGAAGGACTGTTCCAAGCTGGGGTGAAGGATATAAACTTTTTACCGAGTCAGTGGGATGTCCTTACGTTTAGAAGTGACATTAGAACAGAATTGTTTCCGAAGGTATACTTAAATCCAAATGACTTATGGGTAAAAGAACAGGAACAGTTGATCGGTACGATGATTACCGCGGCAACTTTCCAAACGTTGGAAGGAAAGAAACTGAAGACTATTGAAGAAAACGTAGCGGAAAATATAAAATATCATGCATATGAAAATGGTTTACTCATTAAAGAGTATGTGATAAACGAAACTGTTTTCTACGAAGTTGTTTCCAAGGTTGAATATAAAGAAGAAGCGGTCACCGTAGACAAACCGAAAGAAAACAAATTCCTCGATTCTTTACAGTTGGGTTTGGATATAGCGGGATTTATACCAGTTGCAGGTGAAATTGCAGATGCGGCAAATGGTCTTATCTATTCAGCTAGAGGGGATGCATTAAATGCGACACTTTCTTTTTCAGCGATGATTCCGATTATAGGTTCAGTTAGTACGGGTGGGAAGCTTGCGGTAAAAGGAAGTAAGGCAATAGAGGAAGCTCAGGATGCGAGCAAAGCGGTGGATAATGTTAGAGGTGGAACAAAGGGGACAGGTGAGGTTCCTAATGGAGCTAGTGTAGCAGATATAAGCAAAGTATTTGATTCGAAATCGAATTGGACAGCTACTCGGCCGAAAGGAACTCAACAAACGTATGAAGTTTTTAGGAGAAATGATATAGACTGGAATCATGTAAGAACTTCTGGAGATAAGAGATTTATTGGTAAAACAAATGCTGAAGCATCTGGTAGTGGGTTAGCGCCGCAATTACCTGATGGAGGATTTGCAACTCTACATCATATTGGACAAGATTCAAGAGGTCCTTTAGCTGAAGCAAGTACAAGATATCATGGAGTTGGAAAATATGGTCAAGATATTTTACACAGCCAATTTGGTAAAAGTAAACCTAATCCTAGTTTTCCTATAGATCGAAAAAAATTCAATGCAGATACAAGAGAATATTGGAAATTTAGAGTAGAAAATAAATAAATTGTAGAGAGGGATTGTAGTATGGATAAAAAAATTTTAGAAATGAAAAAAAGTTACGAAACTCTTTTTCCTGAAGATGGAATTAACAATGCAGAGTTAACAGAAATAGAAAAAAAATTAGAAATAGAATTGCCAGAATCTTTTTGCGAAATATCAACATTTTTTAGTGGCGGATATTTGGGTAGTATAAGTAATTATTCTTTTACCAGGGTGGATAGTAGCTTAAATATCATCGATGAAACAATTAGATTGAGAGAGACTGTAAATTTGCCAACCAGATTTGTCGTTCTAGCCGAGCCATCAGAAAGTCTTATAGTCATGGATACAAAAAGTACTCCCTCAGTTATTTGGTTTGATGCAGTGGAAATTTCTGAATTAGAAAAAAACTCTTTTACCTCAAAACCAGATGAATGGGATACTTATGCTGATTATTTTAAAGCAATTCTTGAGGAAGAAGAGGAAGAGCGAGGGTTATAGGTTTCACAACTCCTTATAAGATATTGTGATAGTAGGTGATACATGTTAGTGAATAAAGAATTGGTGCTTTTAAAGACATCTTAGTTAATGCGATTAATTACCCTGATGGTATAGAATACCATTTATTATGTTACGTCTCGGTGAAACCTGGTATCTGGTATGAATTAGGATACGTTAATAAAGCGAAAAAATATGTACTAAAAGCATATATTCTTGTGACTTGAAGCATAAATTTTCCACTGTGGAAAGTTTATGCTTTATTTAATTCTACAACAGAATTTATCAATTCGGTAATCACTTCTGCATCTAGGGAAGAAGTTTTGACATTGACAGTCTAAGGGTACGGAAAATCTCGGAATATCTCTGCTAACTCAAGGTTCGCTTGGAAATGTTATTTTTGGTCAATTAGATAACTTAGGACGAACTGGAGTATTACACAGGATATGATTGGGGCTGGTAGTAAGGCTAGTCAATAAATTTTGCCACCTTGATTCTTAGGTGGTGGACCAGGGAGTCCGGGTCATGCGCGAGGACATATAGTGGGTAACCAATTGGGTGGTCCTGGGAAAGATGCAAGAAATTTAGTCACTCTTTAACAGTTACCTGTAAACTCACCATTTATGAAAGATTTTGAGACTTCTGTTCGATCAGCTGTTGATAGAGGTGAAGATGTAAGATATCTATCAATTCCAATTTATGAAGCCTTTAATGCAAAAGGTCTTACATTAAATTTCTGCTAGTGGAGTTAAACCGTCGATTAGCGTTAAAGAGATTGTAACTTCAGTTCCAGAAGAACCAGAGTTCCCATCAGTTATTGAAGGATAGTTAAAGTCATTTCAGTAAAATAAGTTCGGTACAAAAAAATAATTATGCGGACAAATTGCAGACAAAAGAGTAAACAGGTGGTCTGTATTACTCATTTAATGAAAACAGATTACTACAGTTAAATAAAAGCTGATCGTTCATGATTTCATTGCAGTATTCCCTTTGTTAGGTATCCCTTTATGATTTTTCCAAATAGAATCCCCATTTAACCTCCAGATAATAATTATTGGAATCAAGCATCCATTCTCTTACCTCCTTAGACTTAGGACCATAATCCCTTCCAACTTCATTCCACCAAGTAACGGCATCCGTTTGTGTGCCATGTCCGCTTCATTTAAGGGACGCCATTTATTTTCACCGTCTAAGAATTAGTATAAACCGTTCTCAAGGTGCTAGTTTAGGTAGGAAATATTTACCACCGGAAAATTAGGGGGAGTTTATATTGGAATTACAAGATGAACTTTATGAAAGAATAGTTAGTTTATGTTCACAAGGTGATGACTTAGTTAATAATTTTGAATTTGAGAATGCAATAATAATGTACTTGAAAGCTTTAGATTTAGTTCCTGAACCTAAACATAATTGGGCAGCAAGTACCTGGATTTACACAGCATTAGGTGATACATGTTTTATAAATAAAGATTTTGATGCTTCTAAAGACTTCTTATTTAATGCGATTAATTGCCCTGATGGAATAGAAAACCCTTTTATATTGTTACGTCTCGGTGAAACTTGGTATGAATTAGGAGATGTTAATAAAGCGAAAGAATATTTACTAAGAGCGTATATTCTTGAAGGATACTCAATTTTTGAAAACGAAGATGATAAATACTTTGATGTTATTAATGGTGAAATTTAGGAGATGATTAATAATGGCTTATTATTAAAAAACTTTCATCAAAAATTATTTTGCCAGCCGGAAGTTCTCCCCATGCTTGTTCTAATAAAGAAACAGACTCTTCTAAATTTCCTTTATCAAATTCTTCATTGCTCTGATCCATCAATCCTTGTATGTGAGCACCTTTTTCACCTGTTACAATGGGGTATTTTAGATATATCTATTATATTAAACGATACAGTAAGGATGAAAAAATGGGTTGATAATATATTTGTCGCTGATCCCGCAAGAGGAGATACAGGAGAAAGAGAATTGTGGGCTGGAAAGGTGGCTTTTGAGTTAGGTGATTTATCAGTAGCAAAAGAGTATCTTGATACAGCAAATCAGAAATCAAGAGGTAGGTGCTTTGGTGTAGAAGATGCGAAGTATTTGAAATTTCTAAAAAACAATAAATAGTATGGAACATATATGAACTTAAAGCACTTGTCTACTGTAAGCGACAAGTGCTTTTTTACATTTTTACTTACATGGGTCTAAAGATTAAGATCCGGTATCAGAGAAACATATTTGTAATGCAGAAGAAAACCTTGGGTTGAAGTTTCCACAAAGCTATCTTGGAGATGCTGGTATTTCAGAAGATATTGTAAACGATATTACAAATAAAGCGTTAAATCATATGAAAAATACTCTATAATAAGGAATGATAATGCAAAATGAATTAAACCAATTAATGATGAAGTTAGAAAAATCAATTATGAATGAGAATTTTATTGATGTTACTTACGATGTCTCACTTGCTAGCCATTTTAGTCTTTACATGAATAAGTATTAAGTTAAAACCTTGATTTACTTGGCACTAGCTATCCTTTTGAAGAGCGGAATAAAATACCGTATTACGCAGCCAATTGACGGTATTGAACCGGCGATTGGCTTATTTAGTTCATTTGTATCATGGATCAAGTGAGCGATATTGTTGCCCTGCCCCATATAGATGATAGCGGAGTGCAGGAGGGAGTCATTAGTTCTAAGAGAAAACGGGATGATACGTTAAACCGACTCTATGAATTTGATGCTACCCAGACGTACGCACTGAGTCCGATTGAACAAGGTTTACAGACGATGGACAAGTGGTTGACGGATATGGAAGGACTGTTCCATGCAGGGGTGAAGGATATAAACTTTTTACCGAGTCAGTGGGATGTCCTTACGTTTAGAAGTGATATTAGAACAGAGCTGTTCCCAAAAGTATACTTAAATCCAATTGACTTATGGGTAAAAGAACAGGAGCAGTTGATCGGTACGATGATTACCGCAGCGACTTTCCAAACGTTGGAAGGAAAGAAACTGAAGACTATCGAAGAAAACGTAGCGGAAAATATAAAATATCATGCGTATGACAATGGTTTACTCATTAAAGAGTATGTTGTAGGGCAAACAGTTTTCTATGAAGTTGTTTCCAAAGTTGAATATAAAGAAGAGGCCGTCATAGTCGACAAACCGAAAGAAAACAAATTACTAGATTCTTTTCAGTTTGTATTAGATATTGCAGGGCTTATCCCTGGTGTTGGTGAAATAGCGGATGGCGTAAATGGTGTTATCTATTCAGCCAGAGGGGATGCATTAAATGCGACACTTTCTTTTTCGGCGATGATTCCCTTTGCAGGCTGGGCGAGTACGGCTGGAAAATTCGTAAATAAAGGAAGCGATTTATATTCATCAAGAAATGTTTTGAGTACGGAGAAGGTGGAGTCCATCTATTCGCCAATTTATCAAGATGTCGTCAACAGTCCATTAGGCAAAACTCAAAATCAACTAGATATCTTATATAAAACTCATTCCCAATTGAATACGCCAAATACCCTTATGTTTAATTTGCCACCTGCAAAAACGGATATCCCTACGAGCTTCAAAAGTGGAGATGTTGATGTTAAGACTGTTTATGGTCCATATTATGATGAAGCCAAAAAATTATATGAAAATAATCCTGATTGGTTTCCTAATCCTGATGAATCTACAATAGTGAAAGGTATGGAACTAAAGGAAGCAAGAGCAGACTACCAAGCATTGGTTAGAAGAGGAGAAATTGAAAAAGGTCATCATAAGCAAGGTTTATCTTTTGGAGGAGAAAATGTAAATTCTAACATAAAGAAAACAGGAGAGTCATCTATTCGCCGTGAGCAAATAGATGATTTGGATTTGGATTTTTATCGTGAGATGGGTTATGGTAAAAAGGATGCTAAGGTATTAAAAATACATGAGAATGAAGATGGTATTATTTTATTTGGTAATAATCCACAACATACAGAGGTTACTACCTTTCAAAATAAAGTTTTGAAATGGCAACGAGAAAATGGAAATAGATAATTAGATGGATGAAAGTAGGTGTATTTATGAATGGAACAGAAAATCTTATGAACAGTATATGGTTTGGAGAAAAATCAACACTTTCCCAATCTGAAATCAAAGAAAATTTATTAAAAGCCGTTACAGAAACGGAAGTTATACTTAACTTAATAGAATTATATAAAATAGGGGATTTTACTCAAACACCATTATTAATACAATTAATGAATCATACTAAAGATGAAGCAGTTTTGAATTTATGTATCAGAGTATTTTTAGTTATCGCAACGCATGATGACATAAGGGAATCAAATAATCTTCGCTTTCTTGGTGAGGGAACAGAAGAAACAATAAACACTTTTGCATCAGCAGCCACTACATCACTCTCTCTTCATATAATTCCATACTTATTAGCATTACTTGAAGAATGGGATGAAATTAGTGATACATCTCTTATTATTAAAGATTCTATTGGTTCTTTCCTTAACTTTGAAGAACAAATTGGGGAAGAAGCAACTGTAGATGAAATAGGGGACTTTTATAATAAATATTGTGAGGAGCATGACACGGGAAATTATTACTTTCAAGAAAATTTAGCTTTTCCTGGAGACTTGGCAAAAAAGTTAGTACAGAGAGTTATGATTGCAGCAAATAATGAAGAACCATTAAGTATGGAGTTAATCCCATCTTTATTATCAATTTGGAGTGGTGAAAAGTCGCCTGGGGATTATAGCACTATCATTAGTGCAAGCAATTATAAAGATTTTATTGAATATATAAATGGACTTTCCATGAAAAACTGGGAAAAGGGAAAAAAATATTTTTACGGAAACAAGCTTTAAACAATAAAAGCTGGTAAATGGTATTTAAAGTTATTGCTATATATTTTATATTGCAGTAACATTCTAGAGATTTTTAGATAAGTTACATGACTAAGAAATGATTTACCAATACGACATTTTAAGTCTATGAATTTTTTTAAAAGAAAAAATCCCAAAATTTATGAAATTACACAGGCTCATTGGTTTAAAGATAGAAAAAGTACTGAACTACTTTATATAGCTAACTATAAAGCACTTGATTGCCTTTTAGGTAACAAGTGTTTTTGTTTTTCATAAGATATTTAAGTTATGAACGACATTATTGATACTTTACTGAAATTCAAAGCCCGTGAAGGTAGTACCATCATGGAGAACGGGGAAGATTTAAAAATACGCCAACAAGATTTTAGAGATGGAAGAATAGGTATTGGGTTCAATTCAAAAATTAAATGTTTGTTTTACAATTGTATTCATAAAATAAAAGAAAACTTTGAGAATAGGGATGATGTGGATGAAACAACCTTAGATCTTATTTCAAACCTAGAAGAAGTTAAAACGATTTGCTTCATAGATTCAGATAAATTCGGAGCACGTAAAAATGTGTCCCTGGTTAGAAACATTCGCGTTTATTTAAACAAACATGAATGCTTAAATATTCATGTTTGTTTCTAACGCAGGGACAAAATTAAGTTGGAGTATATAATTAAAGGAGTAGAAGGACTTGAAAATGAATGAGATTTTTGTTAAATCACTTTATGAGTCTATAGTTAAAGAGAACCTGAAACTATACAAAAACTTGTATGAAACTACGAATGTGACTCCTAAAACGGATGAAGAGAGTTTAACTGATGAAAATAAAGATATATTAATGAGGATAATTGAACAAACCATGATTGATACTATTTCAAATATGCTAGGAGTAATTGATGGAAGTTCAACTTTAAAAGATTGTTCGTTTGAACCTAAATTACTGCTTGATTCTATTGATACTGAAGGAGAACTGCAAGATTCGTTTTTAGAACTCATAGAAGAAAGTGATAGTAACAGCTAATTGAATTCAATTACCTTGATTGGCTAAATGCCTTTCAAGGTTTTTTACTTAAATTTATACTAATTCAGATAGAAGATATTGAAAGGGGTACCTTTGAGTATATAGGTAAGGAAATTCAAGATTGAAAAGATAGCATCTTATTTGCCTTTAATATATCTAATTAAGTTGAAGGATGCAGTAAAGGAAGGTAACTTAAGGAAATATAGGATGTTCATGATACGAGCAAAGCGGTGTATAAGGTTAAGTTTATTATTGATTTAAGGGTAGGATTTGATAGTTTGGGGGGATTTGTATAATGATTGATTTATCCAAGGTTACAGATTGATAAAAAAATACAGCAGCAAATGATATTGAAATCCAAAATTTAGTTACCTCGGATTTTACCAAAGGGTGAATATTATATTGGAAATTTAGATTAGAAAATAAATAAATTGTAGAGAGGGATTGTAGTATGGATAAAAAAATTTTAGAAATAAAAAAAAATTACGAAGCTCTTTTTCCTAAAGATGGAATTAACAATGCAGAGTTAATAGAAATAGAAAAAAATTAGAAATACAATTGCCAGAATCCTTTTGCGAAATATCAACATTTTTTAGTGGTGGATATTTGGGTAGTATAAGTAATTATTCTTTTACCACGGTGGATAGTAGCTTAAATATCATCGATGAAACAATTAGATTGAGAGAGACTGTAAATTTGCCAACCAGATTTGTCGTTCTAGCTGAGCCATCAGAAAGTCTTATAGTCATGGATACAAAAAGTACTCCCTCAGTTATTTGGTTTGATGCAGTGGAAATTTCTGAATTAGAAAAAAAATCTTTTACCTCAAAACCAGATGAATGGGATACCTATGCTGATTATTTTAAAGCATTTCTTGAGGAAGAAGAGGAAGAGCGAGGGTTATAGGTTTCAAAACTCCATATAAGATATGTAATACTTAGCACTAGATGATACATGTTAGTGAATAAAGAATTGGTGCTTTTAAAGACATCTTAGTTAATGCGATTAATTGCCATGATGGCATCGAAAACCATTTATTATGTTACGTCTCGGTGAAACCTGGTATGAATTAGGATACGTTAATAAAGCGAAAGAATATGTACCAAAAGCATATATTCTTGTGACTTGAAGCATAAATTTTCCACTGTGGAAAGTTTATGCTTTATTTAATTCTACAACAGAATTTATCAATTCGGTAATCACTTCTGCATCTAGGGAAGAAGTTTTGACATTGACAGTCTAAGGGGACGGAAAATCTCGGAATATCTCAGCTAACTCAAGGTTCGCTTGAAAATATTATTTTTGGTCAATTAGATAACTTAGGACGACCAACTGGAGTATTACACAGGATATGATTTAGGACTGGTAGTAAGGGTAATCAATCAATTTTTTGCCACCTGGATTCATAGGTTGGTGGACCAGGAAGTCGGGGTCATGCACGAGGACATTTATTGGTACCAACTGGGTGGTTCTGGGAAAGATGCAAGAAATTTAGTCACTCTTTAACAGTTACCTGTAAACTCACCATTTATGAGATTTTGAGACTTCTGTTCGATCAGCTGTTGATAGAGGTGAAGAAATAAGATATCTATCAATTCCAATATATGAAGGCAATACTTTAATGCCAAGAGGTGTTACATTAAAAGCAAGGCGAACAAATGGCTTTTCTTTAGATGTAACAATATTAAATAAAAAATAGGAGTGTATATATTTGGATAAATTAATTAAAATTCTTCCTCCCCCAGAATCTCCACAAAAAACTGGAGATAAAGAACAATGGCGTAATTTTTTTGATACACTTGGTACGGAATTACCTTCAGATTATGTGGAATTTATCGAAACTTATGGTACTGGTGGTATTGACCAATTTCTGTGGATATTAACTCCATTTGTAAATGATGATAATGTAAATTATATTGGTAGGCAGAAGGAAATGACAGATGCTTATATTCAATCTAAGAAAAGTTGTCCTCAATATTATTAACATGATGTTTACCCTTCAAACGGTGGCTTACTTCCTTGGGGATATACAGATAACGGCGATGAATTATACTAGTTAACCAATGGAGAACCTGACGAGTGGGAAATTGTGGTGTATGAGTCAGGTCACCCGAGAATTACACTTATTCAATTACAATGGTAGAGTTTTTATCTCAAATACTAACGAAAGAAATAGTATGCAATGCTTTTCCGGATGACTTTCCAAGTGATGAAACTGCATTTATTTCAGTAAATGTTGAGTAGTTTACTTTAACCTTGATTGGCTTATGCCTTTCAAGGTTTTTTATTTAAAAAAAGACAAATATAGAAGTAGACGTATGAAGTATAGATAATCCTATATTAATAGGAATGAATTGACTTGCATGCATTTAAAGATTAAATCGATTATACCCAATACCTTAACTTCAGATTAAAGTTATTCATTCCAAGTTTTAATGAAAATGGAAGATTTAAATATAAACACTAGTACAATGAAACTAGAAGTTGATATAATGGAACTACCTACAAGTTGTGTGATTGTTATCTGCGAGGGGAAAGCAACTCAGTGAACTTCCGACACATGGGGTATATAAGATTGTGACGCATCAAGGGAAGTAAAGAGGATGCAAGTGGAAGAAGGGGAAAGATTTTGAAAAAACGCTTTTTAATCTCTGTTGGATTATTTTTAGGTTTCATAATGATTCAGATGTTACTATCTTTAGTCGGACTCGAAAAGTGGGGGAAAATTTTTTTAGATTTAGCAGTTTTTCTACTTACTCTATGGATACTTTTAAAGTATATTAAAAATGCAATTCGAAAAGATATTGATAATAACTTAAAAATTGTAAAAGGTCATCGGGAAAGATACCATAGTTTATTCACTTGGCTGGGCCAAGAGATATATGTAGATTATGTTGTGTATGATATTGTTGGCGATAAAATAGAATACCTTGACATAATGGTGAACTTAAAACTTTTTAAAAAATGCGTTGAAGAAAAGATAGGCCATGATATAAAAGATTATTTTCTGTTAAGAGAAATTTTAGATATACATGTTAATAAAAACTTTTTGAGTTTTTTATCTGAAATGAGTAAAATAATATTTGTAAGCTTGATTACATCAATTATTACAAGTACTGTAGTAACTAAATTTACATCTTTAACAAACGGAAAATGGGATCTATTTGAATTTTCATCACTTATAATTAACATAGGACTTTTTGCAGTGTTTTTCATTTTTACATTAACTCTATTTTATAATGCGTTTAACAAATCTAAAAATAGAACCTTAGTTTTAATGAAAGTGTTGGATCTTATAATAAAAGAAAAAAGTTTAAACAGTCCCGCTGGCCAACCAGAGGACAACATTTGATTACAGCAATAGCTGTGTCATTTGTTGTCCTTTTTAGTATCAAAAAGTAAAATAAGTTGGAAATTGTATCCTCTTTGTAGTTATAATAGAACTATAATTATATGTGTGTCATTAGACTTAGGTAGGACGAAGTAAAACACAAAATTAAGCGTCAAATATTGCACACATTGGTTCTAATTAGAATTTGTAACTTTAAAAGTGGATTTATTAAAATCAAAGTTAGTTCGGCACTATATAGAATAATGGATGGTGAGAAAATGAGAGCATATATTGTAGATCCAAAGATTACTCTTGGTGATGAAATAAATTCATCTACTTTTTTTAGGGTTTGTAGAGCTGAGTTAGAGCGTCATGTGGAGTTAACGATAATTTCTAGTGAAATGGTAATTCAATCCATGATAACGCCACAAAAACAAGATATTATTATTTTCTTTAATCGATCAGATAATGATTATTCCAGAGTTTTTAATACTTTCATTAAAGACGCAAATCAGGTAGGAGTTCAGTGTTTGCCAATAGCTATGACTGAAATTCATAGAGTACCTCCGTCCATTACATCAACTTCACAAAGTTTTGATGTTAAGGAAGCACTGGGAAGAAGAAAACTAACTGAATCACAATATGAAACTGTAGCTACAGCTTTTTCTAGAGAAGCAGTTTCGATGTTACAGCCAACATTAACACGAAGAAATATGGTCCTATTTCTAAGTCATCGAAGGTCTGATGGGGAGCAAATAGCTGGGGCTTTTTACGATGAGTTATGTGTTAGAGCACAAGCACGATTTCGAGATTTAAGTGATATATTGGTTGGTGAAAACGCACAAGATATTATTGAAAGAAACTTGCGTAAAAGTGATGCAATAGTCTTATTGGATACTCCTAAATGTGGTGAATCCGAGTGGATTCAATTAGAAATTAAAATGGCTTTAGCAATGAACCTACCAATTGTATGGGTAAAACTTGGATCAGATACTGATAGAGTAGTAAATAACTTTCAACCAGCAGATAAACCCCATTTTGAGATTTCTGACATTGATCTGAATGATCGAAGAGTGGATCAAAATCTAGTAGATTCAGTTATTCAAATGGCTTTTGAAATTTCGAGAGATAATGCAAAAAGTATTTTTGATAACTTGTTAAGAATACGTGAACTAGAACGTGAAGGGAGAATAAAATTAGAAATACTCAACCAGCACCAATATTTGTATGAAGTTAGTATTCCTAGACAGAAGTTACGTTATGCTCAGAAACCAATGACACATATTATAAGTTTATATGGAAGAATCCCCCAAGAAGATGACAAAGTTATTTTCAAAAGTTCTTTGTTAGAACAAGGGTACTCTCCTCATCCACGAATGGGTCATGCTTATGACGCTGCACTAATGTTAGCTCCTATTCCATCTCAAAACAATCTAGATTTAATTGAAGAACCACATTTTATTGATTCATGTGACGAGTATGTTAACAGTTTGTCACTTCATTTTCAAAATAGTATAACGACGAATATTAAACAAAAAAAAGGAGTTATCATTTCAGGGGCTTTTCCTGACTGTGAACCTGAATATCAGCAATATTTGTGGAAGGCAATAAACGCTTTTGTACAGGCTACTCTAGATAGAAATGGCACAGTAATTTTCGGTTCACACCCAACTTTCCAACAAGTCATTTTCGATGTATCTAAATTAAGAAGACCAAGTGATTATATTTCAGCAGTTCATATGTATATTTCCAAACATTTCGCAACTCAAGCAATGGTCGATGAAAATATGAACTATGCAACAGTGACGGCGACTGATGATATAGATAATGACCGTAGTAAGAGTTTAACCGCTATGAGAACGGCAATGATTCAAGATGAAGATGCTATATGCATGATTGTTATTGGAGGTAAGGCAAATAGACCGCACTTTCTTCCCGGTGTTGATGAGGAAATTGAAATTGCTAGATCTAGAAATTTACCTGTGTTTCTAATTGGTTCCGTTGGTGGCAGAACCGCAGAGATTGCTACGGAATTTCAAACTAATGGCTGGCAAAATAAACTTAATCCTATGTCAGTTGAATTTAATGAGGAATTAATGCTTAGCCTTGATTATAGTAATTTGGCAAGTAAGTTACTAGATCAACTAGGTATGTAATTTAAGGGGAAATTAAGTAAATGATAAAGCGTAAAATCTTTTATAGTATTTTTATAAATGATTATTGGTTTACTGGATAAGTAAGAAATATTGTAGTAGTTGAGGATATCAGTTAATACAGTGAAAATGATAAAAAAGCATTTATTAGGGGGAAAGTACATGGCGAAAAAAACTTTTATTTCATACAAACACTCTGAATCTAAAGAATTAAGAGATCGAATTGTCGAGTCTTTAGGTGATGATGCCCGATATTATAAAGGAGAAACTAGTGAATCTCCTAATATGTCAGACCAAACTACAGAATATATTAAAGAAAAATTAAAAGATATGATTTATTCTACTTCTGTAACCATAATAGTTATTTCCCCAAATATGAAACAAAGCAATTGGATTGATTGGGAAATCGAATATTCACTGAAACAAATAAAACGTGGTGATAGAATGTCGAGTACGAATGGTATTCTAGGAGTAGTAATGAAGTATAATGGTGATTTTTCATGGTTAAGACCTTCCACAACTAATTCAGACGGCCATACTGCAATACTAACAAATAACGAGTACCTATATGACATCATTATTAGTAATAGGTTCAATCAAGACCCTAAGGAATATATTTGTGATGTATGCGAGAATGTTGACTTTTTATCCGGATCATATATTTCCTTAATTAAAGAAGATGATTTTTTTGATAATCCAAATAAGTATATTGACAATGCTTATGAAAAAAGTAAAAATATCAAGAACTATAATATTTCAAGAAAAAAATAAGAAGATGGCTGTAAGTTGGCTGACCAAAGACTAGGAGGAGCCGTGTGCGTAAATAGCGCAAGCACGGTTCTGTGAGGGGGGAGGAATACAATCTAACGCATAGTAGAGAGGTTCCCTTCTACTCGACTAGATTTAGTGAAAAACGGACATCAAAGCAAAATGAGCTTGGAGAACATTTTCCAGCTCATTTTTTTGTGCATTTTTAAATCAAGCTTTACCTTTAACATAGCCATTTAAAAAGTCCGTCCATGAATCAAAACCTCCACGTTTCGAAAATCCTGCGGACAAATAGCGGACAAACTTTAAAAATTGCGGTATATGCTTAGAAAATCTAACAAAAGAAAAAGCCAATAAACATTGATATATCAACGTTTACTGGCTTATCCAAATGATGGTCCCGACTGGTCTCGAACCAGCGACCCCCACCTTGTCGAGGTGGTGCTCTCCCAACTGAGCTACAAGACCGATTTAATGTAAAGAACTCTTTAAACATTAATGTTTCTAGATATAAATATACTATAATGTAGCGCACTAGTATATACCTAAAAAAATCCTGAAGTGCAAAGATCAACATTCAAGATTACAACCAAATAAAAAATCATATCCTTGAAGGCTTAACGCCTTTCAAGGTTATTTTTTAATTTAGTTATATAAAAAAGTAGAAATTAGAATCTAGTCAGGTAATACAATGAAATGCATTACATATTATCAATTTTTCTTAAGCTGCAATAGCTATAGTATAAAATTACTTCTCACATGCAATGCCATCTTTATCACGATCGCTTTTAATGTTAGCTTCATAGATCTCTTTTGATACAAAAGGAGTAAATTTAGTTTTTCCGCCTTTGTTTTTAATATTTGCAGCCTTGGCTACTCCACCTTTATAGGTTTTGTTTAATTCTGTGCAATTGCTAAATTCCTTAGCTGCCGCCTCTGTCTCTGTCGGTGCTGTTGTAGAAACCCCAAAAATTAATGTTGCGGAAAGTATGATTACAGAAAATCGTTTCATAGTAAATCCTCCTAAGTTTTTGAACTAAGTTGTGGTGAGTAAAAAGGTGCGTGTAAAGATAACTACATATCACAATATAATATGGGGAAATCTCCTTTACTTTTACCAAATTATTCAATGTTACCTAGACTTTAACATAAAGGAGTCGAATATGTATATAGCATATAAATTAATTTGATTATTTCTACTGACATAAAATCCTCACATCTTTCTTAGTTCTGTCACTTGTCTGTAGTGGCTCCATTCTACTAAGATGGAGAGATGGGGAGGTGCTACGATAATGTTATTGGAAGCACAGGACTTTATTCATCTTTTTTATAGGGAAACTGGTAAGGCGGAAATAGACATGCATATACGTTTAAAAGAAATAGAAAGTCAGATTAATACAGTAGGTGCCTACGAACACACTACTGAAGAGCTAGAATTCGGTGCCAAGGTGGCATGGCGTAATAGTAATAAATGCATAGGTCGTCTGTTTTGGCAAAGCCTTACCGTTTTTGATAAACGACATTTACATAACGAGGAGGCTGTTTTTGAGGCACTCATCGCCCATATGCAGTTTGCGACAAATGAAGGTCGAATTCGGCCGACTATCACAATATTTTCACAAAAGGATATTCGCGTATGGAATCATCAGCTTATACGATATGCTGGCTATGAAACGGAGAACTGGATTATTGGAGATTCCGATTCCATAGAATTCACGAAAAAATGTGAGGAACTTGGATGGAAGGGGAAGAGAACCAATTTTGATGTGTTGCCACTTGTTATTCAGGTGAAGGATCACCCACCGAAATTATTTGATATTCCGGAGCAATATATTTTAGAGGTACCAATTCGTCATCCTGAATATGATTGGTTTGAAGATTTAGAGATGAAGTGGTATGCAGTACCCATGATCTCGAATATGAAGTTGGAGATTGGAGGCATTACGTACGCTGCTGCTCCGTTTAATGGATGGTATATGGGCACAGAAATTGGTGCACGAAACTTAGCTGATGACTATCGCTACAATATGTTACCTTCAGTTGCCAGAGGAATGGGATTAAATACGAAATCTAATGCTTCTCTGTGGAAAGACAGGGCTCTTTTGGAACTAAATACAGCTGTATTGTTTTCCTTCAAAAAAGATGGTGTCAGTATTGTAGATCATCATACTGCTGCGCAACAATTTAAGAAATTTGAAGAAATTGAGAAAGATGCAGGTCGTGACGTCACAGGTAATTGGACATGGCTTATTCCTCCAATGTCACCTGCCACCACGCATATTTTTCATAAGCCATATAATAATGAGAAAGTAACGCCGAATTATTCCTATCAACCTTCACCGTATTAAAAAAGGGGCATGATTAATCATGCTCCTTTTAAACGTGAATTTAATTGTTCTTTAGACTTCCTCCGAAACAAAACGATCTCTTCCTGCATGCATTCCAGCAAAGAAAAGAAGAATAACAGTTACGATAAATAGTGTTTTAGGAATCTCCCAGCTACCCGTTGCATCATGGATAAATCCAAAAAATACAGGACCGACTGCTGCAAGTAAATAACCAAATGACTGCGCAACACCCGATAAATCTGCTGCTCCCATAGGGGTACGCGAACGAAGAGAAAAGAACATCATGACCAGTCCGAATGATGCCCCACCACCTAAGCCTAGTGCAACCATCCATAGTAGTGTCAGTGAAATATCCCCATATAACAGTCCAGTGAAGCCTATGAAATAGAAAATCGTAAATACCAAAACTAATATTCGCTGATCCTTAAATCGACCCGCAAGAATTGGGATAAGAAAAGTCATTGGAAGTTGTGCAAATTGCATAATAGAAAGCATCCACCCGGATTTTTCGGCCTCCATTCCTTGGGTTTGCAATATTTCAGGAATCCATGCTGCAGTTGTATAAAATATGAGTGATTGTAAACCCATGCATAAAGTGATTGTCCATGTTAGAGGTGATTTTAATATTGACTTGGCTTTTTCTACATTAGTTGAAGAGGGCACGACATCTATTTCTTGTTTTTTCTTGACCTGAGGTAACCAAATAATACATGCAATTATTGCAAGAATAGCCCAAAATCCGAGCGCACCTTGCCAACCATAAGATGTTCCATCTGCTATTGGATAGCTGATACCTGCACCAATACCCGCAGATAAGTTCATAGAAACAGTGAATACTCCAGTCATAAGTCCAAGCTGTAAAGGAAATTTTAGCTTTATAAAACTTGGAAGTAGTACATTTCCAAATGCTATAGCAACACCTATAAGCGCAGTACCTAAAAGTAAAAGAAAGGGCGTTCCGAGCGAACGAATAATAATTCCTATTGCCAACAATAGAATAGCTAGAAATAGTGTCATTTCCATCCCAAGTCGTCGCGCAATCTTTGGGACAAAGGGAGAGACAATAGCAAAAGCTAGCAGAGGAATCGTTGTGATGAATCCTGCTAGAACATTGGAAATGTCTAATCCATCTCGTATATACGAAATAATTGGTCCCACGGCGGTAAGCGGTGCACGTAGAGTGGTGGAGATGAAAACAATTCCAATTATCAATAAAATAAAAGCCTTTTTATTCATTTCATTAGTAGTTAACAAATATCTTCTCTCCTTACGAGATTATGTAGTCCAATTTTAGAAAATGCTACACTCTTTGTCCTTGAAGTTCAATAGTTAGAAGTAGAAAGAAATTTCTCTATATGAAAATAATGGAATATTAAGAGTATTGATATGGTAATATGAATATGTAAATATTTAGAATTTGAGAATGATATATACAGAGGGGGAGTATGATGAATACTAAAAAAGTGTTGTCACTGAATGGTGTTTCCAAGAGTTTTGGACACAAACAAGTATTAAAAGGTGTCAATTTAGATGTATATGAAGGTCAAATTATTGGCTACATCGGACCTAACGGAGCAGGGAAAAGTACAACTGTCAAACTAATGCTTGGTCTAATAGATGGCTACACAGGGCTTATCGAAATTTTCGGAGAAAATATTATTAAAGGTGATTATTCCTATAAAAAACGCATTGGCTACGTGCCGGAGACAGCCGAGCTCTATGAAAATCTAACTGCCTTTGAATATCTCACCTTCACTGGCGAACTTTATGGATTAAGCAGTAAAGAGGCGGAGGTAAAGGCTTTCGGATTGATGAAGGAATTTGGTTTAGAGGCTGTTTTTCATCAACGGATTTCCTCCTTTTCCAAAGGGATGAAACAGAAGGTATTAATCATATCTAGTTTGCTACATAACCCAGATTTATTGTTTTTTGATGAACCGTTAAGTGGTCTAGATGCAAACAGTGTCATGGTTATTAAGGAAATACTAGCAAAGCTTGCAGAGCAAGGGAAGACTATTTTTTATTCTTCACATATTATGGATGTCGTTGAGAAAATTAGTAATCGAATTGTACTATTAGTAGATGGTCAAGTTGTGGCAGATGGATCTTTTGAAGAGCTGAAAATGCAAAACCAGGAAGGTTCTTTAGAAGACATCTTCAATCAGTTGACTGGTTTTACTGAGCATGAGGAAATTGCAGAGCGATTTGTGAATTTAGTTCGTGGAGGCAGGAAAGATGAATGATTTTGCGTCACTGAGAATTCTAGATCGCTTTAGGTCCGTTTTTCAAAGGTTGAATATAGACTATGATGTGATGCGTTTGATCTTACAGCTAAAGCTGACGATGGATAGTAGAAGAATGCCAGCAATTTTTAGTGGTTCTAATGTGAAAAAAGAAGGAAATCAGTTTCTTAAATCTTTATGGATGTATGGGTTATTTGGTGTTCTCTTTTTAGTTCCTTTTCTATTTTTAGGCAATGAGTTTCTATTCTCTCTTACTATCATGTTTAGCTCATTATTTATCATTTTAATGACATCGATGGTTTCTGATTTTTCTGCTGTTCTACTAGATATACGAGACAAAAATATTCTTCATCCGAAACCTATTAGCGCAAAGACTTTAAATGCAGCGAAGATTACTCATATTATGATATATATGGTTCTTTTAACTGGTTCGTTTGTAATTATTCCTCTCATTGTCAGTGTCTTTAAGTTTGGTATTATATTTGCGCTCCTGTTTTTAATCGAAATATTATTGGTTAGCAGTTTGTCTGTAGTATTGACTGCCTTTGTATATCTATTTATCCTACGTTTCTTCAGTGGGGAAATGTTAAAGGATGTTATTAACTACGTGCAAATTTTCCTGGCGATTGGCATGGCGATTAGTTATCAATTAGTGGGTCGTGTGTTTCAAATAGTTAATATTGACATTACGTATACTTTTACATGGTGGCATATGTTCCTCCCGCCATTTTGGTTTGCCGCCCCCTTCGAATTAATCTTAAATAAAGATTTTTCCGTTCCGATTATTATCTTATCGCTGTTTGCTATTCTAGCTCCATTTCTTGCAATAGCACTATATATACGTTTAATGCCGTCCTTTGAAAGAAATCTTTCTAAATTACAAAGTGATGCTAACAGAACGAAAAAGCGAAACCGTCAATTACAAGGAGTTTGGGCAAGAATTCTTTGTAGAACTAAAGAGGAACGGACTTTTTATAAGTTTGCCACTCTACTGTTAAAAGAAGAAAGAGAACTAAAGCTCAAAATATTTCCTTTGTTAGGATTTGCGATTATTTTTCCTTTTATCTTTTTATTCAACACGATAAGCTCTAGTTCCTTTGAGGAAATGAGAAGTGGAAGTTCTTTTATGGTCATCTATTTTTCTTTAATAATGATTCCATCCGTTGTGCAAATGCTAGAGTACTCTGGTAACTATAAAGGGCAATGGATTTTTTATGCAGCTCCTATCAAAAATAAAGCCCTTGTATATAGTGCAACTTTAAAAGCGAGTATCATGAATTATTTCATACCTATTTTAGCGATTTTAAGTGTAATATTTCTCTGGATTTTTTCTTTCCGAATTTTTTTGGACTTAGTGGTTGTTCTACTAGCTACAATCGTTCTAACACTCGTATCCTATGGGATTTTTAGTAAAGGGAAGTTCCCTTTCATAAGCTCACATGAGCATACGCAAACTAATGGCTTCATCAAAGTTTTCGGCAGCATGTTCCTAGTTGGGGTTATGGCAGCGATACATGCATTTATTTTGCTCATTCCTTATGGTTTACCGATATATGCGGTCATTCTGTTTATAAGTATTATCATAGGTTGGAAGTTAATGTTCTCAAGAGGCTAACAACGAGGGAGGTTAGGGCTTTGCAAACAACAGAAGATATAAAAAATTTAATACTAGAAGATAAATGGATGATGGATATATTAGGAGCAGCTCAACAATTAGACCTTCCAGACTGGTGGATATGCGCGGGATTTGTTCGGTCCAAAATCTGGGATGCATTACATGGCTATATAGAAAGAACGCCTTTAGAAGATATCGATGTAATTTATTTTGATGCTAACAATAAGGAAGAATCAGAGGAAAAAAAGTGGGAGGATCAATTACGTAAACTAATGCCCACAATTCCTTGGTCAGTAAAAAATCAGGCGAGAATGCACAAGATCAATAATTTGCCGCCTTATCATTCTTCAGCGGAGGGAATAGCCAATTTTCCTGAAACGGTGACTGCCATTGGAGTGAAATTACTTGGACAAAATGATATTGCGCTCGTAGCTCCATATGGGGTAGCGGACATTCTGAAGCTACATGTGAAACCAGTCCCTCACTTTGCAAAAGATAAAAATCTTATGGCAGTATATGAGCAACGTATTCAGCGGAAAAACTGGCAGTCAAATTGGCCTAAAATAACAATTGAATAGACGTATGATGTGACAAAAAGTGAGTTAATGATGGTTTTCCTCTTTTTATTCTACATAACATTTGTAACAAGATGAACCGATTGGGCGATGGGCGCATATGATGTTATGACTTGATTACAAGGAGGAAAAAAATGAAACACATGCGCCATATTGTGACGAAAGCTGTTGTTGCGAAAGGTAAAAAGAGAACAGAATCCTGTGAAGTGCTTCGTCCACCGAATACACCATCGAGTATTTTAGGTTGCTGGGTTATTAATCACACATGTTCGTCTAAAAAACACGGAAGATATGTAGAAGTAACTGGAAAATTTGATATTAACGTTTGGTATGCGCACCATGACCATTCCAAAACGTCCGTATTCACGGAAACAATCAATTATAAAGATCGCATTAAACTACATTATCGCGATAAAGACACTACGGGAGAAGAAGTACATGTACGTGTGCTGCAACAACCAAACTGTACAGAGGCTATTATTATTTCAGGTGGTACACAATTCCAAGTAACAGTAGAAAGAGAGATACTTGTTGAGGTCGTTGGGGAAACAACTATTTGTATTCAAGTACATGAAGCGGAATTTGAAGAAGAATGGGCATATGGAGAAGAAAGCTCATCTAGTTCATCTTCCAGTTCCTCTAGTTCGAGTTCCACAGGCTCCTCTAAAGAAGTGGATGATTCTTCGTCCATTTAACAAGCCGGCTATTACTACCGGCTTTTTTTTTGACGAAAAATAATTTAAGCGCTTTATCATTTTTCTCTCGTTAGCTTTATAAATACCATTTTCAAATGAAAATATGCAGGCATGTAGTAAAGAAATTTTTGGAAGTGCTTATAAAGTTCATTCCATTATAAAACACTGAATATCTCTCGTGATAAAGGAAAAACTAACAAAGATTAAAAACGAGAGGAGTGTTCTCAATGAAAGAACGTAAGCAACCACATGAAAAGTTCAAACTAAAAGATAACGGATTATCATCGATGCAAGAAGTTATATATCCAAAAGAATTCAAGCGTGCTGACAAAGAGTCATTTAAGAAAAATCCAATTAAAAAGTAACAGACTATTTGAACCCTGATTAGGTTACTTATTCAGGGTTCATTTTATTCGTCATGAATAGATGAATCCTTTCATTGATTCTTCCAACTCCCTCATTTTTCATTGTTTTTTGGTATAATCATTATATTAGTAAAGAAGAGAGAAGGATTTAAATGACTACACAGACTCCAATGATGCAACAATACTTAAAAATTAAAGAAGACCACATAGATGCCTTTTTATTTTTTCGTTTAGGTGATTTTTATGAATTGTTTCATGATGATGCTATTAAAGCTGCCGCGATTTTAGAAATTACATTGACCAGTAGGAAGGACAATATTCCGATGTGTGGCGTTCCTCATCATTCTGCGCAAGGATATATTGAAACACTTATAAGTAAAGGATATAAGGTCGCTATTTGTGAGCAGGTAGAAGATCCAAAGCATGCAAAGGGTGTTGTGAAAAGAGAAGTTGTACGTCTGGTTACACCAGGGACGCTTATAGAAGGAAAAGCAATGCAAACTAAGTCTAACTATTTTATTGCTTCTGCTGACTTACTTGCATCAAACGAAGTTGCTTTTGCTTATTTGGATGTATCGACAGGTGATGGTTTTACGACTATTCTTTCTGGTGATGAAAAAGAGGTCGTACAGGAACTACTCTCCATCCAAGCAAAAGAACTAATCGTCAGTGAACAAATGTATGTACTGATTAATGATTTATCAACTATCCATGATTTTACGGTTTCGATTGAAAAAGAGGAGTTAACAGATGAAGCGATTCAAAAGTACATTCCGAATCATCCCAAACAAACGCATCAAACAGTAAAAAGACTTTTACAATACATTCAAAAAACACAAAAACAATCTCTTTTACATATTCAGCCTTTCACGTTTCAGCAAAGAGAATCCTTTTTGGCAATGGACTACCATTCCAAACGGAATCTAGAGCTAATATCATCTATCCGAAGTGGTGACCAAAAAGGGACGTTATTATGGCTACTAGATGAAACGGTAACGGCAATGGGAGGCCGAAAGTTAAAGCAATGGATTCATCAGCCACTTGCAAACAAACAATCGATTGATGCACGTCAAGAAATAGTGACAAGTTTTCTAAATGACTTTATGCTTCGTGAGGAGATTAAAGAGGCTTTTAAGGAAGTATATGATTTAGAAAGACTTGTAGGAAGAATTGGATTTGGAAGTGCTGGAGGAAGGGACCTTGCGCAGTTAAGACAATCTCTTTCAAAGGTGCCAATTATAAAGCAACTACTCAGTGAATCGGAAGATACGGTGTTGCAAAAACTTGGAGCTGCTTTAGAGGATTGTGAAGTTATTTGGAGAAAGTTACAAGAAGCAATCAGTGAAAATCCTCCGATTGCCGTAAAAGACGGTGGAGTGATTAATAACGGTTACCATGAACGACTGGACCAACTTCGCGATGCTTCCGTTAACGGTAAAAAATGGATTGCCGCATTAGAGCAAAGAGAAAGAGAAATTACAGGTGCCAAAAATCTAAAAATAGGATATAACCGTATTTTTGGCTACTATATTGAGTTAACTAAATCGTATATTCATTTAGCTGATGAGTCTAGATATGTTCGAAAACAAACGCTTGCGAACGCTGAAAGATATATAACGGATGAACTGAAAGAAAAAGAATCTCTTATTTTATCTGCAGAAGATGAAAGCCTAGTACTTGAATATGAACTATTTACCCAAGTTAGGGAAGAAATTAAAACATATATACCGCTTGTTCAGAAATTGGCTAAACAAATTAGTGAGCTAGATGTCTTTATATCATTTGCTCAAGTGGCAGAGGACCATCGTTTAACAAAGCCTGTGTTTCATGATTCTAATGCCATGATCATTAAAGAAGGTAGACATCCAGTTGTTGAGAAAATGATGAACAATCAGCTATATGTACCGAATGATTGTGTACTTACGGAAGAGACCAATATGCTGTTGATCACCGGACCAAATATGTCGGGTAAAAGTACTTTTATGAGACAAATTGCGATTACAACGGTGATGGCGCAAATAGGGTGCTATGTACCTGCAGAATCTGCAAAGTTACCAATTGTCGATAAAATATTTACTCGTATTGGAGCTGCGGATGATTTGGCGGGTGGCCAAAGTACATTTATGATAGAAATGATGGAATCGCAGCATGCTATTATGAATGCAACAAATAAGAGCTTGCTTTTGTTTGATGAGATTGGTCGCGGTACTTCCACATATGATGGCATGAGCTTAGCTCAGGCAATGATGGAATATATTCATGAAAATATAGGTGCTAATACGCTATTTTCTACACATTATCATGAACTGACTGAGTTAGAAGAATCGTTATCGAAGCTTCGAAATGTTCATGTTTCAGCAACAGAAAAAGATGGCAAAGTTGTCTTTCTACATAAGTTAAAAGATGGCCCAGCGGATAAGAGTTACGGTATTCACGTAGCTGAGTTGGCGCAACTACCAGAACAAATTATTTCTCGCGCCCGTGAGATTTTAGCAACTTTTGAAGATCAGGAAGAAAAGGGAGAAAGTGCTGTAAATGTAAGCGAAACGCAATTATCATTTTTTGATGAGCAACCAAAGATACGTAAAGAACTAGTTACTATCCCAGAAAATAAAGCGACAGATAAAATTATGAAAAAGTTAAAGAAAGTCAATATATCGGGTACTACTCCATTAGAAGCGTTACAACTTTTATACGAGCTACAAAAAGAGCTAGAATAACCCAAAAGTAGGTGAATGAAATGGGACAAATCATTGTAATGGACGAATTGCTGTCCAACAAAATTGCAGCCGGTGAAGTGGTGGAAAGACCAGCTTCTGTTGTAAAAGAATTAGTTGAAAATGCCATAGATGCTGATAGTACTTCTATTGAAATTACGCTGGAAGAAGCAGGACTGTCTAAAATTCAAGTTACCGATAATGGTAAGGGGATGGACGCAGATGATGCGCTAAAATCATTTTCTAGACATGCGACCTCTAAAATAACTACAGAGCATGACCTTTTTAGAATCCGTTCATTAGGTTTTCGGGGAGAGGCACTTGCTAGTATAGCCTCTGTATCTAAGATTAGTTTATGGACATCAAATGGTGAAAATATTGGGTCAAAAGTAGAGTTAGAAGGTGGGAGGGTAATATCTAATACCCCAGGTCCGATTCGGAGAGGAACGGATATTGTTGTAAGTCAACTATTTTACAATACGCCAGCTCGTTTAAAATACTTGAAGACGATTCAAACGGAATTAGGTCATTCAATAGATTTGATAAATCGCTTAGCAATCAGTTATCCAGGGATTGCCTTTAAACTTACGCACAATCAACAAACCATTATGCAGACGAGTGGTAGAGGCGATTTAAAACAAGTTTTGGCTGCCATATACGGAATATCTAACGTGAAAAAAATGGTCGCTTTCGACAATGATTCATCGGATTTTCGTATTTCTGGTTTTGCGACATTGCCAGAAATAACGAGAGCATCTAAAAACTATATAACGGTTTTAGTGAACGGTCGTTGGGTAAAGCACTATGGTATAAATAATGCGATAGTAGATAGCTACCATACATTGTTGCCGATCGGTAGATATCCAATAGTAGTTCTAAATATTGAAATGGATCCAATTCTTACCGATGTCAATGTTCATCCGGCTAAGCATCAAATTCGACTAAGCAAAGAAAAAGAGCTAATGGAATTGGTTCGTATAACAATCCGTTCTATTATGCATCGAGTGCAGAAACCACCAGAAATTATAGAGAAGCCAGTTGAGAAAAAGCAACCAAGTGTACAATTCAATTTCTTTAAACAGACGTATGAGCCAGTTCAAAAGGATCCAATAACACCTGCCAATGATGGAGTGTATTTTGACCAGGCTCACAGTTCACCTGAAAAACAGACAAGTATCATATATGAAGAAGTAGATCCGCTTACAGACTTCGAAGTCCAACCAATTGAAAATATCGAAGAGAAGAAGCCATTTCCTGATTTACATGTAGTAGGTCAAATCCATGGAACATACATTGTTGCCCAAAGTGATGATGGTTTTTACTTAATAGATCAACATGCTGCACAAGAACGGGTTAAATATGAGTTTTACAAGGAGAAGATAGGGGAAGTAAATGCAGATGAGCGACAATCGCTGTTGCTGCCGCTAACTTTTCACTATTCTTTGGACGAGGCATACCGTATTAAAGAGTCTTTGGATGAATTAATAAATGTAGGGATATTTTTAGAGGAGTTTGGTTCTTCAAGCTTTGTCGTAAGAGATTATCCTACATGGTTCCCTAAGGGTCAAGAAACGAAGATTATTGAAGGTCTAATCGAACAAGTATTGAATAACCGTAAAACAGATATAAAAAAACTGCGAGAAGATGCAGCAATTATGATGAGCTGTAAGCTTTCTATCAAAGCAAATCATTATTTAACGATGAGGGATATGGAGCAGTTGCTTGAAAGCTTAAAAAATGCAAAGCATCCATTGACTTGTCCACATGGTAGACCAGTTATCATACATTTTTCTACTTATGAAGTGGAGAAAATGTTCAAACGAGTTATGTAGGAGGAAGCCATTATGGGAAAGTATATATTATCGATCGATCAAGGAACGACAAGCTCTAGAGCAATACTATTTGATGAGCTCGGCAATATTGTTCACTCTGCTCAACGAGAATTTAAACAATATTTTCCTAAATCTGGTTGGGTTGAGCATGACGCAAAAGAAATCTGGGGATCTGTATTATCCGTATTAGCTGCTGTTCTAACGGAAAGTGGTAGCCAACCAGAGGACGTTCATGCTATTGGAATTACAAACCAACGGGAGACGACCGTTGTATGGAACAAACACACGGGAAGACCGGTATACAACGCGATTGTTTGGCAATCGAGACAAACACAATCCATCATTGAAGAATTGAAGAAGGCTGATTTAGAAACGTTTTTCCAAGAGAAGACGGGCTTGAAATTGGACCCGTATTTTTCTGCAACAAAGGTAAAATGGATACTGGATAATGTGGATGGTGCGAGAGAACAAGCAGAAGCAGGCGATTTACTTTTTGGAACGATAGATACATGGCTAATTTGGAAGCTCTCTAATGGAAAAGCCCATGTTACGGACTACTCCAATGCTTCCAGAACAATGCTCTATAATATATATGATCAGCAATGGGATGCAGAGATTTGCGAGAAGCTTGCTATACCTATGGAAATGCTTCCAAAGGTTGCCTCATCATCTGAAGTATATGCACAGACAGATCCTTCTGTTTTCTTTGGTAAAGAAATAGATATAGCAGGAGCTGCTGGAGATCAACAGGCTGCGCTTTTTGGGCAATGCTGTTTTGACAAAGGCATGGCGAAAAACACATATGGCACTGGATGCTTTATGCTTTTAAATACGGGAGAAGAAGCAGTTGCCTCTCCGTCTGGTTTATTGACAACTATTGCGTGGGGGATTAATGGAAAAGTAACCTACGCGTTAGAAGGTAGTGTATTCGTTGCCGGCTCTGCAATTCAGTGGCTTCGAGATGGGCTTCGCATGATAAAAAGTGCACCTGAATCTGAAGTTTATGCAAAAAAAGTTGGATCCACAGACGGGGTCTATTTTGTTCCCGCATTTGTAGGATTAGGAACGCCTTATTGGGATTCTGAAGCGAGAGGCTCTATTTTCGGATTAACTAGGGGAACAACTAAAGAGCATTTCATCCGTGCGACGATAGAATCCCTCGCTTATCAAACAAAAGATGTGCTTGATACGATGGAAAAAGATTCTGGAGTAGATGTAGAGACATTGCGAGTTGATGGTGGAGCAGTAAGCAATGAGTTTCTTATGCAGTTCCAAAGTGATATGTTAAATTTGCCTGTTGAACTTGCCAAGCTTAATGAAACCACGGCGTTAGGAGCGGCTTTCCTAGCGGGTCTAGCTACAGGCTTCTGGAAAAATGAACAAGAACTTACTAACTTGCGAGAAAGTCAAAAGCAGTACAAGCCAAAAATGGAAACGAAGAAAAGAGATCAACTATATAGAGGCTGGACAAAAGCAGTTGAGGCAACACGTATTTTCAAACTTTCAGATGAAGAGGTGGAATGATTGAAGTCTTCTGTAGAACGCGAGCAAATAGTGAATACTTTAAATTATTATGAGTTTGACTTATTGGTGATAGGTGGAGGTATAACCGGCGCGGGTATTGCGCTAGATGCCGTTACTCGAGGCATGTCTGTTGCGTTAGTAGAGATGCAGGATTTTGCTGCGGGAACTTCTAGTCGGTCAACAAAACTTGTGCATGGTGGTTTACGATATTTAAAGCAATTAGAAGTGAAAATGGTTGCGGATGTAGGCAAAGAAAGAGAAATAGTGTATGAAAATGCAGTTCATGTGACGGAGCCTATATGGATGCTACTGCCCTTTCATAAAAAAGGAACATTTGGTCCTCTCACTACATCAGCTGGGTTGAAAATGTATGATTATTTAGCTGGTGTCAAAAAAGATGAGAGAAGATTAATGCTTTCTGACCATGAAGCTCTGGAAAAAGAACCCCTCCTAAAAAGTAAAGGTTTACTTGGTGGAGGTTATTATGTTGAATATCGTACGGACGATGCTCGACTAACCATTGAGGTCATGAAAAAAGCAATGGAAAAAGGGGCAGTGTGCTTAAACTATGCTAAAGCTCGTTCCTTTATTTATGATGACTATAACCAGGTAATTGGAGCGGAAATTGTAGATACAGTAAGCAATAAAAGAATTTCGATTCATGCAAAAAAAATAGTAAATGCTACTGGTCCTTGGGTAGATGGAGTTCGTGCTTTAGATGCTATTGAAAATAACAAAAAACTGAAGCTCACAAAAGGTGTTCATGTGGTTATCGATCAATCTGTTTTCCCCCTTAAACAAGCTGTCTATTTTGATACTCCTGATAAACGAATGGTTTTTGCTATCCCAAGAGATGGAAAAACGTATGTAGGGACTACGGATACATTCTTTGAAGGTGATATTCGACATCCTGTAGCAACGCCGGAAGATGTCGATTATCTAATTAAAGCCATTCATGCTATGTTTCCGTTAGTTCACGTTACAGCAAATCAAGTGGAGTCTACTTGGGCAGGGGTTCGTCCATTAATATATGAGGATGGAAAGGATCCATCTGAAATTTCTCGAAAAGATGAGATTTGGCAATCGGAGGCAGGCTTATTTACAATAGCTGGAGGTAAACTAACAGGATATCGTAAAATGGCAGAAACAATAGTAGATAAAATATCCAAACAATTAGGAAATGAAAAATATGGTCCATGTGTTACTAAGCGCTTAGCTTTATCCGGTGGGGATATTGGCGGCTCTGAGCAATGGGAAGCCTTTCTTACTCAGAAGGAAGAAATGGCTCCAGCTTATGGTCTATCTCGTATAGAAGGTAGAAAATTGGCTAAAATGTATGGGACGAATGTTGATAAAGTATTTCAGAATGCACAAATTCTTTCTACTATCCCTTCAACTTTGCCTTTATCGCTTATCGCTCAAATCTATTACGCGGTGCATGAAGAAATGGCATATTCTCCTGTAGACTTTTTAGTAAGAAGAACAGGTATGCTCTACTTTGATATACAGCATTTTAAAGAGTATAAAGAAGAAGTAGTAAAAGTGATGGAGCAATTATTGCATTACTCTAAAGAAGAAACGACTGCGTTTAATAAACAACTAGAAATACTTTATACCGAAGCTACATTAAAAGAAAGCAGGGATTAAGCTGAAAACTATCTTAGAAGGCAAAATGTCAGATAATCATCTTATTCATATTGTTAAGTTTTCCCCTGATACACCCCCAATAGCTCATATCCATCTTCTACATGGAATGGTAGAGCATATCGGTCGTTATGATGAATTCGCAACATTTTTAATGAGTAAAGGTTTTGTCGTTACTGGTCATGATCATCGTGGTCATGGCATAACTGCTGAAAAAAACGGTGAATTTGGATATTTTGCAGATAAGTTAGGATTCGAGCGTGTAACAGAAGATGTTCGGGAAGTGTTATTGCATGTGCGAGAGGATTTGGGTGATATGCCACTCATTCTATTTGGCCATAGTATGGGGTCGTTTGTAGCTCGTAGATATATGCAAAAGTATAGCGACTCATTAACTAAAGTGGTCCTTTCAGGTACTACTTTTAGTCCTGGAGTTATGGGTGAAATCGGTAAAGTGGTCGCTCAGCTTGTATCCGCTGCTAAAAGCCCAAAATCTGAAGGGACTTTGATAAATGGTATGGCATTCGGAGGATTTAATAAACAAATTCAAGATACGAAGACGCCATTTGACTGGCTTACAACTGATGAAACAGAAGTACAAAAATATATAGAAGATCCACTATGTGGTTTCGTACCATCGAACCGATTTTATATAGACCTATTTGATGGGTTAAGAATAATCCACGATGACAAAAAAAATAATCATATAAAAAAAGATTTACCTGTTTTAATTATTAGTGGTATCAAGGACCCTGTTGGTAAGGATGGCAAGGATTTATTTAAAGTCGCAAAGGGCTATAAAAAAGTCGGAATGTCTAAAGTTACTGTCCATTTGGTAGAGGATGCAAGACATGAAATACTAAAAGAGGTAAACAAACTTCAAACATATGAAATAATTGTAAATTGGATGTTGGAATAATGCTAAATAGAACAAACGTAATTGCTATAGTCGGGCCAACTGCTGTTGGGAAAACAGCTTTAAGTATTGAATTGGCTAAAGCATTTAATGGAGAAATTATTAATGGCGACTCCATGCAGGTGTACCGTGAGCTTGATATTGGAACTGCAAAAGTTACAAAAGAAGAAATGGAGGGAATTCCTCATCATCTTCTAGATATTAAAAGTCCAGAAGAGAGTTTCTCTGTAGCGGAGTACCAAAGCCTCGTCCGAGGAAAAATTGAAGAAATTACAGCAAGAGGTAAACTTCCGATAATAGTAGGAGGAACTGGTCTATATATTCAGTCGGTTCTGTTTGACTTTAGATTTACGGAACAACCGGATCGCGATGAAAACAGACTAGCCGAATTAGAAAAAATGTCTCCTGATGATCTATTTGACCTTTTGCATTCTCTGGATCCAGAAGCAGCAATGGAAATACATCCGAATAACGTCCAACGGGTAATTCGGGCAATTGAACGAGTAGAGCTTACAGGGAAACAAAAGAATGCTATAGAGCAAAACCAAGGCCATGAGAAAGTATATCATCATTATATTATTGGCCTATCCATAGATCGGGAGCAATTATATAATCGTATCAATCAGCGAGTAGATATAATGTTAGAAAATGGCCTTCTAGAAGAAGTGAAAACGCTCCATAGTAAAGGGATCAGAGATGTGCAATCCATCCAGGCAATTGGCTATAAAGAAATATATGCTTATTTGGACGGAGATGTTTCCTTCGAAGATGCAATAGAACAATTAAAGCAAAACTCGAGAAGGTATGCAAAAAGGCAACTAACCTATTTCCGAAACAAAATGGCTATTAATTGGTTTAATCCTTTCACGGATGCAAAAAAAATATTGAAAGAAATTAATGAGTTTATGCAGGAAATAGAATAAAAAAAGCGAATATTAACATAGTAGTGTGTTTAAACATGCAAATTGTATAATGGGGGTATTGGGATGAAACCTACAAATATTCAGGATTTATATTTAAATCAACTTAGAAAAAATGACATTTTTGTAACAGTATTTTTGTTAAATGGTTTCCAACTAAAAGGGTTAGTTAAGTCATACGATAATTTCACTGTCCTGTTTGAATCAGATGGAAAGCAACAGTTAATCTACAAACATGCAATTTCCACATTTGCTCCTTCAAAACCAGTTAAACTGACAGAAGAATAATATGGATTGTTTGACAGATAGCTATGCTCCCATTATGATTTTATAGAAGAAATCACAGAAGCGGAGAGTTTAAAATGAATGTTATTACAACAGAACAACTTTTAGAAAAATTAGATGCTGGTGAGCAAATCAGTGTCATAGATGTACGTGAAAGTGATGAAGTGGCAACTGGGATTATTCCTGGAGCTAAACATATCGCTTTAGGTCAAATCGAAAACAGCATGGATCAACTCGACAAATCAGTTCCTCATTACATAGTTTGTAAAGCAGGTGGCCGTAGTGCAATGGCCTGTGAGATTTTAGAGGAAAACGGATATGAGGTTACGAACATTGCTGGTGGTATGATGGACTGGGACGGCGAGTTACAGTTCTAACTTAACTTATCAAATTACAGTGGTCTTTATCGATAGAGCTCGATAAAGTCTGGGCTCAAATAGGCCAAGGTATATTTGATAATAACTAAGGGCTAATTTCATTTATGAGATTAGTCTTTTCTATTTGTAATATAAATATTAGGAGAATATAACATGACATTTACAACAACTTTATCGAAGGAAATATTAGAGCTTGCTGAGAAGGTAGAATCCAAAGTAGCGCCATATCAAAAGCTTGTAGAAAAAACTGCCTTTTTAAATCAACAAAAAGTAATTCAAGCCTTTAAGACACATGGTGTTAGTGATCATCATTTTCACCCATCCTTTGGATATGGCTATGATGATGAGGGACGAGATACATTAGAAAAAGTGTATGCAACGACATTTGGTTCAGAGGCTGCGCTTGTTCGCCCTCAAATTATTTCAGGTACTCATGCTATTTCTATTAGTTTGTTCGGTGTCTTAAGACCACAGGACGAATTGCTATATATAACCGGTAAACCTTACGACACGTTACAATCGATCGTAAGTGGTGGAGAAGAGGATACAGGGTCTTTAGCTGACTTTGGTATATCGTATAATCATATAGATTTACTAGAAACTGGTGATATCAATTGGGATGCTGTAAAAAATGCTGTAAAAAGCAATACTAAGGTAATTGCTATTCAACGTTCGAAGGGCTATGCGGTACGTCCTTCGTTTACAATAGATCAGATTAAGCAAATGGTTATCGAAATTAGAAGTATAAAAGAGGATGCAGTAATTTTCGTAGACAATTGTTATGGAGAATTTGTAGAAGAGTTGGAACCTACAGATGTAGGGGCAGATCTAATGGCGGGCTCTCTGATTAAAAACCCAGGTGGTGGGCTAGCGAAAATTGGTGGCTATATAGCGGGTAAAGAAGAATTTGTCACTAAATGTGCATACCGTATGACTTCTCCAGGTATAGGAGCGGAAGCGGGCGCTTCTTTACATGCACTAATGGATATGTATCAAGGATTCTTCCTTGCCCCACATGTCGTATCTCAGGCAGTCAAAGGAGCTATCTTCACTTCAGCTCTTTTAGAGGAGGTAGGAATGAACACGGAACCCCATTATGCAGAGCCGCGCACCGATTTAATACAATCGGTCTCTTTTCAAAATGCTGAACAAATGATTCAATTTTGCAAAGCAATACAAATGCATTCTCCGGTAAATGCTCAATTTATGCCTGAACCGGCTTATATGCCTGGTTATGCAGATGATGTCATAATGGCGGCAGGTACATTTGTACAAGGTTCTAGTATGGAGTTAACAGCTGATGGACCGATTCGTCCACCTTATACAGCGTTTATCCAAGGTGGATTAACATATGAACATGTGAAATATGCTATTTTAGGGGCCGTACAAACGTTAAACAGATAGTAAAGTGAAGCCATTTCCGATTAAAAGGGAGTGGTTTTAATTTTCTGAAAAATAATTGTTAGTTTTCCTGACATGATGTTGACATGTTAGCTAACATAACATATAATATTCTTATAACCTACTAGGAGGTGCAGTGATGGAAAAGGAATGGAGACGCTCGATGCCATTACTTTCGATGAATATTGTTATGCAGCTGACTGGTTTGACTGCTAGACAAATTCGTTACTATGAAGAGCAAGAACTGGTTCACCCTGCACGGACGGAAGGTAAACAACGCATGTTTTCATTGGATGATATAGATATACTTTTGGAGATTAAGGATCTACTAAAAACAGGAGTTAATATTGCTGGGATTAAACAAATCTTTGAAATGAAGAATAGTCCAATTACTACGAAAGATGTTCGACAAGTGATTTCGGACAGAGAACTACGTGCAATTGTAAAAGAAGAAATGCATTTAGCTCAAAGGCAACAAAGAGCTTCTTTACGACAAGGGGACCTATCTCGATTTTTCAGATAATCGAGGTTCATATATAACTTAAATAGGAGAGTGAAATAATGAGCAAGTATACAAAAGAGGATATTAAAAAGTTCGTTCAAGAACATGAGGTGAATTTTATTCGTCTTCAGTTTACAGACATACTAGGTACGATTAAAAACGTAGAAATTCCAGTGGGTCAGCTCGATAAAGCTCTTGACAATAAAATGATGTTCGACGGATCTTCTATTGAAGGATTTGTACGAATTGAAGAATCAGATATGTACTTAGTACCAGATTTAGATACATGGGTAGTTTTCCCGTGGATTACGGGCAAAGGGAAAGTAGCTCGTTTAATCTGTGATGTAAATAAAGCAGACGGAACTCCATTTGCAGGAGATCCCCGTAATAATTTAAAACGTGTCTTGAAGGAAATGGAAGAGTTAGGATTTACAAGCTTTAACTTAGGACCTGAACCTGAATTTTTCCTTTTCAAATTAGATGCGGCGGGAGAGCCAACACTTGAACTGAATGACCATGGTGGTTACTTTGACTTAGCACCTATGGATTTGGGTGAAAACTGCCGCCGTGATATCGTTTTAGAACTTGAGGAAATGGGCTTTGAAATTGAAGCATCTCATCATGAGGTTGCTCCAGGTCAACATGAAATTGACTTTAAATATGCTGATGCAGTGACAGCATGTGATAATATTCAAACGTTCAAACTGGTTGTTAAAACAATTGCACGTAAACACGGATTGCATGCGACATTCATGCCAAAACCACTATTTGGTGTAAATGGTTCAGGAATGCACTTTAACGTATCTCTATTTAAAGGGAAAAACAATGCATTCTATGATGAATCAGCTGAAATTGGCTTAAGTGAAACAGCTATGCAATTTATGGCTGGAGTACTGAAGCATGTACAAAGCTTTACAGCGATTACAAACCCATTAGTTAACTCGTATAAACGTCTCGTTCCTGGATACGAAGCACCTTGTTATGTAGCTTGGTCAGGACAAAATAGAAGTCCTTTAATCCGAATTCCTTCTTCAAGAGGTGTAAGTACACGTATTGAAGTTCGTTCAGTAGATCCTGCAGCAAATCCATATCTAGCAATGGCAGTAATTCTACAAGCAGGATTAGATGGTATCAAAAATAAACTAACTCCTCCACCAGCAGTAGACCGTAATATTTACGTGATGACAGAAGAGGAACGTATTGAAAATGGTATTCATAATCTACCTCCTACTTTACATGCTGCTGTACAAGAATTAGGTAAGAATGAAATTATTCGCGGAGCACTTGGTGAGCATATCTACGCTAACTTTGTAGAAGCGAAAGAAATCGAATGGGATATGTTCCGTACAACTGTACACCCATGGGAACGTGAGCAATACTTGAAAATGTATTAATAGTAAAAGCGTTGGGGCACTAAGCTTCCAACGCTTTTTTATTGTTTCTTTATATAATTGTTGGGCACATATAATGTTTTGCCCAATTTTTGCCCAATTATTTTTCACGAGATTTCATAAAGTCATCAAATTTATCCATTGATTTTTGTTCGAAGTTTTCAGAAATATGAGCGTATATATCAGCCGTTGTTTGCATAGATTCATGCCCAAGGCGTTCTTGAATCGCTTTCATAGACCACCCAGCTTCAAGTAACATGACAGCATGTGTATGACGAGTCGAATGGATAGGCAAAGGATCAATGCTAATGTGCTCCAATGCAGCTTTAAAAGTGTTGTAAAGAGTGGACTTAGGAAGTGGGGAACCGTCTTCACGAGCAAACTGAATTATAGATATTATTACAATGAATTTGTAATAAATTTAGAAAATGTACAAAGTCGCAGGTTTGGTTCATTTCTTCTTCCTGAAGCTGATATCTATGCAATTAGGGAGAAACTTAACGAAAATATCAAGTAAATAGTCCACCCCAGCCAACTGGAGGACAACGAACGATTACAGTAACCGCTGTGTCATTTGTTGTCCTTTTTTTTATTTTACAAAATTCTAGTCTCTGCAAAATATTTACACAAAATCAGCCTTTTTGGCAACAGGAGGAGTAGATGTGGAAATGAATCAGGAATCTTTACACAAATTACAAGCAATTGCAAAATCGTGTGCAAAAGTCTTTAGTGAAATATTTGAACGCGTGAAACAGTTCACTAAATGGCTCAAAGACAATTGGAATTGGCTCAAAGGGAAGTGGATAGAGCTTTATCAGTTGGAAGAGGAAAAGCAAAAGACTAAAAAGAATCAGTATCGTATGAATTTTTCTCGGAAGAAAATCACGCACCAAGTAATAGATCGTAGACCAAAACAAATGATTCGCAAGATTATTTAATGAGGAGTGAAGGGAATGAGAACGATTCAAAGTGAGCTTACTGAAATAGGATTTGCAAAGCCATCAAAGGACAATTGTCCATTTACCCACACTAAAGTCAAAGAAAAATTATCAAATAAAGATTTGAAAAATCTTATGGGTTGTAATCGTGGTACTTATACAAGATGCAAAGGTGGAGCCTTTTGACAAAGATAAAAGAAGGGTGGTGCATTCGATTTGAGAGAATTATTAGTAGAATACAAACAAACTTTGAAAGAAACCCGTGCACTACGTACTCGTTTAGAAAAGAAAATAACGATTGCAAAACGGATAAAACATAAAAAGGCACTTCACATTTTAATTAGGCTGCAAGAAGACAAAAAGATTATAAACAGTTGGATTTCAAATCTACAATATTCAATCGAATGGATCACTATCGGTAAACGTCCAGGAGCTCGAAGAGAAATTAGCAGAAGAGCATCAGAAGAGAGAGAAGTTCCTTTTGAACCCTATTGGATTCAGTTAAGAAAAGATGAGTCTGAAAGTATCGATTCAATAGAAAGGCTATTTGATGAAGATGATAAGGAAAAAGAAATAATGAAAGAGACATCAGTAAAGGAAATTACTAAAATCCTGAACGCTAAACAAAAAGAAATATTGACACTAAAAGCAGATGGAGCAACACATAGTGAAATAGCTGAAAGTCTGAGAATCCCTAAAGGTACGGTAGATGTGACTATGAAAAGAATTAAAGAAAAGATAAAAGCGGAAGGATGGTTTATGCTATGAAATCTGTTGAACCTATACGTGATGAAATGTGGAGAGAATCCTTTATTGAATACTTTGAGAACACCAGTGATAGAAACTTAGTATTATTTTTAATTGGGATTTACACTGGTTTCCGTATTTCAGACATTACAAAATTAAGGGTTAAAGATGTCCAGGGTAAGATGCATTTAGACATAGTAGAAGGAAAAACAAAGAAACCAAGAAAAGTATTTATCCATAGAAATCTAAAGAGACCACTTGAACGATTGATTAAGAACAAAAATAAATATGATTATCTGTTTGAATCTAGACAAAAAACTCGCACTGGTAAGAATAAAGCCATTGAACGCAGCACAGTAGATAAGTTTTTAAAGAAGGCTGCGAAAGAAATTGGTTATACGGAACCAATAGCAACTCATTCGATGAGGAAGACGTTCGGCCATATGTATTATACAAAACATAAAGACCTTGCGGACTTGCAGGACCTGTTCAATCATTCTTCACCCAAAATAACATTGAGATACATAGGTATGCAACAAGCTAAGTTTGATGAAAACGTTGCTAACCTTTAGAGAGGCAAAGGGAATTATATCTCTTTGACTTTATTATTGGTGATGTTAAAGATAAAGGTTGATTTAAAATACACATATAAAATGAGCTTAGATTTGTTCTCCAAATGATGTCCTTTTTTACTAAAGCACACCGTTAGTTTAAGTGTAACATTTCACAATGCATATCTGAGATCAACTAATATATTGGACATAAAAAAAGACCATCGAAATGATGGCCATGTATAACTAAAACAGCAGTAGTAGTTTCTATGAGTTTTTAAAATATCCTTTATTATGAGAACACCCTTGTCCTTGACAATTTTATTTCAACTAGATAGTTGAAATAAAACAAAAGTATTCAGTTTTTATATTATCTAAGTTGATTTAGTGATTGTGGGTTGTTGTTCACTTAGGACGTCAATAAAATAATCCGATGCTATATATAAGTGATGTTCAAGATGAGAATCTTCAGGTAATGGCAAGGAAAGATCAATACTTTTATACCAGGATTTAAAACTTGAATTTTCTATTTTGTAAAAAGTGGGATCGTATGCGAACCTTGTCAATCCTGCGACTTCCCTTTCCTCTCGTAATTTACCAATTAGGATTTCAATATCATTTCTTGTTAATTCTTTCAGAATACGAAAATGACGAATGGCATAAAAATTAGTTTCATCTTGCATGTATGTGAATTTAAATTCCTGTCCACTGTTGAATGCCGAGAATGTTAATTCCAAATCTACTCCATCATAGTGCATAGATACTAAATTCATTGGTTCTTTAAAACGATCAAATGGATTATTCTCAAGTGGTTCCCAAATAATTAATTTTCCATTTTCCAAGATTATCTTCCCCCAATATAATTAACTGTCCATAAACCTTATTTTATATCCTGGGAAATTTATAGTCCATCTTTGTAGTCCATCTGTAAAAGAGCTACTTTGATAATAAAAAGCTACTCCGTCAGATCCATCTTTTCGCCATTGTAATGTTCCATTATTATTATAAACAGGATAAACTTCGCCTCTACCTCCAAGTTTAGTCATTTCAGTAAGACCTTTGTTATAATCCCCACTATTATGGTATTGTTTGGCACCACTAACTTTACCTACATAAGTTGAACGTGAAGCTAAGGCTCCCATATCACCTGCAAGTTCAGGCTTTTTGATTAATCCGTAAGGAACTAAGTCATCAGAAATTAAATCTTCATTCAATTCACTTACTTCTGTGTTAATAACCTCTTCGTAACTAAGGTTTTCTTGGGCAGAAGTGGTTGTCCCACTTAACAGTACCAGCATGAAAACAGTGCAACATAAAAATAAAAATTTTTTCATTGATTTCTCCCTCCTTTATTATAGCCATAATTATAGAAAAATTCAGTTTATTTTAAAATAGTATTATTTTCTATTTTGGGGAGTATCTACAAATCAATTTAATAATAACCTTACATAAGCCTATTCAATAATCTGCTTAGTTAGTTTAAGTGTAACATTTTACAAACTATTAACCTCACGAAAAATCAACCCTTACCTTTAACATATCTTTTTTATTTTTATAGAACAACCTACGTTTGTTAGTTCTAACAGATCTATTATCGTTTTACTTCCCTTCAATAAGAGTATTAACCGAACTGAAATGAAATTCCTTTTTAGTTTGTTGATTTATCAAGCTTTGAGCGTTTGAAAATGAGTTCAACTCCCTATCACTTGAAGGGAACTCAAAGGGTTAATGTAAGCGACTGCCCACTAATAGTGAAGAGCAATGATTAAAACATTGCATACTACATGTCATGTGCATCTCCTTTCATGACCCGTAAACCCTTTAATAATAAGGATTTATTGTTATTAATTGAGGTTGTATATGATATTCAAAAGGTGAATAAAAAAACACTAGGTTCTCCTGGGTTTTAAATTGACATACGGGTGCTTTCGAGCCCGAAAGTCGTCTAGTTACAAAACGAAAACGGTGATTTACGTTTTAGAAATAAAATATGAATATTTAAGAATTTGAAAGGGGTGAGAGTGCTTGACACGTAAAGGTTCAGAGGATTCTGCGTGGATTGTTAGTAGCAAAGAAATTTCGATAGTCTTGGGTGTTTCAGAGGCTCGAATCCGTCAATATACGAAAGAAAATGCAGTGGTTAGGGTATCGCATGGAAAGTATGATTTACCGAAATCTATTAAAGCATACATTGCTTATTTAGATAGCAAACGTACAGAAGTGGTTGATAAAACAGTAGAAGAAGCTTATTGGACAAGAGCAAGACGTGAAAAAACAGAGTTGCAGGTACAAGTTATGCGTGGCGATTTACACCGTTCCGAAGATGTTAAACGTGTAATGAATGAAATGCTAGGTCACTTTAGAGGAAAACTCTTAGCATTTCCATCCAAAATAGCATCTCGTGTAGCTGGTAAAACCTACTTAACTGAAATCAGGTATACACGAAGCAATGACCGAATTAGCCGAATATAACGCAAAAGACTTTTATTCAGAAGAAGTTTTTATTGAAGATGACGATGGATTGAATGAGTAAAGAATACCTAGCAACATTAAAGCTAATTCAAAACAGCATTAAAGAAAATTTGTCTCCTCCACCGGATTTAACAGTTTCGGAATGGGCCGACGAATTTCGTGTGTTACTCTCTGAAACTTCTGCTGAGCCTGGACAATGGGATACAAGTCGAGCTCCATATCAACGCGAAATTATGAATGCTATTACAGACCCACGCTATGAAGATATTGTAATTATGTCTTCAGCGCAAGTAGGGAAGTCAGAAATATTATTAAATGCCCTAGGCTATTTTATAGACATGGAACCATATCCAATAATGATGTTGCAACCAACTGAACAAGCTGCAAAGAACTTTTCAAAAGAACGTCTTGCACCTATGTTCAGAGCTTGCCCTTCATTACGAAATAAAGTCTCAAACTCAAAATCACGTGACGGTGAAAATACAATATTACAAAAATCATTTCCAGGGGGATTTATTGCTCTGGCAGGTGCAAATGCCCCTACTGGTTTAGCATCCCGTGCAATTCGTGTTTTATTAGCGGATGAGATTGATCGTTTTCCGGTGTCAGCTGGAGGAGAAGGTGATCCATTAACTTTAGAGGAAAAACGTACAACCACTTTCTACAATCGTAAAAAGGTAAAGGTATCTGCACCCACTGATAAAGGTGCATCCAGAATTGAAAAAGAGTTTGAATCGAGTACCAAGGTTTTATTAATTCTATTTTAATATAAAAAATATGAGGTTTTTCAAAAAAGAAAATATCCATTTGTGCATAAAATCTTGGCATTTCATGAAAAAATGTTATTTTAAGGATATACACAATATTTGGTATCTTCTTGTGTAAAATGAAGGGGGGTGAAATACATGAAAAATACATTTTAGTATTCTTGGCAGCATTATTACTTACCTTTAACATGGCTTCGTTTTTTTTGGCAAACACATCTAGCAGTAATGAAAGTTAAATATCTATTAGTCCAAAAGTAGTTCAACTGACAGATAAACAAGTTGAAGAATACCTACTTACTGGAGAATCGCAATAAGATGATGAACTACAGTGTGTACTAAAAAAATAGAAAAGAGTGAAGAAAATGAAGAAAGTTTTAACAGCAATTCTTTTATCTACATTATTTTTCTTTTCAGTGAATACTTTTGCTAGCGCAGAAAGTGAAAATCTTAAAGCGCAAGAAATGGTATACGGACTAGAAATGGATGAGAATCATGTCAAAGTATTAGGGCCTGTTTTTTCGGAGGATGAGTTAAAATCATTAACAGACAAAGGATTCACCCTAGATGTAATTACACTTTTGGTTTCTTCAGGTGAGAGTAAAGAAGATATCTTAAAAAGGGAATTTGTAAGCAATTCTACAAAGTATTACATAACTACTACTATAAATAACCCTTTTATCCAGAAAGATTATTTGAATATGAATTCTAAAGCTTCTCTTCCTGTTACTAGTGTTGAAGAAGTTAGTTATGAGGAATATTGGCAAAGGCTTAAAGAAGATGATGAAAGGGTAACGATATATAGTGACTCAGATAGTTCATCTACTTCATATAAAAAAATGACTGTTTCTGTATCTAAAAAAAGCACAGGTGTTTATACTGTTAATAATGTAGTTGATTGGTCTACAGGAGCTCTGAATACTAATGAAGATATCATCGGAATTGGTATAAATGGAAATACATCACCATTAAGAGGTACGGAGTATGGTACTCAAGTAGTGCGATCTGCCGTTTCTCTAACTCATCTGCAAACCATAAACTATTCAAGTAGTAGTTCTAAATGGAATCGAAATGGGGATTACGGGCTAGCAGCCGATTTAGTAGATGGTGGGTTAGGGTGCGTTAGATGTCAGGTTCATAAAATTTCTATGAAGTATGATATTAAACCTAATGTTAGCAGCGTAAGTTTGATTGACGCATACGGTCATTACGCTCACCAAGAAAAAAGTGTTAGTATTTCACCATCATTCACAATTTCAAAGGGTGTCCTTGGTATATCTGTTTCTCAACAGAAATATTTTACTGAACACAGACCGCAACCTCACGCCCAGATGCCCAAATAATTAAATGAAAATATCATTATATAGGAGGGGAACGTTATAACGAATTATATATTACCACACCTATATTTATTTTTCGGAGTCATTCTATTTATCCTAGCCAACTATGTTATACCAACAGGAACAATCTATTGGGTTTCTACTTATGGATCTATACTTATCATTATTATTGGTTTGATTTGGATTTTCTTCTTATTATTTAAGAAAAAAATTAAATAAGCTGAACTGAGTCATAGCGTCGTTCTGACAAGAGCAAAGAAAAGAAAGGAGAATCCATTTGTTAATACATAATGGATTCTCCTTAAAATTTTAATGACCATTATTACTTTGATTATAGGTGGAAGATGATATAAAATCCATTTCTGTTTGTGATACCTTACATCATTTGCAATGTTATATAGTGAAAAATCCAGTTCCTTGTTCAACCAAACTTCTGCGTTAGTTTAAGTGTAACATTTCACAATCAAAACCACCGCACGAAATCAACCCCAGCCTTTTATAAATATAACTTGCCCAATACAAATTAATGAAGTTGCCCAATTTTCTCTTATATGTAGTGACTAATTATGACTTTTAATATTGTAATTTGGCTATTTAATAAGATTCATGACTTTTAAAAACATATGAAAATAGGTAGGTATAGAATCCGTACAACTGTACACCCATGGGAACGTGAGCAATATCTGAAAATGTATTAATAGTAAATGCGTTGGGGCACTAAGCTCCCAACGCTTTTTTATTTGTTATAGGTTCGTGGTAAGTATTTTAAATAATACCACATTTCTAGCATGAAATTATTCAATTTCTTTCATGTACTCATCAAATTTATCTATAGAACGTGCAGCAATCTTCTTGGAAACATGTGCATATTCGTCTGATGTATTTTGCATAGAACCGTGGCCCATTTGTTCCTGTACAAACTTCATCAGTACCAGCTTCCAATAACAAAACAGCATGTGTGTGTCTAGAGAGATATTCCCAATTTCCTCTAAGCATTCTTTAAAACATTAAAAGGGTAGACTTAGGTAAAGGTGTACCATTATCACGACACAAAACAAGATTCAAAACGTGACTAATCGGCGCTTTACTTCAAGAAAAAAGAGTTGCCTATGCAACTCAATTTACTTTAAATGTAGCCTACTTTTTAACTTAGTTAATGAACGATTGATTAGATATCATTTATTCAAAACCATTTTGGGGATAGCGCTGGAGATGCACATAAATACTAAAGTATTATTGCATCTCCGGTTTCTATATTTTACAAACTAGCCTCTAAAGCAATTTTCATCATATTATTTAATGATGTTTGCCTTTCTTCAGCACTAATTTCCTCGTGGGTTACTAAAGAATCTGAGATAGTTAGTATACTCGCTGCTTTTTTCCCTAATATTCGTGCGTTATGGAATAATGCATAGCTTTCCATTTCTGTACAAATACAATTATGGTCATTATAAAAATCAACATGATTTGGAACATTATCTTCATGATAAAATACATCACTTGAATGTACTCTACCTTTAACAATAGGAGTGTGGATGCGATTTGCAGCATCTTCAATTTTCTTCGTTAATAACTCGTTAGGAAGTTGGATATCATTTTCTACCCCAGCTTGAACCTTTGCAAATGTTGATTCACTCCATGCACTATCTACAAGAACAATATCATGAATGTTAAGTTCATCTGTATAAGCACCTGCACTACCTACTCGAATAATATTTTCTACATCATAGAACTTAAATAACTCGTAAGAATAAATACCTATACTTGCCATTCCCATCCCAGATCCCATTACGGATATTTGTTTTCCTTTATAACTTCCTGTATAACCAAACATGTTACGTACACTATTAAACTGAACTGGATTTTCTAAATATGTTTCTGCAATATATTTCGCACGCAAAGGATCTCCTGGCATTAAAACTGTTTTTGCAATATCTTCAAATTTTGCAGTATTATGTGCTGTTGTCATGTGATATCTCTCTCCATTTCGTATTTAAGACAGACCACCTTAAAATCAGTTGCCTGTATAGTGGTCTAACTTACATTATATTGTCGAGTAATTGTCACGGTCAAGGTTATATGAGTAATGTCCGGCGAAACAAGCCGAAAAGGGGTGATCGGGGATGCCCGAAAGAGTTGGACTAAGTAAGGTCGAGGGAAATTATAGATCAACAATCATGGTCACTCCATCTGAAATTGTATAAATTGTAAATTCTTAAAAAGTGTCTGTTTATTTTTTCTATGGTACTATCAAAATAGTAATATTTTGAATGCTATAATCGTGAATTTATGACGAAAGTAGGAAATCAATTGGACAGAAATCAAAAATTGTATGATTTTCTTAAAAGTAAAACATGGCAATTAACAGAAAGATGGTATGAGAGTCTAAACAAAGATCAAAATGGAATTTATGGTACTTCTAATCTAGAAGAGATACAATTGCTTAAACAACAGAACCATCTATTCCATGAAAAATTCGTTGAAATGTTTAATAAATCAGATGAAGTATGTGAAAAAAGTTTTGATGATTTTATTACAATGGTTGTTAATGATGAAGGTCACCAACATACTCCGCTTACAGAAATAATAGGGGAATTTTTTAGGCAACAACAACTTTACTTGGAATTGCTCGAAGAATTTATGGATCAGTATCCTAATGAACTTTCAAGCAAACAAATAATAGCGTATACAAACGCTATATTGACTACAATCAATAACGTTGTACTCAAATTTACTAATGAATTTATTGAACAATCCAAAATAAGATTAAAATCCCAACAAGAGATGATTATTGAACTAAGTGCCCCGGTAATTAAATTAGATAGCACCATAGCTTTGTTACCACTAGTTGGAGAAATTGACACAAACAGAGCCAAAGTAATTTTAGAATCAACACTGCAACAATGTTCTAAATTGCAAATCAATCACTTATATATTGATTTGCTAGGGGTTCCTATTGTAGATACAATGGTTGCACATCAGCTTTTTCACATGATTAATGCGCTAAAATTAATTGGAGTGAGTACTTCATTATCAGGTGTGCGTCCAAGTATTGCACAAACAACCGTACAACTAGGGATTGATTTTAGAGATATAAAAACTTATTCAAGTATTGAACAAGCTATGAGAAAACATAATAACAATTAATAAGGGGACGTTCCATTAGGAGCGTTCTTTTTAATTATCTATATATCTAAAGGGGATTGAGAGAAATACCGCACAAATTGGTATCGGTTTAATAGTTAACAGCTCAGGTCTAATAGATTTAGCTGAATACAATAACTATGTGGATGCCTTTATACTAGTTTTGATTGCCAGTGGTGTAGTTGCAGATCCTACTACACAAGGATCTGAAGTAAACAAGCTTTAATTTATAACAAACCAAAAGAGAAATGAGGTGAGATTATGACTGTATTAGTAAAGACATTAATAAATCGTTCTGTTAATCGTATAGGAGCTGTTCATCCTTCTTTGAAGGAATATACAATTGAATTAATTAAGCGTTGTTACAATGAAGGTATTTACATGCAAATATCATCAGGATTCCGTTCGAATGAGGACCAAGCCTATATTTATGGACAAGGTAGACCGAATTATATTTGGAATGGTAGAGTATATGGTTCAAAAGGGAGTATCGTTTCTAATGCTCCACCAGGAACGTCCATCCACAATTATGGACTATCTATTGATTATTTCCTTGTATCAGATGATGGAAATCAATCATTGTGGACCGTCGATGATAAATGGAAACGTGTTGCAGCTATTGCTAAATCAATGGGTTTTGAATGGGGCGGAGATTGGAAGGGTTTTAAAGACTATCCTCATTTGCAGTACAACAAAGGCCTAACAATCGCTCAATTAAAGGCTGGACATCGACCTGTATTTCTACCACTTAAAGCAGCGGAAGATGTTGCTAATGATAAAATCATGTGGGGTAAAACGGAACTTAAACCAAGTCAGATTGGTAAGGTTACAATCTTGAAACGCATTAACCTATGGCAAGATGGCCCAGATGGTAAACTTCAAATGGTTCGTATTCTGAATCCTGGTGAAGAGTATCGAGTGTATCGATATCGTGACAATCATGGTGGCCAATATAATGTTGGTGGCGGTATGTGGGTTACTAAGATGCCAGAACATGTTAAATATGAAACACCATCTAAAGCATTGTTAGCAAAATTAAATAGTAAATAATTCGATTGCCCTGCTCATTAGAGTGGGGCTTTTATTATTTGCCTTCTCATGTAAAATATTAGTAACTATAAGAGTTTTCTTATTGAACTAACGAAGCAGGTTAGTTGAATATGGATTTTATTCTGATTGTAGGAAAAGAACCTATAAGGTGGTTGATATAGTGCAAACAAATGCTTTATTTTATAAAATACAAAAGGGAACTGTAATAACTAAGGACTATGTAAATTGGTCGATTAACTTATTAGAAAACGATGTGTCATCACCATCTGTAAATATAATTTCTTCATTTTTAACTGGTGAAAGTATTTTCGAAGTGGAAGAGTATTTTAATAGAGCATTAAATGAGTTGGAAATACAGAAACCAACCTTCGAGATTTGTGCTAGAGACTATATAGGTCATCTAGCAAATAAAATTATTAAAGAAAATAATCATTCATTTACATTTGATTTTGCTTATAAGATTTATCGAATTGTTGCTTCGGATTTAGATTATCCTGATGATTTGATGGAGTGGTATGAAATAAGTGAAATGATTGATGAACAACGTAATGGTGATATACCTTTAGAGTTTAATGAAAGCCAAGTAATATCAACGATTAAAAATGAGGCAAATATCTTTTTAGGGTTGAATGTCTAGTAATCCATCTTCAAGTAACGGGTGCTTTAGTTAAAAAAAACCATCAAAAAAAATGAACTGCCCCGTAAATGTTACACTTAAACTAACGAAGCAGTTTAGTTGAAGAAGGAACTTCAAACATTCATGGAGAAGTAACAACTATAAGTGGTGGAATTAGTGAAAAATAGTCGTGAAAGTGGATTTTATTATTGGAAATTGAAATATAGAACGAAATTTGTTCGAACTTTGTGGATGATTCCTCTTGCTATATTTTTATCCTTTCAACTGCTATTAATGGATATCAATTCAAAGTTTAGCGTATTTTTGTTGGTACTTTTGATAGTTACTCTAGTAGTTCAATTAATTTATACGTATTTTAAGTGGAAAAGTGAAAGACAAACGGTAACTCTTAAAAACATGTGAATATGGGGGTGTTTCTGTATCTAAATAGAGACATCTAGGAGAGTTCAATATTCAATAAGATAAAATTATGGATATGTATAATTAATCTATATTTTCTTTTGGGGATAATGCTTGGTACGATAAAGATGAAAACGAAATCATATATCGTGATGCATTATCTATAGGAGGGGATGAAACAAATGCAGTATTCTATCAAACCAATTGCCTTTGTAAATAATACTAGAAAAGATATTTTGGATGATAATTGGGGTTCAATCGTATCAACAATTGAACTTGCGGAAAATATAAATGATTCTTCATTGAAAGGGATTAATGAATTCTCACATTTAGAAATCGTTTTTTTATTTTAATAAAGTCTCAGATGATAAAATTCAGTATGAAGCAAGACACCCAAGAAACAATAAAGATTATCCAGAGGTTGGAATATTTGCTCAGAGAGGGAAAAATAGACCAAATAAATTAGGGGTAACTATTGTAGAACTTATTGAACAAAAACAGCGAATATTAATAGTTAAGGGATTAGATGCATTAGACGGAACTCCGATTATCGACATTAAGCCAGTAATGAAAGAATTTCTACCAAAAGATGAAGTAAGCCAACCCGAATGGTCAATCTCTTTGATGAAAAATTATTGGAAGGATTAGAAGTAACTATTTCATAAACTCTGTAATAGAAATGAGGGGTTCCCTTGATTAAAATAATTGATATTAGTAATAGAAAAAACGCAGCAGATGTTTTAAACATTCAAATACCATCATATAAGGTAGAGGCAGAAATAATTGGTTCATATGAAATACCACCATTAAAGGATACGGTTCATACTTTGCAACATTGCGGAGAGGCATTCTTTGGTTATTATGAAAATGAAATACTATGCGGAGTAATATCTATAAAAGTAGATGTTGATGAAGTTGATATACATAGGTTAATCGTACATCCAAACCATTTTAGAAAAGGAATTGCGCAGTTGCTTTTAAATTTTATTGAAACTAAGTTCGAGGTTGAAACAATAAAAGTAGCAACTGGTTCTAAAAATACTCCTGCAGTTAGTTTTTATAAAAAGAATGGATTTCAAAATATTAAAGAGTTAATAGTAAATGAACAACTATCCTTAACCTTTTTTGAAAAGAAATTATAATTATCTTATTGAAGTAACGGGTGCTTTAGTAAAACAAGATATCTTTAAAAAAATCTGAGGAGGCATAGCATGAAACAATATAAAATCAGAATTACTCCGTATAGCACCAAATACGCAGAACAAACAGTGGATATGTGGCGAGATAGTAAGGAACAGGCTATTTGCCAAAAAGAAACTCACGACTTTGAAAATCACGTATATTTTTTAAATCATATATTACCTGAACAGTTTCAAATAGATTTAGCGTTAATTGATGAAGAAGTTGTTGGAATGATTGCCTATAACGATAGCGAGATAAGCCAACTATATATTCATATAGAGTATCAAGGAATCGGTATAGGTCGGACATTACTAGATAAAGCAAAAGCACAATCAAGTGGGAAATTAACATTGTACACATTTGAAGTAAATGAAAAAGCACAACGGTTTTATGAAAACCATGGGTTTAAAATCATAAGTAGAGGACATAAAAATGAAGAAATTTTACCAGATATTAAATATGAATGGATATCAAAAAATGATGTTATTGATAAAACTGAAAAATAATAAGTCATCATAATAAAAGTAATTAAATGAATTTTTAACGTGAGATTGTGAATAAGTGTACTTAAACTAACGAGGTGCTTTACTTCATGAAGGAGTGAAGCCTTTTTTCTTATTGAACTAAAGCGGCAGGTTAGTAGTAGAAAGTATTTGTCATCATTAATGCTATAATTATTTATAAATATAAAAAAACGAAAATTTCAGATTTCATTTATTTATTACAAAGGAGTATTTAAATGAGTGACAATAAAATGCTTATTACTTTCAAAAGTGATATTTACAATTATTCATTGGAACAGCTAAGGTATATCTCGGAAGAAGGGGTTTGGTCTATTGGACAGATGTATGACCATTTAATTGTTGTTGCCCAAGAGTATCTTGATAATATGGAAACATGTGCTTCATTAAATGAGGAACAACCCCTTGGGAAAACCCAGTTTGGTGAGCAATTATATAGGAACGGCGGGTTTCCACCTATTAAAATAAGATTACCAGATGAACTAAATTCTCCACCAAATAATTCAGACAGCAAGGAAGACCTAATTAGCAGGATGGATCAGTTAATTCAAAGATTGAGTCAATGGGAATCGAAAGTGGATTATATTAACCCAAATAATAAAGTTGAACATGGAGGGTTCGGTTGGCTGAATGCTAGGGAATGGTATGATTTGGTTGGAATGCATTCTCGTCATCACTTGCGTCAAAAAGATGAGTTGGAAAGGTATATATTATAGGTGAAAATTACATCATAAATTGGGTGCTCTTCTTCAACTAACGAGTGCTTTACTTCAAGAAGGACCTACTTTTATTAGGGGAGATTTGTTAATGAATGAAAAACAAGAATTACTTTATCAGAACTTAAAAAGTATAAAGGACGTTTGGAGAGAATAAGCAGTTGATAGTTTGAATCCAAACACAGATTTAATTGCTTGGACTGATGTGGAAGAATCTCTTAAAATAATGCAACAAAAACTCTCAAGTCGAGAGGAACTGGAAGCGTATAGGAAAGTAGTTAATAACGTGATAGAGGGTGTAATGCATTCAATATTAGTTATGATTGATGGTGGCGATGAACTTGCTGATAAATTTTTAGTTGATTTAATTGATAGAGACACTAAAGAATCACTACAAGAAGATATTGCTTTGCACGAAGAATTTTATGGTTATTTACTTGATAAAGAAGAGGTGTAAGGTAGTTTCCTTATTAAGATAACGGGTGCTTTAGTTAAATATTCGCTTTCCGAAATAACCTATATAAAATTACTGCGTATTTAAAGGTTAAAATGTTACCACGAACATATGCGAATTCTTACCACGGATCTACCACGAAGCAGTTATACCTAGTTGTTTTTGATTATAGGACAACGTCTGAAAAGTCATATAAATAGCGTTCGTTTCATGTTATTTCACCTAATGATCTGTAGATATATTATCCGTACAACTGTACACCCATGGGAACGTGAGCAATACTTGAAAATGTATTAATCTAATAGTATAGGATTTTATAATGGGGTGAGTGATAAAGAGTTTCACTCAAATGTTCAACACCCCAATTTCACCCCTAAATTTAAAAACATCGTTCAGTCTTTTATTGACTTGATCGGTGTTTTTTTATTTATTTTGATCGATCTACAGAGTTAAAAGGCAATGAAGAGAGTTAATATTACTTTAAATAAGGGCCACAAACTAAAAAGGAGGAATGTGCGTAAGGAAACTCGAATAGATTGTTATAGATATTTTTTGAAATTTTAGTTTTTTAAATTTTGCACTAAATTGGTTAAAAGATATTATTGGGAGGCAAGATGTGTAATGCATAATAAGTTAAGTTATTCTAAAAAACACCCTATAATAAGTATCATACTTATTGAAGTCATTTTTTTACTAGTCGTTTTTATAGCAGGTGCAATCGCTACGATTAAACAATTAAGTTACAATACACCTATACTAATATCGTTCATACCAACAGCGCTATTTTTACTTTTTTATTTTTCATGGAAGAGAAAGTGGACTTATTATGGTTTTAAACGAGAAATTAAACGAGCAAATTGGATACTGTATTTACCTCTACTGATTATTTTAATCGTATTATGCCTTCAAGGGTTTAGTTCCCAGCCGCTTGAAACGATTATTTTCTATGTTGGCTTTGCTATTTTAATCGGTTTTGTGGAAGAAAGTATTTACAGAGGAATAATGATAAAAATATTACTACCACGAGGTATTCTTCCAGCTATCCTGACTTCGAGCATATTATTCTCTGTCACACATATGCTTAACTTGTTATCTGGACAAAGTTTGGGGCAAACTGGACTACAATTGGCTTATTCTTTTCTAATTGGTATTGTACTAGCGCAATTATTTATTAAAACTGGCAACATTTTACCACTGATTCTGTTTCATAGCCTTCATAATCTAATTCAATTTTTAGGAAGCGGAGGACCTAGCGCAATTCTTGACACAATCGTGATTATTATATTAGGTGTCACTGCTATTTTGTTGTCATTATCTCTGAATAAAAAAACAGAGCGAAAACTTGAGCTCATTAGTGAATGAATTATAAATAAAAAACAAACAAACAAACAAACTAACTAACTAACCTTATTCTACGATTGAGGTGCTTTGAATTCTTCTATGTTTTCACATAACGTAAAATTAACAAGTATCCTATCCGAAGGACTGTACTCCAAAGGGATCTTGAGGAATACATTGAAAATGTAAAAGCGTTGGAGCTATATGCTTCCAACGCTTTTTATGTATAATCCAATCAGGCATCTCGACTTGTTTCTCACCTTTGGAAGCACTGAATAAGCTATTTTATAAAATTTCATAGTGATACCAAAAACTGAATTGAATAGATTAGGTAGATTTAATATTGAAAATCAGAATCGACAATTAATAAGGCATCAGTTAAAAGATTAATATCTATGAGGATCTGTTCTTTAATATGTGTGAAGGGACATTTATAATAATCATCAATTAGATTATTTAATTCTTTATAAATTAATATCATAGTTAAATATACACCCCTTTGAACTATATTACCTATTACTTATTATCTAACAAAACTAGTGTAAATGGAAGTGATTTGCATAAAATTTTAAGTGATAAAAATTACTCTACTAACAAACTGGAGAGTCACGGCGTTATTAATGCTTGACCCTCCATATGCATTTCTTATTAACAAAAAGAGTTTTGTTCTTGAAAAACATAATTATCTTTTGGAGATAATGTGTAGCTTATAAACTAAACTGCCAATATGCTATGCACTGTAAGTTGTCCGAGATATCGACCGGGATTTGCGGAATATCCAGATACGGTTGGAGAAGTGACAGTAGTCTCAACTACAATTCGTCCAGAGTTGCCTAATAGGCCTATTGCTAGTAACGTATCTCCGGATGTAATTGCAACGTCCTGAGAGCTACCTGAATTGTTACCTGAAAAAAGTGGAATAGTAGCAACTACGATTCCAAGAAGATTAACAACTTCTAGAGTTGCAGTTACAGAAGCCGTTTCGTTAGCTGCAAACGCAAAATAAGCGGAAAGAGGTAATGCTAGAGTGAGTAGTGGCAAAGTTCCAATATTAAAGATACTTTGAAATGTCACGGTTTGACTGGACTCTGTGTTAGGAGACCAAATATAAGCACTACTTCCATCTACTAAAGGTGAAACCATTGCTGGTAGAGTTGGTACAGCGGGTGTCGGAAGCGTTCCAGGTGGTGCAGCTGTATCTGCAATTACATTAGTATTTGCAGGGGTAGTAAACTCTTGAAGTACAAGAACCATATAATTCACCTCCTTATAATAGATTAGCCGTTTGGACGGCATAATATAATATATGTAATAGAAATTAGGAGGACTAGTCATTTTGATTGTCTCGTAAGAAAAAGAATGAAATACTATTAATATTGAAATCTAACACTACATGGAAAACTATATAGTGTGGGTAAATAAGAATAATAAAAAAAGCTCACTTCGTTAAAAAATAAGTGAGCTTTCTGTGTTTATATCTAACTTTCTTTTTTCTAAAATTCTTAATGCATCTTTCAACAGATTAATGTCAATCAAAATTTCTTTCTTCAAATAGTGGTTATTGCATCTATAATAATCATTAATAAGCTTTTTGAGTTCTTCTATAATTAGTTTCATAAATTATTGCCCCTTTATATAGTTATATAGGTCTACAAAAAATAATATTAGTAATTTAACATATGCTTGATTATAAATATTAATACCCAAATTTACTCATTTCTAATCTTTTTTACAATTTATTAGGAAAATATGATGATTATTGACTATATGTTATTAATCATTCGAGCATTAACTAGTGAGAGGGATTGTTCTCTACTTATTAATAGGAGGGAGGTTATAAATTGTTTATAAGACCAAGCGAAGGAGAAATTACATCTCGTTTTGGAGAAATTCGAAAAAATAGTAATGTTAAAGTCCATAAAGGAGTTGACATTGGGAGTGATGGTAGTCCGATTATAAGAGCATCTGCCAGTGGTAAAGTGACTAGAGCGAAAGTTATTGGAGGATATGGAAATACTATAACGATTGCACATACTTTAAACGGTAAAAAGTACGAAACCTTATATGCGCATCTAAAAACTATTACTGTGAAAGTGGGACAAAGTGTTAAACAAGGTCAACAAATAGGTATTAAAGGGAGTACAGGAAATAGTACAGGTATCCACTTACATTTTGAAATTCACATACCATCTTACGATGTAGGTCAGCCAAATGCGGTAAATCCTTTAAAGTATATAAGTGAAATAAATGTCACTGAAGTTCAGAAACTCTTAAATTCAGCAGGTTATAAATTGATAAATGACGGGATAGAGGGACCCTTAACTATTTCGGCTATTAAAGACTTTCAAAAGAAAAAGGGCTTAACAGTTGATGGGGTAGTCGGAACAAAGACTTTAGCTGCCCTCAAGAAGAAGAAGTAGTATTACTAGTTTACCAAAGCTACTAATTACTTATGTATAAAAATAAAACCCCTCAACCATTAAGGTAAAGGGGTTTTTCGATGATTTCAACGAAAATGTCCACTTTTCGTTGAAATATGATATCGGCTCTTTGTTATCTTACGTTTATTTGTCTATATTGTCAAGTTCGACAAAACTATTGAATATTACGGTAAACTCCAACTACTTTTCCAAGTATACTAACTGAATTTACAATGATAGGTTCCATGGAAGAATTTTCGGGTTGCAGACGGAAATAGGACTTTTCCTTGAAGAATCTTTTAACTGTTGCTTCATCTTCATCAGTCATTGCGACAACAATATCGCCATTATTGGCAGATTGCTGTTGTTTTACAACCACATAGTCACCATTTAATATTCCAGCCTCTATCATACTATTACCCATAATCTCTAACATAAATAAATTATCATCTGCAGTTCCAAATGTTTCTGGAAGTGGGAAGAATTCTTCTATATTTTCAATTGCTGTAATAGGGATACCAGCAGTAACTTTACCGATCAACGGTACATGAACCACATTGTGTTTTTCAGCAACGCTGCCCAAGCCATCCAGAATCTCAATAGCGCGTGGTTTTGTTGGATCTCTCCTAATTAGCCCTTTACTTTCCAGTCGTGCTAAATGTCCATGAACAGTTGAACTAGATGCTAAGCCCACAGCTTCTCCAATTTCTCTAACGGATGGTGGATAACCTTTTTTACGAACTTCTTCTTTTATAAAAGCAAGTATATCTTCTTGTCTTTTAGATGCTTTTTTCATATGTTCACCTCTTTTTGAATAATTATCTCTATCCTTTTCTATCTTAATAATAGTATAACAGGGGAAGAACAGTAATGCAAACATAGGTTCTAATTATTGTTGACAAAAACAAACGTTCGCATTAATATTAAAATATACATTACGAACACACATTCTATTAGGGGGATTTTAAATGACCTGGATGAAAGAAAATTACTTTTTAACAATATTTGTAGCATGCAGTATTGCATTTACAATGTTTATAATAATCTCGAATTCTTTTTCGACAGACGAGAGCCAACATATTAATATAGAACAAGGAGATTCTTTGTGGGCTTTAGCACAAGAATATGGAACGAATGAAGATAAGCTAAAATGGATCGATAAAGTAATTGCGATGAATAATTTGCAAGACGGTCATATTAAAGCGGGGGAAGTTATTATTATTCCAGTCATTGAAAAAAGTTACCATTTCAATCATGATACGGAGATAGCGGGCGATACAAAGTGAAATCAGTTATATATTGTCGAGTGAGTACAGAAAAAGAGTCTCAAGAGACTTCATTAACAAGGCAAGAGGAAGAATTGATAGAATTTGCAAAACTAAATAATTATGAAGTTGAAAAAGTATTTTCAGATCAACATAGTGGATATGATATTGAACGCGAAGGCTTATTAGATTTACTTGACTATATTAAACAAAATGAAATTAAAGCGGTATTTGTACAAGATGAGACACGTATTGGCAGAGGAAACGGTAGAATGGCCGTTCTACATTTACTTCAAAAAACCAATACTTCGATTTATACGTTACAGGATAAAGGGGTCATTAATCTAAACGAAATGGATACTATGCTCTTGGAAATATTGGCGCTAGTGGAGGAGTATCAGCGAAAATTACACAACGCAAAAATTAAAAGAGGTATGAAAAAAGCAGTGTCTCAAGGATATAGACCTGAAAAAAACTTGAAAACAAGAGGTAATCCCGATGGAAGAGAGAGAATAGACGTGCCATTAGAAGAAGTAGTTAGACTTCGTAATGCTGGTCTTACCTATGAAGAGATTTCGATGACTCTAAAAGGTTTGGGGTTTAATATTAGTAAAGCAACTGTACATCGACGTTATATGGAGTACATAGAAACACACGGAGTGAAATGACTTGCACTCTGTGTGTTTTTTCCTTACCTTTATATAAGGATAAAGTGAAAGGGTGAAAAGAATTGTTAAGCAAAGAAAAATTAGCGAGAATTAGTGAGTTATCGAGAAAATCTAAAACTACAGGACTTTCCATGGAAGAAGCAAAAGAACAAAGCTCTTTACGTAAAGAATATTTGGAAACTTTTCGCTCTACTATGAGAGATACCATTGAAAGTGTAAAAGTAATTGACCCTGATGGAAATGATGTAACACCTTCAAAAGTTCAAGAAGCAAAGAAAGGAAAGTTTCTGAATTAAATTATCATTTCAAAACCATTGATAATACAGACATTCTTGTCTAAACTAGATATATAGCAAAAAATTTGTTTGAGAGGATGTCATTCATGTCATTACAATCCGATTTATTAGCAATTAATACTATTAGAACATTATCAATTGATGCAATTGATAAAGCAAATTCTGGTCACCCTGGTTTACCAATGGGGGCTGCTCCAATGGCATACACATTATGGACAAAGCATTTACGTCATAACCCAAGTAACCCAACGTGGTTCAACCGTGACCGCTTTGTGTTATCTGCTGGACATGGTTCTATGCTTTTATATAGCTTGCTTCATCTTGGTGGGTACGATTTACCAATGGAAGAAATTAAGAACTTCAGACAATGGGATTCTAAAACTCCCGGACATCCAGAGTTTGGTCACACTGCAGGAGTAGAAGCAACAACAGGACCACTTGGTCAAGGTATTGGTATGGCGGTCGGAATGGCAATGGCAGAAGCACATTTAGCTGCTACGTACAATAAAGACAACCATTCAATTATTGATCATTATACGTACGCATTATGTGGTGATGGTGATTTAATGGAAGGTGTGGCTGCAGAAGCAATTTCTTTAGCTGGACATCTTAAGTTGGATAAATTAATTGTATTATATGATAGTAATGATATTTCTTTAGACGGTGATTTACATAAATCATTCTCTGAAAATGTTGAAAAACGTTTTGACTCGTATGGTTGGAACTATATTCATGTAAAAGACGGAAATGACATTGAAGAAATTTCAAATGCCATTGAAAAAGCAAAGTCTCAAAATGACAAGCCAACGATTATTGAAGTTAAAACTGTTATTGGATTCGGTTCTCCTAATCGTTCTGGTAAATCCGATGCGCACGGTATGCCATTAGGAAAAGACGAAACTCTTTTAGCTAAAGCTGAATATAAATGGTTATTTGAAGAAGATTTCTATGTACCTGAAGAAGTTTATGACACATTTAAACAAGCTTCAAACGTATTGGGTGTTGAAGAAGAATCTTCGTGGAATGAAAAACTTAAGCAATATGAGTCGGAATTCCCTGAGTTAGCTGCAACATTAAAAACAGCAATTTCTGGTAAGTTACCAGAAAACTTTGCAGATGCACTTAAAACATACGAAGCAGGTACTTCTCATGCAACCCGTTCGGCTTCAGGTGAAGCGATTAATGCAATTGCTCAAAACTTACCTTCATTCTTTGGTGGTAGTGCTGATCTAGCCGGTTCAAACAAAACTACTATGAAGAATGTAGGAGATTTCTCAGCTGACGATTATGCAGGAAAAAACATTTGGTTTGGTGTGCGTGAATTTGCAATGGGAACTGCTTTAAATGGTATGGCTTTACACGGAGGACTAAATGTCTTTGGTGGTACATTCTTCGTATTTAGTGACTATGTTAGACCTGCAATTCGTTTATCTGCCTTGATGGGTCTTCCAGTAACATACGTATTTACACATGATAGTATCGCAGTTGGGGAAGATGGACCAACTCATGAACCAGTTGAACATTTAGCTTCTTTACGAGCAATGCCAGGTTTATCGGTAATCCGCCCTGCAGATGCAAATGAAACAGCGGAAGCATGGAAATTAGCAGTTTCATCTAAAAATAACCCAACAGTTTTAGTCCTTTCTAGACAAAACTTGCCAACACTAGATCATTCAGTAGAACTAGTAAGAGAAGGAGTTTCAAAAGGGGCTTATGTAGTAGCACCTAATGAAAAAGCAGAAGCAATATTACTTGCAACTGGTTCTGAGGTAAGTCTTGCAGTGGAAGCACAACAAGCACTTTCTAAAGAAGGTATTGAAGTATCAGTAGTTTCTATGCCATCATGGGATCTTTTTGAGAAACAAGATGCTGCTTATAAAAACTCTGTATTACCTTCTCATTTAACAAAACGTCTTGCAATTGAAATGGGTGCATCATTAGGATGGCATCGTTATGTTGGATTTGATGGAGACGTAATTGCTATTGATAAATTCGGTGCAAGTGCTCCAGGTGAAATCGTTATGAAAGAATATGGTTTCTCCGTGGAAAACGTAGTTTCTAAAATGAAAGCATTACTTCAAAAGTAAAAAGTTGTACGAGCAATTCGAATACTTTGTCATATAAGTATTCGAATTGCTTTTTTATTTCGAATTATATAGAATGCCAAAAGAATCTATAGTATAATTTCTAATGGTGTCTTGTACACGTAGATAAGTATGTAAAGGAGGAGAATATATGCAAACATGGATTTGGATCGTTATTATAATCGTTGCGTTAATTGCTGGTGCAGCATTAGGTTTCTTTGCAGCGCGTCAATATATGATGAAATACTTAAAAGAAAACCCACCTATTAATGAACAAATGCTTCGTATGATGATGACACAAATGGGTCGTAAGCCTTCAGAAAAACAAGTTAAACAAATGATGAATCAAATGAATAAAATGCAAAAATAATAAAAAGCACTCAGCTGAGTGCTTTTTATTTGTTTAGCAAATTGTTTTCTTGTAGGAAATCAGCCACCACTTGCTCATATTCCTTACTATTTTCATTGAAGGATTTAGCATGTTCGCCAATATCAAACATTTTCAAGGTTTTTGGGCCTTGTTTTTTTTCATATAACTCCTCGGTCATTTTAGGTAATATAAAATCATCCTGTAAACTATGAATAAATAAAACAGGTTTTTCTATTTTGTCAATAACATCAATTGGAGAGACGAGATTTAACGTATATCCATCCCGCAACTTCAGAAACAAGTTAGCAAATCTAATGGCAAGACTTGATCTGAGAGGCGTGGACTGGGTCATTATATGATAAACTTGTTGCTCAAAATCCGAAAATGCACAATCAGAAATATAAAAATCAGCGTCATCTATAATAGAACCAGCATAGAGTAATGTTGTAGCAGCCCCCATAGATTCTCCGTGAATACCTAAAACAGCATCTTGACCAGCTCTTTCTCTTACAGCTTCTACTACAGATTGTAAATCTATTTTTTCATAAAACCCAAAACTTGTTGTTTTGCCACCAGAATCTCCATGTCTGCGGTGGTCATAAACAACACTATTGAAACCGAGTCGCTCGAACATACGAACAAAACGAAGTGAGTTAATCTTGTTTTCTGTAACCCCGTGGCAAATAACGACGTAATTATTTGTTTCTAGTGGTTCAACAAATATTGCTTTTAGGGAATACCCATTCTTAGATTCAATCCATTGCTCCGTTTTGTTTACAGCATTAAACCAAGCTTCATCTAATCGTTTTGATGTAATTTCACGATTCAAAATAAAATCATTTTCTTTCTTTTTCATATACATAAGTCTATTAGTTACAAAGAAACCAAAGAACGTAGCCATAGCTGTTAAAACACTAGTAAAAATACTCGTCCAAATAATTACACGTTTCTTCATCCGATCAACCCCTACTTACTTTTGAATAGTTTATACATTCCCGTATCTATCGGTCTGGACACATAAGGTTCAACTACTTCTACTGCTTTAAGTAATGAATTGAGATCTATATTCGTCCTTATACCCATTTGATGTAGCATATTCACAACATCCTCAGTTGCTACATTTCCTGTAGCCCCAGGTGCAAAAGGGCATCCTCCTAGTCCGCCAGCAGATGTGTCAAAGCGATCAATACCTGCTTGCAAGGTCGCTAAAATATTGGCGATACCCATTTTACGTGTGTCGTGAAAATGAGCGGTAATGAGCGTTGCAGGGAATTCCTTCTTGAGTGCAGTAAATAATTCATAGCTTTCTTGTGGATTAGCCATTCCAATTGTATCAGCGACACTAAGTTCGTTTACACCCCATGAAACGAATTCTTTGCATAGTGCTAGTGTGTCCGAAGACTCCATTTTGCCCTCATATGGACAGTAAAAAGCAGTTGAAATACAGGCACGTACGAAATGACCATCTTGTAGTAGTTTGCCCACAATAGGTCTTAGTTCATCCATACTTTCTTTTGTAGTTTTATTTATATTATTTTTATTAAAACTGTTAGAGACACCTACAAAAACAGCGTAACTTTGTGCTCCGGATTGTTTGGCTAATTCGACACCTTTATTATTTGGTGTAAGTACTAACTGTCTACCCATCTTTTTCACTTGAGTCACTATGTCGTTCGCATCTTTCATTTGTGGTACCCATTTCGGTGATACGAAAGAAGTTATTTCCATTTCTTCAATTCCGGCTTGCTGAAGTTTTTCGATAAAAGATAATTTTATATCGGTTGGTACCTCATTTTTTTCATTTTGCAAACCGTCTCTCGGACCTACCTCGATAATTGTCACTTTATTTGGTAAACTAAACATAATCATCCCTCCCTCTTTATTGTAAAGAAAGGATGGTTAAACAAGCAAATTTAAATTGAACTTTGTAAAAATTTGTTTGATACAGGGGAAACAAGGAGGAAATCACATGACAAATGAAGTTGTGATCGTAAGTGCAGTTAGAACTGCAATTGGTTCGTTCCAAGGGGCTTTGAAAGATGTACCAGCTACTAAACTAGGTGCTATTGTTATTGAAAAAGCATTAGAAAAAGCGGGGGTTTCTAAAGAAATCGTGGATGAAGTAATTATGGGGAATGTCCTTCAAGCAGGTTTAGGACAGAACCCAGCAAGACAAGCCTCCATCCAAGCAGGGCTGCCACAGTCAGTTTCAGCTTTAACGATAAACAAGGTATGTGGTTCTGGTCTAAAAGCAATTCATCTTGCGACGCAAGCTATTATTGCGGGAGATGCAGACATTATTGTTGCAGGTGGAATGGAGAATATGAGTCAATCTCCATATTTACTAAAAAACGCAAGAGATGGCTTCCGTATGGGTGATCAGAAGGTAGTAGATAGCATGATTTCAGATGGTCTGTGGTGTGCATTTAATGATTATCATATGGGTGTGACTGCTGAAAATCTATGTGATCAATATAATATTACTAGAGAAGAGCAAGATAAATTTTCTGCACGTTCTCAAGAGAGAGCTGCACTGGCGATGGAAGAAGGTAAATTTGCAGATGAGATCGTGCCTGTTGAAATTCCTCAACGAAAAGGAAATCCGGTTGTCTTTTCGCAAGATGAGTATCCGAAAAAAGGTTCTACGGAAGAAAAACTAGCGGGTCTACGTCCAGCGTTTAAAAAAGATGGCTCTGTAACTGCTGGTAATGCTTCAGGTATTAACGATGGAGCAGCAGCGGTAGTAGTAATGTCCAAAGCTAAAGCAGATGAACTTGGCCTCAAACCACTTGCGACAATCGTTGCAAATGCATCGGCAGGAGTGGATCCAAGCGTCATGGGGATTGGACCCGTAGAAGCAGTTAAAAAAGCATTGAAAAAATCGCAATTATCATTAGCAGACATAGAGTTAATCGAAGCAAATGAAGCTTTTGCGGCACAATCGATTGCTGTTGATAGAGAGCTGTCGTTTAATCATGATATACTAAATGTAAATGGTGGAGCAATTGCATTAGGTCATCCTATTGGGGCAAGCGGTGCTCGTATTTTCGTTACTTTACTTCATGAAATGGAGAAGAGAGATGCAAAAACCGGTCTTGCTACACTTTGTATAGGTGGTGGCCAAGGGGTTGCGACTATAGTTAAACGCTCATAAAAAGAAGGTGAATCAATTGGCTAAGAAAAAACAAAGACAACAACAACAACAAGTAAAGCCTGCTAAGCAAGTAGAAGAAGGTAACTCGTTATCTGATCAGCTTTCTTCTGATATTTTAGCGAAACTAAAAGAAACGAAGAACCAATTAGTATCAGCTGAACAAGAAAAAGAAGAAGAAAGACAAGCACAGCTAGCTTTTGAAAAGAAAGAAAAAGAAAAAAATAAATCTTTTGAAGAACTGTTAGATGAATACGGCTTTGGTAATAGTTCAAAATTTTAAACAAGAAAACCTATTTGCTTCGGCGAATAGGTTTTTTAGTGGGAAAAATCTCTTCTTCCAAAGTTATAAAAAAAGCCAGTCGTGAAGTAGATCACGGCTAGCCATCCTGTAATATTATATTAAATTCGATGTTCTTTATAAATATCTTTCTTTGTTAACTCACTTGCTTTTTGTAATATACTTTCTGGAACTTCCAAGTGGTATGACTGAAGAGATTCTAACAGCTGCTTCTCACTACTTGCGCCGAGAATCATGGAACCTGTTACATCTTTCTGTAAAACATAATGTTGAGCAATGGAACTTAAAGGAGCTTCCAAATCATTTAGTTCTTTTAGAGCCTCTAGTAATTCCTGGTGACTATAGCTTAAATAATCCTCAGTTTTAGATGCTCTAGATAAACCTTCCTTGGTTAATAGTCCTTTAGCTAGTGTTCCTCTACTAAAGAGCGTAGCCGAGTTATTTTCTAATAGAGAGAACCATTCTTCAGGTCTTCTATCTAGCAAACTATATTGCATCATTACAGAAACTGCATTACTTTTACTTAAAAAACGTTCTATGACATTTGGACGAATGGAGGAGATTCCATATTCACGGATAAGTCCTTCTTTTTGAAGTGACTCCATCGTGTCTATCACTTCGTCTACATTATCTTCCATCGTGCCTCCGTGCAACTGATATACATCTATATAATCAGTTTGGAGACGTTTCAGGGAAGCGTGTACGGCATCCGTTATCCATTCTTTTGATGGATCCCATGACCAACCATCTCCAGATTTGTTTAAACGATTTCCAACTTTCGTAGCTAATATTATATTTTGTCTTTTATCCTTAAGGGCATTACCGACAATTTTTTCATTTTCGCCTTTATCATATAGATCAGCTGTATCAAAATACGTTATATCGTTTTCCAAAGCTACTTGAATAATTTTATTGGCAACCGTTTGGTCTGTAGGAAGGGACATACAACCTAATCCGATTTCTGAAACGTATAGATCACTTTTACCTAATTGTCTTTTCTTCAAGTTTTATCACGTCCTTTTCTACATGGTACAATGTCAATTAGATAGATTCAACTAAAGTGAAATGATATATAGGAGAGGGAGATATATTATGAAAAAATTTGAGGAAAAAACAATTCAATCTGAGCTTAAATTTAAAGGTAGAATCATTACTTTACAAGTAGACGAAGTAGAATTACCAAATGGTAAAACTAGTAATAGAGAGATTGTTAAGCACCCTGGTGCGGTAGCCGTGATAGCTGTGACAAAAGACAACAAAATAATTTTAGTAGAACAGTTTAGAAAAGCATTAGAACGATCCATTATCGAAATTCCTGCCGGGAAAATAGAAATTGGAGAAGCGCCTGAAATAACTGCATTGCGGGAATTGGAAGAAGAGACGGGCTATACGACTGACAATTTACAATACATTCAATCATTTTCCACATCACCAGGGTTTGCTGATGAGATTATCCATTTATACTTTGCAGATAATATTGTAAAGATGGAACAACCGGTTGGGTTAGATGAAGATGAGTTTGTAGAGTTATTACATGTTAGTCTTACCGAGATGGAAGAAATGGTGAAGAAACAACAAATCTATGATGCTAAAACTGCATTCGCATATATTTGGTTGAAAGATTATTTTAAAGAAGCATGATTTAAGTTAGTACAAGCATATGATGGAAGTAGATAGGGGGGTGTTCCAATTTGAACCAGACTTATACTATTTTCATCTCATTATGTGTGCTTGTAGTTAGCTTTGTCGGAGGTTTAATATTATTTGAACAAAGTACGGTAGAACAGCAGCAATGGATTATAAATCTCTTGGATGCACGCGTTCTATTAATAGAGCGGCCTACTTTTTTAGAAACTATTTTTCCTCATTTAATGGTTGCGATTGTGTTTTTCTTGTTTTATCAACATCGTTATTTACGAAAACTTATTTTAGTTATTTGTGCGTTTAAAATTACATTCTATGGGTATTGTTCTAGTTATCTACTGCAAACACAGGAATCTACTTTTCCATATGTGTTCTGGTGGTTTCCATTTCAACTAGTTTATTGTATCTTATTATTAGCATTAGCAAATCGGATTAATATTTTTTCGCTATCCTTTTATATAATTGTTATAATTATAGAGTTCATCTTAATACCATTTATATTATTTAATAATTAGTTCTTTCTAATAATTATTATTATGTGAATCTCTTGTAATGAGAATTCAATTATTGGTATAATGGATTCAGGTAAGGAGGCGTCATATGGAAAGCCGTATTGATCGTATAAAAAAACAATTATCTGGTGCGAGCTATAAACTGACGCCACAGCGTGAAGCGACAGTCCGAGTTTTGCTTGAAAATGAGGAAGATCATTTAAGTGCAGAAGATGTATTTTTACTAGTTAGAGAGAAATCAGCTGATATAGGACTAGCAACAGTTTATAGAACGCTTGAGTTATTAAACGAATTGAATGTAGTAGACAAAATTCAATTCGGGGACGGCGTATCTCGCTATGATTTAAGACAAGAAGGTGCAGCACATTTTCATCACCATTTGGTTTGTATTGAATGTGGAGCTGTAGATGAAATTCAAGAAGATTTGTTAGAAGATGTCGAAGCAATTGTCGAGAAAAAATGGAACTTTAGGATAAAAGATCATCGTCTAACATTTCACGGTATTTGCTACCGTTGCCAAGAAGAGAAATAGGGATGTACTATTACCTAAGTCAGTAATGACAACGTTCTGAGGTTAACTCTTCTTAGAAGTAAATTAGAGCCGACTAGAGGGTCTAGGTACTGTCGCTAGACAGTTGCCGATTAATTATCATTACTTTCTTAAATAAACAAAAGGATAGCTTTTTAGCTATCCTTTTTTTAAATGATTATTTTATATGAGGGGTGAAATACATGAACAATGGACAACTGCATTTAGAAGATTATTTGCACTTTCTACAAATAGAACGTCAATTAGCGAGCAATACACTAATTTCTTACAAAAAAGATTTATCCGATTATTTGCATCATATATTTGAGATTCAACAACTACATAGTCTTGATGAGATAGAACGCACACATATCGTTCTTTATCTTCGAAACTTAAAAGAAAATGGCAAATCTGCACGGACGATTTCAAGGCATATTTCATCTATTCGTTCTTTTCATCAGTTTTTATTAAGAGAGAAAGTGGCAAATACAGATCCAACTGTCCATCTGGATCTACCTCAAATGGAACAAAAGTTGCCAACATATTTATCCGTAGAGGAATTGAATAACCTTTTAAATAGTATAGATATATCTAAGCCACAAGGGCAGAGAGATTTAGCTATGTTTGAGCTTATGTATGCAAGTGGAATGCGAATTAGCGAATGTTTAAACTTAAATCTAGAGGATATACATTTATCCATGGGATTTGTTCGTGTATTTGGGAAAGGTGGCAAAGAACGAATCATACCTTTAGGTGGTTCTGCCATTAGAACTTGCACAGATTATATAGAAAATGCTAGATTGACTTTATTGAAGTCTGAAAAAACAGAAGCTATTTTTATCAATCAACGTGGGAAACGTCTAACTAGACAGGGTATATGGAAATTACTGAATAAGCATGCCGCCGCTGCTGGAATTTCTAAGGAAATTACTCCTCACGTACTGCGGCACTCGTTTGCCACTCACCTAATAGAAAATGGTGCAGATTTGCGTGCTGTTCAAGAGATGCTGGGGCATTCGGATATATCTACAACACAAATTTATACGCATGTTAGCAAAAGCCGATTAAAGGATGTTTATAAACAATTTCATCCTAGAGCTTAAATTGTCAGAGGTCTGACCTGTACATTTTTCAATTTTTTGTTAAACTAGAAGAAAACAGTAGGAGGTTATGTTATGAGTAAATTTAAGCGCATACATGTGATTGTTATGGATTCTGTTGGTATTGGTGAAGCACCAGATGCAAACGTATTTGGTGACGTAGGATCTCATACTATTGGACATATTGCCGAAAAAATGAACGGCCTACATATGCCCCAGATGGAACAACTGGGACTTGGTAATATTGATGATATACAAGGGATTAAACATGTTGCAGCACCTACCGCTTATTTTGGAAAAATGCAAGAAGCATCTGTGGGAAAAGATACAATGACAGGGCACTGGGAAATCATGGGTTTGAATATTGACACACCATTCAAAGTATATCCAAATGGATTCCCGGATGAACTAATCTCTCAATTAGAAGAAAAAACTGGTCGCAAAGTTATTGGGAACAAACCTGCAAGTGGAACAGAAATTTTAGACGAACTTGGCGAAGAGCATATGAAAACGGGGGCAATCATTGTTTATACATCTGCTGACCCTGTACTTCAAATTGCAGCACATGAGGAAATTATTCCTTTAGAAGAATTATATCGTATTTGTGAAATTGCTCGTGAGTTAACCCTTTCAGAGGAATTTCTAGTAGGTCGTATAATTGCTCGTCCATTTATTGGAGAGCCTGGGAAATTCGCTCGTACATCAAATCGCCATGACTATGCGTTAAAACCTTTTGGCCGCACCGCTATGAATGAATTAAGTGATGCTGGATTAGACGTAATTGCAATTGGAAAAATAAATGATATTTATAACGGTGAAGGTATTACTTCTACAGAAAGAACAAAAGATAATATGGATGGTATGGATAAATTCATTGCAACGCTGGATAAAGATTTCACTGGCATTAGCTTTTTAAATTTAGTAGACTTTGATGCACTATTTGGCCACCGTCGTGATCCACTAGGTTATGGTAAGGCTTTAGAAGAATTTGATGTTCGTCTAAATGAAGTACTGCCAAAGTTAACCGAGGAAGATTTATTAATAATTACAGCGGACCATGGAAATGATCCAACGATGCCAGGAACTGACCATACGAGAGAATATGTTCCGTTAATTGTATATTCTCCACAGTTCAAGGAAGTAAAAGAGTTACCATTACGCAACACATTTGCTGACATTGGAGCAACGATTAGTGAGAACTTTGGGGTTATAAAACCTCAATTTGGAGAGAGTTTCCTTTCTCTATTAAAATAACACTATGCTTAAAATGGAAGCAAAATCAAAATGAAGGAAGTGTATATACGATGAGAATGATCGATATTATTGAAAAGAAAAGAGACGGTAGTGCTCTTACAAAACAAGAAATTGAATTTTTTATAGAAGGATATACGAATGGGTCGATTCCAGATTATCAAATGAGTTCACTTTTAATGGCTATCTTCTTTCAAAATATGACGGATGAAGAAAGAGCTAATTTAACAATGGCTATGGTTAATTCGGGAGAAACAATTGACCTTTCTGCCATCGAAGGCGTTAAAGTAGATAAGCATTCTACTGGAGGAGTTGGCGATACAACTACTTTGGTACTCGGACCGCTCGTTGCTGCTTGTGGTGTCCCAGTTGCTAAGATGAGTGGTAGAGGACTAGGGCATACTGGTGGAACAATCGATAAACTAGAGGCGATTGAAGGCTTCCATGTAGAGTTAACATCAGAACAATTTGTGAAACAAGTAAATGAACTAAAAGTAGCGGTAATTGGCCAAAGTGGTAATTTAACTCCTGCGGATAAAAAATTATACGCTTTACGTGATGTTACTGGTACTGTGAATAGTATTCCATTAATAGCAAGTTCGATCATGAGTAAGAAAATTGCTGCTGGGGCCGGTGCTATCGTATTAGACGTTAAAACTGGTGACGGAGCATTTATGAAAACGACAGAAGATGCGAGAGCCCTTGCAACAGCAATGGTCCGTATAGGGAATAATGTTGGAAGAAAAACAATGGCAATTATTTCAGATATGAGTCAACCCCTTGGAAGAGCAATCGGGAATTCATTAGAAATCGTGGAAGCTATTGATACCTTAAAAGGTAATGGACCTGATGATTTAACAGAGCTATGTTTGACACTTGGTAGTCAAATGGTAGTAGTAGGAGAAAAAGCTGAAACTCTAGAAGAAGCAAGAGAAATGCTGCTTGCTGTGATCGAAGATGGGTCAGCATTAGAAATCTTTAAACAATTCATCAAATGGCAAGGTGGAAACGAAAAAATCGTTGATGATGTTTCTTTACTACCTCAAGCAGCGTTCAAATTCGAAGTTCCAGCATCTGAAGATGGTTTCATCACATTTATGGAAGCAGACGAAATCGGAACTGCAGCAATGCTTCTAGGAGCAGGAAGAGCTACGAAGGAATCTGAGATAGATTTAGCTGTTGGCATAGTACTCAACAAAAAAGTTGGAGACGCTGTCAGCAAAGGAGAGTCACTTGCTACGATCTATTCAAACAGAGAAGATGTTCAAGACGTAATGGATAAATTAACTAAATTTATCGATATTGAAGCTGCTAAAAAAGATGCACCACCTTTAATCTATGAAGTAATAACTGCATAAATTATTGATTGCGAAAGAGTATTATGACTTCGTTCATGATACTCTTTTCTTTTTTTGTGAATTTGGTGTTGCTTTGTTTTCTATGGTTTTGGCGCTCTCTCGTCGGTCACATACAAGCGAAGTTGCTATGAATTCTTGCGCTCCATATTTACTTACGGACGACTTGCTTTACTCGTGCTAGAGATTCCATTACTAACGAATCAGATAATTATTACAATTACATAGTTTAAATAGGCATCTTACTAAAAGTTTTTAAAAACTTTTGTGAGATGCCTATTTTTTGATTAAAAAAATGTTTATATTCCCATACTTTATATGACCATCCTCTGTCGAAAATCGACTAATAACCGATGTTTTCTTCTACTTTTGTCACGCGCAAGGAATTATCAAGGAGCATGTGGAATAGCGCTATCTAAGGAGGCGATTTTATGATTCATGAAGTTGAAAAAGTAGGAGACGAAATAATTATTATTCGATTAAAAGGTGAATTAGATCATCACAGTACAAATGACATTAGAAATGAGATAGTTCCAATGATTAAAAACGGGTCTATTAAAGTATTAGTTTGGAATTTGAAAGATTTACATTTTATGGATAGCTCGGGAATAGGATTGATCTTAGGAAGAATGAGGGAGCTTGCTCCAATAGATGGACAAACGATTATTGTTAACCCATCTCCGACTATGCGTAAAATTTTTCAGTTTGCAGGTTTAAGTCCTTATATTTATAGCGAATCCGAAATTGAAATAATGTCTAAGTTAGGGGGAATAGTTTATGGACAATGAGATCACATTATCTTTTATCGCTAAAAGTGAAAATGAGGCTTTAGCAAGAATGGTTATGTCTAGCTTTATCGCGACGATTGACCCGACTATTGAGGAGTTATCTGAATTTAAAACGGTTATTTCTGAAGCGGTGACAAATGCTATCGTACATGGTTATGAAGAAGACGGAGTAGGTAAAATTGAACTGCATGCACAACGAATTGATAGAGAAATTGTCGTTTCGGTTGTAGATTATGGACGTGGAATTCGTGATGTCAATCAAGCTCGTGAGCCATTATTTACGACAAAACCTGAGCAAGAACGTTCAGGGATGGGCTTTACGATTATGGAAAGCTTTAGTGATGGTGTTGAGATTTACTCCATTCCTGATAGGGGGACAACAGTAACGATCACGAAGCAATTTGTACCAATTCAAGAATCATGCAGGATCGTCTAATGATAAATAAAAAACCGTCTACTTTACTTACTCAAGAAAAAATGCGAGAGCTCATAGCGCTATCACAGACTGGTGATAAACTAGCAAGGCAACAAATGATTGAGGGTAATACAAGGCTTGTATGGTCTATTGTTCAGCGTTTTGCTTCCAGAGGAGCAGATCTAGAGGACTTGTTTCAAATTGGCTGTATTGGCTTGATGAAATCCGTGGACAAGTTTGATTTGTCCTACGAGGTTAAGTTTTCGACGTATGCGGTTCCTATGATAATAGGAGAGATACAGCGATTTTTAAGAGATGACGGAATGGTGAAAATTAGTAGGTCGATTCGAGAATTAAACTTCAAAATTCGGCATGCAACCGATGACTTTTTGAAAACGTTCGAGCGTCAACCGACTATTTTGGAGCTTGCACATATTTTAGAGGTAACTAGAGAAGAAGTAGTGATGGCTACAGACGCTCTTCGTGATCCAGCATCATTGCAGGAGCAACTGTATGAGAACGATAGTGGAGATGCTTTGACGTTAATGGACCAGATGAAGGATGAGCGGTCTGAGAAACCGTTCGAGCATATTCCTCTACGAGAGCTAGTTGAGAAGCTAGAAAAAAGAGAGCAAATGATTATCTATTTACGCTATTACCTAGATTGTACACAGAGTGATATTGCGGAACGCTTGGGAATTTCTCAAGTTCAAGTATCCCGATTAGAAAAGAAAATATTAACCCAGTTAAAAAGTTGGCTAGTACCTGTAGGTCAAACGAATACAAATGCAAAAGATAGGTGATTGAAACGAAACCTTTGTTTAATAGTATGGATGAAGCCGAATCTTATTTAAAAGAAAAGTTCGGAGTAAATGAGTCTTATGATGTGGGAATTTTACATACCCATTTATATGAATTTCCAGTTCTACTCGTCTATATTAATGGGTTAATTGATGGAATGGTAATTACTCAATTATTGACGAACACTCAAATGAAAATTGCAGATAAAACTATAAGTGAAAATGAGATTATGGAACATTATTTTCCTTATTATTCTATAACGCAATATGACTCCAAGGAAAAATGGATAGTTGCACTGTTAAGTGGACAAGTAACGTTTATATTGTCGAATGGAACAGTGTATACAATTGATGTACGTTCTTATCCCGGAAGAACACCTGAAGAACCGGACAATGAAAAGGTTATCAGGGGCTCTAGGGATGGTTTTACAGAAAATATAGTTCAAAATACGGCGCTCATTAGAAGAAGGATTCGAGATACCAATTTACGCTTTGAGTTACACCAAATTACAGAGTTAGGTCAAACAGATATTGCAATATCTTATATAAAAGATATTGCAAATGAAGATAATCTTACGCAAATTCGTGATCGAATCAAGCAAATCAAGCATGATGGAATTACGATGACAGATAAAGCCTTGGAAGAATGGCTTTTTAAACAAGGGTTCCATCCTTTGCCTTTTGTGCGATTTACAGAAAGGCCAGATATAGCTGCCGCACATTTACTAGAAGGACATATAATAATAGTAGTAGATACATCTCCATCCGTTGTGATAGTCCCTACGACCCTGTTTCACCATCTCCAACATGCGGAAGAGTACAGGCAAGCACCAGCGATTGGGACTGTTGTCAGATGGATTCGATTTTTAGGTTTTCTGCTTAGCTTGTTTCTATTACCATTTTGGTACTTGCTATCGGTTCATCCGGAGTTTGTACCAAAGGCACTAGATTTTATTGGTCCTAAAGAAATGACTGATATACCATTATTATTACAGATATTATTTGCAGATATTGGGATAGAATTTCTAAGACTGGCTGCTATTCATACTCCAACTCCATTATCAACGGCAATGGGTATTATAGCTGCATTAGTCATTGGACAAATGGCAGTGGATGTAGGCATTTTTGTTCCAGAAGTTATATTATATACAGCTATAACAGCGATCTTCACTTTTTCTATTCCCTCATATGAGCTTAGTATTACAACAAAAATATTTAGGACAATTATCCTGCTGAGTACAGCGTTATTTGGACCAAATGGATTTTTTGTCGCTTCTCTAGCACTGCTTTGGTATATAAGTTCTGTAAAACCTTTAAATGTACCTTATTTATGGCCACTTCAGCCCTTTTTTCCAAAAGCATTTTTGCGCTTAATCATACGATATCCTATGCCTAATGATGCTAAAAGACCATTTATAACAAGATCACCTGATCGTAAACGGTCATAATGTGCATTGCCATTTCCTTATCTATTGTGATAAAGTTCTAATAGATATAGGGAAAAGAGGCGAACTAAATGGTGCTAGTTTCACAGCATGCTGTAAACGAAAAAGGTCACTTAATGATTGGTGGAATAGATAGCTTAGAGCTTGCGAAAACATATGGAACACCATTGTTTGTGTACGATTTATCTCTTATTAGAGAACGAGCACATGCATTTATCCAGACCTTCCGAGATCAACATATATCGGCACAAGTTGCCTATGCGAGCAAAGCATTTTCTAGTGTTGCAATGTACCAAGTGATGCAGCAAGAAAACTTATCTTTAGATGTAGTATCTGCAGGAGAATTATTTACTGCGATTAAAGCGGGATTTCCAGTGGAACGAATTCATTTTCATGGAAATAATAAAAGCAAAGAAGAATTATTATTAGCGCTTGAGCATAATATTGGTTGTATAGTTGTCGATAATTTTTACGAAATAGAATTATTAAAGATGCTTACTGCAACGCACAAGCAAAAAGTTAAAATTTTACTTAGAGTAACGCCTGGTGTTGAAGCTCATACACATGATTATATTACGACAGGCCAGCAAGATTCTAAGTTTGGCTTTGACTTGTTGAATGGACAAGCGGACCAAGCATTTCTGGATGTGTATCAAGATGAATATATTCAGTTACTTGGTCTACATTGTCATATTGGTTCACAAATATTTGAAACAATAGGCTTTAAAGTGGCAGCAGAGAAGCTCATTACTAAAATGATCGAATGGCATACAGACTATGGCTTCTTATGTAGCGTTTTAAACCTAGGTGGTGGCTTCGGTATAAAATATACGGAAGAGGATGCTCCACTTGAACCTGCCGTATATGTAAATGAAATGATCCAAATCGTAAAAGAACTCGTGCACAATTCTTCCTTTAAAATGCCAGAAATCTGGATAGAACCGGGTAGGTCATTAGTTGGGGATGCAGGGACGACATTATATACAATTGGATCTGAGAAAGAAGTACCAGATGTTCGGAATTATTTAGCGGTTAATGGGGGTATGTCTGATAATATTAGACCTGCTTTATATGGAGCACAATATGATGCAGTTATTGCAAATAAAATGGATCTCCCGGCGACTAAAAACTATACAATTGCAGGAAAATGTTGTGAGTCTGGTGATAAATTAATCGAAGATATTCAGTTGCCTGTATCTGAGCCTGGTGATATACTGGCAATGTTCTGTACAGGTGCCTATGGTTACTCCATGGCAAGTAATTACAATCGGTTAACGAGACCTGCAGTAGTATTTGTAGAAAATGGAAAACATCAATTAGCTGTAAGAAGAGAAACTTTGGAAGATCTTATACATCTTGACCTTCCTCTTGCAATGGAGAAGGAGTGAACAAGATGAAAAAGGCAAACGTTATACTGTTTCTAATGATATTTATCGTAGGAATTGTATGGGGATTAATATATTGGTTATTTATAGCTCCTAATGCTAATTTGTAAAATCGATAAAATTCAGGTACTATAAAACAGATATTTTAACAAACTGGACTTTGTTAAATTTAATGTGAAATAATGCGTTTATAGAATCTATGAATCTGAACGTATAATTTTGCCGATAAATTATAACCAAGCCATGAAATTAAAAGAGGGTTTTAATGATGCTACTTCGCTATAAAAAAACATTTGAGAAAATTTCAATGGGACTACTTTCCTTTATGCCCCACGAAAAAGATGTAAAAAAACTATTAGAAACAATTCATGAGTATGAGACAAATCCATTGTGGCATTTGTTTCTTTGGAAGAAAGAGGACGATTTAGTAGGGTTAATAGGGGTGCGGATGGAAGATACTGAAGCAGTTATACAACACATCTCGGTCAATCCTTCCCATCGCGGAGAAGGACTTGGAAAAGAAATGTTGCTAAAACTGCCAACTGTCCTTCAAACAACTTCTATAAAGCCATCAGAGGATGTTGAATCATTTTATACTAAATGCCAAACAAAAAAAGAAGGAGAATGACTTGGAACCTTATAAGTCATCTCTCTTTTTTTTCTCTCTATCCCGTTCCTCCAGTATTTCAGAGCGATCTCGAAGCATATGTTTATGAATAAGAAAATGTAAATCATCGTTCATTTCTATATCGAGGTTATTAACTAACGTTTGTAAAGAAGGATTGGTTACCTCAATGTAGAATGTTTGGAAGTCTTGACTACTAGTCATTAATTCAAGTGCGAGATTCATATTTTCTGTTAACTTTTGGTAGTTGATGTTCTCAAAGAAAGGAGAGTTCTTTGTTTCATCCATTCTTTTTAAACTTGTTTTCATCGTTTTAATCGCTCCACTAAAATTCCCGCGACGCCAGTGATACATAGAAGTTGCTAACAAGATTAAAGCAGTCAATGCGTGTTTTTTATGTCTTGGGGAAACTTCCTTCCAATAGTCTTCCAATAACTCATGACACTCAAAATAATCGAAGGTTTCATTGAAATGTTTTAGAAATGACACAAAACTAGTATGAAATGTAGGGTGCAATGCAATCACCTTTCCTCTATAATAATGTTAAAAATCGATATTAGGTGGAGTTTTATGTCTTATGAAGTAAAAACAGATGCGTTTGAAGGCCCTCTAGATTTATTATTACATTTAATAAATCGTTTGGAAATAGATATATATGATATTAAAATGGCAGAAATCACAGAACAGTATATGGATCATGTTCACGCCATGCGAGTACTAGAACTCAATGAAGCCAGTGAATACTTAGTAATGGCAGCAACCTTACTATCTATTAAAAGTAAAATGTTATTACCAATTCACCAAGACGATGATATGGACGATGCTTTCGATGTGGATTTAGCAGATCCTAGGGATGAACTCGTACAAAGATTAATAGAATATAAGAAGTATAAAGAAGCGGCAGAAAACTTGCATGAGATGGAGGAAACCCGTTCACTCTATTATTCTAGACCACCAACCGATTTAAGTGAATACCAAACTAGTAAACAAATTGAATTACTCGAACTAGACGCAAATGTGTACGATATGCTTGGTGCTTTTCAAAAAATGTTACGTAGGAAACAACTAAACGCACCTCTTAATACGAGAGTAAGTAAGCAAGATATATCCATTAAAGCTCAGATGAAAAATGTCATTGACGTATTAAGAAAAGGTGGAGGGAAACTATCATTTTATGATTTGTTTCCAACTAGAGATAAACAAACGATTGTCACTACTTTTTTGTCCCTACTGGAATTGATGAAACGCCAGATTATTTCAGTGGAGCAAAAAAGTAATTTTGATGATTTGTTTGTACAGTTGCGAAAGGGAGATATCGAAAGTGAATTCCAAGATGAAATTGATGAGTAATTTAGAAAGCCTATTATTTGTAAGTGGTGAGGATGGGCTAACTAAAAAACAATTAGCATTTTTAACAAGTTCCAAAGAAGAGGAAATAGAAGAAATACTCCATGAAATGATGCAAGAATACAAACTAAATAGCAGTAGAGGTATTGAGATAAAGCAATTAGCAGGAACTTATCAGTTAGTAACAAAACAACAAAATATAGAAATTATCCAAAGGCTAGTAGAAAATCCTACACCACAGTCATTGTCACAGGCATCTCTTGAGGTGCTAGCCATTATTGCTTATAAGCAACCTATTACAAGAGTGGAAATGGAGGAAATTCGGGGAGTTAAGTCTGAGCGACCAATTCATACTCTTTCTGCTAAAGGACTTATACAAGAGGTAGGTAGGGCAGATGGGACGGGTCGAGCTATTTTATATGGAACGACCAATGAATTTCTACAGTACTTTGGATTAGAAGATATTAAAGCACTTCCACCGCTTCCAGAAGACTTATCTGTTGATGAAATGGAAGACACAGATTTGTTTATGACAAAATTTCAAGAGACATTTGAAGGGTAGAAATAATTGAATGAGGAGTATGGTTCATTTATAAAAAATTAGGATTATTTTTGTTGCTGTTTCTTTTGTGGAATGTGAATGAGGCAAAGGCTTCATCTTCTTATGTTGTTATTGATGCAAGTACAGGAAGACTATTAGAAGGTAGCAATGCTAACGCAGAGCTTCCTATTGCGAGTCTAACTAAAGTATGGACTGCTTTAACGGTGTTGGATAATGTTCCGCTAGATGATGAGATAACCATCTCCAATGCTGCGGCAACTCAAGAGGGATCCTCCCTATATCTACAAGCAGGAGAGGTTTGGACGGTGGAATCCTTATTGTATGGATTGCTGTTACATTCAGGAAATGATGCAGCTTATGCGCTTGCTGAGCATACAGGTGGCTCAATAGACGGTTTTACTAAGTTGATGAATGAAAAGATACAGTTGGCTGGGTTAGAAAATGCTCATTTTACTAATCCTTCAGGACTTCATCATGAGGAACACTATGCTTCTGCATTAGATATGGCTAATATGTTTCGCTTGGCAATGCAAAATGAAGCATTTACAAAAATTGCTTCTGCTAAAACTTATAAACCAAAGGAAAAATCTGTCTCATGGAGAAATAAGCACAAATTATTACACTACAATAAATTTGCTGTTGCCGGAAAAACAGGTTATACAAAAGTAGCTGGGAGAACACTTGTGACTTATTTTGAAGACGATGGAAAAAAAGTGATCGTTGTAACATTAAACCATTCGAATGATTGGAATACGCACTCTTCTCTTGCGACAAATGTTTTTCAGTCATATGACAATGTGAAAGTTGTAGAAAAAGGAAAGTATCGCTTGTTGGATAAACAGGTTATAGAAGTTAAGAAAGATTATTTCCTTTTACTAAAAAAAGAAGAACAAGAGGAAGCCAAAAATGTGTTAATCATTCCACGTAAATCTTCAGAGAAAAAACCTTATCTTTGGAATGTTACGATAAATAATGAGGTCGCATTAAAATTTGAAGTAAAGAAAATTAAATAAATTCTAAAGAAGACAGTTATTATAAAAGACTGTCTTCTTTTAATTTCCCCCAAAGTATGACATAATTCAGTCATATGAATTGGATAGAATGGACGAGGTGAATGTATTGGAAAGATTACAAAAAGTGCTCGCACATGCAGGTGTGGCATCAAGAAGAAAAGCAGAAGAAATGATTACGCAAGGAAAAGTGAAAGTGAATGGTAAAGTAGTCACGGAGCAAGGGTTAAAAGTGTCTGACAATGATGTAGTGGAAGTAGAAGGGGTAAAATTAGAAAAAGAGCAAAAAGTATACTATCTACTTTATAAACCTCGTGGAGTGATTTCTGCAGTATCAGATGATAAAGGCAGAAAAACAGTGACGGACTTATTACCTAATGTAAAAGAACGTTTGTATCCTGTTGGAAGACTGGACTATGAAACGTCAGGAGTGCTACTTTTAACGAATGATGGCGATTTTTCATATGCGCTTACACATCCAAAATATAAAGTAGATAAAACATATGTAGCTCGTATAAAAGGGATACCTTTGAAGGAACAATTACGTCCATTAGAGCGTGGAATCGTTTTAGAAGACGGGAAAACAGCTCCTGCTAAAGTTAAGTTATTATCCTCTGAGCGTAAAGCGGATAAATCAATTGTAGAGATCACTATACATGAAGGGAAAAACCGTCAAGTACGTAGAATGTTCGATGCAATAGGTTTTCCTGTTCAAAAACTAAAAAGAGAACAATTTGGTTTCTTAGGGCTTCATGGCTTAAATGCTGGCGAGTGGAGAGAATTGACTAATCATGAAGTGAAGAAAATGAGAGTGTTAGCAGAGACGGGAAAAATAGGTAAATAAATTTTGAGTGTTCACAAAGCCTTCATAAGTAAGGCTCTTTTAAATTGTAAATTTTGTTATAATTATTCATGATTATGCTTGGAAATGGAGGTTAGCAAATTGGCTCAATCTAAAAAGCAAAGATTTTATATGAGAACCGCTATATTAGCAGTACTCGTCGTAGCTATAGTTTTTACCGTATACTCCAACCTAAATAAAGAGAAAAATGCTGTATTGCAAGTAGGAGATAAAGCTCCAGACTTTGTTTTAGTAGATATGGATGGTACGGAAAGACGTTTGTCTGATTATAAAGGACAAGGCGTGTTTTTGAATTTCTGGGGTACATGGTGTAAGCCTTGTGCAAAAGAGATGCCGGCGATGGACAACCAATACGCAGAATTTACTGATAAAGGTGTTCAAACACTGGCCATTAATATTGGTGAATCAGATCTTAAGGTAAATAGCTTTTTAAATCGATATGGTTTAACTTTCCCTATAGCAATTGATCGCAATAAAAGTGTAATGGAATCATATAATATTGATCCACTACCAACAACATTTTTGGTCAATCCCGAAGGTAAAATTGAAAAAATTATAAAAGGCGAAATGACTGAAGAAGATATTGCGAATTTTATGGATCAAATTAAACCTTCATGAAGGAGTCTTTAAAAATGGACAAGATAGTTTGTACATGTGGAAACGTGAATCCAGCTGGTACAGAATTATGTGAGAGCTGTGGTCGTCCATTAAATGATGAGACAAAAGAAAAAAAAATTGTAGATATGCGCTATGAAGGATCTGCAAGACGGTCTCAAACGTATAATAAGACGATAATTGATAAAGTATGGAATTTCTTTTCCAGTGTAAAAGTAGGTATGTGGATAATTGTTGCTATTTTAGTTGCAGCCGCGATTGGAACAATACTTCCACAAGTATTTTATGTACCTGCAACAAATGAAACGGATATTGCAGCATATTATGAGCGAATTTATGGCACATTTGGAACGCTATATTATCAGCTTGGCTTATCGGACTTATATAGCTCTTGGTGGTTCCAGGGATTGGTAGGTATGCTAGGGATTTCCTTAGTTATCGCAAGTTTAGACAGAGTCATACCACTATATAAATCTCTAAAAAAACAAAAGACAAAAAGGCATATCAGTTTCTTAAAACGACAACGTGTTTATGGTATTGGTAAAGCTGATGTTTCAGAAGAGTCTCTACTTAAAGCGGAAGAAAAGCTTAAAGAGCTTAAATACAATGTGAAACGTGAAGGTAATGCTATATTGGCTGAACGTGGACGGTTTTCACGTTGGGGGCCATACGTAAACCATTTAGGACTTATCATATTCCTTTTTGGTGTAATGCTACGCGCACTTCCTGGTTTCTATGTGGATGAAACGATGTGGTTACGTGAAGGAGAAACACTTTATGTACCTGAAACCCATGGATACTTTTTAGAGAGTAAAGAATTTATTTATGAGACATACTCGAAAGAAGAATCCAAAGAAGTTTATGGTGAAGCGATTGATCGAGTGGGTACAATTGCAAAGAACTATCAAACAGATGTAGCTTTGTATAAGGGTCCTGAAGGCGCTGTTGCAGGTCATACAGAGGATTTAACATTTGAAAAAGAAGCTTCGATTCAAGTAAATAAACCAATTAAATTCGATAACTTTTCGGTGTTCCAAATGGACTTCCGATTGGATGAGTTAGCAACGATGACTTTCCAGTTACAGGATAAACAAACACAACAATCTTTTGGAGAATTTACAATCGATCTAGCTGATCCACAACCCATTTATGAACTAAATGATGGTTATAAAGTTGAAGTAATGGACTATTATGCAGACTTTACTGGATTTGAAGAAGGGGTTCCGCAATCTCAATCACCGCTTCCTAATAACCCAGCATTTCTAATCAAAATGTATAGCCCTGAATTTCCTAAAGGGGAAACTAGTTTTGTCATGATTAAAGAGACAGTAGAACCTTTAGGGGAAAACCAACATAAAATTGCATTCCAAAGTGTCGAGACAAGAGACGTATCTGGTTTAACAGTTCGTAAAGATTTAACACTTCCACTTCTTGCACTTGGAGGCCTTATCTTCATGATTGGTGTAGCACAAGGGGCGTACTGGAATCACCGTCGAATTTGGATTCAGTTATTAGAAGATGGACAAACGGTTATTGCCGCGCATACAAACAAAAACTGGTTGAGTGTTAAGAGAGATTTGGACAAGGTTACAGATGTAGCTCATCTTCCAAAATATCTAGATCAGCAAGATATAGATTCTTTAGAAGAAAAAGTGGATAAAGTGGAAGGAGTTTAACATAATGGATATGGCATCCTTAAGTAGTACATTATTATTTATAGCTTTTGTAGCGTATCTTATTGCTACGTTTTTATTTGGAGGAGCAGTAAAATCTTCAAATACTCAAACTACCAAGTCCTTTGATAGATGGGGCAAATTAGCGATTACCGTTACCATTTTAGGATTTATCGCTAATATTGGTTATTTTATTACTAGATGGATTGCTGCAGGACATGCTCCTGTAAGTAATCTATTTGAATTTACTACTGCATTTGGGATGATGGTTGTAGGAGCATTTATTCTTATATACTTTATATATAAAACACCTGCTCTAGGATTGTTTGCTTTACCAATTGCCGTGTTAATCATTGCTTATGCAAGCATGTTCCCGACAGAAATTACACCTTTAATACCAGCTTTGAAAAGTTACTGGCTGACTATTCATGTAATCACTGCCGCAATGGGTGAGGCAATTTTAGCAATAAGTGCAGTAGCAGGATTTATATACTTGTTGAAAAATATTGACCTGACAAAAAAATCCAAAGAACGCTTTTGGATTGAGGCAGTTATGTATGTTTTAGTACTTGTTGTAGGATTTGTTGTTTCCACGCTGTCATTTTCACTTGCGGATTACAGTGCAGAGTACTCGTATATAAGTAAAGATGAAACAGAGCATAATATTGAGTATACAATGCCAGCGCTTTTTGGTATGAATGAGTCAGTAGCGATTACAGAAGGTGCATTAGATCCACTTATTGAAATGCCACCACTAGTAAATGCTAAAAAATTAACTACTGTGGTATGGTCGATTCTAATCGGTTCTGTAATCTATTTATTACTTCGTTTAATATTACGTAAGCGTCTTGCAACTGTATTACAACCACTTACGAAAAAGTCTAATTCTCAATTGATGGATGAAATTGGGTATCGTTCTGTATTAATTGGATTCCCTGTGTTTACACTTGGGGCCTTAATATTTGCTATGATATGGGCACATGAAGCGTGGTCGCGTTTCTGGGGCTGGGATCCAAAAGAAGTATGGGCACTTATCACTTTCTTATTTTATGCAGTGTTCTTACATCTTCGCTTATCAAAAGGTTGGGAAGGTAAGAAGTCTGCCTGGATCGCTTTAATCGGATTCATCATAATTATGTTTAACTTGATTGCAGTAAATCTAATTTTAGCAGGATTACATTCTTACGCTTAAAAAAGTGTAAGCTTTTATAAATGCTAACTAGACAGAAACGAAACAGAATGTGTGTACTTGTGGAAAGCTCTTTACTCTTTATATAACAAGGGGGGAAGGGCTTTTCTTTCATTTTGGATACAGTAATTGTACAATGTAAAGTAGATGTTGATAGAAAGGTTTGATAAAACTATGTCTGAAACAATTAAACTTCTAGTAGTTGAGGATGAAGAACGTATTCGTCGTCTTTTGAAAATGTATTTAGAGCGAGAAGGTTACGAAGTAGAAGAAGCTGAAAATGGGGAAGTCGCATTAAAGTTAGCCTTAGAATATGATTATAATTGTATCCTTTTAGACATAATGATGCCTGAAAAAGATGGTATAGAAGTGATGACAGAACTACGTGTTCATAAAGAAACTCCTATTATATTATTGACAGCTAAAGGGGAAGAAGCTAATCGCGTAGAAGGTTTTGAACTAGGAGCAGACGATTATATAGTGAAACCGTTTAGCCCTAGAGAAGTAGTGTTACGAGTAAAAGCTTTGTTAAAACGTTCTACTGCATTTGCACCTTCACAAGGATCGTCTATTTCTAAAGAAATAGTAGTTTTTCCACACCTTACAATAGATCATGATGCTCATAGAGTAACTGCAGATGGTGTAGAGGTAGGTTTAACTCCTAAGGAATATGAATTACTTTACTTCTTAGCAAAAGCACCAGACAAAGTATTTGATCGCGAGCAATTATTAAAAGAAGTTTGGCATTATGATTTCTTCGGTGATTTAAGAACAGTTGACACTCACGTAAAACGGTTGCGTGAAAAGTTAAACAGAGTTTCCGAAAAGTCTGCTAAAATGATTGTAACTGTATGGGGTGTTGGGTATAAATTTGAGGTTATAAATGAATAGACTTTGGAATAGTGTTGTCGGGAAGCTATGGGGAACCATATTGCTTCTCGTCTTATTTGTGTTATTTATTGTAACCGTTTTATTACTTGAATTTTTAGGAGATTTCCATACAGAACAAGCAGAGGACACCCTTCGCAAAGAAGCAGTGACCATAGGGAAAATAGTTGAGCAACATGAAAATGTAGAAGATTCATTTGAAATAATCCGAGATATATTAGGTACAGAAACGAATACTTTAATTGTACGTAATTCTGAGTCCATTTTTTTGTCTATCCATGAGGGCCTCAACAAAGAGGTAGTACAGGAAAAGATATTGGATGATAAGGACTTATCTAAAATATATACATCTAATGAACCAATCGTCAAAAAAATGCTAATGCCTGCTATAAATAGTGAGGATCGGATGGAAGATTATATTATTTTAGCCGCACCTTTAGAATCCAATAAAAATATCCATGGTGCTGTTTTTATCTATCAAAGTTTAGAGGTTGTCAGTAAAACGACAAATAGTACTACGAAAATTGTTTTCTTATCTGGATTTATCGCCTTACTTTTAACTACGATGTTCACATTCTTTTTAACTTCACGAATTACATTACCACTAAGATCTATGAGAGAAGCAGCAATCCAGTTGGCACAAGGTAATTTTGAAACAAAAGTTCCGTATCTTCAAAAAGATGAAATAGGAGAACTAGGAATCGCCTTTAACCAGATGGGTAAACAATTGAAGCATCATGTAGAAGTAATTAACCAAGAAAAGGAACAATTAGCAAGTATATTAACGTCTATGACGGATGCTGTTATTACTTTTGATACGAAATTTGAAGTTCAAGTTAAAAACCCTCAGGCAGATCTTCTATTGGATAAGTGGTATAAAAGTTTGGAAGCAACAGAAGATTCTAAACTTCCTGCTGAGCTCCAGCACTTATTGGAATATGTGTTTGAAGTAAAAGAAGAGTTTGACGAAGAATTAGAGATTAAAGGATCCTATTTTGCAGCATCTATAAGCCTTTTATATTCTAGTGGAAATGTCGTTCGAGGAGCAGTAATCGTGCTTCGTGATATGACGGAACAACATCGTTTAGATAAAATGAGATCAGATTTTATCGCGAACGTTTCACATGAGTTAAGAACTCCTATTTCGATGCTTCATGGGTATTCAGAAGCAATAATCGATAATGTAGTGACCACGGAAGAAGACAAAAATGAAATGATGCGTATTATATATGATGAATCTAAGCGAATGGGAAGATTAGTAACCGAATTGTTAGATTTAGCACGCTTAGAGTCAGGATATCTTAGTATATATAAAGAGAACGTTCTAGTCGTTCCGACAATTGAAAGAATTACGCAAAAATTTGACCAGGCTGCTAAAGAAAAAGATATTGGCTTGAACTTTGAACATAACCTGACAGAAAACTTATCCATGCATCTAGATGAGGATCGTATGGAGCAAGTACTAACCAATTTAATCGATAATGCACTTAGACATACTCCAGAAAATGGTTCTGTTACCGTGCAATTGAGTATGACAGACGCACAGTTCGTTATAAAGGTTATCGACACAGGGTATGGGATTCCGAAAGAAGATCTTCCATATGTATTTGAACGTTTTTATAAAGCAGATAAAGCCAGAACAAGGGGAAAAGGTGGCACAGGCTTAGGATTGGCTATTGCTAAAAACATAGTAGAACGACATGATGGTGTGTTATCAGCGGAAAGCGAAATAGGGATAGGAACATCCTTTATCATTAAATTGCCAATAGAAGCTGTGTAACAAATACTTACTTGAAACGACTAATTGATAGAACGGGGGGAGCATATGAATGACTCCGTTTTCCACCGCTTGTATGATACCTATCATCAAGATGTTTTTCAGTTTCTCATATATTTGGTGAAAAATAGACAAACTGCGGAAGACTTGGTCCAAGAAGTATATGTACGAGTACTCAGAGCTTATAGTAGCTTCGAGGGGAAAAGTTCAGAAAAAACATGGTTATTCTCAATAGCCAAAAACATAGCAATTGACCATTTTAGAAAACAAGCTGTCCGGAAAAAGAGATTATTTGACTCATTTGACTGGGAAACGATGCAACTTGCATCTTCAGATATGCTACCGGAAGATTTAGTGCAGCTCAATGATGAGATGAGAACATTATTAGTTGCGTTGGATGATTGTACGGGAGATCAGAAAATGGTTATTATAATGCGGTATTTCCAGGAGCTTTCGATTGCAGAAACATCTGAAATCTTAAATTGGTCCGAAGGGAAAGTGAAGACAACGCAACATCGTGCAATAAAAGCACTTCGTGAGCGATTATCTGATAAGCAAAAGGAGGCAGATGTTCATCATGAGTGAGAAAAAAGCAGAAGACCGTGAATTAGATGAACTATTAAAAAGTTTGCCCAAGTATACAGATAAGCGCTCAAAAGAAGAAATTTACCAGCAGCTTAAGTCAAAAATAGAAACGCAAGAGAAATTTGAGCAACGTAAACGAATACAGGTGTCTATGAACAAATGGCTACCATTTATCATTTCTGTAGCATCTGTATTATTATTAACCGTACTCGTCTCTTCCTATATAAATAACAATGAGAGCTCCACAGCTGATACTGTCGAAGAATCGACCACAGCAGACGATCAAATGAGAACTCTAGAAGTACCAGAGGAATCCTCTATGGATGCTAAAGAAGAAGAATCTGTTGGTATAACAACTATGTCTGAAAAGTTAGCTCCTAATGTAGAATTAGCCCCATTTGATAGGACTTTTACTTCTGTTTATGAGCAGGATTTAGGTGATGGAACGGTATTTCATTTTTCTCTATTGGAAAATGCGCTCACTGTACCAATCACGATTGTCATTCCTCAAGAGAAAATAGAAGCGGATTTTCCAAATATGGAACCTAGTAGCTTAGAATTATATAATCAGTATGCTTTGGAGATTGACGAAACTTCTCTTGGTTTCCAAGAATATCATCCTTACAAAGGCTACTTTATAGCAGAAGGTAAAATATTAAAACATTACTTACCAGCAGATCATGGCTACGATTCTGCACCTGGAACAGCTGTACCATACATCTCTTCAATCAATGAGGTCTTTACCGATTTTGATTCGTTCTTAAGAGTAAATGAGGACGGATCCCCAATCGAATGGAATCAAGTAGGGACTATAGAGGAACCTTTGGTGTTAACTGGCACAGAGCAGAAGGTAAATTATTTTGCATATAAGGCTTTTAATCAAGTGACCTATTTAACACCAAACTTCAATAAAACTTTCAATACACTATTAGAAGCATTGCAGGGGATGAAAAATCCTGAAAATGAAATTTATACTTCTGTTATTCCGAATGATGTAACTTATTCAGTTAAGGAAGATAAGGGACTTGTTGTACATTTTGATGAGCCTTTAGATTTGGAATCACTAAATGCAAGTGAGGCATCCCGTTTGATAGAAGCTTTCTCGCTTACAGCTGCAAGCTTCAATCAAACTATCCGATTAGAGAATATCGTACAAGAAAAATGGAATGAAATAGATTTTTCTAGTCCACTTCCAGTTCCAGTGGGGCCAAATGGTTTTACTATGCAAACAATTCAATAATAAAAAAATGCCAATGCTTATTAACTTAAGCTTGGCATTTTTGTTTTAAGATATATGTGATAGCCCATACATTTGTGAAAATAGCCCATAATTAATCATCTTGCTAGTAAAACTAGCGGATAGCCCAGCCCATACGAATACAGCCCATAAGCGATCCGATACAGCCCTTAAATTTTAATAATCGCCCATAACATAAGTTTGCCTAGTATTCTCAGTTGCAAACAGGTCTGTTGCATATATTGTTTTAATTTGATAAAATGTTATTAATTCAAGATATATTCTTGGAGGACAACAAAATATTGATTCATCTTCGGGGCAGGGTGCAATTCCCGACCGGCGGTATTAGAAATTTATTTCTTCAGCCCGCGAACCTTAACAGGTTGATTTGGTTAAATTCCAAAGCCGACAGTATAGTCTGGATGGGAGAAGGTGAAGGTGCAGTCGTTTTTCGTATGCTTATACGGATACGCTTATTAAAGTGTACCTTGTTTCTCCCTTGAACTTCTATAAGTTCGAGGGATTTTTTAAGTATGCAAACGTTCTGAACCTTTCTTCTTGTGGAGTGAATCGCAAAAGGAGAGAGGATTTATGTTAAAAGGCAAAACGCGAATGCTTATTGCAGTCGCAATGCTGAGTAGTATTTCTTTTGTTTTAATGCTACTTGCATTTCCATTACCGGTTTTACCGGCTTATTTAAAGGTGGACTTTAGTGATATACCAGCATTAATCGCTGCAATCACAATGGGACCAGTTGCAGGAATTTTAGTCGCATTTTTAAAAAATGTGCTAGATTGGTTATTTGCAGGAAGTCCAACTGGTGTACCTGTTGGTCATATGGCTAACTTTGTAACTAGTATCTTGTTTATCGCACCTGTGTATTTGATTTATCGCAAAGTTACTTCGTCCAAAGGCATTATGGCAGGACTCGGAGCAGGTACAGTCTCTATGGCTATTGGGATGAGTGTACTAAATTATTATGTATTTTTACCAATGTACGCTTATTTCTTAAATTTCCCTATGGAAACAGGCACTGCTTTGTTTAATACGATCATTTTTGGTATATTACCATTTAATCTTATTAAAGGTATATTAGTAACGATCGTGATGATTGTTTTATTCAAACGAATGAAGCCATTGCTTGATAAAGTAACTAGTTCATATATGAAACCTAATACAAATTAACAAAAAGTTGTTTCTCCACTAGGAGGAACAACTTTTTTTAAAAAGAAAATATACTTGGTTTATGGAGCTGAAAAGAAAGAATGATAATACTGATTTTCGCTTCAGGCGGACGCTTTCCGCGTTCTTGGCTTCAGCCTCCTCGTTCGCTGCGCTTCTGCGGGGTCTTCAGCTCAAGCTTCCCGCTGGAGTCGCCGCCTTGCGCTACAATCAAATAAACGGGTAGTACCCAACAAGAAGATTTAACATAGCTTATCGCTTAAGTCACAAGAGTGGTAAAATCTTAGAAATGGAAAAGTTATTTGTATTCACTTTTGAATTAAATGTTATTCTCCATTGATAGATGAAGAAGGTAGATTTCTCGTACATTAGTGGAAATAAAGAGAAATAGTAAGTGTTGCCAAAATAAAGAAGCAAACGAGTGAACTAAATTGCATCTTCGGGCTCGCACGATGCGGGTCAGGCAGTCGTTGCGACAGGATGTCGCGTACTTAGACTGTCATCCATCACCTCTAAGAATAAGAAAGTATCTTATCTCTAGTTATCTAAAAACGCCCTTACCTGTTTCTAAATGTTGTAGAAGGGTGAGACAGTCAAACGATAGTAATAAGTCTGTCTAAAGCCATGTGAAAACAATTGAAACGGATATTGACCGACCTAGCGTCTATTTGTCTGATATTATTAGAATGAAAAATGGTGATTATGACAAAGTCACAACCACCATTCCATATACTATTCGTATTTCAGTGCGTCGCCTTCGAATGATTCATCTGCGACTTTAATAGAATCAGTAGGACAGCCTTCAAAAGCGTCTTCCATATCTTCCGTTAGTTCTTCTGGAACTTCTGTTGTACCCATGTTATTATCTAAAATAACGAAGGCAATACCTTCATCATCATAGTCATAAATATCTGGGGCAGCGGCTCCACATGCTCCGCACGCTATACATGTATCTTTATCTACAATTGTATATTTTGCCATTATTATATTCTCTCCTTTATAACTACTAACACGAATATGCTATCGTATTCATTCTAAAGATGTTTTCCCTATATTTCAACCAAAATACTTCAGAAAAGAGAGGTATTCCTATGCATTTTCATCAAATATTACTATTTATTATACATAAGTTATCCGGACAACGTTCTGAGAATGCTCCTTATTATTTATTAAAAGGTAAAAAATCAGGACAAACTATTCAAGATGTGACATATTTTCAACTTCATGCTTTTTTCTCTATTCTCCCACAATTATCGAAGGAAGACTATGATATTGGAATTAATGAGTTGCATAACCGTGATCTAATTCAGGTAGAGGAATCACTCGTCTATATTACAGAAAAAGGAATAGCTACAGTAGGGGAAGGTAAAGAGTTTCTATTCAATGGCTGGGAATACAGAGGCAGGGAACAATTATTTTGGAAGAGATTAGACTTAGTGATCCAAACTTTGTCCCAGTTCCAAGCAAAAGAGAAAAAATTTGTGCCAAACCAAAAGGATATGGCTATTCAGAATTTCGTCAAAGACTTCCTCATCCAACATAACTTTCGTGAATTTAACTTGAGTAATGATCTAAAGCAAGAGATATTCCGATTGCTTGAAAGTCCTTTGTTAAATGATTTACACAGGACATTATTTGTTTATCGACTTAGTGGATATAACAAAACTGGTTTGACTTGGGAACAATTGTCTCGTTACTATGATTTAACTGATATGAACGCAAAGATAAATTTCTTAGAGTGCTTACATAATATATTGGACAATATTGATATAAATACTAGTCCTTTGTTGTTTTCTTTAGCAAAAGGTATTCATCTAGACACTCCTCTCACAGATTCTGCTTTTAAAACGAATAGTCTTTTTGAAAAAGGGTATACAATGGAGGAAATAGCTAGAATAAGAAAGTTAAAGATTAACACAATAGAAGATCATGTAATTGAAATAGTTTCATCCGATAAAAATTTCTCTGTTTCGGCATTTATATCGAGTGAGCAAGTTGAAAAGATTCTTCATTTATCCAAAGAGTTACATACGAAAAAGCTTACTGTGATAAAAAATAGATTACCCGAACTAACTTATTTTCAAGTACGTTTAGCACTAACAAAGGGAGAACAAATTCATGGATAAATTAAATGAAATTCTTCAGAAAAGATTTGGCCATGCTACTTTTCGTGCTGGTCAACAAGAAATAATTGAACAAATAATAGAAAAAAAAGATGTTATCGCAATACTTCCTACAGGAATGGGGAAATCACTTCTCTATCAACTACCTGCTTATCTGATGGAAGGTACTGTGGTTATTGTGTCACCTCTTTTGTCCCTTATGCAAGATCAAGTGGAACAATTGAAAATACTTGGTGAAAAAAGAGTTATTGCTATTAACTCCTTTTTATCTTTTCAGGAGAAGGAGATGGCTATTCGTCGATTAGCTGACTATAAATTCATATTTACTTCTCCCGAGATGCTGCAAAATGAACAATTTAACCTAGCACTTCGAAAACTTTCTATTGCCTATGTAGTGGCGGATGAAGCACATTGTATCTCACAATGGGGCTTTGATTTTAGACCAGATTATTTAAGGATTTCCACTTGGCTCCAATCAATTGGTTCGGTGAACGTTCTAGCCTTAACGGCTACTGCAACAGCCGAAGTGGTGGATGATATTAAAAAAACTCTACAAATGAATGCACCATTTGAATATATTCATTCACTTGATCGACCGGCTATAGCCTATGAAATGATAGAGGTAGATAACCAACAACAAAAAATGAAGTGGATACTAGGCAGAGTCACCTCCACAGAGGGGCCAGGAATAATTTATACACAGTCTCGTAAAAAGACAGAGACATATGCAGCAGCACTGCGTGAACAAGGGATTTCAGTTGGATTTTATCATGCTAAAATGGAACAAAGTGATAGAATATTAATCCAACAACAATTTCAGCAAGGGCAACTAGAGTGGATTTGTGCGACAAATGCATTTGGAATGGGTATACACAAAGATAATATAAGACAAATTATTCATGATCATATTCCAACTTCGATTGCGGGGTACATGCAAGAGATTGGAAGGGCTGCGAGAGATGGAAAACAAGCAATCGCTTCTCTTTTGTATACTCCAACGGATGTGGAGCAAACTTTTTACGTTACGATGCAAGACTTCCCTGAGGAACAAGACATTCAAATTGCTTACCAATCTTCTTATTCTGAAGTCGAACAAGCAGAAACAACGACCCGAATTCTTACTTACTGGAAAGAACGTTTAAACGAACATGAAACAATTGAATTATTTAAGGATATAAAACAAAAAAAGTGGCAGGATATACAAAAATTTTATACCATGATACGAAATGATATATGTATAAGACAACAACTACTTCATTATTTTGACCAAAGATTGATAGAGAAACCGTACTATTGTTGTTCCAAATGTAAGATGGAAGCTGCGAATATTTTACAAAAACGAACAGAGGAAAAGAATAGTCAAGAAGAATTAAATTGGAAAAAAAGGTTAAATATCCTTCTTCCTACATAATACATTTGATAAGTTTACTTTTTCTACAATATTCGTCATAATAGAAGTAGAAATGATGGCAGAAATGGAGTTTGAGTAAAATGAACCAAGATGATTACCAAAAAAAAATCGACGAACATCGACAATCCATAGGACAAGATGACGATTCTAATAACATGAGAAGAAGTAGAAGTTTAAATAAGAAACCCAAGAAGAAATCTAAGAATCTATTAATTCCTACCGTATTTTGTGTTTTCATATTAATACCAGTTAGTATATTTATCTATGTTCAATTTTTCTATCAAGCCGATCCGAACAAGGCGGAAGTAGTGAAAAATGATGCGATACATGTTGAAACACAATCAATTAATAACGGAACAAAAGAAGACGAAACAAAAGAAGAAGTGACTCCAACAGAACCTGTTACTCCTGAAAAAACGGAGCAGCAAGCTGAAAAGCCTGCAGAAGTAGTCAAAGAGGAGCCAAAAAAGGTAGTTGTGGAAGAGCCTAAGAAAGAACCAGCGGCGGTGGAGAAAACGGAACCTACCGAAGTTGCTAGTTCTAGAACGCATATCGTAAAGGAAAATGAAACACTATATCGGATAGCGGTCAATTATTATAAGGATGGAAATGCTGTCGAAAAGATAAAGTCTGCTAACGGCCTGTCTTCAAATGAAATTTCAGTTGGTCAAAAGTTAGTACTACCTTAAACATAGAGAAAGAAGGATATTTCTTTTAAATGTTGAATATATAAAGTATATCCTAAGTTGGAAGAGGTGCTAAAATGTTTGTAAAAAGTGTTATGATCCCAAAAGAAAAATGTGTAACAGTTCAAGTAGGTACAATAGTTTCATCGGCTCTTCGTCTACTTGAAGAAAAAGAAATGGATGCTTTACCTATTTTAGATAATGGGAAATATGTTGGTATGTTCAACAAATATCTTTTATATAAAGCTCATTTTTATAGTAAATTGGATAAAGAAGCTTTCATGGAGCAAACGAAAGTTACGGATATTATGACAAACGAAGATGTTTTTGTTGGTTACGAGGATGTTTTCGAAAACGCAATGATTAAGCTTCATGATTTCCCAGTCCTTGCTGTTGTTGAGGAAGGGAAGTTCCTTGGATTAGTTACACGCTATGATGCAGTAGAGCAGTTTAAAAGTGCATTTGGTATGAATAGTAAAGGAACGCGTATTACATTTACCTCGGTGGAATCAGAAGGACGGATTCAAAAAATGACAGATGTCCTTCATAAATACCATGCCTCTGTTATTTCAATCGTAACTTTTGATGAGACCGATAAATTATTCAGACGCATTGTATTAAAGATTGAAAATGATTCAAAAATGGATCGAATTTTAGCTGATTTAGAAAAATCAGGTTTCCGTGTACTACACATTGATAAAGAAGAGTAGAATGATCAATTGCACAAGTGCAGGGCAGGGGAATTTCCCTGTCCTTTTCCATGTTGTTTGGGGGTATAGAATTGATTGTATGGATTATTAGTGTTTTGTTGTCTATCGTAATTTTGCTTTTCTTATATATGTTATTTTTAGCTTTTCAAACTAACGTTCATACCCATTCTTTGTATATCAATGAGTGGACAAAAGATATTCAATTTCGTGTCTTTTTCATATCAGATATTCACAGAAGAAAAATAAGTGATAAGCTAATTCAAAGCCTCATCGGTAAAGTAGATATAGTTGTAATAGGTGGAGATTTGACGGAAAGAGGCGTTCCTTTAGAAAGAACAAATGAAAATATTAAGCAGCTTGCTAAGCTTGGAAATACTTGTTACGTATTTGGGAATAATGACAGAGAAGTTGGTGCGCAGAACTTAAGTGACATCTTAGAAGCACATGCTGTTTATATATTGGAAAATCGGTCTGTTGAGTTTGAAAAAGATAAATTTTCCTTACGCATTGTTGGGATTAACGATGGTTTCGAAGGGAATGTAAAAATGTATGAAGCTTTCAAGGATGTTAAAGAATCCGATGTCATCGTTTTTGTCACCCATGCTCCAGCCTATTTCAATAATGCTAAAAAAATAAGTAAGCCACATCTTCTGTTAGCTGGTCATCTTCATGGCGGCCAAATACGCTTTGGACCATTTGGAATTTATGAAAAAGGAAGCTACAGAGAAAAAGAAAATAGTGCTGAACTCATTAGCAATGGTTATGGCACAACGGCAGTTCCACTTCGACTTGGAGCGAAATCCGAATGCCATCTCATTACCATAAGTGGAAGACATTAAGTGAATAAAAGAAAGGAAGTTTTTTGGGTGTATCAACAAGTAGATGTATTAATAGTAGGGGGAGGTCCTTGTGGGTTATCAGCTGCTATTTCTACACAAAATATTGGACTAAAAACCATCGTAATTGAAAAGGGAAATGTTGTAGAGGCTATTTATAATTATCCTACACATCAGACCTTTTTTAGCACAAGTGAAAAATTATCAATAGGTGATGTTCCATTTATAGTAGAAGAGAGAAAACCAAAACGAAATCAAGCTTTGGTTTACTACCGAGAAGTAGCAAAACTTAAAAACATTGATGTTCATAAATACGAACAAGTTCTAAAAGTAGAGAAACAAGAAAATAATTTTTTAGTATATACATCTAAAGAAACTTATTTGGCAACGTATGTAGTCATTGCAACTGGCTATTATGATCATCCAAATTATATGAACATACCAGGCGAGGAATTAGCAAAAGTTCGTCATTATTTCAAAGAGGGGCATCCCTACTTTGGATTAGATATATTAGTAATAGGTGGGAAAAATTCTGCGATAGATGCAGCCTTAGAACTGAACAAAGCAGGAGCCAATGTTACAGTAGCATATAGAGGAAATAAGTATTCACCAAGTATAAAACCTTGGGTACTTCCAGAGTTTGATGGTCTTGTAAGAAATAAGGAAGTACAAATGCACTTTAATACAGAAGTAATAGAAATAGGGGCATCTGAGGTAACGCTAAAGAGTAGTCAAACAGGCGAGTTTCAAATACCGAATGACTTTGTATTTGCAATGACTGGGTATCATCCTGATCATGCATTTATAAGGGAAATGGGTGTGGATATTGACGAAGCTACAGGTAGACCATCCTTTGATGCAGAAACAATGGAAACAAATGTAGAAGGAATTTTCATAGCAGGTGTTATTGCTGCAGGGAATAACGCAAATGAAATTTTCATTGAAAATGGACGATTCCATGGGGATCAGATTGCAAACGAAATAAAAAGAAAAAATAATAAGCAAACTGACTAACCCAAAAATCATCTTATGATGGATATAGAGGAAGTCAATCACAATCATCCGCAAGTATCAGTACATTAAGAGCGAGTATTCAGCAATTGAACGTAAGTAAAAGACGTCTCTCTCCAAATCCCTATAAACACTATTAACCAACATAAAAAAGGTAGCATGACGTAAACTCAGTTACGTCAGCTACTCTTTTTTTATCTTCCTAAAACACAACTCAAAAAATATACTCAATCGCTTTTAGCGGATCAGGATGGTTCAGTGCAATTAGTAAAGCAAGGCGAGCTTTTTGTCCATTTAATCCTTGTGCAAAAATCACACCTGCATCTTTAAGACCTTTTCCGCCACCTTTATAACCATACACATCTTGCGCAATTCCATTAAAGCATCTGGAGACTAATACAATCGGAATCCCTTTATTTAATGTTTCTTCTATCACAGAGACAAGGCGAGGGGGTACATTTCCTTGCCCTAAACCTTCCAATACTATTCCATCATATCCAAGATCAATCGATGCTTGTAGCAAGTCTGGCTCCATTCCTGCATACACTTTAAACAATGCAACTTTTTTATCGATATGCTCAATTGGAAAAACAAGACGATGATTGGGAGAATGGTGAAAATGTACTATTGATTTAGATATAAATCCTATTGGGCCATATTGCGGACTCTGAAAAGTACTAACATTGCTAGCGTGAGTCTTCGTCACATTTTCTGCAGTATGTATTTCATCGTTTAATACCACTAGTACACCTTTCATTTTTGCATCATCCGAAGAAGCCACTTGTATCGCTGATAACAAGTTATATAGCCCGTCAGCTCCTATCTCATTGGATGAACGCATGGCACCTGTAAGGACAATGGGAATGTCCGTATCTACTGTGAGATCCAAAAAGTAGGCAGTCTCTTCTAATGTATCTGTACCATGTGTAATAACAACCCCATCAATATTGTCCGATAAAATATATTGGTCAATAAGCTGTTTTAGCTCCATCATCTCGATAGGTGTTATATGAGGAGAAGGGAGATTAAAAGCATCTATTTCCACAATATTAGCTAATGATCTAAGTTTTTCTGCCTCGATTAAAAGTGGATTTTGATCTGCTGGTACAACAGCTCCTGTTTCTGCATGTACTTGCATGGATATCGTACCACCTGTGTGAATTAATAAAATAGTTTTCATAGTGAGTAAGTACCTCCCAAAATTTGCGTATTTAAGGTATAATAGTAATAATGAAATGGAAGGAGTAAGTTTATGTTTATACTACTTTCCGTTGCAATAGCCCCTGCTTTAGCACTGTTAAGCTATTTTTACTTGCGAAAAGAAATTTCTGCAGAACCCTCCAGATTATTGTTACATACATTTATATATGGCGCCATATTAACGTTTCCAATTTTATTTATTCAACATGTTCTTCAAGAGGAACAGATCTTTTCTTCTCTATTTATCCATCAAGCTATTGTAACGAGTGCACTAGAAGAGTTTTTTAAATGGCTAGTACTAATTGTCGCTATCTACAAACATGTGGAATTCGATGATCCCTATGATGGCATATTATATGGTGCTAGCGTAGCACTAGGTTTTGCGACTGTGGAAAATATACTATATTTATTGAACTTTGGTATGGATGAAGCTATCTTACGTGCAATTCTACCTGTTTCCAGTCATGCGCTATTTGGTGTTTTAATGGGATATTATATCGGTAGAGCGAAATTTACTACTTTAACTAAATCTCGTTATGAAATATTGTTTGCATTAATAGCACCGCTGTTCTTACATACTATTTATAATAGTATATTAAGTATTACAGGACTAGAGCTTTTATTGATGGTACCATTCATGTTGTTTTTGTGGTTGTTTAGTTTATCCAAAGTTAAAAAAGCTCATGTTCTATCTCGTAGAAAAAGATATGCAAATCATGAATATTATGTAGAAGAAAAAGTCTAGCAAATGCTAGACTTTTTTTGTATAATTTGGCGCATCTTACTCCATGCTAAGAAAAAAGGAGAGATGTCGTTTGAAACAACTAAAGTACATCCTGATTAGTTTACTATTTTGTACATTCAGTTATTCGTTTATCAGTGAGCAACCAACTACCCAGGCTTTTTCTGCTCAGACATTAGAACGAGGTGCCTATGGAGACGACGTTATTGAACTCCAGGCAAGATTACAGTATATCGGATTTTATAAGAGTGAGATAGATGGCAAGTTTGGTTATAGTACCTACTGGGCATTAAGGAATTTCCAGGAAAAATACGGTCTGCCGATAGATGGACTATTAGGACAAGACACTAAGAAAAAACTAGTAGGTGTTTCGGATTACGATAAAGAATTTGTACACGAACAAATAAATAAAGGAAATAGTTTTACGTATTACGGTGGGATTGATCTAGATAAACAAGTAAAAAACAAAAAAGAAGAAAGCACAAATATGCAATTGCCACCACAATATTCGGAAAAAGATTTGAAATTGATTGCAAATGCTGTATATGGAGAGGCGCGTGGAGAGCCTTATGAAGGGCAAGTGGCAGTTGCTGCGGTAATTCTAAATCGTGTTGAACATCCTGAATTTCCAAATACAGTTTCGGAAGTAATCTTTCAACCTTTAGCCTTCACTGCAGTAGCGGATGGACAAATTTGGCTTGAGCCAAATGAACGGGCTAAGGAAGCAGTATTAGATGCACTCAACGGTTGGGATCCTACTGAAAATGCTATTTATTACTTTAATCCGGAAACAGCAACTAGTAAGTGGATTTGGAGCCGACCACAAATTAAAACAATTGGACAGCATATATTCTGTTCATAAGGAGATAAAATGAAAAAAATTATATGGGTTATCGTGTCTACTGTTGCTGTAGTCTTCCTTGTGTATCATTTCTCTGTTCAGTCTCAAAATAATAGGCTTGAGAATGCATTAGCAGTACAATATTCAAATCAATTGACCTCAGCTTCAGAGAAATTGACGAAGCTAACAGAATCTGTAGATCAGACTATGCTGTTTACCGATAAGGAAGCATTAGAGCAGCCTTTAGATGATGTGTGGAGGATTTCCTCGGATATAAGAACTTCGATAAGTGCATTGCCGATAAATAACGAAACATCTGCTATATGGATGAATTATCTAAACAGATTAGGAAATGGTGCTGCACAAGTCAAAGACGGAAAGGTTCCTATTGAAGAATGGCAAAAAAATATGGCTGGTGCTAGAGAAAACTTGCAGGAACTTTCAAATCAGTGGGCATTTACAAACAAAGACGGTGGGAGTAAGGATTATATCGTCAAAGCATTTGTTCAGAACAAATTAGATCAAAATGGCGAAAAGAGTTGGAAGTCGCTAGGTAACTCTGTAAAAGCTTATACAGAAAGCGATTTCCCAATGACTGCAAGTGAGGCAGATCAACAAAAGAAAAAAGATTTACAGCATATTAAAGACGCCGATATTACATCAGCGGAAGCAAAAGAAAAGTTCTTTAAATTGTTTCCAGAATTTAAGGACGCAAAGATTCACATAACGGAAAGCTCACAGGATGCACCTTATCCTTTTTATCATATCCAATTTCATGAAGGTATTCGTATAGGATACGCAGATTTGACTAAAAAAGGCGGACATTTACTATCCTATTTATTGGAAAGACCTTTTGAAAAGACGACTATAACGGTGCAGCAGATGAAAGATAAGTCCGCTGAGTATATTAAAACTTTAGGATTTACTGACACGGAGATGGTTGAATATCGTGAAAATTCGATTGCTTGGCATTTATCATTTGCAAGAAAAGCGGAGGATAACGATGCTTTAATTTATGCAGATGGAATCCAATTAAAGATTGCGAAGGATAATGGAGAATTGCTTGGCTTAAATGCGATGGAATACATTCAAAAAGAAAAAATTGATAAACAAAAAATAGTACCAATCGATAAAGCGGAGCTTTTTTCAAGTAACTTTTCGGTAGAAGAAGAGCGATTAGCATATGTGGAAAATAAACAGCTACAACAACGTTTGGCCTATCAATTGATAGCTGTAAACGAGTCTATTGGCACATATAAAATTTATATTGATACTGAAAACCACGAAATTTTACATGCAGAAAAACTTCCGTAGAGCTTTTTTCTGTAGAATTATATCCATTTCAGTGTCATAATAGAAAATATATTATGACACTAAAAGAGGATTGCCTATGAAAATCAAACTTGGTACACAATTAATATTAGAGCCAACCTTTACGGATAAAACGGAAAAATATCAATGTAAAGTTGTGGATTTAGATGATCAATTTATATATATCGACTATCCCATGGATACACTTTCCAATAGAACAGTTTTCCTAATGGATGGTATGCAGCTTAGAGCGAGCTTTGTAGAAGAATCTAAAGCCGTTTATGCATTTCAAACAGAGGTCCTAGGTAAAAAGGCTAAACAAATACCGATGATTAAGCTTGCATTACCGCCGGATTCGGAATTTTTGCGAATTCAGCGAAGAGATTTCGTCCGTGTTAATACTTCTATTGATATATCCGTTCAATTCGAAGAGGAAAGATACCAATTTGTCACAGATGATATAAGCGCTGGAGGAACAGCAATTATTTTAAACACGCCAGTAAATTTTAAAGCAGGTGATGAAGTCTCCTTGCTAATTCCATTGTTGTTTAATAATGGAGATATTAAATACGTCTCCACACTAGCACAAGTGATTAGAATATGGGATAAAGGTTCTTTAACCATCGCTTCTTTACATTTTACGGATACAGATGACTTAGACAAACAACAAATTGTAAGATTCTGTTTTGAACGTCAACTATTGATCCGAAAGAAAACAATGAGTTAAATCAAAATAGAGGTTACCCAGAAGTTAAACTTTTGGGTAACCTCTTCAAATTTGAAGGAAAAAACAAGTTATATTTTAGAAGCTTGCTTTTTCCTCATTAATGCTGTTCTATGATAAAATGTATAGGAATAGAGTGGAGGCAAATAAAGTGAAAAAACAAATACAAATAGCCATAGATGGCCCAGCAGCAGCAGGTAAGAGCACGATAGCAAAAAAAACCGCAGAGTTATTAGGTTATACATATGTAGACACAGGTGCAATGTACAGGGCAATCACGTATAAAGCATTACAACAAAACATAGATTTGCTAGATGAAGATAAATTAACTGCTTTATTAAAAGAAACTATAATTGAGTTAAAGCCTTCTCCAGAGGGTCAATTAGTATTTCTTGACCAAGTGGCTGTTACGGACGAAATTCGTTCTAAAGAAGTAACATCTTCTGTATCGGCTGTTGCTGCACATGCAACGTTACGGGAAGAAATGGTTAAGAGACAAATGCAAATGGGTAAAAACGGTAGCATCGTGATGGATGGTAGAGATATAGGTACCCATGTATTAAAAGATGCTGAGCTGAAGATATTTATGAGCGCCAGTGTAGAAGAAAGAGCGAATAGAAGATATTTAGAAAACCAAAATAGAGGAATTGAAACAAACTTAGAAGAACTTAAACAAGAGATTGCTTTACGAGACAAGCTAGATAGTGAAAGACAAGCATCGCCATTGATCCAGGCAGAAGATGCTATATATATAGATACAACATTATTAACAGTTGATGAAGTATCAAATAAAATTATGCAACTAGCAAAAGAAAGGATGTCTTAATTTGAATCTATATTCGTTTGCAAAGACGGTTGTTTTCTCAGCATTAAAACCACTTTATAGATTTGAAGTTATTGGAACAGAACATTTCCCAAAAGATGGAGGGATTTTGTTATGTTCTAATCACATTAATGCTTTGGATCCACCGGTGGTAGGCATACTAGCACCACGACCTGTGCACTTTATGGCAAAAGCAGAATTATTTAATGTACCCCTTTTAAAAGGTATATTACCTGGCGTTAACGCCTTCCCGGTGAAAAGAGGACTAAGTGACCGAGACGCACTTCGAACAGCTATTAAACTCTTAAAAAGTGGGGAAGTTGTAGGTTTATTTCCGGAAGGAACTAGAAGTAAAGATGGCAAGCTAGGAAAAGGATTTAGTGGAGCAGGGTTCTTTGCTTTACGCGGGGAAGCTAATGTTGTTCCTTGCGCAATAATTGGCCCCTATAAACCTTTTAAAAAGTTAAAGGTAGTCTATGGTGAACCAATTGATATTGCGCCGTATCGTGAAAGAAAAGCTTCTGCTGATGAAGTTACTGAAAAAATAATGGAAAAAATAGCTGAGTTATTAGAAGCACATCAGTCTAAATAGTTAGAATCTTTTCGTTTTTAAAGTGCTTCCTTTTGTAATTCTGTATCAGTTCGCATAAAATAGAATAGAAACGCTGTGAAGGAGGAATATCATATGTCTGAAGAAATGAACTTAAACGACACGAATGAGTTTAAAGAGGGTGAACTAGTAAAAGCAACGGTTGCACAAGTAGATGAAAAGTCTATCATTGTAACAATTGAAGGAGCACCTTTTGACGGGATAGTACCTATAAGCGAACTATCTAGCTTGCATATTGAAAAAGCATCCGACTCCGTTTCCATAGGTGACGAATTAGAGCTAATGATTACCAAAGTGGAAGAAGCTAACTTTGTCCTTTCTAAAAGAAGAGTAGATGCAGAAAAAGCTTGGGATAGATTAGAAAAACAATTCCAATCTGGAGAAATAATTGAAACAGAAGTAAAAGAAGTTGTAAAAGGCGGATTAGTAGTAGATTTAGGTGTCCGTGGATTTATACCTGCTTCCCTAATAGAGGATCATTTTGTAGAATCCTTTGAAGATTATAAAGGGAAGGTAATGACCTTTAAAATTGTAGAACTTGAAAAAGAGAAAAATAGACTTATCCTGTCCCATAAAGCAGTTGTTGAAGCTGAAAAATCTGTTAGCAAACAACAAACATTTGAGTCCATTAAAAGTGGGGATATTTTGACGGGTACAGTACAACGTTTAGCTTCGTTTGGCGCATTTGTCGATATAGGTGGAGTAGATGGACTTGTTCATATTTCACAAATTTCGTACGAGCACTTAGACAATGTTACGGACGTTTTAACCGAAGGGCAAGAAGTTAAAGTAAAAGTATTATCGATCGATCGCGATGCCGAAAGAATTTCTTTATCCATCAAAGATACACTGCCTGGTCCTTGGTCTGTGGTAGAAGAAAAAGTTGCAAAAGGAGCAACACTTACTGGGAAAGTGAAGCGTCTAGTTTCATACGGTGCATTCGTAGAAGTATTCCCAGGAGTTGAAGGTTTAGTGCACATTTCGCAAATTGCACATAAGCATATTAGCAATCCACAAGAAGTTTTAAAAGAGGGCGAAGAAGTACAAGTTAAAGTACTAGATGTTAATAGTGCTGAAAAACGTCTCTCCTTAAGTATTAAAGAATTACTTGAAAATGAAGATAAATACAACATAGAAGATTATCAAATGCCAGAAGAATCACGTGGATTTTCTATAAGTGATGTATTAGGAGACAAGCTGAAAGGCTTCACTAATAATAACTAACATAATATACGATCTTAAACAGGTGACTTCAATAAAGTCGCCTGTTTTTGTCTTTTTGTTGTATAATACAACATAGACGAAGTTGGAAGGATGAAAAAGTAATGACAAAACCAGTAGTAGCAATCGTTGGTAGGCCTAATGTCGGCAAATCGACTATATTTAATCGAATCGTAGGAGAGCGTGTATCTATCGTGGAAGATATTCCAGGTATTACACGTGATCGTATATATAGTTCTGCCGATTGGTTAACAAATGAATTTAATATCATTGATACAGGTGGTATAGAACTTAGCGACGAACCGTTTTTAGAACAAATTAAGCAACAAGCAGAAATAGCGATGGACGAAGCAGATGTAATCATCTTCTTAACTAACGGTCGCGAAGGAATTACAGCAGCAGATGAATATGTTGCAAAAATTTTATATAAAACGAAAAAACCAATCGTTTTAGCTGTTAACAAAATAGACAATCCGGATATGCGTGAAATGCTTTATGACTTTTACGCTTTAGGACTGGGAGAACCTTTCCCAATCTCAGGTTCTCATGGACTTGGTCTAGGAGATTTACTAGATGAAGTAGCGAAAAACTTCCCAGATGTAGAAGATGTAGACTACGGGGAAGAAGTTATTAAGTTTTCTCTAATTGGGCGTCCTAATGTAGGGAAATCTTCTTTAGTCAACGCATTTTTGGGACATGATCGTGTAATCGTAAGTGAAATCGCTGGGACAACAAGAGATGCGATTGATACGGAATACTCTTTTGATGGTCAAGAATACGTAATGATTGATACAGCAGGTATGCGTAAAAAAGGGAAAGTATATGAAACAACTGAGAAATACAGTGTTTTACGTGCATTAAAGGCGATTGAACGATCTGACGTTGTTTTAGTTGTTCTGAATGCTGAAGAAGGTATTCAAGAACAAGATAAAAAAATTGCTGGTTACGCTCATGAAGCTGGTAAGGCAGTTATTATCGTAATGAACAAATGGGATGCTATTGAAAAAGACGATAAAACGATGAATGTAATGACAAAGAAAATTAGAGATCATTTCCTATTCTTGGATTATGCTCCGATTGTTTTCGTTTCAGCTAAAACAAAGCAACGTGTTCATGCACTTCTACCAGTTATCAATCAAGTAAGTGAAAATCATGCAATGCGTGTTCAGTCATCTGTTCTGAATGAAGTTATAGAAGATTCTGTTGCAAGAAATCCGGCTCCAACTGATAAAGGGAAACGTCTGCGTATTTACTATGCAACTCAAGTGGCTATCAAACCACCAACTTTCGTGGTATTTGTTAATGAACCTGAGATGATGCATTTTTCTTATGAAAGATTTTTAGAAAATCGTATTAGAGAATCCTTTGACTTTGAAGGAACTCCAATTCGTATAATTACGCGCGCAAGAACTTAATCCTATTAGTTTTAAAGGAGCGAAATAGCGATGGAAAAAGTAACTGTATTGGGTGCAGGAAGCTGGGGAACAGCCCTAGCTATGGTTCTTGCAAACAATGAACATGACTGTTTACTGTGGTCCCATAGAGAGGATCAGGCAACAGAAATAACTACAAATCATACCAATAAAAAATATTTACCTGAGACTATTTTACCGACTAATTTAAAGGCTACTAGTGACTTTCAGCAAGCGATTCAACATGCAACTGTTATTGTCATTGCTGTTCCCACTAAAGCTATTAGAGAAGTTTGCCAAAATATGCTACCTTTCTTAGCTGAAAAGAAGCTATTTGTACATGTTTCGAAAGGTATTGAACCTGATTCCCTAAAAAGAATATCAGAAATGATTGCGGAAGAACTGTCAGAGGATGTTACAGAAGCAATCGTTGTATTGTCTGGGCCTAGTCATGCAGAAGAGGTAGTCTTAAAGCATCCAACAACGATAACAGTTGCAAGTGAAAATATGGTTGCTGCCGAAAAGGTTCAAGATTTGTTTATGAACAAATCTTTCCGTGTCTATACTAACGACGATGTTATTGGCGTAGAAATTGGAGCAGCACTCAAAAATGTAATTGCTTTAGCCGCTGGGATAGTAGATGGATTAGGTTACGGTGACAATGCAAAAGCTGCACTCATTACGAGAGGTCTAGCTGAAATCTCCCGTTTAGGTATTAGTCTAGGTGCTCAACCTTACACGTTCTCTGGATTAACAGGTATGGGAGACTTAATCGTAACCTGCACTAGTGTGCATTCTAGGAATTGGCGTGCTGGTAATATGTTAGGTAAGGGAGCTACACTTAATACAGTGTTAGAAGAGATGGGTATGGTTGTAGAAGGTGTGCGTACTACAAAAGCAGCATATCAACTAGCTACAAAGCAACAAGTGGACATGCCTATTACTAAAGCTCTGTATTCTGTCTTATTTGAACAGGTCAATCCTAAAGAGGCTGTAGACATCCTTATGCATCGTACAAAGAAGCATGAGTTAGAAGATTATAAAACGTTCTAAAATTGTCACAAATGGAAAGAGTTGTTGTTAAAAACAACTCTTTTTTGACTGTATACTAGAAATATTATTTTTATTAAAGCTTCTTTTCCATGTTCCTTCTGAACTTTTTGTTATACTCTGTCTAGCTCCTGTACAATGTATGTTACAGAAGCCCTTTGTCAGAATTACATAGGCGCTTGCTCAATTCTAGTATGTTATACTTTTTTATTGTAGAAAGGTGTGGAAGTTGTTGTGGTGTTATTAGTTTCATCAATGGATAAAATGTGGATATCGTTTGGATCTATGGGTTGTATGTTTTTAGCTATGGCTTTTATGTTTTTTGTAAAGACAAAACTAAAGAATAAATTATTGAAATTTATATTAGGTTTGATCGCTTACATATTATTGTTTATAGGTTTCATTACGATGATCTATATTATATCTAACCCAACTAAGGCTTAGTAAGGAGATTCCTATGAAAAACTTTAAACTTATTGCTGTATTCATTATGATAACGGTTTTCTTAGCAGGATGCGGTTATAAAAGTGGTTATGAGCCTGAAAATTTATTGCCATATGAGGACCAACTAACTGCAGTTCAAACTGCTGTTGACAGTTTTCAAAAAGATTCCGGTGGACTTTTACCGATAAAAACGCGTGATATGGAAACAGATCAATATATTAAATATCCAATCGATTTTAGCAAAATTATTCCATCAAAGCTTGGAAAAGCTCCTGCCAATTCTTATGAGGCTGGGGGGATCTATCAATATGTACTCATGGATGTAGAAGAGAATCCTACGGTTAAGTTAGTAGACCTACGTATTGCAGATACGTTGCGTGATATTAACCATAGAAAGAGTATAAATGGATTTGGTCCTATAGCTGAAACGATTGTAGATGGCGTATATAAGCTAGATTTCAAAAAAATGGGTTATGACAGCGAGTTAACTGTTCAAAGCCCTTATTCTGATACTCAGTTGCCTATAGTGGCTACTGGTGATGGGGAAGTCTATGTAGATTACTCCATCGAATTGAATAGACTACTTCAGGAATCTGATAAGAAAATAGAGCCTGGAGATGATATTCGGTTTTTGTTAACGGACAAATTTGCGATTGTGCCAGCATACTCTCTGCCTTATACGGTAAATGAAAAGAATGAACCTGTTTTTATGATGAATAAATAATAAAAATAGGGCTAAAAGATATTGTTTCTTTTAAGATAATTCCTTTTTCTATCGTGTTCAAAGATCTTTGAATAGAGTAGTTTGACAGAGGTTGGTTGTGACGGACGTCATGACCGGCCTCTGTTTTATGCATTTGTTTATCCGTTGCTCTCCTAGAAACAGATTTCTACGTTTCGTGATTTAACAAGGAGACCTCTGCCTAAAAGAAAAAAACAAAGCGCTCTAATTTGTTGAATTATTATGTTTCCTAATGCTTGTTACATATTTACTTTCTTAATCTTTGTAAAAAGACGTTTCGTGCAATATGCATGAAACGTTTTTTTTGTGCATATATTAAATTGCTAAGAAAGGAGAGTATCCATGTCGAGTAAACTGTATGAACAGATAGCAGAAAGAACGAATGGTGATGTGTATATTGGTGTAGTCGGCCCTGTCCGAGTAGGTAAATCGACTTTTGTAAAACGAGTAATGGAGCTAGTAGTAATTCCTAATATTCAAGAAGAGGCCGAGCGTCTACGTGCACAAGATGAATTGCCGCAAAGTTCACCAGGTAATGTGATTATGACAGCTGAGCCTAAATTTGTGCCAGCACACGGGACAAATATACATCTAGGAGAAGACCAGCTACGCTTACAAATCAGACTGGTAGATTGCGTCGGTTACATGATTGACGGCATTAAAACACATTCTGGTGAAGAAGGTCAAAAGTTGGTGCACACCCCATGGCATAGCGAAGCAATACCTTTTGAGGAAGCTGCTAGGATTGGGACAGACAAAGTAATTAGAGATCACTCTACAATTGGAATTGTTGTTACGACAGATGGATCTGTTAATAATATTCCTCGAATGGCCGTTGAAAGTGCTGAACAACAAATAATTACCCAATTGAAGGAAATTGGTAAACCATTTGTTATCGTTCTAAACAGCAAAAATCCAGGTCATTTAGAAACAATTCAACTAAGTGAAGAATTACAAAGACAACATGAGGTTCCAGTAATTGCAACTGCCGTTGATCGCATGACTGCTGAGGAAATTCAATACATACTCCAACAAGCACTCTATGAATTTCCGATCACGGATATTGAATTAGTTAAGCCTGATTGGACGGATGTATTAGAACCAGATCATTTTGTCAATAATGCAATCACTTCCTCGTTACAGGAGTGGCTACAATTAGTATCCAAAATGAAAGATGTAAAGGAATTAGCTTCTAGATTTAAGCAAGTTCCTTTTATACAATCTGCAGAAGTGGTTGAGGCTAACCCCGGCAGAGGATCGGCATGTATACAAATTGGCTTAAAACCTGAAGTATTTCAAGAGGTTTGTGATGAGTGGCTAGATGAGCCTATTGAATCGAAAAAAGACTGGCTGTTATTCGTAAAAGAGGCTTCTACTGCTAAAAAGGCTTACAATAAATTCTCAGAAGCTCTAGAAGCTGCAAAGAAACATGGCTACGGCGTATCATTACCAACTATACAAGATTTTCAGCCGACTGCACCAGAAATTATTAAACAGAATAATTTCTATGGTGTCAGTTTAAAAGCAAAAGCCGCATCTCTCCATATTATTCGAGTGGATATGGAAGCAGAATTTGCTCCATTAATAGGGTCAGAGTTTCATAGTCAGCAATTATTAAAAGATTTAAAACATGGTTTTTTACATGACAGAGATGCTTTATGGCAAACGCAGGTTTTTGGTACTTCCCTAGTCGAAGTTTTAAAAGAAAGTTTGCGATACAAAACAGAGAGTGTTTCTGATGTTGCGAAGAAAAGAATGCGAGAAACGATTGAAAGAATGGTTAATGAAGGTGATCGAGGGATGGTCACATTTATATTGTAAATCCAACACAGGGCTTTTTGCGACTATGCAAAAAGTCCTGTTATTGCGTTAAATTGCCCTTTTTTTGAGGAAACTTAGCGAAACTCGTGCAAATAGTGTTGCGTAGGTTTTTCTGTTGTGATACTCTTTTTACAGGATTGAAGCTATCTTCCTTTGAGAGGAGGTGAATGGTATGAATAAAACAGAACTAGTTAACTCTGTTGCAGAAGCTACAGAACTTTCTAAAAAAGACGCTTCTAAAGCTGTTGAAGCTGTATTTGAATCAATTCAAACTGCTCTTGCAGATGGCGAAAAAGTTCAATTGATTGGTTTCGGAAACTTTGAAGTTCGTGAACGTGCTGCACGTAAAGGACGTAACCCACAAACAGGTGAAGAAATCGACATCGCTGCAAGCAAAGTACCTGCGTTTAAACCAGGTAAAGCACTTAAAGACGCAGTTAAATAACTGATGTTGTAGTACATAGAACGGTTATTGTGGAGCTTGCTTCACGGTAACCGTTCTTTTCAATTAAATGCTAATCTCAGATTGTTCGATAACTTATAAAAAAAATCAATAATTTAAAGAAATCTAATATACAAATATTTGCAAATGATAGAGCGACCGGGATAAATTTATTTATTATAAGCATTTCATATGCTAAGATGCAATTGGTATAATACATAGTTTTAGGGGGTCTACAGATGACAAATGTCGATCTGAACAAAATAGAAGAAGCGGTCAAAATGATTTTAGAAGCAGTTGGTGAGGATCCTAACAGAGAAGGATTATTGGATACACCTAAAAGAGTTTCTAAAATGTACGCAGAAATGTTCGAAGGCTTACATCAAGATCCAAAAGAATATTTTAAAACCGTATTTAACGAAGATCATGAAGAGTTAGTTTTAGTGAAGGACATACCATTTTACTCCATGTGTGAACATCATTTAGTTCCTTTCTATGGAAAAGCACATGTAGCATATATTCCTCGAAATGGTGTAGTTACTGGTTTGAGTAAACTTGCCAGAGCTGTTGAAACTACCGCGAGACGTCCTCAACTACAGGAAAGAATCACTTCAAGCGTTGCAGATGATATAATGCAAATGTTAAATCCGCATGGAGTTTATGTAGTAGTGGAAGCAGAGCATATGTGTATGACGATGCGAGGTATTAAAAAACCTGGTGCCAAAACAATTACTGCGGTAGCGCGTGGAATTTTAGAAACAGATGATGTTAAACGCTCAGAAATACTTTCATTCATAAAGATGAAGTAACACCTTTGGATGTCGGCTTTAGAATATGGTATGATGGAAAAAGACTGTGAACAAAGGAGACTATAAAATGTCTAGTTCAGATTATATTGTGATAAAAGCTGAAGAAGATGGAGTTCATGTAATTGGTCTTACAAGAGGAACGGATACTAAATTTCATCATTCTGAAAAACTGGATAGTGGCGAAGTAATGATTGCTCAGTTTACAGAACATACATCAGCTATAAAAATTAGAGGAAAAGCATCCATTCATTCATCGAATGGAATTATACAATCCGATTCTAAAAAGTAGTTATTAATATAACCATATAGACAGATTAAGCGCGGTTGGGAAATGGAGTAAGGTGTATGAACGAAGCATTGATCAAACAACATATAAAGCAATATAAAGAAGCTGTTCTCCATCAAGTTCAACAAAGCACATTGTTGAAATATACTGGGGCTCCTGTCATTGATGAAGAGCGTTTGTTTTTTACACTTTTACCACTTTTTAATGGAGAAGAATGGGAAGAATCCCAAAGAAAGTCTGCTATTGCAGTAACTCTTATCTTTTCTGCCTTAGCTGCTCATGATTTAGTAAAAGAGTTGAATGCAACTAGCAAAGATCAACAGTTACAAGTATTAGCTGGAGATTATTACAGCGGGAAGTATTATCACCTATTAGCGAGCGATGGACAACTAGACTTAATCCAGATTTTGTCGGAAGGTGTCGCGACTATTTCAGAACATAAAACAAGATTTTATGACCGACAAATTTATGGGTTCGATCAGCTCATTCAATCCATTCAACTCATTGAATCTCAATCCATTGAACAATTACTTGAGTATTATTCTTTTCATGAGTATGTATTCGTAATGAAAGAGTCTCTCCTCCTCATTGCTTTAAAAAAGGAACTTGCAGCATATGAGCAAGGTGAACAACCATTTTATATTAGTAAGTCAAGTCAGTTACAGGCTAATATTAATATTCTCCAGTTGGAGATAGAAAAGATTGAATCCATACTTATGGATGAGATTAAAAACTCTGAGCTATTAGAAGAACAACTAAAAAGTATAATTCTAGAAAAGTTAATGAAATGCACCTTAGAAAAGCAGTTGAGAGAAGGTTAAGTCGTGGAAAAATCAAAAGAACAGCATGTACATGAAGTGTTTGAAAAGATATCTGATAACTATGATTCGATGAATTCGGTTATTAGCTTTCAACAACATAAAGCATGGCGTAAAGATACGATGAAGGCTATGCAAGTAAAACCTGGAAGCAAAGCATTGGACGTATGTTGCGGGACAGCAGACTGGACAATTGCATTGGCGGAGGCAACTGGGCCAACTGGTGAGGTAAGGGGATTAGATTTTAGTCAAAACATGTTAAATGTGGGATTAGAAAAAGTGAAGCATATCTCACAAATTGAGTTAATCCAAGGAAATGCTATGGAGCTGCCATTTGAAGATAATTCCTTTGATTTTGTAACGATTGGTTTTGGATTACGCAATGTTCCAGATTATACACAAGTGTTAAGTGAAATGAATCGTGTTGTAAAACCAGGTGGGATGGTCGTTTGCTTAGAAACGTCTACACCAGATTCGAAATTATTTAATGGTTTATTCCGATTCTATTTCCGTTATATCATGCCATTATTCGGAAAACTTTTTGCAAAAAGTTATAAAGAATATTCATGGTTACAGGAGTCTGCTAAAGAGTTTCCAAATCGAGCTGAGTTAACTAAGCTATTCGAAAAAGTGGGCTTGGTCAATGTAACGAGCAAACCATATAGCGGTGGGGCGGCAGCTAGACATATTGGCTTTAAAAAAGATATTTAAGTGAGTGAGGTTGTAACCGTGGACAAGATGAAATTAAAGTTACTCTATTCCGATTTGAAATCGGATCTTGATATCATCGAAAAAGAATTAGCTGTAGCGGTAAATTCTTCTTCTCACTTATTGAATGAGGCGTCTCTTCATCTGCTATTAGCCGGAGGAAAGCGGATTAGACCAGTTTTTGTGTTGCTTGCAGCAAAATTTGGAAACTATTCGATAGATTCTATAAAAAGCGTAGCTGTTTCAGTTGAACTCATTCATATGGCTTCCCTCGTCCATGATGATGTAATAGACGATGCAGAAACTAGACGAGGCAGAGAAACGGTGAAGGCACAATGGAATAATCGGGTCGCAATGTATACAGGAGACTTTCTTTTTGCCAATGCAATTGAATACATAACAGATTTACAAAATACATATGCACATGAAGTGTTATCTCATACGATGGTTGAACTTTGTATTGGGGAAATTATTCAAATTGAGGATAAGCACTATTTAGAACAAACAGTTCGTGACTACTTACGCCGGATTAAAAGGAAAACGGCTATATTAATTTCAGCTAGCTGTGAATTAGGAGCAATTGCTTCCCAAGCAGATGAGGAAACGGTCAAGCATTTGAAATGGTTTGGCTATTACGTCGGTATGTCATTCCAAATCATAGATGACATTTTGGATCTTACATCTACAGATGAGGAGTTAGGTAAACCTGCTGGATCTGATCTTGCACAGGGGAATATTACATTGCCTGTTTTATACGTTAAAAACGATCCAGATATTGAACCATTATTAAAAGAAATTTTAGCAGGGACAATAAGTGACGAGAATCGACAAATTCTGTTAACTAAAATTCGGGACTCAGATGGCATCAATCGAGCTAAACAAATTAGTAATCTTTACTTGCAAAAAGCGCTAAATGAAGTAAAGCAATTGCCGGCAAATTCCGCTAAAAAATCATTACAAAACATTGCATTGTTTATGAGTAAAAGGAAATTTTAAATGGTATTTTGTTCAGTTACCTGCCTTTAAAACCTAAACTTTAGCTACCGTCTATTAATTTAATTTGAAAATAATGAATTATAATGATAATATTTGTAACGGTGGAGAATAAGTCCATTATATATATTCGAGGAGTGTTAACTATGGAAAAAACATTTTTAATGGTAAAACCTGATGGCGTACAACGTAACTTAATCGGTGAAATCGTAGGTCGTTTTGAAGCAAAAGGATTCCAATTAGTTGGAGCAAAATTAATGCAAATTCCTACTGAACTTGCTGAAGAGCATTACGGCGAGCATAAAGAACGCCCATTCTTCGGGGAATTAGTAGAATTCATCACTTCTGGACCAGTTTTTGCAATGGTTTGGGAAGGGGAAAATGTTATTTCAACTGCACGTTTATTAGTTGGAGCAACAAACCCTAAAGAATCAGCTCCAGGAACTATCCGTGGAGATTTCGCATTAACTGTAGGGAAAAACATTATTCATGGTTCTGATGCTCCTGAAAGCGCTGAACGTGAAATTGGATTATTCTTCAAGCAAGAAGAGCTAGTATCATATAAAAAAGATGCTAACAACTGGATTAACTAATCCAGAAAATGGTTGTTTATGACTTCGGTCATAAACAACCATTTTTTTATTTAGGATTAAGAAATTATTGAAAATTGTCTGGTGAACAAGCTTCATTCTTCTCTTCGTTGAACTCAAGTCATTACAATCAGTAGTACTAGCTCAACCATAAGATTAAGCATAGCTTTTCGCTTAGATGATAAGAGTAGTCAAAGTAAGTGGCTGAAGGCGTGCCCACGAAAAGCGTCTGCTGGGAGCGGAAATTCAATGGCAAGGACTGGTGTCTTTTTTGTCCGGTTCTTCTTATTTTATAAAAGTAAGATATAACAGATGAAAAGAGCTATATCAGAGCCACTCGGTTTCAATTTATAAAAAAATAGGCAAATGCTCACATTTATCAGTCTTTTTAGTATGTTCTAAATGCTATGTATACGATATACTAAATAAAGGTTTTCAGAAAGGGGCGAAATCATTTTGCCGGATTACATAAAATTTGTGGATTCCATAAAGAAAAAAACAGGCATTGATCTTGCAGCATATAAAGAAGCGCAGATGAGACGCAGACTAACTTCATTATATGAAAAAAAAGGTTATAAAAACTTTGTTGAGTTTTATCAAGCACTTGATTCCAACAGGGATTTGATGAATGAGTTTCTAGATAGAATGACGATTAATGTTTCAGAGTTTTATCGGAACGCAAAACGCTGGGATATATTACAAACGAAAATATTTCCAAAGTTATTAGAAACAAATAAACGATTGAAAATTTGGAGTGCCGCATGCTCTACTGGTGAAGAGCCTTATACCATTGCGATGGTTTTGTCCAATCATGTTCCTTTATCTCAGATTGCCATACATGCAACAGATTTAGATGAAAATGCAATTCAACGTGCAAAAGTTGGTATTTACCCAGAACGTTCACTAGCTGAGGTACCAATTGACATTAAAAATAAGTACTTTGAGACACAAACACCATTTTATAAGATAAGTGATTCCGTTAAAAAGACCGTCACATTTAAAAAACATAACCTATTGAAAGATACATATGATAAAAATTTTGATTTGATTGTTTGTCGTAACGTCATGATTTACTTTACAGAAGCTGCAAAAGATCAAATTTATCAAAACTTTAGTGATTCTCTGCGACCTGGAGGAATTCTATTCGTCGGTAGTACAGAACAGATATTCAATCCAGGTAAGTACGGGTTTGAAACCGAAGACACCTTTTTCTATCGGAAAAAATAAGTGGAACTGTCCGATGCATTTCGGGCAGTTTTCTTCTAAGCAAAGATAAAGGTTAATAGGTTCCATAAATTAAGTAATACAGGAAGTGAAGCGTTAATCGATCATGATAATCGATTAATGAGGATGGAAGAACTTCAGTGGTTTTTGTTTGTGTAAGAGGCTTTCGTAGGCTCTTGCGCTTTTCTTCTATACATGGCACCAAAATTTTGATATAGTGATAAACAAATACTTTAGCGAGTTGAAGGAGGAAAGTGTTGTGAGATACTTAACTGCAGGTGAGTCACATGGACCACAACTAACAGCGATTATTGAAGGATTACCAGCGCAATTGGAAATAACGAGTGAAATGATAAATAAAGAGTTAAAACGTCGACAGGGTGGACATGGTCGTGGAAGACGTATGCAAATTGAAAAAGATACAGTAGCTATAACATCAGGTGTACGTCATGGGAAAACGTTAGGCTCTCCAGTTTGTCTAGTTGTAAATAATGATGATTGGAAGCACTGGACAAACATTATGGGAATTGAACCGCTTGGAGATGAAATCGATCCAGAGGATATTAAAAGACAAATCACTAGACCACGTCCAGGACACGCCGATTTAGTTGGTGGTATGAAATATGGTCATCGTGATTTACGTAATGTTCTGGAGCGTTCCTCCGCACGAGAAACTACTGTAAGAGTGGCAGTAGGAGCCGTTGCAAAAGAGTTGTTAAGCAAACTAGGAATAACTATTGTGGCTCATGTTACGAAAATTGGTGGGATTGAAGCTAATTTGGATTTGGCTAATGGAAAGACAATAGAAGAAATCCGTACAATTGTAGAAGATGATGCTGTTTATTGTTTAGATCCTCAAGCCTCTGCACAAATGGTAGAAGCTATTGATAATGCAAAAAAAGCAGGAGATACAATTGGTGGAGTAGTAGAAGTAATTGTTTCTGGGATGCCAGCTGGAGTTGGAAGTTACGTCCATTATGATCGTAAACTAGACGGTAAACTCGCAATGGCGATGATGAGTATCAATGCATTTAAAGGAGTAGAAGTAGGGTTGGGATTCGAAATGGCTAATCTTTTTGGAAGCCAAGTTCATGATCAGATTTCTTGGAATGCAGATAAGGGGTATACACGTGATACAAACCGTCTAGGGGGTCTAGAAGGCGGCATGTCCACAGGAATGCCAATTGTAGTACGTGGTGTGATGAAACCAATTCCTACGCTTTATAAGCCACTTCAAAGTGTTGATATTGATACGAAGGAGCCGTTTAAAGCAAGTATTGAAAGGTCTGATAGCTGTGCGGTACCAGCAGCTTCAGTAGTTGCAGAAGCTGTTATTGCTTGGGAAATTGCACAAGCGGTTCTAGATACTTTCCATGGAGATAAACTAGAAACATTACTTGCAGATATAGAGAGTCATAGAGCTTATACAAAGGGGTTTTAATTGATGTCTATCCAAGTAAAAACAAAAGACTCCGTATATGAAGTTTATCTAGGAGAAAATATTCTAAGATCCTTTTGTAGTAGAGAAACAGATAAATTATCCAAATATGATCAATTGGTCATCATCACAGATGAACATGTGTGGAGTTTACATGAGGAATATGTACGCAGTAATTTTACGCTACCTTTTAAACTTTATATTGTTCCTAATGGTGAATCCTGCAAAACATTTGAATCCTATTATCAAGTCCAATCTTTTTTATTAGATGAAAATTGTTCTAGAAACTCTGCGCTTCTGGCATTAGGGGGAGGAGCAGTTGGAGATTTGACTGGGTTTGTAGCAGCAACCTTTATGCGTGGTATTCCTTTTTACCAAATTCCAACGACTATCTTAGCACATGATAGTGCCGTTGGGGGTAAGACTGCGATCAATCACCCGAATGGAAAAAATATGATTGGAGCTTTCTATCAACCTACGGAAGTAATATATGACTTTCATTTTTTAAAAACGTTACCAGAAGGAGAAATTCGCTCAGGATTAGCGGAAGTGATCAAACATTCATTGATCAGTGATGCTAAATGGATGGATGAATTTCTTAATCTTCCAAACCTATTGGCAATCGAAAATAAACAATTATTGCATTGGATTGAAAAAGGAATTCGAGTTAAAGCGCATATTGTTGAGCTGGATGAAAAAGAACAGTCTTACCGAAAGTTTTTGAATTTTGGCCATACATATGGTCATGCGATTGAGGCCTCTGTAGGTTATGGGCAAGTCACGCACGGGGAAGCTGTGATGATCGGTATGATCCCAGCATTAATGCTAAGTGAGCTTCACGGGAATGTGGAAAAGGGTTATGCAAGAAGGGTTTATGACCTAGCAAATAGACTTGGGTATAATTTTACACACGTGCTTCATTGTTCATTTGAAAGCTTATCAAAGTTTATGCAAAAAGATAAAAAATCGATGAATGGAGAACTCCACTTTGCATTGCTTCAAGAAATAGGGCATCCATTTATGCAGAAGGTTTCGGTAGAAGAGATTAAACGTTGTGATAATCAGCTACGACAATGGGTGAAGGAGGAGAACAAATGATTAGAGGAGTAAGAGGAGCAACCACCGTATTAGCAGATTCAAATGACTTAGTTCTGCAGGAAACAAGACGTCTTGTGGAAACAATGGCAAAATCAAATGACATTTTACCCGAAGACATTGCTTCCGTGATCATTTCTACTACGCCGGATATAACTTCTGCATTTCCAGCACGTGCCGTTCGAGGCATAGAAGGATGGGCATATGTACCGGTAATGTGCACCCACGAGATGAATGTACCAGGGGCTTTGGAAAAGTGTATTCGATTACTCATGCATATAAATACAGATAAAAACCAACAACAAATCGAGCATATCTATTTAAATAATGCAGTCGCATTAAGACCAGATTTACTTAAATAATTTATAGAATTGAGGGGTTAAAATGAAATTTAAGCAACAGATTAATGGGTTACATGCATATCAGCCTGGAAAAACTACCGATGAAGTGAAGAAAATGTTCAACTTAGAGAAAGTGACGAAACTTGCATCCAATGAAAATCCTTATGGTGCTTCACCAAAAGTTAAAGAATACTTTGCAAACGCAAATATAGATTTTGCTATCTATCCAGATGGATATGCATCAAATTTAAGAGCTGCTGTGGCAAATCATTTGAACGTCTCTGAAAAGCAATTATTATTTGGCAATGGATCTGACGAAAATATTCTGATTGTATCAAGAGCTATTTTACGACCTGGATTGAATACTATTATGGCGGATTTAACATTCGGTCAATACAAGCACAATGCGGTTGTGGAGGGAGCAGAAGTACGTGAAATACCCCTTACTAAAAATGGAGAACATGATTTAAATAACATGCTAGCAGCAATTGATGAAAATACTGCAATTATTTGGGTGTGTAATCCAAACAATCCAACAGGGACTTTAATACCTAGCGATAAATTGAAACAGTTTATCGAGAAAGTGCCAAATGACGTATTAATTGTTTTAGATGAAGCATACACAGAATACATAACAGATAGTAACTACAAAGATTCTCTTGGATTATTAGAAAACCATCCGAATGTCTTAATAATGCGTACATTTTCTAAGGCATATGGTCTGGCAAGCTTCCGTATTGGATATGCTATTGGCTCGGAATCAGTAATAGCTCAGCTAGAACCAACTCGTGAGCCATTTAATAATACGGTTATAAGTCAGCAGGTAGCACTTCTTGGATTAGAAGATCAAGCGTTTATCAATGAATGCAAAGAGAAAAATAATGCGGGGAAAGCTCAGTATGTGACTTATTGCAACGAAAGAAATTTGCATTATTTCCCTTCGCAAACGAATTTTATCTTAATGGAAGTGAAGGCAGATAGTGATGCAGTTTTCCAAGGTTTGATGAAGCGCGGATTTATAGTTCGAAGTGGAAATGCATTAGGGAAACAAGGGTATTTACGTATTACCATTGGAACGGAACAACAAAATAGTGAGTTATTAGAAAAGCTTGATGAGGTTCTTAAAGAGGAAGGCGTTTTATAATGCAACAAAACGTATTCATTATAGGACTCGGATTAATAGGTGGATCCTTGGCACTAAGCTTAAAGCGCAATAAAGATGTGAAAATAATTGGATATGACGCGAATGGCCAAACGTTAAAAACAGCGAAAAGAATTAGTGTCATTGATGAGATAGCGACCAATCTAGAAGAGAGTAGTGCCTTTGCAGATGTCATTGTTTTTGCTACTCCCGTGAGTGAAACGATTCGTTTGATGAAAGAATTACCGAAATGGCAATTGAAGAAACAAGTGATTATTACAGATACAGGAAGCACAAAAAAAGAAATTATGAAAGTCGCGATATCATTAAAGGAGCAGGGCATAACTTTTATAGGGGGTCACCCTATGGCTGGCTCTCACAAGAGTGGTGTGGAAGCTGCTAGACCAATCCTGTTTGAAAATGCCTATTATTTGCTAACCCCTTTTGAAGATGAAACTGATGAGCGTGTTCAAGTGTTGATCAATCTATTGCAGGTAACGAAAGCGAAGGTAGTACAAGTCGGAGCTGAAGAGCATGACCATATGACCGCTGTAGTTAGTCATTTCCCCCATTTAGTTGCTGCGTCTCTGGTGCATCAATTGTCTTTCGAGAATGAACAATATCCATTTACGAAACAACTGGCGGCAGGAGGATTTCGTGATTTAACAAGAATCGCTTCTGCCAACCCTATTGTTTGGAGGGATATAACGCTTCAAAATCGGCAGGAATTAACGGATCAATTGAAAGCGTGGACTAATGAAATGATTAAATTACAAGAACTGCTTTCATATGCGGATTCTAGTGATATAGAAAATTATTTTAATGTTGCTAAAAAAGTACGAGATGATCTTCCTATTAATACGCAAGGCGCGATGTTTAGTGTATTTGATCTGTATGTGGATGTACCAGATTATCCTGGTGTTATATCTGAGATTACAGGTTATTTGGCAAAAGATAATATAAGTATTACAAATTTACGAATCGTAGAAACTCGTGAAGATATTTTTGGAATTTTAGTTATCAGTTTTCAATCGACAAATGATCGTGCTAAAGCGGTAGAATGTATTGCAAATAATACAACATTTGAAACATATATTTCTTAGGGAGGGAAGACATTGTTAACTAGTAAGAAGTTAGATTATGTACAGCCCTCTTTGAAGGGCACTGTTCGTATACCGGGAGATAAATCCGTCTCTCATCGCTCTATTATGTTTGGCGCTATTGCTGAAGGAACTACAACAGTTGAGGGTTTCTTACAGAGTGATGATTGCTTAAGTACAATTGATTGCTTTCAAAAGCTTGGAGTGGATATATCCATCGAAGGGGAGAAGGTAACGATTAAAAGTGACGGAATTGCGAACTGGAAGGAACCTGACGAAATATTATATACGGGGAATTCGGGAACAACTACTCGTTTAATGCTCGGAATTTTAGCAGGCTCCTCCGTGTCCTCCGTTTTAATAGGGGATGAATCTATTCAAAAACGTCCAATGAGAAGAGTAACGGATCCTTTAAAAGATATGAATGCTAAACTAATCGGGCGAGAGAATGGCCAGTTTACACCAATTGCAGTTGAGGGTACTCAATTACAAGCTATTCGTTATACAATGCCTGTAGCTAGTGCGCAAGTGAAGTCTGCCATTTTACTAGCAGCTTTAAATGCAGATGGAGAAACTATAGTGGAAGAACTAGAAACTTCTCGGGATCACACAGAGAAAATGTTACAACACTTTGGTGCAACCATTGCAGTAGATGGTAAAATGATACGTTTACAAGGTGGCCAAAAGTTAACAGGAACTCATGTGGTCGTACCTGGAGATATTTCCTCTGCTGCATTCTTTTTAGTAGCTGGAGCAATTGTTCCTAATAGTAAACTTACCTTAACAAATGTAGGTTTAAACGTAACAAGAACTGGCATTATGGACGTTCTGCAAGCAATGGGTGCATCCTTTACAGTGAATGACTCAGAAAACAGTAGTCATGAAGAAATGGGTACAATTGAAATTGAATCTTCTAATCTTGTAGGTACTGAAATTGGTGGAGAACTTATCCCACGACTAATTGATGAAATTCCTATTATTGCCCTACTTGCTACCCAAGCTACTGGAAAAACTGTTATAAAAAATGCAGAAGAGCTCAAAGTGAAAGAAACAAATCGTATTGATGCAGTAGTGAATGAATTAAAGAAACTGGGCGCAAATATTACTGCCACCGATGATGGGATGATAATAGAGGGACCCACGTTACTCCATGGTGGGGATCTGCTTACTTATGGAGATCATCGTATTGGAATGATGGCTGCAGTAGCTTCTCTAATCACTACTGAACCCGTAACAATTGATAATGCAGGATGTATTGCTGTTTCTTATCCAACATTCTTTGAAGATATTTCAAGTGTTATCAAGTGATACTTGCATGACTAACTGATTTTAGGATATTTAAGATGAAACAGACACCCTCTTTTTCCAAAGAGGGTTTTTTTCTTGTTCAAAAACAAATGTTCTTGTAGGATAAAGGTATAATGAAAGTATGGTGATAATATGGACAACTTTACTCCCTTTATCCACGCGATGGAAGAAGGAAACATAGAAAAAATTAGTACAATGCTAGAAAGCTTTTTATTGAATGGCGATCCCGACGAGCAATACCAGTTAGCAGATCTATTAACACAATCTGGTTTTTTACAGGAAGCTATTTCAATCCTAGAACATCTTCAGTTTTTATTTCCTGAGGAAAATCAATTGAAAATCGATCAAGCCCAGCTGTATTTAGAAATGGACAAAGAAGATGAAGCACTAGAAATGCTAACGACTATCGAAAAAACAAGTGACGCGTATCCGCAAGCACTACTCACGTTAGCAGACTACTATCAAATGCTTGGACTATATGAGGTTGCAGAACAAAAGATAAACGAAGCACTGACACTTTTACCTAAAGAGCCTTTGCTTTTGTATGCTAAAGGTGAATTATTGTTTGAAACCGGCAGATACTTAGAAGCAGCACGTGTGATGGAGGATCTACTGCCCCATCAAGAATCACTTCAGGCTATCGATTTGTCCCTTAAACTAGCAGAAATTTATAGTGCAGGAGCAGCCTATGAAGAAGCGATTCCATACTACGCATTAGCGCTTGAAAAGGAAGTAGCTCCAGACGTACTATTCCATGCAGCTTATGCATCGTTCCAAGTGCAGCAATATGAAACTGCTGCCAAGCAATTGGAGGACCTCCTTCAAATCGATCCTGACTACTTCTCAGGCTATATGTTGCTTGCAGAGACCTATGCGATGCTCGAAAAAAATGAGGATGCTCTAAAAGCAATTACAGATGGAATCGCTCGTGATGAGTTTGAAAAAGAATATTATTTATTTGCAGGTAAAATTTCCTTGAAATTGGGTAAAGTGAAGGAAGCAGAAACTTTTTTAAGAGAAGCAATTGCATTGGACCCAGAATATATGGATGCTATCTTCATTTTATCTTCGTTGTATTCAACAGAAGAAAAAGATGAAGAGTTAGTGGAGCTCTATGAAACGTTGAAGCAGGAGCATTTTGAATGGTCTGCCATGTATCCGTTTTTGGCAACCGCTTACGAAAGATTAGAATTGTATGAAAAAGCATACGAATTTTATCAGCTTGCATATACTGAACATATAGAGGATGTTCCATTTTTAGAAAAGTATGTTTATTTCCTTCTAGAGGAAGGGAAAAGGGCAGAAGCAAAAGAAGTTGTACTGATTTTACAAAAACTTCAACCGGAAAATAGTGAATGGTTTGAAATGTTCGAATAAATGAGGGAAGGAGAGGTTACGTGACTGCTTCTGTTTCAGTTGGTGAGAAAAAAGAATTTGTTCGTTGGTTTTTGAAAAAGTATCAGATGAAAAGAAGAGAGTGCGTGTGGATCTTGAATTATTTAATAAGCCATGAGACATTGTTAAATAATGTACACTTCGTAGAGGAGGCACATTATTGTCCTCGAGCAATGATCATGTCTGTGACTACGTCCTCAGGTATACCTTTTAGATTTTACAAGGGAAGTATTATGACCGCTGATGCTGAAAAATCTTTCCATGATTTACGATTACATCCAGAAGAGGATATGTATATTCAATTAAACTTTCAAATGATGCCACCGAGTCCAGAGTATCTTGCAGTACTAGAAGAGAATCCTTATATGCCAAAATATTTACAGATCAATGAGAAGGATAAAATGATAGCTGAGGATATAGTTAGTGAAAGCTTGTATTCATTTCAAGTAGAGCAATTAAAAAAGCAAATTGATAAAGCAATTGATGATAATAACAAAGAAAAGTTTATGGAACTTTCTTCGTTGTGGAAGCAAATACAACATAAAGAGATGTAGGAGAGGTTACAAATGCATTGGAACGGAAAAGATAGCACAGTTTTTCAAGCACAAAAAGAATATATAGATACAGCAGTGATTCCACTTATACAGATTGATGGTTCTGATGAAGGTTTCCGTTTTGCAGCCTCAGCAGCTGAATTCACATTGTCATTAGCAAACGTAATTGAAAATCAGTTCAAAGGGAGGATTGTTTTATTTCCTTCCTTCTCTTATACAAAGAGTCAGGACAAGCAATCGATATTTGAAACGTGGCAAGAAGAACTAAACAAAGCCTCATTCAAACACATCTTTTACGTTACTTCTGATAGAGACTGGAGTACAATGGGAGAAGAACAAAATATTATATGGATTCCATCTATTCCACTGGACTCCATGGACCAAAAAATGAGAAACTCAGTATTAGAAGATCAATTACGACAACTTATTCCGATTTTTGCGAAAATATGGGCGAATTAGTGACAATTTGGAACATAATTTGTCTATAAAGTTTATAATTCGAGGAAATCGAATATTGACCTTCCTTTTTTATTGATATATCATGTATATGTCCTAGTATTATTATTCAAGCAAGTATGTCCATTGGACTGAACCTTTAAGTAAGAGGGGGGAAAAGGATGAGTAACAATAAAGTATCAAGACGTCAGTTTTTAAGTTACACCCTAACAGGTGTTGGCGGATTTATGGCAGCTGGAATGCTTATGCCAATGGTACGATTTGCAGTTGATCCTGTATTGCAGAAAAAAGAAGGCGGAGATTTTGTATTAACGGAGAAGAAAATTGCCGATATTACAGAAGTTCCAGAACGTGTTGACTTCACTTTTGAACAAGTGGACGCATGGTACAAGTCTGATATTACCAATGCAGCTTGGGTATACAAAGAAGGCGATGAAATTATCGCACTTTCTCCAGTATGTAAGCATTTAGGTTGTACAGTAAACTGGGAAGCAGACCCAGCGCACAAAAATCAATTCTTCTGTCCATGTCACGCTGGTCGTTACGAGAAAAACGGTAAAAATGTACCAAAAACACCACCTCTAGGTCCGTTGGATCAATATGAAGTTCGTGAAAATGACGGGTTCTTAGAAATTGGGAAAGCTATTCCTAACACATTAGTTTAAAGTAAGGGGGTACGACATCAGTGCTTAATAAAATCTATGATTGGGTGGATGAACGTCTTGATATTACTCCTATATGGCGTGATATTGCAGACCATGAAGTACCAGAACACGTAAACCCTGCACATCATTTTTCGGCATTTGTATACTGTTTCGGAGGATTAACGTTCTTCATCACGGTAATTCAAATTCTTTCAGGTATGTTCTTAACTATGTATTATGTACCTGATATTGAAAATGCATGGGAATCTGTTTACTATCTTCAAAATGAAGTAGCATTCGGTGAAATTGTACGTGGGATGCATCACTGGGGAGCATCACTTGTAATTGTTATGATGTTCTTACATACATTGCGTGTATTCTTTACTGGTTCTTATAAAAAACCTCGTGAACTAAACTGGATGGTCGGAGTACTAATCTTCGCTGTTATGTTAGGTTTAGGATTTACAGGTTACCTATTACCGTGGGACATGAAAGCATTGTTCGCAACTAAAGTAGGTATTGAAATTGCAGCATCTGTTCCATTCGTTGGTGGAATTATTAAAACGCTTTTAGCTGGTGATGAAACAATCATCGGTGCACAAACATTAACAAGATTCTTTGCGATTCATGTGTTCTTCTTGCCAGCTGCTCTATTTGCATTACTTGCAGCTCACTTTATCATGATTCGTCGTCAAGGTATTTCTGGACCACTTTAATGGGTAAATGGAACAGATAATTGTTACAAGGAGGGGACACTATGCATCGCGGAAAAGGCATGAAATTCGTTGGAGACTCACGTGTACCAGATCTTTCTAACCGTAAGAAAAACACTCCAAAAGACTATTCTGAGTATCCAGGCAAAACAGAAGCTTTCTGGCCTGACTTTTTACTTAAAGAATGGTTAGTCGGTGCGGTATTCTTAGTTGGTTATTTGGTATTAACTGTTGCACATCCATCGCCACTTGAACGCCCAGCTGATCCAGCTGACACAGGTTATATTCCAGTACCAGACTGGTATTTCTTGTTTTTATACCAATTATTGAAATATGAATTTGCTTCAGGACCATTTAATATTATTGGAGCAATCGTAATGCCAGGACTGGCTTTCGGAGCGCTATTATTAGTACCATTTTTAGATACAAGCAAGGAAAGAAGCCCATGGAAACGTCCATTACCGACAGGATTCATGCTTCTAGCAATTGCTTCAATCATTTACTTAACATGGGAATCTGTTGTAAACCATGACTGGGAAGCTGCTAAAGCTTACGGTGAGATTAAAGAAGAAGTATCAGTCGAGTTTGATGAAACTTCCGAAGGTTATCAACTTTATCAAGGTTCTTCTTGTATTGGGTGTCACGGTAACTCCTTTGAGGGCGGTATCGGTTTACCATTAGTAGGATTAGAATATACTGCTGAGGAAATCGTTGAAATCGCTCATGAAGGTAAAGGCGGTATGCCTGGTGGAACATTTACAGGTACCGAGGAAGAGTTACAAAAACTAGCTGAGTATATCACTACATTACAACCAGCAGAATAATTTTAACAAATGAAGAGAGTCAGGAAACTGACTCTCTTTTTTTCTTACACAAAAAGGGAGTCCAAATAAATGAAAGAATTGCTAATGTATATAAAACTAGTTCTCTTTAACAAAACATTTATGTGGCTATTATTCATAGTAAATCTACTTGGCACTATTTATGGCTACATTTGGTATGAAAGTCAGTTGTCCCAAACGGAGGCGAAATTCCTACTATTCGTTCCTGATAGTCCTACAGCAAGTTTGTTTTTTACAATTGCTTTATTTGCTTGGTTATTAAAGAAAAACTGGAAGTTGATTGAAGCTCTAGCTTTAATCACACTAGTTAAATATGGATTATGGGCTGTAGTCATGAATATTTGGACATATGTTGAAAATGATTATCTAGGTTGGATGGGGTGGATGCTCGTAGCATCGCATTTTGCAATGGCTGTTCAGGCTATTCTCTACATTCCTTTTTATCGCTTTAGATGGATACACATCATAATAGCTGCTATATGGACATTACATAATGATGTGATTGATTATGTTTTTGATCAGATGCCAATATATAGTAGTTTAGATAAGTATGCTGATCAGATTGGTTACTTTACATTTTGGCTATCTATTGCTTGTATTTTGTTAGCTTCTTTTATTTATCAAAAAAGGTCAAAGCGTATTAGTTGAATGTCTCTATTATTCCTATTAAAATAAGAAGTATAGATTATAGAGGGGGAAAAAATTTGGCTTCTTATCTTATATACTTTGCAATAATTCTGTTATTGCCTTTGTATGCACAAATGAAAGTTAAAAGAACATATAAAAAATATTCAAAAGTTCGTTCTACATCCGGGATGACAGGGGCTCAAGTAGCAAGAACAATTCTTGATGCAAATGGTTTAGCTGATGTTCAGGTTGTGGAGAGTAGAGGGTTTTTAAGCGATCACTATAATCCAATGACAAAAATAGTGGCATTATCTTCTCATAATTTCCATGAAGCTTCTGTTGCAGGTTCTGCGATTGCAGCACATGAAGTCGGTCATGCCATTCAACATAAAGAATCATATTCGTTTTTAAATTTACGTCATAAATTAGTGCCAGTAGCTAATATTTCGTCAAATGCTTCTTGGGTTTTCATCATGATCGGTATGATAGCTAGTTTCCCTAATCTGATGTTGATAGGGATCGTGTTATTAGCTGCTGGTGTTGTATTCCAAATTGTAACATTACCTGTAGAATTTAACGCTTCGAGTAGAGCTATGGATCAAATGGTTTCTCACGGCATTATTCGCAATGAGGAAGAACGTCACGCGAAAAAAGTATTAAGCGCAGCTGCTTTAACTTATGTTGCTGCTACAGCAGTTGCTGTTTTAGAGTTATTACGTTTAGTATTAATCTATACTGGAATGAGTCGAAACGATTAATAAAGTTTAAAAAATGGAGGGAGATGACTGTAGTCATCTCCCTCCATTTTTGTTTGCAAATGAATTGTTCACTTGTAACATTATCTAACGAATTCGAAAAAAGGGTCGATTTTTCCTCAAGAGTTTTAGCACTTCAACATAATTATTAATTTTTTGGGCTCTGTTAAAGAAAATGGTTGATAATCGTTATATATTGCGAAGAACAGCCATTTAATTTAATAAAGATTTAAGGTACAATCAAGTTAATATTCAAACGTAATATGATAAGTCATGTTATCCCCCAGTGATTTTTGTCATACTGCGTACATAAAGGAGCAAAGTTTCATGCATAATAGTCCAATTTAACACCCTTCATTTTTTTCAGGCAATTCAGAAGAAAATGGGGGATAATATTGAAATCAAATCGTAATTTTCTTTTTTTAATGATTGGCCAATCATTAGCTAATATAGGCGACGTGTTGTACATTGTCGGTGTTATTAGCATTATTTACAGTTTAACCGAGTCAGCTACCGCATCAGCCTTCGTTCCGTTTACCATTACTTTTTCTATGTTTATTTCAAGTGTTTTAACACCACTGCTAATAGGTAAGTACAATTTGAAACGTTTATTAGTTGGTTCACAAATAGGAAAAACATTATTTTTATTGGGCTTAGGATTTTTTTTGATGATGGGTTTTAATTCAAATAACTATTATTTCATATTTGTAGCGATTGGTTTGATTGCTCTTCTTGATGGTTGTGCGAATCCAATTAGACAAACTTTAATTCCTTTTTATGTAGCGGAAGAAAGCTTAGTAGAAGCAAACGGAATAGCAGAAACAGTTACACAAACTATCCAAATAGGGACTTGGTTTTTTGGAAGTATGCTATTAATCGTATTCAGTCCAAACCAACTAATCTGGATAGTTACTGTACTATTTATTTTTTCAAGCATTTTCTTGAGTTTGTTAAAAAATGTAGAACACAAAGAAGAAAGACAAGAAAAAAAATGGTCTCAATTAACCAAAGGTTGGCGAACTATTAAACGGACACCGTTATTAAAAACAGTGGTCCGTATGGAATTTTTTGAAACTATTGCTGGCTCAGTTTGGATAGCAGCAATAATATTGGTCTATGTCGAACAGGCTTTAAAGGCGGAAGAATATTGGTGGGGTTATATTAATGCAGCTTTTTTTATAGGCTTAGTAGTGGGAAGTTTATTGTGCATTAAGTTTTCCTTGTTTGTAGATAAAAAACGTCACGTTTTTATCATTACAGGAGCGTTTATGACTTGCATTTTTACGGTTGTATTTGGATTGACGAGTTTCCCTGTAATCGCAATGGTCCTATCCGCCTTAATAGGGCTTTTTGGACAATTGAAAAATATACCTCAACAAACATTAATCCAAACAAGCGTATCCAAAGACCAATTAGCAACTGTTTATACTTCTCTTGGCACTATTGGAACAGGCACATTTGGAATTGCCTCACTAACAATGGGTATTCTTTCAGATTACTTCGGTGTACGTAGTATTTTTATTGTTTCTGGTATTTTACTTGCAATAGTTAGTATTATGGCTTTAAAGAATCAGAATTTGTTTAGAAAAACGATGGAGTCAGAATAATATATTTAAAAGAGAGAAGTAATTTTACTTCTCTCTATTAATTCAATCTCTTTCTTCATAAATACGCGTTACCCTAACCACGAATTGAATATATACGACTTAAGAAAAGAGATTAGCTATATTTCGGTGAGGAGAAGCGGTATACGTAAATAGTGCAAGCACGGCTCTGTGAGGGGGGAGGAACACAATCTACCGCAAGGTAGAGAGGTTCTCTTCTACTCACCTAGTTTAATAAGAAGGTTTTTCTACGATTGTGTTGAATTAGTTAATATATGTAAGTTGTTGAACAAAAGGAGGACTTTATATGAGTATTACGATTCGTAAGATGCAGTACGCAGATACAAAACAAGTTCAAAGTATAGCGAAAACAACTTGGAATGCTACATATGAGGGCATAATTCCATTAGAGGTACAAAATAACTTCTTAAATTCAGCTTACAATGATGAAGGTATGAAACAACGTTTAGAACGTTCTATTCTTTATGTTGCGGAAGTTAATGGCAAAGTTGTCGGTTTTGCAAACTATTCCCCAGTAAGACGGGTGAATTACTTCAATAAGGAAACTTATAAAAGAGATGAAGCTGACTGAAAATTATTCGAAATTAATATAAGGGAGCTATTCCAATGAAGGAAAAAATATTGAAGTACATAGACAGCAATTTTCCAAACCTAACAAGTAAATTGCATCTAAGGTTTGAACTAGGTGAGCCATATGAAAACGGCACTAAAGAAAGAATAAACCAAGTTGTAACAAGATTTACTACATTATTTGAAGAATTGTTCAAGAAAGATGATATTATTTATGTTTATATAAAAGATTGGGAACTAACCGAGGACATCATGTTTGGAAATACTACTCCAGTATACCTGTATGATTTACTCAGTAAGCAAAATATAGAAGAGGAAACTTTGTTCGATATAGATGAGGATTATGATGAGTTAACTGGTCAAACCATAGAAATCAAGAATGAATACAAAGTGAAACTACTATCCTCACAATTAAATTTTATTCCTTACAAGGAAATACTTGAAGGTATAGGAAATTATGAACAAGGAAGAGCACCTTCTATTGGACAATCTGTTTATTTTATAAGCACCCAGAAGGATATAATATTTCATATGTATGATGACCGAGGTTGTGATGTTTTTAGCATAAATAAAGATAATCTTTTACCTTTATATCATAAGTTTAGAAAATGGATTTTAGATTATAATCGTATTGAAATTGACCATTCCCTTAGTGTAGGGTTATTCAATTGCTATGAAACCTCTGAAGAAAAGGAAAAAAGACTTAAGGAAAACAGAATAAAAATAAAACAAACCCAAATAAACTTATCACAGGTGAATAGATGTCACATTACCCATGTACTTGCAATACCAAATGAATTTGCAAGAGAATGTATTAGTGAGATAAGTGAAACAGGATTTAATATTGCCATTGAAGATAAAAATTTCGATTATTCTATAATTAAAGTAACTAAAACAGAAGCATTGGCACTTGTTGATTATCAAACTGAGCTTATGTTTTTATATTCCAAAAAATATAAAGGTATTTATAAAGGATGGTCAGTAATAAAAGCTTTTTAATTAGAAGAGTTGGAGTATTAATTATTAATTCCCTTTATCATACAGGAGGACGAGGGCTAAACGCCTCTTTGTTGAACTTACTGAACTAATGGGTGCTTTACTTTAAGAAGGAGAAAGCCTTTTTTCTTATTGAACTAATCAAGCAGTTTAGTTGAATAAGCTAAGATGGCGTATTTTTAAATGGGTAAATTATTTAAATTTGGAACCCTCATTTAATTCAAACGTAAAATAAGGCAGTGTTAATGATCAGGAGTGATGGAATGGTTAGAAGAAGAGGGACGTATCAAATAAAAGTTCGTGACAAGCAGCTCGTTTGTTTTTTTTGTCAGCAAGATGAATTTTTGCATCGTGAAGTTTATACGGATTTATATCCTTTAGGTGAAACGGTAACAGACCAGCTCACATTGCAATCATTTTCTTGCACGTCATGTGGTGAAATTCGAATGTTTCAAGAAAAAAACCGATTTGATCATATGTTACAAAAACATGTATCTATTATTGAATACATGGAAGTGACAAAAGAATGAGCGGGATGGATGAACCCCTACGCCCCCAAAAAAGTCGTATCACGATTTACGATGAGCCTGTTATTTGTAGATTTTGTTCACGTGATGTGTTTATTCCCTATGAAGTTTTTGTGAATGTTGAACAACCGGGTGTAAATAGGCGACATGTTAGTTATATAGCAATTTGTCATCATTGTGGTCAAGCCAAACATTTTGGAGATCCAAGCCATTATGATAATGAAAAAGATAATTATATTTGGGCCTTGAATCAGTATTTAATTTCCATTAGAAGTTATAAGATTAAGATTTTATTTTATGTTGGAAAGAAAGGTAACGGCAAAATAACTAATTTTACAAATAAGCTTATTCAAGATTTTGGGATAGAAAAAGAGAATATAAATATCAGTAATTTAAAAGGAGTAGCAGAACTTCAAATAAAGATTTCTAGTTTAAATGAAATTGAAAATATCAGGTCTCATATAATGAATTCCGCGAGGCGACTTTATATAACGATTAAGGATCTAACCATTAAATAAAATATCTGATTAATCTAATTGTTTGAGAAAAAATTATTGATTTTCTATGTTTTTATACAGTCTGAAAAGAAAAGGTAAATTAAAAAAGATTAATTTTAATCAATTTGTAATAGTGTACCTAATTTCTATTGGATCAATGATTTTAACAATTGGGTTTTTGATTCTAATGGGATAAAAGGAATGTAGAGATGTTTTTCACTATTGGGTGCTTTAGTTAAACAGTGGCTGCCTATAGTGGTAGCTGTTTTTTATTTAACTAACGAAGCAGGATAGTGAAGGAAGGGAATTTTATGAAGAGTAAAAGAACTTTATTTTCGGCTATAACAATTTCTGTTGCCTTTTTAAATGTTTTTTTAATTTATAATTCTTTTTCGTCTGTGTTAACTGTAACTGATTTTACTGTCACTGAAAAAGGGTATTCTAACGATAACAATGAAGCATGGATAAAGGGATTTAACCCTAATGCCCCAGTAGGACATCAAGAAGAGACTAAAGTAATTGTTAGGGAACCAATGGTAATGAATTTAATTCAGAAAGATAAGACGTATTACGTAAGATACACGATAAAAAGAAATGGTTTAATTTTTCTTAGTGGTATTGAAACTATTGAGGTTCCCAAATAAGCTTAGTTATTCAAATAACGGATCCTTTACTTACAGAAGGGGTAAAGGCTTTTTTCTTAATGAACTAAAGCAGCAGTTTAGTTTAACAAGAGTTGAATTATTGAATACCAAAATAGATTTTATCGTCTAATTGAAAAGAGGTTAAAGTATTATGAAATTAAAATTTTTATATTTAACCTTAGCGGTATTTTCGATATGGGTAATCATTGGTTGTTCCAATAAACAAGTTATAGAAAATACAAATGATACGGATAATTATGGAGATGTTAGGGCAGTAGCATGGGAATTTATAAATGAAAAAGGTTGGTATGACAGGGCTAAAGAAGATTGGCAAAGTGCGAAAGTGAAAAAAATGAATGCTGATAATAGCTACGAATTTTTGGATAAAACTTATGATGGAAAAGAGGTATTAATGGTTTCGTTCGAAGATAAAGATAATGTTGTATTCGGTACACCTTTAATCCTCGTTGACCCCATAACCAATGAAGTAATTGGCTATATACCAAGTGAATAAAATAAATTTTATTAAGTTAAAGGGTCTTTACTTCAAAAAGAAGTGGAGCCTTTTTTCTTACTGAACTAAAGAATCAGATTAGTTGAAGAAGGAATAACTAGAGGGAAGTAGAATATATTTAAAAGGTCTTTTCTCTTAAATTAAGTACGTGTTCATAATGATAAGTTATGTTGATCAAAAGCTCTTTTTCCTTAACATTGGGGGAGGCGTGAAAGGAGTAGTTCATGTGAAATCTAATAAAGTATTAAAAATTGCCGAAGTTTTCTTATTTAACAGATTTGGCGAAAGAAGAATTAAAGTCATATGAACATTTTACTGAGGAATATGACACAAAATACTTAAAAGGTTTTTCACCAGAAAAGATTTAATAATAATCTATTAAAAAGAGAGGAGAATTCAAATAGATTCATCAAGTTTCAGGATTAGCAGGTTAATTTTGTACTTTGTACTCGTGTCATTATTCCTCTTTGTATCGGGTAATATCGGACAATATTTGATAGAAAAACAAGATATGGATCGACAAATAGGCATGCTCTTACAAGGAGTAATCTTTACTGGGTTAACGCTTTTTATACTTTATATACTTAAAAGAAAAAACCCAGACGTTTTTAGTAACATTGGCTTGAAGGGTTTAAAATCATCCTCTAAGTTGATAGTGGGAATTACTTTGCCTTTTACTTTAGCCCTATTAGGAATTTTAACGGCTTATATATTTGGTGGCATTGAAAATGTTAGATTTAATTTTACATCAAGTGTTATAATTGCCATTTTAATCAATGCACTGACAGCATTTATGTATGAGGCATTTCCAGAAGAAGTCTTTATACGTGGGTTAATATTTCAAGAGTTGAATAAGAAATTTCGCTTCATCATCTCATTAATTTTGCAACCGTTGATGTTCATTTGTATTCCGATTACTGTAATGGCATTAGAGTCAATATTCTTTAGTGATCCATTTATAATAACTATAGATTATATTATATTGCTCCTCACTTTTGGAATTGCTCTACAGCTATATAGAAAGTATACAGGAACATTATGGATGAGTATTATTTTCCATCTTGTTTATCTTGAAGTGGTTCGATATATTTCTATGGGTGGTATTTATAACCCGGATGTCGCTCTTATAGTGTTTGATGAGGCATTTGAAGGATTCATGACTCTATACTTGTCATTTTTGTTTATAGTGGTATTTAGTGTAGTGGTGTTGTCACTTTTATTACTAATTGAAAGCAGAAAAAATAAGTTATAAAACTTAACTTATTTTTTCTGTTTTTAGTCGTTTAACATTTGAAAAAACACTTATTCAACCAAACGGGTGCTCTAGTTGAGTATCATGGGGGTGCTAAGGTTAGTCATTTTTATTACTGAACTCCCTTTTGTCTAACTTTATTGGGTCAGATCAATATGGTTGGCTTTTTCGTTCACTTTAGTTGCGTAAGTCGATAATAATGTTAGATCTGATTGGACGGAACAAAAGAGCATTTTTTAATGATGGAAGCATATACGCTTGCCAACTGTTCTTTATTTTGAACTAGTTTTTGTACGTACTGGTTTAAAAATAGACAGTAGGAAAATCAATAAACCTGCAATACCAATTCCTAAAATAGTGTTGAAAGATTCCCCTGTGTAGAAGCCGCTACCAAAGTAGAAGATTTCACGTAAACCTTCAGAAGCAAACCGAATTGGTACCCAAGGACGAATGAAGTTTACAAAGAAACTTGGAAGCATTTCTTGTGGTGTCATTAGAACACCCATACCTAATAGCATAACGACCATAAATAACGTAATGGCAGGTTTGCCAATCCATGCAGTTATAGCTGATACCAATAAGTAGAAACAGAAAGCTGCAAAGGATACAAAGAAAGCGACTAAAAAGTAACTTGGCATATTAATACCAGCAATCTGTGCAAGTGTTGCAACAGTAAAGCCTGAGAACAGGGCGATAATTACACCGAATAATAATTGTCCACTCATTAGACGTAATGTTTGTTTACGTGTTAGCATTTCTTTTTTTAAGATGCTAGATGTAGCTAGAAAAACAATGAAGCCACCGATTAATGCTCCAACCCAAGCAGGCACTGCCAATAATGTTGGTGCACTCCCATTCGCTGTGGCAGTAGTGATTGCATTGAATACTTTTTCTTCAGATACGACGGGGTGGACAAGCACAGATGCTTGGTTAGCATCTATTTGTTGATCGCCCAATTGTCCTATAAGGTTTGTTGAATATTGATCGCTAATTTGGGTAACTAATCCATTTAAAGCAGTTTTCGCAAAGTTTGCACCTGTCATGTTAAAACCTTGATTAATATATATTTTTAGAGTTGCTGATGTGTTACTTGTCATGGCATTTTGTACGGCATCGTTATACCCTTCAGGAATAACTAGAGCTGCATAATATTCTTTTTGAGCAAACAACTCTTCAATATCTGCTTCTTTTTCACTTGAAAAAGCTAACATCGGTTCCTCACCTTCGATACCTTTACTCATTTGTTCGATTGCTTCTTTTACAGCATCCACATGACTGCCTTCATCACTCGTTATAAGCGCAATTGGTAGATTTTTAACTTTGGGATCTCCTTGAGCAAATAGGTTCAAAGAGAATAGAGCAATTATTAATATTACAGCGATAGGAGCAACCCATGCTAATTTTTCTTTAAATAATCTCAACTGGAATTCATCCTTTCTCAATTTTCAACATGTTGTTTAGTGGTACTTGTATATCTTACAATTTACGCGTATATTAAAGCAATAAACAAAAGTTAACAGTGTGTTCATTTTTGGGAGGAGTTGATTTTTTGAGTATTTATACAGAAAAAAATCGCAAAACAAAAAAACTTATCCAAACGTCTTTTATACAGATTATAGAGAATAAGTCATTTGAAGCAATTACGGTAGGTGACATTACAAAAGTTGCGCAAATAAATCGCGGGACATTTTATTTACACTATAAAGATAAATTTGATTTACTTGATCAACTTGAGCAACAGTTATTTGAGGATTTAGGCAATCATATTGATGAATTGCAAAAATATTATTCATCTATGCAAAAATTTGAAAAGAATCAAGAACAATTAGCTGCTACCTTATTTAACTCGATTAAAATGCATGCGCCAATGTTAAAAATATTTTTAAGTGATCGTGGTAGAGCTGGTTTTCATCTTCGATTTAGAGATGCCTTTTCAGAAAAAGTGCGTGTTAATTTAGAGAAAAATGAAAGTTTCCATACAAACTTAAAGGTGCCAATGGAATACTACTTATCCTTTATCACATCAGCATTTTTAGGATTAATTGAACAGTGGATTCAAAATGGTTTAGAAAAGACCCCTGACGAAATGACAGCGTTATATATCGAGATTATATCTATTATTCAAAAGAACCAATCAGGTTTATAAGCTCGGAATATATAATGGTGATGAAAAAGCATATGATACATCCTGCTCAAATATTTGAGTGGGTTTTTTTGTCTTGTGATGAAATATATTAATAAATTTGGCGGATTTCTATATCTCTAATTCTGCTTAATTGGTGAAAGTTTATATAAAGTTTATATAGCTTGTATATGATGAGAAATGTAAATAAATAAGGAGGTTATTATATGTTTTTGGCATTAAAAGAACTAAAACATGGTAAGTTACGTTTTACAATGATTGGGCTTATCATAATATTAATCGCATGGCTTGTATTTATTCTTTCGGGTTTAGGAAATGGACTATCTACACTAAGCGCTGCGACGATTAAAAACTGGGAAGCAGAGCATGTTGTTTATGAAAATGGGGCGGGTGCGACATTTTCAAAATCATTATTATCTCAATCGCTGCAAAGTAAAATTGAAGCGCAGCCAGGGGTAGAAGAAGTTACACCATTTTCCCAGTCAGTCATAGCAATCTTACCAATTGATGGTGTTGCTGAAGGGGAGGACAAAGTAGATGCTGCTTTATTAGGTATTGAAGCAGGCTCAATTTTACATCCAGAAGTAATAGAAGGTAAAGCTGTTGATCCGAAGATTAAAAATGGTGTGGTTGCGAATATCACATTAAAAAATAAAGAAGGCTATGAAATTGGTGATTCTGTAGCAATTGATGGTTCTGAACTAAATGCAGAAATTATTGGTTTTGTGAAAAACGAGACATTCAATCACTTGCCTTCACTATTTGCAAATATGGATTTTGTACGGGAGTATAAATATTCTGCACCCGGATCAAATAATGGAGTAGAAGATGCTATCAATGCATTCGCCATATTAGGTAAAGACGTGGATGCAGCACAAATTGAAAAAGAAGTCGATGGCGTGGAAGTAGTTACCAAATCCGCTGCTATTAATGGTATGCCAGGTTATACTGCGGAAAATGGTACAATAATGATGATGCTTGTGTTCTTAATTGTCATTTCAGCTTTCGTAATTGCAGTTTTCTTCTATGTTCTAACAATCCAAAAAACACAGCAATTTGGTGTGATGAAAGCAATTGGTGCTTCAAATGGATTTATAGCTAAAGCAATCGTATCTCAAGTATTCGTGTTGTCATTTTTTAGTATTTTAATAGGTATTGGCCTTACATATCTAACTGCGATGGTATTCCCAGAAGAAATGCCATTTAATTTAGATCCTGTATTAGTTATTATTTATGGAATAGTACTATTAGTGATATCTGTTGGTAGCTCGTTGTTTTCAGTTCGTCGAATTTCAAAAATAGATCCATTAACCGCGTTAGGGAGGGTTGAATAATGACTTTAAGCATGAAAAATGTCTCAAAGGTATATAAAGAAGGCGAATCACAAATAGTAGCTTTAGATCAAGTTTCAATGGAGGTTGCTTCTGGAGAGTTTGTGGCCATTATTGGCCCATCAGGTTCTGGAAAGTCAACATTTCTATCGATTGCTGGGGCATTATTAAAACCTTCACAAGGTGAAGTCAAAATTGATAATAAAGATATTGCAACACTAAAAGATAAAGAGCTTTCCAATTTACGATTACATGAAATAGGATTTATATTACAAACGTCTAATTTAATGCCGTACTTAAATGTTTTAGACAATTTACTTCTATTAAAAAAGATGTCGGGTAAAGTAACAAAACAAGATGAAGCCTTTGCAAAAGAATTATTAATAGAGCTTGGTTTGAGTAGTAAATTCGAAAAATTCCCTAATGAGCTTTCTGGTGGGGAACGACAACGTGTAGCAATCGCGCGTTCATTTATGAATGATTCATCGCTTATTTTAGCGGATGAACCTACTGCATCATTGGATACAAACCGTGCAAATGAGGTCGTTTCCCTTATTTCAAAAGAGGTTAAAGCACGTGGTAAGGCTGCTGTTATGGTAACTCATGATGAACGAATGCTGGCATATTGCGACCGCGTTTACCGTATGGAAGATGGCAAATTAACGTTACAATAATATAATTAATAACTTACATGAAACCAAATTCACTAGAAAGCGGAGGCGTTACTATGCAGATTTTATTAGTAGATGATGATTTAGATACATTACAACTAGTAACTATACATTTGGAACGTGAAGGGTATAAAGTGCATAATGCTGACAATGCGGAAGCAGCGCTAATTTTACTAGAAACTTTCAAAGTGGATTTGGCGATTGTAGACGTTATGATGCCGCGTATGAATGGTTTTGAGTTAACAGAAATTTTGACGGAAGATTATGATATTCCCGTGATTTTATTAACCGCTAAAGGTCAATTAGCAGATAAAGAACAAGGATTTACTGCTGGATCAGAAGATTACATAGTAAAGCCATTTGAGCCTAGCGAATTATTATTTAGGATTGCTGTTGTTTTGCGACGTTATGAAAGATCTTTAGAAAACTTCATAGAAATTGGGAATATGAAAATTGATCGAAAAAACTATGAAGTAATTATAAAAAAAGAAACCGTTTTGTTGCCTTTGAAGGAATTTGAACTACTCACTTTGTTAGCATCACGAAGTGGAAAAATCGTGCAACGAATTTTTCTAATTGAGCATACATGGGGAATTGATATTGAGGGTAATGACTATACGCTGAATACACATATCAATCGATTAAGGGAACGATTAATACGTTACGAGGCAAATGTTGAAATTATAACCGTTCGTGGAATTGGTTATAAATTAGAGCTGTTGAAATGAAAACACTTTATCGACAATTTATTAGCGCGACTGTATTAATTTTGTTTTGCAGTATTATCGTCGGATTTGCCCTTGCGAATATTATTTACTTTTCAGTCTCAAAAAACAATATTGATTCACAGAATGTAGAGTTTGCTCAAGAGGTTGCGAATGGAATTGAAAATATGCATGATTCGAAGGATTCTATGCATGCCTATTTATCATTAATCGGTAATTCAGGATATCAAATCTATCTAATATCTAGTTCTGGAGAAAAATACCCCTTTGGTGAAGAATTTCAAAATCTAAAGATACCCCCTGAAACAGTTCAAGCTATTATGGATGGTGAAATATATCATGGGATGAAATATGCACCGAGTTCGTTATTAATGATGGGGCATTTTTCCAATAGCTTGGAAAATTCCGTTGGGGTACCTGTTGTTACAAAGCAAAACCAATATGCATTATTTTTGAGACCCGATAACAAGTCCATTTTCTCGGATATCCATGTTGTATTAATGAGCTTTGTCGTTGCAATCGCTATCATTAGCTTACTCGGTGTGGCTGTTATGACACGAAACCTAATACGACCGATTTCATCCTTAACAGAAGCTACTAAGGCGGTAAAAAACGAAAATTTCAATTACCGATTAAATATTTCACGAAACGATGAGATTGGCCAATTGGCGGAAAATTTTAATTTGATGCAGCAGCAGCTTGCTCATAATGATGAATTACGCAAGGGATTTGTAAATGACGTTTCTCATGATTTTCAATCGCCATTAATGAATATTCAAGGTTACTCTGATCTACTTCAAACTGATGAACTAAAGAAAGAAGACAGGTTACAGTATGCAGCCATTATTCAGCGAGAATCTAAGCGATTATCGAACTTAACAAAACAGTTACTAATCTTAACCTCTTTAGATCAGGCTTCTTATTCCTTACAAAGGAATAGTGTCCGATTAGATGAACAGTTAAAAGACATTATAAGGAAGTCGCAATGGCGAATCAATGAACGTGAATTAGAATTATCCTATAAATTAGAACCTGTAGTTATTCAAGGGGATGCAGAATTACTCATGAGTGTGTGGGATAATTTATTGAGTAATGCTATTAAGTATTCTGAATTAGGAAGTATCATCTCTATTACTTGTCGAGAAGTACATGGTGAAATTCAAATTATTTTCAAAGATACAGGAATAGGGATTAGTAATGAACAATTAGCGCAAATATTTGTCCGCTTTTATCGAGTAGATACAGCTAGAAAAAAAGATGGTACTGGGCTAGGACTATCAATAGTCAAGAAAGTTGTGGAGTTACATGGTGGACAAGTAAATGTCACTAGTAAAGTCGGAAAAGGAAGTACTTTTGTAATTAAATTACCAATTAGAAGGAGTTAACATTATGGAAAAGAAATGGTCAATTCGATTAATTCGTTTTGCTGCTATATTTGGAATAATCGGTACGTTTTTAGGGTCTAAAATGAGCGGAAGTATGGATTATTCATTGCGTCCCATACATGCACATATATTATTAGTTGGATGGTTATCCGTATTTGCATGGGGAATATTTTATAGAGTGTATACTGTAAAATACAAAAAACTTGTACCTATACACGCTATTACTGGAATGTTAGGCGCACTTGGTCTAACGTTTGGTATGTGGATGTATAATTTAAACCCATTTAACTTAAATGAAACATTTGTGATGATTTTGTTCATTGTAGGCGGAACTTTATTGTTATTGGCATTTGCATTATTTGTGGTGATTACCTTCTTAACAGAGGATACGAAACAAATTAAGTAAAGACATTGTGAAGAAATACATTCAAAGTAACAGGTGTTTAGTAAAGAAAGACAGAAAAAAGAGTTTGGAAGTTTCATTTTCCAAGCTCTTTTTTAATATGTGAATAATTATTAAAATTTGGCTAAGTAAAAGGTAAAGGTTAATTGATTTTTAGTAAAAGCATTATGAATTTAACCTGCATCTAAAAGTTTGTGAAAGAATGTACTTAACTAACGCGGCAGTTTCGTTGAAGAAGAAGGTTATTTTGCTACTGTGTTGAATAAGTTAATATATGTAAAATATTGTGCAGTAGGGTTGCTTACTTCAAGTTTGGAGATGGATCAATGAAACCTATATTATTGATTATTGGATTATTACTCTGTTGCATGTATATCTTGAGCGGTTTTTACATTCGAATTAAAAGAAGTCCAGTTTCCGGAACTCCATTTATTGTCACAGGAATAATAGGGATTTTTGTTTTTTTGATATATTCTTTTTTCTTCACTTAAATTTCGATTATGCAGTTAGTCAAATAAGGATATGAGAATAGATTATACTTAGACTAATGGGTGCTCGTCTAATTAAAAGAGGTGTAATGTGTATGAAAAGGATAGTTACTTTTACATTATTTACCGTATTTTATTTTGCTTTAGTTGGCTGTAATCAAGAAGAAGCAATAAAAGCACCGAAAGAAATAAAAGCAGAGACACCACAAACTGAACATATTGAAAAAAAACCGTTTGGTGTTCAAAAACGCCAAAGGGAAGGGTATAAAAGTATAAAAGAAGTTGTTAAATCTGATGAAATAGAGAGCGTTGTCGAAATAATTGAAAACGCTGAATGGGAAGAAAAGATTAAGGTGGATATGGTACTTCCTCCTGAATATCGTTTTAGCTTGGGGTCGATTAACTATGCTATATGGGTGACTCCAAATGGAGATAGATTAGAGATAATTGTGGAGGGTCAGGCAAAATATATAAAACTGCCAATAAAGGACTCAGAAATTTTATATACAATAATTACTGGAAAAGAACTTTAAGGTAGAAAGCAGTATTGAACTAACGTGCGCAGGTTAGTTTAAGAAGGATTGTAAATTAGTTGTATTGAATTCTTGTATTTTGAGGTGATTAGATGAAATTTTATCTTTTAGGTGAGAGAACAAATATTGAGATTGATGTATTACATCGAAATTTTCCTGACAGTACGGACTATTGGGATGTAAATTGGGTTAAATCAAAAATAAAAATAGAAATACCAGGTTATCTGGTTTGTTTTAATGCTGAGTTAAGAACAGATGAATTAAGAGACTTCGTTAATGAACTCAAATTAATGAAGCGATTCTTACAAGGAAAAGCAAGCCTAAAAAATTTAGATAGTTATTTTCAGTTTGATTGTGAAATGGACAAATTAGGTAACATTATGTGGACTGGTGAGACATGCTATCCTGCGGGGTATGGTGCTGTTCTTACATTTGAATTTGCATCAGATCAAACTTTTTTAAATACATTAATAAAAGAATTAGATGAAATTTTAACTGTTTTCCCTGTTGTCGGGAAGCCATAGTTATTCAACTAAGGGTGCTTTACTTTAAGAGGGAGTAAAGCCTTTTTCTTATTGAACTAACGAAGCGTTAGATAAAGAAGGAATTTGAGATATAGTATATAAAAATCACTAAAAAGGTGGTAGTAAAATGATTTGCCAACTGTATTTTAGTGTATCTGGTGAATATGAAAAAATTGATTATTGGGTTCCTTTGATGAACTATTTTTTATCACAATCAGATACGATAGAAATCCATTGTTGGAATGAAGAAGCAGTTGTTGTCGAGGAAACAAAGTCAATGCTTAAAGGCTCATTCGAAACAATCACGGAAAATAACCTCACTATTTTCAAGGGAAATAAAGCACTAAATGTTGTAACCCATTTATTATCAAATAATGTAAATATTGAGGGGAAGATAAAATGGTTCTCTATTTTTTTGAGTAAAAACTCCACCACTATTTTTCATTCCGAACATTGGGGTATGGAGTTTTTTGCACCCAATGTTAACGAAAAAGATATAGCCTTCATTAAATCGGTAATGCCTATAGAAACGAATTTTAATCAGTATAAATAGCGAGATTACTACTTCCTTTTTCAACAACGAGGTGCTTTAGTTTAGTTTAACAAGATAAAATATTAATAAGTGGGTGATTAAATGTTATTAACTCCTTTAGGTGCTATTAAATTGTTTGTTAATGATGAAGAAGTGCGATTTACTGTGATAAAATTAGATTTAGAATTGCATTGTCGAGATGTAAATGGTAGGTATTTAATTCAATATGAGTACAAAAGTGAAATGAAGGATCAAGAAATTAAATGTTGCATACCTTCAATAGATGTAAAGGGAGATGTTGAAAGTGGCGAAAGGCTTGAAGCAATATCTTTTTACAGAGATGATATAAAACTCACAATTGGGATAGTAGGAGAATTCACAGATAGCACAAATTATATTGATTATGGTGGGGATTACTTGAGTAATGGAATTCAATATGTAACATATCCCACTACTTCAGATAGAAAATTTTATTTTGGTGTTTGTTGGATTCAACCATTGACAGAAGAAAATGATAATCAAACTTGGTTTGGTGCTGACCCAACTTTAATGGGGAATTTATGATTTGTGCAGAATTACTCTTAAAGTAACGGGTGGTTTACTTCAAGAAGGAGTAAAGCCTTTTTCTTATTCAACTAAAGCGGCAGTTTAGTTGAACAAGGGGAACTTTATTTTTGAAATAATTCGAACTTCTATTACTTTTATACGTAATAAAGTAAAAGAATAGGTTAGTTCAATTGAAATAAAGGAGGGGATGAAAGAAAATGAGTATTTTTAAAAAGGTGAATTTAAAAGGCTTTTTATGGATTTTCATTATGGCTTTATTTGGAGTGTCTTTTATAACGCATACCCATAGTTATTTCAATACTAAAGAAATAAATTTACTCATTACTGGCTGTTATGAAAATGGTGGAGAAGTCAAATTAGAAATCCATAATAATCTCACAAGTAGTTACTCTTTTGAATGTAAGCCGAAATAGATTTAATTGTAAATATTCATTGTAAAGCAGGAACTTAATTTAATTGAGTTCCTCCATTTTCATCCTCAACTATCGGGTGCTTTACTTCAAGAAGTAGTATAGCTTTTTTTTCTTAAAATAAGTAGTTTAGTTCAATAAGAGAAACAAAAATTCCTCTGTTCCTTTAGGGTCATATTTTATCTTTTATTCTTCTCTTTAATTGGATTAAAGTTATTAGTACACCTAAATTTATTGCTATTAGAATAGGAAATCCGAAGTAAATAACATAGAGTATCCAGTTCAATGCATCCTTTACAGAAAGTAATTCCATTTTATCACCTCAAGTAACCGTATGAAGAAAACTATACCCTCATGCCATTACGACTATAATATAAAAGAGAAGGTGCTTCGAGATATCACAACGACGCGTGTGTTGTGGTGGTAGCTCATCGCTCACCCCGCGAAACGCGTCCACCTGTAGCGTAAATCAGAAGTATCATTCATTCTTTAAGATTTTATAAATAATCCAATATTCATGCTGTGTTCTATATTATTGCTTATCTATTAAAAAAGGATCACCCAAGTAAGATACTTGAATAATCCTTCACACTAATCTATCGGATTTTTCTCATCATCTAAAGTGAAACCTTCTCCCATTACATCCTTTACTTCTGTTATAGACACAAATGCATGTGGATCGATAGAACTTATAACCGACTTCAATGCACTTATCTGGTTTTTCGCTACGACGCAATAGATTACTTCCCGACTACTTTTTGTGAAATGTCCATGTCCGTTCAATATTGTTACTCCGCGAGATAATTTATTCGTAATGAGATCAGCAATCTCATTTTGCTTGTCTGAAATGATAAATGCACCTCTAGCAGAATATGCGCCTTCTTGCACAAAATCTATAACTCTTGCGCCAACGTATACAGCAACAAGCGTATACATCATGGAACGCTCATTAAGGAAAGTCGCCCAGGATAACAAAATGACAAATGCATCGAAGATAAACATCGTTTTACCCATGCTCCATCCCTTGTATTTGAATACAAGTCGGGCGATAATATCGACCCCTCCGGTTGTTCCACCATATTTGAAAATAATACCTAAACCTACACCTACAAAAACCCCAGCAAATAGTGAAACTAGAAACAAGTCACCTTCTAGCCCAAGATGGAATTCATAAATATCAAATAATTTTAAAAATACGGATACTGAAACAGTGCCAATCACTGTATAAGCAAACATTTTCCGCCCAAGCAACTTCCAACCTAAGAAGAACATTGGTATATTTAATAAAAGGTTCATCAATGCTACATCCCAGTTGAATGCAAAATATAAAACGAGAGTAATACCAGAAAATCCACCTTCACCAAGTTCATTTTGCATATTAAAGTGAACAAAGCCAAAACTATAAATGGCTGATCCCAATATAATCATTATAATATTTTTTAATTTAAGTCCAACTCCCATTGTTACACCTCGCTTATTAGTTCATACTTAAGTTATTATCGATTATTTTGATGTTTTTGACAACTAGCTGCTTTTCTTATTAGGATATACACGAAGGAGAGATAGATTATATGGTAGAGAAAAAAACTTTATCTGATTTACAACTAGAAGTGGATACATACATAAACCAGTTTAAAGAAGGTTATTTCCCACCAATGGAACTACTAGCAAGACTTACGGAAGAACTAGGGGAGCTCTCCCGTGAAGTTCAACATAAGTATGGGACAAAGAAAAAGAAATCTACAGAAGTGGAGAAAGAAATTGCGGATGAGATGGGAGATTTCTTTTTCGTACTATTATGTTTAGCAAATGCAGAAGGTATAGATCTGCAGCAATCATTAGAGCAAGTCTTAAACAAATATAATACAAGAGATAAAGATAGATGGACGATTAAGGAGGACTAATAATGGTTATTAAAGTAGCGGTAGCAGGCCCAAGAGGTAAAATGGGAAGAGAAGCAGTAGCAACTGTAATAAAAAACGAAAATTTTTTATTAGTGGCAGTTTTGGATTATAAGCAAGAGACAGAGTGCTTAGGGGATAACATTCCCATCTACACATCTTTAAACTTATTAATCGAACAAACAGAACCTGATGTATTAGTTGATCTGACTATTCCTTCAGCCGTTTTTCAGCATGCGATGACTGCACTTGATTATGGTGTGAGACCAGTTATTGGTACAACGGGCTTTACTGATTTACAATTAGATACATTAAGAAACAAAGTAGAAGAGGTACAAGTAGGATGTATTATTGCCCCAAACTTTTCTATAGGTGCGGTGCTTATGATGAAGTTTGCACAAACAGCAGCAAAATATTTGCCGAATGTGGAAATTATTGAGATGCATCATGATCAAAAAGTAGATGCTCCTTCTGGAACAGCAATTAAAACAGCTCAGATGATACAACAAACACGCACTTCTATGGAACAGGGACATCCGGGTGAAGAAGAGATAATTCCAGGTGCAAGAGGAGCAAAAATGGATGGCATGCATATACATAGTGTCCGATTACCTGGTTTAGTTGCACATCAACAGGTGCTTTTAGGTGGAGAGGGGCAATTGCTAACACTACGTCATGATTCTTTTGACCGCGCATCCTTTATGTCTGGAATTGTATTGTCTATCAATGAGATCATGGAGCGTGATGTTCTGATTTATGGTTTAGAAGATATTATTTTATAGGAGGGAAACAATGAGAATTGCATTAGTTGCACATGACCAGAAAAAAGAAGATTTGATACAGTTCGTAACAGCATATAAGTCAATATTAATAGAGCACGAATTATTTGCTACCGGAACAACCGGAACACGAATTATAGATGAAGTTGGTTTAAATATATTTAGATATAAATCTGGACCACTAGGTGGAGACCAGCAAATAGGATCAGCGATTGCAAATAACGAAATGGATATGGTTATATTTTTCCGAGATCCACTTACCGCTCAACCGCATGAGCCAGATGTAACGGCGCTTATTCGACTTTGCGATGTATATCAGATCCCACTTGCAACAAATATGGGAACAGCTGAAATCCTTTTAAAAGGTATAGAACAAGGTTTTTTAGATTGGCGTTTACTAGAAGAGAGACGTTCACGTTAAGGAAGTGATTAAGTGCGTAAATTGAAAATAGGAATTACTTGCTATCCATCTGTTGGGGGATCAGGAGTAATTGCAACAGAATTAGGAAAGATGCTTGCAGCAAAAGGGCATGAAATACATTTCATCACATCTGGGATCCCTTTCCGACTAAATAAAATATCTCCAAAGATCACATTTCATCAAGTGGAAGTGAATAGCTACTCTGTTTTTCAATATGCTCCATACGATATTGCTTTAGCCAATAAAATGGCAGAGGTAATTGTAGATGAGCAATTAGATGTATTGCATGTACATTATGCTATTCCTCATGCGGTGTGTGCAATACTGGCAAAGGATATGGCAAACTCAGATATCGGCATTGTTACTACTTTACATGGAACTGATATAACCGTTTTAGGATATGATTCATCGTTAAAAGGCGCAATAAAGTATGGGATAGAAAAATCAGATGTCGTAACGGCAGTGTCTCATTCCCTTGGCCAAGAAACAATGGATTTAATATCCCCAAATAAGGATATTGAGACGATATATAATTTTATTGATGAGCAAGAATATACTAAAAAGGATGCAGGTAATCTAAAAGAATTATTAGGTATAAAACCACATGAAAAAGTAGTAATTCATGTTTCTAACTTTAGAAAAGTAAAGCATGTTCCGGATATAGTACAGAGCTTTAAACTTATCCATGAAGAGGTTCCTTCTAAATTACTGTTAGTAGGAGATGGACCCGAAAAACATCCTATTATGGAATCCATTAAAGGTACATCTATCGAAAATGATGTTCTATTTTTAGGTAAACAGGAAAATCTATCAGAATTATATTCCATAGCAGATCTTATGCTATTGCTTTCTGAAAAAGAGTCTTTTGGTTTAGTGCTATTAGAAGCAATGGCTTGTGGAGTGCCTTGTATAGGAACGAATGTAGGTGGCATTCCTGAAGTAATTACGAATGGCGAAAATGGATTTATCGTGGAACTAGGGGATTGGAAAAAGGTAGCAGAACATGGTGTGGAAGTTTTACAAAACCCCTCATTACATAAACAGATTGTCGATAGGTCTTTAGAGGTTATACGGGATCGATTTAGTTCTAAAAGTATTGTAGAGCAGTATGAAAAAATGTATGAAAGAGTGGCGAGAAAATAGCTTGATGAAAAATCGGTGGCCGGCAGCTTATAAAATAATAGAACAACTGGAACAGGCAGGCTTTGAGGCGTTTGTAGTAGGAGGGGCTGTCCGAGACTTTGTACGTAATGCTCCTGCAAATGATGTCGATATCACTACAAATGCTACTCCCTTGGAGGTCAAACAGATATTTACTCATACTATTGATGTTGGAATCGAACATGGGACTGTTTTAGTTGTAGTAGATGAGCCTATTGAAGTAACTACGTATCGCTCGGAATCTACCTACTCTGATTTTAGACGACCAGATGGTGTAACATTTGTACGTAATTTACAAGAGGATCTTCAACGAAGAGACTTTACGATAAATGCAATGGCCTTAACTAAAGAAGATGAGCTTGTCGATTATTTTGGAGGCAAAAAAGCTATCGAGGAAGAAATAATTCAAGCGGTTGGAAATCCTCAGTTAAGATTTTCAGAGGATGCATTACGTATGTTAAGAGCAGTACGTTTCTCAGCGCAGCTGAATTTTACACTTGAGCAAGAGACCTTTCAAGCAATTCGTTCCTTACATCCACTTATTGAGCATGTCTCCATTGAAAGAGTGAAAGTGGAGCTAGAAAAGATATGGCTAAGTGACTTTCCTTTCAAAGGGATGAAACTTTTTGTAGAAAGTGGATTATCTCAGAATTTCCCTGGCGACTGGGAAAGGCATCTACAAAGTTGGGACAACTTCTCGAGTTTTAATGTTAAAGCTAATGGATGGGCCTTCTTTGCTCTATTGCAGTCGAACGAAAATATTAACATTCTGTTAAATCATTATAAATGCTCAAATGATGAGAAAAGACATGTAAAAAATGTGTTGGAAGCAGTTTATAGTTTGGAAAAAGGTGCTTGGACGCTTGATGAATTATTCCTTTTTAGGGAGGAAGTTCTGACAGTAGCTTACCACTTTGGAAACTCCATTTTTTCAAATGAAATAGCTCATCCACTTGCGAAATTTTTACTACAGAAACGCACACTTCCCATTACTTCAAAAAAAGATATTGTTGTGAATGGAAATGACCTGATTGAATGGACAAACAAAAAAAGAGGCCCATGGATAAAAAAAGTATTAGACATATTAACGGGCATGATTGTAAATGGCAAAATAAATAATGACAGACATGAAATAAAGGAATGGTTTTCTCATGAATATCTCCATTAAAGAAAAAATTCTTTCAACGCTTATCAATGCTAAAGGGGAACCGGTCTCTGGCCAGAAGTTAGCAGATGAACTACATATTTCACGAACCATGATCTGGAAGCATTTGAAAAGTATCGAAGAGGATGGCTATGTAATTGAAGCTATCAAAAAGAAGGGGTATATACTCCAGTCTATACCGGATTTAGTTACGCCAGAGCAAATTCTTCCTAAACTTAACACGAAACAATTAGGAAGAAATATTGATTATTATACATCTTGCACATCCACTCAAATTATTGCCGCTGACAAAGCACGTCAGGGTGCCTCTCATGGAACGGTTATTATTTCGGAGGAACAAACTGCTGGAAAAGGAAGGTTAGAACGCAGCTGGGACTCTACTGCAAACAAAGGCATATGGATGAGTGTTATTATTCGTCCAAATATAAGTCCCGAGTTTGCTGCTCAGTTTACACTGGTTTCAGCTGTAGCTATCAATCAAGCTATTCAAGAGGTAACTAATCTTACACCTCAGATTAAGTGGCCAAATGATATATTGATAAACGGAAAAAAAGTCACCGGTATTTTGACGGAATTACAGGCAGATATGGATATAGTCCATTCAATTATTATAGGAATTGGTGTCAATGTAAATCAGGACCTAAGTGCATTTGACGAATCCATCCAAAACATTGCCACTTCATTGAAAATGGAAAATGGAGAAGAGGTGGATCGTTCATTATTGGTAGCTAAAATACTTTACTATCTAGAAAAATATGGCGATCTATATGTAGAAAAAGGCTTTGAACCTATTAAAATACTATGGGAAAGCCATAACTGCACGATTGGAAAACGTATACGTGCCACTATGTTACGAGAAACACTTGAAGGTGTAGCTTTAGGTATTACGAAAGATGGAGTTTTAGAGCTGAGATTAGATAGTGGTGAAATTCGTGGTATTTATTCGGCAGATATTCATTTGCTAGGAAGAAGTTAGTTTGGACGGATTTCATTTTTTTTGTTATTCTGTATGTGTTGGGCAGTATCCTTTTAGAACTGCACCTTTAGAAAAAGAGTTTTGTTAACTAAATAGTCTGCCTTGATCTATATGACAGGGACGGGAAAACCTATGAATACAATTTTTCTGCCCTTCTGTCCATTTCGGAATAGAAGGGCTTTTATATGGTTTTCTCTTCACCACAAATGGAGGGATTTTGTATGAAAACAACGAGTAACTTTATTAGTATGAAAAAAAACGACGAGAAAATTACGATGATGACAGCTTATGATTTTCCGACCGCTAAATTTGCGGAAGAAGCAGGAATGGATATGATTCTTGTGGGTGATTCACTAGGTATGGTCGTTTTAGGCTATGACTCTACTGTTTTCGTAACGATGGACGATATGATTCATCATGGAAAAGCAGTTAGACGCGGTGCGAAGGATACTTTTGTAGTGGTCGATATGCCTTTTGGGACGTTTCACGGTTCATTGGATTCAGCATTAACTAATGCGGTTCAACTTATGCAGCAAACGGGTGCACAGGCTGTGAAACTCGAAGGTGCGGATGATGTATTGCCAGTCATTGAAAAATTGACGTTTGCCGGTATTCCAGTTATCGCTCATCTAGGTTTGTTGCCTCAATCTGCGGGTGTACTAGGTGGATATAAAGTACAAGGAAAAACTGCAGCAGCAGCAGAAAAGTTAATAGAAGACGCAAAACTATGTGAAAAAGCTGGGGCTTGTGCCGTCGTTTTAGAATGTATTCCACATCAACTGACTGACACTATTTCTAAGGCTCTTACCATTCCTACTATTGGTATTGGAGCAGGTGCACAAGCTGACGGGCAAGTGTTAGTTTTTCATGATATGGTAAAGTATGGTACACATCATATTCCTAAATTTGTGAAGGAATTTGCAAATGTTGGGGAACCAATTTTAGCTGGTATTAAGCAATATGTAGAGGAAGTTAAAAATGGTGCTTTCCCAACAGTAGAACATTCCTTTACGATGAAGGAAGAGCAACTTTCCGCACTATATGGAGGCAATCATGCAAACAATACAAACGATAAATGAGCTAAAACAAATAATCGAACTAAATAAAGACAAAACGATAGGTTTCGTTCCCACAATGGGCTATTTGCACGAAGGACATCTAGCCTTATTAACTAAGGCTAGAATCGATAATGACATAGTCGTGGCAAGTATTTTCGTGAATCCTGCTCAGTTTGGTCCAAATGAAGATTTAGACAGATATCCAAGAGATATTGAAAGTGATACACAACTAGCTACAGAGGCTGGAGTAGATGTATTATTTGTTCCAAGTGCAAAGGAAATGTATCCTTTTGAAAGTGGTATCTCTATAGGGGTAGGAGTTCTTTCCACTAAGCTATGTGGTGAAAGTAGACCAGGACATTTTGATGGTGTCCTAAAGGTAATTACTAAATTATTTAATCTTGTTCAGCCAACGAAGGCATACTTTGGACAAAAGGATGCACAACAACTAGCTATTATTGAGACATTTGTGAATGCGTATAATTTCCCAGTAGAAATAGTTCGGGTACAGACAGTGAGGGAGCTTGATGGACTTGCTAAGAGCTCGCGGAATGTATTTTTAAGCGAACAAGAACGATTAGAAGCAGTTCATTTGTATAAAGCTTTGCAATTAGCTACAGAAACATGGAAAAAAACAAATGACTTACCAGCGGCAATTGCAAAAGGGAAAGAGCATATTGAGAGCAACACCTCTGGTAAGATTGATTATTTAGAAGCATTATCTTATCCAACGTTGCAGTCAGTTACAGATGATACGAAGGAAGTACTGTTTGCGACAGCCGTATTTTTTGAGAAGGCACGTTTGATAGATAATATTTTAAAAGAAAAAAAGGATGTGTAATATATGTTGCGAATGATGTTAAATGGGAAGATCCACCGAGCAGTAGTAACGGAAGCTGATTTAAATTATGTAGGAAGTATTACAATAGATCAGAATATATTAGATGCTGTAGGTATGTTACCTAACGAAAAAGTGCATATAGTAAATAATAATAACGGTGCACGTTTCGAGACATATATTATCTCAGGTGAACGAGGTAGTGGTGTTATTTGTGTAAATGGAGCAGCTGCACGGCTAGTTCAACGTGGAGATGTAGTAATCATACTATCGTATGCATATGTGATGAATGAAGAAGCACAATCACATAAGCCGACAGTGGCGATTATGAATGAAGATAATTCTATTAAACAAATCATCCATTACGAACCCGAAGCAACAGTTATGTAATTGAATACAAAATACGCCTGCCATTCAAATCAGTGAACACTGACTTGAATGGCAGGCTATTTATATCTAATCGGCTACTTCTTCTTTTTAAAATTGCTCGCCAAATTATGTATAGATTATCGATGTAATAGTTTTAATACTAGTTTAGAAACTTCTTGCATGTGTGGCCGAGAAATTTTGGTGTAGCATTTTGGATTGAAATGTTAATCGCACAACCTATAGCGCGTTATGCTATGAAATCATTCCATGCGAGACAAGCGAAGAAAGTTGAAAGTGTAAACAGTTAAAGAAATTTGGTTTTCTTTTGCTTACACTAGATTCATGGGACTTGAAGAAGCAAACTCCATAAAATTACCGAAAAAAAGGGATATTGGTTGTGACATCCGTCACATCCAGTATCCCTTTAAATACATTCGGTAATAATATAGTAAAGAATACAGGTTCTAAGAGAATTGTGGCGTGTCCTTTGCCCATCTCCTCTTATCTTCTTCAGACTAAACTTTATACTAGTATGTTTATCTTGGATTAGATTTCTTCTTGGAAATAGATTTTATAAAACTTCCGATTTGTAGTTTCATCATAGCCAACTTCAATCAGCTCATTGACTTGTTCAATATCTCGTACATTCACTTGAATTTCAATATTGGAATCTAATTTAATTTTACGCTTATACGTTTTTTCGGCTTTTGCAATGGCACTTTCAGAAATGATCGTTTCATATGGTTTTACTGAATTGACAATTATATCTTTTTGAACTGAATCTGTTTTTTCAAAGACTGTGTCAATATAATTATCTACCTGGAACTCTTCTTCATTTCTAAAGTATTCGAGTGTCTTATTCAAATAACCCAATTTCTCGGTATTCGTATAGTTTTCTTCCTTAATAATATACTTTTTACATTCTGTTAAAGCTAACTCTGTTTTGTGATAATGCTCATCCGCTACTTTAATCTTCAAAAAACGCTCTTGCCAGTATACGACATCTTCTTTCTTTTTTGTTTTCATAAAGACAGCTGGTGCTACGTCTGGACCCATGTCCATGATGACCGCCATATTATTGATTTTTTTTACATTAATTCCGTCAATGCCATTCACAACCATTTTATTTTGCTCATTTTTCACATCTAAAAACATTTCTTTTTCATCAATTTTGACGATAGCTATTACTTTTTTCACTTCGTTATGCCATAGGCAATTATCAAATAACCCTATGAATAAATCTCCGTGTTTAATATTTGGATGCTGAGAAACACTTTTTAAATGAGTAGCAATATGGTTGGATTGCTCTAGGAAACTAGTATCCTGATCAAATATGGAGTTTACATACGTATATACTTCATTCAATCCTATATCTGATTCGTGGAAAAACTCGAATTGTTGTTCCAAATCAATTTTGTTAAAAGCTAATTGAGTAAAAGCCGCTTCCAACATCGTTTCAGGTTGGGAGAGTGCTTCATCACCTAGTACAAGCGTATCGCCGACGTGATGTACAACATATTTCGTTAATTTACTTTCACTTACCTCTAGCACGGTGATCACCTTCTAATCTTTAATTGTAGACAATTTACCATATCATACTTCGCATTAGATTTTCATGAATTAATTAAAAAAGTAATGTATGGATTCAATTTTTAATCAGAAAACAGAGTAATAGAGGTTATTTATTCGTGTGATTGTAAGAAAAAAGAATTATTTGAAAATAAAAATTATAGTAGTTGTTTCCAATAATTTTCTATGATATATTATCATCAATACTTATTAAAGATCTTTAATAAGTATATTTAAGTAGGAGGTGGAGTTAGTGAATGCTACTCCAAAGTCTGTGAGGAAAGTAATTATTTCGAGTATTAGGAAGTCGCTTTTAGAGTTTGAAAGTGCAACAAAAGCTGAACTCTGCGATAAAGTAGACATTAGTTTCCCAACTATAAGTAAGTTTCTTGCTCAAATGGAGAAGAGTGGAGAGGTTATTTCAGTCGGTTTAGATGAATCCAGTGGAGGTAGACGAGCAAAAAGGTATAAGTACAATCCTGAGCATACGCTTGGTCTTTCCATTTTTTTAGAGAGGCAAGAAACAAATTATGCGATTTTTAATTGTGTCGGAGAGGTGAAAGAGCGGGGGGTAATTCCAAGTGTATTAGTGGAAGGTGGCTTACAGCTATTAACTATGAGCATGGAAAAATTAATAGCAGAATACCCAAAAATTAGCTCTATCGCAATAGGGGTACCTGGTTCTGTTGATAATGGAAGGATTTTCCATATACCTGGATATGTAAACTTTCAAAATTTTGATATTAAAGGATTTTATGAAAATCATTTTTCGATACCTGTGGTTGTTGAGAACGATATGAATGCTGCCGTACTCGGATATCACCATTATAAGGGGGGCAAGAACAATCCCTCCCTTGTATATTTGTATATAGGTCAAAATGGTCCTGGTGCAGGTTTTTTGATAAATGGAGATGTGGTGCGTGGGAGTACATTTTTCGCTGGGGAGATTTCGTTCGTCCCTCAGTATGATGAGCAGAATTTATGGCAAGCGTTAGAAAACAACGGAACTGAATCTAAAGAAGCCCCTTTTTCTCAAGATTATCAGATTGATCCGATTAGCCGATTAGTAGCATCATTTACAGCAAGCATTAACCCACATACCATCATTTTTTGCAAAGATGAAGTGGATGAAGCGTTAGTAGAAAAAATTACTAGTGCAAGTTCTAATTATGTTCCACCAGAACATCTTCCTGAGCTAACTATAAGTGATTGGAAACAAGATTATTTATATGGACTACAAAGATTAGGGATAGAGCTTATGTTGAATGAAATAAAATAATTGGAAGTATATGAGGTGAAACATGGCAACATTTCTTTTAATAATAATCTATTTGGCTTTTATCAGTTTAGGTTTACCTGATTCATTATTAGGAGCAGCTTGGCCTGTGATGCAAGGGGACTTGGGAGCTCCACTCGAGACTGCTGGACTATTATTTATGACCATAGCATGTGGCACAATAATCTCTAGTCTTATTAGTGGAAGGATTCTCAAACGGTACGGGACTGGGAAAGTCACATTTGTCAGCGTATTAATGACCGCTGTTGCCTTGCTTGGATTTCATTTTGCTCCATCGATTGTTTGGTTAATGGTTTGTGCTGTTCCACTTGGATTAGGAGCTGGGGCTGTAGATACGGGGTTAAACGATTATGTAGCTGTAAATTACAAGGCCAGGCATATGAGTTGGTTACATTGTTTTTGGGGAGTCGGAGCTACTTTAGGTCCGATTATTATGGCTCAGTTTATATCAGGGGACAGTTCTAGTTCTTGGAGAAATGGATATTTTCTTATTGCAGCTATTCAGTTTGCATTAGTTATTATTCTTTTCTTCACTTTGCCTTTATGGAAAAAAGTAAAAGTAAAAAGAAATGATCGTTTACTAGAGGAAATTGACGAGCTAAAAGATGTAATTAATGAAAAAGAGACTAATACAAAGCCACTTCAAACTAAAGGAGTAAAATGGGCTCTGACTACATTCTTTTTTTATTGTGGAGTTGAAGCAACTGTGGGTCTTTGGGGAAGTAGTTTCTTGGTAAATATTAAAGGAATAAGTGTAGCAACAGCTGCAGGTTGGATCTCTTTTTATTACGCAGGGATAACTGTTGGCAGATTAATAACAGGTTTTATCACTTATAAAGTTACCAACCGTACGCTCATTAGGTGGGGGCAGTTAATAGCATTGAGTGGTGCCATAATATTAGTTTTACCGTTACCGTCCGCTTTCTCATTTGTCGGATTTATAATTGTCGGATTAGGATTAGCGCCGATATTTCCGTGTATGTTGCATGAAACACCAACACGTTTTGGGAAAAAGCATTCTCAGACGATTATGGGCTATCAAATGGCGTTTGCTTATACGGGCACAACATTCATGCCACCACTTCTTGGTTTCATGGCTTCCCAGATGACTATTGGGATTTTCCCTATTGTTATTGTCATTTTTGCTGTAGCAATGCTATTAAGCTCAGAAAAACTTAATATAATACTAGGGAGGAAGAATGCATACTAAAGGAATGATCAAAATTCAAAATTCCATTATTCATAGCTAGTAGAAAATGAAATACATATTTCATTTTCTTTTTTTGTTATTCAGCAGTAAATAAAAGGATTTTCAGCTTAAAAGGTTGAATAAGTGTTGTATATAATAATTTTGGAACTTATGAATTTAGTAATGAGTGTAGTAAGTTGATCATTCATTAAAGAAAAGGTGATTTTATGATTATATGGATAAACGGGGCATTTGGTTCAGGGAAAACGCAGACTTCATATGAATTACATCGTAGGATTCCTAATTCTGTCGTCTTTGATCCAGAAAAAACGGGTTTTTTTATTAACAAAAATATTCCAACTGAGCTTAGTAAACCGGATTTCCAAGATCACAGTGTCTGGAGAGAACTAAATTATACTACGTTAAAATACATAGCGAGTGAATACAATGGGGTAATTATTGTACCAATGACTATTGTAAATCCACAGTACTTTGAAGAAATAATAACAAAGCTAAGAAAGGATGGTGTCGTAGTAAATCATTTTGTCCTTTGGGCATCCAAGGAAACACTGATAAAGAGACTGAGAAGTAGAGGAGAGAGCAAACACTCTTGGGGTTCTTTGCAAATAGAAAGGTGTATAGAAGGCTTATCCAATGATATATTTAAACATCGTATTGAAACCGAACACATGTCCATTGAAAGAATAGCTGAGACCATTGCATCTATGTTAGACATCCGTTTACTAGATGACAATAGAAGTAAACTGAGCAAAAGATGGGACAGAATCAAAATTCAAATAAAACAGTTATAGAACTTAGAACTAATTTTATTCAAAAAAAAGAGACCTACTAGTTAGGGTCAATTTGTAAAAATATTATTCTCTATATATTCTACTACCGAATCTACATTATCGGAAGTTTCTGTCTTGCGATTGTTGATATTGGTAACTTGAAATAGACTTTCTGATAAACTTACTGTAAATAAGGCTTCATTGTTGTGGTCATTGATTGTAATGGAGATTTTAGAATCTTGAAATTGTTGTAATGATAATAACATGTTTTTTAAATGTTGAGATGACATTTCCTCGAACTCCTCTCTAAGGAGTGACAACCTCGAAGTCACTAATCCAATTGTGTACTGCTTGATTATACCATAGTTTCTGGAAATTCCAATCATTACGACTATTCTGTTCTTTTTCTATCCTATTTTTTATAAAAGTTATTTAGGAACTCCAGGAAACGTATTAATATGGTCTATACTTCCAGATTGAATTAGGCTTTTTAGGATTGTTTAAAGATACTAATTCCTTTTTAAACGTATTTACGCCAGTATATGGAGAGAAATTGATCGGAACGTGATTTTAAGAATTTTCCGTTTATCCATTTGTATCTTGTTTGAAAGTAAAAATTTCGTCACTGGAAAGTGAATGTGGTACAATTTTTTTAGAACAAAAGGACTGTGAGTTGAGGAATGATGGAAAATCATAAATATGCAGTTGTCGATATTGAAACAACAGGCCACTCATCGACGAATGGTGACCGTATTATTCAGCTTGCAATTGTATTTATTGAAAATAACAAATTGGTAAACACATATACGACTTTTATAAACCCAGAAAAGCCAATTCCTCTTTTTATCCAGGATCTGACTAATATAGCGGAAAGTGATGTTGAAAAAGCACCATTATTTGAGGATATTGGAGCAAAAGTATTGGGTATGCTGCAGGATCACATTTTTGTCGCTCACAATATTCACTTTGACTTACCATTCCTTCAGAAGGAACTAAAGAGAGTAGGTCTTCCAAACCTAGTATGTAAAACAATGGATACGGTAGAATTCACAAAGCTAATGTTTCCGAACCTTTATAGCTATAAGCTTCAGGATATAGCAAATGAGTTAGAAATCAATTTAGAATCTGCTCATAGAGCTGATGACGATGCTCTGGCAACTGCTTATTTGCTGATAAAATGTATCGATCAATTAATGAAGCTACCGCTAAAAACTATCGAATTATTACATAAACGTTCCTTTCAGTTAAAATCTAATTTATCTATATTATTTTTTGATGTACTTGTTGAAAAAAGAAAACAGGTAGTGTCAGAAGGTTTTCTACTTTACCGAGGGATTCCGATAAAGGAAATTTCTGATGAACAACATGAAGAAACCGATTCATTGTCATTTCCTGAAACACGGGACAAGAAAATTGAATTATTTAGTAAAAGTATCCCTAGCTTTGAAGAACGTGAGGGACAATTTGAATTGATGGATCAAATTCAAGCATCCTTAACAAATGAATTAGAAATAGTTTGTGAGGCCGAAACGGGAATTGGTAAAACACTTGGCTATCTATTACCTGCTGTCCTCTATTCATTCGAAAAGAAAAAACCTGTAATAATAAGTACATATACAACTCATTTGATCGATCAATTGGTGAGTGAAGAAATACCAAAGATCAACGCAATTCTAGAAACTAATGTTAAGGTAGCAACATTAAAAGGAATGCATCATTATATTGATCTGTATAGCTTTTGGCAGCAGGTTCAACTGGAAGATGAGTCATATGATGAAACCTTTACGATTATGCAAATTTTAGTATGGCTTACTTTAACCGAGGATGGCGATTTAACTGAGCTTAATGCCTCTGGTGGCGGCCAATTATTTGTCGATAAAATCAGAAGAGGAAGCTTGTCTAACAAAAAAGAAGTAGGAGCAAATGATTTTTATGAAAGAGCTCTTCGTAAAAGTGAAGACTGTCATATTTTAGTTACTAATCATGCAATGGTAATGACCGATCAAGAAAGAGAACAACCAATATTAACAGCTGGTTGTGCAATGATTGTCGATGAGGCCCATCAAATGATTCACGCTAGTATGTCTCGCGGTGAGCGTATTTTCTCTTATACCAATTGGAAATATGTTTTAGGACAATTTGGGACACTTGATACCGAGCAATTGTTGCAGAAATTGGAGCTTTTGCATGTTCCATTATCTATTCAAATTCAATTAGAAAAGCAATATGTAGAAACCATTGAGAAATTTGATCAGGCTGTTTCCTATGTAATTGATGCCTTTCTTCAGAAAAGTAAAAGGAACGGGAAGAGTACTAAAAAGACGGTAGCATTAGATGACCTGGAGTTAGACCAAACTATTTTCCGCTCCGTTGCAAATTCGATTCAGGTTTTCATCTTTTCTACCAAATCTATGATTGACTCATACAGTAAACATGTGGAAGACGAGAAAATACAATCATTTATCAATGAATGGCAATATTGGATTAGAGAGTTAGTCATTAAAGTCAGTGAATGGGATGAAATTTTCTTACAGAACAGAGTGACAGAGGCAAGATGGTTAGAAGTTGATACTCGGAGTATTCCTGGTAGCCTTACTGTTATAAAAAGACCACTAAATTATAGAGAAGATATTAGAAAAGCCTTAATGACGCATCGAGAAGTGGGAGCGGTTATTTGGACGTCTGGAACAATTACGGTACCTTCTAATAGGCATTTCATCACGACCCAACTCGGGTTGGGTACAGAAATACCTATCTATCAGTATAAAGCCGCTAGCGATTATTATAGTGGAGCGGAACTGCTAATTGTGGAAAATATGCCCGACATTAAACAGGTATCGCAAAGTGATTATATTGAAGCGGTTGCAGAAGCAGTGGTCCAAACGGTTCTTGTATCAGAAGGTAGATGCTTTGTTTTGTTTACCTCCCAAGATATGCTTCGTAAAACAGTGGAATTAATACAAGATACCCATTTGTTGGATGATTATATGCTTTTTGCACAAGGCATGACATCTGGAAGTAGGATGAGATTATTAAAGTCATTCCAGCGGTTCTCCAAATCAGTTCTTTTTGGGACGAATAGCTTTTGGGAGGGAGTGGATGTTCCTGGTGATGCCTTATCGGTTATCATTATGGTTCGGTTACCATTCTCTTCTCCAGACGATCCATTATTCAAAAAAAGAGCAGAATTGTTAACGAAAAATGGTCAAAATCCATTTTCTGCTTATTCTTTACCAGAAGCGGTGTTGCGTTTTAGACAAGGTTTCGGTCGTCTGATTCGATCATCTTCAGATAAAGGCGTTTTCATCGTCTTGGACAGACGTATAGAGACTAAGTCATATGGAAGAGACTTTTTACAGGCTATTCCTAATATTCCTGTTAAGAAAGTATCGCTAGAAAATATGGTCTTAGAGCTAGAAAATTGGTATACTGATGAAGGATGATTTTAGAAAGCGGGTTGGAATATGGAAAACAAAATAGAAACGCTATCAACTGTTATAGTTGACTACCAATCAGACTTATATAAAATAGTCGATGTATTGAATCGTACGCTTAAAGAGAAAGACTTAATGTTCGGGCTTGCTCTTGATAAGCAAGATGAAAATAAAGCGGTTTTCACCATTTATAGGACGTAACAGATGGGACTTAAAAAGTGGTTATTATTTATGGTTATTTTTGCATTAAGTTTAACGATTGTTATTAGCTTATTAATTTACTTTCAAGCCAAAGGTCCATTTTCTGAAGCAACGGATAAAGCAGAATCGTATGTTTTGGAGAACAATTTGCTAGCTCAGGTGGATAAAACTTACGTATATAACAATACTTCCACTTTTTACACCGTAATTGGTTCGACAGCTAAAGGGGAAGAAAAAGCATACTTTTTACCTCATGGGAAATCGGACGAAAAAATTATGGAAGTGAATCTGGAAGAAGGAATATCAGAGCAACGAGCAGTAGACTTGGTGATGAAAGATGTTAAAGATGGTAAGCTTTTACATGCTAAACTCGGTGTAGAAGAAATAGGGCCGGTGTGGGAAATAACCTATGTAAATGCAGAAGACAACCTCAATTATGTATATTTGTTATTTGATAATGGAGAATGGTGGAAGCGAATTTCGAACTTATAGTCAAAAATTTTGGAGGGTATAATGAAAAAAATCATGATTAAAGATATGGCCAACCATGTTGGAGAAACAGTAAAAATGGGCGCTTGGCTTGCTAATAAGCGCTCAAGTGGTAAAATTGCCTTTTTACAATTACGCGATGGTTCTGGTTTTGTACAAGGTGTAGTAGTAAAAGAAGATGTTGGGGAAGAAATCTTCCAAACTGCAAAAGGTTTATCGCAAGAAACTTCTATGTATGTAATAGGTGAAGTGATTAAAGATGAACGTTCTTCTTTTGGATATGAACTTCAAGTAAAAGAAATAGAAGTAATTCATGCAGCAGTCGATTTCCCTATAACTCCTAAGGAGCATGGTACGGAATTTCTAATGGACAACCGTCATTTATGGTTACGTTCTAGAAAGCAACATGCCATTATGAAAATTCGTAACGAAATAATTCGTGCTACATATGAATTCTTTAATGAAAATGGTTTTGTTAAAATGGATCCACCTATTTTAACAGGTTCATCGCCAGAAGGTACTTCTGAATTATTCCATACTAAATATTTTGATGAAGATGCATATCTTTCACAATCAGGACAATTATATATGGAAGCAGCGGCTATGGCATTAGGAAAAGTATTTTCTTTCGGACCAACATTCCGTGCAGAGAAATCTAAAACTCGTCGCCACTTAATCGAATTCTGGATGATTGAACCAGAAATGGCTTTTGTTGAATTTGAAGAAAGCTTAGAAGTGCAAGAACAGTATGTTTCATTTATTGCGCAGGCAGTATTGAAAAACTGTACACTTGAATTAGAGCGTCTTGGTCGTGATACGTCTAAATTAGAAAATATTCAAGCGCCATTCCCACGTATTTCATATGATGATGCTATTAAGTTTTTACAAGAAAAAGGCTTTGATGATATTAAGTGGGGAGATGATTTTGGATCACCTCATGAAACAGCAATCGCAGAAAGCTTTGACAAACCAGTATTTATTACTCACTATCCAATAGGCATTAAACCATTTTACATGCAGCCACATCCAGAACGTGATGATGTAGTTTTATGTGCTGATTTAATCGCTCCTGAAGGGTACGGAGAAGTAATTGGTGGTTCTGAGCGTATTCATGATTATGAATTGATGAAACAGCGTATTAAAGAGCATAACCTAGATGAATCCGCGTATGCTTGGTACTTAGATTTGAGTAAACAAGGGGCTGTACCACATTCTGGATTTGGATTAGGATTAGAGCGCACAGTAGCATGGTTTAGTGGGTCAGAGCATATCCGTGAATCTATTCCGTTCCCACGTTTGTTAAATCGTTTATACCCATAAAAAGTAAATAGAAATTATATAGAGAGAAAGGAGTACGAGCATGCAAAAGCGAGATCGACTCCGTATCTGGACTGAGCAGGGAAATGTAACTATTTCCCAGCTTTTTTTTAGTCACTATAAAGCGATCAATATTAGAGATGAGGAAGCTATTCTTTTATTGCATTTAATCGCTTATGGAGAAGCAGGAAATCATTTTCCTACCCCACAGAACTTAGTGGAACGTACTTATTTTAGTGAAGATAAAGTAGTGACTATTTTGCAACGCCTTATGCAGAAGGGGTTAATACAAATAGAAAAGCATCTAGATCAAAATGGGATACATTATGAATACTATTCCTTTCATCTATTATGGGAGCTATTAGTAGATTATATGGAACAGCTACAAAACGACGATAAAGACCTTCACAGTAAAGAGGAGGAAGGGGATATATATAAATTATTCGAACAAGAATTTGGTCGATTATTATCTCCTATGGAATGTGAAACAATTGGAATGTGGTTTGACCAAGACAAACATTCTGTATCGCTGATTCGATTGGCATTAAAAGAAGCAGTACTTTCTCAAAAACTTAGTCTGCGTTATATAGATCGAATTTTATTTGATTGGAAGAAGAAAAATATTAAAACGGTGGAAGCTGCTGAAAATCAGTCCGCACAATTTAGACAGCATATGCCAGTTCAAAATCCAACGGAACAGCCATCGTCTAGTGTGAAGGTTCCATTTTACAACTGGTTAGAAGAAAGAGAGTAGGTGTAAACTTTGCTTACAAAGGTACAATGGCTCTACTGCTTAGATGAAATGGAGCAAATGTTCCCAGATGCACATTGTGAGTTAGTTCATGAGAATCCATTTGAATTATTAGTTGCCACTCTATTATCCGCACAATGTACAGATGTGTTAGTCAATAAAGTAACAAAAAACTTGTTTCAAAAGTATAAAAAACCGGAGGATTATTTAGCTGTATCCATTGAGGAATTACAGACAGATATTCGTTCGATTGGTTTATTTCGAAATAAGGCTAAAAATATACAAGCACTGAGTAGGCAGCTAATAGAATTGTATAACGGAGAAGTGCCGCCTGATCGTGATTTACTCACTACATTTCCAGGAGTAGGTCGGAAAACGGCTAATGTAGTAGTTTCGGTTGCATTCGACATTCCGGCGATTGCGGTAGACACACATGTGGAAAGAGTTTCAAAGCGATTAGGTCTTTGCAGATGGAAAGATTCTGTGCTACAGGTGGAAGAAACGTTAATGAAAAAAACACCCATTGATTTATGGTCAAAAACGCATCACCAGCTAATTTTCTTTGGTCGCTATCATTGTAAAGCGCAAAACCCAAATTGCCCAGAATGCCCTTTACTCTCGGTTTGTAGAGAAGGGAAGAAGAGGATGAATAAGATTGTCCCACAATAATCAACGTTATTTCGATGAATGGGAAATAATTAGGAAAGAACTACTTCAGTTAATCCGAAATAAAGATCCGAAAAAAAGTGAGCTAATGCGAAAGGGTATTCATCAGCTAATGTATATACTTGATGAGACAGAAGAAGCAACACCTCTTAACTATATGGAACGCACTACATTTATCAAGTCCAATATAGATAAACATGTTGCTTTTGTTCAACTCGATGAGCTTTTTAAAGAAACAAAGAAAAAATTAGCGCGTATACGTGCACAATCCAAAAGCGAGTGAATCCAAGAGATTCATTCGCTTTTTTAGTTTTTAGTAGAATTAGCTTAAGGGAGTATGACAACATTCTTCAATAAATACTGGAGAGCATCAAAAATGTGTCTATTTTAATAACATAAACCAAAGGGAAGGGAAAAGGCATAGTAAACATCTTTACTTTTATAATATAATAATTTAATATAGTTAAAGCAAAGTACTTTAATTGAAGTACTTTAATCGAAGTTTAGTTGAAGAAGGGAAATAAAGAATGAAATTCAAACAATTTTTAAACTTACAAGGCTTTAAAGCATCTATTTTTATGGGCATATTTTATGCTATAGCTATGCTATTAATTTTTCTATTAGGCTATTCAGCATTACCCGGTAATATGGATGAACTAAAAGTTGCGATTATTAATGATGATGCTGGTGAATCCGGTTCACAAATAGCTGAACAGTTGACCGAATCTTTACCATTTAAGATAGATACAGAGTTAACAAATGAAAAAGCTTTAGATAAATTAGGAGATAACAAGTATGCATTAGTTATCCATATTCCTGAAACATTTACAGAAAATGCTCAAAAAGGTGAATCAGCTCAAATTGATTTCACTGTTAACGAAGCATCAGCTACAATGGTTTCATCAGCAATGAGCTCAGTTGTAACAGAAATTAACAACCAGTTAAGTACAAGCTTCTCCACACAAACGGCTCAAGGTGTATTATTAAATATGAATGTACCTGAAGAGCAAGCGACTGCAATAGCAGAGCAAATCGAAACGGCTTATGTAGGAAACTATGTCATCATGAATGATGTGCCAGATGGTATGCACAACAGCATGTTACCTATGTTCTTAACGATGGCTTGTTATGTAGGAGCAATGATTGCGGCAATGCAACTAGTAGGTGCCTTTAATCTTAGCCGTGGTAAAGCGTCTAAAGTAAAATTATTCACTTATGTACAAGGTTCAGCTTTAATCATCGCAGTTGTTTCAACGATCTTTGCATTAATAGTGGCGTTTTCAATTTCAGATTTGGATACAAGTATTATATTCAAACTTGCAGGTCAACAAATCTTGTTATATATGGCGGCATTTAATGTATGTGCAATCTTCACATTCCTAATTGGTGAAGCAGGTATGATTATTAATATCCCTGTATTATTATCACAAACGATTGCGAACGGTGCGACAATGCCTCGTGAAATGATGTATGGTTTCTTTAACTTCGTTAGTCATATTTCACCTATGTACTATTCCGTACAATCGTATTATGCGGTTATGTTCGGTTCTACAGAACAATCTCCATTCTTATGGGGCTTAGTAGCTGTAGCAGCCGGAGCAATGATTATCAATATGATCATCGTGAGATTCGTTCACAAAGACGTACCATTGGATGTAATAGCAAGCGCAAATACAAGCGTTCCAGTAAATGCTCAGCCAATAGTAAATAATTAATAATAAAGCTTCAATCATATTACATGGTTGAAGCTTTATTACTTCTAATGTAAATTAAGTATGGAGGTGTATTATGTCAATCCAAATTTATATTTTAAGTAAGTTAATGGCAGAGGATAATTATCCTTATAAATTAAAAAAAGAATTATCAGATCCTATTCCATTTGATAAAATAGGTGATTTAACAGAAAGCAAACTATACTATCATTTTGAATCTCTTTCCAAGCAGGGACTAATCCAGCAGGTAGAAGTCATCAAGGAAGAAAATCGACCAGATAAACAGGTATACACCATAACTGAAAAGGGTCGTGAAGACCTGCCTAAAAAAATATATGAACTATTTGAAAAAGCAAATAAGCTAGCAGAAGTGATCGTTGGATTAATGTTTTTACGTTATGTAGAGAAATCCCACATCATTCTTATTTTGGAGAGAAAGCTAGAAAGCTTGCACTCGAAGCAGTTACAATTAAAAGATATCTATAGTCACATTCACGTAGAGGATACTGTGCAGGAAATGGTGGACTTTGCGGATGCATATTTCTCGGATACGATCGCAAATGAAATTATTTGGCTCGAGAAGTTAATTGTCAAATTGAGAAATAGGGATATAAATGAATCTTGAGATAGTATGTGGAGAGCATTGCACTTAAATAGCCTAAATCTAACATAAATAAAGAAGCAGATCTTGACTAATGTCAAGATCTGCTTCTTTTATTATTAAGGGGTTGTTCCGGTATCATCATTTTCTCCGGTTTCTCCAGTACCTCCAGTACCTTCAGTTGGAGGGACAGTCGATCCATCATCAGGCTTCTCTGTTCCTGCACCAGGACCAGGACTTGCGCCACCTGCACCAGGATCTGTCCCTGGATTTGACCCATTACCGTTGTTGCCATTGCCATTGCCGTTATTGTTTCCATTTCCATTTCCATTTCCATTACCATTACCGTTGTTGCCATTATTGCCATTATTATTTTCATTACCATTATTCGAGCCGTCTGGATTTTTTGGCTCTTCTTCAATTGGCTCAATTTCATCTAATTCTTCTTCAACTTCAGCATCTAACGTTAATTGTACGGAAACACTTTCACTTCGGATACCGTCTGAGACTGCGGTAACGCTGAACATATATGTGCTTCCTGGAATAAGACTTTGTATGATTAAACCTTTTTGTTTAGTCGTTTCAATTAATTCATTGGCTCCGTTATCTACCTTAACGGCAACTTCAAATTGAACTTCCGATTCTAAATCTTCTTGCTCAAAATCCCAAGATAATGTGGCAGTAGAAGCTAGTTCATCATAATCCACAGAAAGATTGGATGGTGAATTCAATTCGAGTTGTTCATATTCCTCAGAAACTGCGGTTGGCTCTGTGCCTTTTACAAATAGTTCCGTCAGTTTTAGTTCGTCAGGTGTATATTCACTTGCTAGTTTAAGAGGGCTTGAGCCTTTTTCAATTGTGGCTTCTACGACAGAACTTGGTTTCTTAAATTTCTCATTAGCTGTGTCTGTAGAAATGTTAGCCATAACTTCATGGAAAATATTTTGAGGAAGATTACGTTCCTCATTCGTTGTCATTGGTGTTTTCATCTCTGGATATCCAGACCAAATAGCAATTGAGTAGTCTGTTGTGTATCCAGCGAACCAAACGTCAGGAAAGGCGCTACTTGGTAGGTCCCATTTATTCATATCATCTTTACTATAGTTAGATGTTCCTGTTTTACCAGCAATGTCTAACCCACTGACATCTGCTCGCTTACCGGTACCTTTTGTCAATACATCACGTAATACATCGGTAACCATATAAGCGGTAGAATCTTTCATAACTTCTTTAGATTTTGGTTTATAATTTTTTTCTGTTTTGCCATCACGATATACGATTTTATTAATCGAATATGGCTCTGTATGGACTCCGCTATTTCCAAAAGCTGCATAAGCTCCGGCTAATTGAATAGGGGACATTGCCTTAGAAGTACCGCCGATTGCACTACTTTCTGTTATATTCCCAAGATCAATACCAAATCGGTCTATAAATTCTGCGGCATTCTTTGTACCAACTTCTTGCAGTGTTTTAACAGCAGGAACATTTCGAGAATTATATAACGCTTCTCTAAATGTCATCTTACCTTTGTATTTACCATCGAAGTTTCGTACTACTTGCTCAGTTCCCGTATAGGTAATTTTTTCGTCGGTAATTGTTTGTCCTGTTGACCAGCCTAGGTATTCTATAGCTGGACCATAATCAATCAATGGTTTAATCGTCGAGCCAAGTGAACGTGTGGTCATGTCCTGAGCAAAGTTAAAGCCTCTATCAGCTCCATAATTTCTACCACCACCAACAGCTGCAATAGCACCTGTTTTCGTATCGATTACTGATACGGCTGACTGGATATCTTCAGTAGGGAACATATCAGAGTTTAATGTTTTCTCCACTTGTTGTTGAGCATTTGGTTGTAATGTCGTGTAGATGGTAATCCCTTCAGAGATAGCACCCCCATCTCCATTTGCTTCTAATTCATTTAAAACGATATCTATGAAAGCATCATATTTAGAATCCTGTTTAGCAACTCGTTGATCTTCGGGTAGTAGTGCCTCTTCAATAGGGACAGCTTGAGCTGCTTTCATTTCTTCCTCTGTAATTTTGCCGTGTAGATTCATCAAATGTAATACAACATTTCTTCGATCTTTTGTAAGTTCTGGGTTTTTAAACGGGTTAAACGCATTTGGACGTTGTGACATACCTGCAAGAACTGCGAATTGATCTAAAGTAAGGTCTTTTAAGTCTTTACCATAGAAATGTTGAGCTGCTGTCCCATAACCGTAAATTCTTCCAGACATTAGTACTTTATTAAAGTACATTTCAAAAATTTCTTCTTTTTGATATTTTCTCTCAAGCTTTATGGAAAGATAAGCTTCTTGTGCTTTTCTTTTTAAAGTTTTTTCATTTGTAAGAAACGAGTTTTTTATGACCTGTTGTGTAATCGTACTTGCTCCTTGATCACCAAAACCATTTGTGAGGTTAGCGAGTACAGCTTTCCCTAAACGTAATACATCGACACCGAAATGATCGTAAAAACGAGCATCTTCTGTAGCGATAATCGCATCTTCCATTTGTTGTGGAATATCGTCATAAGCGACATATTCCCTGCTCTCCGCCCCAACTGTTGCGAAAAGATCACCGTTAGCGTCTAACAATTTTGGACTAATCGGATCTTTTAAGGAAGTTTCATCGAGCTCAGGGGCACTGCTAGCATAGAAGGCGAATAATGACCCTCCACCTATAAGTCCGACGACACCAATAATGACAATGGTTAATAAAATTCTTTTTACCCACATTTTAGCTGGTGTTTTAGATTGTTTCTTTTTTTGTACTTGTTTTCTTCGTTGTTCACGAGTCATTTTTTGCTCACTCATAAACGTCTCCTCACTTTCACTTTATACGTTCAAGTCATTAACTATTTTTATATAATCAATTCTTGGTGCATATCTTGGAGTAATTTCTATTGCATGTGATTCCATTTCAGATATGGCAATAGACTTCCTTCCTCCTGTTAGCATTCTATCCCAAAACAATGATAATTGTTCAAATGGCAAACAAAAATAACGATCTAATGCAGAAAAACGGACGAGCAAAAAGGTAATCCCTTGTTGTTTAGAAACCTTTCTCATATGTTCTACCTGATGAAGATGAATATTTTTTAAGGGAAACGCTGTTCTATTTTCCGTTTCTTTTGCTTCAAAGTCAATATATCTCCCTTTATATACTCCATTAAAATCGGTTGTAGAAGGAGTACGATAGTAAGCTTCTTTAATAACAGCACTACTCCTTGAGGGATAATCTACTTTGACGACTTGAATAGGTATCGGCTTTTTATGAATAACAGCTATATCCTGCGCAATATAATATTCATTTGCATCACTAATTTCGTCCTCTAACGTCTTACCCCTATTGCTGAATGAGTAATCCTTTTTCTTTTCTTTTGTTGCTTGGATCACGGGGACATACGCTTTTCCATTTGGATAATGAATAGCCAAAATAATCACCTCTTTATGCTATTAGTTTATCACAAGTAGATTAGACGAACAGCTATTAAAGAAGGTTTCATATTCCGAAATGTCGAGTAGGCACTTGTTTTGTCTATCGAGAAGATGCTTTGTCATACAGGAAGGAGAGTAAATAAATCCAGCGAATAAATACTAAAAAAGGGGGACTATAAAATGAACAAAATTGAAAGATTAATAGATCAGTTAGAGCTTCTAGAATTTTTATTGGAAACAAGATTAAATGACGAGCAGGATAAATTTGAAGAGGATTTTAGTAAAAACTCATTTCGATTATTAGGCAAGCTAGAAAAAATTGAAAACAAATTGTAAGGAATGTACGTTCGCTTAGAACTAGTAATATTAGTGTGAATTTGCTAAACTGTAAATAGAATGCGAGGGATCACTTTGTCATTATTAAAGCTTAGCAACCAACTAATGAAAGAATGCGATGATTGCATTTTACGTTTTCATCAATATAGAGAACTTGATAAAGAGCCAGATTTTTTTATAGATGTAAAACCACATGCATATAAAATAGATGAGATCTGTCTGGAATGGGAACAATTGGTCCGGAAATGGATTCAAGTGAAACGTCCAAAATATGTCCACCCAAGCCAAATTGACTCATTACTTGAATCCATGAAACAGTTTATCGTGCAATCTTACTATAAAGGGACAAGCAAAAAAAGATTTCTTTCGTCTGTCCATTCATCCAAATACACGCTAGAAACAATTATTCAAGCTATTAAGGAAGTAGGGGATGAATATGCTTGAAAAACAAAGCATTCATCAATTATTAGATGCGTGGAAAGTGGATGAAAATCGCTTTCCACAAATTGAACATATTCACACAACCGAAGAAAAAGAAGCAATTTATGCTCCATTTCCAGAGACAATGCATTCGTCCATTCAAAAGGCACTAAAAAGCCGTGGTGTAAATCAGTTATATATACATCAGCGACTAGCCTTCGATTCAGCATCATCTGGTAAGTCTTACACAACGATCACTCCTACAGCCTCTGGAAAGTCACTTTGTTATCATCTCCCAGTACTACAATCGATTATGGAAGATCCAACCTCACGGGCAATCTATCTATTTCCAACAAAAGCATTAGCACAAGATCAAAAAAGCGATCTAAATAATTTGATTGAAGCAACAGGGGAAGAAATACTAAGTTACACATATGATGGTGATACAGCCCCGGGTATTAGACAAAAAATTCGGAAGTCTGGACATATAGTCTTAACTAATCCTGATATGTTGCATTCGGGTATCTTACCACATCATACAAAATGGGTTACTCTATTTGAAAACTTAAAATATATTGTGATAGATGAAATCCATACATATAAGGGTGTTTTTGGGAGTCATGTTGCACATGTTATAAGACGTCTGAAAAGAATTTGTGCATACTACGGAAGCAATCCACAATTTATTTGTACTTCTGCGACCATCAAAAATCCAAAGGAACTAGCTGAAAATTTAACGAATACACCTCATGAATTGATCAACCAGAACGGTGCACCAGCGGGGAGAAAACATTTCATATTTTATAATCCTCCAATAGTCCATCCAGTTTTTAATGTGAGAAGGAGTGCCGTTTTAGAAGTTAGAGATTTGGCACAGGAATTATATGTAAATGGTATTCAAACAATTGTTTTTGCGAAGAGCCGTGTGCGAGTAGAAATGCTTGTGACGTATTTACAATCCTTAGTTAGTAAAAAGATTAATGATCAAACAATAAGAGGTTATCGAGGCGGTTATTTGCCTTCGGAAAGAAGGACTATTGAAAAGGGACTAAGAGAGGGAGTAATTAGAACGGTTGTTAGTACCAATGCATTAGAGTTAGGAGTCGACATTGGACAGCTGCAGGCGTGTATTATGACGGGATATCCAGGGAACATTGCTAGCGCTTGGCAACAAGCTGGACGAGCAGGTAGACGACAGGATGAAGCACTTATTATATATGTGGCCGGGTCTACCGCTCTTGATCAATATGTAGTAAAACACCCTGAATACTTTCTTGGACAGTCTCCAGAAGAAGTAAGGATTCATCCGGATAATATGATAATTTTAATGGATCATTTAAAATGTGCCTCCTTTGAATTACCTTTTTCACCTGCCGATATGTATGCAGAATTTTCTATACAGGAGTTACTAGCATTTCTTGAAAGTGAAGGTGTCCTTTTAAAAACATCAGAAAAATGGCATTGGATGTCTGATAGTTTTCCGGCAAGTAATATAAGCCTACGTTCCGCATCTCAAGAGAATGTTATTATTATCGATCAATCAATTCCAACTAAAACTAGGGTTATTGGTGAAATGGATCAATATAGTGCGATGACATTACTTCACGAAGAAGCTATTTACTTACATCAGGGAACTCAATTCCAAGTAGAAATTTTAGACTGGGAAGAGAAAAAAGCATTTGTGCGAGAAGTCGATGTCGATTATTTTACAGATGCTAATATAGCAATTGAGTTAAAAGTATTAAGCGAAGATAGAGCAAAAGAAGCTGACATTGGGATACTTCGATTCGGTGACATTATAGTGTTAGCACAACCAACTATATTCAAAAAGATTAAGTTTGATACACATGATAATATCGGTTCTGGTCAAATCCATTTACCACCAATAGAATTACATACTTCTTCTACCTGGTTTAGTTTTGATAAACCAGACGGTTGGAAAGACACTTTGTTGTCAGACGCAATGACAGGGGTTTCTTATGCGTTACACGCTTTTATCCCGCTATTTATTCATTGTGATGCGAAGGATATCCATGTTGTGCCTCAGGTTAAATCGATTCACGGAGAAAAACCGACTTTTTATATGTATGATAGTTATCCAGGTGGAATCGGTCTCTCTGAAAGAATGTTTGATCTTTGGAATGAGTTAGTACCAAAAGTAACAGTTCAGGTAGAGAGTTGCTCTTGTATGCATGGCTGCCCTGCATGTATTGGTGCTCAAGACGCGGAGTTGAATCTAAAGGAAGAAGTGATTAAGTTACTTCATTTATTGCAGGTGGACCGCCATGTCGTATGAAAAAAAACTCATGCAAATGAAGAATTTAGTGAAAAAGAAGCCAATTGAAGAGGTAGTAAAAAAGGAAGAGTCAGAAATGGCGCTTCCCTTTTACGTTGAACCGTGGAAAAATGCAGGGTTAAAATTTATACAAGAAGAAAAAGGATTTTACTTTGTAAAGGAAACTTTTTATCCTTTGGGGCATATACATGGGAATATTGGGCTTAATAAACTACAACAGGCAATAAAGTTTATGCAGGAAGTCTATCCGACGCATCCTTTAACTATTACTAAAGAAAGTCCCTTTTGTTTTTATGATACAGAAACGACCGGGTTAAAAGGTGTGGGAGTACTTATTTTCTTAAACGGAGTGTTAAAGGAAGTGGAGGATGGGTTCTTGCTTACTCAATTTGTGCTAGCTGATCCAGGTCAAGAGGTAAGTTTCTTAAAGGCGACTGATTTTTGGGTAAACGAACAGACTATTATTACGTATAACGGGAAGAGTTTTGACCTTCCCCAGCTGCTATCAAGATGGACGATGAATAGAAACGATTTACCACGATTAAAGCACCATCATCAAATTGATTTAATGCATTCTTCTAAAAGAATTTGGAAGGGTGAATTAGAGCGTTTTAAGTTAAAGCAAATAGAGGAAATGAAGCTTGGATTTAAAAGAGAAAATGATATACCTGGTCACCTAGCACCAATAATCTATTTTGATGCAGTGAAAAGTGGTAATCCTATCAATTTGATGAAGGTATTAAAGCATAATGAATGGGATATTTTATCGCTTGTAACGCTTTATATTCTCTCCGTAGAATTACTTCAAGAAAAAGATGTAGTGGAAACAGCCACAACTTATACTAATATCGCTAAATGGTTTAGAGATTTAAAAACGATGAATACAAGTATGGATTGGTTTACTTTTGTCGTAAATAATTTTTCTGCAGAAGAGACTAGTATCGCTTACTATTTCGTGGGTCTCCATTTAAAACGAGCTCGTTCTTACGAGGACAGTTTGAAAGCGTTTGAACAAGCATTGAAAGAGATTTCTGGGAAATATCGTATAGAGGTTTATATTGAGCTGGCAAAGCTATTCGAACATCAAGTAAAAGATTTCCCAAAAGCTTTAGAAATGACGCAGCAGTGCATAGAATATGAAGCAAAACTTAATAAAGACGTACAGTCTCGCTTGAAAAAGGAACTTACTAAGAGAGAAATGAGAATAATTCGGAAGTTAAATATTTCCCGGGAAAGCGCAGAACATAACAAAAAACGCATATAAACGGCTGAAAAAACTCCATTATTCGACACCGATATGCTATAATATGAGTAGCGAATTGTTGATGGAAGGAAGATACCATATGGAATTTAAACTAAAGGCATCTGATATATTAGAAAAAGAATTTAAAACGGGTTTAAGAGGTTATAACCAAGAAGAAGTAGATGTTTTTTTAGACGATGTTATTCAAGATTACGAGGCTTATGAAAAAAGAATTGCACAACTCCAATTAGAAAATAATAAACTAAAAGAACAACTAGAGGAAATGCCAAAGAGAACACAAGCTGTTGCACCGCAAACTGGGGCAACTAACTTTGATATTTTAAAGCGTCTTTCACATCTAGAAAAACATGTTTTTGGTAGTAAATTGTACGAATAATTATTACTAAGTCTCCTATAGATATCACAGCTCTACTTGTAGACTAATCGGACATGACTTACAAAAAAAGATGCTAAAGACAATTTGGCATAATCTTATATTGAAAAACTTTGGAGATTCGTATATAATGGAAATACCACTTATATATTCGGGCAATCGCTGCAATGCTAGACATTGTAGAGGAAAGTCCATGCTCACACAATTCTGCGATGAATGTAGTGTTCGTGCTTAGTGAAAAAATAAACTAAGGTAGCTATTAATAGCTAACGGCGGGATGAAGGCCTAAGTCTTAGGATATGGCTGACAATCTCTGAAAGTGCCACAGTGACGGAGCTGTATAGGAAACTATACAGGTGGAACGAGGTAAACCCCACGAGTGAGAAACCCAAATTATGGTAGGGGCATTTTCTTGAAGGAATTGAACGGATAGAAAAACAGATTTCATCTGTAGATAGATGATTGCCGTCCACATACGTACGAGGTAATGCACCGTTTGAGTACCGTGGAAACAAAACATGGCTTATTGAGTGTATGAGTGGCTATATTTAATAACTAAGAAGCTCTCCATTAACGGAGAGCTTTTCTATTATATGATTAATTTTACTGAATTACGTAATAGGGGAGGTAAAAGATTATGAAAAAACAACCACCCGAACGTTTACAGAGCTTTTCAATTGAATTATTGGAACAAATTCTTCAGTCAACAACTGAAGGTATTATGATTACAAATGAAAAAATGCAAATTACTATGGTAAATAATGCTTTTGAGACACTTACAGGTTATCGGTCATCTGAAATACTCGGGAAATATCCAAACATATTACAATCCGGGAAACAGGATGCCGATTTTTATAAAGTAATGTGGTCTAAAATTCGCTCCAATGGATCATGGAGGGGCGAGATTTGGAATAGACGAAAAAATGGAGAAATATATCCAGAAATTCTTTCTATATATAGCGTATTTGATAAAGTAGGGCAGCTCACCAATTATTACGGGGTTTTTTCCGATATCTCTATAGAAAAAGAGACGGAAAAAGAACTTGAAGAACTAACTCAATCCGATTTATTAACCAATATTCTGAATCGAAATGCTTTCAATGAATTATTATTTGAGAAAGTAAATAATTCTATACATAGTCATGCTATATTATTTATTGATTTAGATCGGTTTAAGCAGATAAACGACACCTTGGGGAATGAAGTAGGTGACCAAATATTAATAGAGGTTACTAACAGAATAAACTCGATAGCTGGTTCTTCCGATATTTTTGCTCGTTATGGTGCAGACGAATTTGTCTTTTCTAGATCCAACATAGAATATCAAAAAGAAGCTGCAAACTTGGCTAAGGATATTACAAAGCTCTTTAACAAACCATTTCTCATAAATGATACAGAAGTATATGTCACTGCAAGTATAGGAATTAGTATTTTTCCGCAAGATGGTAAAGATATTGAGAAATTGATAAATAAAGCAGACAAGGCAATGTATTTTGCAAAACAAAATGGTAGAAACCAATATGCTTTTTATTTTGATGATTTAAAGAAAGACTCAAAACGAATAATTGTACTAGAAGCAGAGCTCAGAAAAGCTATTCAAAATAAAGACTTTTTCATTCACTATCAACCAAAAATCGGATTAGCTAAACAAAATATAATTGGGGTAGAAGCTTTAGTAAGATGGAACAATGTTAAGTTAGGTTTTGTCTCACCCGCTGAATTTATACCAATTGCGGAGGATACTGGTCTAATTATTCCTTTAAGTGAGGTAATATTAGAAAAAGTTTGTTTGGATATACTGGAGTCAAGATCTCAAGGGAAGATACATATATTACCGGTGTCCATTAATATCGCATCTGTCCATTTTCAACAGGATGATTTTATAGAACGTATAAATTCTATACTAATGCAATATAATTGTAGTCCGCACCTATTGGAATTAGAGCTTACAGAACGTACAGTGATGAAGGATTCAGACGATATAGTAAATAAACTTGTTAAACTAAAAGCAATGGGTTTTAAAATTTCAATTGATGATTTTGGAACTGGATACTCATCTCTAAGTTATTTGAATAGATTCCCACTAAATTATTTGAAAATAGATAAAAGTTTTATTCAACAAATTACTAACTTACAAGATAAGCAAGCTATTGTAGAGACAATCATATTAATGGCTCATCGGCTGCATATAAAAGTTGTAGCAGAGGGAGTAGAAACGATAGGTCAAGTAAAGCTTTTACAGCAAATGGGCTGCGATATCATTCAAGGATATTATTATAGTAAACCATTAGCGGCAAAGGAGCTTATGGATTTTATCGAGTTATGGGAAATTTATAGACAGGAAAGGAATATATAATGACAACATTTAAATTAGTAGCAACGTCAGCTATGGGATTAGAATCAATCGTTGCAGATGAAGTAAAAGCATTAGGATATGAAACAACAACAGAAAATGGCAAGGTTTATTTTGAAGGGGACGAGCGTGCAATTGCGCGTGCAAATATTTGGTTACGTGTTGCAGACAGAGTTAAAATAGTAGCTGCTCAGTTTCCGGTAAAAACCTTCGATCAACTGTTTGAAGGCACAAAAGCTGTACAATGGGAAAAGTATTTACCTGTCGATGCAGCATTTCCGGTTCAAGGAAAATCAGTCAAATCAACATTATTCAGCGTACCAGACTGTCAAGCAATAGTAAAAAAAGCAGTAGTGGAACGCTTAAAATTAGCACATAAAAGAACTGGTTTTTTAGATGAATCTGGAGCAACATTCAAACTGGAAATAAGTATATTAAAAGATATAGCCACCATTACAATAGATACAAGTGGTGCAGGTCTTCATAAACGTGGTTACCGCCATGGACAAGGGGAAGCACCACTAAAGGAAACACTTGCCGCAGCTTTAGTGAAAATTTCTAAATGGAATCCGAACCGACCATTTGTAGATCCTTTTTGTGGATCCGGTACTATTCCGATTGAAGCAGCGATGATTGGACAAAATATTGCACCAGGGTTTAATCGCGATTTTCATAGTGAAGCATGGCCATGGATGCCAAAAACAGTTTGGGAAGAAGTACGTAATGAGGCAGAATCATTGGCCAATTATGATCAAGAACTTCAAATTTTCGGTTCAGACCTTGATCCTAAAATGATTCAAATTGCGGAACAAAACGCATTTGAATCTGGATTTGGTGACATAATCACATTCAAACAAATGCATGCAAAGGATTTTACTACATCTTTGACAGATGGAGTAATAGTTAGTAACCCACCTTACGGAGAACGTATTGGTGAAGTGGAAGAAATCGAGCAGGTTATTGGTGAACTAGGGTATTTAATGAGCCAGTATCCTTCCTGGTCTGTCTATATGTTATCGTCTATGGAAAACTTTGAGAATGTATACGGTAGACGTGCAACTAAGAAGCGTAAATTATTTAATGGATTTATTCGAACGGACTACTATCAGTTCTGGGGTAAACGTTCATAACAGTAAGGGGGACTAGTTCCCCTTGCTGTTATATTATTATTTAAGGGAGTTTTTAGATGAAGCAAGCTTTACCATTCCAACTTTCAAAAGACCGTTCTTTCTTCGAATCATTAGGAGACTGGATGGGTGATGTATTATATGATGAATTACCCGAAAAAGGTTTTGAGTGTCGCGACGAACAGATTTTCATGGCATATCAAATTGAAAAAACGTTAAAAGAAAGAAATGTGCTATTTGCTGAAGCGGGAGTAGGTACTGGTAAAACCATTGCTTATTTGCTTCCGGCTATTGCGTATGCTCGTTATTCTGGAAAACCGGCTTTAATCGCATGCGCAGATGAAACACTAATTGAACAACTTGTAAAAGAAGCTGGAGATATTTTTAAACTTCAAAACTATTTAGATATAAAAATTGATGTGCGATTAGCAAAATCACGTGATCAATATTTATGTTTGAAACGATTAGAAGAAGCACAAAAAGATGATGATAATGAATATTTCTTAGAAGAAATTGAAGATCAAGTTCCGGACTTTGTATATGCACATTCATCTATGCAAAAAATTTATCCATATGGAGAGCGCAGTCAGTTTGCTGGAGTAAGCGATGAGGATTGGCAGAAAGTTAATTATCATCCAACTCAGCAATGTATGGTTTGTGATTTGCGAAATCGTTGTGGACAAACAATTCATCGACAGCATTATCGTGAGTCTACAGACTTAATCATTTGCTCACATGAATTTTTAATGGAGCATATTTGGACAAAAGAATCTCGTATACGTGAAGGTCAAATGCCATTATTACCCGAGGTATCAATGGCCGTATTAGATGAAGGGCATTTACTTGAATTCGCTGCTCAAAAAGCTTTAACGTACGAAATTCAAAGTGAAACACTTATTCGATTACTGGAAAAAGTAATGGTTGACGGTGTGCGAGAAAAAACATTGAACTTAATGGAAGTTCTCCAAGAATTACACGATAAGATATTTGGTTTGTTACGTATTGGTAGTAACATGGAAGAAACGGACCGGATGAAAGTTGATAAATCTTTCGAGTTAATGGAATTGTGTAAACAGGCAATTCGAGTAACTGATAGCTTGTTAGAAGAATTTGTGTTCGAGTCTGAGTTATATACGATTCCTGAATACGAACTGCGTATGGTAGAAGAATTTTTAGAGCAATATACATTCTCTCTTCGGTTATTCACCGAAAAAGGGGACGGAATTGAATGGTTAGAAATCATTGATGGTTATGAAACGTTAATCATTATGCCGAGACTAGTTACGGACATTTTAAATGAGAAGCTATTTACTTCTAAAATTCCTATTGTCTTTTCTTCTGCTACATTATCTATAGAAAAGGACTTTACGTATATTGCAGATTCTTTAGGAATCGAAAAATTCCAATCGTTCTCTGTGGCATCTCCATTTGATTATGACGAAGTGATGAAGATATACACGGAGGAAATGGAACAGCAAGAGAAGCCTTATCATGTGGAGAAACTATTAAATAACCCAATGCAAACCCTTATTTTGTTTAAATCCAAAGCAGCAATGGCTTCTTTCCGAGCTACTATAGGTGATAGAAGCGATATCGTCTTTGAAGGAGATCGGGAGCTTTCAACCATTGTAAAAGAATTCCAAAATGGAGAATACTCCACTTTATGTTCCTATCATCTTTGGGAAGGGTTAGATTTACCTTTAGAAGCCTTAACGAGAGTTATTATTTACGATCTACCATTTCCACCTGTAGATCCACTATTTGATGCAAAACGTTCTTTCTCTAACAATCCATTTGAGGAAGTAGAATTGCCATTTATGCTTTTAAGATTACAACAAGGTATTGGGCGTTTGATCCGTACATCTAGTGATTACGGGGAAATTCATTTATTGTTAAATGAAGAAGAAGCATTACAAGAAAGTAGATTTACAGGGGTATTACCTACACCAATTTCGAAATGAATCAAGGGGGAATAGAAATGTCTGTAGAACAAAATTTTTTAGATTATGTAAAGAAAATTGGTGCTTATCAAGAAGCATTAGGGGTGCTTTATTGGGATATGCGTACTGGTGCTCCGAAAAAAGGTATTGATCAGAGATCTGAAGTTGTAGGAGTACTTGCAACGGATGTATTTAATTTATCGACTTCAGACGATCTTAAAGAATTACTAGACCAGATGGAACTTGAGCTGGATTCTGTACACGAAGTAAGTAAACGTGTGTTTGAAGAAGTAAAAAAGGAATACAATCTCAGCAAGAAAATTCCAGCAGATGAATACAAGAAATTTGTTATTCTTCAATCTAAATCAGAATCTGTTTGGGAAGAAGCAAAAAACAACAATGATTGGTCTATGTTCCAACCATATTTAACTGAAATGGTTGCTACGCTAAAGAACTTTGTAGAGTATTGGGGAGTTACAGATAACAATCCTTATAATGTATTGTTGGACCAGTATGAGCCTGGCATGACGACTGAAATTTTAGATCAAGTTTTTAATGAACTAAGAGAAAAAATTGTGTCGTTATTAAAACGCATTTCAGAATCTCCAAACCAGCCAAAAACAGATTTCTTGTTCCAATCTTTTGATAAACAAAAACAACAGTCCTTTAGTTTAGATATACTAAAACAGCTTGGATATGATTTTGATGCGGGAAGATTAGATGAAACAGTGCATCCATTTGCTACTGGTTTAAATAGAGGTGACGTGCGCATCACGACTAAGTATGATGAGTTCGATTTCCGTTCGGCAATATTTGGTACTATTCATGAATGTGGTCACGCGATATACGAGCAGAATGTTGCAGAAGAGTTAACAGGTACACCTTTAGCGGGTGGGGCTTCCATGGGTATTCATGAATCCCAATCCCTGTTTTATGAGAATTTTGTAGGACGTAATCCAAAGTTCTGGGAACAAAATTATGAAAAGCTACAAAGCTATTCACCTGAACAATTTGGGGAAGTTCCTGTGGAAGACTTTCTTCGAGCAATCAATGAAGTAAAACCTTCTTTAATCCGGATCGAGGCGGATGAGCTGACATATGCTCTTCATATTATGATTCGCTATGAGATTGAAAAAGGATTGTTTAACGGTGATTTAAAAGTAGAAGATCTCCCTGAAATTTGGAATTCTAAGTACGAAGAATATTTGGGTGTTAGTCCATCTACTAACGCAGAAGGAATTTTGCAGGATGTCCATTGGGCTGGGGCTAGTTTCGGTTACTTCCCGTCCTATGCTCTTGGTTATATATATGCATCTCAATTCAAAGCGGCGATGCTAAAGGATATTCCACAGTTTGATAGTTTGTTAGAACAAGGCAATTTAGCACCTATCAAGGAATGGCTTACACAAAACGTGCATCAGTATGGTGCTCTTAAAAAACCTTTAGATATTCTGAAAGCAGCAACAGGTGAAGGTCTTAACGGTAAATACCTTGCTGATTATTTAGAAGAAAAGTATACAAAAATCTATAAACTTTAAATAATAGGTGACCCAAGCGACGAATGTTGCTTGGGTCTTTTTAAAAAATTAAGAAAGTATATAATATGCAGTATAAACACTGGGTTTACAGAACTTTTAAGAATTACTGATTTCCGTTTCAGGTGGGGTTCAAATGCTATGAGCGCCACATCGTGTGGCAACGCTTTCGTGACCAACATCCTGTTGGCCACCGCGGGGTGAGCGGCTGAAGCCGTGCCCATGGAAAGCGTCGCCCGGAGCCGATATCAACGGCATTTCTACGTTCCTATTATTAGAAGACTGGATGTTTTTTACCCGGTTTTTCTTATAAAGGGAATTGTTTTTGGTATTTATTATTTTTATTGAATTTAATTGAACGGGTGCTTCTCTGTTCCTAGTGGACTATAGAAAAATGGTTAGCCTGGACATAAGTCTCGACTAACCATTTTTTAATATTTTATTGTTACCAGAATTTATAACCTTTTGAACCTGGAGGAGCATTTTGAATCATCTCAAAGACTGGAACAGTGTAAGCAAATAGGATTAATGCAATACAAATTGTTAACCAAATCTTCCAATTTTCCAACCACATTGGAGTCTTTTCCGCGTTCTCTGAAACTTCACCAACAGGGAATTCTGTTTCACCCTTAGGAGCAAACCATAATAAATTTGCAACAATATAAAGTACTAATATGATCCCGATGAAAAGAATTGTTCCTCCAACTGCTTGTGCTATTTGATAAGGTATCCATTCAGTTGCTTGTTGTGCACCACCATAAGTGGAGAAATCCGAACGACGAGGCGCACCCATTAATCCTACAACATGCATTGCACCTGACATGATCGACATTCCAAATGCCCAAACAATAGCCTGAATAATTGCTAACTTGTTCATTTGTTTCGTCAATACTCTACCCGTAAGATGAGGTATTAACCAATAAGCGGCTCCAAAGAAAGTCAGTACAACTGTCGTTGCCAGTGTTAAATGGAAATGTCCAGTTACCCAAATAGTGTTGTGTATTAATGCATTCATCTGATGAGAAGCATTAATAATACCGCCAGCACCAGCAGGGATAAATGCAGCCATACCGATAAATGGAACTGTAAACCTAGCATCATTCCATGGTAGTTTTTTGAACCAACCGAATAATCCACGACCACCCAGTTGTCTTCCTCGTAACTCAAAAGTAGCAAACATAGAGAAAGCCGTTAACAATGAAGGGATAACAACCATCATTGTTAATACTACTTGTAAGAACTTCCAGAACGAATCAATCCCGGGTTCTGTCAATTGATGATGAAAACCAACAGGAATGGAGAAGAGTAAAAATAACATAAAGGAAAGCCTTGCTAATGCATCAGAGAATATTTTCCCTCCAATGATCTTAGGAATAACAACATACCAAACCATATAGGCAGGTAACAACCAGAAGTACACTAATGGATGACCGAAATACCAGAATAATGTACGAGAAAGCAATACATCAACCTTATCCACCCATCCTAATGACCAAGGAATTAGTTGGAATACTACTTCTACAGCTACTCCTAAAGAACAGATAATCCACATCGCCAAATTGACAATTACCATAAATGATAAGAGTGGGCTAGGTTGCCCTGGATTTGCTTTACGCCATTCCACATATTTCATAATCTGTGCAATAGCTACTATCCATGACCCAACTACAACTAGTGCCATACCTACGTAGAAAATCCAATGTGCTTGAAGTGGTGCGTAAAAAGTATACAATACAGAAGCTTCATTGAGTAATACCATTATGGAAGCAGCAACTGTACCTGCAGTCATTACCCAGAAACCAATCCACCCGACTAATCGTTGTTTGTCTGATAACGTACCGGATGTTTTACTAATTGCAGCAATTTGAAAACCTAATATAAAATAAGTTGTTAAGATAAGTCCTAATAAAACCCCATGAATAGTTAATACTTGATAATAGCCAATCCCCCAAGGGAGTGTAAATTGACCTGAACGGACAAGGACTTGTAATAATCCACAAAGCCCCCCGATGAATAAAGCGATAAATGCTACATATATATGAGCTAGTGCCAGTTTCCCATCGCGTCGATCAACTCTTACTAAGTCTTGTGCTTTTTCTTTAATAGTTGTCATTTTACTCTACCACCTTTAACATGGACGTCATTGTGGTATGTCCCACGCCACAATATTCATTACATAAGATTAAAAATTCACCAGGTTTGTCTACTGTTGTTACATATTCCGAAACATAACCTGGCTCTAGAATCATATTAATATTAGTTCCAGCAACTTGAAATCCATGAACTACATCTTTAGTAGTTGCTATGAACTTTATGGTCGAACCTATAGGTACTTCTATTTCTGGTGGATTATAATAGAACGCAGATGCTACAAGAACTACTTCATAATCCCACTCTTCACCTTCTACTTTATGAACTCCTGGTTTATTAAAAGGAGCTATCTCATCAACTCGCTCAGGGTCGATATAAATTTTCCCGGAAGGGGGATGGGAGCCATAATGAAATGCACTAAAACCGACGATAGTTAAAAATAATACCAATGAGCTAATCCCAAATGTTAGCCACCACTTTTCATACTTATGAATATGCATAAGTCTTAAACCTCCAATTTAAATTCAAAATCTGTCTATGAATAAGTAAAATGCCAAGAACCAAGTAACTAATATAAATGCGCCAACGAAACCTACGGAATAAAGTGTCCCTTTTAAATCAGAGTCTTTTTCTTTCTTTTTCGACATTTACTTACACCTCCTTCTACTAAACTCTATAGTCTCATCATAAATATAATAGTCGTGAGATGATGTGATAAAAATCACACATACGGTTATTAACTGTGAAATATATGTGAAATCTGGTATTTTTGGAACACAATTACCTTCCTGTAATGATTTTAAGCAAAAAAAAAAGAACCTTCCTATTAAAAGGAGGCTCGTTTTCTATTCATCTATCGTTAAGATTATGGTCATTTCACCTATATTTTCAATTTCTACAGGCAGTCTAAAAGCATGTTGGAAACCATATAACCTGCTAGTACCAACAATAACAGTAGGTGGAGTAATATCAATTTCAACTCCACTTGCAGCAACGGAGGTACATAAATTACCTGCTATCATATTCCCGAGTTCACCTGTAAATGATTCGAGCATTTCACCTTCTAATGGCATTCCGAACATAGTAGCTCCAATTGCAGAAAAGGATTCAGCCGCAGAGTCAATAATAATACGCCCTTTAATATCACCGATGATTCCGATAAGTACGCCCATTTCCTTTTGCACAAATGGTTGAACCATCAGGGAAGGTGACTTTATATCCATTGAAATTGGTATAACTGATTTCAAGGATTGGATTGTTCCATTTAAAATTGTTTGAATATGTTTAGAAGTACTCATTTTAACCCTCCGACTAGTATAGATGTATCAATTTTAACATGTTATATAGGAAAAAAGAATAGGTATTGTAGAAATTTAAAATATACTATGGTATTATGTCAATGAGAATGAATATCAAATTCAGTTGAGAGGGCGATTTTTTTGTTAGCTATTTTCATTGGATCAGCTATTTTAGTTTATGGTGGGGTAACGGCATATATTTTAAAATCTATAGCTCCTAAAGCGAAAACAATATGAAACAAAGACGAAATGACTTTATTTGTGAAAACAAGTAGAGTCATTTTTAAAAGATTAGGAAAGTATTTAAAAATTTACGATGAACACTGTACGATTTTATCCTTTTAACTTTGACCACTCTTATCATTTAAGCGAGAGGCTACGCGAAATCTTATGATTGAGTACTACTCCCTATTTTGATCGGAGCGCAAGGCGGCGACTCAAGCAGGATAGCTTGAGCTGAAGACCCCGCAGGAGCATAGCGAACGAGGAGGGTGAAGCCAAGCCTGCGGAAAGCGTCCGCCTGAAGCGGAAATCAGCAGTGGTCTTCATTCTTTCAAGTAGTCCGAGTTCTGAATTTAAGAAAGGGCAGGAAGCCGTGCCCATGGAAAGCGACCACTCGGAGCGGAAATTGCCGGCATATCTACGTTTCAGTTCCTTAAGGACCGGACATCTTTTTGCTCGGTTTTTCTTATTAACTAAAAGAGTGAAAGAATATTGTTTTAGGCTTTAAAACTTTGCTATGATAGATGTACATTGTCGAATTATGAAGGAGATTAACTTTTTATATGCAGAACTCAAATGAATTACAAATGATAAAAGAACAAAATGCTTTACTTGCAACGATTTTCCAACAGAATAATGATGATGAACGCTATCGTAAGTCTAAATTATTTGCAGGAAAATTAGAAAAAGGCACATTTACTATCGCTTTTGCAGGTCACTTTTCTGCAGGGAAATCTAGTATGATTAATGCCTTAGTTGATGAGCAAATACTGCCAACTAGCCCGATTCCAACCTCCGCAAATATTGTGACGGTTCAAAATACAGCAGAAAATTATGCTCTTGTTCACTTTGTGGATCAACCACCTGTTAGATTTTCAGGGGAGTATGATATTCAATTAGTAAAAAAATATTCAAAAGACGGAAGTAAAGTATCTCAAATTGAAATAGGACATGCTGGGTCTAATCTTCCCGAAGGAATTACTATAATGGATACTCCTGGAGTTGACTCGACTGATGATGCACATCGCGTTTCCACCGAATCTGCCCTTCATTTGGCAGATATTGTTTTCTATGTGATGGATTACAATCATGTTCAGTCTGAGTTAAACTTTCAATTTACAAAGCAATTACTTCATTATAATGAGAATGTATATTTAATCGTAAATCAGGTAGATAAGCACAGAGAAGAAGAACTACCATTTGCAGCTTATAAGCAATCTGTTACAGATGCATTTAAATCGTGGTCGGTTGATCCAAAAGGAATATTTTATACAAGCCTAAAAAATAAAGATTTCATACATAATGATTTTCCGCAAGTTCAACAAATCGTTACTAGTTCTATTGAAAATAAAGAGGATTACTATCTTACACTGGCCCAGGCAACGCTAGAAAAGTTAAAAGATGAGCATTTACATTTTTTAGAGGATGAAAAAGCTACTTGTTTTGAAGCCTTTGAAAGTCAGCTAAGTGAAGAAGATTGGAATAATAAAGAGGATATCAAAGAACAATTGGAACTAGCTCAAACGCAAGTAAAACTTCAAGATGTTACGCTTTGGAGAAAAACATTTGAAGAACTTCGAAAAAACATACTTGAAAATGCTTCTATAATGACGTTTGAAATGCGTGAAGCTTTAAAGTCTTATGCAGAAAGTAAGCAACCTACTTTTAAAGTTGGGTTTTTGGGTAGTAAAAAGAAAACTGAAGAAGAAAGACAAAGAAGACTTAACGAAATTATTAGCATGTTAGAAAAAATAATTTCTACCAATATAACTTCTCATATGAAATTGTTAATGAAACGTATGTTAAAAGATGTTTCCTTATTAACAGAAGATAAAATCCATCAAATTGATGAAATTCAGTTTGCTATTTCTCCTAGTTTGATTGAAAATTCTCTTCACGAAGGTGCAAGTACAACTGGTAATGCGATTCTAAATTTTGCCAATCGAGTTACAGAATCGGTCAATCGTTACTACATCAACCAAACAGATGTATGGAAAGAAGAAAATATACATTATATAGAAGAAAGTCCGTTGGAAGATGAGGACCAAATACTATCAAAAACAGCGGAGCTCAATGAAAAGAGACTAGCTATTCAATCATTGGAAGAAATAGATACACGAATAGAAACATTTGAAAAAAACGTCACTACTCCTTCGTTGCCAATAAGAAAAGACAGAGATAAATTATTAAAAAGCTGGGAACAAGAACGACTTCAATTTGAAGGTTCTATTACAGATTATGAAGAACAAGCGCATACTACGGAGCAACCTATTGTAAATGTAGCAAAGGAAGAAGAAGTAAAGGACGAAGAAGTTCTTCTCTCCGCGGAGGCAGTAGTGAGTCGTGCGAAAAGAATTGGTGAAGTATTAGCAGAATTACCTGCTTTTGAAGAAGCTGCTGCAACGATAAAAAGAAAAGCTTTACGAGTGGAAAATCAACAATTTACTATCGCGTTATTTGGTGCATTTAGTGCCGGGAAATCTAGTTTTTCGAATGCTTTAATGGGGGCAAATGTGTTGCCGGTTTCACCAAACCCTACAACCGCAGCTATTAACAAAATTCATCCTGTGTCTGAAAATCATTTACATAATACTGCTGATGTAGTGTTGAAATCAGAGGGGCAAATTTTAGAAGATGTGAGTTATGCTTATGAGCAGCTTGGAATAACTGTCCATACATTAGAGGAAGCTTTTGAAAAAGCTAGTACGGTTATGCAAGAGAAGGTAGCTGAAGAGGTACACAAATCATTCGTTACTGCATTTTATAAAGGGTATCCAACATTTAAAGGACAATTTGGAAATGTTCTGCATGTTTCTGGAGATGAATTTGGCCAATTTGTAGCGGATGAATCGAAAAGCTGTTTTGTAGATTTTATTGATTTCTATTATGATTGTGAATTAACGAGACTAGGTGTGACATTAGTAGATACACCTGGAGCAGATTCGATTAATGCGAGACATACCGGAGTAGCTTTTGACTATATTCGTAACGCCGATGCTGTATTGTTTGTTACTTATTTCAACCATGCATTTTCAAAAGCAGACCGTGAGTTTTTAATACAGCTGGGAAGAGTAAAAGATGCCTTCGAGTTGGATAAAATGTTCTTTGTTGTTAATGCTATCGATTTGGCAGATTCAGAAGAGGAGGCCAATTTAGTAAAACAATACGTCCAGGATGAACTACAACGTTTTGGTATTCGTTTCCCAAGAGTGTACGGGGTATCTAGTTTACAAGGGTTAAAAGAGAAACTCGATGGATTATCATTGCATGAAGGAATGCAACAGTTTGAAGAATCTTTTCATCATTTTCTTGAAAAGGATCTGAAGCAAATCTCTATATCTGCTCTTGAAGAAGAAGCAACTCGTCAACAATCGAAACTACTTGGCTTAATAGAACAGACGGAAGTAAATCTGGCCCGAAAAGACCAACGTCTAGTCGAGCTTCGAAATCAAGAACAAAATATTCGTAAACGCTATACAAATTCTAAATACACACAGATTGCAAAAGATGCTAACCAGGAGTTAGATACACTACTCTATTACGTATTACAACGTGTATATTATCGTTTCAATGAGTTCTTTAAAGAGGCATATAATCCATCATTATTTGCAAATAACTCCGCATCAATTGCATTGGACATTGCTTTAAAGGATATTCTTAAAATGATACGTTTTGATATCGAACAAGAAATGCGGGTCTCCAATTTCCGTATATTGCAATATATTCAGCAACAAATCCTGCAATTAGAAAAAGAAGAAGTACGCGTACTAAAAGATTTGAATACAAGCTTTACATTTAGTCCACATGAAGTTACCGAGAGAGAATTACTAGATTTTGTAGGACCATTTGAAAGCATTACTAAATATGAGCATGTAAAATCCTATTTTAAAAATTCCAAGAGCTTTTTTGAGAATAATGAAAAAGAAAAATTACGTGATACTTTATCTGATGAAACCAAAGTGGAGGCAGATCAATACCTATCAAATGAAAAAGAACGTTTAGGAAAGTGGATAGAACAATACTCGGATATTGAATCGGAGGCTCTACGTTTGAAGTTACTACAAGAATCGATTACGCAAATTGATGCGGAACGAAAATTATTAGAGCAGGAACAAACACTTCATTTGTGGAAATCAGTATATGCGCGACTATAAAGGAGGGCTTAGATGGCAAAAGTATTTATTGAATTAGGAGAGATTTTAGAGAATAATCCCCGTTTTATCGATACTCGCTTTGATCTTGGTGAAAAAAGTGCGGGTCGTCAAATGTATAACAAGGGACATATAGAAGGTGCAGTATATTGGGATTTGGAAGAAGATTTATCAGATATGGGCAGTCAAGATGGTCGTCATCCAATGATTTCGAAGGAAAAAATGACAAGACTGGTTCAGCAAGCTGGTTTAAAATTAGATGATTATATTGTAATTTATGATCAAGGAGCCACTCCTTTTGCGTTACGTGCCTATTTCTTATTGGAGTGGGCAGGATTTAAACATATATATGTATCCCGTTCCGGCTACGAAGAGTTGAAGGGCAAGTTACCAGTTTCTAACATGGAGTCTGTCCTACCACATACTTCAACAATCCCTGAATGGAACAACGATAAGTTACTGACAATGGCTGAAGTAAGGAAAGTTGTAGCGCAGGAAAAAGAGGGTCAATTAATAGATGCAAGATCAAATGTACGCTATAAAGGTGAAAGTGAACCAATCGATTCAATTGCTGGGCATATCCCATCAGCTATAAACTTTGACTGGGAGCAACTGAAGAAAAACGGGAAATTCATAGAGCAGAAAGAATTAAAGGAAAAGTTAAGTCAATTAGCTCCAATTGACAAACCTGTGATAGCTTATTGTGGTAGTGGCGTTACAGCTGCGCCTTTGTATGGTTGTCTGAAAGAGGCGGGCTATGAAAATGTTCAGCTATATGTTGGTAGCTACAGTGATTGGATTAGAGAAAATGAAGTAGAAATAGATATGACACAAGCATAATTATATCTTTTTAACCTTTTTTCCAGTATAATAAGTTGTCTTGGGTAAATAACTATAGTATAATAGGCAAATTGTATACGCATGAAATGAGGGCTTATAATGAAAAAATCTATATATGGTCTAACAAGAGATCAGTTAATCGAATGGCTAATGGGTCAAGGCCAAAAAAAATTCCGCGCAGAGCAAGTTTGGGACTGGTTGTACATTAAACGTGTACAAAGCTTTGCAGAAATGACCAATGTAAACAAGGAATGTCTTCAGATTTTGGAAGAAAATTTTGTTATACAGACGTTAAAGGAAAGTGTTAAGCAAGAATCTGCAGATGGCACCATTAAATTCTTATTTGAAATGCAAGATGGTAATTTAATCGAAACTGTACTAATGCGCTTTAAATATGGTCTTTCAGTGTGTGTGACGACGCAGGTAGGGTGTAATATTGGATGTAGTTTCTGTGCAAGTGGATTACTTAAAAAGAGCCGTGACCTTGACGCAGGAGAAATTGTGGAACAAATCATGAAGGTGCAATTCCATTTGGACCAAATTCAAAAGGAAGAACGTGTCAGCCATATCGTTGTTATGGGTATCGGGGAGCCGTTTGATAACTATAAAAACTTGATGAACTTCCTACGTACTGTAAATGATCAAAAAGGACTTGCTATTGGTGCTCGTCATATTACAGTATCAACAAGTGGTCTTGCTAAGAAAATTATGGATTTTGCGGAAGAGGATCTTCAAGTAAATCTTGCAGTTTCATTGCATGCTCCTAATGATGAGCTTCGCTCGAGAATTATGGTTATCAATAAGGCATTCCCTATTGAAAAAGTAATGGCAGCTGTAGATTATTATTTAGAGAAGAAAAATCGTCGTATTACTTTTGAATATATACTACTCAAAGATGTAAATGACCATGTAGAAGAGGCACTTCAACTTGCTAAACTTCTAGAAAACAAACGTCATCTTTCGTATGTGAACTTAATCCCATACAATCCAGTAGATGAGCATGGTCAATATCAACGAAGTGATGAAAAATCGATTAGTGCTTTCTTCCAAACATTGAAAAACAAAGGGATTAATTGTGGTGTTCGTATGGAGCAAGGTAGTGATATCGACGCTGCATGTGGTCAATTAAGAAGTAAACAAATTAAAAAAGATAAAGTAAAAGTAAACAATTAAATTGTGCATGAATGAAAAAACGCATTAGCCATTATGGCTATGCGTTTTTTTATCGTCTTTTTCAGGTAAATCATCAATTGTATGCTTAAATGCGTACCCTTTATTAATAGTGAAAATAGTGAGACCTAATACTATTAAGAAAATAAAAATACTAATAATAATTACAGTAGTCATTTATATACCTCCTAATTCGGATTATTAGTTATATCATAGCAGATATTTTATTATACATCGTAAGGGTTTTAACCTTAAACGCAATAAGTAAAAAAATAAGGCTATGTTAAAATTAATGCTAGATTTTGTATAGAAAAAGGCGAGCTTGGAAAAACACTTTCAAGCTCACCTTTTTCTGTTATTTCTTGGCTGTTTCAAAATAATTTTTTCTTTACCTTCCCAAGATGAACAAGAGAAAAAGTAACATAGCTTATTTTTTAATTCGAATATTCCTCATGTAAACATAAAGTTCTATACCTAGCATAAAGAGGGTTGCAACTAAGAATCCAATCATAAAAATTTCATGTAAAAGAGCAAAATACGCTATATAAATTACAATAGCTATTAAAAATAAAATAACTAAAAGATGAAACTTTACTGCTTTTTGATTATTCACGATTTGCTTTTTTATATTACTGTTACCTTTAATCAAATTGTCTAAGCTAATATTCATTTCATCGCTTAATAAAATTAAATTTTCAATATCTGGGGCACCTTTTTCTTGTTCCCATTTTGAAATAGCCTGTCTAGTAATTCCAATTTTATTTGCCAATTGTTCTTGGCTTAAATTATTTCTTTTACGATAATCTAAAATCGATTTGCCAATTTTCATTTTTATCATTCCTTTCTAAATTTGATATCACCACCATATCAAATTTTTTTCTGTGGCAAAAGAAACCAATGATTTCAAGTTCGCAACGCTCCGTTGCAATTAAATGCTACAACTTACGATTTCTTTACTTAATACATATGCAACCGAAAAGAAGTTGCAAAAATCCATTTCTACTTATTAAACTAACTAACGAACACTTTCACAAACCTGTACCTATTCTTCGTAATCATTAACGAGTTATCAACCTTTTTCTTTAGAGTCAAAAATAAAAGCATATTAATTAAATTAATTAATAATTCATAATGTTATTGACTATTATTCTTATCCGGTGTAACATTGCTTTATCGTAATACTTTAGCGAGTTGAATCGCTGATGTATTGAATGTAAAATGGGGGTATTAAAGATGGGAAAAACAAAGAAAAAGTTTGGTATGGTATTATCCGCTGCTGTTTTACTATTAGCTGCGTGTGGTACAGATGATTCTGCTGCAACAAAATCCACTTCTGCAAAGTCTGGCGATAAAGAAGTATTTAAAATAGGTGTTACTCAAATTGTAGAACATCCATCATTAAATGCAGCTTACGAAGGATTTCAAAAAGCAATTGAGGATGCAGGACTCGAGGTCGAATATCAATATGAGAATGCTCAAAATGATAATAGTTTAAACTCAACTATTGCAAATAATCTAGTAAACTCAGGAGCCGATTTAATATTTGCCAATTCAACGCCTAGTGCTCAAGCAGTTGCGGCTCTTACAGAGGACATTCCGATTGTATTTACATCTGTAACTAACGCAGTTGATGCTGAACTTGTAGATTCAATGGAAAGCCCAGGTGGAAATGTAACTGGAACAGTTGATACACAACCTGATGCGATTCCAAATACTATTGCATTTTTGAAAAATGAGTTAGGTGCAAAGAATGTTGGTATGGTATTTAATTCAGGAGAGCAAAATTCACGTTCATCTGTAGATGCAGTAAAAGAAGAAATGGCCAAAGTTGGTCTAAATGTAGTAGAAGCTTCCGTTTCAACATCAGCTGAAGTGAAGCAAGCAACTGAATCTTTAATAGGGAAAGTTGACTCCTTATATATCATCACAGACAATACGGTTGTTTCAGCTCTTGAATCCGTAGTAGATGTTGCTAATGAGCATAAGTTACCGATGATGGTAGGCGAGTTCGATTCTGTTAAACGTGGCGGATTAGGAGCATATGGCTTTGAATTTTATGATATCGGTTATGAAGCTGGAGAAATGGCTGTTAAAATCTTGAAGGGTGAAAGTAAACCAGCTGATTTGGCCGTTCAATATCCCCAAAATTTGAAATTTGTTTTAAACAAAGATACTGTTGATGCCCTTGGAATAGAAGTAAAAGATGAATGGGAATCAGAATTTGCGGAATAGATAGGAGTTTGATGTTTTATGTTTACAGCAATCTTTGGGTCAGTTGAGCAAGGGTTTATATATGCACTTATGGCTCTCGGTGTTTATTTGACCTTCCGAGTGTTGGATTTTCCTGATTTGACGGTTGATGGAAGCTTTGTAACAGGAGCAGGAACAGCAGCGGCGATGATAGTGTTAGGCTATCATCCTGCTATTGCAACACTCGTTGCTATATTTGCAGGATTCCTAGCAGGATGTATGACAGGGATTTTACACACGAAAGGGAAGATTAATCCACTACTGTCGGGAATATTAATGATGATTGCTTTGTATTCCATCAATTTGAGGATAATGGGTTTTACAATTGAGAATTCTGTAGGAAGACCTAATATCCCTTTGATGAATGAAGGAACTATATTTAGCCAATTTTTCAGTTGGTGGGGAAGCTTAGGTATAGATGATACTATTAATGGATTCTTAACTTCTTTAGGTGTTCAATATGTTCCTAAAACTTGGGGGACACTAGTAATTGTAGCTATTTTAATAGTTATAATAAAATTTATTTTTGATTGGTTCTTAAAAACGGAAGTTGGTTTAGCAATTCGTGCAACGGGTGATAACAAGAAAATGATTCGCAGTTTTTCAGCAAATACAGATACGCTTGTCATATTAGGATTAGGTATTTCCAATGCCCTTGTTGCATTTTCTGGAGCTTTAATTGCTCAGTATACAAAAGCTGCTGATATAGGGTTGGGTATTGGAATGATAGTAATCGGACTTGCCTCCGTCATAATAGGAGAAGCAATTTTCGGTACGAAAACAATCGTTAGAACAACTATTGCTGTAATCACTGGTGCTATCATTTATCGTATCGTTTTAGCATTAGCGCTTCGCGTAGAATTCTTGGATGCAGGAGATATGAAGCTAATTACTGCATTTATCGTAATTGTAGCGCTCATTTTACCTCAGTTCTTCGAAAAACGACGTGAAAAGAGCAGGAAAGCAAAACGACATGCATTGCGTGAATCGGAAGTCTTAGCTCTTAATAGAAGTAAGGAGAGTGAGAACCTTGCTTAAATTAAATAATATTAACAAAATTTTCAATGAGAGTACTGCAGATGAGAAAATTGCATTAGATCGTATAAATTTAACGCTAAATGTTGGTGACTTTGTTACCGTTATTGGAAGTAATGGTGCGGGTAAATCTACCATGTTAAATATGGTTTCTGGGGCATTGACTCCCGACTTTGGCCAAATTTATATTAATGGAGAAGAAGTGACAAAATTACCCGAATTTAAACGATCCAAGTTGATAGGAAGAGTGTTTCAAGATCCAATGTCTGGTACTGCACCAGCCATGACAATTGAGGAAAACTTAGCAATTGCCTATTCTAGAAATAAAAAAAGAAGCTTGAAAATTGGAGTTGATAAACAGAGGAAAGAACTTTTCCTTCACTCACTTGAAAGCTTGCATTTAAATCTTGAAAACCGATTAAACGCTAAAGTTGGACTGCTTTCAGGTGGAGAAAGGCAGGCATTATCATTGTTAATGGCTACATTTACAAAGCCATCTATATTATTGCTAGATGAGCATACAGCTGCCTTAGATCCTTCTCGAGCAGAACTAATAACTAATTTGACCGAAAAGCTTGTCAAAAAAGATAATCTAACCACTTTAATGGTTACTCATAATATGCAGCAAGCATTAGACTTAGGTAATCGTTTGATCATGATGGATAAAGGACAAATAATATTAGAGGTTGGGGAAGAAGAGAAGAAACACTTAACCATTGAAAAGCTAATGCAAGAGTTCCAACGTATTCGTGGCCAAAAGTTAACAAGTGATCGAGCATTATTATCGTCCTAAACAACAAAAAGAGCAGCCATGGGTTGCTCTTTTTGTCTGTTTAATGAGTCACGAATAGATAAACGTTTCCTTTTCGTAAGTATTGTTCAGTTGGAGCCATTCTAGAGGGTTTTTAACTATATAAAAAAGTGGTTAGTAGTAACCTAAGTTACTACTAACCACTCTGTGAGTAAAGCTATGTTATTAAGTGGATATATTAAGCCATTGCAGCTTCGATATTGCCCCACGGAATTTCCATTGCTTCTGCAAGACCTTGTCCGTATGCAGGATCTGCTTTATAGCAGTGAATGATGTGACGAATCTTAATGAATTCTTCTACGCCGTCCATATTGCGTGTTGTGTTATCAAAAAGAACTTGTTGGTCTTCTGGACTCATCAATCTGAATAGTTTACCTGGTTGCTCATAGTAGTTATCATCATCTTCACGGAATTCCCAAATTCCAGCATCTCCATGAAGTGGTAAACGTGGCTCAGTGTATTGAGGTTGAGTTTTCCATTTTCCATAACTATTTGGCTCATAAGGTAATGTTCCACCTAAGTTACCATCCACACGCATTGCTCCGTCTCTATGGAAAGAGTGTACCGGGCATTTTGGTGTGTTAACTGGAATTTGATGATGATTTACACCTAAACGGTAGCGTTGTGCATCACCATAAGAGAATAGACGACCTTGTAACATTCTGTCTGGAGAGAAGCTAATACCAGGTACAACGTTAGCTGGTGTGAAAGCTGCTTGCTCTACTTCAGCAAAATAGTTTTCAGGGTTACGGTTAAGTTCCCATTCTCCAACTTCAATTAGAGGGAAGTCTTTTTTATACCAAACTTTTGTCAGGTCGAATGGATTGTAAGGCATGTTGTTAGCTTGCTCTTCTGTCATTACCTGAATGTACATTTTCCATTTCGGGAAATTACCTTCTTCGATATTATCGTACAGGTCACGTTGGTGACTTTCACGGTCTACACCAACAACTTCAACTGCTTCTTGATCAGTTAAGTTTTCAATGCCTTGTTGTGAGCGCATATGGAATTTAACCCAAACGCGTTCATTGTTAGCATTGATCATACTGAATGTATGGCTACCAAATCCGTGCATTGTACGGTAAGATTTTGGAAGTCCTCTGTCACTCATTACGATAGTCACTTGGTGAAGTGCTTCCGGTAATGATGTCCAGAAATCCCAGTTGCTATTTGCACTGCGCATACCAGTACGTGGATCACGTTTAATAGCGTGATTTAAATCTGGGAAGTTAAGTGGGTCACGGAAGAAGAATACAGGAGTGTTGTTACCAACTAAATCCCAGTTACCTTGCTCTGTGTAGAAACGCATAGAGAATCCACGGATATCACGTTCAGCATCTGCTGCTCCACGTTCACCAGCTACTGTGGAGAAACGAACGAACATTTCAGTTTCTTTACCGATTTCTGAGAAAAGAGCTGCTGAAGTATATTGTGTAATGTCATGAGTAACAGTAAATTTACCGTAAGCACCAGATCCTTTTGCATGCATACGACGCTCAGGAATTACTTCTCTATCAAAATGTGCTAGTTTTTCTAATAACCATACATCTTGTAATAATAATGGGCCACGTGGTCCAGCTGATTGCGAGTTTTGATTGTCTACTACAGGCGCGCCCGCTGCAGTTGTCATTTTGTTATTGTTGTTGTTTTGATTTTCTGACATTCAATTTCCCCCTAGATTAGAATATTTATAATACAAGAATCATTATATCAAACAGATTAAAATATTGCTAGAATAGAGGTGTGAAGATTTTTAAAAACTTTATATTAGTATATTAAAAAATGTAACATCAAACGCTATAAACGTTGATGTTACAAAGGTTTTTATCATATAAGTAATTCAAATAGAGTGCTATCTTTATTTACTTCTTTGTAGGAAAACCCATTCTCATTCATACGATAAAGAATACCAGAATAGTCTTCTTTGTTTTTCAATTCGATGCCGACAAGTGCAGGTCCACTTTCTTTATTGTTTTTCTTTGTATATTCAAAAGTGGTAATATCGTCATTTGGTCCAAGAACCGTATCCAGGAATTGACGTAATGCTCCTGCTCTTTGAGGGAATTTGACGATGAAATAATATAGTAACTCTTCATAGATTAATGATTTTTCTTTAATCTCTTGCATACGCCCAATATCATTATTACCCCCACTAATGACGCAAACTACAGTTTTCCCCTTAATCTCTTCACTGTAAAAGTCCAATGCTGCTACGGATAGAGCACCAGCAGGTTCAGCAATAATTGCATGCTTGTTGTATAAATCTAATATCGTCGTACAAACTTTTCCTTCCGGTACAAGAACAATATCATCCACGTACTTTTTGCTTAGTTCATAAGAGAGATTACCAACACATTTTACCGCTGCTCCATCTACAAATTTATCTATTAAATCTAGCTTAATTGGACCTCCGTTTTGGAAAGCAGCTTGCATACTTGCAGCTCCCTCAGGTTCAACCCCAATTACTTTGGTGAAAGGAGAGACATTCTTTATATAAGTAGATAGTCCAGATATTAAGCCACCACCACCAATGCTACCAAACAAATAATCTATAGGAACATCAATATCATTCATTATTTCTACTGCAACAGTTGCTTGACCTGCAATGATATCCGGATCATCGAATGGGTGGATGAAAATTCTATCCTCCGTATCTGCAAAAGCCGTTGCACTTTCTGCGGAATCATCAAATGTATCACCGGCTAGAATGATTTCCACAAATTCACGACCAAACATTCTCACTTGATCAATTTTTTGTGAGGGCGTGGTTAAAGGCATGAAAATCTTTGCGATGATACCGAGTTGTGCACATGCGTAAGCGACACCTTGTGCGTGGTTACCAGCACTTGCACAAACTACTCCTTTTTCCCTTGCTTCTGTCTCAATTGTTTTAATCTTATAGTAAGCCCCACGTAATTTAAAAGAGCGGACATGTTGTAAATCCTCTCGTTTGAAATAAATAGTTGCTCCATACTTTTCTGATAAATACTCGTTTTTTTGTAAGGGAGTATGATAGACGACATCTTTTAAAAACTGATGTGCAATTAGGACATTCTCCACTTGTATTGATTTCGTATCTGTTAATTGCATAAGGCGGTATACCTCCAATTTCATTTAAAAGATTAATATAGTTTATCACACTACATCGCTAAAATGCTAGTTAATATTGATAATTCTAAATTGTTTTATAAATGGTTAAATGTTCGTTATTAACATTAAAAGTTTAAATTAAACAAAATATATTGACTTTGTTGGTAGAATCGAACATAATATGTTCATAGTAAAAGTTTTTATGAAAAGGAGAATTGTATGACTCCGATATTAAGAAAGAAACGCATCATTGAAGAGCTTGCCATAAATGGAAAAGTAGAAATTTTGGATTTAGTAAATTTACTAGATGTATCTGCGATGACCATTCGTCGTGATCTAGATGAACTAGAAAAACAGAAGAAATTGATAAGAACTCACGGTGGAGCCGCTATACCCGAGGCTATTATTGCCGAACAGAGCTATATTCAAAAAATTTCTGAAGCTCATCCACAAAAAGTAGAAATTGCTGAAATCGCTATAGGACTTGTAAAAGATGGTATGAAAGTTTTTCTCGATTCTGGTACTACTAATTTTGAAATTGCCAAACGTTTAAAACAGAAAATAAATTTAACGATTGTAACAAATGACATTAAAATAGCTGCAGAATTGATGGATAGCAAAGTGGAAGTCATTATGTTAGGTGGAAAAATTCAAAATGGTGTAGGGGCAGTTTTCGGAACATATGCAGAAAATATGTTAAAAGAAATCCATGTAGATATTTTGTTTTTAGGTGCCCATGCAGTTCATTCAACACTAGGCATTACATCTGCTACTTTTGAAAAAGCTTCTATAAAGAGAGAAATGATTAATAGTAGTGAATCAGTTTATCTAGTAGTGGATGCTCAAAAGTTCGGAAAGAAAGCGTTTGCTAAAATAGCAGATATCGATTGCGTGACAGCTATCATAACAGATCAAACACTTCCAGAAGAAGTAGAAGAAATCTACAGTGAAATGACTACCTTTATTAAGGGCGTGAAAAAATGAAAGTTGGAATTATTGCAGATGATTTAACCGGTGCTAATGCAACTGGAGTTCTCCTTTCTAAAAATGGATTCAATAGTGCTACTGCAGTTTTTGGGGGAGAGGTGCCAAAAACTGGTGGTTTTACTTCCATTAGTGTTGACACAGATAGTAGATATTGTGCACCAAGTATTGCACAAAGTAGAGTGTTGAATGCGTACGAACAGCTTTCGACATGGGGGGCAAGTATTTTTTGTAAGCGCATTGATAGTACGGTACGTGGAAACCTTGGAGTAGAAACAGACACATTATTAGATGCAATAGGAAAAAATAGTGTGGCAGTAGTTGTTACATCCTATCCAGATTCAGGACGTATCGTATCTGGGGGGTATCTATTGATAGATGGTGTACCAGTTGAATCTACCGACGTTGCGAAGGATCCAATGAATCCAATTACAATCTCTCATGTGCCTACTATAATGATAGAGCAAAGTCAGTATCCAGTTTCCCACATAGGATTAGGGAGAGTTTTAAAGGGGAAAAATAGTATTCAATTGGAAATGATGAAACAAATAGAAGCTGGAAATCGGATTATTGTTGTAGATGCTGTGACAAATGAAGACATTGATCATATAGCAGAGTCGATGGCTGCAATTGAGGGAGTGGTTTTTGTGCCCGTGGATCCAGGTCCATTATCCGCATCTTATAGTCGTTTAATGGCTCATCAGCATGTGTTGACGAATAAGTTCATCGTAACGGTTGGTAGCATAACTCCTTTAACTGGAAGACAACTAAATTATCTAATAGACAAGAAAAATGCTGACCCTGTTTATGTCAATACGGAGGCATTAGCTTCTACTACTAGTACGTGGGACGAAGAAATAGAGCGTGCGATGAAGGAAGCAATCATTAAATTAGAGGATCAAGAAGTATTAATCATCACTACGTATGCACCGGGTTCAGGGAAACTAGATTTAAAAGAAATAGCTGTTAGAGAAGGAGTAACAGAAGAAAAGCTTGCCAAGCGCTTAACGGAAGGTTTGGCTAGAGTTACTCATAGTGTTATTGACCAAACAGAACATGCAATTGATGGAATGTTTTCCAGTGGTGGCGATGTGACAGCAGCTCTATGCTCTGTCAGTGAAGCGCAGGCTATTGGTTTGCAGGATGAAGTACTTCCTTTAGCGGCATATGGTCATTTTATAGGAGGAGCTTTCGATGGCATTCCTGTAATTACTAAAGGTGGCATGGTAGGGGATAAGTACTCTATTTATAAATGTGTAAGATTCTTAACAAACAAAAAAGAAGAAGGAAGTGTTTAGGATATGACTACAGTTCGAGAAATTATTGCAATTCCTATGGGAGATGCGGCAGGTATTGGACCTGAAATTACAGTTAAATCTTTAGCTAAAGAAGAACTTTACACAATGTGTAAACCTCTTGTTGTAGGGGATGCGAATATACTTCGTAAAGCAATCGAAGTAACTGGTGTAAATTTAAAAGTTCGTGTCGTTTCATCACCAGCAGAAGGTTCCTATGAGTTTGGGACGATAGATGTAATGGACTTAGCAAATATTAATATGGAAGATTTCGCGCCAGGAGAGGTTTCGGCACAAAATGGACAAGCAGCATTTGAATTTATCAAACGCTCAGTGGAACTTGCAATGGCTGGCGAAGTTAAAGCAATTGCAACTACTCCGATCAATAAAGAATCATTAAAAGCAGCAAAGGTTCCTTATATCGGTCATACAGAAATGCTTGAGGATTTAGGTGGTGCTCCAGATCCACTAACAATGTTCCAAGTAAAAGGAATGCGTATATTCTTCTTAACAAGACATGTGTCAGTTGCAGAAGCAATTACGCAAATGACGAAAGAAAGAGTTCGTGATTATTTAAATAGATGTGATAAAGCTCTACAACGGCTAGGAGTTGAGAGTCGTAAGCTTGCAGTCGCAGGGTTAAACCCCCATTCAGGTGAAGGCGGTCTATTTGGTATGGAAGAAGTAGAAGAAATTAAACCAGGTGTCGAACTTGCGAAAGCAGATGGAATTGATGCCTACGGTCCAGTACCGGCAGATTCAGTTTTCTTCCAAGCACTAAATGGTAAGTATGACGCTGTTCTTTCTCTATATCATGATCAAGGTCATATCGCGGCGAAAATGACGGATTTCCACCGTACAATATCTATTACAAATGGTCTGCCTTTCCTACGCACGTCTGTTGATCATGGTACTGCATTTGATATAGCGTGGAAAAACATTGCATCTGAGGTAAGCATGTACGAATGTATTAAACTTGCTGCTGAATATGCACCGAAATTTACTCGTGAATCATTATAAGTAATTAGTATAGAAGGAAAGTATTATACTTTCCTTTTTTAAAAACAGAGGATTGAAAGGGGTTTCATGGGATGTCATCTGAGTCACAAGTAATTTTAGGTCTTATCATTGGGGTAATTCTATTAGTTTATCTAGTAGTAAAAACGAAAATTCATGTGTTTTTAGCATTAATAATCGCAGCAGCAATAACAGGAATCATCGGAGGAATGTCACCACCTAAAGTAGCCGATGCCATAATTGGTGGTTTCGGTAGTACGTTAGGGTCCATTGGTATCGTAATTGGGTTTGGAGTTATGATGGGAAGATTATTGGAAGTTTCCGGTGCTGCAGAACGTTTAGCATATGCACTTATCAAGTTTATAGGAAAGAAAAAAGAAGAATGGGCTATGGCCCTTGCAGGATACATAGTTGCGATTCCTATATTTGTAGATTCTACGTTTATCATTTTAACGCCATTAATAAAATCTGTTGCAAGAAAAACTGGTAAATCAGTTGTTGCAATTGGAATTCCGTTGGCAATTGGTGCGGTAGCAACGCATCATGCGGTTCCACCAACTCCAGGACCACTAGGGGTTGCAGGAATTTTCGGAGTAGACATTGGTCAAATGATTATTTATGGATTGATTTTTGCAATTCCTATTATGTTAGTTGGAGTTTTCTATGGTAAGTGGTTAGGTAAGAGAATATATCAATTGCCAAATGAAGATGGCACGGACTGGGTTCGACCTGAGGATGAAATGACGTATGATGAATTTGTTCAACTCTCAAATGAACGTAATAAAGAGCTACCATCCTTGTTCCGTTCTATATTACCGATTGTCTTACCGATTGTATTAATCTTCCTGAATACAACGTTGACAGCATTAGAAATTACGGGTGGAATTTATGATTATCTTATTTTCTTAGGCCAACCAATTATTGCGGTAGGGTTAGCTGTAATTGCAGCTATTTATGCATTAGCAGGGCGTTGGAGTCGTGAAGATACACTTGCCAGGATGGAAGAAGGTATGAACGCAGCCGGGGTTATTCTATTAATCACTGGTGCAGGTGGAGCATTCGGCTATGTATTACGTGAAAGTGGAGCTGGGGACTATATTGGAAATCTCGTTGCTTCCTTACCATTACCTGCTGTATTAATACCGTTCATAGTTGCCTCCCTTATAAGGTTGATCCAAGGTAGTGGGACTGTTGCAATGATAACAGCTGCATCTATTTCAGCACCAATTCTAGTTAATATAGATGGTGTAAATATGGTGCTCGCAGCACAAGCCGCAGCACTTGGCGCAATGGTATTCTCATATTTTAGTGATACAATGTTTTGGGTTGTTAACCGTTCACTTGGTATCACAAAAACGAAAGAACAGATTATGGTATGGTCAGTACCAACTACATTAGCTTGGGGTGCATCACTAATAGCTATTCTGGTTGCAGATATATTTGTTTAATAATTTTTTCTAAAGACGCTCTCTATGGGCGTCTTTTTACTATTAGAGAATAATTCGTTTTAATGGTGATCGAATAATACGTAATTATCAATTCCATTCTTCTAAAATGATATAAGATCGACTGCAGGACGAAAATGGAGAATCGAAAACCTTGAATATAACGAATTTTTTCGCTTAGTAGAAGGAAATTTAAATAGATGCTAGGAGTGAAAGGGTGTATAGTGTTTAGAGTGGTTTTATAGATTCGGTGAGATGTTGAAGGGAAGTAATAGGGTTGAAAAAAATTTTCACAAAGTCCACAATGCTACTCTTGTTTTTAATTTTTGTTTGGGGAGCAAGTTGGCCTATATATAAACTTGCATTACCATATACTCCTCCCGTCATATTTGCAGGAATGAGAGCAACAATGGGTGGATTACTATTAGCAGTAATATTATTTAAAATTAGGGATAAATTAAATTGGCGTGAGAATTGGCGTCTGTATTGCACTTCTGCCTTATTAAATACAACTTTATTTTTTGGAATTCAAACAGTCGGGTTAAATTATTTACCCGGTGGATTATTTTCCATTCTTGTATATTTTCAACCTGTATTATTAGGGCTTTTTGCATGGATTTGGCTCGGTGAATTTATGACTCCTGGAAAGATTTTGGGGTTAGTAATTGGCTTTATAGGTATTGTTATTGTGAGCTTGGATGGTTTGACTTTCCATGTATCAGTTATTGGTGTAATTTTAGGGTTATTAACTGCTTTCTTTTGGGCTTTAGGTGTTATATACGTCAAAAAAGTGAGCAATAGAGTGAATCCATACTGGATGGTTTCCATGCAATGTATAATAGGCGGTTTTGTATTAATAGGATTCGGGAGTTTTTTCGAGGACTTCTCAGATATCGTTTGGAATAGTAAATATATCAGTGCCTTAACATATGGTTCCGTATTAGGTATACCTCTGGCACAAATAGTATATTACAAACTTATTAGAGAAGGTGAAGCTAGTAAGGTAGGTTCCTCCACTTTTATGGTACCAATTATTGCCGTCATATTAGGAGCGGTATTCCTTGATGAACCAATTACATATTTACTAATTATCGGGTTAGTTATGGTTGGCATTAGTATCTTCCTTGTAAACTATAGAAGTAAAAAGAAACTGATAGACTATAGTAATAATCGCTAATAATTTTAATAGAAGGTGATAAAATGAAAAATAAGACTGTAGTTCGTTCAATGGATATCTTAAACTTGTTTCTCGAAAACCCAGAACTCACTTTTCAAGAGATAATTGATCTATCTCAAATACCGAAAACTTCTGTTTACAGAATGCTTCTGACTTTAGAAGAAATGGGTTTCGTAGAAAAAGGTAAAGATTCAAAATACCGATTGGGTTTATTGTTTCTAACGTATGGAAACCTTGTAGCTTCCCGATTAAATTTGAGGCAAATTGCTTTTGATATTATGCAAGAATTACATAAAGAACTAAAAGAAGCTATAAATTTAATCGTTCGCCAAGGCGATGAAACAATTTATATTGAAAAAGTGGATGTCTATCAAAAAGTTCGCTTGTATACTGCTGTCGGGAGAAGAAGCCCTCTTTACGCAGGGGCATGTGCAAGGGCTATTCTTTCTTTTTTACCTGACCAAGAAATCGAGACCTATCTAAATAAGACAGAGTTTGAAAGAATTGCAACTGGAACAATAACTACTAAAGAAGAGTTATTAAAATCTATAAGTGATGCAAGGGTAAATGGATATACAATAAGCCATTCTGAACTAGAGGATTATACTTCAGCAATTGCAGCACCCATTTTGGACTTTAAAGGGGAAGTAGTAGGTGGGCTTAGTATTGCAGGTATCGAGGCTAATTACCAAGATGAGAATATTGAATTTTATGCCCAAAAAGTAATGAAGGCTGCTGACGAGATTTCATATAAGCTAGGCTACACTAAACCCCCTCAATAAAAAATGAGGGGGTTTTGAATTTATGGATATAGTTTAAAGTTAATCGCTTTTTTGATAAGGTGTATCTTTTGTTCATTTTGAATGAATGCCTGCTCTGCTTCTTCCAATGTTACTAATTTAAACTGGATAGTAGCTTTGGGTGGAAGTTGAGCAAGGGTAGGCAAATCTGCAGAAATTACCTGTCCTATCTTTGGATAACCACCTGTTGTCTGTCTATCGGCCATAAGAATGATTGGCTGTCCACTAGGGGGGATCTGAATAGTACCAAATGTAACTCCTTCCGATAACAGTTCAAAGTTTTCAGAAAGAGAAAGTGATGATCCCTCTAACCGATATCCCATTCGATCAGACTGTAACGATAAAGTGAAAACTTCCGTCAAAAGTTTATATTGACTTTCTTTTTCGAACCTATCAAATTCTGTCCCCTGTATTACTCGAATTATTTGATGGTTGCCCAAATTTATCAACTCATTATAATTTATGCTCCAATTGCCCTTGTTTTTCTGCCTAATTTTTGACGTTTTGCTATTGAAGATTTTTGAAGAAGTTAGAGGAAGCACATCTCCTTTTTGTAAGGCCCTCCCTTTAAATCCGCCAATATTGGCACGAAGATACGTGCTTTTACTACCCATCACCTCAGGAATGTCAATTCCTCCTGCAATTGCTATATATGCTCTACTTCCATCTATGGCTGTATGAAATTTTAACACCGAGTTTTTCCTAACAATAATCGGACTCCATAGCGGTGCAGGCTTATCATTAATAGTAGGTAAGAAATTAGCACCAGTTATAGCAATTAGTGTATCTTCCTCAAATTGAAGCGTAGTTCCATACAGTGTGATTTCAAGAGCAGCCTCATTTTCAGTATTACCAACTAAGAGATTACCAAGCCTTAAGGAATAGGAATCCATTGCTCCACCTACGATTACACCGAACTTTTGAAAGCCGTACCTCCCTAAATCCTGAATAGTAGTCAGCAATCCCTGGTGTAGCACTTTGATACTCATTTCTTCAACCCCTCGTATAAGAAGTATTCCTCAGGCGCAATGGAAACAAATTGAATTTTGTCGCCTGCCTGTAAAAGTGAGGGAGGAGACTGTTTTGGAAGAAATAAGTTTAGTGGAGTTCGACCAATGATTTGCCATCCACCAGGTGTTTCTAACGAATAAATCCCTGTTTGTTTACCAGCAATACCTACTGAACCTTGCGGAATAGACAATCTTGGGGTATCTCTTCTTGGAGTTGCTATTCGTTCATTCATACCTCCCATAAAAGGAAAACCCGGTGCAAATCCTAACATATAAACCAAACAATCACTACTTGTATGAATATCAATAACCTCGTCAATTGTTAGGTTATTTACTGACGCAACATTCTCTAAATCAGGACCGAATTCACCACCGTAGCAAACAGGAATAGTTACAGTTCTTGTGTCGGTTCTGTTCTCCAAAGTTATTTGTTGAACAATTTTCTTTATATGATTACTCACTTTATCATAGGCGCTATTCGAACCACTGTGTACGTTTTGTACCAAAAAAGGATTATAGTACACGGTAATATTATTATAAGCAGGTACGTATTCTATAATTCCCTTAAAGGGATTAGTAGAAATCAGCTCTGAGAGACTTTTTACAAGTTTATGTAGGGTAGGACTTATACCTTCTCCAAGCTGAACAATAAGTGCAGAATCGCCTAAAGGTTTAATGTCGACTTCTAACTGGGAAGAATTCATAATTGGAAAAACTCCTTTAGTTTCGAATTGCGGTACTTTAGTTCTTAAAAATGAACTATATAAATTATTATAATTGTCTAAATTTAAATTACAAGTTTTGTTTTTGCACCATATTTAATAACTTAATAAAAAATAATATCTATTCAGAAAAATCAAACTGTGGTAAACTTTTTTTAAGTTTCAAAACTAAGGTTCCATATTACGGAACTAATCAGGGCTGATTCTTTTATTTTAAATCTGGGGAGGGTTTAGAAAAATGTTTAAAATAGATATAAATTGTGATTTGGGTGAAAGCTTTGGACGTTATCATTTAGGAGAACAAAAAGAGATATTGAAATATGTAACTTCTGCTAATATAGCATGTGGTTTTCATGCGGGAGATCCTAGTGTGATGCGAGAAACTGTAAAACTAGCTATAGATTATGGGGTTAAAATCGGTGCACATCCAGGTTTACCAGATTTAAACGGATTTGGTCGTAGAGAAATGAATATCTCTCCCCAAGAAGGCTACGACATGGTAGTTTATCAAATAGGAGCATTACAAGCATTTTTAGCAACATTTGATGAAAAGATGCAGCATGTAAAACCTCACGGAGCATTATTTAATATGGCAGCGAAAAACAAAGAGCTAGCCGAGGCTATTGCTCAAGCCGTTTATGATGTGGATCCATCCATAATTCTCTTTGGGTTAGCGAATAGTGAATTAACAGCTGCAGGAGAAAGAATTGGTTTACAGACAGCTCATGAAGTTTTTGCAGACCGCACCTACCAGGCAGATGGAACTTTAACTTCTCGTCAACATGCAGATGCATTAATAACTGATACGCATCAATCGGTTGCACAAGTTGTCAAAATGATTAAAGAGGGGGTAGTGATATCTCAACAAAATACGGAGGTATCGATAAAAGCAGATACAGTTTGCATCCATGGGGATGGAGAACATGCGGTTACATTTGCAAAACAGATTAAAGAAACTTTAGAGCGCAGCAATATTGCTATATCTTCGTTAGTAGACTAGGGGGAGAGAGAGATGTCAAAAAAGAATATTATTGCTGTGAATAGTAACAAGAAAGTTACGAATAGCGTATTGCTTGGTGCTGCATTTTTAATGGCAACTTCATCCATTGGACCAGGTTTTTTAACACAAACAACCGTATTTACTCAACAATTAGCAGCTAGTTTTGGATTTGTAATTTTAATTTCTTTAATATTAGATGTATTTGCTCAACTTAATATTTGGAGAATCATTACTGTATCTGGTCTTCGTGGTCAAGAGATTGCAAATAAGGTATTGCCAGGGCTTGGTGTAGTTTTAGCAATTCTTATTGTGATGGGTGGACTAGCATTTAATATAGGAAACGTCGCAGGTGCTGGTCTAGGATTAAATGCAATGCTCGGAATTGATCCGATTACTGGTGCAATAATAAGTGCTGTATTTGCTATATTTATCTTCGTAGTTAAAGAAGCAGGTAAAGCAATGGATAAAGTTGCTCAAGTAGCTGGCTTTGTCATGATATTACTTATGCTTTATGTAGCGTTTATAACATCTCCTCCAGTAGGAGAAGCGATAGTAAGAACATTTGCACCTTCTGAAATAAGTATTTTTGCGATAGTTACATTAGTCGGTGGTACAGTAGGCGGCTACATTACTTTTGCCGGTGGACATAGATTGCTGGATGCAGGAGTAAGTGGAATAGAATCGATACCAGATGTGACAAAAAGTTCGGTGACGGGAATTGCTGTTACAGGTATCATGAGAGTCGCTTTGTTCCTTGCAGTTCTAGGAGTAGTATCTCAGGGGTTGGCAATAGACCCAGAGAATCCACCAGCTTCAGTATTTAAACTTGCTGCCGGTGAGATTGGGTATCGTATATTTGGTGTAATTATGTGGGCGGCGGCCATTACTTCAGTGGTAGGAGCAGCTTATACATCCGTTTCATTTATTCGTTCTTTCCACCCAAAAATCGAAAAATATCATAATTGGGTAATTATATTATTTATTATTGTATCTACTGTGACATTTGCTTTTATCGGAAGACCTGTAAACGTTCTTATCCTTGTAGGAGCACTTAATGCACTAATTTTACCACTTGCCCTCGGCACTTTACTGATTGGAGCTTATAAAAAAGAAGTGGTTGGAGAGTATAAACATCCTCTTTGGATGACGATAGGTGGTGGATTAGTAACGATAATCATGGGTGTTTTAGGTATCATGACACTTATAGAACAAATTCCATTGCTTTTTAACTAGTTAGGAGTGAATTAGTATAAATAACTATATATCCATGTCACCCAGTAACATACGTGAATTGATACGTTCTGGAGAAATCACAGGTCCTACAGCTGGAATGTCTAAAGGCTATACACAAGCAAATCTAGCGATATTAAAGAAAGAATATGCTTATGATTTCTTGCTGTTCTGCCAGCGAAACCCTAAGTCATGTCCTTTAGTCGATGTAACTGATATAGGTTCTTTTGTGCCTAGGTCAATTGCTCAAAATGCTGACCTACGCAAAGATATCCCAAAGTATCGGATTTATAAAGATGGCATCTATGTAGAGGAAGTTTTGGATATTACTGATTACTGGGAAGATGATATGGTAGCTTTCCTTATTGGATGTAGTTTTACGTTCGAAACTCCACTACTGGATGCTGGTATCCCGATTAGACATATTGAAGAAAACTGTAATGTACCAATGTATAAGACGAATATTGCGTGTGTGAAAGCAGGAGTTTTTGAAGGGCCGACAGTAGTAAGTATGAGACCAATGTCTTCTGCAGACGCAATTAGAGCTACACAAATTACTTCCAGATTTCCAGGGGTACATGGTGCGCCAATTCATATTGGAGATCCAAGAACAATTGGAATAACGGATTTATCGAAGCCTGATTTTGGAGATTCAGTTACGATAAAGGATGGAGAAGTGCCAGTTTTCTGGGCTTGTGGTGTTACACCTCAAGCAGTCGCTATGCAGTCCAAGCCTTCTATAATGATTACACATGCACCCGGTTGCATGTTTATCAGTGATTTAAAAGACGAAAAACTGAGTGTATTTTAAGGCTTAGGTAATCCATTAAAACATGAAGATCGTGTAATTGCGATCTTCGTGTTTTTTTATGATTTATGTTAAAAGCCATTTAAAGAAATGGCTTTTAAATATTGTTGGCATTTACGGTTTTATATAATTTTATTAATAAAACAATATAAGATGAATAAATTGAAGTAGAGGGAACCTAAAGGAGATGTATGGTTGGAAAATAATTACTTGAAAAGTGCTGTCTTTGAACATCAGTTTTGGCTTCGCGTTCTAGGAGATCATTCTCGCTTTATTCATGATTCGCTCTATCCTTCTCAAAAGAAGGACATCGATAAGGCGACTTATTTTATAAAACATTTCGATCAACTTTTTTCTCAAGTAAATGCTTTGAACGAAACAAATGCTATTTCTTTTGCTAATATTGTCGCAGAATATGTGGATCAATTAAAATCCTTTAAATTGTCCATTATCAAAAGGCATTTACTAGGGGAGATGGGGATTCACCTTACGCCTACTTTCATAAGTCATATGGTAAACGAGTTAGAAGAATATCAACTGGTATTAAGCTATCTGGAAAAAGGGGAAGTACCACCTATTTATCATGAATTGCATCACCATCTAATTTGGCTACTGGATGCTTCTGGTCATGCTGGCGCAATTGATGCTCGAATGGATGACACAGAGAAAAGACTAAAAGAAAAAAGTGAAATCTTTGCCAAACATTTTGAACAGTTTTATTTGAAAGCGGTTGAATTGACTGGTTACCTACGCACGAATATCAACAAGTTCCCAGCATTAAATAGATTTAATGATAATGTAGAGTTAGAAATAACTCTGTTTTTAGCTTTTCTAGATGAATTAGAAGAAATGGAACTAAATGCAGAGGTGCTTGGAACTTTTACTGTATCTATGGCTGACCATATGGCAAGAGAAGAACAATATTATTTATCAAAAGTGGCCGAATCCACCAATGCTGATAAAAAATAATCGCATTTATGCAGGGCATTATGTTAGGTTTGAAATAAAAGAACCGGGCGTGTAAAATGCCCGGTTCTTTATGGTTTTAAGTGGAAGATGTATGTTCAGTTACTGATATTGCCCAAGCAATGAGAAAAATTGTACAACGAAATCATGAAATACTTTTTCAGAAGGTGATAGATTCCTGGAAGCTGGACTAATGATTCCGACTGTTCTTCGAATATTAGGTAAATCAATAGGGATTTTCTTCGTGAATCTAGGTGTAGAGTCATAAAAAGTGCTTTCTGGCAACAGTGTTAGACCAATACCTGCGGCTACTAAACCTTTAATCGCATCCATATCCTCACCCTCTGAGGTAATTTTTGGTGTAAAACCAACAGAGTTGCATGCTTCGACCACTAGTTTTTGCATAATATAGCCCTCAGGGAAAAGAACAAAATCCTCATTGCGAAGATCAATAAGAGGAATCTTACTTCTTTTCGCAAAGGGATGGTTGGCATTTAAAAGAACGGAAAAATTCTCTGTAAAAAGAATCGTGTTATTTAAATTACTATCTTTGGGAGGAAGTGGGCCTAAAAACGCCAAGTTGAGCTCACGCTGTTTAACCGCTTCTATTAAATAATTGTAAGATCCCTGTCGCAAGTGAAAAGCAACGTTTGGATGCTCCTTTTTAAATGCAGAAATTACTGTCGGCAACAAGTGACCTGCTAAACTTGTTGGGAAGCCAATTTTAATAGTTCCTATTTCAGGGTTTAAATATTCATCAATTTGTTTCTTGGCAAAATCGATGGCTTTAATAGCAGAGACACTGTGTTCTAAGAAAATCTTCCCTATTGGTGTTAGCTTTACATTTCTACCGATCCGTTCAAATAATTGAACTCCGAGTTCATCCTCTAAATTCGCTATCTGTCTACTAACTGCGGACTGAGCAACATGTAAATGGACTGCAGCCTCCGAAATATGCTCTCTTTCTGCTACTTCTATAAAGTATCTCAATTGGCGTAGTTCCATCGAATTCTCCTTATCTATCTCAATATTAGATGGTTTATATCCAAATTATATATTGTTTATATTATTTTGAAAACATACAATATTCTTAAGACACTTTTTTAGGTTAAAGGGAGGTATAAACATGACATTTCACCAACTACCACAAGCACAAGGTATGTATGACCCGTCTTTTGAACATGACGCATGTGGGATAGGTTTATACGCACATATAAAAGGTAATGCAACACACGATATCGTAAAAAAAGGACTTGAGATGTTATGTCGCTTAGAGCACCGCGCTGGCAGAGGTGGCGATGGTAAAACGGGGGATGGAGCAGGCTTAATGGTTCAAATACCTGACATATTCTTTCGTGTTGTATGTAATGAATGGGATTTACCCGAAAAAGGTAAATACGGAGTCGGAATGTTATTTTTCACAAACGATTCCAACGAACGCGAACTAATCGAACAAAAAATAAATGATTTGATAGCTGCAGAAGGGCAAGTTCTGATTGGCTGGAGAACAGTACCAATCGATACAAGCATGTTAAGCGATAAAGCAAGGGAAACAGTACCTTTCGTTCGCCAGGTTTTTATTCAGGCAAATAATGAAATGGAATCATTAGCTTTTGAACGCAAACTATATATTATCCGCAAGCAAGCGGAACATTGGGCTGGTCATCAAAGCCTTAAATTCTATTGTGCAAGCCTTTCTAGTCAAACAATTGTTTACAAAGGATTGCTAACTCCAGAAGAGGTAGATTTGTTTTATGTAGATTTACAGGATGAACTATTCACTTCTGCATTTTCACTTGTACATTCTCGTTATAGTACAAATACATTTCCGAGTTGGGAGCGAGCACATCCCAATCGCTATATAGTTCACAATGGGGAGATCAACACATTGCGAGGCAATATCAATTGGATGAAGGCTCGAGAAAAACAATTTGTTTCCAAAGCCTTTGGTGAGGACTTAACCAAGTTACTACCAGTTATCGATACAAATGGTAGTGACTCTTCTATGCTAGACAATGCATTTGAGTTGTTTGTTTTAGCAGGTAGAACTCCTGCCCATACAGCTATGATGCTTATTCCTGAACCTTGGACTGAGAATCCTCATATCACAGAAGAAAAGAAAGCTTTCTATGCATATCATAGCAGTTTAATGGAACCATGGGATGGACCAACAGCAATTTCTTTTACAAACGGCAAACAGATAGGTGCTATTTTAGACCGCAATGGATTACGCCCAGCGCGTTATTTGGTTACGAAAGATGATTATATTGTGTTTTCCTCTGAAGTTGGGGTTGTAGATATTGAAGAAGAAAATATTTTATATAAAGAGCGTCTAAGTCCTGGCAGAATGCTATTAGTAGATTTGGAAAAAGGCAGAATTATTTCGGATGAAGAGATTAAATCAGAAATGGCTCAAGCGCAGCCTTATCAGCAATGGTTAACAGATAATATGTATAAACTACCAGTGATCGAAGAAAAAGTAGAGCAACTAGAGGATTTGTTATTCCGTCAGAAAGTATTTGGCTATACGTATGAAGATGTGCATAAATATATGATTCCGATAGCGTTAGACGGGAAGGACCCAATTGGATCGATGGGTAACGATACACCTTTAGCGGTATTATCTGATCGTCCCCAGTCTTTATTCAACTACTTTAAACAGCTATTCGCGCAAGTTACTAATCCTCCGATTGATTCGATTAGGGAGCATATTGTAACTTCAACGATGACACTGCTTGGAGCGGAAGGTGACCTACTACATCCGAATGCGTCAAATGCAAAACGGATTTTCTTAGAAACACCTATTTTAACAAATAGCCAACTAGCACATATTAAAAAGAATAGTATAAAATCATTTACTGCTGCTTCACTCCAGCTGAATATGTCTGAAGACTTAGATATTGACTTGGACCTTCTATCCAAAAAAGTGGATGAATTGATCGACCAAGGAATCTCTCTCTTCATACTTTCAGATAGAGGTATTTCGGTACAACAGCAGACCATTCCAGTTTTGTTAGCAGCAAGTCATGTGCACCAGCATTTACTGCGAACTGGTAATCGGACAAAGGTGAGTATTATTGTTGAATCGGGTGAGGTACGTGAGGTACATCAGTTTGCTGCACTTATCGGCTTTGGGGTAGATGCTATTAATCCCTATTTGGCTTACGCGACGATTGCCGAGGCAATACAGGATGGGCACATAACGAGTAGTTATCCAGATGCAGTTGCTAAATATAGTAAAGGAATAGCAGATGGAGTAGTAAAAGTAATGTCAAAAATGGGCATTTCCACTGTACAAAGTTATCGTGGTGCACAAATTTTTGAAGCAGTTGGAATTAGTAAAGACGTAATTGAACGATATTTTACTGGAACGGTTTCACAACTTGGTGGAATTGACCTAGCAACAATTGCGTATGAAGCTAACAAAAGACATGAACAAGCAATTCTTTCGACTAGTGATTCTTTAGAATCTGGTAGTGATTTTCAATGGAGAAATACGGGAGAACATCATGCCTTCAATCCAAAAACAATTCATACGCTACAATGGGCAACTAGAAGAGGGGATTATGGTTTATATAGACAATATGCGCAAATGGCCAATGAGGAGCGTATCGGGTTCTTAAGAAATCTACTAACCTTTGATAAAGCAATTAAAAAAATTCCTCTAGAGGAAGTAGAATCTGTCGAATCAATAGTTAAACGTTTTAAAACGGGCGCTATGTCCTATGGTTCTTTAAGCCAAGAAGCACACGAAACACTAGCTATTGCGATGAATCGAATAGGTGGAAAAAGTAATAGCGGAGAAGGCGGTGAACACCCTAGTCGTTATGAACTGGATGCAAACGGCGATAATCGTCGCAGTGCTATTAAGCAAATTGCATCTGGTCGATTTGGTGTTAAGAGTCATTATCTCGTTCAAGCAAATGAATTGCAGATTAAAATGGCGCAAGGGGCAAAACCAGGAGAAGGTGGGCAATTACCTGGTAACAAAGTATATCCTTGGGTTGCAGATGTTCGTGGTTCAACTACAGGAGTAGGGCTCATCTCTCCACCACCACATCATGATATTTACTCAATTGAAGATATGTCTCAATTAATACATGATTTAAAAAATGCAAATAGAGCAGCTAGGATCAGTGTTAAACTTGTTGCAAAATCAGGTGTAGGAACAATTGCTGCTGGGGTAGCAAAAGGGGCAGCAGATGTAATTGTAATTAGTGGATACGATGGTGGAACTGGTGCATCACCTAAAACGAGCATTAAACATACCGGTCTTCCGTGGGAATTAGGTCTTGCAGAAGCACATCAAACGTTAATGCTAAATGGTTTGCGCGATCGAGTTGTGTTAGAAACTGATGGCAAGTTAATGACAGGTAAAGACGTAGTAATGGCAGCTTTGCTTGGCGCAGAAGAATATGGTTTTGCAACAGCACCACTTATTGTAATGGGTTGTATCATGATGCGAGCATGTCATTTAGATACATGTCCAGTTGGAATTGCGACACAAAATCCAGAGTTGCGTGATAAATTTACTGGAACGGCAGATTATGTAGTTAACTTTATGAAGTTTGTAGCAGAAGAAGTTCGAGAATACATGGCATTATTAGGATTCAGAACAATGGAAGAAATGGTCGGTAGAACCGATGTATTGCAAGTTAGTGAACGTGCTAAATCCCATTGGAAAGCAAAACAGCTAAATCTAGAGGCTCTTTTATATCAACCAGAAGGACCGAGAACTTGGAATACATTACAGGATCATAAAATTGATGAATCATTTGATATGCGTGTATTGTTACCAAAACTGGAAAAGGTAATAGAAAGTCAGTCAAAAGCAGAATTGTATTTCCCTATAACTAACAGAGAACGTGTAGTAGGTACCATAATTGGAAGTGAAATCTCTAAAAAATATGGAGCGCGAGGGTTAGTGGATGATTCCATTGTTTTAAGATTTACAGGAGCAGCTGGCCAAAGTTTTGGGGCATTTATACCAAAAGGAATGTCGATGTATATAACCGGCGATGTAAATGACTATTTTGGGAAAGGCTTATCTGGCGGAAAACTAATCGTAACAGCTCCGATTCAAGGAAAAGCAGAACAAAATGTTATTGCTGGGAATGTTGCGCTTTACGGGGCAACGAGTGGAACTGCTTTTATCAATGGCCGTGCTGGGGAGCGCTTTGCAGTACGAAATAGTGGTGTCGACGTTGTCGTTGAAGGTATTGGCGATCATGGCTGTGAGTACATGACAGGTGGTCGAGCGGTTATATTAGGAGATGTAGGAAAGAATTTTGGAGCAGGAATGTCGGGTGGAATTGCATATGTTCTTGTGGATGATGTGAGTGGCTTTAAAGAAAAGTGTAATCCAGAAATGATTGGGTTTGAACAAATTCAAACTGCAGATGAGCTACATGCTGTACGCCAATTAATCATGGATCATTATTATTATACGAAAAGCACAAAAGCTATGAATCTCTTAGACAATTGGGATGAAGCATCTAGTCGATTTGTGAAAGTTGTACCAAATGATTATAAAAAAATGGTGGATAAAATTCAATCGTTCAAAGTTCAAGGCTTAACAGACGATGCTGCTGCAATGCAAGCATTTTTGGCAACTTCGAGTGTGGAAAAAAAGGAAAAGAAAGTACTAGCGAAAAAATAAGGAGAGGGGAGATACTTATGGGAAAACCTACAGGGTTTATGGAATATGAGCGTGAAAAAGGTAAAGAGGTGGCCCCTCTCAAACGTATAAATAATTGGAAGGAATATTCTTCTAAACTATCGGATGTGTCCTTACAAAAACAAGGGGCAAGATGTATGGACTGTGGAACTCCATTTTGTCATATGGGTATTGAGGTTAGGGGGGCAACTTCCGGTTGTCCTATAAATAACCTTATTCCAGAGTGGAACGATTTAGTATATAAAGGGAAATGGGAAGAAGCATTAGAAAGATTGCTGATGACTAATAATTTCCCGGAGTTTACTGGGAGAGTTTGTCCGGCACCATGCGAAGGGTCATGTACTTTAGCTATTTCAGATCCAGCAGTTTCCATCAAGAATATTGAGCGTACTATTATTGATAAAGGATTTGAAAATGGGTGGATCGTACCAAGAATCCCATTGGCGAGAACTGGGAAGAAAATAGCTATTATCGGCTCAGGGCCGGCTGGTCTTGCCAGTGCAGATGACCTCAATCAGGCGGGACATTCCGTTACCATTTTCGAGAGAGCTGATCGAGCGGGAGGTCTTCTTATGTATGGAATTCCGAATATGAAGCTGGAAAAAGATATAGTAGAGCGTCGAATTCAGATACTCCAGCAAGAAGGTATAGATTTTGTCCTGAACACGGAAGTAGGTATAGATATTTCCGCAGACCAGCTAAAGGAACAGTCTGATGCCGTAATCTTATGTATAGGAGCACAAAAACAACGTGTGCTTCATATGGAGGGCAGTGACTCTAAAGGGATACATCTTGCGATGGAATATCTAACGACGACTACAAAGAGTCTATTGGATTCAGATTTTAAGGATAATCAGTTCATCAATACAAAAGGGAAAGATGTCATCGTAATTGGTGGTGGAGATACGGGAGCAGACTGTGTGGCGACAGCCCTACGACAAAAATGTCGAAGTGTAGTTCAATTTGGGAAGCACCCTCAATTGCCATTAACACGAGCAGATGATAATCAATGGCCGACGGACCCATCTATATTTAAACTGGAATATGCTTATGAAGAGGCAGATGCAAAGTTTGGAAAAGATCCAAGAGAGTATTTAATTCAGACGAAGAAAATCGTTGCAGATACGAATGGTCATTTAAAAGAACTCCATACGATTCAAATGGAGAAAGTTCTTGGAGAAGACGGCTTCTACTTTTTTAAAGAAGTGCCAGGTACAGAAAAGATATGGCCTGCTCAGTTTGTTTTTGTTGCTATTGGCTTTGAAGGAGCAGAAACTACATTGCCGGACCAATTTGGGGTACAAATGACCAATAAAAAGATTGCTGCATCTTCTAAAGATTATCAAACAAATGTAGAGGGGATCTTTACAGCTGGCGATGCTAGAAGAGGTCAAAGTTTAATTGTTTGGGCTATCAAAGAAGGGCAAGAAGTAGCTAAACGAGTAAATGAATATGTTAGTAAAAAACCGGTCATAGTCTCATGACCGGTTTTTACCGTGCTAGTGAACTAAAGTTTTTGTTCCGTTTTTGGTCATAAGATGTCATAATAGTTACATAACGAATATGGAGGCAATAACATGATTGGTATTATAGATTATGGTGCAGGGAATTTACATAGTGTGTTAAAAGCGATCAAGCAGCTTGGCTATGAAACAAAACTTATTACAAAAGCTAGTGATCATACCGATGAAATTACCAAGCTTATCCTGCCTGGCGTTGGAAATGCAAAAGTGGCGATGGATGTGTTGGATCGGAGCGGTTTAAGTGATTACTTAAAAGAAAGAGTTTCAGATGGTATTCCATTACTTGGTATCTGTCTTGGGATGCAGCTTTTATTAGAAAAGAGCGAGGAAGGAAATGTGGATTGCCTCGGATTTCTAAAAGGCAGTGTACCTGAATTTACCGATGAATCGGAGAAAATTCCCCATATGGGTTGGAACCAAGTGACAGATGTACAAAATCATTTTCTTTTTGAAGATATTCCAGAAGAAACAGACTTTTACTTTGTGCATTCTTATTTTGCTTTGCCGGAAAATCGGGAAGATATTTTAGGAGAGACAAATTATGGTATAAATTTTGCTTCCGTTATTGGTAATTCACAAGTAATGGGCGTACAATTTCATCCAGAAAAAAGTGGTAAATATGGCATCCAACTTTTAGATAACTACTGTAAGCAAGGAGATAAATAAGATGTTAAGAAAACGAATTGTACCAGCCATCGATGTACTAAATGATCAAGCAGTGAAGTATATTCAATTTAGAAATCCTACTATTATTGGTGATCCTGCCGAACTTGGTAAAAAGTATACGGAAGATGGTGCGGATGAATTAATCTATCTTGATACGACCGCTTCTTTAAAAAACCAAGATGTAAAATTGGAATGGATCCAACGGGTGGCCGAACAAGTAAATATTCCATTTTCCGTTATCGGAGGAGTGCGCACAGTAGATGACTTTAAAAATTTACTACGGGCTGGGGCAGACAAAGTTGGAGTCAACTCGGCGGCAGTAATGCGCCCAGAGTTACTGAAGGAAGCAGCAGATATTTATGGTAAACAATGTGTCGTATTAGGCTTAGATGCCATGCCAATCTATAATGATGACCAAGAAATTATTAGATGGGAAGTTTATACACATTCTGGTCATGAGAAAACAGGAATGGATGTTGTGGAGTGGGCGCAGCAAGCAGCTGACTTAGGTGCTGGAGAAATTATTTGCACAAGTATCCATAAGGACGGCATGAAAAACGGTTATGATGTAGCGCTGATCAAGTTATTATCGCAAAAAGTTAATATTCCTATTATCGCTTCAGGTGGGGCAGGGAAGATCGAACATATCGAAGAAGTCTTCTCTGACGGTAAAGCTGATGCGGCTTTAGTAGCATCCATGATTCACTACGGAGACTACACAATTGGAGAAATAAAATCTTACTTACATTCAAAGAATGTGAATGTCCGACTTACTTAATAATACGACCTAGTCTCGGTATGGAGACTAGGTCGTTTTTGGTAGAAGGGACAATCGGTCGAATAGCCTGCCGAAATGTCGTCCAACAATTTATTAAATTTCCTAATGCACTCAGTCCATTACTTCCCAACCGCGTGCATTTGCTAGGCTTCTGAGCTTTTCCTCGGGTCTAACAGCAACTGGATTTCCTACAAGCTCTAATACAGGCATGTCTGAAAAGCTATCTCCATATGCATAACTATTTTCCCAATCTATTTGATGACCATCCAAAGCTTCATGAACCTTCAACGTTTTTTGCTGTCCGTTTACATGGTTGATTGCATTCTTTGTGTAAACTTTGTCGTCCTTATAAAATATATCGGTTCCAATAATCTGATTGAACACGAGACCATCCGTCACACGTTCTAAAAACTGCGTATACGCACCAGATACTAGTAATATATGAATATTCTCTTCCTGGTGACGTTTCAGTCTTTCTAATACTTTTGCGTTGAAATCTTGCTGCATAGTAGCTTTAATTTCACTAAAATAGATATCCATTTCTTGTTTTGTCAGTCCATTAAATGCCTCTAAATATAATTGCATGGAACGCTTTTTCATTTTGTTGTCCGGATATAACTTTAACTTATTTGCTATGTACGGTGGAACAATAGCGCGATAAAAACGTTTGTATGAGGAATGATAAGTAGGGTGTTCTTTTAAATGTTTCATTAGTAGTGTGAATGTTTCTTCCGCATAGATAGTACCATCAAAATCAAAAATAGCTACTCGCATAAATTTCACCCTTTTCTCCATTAATAATTCATAAAATTATTATACATGAACAAACAAAAAATCGCCCCAATCTCATGGGGCGAAATTTGTTATTTAGCTCATCATATTTCCTTGTGCAGGGGCATATGAATTCGTCAGAGCTTGCATACTTTGTTGATCCAACTGAGGTACTTGGTAATAATGGTGTTTGTTTTGATAAATAGAGAGCTCATAAGCCATTTCAATACAATTTGGAATGGAATCTGCAAGTACTCGGCGAACAACAGGATTAGTTGTTTCAAGTGCAGCGGTAGTTTTAATAGTTGCGGAAGCTTTAGCGGCACCAAGAAGGTATCCAGAAATCAGTTCGTCTGAAAGCTCATTGGCAGATTGAATTGGCTTTTTAGGTTGGGAAGGTTTTATCCCATATATGAAGTCATTTCCGGTCTGCATTTTATAGCTAGTAGTTGGATGGGAAGGATCTGCACCTGTTTTAAAGCATTCAACGGTAATATTATATTCGTCTAATGCAAATGCATATTGACGGTCTAAAATACTTAGCAGTTCCTGGTCTTTTACATGGGGACGTAGAAGTACTTTTAAATTTAATCCGGAAATAACAGTCCCTAAAACTTCATGGACGTCAAATACCTCATGACCACCATGATTCATATTTTGTGAGATATTACCAGTTTGCATATTTTGATGCGTTTGACCTTGACCTTGTCCAAATGGATTTTGTGTCATTCCAATTTTCCTCCTTGTAGAAACTTTGATGGAACATCCTTTGTAGTTTGAGTAAAAAGTCATCAAATATGCAAGCTATAAAAAAATAAAAACAATCCCAATATCATTCTATTGGGATTGCGGATCAAAACTTATTTAATATTCGTCATTAATTTAAAGATTAATGAGTATAATAATTGATAAACTTCTTCCATAGTAAAGGAATCATCGAATCCTTTTATATAATTTATCGGTAAATTAATTTCCCATAAACCTTCGTTACCTGCGAACATTATACTATATTGCATCTTCTCTGAATTGTAATGCTCATCTAAAAATGCTCTAATTTCTGCTGTATATTTTTTTTGGATAAATAAACCAAACATTGCTGTGTAAACTTCAAACACTTCATCATATTCAACTGCAATCGCATCTACGCTTACAACATCCAACATATTAGCTTCTAAATAAACATATTCTTGCATATTGTCTTTAAGATAGGATGCAGGTGTTTTTAAAAATGAAGTGGGCTCTTTAGCTATTAACTCATCTGTTTCTTTATTGTACCTTTCGATAATTGCATCGTTAAATAAGTCTTGTGGAAGAATATTTAATCCTTCAGGGAGTAAAAGGTTTTTTTCTGCAAAATCTTTTTCCTCCATTGTTAATGTTATTTCATTGTTTGTAGCTTCTTCGATCTTTTTAGTTAGTTTGTTTGTAATCATAGAAATTGGTTCCTTCCTTCTTCTGCTATTTCTTCTGCTATTAATTGAAGATCATATGCATCTATGGTAATTACTCGGTAATCATTTTTTTCCGCATATTGCTCTGCTAATTTTTTGATGAACTTTGGAGAGCCCTCATTTTCTTCGTCGTAAATTATTAACATTCCATCGGTATTACGAACAACGAATTTATTTCGCTCTATAAACTGCCAGGGAGCTTCATACGGTTTTTTTGTGACACTTGTCTGATAATCAGCTTGCCTTAATAGGCTCTCATACTTTTCTTTCTTTTGTTCATTCCAATTTTTTTCCTGTTCTAAAAATGGGGTAATTATGGCAAACTTTAACTGCGGATACTCATCTTTAAGCACTAGGATTAACTCCGCAGTCCAAGTTTCTATACCTTGTTGACCACCTAATATTACCCACTCTAAACCTTCCTCCAACAAAACACGAAGTTGTGTTTCTATTGCTTTTTTTATGATAGGAATCCCATCATGAGTATCATTAAATATTCCCAATTCATGTGCTTTATAACCTGTTACTAATATTCTCTTAATCATTATCACCCAACTTATCTAAACGTCTTAGTCCATCATAGCATGTTCTCGTAACCATATAAAACCTTATGTCATACACTAGTAAGATTGTTAGGAAAGGATGGATAGACCATGAACGACAAGCCACAGGGAACGGTCGAATTTGTAAGTCAATTTGAAGGTTATGTTTACCAGGCAGCTAAAGGATTAAAGGACAAAATGATTGCTATTCAAACAACTAGAAGTACCATGCAAGGTATACTTAAAGGTATTGCACCTGATCATCTAGTATTAGATGTAAGTGGAACTCCATTTTACATTAGAATACAGCAAATAGTGTGGATTTCACCTACTAAATAAAAAAAGAGGAGCATGTTATTTGTTTCAACGAGTGGATAAGTTATTAATTGATCTACCTAGAGTTGAATATGGCGATGCAAATGCTGCATCGGCAGTTCAAGAGTTACTCGGCGGGAAATTTGGGGAAATGTCGACGTTAAATAACTATATGTATCAATCCTTTAATTTCCGTGGTAGAAAGAAATTAAAACCATTTTATGATTTAGTAGCAAGTATTACTGCCGAAGAGTTTGGTCATGTGGAACTTGTATCAAATACAATTAACTTGTTAAATAAAAATTCTTCTTTTACTGGTGATCCAAACAGTTCCCCTCTTCAAGATGCTATCGATAAACGAAATACGTATGCTTTTATAGCAAATGCTCAAACTTCATTGGCAGGAGATTCTATGGGGAATCCTTGGAGAGGTGATTATGTATTTTCTAGTGGCAACTTAGTGTTAGATTTACTGCATAACTTCTTTTTAGAATGTGGTGCTAGAACACACAAAATGCGCGTGTATGAAATGACGGATCATCCTACGGCGAGAGAAATGATTGGCTATTTACTAGTACGTGGAGGAACACATATTTTAGCGTATGCAAAAGCGATTGAAATAGCAACAGGGGCAGATGTGACGAAAATGCTTCCAATTCCTAACCTCGATAACCGTGTTTTTGATACTGCAAGAAAGTATGAGGAGCAAGGGTATGGAAATGTATTATTTACGTGGAATAATGTAGGGGATTACAAGGATATAAATCAGATTTGGAAAGGTAACAATCCTATGAGTGGCGAGAAGCTGTTTGTGAAAGAAGGAAGTCCAAAAGGATATGATATTCCAGATTTAAGATCACTTCCCGAGGAGTTTGCACCTGGAATAGGACCTGAAGAATATGAAGCTATTGCTAAAAGATTAATGGCTAATATGTAAATCTACCATTAAAAAGACCAATTGCCCCGAGCAATTGGTCTTTTTAATATGAAAGCCCCAACGTTAGCTATTGATAACCTTGGAGGATAGCAATGACTGTGTTTCCTGTTCGTTGTATCCAAGCTCCGTAAGTATTTCTTTGTTATGCTGTCCAAGCAGGGGAGCGGGAGTTCTAAATTGACCTGGTGTTTCGGAAAACTTAGCTGGAAACCCTAGTGTTTTCATTGAACCTGCTAGAGGATGTTCGTAATCGACTATCATTTCTCTCGATAGAATATGTTCATCGTTTAAAGTTTGATCGTAAGAATAGATGGGACCAGAAGGTACACCCGATGTATCTAGCAAGTCTAGCCAGTAGGAGGAGGGGTGTTTGCTTAGAACCTTCTCAATCTCCAACTCGAGTTGGCTAGCGTTAGTTGCTCGAATACTATTTGTTAAAAAACGTTCATCTGTAAGCCATTGTGGTTTATGGACTACTTGTAAACAAAACTTTTCCCAGAGTTTCTGATTGCCTGCACCAATAAGGATAAAACCATCCTGTGTTTTAAATCCTTGATAGGGAGCAGAAACACGATGTGCTGTTCCATTTCTTTGAGGTACTTCACCTTTGCCAAAATATGCTGCGGCTTCCCACACAGTCCATGCAAGACCAGAATCTACAAGGGAGACATCAATATATTGACCAGTCCCTTTTTTAAGTCGATAAATATAGGCAGACAAAATAGATTGAATGGCCGTTTGAGCAGCAGCTATATCATGAATAGCGATTCCAACTTTGACAGGTTTCCCATTTTTTTCTCCGGTCATGTCAATCAGACCAGAAAGTCCTTGCGCCATAATATCATAGCCGCCTTTGTCTTTATAAGGGCCTGTTTGACCATAACCAGATATAGAACAATAAATCAAAGCGGGATTTAAAGCTTTCAGCGTGTCATAATCAATGCCGAGTTTTTTCGTAACTCCCGGTCGATAATTTTCTATAAAAACATCCGCTTCTTTAATAAGTTTATATAATACCTCAAGACCTTTATCTGTTTTTAAATTAAGGCATATTCCGCGTTTGTTCCGATTGACCATCATATACATATAGCTTTCTTCATTTATATAAGGACCCATACTTCGAGTGTCGTCCCCATTTGGGAATTTTTCCACTTTTATAACGTCTGCACCCATATCAGCTAAAACCATGGTGCAATAGGGTCCAGCGAGAACTTGAGATAGATCAACTACTTTCATTCCATTTAATGCTTGTTCCATCACCAATCTACCACCTTATAAAATCCTTAATCCTTAAATAACTGTAGGTTTTGTACTTCTTCAAGATTCCGCGCACCACTCAAGGAGATAGAAACTCTAGTTTCTTGTAGGAAGTTTTCTAACACGCGTTCCACGCCTTCCTGTCCGCCACTGGCTAATCCCCATATTACTGGACGACCTATGCAAACTGCAGTTGCTCCAAGTGCTAAAGCTTTTACTGCATCAGAACCTCTTCTAATTCCACTATCAAATAAAATAGGGATTCGTCCATTAACTGCTTGAACTACTGCTGGAAGGGCATCGATACTCGCAATAACACCATCTAACTGGCGACCCCCATGATTAGAAACGATAATTCCATCTATTCCTTTTTCCACGGCAAGTTTAGCATCTTCCGGATGAAGTATTCCTTTTATTAGAATTGGTAGTGTTGTATGTTCACGTAATTCGGAAATATTCGTCCAGTTTAAAGTAGGATGGTATATATTTTCAATAATTTTATGGACGATAGTTTCTTGAGAATGATCGTTCAGTGCGGACATGAATACTGGATCAGACACATAATTACCTTGTCCGAAACCGCGTTTTAACGGAGAGTACTGATTGCGAATATCTTCCTCACGCCATCCAAGCATCGTCGTATCGACTGTAAGTACAATTGCTTTATAACCTGCAGCTTCTGCTCTTCTTACCATACTAAAGGAAACTTCCTTCTGTTGAGAGGACCAATATAATTGGAACCATTTTGAACTTCCCTTTGTTTCAGCGGCAATTTCTTCAATAGAATAACTAGACACCGTGCTTTGAATATATGGGAATTCCAATTTTGCCGCAGCTTTAGAAACTGCCAATTCGCCGTCTTCATGGGCTATTTTATTGACCCCAACAGGAGCTATAAAGAGGGGGTGGGGATATGTATGTCCAAGAATTGTTACTTCTGTATTTAAAGTAGACACATCCGTTAAAAAGCGGGGGACGATTGAATACTTATAAAAGGAATCTGTATTTTTCCTGTAGGTTTCTTCTCCACCAGCAGAAGAACGAATATAACCAAACGGACCGGGTTCTAATGCTTGTTTTGCAGCAGCTTCCAATTCGGTAAAATTTATCGGGTAATGCTTACTTGCCTCGATACTTTTTAATAATAAATCATTCGTAGACATATCAAAGTTCACCTCTTATGCAAAATTTGGTTTTCTTTTTTCTAAAAACGCTTCAATGCCTTCTTTATAGTCATCGGAGCTGAAAGATTCTAAAATTAGCTTTTCAATTTCTTCTGTTTCTTCGTTGTCGCCATCAATAATTGCTTGAATTACTTGTTTTATCCCGTTGTTGGCAACAGAAGACTTACGAATAATTTGACGAGCGAATTCAAGACACTTTTCCTCAATTTCTTCCAATGGATAAATATAATCGACTAAGCCAATTTCTTTTCCTTCTTCGGCTGTGATTAGCTTAGCGGTATACAATAATTCCTTTGCTTTCGTAGGACCGATAAGATTTACCAAGCGCTTCGTACTAACGAGATTATAAATAATGCCAATGTTTGCAGCGGTAATCCCAAGCTTGCTACCAGAAGAGGCGAATCGGAAGTCACAGGAATTTGCAAGTTCTAATCCACCGCCTATAGCTAATGTTTTAATAAGGGCAATAGTAGGTTTAGGGAAACGATATAATTTCTCAATAGATTCAAGAGTTGCATCATTATAATCTTTTGCTTTTTGAGCAGAGAAACGATTTTCTAGAAACTCTGTTATATCTGCACCAGAAGAGAATGCAGTTTCATCTACTCCTTTAAGGATTAATAATTTAACTTTTGAATCCTTCTCCAGTTCAGTCAATAATTCACCTAACTGTTTAAACATAGCCAGTGAGAATGAATTCTTCTTGTCTGATCTGTTAAAAACAACTGTTGCGATAGATTCACTGCGCTCCACATATAATAGATTTGTCATTCGTAACCCTCCTATTAGTCTTTTTTAATATTCGCTGCAATACGGTTTCCGATAGATTGAATACTTTGGACAAGGATGATTAAAATGACTACTGTTGCATACATAACATCTACTTCATAGCGCAAATGTCCGAAACGATATGCCAAGTCGCCTAAACCACCTGCTCCGACCATTCCAGCCATTGCAGTAGCTCCAATCAAACTTACCGTTGAAATGGTTAACCCTAAAACGATAGAAGGGCGAGCTTCACGAAGTAAGACATTCCAAATGATGGCACCAGTACTAATACCCATTGCTGTATATGCCTCAATAACACCGTTCTCCACTTCAAGTAGGGCAGATTCCATTAGTCTAGCAATATATGGTGCTGTATAAATGACTAATGGCACGATGACTCCTTGCACACCAATAGTTGTTCCAACGATGAGTTTTGTAAATGGCAAGATGAAGAATAGTAAAATGATGAACGGGATAGAACGTACAATATTTATGATTAAATTAGTTAATTGATAAATAAACTTATTTACCAATGCCTGACCAGGTCTAGTTAAAACGATTAAAATACCTAATGGAATCCCGATTAGTACAGAGAAGAAAAGGGAAATACCAACCATTTGAAATGTTTCTACAACAGATTCACCAATAATCGGTAGCCATTGCTCTACAAATTGATCTGTTCTACTCATGAGAATGTCCCTCCAATTCTTCCGTTGCTACACCCTGTGCTTCTAGATAGTGAATAGCGTTTTTCACTTGTTCTTTGTCGCCAATTAAGTGAACGACTATATTTCCGACGATGCCATTCTTCAATTCGATAATATTAGCAGTTAAAATGTTTGGCTGAACATTAAATTTTTGACTAACTTCTGCCAATAACGGTTTTCCAGTACTTTCCCCTACAAATGTTAAACGAGTGACTGCGCCTGTAACATTCAACTGAGCAATCAATGAATTGGATAAATTCCGTTGGCTAATTGTATTTAAAAACTTTTTGGTAGTAGGGTGGGTAGGCTTCGTAAATAGATTAATAGCTGTATCCTGTTCCACGATAACTCCATTTTCCATGACATATACATGATCGCAAATTTTTTGAATGACATTCATTTCATGCGTGATTAAGAGTATAGTAATTCCTAATTCACGATTGATCTTTAGTAGCAAATCTAAGATGGAATCAGTTGTTTCTGGATCCAGAGCACTGGTTGCTTCATCGCTAAGCAATACTTCAGGTTCCTGAGCAAGTGCGCGAGCGATAGCAACACGTTGCTTTTGTCCGCCTGATAACTGGTTAGGATAATTTGTATGCTTGTCAGTTAAACCAACTATGTCTAAATATTGCTCCACCCGTTTTTTTACCTCGTCTTTGTTATAGCCGAGTAGCTTTAGTGGAATGGCGATATTATCATAAACCGTTGCTGTTTTAAGTAGGTTAAATCCTTGAAAAATCATGCCAACTTTATTGCGAGTTTTACGCAATTTAGGGAGGGGTAAGGAAGTAAGTTCGACGCCGTTTATGAAAACTTTACCTTCTGTAGGTTTTTCCAGTAAATTTACACAACGTATTAGTGTGCTTTTTCCAGCACCACTATATCCTATAACACCGTGGATTTCTCCTTGATTTACCCGTATATTGACTTGTTTTACTGCCTTTACAGTTCCACTTTTACTATTAAACTCTTTCGAGACATTTTCTAATACAATCATTTCACGATCTTCCTTTCTTTTTAAAGAAAACGCTACCGAAGTCGGTAACGTTTATGACTCCATTATTCGTCCCAGCTAGGTAAAACTGAACCTTTAAATTCTTCTTCGATGAATTTTTTAACTTCTTCCGATTGATATGCTTTGATAAACTTTTGGATTGTCGGATCATCTTTGTTTTCTGCACGGACTACAATATAGTTCACGTAAGGAGAATTGGAAGATTCTAGTAATATGGAATCCTCTTTTGGACTAATACCTGCTTCAAGTGCAAAGTTTGTATTGATGGCAGCTGCATCTACTTCACTCAGTTGTTTCGGGATTTGAGCAGCTTCTAGTTCAATAAATTCTAGGTTTTTTGGGTTTTCTTCAATGTCATAAATACTTGCTGATTCTCTTTTATCTTTTTTAATTTTGATAAAGCCATTTTCTTCTAAAATATATAATGCACGAGCGCCATTTGTAGGATCGTTTGGTAAACCAAAAGTTGCTCCATCTGGCAGGTCATCTATAGAATCATATTTGTCTGAATAGACACCCATTGGATTTAATATCGTTTTTCCTACAGGAACTAAATCTGTGCCATGGTCTTCGTTAAACGTATCTAGGAATGGCTCATGCTGATAGCTATTTGCATCTAAATCCTCTTCCGATAAGGCTGTATTAGGTAAAATATAGTCAGAGAAAACTTTAAGCTTAACTTCTAATCCGTCCTTAGCAGCCACTTTAGCAGCCACTTCTACAATTTGTTCATGTGGCCCAGCAGTTACACCTACTACTATTTTGTCCTCATTAATCGCTTTAGCTTCTGAAGTTGCATCATCTCCACAAGCTACAAGAGCTCCAGATAAAAGTACCGTTGACAATAAAAATCCAAATTTCTTCATTTTCCATTCCTCCAAATAATTATTCAGAACGTTGTATAAATATAAAAGCCCCTCTTTCAAAAGAAAGAGAGGCGCATACATACGTTAGTCCTCTCTTATCTATCAAAACAAAATTGTTTTGCTGGATTTAGCACCTTTCCACATAGATTATTAGGTGGATGGTTGCCGAGCTTCATAGGGCCAGTCCCTCAGCTACTCTTGATAAGAGATATCAGCTATTAAGTTTTTCAACAGTTCATAAAATATAATTTACTACATCAACTTATTAAAGTCAACCTACTTTTTTTGTAGTTGCGTATAACATTCTAAATAGTATATGTTTAATAAAAATAAATAATTATACAAAAAGGGTGTGTAAGCGTTGTCAAAAGTAAGAGCAAACTTTGCAGTTGGTCAGCTAGGAAAGGTAGTAGGAGCGCGTTTAGTATATGGAACTGATTTGCTAGAAGGAATAGAGGAATTGTGTAAAGTGAATGGAATTAATTCTGCTACAATTCTTAGTTGTTTTGGAAGTTTTCAAAGAAGTGGATTTGTTTATTTGATACCAAACGAAGATTCACCCATAGGTGTAGGGTACAATAACCTCGTTGTCAAAGAGGGGCCAATCGAGTTTTTGCAGGGGACGGGAGTTGTCTGTCAAAGAGATGGACAGTTTGAAACACATTTCCATGGGACAATATGTGACCAATATGGCAATATTTTTGGTGGTCATTTTATGAAAGGTGAAAATCCTGTTATTACAGTAGATTTAGTGTTGGCAGAAACTATTGGTATGGATTTTCAGCGAAAGTTTGATGAAGAAACAGGAGCAAATCAGTTTTATCCGGTAGAAAAGAAAAAAGATAAACCTAATCAGCTTTAACACAAATAGAAAATGCCCCTCATTTAATGGGCGGCATTTTTGTTAAAATAAATCGCTATGTTAAAAGTGTTACACTTAAACTAACGCAGCGGTTTAGTCGAATAAATAAAATTAGAAAAAAGCGGAACTTTAGTTTGTTTATATTCGTAAATTATTATTATGACACTTGAAAGGGGGATTTTTATGTACAAAGTGAATGGTATAGAAGCTTATGAAGCACATAATCGAACTGAGTTATTAGCAGGTTTAGAGGCAAAATCTGAATATATCCTTATTAAAGGAGACTATTATAAAGAAGTAAGAAAGATTATGGATACTCATCTTCCAGAGAACGAAAGTATAGGAGTGGCATTAGGAAATGCGGGTGTGTTATCAATTCTTAATTATGCAATAGATGCAGTAAGAAATTCATTCAGTAATGCAGATAAAATGGATAAAAAAATTGACAGAAAGTTAAATTCATTTAAGGTTAAAAAGATTACAGATGATGGTTTATTATTGAGCTTAAAGCAGTTAGATTATTAGAACTTGCATACAGAACTATTTTGGATAGTTCTATGTGAATAAATACACTTAAACAAACGGGTGTTTTAGTAAAAATATACACCAAAGTAAAATGAGCGTGGAGATATATTCCAGCTCATTTTTTATGTGCATTTTAAAATCAACCTTTGTCTTTAACTTAGCCAAATAAATTAAGCTTTCCGATCCTTGTAATTGCTTCTTTCAATCGGTCTTCATCCACTAACAATCCTACTCGAACATATCCTTCGCCGGATGCCCCAAATCCATTACCAGCAGCAACCGCTACGTCAGCTTCTTGTAACAATAAATCTGCAAAAGCTTCACTCGTATAATTATCAGGGACTGGTAGCCAAGCAAAGAAGGATCCTTTCGGTGCAGTCACCTTCCATCCAATGCTAGTACAAGCTTCGACTAAAGCATTCCGTCTGCCTTCATATAGATTAACCAGTTCCTTTACACATGCTTGGCTACCGTTCAAAGCAACGGTTGCTGCATCTTGAACAGCAGGGAAGATACTAACAAATAAGTGGTCTTGAATAATATTAATAGCTTCAATGATTTTAGAGTTTCCAACTGCAAATCCAACGCGCCAACCAGCCATATTATAAGTTTTGGATAGTGTGTACATTTCGATACCAACGTCTTTTGCTCCATCAGCTTGTAAGAAGCTTACTGGCTTCACACCGTCAAAACCTATTCCTCCATATGCAAAATCATGAACAATAGCAATATCATTTTCTTTTGCCAATGTAACAGTTTCTTGGAAAAAGTCTAAATTAGCGATAGCGCCAGTAGGATTATTTGGATAATTTAAGTACATAAGTTTTGCTTGTTGTTTTTGTTGTTCTGTTAATGAGCTATAATCCGGCAGGAAATTATTTTCCCCCAGTAATGGCATAGTATTAAACTCGACATTTGCCAATCCTACTCCCGATAAATAATCAGGATAACCAGGGTCTGGAAGTAACATTAACTCATGCTCATTCATCAAAGCTAATGGGAGCTCTACTAACCCAATTTTCGTTCCAAATAAAATTGCCACTTCCGTTTCAGGGTCAATATCTACATTATATTCCCGTTTATAAAAATTGGATGCTGCTTTTTTAAAATCCCCCGTTCCACGAAAGGGACTATACTTATGATTTAGTGGATTAGCGGCCGCTTCTTGGACTGCTTGCACAATATGTGGGGGAGTGGGCTTATCAGGATTACCTTGTCCTAAATTAATCACATCTCGACCCTCTAGAACTGCATCTCCCACTTTTTTGACAAGTGTAGCAAAGAACTGAGAAGGTAGATTGTTTAAACGGTTTGAAAATTCCATGTACAAAACCTCGTTTTCTAAAAAGTTGCATTTGTATTTTTATTCTAACAAAAATAAATAGCTTGTCTATGTATTGGTTGGTTTTTATAGTTATTGATTTTTAAAATGTGAATCTTTTTTCATGTTTAGACGTGTAGGACTGGACATCTTTTTCCTGTATTACATTTTTCCAACTAGCATGACGATAATTCCAACTAGAAAGCCCAAAATTCCAACTAAGTGTCCCAGAATTCCAACTAACCATCAAATTAGAGCTCCAAAAGATTGCCTTGATATCACTTACGCCCACTTTTTAAATAATTCCCTTCGTAATTCACTGAAAACCGCTTAATGAGATACTAATAGCTACATAAAAAAGTATTACGGATGATTTTGCGTGTCTTGGCATAAGGTGTTGCCTACTAGGAATATATTAAGATAGGACTGCCAAAAGGATAGGATGGGTGCGATTAGACAGAGGTCGGTAACATCTGGCGGAATTGGATTTGGAGTAATATTGGCGATAGTTATCTCATGGACAGTTAACAAGTCGATACTGTGGGCGATTATTCATGGTTTCTTTGGATGGTTCTATGTACTATATTATCTGTTGCAATATTGACCTTCCAAGTACCCCAATAAAGCACTTAGGCACATAGTCTAGGTGTTTTATTAATACGACTCATCTTAGAAATAGTGGACTTTAAAATTAAACGTAAGTCCAGAATTGCACCCCATGCATAGTGCAATTCCATGGCAGATTACAATTTTCAAAAGAAGGGGGTTGTTAGATGAAACGATTATTAATACTTCTTACACTAACCTTACTAGTAACAGCATGTGGATCCGTTAACGAGAATATTAAAGCAGAAATGCATGGCGATGTTGAGCAGGTGCTTACTACTATTGAAACCTCATTAGAAATGGACAGAGAGCCGACAAGCGAAGAATGGGAAACTTTAAATGAATACAAAGAAAAGTATGACTCAAAGTTAAGTGATGGAGAACTCAGTGATGATGAACGATTACTAGATACGTTGGTGGAAGGTCTCATTAGCAAAGTAGATAACAAACAATCTTTAGACTCTGCGGATAAAAGATTAAAAGGAGAGATAGAAGAAATACGGACTTTTATGGAGAAAGGGGAATATTAAATAAAGCAACGAATTCATTGTTTGATTTACAAGAATAGTTGCATTTATCCGTCAAATCTTATAACCTTTTAATAATTATGTCTTTAGGAGTGTCAAAATGAGAATTGCATGTGTTCAGTTAAATATCGCTTTTGGGGATCCGAAGGAAAACTTTAGAAAAGTAGAAGAAAAGGTGCGAAAAGCTGCGATGCTGAATGCAGAAATCGTTGTATTACCTGAAATGTGGAATACGGGTTATGATTTAACGAATCTTGAAGAAATAGCTGATGTAAACGGCGAAGATACTAAAAGTCTCCTCGCGCGATTAGCTAAAGAATTACATATTCATATCATTGGCGGATCCGTTTCTACGAAAAGAGGTAATCATTTCTTTAATACGATGTATGTCGTGAATAATATTGGTAAGGTAATAGCCGAATATGATAAAGCACATTTGTTTAAATTAATGGATGAGCATCTTTATCTAGAGGCGGGAACAGACAAAAATATCTTTACATTAAATGATGTCGATATGGGCGGCGTTATTTGTTATGATTTACGTTTTCCAGAGTGGTTCCGAACACATTCATTGGCTGGAGCTAAAATTATATTTGTACCGGCACAGTGGCCAGCTGGAAGAATAGATCATTGGAAAATATTATTGCAAGCTCGTGCGATTGAAAATCAGTGTTTCATCGTAGCAGTAAATCGAGTTGGGGAAGATCTGAACAATTCGTTTAATGGGAACTCGATGGTAATTGCGCCGTGGGGTGAAGTTCTTTGGCTTGGAGCAGAGGAAGAAACAATCGGTCTAGTAGAAATTAACTTAGATGAAGTGGATAAAGTTAGAAAGAGGATTCCTGTTTTTCAGGATCGCAGAGTGGACATCTATTAATAGAATCTCGCTATCTGTATTGACGTACGGGTAGCTTTTTTGTATGGTTTTCTAAAGGGGGAGTTATGATGGTAGAAAAAATTCGCGCTATTCAAGATGAGTACCCAGAGGATTTTGCTTGGTGTTACGGTTGTGGAAGGATGAACAAAGATGGGCATCATTTCCGTACTGCCTGGGATGGGGAACAGACAGTAACTATATATGAACCTAAGGAAGAACATATTGCTATACCTGGCTTTGTATACGGGGGTCTAATAGGGGCACTGGTAGACTGTCATGGAACTGGCTCTGCTTCACTCGCATTACATCGAAAAAATGGGTTTGAACCAGGAAGTGGAGAAACGCCGCCTCGTTTCGTAACTGGCTCACTTCATGTCGATTTCCTAAAGCCAACACCTCAAAAAGTTACTCTTAAAGCAGTTGGCAAAGTAGAAGAAATTCATCCAAAGAAATTCAAGGTAATAACAGAAGTGTTTGCGGGAGAAGAACTATGCGCTCGCGGTGAAGTTCTTGCTGTAGTGATGCCTAATACTTTTGGAAAACAATAGAATAATTATAAAACCTGCAACTAAAACAATACGTTTTTAGTGCAGGTTTTTTTGACATATTGAGTAATACTATAAGAAAGCGAAACTAAAAGAGATAGGAAAAATTTATGAAATAAGACATGAAAGTAACTTTCTCTTGTTATCCTAAAAGGCTCCTAGAAAACGAAAGAATCAGGATATGACGTTAAAGGACAGGCGATTATTGCTTGGTTTTTTAATTTTCTGATTAAATTTTTTGGAATATGGGAATGGAATAGAAAGGAGGACGATTGAATGGATACGTTTTTATATTTTCTTTATACATTTTTATATACGGCATTATTGATATGGGGATTATATGGTATAAGAAAGCAAGAGTTGGCCAAATGGAGCAGTGTTATTTATATAGTTATACTCCCACTGATTTATGATAATTTGATACTAGCAACAGGCAAGTGGATTGGCGAAGGAGAATTATTGGAAAGCTTAAACTTCTCTCGTTTTTGCTTGCACGCTTTAATAACCCCACTACTTGTAATGTATTCAATAGGAACACTACGAGAAAGTGGAATTGAATGGGCAAAGAAAAAATGGTTAGTTATAGTAGGTATTATTTATACGATTGGTTTAATGGTTTTTGAATTTTCAGTAGAGGTTGTTGGATTGGAAATTGAAGTGGTGAAGGAATATGGTGTCGTCAGCTATTCGAATGTGGAGGAAGCGACAGGCCCGCCAATTATGGTGTTATTTGTAACACTTATTCTTATTGTAGCGAGTGCAATCGTATGGAAAAAAACAAAATGGCCGATTTTCTTTATAGGTGCCATAGTTATGACTATTGGAAGTGCCGTACCTCTTAATATAGAAAGTGGAGCAGTGACGAATGCATTTGAGTTGTTTTTAATCTTTACATTAATATGGACTAAACGACGTTTGATAACAGGACAGCTTCATGTTAAATAGCATCAGGATAAAAGGCATACTAGATTCTAGTATGCCTTAACAGCCTAACTGTTTACGATTTGATCCACAGGAGGTGCAGTTTTTGGTTCTGGAACTTTTGTTAGAATGATAAAGCCAATAATGAATAGTATTATCAGACTAAATACTCCGTAGGAAGAGTTTCCTGTTACTTGTGCAGTAATAGCTACTAATAGCGGTCCCATAATAGAGGCAAATTTACCAAAGATATTATAAAATCCGAAAAACTCATTGGAATTTTCTTTTGGAACTATTTTAGCGAAATAGGATCTACTAAGGGCTTGAATACCGCCTTGAGAAGTGGCGACAAGCATTGCTAAGATCCAGAAGTCAACTATAGTATCTAAGAAAAATGCATAACTACATACAATAATATAAACAATGATCCCCACATATAGCATTTTCTTTTCCGTAAATTTAGAAGCTAATTTCCCATATAAAAGTGCAAAAGGTCCAGCGACAACTTGGGTGGCAAATAGGACTATAAGTAAACTTGTTGCACTCAATCCTAAATCAGATCCATAAGCTGTAGACATGGAAATAATCGTACCAACTCCATCAATATAAAAAAAGTATGCTAGTAAAAACAAAAATACAGTGCGATATTGTCTAATTTCTTTGAAGGTGTTTCCTAATCGTTTAAAACTTTCAACGATTAAATTTCCTTCTTTCTCCACAAAATGAATTTGCTTCACATTTTTGAACATTGGGATAGAAAATATAACCCACCAGACCGCTGTTATTACAAATGCAATTCGACTAGCATTTGTCGACGAAATAGGGATAATTTCTCTCTGAGCCAATAAAATAATGACAATACTAAGTAAAAATGGGATAGTGGACCCAATATAACCAAGGCTATATCCACGTGAAGAGACTTTATGCATCCGTTCATTGGTTGTGACGTCAACAATAAAGCCGTCATAGAAGACGTTTGCTCCAGTTGCACCGAGTGCGGCAAGGGTATAAAAGATTAATAATAATAGCCAGTTATCAAAAGGCACAAATGCTAACATCGTAGTAAATGTAACTCCTAATACAAAGAAAAAAGTGAAAAATTTCTTTTTCATCCCACGATAATCTGCGATTGTTCCTAGAATTGGTCCTATCAAGGCAAGTATAAAAGTAAAAATAGCAATTGTATATCCGAGATATGCTGTGGAATCTGCTGCATCAACCCCCCCAGCTGTTGCGGATGCTTTGTAAAAGATAGGGAAAACAGCTGTTGTAATGGTGATTGAATAGGCAGAAGAGCCCCAATCATAAAGAGACCAGCTATTCTCTTCTTTTGTGAATTTTTTCAATATATTCATCCCTCCAAGCCTTGTTATAAATTATTGTACATCAAATAAATAAAGGGGAGTATAAATAATTCAGAAAAATAACTTAAATTTACATTATTAATATTGAAGAGGAGAAATAAGGAATAAACTTTATATAAAGGAGTAGATTTTATGAAACCTATTAGTGAACAAAAAGCAATAATAGATATCGGTTCCAATTCTATACGTCTAGTAGTTTTTAGTTATAGCAGTAAAGAGGGGTTAGTAGAACATTATAATTATAAAACGGTAGCACGCTTAAGTATGCATATTGATACATTTGGAAATTTAAGTGAAGAAGGTATTCACCTTTTAATAGAAACATTATTTAATTTCAAAAAAATTTTAGATGATTTATCAGTAACCGATGTATTTGCTGCTGCTACTGCGGCTGTTAGGCAAGCGGAAAATCGTGAAACTATCATAACCAAGGTTAAACAACAAACAGACATAAAAGTAACTATAATATCTGCTAAAGAAGAAGCATATTATGGTTATTTAGCAGTAATACATTCTACTAGTATCCCCACAGCTGTAACGATCGATATGGGTGGAGGAAGTACGGAAGTTACATACTTTGAAAATAAAGAAATGAAGTTTTCACATAGTTTCCCATTTGGAGCAGTTTCATTAAAAAAGAGATTTATAACGAACGGTTTTATGACAACAGAGGAAAAAATATCCCTAATAGAATTTGTTAGAGAACAATTTCAATCGCTTGAATGGTTACATAATTTGCAAGTGCCCATCATTGCTATTGGGGGCAGCGCACGTAATATAGCACAAGTAGATCAGGAAAGAAAAAACAATTCTTTGCATGGAACTCACCAATACGAGTTAAGCGCAGTGGATTTGCAGGAAATAAGTTATAAATTCACCCAATCATCTTTAGAAGGGTTAAAGAAAATAGATGGCTTATCCAGTGATCGAGCGGATATTATTGTACCTGCTTTAGAAACTTTTCGCGTATTTATGGAAGTGGTACAAAGTATGGTCTTTATATATAGTAAAAAAGGACTGAGGGAAGGGGTAATTTACGCTCAGCTTATAAAATATTTTCCAGATGATTTTAACGTTAATAGTGTAACAAAAAATGCTGTTCGGCATGTGTTAGGGAAATTTCATGTTGATGAACATATATCACTTCATCTATATGAAATATTTTCTTCGATATATAACAAATTTGGACAATGGGGTTATATTACCCCAATGCAAAATGATGCGTTACTTCAATATGCCTACCAACTATTTCATATTGGAAAGGAAATTGATCAGGAGGCATCTAGTCAGCATACTTTTTATCTGTTAACTAATTTAACAATAGATGGGATTTCAAACAAGGATCGCTTGAAATTAGCCTTACTTGCATCGTACAAAAATAAAGATACCTTTAAACAATATATAGACCTCTATCCACATACTATTAATAGTACGGAAAGTAAGCAACTTCGAGATATTGGTGCATTAATCCGTTTTACGAAAGGGATGGACGTCCTTGGAAGATCTCATATAAAGAATGTTTCCATTAAAAGATCCATGGATAAAATTGAATTTATATTTTTAGTTGTTGGAAATAATATTTTAGAACAATACCAAGCTGAAAAACTGAAAAAACATTTAGAGAAAATAGTTCATGTAGAAGTGGAGTTGAAGTTTTTAGACATGGAGGAAATTGAGTGATGACTAATAAGACTGTAGAAAAACATCCTTTTAATGACTATGCCTATTATAATAACAGAGAAATCAGCTGGCTAGCTTTTAACGAGCGAGTTCTCGAAGAAGCGGAAGATGAGTCGAATCCTCTTTTAGAGCGGATGAAGTTTTTGGCTATATTTAGTTCCAATTTAGATGAGTTTTTTATGGTTCGTGTAGCAGGATTACAAGATCAGGTTCGTGCAGGATTCAATAAACCTGAAAACAAAGCAGGGTTGACACCAAAAGAGCAGTTAAATCGTATTGCATGTATTACAAAACAATTAGTCTCGAGACAAATGAAAATCTATAAAGAACTAATTGAAAAACAACTCCCAAAGCAAGGGATTTCTTTAGTTAAATATAGTGAACTAACTACCGCTCAAAAGAAGGAACTGCAGAAATTATTTGAAGAAGAAATTTTTCCTGTTTTAACACCAATCGCGGTAGATGCATACCGTCCATTTCCTATATTGTTGAGTAAAACAATGAATATTTTAGTCATGATTGAAGACAATCAATATGATTTAGTGGAACAAAATAAGATTGCCATTGTACAAGTACCGTCTGTTCTAAAGCGTTTTATCCAAGTTTCTACAGTTGATGGTTCATTTGTAGCTGTCCTCCTTGAAGATGTCATTATTGAACATATTTCCAAGCTTTTTCATGGGTACCATGTGAAGCATGCGAACCCTTTCAGAATAACACGTAATGCAGATTTAACTCTCCATGAAGAGGGGGCGCGAGATTTATTAATTGAGATAGAAAAAGAATTGAAAAAACGGAAGTGGGGCGCAGTTAGTCGATTAGAAGTAAAAGTAAGTGAAATAAAGCCTAAGTTATTAAATTACTTGCTGGACGAGCTAGAAATTCAACCAGAGGATGTCTATAAAGTAGATGGCCCATTAGATGTAACTTTTTTGTTTTCCTTCATTAAAATTTTTAAAGGGAAGCATATGCACTTATTCTATGAACCTTTTATACCACAACCACCACTAGACATAGCTAGTGATGAAGATGTTTTTGCAAAGGTTCAAAAACAAGATTTATTTTTTCATCATCCCTATGAATCTTTTCAGCCAATCATAGATTTCATCGAAAAGGCAGCTGACGATCCCTCCGTATTGGCTATCAAGCAAACTTTGTACCGTGTTAGTGGGAATTCTCCTGTAATTCTTGCTTTAAAGCGTGCTGCAGAAAATGGTAAACAGGTGACTGTGTTAGTAGAGTTAAAAGCTCGTTTTGATGAAGAAAATAATGTGCAGTGGGCAAAGGAGTTAGAAAAAGCAGGGTGTCTCGTAATTTACGGCATGCATAATTTAAAAACGCATTCCAAAATAACATTAGTTGTTCGAAGAAGGAACAATAGAATTGAGCAATATGTCCATCTCGGTACAGGAAATTATAATGATCAAACTGCAAGAACATATACTGATATGGGAATTATTACGGCAAACAAAAAAATTGGTTCAGATGCCACCCAATTTTTTAATTTCCTCAGTGGATATACCGACAAACCTAACTACGATAAATTAGTCGTTTCACCATTTGATATTCGAGACAAATTTATTAGTTTAATAGATGAGGAGATAGAGTACCATAAGGCTTTTCATAATGGACATATAAAACTAAAGATGAATTCCCTTACTGATAAAGATTTAATATTAAAGTTATACGAAGCCTCTTCTGTTGGGGTGAAAATTGATTTAATAGTTAGGGGAACTTGTTGTTTGTTACCTAAAGTTCCAGGAGTTAGTGAGAATATAAATGTGACGAGTATAGTTGGAAGATTTTTAGAACATTCTAGAATTTACTGGTTTTATCGTAATGGAGCATCGCGATTATATCTATCCTCAGCTGATATGATGACTAGAAATATGGTAAAGCGCGTAGAGATATTATTTCCAGTATTATCTCCTTCTATTAAAATGAGAGTAATGGAAATTTTAGATTTAGAATTACGAGACAACGTTAAAGCGCGAGTCCAAGATCAAAATGGAAAATATCACTATAAAGACAAAACGGAATGCGAAGTAGATAGTCAGCAGATCTTATTAGAAAAATCACGAAAGTATATACCAGAGGAATAGATAAAGGAGCTGAAACCATTGGTTCAGCTCCTTAAGTTACTTTTTATCCTCTTCTGAAACTACATAAGCAAGATCGTCATTTCCGAATAATTGAAGTACATCCAAAACAGTGCCTGTATCAATAAGGGTTGAATTTTTCTCTGTAGTTTCCATTAGTTCTAGAATAACATTGTTGGAAGCTTGGTTGGGATATGCTCTATTATAAAGCTCTAAAGGATTAATATCATGATTTATACACCATTGGACATAAATTTGGATCATCATATTTTCATCGGCTTCATATTGTTCGATTACTTTGTTTTTCATGTCAAACCTCCTTATGAAAGAGAGTCAATTACCTGCCAAATATTCGAGGCTATTTCTTTTATTTCAAGTGACTGCGCTGTATTGTTCATCGTATTTGAAAAGCTATTTACTACTGTTTCCAAAAGAAACTTCCTAGTGTTATTACTTTTTAGTTCATCGATGATGAAGTTCATCAATTCAATTTCCTGTAACTTCAACTCTTTCTCATTTGTTTCTTTAAATGTCTGGATTAATTGAATTACATGTTCTTTAGTAATCCGAACTTCATCATAAAAATGATTAAAAACAAACGTGTCAATAATAACTTCATCGGACTCCACTAAATCTCCCATTAGTGAATCCATACGGTTCATCACATAGTTAACTAGTTCGACAGTAGAAACTTCTTTAGATTTAACTGTCCAAGGATGCTGCATCTGTTGAATCATTCCTAATAACAAGATAGCGCTATCTACTGAGCATTTCCGTGATTTTGCCCCGTACACATCTACTATCCTTTTGGCTAACCATTTTACTTCTTCATAATGATTTTTTTTGATAATATCCCTTAGCTCTGAATCTTGTGAGTGGAAGATAACTAAAAAAATAGGTACTAAGTTTCGTTCTTTGTATACATCCATGCGGACTATTAATTGCTGTATTAATATGTCTTTGTTAGTGATATCTTGATGTATCAATAATTCTCTACGCTTCAGATCCGTTTCTTCCTTTGCGTTGTCAATTATAGAAATGATACATTCGTTCTTTGACGAAAAATAATTATAAAATGTACCTTTTGATATTTTACTTTCATTTATTATATCTTGGACAGAAGTGGCGGCGAAGCCATTTTTTATAAATAATTTTTGAGCAGTCAATAATACTTGATGCTTTCTATTTTTCATATTTACACACCTTTTATACTACAAGTCTAGTATCATAATACAAAACAAACACTATTAAATCAACAAATTTAAGATGTAAGCGTTTTTTGCGATTGCATTTTTTGGACTAAGGGTATAAAATGTTCAAAGTAGTATACAACTAGTGGAAAATACGCACAAAATTTTAGGAGGATAAATAAGAATGAACGAAACGCAACAAAAACCCCCATATGCCATGATTGCAATCCTATTTGTAGGAGCATTCATAGCTTTTTTAAATAATACGTTATTAAACGTAGCTTTACCTACTATTATGGTTGAATTTGATGTTAAAGCGTCAGTTGTTCAATGGCTTACTACGGGATACATGCTTATCAATGGTATTTTAATACCTGCGAGTGCGTATTTTGTAACTAAGTTCTCGAACAGAAAGTTATTTATTACCGCAATGACCTTATTTTCATTGGGTACATTTTTGGCGGCTATTGCACCAGAGTTTTGGGTCCTTATATTAGCTCGTATGATTCAAGCGGCAGGATCAGCAGTAATGATGCCTTTGTTAATGAATGTTATGTTGACTGCATTCCCTATTGAACGAAGAGGGACAGCAATGGGATTATTTGGTCTAGTAATGATTATGGCTCCAGCAATTGGACCAACATTATCAGGTTTCATCATTGAACATTACACTTGGAGAGTATTGTTCGAGTTAATCTTACCATTGGCTGTTATCGTATTGATATTTGCGATTTTCAAGTTAAAAAATATTACTCCGAACAAAGATATGAAACTAGATATTTTATCACTAGGTTTATCTTCAATCGGTTTTGGCGGTCTATTATATGGATTTAGTTCTGCAGGAGATAAAGGATGGGATGCACCGATTGTATATAGTACAATCGCAATCGGAGTAATTGCTCTTGTAATTTTTGTCCTAAGACAATTAAAACTAGATGAACCATTATTAAATTTACGTATTTATAAATATCCAATGTTTGCATTATCGTCTGTCATTTCAGTAGTTGTTTCAGCTGCAATGTTCTCAGGTATGATATTAACACCTTTGTATGTACAAACAATTCGCGGTATTTCACCACTAGATTCTGGTTTGTTAATGCTTCCAGGAGCATTGGCAATGGGGTTAATGTCACCAGTAACAGGAAAGTTGTTTGATAAATACGGTGCTCGTTCGTTAGCGGTCATCGGTTTAATAATTACAACGATTGCAACATATATGATGAGTAATTTAGCTGCAGATTCGGATTATTATTACATCATGGCAGTTTATACAATCCGTATGTTAGGTATGTCCATGGTAATGATGCCTATTATGACAAATGGTCTAAATCAATTACCGATGAAGATGAATCCTCATGGAACTGCAGTGAACAACACGTTACAGCAAGTTTCAGGAGCTATAGGTTCTGCAATATTTATCACGATTATGAATGCTAGAATGGAATCAAAAGGTGCGAGTTTATTCGAAGAAGCAGCGAAAGCTGGAAGTGTGCCGACTGCTACAGATGCTTTGGCGCAGTTTAAAATGCAACTTGGTGCTCAAGCAATGTTAGAAGGGATCAATTTCACTTTCTTCATCGCTACTCTTGTAACAGTTGTAGCATTAGTGTTATCACTATTCGTCAAACGAGTAGATATATCTAAAAGATAAATAGGTGAAGCATAAATTTTAAACGAGGCGAGAACAAAACTCTCCTCAAAAATAGAAAGCCCTGGAAATTTTACGATGATTAGTAAAGTTTTCAGGGCTTTCTATATAAATTTACATAAAGTTGTTGTTTATGTTTTGGCTAACTCTGTCCGGCTTATCATCCACGTATAATGCTGAAATTCATCTTATGTGGTGACACGCAATCAGAATTCTTTGGTCGCAAAATAGAAGACCATTGTTTATTTTATTAATTTGATGATAATATAGCAATATTTATCAAAAGTTCTTTCTTTTTATTCGTTATGATTATCTTGAGGTGAGTGAGTTGTATTACAGTGAAATAACGCGAAAGACAGTCTCTTATATAGAGAGTAATTTGACGGAAGATATTAATCTAGATAGTTTCACTTCCGTTATTGGATATTCGAAATTTCATTTATCCAGGTTATTTAAAAAAGATACAGGGAAGTCAATTGTGGAATATATACGTCTACGCCGATTAGCATTGGCTGCGACACTTCTGTTAGAAACGGAAGAATCAATTTTAACAATTGGTTTTTTATTTCGCTTTCAATCTCAAGAGGCTTTTTCAAGAGCGTTTAAAGAAGTGTACAGCTTGCCTCCAGGAAAGTATCGCCAGTTGATGAGAGCTGTACGAATAATAAAGGAGGAGAATGATTTGAACAAACAGGAACAGATTAATGGCTGGAACTTAAGTGGTTCTTATACTGAGCTATATGAGTTAACGGTAGATGATAAGGTATTTCACACAGGGACAAAGTCGGGATTGCTTTTTGCTAGGGGTGAGGCAAATGAACAACAATTTGGGACAATGATGCAAGGGTTTCAGGCAGAAAATTACAAGAATAAAAGAATAAAAATGTCATGCTTCTTAAAAACTGAACAAGTGACCAAATGTGGTGCTTGGCTTCGTATTGACAATGTTTCTGGTGATACACTTCAATTTGACAATATGGATAGTCGCTCTATTCATGGGACTACAGACTGGAATCACTATTCTATTGTTTTAGATGTTCCAGAAGAAAGTGCTTCCATTCACTTTGGCGTTTTACTTGTTGGTAAAGGAAAAGTGTGGGCAGATGGTTTTCGTTTTGAAGAAGTCAATGAGAAAGTAGATTCGACAAATATGCTTTTCCAAGATAACTTACCGAAACAACCAATTAATCTAGATTTTAGTGAGTAATCACTGCCTATTTTTCTACTTCATCTATAACGTACAGGAATAAAACAGAAAAAAGAGCTTGTATAGTGAACTGCACCCCAATTGTTAGACACAATCTAACAATTGGAGGTGCAGTTTTTCTATGACAAAATATAGTTCTGAATTAAAATTACAGGCAGTTTTAACGTATCTAAAAGGAACAGCTTCCTTTAAAACAATAGCTGATCAGTTTCATATTAGCATAAGCCCATTAAAGGTTTGGGTAGTCCAGTATAAAGTAAATGGAGTAGATGCTTTTAATTCTACCTATACAAATTATGATTTGAACTTTAAAATGGACGTACTAAACTATATAAATGATTTTGGAGTAACTCCTAATGAAGCAGCTGCGATTTTTAACATCCCGTCTCCATCAACGGTACATAAATGGGTTAAATTGTATAACTCAACTGGTATTGACGCTCTGAAATCAATGAAAAAGGGGCGTCCAACCATGAAAAAAGAGTCAAATAAACAGTCAAAACGAATTCAAGTTGAAGGATCATTCGAAGCTCTTGAAGCACGTATTAAGCAACTTGAAATGGAAAACGAGTATTTAAAAAAGTTGAATGCCTTAGTTCAAAGCAAGGAAAAATCACCAAACAAGACAAAACACAAATAGTCTTTGAATTAAGGCATAAATATCTGGTGAAGGAGCTCGTTGAGCTCGCTGGTATTCCACGAAGTACCTATTATGATTTAGTGAAGCGAATGAATCGTCCAGATTCAGATGCAGAGTTAAAAGCTGAGATTAAAGTGATTTATGAAGAGCATGAAGGTCGTTACGGTTACCGTCGTATTCGCGATGAGTTAGCGAACCGTGGGCAAAAAGTAAATCACAAGAAGGTTCAACGCATTATGAAAGAGTTAGGTTTAAAGTGTGTTGTACGTATGAAAAAATATAGATCTTATAAAGGTACTGTTGGTAAGATCGCACCAAATATTTTAGATCGTAATTTTATTGCAAATGCCCCCAATCAGAAATGGGTAACCGATATTACGGAGTTTAAGTTACTTGGTGAAAAGCTTTACTTATCTCCTGTTTTAGATTTATTTAACGGAGAAATTATTACGTATACAATAGACACTAGACCAACGTATTCGCTTGTTTCAGAAATGTTAGAGAAAGCTTTAGAACACTTATCTGATGACCACCAACTACTGATACATTCAGACCAAGGTTGGCATTATCAAATGAAGCAATATCGTCACGCGTTAGAATGTAGGGGTATTGTACAAAGTATGTCCCGTAAAGGAAACTGTTACGACAACTCTGTGATGGAGAATTTCTTTGGCATTATGAAATCGGAATTCCTCTACTTAAAGGATTTTGAAAGTGTGGAGCATTTTAAAATCGAATTAGAAAAGTATATTATTTATTACAACACGAAACGGATGAAGGCAAAATTAAAAATGAGTCCGGTGCAATACCGAACCCATTTTTACCAAATTGCTTAATGAAATAACTGTGTCTAACTTTTAGGGGTCACTTCATAGCACAAGCTCTTTTTTACAAATCAAGTAATATTTTAGTTGTTTTGATTAATTTCCTCTGTTAATGATTCCAATTCGTCAATCAAGGAACCTATATAAGCGATTGTATCTTTTAACGGCTTATCCGTCGTAATATCCACACCCGCCATTTGCGCTAGCTCTACAGGTGATTTAGTGCCTCCAGCCTTCAATACTTCCGTCCATTCGTCTACAGCAGTTTGTCCTTCTTCTAATATTCGTTTGGATACTTGAGTGGAGATAGTTAACCCGGCGCTATATGTGTACGGATACAATCCCATATAGTAATGAGGTTGGCGCATCCACGTAAGCTCAGCCCCTTCTGTAATTTCTACTGCATCACCCCAGAATTCTTCTAAAACGCTACGTTTATAATCATTAAGAATTTGTGCATTTACATTTAAACCTTGATCGATTCGGTCATACACTTTACGTTGATATGCAGCCTCCAATAAATGAGTTACAAAATTATGATAGTACGTACGAGCTACTATAGAAGAAATTACCCAACGTTTAAATTTAGGGTCATCCGAATTTTTTAGTAAATGGTTGGCCACAAGCATTTCATTCATCGTGGAAGGAGCTTCAATGAAATATAGTGATGGGCGAGCGTTAAAGATATTCTGCTCTTTGTTTGCATAATAGAAATGCCCAGCATGACCTAATTCATGCGCTAGAACAAATACTTCATTCATCCGACTAGACCATGAAATTAGAATATATGGATGACTGCCGTAGGGGCTAGAGCAAAATGCACCAGTTGATTTCCCAGCATTTTGAGGGAAATCTATCCAACGTTCTACGTATGCACGATTGACCATTTCAATATATTCTTCCCCCATAACAGATAGTGCATCATCAATATAGTTTTTGGATTCCTCAACGGATATTTTGGGCTCATATGTGGGATCAAGAGATATTTTTAAATCCGCAAACGTCATTTTTTCTAGTCCATGTTCTTTTTGAAGCAATTTCGCATATTTTCTCATATGAGGTGCGAGTTCCTTCGTGATTAAATCAATTTGTCTATTATATAAAGAGCGGTCAACATCCTGGTTAAATAACAAGTAATCATAAACAGAATCATAGCCTCGTAGATCTGATGTTGTTTTCTCCATTTGCAAGTGCATATCATACGTTTTAGCGGTCGTATGTTGGTATTCTTTTAATTTTTTAGAAAAAGATTCGAATGCCGCTCGTCTTTTTTCTGTGTCAGCTTCTCCTTCCCAGTCATTCTCAAATGACACATAGCTAAGGGGATACTCTTGACCATTCACCTCAAAATTATCAAACGCAATATCAAGCATTTTAGTAGTATCGTATAACTTATAAGGTGCTCCAAATGAAGCGGAGAAAGCAGCAAGTGTTTTTTCAACCTCAGGATGAAGTTGATATTTTTTCTTTGCTAGTAACTTATCTAAATAAATTTGGTGAGCTGGAGATTTTGATATAGCTTCTTTAATGATTGCTTCCGGTAGTTCTACTAGTTCACTATTTAAGAAAGATAATTGACTGCTTACCTTTGCGGAAAGTGAACCGAATTTACTTGCTCTCATTTGTGCGTCGGTATTTGTTTGATCTGTACTTAACGAAAGACTAGCAAATGCTCCCGCAGGTACTATTTTCTCATATAGTTTCGTATATTCTATAAGTGCATCCACAACATCTGTAGCATTTTGGATGTTCCCGTGATAACGATTATTGAACTCCAATGCACCTTGTTCTATCTCTTTTAATGCTTCTGAAAAGTCATTTTCGGTCTGAAATAAATCATTTAAATTCCAAGTTTCTTCTGTCTTTACTTCGTCTCGCTTAGGCATATGGTTTACCATTTTATCTCTCCTCATTATTACGGATTTCGAACTATTAATAGTATATATATAATTAATTGAAAAGTAAAAACATATATTTTATTCAATTTATACCATAAAATGTATGTAATATTAGTATAAATAATAAAATATATCGCTTAATCTATCCTTGAAAAAATATTTTTAAGGAAAATATTAGAATGATAGAACAAGGAAATTGACCTATAAAACGTTATTTTATAAGGACTTAACGACTGCTTAAATAAATTATACTAATCTAATATTGTTAATTTTCTAAAAATGAAGAAAAATTAGTATAGACTGAATTTAAAGTTTGTTTTACAATAGGGTTGTTCTTACAAAATGATAATGTTTGAGTTTATGCTTGCTAAAAAGAGAGAGCGAGTAGTATGACTTATAAATTCAGAATTATCAAACAAAATGGGGGTAGTTATATGAAGAAATCGAAATTTGCATCACTTTTCCTTTCATCTACTTTATTGATCGGAATTTTAGCTGGGTGCGGAGCAGAAGAAGGAAATAGTTCAGAGGGTGGGGACACTATTAAAATAGGTGCAAATCTTGAGCTTTCTGGAGCTGTGGCCTCTTATGGAACATCCGAAGCAGATGCTATCGATTTGGCTGTTGAAGAGATTAATGCTGCTGGGGGTATAGATGGGAAACAAATCGAACTTATTAAAGTAGACAATAAATCAGATGCAGCTGAAGCAACAAACGCAGCCATCAAATTAACAAGTCAAGACAAAGTAACAGCTATTATTGGAGCTGCAACGAGTGGTAACTCAGTTGCTCAAGTTCAAATAGCAACAGACACAAAAACACCAATGATTTCTCCTTCAGGAACAAGTACTACAGTAACAGTAGGAGATGATGGAAAGGTAAATCCATTCACATTCCGTACAGCGTTTATCGATCCTTTCCAAGGAACGGTAGCTGCAAACTTCGCTGCTAATGAGTTAAAAGTTAAAACAGCAGCAGTGTATGCAGACAACGCAAGTGATTATGCAAAAGGTCTTGCAGCAGCATTCATTAAAGATTTTGAAGCAGCTGGAGGGAAAATTGTTGCAGAAGAATCATATGTGGCGAAAGATACTGATTTCCGTTCAAATTTAACTCGTATTAAATCTTCTAATCCTGAATTTGTATTTATTCCTGGATATTATGAAGAAGTTGGTTTAATTGTTAAGCAAGCACGTGAATTAGGAATCACAGTTCCGTTAATGGGAGCAGATGGTTGGGATTCTCCAACACTTGTTGACTTAGCTGGCGCGGATGCTCTAAATAATTCATACATTATTACTGCTTATTCATCTGAAGATCCAGATGGTAAAGCGAAAGAGTTCTCTGACAAATTTAAAGAAAAATATGGTAAAGATCCTAACTCATTCAATGCACTTGGGTATGATACAGTTTATCTATTAAAAGATGCAATTGAGCGTGCTGGTTCAACAGATGGAACTAAAATTAAAGAAGCAATTGAAGCTACAGATCAATTGGAACTTGTAACAGGATTATACTCTGTTGATGAAAACCACCATCCGATTAAATCGGCTACGATTATTGAATTCGTAGATGGAGCGCAAGTATTTAAAACGAAAGTTAATCCTTAAGATTCTTATGATTAATAGGGGGGATTGATATCCCTCCTTTTCTATTTCTAAAATTATTGAAATCTTAAGTTATAGGAGTGAAAAATTATGGAATGGGTTCAACAATTGATAAACGGTATTTCACTCGGGAGTATATACGCTTTAATCGCCCTCGGTTACACGATGGTTTATGGAATTATTAAACTGATCAACTTTGCACATGGGGATGTGTTCATGGTCGGTTCGTTTATTGGATTCTATTCTATTACAGTGTTTAATTTAGGCTTCTTTCCAGCGCTTATTATTTCGATGGCAGCTTGTGCATTATTCGGAGTTATTATTGAACGAATTGCTTACAAACGCTTGCGAAATGCTACAAGAATAGCAGCGCTTATTACTGCAATCGGTGTATCGCTATTAATAGAATATGGCGTCATTTATATTAGAGGAGCTCAACCAGAAGCGTATCCAGATGTGTTTTCCAATCGTTCGTTTGCATTTTTAGGTGCACAAATTAGCATTCAGTCTATTCTTATTTTATCGGTATCTGTTGTATTAATGATTCTGTTACAGTTTATTGTGCATAAAACAAAAACTGGAAAAGCGATGAGGGCCGTTTCTCATGATACAGAAGCAGCTAAACTGATGGGAATAAATGTTGACAATACAATATCTGCAACTTTCGCAATTGGCTCAGCTTTAGCAGGAGCAGCTGGTGTTATATTCGGTGTGTATTATACAAAGATCGATCCGTTAATGGGGGTAATACCAGGGGTGAAGGCATTTGTTGCAGCCGTTCTTGGTGGAATTGGCATAATCCCTGGAGCAATGGTAGGTGGATTAGTACTTGGAGTGGTGGAAACGGTTGTTAGTGCTTTAGGGTTCTCTTTATGGAGAGATGCTGCCGCATTCGTCATTTTAATATTAATTCTAATCTTTAGACCATCTGGCATCTTTGGAAAAAATACACGAGAGAAAGTGTAGGTGATACATAATTATGAAAAAGTCAAAACAGTTTTGGCTATTTATTATAGCTGCAGTATTGGTTTATGCAGTGGTTCAATTTTTTATTGCTAATGGAACGATGAATCAATTTTATTCTAATACATTTATATTTATAGCTATCAACATAATTTTAGCGGTCAGCCTACATCTAGTAATTGGAATTACGGGACAATTTTCTATAGGTCATGCTGGTTTCTTAGCGGTAGGAGCATATATCTCAGCAATTGTAACGATGAAATTGGATTTGCCTTTTATCGTTGCGATTATTGTCGGAGGAATGGTTGCTGCTTTAGCGGGACTGATTGTCGGTATTCCGAGTTTGAGATTAAAAGGGGATTACTTGGCAATTGCAACACTTGGTTTTGCAGAAATTATTCGCATTGTATTTTTGAATATTGACTATGTTGGTGGGGCTGCAGGAATGCAGGTTTCACATTTGACGACTTGGACATATGCGTTTGTTTGCCTTGTCATCACCATTATAGTAATCGTCAACTTTACTAATTCAAGGCATGGGATAGCTGCAATTTCTGTTAGAGAAAATGAAATTGCTTCTGATGCGATGGGGATCAATACTACTTATTATAAGGTAGCTGCATTTGCGATTGGCTCCTTTTTTGCTGGAGTTGCAGGTGCTTTGTATTCTCATAACTTTTATATCATTCAACCAAGTCAATTTGGATTCTTAAAATCTTTTGATATTTTAATATTTGTTGTTCTTGGTGGGTTAGGGAGTCTTTCCGGTGCCGTACTTTCCGCAATTTTATTGACGGTTGTTTCCACGTATCTTCAAGGATATCCTGAAACACGAATGATTATTTATAGTCTTGTATTAATTCTTGTTATGCTTTATCGTCCGAAAGGCTTGATGGGTACGATGGAAATTACGGATTATTTCAAGCTTTGGAGAAAGCCAAAAGGAGGCGATCAGCATGGAAAATAAACCTTTACTGGAAGTGAAAAATGCTGGCATTCAGTTTGGTGGTTTAAAGGCAGTACAAAACTTAAACCTAAAGTTGAACCAAGGAGAACTTGTCGGATTAATCGGCCCTAATGGAGCTGGAAAAACTACAAGCTTTAACTTATTGACTGGTGTCTACGTACCTACTGAAGGGGATATATTATTTAATGGGGAAAGAATAAATGGACTACAGCCTTTTAAAGTTACGAGAAAAGGGATAAGTAGAACATTTCAAAATATTCGTCTCTTTAACGAGTTAACTGTATTAGATAATGTAAAAGTTGCTTATCACTCTCTTGCTACCCATTCGATGTTAAGCTCTATTCTTCGACTACCTTCTCATTTCAAAGGGGAGAGAGAGATGGAAGAAAAAGCATTAGAATTCCTAAGGATTTTTAAATTGGAGAAATATAAAGATGAACTAGCCAAAAATCTTCCGTATGGTCAACAAAGAAGATTGGAAATTGCTCGGGCATTAGCAGCAGGACCTCAGTTACTATTATTAGATGAACCTGCAGCAGGTATGAATCCACAGGAAACACATGACTTAATGAATCTAATTGGATTTGTTCGTGAAAAATTCGATTTAACTATTTTGTTAATCGAGCATGATATGAATTTAGTAATGGGCGTTTGTGAAAGAATATATGTACTCGATCATGGTCAACTTCTTGCGGAAGGATCACCAGAAGAGATCCGTAACCATCCTAAGGTTATAGAGGCTTATTTAGGGGAGGAAGTTCACGATGACAATGCTTAAAGTAGAAAATATAGATGTGTTTTACGGTAATATTCAAGCACTCCGTGATGTATCCATTACTGTTAACCAAGGAGAAATTGTTTCATTGATTGGCGCTAATGGGGCAGGGAAAAGCACGCTGCTAAAAACTCTTTCTGGTTTGCTGAAACCTAAAAAAGGCAAAATAGAATTTCTGGATAAATCGATTTCAGGCAAACAAGCACAATCGATTGTGAAGGCTGGAATTTCCCATGTTCCAGAAGGTAGACGTGTTTTTGCGAATCTAACTGTTGAAGAAAACTTAGAATTAGGCGCATTTCTTCGAAAAGATAAACAAGGTATTCATCAAGATATGCAAAAAGTGTATGAAATCTTCCCGAGGTTATTAGAACGTAAGAAACAACATTCTGGAACTCTTTCAGGAGGAGAGCAACAGATGTTAGCGATGGGAAGAGCGATTATGGCAAAGCCTAAACTAGTACTATTAGATGAGCCTTCTATGGGGCTTGCTCCTTTAATGGTAAAAACAATATTTCAAGTGATTAAAGATATTAATAATGAAGGTACCACCGTTTTGTTAGTCGAGCAAAATGCTAATATGGCTTTATCAATTGCAAACCGTGGTTATGTTATTGAAACCGGAAGAGTAGTACTTTCAGGGTCAGCGCAGGAATTACAAAACAGCGCAGAAGTTAAACTTGCCTATCTGGGTGGGCATTAATAGTAAACTACGACTAGATATAGTCGTAGTTTTTTGTGTGTTAATGTTATATGATAGTAAATAATTATAAATTGGATCGTTTTTTAATAGGAGGGTTTTATTGAAAACTTTAAGATTTTGGATTATATCACTTATATGTTTTACTATATTTGGGATAATATTTAGCACTCTAATTTCCAGTTATTTTGTGACGAAAGAAAGCTTAATAGAAAACTCTTTAGAGCAAAATAGGGTGTATTCTATGAAATTGGCACAAATGTCAGATGAAGCTTTTTCTTATATGCAAAACAATCTGGAAGCTCGGAAGTCAGATGTTGTTAAGAATATGGACAACCCTATAATAATCACTAGCATATTAGAGCAATTAAATATAAGTGGTAAGAATTTCAACTCTTTATCTGTTATCAATAACCAAGGAATCGTTATTGCAACTACACCAAATCTCGGAATAGTAGGAAATAAAATTACCTCGTCAGGTGTAAACGAAGCTAGAGCGAGGAAAGAGGCTTTTATCTCTAAACCGTATTATGCTCAAACGGGTAGATTATTAATACTAATAACTACTCCATTGTTTGGGGACAGTGGGGAATATTTAGGTATGTTAAATGGGACGGTATATTTGGAAGAAGGAAATTTTCTCCATAATATTCTTGCTGAACATTACTCGGAGGATGGATCTTATGTATTTGTAGTTGACACAGATGGAACTTTAATCTATCACCCAGATAAAGTTAGAATTGGACAATCCGTAGAAACTAACCTAGTTGTTCAAAAGTTAATGCAAGAGAAAAGTGGCGCGCTGCAGTTAGATAATACACAAGGACAGAACTTTCTTGCTGGTTATACATATATAGAGAAAAGTGACTGGGGAGTCGTCTCTCAGACCCCGTTCAGTAGTGCCGTTAAACCTTTAACTGGAATTATGTTTACGATATTTACCATTTCATTGCCGTTAATTCTTATAATTATTGTTATTGCATTTTATGTCTCAACGAAGTTAGCTTCCCCATTACGGAAATTAGCCATTTATACTATGCGTGGAAAAGATGATCACGAATTATCCTTTGACATTCCTACATGGTATTTTGAGGCTAAACAACTGACAGAAACAATAGATAATTATAGAAAAAAACAAGAAGAAACGGTTGATATTATGAAGGCTTTATCTGTTACGGACTCATTGACAGGGTTGAAAAATAGAAGATATGCTGATTATTTGCTCGATGAATTAGTGAATAATAATATCGCTTTTTCATTAATCATGATAGATATAGATCATTTTAAAAAAGTTAATGATGAATTTGGGCATCTTGCTGGGGATCAAGTTCTCCATTTTGTTTCCAAAAGTTTGAAGAACATATGTAGTGATCAAGAAGAGTGTATTCGACTTGGAGGAGAAGAGTTTATCATTATTCTTCCGAAAAAGGTTATTCAGGAAGCATATATTTTGGGGGAACGTTTAAGAAAAACGGTTGAAGATTCACTCCCACCTATTCATAAAAAAATTACTATTTCTCTAGGAGTTGGTGAGTATAAACCTGGTGAGAATATAAACGAAATCATGCATAGGGTTGACTTAGCTCTTTATGAAGCAAAATCCAATGGGCGTAATATTACCATAATGGCAAAATAAAAAAACGAGCAAAAAGGATGTTGTATTTAATCCTTTTGCTCGTTCTTTCTTAGTAAATAATAGATAGCTTCCACAATTAGCCCGATTACAAATCCAAAAGCAGTGAAGATGAACAAGGAGAGAATTCCCGCTAAGTCACCAAATTCCTCGGGACCAGTAATAAAAGAGCGATACATTTCAAAAAAACCGATGAATAATCCAATAGCGAAAATATAAAATGTTTTGTGCAATTTATACAATAGCAAAGAACCTGCTAAAACGCCTATTACTACTGAAAATGCAGCGAACGCAAGCACATTCATAATAACTAAGTCTTGACCAAGTACATATCTAACTCCTAAAATGAGTAAAAACATGGAAATAAAAATAATGGAGATTGCAATTTTGCCATAATTCTTTAACAATAAATTCGCCTTCTTTCCCTAACTAATCATACTGGAACATGATGATATTTCCAATAGAATATGCAAAAAACGAGAGGATTGATAAATATGGTAGAACATTATTTTCATTTAAAAGCGGATTGGCCAGGTAATCGTAATGATATAGGAACGATTCAAGCGCAAAATCTCCAAACAAAAATTTCGATTCCATTAGAAATGGATGGCCCTGGGGAAGGTACCAATCCAGATGAAATGTTGCTAGGAGCGGCAACGACATGTTATATTATCACACTTGCTGCCATGCTCGAGAGAAGTCGTATAGAAAAGACATCTCTTGTTGTAGAATCATCTGCTGTAGTAGATGTAACAAATGGCATTTTCACATACAAAAAAATAATTCATCGACCAACTTTAGTGATAGTAAATGAAAAAGATTCCAAAATGGCCACACGTTTACTATTGAAAGCAGAGGATACTTGCATGATTAGTAGAGCTCTTAGAGGGAACGTGGAAATAGAGCTTGAACCAACTTTGCTTGTAGAGAAAGTGAAATAGGTAAAGAAACCTAAACCAAGGGAATACTTATTTTTCGTAAAGCTTATCACTTTCACCAAGTGATAGGCTTCACGGAAATCAATTTTTGAAAATATAAAATTATGAATTTCTGAAGCTAAACTAATTGTAAAATTTCATTACAATACATAAGCATAAACACAAATGAAGTGGCACAATGTCCCTAACAATATAAAAATATGAAATATTTCATGAAATCCTAATTTCTTTATAAATGGAATGTTTGGTTTTACCCCGTAAATAATCCCTCCGATAGTATAAGAGATCCCTCCCAAAATCAGATAAAGTAAACCTGTAGACCCTAGTGATTCCGCTAAAGTAGGCGCTAAGAAGATAATCATCCACCCCATGCCAATATAAATCGCAGTAGAGACCCATCTCGGACAGTCAAACCAGATCATTTTAAAACAAATACCACTTACTGCTAATAATCCAATTATAATAAATAGGACATAGCCAGCAGTGTTATTTAATGTAATCAGACAAAGTGGAGCGTATGTACCTGCGATTAAAATATATATCATGGAATGGTCTAAGCGTCTTAAAAACTTTATATTGCGGGCATCTCCTATCCACCAGTGATATGTAGCGGAAGCTGTATATAGCAAAATCATGCTAACTCCAAAAACAATAAGTGCTGTTAAAGTTAAGGGGGAACTATTAATTTCTATTCCTTTTACTAACAATAGTAGTAATCCCACTAGCCCAAATAGTGCTCCAAACAAGTGTGAAAGACTATTAAAAGGCTCTCTTATATATGCATTCATTTAAATTACTCCTATCTCTGTATATAGTTTTGATAACTACATATAAATATATTGCTATTACACCACTTAGTCAAGGTTTACGTTGGATATTTAATAAGTTATGATAAACATAATGTATTGACAGGAGGTATGGTAATGAGTAAATCTGAAGACATTGCTCAAAAGTTAGATTTAGAGTCCACCATTCATGAAGATGATATTCCCATCATTGACTTGTATATGGACCAAGTGATTCAGTTATTTGATGCAAAGTATAATGACACTTTGCGCAATGAAGAGGAAAAAGTATTAACTAAAACAATGATCAATAATTACGCAAAGGGAAAGTTATTTATCCCTATAAAAAATAAAAGATATTCTAAGAAGCATATAATGTTGATCAATTTGATCTATCAGATGAAAGGTGCTCTTTCTATTAAAGATATTAAATCAGTGTTAGAGCCACTAAATGATAAAATGGAATCAGAGGATTTTCTTTTAGAGAAATTTTACAGGTCATGGATTATCATTCAACAAAACAATGCCCAAAACTTCCTAGAAGAGATGAAAACCCATGAAATTGTAGTAGAAAATCAGGAGGCAGATGAAAACGATCAACTTATATTACTAATTGCTTCACTTTCCAATATGAGTAATGCTTATCGAAAAGCAGCAGAACTATTAGTTGATGAATTGAACGAACGTAGAAAGGGGACATAACAGTGAAGACATTATGGACAAATGGGAAGATTTTCACGATGAAATCTGAAGGGGATTTCGTCGAAGCAGTATTAGTGGAGGATGGGACCATTATTAGTACAGGTTTCAAAAAAGATCTCCTCCCATTAGCAGATCAAATGGAATCCTTAGATGGAAATGTCATGTATCCTGGGTTTGTAGATAGCCATATTCACTTAATCGGTCATGGTGAGAAATTATCTTATTTAGACTTATCTAGTTTTACCTCGATTAGTCAAATAAAAGATGCGATAGTTGGTCATATTCAGAACAAAGAATGGTATGTGACGGAGGGTTGGGACGACAATAAATTGAGAGAAGGGTGCCCATTAACTTGTATGGATATCGACTTCATTGAGGAAACGGCTGTAGTGCTTAAACGAGTATGTCGACATGTTCTAGTAGCGAATTCAAAAGCTATGGGACTAGCAGGTATTTCGAAAGACACTCCTAACCCTACTGGTGGAATAATCGGTAAAGATGAGAAGGGGGAACTTAATGGACTGTTTTATGATGAGGCACAGCGATTAATAACAGATTATATACCATCACCCACTACTGATTATTTAAAGAAAATTATTACTTCTAGTATAGAGGATTTGCAATCGAAGGGGTTAACCGGTGTCCATTCAGAGGACATGGCTTATTACGGGCATTATAATATCCCTTTACAAGCATACCGAGAAGTTGTAAAAAGTGGATTTAGAGTTCATTTATTACGTCATCATGATGTTTTTGAACAGATGCAGGATGAAGAGGAATCGGCTTTTATCGAATTCGGAGCGATGAAAATATTTGTAGATGGTTCGCTAGGTGGTAGAACAGCATTATTGTCTGAGGATTATGCAGATAAACCGGGAGAAAGAGGAATAGAGGTTCATAGCCCAGAAAAGCTAGAAGACTTAGTGAAGCTAGCTCGTAGGTATAAGGAGAATATAGCAGTTCATGTTATAGGAGACGAAGCTGTTGAAAAAGTATTAGACTTAATCGAAAAGTATCCTGTGACAGTTGGGAAAAAGGATCGGTTAATACATGTTAATGTTTTACGTGTGGATCTAATTGAACGTATGAAAAAGCTTTCCGTTGTATTGGATTTACAACCAATATTCGTAGCTTCGGATTTTCCTTGGGCAACAGAACGACTTGGAGCTACTCGCTTACCCTGGGCATATGCTTGGAAATTATTACTAGATGAAGGATTAGATTGTTCAGGAGGATCTGATTCACCTATAGAACTAGCTGACCCTCTGCTCGGAATTGAAGCAGCAGTTAACAATCTTCACTTACCCCAACAGGCTTTAACGGTATACGAAGCAGTATCCTTATATACATCTGGTAGTGCAAAAGCAATTGGAAGAGAAAATAGCCGAGGATTCATATTGCCAGGGTATGATGCGGATTTTACTATTTTAGATAATGTCCTTGAAAAGGAAAATATTCTATCTACTAAAATAGTGCAAACAGTTATTGCAGGTGAAAGTGTTTATAAAATTCAAAAATGAAACTATTTAGCTAGTATAGTCGTATAATTATGAAGAAAGGAGTGAGTGAAAATGGAAAACACAGGTTTGAAAATCTTGCTACATGCAAGTACATGGTTTGCCCCTTTTCTAGTTCCATTTATATTATTTTTAGTAGTAAATGATGAAGAAATTAAAAAGCTTTCCATACAAGCGGTTCTGTTTCAACTAGTTATGGCTGCATTACTGACAGTTTCTTTCTTTTTAGTTTTTATCTTAATTGGTATTCCGATGCTAATCATTTTTGGTATAATGGCATTTGTAGTTCCGATCATTGGAATTGTTAAAGCGATTACAGGAGATAGCTTCAATTATCCTATTGTAGGATCATGGATAAAGTAAGTGTCTTAACATAAAGGGGAATTAGAATGACTACTAGAATCGGTATTGATGCAGGTGGAACATTAACAAAAATTGCTTATTGGGATGAATTTAATGAGATGGACTTCAAACGGTTTCGTTCATCTGATTTCCATAAAGTGAAGGACTGGATTGACTCAAATCATCCGAATGCTTCTATCTGCGTCACTGGTGGTCGGGCGGAGCAATTGAAACAATATTTAAATACTAACAAGGAAATACCGTATATCGTCGAATTTGATGCGACAATGAATGGTGTAATGTATCAAATGCAGCGCGGATCTAACCAACCAAAGGCTGCAATTATAGCAAATATTGGAACAGGTACATCTATACATATTATGCAAGAAAGCTCCCATAAAAGATTGGGTGGTACAGGCATTGGTGGGGGGACTCTCCTAGGTTTGGGTATGGTTTTGACCGGTATATCTGATTTTGATGAAATTATCAACCAATCACGGGATGGCAAGAGGACTGCCATAGATGTATTAGTAAGCGATATTTACAAAGATAATAAGCTACCGATAAAAGGCACTTTAACGGCAAGTAATTTTGGTGGTATTTCCCTTAATAACAGTAATAATACGAGCCCTTCCGATTTGCTAGCGGGTGTTCAAGGAATTATTGGAGAAGTAGTTGCATCTCTTTGTATCCAAGTCGCAGATGCCCATCACGTGGAGGATATTATATACATAGGCACTACACTCGAGGACAATGAATTACTCCAGCAAATCATTGAATCCTATACGGTTTTAAAGCTGAAAAAACCGATCTTTTTAGACCACCATGGCTATAGTGGGGCGATTGGGGCATTGTTAGAATACACTAAATAATTTCATGTCTAATTGTTGCATTATTTGATAATGCATGGTATATTTAAAGAGGATTATTTTTGTTCGGTTAGTAAGTAAGTGGCAACACTTTTACTTAACAGTGTTGAGCAAGGATAGTAACACAATGTGTGCAGATTTTGCATACGAGGAGGATATACACATGGAACAAGGTAAAGTAAAATGGTTTAACTCAGAAAAAGGATTCGGATTTATCGAACGCGATGGCGGAGACGACGTATTCGTACATTTCTCAGCTATTCAAAGCGAAGGTTTCAAATCTCTTGATGAAGGTCAAGAAGTTACTTTTGAAATCGAGCAAGGTCAACGTGGCCTTCAAGCTACTAACGTAGTTAAAGCTTAATTAAACCTAAAACTTAACTTTACAGACTCTCATTAGAGAGTCTGTTTTTTTGTGTTTGTCTAATTTCATCTAGGGAACAGTAAGCTATTATTTTGGTTCATATGCTATGATTATAGTAATATTTTGAATAGGACTAAAAATGTTATCGAAAATAGAATAGGATGATAATCATATGAAAAAATGGAAAAAAGAGATTCTCTTAAATGTACCAATCGAATTCGCTTGGCCTTACTTTTACGGGAATATAGCTAAGAAGAAAAAAATATTTCCAAAAGTAATTGATGAGGCAATAGTTCAGCAAACAGAATCTATCGTGGGTACGATGATAAAACAAAGCTATCAAAATGGTTCTTTAACGGAAGAATACGAAGTGACGATTAAAAAATATACAAATGAATCCAATTATAAAGCATTTGAAGAAAGCTTTGTACTTAATAATCGCTTCAAAATAACAACGGAATATGAATTAGAAAGCCAAAGTGACAAAGTGACGAAATTCATTTATACTTCTATAAATAAACCGAAAAACCCACTGCTTTCTGTTTTTCAATTATTTGGTAGTGATGAGGTAATTGTCAATTTTATGAATAAAACTAAGGCGGCAATCGAATCAGATTTTGAGCAAACACTACAAGAGGAAGTATAATAAGGTGAGTATGAATCGAATATAGTTAAAAACAACTGCCTCTTACTTTTTAGGCAGTTGTTTTAATACAGCATCTCTCGCAAGTGCATGGGCTGCTTTGTTTTGGTCGTCTGGAATCCATTTTATAAAGAAAAAGTCAAATGTATCGATTATGGCTAAAATTTTCTCTAAAATCGCTGCAAATTCTGGATTCTTTGCGTATCTTTTTTCAACTGCAGCGCAAACGATTTGCGAATCTGACCTTGCAGAGACAATAGAGGGGGAAAGTTTTTTGGCTTCTTCTAACCCTCTTTGTAGCGCAATAAATTCAGTAGTATGATTGGAATACTCTCCAATGAATTCACTGAATCTCAGGTGATGTCCTTCGCCTTTAATGAACACACCTATACCACTTGGTCCTGGATTGCCAGTGGTCGAACCGTCAATATATACTTCTAACATGATGATCACCTTTTTTAATAAAGTCATGGATATATCTAGTTTGATGGAATGCGGGAATAGTTACACATAAAAGAAACATAATAGTACAATTGTGAAATAGTGAGGAGTAGTGATTTATGAAAAATACAGAACTAATAAATGAAATTGATAATTTATCCGATACTTATTGTAATGGTTGCTTTATCCGAACGCAATTACGAAAAGAAAGCGGTAAAACAATTGCTTATAGATTTTGTATAGAACAATGTACGGTTGGTGAAAGTATTAAACAAATCGGAAGTAAACTAAAAGGTTCAAAATAAAAAAAGCCCCACGACTATTTTGCCGCGGGAAGAAGCGTTTCTATTCGTTTTTTATCACGTTTGCAGCTTGAGGTCCACGGTTTCCTTCAATTATTTCGAACGTTACTTGTTGTCCTTCATCTAATGCTCGAAATCCATCACCTTGAATTCCTGTAAAATGGACAAATACATCTTCTCCATCGTTATATTCGATGAAACCATACCCTTTTTCATTATTAAACCATTTTACTTTCCCCTGTTGCATAAACGTTCCTCCCTTAATCCACTAAGAATTCTATAAATGGATACATAAACTATACTTGAATTGTCAGTCTTCGTCAATAATATGTCGAATTTTCACATAATTTATGAATTTGACTCAAATTGTCTTATAAATAATAGAAATACTTATGGGAGAAGATAATTTAACTGGAATTATAAGGTCACGGAAATATTGCAGATATTTATTATAAGTTCTTTTTTTCCGTAGGCTGTTCAGTAAAACTATTTACTTGCTTTGTTAAATCTTCTACTAAATCTTTTAGCTGCTGTTTTTGATGATCTGTTAATTTTTTTTTGATGTTTTCGGGATCAATACCATTTCTTCTAAGGGTATCATCTACTAGAAGGTCAATCACCTTGTTTGAAATATTTATTGGCTTTTCAGGTAAATTACTCAAGTTGTTCACTCCTTCATTTAAAATTAGCTGCATATTAGCATATGCAGCTTTAGGGGAATTGAATAGTTTAAATGATTGGTTATAACCAATTGACATTAAAGAATATCTAGTTTTGCTACGATTGCTACTAGTATTTGAAGCATTGCCTGGATATTTACTGCCAAATCGGTATCGGTAGTTGTTACAGATATATTTCTAGAGCCTTCAACTATCGTAGTTTGGACGTTTCTTTGTTTTGTTTTAATAAATTGATTTAGTTCTTGGGTTACTGCTCTTCCTTGGTCAGAATCACCGATAGTAACACTGATTACAGCTGCAATAGCTGCTTGTATTCCAAGTTGAAGAGAGATGGCTACTTGTGTATCTGTCGTACGTATTTCTACACCTTCCGAATCCTTTACGATAATTCGTTCGAAGGATTGTTGTTTCGTAGATACTACTTGTTTACCGTCCTGTTCTACATCACTGCCATTATTACTCGGATCATCGCAATGATCTAAAGCTCTCCATTTTTTTTTCTCCATTGTGTTTATTCACCTCTTTTGTTTATAATTTTTTTGATTAAAGAATATCCAATCTTGCAACTAATGCTAATAAAACTTGTAACATAGCTTCGATATTAACTGACAGGTCCGTATCAGTAGTGACAATATTGACGTCTTTTGAATTGTCTACATAAATTTTCTGTTTGTTCGTTTGCTCATCGTTAAACTGTTGGAATAATTCTTGTGAAACAGTTTGACCTTGAATAGAATCGCCAATTGCTATACTAATAACTAGTGCTATAGCAAGCTGTAATCCAACTTGCAGTGAAACTGCTGCTTGTGTATCTGTGGTTTGAACGGTTACGTTACAAGAATCTTTTATCCATATTAATTCGTCAGACTCTTGTTCAACAGACGAAAACTGACCGCCGCCTTGGAAAACGGTTGTATCCTCGCTATTTTCAGTGGAATCCCAGCTGTTTTCTTCTTCCCCTTGCTCCCAACGATGATTATTGCATCGTTTACACTTTTTTGGTGGCTCTTCACATTCATACTTACAATGTGTGCATTTCCAATGACTCATTTTATAATCTCCTTTCTCTTTGTTAGCCAGATTGCAATATTAATTACAACCGGCTTTATATAACATATGAGCTTTTTAAAAAGAGACATAGTCTATTTGACTAGACTAATAAAACTATTTTAGCTAGGTGTTAGTAAAATAAATGCAAATAGTACAGTAGAGCAGCTTTATTGTATATAATAGAGAAGGCGAATCAGACCTGAGGAGATACAAAGATGAATTCTATTGAGCAATGTGAGAATTTAGTTAAAGAAGTGTACATGCACTTTGATGCAAGTCACGACTTTCAACATATAGAAAGAGTACGTAAAAATGCTTTTGATATTGCAGATAGTGAACCATCTGCAAATAGAGAGATAATTGAGTTAGCTGTATTACTCCATGACGTGAGTGATCCAAAATATTCAACAGAAGAAAAGCTTGAAGAAGAAAGAATTATAAAACAGCTGAACTTATCAGATGAAAAAATAGCTCATGTAAAAGAAGTGATCAAAGCAGTCTCCTTTAGTGGAGGTCATGAAGTAGAAGCGAAGACGATAGAAGCGAAAATAGTACGTGATGCGGATAGACTGGATGCTATAGGAGCAGTAGGTATCGCCCGCACATTTGCTTTTGGCGGTGCAAAAGGTAGACTACTATATGATGCATCTGAAACACCACGAGATAATATGTCCGTAGAGGAATATCGCACGAAGGAAACAGCCTCGGTAACACATTTTTATGAAAAACTATTAAAGCTATCTGAAGGAATGCAAACAAAAAAAGGAAAAGAGCTTGCAGTCGAGCGTCATGCCTTCATGGAACTATTTCTACAAAACTTACGTAAAGAAACAGGTGAACAACTATGAGTCATTTAATCATATCTAATTTAACAAAAACAGTTGGGGAAAAAACTCTATTCGAAAATATTGCCTTTACTATTAACAACCAAAATAGAGCGGGCTTAATAGGTATAAACGGTACAGGTAAATCTACTTTTCTTTCTATAATTGCTGGCGAATTAGAAGCGGATTCTATTGAACGAGATCATCCGAACAAATATCGTGTGGCATACTTAGAGCAACAGCCAACATTTGAAAAAGATGAAACAGTGATTCAAACTGTATTTGGTGGAGATTCTCCTATATTAAAGATTAACCGTGAATACGAGGAAGCTTTGTTGGCATTAATGGAGAACTCCGATTCGACGGAACTTCAAAATAAGTTGATGGACTTACAACAAAAAATGGATGATTATCAAGCATGGGATGTCAATTCATTGGCTAAAACTGCTCTAACAAAGTTAGGTATAACGCAGTTTGAAGAATCTATCCTGCATTTATCTGGAGGTCAACAAAAAAGAGTAGCACTAGCAAAAGTGTTAATCGAACCAGCGGACCTTTTACTATTGGACGAACCTACAAACCATTTAGACAAAGAGTCAACGGATTGGTTACAGGATATGTTACAAAGAGTAGAAGGCTCAATCATATTTGTAACACATGATCGATACTTTTTAGATACAGTGGCAACTCATATTTACGAGCTTGCAGACAAGACTTTATATACCCATACAGGAAATTATGCAGATTATTTAGAGTCAAAAGCATTACGAGAAGAAATGAACGCATCCTCTCAGCAGAAACTTCAAAATTTATATCGTAATGAATTAAAGTGGATTCGTAGAGGTGCAAAAGCTAGATCTACTAAGCAAAAGGCAAGAAAAGATCGCTTTGAAGAGATAGATGCAAGTTTAGACCGTGACAATTCATCACTCAATTTAGAATTGGAAATGGTTACAACTCGACTTGGAAAACAAGTGTTAGAAGGTAAAGATATATCTAAAAGATTCGACACTAAAAATATCGTAGAGGATTTCTCGTTCTTGTTACAAGCGGGCGATCGTATTGGTATAGTAGGTCCAAATGGTGTAGGGAAAAGTACACTTCTTAAAATGCTTGCCGGTGATATCCCTATGGATTCTGGCGAAATTATAAAAGGTTCAACAGTTAAGTTGATGCATTTTACGCAGCAGTTACCCGAACTGAATCCCCAAACAAGAATGATCGAATATGTTCGGGAATCATCTGATTTAATAGAAACTGGTTCTGGGGAAAAATTCTCTGCAGCGCAAATGTTGGAACGCTTCTTGTTCCCATTAAACACACATGGTACACAGATAGGGAAACTTTCAGGTGGAGAAAAGAAACGATTAGTACTTTTAAAAATGTTAATGGAGCAGCCGAATGTTCTATTCTTGGATGAGCCAACTAATGACTTAGATATCCAAACATTGTCTGTATTAGAAGACTTTATGGAATCTTTTCCAGGAGTTATTATTACGATTTCCCATGATCGTTTCTTCCTAGACCGCATTGCTAAAAAACTATGGCTATTAAATGGGGATGGAACTGTAACTGAGTGGTTAGGGGTATATTCTGATATGCTTGATGCTCCGAAAACAACTCCAAAGGAATCTTCGAAACAAATAGTAGAAGAGATTAAAGTGGAAATCCCGAAGGAAAAGAGAAAATTTTCCTACAAAGAACAAAGAGAATGGGAAACTATTAGTCAAGATATTGAGAAAACAGAACAGTTAATCGAGCAATTAGAAGGCAAAATGCAAGCTGCTGGCGCTGATTTTACTTTACTGCAAGATATAACAAACCAATTAGCTGATGCTAACGCCAAATATGAGAAACTTATTGAAAGATGGTCCTATTTGGAAGAAATAGCATCTTCTTAACTTTACTTAATGGAGGTATGTAAGCATGAAAATAGTAACGATTGAACCAACACCAAGTCCAAATACCATGAAAGTTGTGATTGATCAGGAATTACCTTTTGGTAAAAGTTATAACTATAAAAAAGACAATATAGCGGATGCACCAAAGGAAATTCAAGCTCTATTTACGATCGACGGTGTTAAAGGTGTTTATCATGTGGCGGATTTCCTTGCTATCGAACGGATTGCAAAGTTTGCATGGGAAACAATCTTAGCAAGCGTGGAAAATGTTTTCGGTGCTGCTAATGATGAAGTCAACGAGACAGTTACACCTTTAGAACATTACGGGGAAGTATACGTTCATGTGCAGCAGTATAAAGGAATTCCACTTCAGGTGAAGGTATTTGATAGTGAAACTGAATCGAGATATGGATTATCAGAACGCTTTATTAAGGCATTAGACGAAGCGATGGAAGGCGATAAAGAAAACTATATTTTGCTTCGTAAATGGGTAGATTATGGCGTTCGTTATGGCGATCAGAAAGAAATAGGCGAACAGTTAGTAAAAGAACTGGAAGCTAGTTTCCCGCAGAGCAAGCTAGGGCAGCTTATAGCAGATAAAGATCTTAACGAAGAAGATAAAAAACCAATTAGAGTACCATTTACATTAGCGCAATTCGAGGTTAGTGAATGGGAGCAACGTTTCCAATTACTAAATAACTTGATCAATCCAGAAATTGAGGACTTACCTATACTAGAGCGAGCAGTGCAGGATGAGCAAGTCTCTATTCGACGTTTAGCTACTGTTTATCTAGGATTGATAGAAGATGAAGCCGTTGTTCCCTATTTAGAAATGGCGCTAAAAGATAAGAGTTCAGCAGTTAGACGAACAGCTGGAGATGCGATGAGTGACTTAGGGTTCGAACAATTTGCTGATGCCATGAAGATTGCTCTCTTTGATAAAAACAAACTAGTTCGCTGGAGAGCAGCGATGTATTTCTATGAAGTCGGCGACACAGATTCACTTCCAGCTCTTAAGGAAGCAATGGACGACAAAGAATATGAGGTTAAACTCCAAGTTCTCATGGCTATTGCACGTATTGAGGGTGGAGAAGAAGCAAAAGGTTCTGTTTGGAAACAAATGAGTGAAGCAAGAAAATAGTATGTATTTTAAACGCAAGAAAGCTGTTCACTAAGATGAACTGCTCTCTTGCGTTTTTCTATAGGATAAAAATAATGTTCCGCTAGTAAATCATTAGCTAGAGCGAGTATTTAAATAATGAGGTCAGTAACTGGAATAAAACGTGAGATCTTGATAGTGAGTGCAGGTAAATGCCAGGGCTAGACACAAGTAAAGCTACTATTCTTATACCAGAAAGTAATCCAGAACAAATTGGTGAAATAATTTAGCTGCGGGGGAAAGATAGCGATCTTTCACTACGGCCATACCTATTACTCGTTCGTAGGAAGCGTCTTCAATTTTCAATTTAGTCATTTTATCCATTTCTTCTCCGTAAGGTAAAATGGAGTATCCCAGTCCAGCAGCTATAAATCCTGCTACAGTAGCAACTTCATCACCTTCAAAGGAAATAATAGGTTTTAACCCTTCATTCTCGAAAATTTCGTCTGTTGTTTTGCGCAGTGCATAGCCTTTTTTTAGTGCTATAAAGGATTCATTTGCTATTTCTTCTAACTGGATACTCTTTCGTGCTGCGAGGGGATGGTTTGTTTGCACTATAACAAATAATTCATCCCGCCAAAGTTCTGTCCATTCAATCGGATTTTCGTGTTCCATGGAAGCTAGCAAACATAAATCCAAACTGCCATGTTTTAGTTCTTTCAACTGTGTATGTGTATGATTCTGATGAAACTTAAACGTGATATGTGGATACTCCTTATGAAATGCCCGGATAATATTGGGAACTGTACTTGTTCCTAAAGTATGTAAAAATCCTAGTGAAACTTCTCCGTGTTCAGGATTAATAATATGTTGTATTTCCTCTAAACCTTGCTCCATTTCTTTCATAATATTATTGACCGTCATTAAAAACAGCTGACCGTATTTGTTTAATATAATAGAGCGACCTTGTCTATCAAATAAAGGGACACCAATCTCTTTCTCTAAGCTTGCAATAGATCTGCTTAATGCGGGTTGAGAAATAGAAAGGATTTCTGCTGCTTTCGTCATATGTTGAATCCTAGCTAGTGCCTGAAAATATTCCAATCGCTGCCATTCCATTTATATCATTCCTTTTCGTTCATTCATGCACAAAAGGTATCGTACTGATAAGAATAATAAATTATACATTATAAATAGTCAATGCTACTATTAGTTTAACGGACTAATAGTTTAATGAAATAAAGGGGATATTTAAGATGAAAGTTGTAGCACCTAAGGCCTTTACATTAGAAGGCGGTAAAAGAGCAGTATTATTGCTTCATGGATTTACAGGGAGTACGAAGGATGTAAAAAGATTAGGGCAATATTTACAAAAAAGAGGCTATACTTGTCATGCGCCCATGTACAGAGGACATGGACTAACCCCAGAAGAATTATTATTAACTAGTCCATCCGAGTGGTGGCAGGATGTAGTAGATGGCTATAATCATTTAAAAAACTTAGGCTATGAGGAAATTGCAGTAGCAGGGATCTCCCTTGGAGGAGTTTTTTCATTGAAAGTGGCTGAAGAGTTCCCCGTAAAAGCGGTAGTGTCTATGTGTGCTCCAATAAAAAGAAACAATACAGACGGATTGTTTGATCGGTTATATAACTATGCCAAAATTTATAAATCATTTGAAGGCAAACCAACAGAAGTAATAATAGACGAATTAGAGACATTAAAAAACACCAACACCGAATCGCTTCATGGAGTTCATGAAATAACTGAAACGACCTGTAATGGCTTACAACGTATAAATTCTCCTATTTTAGTAATGCAAGGATCATTAGATGATGAGATATACCAAAAAAGTGCTTCTTATATTCATGAAACAGTTGAAACAGATGATAAAGAAATTATTTGGTATAAAGAATCTGGTCATATTATTACTCTTGGAAAAGAGAAAGAAAAAGTTTGCGAGGATGTTTACGAGTTTCTCAATCATATCGATTGGATTGCTTCTTAATAAGTTCATGATGAAACCTTTTACTTTAGTGCATGCAATTTTGTGCTTACTATGTAAAAGGTTTTTTCTTGTTGTGATTGTAGTATGATATGTAGTAATCATGATTCAGGAGGAATAACGTTGAGAATTATTAAAGTACTATTTGGTATTATAATTTTTTTGGGCATTATTGTAGTAGGCGCATATTACTTTGGACCAAAGCTAGTTGCCGATCAAGTCATGGAGAAGATATCGCTAGAGTTACAGGATAGTGGAGAATTAGAAATGATAAAAAATGAAATTGAAAATGATCCAGAGCTTCAAGAATTTATAGCAGAAGGTAAGGATGTAGATAGTAGCAAACTACCATTTCAAACGAAAGAAGAGGCTACGAGAGCTTTGATAACAAAGTTTGGTATAAGTGAAATTCAAGAAATCCAATTAAAAGCTCAAAATGGGATGACAGTAGAAGAAAAACAGGAAATATTTAATAAGTTAGAAAGTAATCTGACGGAGGAAGAAATGCTTGCCTTAAAAGTATTGGCCTATAAGGAACTGTTCAAATGATTATATGGGGGGGAACATAATATGAATCTTAAACTGAAGGAAGTATTAGAAGCAGAGAAGACTATTTTGCAAAATCTTTACTCATTATATCTTCATGACCTTTCAAAATTTACTACACTTTTAGATATTGGAGAACAAGGGAACTTTGAGTATGAGGAAATTGATGATTTTTGGGAATTAGATGGACTTACCCCATATTTCATCCTTTTAGATAAAGATATTATTGGATTTATGCTACTACTGGAAAGACCATTCCTGAAAAAAGATTATGACTTCGGCATAAATGATCTATTTATATTAAATAAACACAAAGGCAAAGGTTTAGGCAGAAAAGCAATACAGGAACTATTCAAAGTTAAGAAAGGGAAGTACTTTGTCATTGAATTAATAGAAAATAGTCCCGCAGTTTCGTTTTGGAAAAACGTTTATAGCGACTTAAATATTCAGTATACAGAAAAACAAGATGTAGTGGATGATGAACAGTGCCTAATTCAGACATTTACTATTAAGTAGCAGGAATGAGCCGAAATAAGTTCATTTCAGGAGAAACTTGACATGCAATGAGAGGATAAACATATTTAGCTATAATTACCAGGTTACTATCTATGTGTGTCGGGTAATATAACAAGGAGATGCTGAAGATCTCCCTTCGTATTCTCAAACAATAGTTGAGCCCCACTGTTGAAGCGGTGGGGCTTTTTGTATTTCAGCAAGGAATTTTAATGAATCTCAGTAAAATAGACCTGTTAAGATCTATTTTCTAAATTCATTGTTCACATGCTCTCGAACGAGAAGTAGCTCGATTACATCTTGTGCGGAATAAGAATAAGAAGCGTGCTCAGGAACTAGTTCATTGTATTGTTTTACAATTTCATTGAGAGTTTGAACATAAAAATTATTTAAAGTTAGTTCATATTTTATCAACATATTCACCTACTTCTTTTTAGGAAGTATGTACCTATCAAATCAAATATATACAGGTGATTGGCTATTCGATGAGCCCAATCAAGCCTAAGTTAAAGGAGTCGATTAATCTGATCAGCTTCCACCAGTTTAATAAGTCAAGTTCACCTTCATAATGAAAATGAGCATAATATGCAATCTGACGAATGGTAATTTTAGAAAAATCTTTTTCCTTCCATCAGTAAGTCAATAAAATTATTTGTTTTTTTTGTTGCTCTCGTTGTATGCAGACATTCTTTTCTTCTTTCAAACCACACAACAATGTGTTCAATATTGTTTATTGCTTAAGAATAGCCGTAGATGTAAGATTTTAATAGAAATTACACACCATACTAGAGAGGAACGTGATCAATTTTGAAGAAAAAAATGATTATTTTATATATTGCTTTAGCAACACTTCTTATAATGATTGGTAAAAGTTTTATATTAAATGAAAGTGTCAAATATTATTTAGTTATTTTTATGTTCGTAGGCTTTGGACTTGCGCTATTACGTATTGGTGTAAACACTGCCATTAAAAAAATAAAAGGCAAGCATATCAGTATTAAGATCCTGTTTTTTGCGGTGCTTCTAGGTCTAGGTTTACCTTTTCAAAACTGGTTTCGAAAAAGTGTAATATTTGCGATGGATTCAGATTATATTTTGCCTTGTATTATTACAACTGCCGCAAGTGTTTTTTTCTTTACTATAATATTTGGCTTGCTTTTTCCAAAAGATCACAAAAATCATACCAAAAAATTAGAACAGTAATAGTCTCTCCCACCACTACATTTTGATCACCTATTTTACATTGCGTAACATAAAGCTAATTTGTAGTGGTGAATGAATATACTTCAGAGAAAGACTCAAAAATTACCTGCCTCCATAAAAGGAATTATCAAAAGAGATATAGGCGTTATCGTAATACTTTGAGTAAATCTTTTAGTTTTCATGAGGTAAAAATCTTACAAAATAATCTATTTCTTCTTTTGAAACACCAATTTCTATTAAACTTGCATTGGTGTTTTTTTCTTTGATAACAAGAGCAAATAGTATAGTGGGTCGATTAAATATGGATGGGTAAGGAAAGAGAATTACTTTTTCGTTAAATCTTTTATTCAAATCTCATATGAAAGGTGGTTTTCTATTTGAGTTATATAAAAGAATGGCTAACTTGAAGATTTGGAGTTTGTTTAACATGTTGCACAAAAATATTTTTGGTTGAACAAGGAAGTCACAAAAATCACAAAAAAGTCACAAAAATCCTGAAAGGTTATGCAAAACTACGAAAACAGGTTATTAGCTTATGCGTTAAAAATGTTGTTATAATAGGATATGTGAAACTAATTGAAAGAAGGCGAAATCATGAATGCATACGATGAGTATATGAAAGGTATTGTAGGACCAATGAGAAGTGAATTAACGGGGGCAGGATTTAAAGAGCTTACTACACCTGAGGATGTACAAGAGCATATGTCTACAGCAAGTGGAGTTTCTTTAATCGTGATCAATTCCGTGTGTGGTTGTGCTGCTGGACTCGCTAGACCTGCAGTTGTTCATGCATTAAATGAGTTAGAAGTTAAGCCTGAAAACTTAGTTACTGTATTTGCTGGACAGGATCAAGAGGCTACTGCAACAATGCGAGGTTATTTTGAGGAGGTACCACCAAGTTCACCTTCTATTGCTATTTGGAAAGATGATAAGTTAGCTTACTTCATTCCACGTGAACAAATTGAAAGTAACTCGATGGAGACTATTAAAGATCATTTATCTGGTGTCCTTTCACAAGTTGTTTCTTCATGAACACCGTAATTACGACAGCTGGAAGAACCAATGAAGCGTATATTTTAAAAGCAAAAGGGATTGCCAAAGAGTTAAATTTACCTTTTATTCACCGGCATAAGAAATCAGTTTCTACTATACAACAAGAGCAAAATGCTAATGTGCTTGTGGTGAACAAAGAGAGATTGGAACTGTATTCTTACGGTTTCACTTCTCCTTTTTTCTTTCACCCCAATTCTGCAGCTTTTCGATTGAAGAGACTCATGAATGGGGAGCATGATTCATTTTTGGAAGCAACGCGTATAGAGCGAGGTGACCACATTTTAGATATGACAGCTGGTCTGTGCTCCGATAGCATTATTGCTGCTTATGCGGTAGGTGATGAAGGGGTTGTGCATGCATGCGAGAAGGAACCCCTTATAGCATATGTGGTTGATGTAGGGCTAAAAAATTATGAATCGAATAATGACACATTAGAAACTAGTATGCGGAGAATACATATAATTCATCAAGATGCAGTGGAATATACAAAAACGGTGCCATCCAATTCCTTTGATGTTGTTTATATAGACCCAATGTTTGAAGAAGTAATTGAAGAGTCTTCCAATTTTCAAACATTAAGAGCAGCTGGTATTCACGATGCTTTAAACGTTGAGTGGATAGAAGAGGCTAAGAGAGTTGCAAGAAAGAGAGTTGTATTAAAAGCGCATTTCCGTTCTAGAGTGTTTGAACAATTCGGGTTTAAAAGAGAAATAAGATTATCCTCCAAGTTTCATTATGGAGTGATAAATTTATAATCTGGTCATATAAATAGAAAAGAGAGTCATGACGGTAGTCACGACTCTCGATATAACTTCCAATTAATCAGTAAAGCAAAGTGATGTTAAATATGCTAATAAAAATAAAAATCCGATACCAATAACTAATCCTAAATCCATCGTGATTTTCCTCCTTTGATAAAAAAAAGCTGTATGGAATGTTTACACATTTTATTGTACAATGAATAGTAAGAAGATGAAACCTTTAGTTCTTTAAAACGTTTAATAGAATGTAGAGTTTTACTAAAATTGCCCAATATAGAAGGTGAATAGGATGAAAAAGTGGTTCCAAAAGTCAATAATTATAACTGTTGCATTGCTAACATTTGGTCTAATATCTCCTAGTCATTTTATATGGGAGCAAATATTAGATACCAAGAGTCCTCCAAGGGCAATTTCTTCTGATGTAAGTGATTATGAACAAGTTACAATAACGGAAGAAGCTCCGACCTATGAACATATGGCAGTTGCTGCCAGAGAACAAGCATACATAAAGTTTGGTAATCGAATAGGACCAGTCATTCAAAATGAATTTGATGACGTTATTTTCCCTAAAATACAAGAGGTTATTGATATGACAATTGCAAAAGCTTCCAGTCAGGAAGTAACACGTTTGTCTATTTCTGAGAAACCATCTGGAGATTATCACGAAAAGATTTTCAATATTTATAATGAAACTACCAGAAAAGACTTGATCCGTTTTCATGTAAGAACGGACAAAAAACCATTAGAAGGATATTATTTCAATTTCCATTACCACGTGGCCGAAGATAAATATTCTAAACATTATGTGCTAGGTGACATATATTGGTCAAAAAACACACCACCAAAATGGTTATCCTAGAAAAGACAAAACACTCATGTGAAATATGAGTGTTTTTTTGTTTGGATAGTGTATATAGAAATATACCCCCTCATTCTTCGTATTCATCAAATGGATTAAGTAAATAATTCTGCCCATAATATTAGAAGCAGTTATTCCATCTTTCTGAAAAGTCCTCAATTCCTCAATCCTCATTCCGGTTAATATTAAATAAGGGTAAAACACAAGCGTACCTTCAGTTAAGCTTTCTTTCAACAGCTGATCAAATATTTCCTTTTGATTGTAGTGACGGCCTTGACTTTATGATTACCAATAGAAATTAGAATATACTTTTTATGACGCTCTGGAGGTACTTTCGGACAATCTCAAATGCAAAGAAGATAAGGTTCCCGTTTTTAAATTCCAGTCTACAAATGTGTAAGGAATGTAGAGAATCTAGTCCAAAGTTGAAGATAAAATTATACAATAAAGGAAGTTTTATTCTGGTTATTTAAAAATCTAATTTTATTTGTCTAATTTTTGGGGGGCAAAGGTATAAAAACTACCATGGAGTAAAAAGTAATCAAATCTCCGTAAAATATTAAGATTGGAATGATGAGGTGTCATGACAAAGAGATATAGTATTATAATCACTTTATTTTTAGTTGGAATAACTTTCTATCTTGGTTCTAATTTAAGGGCCTCAGCAGTTAAAGACCGATATCATTACGAAAATACTGGAGAGATAGTGTGGGAGATTAACACGAAAGAAAAGGTCGTGGCTCTTACATTTGACGACGGACCACATCCAAAATACACAGCAAAGATACTGGAAATTTTAGAAAAACATAATGCAAAGGCTACATTTTTTGTTGTTGGTGAACTAGCTGAAAAAAATCCGGATTTAATTTTACGCCAATACAACGAAGGTCATGAGATTGCAAATCATACGTATACTCATCATCCAAAAACAACGCTCTCTAAATTAGAATTAGAGTTAAAACAAACGGATGACTTAATTTTTAGTATAACGGGTTATCGTCCCGAGCTGTTCCGTCCAGTAGAAGGGCAATACACCGATCAAATGATTCAAAGTGTTGTAAAAAAAGGGTACCAAGTGGTGATGTGGTCTTGGCATCAAGATACCGAGGATTGGAAAAGTCCTGGAGTGCATCGTATAGAAAAAAAAGTATTAAATAATGTAGAGCCAGGGAATATCATTTTATTTCATGATGGTGGGGGAAATCGTAGTCAAACAGTTAAAGCTTTAGAAAAAATTATTGAGGAGCTCCAAAAACAAGATTATGTCTTTGTTACGGTGTCAGAACTCATAAAGATAAAAAATAAACCAGAAAAATAGGTTTTTAAGAAGCTGTACCTTTAATGTACTAACGGTAATACTAGAGTCTAGAATGTTTAATGCGCGACCTGCCCATCCGTCTAACTTTTCAACGAGCAATTATTTAATAGAACAAAAAAGGTGAATATTACTCCAAATGTACCCCAAAACAATGCTATAATATACTAAAGTTATAAGTAATACAAATTCGAAACCTAATAAACGTTGATTTATCTAGGGCTAGTATTAAAATATTATACATTGCTAAATGGATTGGGTTTTGGTCAAAAAACACACCACCAAAATGGCTCTCATAGTGAGAGCTTTTTTGTATGAAAACGGAAAGAGGGATATGACATGGAGCAATACCTTACTTTGTGTAAACATATTATGAATAGTGGAGTTACAAAAGGAGATCGCACCGGAACTGGTACAAAAAGCGTTTTCGGTTATCAAATGCGCTTTGATCTGTCAGAAGGATTTCCTCTTCTTACCACAAAAAAGACGGCATTTCGTTTAGTAGTCAGCGAGCTACTATGGTTTTTAAAAGGTGATACAAATGTCAAAACACTTATACAAGCTAATAATCATATTTGGGATGAATGGGCGTTTGAAAAATGGGTAAACAGTGAAGAATATACGGGACCTGACATGACAAATTTTGGTGTTCGGGCAGCAAAGGATCCGGAATTTAAAAATGTTGTGCAACAGCAAATGGATCTATTCTGCGAAAAGATATTATCGGAAGATGCATTTGCAGAAGAATTTGGTGACTTAGGCCCAGTCTATGGCCGTCAATGGAGATCTTGGCCGACGAAGGATGGTCAAACGATTGACCAATTGCGTAATGTTATAGAGCAGATTAAAGTAAATCCAGACTCTAGAAGACATATCATTACTGCATGGAACCCGGCAGAGGTAGATGAAATGGCTTTACCACCATGTCACGCCTTTATGCAATTTTATGTTGCAAATGGCAAGTTATCTTGTCAGCTCTATCAGCGGAGTGCTGATGTATTTTTAGGAGTTCCCTTTAATATTGCCTCATATGCTTTATTAACACATTTAATAGCTAAAGAATGCCATTTAGAAGTTGGAGAATTTGTACATACTTTAGGAGACGCTCATTTGTATGTAAATCATATGGAACAGGTGACAACTCAATTGGAAAGAGAGCCGCGTGCATTGCCAGAACTTCTATTGAACGACCAAAAAGAGTCTATTTTTGATTTTGAAATAGAAGATATTGCATTAGAGGGTTATGATCCGCATCCGCGAATTAAGGCACCAATTGCCGTATAAAATTAGAGGAGGAAACAAATGATTTCACTAATTGTTGCACATGATCCTAATCGTGTAATTGGATTTGAAAACAAAATGCCTTGGTATATTCCAGGTGATCTTGCTTACTTTAAAAAAACAACGATGGACAAAGCCATTGTAATGGGAAGAAATACATTTGAATCCATCGGGCGAGTGCTACCAGGACGGAAAAATATTATCGTCTCGAGAAATCCCGATTATAAAATTGAGGGTGCTGAGGTAGTGACAGACCTAGTTGAGGCAATTGAAATAGCCTCTGCTCATCATGAAGAAGTAATGGTAATTGGGGGTGAACAAATTTTTCGAGCTGTTTTACCTAAAGCAGATAGACTTTATATAACTTTTATCCAACAAAGTTTTGAAGGAGATACTTATTTCCCGCCATATGGTGATGACTGGGTGTTAGTTGAAACAACGGAAGATATGAAAACGCCAGATGGTATTACTTATGCTTATTTGGTTTATGAACGAAAGGTTAGTGAATAATTTGTTTTCGAGTCTAAGAACTTTTGGATTTTTGTTTGGATATTTACCAGTTTCTTTATCTAAATTAATAACTATTAAAAAGCAAAAGAATATCATTACTACTGAGCAATATGATCGACTTGTTCATCGTGTGCCTCAATTATGGTCAAGTGGAATTCTACAAAGAACGAAAAGTACTTTCAGATTTCAAGGGGAAGAAAATCTTCCAAGTGGGCCTGTGTTGTTCATTTCCAACCATGAAGGGAATTTCGATATTCCAAGTTTACTAGCGTATATTCCCAAACCTTTCGGATTCATATCGAAAATAGAAGTAAAAAAACTTCCCATTATCTCGCAGTGGATGGAAGAAATGAATTGTGTATTTTTAGATAGGTCCAATCGAAAAAGTTCCTATCAGTCAATTGAGGATACTGTGAACATTTTAAAAAAGGGGCACTCTATTTTAATCTTCCCAGAAGGTACAAGAAGCAAGGGAGGAGAAGTAGGCGATTTTAAATCAGGATTTGTACGAATTGCAAAAATGGCCAATGTTCCAATTGTTCCAATAGCCATATATGGCACTTCAAACATTATGGAAAAAAATAATAATAAAATTTGTCCTGCTAACGTTCAAATAAGCGTGTTACCCACATACACTGTAGAGAATATTGCCCACAATGAACCGAACAAAATTATAGAGGATTTACATACAATCATTGCTAAAGAAATCGATTTTATGAGTTCAGCTATCAAATAGTTTACAGAACACCAGTATTCTTCTTATAATAGTAATAAGTAGGAAGGGAAGGGATAGCATATGACGAAAGTTCATATAGTAACTGATTCTACAGCGGATTTAACATCAGCCCTGATAGAACAATATAATATACATGTAGTACCTTTGACTATTCATATTGATGGTGAATCATATATCGACGGAGTAGATATAAACCCAGAGGAATTTTTAGAAAAAATGGCGACATCTAAAGAACTGCCAAAATCATCGCAGCCATCATCAGGAGTGTTTAAAGAATTATACGACGAGCTAGGTAAAAATGGTGATCAAATTATCTCTATACATATGACTGGTGGCATGAGTGGAACTGTCAAATCAGCACAAGCAGCTGCTGAAATGTCAACTGCAGATGTTACTGTAATCGATTCGAAATTTATATCGTTTGCATTACTATTTCAAGTGGAAGAAGCAGCTAGAATGGCTTCCAATGGCGAGACAAAAGAAGCAATCATTCAAAAAGTGGAAGATATTCGTAGCAAGTCTGATTTATTTGTAGTCGTAGATACTTTGGATAACCTTGTGAAAGGTGGACGAATTGGAAAAGGAAAGGCAATGCTCGGTTCATTACTTTCTATTAAACCAATTGCAAGCTTAGCGGGTGGGGAGTATACACCGATTGCAAAAGTAAGAAGTCATAAACAAGTTGTTAATTACTTATTTGACCGGTATATAGCTGATACAAAAGGGAAAGTGGTCAAAGCAGTAGGTATTTCGCATGCAAATGGGTTTTCTATGGCGACTCCTTTGATGAATTTAATAAAGGAGTCAGGTTTTTTAGACATCCAAGTTTCGTTTACCTCTCCCGTTATTAGTACGCATACAGGACCAGGAGCAATTGGATTTATGTATATGACTGAATAGGTAAAAGGCAGAGGGCAGGGAAGCGTATTTTTCCCTGCTTTTGTTTTACCAAAAGGGGTTTCTGCAAATGAGATATTTAATAATTATTATAAGCATTATCTTTCTAGTAGGATGTAATTCCAATGATATGGTGGAGGTTAGCTTTTCGGAAAAACAGGATGTGCTTTTTGAAGATTATGTTATTCCTTTTCAGTTCTTCCCGAGAACGATAGAAGTCGTTGGGCTTGGGGATTCTTTAACACAAGGAGTTGGAGATGAGTTAAAGAGGGAAGGATACTTTGGAAGGCTCCAGCAACATTTTTCACAATACAATGGAATAGAAGCTGTAGATTTAACCAATACTGCAAAAAGAGGGCGCAGAAGTGATCAACTATTAAAAATGTTAAAAGCTAGAGATATTGATCATCATATCCGGAAAGCTCATTTAATTACTTTAACTATTGGTGGAAATGACATCATGAAAGTAATAAAAAAAGATTTATTTAATTTGAAAGTTGAGGCTTTTGAGAAGGAATTAAATAAATTCGAAAAGAATTATGAACAGATTCTTGATGAGATTAGGGAGATTAATAGTACTGCCCCAATTATCATCATGGGTTTATATAATCCTATTACGATTGTTACAGATGAGAAATCTGAATTTGATTTAATTTTAAATAATTGGAATGAAGCTATCGAAGAGATGGCTGAAGATGATATGAATGCTTGTTTTATACCAATTGATCATCTTTTCGTAACAAATACAAATTTGGTTTATCATACAGACTTTTTCCATCCCAATAGCAAGGGATATCAGCTTGTTATAGATGAAATAGTTAGCTCAATGCAAGATTGTGGTTTAATAGATGAGGATAACAGGGAATTGTTGTTTTAGGGAGTTGATGGATTGAATAAGTGGAAAATCGCGTTTTTTTTATTAGTACTACTTTTGATCGGCAGTATTGGAACTGTTGTTTATTGGATAACAGCTCCTGTTGAGTCTGTATGGATAGAGGAAACAAACACACCAGCAGAAGGAAATGTGTTAACTGTAAACGCTACGAAAGAGGATTTTCAAGCTATTGCCAATACTTATCTTAAAAAGGCGATGGGAGATAAGCCTCTTCCCCTTCAAATATCAGTGGATGATCAAATTGTTTTGTCATCAGAGTTCACTGCTTTTTCTATTAACTTGCCGGTAAGAATGTTTTTTGAACCATATGTAGAAGAGAATGGAAATATTCGTTTAGAGCAATCTTCCGTCGAAATTGGACGATTAAGTTTGGATCCTGAAACCATTTTAAAGCTCCTGAGAGATTCGATTGAGCTTCCAAAATGGATGGTGGTAGATCCAGAAAAAGAAGAAGTCCTCATTCAATTATCTGATATTCCCATGGACTCTGGAGTTGGAGTTCGAGCAAAAGAGTTGAATTTAGCAGAGGATATCATTACGCTTGAGATTGTAATACCGAAAGAATAGGAGGCAAAACAATGGAAAAAGCAACTTTTGCAGGCGGCTGTTTTTGGTGTATGGTGAAGCCTTTTGATTCGTACGATGGAATTGAAAAAGTAGTCTCAGGATACACGGGTGGACATGTACCTAATCCGACATACGAACAAGTTTGTTCTAATGCAACTGGACATTATGAAGCAGTACAAATCACTTTTGACCCAGCTGTTTTTTCATATGATCGTTTATTAGAAATTTTTTGGCTGAATATAGATCCAACTGATGACAATGGTCAATTTTTTGACAGAGGATCATCTTATCAAACTGCTATTTTTTATCATACAGAAGAGCAAAAAGAAAAAGCGATTGCTTCTAAGGATGCTTTGGATGCTTCAGGCAAATTTAAAGCTAAAATTGCAGTGAAAATACTACCTGCCGCGGAGTTTTACCCTGCAGAGGAGTATCATCAAGATTATTATAAGAAAAACCCTGCACACTATAATGGCTATTTTACGGGATCAGGGAGAGCGGCATTTGTGGAAAGTATAAAGGAGGGGCTATAAATGAAAGAAAATTTAACAGAAATGCAATTTTATGTAACCCAACAAAATGGTACGGAGCCTCCATTTCAAGGAGAGTATGATCAGCATTTTGATGAAGGTATATATGTAGACATAGTATCTGGCAAGCCTCTTTTCCATTCAAAAGATAAATATGATGCAGGTTGTGGTTGGCCAAGCTTTACTCGACCAATTGAAGAACATGAGGTTTTAGAGAAGTTTGATGATACCCATGGCATGAGAAGAGTAGAAGTGCGAAGTAAAACTGCGGACTCTCATCTTGGACATGTGTTCCCGGATGGTCCTAAGGAAGAAACTGGGCTACGCTACTGTATCAATTCTGCAGCACTACGATTTGTACCAAAGGAAAAATTAGCTGAAGAAGGCTATGAAGAGTATAGTAGATTATTTTAATAAATGAATAACTAAAAGGAAGTGGGGAATCCACTTCCTTTTTTTAGTTAAAGTAACAAGTTTTCGCGTGTATATTGAGTTCCCGTTAATCAACCAATAATACCGCTATGATCTCCGTTTCAGTTAGTTAACGGAACGGAAGACTAAGAGCATTATCTTTCGGTTTGTACTACCTAAAGTAGTGAAATTGCATTTTCGAAAGCTTCCTCAATGAATAAGAAAGTATTTTTTCTCTTGTTATCCGAAATGGACTTACCTGTTTCGAGGAGTTGTAGAAGGGTGACCGGACAGGCAAACGCCATAAAATTACCCAAAAAAAGAGATGCTGGTTCGTTGTGACGTCCGTCACAATCAAACTAGCATCTCTAAAAATTTTCTTTCAGTAATCATTAGCAACCGTCTGTCTAAAGCCTTCGAGAACGATTGAATTAGTCTTTACATTAAAGGATCGTCTGGTCTTTTGGGGGTAACGAAATTATAGTTTGAATTCATTTACTACTTTGCTTAATTCATCTGCTTGGTGCGATAATTCCACAGCAGATGCATTAATCTCTTGCATTGCAGCAGATCCTTGTTCAGCAGCAGCAGCGGACGTTTCCGTGTTGGATGCTGTATTTTCGGCAATTTGCGTTACTTCTATAAAAGATGCAGCAACTTCTTGACTAAAGTTTAGTGTTTCTTCGATTTGTTTTACCATCTTATCGATGATGGAAATAGTTTCATTTGTTTGATTCATAATTTGGTCTAGTGAAGTATTCGTTTCGTTTGCAACTTCAACTCCGCGAATTACACTTTCGACACCTTCTTTATTTTGTTTAACAATAGAAGTAACTTCAGTTTGTATAGAAGTTACAATGCCAGTAACTTCTTTTGCAGCCTTCTGGGATTGTTCTGCTAACTTTCTAACCTCATCTGCAACAACGGCAAATCCTCTGCCATGTTCTCCTGCACGAGCAGCTTCAATTGCAGCATTTAATGCTAGAAGATTTGTTTGTTCTGCAATAGCTGTTATCGTTTTTATAATGGATGTAATTTCGTGAGATTTGATACCAAGTGATTCTACAGTTTGAGTCGTATTAGCCATTGTTTCTTCGATACTCATCATTACGTTGGATGAATGCTGTACAGATTCTCCACCTTTTTGAGCAGCTTCAATCATGTGATCGGTAGCTTGTTTAACTGATTGCGCATCATTGTTTAAGTACCTTGTTGCTTCTTCTAATGAATTCATCTTTTGAATTGCTTCCGTCATACTTCTTAATGTTTGATCACTACCGACAGCAATTTCGTTGGTAGAATCAGCAATAGATTGTATCGTTAAGGCGGTTTCGTCTGAGGAAGCCATTAATTCTTGACCACTAGCCGAGACATTTACGGTAAGCTCTCTCACTCTTCTTACAAGGTCTGCTATGGATGATATCAATACATTCGTACTCATAGCTATCTCGGAAAATTCATCTTTTGATCTAACTTTTACTCGTCTAGTTAAATCTCCACCAGCTTGAGCAATATCTAATATAGAGCGGTTTATAGCATTAGTACTCCGCTTAATAGAATAGAAAAGGAAAATACCAAATGACAAAGTAAGTATGACAGAAAAAACAGTAAGAGCTATGAATAATATAAGTGATGTATTATTTTCTTTTTTTAACAAAGCAATTTGTTCAATGTTTTTCTTCTCCAGAATTTCATTCATTGCAGCGATATGTACATCCACATAATTCATCGCAGTTTTACCATTTCCTGTATTAACTAACTTTTGTGCTGCCTCTATACCTTGTTCATCACGAATTTTGATTACTCGTTCTGAGTATCCTAAGTATGTTGTGAAAAATTGATCAATTGATTGTAATTTTTGTGATTCTTCTGGACGATTTTTATATGTTTCTGTTAATTGTTTAATATGTGTAATAGTTGAGTCTTTATATTTTTTATAGCTTGCCATATAATTTTGCTTACCGGTAATAATATAACTTTGTTCTGCATTGGCAAGTTGAGCTATTTCGGTCGCAATCTGATTGACCATCATCTGCTCTTTTATATCCACATTTGTAAATTTCTCTAGAGCTTGTTGAGCAGAGAACATTTTGGTAGAGGTCAGTACAAGCATTAATATTAAAATAATGATAAGAACGGTGAATATTATTAATACTCGCCCTCGTATGGATTGTAAGAAACTCCCTTTGGATGTATCATTATTATCTAATTTATTATCCTTTTTCTTTAATCTTTTAAAAAGAGATAAAGGATTTTCCCGTTTAGCTTTTTCTTTACTCGTTCGATTTCTTTTTATAGAGGGGAATTTCAAGGATTTCAAATTCCTGGTAGTATTACTTCTCAATCAGACCAATCCTTTCAATATGTCAAACTATTATCATTTTTAAGTTTACTTGTTTTAGTTTGAATTATCTACATTTTTTTATTTTTTTATAAGTCTTCAGGACTAAAGGAGGGAAATTTTATGAGACAATCGTTTTATTTATTTGCATTAAAGTATCGTGGGGGTCAAAAGGATGATGAAAAGGCAGTATTTGCTAATAGTATGTTTAACCACCACGATTTTCCAAAAGCAGAAACTTCTTTCGATAAAGTTTCGTTGTATATTGAAGAGCTAGCAGATCCGAATATGCCTGCAACTGTATTTGATGAAATATGGGAGTATTATATAGAGGATTCTAAGTAGCAAGTTCATTGCAATTATAGGAAAAAAACGGTATCATTAAGCCGAAACGTATTAGAAATGAGGTTATTTAAATGAGTATTCATATTAATGCTAAAAAAGGTGAAATTGCAGACACAATCCTATTACCGGGAGATCCACTACGTGCGAAGTATATTGCGGAAACATTCTTAGAAGATGTTGTCCAGTATAATGAGGTTCGTAACATGTTTGGATATACGGGAACTTATAAAGGAAAACGTATTTCTGTACAAGGTACAGGAATGGGAGTGCCATCTATATCTATTTATGTTACAGAATTGATGAATGAGTATGATGTACAAAAGTTAATCCGCGTTGGAACTTGTGGTGCAATCCAAAAAGATGTGAAAGTGCGTGACGTAATTCTTGCTCAAAGTGCATCTTCAGATTCATCTATGAACAAAGTTCTTTTGGATGATATAAGTTTTGCTCCAACAGCTGACTTTGACTTACTATATAAAGCATATAATGCAGGCAAAGAAGCTGGATTGAATTTAAAAGTTGGGAATGTATTTACAGCTGATTTATTCTACAATGAGAACGCACAAAATGAGAAGTGGGCGGACTACGGAGTTCTTGCTGTAGAAATGGAGACAGCAGCTCTTTATACACTTGCGGCTAAATTTGGACGTCAAGCATTATCTGTTTTAACAGTTAGTGATCATATTATCACAGGAGAAGCAACTTCTTCTGAAGAGCGTCAAACAACGTTCAATGATATGATTGTAGTTGCATTAGAAGCTGCAATTCAAGACTAACAACTACTATTAGCTTTGAATAAGATAACAATCATAAATAGACTGTCATCTATATGACAGTCTTTTTTAAAATAATACGATGACTTAAATTATTAAATATTACATACATTATTTAAAGAAGTTTTTTGAAAAGGGTGAAGGATTTGGACGAACAAAAACAAAATAACGAAGAAGAAATTACAGAAATAAAACCAGCATCCAAATATATTAAAATGAAACCATTTGTTTTCCTATTAACTATTTTTGCCCTTGTTGTAGCAACAGCAGCTGTTACACTGATTGCGTTAACATGGGGGGATGAAAAAGTTGTAAATGTAAATGCAGGTGATAAGAGCGAGCGATCTGAGTTCTCTAAATTGTATTTAGCTTACGATAAATTAGAAGAAGAATATTATAAAGAAGTTGATGAAGAAGCTGTGATTAATGGTGCTATTAACGGGATGATTGATGCTTTAGAAGATCCATATTCCGATTATATGAACCAGGATGAGGCTTCTCAATTCAATGAAAATATATCTTCTAGTTTTCAAGGGATAGGTGCAGAGATTCAAGAAGTAGACGGTGTTATTAATATCGTGTCACCTATTAAAAACTCGCCTGCTGAAAAAGCAGGGCTGATGCCAAATGATAAAGTTATGGCAGTAGATGGAAAAGATATTAAAGGATTTAGTGCTTCCGAAGCAGTATTACTTATTCGTGGTAGTAAAGGAACAGAAGTAACACTATCTATACAACGTGGTACTAATGCTGTAATGGATGTAACAATTGTCCGTGATGATATTCCAATTGAAACCGTATATGCAGAAATGTTGGATGATCAAGTGGCACATATTATTATATCGAGTTTTTCAACAAACACATATGATGAGTTGTTAAAAGCGATTGATGCCATGGAAAAAGAGGGCATGAAAGCGTTAGTACTTGATGTTCGTCAAAATCCAGGAGGTTTACTATCTTCTGCAATAGATATTTCTAATCTCTTTGTAGAAGAAGGAAAGAACTTACTGCAAATTGAAATTCAGGATAACAAAGAGGTTACAGTAGCTACCGATGGAACTCGTATCAAAGTACCTGTTACATTAATCATTGATGAAGGTAGTGCTTCAGCTTCAGAAATATTGGCTGGTGCCTTAAGTGAATCTGCAAATGTACCATTAGTAGGCTTAAATTCTTTTGGTAAAGGGACTGTACAAACAGTAAATGATTTACCGGATGGTTCTAATATTAAAATTACAACTGCTAAGTGGTTAACGCCAGAAGGTAACTGGATTCATGAAAAAGGGATTCTTCCAGATCACGTTGTGGAATATCCATCCTATGCTATGTTACCACCTCTAGATACTACTGTAACATTGAAAACTAACCAATCCTCCGAAGCAGTTCAAACTGCTGAAGAAATGTTAAAGGCAGTTGGATATGATGTAGGTGAAGTAGATGGTAACTATGACGCAGAGATGAATGCTGCTGTGAAGAAGTTCCAGACCGACAACAAACTTAAAGTTTCTGGTGATATAGATGGCGATACTTCTTATCAATTGATGAATTTACTTAGAGAGAAAATTTTAGAAGAAGATCCTCAGTTGTTAAAAGCGCAAGAAGTTGTGAAAGATTTGTTAAACAAATAAAGAGTTGGATGAAAGCTGGCCTATACGGTCAGCTTTTTCAACGAGATTAAGGGAGTTTAAAATTATGAAGGATGTCTATTTACTTAGTGGGTTTTTAGGAAGTGGGAAAACTTCTTTATTGTCACATTTAATCGAACAAATGAAAGAAAAGGGTTTAAAGCCAGCAGTAATCATGAATGAATTAGGAAAATTACCATTTGATAGTCGATCTGTGGATGAAGATGTTCCTATTAAAGAGATGTTAGAAGGATGTATATGCTGTACAGGTTCTGAAAAAATGGAGGCACAGTTGCAAATGTTATTAGAGGGAGAAGTGTTTGATGTCCTCTTAATCGAAACTACTGGTGCAGCTCATCCAGTCGAAGCAATGGATGCCGTGTTATCTCCTTATTTTGCAAATAGATTAAATATGAAGGGTATTATTACAGTAGCAGATAGTAAAAGATGGCTTGAGCGTGACAAAATGACCCCTCAAACACGTATGTTATTTATGGAGCAGATAAAACATGCGCATTTAATACTAGCAAATAAAATAGATCTTCTTTCTGAAGATGAAGTAGCTACGGTAACGATGCAAATTCAAGGTTTTAATAGTCACGCACCTATTATTCAGACTTCTAACGCAAAATTGCCATTGAATATGATTACAGGTCTAGAAGCAACTTATCATGGTCAAGAAGTTAAACAAGCGGCAATAGGTAAGCAACTGACCTTATCTTCCCGCTTACATACTTTTTCGGAGCCAGTGGAAAAAGAAGTGTTCGAACAATGGGTAAAAGAACTCCCAGATACCGTCTATCGTATGAAGGGTTATGTACCATTAGTAGGCTATAAAAACCCTTTTCTGTTTCAGTATGCATATGGTATGGTGCAATGGTTACCAGAATATATAAAAATGGAGCCACAGATTGTAATCATTGGAGATCAGGTAGAAGCAATCACTGTAATTGGAAATACGCCAAATGATTAGTGCGTTTCAGTTACTCTACCAAAATCGTCACTCCGTTAATAATATACAAACTGTTGAAGAGGTTAGAACTATTATTCGGTCTGAGTTATTGGACGAATTTACTCATCCTAGAGCTAGGGTATCTATTCAACAGAAGTATAAATTGGCACTCGATCGTATTAGTAATAGTACGCTATCGGTCAGCGAACAACAGATGATGATTGAACTGTATAACGAAGAATATAAAAAACTGTCAACCGATTGTAAAAGCTAATATTTTAGCATAGTGGATAAGTTATCCATAAATCTTTGCTAGACTTGTAGATTTTAAAGAAAAAAATATTCTATTGGATTCATTGGTATATTTTATGTGAAAATTTCATTCCATTTTGTGTTTACAATAGGGGAGCACAAAAGAAGGAGGAAATGAAACATGAATAAAAAACATACGATTATGGCTGGAGTATTAGCTAGTGGATTATTAATCTCTGCCAGTACAGCTAGCGCATCTATGAATACTGGGTTTTCACCAACTACTTCCGAGGCAAAAACATCCATTGTATTTAATGGGGAAGTTCCAAAAAATCTTTCTTATAAAGTAAAATGGAATTACAATATGCAGTTATCATTTGCAAAGCTTCTAAATCTTAAGGATGTTTCTAAGATTAATATAGGCCAAGTAGTGAACAAACCAGTAGCTAAAGAAGATGAAAAACAAACAGAAGAAAAAGCACCGGTTCCTGTAGTGGAAAAACCAGCAGAACCAGCTAAAAAACCAGAAGTGGTAACTCCAGCTAAACCAGCTGAAGAAAAACCTGTAGTAAAAGAACCAGTTCAAGAAAAGCCAGTTGTTAAAGAACCGGTAAAAGAAACTCCTGCAGTACAAGAACCTACAGTTCAAAAACCTGCAGTACAACAACCAGCACCTACAGTAAAAGAACCTGTAGTGCAAAAACCAACGACTGAAGTGAAAGAAGAGGTTAAAGTTACTTCTGAAATTCAGCAAGTGGTGAATTTAACTAACCAAGAACGTGCTAAAGCAGGGTTGAAAGCACTTCAAATCGATACAAAACTTACTCAGTCTGCACAAGCAAAATCTCAAGATATGAAAAATAAAAATTATTTCTCACATACAAGCCCAACTTACGGTTCACCATTTGATCAAATGAAATCAATTGGAATTACGTATAAATCGGCTGCAGAAAATATCGCAATGGGTCAACGTAACGCAGCTGAAGTTGTAGACGCGTGGATGAAATCTCCTGGTCATAAAGCTAATATTATGAACGGCTCATTTACACATATTGGCGTAGGTTTATCAGATAGTGGTTATTATTGGACACAGCAATTTATCGGTAAATAATTAACACACAAAAAAGCGACGCCTATGCGTCGCTTCAGTTTGACGACAAAGGTATTTTTATAAATGGTTATGAATAGTAATAAATATTCATAAGAGTTTTATTCATCCTATTAAAAGTAAGATATTGAATACTCAATTGGAACTGTTTATAAGGCAAGGTCCACCACGAAGACTCCTGTGGGATAGCTTGAGCTGAAGACCCCGCAGGAACGTAGTGACGAGGAGGCTGAAGCCAAGCCCACGGAAAGCGAAGTGGTGGGCATTGCCGAGTTTAATATTCAACTCTATACATCTAAAATTAAGTTTGTCTACAGTCTAAAGCGACGCCTATGCGTCGCTTTTTGTGTATAAATTATTTGGTGCGTAGTTTGCTGAGATTTGATTTGTCTGAGTATCGCTTTATTATACGAACAGTTACTTGCAGTTCACTGAAGGTTCACAAACGTGCTCCACACGTTACTTACTATTCGTGGATATTGACTTGGGAAAAGTGGAACCTTAGGGATATACATCGGAGCTGCGCACTTTTACTTCATTTTCTTCTGTAAATAAACAAGTCTTATCGTAAGTGTGATAGCCCCTATAGATAATCCTACAATCAATCCAATCCAATATCCAAAGCGCTCAAACGACGTATAATTGGCTAGAATATAACCGGTTGGTAAGCCAATAATCCAATAGGAAATAATCGCCATGATAAAGGTGATCGTCACATCTTTATATCCACGTAATGCTCCTTGAACGGGTGCTTGAATCGCATCAGACAATTGGAACAATGCGGCGAAGAAGAAAAACTGAACGGTCAATTCGATTACATACTTATCATTCGTATATACAGAGGCTATTTGTTCTCTAAATAACAACAATATCGAAATAGAAACTAAGCTAAAGCAAATTGCTGTTGCAACGCTCAACCAACTATAGGTCCTAGCATCAGCGAATCGATTTGCCCCTATTTCATGACCGACTAGAATAGTTGCCCCCATGGCAATGCTAAGAGGAACCATATAAAGCAGTGAAGTAAAATTCATCGCTATTTGATGAGCGGAAATAACCTCGGTTGAATATACACTCATTAGAATGGTAACTGCAGAAAATATAGTGGTTTCTGCAAATAGAGATAAACCTATCGGCACTCCAATCTTCATGAGCATCCGTATTTTCACTAAAGAGGGTTTAGTCCATCTGTGAAAGATTTGTAATTCTGCAAATGGGTTACTCCGAAGTACGATAATAATGGCGATCAGCAGTATGAGCCAGTATGTAATCGCAGAGGCAAGTCCTGCTCCGACTCCCCCTAATTCTGGTAAGCCCAATTTACCGTAAATAAGTAGGTAATTTAAAACAATATTAATGGGAGCAGATACTAAGATGATAAACATAGACACTCTTGTTTTCCCTAATGCATCGATAAACGACCGTAAAACGCTATACAAAAATAACGGAATTAGTCCAATGCACAACATCAATAAATATTTCTTTGCTACGATGCGTACACTAGCTTCAAGAGGTATTAAATTTAGTACAGGGTCAATGACTAGAAAAATACCTACAAAAACAACGATTGCAAGCAATATTCCAATATAAAAACCCTGATGAACAAAGGTACGTACATCTTTCTTCTTTTTTGCTCCGATTAATTGTGCTACAATTGGCGTAATGCCTATTAGTATACCGGTTAAGGCGGTATATACAGGCACCCATAAAGAGGAACCTATAGAAACACCAGCTAAATGGGTAATGCTATATTTACTTGTCATCAGGATATCAAAGAAGGTCATCAAATAGAGTGCAATTTGCGTGATTAATATGGGTAAAACGATCTTAATCATATACTTACTTTTTTCTGGTAGAGTTCTCATTTCGTGCATGTTGGCATACATCCTTTAAAGTTATAAATTAGTTAGGAGATTATTAATGAATAATAACACAATAGTATTAACGGGTGGAGGGACGGCTGGTCATGTTTCGTTAAATGAAGCCATAATACCCGAGTTAATAAAGAAAAAATACGATATCCATTATATTGGTTCTTATAATGGAATAGAGAAAACAATTATCGGGGATAAATTCCCTAATATTCCGTATCACCCAATTTCTAATGGGAAGTTAAGACGTTACTTTTCCATAAAAAACTTTTCTGATCCATTTAAAGTGTTGTATGGAACAATGCAGGCCATTACTGTGCTAAAAAAAGTAAAGCCTTCTGTTGTATTTTCTAAAGGAGGTTTTGTATCTGTACCGGTTGTACTGGCAGCGAAGCTTTCCAATATACCAGTTGTCATTCATGAATCAGATTTAACTCCAGGGCTTGCCAATAAAATTGCATCGTCATTTGCAGAACATATTTTTACTGTATTCGAAGAGACAATTAAGCATTTACCGGCAAACAAGGCTTCATCTATTGGAGCGATACTGCGTCCTGATTTATTTCATGGTGATGAAAAAATTGCAGAACAGTTAACCGGTTTCGATGCATCAAAAGAAACAATTATTGTTATGGGTGGTAGTCAAGGCTCTGCAAAGATCAATGAAGTAATCAAACAGAATATTGAGCAATTGACAAAAAGATTTCAAGTTATTCATCTATGTGGAAAAGGCAATAAAGATGAGCTATTAGTCGGGAAACCGAACTATATCGCTTTTGAATATGTAACCAATGAATTACCACATTTAATGAAAATATCTAATTATGTAATTAGCCGAGCTGGTTCGAACTCTATATTTGAGTTTTTGGAACTGAAAAAACCAATGTTACTTATTCCTTTATCCGTTCATGCGAGTAGAGGGGATCAGGTTTTAAACGCTAAATATTTTGAGAAAAAAGGATTTGCTTCTATATTAGAAGAGGAAGATCTTACAGCTACCACTTTTATGGACTCTTTTAATCGACTTGTAGATGAGAAAGAAGAAATGATTGATCGAATGTTCGAGGTTAATGCTTCTAAAACACCTGAACAATTTGTTGACCTATTATTAACTTACCAAAAATAACAAACTCCCGTCACTTAATGAAGTGACGGGAGTTTTTTTACATTGCTTGTTCTTCTTCGTTTTCTTGTTGCATTAGTACTAAGTGGAACAAATCTTTTGGTATATAGTAAAGATCAAATACTTCTTCTGTCTTGTTAACCTCTGCATAGATAGAAGGATGAGATTCATTGGCTTTTAATGCATATCTGAGTTTTTCTGTTGCACGAATACTTTTACTATTACTTTTTCGAATACGTAAAAAAACAGTTTGTATATCTAATTCAAAGAAAATTTCCTGCAAAAATTGTTCTTTAGCTTTTTTATTGTAACCAAGACCTTGAAACGAACTGCCAATCCAAGTGCCTAAAAATCCTGCTCCATCTTCTACATCAAACAGATTTATAGTGCCAATTGGCTGGCCAAAATCACTAATAATAGTACGAGAAATAACAGTTCCTTTTTCTTCTTCTTCCATTAACTGTTTGGTCATAAACCAATACTCGTCAGCAGAATTTGCTTTTTGACGTACGAAAGGCAAAATGGTTGGATCTGACATTAGTTCATAAAGAGATGTACATTCAAATAAATCTCGTTTTTTTATCAAAAAAAGCGCCCCCTAAAAGAACCCATAAATGAGCATAGTCATCCTAGTTCCCCTGAAATTTTTCACTTCAACGTGCATAAAAAATTTCGGGGTAGGAATCGAACCTACTAGGACCAGCTCAAAACTGGTGGCGCACCATTTGCCTTCCCTCGGCAAAGCGAACTTTGCCTTATAAAATTATTTGCATTAATAATATACTAATTTTTTTTGGTTTTGCATAGTAGAAAGTATTTTAAAAATAATTAAATTTTTGTAAAAATTTTTTCAATTAATAGATGAAAGATACTTGTAAGTTTCTACATAAATACATATGATTAATATAGCAAAGTATAGAACTCGATTGGAGCTTTTAAAATAGATGTCTAAGTCCTTTTTAAACCATACTCAATTCCATTTATTATATGATTTATCTGATGAATATGTGTTCTTTATGAGAAAAGAAGATTCTACTTATGTCTATGAGTTTATCAATAAAAAAGCAGCTGAACTTTTTTCAGAGAATCCGATAGGGAGAACTTTAGATGAATGCTTTAGTGAATTTCATAACAGAACGATTATTCAACAATATAATCGTGCGTGTGCTCAAAAAGGATCTGTTTGCTACCAGGATCATCATTGTGTACAAAGTGGAACACATATAAACGAAACAACTGTAATTCCTATTTTTGATAATGGAAACACTTATATTCTCGCAATGACTAGAGAAGTTTCACGAACACAAGATTTAAGAGAATCTACCTATCTTTTAGAGACGTATCGAGAAGCTATCAATGAAGTTGCACTTGTTGCCATGACCAATCAAAAAGGAATAATTGAAGTAGTAAACGATTTGTTTGAAAAGACTACGGGGTTTAAAAAGGAAGAAGTAATCGGGAAATCCTTTCACATGTTAAATTCTAACTATCATGATGAATCTTTTTTTAAGGACATGTGGGACACCATCAGTAATGGACATATTTGGAATGGTCAAATACGTAATCGAACGAGAAACGGCTCTTTTTTCTGGGTAAATGCTATTGTTGTACCTATAAAAGATGATTTAGGGGAAATTGAAAAGTACTTAACGGTACAATTTGATAACACGGAAAAGAATCGTATGTTAAAGGAATTGCGCAATATTGAACGGTCCTTTAAGTTAATCACGGAGTATTCGAATGATTTAATTGCTATTACGGATGCCGAAGGATACTTGCTTTATTCCTCACCTAGTCATGAAACTATCTTAAATTACGATAAAGAAGAGTTACTTGGTAGTTATTACTTTAATCTTATCGCTGATCAAACGGAAGCTGTGAGTTTCTCCAAGATAAAAATGTTAGATAATTTTCGATTAGAACTTCTCCTTCAAAAAAAGGATGGAAAGTCGATTTGGACTGATACTTCTGTGACGTCCGTGGAGAGCACAGTAGACGATTGTAAGGAAAAGTCGTTTGTTATAGTATCTCGTGAAATAACAGAAAAGAGAGCTTTAGAAAACCAACTAAAGTTTATGGCTTATCATGATAGTTTAACTAGTCTACCAAATAGACGTTCCTTTTATGAAGATCTTCCTGAATATATTTCTTCCGCTTGTTTAGCGTTTCCGAATGTAGGCTTACTATATATAGATGGTGATAATTTCAAAGCCATAAACGATCAATATGGGCATGATGTAGGGGATCAGTTTCTAACTTATTTCGCTGAAAAGCTTCAAATAAGCTTGGACTATAAGTTTAATGTATATCGTATCGGCGGAGACGAATTTGTCATAATTGTTGATCAGATCAACGACTATGTAAATGGCAGAAGCAATGGTTTGGATAAAATTATTCAATCTATACAAGAAAACTTGCGTAAAGGCTGGACAATAGATGACTTTTACTTTTCACCTACCTCTTCTATAGGAGTTGCTATGTTCCCGGATGATGGCTCATCAGTAGACGAGCTTTTAGATAATGCAGATCAAGCACTTTATATAGCCAAGAAGAATGGAAAAAACAATTATATATATTCCAATACCGTTCATTCATAATGGAACGGTTTTTTCTTGATTTAGGTTATGCTATATAATATAAAACCAAGATGGAAGGAGCGGAGGATATGACGCAACAACATATTCTTTTAATAGAAGATGAAGTAAATATTGCTAAATTTGTGGAACTTGAGTTAAAGCATGAAAATTATCAAGTTACTGTTTCTCATGATGGACGGGAAGGGGCAGATTTGGCACTTAATCATGCTTATGACTTTATGTTAATCGATGTTATGTTACCAAATTTAAACGGTTTAGAAATATGCCGAAGAGTACGTAGGAAGAAAAGTACTCCTATTATTTTAATCACGGCTAGAGATGCAATTATAGATAGAGTTTCTGGGTTAGAGTCAGGTGCGGACGATTATATTGTTAAACCTTTTGCTATTGAGGAATTACTAGCTAGAATTCGAGCTGTACTAAGAAGAATAGAACCATCTGAAGAAAAAGTGAAAAACGAGTTGTCGATTAAGGGACTAACTGTTGAGCAAAAAGCGCATCAGGTCTTCTATGAGGGAAAAGAAATTGAGTTAACAAAAACCGAGTACGATATGCTGGTGTATTTAATGGAGAATTTTAATATGGTACTGACTAGAGATAACATTTTGGAAAAAGTATGGGGCTATGATGTAGAGGTAGAAACAAATGTGGTGGATGTATACATAAGGCATCTGAGAAAAAAACTTCCTGCCGATATTGCAGCATTAATTGAAACGGTTAGAGGCGTAGGATATGTGATGAGATGATGAGAAAATGGACTTTACAGCGTAAGTGGACTTATGCTTCAGCGATTTCCATATTTTTAAGTTTCCTTATGATGTGTATTATTTTATATTTTTCGCTCTTTAACTGGCTGCAAATTTCGGAGGAAAAAACTGCTCAAAATACATTGGATGAGGTTACTAACTTTTTCCAATCGAATGGTCCAATCATCTCCATACAAGATATTCAAAAAAACAGAACATTACTCAATCAGCTGGTCAATCAACAACAATCCGTTCGTGTACTGAATAACGATGGTATAGAAATTCTAAGAATCAATGATGCCAGTAATTTTCCAAAGTCATTTACACTTCAAACAGAGGAATTTATTAGAGAAGAAATTGATGGTCATATAATTTTTCATAAAGTGGAGGAATTAGACTTTGGTTTGTTTAAAGGATACGTACAAATCTCTCATAGTTTAGATAGCTTTTCTCAGCTCATGAATTATATATTAATAGCCATGGGAATATTCGCTCTAATTGCGCTTGTCCTCTCGGCTTTAGTAGGGTATATGTTGTCTTCGGTTTTGTTGAAACCTATTAAGGAATTACGAGATGAAATGCAGCTTGCAAAACAGACTAAGTTTTCTAAATCAGGCAGTTTTGTCTACAACAATGAAGATGAAATCGGAGAGCTTTTGAAAATTTATAAGGAACTAATGGATGAAGTATCGACAACCATTTCGAGACAAGATGAATTTATCCATAATGTATCTCACGAATTGCGTACCCCAGTACAAGTAGTGGAAGGACATTTATCATTGTTGAATCGATGGGGAAAAGAAGAGCGTGCCATTTTAGATGAGTCTTTAGAAATATCGCTTACAGAAATTCAAAAAATGAAGTTATTAATCGAGGAAATGTTAAAATTAGCAAAAAATGAGCATCATACGATGAAGGAAGCTACTTCCGTAATATCTGTGCTTCACGAGTTGCAACAAAATTACTTACATCTATCACCGGAGACGATAATTGAAATTAAAGGAGAAATGCAAGTAAAAGTTCCTGTTCCGCCTACAGCTCTTGAGCAAATTCTGCGTAATCTAATAGAAAATGCGATAAAATATAATGACAAGAAACCATTTATTAAAGCAACAGTTATTTGTAATATGGACCATGTCCAGATTACACTTGAAGATAACGGAGTAGGTATTGAAAGAACATTGTTACCTAAAATTTTCGAGCGTTTCTTTATCGTTGATGAAGCTAGAACCAAACGTAGAGGTGGATCTGGTTTGGGATTAAGTATAGTAAAAAGTCTAGTAAATGAATACGGGGGAACCATTTCTGTGGATAGTGAAAAAGGGAAATGGACAAAATTTTACATTTTATTCCCTAAATTAACAAGTGAATAATCATTCAGTAGCAATGTAAAAAAAATATGACGAATTACTGAATTTTTTTGAAAAAAACCATTGTATTTTTTCCCGATAGTAGTAAGATTGAGATGGAAAAATTGTTCTTATATAAGGATAGTTTGAGACTATATAAAAGAGTGGTAAACTATATAGAGGTATATGCGTGTATTTTTTACATGTATTACTCTAGAACTTTTTATCCACTTAAATGTATTTATGATAAATGCCTAAAAGGCACAAAATGTTGGAGGTTTTTCTAAATGTCGAACAATCAAACACCTTGGTCAGCTTTTTCTGGTCCGAACCTTGGGTATGTGATGGAGCAGTATGATGTATTTTTACAGTCTCCGGACGATGTGGATCCTGAATTAGTAGAGTTGTTTAAGCAATATGGAGCACCTAAGATGCCCGCTTCATCATCATCAAACAGCCCTGATACACCTATTGTAGAGCCTAATAACTTTGAAAAAGTGGTTAATGCCATTCAACTAGCAGATGCCATTCGGAATCATGGTCACTTAACGGCTAATATTTATCCATTAAATGATGGACCAAAAGAAGATTCAAAGCTAAATTTAACTACTTATGGTTTAACTGAGCAAGATTTACGAGAAGTACCCGTTTCTTTCCTTATTAAAAATGCTCCAGCCAATATAATGAATGGTTTACAAGCAATAGAATATTTGCGTTCTATGTACACAGATAAAATTGCGTTTGAAATTGCTCATATTGTCAATACGGAAGAACGTACTTGGTTACAAGAAAAGATTGAAAAAGGTGCTATAAGAGAAAAGCTTTCAGCTGAAGACAAAAAACAATTACTTAAACGTTTAACACAAGTCGAAGGATTTGAGAAGTTCATCCATCGTACGTTTGTTGGAGCTAAACGCTTCTCCATTGAAGGTTTAGACTCATTAGTTGTATTAATGGATGAATTAGTTCGTCAATCCAATAAAACAAATACAAAGCAAGTAAATATAGGTATGGCTCATCGTGGTCGACTAAATGTATTAACTCATGTCCTAAATAAACCATATGAAATGATGTTTGCAGAGTTTGCACATGTTCCTACTGAATCATTTTTACCGAAGGATGGTTCACTTGAACTTTCGGAAGGTTGGTTTGGTGACGTTAAGTACCATAAAGGGGCAAGCTATCGCTCTCAATCTGGTTTAACAGTAAAACTTGCGTATAACCCTTCCCATTTAGAGGTAGTAAGTCCTATTGTTACTGGTCAAACACGTGCTGCACAAGAAACAACAGATGAGGCCGGTTATCCTGTTCAAGATAAAAATGCGGCTTTTGCTATTTTAGTACATGGAGACGCAGCTTTCCCAGGTCAAGGGGTAGTAACAGAAGTATTGAACTATAGTCGAGTTCGTGGATATCAAACAGGTGGTTCTATCCATATTATTGCTAATAATATGATTGGTTTTACTACTGAACATTATGATTCTCGATCAACTAACTATTCTTCTGATCCAGCAAAAGGTTATGAAGTTCCTGTCATTCATGTGAATGCGGATGATCCTGAGGCAGTAATTGGGGTTGCAAAATTTGCGCATGAATACCGTCAAAAATTCGGGAAAGATATTGTGATTGACTTACTAGGTTATCGTCGCTATGGTCACAACGAAATGGATGAGCCGTTAGTAACAAATCCAACCATGTATCATTCTATTCATAAGCATCCAACTGTTCGTGAGTTATACGGCAAGCAGTTAGTAGCGGAAAACTTAATGGAGAATTCTGATGTCAAATCATTAGACCAGTCTGTTTTCGCTGAAATGCAACAAGCTTATGATCGTGTGAAAGAACTTCCACCATCGACTGTACATGATATCGTTATACCAGAAGTTGTATTAGATGGTATGCCAGAAATTCAAACAGGGGTAGAAGAGAGTAAGCTTGCTAAAATCAATGAAGATTTACTTTCATGGCCAGCTGACTTTAATGCTTTCAAAAAGCTAGAAAAAATATTGAAGCGCCGTGAAGAACCGTTCAAAGGTAAAGGGAAAGTCGATTGGGGCCATGCAGAAACATTAGCATTTGCAACAATTTTACAAGAAGGAAACTCTATCCGTTTATCTGGTCAAGATGCACAACGTGGGACTTTCTCTCATAGACATTTAGTACTTCACGATGAAAAAACTGGTGCTGAATTAACACCAATTCATGCGATTAGTGATGGAAACGCTTCATTTGTAGTGCATAATAGTCCACTTACAGAAGCAGCAATATTAGGGTATGAATTTGGCTATAACTTAGAGGATAATAACTCACTAACAATCTGGGAAGCACAATATGGTGACTTTGCAAATATGGCACAAGTTATGTTCGATAACTTTATCAGTTCGGCGAGAGCTAAATGGGGTCTTAAATCAGGCTTGGTTATGCTATTGCCACATGCTGCTGAAGGCCAAGGTTCTGAGCATTCTAGTGCTCGTTTAGAACGGTACTTACAATTAGCGGCTGAAAATAACTGGACAGTTGCAAATCTATCTAGTGCTGCTAACTATTTCCACATTTTACGCAGACAAGCAAAAATGCTTAAGGAAGATGCTATTCGTCCGTTAATCATTGTTTCACCTAAATCCTTATTACGTCATCCATTAGTTGGAGCTGATGTAGCAGATTTAACAACTGGTCAATTTGAAACAGTTGTGGAGCAACCTGGTTTAGGCCAACAAGCAGACAAAGTAGAGAAAATTATCTTTGTTAGTGGTAAACTTGCAATAGACTTAGCAGACAAAGTAAAAGATGGTGCAGGTTTCGATCATATTCATATTGTTCGTGTGGAACAACTGTATCCATTCCCACAAGAAAAGATTCAACAAATTGTTTCTCGTTTCCCAAATGCGAAACAACTTGTTTGGGCTCAAGAAGAACCAGAAAACATGGGTTCATGGAACTTTGCTCTACCATATCTATTAGAAATAGCAAAAGATCAAGAAATTACTTATGTAGGTCGTGTGCATAGAGCAAGTCCTGCAGAAGGTGATGGAGATACGTATAAAGTAGAACAAGCACGTATTATTGAAGAAGCTTTAAAAAGCTTATAAGATAGGATTACTAGAGGAGGAAATTTAAGTGGCAGACATCATAGTTCCAGAATTAGCAGAATCAATTACAGAAGGTACCATTGCACAATGGTTAAAACAACCAGGTGATACAGTTGAAAAAGGTGAGTTCATCGTTGAACTTGAAACAGATAAAGTAAACGTTGAAGTTATTTCCGAAGAGGCTGGAGTAGTTAGTGAACTTCTAGCAGCTGAAGGAGATACAGTTCAAGTAGGGCAAGTAATTGCAGTAGTTGGAGCTGGATCAGGTTCAAATACATCAGCACCAACAGCAGTAGCACCTGAAGCTAAAGAAGAAACTAAAGCTCCGGAAGCGCCTAAAACAGCGCCTGTAGCAGAAGAAACTTCATCTGAGCAAGACCGTACTATTGCTAGTCCTGCAGCTCGTAAACTAGCTCGTGAAAAAGGCATTAACCTAAGTGAGATTTCACCAGTAGATCCTATGGGTCGCGTACGTGTACAAGACGTTTCAGCTCATGGTTCGGCTCCAACACCTGCAAAAGCAGCACCAGCACCAACAGCTAGTGCTCCTAAAGAAGATGATGGTCGTACGACTCGCGAAAAAATGTCTCGTCGTCGTCAAACAATCGCAACACGTCTACTAGAAGTAAGACAAAATACAGCTATGCTTACAACTTTCAATGAAATTGATATGACAAATGTTATGGCACTTCGTTCACGTAAAAAAGATCAATTCTTTGAACAAAATGATGTGCGTCTTGGATTTATGTCATTCTTTACAAAAGCAGTAGTTGCAGCACTTAAAAAATATCCGTATGTAAATTCTCAAATTGATGGTACAGATATTGTGAAAAATAACTTCTATGATATTGGTATCGCTGTTTCTACCGAAGGTGGTCTTGTAGTTCCGATCGTTCGTGATGCAGACCGTAAAAACTTTGCAGAAATCGAAGCTAATATTGGAGAACTTGCTAAAAAAGCTCGTGATAACAAATTAACTCTTTCTGATATGTCAGGTGGTTCTTTCACTATTACTAACGGTGGAGTATTCGGATCATTAATGTCAACACCTATTCTAAATGGTACACAAGTTGGTATTTTAGGAATGCACACAATTCAAAAGCGTCCAATCGCTGTTGGAAATGAAGTTGAAATCCGTCCAATGATGTACATTGCATTATCTTATGACCACCGTGTAATCGATGGCAAGGATTCAGTAGGTTTCTTAAAAACTGTTAAAGAATTACTTGAAAGTCCTGAAGACCTATTACTAAATAGCTAATATTAAAAGACTCCCTTCGTTGGGAGTCTTTTTTTGTAGAATAATAAGGTATACAGCAAAAAATACATATTAAGAATAGTTTATTTTATAGCTAGACAGAAGCAGCATAACAAGACAATGAACTAACATATATTTATAGAGTAATAAAAATTAGGAGTGTTTTGATGTTCTTTATTCAGCTATAAAAGGAGTCCAGCCGATTGGAAATAAGAAATGGACAGACTATTACTACATTTGAAAGAATAAGTCGTGTATTGTTTATTATATTGGGAGCACTAATCACAGCTATCGGACTAGAAGCCGTACTGATCCCAAACGATATAATTGATGGTGGGATTACGGGAATTTCTATCTTATTTTCTCATATGACGGGATATTCATTGAGTTTATTCCTATTTGTTTTAAATATTCCCTTTATATTTATTGGTTATAAAGAACTTGGGAAGTCATTTGCTTTTAGTTCAGTTATTGGTATCACGGCATTATCAATTTCTACAAGCCTGTTGCATCACATTCCATCTATTATTTCAGGTGATACCATGTTAGTAGCAGTATTAGGTGGTATTATGATTGGTTTAGGGATTGGTATTGTTTTACGTAAAGGTGGTGCCTTAGATGGTACAGAAATTTTAGCAATACTAATTGCAAAGAAATTCCCATTATCCGTGGGAGAAGTTATTATGAGTATTAATGTGTTAATATTTTCATTTGCCATGCTAATTTATGGGCTAAAGGGTGCTTTATGTTCGGCTATAGCATACTTTATAGCTATGAAGGTAATTGACATGGTACAAGCTGGTTTTGATGAATCTAAAAACATTATGATTATTAGCGATCACTCCCGGAAAATTGGTGATGCAATTCAAGCTCATTTAGGTCGAGGGGTTACATATATAGCTGGTGAAGTAGGCCACACGAATGAACAAGTCGAAATAGTCATTTGTTTTATTAATAGGTTGGAAGAACCTGAACTTAGATCACTTATAAAGACAATTGACATAAATGCTTTCGTAGCGATTAATGGGATTGTAGAAATGCATCAATATTAATATCCCAACAATCTAAAATTTTTGCTGCTGTACTTATGTAATGGGCAGACCCTTTAGGAGCTGCCCGGCTAGAGAACTTGCTGTTTAGGACGTTTTTGCTTTTGGCGTTCTTTTTCTTGGTGCAGGTTTTTTCTTTTTCGTTTTGTCAAGAGACGCTTGTAAAGCAGACATTAAATCCGTTACATTGGATGGTAATTCTGTTTGTTTTTCAGTTGTCGATACTACCTTATTTCCTGCTTTTTTCTCTTCTATTAGCTCCATTAAAGCAGTTCGATATTCGTCTGTGTATTTGTCAGGTTCAAACGTCGTTGTCAACTGGTCAACAAGCATTAGTGCTGTATCGAGTTCTTTTTTTACTACAGACTGTTCCGTTGGAATATTGGGTACATCTGCAGTACTACGAACTTCATCGGGAAAGTGAATTGTTTCCATGATTAATGTTTCATTGTATACTCGTACGATTGCTAGTTGCTCTTTCGAACGAATCATAATTTTAGCTACTCCGATTTTCCCTGATTCATGTAATGCTTCTCTTAACAAAGAATATGCTTTGCTGCCACCGCTATCAGGAGCCATAAAATAACTTCGCTCAAAATATATTGGGTCTATTTCTTCTAATTTGACAAAGTCTATTATTTCTACCGCTTTGTCTTCATTTTCTTTTTTCAGTTTTTCTAACTCTTCTTCATCTAAAATAACAAATTTGTTTTTGGAGTATTCGTATGCTTTCACGATGTCTTCATTTTTGACTTCTTGTTTACAGCCTTCGCAAACCTTAGCGTAACTAATGGGTGTATGACATTCTTTGTGGAGCTGACGTAATTTAATATCCTTATTTTCAGTAGCTGTATGAAGCTTTATCGGAATATTAACTAGACCAAAGCTGATGCTGCCTTTCCAAACTGTATGCATTGCGCTCACCACTTTTTCATTTTCTTCTTACTATGCATTCTTTGCCTTCTTTTTATGTATTAAATAATGATATTTTTACGTAACAAAGATTTGAAAGGAAGATAAAGAAGCTAACAACCTATTTCTTCTAGGTCGTTAGCTTCTTTTACTATTTGAACATTTTCTGTGCTCTGAAGGCTTTCTTTAAGTAGCGCAATGAACCTTTGTTTGATAGCCGTTTGTCTTGTTTACCAAACGAATAATCCAACAAGCATTGCACTTAACAGCGATACAGCCATTCCGCTTACTAAAAGTTTCCAAACATTTTTGCCGATGATTTTTGAACGCTCTTCACCTAAAGTAGAGCTGTATGTACCATAAATCATGCCGACTGTACTAAAATTGGCGAATGAAGTTAAGAAAGTTACAGCAACCGCGACCGTATGTGGATTTAAGTCTTGGATGTTGTTTTTTAGATCCATCATCGCCACAAATTCATTTGTCGATAGTTTAATCCCCATTAACGATGCAACATACATCGCATCTTGGATGCCTAATCCAAGCAAAACCGCAAATGGGAAGAAGATGACACCGAAAATCTTTTCGATTGTCAAACCATCTATAAAGAAGCCCAGGATTCCATTAAGAGCAGTGGTTAATGCCACATACCCTATTACCATCGCTAAAATTACAATAACCATTTTCATCCCGATAAGCATACTGTTTGAAATAGTAGAAAAGAAATCTTGACGTTCTTCTTTAGGAGGAACATAAACAATATCGTCTTCTTTGCTAACCTCTACAGGATTTAAAATACTTGCTAATAACAGGGCATTTAGACAATTAAGTGGAATAGCTGCAAATACATACTCGGCAGGAACCATCGATAAATACGCCCCTATTATGGAACCACTGACACTACTCATACTCATAATTCCAAATGTCAATAATCGTTGGTCCTTTAAAACGACCAACTGTTGACGGATAACTGCTAGAGCCTCTGTATTGCCGAGGAACATCATCTGGATCGAGAAAAAGCTCTCTAGCTTAGGTAGCCCAGATATTTTAGAAATAACCCATCCTACTTTATCGATGATCCACGTCATAATTCCAAAATAAGACAAAATATCGAAGAAAGTTACAATGAAAACTATAGGCAGTAAAGCACTAAAGAAAAAATCAACAGTGTCGTTCGCCATTACAGATGGAAAGGCGAATGAAATTCCTGCATTTGCGGATGATACTAACCATGTAAAGAAAGAAGCAATTTTGTTAATTGTCCATGTCCCAATCGTGGTAGATAACATAAACCATGTAATAAGCAATTCAGCGACGAGCAGGGTAAGAATAGAACGCCATTTAATTTTCTTTTTATCCGGCGAACAAAGGTAGACGATGCCAAGGACAACAAATATACCTAGTATATTTAATAGAAAAAACATTTAATCAACTCCAACTTTATTTTTCCCAAAACAAAAACTCTTATTCATTCATCCCTTCAGTCACCAGACAGAAAGTATGAAAAAATAAGAGTCATAAACAAATACGCAGTAATACTAAACATTATAGAAGCAAATGATTAATTGAATTACCTTACTATTTATCTCTCTTTTTCATGCTTCCTTGTAGTCCGGCATTTATTGTGGCTGCCAGGTAGAGACTATCAGGCCAATTTAACTGATATTATACAAGGGTAAAAATTTATAGATTATATTTTAGGAGAAGGTTCATTATATACTAGCGTTTGATCCGAAACAATGAAATGAATAATGTTGTAATGTTAAAAATTATTGTAAAAGTGAGTAAAGTAAATAATGAGAAGATAGCAATAATTTTCGCTTCATATGTATTAAAAAAGGAATTATTATGAAGACTAAAGAAAAACCTCTAGGAAGTAGGAAATAATTTGTTGCCTATGCTTTTAACCGCTTCAACAGAAGTGCCCATAGGAAATGAGTGGCTATACGAAACTAAATATGATGGATTTCGATGTATTCTAGAATGGGATAAAGAGCCATTACTTAAAAGCAGGAATGGAAAATTACTAAATAATATGTTTCCTGAGATTATTAGCTTCTGTCATGAAATTTATGACAAAATCAAACCTTTTTTACCACTGACAATGGATGGGGAATTAGTATATTTAGTAAATAATTTTCAAAGTGATTTTTCAAAAGTTCAGTTACGAGGAAGAATGAAAAATATAGATACTATTAAAAATAATGCAGAAATATTTACGTGTCATTATGTTGTATTTGACCTGCTCATATATAAAGGTAAAGACCTAACCAAACTTCCATTAACGAAGCGAAAGCAGCAATTGAGTAGATTATTTAACAAAGTAAAGCTTCCTGTTTCTATAAATTATCAGGATACAAATAGGTTGCAGGCAATAAATGTTTATGAAGACAGTCCATTATTGTGGGATCGGATTGTCACGAATAATGGGGAAGGCTTGATAGCCAAACAAACTAAAAGTACATGGGATAGCGCTGAGCGGACTAATAAGTGGCTAAAAATAAAAAACTGGAGATATATTAGTATTATTTTAACGAAATATGATAAAAGTAATGGCTTTTTTCACGGCGTAGTTTACCAAAATGGCCTTTTAGTAGAAGTGGTTACGTTTCGTCACGGTCTATCCGAAGTCGAGTTAGCTACACTAATCACATTATTTCAAACGAAAGGAACACAACTTTCCAATAATATTTGGGAGTTAGAACCTTCTATTTGCGTAGAAATTGCATGTATAGATTTTGATGGGAAAAAGTTAAGGGAACCAAGATTTCATTTGTTTAAATTGAATACAGACATACAGGATTGTAGTTGGGAACAAATGCAAAAACAATTATACCCTTTACCACCAACAACAAAGATTACTCATCCAGATAAACCTATTTGGCCAAAATCTGGGATACAAAAAGATGATTACCTTATGTATTTACAACGTATAGCACCCTATATGTTGCCTTTATTAAAAGATAGGCTACTAACAGTTATTCGTTTTCCACATGGTGTTCCTGGGGAAAGTTTCTATCAGAAAAATAGTCCAGATTATGTTCCTGATTTTGTTGCGACAAAGAAAATGGACGATATTAACTATATTATGTGCAATGATTTAGAGACATTGCTCTGGTTAGGTAACCAGCTTGCTTTAGAATTTCATATTCCCTTTCAGACGGTACATACAAATAATCCTACTGAGATTGTATTTGACTTGGATCCACCCTCTGTTAAAGAGTTTTCGTTAGCAGTGGAGGCCGCACAACAGATGAAAGTAATATTTGATCAATTTCGCCTTCATTCGTTTGTGAAGACATCAGGTGGAAAAGGCATTCAGCTTTATATTCCTTTAGACGAGGATAGCTTTACGTATGAGGAAACGGGTATATTCACCAAATTTATATGTGACTTTTTAGTGGAACAGCAACCAAAATGGTTCACTACGGAAAGGTTGAAAAAGAATCGTGGCAATAAATTATATTTAGATTATGTTCAACATAAGGAAGGCAAAACAATAGTCGCTCCATTTTCCCCTAGAGGGAATGAGTTAGGGCTTATTGCAACTCCCCTTAAATGGGAGGAAGTAAAAGAGTCCTTAAAGCCTGATACATTTACGATTCCGTCCGTATTAGATCGCATAACTAAGCAAGGAGATCCTTTTAAATACTTTAGAGTAAACAGCGAAAAAGACAACTTTGCGATGGTGTTAAAACAATTAAAAGATCTTATAAAAAAATGATGATTAATTGTATTGGTAAAACGTATGTTCGCATATAGTGTTAAAAAGGGGGCACGAATATGCGTAATGATTTGGTAAAATATTTACATCGTGGATGGGTTTGTGAGTTAATATATTTGTCCAAAGCAGGTGAAATAAGTAAGCGTAAAGTAAAGCTACTTGGAGTTGAAGCCGATATATTCTACGCATATTGTTTTAAGCAGAAAGCGAAAAGAACATTTCGAATCGACCATTTATTAGCACTTTCTCCTTTACTACAGCAGGAAAGAGGAGCTGTATAATTTTTCTCCTCTTTTAGTAGAATCATTAATTGAAAAAAGTTGGGTTGAAACGTATACTAGTTATAAAGGAAGTGGTTAGATGATACATACAAATTGGGCTACAAAGCCAACTATTAAAACAGTGACATGCACGCAAACAGATGCTAAAAAATTCCTTGTGAGCAATGTACTTACCGTTGGGAAAACTTATGAAGTTAAAAATGAAACAGAAGAATTTATCTTTGTAATTGATAACACTGGAAAAATTGGCGGCTACTACAAAGAATATTTCCAATAAAAAAACCGATGTGAACTCATCGGTTTTTTTTCATAAGGAGACAAGAAAATGAAAAATTTAGTAATGGAAGAAAAACTGAAGAGATTAACCAGAGTGCATTCAGCACAAGATACAGCTCTTATTGGAGCAGGAGGTTATCTATCTCCAGAAGAACATTTGTTAGAAGATGTGCTTATTGCCGTATCTCTAAAAAAACCGGTATTACTGAAAGGACCTACAGGGGCAGGTAAAACTAAGTTGGCTGAAACAATTTCTGAGTTTTTTTCACAGCCAATTCAAAGTATAAATTGTTCGGTAGATCTAGATGCAGAGGCATTATTAGGTTTTAAAACAATTATTACAAAGGGTGGATTAAGCGAAATTGATTTTGTAGATGGTCCTGTGGTGGAAGCGATGAAGAAAGGGCATATTCTATACATAGATGAGATTAATATGGCCAAATCAGAGACACTTCCTATTTTGCATAGTGTATTGGATTATAGAAGAATGCTCACAAACCCGTTTACAGGAGAGGTGATAAGAGCTCATCCTGATTTCTCGGTTATTTCAGCGATAAATGAAGGATATATAGGTACAACCCCTATGAATGAGGCATTAAAAAATCGTTTCGTTACCTTTTCAATTCCATATATTTCAGGTGAGCATCTGGAAAAGCTATGGCAGGAGATGTTCCCCACAGCACCGAAAGACTTACATATACTTATGTTGAATTTGGCAAAAGATTTAATGGAACAAGTAGAACAAGGAATGCTCTCAGAAGAAGCAGCCTCCATTAGAAGTTTACTGTATGCTACTGAACTGGCATTATATATGGAACCAATCAGAGCGATTACCTATGCTATTGCTGAAAAGCTTGAAGATGACCAAGAAAAACAGCTTGTGTTAGCATTGGCATCTACTTGGATTAAGTGAGGGAGATAAATGGCTTCAGTTGACCGTTTTATACAGTTCAATAATGAAACGATAGATGCTAGGCAACTCATGCATTACGAAAATGTTGCTAAAGCTTTAACCAAAAATACATTATTAGCGATTAATGAGCGTAAACTGATCGAATTTCAACCAGCGGATCAAATAATTTCCTTAAGTGTGTTTTGGAGACATCGTGAGAAGCATGTGATGCATGCAGGCAGAATTTCTGACATTTTCTTGATGGCAGAAGGGTTTTGGAAGTCCTTTGACGTGTTGAAATGGCAGCAGTTTCAGGAGGAAAAACCGACTAGCTTAACTAAATTCATGGATCAGTTACTATTTTGTTTGGAAGAATTTCGTATGATTGAAATGATTCAGAAAAAAAGAATAGGTACGCAAAAAGTATTTACAATTCGTATTCATACTTATTTAGAATTTCACAAACAGCAACTTCGAGTAAATGTTCAAAAAGGTTTTTTAGCGGACGCTTTTATAAGTTATTTATATATTTGTCTGTATGAAGGTACGATGTATGGAACAGGTCCAGATATATTTTCTGTGACGAATAGTATCATTCAAAAAGTATATGAATCTAAAAATACTCAACAATCTATTGATTTGGCCTATCAGCTATATTTTCTTTTAAACGAATATATAAATGAGGATAGCCTGCTACAATATTATGCAATTATATCGTACACACGGGTAGCATCCAAAGACTTTCACTATCATCAAGGGGCTAAAGATTCAGAACGTGGTGAGGAAGGTGAAAAAGATACGATTGAAGAGATATTTAGAACCTGGCACCGAGAAAATGAACAAGAAAATGGTGTGCATCTTCAATATGAACTAGAGCACGGCAGAGATGGGAAAGCACAACAAGCAATAGAAGCGGAGGAAGGACAGGAAGGGCACGAAATTACGATGACCGGTAAAGGTCAATCAAGTGGGAATAGCAAGGAAGGTCAGGTGGATCAGTCCACTAATGACCAATCCAGTGACTTAAAAAAAGCTGGTAAGTCCTTCGGAAAAGAACATACAAATGTGATGTATCAGGAAAAGCGTATTGCGATTACAAGTATTTCCGAAAACCAACATCTCCTAAACAAATATCGCCAAGACCATGCACCTTATCTAAAAGCATTTGTACAGGAAATGAAAAAACGATTAGAACAAAAGCGAGTAGATAAGCGTACGAACTTAACAAAGGGTAGGTTATCTACAAAGCTAACGGCTCTTTGGACAGATGAAAGACCAAAACCCTTTTATAAAAAAAATGCGCCAAGTATTCAATTAGATGCTGTTTTTGGTTTGTTAGTCGATGGATCAGCCTCCATGCAGGATAAAATGGAGGAAACAAAAAAAGCTGTTTTACTATTTCATGATGTATTAAGAGAACTTAAAATTACCCATGAAATTGTCCTCCATTATGAAGATGCTTATGAAGCGACGGAAACCTCTCAACCAAATGCATTTGAATGGATTCACAAGTTAGAAGATGGGCAAAAAGATAATGGTTTGGACATTCTTTCCATGGAAGCACATGAAGACAATAGAGACGGGTTTGCCATTAGATGGATGGGTAAACGATTAGAAAATAGAGCAGAGGCTCATAAGTTTTTACTTGTATTTTCAGATGGAGAACCTTCTGCATTTGGTTATGCCCAAAATGGTATTATGGATACTGCCGAAGCAGTGTTAGAGCAGGAGCAACTTGGTATCAACGTTTTACATTTGTTTTTGAATGATCGGGAAGCAACAGAAGAACAATTAAACTTGTTTCGTTTAATCTTTGATAAAAAGTCTGCCACTGCGTCTTCATTAGAAAAATTTTCAGAGGAAACACTTCGATTACTTCGGAAGATGCTACATCTGGTTGTGCAAAGTTCTTAAAAGAATCCTTATAATATGTTTATGAACCTTTAAATAGGGAATAAATATACTCGAGGATTTTTTTCGGCAACTTGTTCCTATTTAAAACAAACCTCCGAGCAAAATATAATTTTGAAAGGAGAACTATTACACATGAATTGGTATGAAAAGCTTAATCAATATTTTCCAGTGGATGAAATGAAATCTCGCGTTCATATGGAAACACTTTTGACGGATAAAGAAGATATCTATATAAAAGACGAGGGACCAAAGCATGTATTGATGTACGTGGAGTTTGAAAACTTCATTTTTGTAGACTATCTATTTGTTTCTAAAGAAGCTCGTGGAGAAGGCCTAGGTAGGAAATTATTGAGTCAATTAAAAGAAAAGAATAAGGTCATACTATTAGAGGTAGAACCTGTTAACTATGATGACTCTGATTCTGAGAAGCGTCTAAAATTTTATGCGCGTGAAGAATTCAAACATGCTACTCGCATAGGATACTCACGGCGTTCTCTAGCAACTGGAGAAAATACCATTTTGGAAATTTTATACTGGTCCCCAACAGACCAAGATGAGTATGCCATTTATGAAGCTATGAAATGGACATATGAAAATATCCACACGTATAAAGATGAACATTTTTATGGTGATTCTTATGATGCTTCTCATGAGGTATTAGTATTTAATGATGAGGATAAGAAAAATATGCTGAAGCCTTACTAAAGGGTCTTGCGACTTAAAAAAGAATTCATTTTAAATCAATTGTGATTTAAAATGAATTCTTTTTGTTGTGGTAATCTATTCTTTACTGCTCCATATAATATTATTAGGAAGAACGGTTTTTAGATTGGTCAGCAATTAGTAGTAGACGTTGTTTTAGTTCTTCTTCCATACGACCAATTTCTATTTCTGCTGCTTTTCGTTTTACACGACCATCAGCTTGAATACGCATCGTTTCTTCGATTGTTTGTAGTAAATTTTCTTGTGTTTTCTTCAATGTATCAATTTCTACAATACCTCGTTCATTTTCTTTTGCAGTTTCAATACTATTCACTTTTAACATCTCCGAATTTTTCAATAATAAATCATTCGTCGTTTGCGTAACTTGCTTTTGTGCAGCTACTGCTTTTTGCTGACGATTTAAAGTTAAAGCAATAGCAATTTGGTTTTTCCAAAGCGGGATAGATGTCATAATAGATGATTGAATTTTTTCGGCAAGCGTTTGGTTGGTTTGTTGAATCATTCGAATTTGTGGTGCACTCTGTATCGTAATTTGACGAGATAACTGTAGATCATACACTCTTTTTTCTAAACGATCTACGAATTGTGCCATATCATTGACTTCTTGATAAGCCATTTGATCATTGGATAATTCCGCTTTTCGTCGTAACTCTGGAATAGTTACATTTACTATGTCATCCTTTTTTAACTCTGCAGCAGCAATATATACATTTAATGCTTGGAAATACGTTTTGTTTTGATCGTAAAGTTTGTTGAGCATTTGAACATCTTCCACAAGTCCTCTTTTAGAATGTTCTAGCTGAATGCCAATACGATCTACTTGTGTACTAAGCTTTTGATATTTTGTCATTACCTCCTGGACGGAGCGATTGACACGACTAAATAATTTTTTAATACCTGATTTTTTCTCAGTAGACAGTTCTTCGGGATTAATCTCGGATAATTTGCGCATCAAATCACTTAATATATCTCCAACAGGTCCGATATCTTTTTTTTGCACATGATCTAGCATCTGATGAGAAAAACGGGTAAGCTCAGATTGTGCGTTTGCACCGTAGGTTAGAATCGCTTCGTAGTCACCAGCTGGTATTTGGTCAGCTAATTGTCGAGCTTTTTGTTGCTCAGCTTCCGAAAGTCGATCGATCAGTTTAGTCGGGGCTGCTTCTGTTTCTGTAATGGCTTGTGGCTTAGTAGTATCTAGGTTAAAAGGGCTGGATAATAGTTCGTCCATTAATATATCTTCACTTGTATTTGATATCTTTTCGCTCATTTTCGGATTCTCCTTTTAAATATAAAGGTTTTTCTGTTTGTTTAACGGATAATTTAGCGAAATCTAACTCCATTTTAAGTAGCTCTACATCAGAGGCTAAGACGCTTTGTAAATCTTCTTCCATAACTGTGTTGATAGATTCTAATGTCTCTCGTGTATCTTGCAAAGCTAATTTCATATCTTTATTCTTCACCGGTTGGGAAACTAATAAAGTATACTTTGATGTTAGTTCTACTGCTGAATCTAAATGTGCATAAAAGAACTTTTCAGCTTGGTAGAACTTTTTAGGGTTAGATCTTACAAGTGAAATAATCCTTTTTGCTAATCGATTCATTTCGAATAATTGTTTAAATGAACTGATTGAACGAACTTTCAGATACAGACTATTTAAAGCTTTTATCTTTTTATTTGCTTCTTTTAATTGTTGTTGGATATGGAAATACTCAGAAAGAGTCATTTGATGTTTTTTCATAATTCTTCTCTGTTGAATTTTCTTTATCGAAAAGTTAGAAACAATATATACTCCTATAGCAAAAACGGAGCTCCATAAAAATCCACTCTCGAATGGAAAAAAGAAAACAAACCACGAAGTAATCATGATAGGGAAATTTAAGCAATGTCGTATGAAGGTTTGCAGTAGTTCACTCATGATGTTACCTCCTTTTTCCGGTATTAACGGGCAGTATCTCCCTCTTAATGGCTTGGGCTATATAACTAACTGGCATAAGGGGGAGAAAACTGCCTGTAAAAACCCGAATGGTTCAATTTACACTTTTTGTAGGTGAACCGATCCTACGATAGAAGTTTCACTTTTTCTATACTACTATATACGATTCATTCAGCAGAAAGTTTCATTTCATACAAATATTAAACAATATCTGACTCCATCGAAGTATAACCTTTTAGTTCATCAAATAATTCCATTCGATAAGCATTTGTCTGGGATAAAGGAGATACTCCTTTTTGAATATACTCCAAAAACTCCTCCAACTGTTGAATATTGCCTTCAATATGAATATGAATGAGTTTGTCTTCTGTTTGTTTGCAACTACCTTTCAATCCAAGTGATTGAGCTTTTTGTTTCACTAAAAATCTAAAGCCTACTCCATCCACATCACCATGCATTTGAATATAAGCCCGCTTTTTCATAGCATAGTCTCCTAACTTGTTTATAATAGTGTTATCTATAATTTAACTGAAAAAGTAGGAATATTCAATTTATAAAATTACTAGGCATTTAAGTAGACATTTTATATAGGAGCAGTAAAATATGAGTTAATAAAAAATGTTAGAGGCGATGTCTATGTTCGAAGTAATTTATATGAAGGCAGACTATGAACCGTGGTGGCTTTTTGAAGGTTGGGAGCAGCATATTGTAGAAAAGCATACTTTTGAAACACAAGCAGATGCCCAATCCTATTTAAATGAGAAACTAGTGGAATTACGAGGGAAATTTCCAAAAGAAAAAGTGAAGGATGAGAAATACTGGGCTTTTTGGTCAGAAAAAGAAGTATGTTTTTGTGAATCATGTGATGATGATTTACAAATATATCATGGTTTAATATGGAATGAAATTACCTAAACTATTTAGAATTATGAAAATACTCATTGACTAAATCGGTGCCAATGCTATAATTAATTTACAATTTAAAGTGAAAACTTGTACTAATGATTCACATATCCTATGAAGTGATCGATGTGAAATCGGTACTTCATGGAATATGTGAATTTTTTCACGTATTGATTAATTTTTTGGAGGTAATAGTATGAAACAAGGTACAGTGAAATGGTTTAACGCAGAAAAAGGATTTGGTTTTATCGAAGTAGAGGGTGAAAATGATGTATTCGTTCACTTCTCTGCAATCCAAGGTGATGGTTTCAAATCACTTGAAGAAGGTCAAAAAGTTGAATTTGAAGTAGTCGAAGGGAACCGCGGACCTCAAGCAGCTAACGTTACAAAACTATAGTCCCTTAAGAAGCACACCTTTAGGATGTGCTTCTTTTTATAGTCCTTCTAATTTAATTTAAAAGTGTGTTTAATTAGATTACATTTGGGTATAAAAAATAGAGTTTACTATTTTAGGGGGAACGACTTTGGACAGATTAACACTGGATCTTAACTTAAAACATTATTTAGAAGAAAACAAAGATGATTTTGAACAATATTTATTAAACCAGGCTGTTAATGTTAAAGATAAGATAAATGATATATTAAGAGTTGGAGATATAGATCTAATCAATAACGCTCATACGCTGACACATTATATTATTGATGAAAATACGAAAGATTTGAGTGCTTTTGCAAAGCAGGAAGGTATTGCATGGGCAACGTTTTCTTTGACGCTATCTTTTAAATTAGAATGGATCCAGGCCATTAGAAGAACTTTGTGGATCTTTATTCAAAAGTACAATAAAGACATACAACCGATTTCTATTGATTCATTCTTTGAGTTAGAAAAGCAAATTAATAATCAAATAGATTATTTTTTAAATGAGTTTTTTATCAACTATTCGACTTATAAGGATGCTTTAATTTCTTCCCAACGTAAAGTGGTTGAAGCCCTTTCAGTTCCTATAATTCCAATTACACCCTCTATTTGTATTTTGCCGTTAATTGGCTCAGTAGATACTTTTAGAACAAGTATTTTAGAAGAAAAAGTACTAACAGAGATTGGCCGTTTACATATACAAACGTTAATAATGGATCTCTCAGGTATATCTGAAATGGAAACAGAAGTAATAGACCATTTACTGAAAATTATCTATGGTACTTCGATGATGGGCTGTGGCACCGTTATTACCGGTTTAAGACCGGATGTTGTGAGACAAATGATTCAATTAGGCGTTAAATTTGATGATGATACTAAAACCTTTGCAACGTTACAACAAGCGTTAAACGAGTATTTAGTCAAGTAAAGGAGAGGGGGATCGGGGGTTAGATCCGAAGCTTCTTTTATTTTTATTGGAGAAAAACAATTGAAATTAACACTACTAGAAGGGCATTTATTATTTTTCCAGCTTCTGATTCTTTAGGAATAGAACATAGAAAGCCTATTATGTTTCAAATGGTCTTATTTTTGGTATAGTGAAGAGAGAGAGGGGCTATGACGATGAATGTAGAACTTAAAAAAGAATTACCAACTTACGATGAGCAACAAGACTTCTATATAAAACTACGATCTAAAATTACTGATTATGTAGAAAGTAAATCGGGTAAAGCAGGAAAGTTTACTCCATATCTTCTATTTGCTCCTGATTTGTTTCACTTATTAGTAAAATCGATGTTTGATAACCGCATAGATGCGAAGAGTAAAACACTCGTTGGTAGTGGTATATTGTATTTCATCACACCAGTAGACATATTACCTGAAGGTTTAATAGGACCAGGTGGTTTTATCGATGATATTATTGTAGCTACTTTTGTAGTAAATATGTTATTAAACAAATTTTCCCCTGAAATGATTGAAGAACATTGGGCTGGAGATGACAAACTATTAAACGTATTGAAGAAGGTTTCGGAAACAAGTGATTCCTTACTTGGAAAATTGCCGACAAGATCTCTGCTTGGTCGTTTTATTAAAACTTCTAAAAAGGGCACTGCAGTTAAAAGTTAATCCACACAGGAAAGTTCCAAATTCCTTATAAAAAAGCATTGCTATATATTATAGCAGTGCTTTTTTGATGTGTTAATGTTCTGAACTAGTCAATCCTATATCGTGTATTGTAGGGGGAAAAGAGAAGACATATCAAGTTAAGAAAAGTATTGTTTCCATAATCTGTACGATTTTCTTTTTATAACTTACATCTTCTATATCACACTTTTCCTCAATTTTAATCGATAATTTCTGTAATAATAAAAAAGAGTACAGGAAAATGACATATTGTCATCATCCTGTACTCTTTTATTAGGTATTATAAGTTTTGTGTATCTTTCCACTCTAAGAACTCATCATATGACAATTGTTTATCTAAGATAGACCCGTCTTCACGGATTTCAATTACGCGATTAGCAATTGTTTGAATGAACTGGTGATCATGCGATGTGAAGATCATTGCGCCTTTGAATAATGTAAGACCATTATTCAATGCTTGAATAGACTCAAGATCCAAGTGATTCGTTGGTTCATCTAGTAACAATACATTCGATTCGGAAAGCATCATTTTAGAAAGCATACAACGTACTTTTTCTCCACCTGAAAGAACAGAAGGTTTTTTCTTCACTTCTTCTCCTGAGAAAAGCATACGGCCTAGGAATCCACGTAGGAATGTTTCACTTTCATCATCAGGTGAATATTGGCGTAACCAATCTACTAATGATGGCTCATTGCCTTCAAAGTATTTAGCGTTATCAAGCGGGAAGTAGGCACGCGTTGTAGTAACACCCCAACGTACGGAACCTTCTTTTGGTTCTTCTTCCTCCGCAAGTATACGTAACAATGCAGATTTCGCTAATTCATCTCCAAGAAGAATAATCTTGTCTTCTTTGTTCAACGTAAAGCTGAAGTTAGAGAAGAGGTTTTTGTCTTCAGTAGAATGACCTAAATTTTGAACTTGTAATACATCATTCCCGATTTCACGTTTCATCGAGAAGTTTACATATGGATATTTACGCGATGATGGTCTGATATCATCTAGTTCTATTTTGTCTAGCATTTTCTTACGAGAAGTTGCTTGTTTCGATTTAGAGGCATTGGCACTAAATCGAGCAATAAATGCTTGTAGCTCTTTAATTTTTTCTTCTTTTTTACTATTTTGATCGGAAGCTAATTTGCCAGCAAGTTGACTTGACTCATACCAGAAATCATAGTTTCCTACATAAACTTGAATTTTACTGAAATCTAAATCCGCAATATGCGTACATACTTTGTTTAAGAAATGACGGTCATGGGATACAACGATAACAGTATTATCGAAGTTAATAAGGAAATCTTCCAACCACTGAATAGCTTTAATATCTAAATGGTTAGTAGGCTCATCCAGTAATAGTACATCGGGTTTACCAAAAAGAGCTTGAGATAAAAGAACTTTTACTTTTTCAGATCCAGTTAAGTCAGCCATTTTCTTTTGGTGCATTTCATCTGGAATACCAAGACCTTGTAAAAGTATTGCTGCTTCAGATTCAGCTTCCCAACCATTTAAGTCCGCAAATTCACCTTCTAGTTCGGCTGCACGCATACCATCTTCATCTGAAAAGTCTTCTTTCATGTAGATAGCATTTTTCTCATTCATTACTTCATATAAACGTTTGTGTCCCATCATAACTGTTTCTAAAACATTGTATTCTTCGTATTCGAAGTGATTTTGTTTTAAAATTGCTAAACGTTCATCTGGGTTCATAATGACATTGCCTTCTTGGGCCTCAATTTCACCAGACAAAATTTTGATAAATGTTGACTTACCTGCTCCATTTGCACCAATCAATCCATAACAGTTTCCTGGTGTAAACTTTATATTTACGTCTTCGAATAACTTACGGTCACCAAAACGAAGACTTATGTTACTTACTGCAATCATGCTAGTACCTCCTAAAATTCACAATGAACTTATTATAGCACGAAATAGGAACGAATTCTACAAATCCTTGATTTTATAGGGTTTCAACGTATTTCAGTTAATGCCAACCCCAAAATCAGCCCCATATGCGTTTAAGCTTTGACTGAACAAGTAAACAGATTCTAGTTCTATCTTTCAGGAGTTACTTTTAACTTTGGGTAGGGGGGAACTAGAAAGGATAAATGGTCAACCTGATATCCTTAGAATTAAAGCACCAGGGCATGAGGTATTTGATATACAAGGTTTTCATGAAATTTAAACACACAATTCATTCTAAAATAGTTATAGCATGAAATAGGGCTTACTAGGTATTCTTATAGTGTGAAAAATGAAATTTCCATTCTCCCGTATATAAAAAGCCCCCAAAACAATTTAAAATTGTCTCGGGGGGTCAACTTAGCTAAGTTTTACTTCCAATTTTTCTCGATAAATTCATCTCGACCTGATTGTGCTCGATCCTCTTTGTAATGGGTGGGGCTTTTTTTATAGAAGTCTTGATGATACTCTTCCGCTTCATAAAATGTTTTAGCTTCTCGTATTTGGGTAACAATAGGCTTAGAGAATTTCCCACTTGCCCCAAGCTGTTCTTTCGATTTCTCCGCGAGCTGTCGTTGTCCATCCGAATGTATAAATATGGCAGTGCGGTAACTTTCACCGCGGTCTTGAAACTGGCCTCCATCATCGGTAGGGTCAATTTGTTGCCAAAATATTTCTAATAATTGATTGTAAGAGAAGATGCTTGGGTCAAATTGTATTTCTACGACTTCTAAGTGACCTGTATCCCCTTTTTTAACGTCTTCATATGTAGGATTATCAAGATGACCACCCATGTATCCAGAAGTTACCTTATGTATGCCATCCCATGTGTCGAATGGTTTTACCATGCACCAAAAACATCCGCCTGCAAATGTTGCTTTTTCTATCATATTTATTCCTCCGATTCATCTCACCTATTGAAATGTTGCTTGTGTAAAATAAATTTTAACACTTGTTAACTAGTTGTACAAAAATCTGAAACTATCTTAGCTGAAATACGTTATTATTACTGTATAAAGGGGAGATTTTAAGATGGAAGAAGAATTACAACAAACTAGAAGACGTCGCAGAAAAAGACGTCCGAGAGTAGGACGCATACTTTTTGTTATTTTTTTGTTTTTGGCTGTAGGAATTGGTATTTATACATTTACTCAATATTCTAGTGGCTACAAATTAGCAGATACAGAACAAAAAGAACCAATGGAATTTAATGGTGATGAGCTTAAAAAAGGTGACCGTGAAAATATTCTAGTTCTTGGTGTGGATTCCAGAGGAGAGGATCAAGCTCGAACAGATACAATGATGATCTTTTCTTGGGATAAAGAAAACAATAATGTGAAAGTGATATCATTCATGCGTGATATATATGCAGATATTCCCGAACATGAATCATATAAATTAAATACAGCTTTTTATCTAGGTAAAGTACAATTATTGAAAGATACTATGCAAGGGATGTTCGATTTACCTATTCACCATTATGCGTTAATCGATTTTAGTAGTTTTGAGTCTCTAGTCGATATAATTGCACCAGACGGCGTGCCAGTAAATGTTGAAAAGGATATGTCTGAGAAAATTGGTGTCACATTAACGAAAGGACAACAGAATCTAAATGGTAAAGAACTACTTGGTTATGCTCGTTTCCGTTCCGATGCAGAAGGAGACTTTGGGCGAGTAGGTAGACAACAGTTGGTGATGGAGATCTTAAAAGACGAGCTATTGTCTATTGAAAACGTACCGAATTTACCTAAATTCATTGGAGCTACTGAGGGATATATCCAAACAGATTATTCGCGTTCAGACAAAACAAAAAGAGTATTAGATGCAGTTGTAAGTGGTAAGTTAGAAATGGAAAAATTGACAATTCCAGTGGAAGGTACTTATTCATTTAAGAATTATAGCCATGCTGGATCAGTCATCTTACTCGACAAAGAGATGAATAAAACGGCCATTACAGAGTTTTTAGAGAAATAAGTTGCTTTAATATTGCCATATTATTTTTTACTCCGTAAAATAAATATAAATAGAAAGGAAGTTTGATAGAAGTGGAGCCAGAAAAACCTTCTTTTTTCTCTACTAGATACATAAAATTTTTAGGTGGACGTAATACAATCTTTTCATTAGTTCTTTTGCTAATGATTGGCCTTGTTATTATGATCTACGATGAAATTTCCTTTATTTTTGTGCCTTTGACAGTGTTTCTCGGCAATGTAATTTTACCAATAATTTTAGCTGTCATTGTATATTATTTATTACGCCCAATACTGCGGTTACTGGAAAAAATTAAAATTAAACGGGTCTGGGGAATTCTGATCATTTTCTTAGTTTTAGTCGGTTTAATAACTTTACTGGTATTCCTAGTGTTTCCTTTTTTAAAGGGACAAATATTTAAACTAGTAGAGGAACTGCCTACTTACTTTATCCAACTGTTTAATGATCTCGATGCTTTCTTAAGAACATCTATTTTTAAGGATTATTATTTACAAATAGAAAATGACGTTGCATCAGTATTAAATGGGCTTCCTGACGAAATTGGGGAATTCGTTCAAAATACTGTAACTGGAATAGCAACTGGGATTTCCTCCATTGTAGGGGTTTTAACTAGTTTTGTACTGGCGATTGTAACGGTTCCATTTATCGTTTTCTACTTATTAAAAGATGGAGAAAAGTTGCCTAATTTTGTTATGAAGCTATTTCCTCCAAGAATGCGAGATGATTTACAGGAAGTATTTACAGGTATAGATAGACAAATTAGTTCATATATTCAAGGGCAAATACTAGTATCTATGTGTATCGGGTTTATGATTTATATAGGGTTTACTATTATTCAAATGCCATATGCTCTATTATTGGGAGTTATCGCTATGGTTACTAGTGTTGTACCATATTTGGGTCCAGTTATTGCTATTACTCCAGCAGCGATAATTGCGTTAGTAACATCCCCATTATTACTAGTTGGATTAGCAATTGTATGGACAGTAGTACAATTAATAGAAGGTAAGTTTATATCACCACAAATAATGGGTAAATCACTACATGTGCACCCAATTACTATTATTTTTGTTCTTATAACAGCAGGATCATTATTTGGGGTTCCGGGAGTGATTTTAGGGATACCAGGATATGCCATATTAAAAGTTATCATTTCACACTTTTATACATTGTTTAAAAAGCGTTATAATAAGTTTGAACCAGTTATTGAAAATCATTATGAGTATACAAATCACAAGGTGGACTGAGAATAATGGCGAAGAAGTTTGAATCTTCCATAGAAGTAAAATCTATTAAGATAGATACGGTTGTGGATCATCCTATTATTGAGCATGGGATAAACTTATCAGGTACAATTTATATTGATGGAGTACATGATGAATCGGTTGAAAATATCAAATTAGAGGTATTTAAACTAACGAATGGTGAATCATCTAAAATAGTTTCGAAACACTCTATAGAGTTAGTCGGTGCAGCTGCTTCAAAGGATATGCAAATGATTCCTTTCGAGATTATGCCCGATGAAAGATGGATACCAGATAATAATGAGGAAGTTACGAAACTTATTTTAAGAACAACCGTGTTATTTGAAAATGGATCTGAGTATAACGATGAAGACGAGATCCATTTTGATATTGAAGAATAATATATAAAAACTCCAGCCATGTGCTGGAGTTTTTTTTCTATAATCATTTACTTACAGAACTAAAGAGAAAACTGGCATTCTATGTAGATTATTTGTTCCTTAGAAATATGTTACTCACCCTAAAGTGAATTTTATCCGGAAGATATTACGTTTTTTTGTTTGCGCCAATTTTAGAAATCTTATAGTATAAATCTTCTTTGCTAGTGCATTCTAATATTAAATTGGGAGGCAACTAATGATGACTAAACGAATATTTTCAATATTGATTATTTCAAGTCTTTTACTGACTGCCTGTGGATTTCAAAGGGACTCCAATCAGCCAGCTAAACCAGAAACACAATTAAACAACCAAGATAAAGAAGTTCCTAACACAGGGAATGAAGAAGTAAATGAAGAAAATGATGTAGGAATTCCAAAGGTAGATGAGGGGCTAAATGATCCTTCGTTTGAAAAACCAAATGAAAATAACGATTGAATTGTTTGAATAATTGTGTTATTGTTTATTTAACTAACTCGAACGGAGGTGAAGAAAGGATGAAAAACACTATGAACGCACAATTTTTTATGTTGGAATTCTTATCAACTTCTTGTGCAATTACTCATGAAAATGCTACTAACGGGATAGGTCTGTCTATTTTTAGCCATTTTCATAGTAATACTCATAGCTGAGAAGTCATTCTTTCGGATCCAATTAGGTAGCGAAAAGACTGTGCTTTTTAGACAGTCTTTTTTTGTTGCGAAAAAAAGAATTGCTCCTCAGCTCATATAAGAATTGAAGGGAAGCGTTCATTATGATATGTACAGTTCAAAATATAACTAAAATGCTCGGAGGAAATATAATCTTTGAAAAGTTGTCTCTAGCTATTAAAACTGGGGAGAGGTTAGCGATTGTTGGTCGTAACGGTAGCGGTAAAACGACTTTATTCAAATTATTGGCGGGAATTGAGAAACCTGATGAAGGATCTATTCACTTTAAGAAAGGTACTTCTGTAGGTTATTTGGCTCAAATTCCTTCCTATTCGGAAGATGTCACTGGTCTAGATGTTCTTCATTATGCTTTTGAAAAAATAACAGCGTTACAACAGAAAATGATACAAATGGAAAAACAAATGGCAACTATTGGTGCAGCGGAGATGGAACGTCTGCTACAACAGTATGGAGAAGTTCAAGAACAATTTACACTTTTGGGCGGTTATACAATGGAGTCTGAAATTGAAAAAGTAGTGCAGGGACTCCAGCTTACTCGGTTTATAAACCAACCATTTGCTAGTTTAAGTGGTGGAGAACAGACGAAAATAATGTTAGGGAAGATTTTACTGTCGGATCCAGATGTATTATTGTTGGATGAACCAACCAATCATTTAGATTTGTTTGCTGTTGAATGGTTGGAACAATATTTGATTGGCTATTCAGGAACAGTTGTAATTATTTCGCATGATCGATATTTCTTAGATCAAGTTGTGACTAAAATTGCAGATTTAGAGGAAGGAGAGCTTTCTCTTTATCATGGGGATTATTCTGCCTTTATATTAGAAAAAGAAGCCAAATTAATGCGTGAATTTCAGCATTATGAGGAGCAACAGAAAAAGATAAAAAAAATGAAGGATGCAATAAGACGTCTTCGACAATGGGCCAATGAAGCGGTGCCACCAAATCCGAAGTTATTCCGCCAAGCACGCAATATGGAAAGAGCACTAGAACGTATGATAAAAGTGAGAAAACCACTCATCGACCCCAAAAAGATGGAGCTATCATTTGAATTTGCTTCTAGAAGTGGGAAAGAAGTAGTCATGATGAAAAATGTATACAAATCATTTGGTGAGAATGTTTTATTAGAAGATGCTCAGCTTAATCTATACTGGAAGGAACGGGTTGCGATAGTTGGGCGAAATGGTTCAGGTAAATCCACTATTTTACATTTGTTGTTAGGTAATCTTCCAATTGATAATGGAGAGGCTCGGTTAGGTAGCAATGTGCGTGTAGGTTATTTATCGCAGTATTTCGAAATACAGAATCCGAAGGCAAGGCTGATTGATGTATTTCGAAGTGAGTTAAATTTAGTAGAGGGCGATGCTCGCCATATTCTTGCGAAGTTTATGTTCTTTGGTCCCGATGTTTTCAAGCGAATAGGTGATTTAAGTGGTGGAGAACGTATGAGACTTCGCTTAGCGCAACTTATGCATCAGGATATTAACCTCCTAATTCTTGATGAGCCGACGAACCATTTAGATATCGAATCGAGAGAGGTCCTGGAAGATGCTTTGGGTGATTTTGATGGTACTATTTTAGCTGTTTCACATGACCGATACTTTTTGAACAAATTATTCCCGAAAACGGTCTGGTTAGAACAAGGTCAGCTAACAACTTTTGAAGGGTCATATGATTGGGCGCGTATAAAGTGGGAAGAGCAAGTAGCGATTGAAATTCCTTTTAAAAATGAAAAACAAGAAAAACCAACATATAAAAGAAGTGCAGGGGGAAGTGTAGAACGAAAGATTGAGGAAGAGATTCAAGCAGTGGAAAAAGAAATTTCCAACCTAAAAGAGCAAATCGAAATAGAAGAGGATTGGGAGACATACGAAAAACTTTTGAAAGCTATTGAATCAAATGAAATGAAGATAGAGAAATTGACTCTGGAATGGATAGAGCAAGAAGATGATTCAAATTGTATATAATTTTGATAATAGAAAATAAATTTATCAAATAGTTAGAAAAGAGCATTAACATTCATACATTTGTACTATATAATAAATTAAATACTATCCCAAATGGATTAGTAATATTGGCATGTATTTAATTTTATATAGAGAGTAGATGGAAAATGAGAAAATCAATAAAGTGGAAAATTATTGTTTCAGTAATGGCATTAATATTCGTAAGCATGATACCGCTAATAAGTATTAGTACAAATACAATAAGTGAAAAGACCGAAAAAGATTTACTTGACCAGAGCCAAGTAATAGTTAAAGAAATGACCTCATCCATACAAAATTATCTAGCTGTATACGAAAAAGGACTTTTACAACTATCTACTTCTAATGCAATTTTAGATTTTGAAAATAATGAAAAAGCTACGAATGTAGTATTGACTACTCAATTAGAAAAAAACTTAGATACTAGATTCAATGAATTTGTTTCTTTGTATGATGCTGTAGCATCTGTGTATATCGCTTTTCCAGATAAATCGATTGAAATAATACCAGAAGCGGATCTTGGAGCAGAATTTGATCCAACCTCAAGAGAATGGTATTCCAATGCTGTTTCAAACAAAGAGAGTTATAGCTGGTCTAAACCATTTGTGGATGCAGCAACTGGAGAATATGCTATTTCTGGTGCTAAAGCTGTTATTAAAAATGGCCAAGTGGTCGGTGTTCTTGCTATTGATATTTTACTGTCGAAGTTAACAGAAACGTTAGCTGACAGCGAGTTGGGGTACGAAGGTTATCCTATAATTGTAGATGCTGATGGTAATGCCATTGTTCATCCAACGTTATTTGGTGAAAATTTATCCAAGGATTCTTCTGTAAAGAAAATGCTTTCTAGTACCTCAGAAACAGGACATGTGACCGGTTTGATGGATGGTACTAACACAACTACTGTATACACTACGTTACCAGGATTAGATTGGAAGGTAGGCGCTGTTTATGAAGAAAGTAAAATCCATCAAACAGCTGACAGTATTCGTTCACAAATAATTATTATTGTTATATGTATAGAAGCGTTAATCTTTTTAGTATTATTTTTCCTAATAAGTCGTATATTGAAACCGATTGAACAACTAAAAAGATTGATGGATTCTATGGCAGAAGGAGATTTAACTGTTCAGGCTAATATTAAATCCAAGGATGAAATCGGACAACTAGCGAATAACTTCAACAAGATGGCTGTAAATATGAATGAAATTATTCAGGTCGTGAAAGAGTCTGCGAGTAATGTCCAATCGAATTCGGAAAGTTTAAGTGCGGTGGCAGAAGAAACAAACGCTTCCGCAGAGCAAGTTTCGTCAGCTGTGAGTGAGATTGCGGTAGGTGCTTCTAAATCCGCAGAAGATGCTGTAGACGTAACAGAAAGTTCGTTGCACTTAAGTGATCAAATCAATCTCATCAATGAAAAATCAGTAATGATGACTGATATAGCTATAAAAGCAAACACTATGAATTCGAATGGTCAAAACCAAATGAGTGAACTTAAATCATCTTTCCAAAACTGGGAGTCAAATCTAATCTCTATGTCCACGTTGTTTAGTACATTGGAAGTTAGAGTAAATGCGATTGGTAGTGTGATGGAAACTATTATGCAAATTTCTGCACAGACGAACCTACTCGCATTGAATGCAAGTATTGAAGCTGCACGGGCAGGGGAGCATGGTAAAGGATTTGCAGTCGTAGCGGATGAAGTACGGAAACTAGCGGAGCAATCTGCAAAAGCGACAGAAGAAGTAAAGCATACTATTACGGAACTTCAAAGTGAATCACATACTGTAGGACAACAAATGGAAGATACTATCAAAACTTTCCGTGAACAGGGCTCTGTTGTAACAAATACAGAAGTAACTTTTGGTGAAATATCGTTACTGATGAATAATTTACAAACTTCGATCGATGCTGTTTCAGCAGAAATTGAACAGGTTTCTACCTTTAAGGATCAAGTTGTAGATACGATTCAAATGATGGCTTCAACTTCAGAGCAAACCGCAGCAGCATGTGAAGAAGTAAGTGCATCATCAGATGAACAACTAAGAGCAATCCAATCGGTAGCGAAAGCTTCGGAGACTCTTACAGAGCTTAGTGACAAATTAGCGAATGCAGTGAATCGCTTTAAAGTTTAAAAGAAGTTGAATTGTTTGAAAACAAATGTTAATATTCACTCAGGAAGAACAATATAATTTAATAACTCTTATCAAGAGAAGCCGAGGGAAATGGCCCGTTGAAGCTTCAGCAACCTCTGAGTAGTCAGAAAGGTGCTAACTCCTACAAGATAATTTCTTGAAAGATAAGAATCGAGAGCAAAACGTTCACCCTCTTTTCTTGTTTATAGGAAAGAGGGTTTTTTGAATTTAAAGGAGGACAACAAATTGCCTATAAATATACCAAAACAGTTACCTGCAGCTGAACATCTTAAAAACGAGAAAATATTTATCATGGACACCGATCGAGCGATAGCTCAAGACATACGTCCGTTAAATATTGTTATCTTGAACCTTATGCCTGAAAAAGAAAAAACAGAGCTTCAATTGCTCCGTTTACTAGGAAATACGTCGCTACAAGTAAATGTAACCTTTTTACATATGGCAACCCACGATTCTAAAAATGTAAGTAAAACACATCTAGACACTTTTTATACGACATTCGAGGATATTAAGCACCGAAAATACGATGGGATGATTATTACCGGTGCCCCTATTGAGCATTTAAAATTTGAAGACGTTAATTATTGGAATGAGATTATGGAAATAATGGATTGGTCTAAAACTCAGGTGACCTCTGTTTTACACATTTGTTGGGGGGCTCAAGCCGCTCTCTACCATCACTATGGTATCGGGAAATATGACTTGTCTAAGAAATGCTTTGGGGTATTCAGTCATCGTTTATCAGACCCAACTGTACATTTAGTGCGAGGGTTTAATGATGAATTTCACGCGCCTGTGTCTCGGTACACAGCTGTATCTTTCGATGAAATAAAAAAAGACCCTCGTTTAATACTGCTTTCCGACTCAAAGGATGCGGGTGTTTTTCTAGTAATATCAAAAGATAAAAAGCATATTATGATTACGGGTCATTTAGAGTATGATGCAACTACACTTGCAGACGAATATAACCGAGATATTAAAAAAGGTGTGGATATTGATGTCCCAAAAAATTATTTTCCAAACGATGATCCAACACAAATACCGATGAACTCCTGGCGTTCCCATACACATTTACTTTTTTCCAATTGGTTGAATTATTATGTGTACCAAGAAACTCCTTATGATTGGGAATAACTAAAAGGCTGGCCGTGAGTGAATTCACGATCAGCCTATATATGTTGATGAAAATGAGCATTATAATTTTTTATTCTGTCTTAAAAATTCGGTTAATTTCCTGCATTTCTTCTATCGTCAGTTCCACTTCAAGTGCTTTCAGATTTCGTAACACTTGTTCTGGTTTTTTAGCTCCAGGAATTACTGTATCTATGGTATTTTGTGCTAGATACCATGCAAGAACAATGGAAGAAACCTCCGCTTGTTTATCATTTGCTATACTACGAAGAGACTCAATCTTTTCCAAGTTACGAATATAAACCTCCCCTTGAAATAACGGATTTTTTGATCGGCCGTCTTCAATTATAGAATCTTTATTGAATTTTCCTGTCAAAAGACCAGAAGCAAGAGGGAAATACGGGATAAATGAAATTTGGTGTTTGGCGCAAAAAGGGATTAAGTCATTTTCTGCCTCTCTTTTGAATAGATTATAGCCTGATTGGATTACTTCTAAATTCCCGTCTTTATTGGCTTCGGTTAATTGATCCATTGTGAAATTGGATACGCCAATTGCTCTAATTTTACCCTCTTCTTTAAGTCGTGAGAGTGTTCCAATTGCTTCATCCTTAGGAGTTCCTTCATCTGGAAAATGGATATAGAATAGATCAATGTAGTCGGTTTGCAGTCTGCGCAAACTATTTTCAACGGTCTCTCTTAAAAATTTAGGAGAGTTATCTACAATAACCTTTCCTTCCTCTATCTTGTGTGCCCCTTTTGTTGCAATAATCATATCTTGCCTCGTGTTAAATTCCTTTAATACTTCTCCTATGAGTTCTTCTGATCTTCCCATCCCATATATAAAGGCACTATCTATAAAATTGATTCCATTTTGAATAGCAGCTCGTACAATTTCCTTGCCTGTTTCATCGTTTAGATTAGGGAATAGATTGTGTCCACCGACTGCGTTACTTCCTAAACCAATAGGATTTACCAATAGACCAGTACGACCAATTTCTACTGCATTTTTCATAATAATAGAAACAACTCCTTTTCTCTGAATATTTCTATTATAATATAGAAAAACCAGAATACAAAAAGGTGGAGATTGATTTGACGGTACTAACGGATGTGCACACTGATTTTATTGGAGTAGTTCATCAAAAGTTTTCTGATTTAATGAGAGATGTAGAAAAAGCAATCATGCAGATGGAGGAAGATAAGTTATTTTGGACTCCAAATAATCATTCCAATAGTGTAGCTATCATCATTAAACATATGAGTGGGAATCTGATTTCAAGATGGACTGACTTTTTGACGACAGACGGTGAAAAGCCTGACAGAAATCGGGACGAGGAATTTGAAAGTACAGTGGAAACTCGTGAGGAGTTGTTAGAAATTTGGTCGAGGGGATGTCAAATATTCTTAGAAGCATTAGATACAATAAAATCAGTCCATTTGCTCCAAACTATTTACATTAGGAACGAGCCTCATACTGTTATGGAAGCTGTTATTAGAAGTCTTTCTCATACATCTTCTCATGTTGGACAGGTGATTTATATTGCGAAGCAAGTGACTACTGAAGAGAAGTGGACAACATTGTCTATTCCTAAAAAGCAAAAGTAGAAGTGGAGGCATTATTTTGAAGCTTGGACTATTAAAAAACGAGGTAAAGTTATCTCCATACGACGGGGAATGGGGGAAAGAGTTCAACCGGGTGAAACTAGAAGTTTTAGAAGCAACAGGACTTCTAGAAGATCGAATACAGCATATTGGAAGCACCGCAATAAAAAACATGCCTGCTAAACCAATTATAGATATATTAATAGGAATAGACGATATTTCAAATGTAGATAAAGCTATATTTAAACAATTACAAAGTATCGGATTTCTAAGATTGAGAGTGGAAAGACCAGGTGAAATAGTTCTGGCCAAATTTACGGATGAAACTTATGAAGTGAAAACTCATTTCATCCATATGGTAGATTTTGAAGAAGAACTATGGTGTAATCAACTATTTTTTAGAAATTACTTAAATTCCAACGAGAAAGCAAAAGAAGCTTACATGATTTTAAAAATTCAGAGTGCAAAGCAAAAGAATATTAATATTAGTGCATATACAGATTTGAAGGAACCATTTGTTAAAAGAATATACTCAAAGCGAACTAGTAAGGAAGTGAATTAGGAATGCTCACTAATCTTTATTTCGTCAGACATGCGCATTCCATCTATTCCACGGACGAATTGGGTAGACCATTGTCTGAACAGGGTATGGTCGATGCAAAGAAAATAACAGATCTGTTACTACAGGAGAATATAGAAGTAATAGTATCAAGTCCTTATAAGAGAGCTATTCAAACTGTGGAAGGAATTGCGAATCATTTAAAAAAAGATATAGAAATTATGGATGCATTCAAGGAACGACTTTTATCTGATCAACCAGTTGCTGATTTTAACGAAGCAATGCTAAAAGTATGGTCGGATTATGACTTTTCACTTCCAGGAGGAGAATCTAATCATGTTGCGCAAGCTAGAGGTATCCATGTAACGAAAGAAATCTTGAAGAAATTTGATGGCAAGAATATCGCAATAGGTACACATGGCAATATAATGGTTCTGATCATGAATTACTTTGACTCTATCTATGATTATCGTTTTTGGAAGCAACTTGAAATGCCTGATATTTATAAACTCACTTTTTACGAACAGCATTTGGTAGCTGTTAATCGAATAGACAATGAATCCAGAACGAAGAGTTCGGGCTATACTATTTACAAACGATCTGATATACAACATACCTTTCAACAAGTGGATTTGAATCATCAAAGAATGATTGGTACGGTAACCTTGCATGACCATGTACTAATAACTATTGAGGTAGATTTATTGAATGATTGTCTTCAAGTAGATGGGGATATCGAGCATTTGAAACAGTTAATGAGCGAAAGAGATTTAGACATGGATTATATGGTTTTCTTTAAGGAAATGACTAAGTTTTTTGTTGAAAATAAAATTAAAGATCCTCAAAAGTACGCTGAAAAATTAATAAAATAATGGGAGGAAATTACCGGAATAGAACGTATGTGTGGTATAATTGATAGTATAGATTGATCTTCTCATGGGTGGACGGCACAATTTTTTTACTTTCTGTTTAACGACCGGTACAGAAGGGGGTGCTGCTTTTGACGATATTTGAATCGCTCGTAATTATGATTAGTTTTTCTTCTCTAATCATTGCATTGATTACGCTGACCTTTTCAATGACACGAAAAAAGTAACCCACCTATGAGTTAGCGCTCGGATGGATTACTTAATCTCTTTGCCGACACCCTTGAAGGGAATCAGTCTATTTTACCGACCGGATGCTACTAACATCCGGTCGGTATTTTATTGTATACCTGTAATTCCTTTATTATACCAACTATCCTGAAGGGAATCAACGGAGTAGTTTTTTAACTATACACTTCTATGTTCAATCGGCAGTTTGTCGATCAATCAAAATCAAAGTCTTCTTCTCGTTCGATTTTCAGGATATTCCCAGTTCTTGCATGGACTTCCACTTCAAAAATCTGGTTGCTTGATGTCATGATGAATACTTCGTATACGAGAAGACCATCCTCCATATCCAAATCCACGTGTACAATTTCTCCAGGAATTCTCTGCAAAGCAATACTTATCGCTTGTTCCGAACTAATTCTCTGTCCATTCATTGGATTTACCACTAATTAAAACCCTCCTTGTCTTATTGATACCATTTTATGCAGACTGAATATAAAAGGATAAAAACTGTTTGACAATTGAAAGTATTCCTACTATCATAATAATTAACTTTTATGTTCGGAAAAAAGGCAGAAGATGCTAAAAGTAGTATCGCCTAAGAACAGACGAGCTGAGACGAGTTAGTATAGCTGAGAAATTGTTTGAGTAAGAATAGTAGCTTTTGCGGACAATCAAGAGAGTCAGTGGATGGTGAGAACTGATTTGTTGCTAGAGCGAATGGGCTTATGAGAGCTTCCTCGATAACATTCATTGTTGAAGAGGTAGACGTGTTTCCTACGTTACAGGAGCTTAAGTGGGAGTATTACACTCCAACTAGAGGTGGCAACGCGGTAAATACCGTCCTCTTCCAAGGGATTTTTCTGAAATCCCTTGGAAGAGGACTTTTTTTGTTTCAAAAATAGCTGAGCAGAGCAGAGGAGAGATTTAAGATGAGAGGATTTATAGACAAAGTGGAGAAGAGTGAGCATTTGACTTATGAGGAAATGGTGGATGCTTCCAAGCTATTGTTTGCAGAAAATACGGAAGTACACTATATTGTTGACTTTTTAAAAGCACTCTCCAAAAAGGGAGAGACATCTATTGAGGTTGCAGCACTTGCAACAGTTATGAAGTCATTTGCCATTAACTTAAACGAACCGCATGGTGATTATATGGATAATTGCGGTACAGGTGGAGATGGTTTGAATAGCTTTAATATTAGTACCACCTCTGCATTCGTGTTAGCGGGTGCAGGAGCAACAATAGCGAAGCATGGTAACCGGAAAATTTCTAGTAGCGCTGGAAGTTCGGATGTACTAGAAGCATTAGGAATTCATGCATCTATTAGCTCTGAGGCAACTATCGACCTACTTAAGCAAGAGGGATTAACTTTCCTCTACGCACCAAATGTACATCCAAAGTTAAAAAGGATTGGAATCGCTAGACAAATGATCGGCAAGCCGACTATTTTCAACCTGGTCGGTCCGTTAACTAATCCAATTAAATTAGAAACACAATATACCGGAATTAATCGTTCGGATTTCACGATGGAATATGCAGAAGTGTTAAGAATTTTAGGAAGAAAAAGAGCCATTGTTGTTTGCGGTGCTGGAGGGATGGATGAGGCTTCTCTTGCCGGTGTTAATCAGTTAGTCCTAATAGATAACGGAGATTTGATACCCTTTAAGCTGACGTCAAATGATGTAGGTTTAGCTTCTGCTCCTATTTCAGCGATACGTGGTGGAGATGGTCACACAAATGCCAAAATACTGCGTAACGTTCTCCAAGGTGAAGCAAGTCCTTATTTAGATACGGTGCTTTTTAACACTGGAATAGGATTATTTGCATCTGGAATCGTTAGCTCTATTCAAGAAGGAGTTAAGCTAGCAGCAGAAACGATCTGTTCAGGAAAAGCATTAGAAAAGTTGGAAGCAGTTATAACTTTCAGTCAACAATCTGTTAAACAGGAGGTGGCATTATGACAACAATCTTAGATAAGATATTAGCTTCCAAAAAAGGGCAAGTAGAACAGATGCTTCTCGGATCGATACCTGACCAGTTAGAAATTATTACACGACCATCGTTATTTGATGCACTTTATCAATCTGAAAAACTACAAGTAATTTCTGAGATTAAACGAGCTTCCCCTTCTAAGGGATTAATCGCAGAAGGGATTATTCCAGCTGACCAAGCATCTCAATATGCTAATGCGGGCGCAGCTTGTATTTCTGTATTAACCGATACTCCGTTTTTTCAAGGAACATTTGATGATTTAGCTGAAGTTGCAAGCACCGTTTCTATTCCAATTCTTTGTAAAGACTTTATCATTCATCCAATCCAAATAGATTATGCGAAGCATGCTGGAGCTTCTGTTGTATTACTTATCGTAGCAGCACTAAAACAAGAAAAACTTTTATCTTTATACGAATATGCAGTTAGCAAGGGTTTGGAAGTGTTAGTAGAAGTTCATGACTCAGTGGAGCTAGACCGTGCTTTGCAGCTGGATGCAAAACTAATTGGCGTAAATAACCGAGATCTTCGAACGTTTCAAGTAGATTTATCACGTACGGCTGAAATTGCAGCAAGCTTTCCATTTGAGGAAAAACGTGTGCTCATAAGTGAAAGTGGTATTTGGAATGCTACGGATGCTTCAAAAGTTGCTAACTATGGTGCCAGTGCTGTACTTGTTGGGGAATCGTTAATGCGAAGTGGAGATGTTCAGAATGCTCTTCAAAGCTTGCAAGTACAAAGAGAGGTAATTACTTCATGACGAAAGTGAAAATTTGTGGCCTCATGGAGAAAGAACATGTGGAAGTGGCAGTTCAGGCGGGAGCAGATGCGATTGGTTTTGTTTTTGCACCTAGCAAAAGAAAAATAACGATTGATAAAGCACGAGAGTTAGCAAAAGGCATTCCACCTGAAGTTTGGAAGATTGGAGTATTTGTCAACGCAACAAAAGAGGAACTATTAACTGCTTTTCAAGAGGTACCGCTCGATTTTATACAATATCATGGCCAGGAAACACCTGAATTTGTTCGAACAAATAATGTACCTTCTATTAAGGCATTATCTGTTCATAATGAAGCTGATGTTTTACAGGCGAAACAATATGACACTGATTTTTATTTATTTGATGCACCGGGTACGGATTATCAAGGGGGTAGTGGTGAAGTATTTGATTGGAAGCTGATGGAGGGTAATGATATTCCAACAGAAAAAATCATTCTAGCGGGTGGGTTGAATCCAAACAATGTAAAAGTGGCTATTGAGCAGATAAAGCCCTTTATGGTTGATGTTTCTAGTGGAGTAGAGCGAAATGGAACCAAAGATATAAAGCTTATTCAAGCATTTATAAGAGCCGTAAAAGATGATGGGAGTGTGGAATAATGGTAAAAATAGCAGATGACCAAAGAGCGGGAAGATATGGTAGATTCGGTGGTCAATATGTTCCAGAAACATTGATGACAGCTTTAATAGAGCTTGAAAAAGCTTACGAGAAAGCAATTGCTGATCAAACATTTGTAGAAGAAGTAAATTACTATTTAAAAGACTATGTTGGTCGCGAAACCCCATTATATTTTGCAGAAAGACTGACAAGAGAACTTGGTGGAGCACAAATTTATTTGAAAAGAGAAGATTTAAATCATACAGGTGCCCACAAGATTAATAATACAATTGGTCAGGCGTTGCTCGCAAAGCGAATGGGTAAAAAGAAAATCGTAGCGGAAACAGGTGCTGGACAGCACGGCGTTGCAACTGCAACTGTTTGTGCATTATTTGACCTTGAGTGTGTTGTATTCATGGGCAAAGAAGATGTGCGTAGACAGGAACTAAATGTATTTCGAATGGAATTGCTCGGTGCACAAGTAGTGTCAGTGGATAAAGGGTCTGGCACGCTGAAAGATGCAGTGAATGAGGCTTTAAGGTATTGGGTTTCTAATGTCGAAGATACCCATTATATATTAGGCTCTGCGCTTGGTCCCCATCCATTCCCTAGAATTGTTCGTGATTTCCAACGAGTAATTGGACTAGAGACAAAGCGTCAAATAGTTGAAAAGGTAGGGAAATTACCAGATGCAATTGTCGCATGTGTTGGTGGCGGTAGTAATGCAATAGGCATGTTCCATCCTTTTGTAGATGATCAGGTTGTTGCATTATACGGCGTAGAAGCAGGAGGAAGTGGTATTTCGACAGGACTCCATGCAGCGGCTGTCACTGGGGGTAAAGAAGGGGTGCTACATGGTTCTTATATGTATATTTTGCAGGATGATAATGGATTTATACAAGAAGCACATTCCATCTCCGCTGGTTTAGATTATCCTGGAGTAGGTCCAGAGCATTCCTATTTACATGATATTGGACGTGTACAATATACATCCGTAACAGATGCTGAAGCGTTAGAAGGTTTACAACTGTTATCAAAAAAAGAAGGAATTATACCAGCACTTGAAAGTGCCCACGCTATCCATTTTGCGACGGAACTTGCAAAAGAAATGTCTCCAGAAGAAATATTAGTTATTTGTTTATCTGGTCGGGGGGATAAGGACGTTCAAACAGTGCGTGATGCGTTAGGGGTGAATAACAATGGCTAAAACAAAATTACTAAACGCTATTCAATCAGTAAATACTCAAGGAGATAAAGCATTTGTCGCATATATAATGGCAGGAGACGGAGGACTAGAGACATTAAAGTCTAAAATTTTCTTTTTACAACAAGCAGGTGTAACTGCTATTGAATTAGGTATTCCTTTTTCGGATCCTGTTGCAGATGGGCCAACCATACAGGAAGCAGGTGAACGCGCTCTTGCAAACGGTGCAACACTTCGGTCTATCCTGCAGGAACTAGAAACTTTTTATGAGGAAGTTAGAGTACCGCTTGTACTAATGACTTATTATAATCCGTTACTTAGTTATGGGTTAGACCAGTTTGCACAACAATGTGAAAAATTAGGAATAGCTGGACTAATCGTCCCAGATGTACCACTGGAAGAAACAATAGAACTTCATGGAGTACTTGAAAATACAGATATCGCTTTAGTTCCTCTTGTTTCTTTAACAAGTCCACCAGAGCGTCTTAGGAAAATTGCAGTGTCCGGTGAAGGGTTCATCTACGCTGTAACGGTAAACGGAATCACGGGGATCAGAGATGGGTTTAGTGACCAGTTGGAGCAACATTTCACAAGTCTTTCTGAGCAGAGCACTATACCTGTACTAGCAGGGTTTGGTATATCTACCCCGGAACAAGTAAAAAGTATGGGAACATTAGCTGATGGCGTAATTGTAGGGAGTGCTATAGTGGAAGCGTTCCATCAAAATGACTTGGATCATATAACAGCACTAGTTCAAGCTTCTAAAGCAAAAGTATTTAACTAACATTTAATGGATTGAGATTGTATGGAGGATTCTTCAATTAAAAAGCATAAGTAAGGTAAAATAAACCCCATTCTGAGGGCACTGACTACCCTTTTTGAGACAAGAATAAAAACCCCTATTTATGCAGCCAATTGACGGTATTGAACCGGCGATTGGCTGTTTAGTTTCGTTTGAATACGGATATTGTTATAATAAGTAATGTATTCTTCGACGATACTTATCACACGCGTATTAGTTGTGCGGTAAATTTCGTCGAGGTAGAACGTTTCTGACTTTAGCGAGGAGTGAAACGTTTCGATAGGGGAATTATCAGCTGGCGTGCCTTTGCGGGACATGCTCATGATAATTCCTTTTTCTTTGACTGCTTTTTGATAAGCATAGGATGTATAAACGGAACCTTGATCACTATGCAGAATACACCCTTCGGGTAGCTCAGGCAATTGATAGAGCGTGTCCAACACAAAGTTGGTGTCTTGTTTAAATCCAATAGTTTGTGCCACAATCTCCCCATTGTAGACATCTAGAATACTAGAAAGATACATCATCGATTGGCCAAAAGGCAAGTACGTAATATCTGTGACTAACTTCTCCAAGGGCTTAGATGCTGTAAAATCCCGTGCCAATAAATTCGGTGCGACATATGCGGGCTGCCCGGTACACTTGCGTTTCTTCACCTTAACTTTACATTGCCAACCATTTATTTGCATGATACGCTGCACAGTCTTCTCACAAACTCCTGGGTACAGAGTGGCAATCTTGCGATAACCATATCGGAACCTATGTTGTTTGCATAAGTCGCCAATCTGCTGATCTCGAATTTCTTTTTGAGTGAGTTGATCCGCATTCTTTCTCCAACGATAGTAGGATGAGCGACCTACACCTAGGTGCCGACAAATCTCGCCTATTGGCATAATGTCCTTTAATTCTTTGACTAATTGGATGACTACTTTTGGCGCCACTTCCTTTCCAATTCTGCGTACTTTTTTAAGACTTCAATTTGCTGTTTCAAGTACCGATTCTCCAACTGTAACTCGGCTGTCTCACTGTCGTATTCTGGCCCTTTACCGAAGGTATATTGTTTACCAATTGGTTGATGGAGACGGTGGATTTCTCCATTTCGATACCACCGCATCCATGTCTTTAATTGCGTCTTATTACGAATGTTCAACTGATCCATTACTTCTTTTACCGGTACCTTAGCCAAGCGCATTTCAATTGCCTTCATTTTCACTTCTGCTGGATAACTAACTCTTGTCCCCATAGAAAAAACACCTCCGCATTGAATTTAGGTATTATATACCCGTTTTTCAACGAAAGGTGTTTTTATTTGTCTCATTTGTTTAGGTCAGTGCCGAGCAACTAGCTCATAGAATGGGGTTTATTTATTTTATCTAAGCCTTTTTGATAAATAAAGACATGATTAATCCTACGATTGCTAGGATTAAACCAAATATAAATGCATCTTGTACACCAGCAGTTAATGAAGCACTCAATGTTTCTGGATCCATTATATCAGTCGCATTCTTTAAATAAGCAGTTTGAGAAGTCGACATAATTGTAATCGCAACGGCTGTACCGATTGCACCAGATACTTGTTGTAATGTATTCATCAATGCTGTTCCATCAGGATACAGATTTCTCGGAAGCTGATTAAGACCATTTGTCTGTGCCGGCATCATAACCATTGATATTCCAACAAACAGAACTGAGTGCATCACAACAACCATAAATATAGAAGTGTCCATTGTAATATTGGATAGCATCCATAACATGATTATCATGATGACAAAACCTGGAGTAACAAGGCCTCTAGGACCATATTTGTCAAATAGACGACCAGTTAAAGGAGACATAAGTCCGTTCAAGACACCCCCTGGTAGTAGTACGAGTCCAGCTGTAAATGCAGCTAAAGCAAGTCCTGTTTGTAAGTATAATGGCAACAGAATCATGGAAGACATAATTACCATAAAGGTTATAAATACACTTAATAACCCTAACGTAAACATTGGGAATTTTAGGACACGTAAGTTAATCATTGGTACTTCCATTTTGAACTGTCTTAGACTGAACAAAACTAGTGAAACAAGGCCGACAACGATTGTCAAAATAACTATTGCACTGCCCCAACCCTTTTCTCCTGCACTACTAAAGCCGTACACAATTCCGCCAAAACCAATAGTTGATAAAATAATAGAAAGAATATCTATTTTCGGTTTCGTAACAGTTGTTACATTTTCTACGAATTTTATACCGAACAACAAAGCAATGAAAAGAAACGGTAAACAGATCCAGAAAATCCAATGCCAAGTAAGTTTCTCAAGAACCAAACCTGAAATAGTTGGGCCAATGGCTGGTGCAAACATGATAACCAATCCCATGAGACCCATTGTTGCCCCTCTTTTGTGAACAGGGAAGATGAGTAAAATAGTATTGAACATTAATGGTAATAATAATCCAGTCCCTATTGCTTGTACAACCCGTGATAGCAATAACACAGTGAAACTAGGTGCAACCGCTGCAATGAATGTTCCTACTATAGAAAATAGTAAAGAAGCGATAAATAATTGTCGCGTGGTGAACCATTGCATGATAAATCCAGAAACAGGAACTAATATTCCCAGTGTTAATAGATAACCAGTTGTTAACCACTGAACGGAGGATGGACTAATATCGAATATTGCTATTAGATCTCCTAGTGCCATATTCAATGCTGTCTCACTAAATAATCCGACAAACCCTGCTATTAAAAATGAAATTAAAATAGGGGTTGTTTTAAATACTTGTTTTTCTTGCTGTGGTGCGTTTTCAATCATGAACAAATTCCTCCAATTAATAACTATATAGACCTTCATACATTTGGATGAATTTAAACTAATCCTTACTTAATAATATTGTTATGTGCTTTTTAGCTACTTCAAGCGGTTTATTACTTTTACTCGTTAAAGATAAAAGAATAGCACCTTCTATCATTAAATTCACAGTAATCCCCAAGTCCGTTGCTTGTTCTTTGTCATATCCAGACTGAAGCAATTTTTTCTGATAAATTGCTTGCCATTCTGCAAAGGCTAATTGACAAGCTATACGAATCGGCTCACTCGTAGAATGGGTTTCGCCAGCTATTGTGCCAATAGGGAAACCTATGTTTTTACTATTTACAATGATTTCTGATAAATGATCTAAATGTATTTGAAATGCATTGATAGGATCTTCAATTTCATCAAATAATTCTTGAATTTCATTTATAACAATTTCTTTTGTATATTCAATTGCTGCAATGGCAAGCTGTTCCTTTCCATCCGGAAAATAATGATAAAGTGATCCTTTGGGAATTCCACTTTCCGCAAGAATGTCTTTAAGCCCTACTCCGTAGTAGCCTCTTAATCGAAAAAGGCGAGAGGCAGTTTCAATAAGAACATCTTTTGAATTATTTTTCTCAGACACTTTTAAATCACCTCACAAATTATACAAACTGGTCTATTAGTAAATATATAGAAATGCACAAGCGTTGTCAAAAATTTTTGATGAGATTAGCAGTGGCAGGTTACCATTTGTGTATATCATTCCCATTATATAAATGATAAAATATTTTGATAATGGTATTGAGCAAAAGGAGAAATGTAGATGATTTATGTACGACCTCCAAATAATTTACACCAATTAGCGGCTTTCTTAGAAACAATGAATAGTATTGATGCTTCACATATTGGTTATTGTGGAGAAGAAGAGGAAGAGATTTTTGATACACTTTCCCATGATTTTTCGGATATAGACATAGAGAAATCATTTGTGGTTGCATACGAAGAAGATCATCTAGTTGGTGCATTAGGATTTGATATAGATGCAGAAAAAAGAAGTGCGGAAGTATGGGGACCATTTGTCGGAAATGGGAAAGATAAGCTTCAAATTGCCGATGACTTATGGAAAGCCTTAGAGAATACAATTCCTTTTAAATTAGATGAATACCAATTCTTTATAAACGATAAAAACACTTTTGTGAAACAATTTGTTGGACGAATGGATGGAATAGAAAACGGCCACCATCTCATATTAACGACTGCAAGAGAAAATATAGCTGATAGAAATGATCTACATGTCGTAACATATGACTCTTCTTTTATGAAATCATTTAGCGAGCTTCATCAACTGGCTTTTCCAAATACATATTATAGTAGTGAGCAGATTCTATCCCGAATAAGTAGAGACAATCTCTTGCTTATCATCCAACACGATATGGAGTTAAAGGGGTACGTGTATGTGGAAGCTTCTCCACTTCACGGAGAAGGAGCAATTGAATATATTGCCGTTTCTCCAGATTACAGAGGGCAAGGGTTAGCAAAGAAACTAATGAAAGCTGCACTACATCATTTATTTTCATATGATTCAATAGAAGAAATCACCTTAAGTGTGGAGTCTAGCAATAAAGCAGCAATAGCCCTTTATATGGACGCTGGATTTGGAGTAAAACATAAGCTCGTTGCCTATAAAAAATAGATAAGCGTTATTTGGATCGAGAAGTACGTTCTTCATAATTCTTTTCATGCTTCGTATCTCTTAACATTTGATTATTATGCTTTTCCTCCGGATCGATTCCAGACATTGCATCATCGAAAGGTTGATAATTCATAGGAGGAAAACGATTCTTTTTGATCATTTTGTAAGTAATGCGTGCAATTAAGACAACAAAGAAAAATCCAAATAGAGTACTAACTATATCCATCTAATAACACTCCTTTCCATATAGTATTCGACTTCATAGAAGAAATACCTTTTTCAAAGAAGGTCCTTCATCGTAATCACTTCCTACTACGCATAGAGTATAGAGTCTTAAAAAGTCTATCATACGAAGGGAGAAGAAAATGGGAGCAAGGTTGATCCAAATTTCGGTTGGGGTTAGCTTAGGAAGGTAAAGGCACTGCCAAATAGAAAGTGCCTTTAAATTACATAGAACTTAAACAGGTTAATACAAATACATCTTAAGGCTGAGGGAACTTCCCATCTGAAGACCATAGGAAATGGTATCCATATCTATATAATGAACTGTATAAGGTAAATAAATAGGAGGTTGCGGAAATGAGTATAAAAAAGATTGGTGTCATCGCAATTATTGTCATAATTTTAGGAGCAGCTATTAATATCGGGATGAATATTGCAGGGGGATCTAACAAAAAATCAGAAGAAATTGAGATAGCCGAAAAGTTCACGAACATAGAAATTATAGGCGACAATACAGCCATTGAAGTAGTTCAATCATCGGATTCTAAAGGGAAAGTTGAATTTAAAAATAAAAAGGGCACATCTAGTAAAATAAAGGCATATGTTAAAGGCAATACTTTACATGTAGAAAAGAAAAAGAAATTTTTTGGCGGCATTAATATTGGATTAAATACTTCTCACAATAAAATTATTGTATCTGTTCCAGATGAAAAGTATGAAGAGTTAACAACGGATACAGACAATGGGCAAATTACCGTAAATAATCTTCAAATTGCCAATGTCGATATCAAAACTGATAATGGAAAAATAGTGCTAGAGGACCTGGAAAGTAAAAAGGTCTATGTAAAAACTGATAATGGAAAAATAGACTTTCACCATGTATCAGGAGATATAGAAGCCAAAACAGATAACGGGCAAATTACCATGGTGACGGATAATTTAGACCGGGACATCTCTTTCAAAACCGATAATGGCCTTATAAATATTCATACGACGACGGAACCAAAAAATGCAACAATTCAGGCGGATATAGACAATGGAAGAATTAATATTTTTGGTTCTGCCAATGAAAAAACTGTTTTTGGTAAAGGCAAGAATATAATCGATTTAAGAACAGATAATGGAGTTATTTCTATAATAAAGGGAGATTAACAAAGAAAGAAAACCAATATATTGACGTACACCCTAATCTTTGTTAAATTGTTTCTTATATCATTTGTGAAGAGAAGATTCTAGTAGAAGAAAAACTCGTCCTTAGTGGGCGAGTTTTTTTATGGAAGAAAGGAGCAGTCTATTGTTAAAAAATCTAATTGTAGTAGTAGGCTCCTTTATAATTGCTTTTGCGTTTAATGCATTTTTAGTGCCGCATGAAATTTTAAGTAGTGGAATTAGTGGGATCGCTATTTTAGTAGGATTGATAACCCCGTTTGATACAGGTATACTCAATTTTGTCATGAATGTACCTCTTTTGATATTAGGGTATTACAAGCTTGGGAAACAAATTACGCTTAACACCCTCGTGTGTGTGTTATCGTTATCTGTATTTCTTTATGTAATTCCAGCAGAGTCAATTACAGATAATATATTGCTATCAGCTATATTTGGCGGAGCTATAGGCGGTGTGGGAATAGGACTTATTATGAAATACTCGGGTACTTCTGGTGGTATGGATATAATAGCTATTATTATTTCTCGCTCAAGTAATTTTAGTGTTGGACTATTACTCACAGGAATGAATAGTGTGATTGTGCTAATTTCAGGAATGATATTCAACTGGGAAATAGCACTCTACACCTTATTATCTATATATTTAACTGGTAAAGCGATTGATACAATCTATACTAATCATGAAAAAATAACTATGCAAATTATAACAACGGTCGCTGAACCAATTCGTCAGGAATTGTTAGCAAGCATTTATCGTGGCGTCACAGTGACAGAAGGTTATGGTGGCTATACGCTAGAGAAAAAGTATATTTTAATGATGGTCGTTACTCGTTATGAAACGGCACAAATCAAACAAATTGTTAGAAAACATGATGAGCAGGCATTCATTAATATTACACAAACGATTGAAGTAGATGGTAATTTTGCACGGAATATTCATTAGATATCAAGATGCACTTGTTACTTATCCAAATAACAACATATAAAAGTATAAGAATAAATCAAAAGCCGAGAGTTAACACAACTCTCGGTATTTTTGTATTTAAAAGTAATTTCTCGTTTTTTTCATGATGAAAGATAAGTGTTGAATAAAAATTTCTGCACTGGGAACACTTTCCGGTAAGAACCATAATTTAATGGAAAATGAGGAAGAATATGAGTTTATTTAAAAAGAAACGCAAAATCGTTATTCAACCTTCACCTCCAAGTAAAAGTGAGCCTAAAAGTGTTGAAGAAAGTAGTTCATTAAAAAAAAGTTTAAAAGAGAATATACAATATATAAAAAAAACACTTGGCGAGAGTGCTGATATTATTGTTCGTGAAGTTAAAATGGGTACTGAAGGAAATATTAAGGTTGGAATCATTTATACAGATGGTTTAAGTAATTCAGAAAATTTACAAAATTTTATCATGGAAACTTTAATGATGGATATAAAAAAGACAGATATTGAAAATAATTTAACTGCGGATTCCCCTGTTTTAACTTTGTTCAAGGACTTTGCGCTAACCGTAGGAGAATTAAAGGATGTAAGTGAATTTGATCAATTATTCACTTCTCTATTATCTGGGGATGTAATTCTTTTAATAGATGGCTTTTCAAGTGGATTCATTATTGGTAACAAATACTGGGAAAGTCGAGGAGTCACAGAACCAACAGCACAAACGGTTATCAGAGGTCCTAGGGAGGGGTTTTCTGAAAGCTTACGCGTGAATACTGCACTAGTTCGTCGAATTATTAAAGATGAAAATCTATGGATGATTAGTAAGGAAGTCGGTAGGCGTAGTAAAACAAATATTTCCATAATGTACATAAATGGTGTAGCTGAACAAAATGTAGTGGATGAAGTTTGTAATAGGATGAATCGTATTGATATTGATGGCATTATGGAAAGTGCAAATATTGAGGAGTTTATACAAGATTCGCAATTAACTGTATTTCCAACAGTATTTAATACAGAGCGACCAGATACTGTGGCAGCAGGTTTACTAGAAGGTAGAATTGCTATTTTAGTGGATGGGACGCCTTTCGTATTAATGGTACCTGCACTATTTACAGAGTTCTTTCAGTCTTCAGAAGACTATTATCAACGTACAGTGATGGCTAGTTTAATTCGAATACTTAGATTTGTTGCATTTGGTGTTTCCGTACTTGTCCCAGCGCTATATTTATCGATAATCACATTTCACCATGAAATTATACCGCCAGCACTATTAATCAGTTTGGCCGCCCAGCGAGAAGGAGTCCCATTTCCTGCATTCGTAGAGGCAATTATTATGGAAATTACTTTTGAAATTTTGCGAGAGGCCGGATTAAGGATGCCTAGAGCTATTGGATCCGCTATGTCCATAGTTGGTGCATTTGTAATTGGTACCGCTGCAGTAGAGGCTGGATTTATCTCTGCTGCAATGGTAATTGTTGTTTCTATTACCGCCATTTCTAGTTTTGTTTCTCCATCTTATGACATTGCTATTGCTGGCCGGATTTTACGATTTATATTTATGGCTTTAGCAGCATCATTTGGCTTATATGGTATCCTTATCGGTTTTATCGCATTAGTTCTTCATGTATGTAGCCTTAGTTCCTTTGGTGTTCCATATATGACACCGTTAGCTCCGTTAAATCTAACTGGACTTAAGGATAGTATAGTTCGATTTCCTATATGGGATTTACTTACACGCCCGCCTTATATTTCAAAGAATAGAGTAAGGCAGCGCCGTACAAAAGTAAATTTCCAAAAAAGCTCTCACTCGAAGAGGTCTCAAAATGGTTAGAAGGATTGTACAACTTATAGGTATCATTTTCATCAGTTTATTGCTCACGGGTTGTTGGGATAAGCGAGAAATTAATGATTTAGCCATTGCAACTGCAATATCCATTGATAAAAAAGACGATGAATATCATGTTTCGGCTCAAGTTGTTTTACCAACTGAATTATCGATGAAGGGCGGGATGGGAAGTTCTCCAGTTACACTCTATGAAGCATCGGGAAAATCAGTCAATGAAGCCATTCGAAAACTCACTCAAGTGTCCCCACGGATTATCTACTTGGGACATCTAAGAGTAGTGGTAATTAGTGAAGAATTGGCAAAGGAGGGAATTGCAACTACTGTCGATTTTTTATCACGCGGATGGGAACTGAGATCTGACTTTTATATGATTGTTTCTAAAGGAAGGGATGCAAAGGAAATATTAAATGTACAAACCTCCTTGGAACAAATTCCGTCAAATGAACTCTATAATATTCTACACACATCAGAAGCTAACTACTCTAGTACAGTTGCTGTAAACTTTTTTGAACTAAAAACAAATTTAGAACGTGATGGAAAAGAAGGCGTACTAACTGGCGTTGAGATACTAGGAGATCCCAAGAAAGGCTCAAGCAAACAAAATGTCGAAATGATAATTCCCGATGCTAAAATAAAATTTAAAGAGTTAGCTGTTTTTAAAAAAGATAAACTAGTTGGGTGGTTAGACGAGCAGGAAAGTAGAGGTTTTAACGAGGCAACAAATCAAGTAAAAAGGACTATTGGATTAGTTACATGCCCTGACGGGGGGGAAGTCTCTATTCATACTAAAAAATATAACTCAAAGATAAAAAGTAAAACAATGAGTAATAATCCTGAAATAGAAATCAAAGTGAACATCGTTGCAAATTTAGGTGAGGTTAGTTGTGACATTGATTTAACGAAGGAAAAAACTATTGAAATGCTGCAAAAGGAATATGAGAAAGTGGTAAAAAAAGAGATTCAAGAAACAATTAAAGTAGTTCAACAAAAATATCAATCAGACATTTTTGGTTTTGGGGCTGCTATATACAAATCAAACCCACAGCAATGGAAAAAAGTTAAAGCTAATTGGGATGAAATATTTGCTGAATTGCCAGTAAGTGTAGAAGTTAAGGTACAAATTAGTCACTTTGGTTCGGTTTTAAATCCAATTGACAAGAAAGAAAAGTGAGTAAAACAGTATGGTAAAAGTAATTGGAATATTATTGGTAATTATTGTCGTTGTCTTGATTGATGTGCCAACTATGTGGAAGAACAAACAAAAAAAAGAATTGATTGTCTACTCAGTACTGCTATCTATAGGAGTAACTTTATTAATCTTATTAGCAGTTGGTATTAAAATACCTAGCCCTGTTGATCTGTTTACAATAATGGAGAAATCATTCGAAAGTCTTGTCAAATAAATGAGTAAAGCATGAGGGGGGTAGAGGGATGCAGACAGATAAAATAACGCCATTTCAATTTTTAGTATTAGTTATTTTTTTTACGATAGGTTCAAGTATCCTCTATATTCCTTCTACACTTACAACTGCAGTAAAACAAGATGCTTGGCTTGCAGCAATAATCGGTAATCTCTTAGGACTATTAGTTGTCTGGTTTTTTACGACAATTAGTTTATGGTTTCCTAAACTAACCTATACCGAAGTAAATGAAAAAATATTCGGAAAATTGGTAGGGAAGTTAATTTCTATCTTATTCGTGTTAATGGCTTTCCTTTATGCTTCGGCGCTTATTGCACAGTCAAGTATTTTTTTAATTACACAAATGTATCCCGAGACACCTTTAACATTTATAAATCTTTTAATGGTTCTTATTGTTATTCTGGCGGTTCGTCTAGGTATTCAAACTATCGCGCGTTCTGCTGAAATCTTTTTATTCTTTTTCTTCTTATTGTTTATGATCCTAGTTGTGAGTATATCACCTCAAATCCAATTGGATAATTTAGAACCCTTTTTTCAGGCTCATATTACTTCAATTTTAAATTCTTCTTTCAAGGTTACGGCAGTTTCTAGTATTAACGCCATTGTCTTATTCATGATTTTTCCCGCATTTGTTAGCGATATTAAAAAGTGTAGAAAAAATTTCTATATTGGTACTTTAATTGGTGGTGCTGTAATTATCACAATTACCATGCTTTGTATTTTCGTACTTGGTTCAAATACTACCGAGCATCAAGTATATCCAAGTTATACATTAGCGAAAGTCATAAATGTAGGAGACTTTATAACACGTATAGAAGGTCTAATGGCTCTTTTGTGGACTCTTGCGCTATTTTTTAAAGTTACACTTTATTTTTACACAGGTGTGCTGGCCTTAAGTAAACTATTGAATATAAAGGAATACCGAGTATTAACTTTCCCGGCCGGAGCAATAATCCTAGTCTTTTCTATTATCATTTTCCCGAACATTTTATATCAATATAAATTTGACGAAGAGATTGCAATTGCCATAACTTTTGTCATTGGCTTAATTTTCCCGCTATTAGCAACCATTGTTTTTCAATTAAGAAAGAAAAAGCTTAAAAAAGACCCCGATTATGCAAAGTCGAATTAGAGATGAGTTATGACCAATGATACGCAAAGAAAAAGTTAAAACGCTCTCAGAGCTAATGTGAAGCATCCTAATATTTGTAATTGTCACGGTAAAAAAATGTATTTTCGACGAAAAATCATAGTGAATTTTAATAAGGTTCCCAAATACATATTTGGGAACCTTATTTTGTGGTAATATAAGTAGTAGAGGAAGTGGTTTGATGCAAAAGGAATTACCTAAAATTATGAAAGATTTTTTAGTGTATTTAACGACTATTAAAGGCAAATCAATACGAACGAGAAAAGAATATGAATATGATTTAACTTTGTTTTTCCGATTTTTATTAGCAGTTGAAAATGATGTGCCAATAACCGAGATACAAAGCATTAGTATTAAGGAAGTGGATCCTGAATTTATCCAAAAGATAACGCTCGAAGATATCTACCTTTTCCAGGAGTATTGTGAAGTACAGCGCCAAAATAGTGCCGCATCAAGAGCTCGCAAAGCAGCAACTATTAAATCGTTTTTTAAATACCTAAAAGGGAAAAGAAGATTATTAGATTATAATCCTGCAGAAGAGCTAGAATCACCTAAGATAGCAAAAAAAACACCCATCTATTTGGATCAGCATGAGGCAATACAGTTCATCACTGGTATAAAGAAAACGAGCCATTATTATCGTAATTATAGTATTATTATGTTTTTCTTAAACTTAGGAATTCGTGTTTCCGAATTATGTAGCTTAAATATAAACTCCATACAAGGAAATGTATTACATGTTGTGGGGAAGGGAAATAAAGAAAGAACGGTTTTCTTGAACTCCACTTGTCTCCAATCCATCCAACATTATAAAGAAAAAGAAAGACAATACATAAAAGGCGCAAGTACAAATAATTCCTTGTTTCTTTCTCAAAAAGGCACACGACTCACTCGGCAAACTGTAGCTAAAATAGTGAAACAAATCAACGTAGCATCAGGGTTAAACAAAGGAAGTATAACGCCTCATAAGTTAAGGCATACTTCCGCAACAATCATGTACAAAAATGGAGCAGATATTAGAAGTCTTCAGCAAATACTAGGTCATACGAGCGTTTCCACTACACAGATTTATACGCATGTAGAAGACAAAGAAATACAAAATGTAATGGAGAGCAACCCATTCAACTTCCTTCAACAAGCAAAACATACTACTGCAGAATGAGGATAAATTTTCCATTTTAAATACATATTTTTGTTGCCTATAATAGTATTATGTAAACTAGAATTAATTAAAAAATATTCTAAAATAATGGTTGCCAGTTAGTCATGAGTTTCGTCACAACCAACTAGCATCCCTGAAATTGATCAGTAGTCATGGGTTGTCATTTTTGCCCATTTTTCATTAGGTCTTCAGCTCCTAACCCCACGAATAACCTTAGAAAAGCAATAAAGGCAAATTATGCCTTTATTGCTTTTTAGTGTTCGCCGGGAAATAGGCACTTATGCTTTTGTTTTTTTAGAGGTTATATTCGATAATTCCAAATCCTTCTGTAGAAATACTGACATTAGACCCTTCTATTAATAACCCAGAACTATACAGTATGTTATATTTTTGGTCCCGATCCAGTGCATATTGCTGCTCATCGGAACTAGGATTAAGTAAGACGATAATTGTTTTGGTAGCGTTGTGCTTTTTATACCCAAATATACCATTTGCCTCCGTAGGATGTACGAATGTTATGGAGCCTTCATTGGCAAGTAGTTTTTCTTTAGTTCGTAGTGCTATCAGCGTTTGGATATGATTTTTTAACTCTAGCTGGTGATTATTTTCATCCCAGTCCATACATTCACGACAGCCGGGATCTTGGCCACCTGTAAGGCCTATTTCATCGCCATAATAGAGGCATGGAGTTCCCATAAAGGTTAAAAGAATAGTAAATACTTGTTTCGTTATATTAATATTATCATTACATTCTGTAAGAATTCTAGCAGTATCATGGCTACCAACAAGATTAAAAGTGAAATCAAACACAGTTTTCGGGTAACTGTAGTATACCTTACTCATATTCTCTGCAAATTGTTTTGAATTAATGCTGTTTTTTGCCAGAAGATTTAATACATTTGTTTTAAAGGGATAATTCATCACCGCATCAAATTGATCTCCTCTAAGCCATGGCATTGAATCATGCCATATTTCTCCAAGAATATAAACATCCGGTTTTGCTTCTTTAACAGTTTTTCTAAACTCGCGCCAGAAAGGTTGGTCTACTTCGTTTGCAACATCAAGTCTCCAACCGTCAATATCAAATTCATTTATCCAATAGGTACCTACTTCCAGTAAGTATTTTTTAACTTCTGGATTAGCAGTATTCAGCTTGGGCATAGAATCTACAAAACCAAAAGCCTCATAGTTTGGCTTTTCTCCTCCTAGAACGGGGAAGCTGTGGATGTGGAACCAATCTTTATAAAGTGAGCTTTCTCCGTTCTTTAGGACATCCTGGAAGGGAGGGAAGTAATAACCGCTATGATTAAATACGGCATCCAGCATTACCTTAATGCCGCGGCTATGGCATTGTGTTATTAGTTCTTTTAATGCATCTGCATCCCCAAATTGAGGATCTATCTCCATATAGTCAATCGTATCGTATTTATGATTGGAGGAGGCTTCGAATACTGGAGTAAAATAAATACCATTTACCCCTATATCCGTGAGGTGGTCTAAATGTGCTGTTACGCCGGCGAAGTCACCACCAAAGAAGTTATTAACTGCAGGGGGTTCACTGCCCCAAGCTTTTGTATTTTTGGGATTAATAGAAGGATTTCCGTTGCCAAAACGTTCTGGGAATATTTGATACCAAACAGTGTCTTTTACCCACTGGGGCGCTTGGAACAGTTCATTCTCATGTAAATACGGAAAACAAAAATAATAATCACTGTCAGTTGGTATACTGTCAAAAAAACCTTTTTCTGTATATATTGTTTCCTCCGTTAAAGAAGTTAACTGAAAGCCGTAGCGTAATCGTTTGGTTGCTGCAAATGCTTCAGTTTCCCAATAATCATGTAAACCATCGTTTCCAACTAAGTTCATAGGCATTTTAGAAAATTGCCATTCGCCATTTCTCCAAATATAAGGATCACCAAATATTAACGAAACAGAAGTAACATCATTTTTTTTTGTCTTAAGTCGTAATTGTAGTGTTCGATCATCTAGTAAATAAGCGAAGTTATCGGTGGGACGGTGAAAAATAGCAGTTTTCTCCATTATACATCTCCTTTAAAACGAATTATTTTACTTCCAAGTAATTTAAATATAGACGCTCAATGTAGTGAGCATAGAAGGAGAAGAAGCGTTATATTAAAAAAATTTTAATATTTATAATATTTATAAAAAATAGATTGTTTCCTTCTCAAATAAATGTATAATAAAATTATGAGTTGTGCAATCGTTTTCATAGATTCATTACTAATATATTATTCTTTCAATCTTATATATAGACTTATAAGTAATTGAAAGAAATTATTTTTAGCAACTTATGATAGCGCTTTCTTTTGCTGAAATGTGCAAGCGTTTGTCCAACTTAGCGTAGGTTTAAACCAAAAAATAGGAGGGGTACAAATGAAAAAGTCATTAACTTTGTTGTTCATGCTCATTATTACATTGGCATTATTAGTTGCATGTGGACCGAAAAGGGAGGAAACAACTCCTGCGAAAACAGATGAAAAAGAAACAGAAACAGAAACTGGGGCTGAATCTTCAGAAGAACCAGCAAAACCTGAAACACTTATAGTTTGGGAGGATACAGATAAATCTGTCGCTCTAAAACCTGCTATCGAATCTTTCGAAAAGGAATATGGTATTAAGGTTGAATTTAAAGAATTAGGTATGGCGGATAAAATGCGTGATCAGCTACGTTTAGATGGTCCTTCGGGAACTGGTGCAGACGTAGTTACTTTACCTCATGATCAAATTGGTCAAGTTGTGACAGAAGGGTTGCTTCAGGAAATTGAAGTAAGTGATGAAATCCTTTCTACTTTCAGTGAATCAGCTGTGACTGCACAGAAATATGATGGAAAATTATACGGTTTACCAAAAGCTACAGAGACACCAGTATTTATTTACAATAAGGCTTTAATGGAGGAAGCTCCAGAAACAATGGATGAAGTTTATGCTTTTGCAAATGAATTTACAGATGGTAAAAAGTTTGGATTCTTAGCAAAATGGGATGACTTCTACTTTGCACACGGAGTCTTTGGAGGTATGGGGGGATATGTATTCAAAGAGAATGATGGAGCCCTTGACCGAGATGATGTTGGTTTAAACAATGAAGGCGGTATAGCTGGTGCAGAATATATTCAAAAATGGTATGCAGAAGGTTTATTCCCTAAAGGAATTATAGGGGATAGCGGTGGATCAGCGAAAGATGGTCTATTCAATGAAGGGAAAGTCGCATCTGTAATGGACGGTCCTTGGGCATTCCAAGGGATGAAAGACGCTGGGATTGATATTGGAGTAGCTGCAATGCCAACCTTACCAAATGGTGAGCATATGAAGACATTTATGGGAGTTAAAGGATGGCATGTATCCGCATTTACAGAACATCCATATTGGTCAACTAAATTAATAGAATGGTTAACAAATGAAGAGAATGCAAAAATTCGTTTTGAATTAACACAAGAGATTCCACCAGTTACAACATTGATTGAAGATCCGATTATTGCGGACAATGAAGGGGCAAAAGCAGTAGCACTTCAATCCCAATACGCAATACCTATGCCTAATATTCCAGAAATGGCGGAAGTATGGGGACCTGCAGCATCTGCACTACAAACCCTTGCAACTGGTAAGGCAGAACCAAAAGCTGCAATGGACGATGCAGTTAAAACGATCAAAACAAATATAGAAACTAACCATCCACAATAACTTAGAACAGCATAAGCGCTCGAGCTAGTTCAGCGAGTATTAGCGCAAACTTACTAATTCTCAAACAAGGCAAAGGCATGTTTCCTTTAAGGGGTCATATGCCTTTGCTTCTCTATTATGTATGAGTGTCAATGTTGTAAGGAAATCCATGTGAAAATAGGAGAGTATTCTCTTTCATAGGAAAGAAGGAGGCGACAACTACAATGAACAGTAATGTCACAACCAAACATAGAAAAAATGCTGGGTTATTATCCATCATCCCAGGTTTTGGACAATTTTATAATAAACAGTTTGTCAAAGGAATTATCTTTTTAGTATTAACAGTCGCATTCTTTAGTAGTTTTTCTCAAACGCTAAACTGGGGATTCTGGGGTCTTATTACGCTTGGAGAAATTCCAAAGCTTGATCATTCCATATTCTTATTAATCGATGGAATTATCGCCTTGTTGGTAGCAATCATAGGTCTTGGAATTTATGCTTTCAATATATATGATGCTTACCACAATGGAAAAAAACGAGATGAGGGTTTCCTATTAAATAGCGTGAGGGAGCAGTATCACAATCTTTTGGATAACGGTTTTCCTTATCTAATGATTTCCCCAGGATTTTTATTATTAATCTTCGTAGTTATTTTCCCAATAATCTTTGTAATTCTTCTCTCATTTACAAACTATGATTTATACCATTCACCACCAGCAAAACTGGTAGATTGGGTAGGAATTCAAAACTATATTGATATATTCAAATTAGACCTTTGGAGGTCTACATTCTTTGGTGTACTCGGTTGGACAATTGTTTGGACATTTGGAGCAACCACTTTGCAGGTTGTGATCGGGGTCTTTTTAGCCGTTGTCATCAATCAAAAGGATTTAAAAGGGAAAGCTTTTTTCCGCACAATATTAATATTGCCGTGGGCAGTACCAGCATTTGTGTCAATCCTAATTTTTTCAGGGATGTTCAACGAATCGTTCGGCGTTATTAATACGCAAATACTGAGTATGTTAGGAATTGATGCAATTCCATGGATGACAGAAGAATTATGGACTCGATTTGCACTGATTTTAATACAATCATGGCTTGGTTTCCCATTCATCTTCGCAATGACAACTGGGGTGCTACAATCTATTCCAAATGAGTTATATGAGGCCGCAAATGTAGATGGAGCTTCTATCTTCCAGAAATTCAGAGGTATTACTTTACCAATGGTACTGTATGCAACGGCGCCAATTCTGATCACGCAATATACATTTAACTTTAATAATTTCAATGTCATCTTCCTATTTAACGGTGGTGGTCCGGCTTTACCAGGTCAAAATGCCGGTGGATCAGATATCTTAATCTCTTGGATTTATCAATTGACGATGACTTCTGGACAATATGGGAAAGCAGCTGCAATAACGATGCTACTATCACTTATTGTTATTACGGTAGCGTTATGGCAATTCAAACGAACTAATTCATTTAAAGAGGAGGATATGATGTAATGACTAATAAAACTGAGAAAATAATCAGATTGTCAGTTTCTTATCTTATTCTTCTAATTGCTGTAGTCATTGTTGTTTACCCTTTATTATGGGTACTGGGATCTTCCTTTAACCCGGGACAAAGTCTATCAGGTTCAACAATGTTTCCAGAAAATCCTACACTTAAGCACTATAAGAGCTTATTTGACATAGAAAACTCTAATTACGTTTTATGGTATTTAAACTCGATGAAGATAAGTTTAATAACGATGGTATTTGCGGTATTAAGTGTCGCTTTTACTGGATATGCTTTCTCACGCTACAGATTTATCGGAAGAAAAAATGGACTTCTTACCTTTTTAGTCCTACAGATGATTCCAAACTTCGCGGCACTTATTGCCATCTTTGTACTTGCTCAGCGAACTGGACTGCTAGATACGCATGTTGGTTTAATACTTATTTATGTTGGTGGTCAAATACCAATGAATACTTGGTTAATGAAAGGCTATTTGGATACGATTCCAAAAGAACTGGATGAATCTGCACGTATGGATGGAGCGGGTCATTTACGCATTTTTTGGCAAATTATCATGCCTTTATCAAAACCAATTTTAGCAGTAGTAGCATTATTTTCATTCATCGCTCCATTTGGTGATTTCATACTTGCTCGTATTATGTTACGTAGTGAAGAGAAGTTCACAATGGGTGTAGGCCTATACGAACTAGTTTCCAAACAGTTTGGGAATGAGTTTACTACATTTGCAGCGGGGTCTGTTTTAATCGCAATCCCAATTACAATACTTTTCCTATCATTCCAAAAGTATTTTATCTCTGGTTTAACTGCTGGTGGTACGAAGGGTTAATGACTTCAAAGGAAAGAAGTTGCTTACGATGACCATGACTAAAGGTAGAGTGCTATTCATTTTATTATTTCTTGTAATTGCCGTATCAAATCCGCAGCAATCTCTAGCAAGTGAGGAGAAACGGATGCAGGATGAGGTTATATACATGATTATGGTGGACCGATTTAACAGTGGAAATACGAGTAATGACAAAGACGCTAACATTAACGATCCACTTGCTTATCATGGTGGGGATTTTCAAGGAATTACCGACAAGCTAGATTATATAAAAGAAATGGGTTATACAGCAATTTGGTTAACTCCCATATTTGAAAATATGAATAACGGTTATCATGGATACTGGATTAAGGATTTCTATCAAACGAATCCCTATTTTGGTTCCATGGAAGAGTTTAAAACACTTGTAACCGAAGCGCACAAACGCGATATAAAAGTCATTTTAGATTTTGTCGTTAACCATGTTGGACCAAATCATGAGTGGCTTAATGATTCTACCAAAAATGATTGGTTTCATGAAAAAAAGTCTATTTCTAATTGGAATGATCAAGAAGAAGTTGAAAACGGTTGGTTATATGATTTACCCGATTTAGATCAAGAAAATCCAGAGGTAAGTAAGTACCTAATAGATGCAGCAAAATGGTGGATTCAAGAAACAGATATCGATGGTTACAGACTCGACACAGTTAAACATGTTCCAAAGGAGTTTTGGAAGGACTTCTCTGCTGAACTTAAAACGGTGAAAGAATCATTCTTTCTTATAGGAGAGGTTTGGCATGATAACCCTAATATAGTAGCTGGATATGAGGAAACTGGGATTGATGGTTTCATGGATTTTTCGCAAAATGAAAGTCTCCGTGCAGCTTTTGAAAAACCAAATCAGTCTCTAGGATGGTTATTTTCAAATAATGAGCGAAATAACAAATTGTTTGATCGACCAGAACTGCTAGGACAATTTATGGATAATCATGATATGCAAAGGTTCGCTAATTTAGCAATCCAAAATAACCAAGACCCGGTTACTCAGTTAAAGCTAGCGCTAACTTATATGTATACTGCTCCTGGCATTCCTATCTTCTACTATGGGACAGAAATAGCATTAGACGGAGGAAACGATCCAGACAATCGTCGAATGATGAATTTTGGAGCAGATGAAGAATTGACAACGTTTGTAAAAAAACTCGGTGCTGTTAGACAGCAGCAGTTATCTCTTACAAGGGGAGAAATGAAACTTTTAGTGGATGATGCAGGACTTACTCTTTATAAGAGAACTTACGGGGATGAAACCGTAATAGTAGCCATCAATAATACGTCAGAAGCTAAAAAGATTGCTTTAGATGAGGGTATAGAAAAAGGGAAACAGCTAAAAGGGTTATTAGCTGGTGAATTAGTTAACTCAGGTAATAATGAGGATGGGTACACGTTCAAGCTGGAAAGTGGACAGTCCGAAATATATGAGTTCGTCAATGAAAAGTCAGATAATCGTTTAGTTTTGAGCATTGTGATAGGAATAATAGTAATATTATTAGTTTTTTTGGTCCTTCGCTTCAAACGGACAAAACAATAATTTGTTATTAAATTTAATCCAAAGGTAGTCATAACTTACGAAAGAATGTGCAGCACGAAAGGAGTACTATAGACATGAACGAAAAATGGTGGAAAGAGGCAGTAAGTTATCAGGTGTATCCTAGAAGTTTCATGGATAGCAATGGTGACGGAATAGGTGATTTACGTGGAATCATTACCAAATTAGATTACTTGAAGGACTTAGGAGTAGACGTTATTTGGGTCAGTCCCTTCTATAAGTCACCTAATGCAGATAATGGATATGATATTAGCGATTATCAGGGTATTTCAAAGCAGTATGGCAATATGGATGATTTCGATGAGTTATTAGAAGAAATTCATGCAAGAGGGATGAAACTAATTCTTGATCTAGTAATCAATCATACAAGTGATGAACATCCTTGGTTTATTGAATCTCGTTCTTCTAAAGATAATCCTAAAAGGGATTGGTATATTTGGAAGGATGGTAAGGGTGATCAAGAACCGAATAACTGGGAAAGTATTTTCTCTGGAAGCGCATGGCAGCATGATGAACTTACGAACCAATATTATCTCCATCTGTTTGCCACGAAACAGCCTGACTTAAATTGGGAAAATACAGAGATGCGTCATGAGCTATTTAATATGGTGAATTGGTGGATCGACAAAGGTATCGATGGTTACCGTGTAGATGCGATCAGTCATATTAAGAAACGTGATGAGTTACCAGATATGCCAAATCCCAATGCTGAAAAATATGTTTCCTCTTTTGAAATGCATACGAACCAACCAGGTATTCAAAAGTATTTAAAAGAGTTGAAAGAAGAAACTTTTGCTAAATACGATATTATGACTGTTGGTGAAGCAAATGGAGTAGGAATCGATGAGGCAGACGAGTGGGTTGGAGAAGTAAATGGAAAGTTTAATATGATCTTTCAGTTTGAACATCTCGGACTATGGAATAAGGACCTAAATAACTCAGTAGATGTTATTGCTTTAAAGCAAGTTCTAACTAAATGGCAAAAAGGATTACACTCAAAAGGATGGAATGCTCTATTCCTTGAAAATCACGATCAGACACGTAGTGTTTCGAGCTGGGGAAATGACAAAGAGTACTGGAATGAAAGTGCCAAAATGCTAGCTGCCTGCTACTTCTTGATGCAAGGAACTCCATTTATCTATCAAGGCCAGGAAATTGGCATGACAAACGTTCAGTTTCCATCTATTCATGACTATGATGATATTGGCATGAAGAATTTTTATGATTTAGAAATAGCGAACGGTAAGTCGCATGAAGAGGTAATGGAGGTTATTTGGCGGAATGGCCGTGATAACTCAAGAACTCCGATGCAGTGGGATAGTACTTTAAATAGCGGATTTTCAGTAGGTGAGCCGTGGATGAAAGTCAATCCGAATTATTTAACGATTAATGTTGCAAATCAATTAGGAGATGAGAATTCTATTTATCATTTCTATAAGAAGATGATTCAAGTAAGGAAAGAAAATCCTCTATTTGTGTATGGAGAATATGATGTGATACAAGAAGAGCATCCCGATGTATACGTCTACTCACGAACAATAGGAGATCAGTTTGCGTTTGTGTTATGTAATTTTAGACAACAAATTACGGAACTTAAGTTAAAACATTTACCGAAACGTAACACAGATCTTATACTATATAATTATGAGAATGCACCGGAGCAGCTATCCGAGACTATAACTCTTAATCCATTTGAAGTAAGAGTATACTTATATAAGTAATATAACCGATGTAAGATTAGCGAAAGAGAGAGAGAGAGGAATTTCTAATGGCGATTACAATTAAAGATGTGGCGAAGCTGGCTAAAGTTGCTCCTTCGACTGTTTCCCGGGTGATTGCTAATAGTCCCCGGATAAGCGAAGACACGAAGACACGAGTAAGGGACGCGATGGATGAACTTAAATATCATCCGAATTTTATTGCCCGTAGCCTAGCCAGTCAGTCGACTAAAGTGATAGGTCTTGTTTTACCTCACTCATCTGGCGTGTTTTTTCAAAATCCATTCTTTTCAGAGGTTATACAGGGATTAAGCGAAGGTGTACATGATAATCACTATGCATTGCAAATGACCAGTGGTAAAACAGAATTCGATTCTTATGAAGGGGTCGTACAAATGGTTCAAGGTGGCAGAGTAGATGGAATAATCCTTCTGTATTCGATGATTGACGATAAAATTATGGAGTATTTAACTAAAAGGAAATTTCCGTTTGTCGTCATTGGAAAACCTTACGACCTCGTTGATAAGATTACTCATGTGGATAACGACAATTATATGGCTGCAAAAGAGGCTACCGCTTATATAATAGGGCTCGGTCATCGTAAAATTGGCTTTATAGGTGGAAGTCCGAGTTTAACAGTTACATTAGATCGTCTAAATGGCTATAAAGAGGCACTTAGGGCATCTGACATGGATATAAATGAGGATTATATTATTCATGGGGACTTTCTTCGTGAAGGTGGGCAGGAAGCTGTAAAAGCACTGCTTAGAAGAACTATTCCACCAACAGCTTTACTTGTAACAGACGATTTAATGGCAGTCGGAGTAGTGAATACACTTACTGAAATGCAAATAGAAATCCCTACTGAAGTTTCTATTGTTAGCTTTAATAATGCGTTGTTTGCTGAGATGTCTAGGCCACCACTTACTTCTATTGATATTAATATAAAAGAACTTGGCTACCAGGCAGCAAGTAATTTAATCCAACTCTTAAAAAATGAAAATGATCCTGTTAAGCGAATTATAATTCCGCATACACTTGTTATCAGGCAGTCATGTGATGTTGCCCCGGATGTAGAATAATCCATTTATATACAGTACATATTCAAAAGACACTTTATAATAATATTATGTAAACTAATTATGACTAAAGGCAATATATGAAGGCTCTTCACATTTATTTGAATAACTTTTTGAAAGCCCCGAATATACTACACTATAAACATACGGACTTAGTGGTATAAAAGGGGGTATATACACCATGAAGATATCAGAAATTTATAAAAGGTATTTAAAGGGAGAAAAATTTAAGAGCATTAGTGAGTTAAATCTAAGAAGCTTGCCGATAAAACAAGCAGCGGATTTAGTAGGATCTTCGCCAATTATGCAAGAAATAGCAAAAAAACACTCGAAAAGTTTAAAACATAAAAAAAATTACCCGCTTTAAATAAAGTGGGTAATCATTAATTATTTCTTTGATAACATGTCATTCGTTTAACCAATGGCTCTGATTTACTAATGTGTATTGGTTTTACTATATCACCGGTTATAGCTTTAATATTTTTATTTTTTTGTCTTGCGCTAAATCGGCTTAAATTTCTTGTTGCACGTTTTTTAACTTCTTCGGTATTGATCGGAGTATTTACACTTACGATATTTATCAGTCCTTTCTCGATGATACATAATTTTGATCAAGAGTTTTCTACGCTCGTATCCTCATCATTATTTGTTAAGGCGACCATATACTCAATATTTTCTAGGTTTTTACTAATAGTTTTATGGAGCAGTTCAAATAAATATTTGTCTAAAATATCAAATGAATAGGAATAACTTTCTATTACAGTAATGTACTCAGTATGATTATAAGGGAAATACAAAACAAGATAGCTTTTCTTCCATAAATTATCCTCATCGATTTTGTTGTAAACCGCAGATTCCCCAGATTCTTTCGATTCTTCTACTAACACATGCAATTTTTCAGGTGCTGGACCATTGTATATTTTATACGTAAAGACACCATTAATTGGATGATTTTTGTATCCTAATTGAGTTTCAGCTAGGAAATATTCTAGTACTTCCTTAAAATCTATAGTAGATTGAGATAAAAAATCTAGGGTCCGTCCTGATGCATCATCTCCAGTGAAGTACGCCATAAGTCTTGCTTTAGTACCGCTGATTTCAACTGTTTCTATAGCAGCCTGTTCAATATTATCTACCTCAAATTCAAGATTTAAGAACTTAAATCTTTTTAAACGCTTAAAAGCAACGGGTATAGTGAGAAATAAAAGCAACCAAATGAAAAGAAGAAAGATTCCCCGAAAAATGATTTGATTAAAATTGGATTCCACAAAGGGCTGGACAATAATCGAAAACGCCGTTCCACTTGCATTTGTTGGGCTAGTATTTTCATTTTGAAGAAAAAAAGCTTTTGGATTTTCATTCAATATATTAAAACCAATCAGTATGGATGCAATAACCATCCACGATATTATAAGCGTAATTCCCGCTGTATAAAAGTATGGAATCAAAAAGTTAAGCCATTGAAAAAATGTCCTCTTTTCCTTGTTTGTATTTAGATGATTTATTTTTCTCACCTCATTGTCTCTATTAATATTAAATTATATGCAATTACATACAAAATAATAATTATATTTCAATAATAATTTAATATGAGACCATTCAGCAAAACGAAAACAGAGATGTAGTTCAATAGGAAATCTTGTTAGAAAAAATTCTATGGTTTTGTTTGAAGAGAATATGTTATATTACAAACTAGATCTATATTTAGACAGAATATTTAGTGACTTGCAAAAAAACACGTTTAAATGTTTACATAATAATATTATGTAAACTAAAAGATGTGAAAAAGGAGGAAATTCATGTTTTCATACAAAATTAATGACCAAACTTGCTTAAAAATGCTCGATTTACGGGACACTGAACATTTGTTCGCATTAACTGTTCAATCGAAGGATACGTTAAGAGAATGGTTACCATTTATTGATTTTACTCGTACTTCTGAAGACACGAAGATGTTCATCCAATCGACTATGAAGCAGTTTAGTGAGAATAACGGCTTTCAAGCGGGTATTTGGTATGACGGCAATCTTGCTGGAGTAATTGGTTTCCATAAAATTGATTGGAATAACAAATCAACGAGTATTGGGTATTGGTTAGGAAATGATTATGTGGGATTAGGGTTAATGACAAAATCAGTAGAGGCTTTTGTGGATTATGCAGTAGTAGAATTACAATTAAATCGTGTAGAAATTCGCGCAGCTGTAGAAAACAAAAAAAGTAGGGCTATTCCAGACAGATTAGGTTTTCAGGAAGAAGGCTGTGTAAGGCAGGCAGAGTGGCTATATGACCATTATGTGGATCATGTGGTTTATGGAATGCTCGCAAACGATTGGAAAAAGTAAAATATAACCCTGATGTAACTAAGTTAACGTTATATCAGGGTTTGAATTATTTGTATATGTAGTAATCTTGTGCGTGGACTATTTGAAATCCAATAGATTCATATAAACTTAACGCATGCATATTTTCCGTTTCGACTTCTAAGTGGAGAGAATTACCTTGAGATGCATATTTCTTAACGATAGATTGTAATACTTTTCGTCCAATTCCTTTGCCACGGAAGTGGGGAAGTATACTAAAACCGTATATCCAAGCTTCCTCGTCTTCAACCTTAACTCTTATTTTACCTACAGATTGTTCATGTGTATCGATGATATACACGCTGTTATCCATTTCTAAGTCAACTCGGTTTTCTATTTCTAAGGAACTTTCGTCATCTAATCCAAATGATTCAATATTTAACTGAACACGTAAGGGAAGGTCTTTTTGCTCAGCTTTCCGTAAGGTGAATCCAGATACTTCTTCCAGTTCTCTTGGTTCCCATTTCATTTGATGTTCTGAAAAGGAATACACTGCTTTATAATGTTTCAAAAATGCTTTTGCCTCGTCAGAACCAGCAGGAGCGTTCAACAATATTTTATGAAAGCCCTGTATTTTTGCAACAGCCATAGCTTCTTCAAATAAATTGGAGAAATGATGTTTTCTGCGGTCCGTCGGTTTAACCATTCCGCAAACCTCAACTGTCGTACCAAAAGGATATAAACCTAGAAAAGCTATCAGTACATCGTTGTCATATAGGAAGAAGTCATAATGATTATCCGTACGTGTTTTCAGCATATCCCAATTTAACTTCAGCTGAAGTTTATCATGTAGTTCACATTCTTTTTGCAGTGCCTCGATATCTTCTAATTGTTTAGTAGTTAGCATAAGTGCTCCTTTTGTATTCATAGTATATTCTTGTCGATATAAGTGCTGTCCAAGGGCCGTGGAAAGCGAAAATCAACTTAATCCAGATATTATTACTATTATGAAATTAACTCACTTTATTAATATATAACGAATCAGCTTAAAATAATATGTTTTTTCTGAAAAATAAGAACCGTTCATTAGAAAATTATTCTAATGAACGGTTCTTTTATCGATAAATCGTAGCGCATCACTGGGGCAATTTTGAACGACTCTTTTGCCATCTTCTCTAAGTGCTCCGTTTGGATAAATCCATGGCTTATTGTTTACATCAAAAACAGAAGGGAGGTATTTAATGCAGTTTGCAGCATGTGTACATTTTATGGGATGAAAGTATATATCTAATTCATCTCCGTAATATTTTTTATATCCTAGTTTGATTAAGTCTTCTTCTGTATCTGCCATAGGGTTACCTCCAATTTGTTTACAATTCGATAATTATAGGAAGTATCATAGGTTTTCTTTTAGTTCGACTATATAACAGCTTTTCTAGAGATTTTTTAATGTTTTGTTTTAGAACACGTTGGTTTTTGTTTGTATCCCTTGTTTTCGAAATAGTAGATCGTACATTTTGGTTAACTTCTTTTATAAGCTCTTCAGACTCAGGACCATAGACAAATCCACGAGAAATTGTATCCGGTCCTGAAATAATCTTGTTATTTGCTTTGCTTAAAGTGGTAACAATAACTAACATCCCATCCTCTGAAAGCAATTTTCGATCTCGTAATATAATTTCCCCAACGTCTCCAATACCAAACCCATCGACAAATACATTTCCAGCTTCAATGCTTCTCGTATGAACAGCTTTTTCATCTACAATGTCCACGACATCCCCGTTTTGAACGATAAATATATTATTTCGTTCTACACCAACAGATTCTGCTAACAACTGATGGTGATGGAGCATACGATATTCGCCATGAATAGGAATAAAGTATTTTGGTTTCATCAAAGTAAGCATCAGTTTGAGTTCTTCTTGGCAAGCATGACCTGATACATGCATGCCAGTAACATTACCAGAGCCGTATATAACATGAGCACCTAAAGTATATAAGTTGTCTATAATTCTTGTAATACTCTTTTCATTGCCAGGAATTGGTCCAGCTGCGAAAATAATCGTGTCCTCCGGAAGTACCTCTACATTACGGTAGCTTGAACTTGCTAAGCGAGACAAGGCAGCCATCGGTTCTCCTTGGCTCCCTGTGCACAAGATCACAACATTCTCAGGATTCATCGTATTAATTTCGTTTTGATCGATTAGCATGTCTTCGGGAATAGTTAAATACCCTCGTTCCATCGCAACAGCTACTACATTAACCATACTTCTCCCTAATAATGCAATCTTCCTATTGGTCTTAATAGCAGCATTTACTATTGTCTGTACCCTATGCACATTGGAGGCAAAGGTAGAGATGAAAATCTTCCGTGGTGCATTTCGAAACGCTTCTTCAACTTGTGCAGCAATTTTTTGTTCGGAAGCAGTAAATCCTGGTCTTTCGGCATTCGTACTTTCTGATAGGAGCAGTAACACGCCCTTGTTGCCAAGCTCGGCCATCTTATGAATATCCGGATATTGTTCATCTACAGGTGTTAAATCAAATTTAAAATCTCCTGTATGTACAATTGTTCCTTGTGAAGTATGAAATGCTACACCTAGGCAATCAGGTATACTGTGACTAACTCGGAAGAAAGATGTCTTAATGGTTCCTAGTCTCAGTTTGGAGTCGGAGTCTATTAAAAATAGTTGTGTATTTCTTAATAACCCATGCTCCTTCAATTTAATTTCGATTAGGCCTACCGTTAAATTGGTTGCGTAAATCGGTACATTAAGTTGTTTCAGAAAGTAGGGGATACCACCAATATGATCTTCATGACCATGTGTAATGATTAACCCTCTTACTTTATCCTCATTCTCCAATAAGTAGGAAATATCCTGAATGATTAAATCTATACCTAGCAGGGTTTCATCGGGAAACTTGGAACCACAGTCGATGACCACTATATCGTCATCCGATTGAATGACATACATATTTTTCCCTATTTCATTTACTCCACCTAATGCAAAAATAGATACTTTACTGTTAGTAGTATTCATCCTTATCCTCCATTCAAAAATGCTCTTCTAAGTATTGCCTCTTATCCCACTTTTATAAGGGGTTTTTAAATTTCCTTAAGGCAAAGGGAAGAAGAAGTACATAAATGGAACTGATAAACAAAAAGAATGGTTGGTCGTGAACTAAAGTCACGATCAACCATTCTTTTTTAGCTCTGAACTCCGGAGGTAGGACTCGAACCTACGACCAATCGGTTAACAGCCGATTGCTCTACCACTGAGCTACTACGGAATTATAAATATCTTACAAAACTTATTATGAACAAACTTTGTTTATTATATACAACTAATTTTTTAAAAAATATAGTTAAATAATTCTTATTTAACTATTAATGCAGGGCAGTGGACTCGCTTCATCACTTTATGGCTGACACTTCCTAACACCATTTCTTGTAAAGTGTTTAAACCTCGACTGCCAACAACTACAAGATCAACTTTTTGTTCCTTTGCATATCGAACAATTTCTGGACCAGGGGATCCTTTTAAAAAAGTAACTTTATAATTCACTTGTTCATCCTTTAGTAACTGTTCTACATTGGAAATTTTACGTTTGCGTTCTATCAGCAATGATTCGGCTGATTGGGCATGTAGAATGTCTTGCTTTGATTTGTCAAAATCTGTGACCATCACTACTTCGACTTTAGAATTGGATGAACACTTAGCTAGTTTAATCGCTTCTTTTGCGGCACGAACGGAGTTTTCAGAGCCATCTGTTGCTAAAAGAATGTGTGGATACATAACTAATCCTCCTTAGTGTGAAGTTGTAATTCCTAATAGTTTTTGATATAGCAGTTCACTAGCTGGATTCATCCCAATTACTGTTACCGATTTTCCTTGTTCTTCTAATTTTGAAACAACTTTAACAATTGCTCCAACGGATGATTCATCCCACAAATGGCTACTAGATAAATCTATTGTAATAGTGTTTACTGTTGTTTTTTCCATTGTTTGAACAAAATGTTGAGTAGAAGCAAAGAAAAGGGGACCTTCAATAATATATATGCCATCATGTTCCGTTATTTTCACCCTAGAGATCGAAGCAACAAAGAATAAGGCACTTAATATAACACCTACTACCACACCGATAGCTAAGTTATCCGTGTAGACAACGATTGCAACAGTCGCAATCATCACAACTGCATCTGCACGTGGTGCTTTCACAATATATTTAAATGAAGACCAATCAAATGTACCAATACATACCATAATCATTATTCCAACTAACACGGGCATTGGAATATCAATTACTAAATCACCTAAAACTATAATTAGAAAGATTAAGAAAACCCCAGCAACCAATGTAGATAGACGACCACGTCCGCCAGACTTCACATTAATCATCGATTGACCAATCATCGCACAACCAGCCATACCACCGAAAAATCCTGTGATAAAGTTAGCGATTCCTTGTCCACGTGCTTCCCGGTTTTTATCTGATTTTGTATCCGTCATATCATCAACTATTTGTGAAGTTAACAACGATTCAAGTAAACCAACAATAGCTAGTGCTAAAGAGTAAGGCAGTATTATTTGAAGAGTTTCTAAAGAGAATGGTACGTCCGGTAAGAAAAAGCTTGGTAGACTTTGTGTTATCGTACCTAAATCTCCAATCGTTTTTAATTCAATACCAAATATAAATGTTATTGCAGTTAAAATAACGATCGCAATTAGTGGGGCAGGGACCCCTTTTATAAAGCGTGGTACTGTATAGACAATTATTAATGTAACAGCGACAAATACATACGTTAATATGCCTTCCCCTAAGATATGAGGGACCTGTGCCATAAAGATTAAAATAGCCAATGCATTAACAAAGCCAATCATGACTGAATTAGGGATAAAACGCATTAATTTTGCTATTTTGAAGACCCCTAAGAAAATTTGAATGACTCCAGTCAAAATTGTAGCCGCTAATAAATAATTCAACCCATGATCAGCAACCAAATTAACCATAACAAGTGCCATGGCACCAGTAGCAGCAGAAATCATACCCGGTCTGCCACCGACAAAAGCGATAATGACAGCTATACTAAAGGAAGCATAAAGACCAACCATAGGGTCCACACCAGCGATAATTGAAAAAGCAATGGCTTCTGGAATGAGTGCAAGTGCGACAACAATCCCTGATAATATATCGCCTCGAATATTTCCAAACCACTGTTGTTGAATAGTTTGCATATAGGTTCTCCTTCGGATATAGTCAATTTATAATGTCCCAAAAACCTGTGTTTTAGGACAATCTGTCATATCATAACATGTCTTTTCCTAAATAGGAATGCTTTTGGGAAATTGGAGGAGAAAAATGAAATTCGGATACAAAAGACCATTAATAAATGATGAAGATGTTAAGTTACAGCTAGTGGATATAAAACATGCAGAAGTCTATATAGAGCAACATCCCTATATGAAAAAAAGACATGAACTAGAAGACTTAGTCATGCAGCTCTCAAAGGGGGATCAATTGTATGTACAAAATTTCGTAGTGCTTGCGGATTCTCTTACACAATTCCAAGATTTATTGAGAGTATTTGAAAGAGACGAAGTAACGGTCACATTTATCGATGAAAATCTAAGTAATACAGATATTTTATCAATGAGGCTTCTAGAGATATTAGAGTTATTGACGAATTTACAAACGAAAATTAAACGTCACCAATCCATTTTTGGGGTCCGTGAAGCCCAAAAGCAAGGGAAAATCATTGGCCGGCCGAAAAAGTCAGATGATAATTTAAATAGTGCTTTTGCAATGTATGACAGCAAAGCATATACACTGCAGCAAATAAAAGAGGAAACTGGCATTAGTAAATCTACTTTATATCGCTATTTAGACCAGTTTAAATAGAAGGATAGGGGTAAACCTATTATTGAGTCTTAAAATAGTTTAAAAGGCCTTTATGAAAGAAATAGAGCATAATACGATACAAACTTTGAAAAGGTGTGAAAGATATGTGGAAAATAGTAAATGGAAAGTTAATACAAACTGTCGATGAAACGAGAATTGAATATAAAACACGTATAAGTGCCAGTTTAATAAAAAAGCTCAAAGTAATGGCAAAAGAGTCAAATTCGCATATTGGTTATTTATTAGAAAACGGGTTTGAAAATATATTAAAAGAAAGTGCATTAATGTTCGACAAGAAAAACAGACCGAAAGATCGCATAGAATTTCGTACAACCTGTGATAAGGAAACACTGGAGAGTTTGCGATTGTTTGCTAAGAGTAATAAGTTAAATTTAAATGATGTAATTGAGGCAAGCGAAAGCTACATAAATATAGAGGATGTAAAAAATGCAAATTGGCGATATAGAATAGAAAAAGAGTAAAGAAGAGACATAAATGAAATTATAAAATAGGGATGTGGTCATAATATATATTATACTAAGTTACGTTTCGTTATTGAAGTATACTAGTAATAGTGAGATATCAGAGAAATTTTTACTAATTTTACAGACTAAAATTCTTTTTTGATATTTGATTACATTCGTATTTAAAATAAATGAATGTAAAATACCATGTTCCATGATTAATTAAAGATTAAAAGTATAATCTTTCTCCACTTTTTTAAGAATTCTACATAGTAATATCATTGCCATCTTCAATAACTAAAATTTTATTTGCTTTTCCACTTCATCTCTCCCTTTGATATTTATTTACCTAAAATGCTTTTCTTCAGAATAGCATAAAAACTCATTCGCAATTATTATTGCAAATGAGTTTTTATATAGCTTTCATTTATATTGACAACTTAGTTCTTTTGCTCCAGATAATCATAAACTGCCATCATTTCTTCTTTGTTCAACTCCCGAATACGTTTGAACAGCAGAAGATCTGCTACAATTCCAAGAGTTAAACTATCATCCATAACGTCTCTAACTTCCCCAGTAAGCCATATATCTGTTGATTTACCTTCGACTGTCACCTGTAGTCCCTCATTATTAATACCAGTGGCATGACAACTCACACAAGGTATCGTTAATTTGTGCACGCCGTCATGAAGATTCTCTTCCGTTATTACTTTCTTTCCTTTACAGAATGGACATGGGTGACTTTTTCTTATTTTGTTAACCTGAGTAACAAGTTTTTTGTAACCAAATGCTTCATAAACATACGTTAGTTTTTTATATTTTCCATTCGTGAAATACTTATCAATGATGGTTTCTCTTGTTTCAATGATATTGTCAAAATCACAAATAGTCACCTTATTATTGTTGCTAATGCATTCAATATTGTTTTTGATGCTATCCCAAAATGGCAATACATTTTGCAGTACCATTTCATAACCAGCAAAGCTTGCTAGTTCTAATTCGAGCATTTTAAGTGCAGCTTGAGTTTCTCTAGGTAATAATGATACATCTTCGGTCAAAGACATATCGCCGCCTACAATAGCTTTCAATTTAAGAAGTTCAGGTAACTCCCCTACCGTTTTTAACACTTGTTCAAGTGGCTGTTGTATAATCTCTCGGATATCTGTCTCACCAAATTTAAGTTGTTTATGATGGTTTAACACAGATCCTTTGCACACCGGACATGAAATCATTTGTTTAGATTCTTTCATTTGCTCTTTAATAATCGATTTCGAAATGAACATATACATCCCAATTAGGTAATTAAAGCCTTGCCATGTTCTTTGTGTTTTGCCTGCTTTGTCATAAAAGGACTTATCCCAATACCCATATAAAAAAGTATGCTTTTCTTGTTCAGTCATGTCATTATAGCTTTTGCTAATATCATGACCTAGTTCATTTTTAATCTCTTCAAATAAAAATTCCAATTTTGGATATTGATAATATTTTAATACTTCCATGACATCTGGGTGCAGTAGACCATCCCAGAATGGTACAGTCTTGTCTTGAATAACCACATCCATATCAAATACTTCAATTACCCCACGTCCAGAACAACTCGGACAGTAATTGCCTTGATAATAAAAATCAAAGCTCCTCGTATCTTTATTGGTTGGATGTGCAGCTACAATATGGTTAATTAGACCGCCTATTTCATAGAGAAAACTATATTGACTATACAAATGACGTTCCAAGTCTATTGCAATGACAGGAGCAATTTTGTCAGACTCGTATTCCCCGTATATCAATCGGGCCATAGATGATAAGCTTTTTAAAATTCCGCCCTTATAGATGTTTTCTGCATTTTTAAAATAATTAATCTGGTTTTCTTTCAAGTAATTAATGCCAGTTTGTTGACTGATGGTAGAAGAAATTCGCAATGGAGGAACCCCATTCGAAGTGTTTTGCCCACGATAATAATCATCATGGCTAATAACATCAAGATGCTCCACAGGCGCAAGTTGTCTTTTCCCAAAATCCACGATAAAATCAGAGTTCTCTAGCATATAAGCGTTATGCTCAATCATAATGATGGAAATTGATTCATCTTGCAGAATAATTCTAATACTATCAATGAATTGATTTAATATATTTTGTGACAAACCTTTAGAGGGCTCATCAAAAATAAAAAGAGTATGTGGATTTCTAGAATTAGCAAACAGTTCAGAAACTAAATGTACACATTGAAACTCACCATTCGATAATGATTGAGTTTTTCTTTCCAACGTTAAATAACCAAGTCCCAGTTTGATCAGTAAACTCAAGCGTTTATGAGCGATATCCTCCTCTGGCAATTCATCGATAATATCCTCAATCGATCGCAGAAAAATACCATCAATTTCGTCCCTATATTTCGTGAGTTTCCTTTTAATATCAAGAAAAGTTGCCACTGTTGAACGGCTAGTAATTGATTGGTTGCGATTTTGCCCAACCATTACTAGTTTGTCTTTTGGATAGCGCTTTAGAAAATCTTTTGCTATACACTCATTTACTAGCGTAGATTTACCACACCCTGACTCTCCTGTAAAAGTGACAACTCTATTTTGAGGAATTTGAATTTCAGTCATTTGAATATTTCGACTGAAAAGTTCATGGAAGTGATAGTTTTCTGTTGGTGTTTCCTCATTTCGTTCACAACTGATTGGGTTTGGGCGTGGGGATTCCTCTACAATTTTACCGCCATATTTTCCACTTCCAGGTCCAAAGAACAATTGCTCTTCCGTTGTGTCTAGCACGGTGTCTGAGTGATCAATGAGCCAAATCTGATTTTTGTAACCCAATTTTTTAATTTGTTCTAGAATTTGCATTAATGTTTGATGATCAAGACCAACGGAGATTTCATCAATAATTATAATGGTATTTTCACTTGCTGCCATGAATTCAGCCAAGTAAAGTCTTGTTAATTCGCCGCCTGATAATGTACCCATGATACGATTTATAGTTAAGTAACCGATGTTCATATTGATAATATTCTTAAGGATATGTTGTTTCGCTTCACTAATATGTAAAACTTCTGCCAATGAGTGAATCGATTCGATACTTAAGTTGTTAATATCCGAAATACTATGTGGTTGATCGAACAATTCCATTCGTTTTTGTAGGACTTCCGTGTTATAACGCTTCCCCCCGCATTTTTTACATTCGATATTTTTCGTTGTACCACGACCTTTACATGCAGGACACCATCCTAACTCATTATTAAATGAAAAAACTTCAGGTGAAAGACTAAATTTTCTAGCAAGAGTATCGCGAATCTCTTTAAACACACCAGTATGTGTACCAATTGTTGAACGCGGATTAGAAGAAATAGCGGACTTTCCGAGAAAAAGTACTAAAGGCATCTCCTCCATTTTGATGGCACTGAAATTGGTCTCCATAATATTAGGGAATAAATACTGATATTCTGCCTTTGGCAATAGTGAAACTAGACGTTTCTTCGATTCTTCGCCAATTGTTTGGCAAAATGTTGTTTTACCAGAACCGGAAAGACCGGCAATTCCAAACGATTTGTCTACAGGTATTTCTGTTTCTAAATTGTTAATATTATTTGCAATTAATTGATTTATTTTCATTTTGTAATATCCATTCCATTCTTTCTATTTAATATTGTCATGTTTGTAGAGCTTGAAACAAAACTGGCCTTTATTGCATATGTGCCTATTTAACGTTTAAATGTGTCGTCAGGATTCGAATACTAAAGACCGTCAATACTAGGTTCCTTAAATCTTCCAGCCCCCCCTGTTCCTTTTTCCAAGTGTCATCAAAGTCATGCTATATATACAAACCACTCCACATTTTCATCGTAAATACAATACTCTATATGTGATGTAGTATGTGAGAAGTCCAATTATCGGTAGTGCAGCAATAGTAAAAACAGAATATGGCAAAGGGTTATCCAAATATGGAATGACTAACGCAAAAAATGCTAGCACTATGAATGTGGCTATAATGATTACGGAGAATGCTGCTTTAGCAGATTTCCCTGTAATCTCAGATTCTCTTTCATCGTCATTCAGGTTCATTTCGGGAATAACTATTTCCCTCATAAGAATTCGCCCATTATTCCGTTTCTTCGAAAGATAGTTAGTGTACCAGGAATTTATCAAGGCTAAAATGACAAAAATTAAACCATACACACTAGTATTAATCTCATTTTCCTTATAATATTCGAAACTAATCTCATCATTTAAAAACATCTCAGAAAGCTGAGTGTCTTTTACCTGCATAAAAGCGACAAGAGCGAATGAAATAATAAGTAATATACGTAAAACAATGGATATCGACAAGTTTCTCATTATATAACCCCTTTCTTTTTACAAGCATTAAAATACATAAATATACTAAAACAATTAGGACTTGTTCTCCTCTTTGTAGAAAATTTGTTCGATTGGTTCTTTAAATACCTCTGCAATATTCATAGCAAGCAGTAACGAAGGGGTATAACTTCCTTTTTCTAAAGAAACAATGGTTTGTCTAGTTACGCCAGTCTTTTCCGCCAGGTCTCCTTGCGTCAAATTAAATCTGGCCCTTAACTCTTTTACTCGATTTTTTAACAAATGGCTCCCTCTCCTAACATTCTAAAATTATTGTATAGTTGAATTGTCATTTTGTATAGTTTATTTTACTTTATGTTTAATTAACTTTACTTTTTTTATTTCTCCATATGTATGGTATAGTTGCACATCGCTATATGAATACCTCTAGCAAACAAATAAAAAAAGACACCAAGATTTTTCTCGATGCCTTTCGTTGGTACTATATTCTACCTGTTTAATGAACTATTATATTTGCGGATCTTCGTCATTGCTTCTGTATTCCAATAAATCTCCTGGCTGACATTCTAACGCTTTGCAAATAGCTTCTAATGTGGATAATCGCACTGCTTTTGCTTTCCCATTTTTCAATATGGAAAGGTTGGCCATTGTGATTCCAACTCTTTCTGAAAGTTCCGTTACACTCATTTTTCTTTTTGCGAGCATCACGTCAATATTGATAATTATTGCCATACTATTCACCTCAGATTTAGACTATTAAATCATTTTCTTCTTTTATATCTATCGCTTCTTTCAAAAGCCTTTGAAGGACAGCAGCAAAAACGGCAATTACTAAGGATGCAAAAACAGGTACCATCCCGACTATTACTAAACCTGGTGCATCATCCACCTCTGCCATGATAAAAACAAATGGTAAAGCTACAACATATAAGCCACTTATAATAATCGCATAGGTTTTAATTTTCTTTAGGGCTCTAACAGAAAAGTCCGAAAAAGCTAAGTTTTTATCAATGTAATTTAATAGTTTAAAAGATTGGTACAAAGCGAAGTAAAAAGGGATTGCGGAAATATACATTACTGTTAGAAGTCCGTACACGACATACGCTAATTCCGATCCTTTTTCTATTGCCTCCTTGGCTTCCGCAGCTATTTGGGGCAATAAAAAAATACACATTGCGAGAACGGGGATTCCCATAAGAATAACAGCTAACTTTAGAAAAATTGTTGATCCTCGTATCATAAAAGTACCTCCTACATTTAATATACTTTCATAATAGCATTAGATTTATCGTTTATCAATATATAATTATTAAAATACATTACAAAATTATTGTAAAATAGATTTTTAGTAATTAAATTCCACTAAGCTACTGGTTGTTTATTAAAAGTAATTGTAAAAAGTATAGTTTTGCCTGTTAAAGCCTATTCTATAAAGTAAGTTTAGAAATGGAAGGAGCCTTTGTTTCAACATGAAATTTACCCTACCTTTCAGTAAAAGCAAGCACAACAAAGAGAAAGCACCCGAAGAAACAGCTGCTCCGAGAAAAGATATAGGCATGATGACACCGCTTAAGATGGATTTTGTTCAATTAATCAAAGATGCAACTCAGGATCCATCTGATTTAATCGTGAAAGACATTCCACCTAATATTACTCTCATATATATAGACAATTTAGTAAATGATCAAGTGTTAACCGATCATATTATCTCCAATCTCCAAAAAAAATCAGTTGATACGCCAGATACTATAAAGGCTGCACTTTCCATACCAGAGATAAATGCATCCACTCGTTTGGACGTGATCGTAAAATCAATTGTTACTGGTTCAGTGCTTATCCATTTGGAAGGACACTCTCAAGTAATAATGGCTAATATTCCGAAACTGGAATCTCGTAGCTTGTCTACACCTGAAAACGAATCACAAGTAATTGGTGCTCAGGTCGGGTTCAATGAAAGTCTATCTACTAACATTTCCTTAATACGTCGCTATATTGTGAGTCCAGATCTTTGTAATGAAAAGTTCATAGTAGGAAAAAGGACAAATATTTCCGTTGCTCTTCTGTATATTAATGGGATTGCAAATGAACAGATGGTTAACACGTTGCGCCAAAGAATTACTGATCTCGATGTTGATTCACTACTCGATAGTGCCGTTTTATCAGAAATGATTGACGACAATTCTATGTCAGCTTTCCCACAAATGCTTCTGACGGAAAGACCAGACCGGTTTTGTGATGGTCTATTAAACGGCAAATTAGGTATAGTAGTGGACGGTAGTTCCATGGCAATTGTGTGCCCACAGTCATTTATAGAATTTTTTCAAAGTCAAGAAGACCAAAACCTTAGATGGCAAATTGCTACATTTTCACGGCTTTTAAGATTTACGGCTATTCTTTTATCAGTATTTTTGACACCTATATATGTAGGGGCATTAACTTTTCATTATGAAGTAATTCCGCAGGCTTTTTTGGTTCCTCTAAGTGAATCGAGAGCACTGGTTCCTTTTCCACCTGTATTCGAGGCATTGTTACTTGAATTTATTATTGAACTGCTTAGAGAGGCTGGAGCAAGATTACCAACGAAAATTGGACAAACTATTGGTATTGTTGGTGGTATTGTAATTGGAACAGTAGCTGTTCAAGCAGGAATCACAAGTAATATTTTACTCATATTTGTTGCTTTAAGCGCTTTGGCTTCTTTTACTACTCCAAGTTACATGATGGGTAATGTTATTAGGCTAATCCGATTTCCTATTATTATACTTGCTGGCTTTTGGGGTTTTTATGGAATTATGCTAGCATTTTGTTTTATCCTCATACATCTTCTGCGCCAAACTAGTCTAGGTGCGCCTTACCTATCGCCATTTTATCCTCTTAGGCTGAAAGGATTGGCAAATAGTATTATCCGATTACCTTACCCCTTAACGTCTAAGAGGCCTGAGGTAGCAAGACCCGTTGATAAAGAAAAATATAAACCTGAACCTATTAAACCTGAAAACAGCTGAACTGAAGGTGAAAAGAATGAATAATACAATTCAACTTAGCCCAAAAGATATGATTAATGCTTATTTGCTGTTTTTTGTCGTTCACAGTACTCAAATTGGCGTTGGTGTACATGGTTTTCAACGTATTGTGTATCAAGATGCCAAACATGATGCATGGATTTCGGTTCTCCTTGCAGGACTTGCCACACATATAGTCGCTTTTTGTATGATTAAGACTTTAGAAGTTTATGGCTCTAATGACCTCTATGGAATCCAGCAAGATGTTTATGGAAAATGGATTGGGAATTTTTTGAATGCCATTTATATATTGTATTGTTTTGTAGCGTTTTTTTCTGTATTGAGAAATTATATTGAAGTAATTCAAGCATGGATATTTCCTGGAATTAGTACATGGTTTCTTTCGATTACCCTACTATTAATAATAATGTATGCATTTACCGGTGGACTGCGTGTGATGGTTGGTATCTCTTTTTTTAGTGTCATACTCGCTGTCTGGATTATTCCAATGTTAGTGTTTCCCCTAAAGTTCTCAACGATGGATAGTTTATTTCCTATTTTAGAAGTAAATATCATCTCCTTACTTAAAGGAGCACATTCCATGACCTTTACCATTATTGGGTTCGAAATATTAAACATAATTTATCCTTTTATTAAAGATAAGAAAAAAGCGAGCAAATATACGCACTTAGCTTTGTTGTCTACCACATTTATTTACCTTTCAATCATGTTGGTATCTATTATGTACTACACGGAAGGCAAGCTCCTTAAAACAGTCTGGGCAACATTAACATTGTTTAGTTTTATCAGTTTTCCTTTTATGGAGCGATTTGAGTTTGTAGCGGTTTGTTTCTGGATGTTAATCATTTTGCCAAATCTTTGTTTATATCTATGGGCTGCATATCGCGGGATGATTCGGTTAGTAAAAGTAAGTAGCATAAAATTCGTTTGGATCTTTTCAATCCTTGCTTTCTTTGGTACTTTGATGGTGCAAACTAGACCACAGATAAATACGATGAACACTTATCTAGGTAAAGCCGCCTTTTATATCGTATTTGTTTATCCCGTTTTGTTATACCTGATTACGATGCTAAAGAAGAAATTTACATCACAAAAGGAGCAAAACAATGAAAAACTATAGATTTTATTTCATTATCCTTTTTCTTCCCAGTCTCCTTATTGGGTGTGTGGAGACAAATATATTAGATAGAGTTGGGTTGGTAACCTTAGTTGGCTATGATGTCGGAAAAGAAGAAAGGATGGCCACTACCTCCGCTGTTCGTGAAGTGAATCCAGAATTTCAAAGTAACGTAGAAGTGGTCACAACGGAAAATTCAACTAGCAAGGGCAATCGAGTAAAAACCAACCGAAAATTATCTAAAAAAGTAGTAGTAGGTCAAATGAGAGTTGTCTTATTTGGAGAAGAGTTAGCAAAGGACGATATTCATCGCTATATTGATGCACATCTGGAAAACCCAACTGTCAGTAATAGTCTTTATATGGCTGTAGCGGCACCTTTGTTGGAATACGAATATCAAAACATTGACGATATTGGACAACATATTTTTAGGCTATTGGAACAAAACATTGATCAAGAAAATATGATTTCCTCTACTCTTCATGAAGTGGGCCGAGATCTTTATTCGGAAGGAGAAGATATATTTATGCCTATCATAAAAAAAGAGGAAGAATTAGTGGAATTATCGGGAATTGCTATTTTTAAGAACGGCAAAATGGTAAGTTCATTACGACCAGAAGATACTTTTTATGTGAAACTAATTGGAGGTAATTATAAATCTGGAACATTTGAAACAATTTTGACAAAAGAGGAAATTCCAGATGATTTGATGAAAAACAAACCTGATGAAATTCCTTTAGCATTCGATGCTATTACTTCTGAGAAAGAGCTGAAATTAATTAACAAAAATACGCCAGAATTTGATTTGAATATCACAATAAAAACGAGACTAACAGAAATTTATCCTGATGTAAATATTGGAGATCCCAAAACTGTCAAGAAACTCGAAGAAGCGATTAGTAAAAACCTGTCAAGAGAGATATCTAGGGTTATTGCATACTGTCAGAGTGTGGAATCAGACATTTTTGCTTTCGGAGATAAGTATCGAAGCTCGGTAAGAAACTCTAAACTAACAAAGGAAAAATGGCATGAATTATACAAAAATATGAAAGTAAATGTTAAAGTAGACCTTACCATACTGAGAAGTGGCGTTTTTGAATGAGTGAGGACTTAAAAACCTCATCTTAGTCAAACTTATAAATTAGTATTCCGTTTTGTTTGTTGACCTGTCATTACAGACAAGAAATGATAAAAGAATTTTTCGTAATCTATTTTAAATGCTATACGATGAGTCTTTTCCCCATTATTGTTTGAATACGGCCGAGTATCAGCAATACTTTGACCTCTTGAAGGTCCACCCAGGTCATCTACAATAATAACTGGATAAGATCCAAACATGAAAATCTCTGGATAGATCGTTGCTATTAGGGTGAGAGCATCATGGACGGGGCTCCCTTGTAGGGACGGGTCCCTTTCTTGATAAAAGCGTGTATAGTATTCCATTAATGGTTTGAAAATTTTAGTTTGCCCGAATTGTTCTATATAATCTACCATCTCAGGTGTGACTATTGCCTGTTGTGTGGCATTTAATGGAATAATCGTTACATTATTTGCGTACGTCAGCACAATATTCACAGCCACAGGGTCTCCGTGAAAATTTGCTTCTGCAACAGTTGTGACATTTCCTGGAATCCAAAAAGCCCCACCCATAATATAAAATTCTTTCACATTTGTCATAAGGTCTCTGTAGAGTATGAACATCGTGGCAAGTGAAGTAAGTCGACCAATATTAACAATTATTAATTCATCCTTATAATTCTCTATTATTTGGACTATTTCAAGGAAGTTTTCGATAATTACAGTTTGTTTATCATCCGGAATGATTGGACCGAGTCCATGTTCTCCATGTATTTCTGGATAGAAAGTGGGCTCCTCCCCTGTTAAAGGTACCTCCGCCCCGCGGATAACTGGAATTCCTCCAGGAAAGTCAAATAATTTCATTAAATAATATATATTCGATACAGCATCTTCTCTAGACACATTGCCGTAATCTGCTACGATGCCTACAATTTCTATATCTTTGTTTAAACTTGCATAGATTAATGCAACCGTATCGTCGATGCCAATATCACCAAACAGAAGTACTTTTTTACTCAGGTATGCCCCTCCTTTGTTTTTTCTTATTTTAAGTACTTTATGTTATGGCTAATGGTACTAATGAGTCCCTATTATTTACCAATATTTATGGAAGCTAAGCAAAGACCTAACCTGTTCTTTTCAAATGAGTAACAAATGAAATGGGATACTAAAATTTGTAAACAATAAAAAAACCACTTAGATATAATCGCTTCTAAGTGGAAGAATAGACCAGTTCCATTCAAGGGGGATGGCACTTTTTTCGTATGCAATTCGAAGCTGCTATTTAACACCGATACCGACCATATTACTTCTACGCTCAAGTAATACGACATCGCGCCAGATTCCATTTAATCTTCCAATTTGTTTTCTCGTACCTACTTCTTCAAAACCAAACTTTTTATGTAAATTTATGCTAGCAATATTTTCAGGGAAGATCATGGCTTGGATTGTCCAAATTTGCTGTTGCTCACTAGAGTCAATTATATGTTGAAGCAATTTACTACCAACCCCCATTCCAGCTGCAGTTGAAGCAATATATATACTTACTTCTACAACTCCCGAAAATGCACGCATCGTAGAAATAGAGGTAAATGCTACCCACCCCACTACTGCACCATTCTGTTTGGCAACAAATCGGCAATATCTTAGGTGATCATCATTCCATTCGTCCCATGATGGTGCTTCTGTTCTAAAGGTGGCATTCGCAGTTCTAATCCCTTCTATAAATATCTCTCTGACCGAATTCCAATCAGCGAAGGACATTTCAGTTATCACTATATCTTGGTTCATCTGTATTCCCCATTCTCCTAGAAATAAAAGCACTTCCAAGATGGATTATACACCGTTGGAAATGCTTTTAAAAGAACCCGATTATACAATTTGAATACTTAGTAATAAGCCCAAATAAGCCGCTATGACGACGAATAGACTCATGATAAAGGAAAATATGGCCGGCATCTTTTTAACGAATGAGAATAGGCTCATTACAAGAAAAAGGACCGCTATACATAGTAGGAGTACTCCGTCTATACTAAATACCAATTGAACAGCTATGTCCGAAAATACAACTTCATCATGAAAGAGTATAAATAACGAAGAAAAACCTTCATTACTTATTGTCTCGTACATATTATGTGGTGGTGATTGTTGACTCATAGCCCCCGTTGCTGCAAAAATTAGGAGAAGTATGAAGAATTCTACTCTTGCCCAAGGACGAGGATCGAAATTCTCCTTTTTAAGTAATCGTTTTTTCATGAGAATACCATTTATACAAGCATACGCAATTAGTGGAATAATAAATAGATGCTTAATCAGTAGGCTTTGTCCATAAGAAACCATCCAAGTATCAGGATATGCCTCTAATGGTGTAGAGAAGCTCATCAACGATAAACCAGTTATTATTATAATACCAAAACAGTACAACGCCATGATATGAAACCACTTTAAAAAGGAAAGCCAGTTCTTCGTATTTTTGGAAAACCAAGCTACTATAAGTAATATCCCTACCCAAATGACAACAGATGCAAAGTGAAGGAAATGCGTGATGAATCCTTTTAAGCTTTCAATAGAGTTAGCATGACTTGACCAGCTTACACCCAAGATAAGTAGAAAAACGAGTATTATCCCTATAATTGAATAGTAAGGTGCTTTCTTTTCGTGAAAGAATTGGATATACACTCCTAAAAACACCGTTATAACGAACATGAATAACCAAGATTTCCCTACCTCGAAGGTCAATAAAATGGACTGTAAAGATTGAAATAAACCATAGTCTTCGGATAAGTAGATGACTAAGCTAATAAGCGGGACAAAAGAAAAGATCGCTATACCAATTACGGCAAATAGTTTTACCTTTCTAGAAACAACAATAGTAGGTATTAAATCATCAGGGAATAAAGCGAGAATATAGCTCCCCATTAATATAGCGAAGCACACATATAGAAGCGCCTCGCTTATAGTGGTTAAAACAAACATCATTTTTTATTTCTCCGAGTCATCCACCAAGCAGCTAGTGCAACGATAATGACTAAGACGATAATAATTCCTACTGTTGAAATAGAGCTTTTCTCTTCTTGTTCTGTTTCCACTGTCGTATCTATTTCTTCCGTATTAGATTCTACTGGTACTACTTCATCAAGGGGTTCAGTTGTTGGTTCAACTGCTTCAACCTCTTCAGGAGCATCTAAAACAAAATCAATAACCCCCTCTATCGGGTGACCATCTGCTCCAATTATTTTCCAATTGATTTGGTAAGCTCCGTTTGCCAAGCTTTCCATAACATTCCCAGTTAGTAAATGGTCATTTACAGTAATGTCTTCTACTTCTATTTCTTCATCAGAGGAATTCGTTAGTGTAAAGGAGCTAGTTTCTTCAATTTTTGTTAAAAATGAAAGTGTAATGTCATTTAACTTTTCTGTAACAGTACTCCCTTGTGCCGGAGTGGAGCTTTCTAAGCCAGTGTGTGCTAGCGCGTTATTACTAAACAAAAGTACACAAGCAATTGTCATCCATAATATTTTTTTCATAATAAGCCTCCAAAATTTTGTGCATAAATATTAATGCCACTATACTTATACCATAAAGCCATGAAGAATGTGTGAAGTTTGTATTTTTCGTAATTTTGAGATATTCTATATGTGTCAAATATAATATATAGGAGAGATTTTAATGGCAAAATCCACTGCAAGACGTAAAAGAGACCACCTAATACGTAATATAGGCAAAGATGTATCATTAGCTAGAAATGAGGTTAACTTTAGTACCCATGTGCGAATGACTAAATCAAAAAAAGAAAAATTACAGCAACAATATACAAAATATAAAAAGCATTTCACAGAAGGTATAACACCTAATGGAAATGCTTTTTATTATGACTATTTTTAGTTTGAAAAATGAACGCTTAAGCTTTAGTTCTCTTCTTTTGGTTGCTTCCAAACGCGAACTAAATCGCCATCTTTTTCTGTATCGATTACAAACGAACCATTTGAATATCTATCGGATGGACGGTATGCATTTACTAGTATCGTTTCCTGACCTTTTTCTGTTTCTATAATCAGTTGGTCATTTTTTTCCACTAATAGTACGTCGAATACGCGATGAGGATTCGTTTTTAACTCTCTTAACGTAAGTATTCCTCGCTTAGCTCTTACGCCAGCTTCGATTTCATTTAAAGCCATCTTTTTAATGGCACCTCTAGTGGTGATTAACAAGATATCTTCTTTGTTTTGTGTAGAAATCGTGTTGACACTAACAACATAATCTTCGTCTTTTAGATTAATCGCTTTAACTCCACCAGTTTTCACACCAGTGATGGGCACTTCGTCTAGAGAGAAGCGAACAGAATAACTAGCATACGTCGTGATTAACACATCGTCAGAAGGAGCAACGAGTTCTGCCATGATTAGTTCATCATTTTTCTTTAAGTTGATCGTCTTGATCGGTCTTGCGTATCGTTGTACAACATAATCGGAAAGTAATGAACGTTTAATTTGTCCATCTTTCGTGGCTGTTAAAACGCTCAAATCCAGGTCGAATGACTCGATTCCCATTACTTTGATAATTCTTTCCTGTGAATCCAGTGGTACAATACTCGAAATATGCTGGCCTAGATCTTTCCAACGTATATCAGGTAATTCGTGTACTGGTTGGTAAATATAATTCCCTTTAGAAGTAAATATTAGTAGATGGTTTTGCATATTGATAGGTGCTTTATACAGTAAATAATCCGAATCCTTAATCGCAAAATCCTGTCCATTGGAGGCTGTGTAGGAACGTGTACTTGTCCGTTTAATATAGCCGTCCTTCGTTACAGTTACATATACTTCCTCGCTAGGAATAAGAACATCTAACGTTACCTTAATCTCTTCAATCTCATCTTCTAATACTGATTTGCGGGGCTCTGCAAATTGTTTTCTCACTGCTAAAAGTTCTTTTTTAATCACTTTTAATAGTGCAGTTTCCTTTGCCAAAATATTCTCTAACTCTTTTACTAATTTATTGAGTGTTTCTTCTTCATTTTGAAGCTCCGTAATATCTGTATTAGTTAAACGATATAGTTGCAACGAAACAATTGCTTCTGCTTGTGCTTCGGAAAATTCAAACAAAGAAATTAAATTGTTTTTAGCATCCCTTTTATCTTTTGAAGCTCTGATTGCTTTGATCACTTCATCAAGAATAGAGAGAGCTTTCATAAGGCCGGCTACTATATGTAATCGATCTTGTGCTTTTTTCAAATCAAAAATCGTTCTTCGAGTGACAACTTCTTTCTGATGGCCAATGTACGAATCTAAAAGTAATGGAAGAGTCATCATCGTCGGTCTACGATTATGAATAGCAATCATATTGAAATTATAAGCCACTTGTAGATCCGTGTTTTTTAATAAATATTGTAGAATACCATGTGCATCTACTTCTTTTTTCATTTCAATGACAATACGTAGACCTGTACGGTCAGATTCGTCTCGAACTTCTGCAATTCCTTCAAGACGTCGATCATGTCTTTGTTCATCAATTTTCTTGACTAGATTTGCTTTGTTCACTTCAAAAGGAATCTCGGTAATGACAATTTGTTGCTTTCCACCTTTTATCGTTTCAATTTCCGTCTTGGAACGAATGATAATTTTTCCTTTTCCGGTTTCATACGCTTTTTTTATACCTTCTACACCTTGAATAATCCCACCAGTAGGGAAATCAGGACCTTTGATAACGGTCATTAACTCGTCCACAGTGGCAGCTGGATTTTCCATTCTCATCAGTACGGCATCTAGTGCTTCATGGAGTGCATGAGGTGGGATATCAGTTGCATAGCCTGCTGAAATACCTGTAGATCCATTGACGATTAAATTTGGAAATCTAGCTGGTAATACTACTGGCTCTGAATCTGAATCATCAAAGTTTGGAATATAGTCTACTGTGTTTTTATTGATATCGCGTAGAAGTTCATGGGAAATAGCAGATAGTCGAGCTTCTGTATAACGCATTGCAGCTGGCGGATCTCCGTCCACCGAACCGTTGTTACCATGCATTTCAACGGTCATATGGCGCAGCTTCCAATCTTGACTCATTCGCACCATTGCCTCGTAAACGGAACTATCACCATGCGGATGATAGTTACCAATTACATTACCAACAGTTTTAGCTGATTTTCGGAATGGTTTATCGTTTGTATTGCCTTCTTGGAACATGGCAAATAGGATACGGCGTTGAACTGGTTTAAGACCATCTCTAGCATCAGGTAGTGCACGATCTTGGATGATGTATTTGCTATAACGACCAAACCGATCACCGATCACCTCTTCTAATGGCAAATTTTGATAACGTTCGGTTTGTGTCATGCTAAGTCATCCTCCGTGTGTAATCTGTCGTTTTCTAATATATTTGAGTCCTCTTCTAAGCCGAAGTTTACGTTGGCTTCTATCCATTTACGACGTGGTTCTACTTTGTCTCCCATAAGTGTGGTCACATGTCTTTCTGCACGTGCACCATCTTCTATAGTCACTCTAATAAGTGTTCTAGTTTCAGGATTCATCGTAGTGTCCCATAATTGGTCAGCATTCATTTCTCCAAGACCTTTATAGCGTTGGAGTATGTACCCTTTTCCAATTCGTCCGGAAGCAGCTTCTAATTCCTTTTCTGTCCATGCATATTCAGAAACTTCTTTTTTTCCTACACCTTTATAAATTTTATAAAGCGGAGGTAAAGCGATATATATATTACCATTTTCAATTAAAGGTTTCATATAGCGATAGAAGAATGTTAATAATAGTACTTGAATATGTGCACCGTCCGTATCAGCATCCGTCATGATAACGATTTTGTCGTATGCAATATCCGCTATTTGGAATTCTGCTCCTACCCCACCACCAATAGCATGAATAATCGTTGCAATTTCAACATTTTTCATAATATCCGCGAGGTTTGCTTTTTCTGTATTAATAACTTTACCACGTAGTGGAAGGATTGCTTGGAACGTGCGATCTCTACCTTGTTTAGCAGATCCTCCTGCTGAATCTCCTTCGACTAAATATAGTTCATTTCTCGCAGCATTTCTCGATTGAGCTGGAGTTAACTTCCCAGATAACAATTCAGATGGTTTACGTTTTTTCCCGTTACGAGCATCTTCACGAGCTTTTCTCGCGGCTTCACGAGCTTGCTGCGCACGAAGTGCTTTTCTTATTAGAGAAGAAGCTAACTCTGAGTTTTCTTCTAAAGTATATTGCAATTTCTCAGAAATAACCGAATCTACAGCGCTTCTAGCCTCGCTTGTACCCAGTTTTCCTTTCGTTTGTCCTTCGAATTGTAATATATTCTCTGGAATTCGAATAGAAATAATGGCAGATATACCTTCTCTAATATCGGAGCCTTCTAAGTTTTTGGCTTTTTCTTTTAAAAGATTGGTTTTACGAGCATATTCGTTAAAGACACGCGTTAAAGCGGCTTTAGCGCCCGTTTCATGCGTACCACCATCACGTGTACGAACGTTATTTACGAAAGACAGAATCGTTTCTGAATATCCGTCGTTAAACTGAAAAGCAAATTCAACTTCAATTTCATCTTGTATGCCTTCCATGTAAAACACAGGGTGCAAGACGTCTTTTTCCTCATTCAAATAAGAAACGAATGCTTCTATACCTGTTTCATAGAAGAATATGTCGTGTGCTTCTGTACGCTCATCTTTTAATTCAATTTTTAATCCTTTTAACAGAAAGGCAGATTCTCTCAATCTCTCACATAAAGTTTCGTAATTGTATTTAACTACGGAGAAGATAGATTCATCCGGTAAAAAACGAACAGAAGTCCCGGTTTCTTTTGTTGTTCCAATTTGTTTTAACGATTGAACAACTTTTCCGCCATCTTCAAATCTCTGGTGGAATTTTTTGCCGTCGCGATGAATTTCCACATCCACATAGCTAGATAGCGCATTTACAACAGATGCACCTACACCATGAAGACCACCACTTGTTTTATAACCACCTTGTCCAAATTTACCACCAGCATGTAAAACAGTAAAAATAACTTCGGCAGTTGGTATTCCTGTTTTATGTGTACCAGTAGGCATCCCCCGACCAAAATCACGGACAGTAATACTTTGATCCGCATGAATAGTCACGAGGATATGATTACCAAAACCGGCAAGGCTTTCATCTACTGCATTATCTACGATTTCATATACTAAATGATGCAAACCTCTTGCATCTGTTGAACCAATATACATACCCGGTCTTTTACGAACGGCTTCTAAGCCTTCTAAGACCTGAATATCATCATCACTATAACTATTTACTGCTCCAACTTTACTCAAATACTTTCCCTCCAAAACAAAACATCTGTTCTTTACTCTTCCTTTAGCCTACAAATGGATACTCATTATGTCAATTTTTTCAGTAGTTAATGCCAGAATTTAATTGTAAGGAAAGATGTATTAGATTGCAAACTCCCTTTTAAAGCATTCTAGATATTGTTACTGTATTCCTTCTTGACTTAAAGAAATGGAGAATAAAAAACTGGAGTTAGCACATCGGCTACTCCATTTGCTCCTCTTTTGACAAAGTGAAACTTCCATTGATTATAACCTAATAATACTAGTAAAACGGATTTTATGTAAGTTTAGTTCTTTTATCTTCTCAATTGTATCACGACTAAATAAAATATTTGAAAAACCTTTCTCTCAAGAGCATTGAATACTTATAAATATACATGGTACACTTAAAAAAGATAAATATAATTTTAGATTCATAACAAAGGAGTATACTATGATCATAATTCTTTTACTCTTACTCGCTTATCTAATAGGTTCACTTCCCTCTGGACTATGGGTTGGAAAACTATTCTATAATATCGATATACGAGAGCATGGTAGTGGAAATTTAGGCGGTACAAACACATTTAGAACACTAGGAAAAAAAGCGGGCTTAGTTGTTACGATTTTGGATATTCTAAAAGGGACTGCAGCAACTCTGCTAGGTTCTTTGGCTATATTCGAAACGGTAAATGTTCATCCGTTAATCCTAGGTGTTATAGCAGTAGTAGGTCATATGTTCCCGATCTTTGCAGGATTTAAAGGTGGAAAAGCAGTAGCAACTTCTGGTGGGCTATTGCTAGGGTATAATTGGCCAATCTTTGTCATATTAGTAATAGGATTTTTTATCATTTTAAAAATGACAAAAATGGTATCTCTCACTTCCATGATTTTAGCGATAATTGCTGTAGTGTACAGTGTTATTTATTACTTTACGGTAGATAAGGACTGGCCACTTGTAGTAATTGTCCTATTGCTGGCAACATTCATATTTTATCGTCACCGTACAAATATTAAACGCATTAAAGCTGGTACCGAACCAAAAGTGTCTTGGATCTAATCTGATGAAAGTATGGTGGTACGTATGAAAATAATTATTTCTTCCGATGCAATGCATTGGTTTCACAAGGAAATGGAAGCTGTAAAAGGCGATAACATTCGCTTTTTTGCACGTTACGGAGGATCAAGTCCTATTCATGAAGGCTTTTCTTTAGGGGTTACGAAGGACACACCATTCGAGCCTGCTGTAACCTATAAAAAAGAAGATATCTTGTTTTTTATAGAAGAAACGGATGAATGGTATTTTGATGGACATGATTTGCACGTAGAGCTAGATTCTACTAGGGATGAATTATCCTATGTATACAAAAAAGCGTAATCCACTTAGGATGCGCTTTTTTTATTTGGAGAATTATTTAGTATTTTGTATAATCTGCATTCTATCGGGGATGATAAGCTTGATATTTAAAGACTACTTAGGGAGTTGATATAAATGACAGACCAAAATAAAAGCGCTAAGTCAGACAAAAAAGATCCTTCTACCTTCACTGCTTATGGGGACCCTATCAATGATACGCATCCTTCTCTAAATGATCAGCATACTAAAGCCACTTCTCCTATTGCAAAGAGTACTCAAAATGTGAGCAGCGGAAGGATTAATCCGGACACCAAAAAAGATGATACTTCTGCATATGGTGATCCTATAATAGATAACTCCACTTCCCCCTTGGATGAGGATAATCTAGCCAATTCCACAATTGCTAAATCGACTCAAACTAAAAACGGATTTACTTATTTAGAGTAATCCAATTATCTATATTTTTCTCTTCTTTCCAGCAACAAATAGTCCTTTGACTTGGTAATAGAGATAGTGTTGTTAATAGCAAACTTTTCTAATTGGGTTGTTACATCATTGGGGGTAAACTGTACAATTCTTATATTAAATCCTTTATGCAGTTTAAGTGTTGCTCCTTTAGTCGCCCACCCATAGCGTTTAAAGACAACTTTATTTATATCGGTTGGAGACAAATTCCTTTGAAAAACTGTAAAATGAAAAATCATGGTCTGATAATTCAAGTTATCTTGGTTAATAATGAATTCAGTCTTTATAAAGAAGCTAATAACACCAAAAAGCAGGAGAAAAATGGACCAGAATATAGATACTCCAGATTCACCAATACTTAAGAAAAAAAAGAACATTCCATAGGCTAAAACCAGAAATATTGGGCTTTTTGCTGTTACTAACTTGTAAACCATTTATTACTCCTCCCCCTAATATCCAGACTTTTCATTTAATTATAACTGAATTACAAATAAAAACAGCTAGAGATTTCAATAATCTCTAGCTGTTTACGAATTTCTATTAAATCTCTCTAACTGCTCCAACAATCCCTCTTTTACCATGATATCCATTTCGTGTTTACCAAATAAATCAAAGTGAGGATAAGCTTCTTTATAGTCAATCCATTCGGCCTTTAAGCCGTATTTCTTACCCCATTCAATTAGCCTGGGCACATCACTACAGCCGACTTTGGTGACCGTGTTACAACCAGGAAATCGTTCATCAATCCAATAATGCGTTAAGAAAGCTATATTCCCCTCCAGGACATCTCGTTTCCATTCATTTAACTCATGTCGTTTAATACCAAATGCCATTAAGCATTCTCCTTGGCTATTTCTACATATTTTGCATCCCATGCCGCATGAACTCGTTTCAGAGATACGGGTCGGAAGTTGTCTTTCCTCACTATTACATGCTCAGATGTTGCGTTTGAAGCAACTGTACCGTCTTCATGTATAATCTCATAACCATAGGTTGTTCGTAGCTTACTATGTTTTTCAATCCAGGTTCTAATCACTACAGTCTCCCCGTACTTCACAGGAGTTTTATAATTTACGTTCACATTTGTTACCGGCGAAAGGTATCCATCCTGCTCTAGTCCCGCATAGGAGAATCCTAAGTCTTTGATTAGTTGGGTTCTTCCTATTTCTAACCAAATAACATAATTCGCATGATATACTACACCCATTTGATCGGTTTCAGCATATCGTACTTCAATTTCTTTTTCACTTAAAAACATTTAAAGTCACCTCAGTGGTAATTATACTAAATTGCTGATAAAAATACTGTTACGCACTACTTTGTAGATAAAAATCATTACTTTCCTAATTTAATTTTATCCAAATTTAATTTTATCCAATATTTTAGCTAAATCATTAATTGGCAAGAGGTCATCTGCTGTATAAAATTTATTAAATTCGATTTCTGTAATTTCTGTACCAAGCACATATTCCCCTATGACTAACTCAAGCAAATCAAAAGTTACTTGGTAATAATCATCATTTTCTTCCTCAAACCCTTTAATATATAACTTTAAATAGAATGCTGTATATTCCTGATCATATGTATAGTTGAAAAAGACATCATCACGAGTGAGCATAATATCATTTACTGTTGTTCCATCTTCCCCATCATTTCGTTGTTCAAATGCGATGATTGTAAACTTTTCCATTGCGGGAGCAGCATCTACTAGCCGAATTACATCAGGAAAGTTTTTTCCAATAGACGAAGCTTTAATCGTAAATTCTCTTTTCCCGTTGATCAATGCGACAGGGGTAGAAAAAGTTAGTTGATTGTTTACTTTATTTATTAATCTATATAAATCTCCGTATATTTTCTCTATGTCGTCCTCCCTTAAATTATAAAGTTTTTTCTCATGATCGATAAAGTACTGCCAAAACTTCTCAATTGGATCTTTCTTTTTAAACAAATTACCAAACATTCATAACCCCTCCTTCATTTCTTTAAGTATAAACTAAATTTCTAACCTTGTTTAATGTGTAAAAGCACGATCGGTTGTAAGGCATTGCGTTAGATGTGAGATGAAGAATTCCTTATAAAAAGAAAAAGAGACTATATCCTAAGAAGGAATAGTCTCTTTTAAGGTAATTCTTATGCTTCTAACATTTTGTTACGTAATACCATTTGTAGGATACCACCATGACGGTAGTAGTCTACTTCTACTTCTGAATCGAAACGAGCAAGTACGTTGAATACTTTTTCAGTTCCGTCTTCAGCTTTAGCTGTAACTTGTAAAATATCACGAGGTTTTACACCTTCTGCAATATTAATACTGATTTCTTCTTTACCAGTTAAGCCTAATGTCTCAACGTTTTCTCCTGGTAAGAAGTTAAGTGGTAATACACCCATCATAACTAGGTTAGAACGGTGAATACGCTCAAAGCTTTCTGTAATAACAGCTTTAATACCTAATAAGTTTGTTCCTTTAGCAGCCCAGTCACGAGAAGATCCCATACCGTAATCTTTTCCACCAAGAACTACTAAACCAGTATTCGTTTCTTGATACTTCATAGCTGCATCATAGATAGGCATAATTTCGCCTGTTGGCCAGTAAGTTGTATATCCACCTTCTGTACCTGGAGCTACTTGGTTACGAATACGTATGTTTGCAAATGTACCACGCATCATTACTTCATGGTTACCACGACGTGAACCGTATGAGTTAAAGTCGCGTATTTCAACCCCATTTTCGCGCAAGTATTTACCTGCTGGAGTATCTTTACCAATTGCACCTGCTGGTGAAATATGGTCTGTTGTAATCGAATCCCCAAATTTAGCTACTACGCGCATTTTATCTAGTGATTGGATAGCACCAGGCTCTTTAGATAATCCTTGGAAGAATGGTGGGTTTTGAATGTATGTTGACTTGTCATTAAATGAATATAAAGATTCAGTTGACGTTTCAATAGCATTCCAAGCTTCGTTCTCATCAAATACACGTGCATATTCTTTTTGGAATAATTCACGAGTAACAACCGTTGAAAGTACTTCATTTACTTCTTCTGTTGACGGCCAGATATCAGCAAAGAATACTTCGTTGCCATCTTTGTCCGTACCGAATGAATCTTTTTCAAGGTCGATATCTACAGTTCCAGCAAGTGCATAAGCTACTACCAATGGTGGTGAAGCTAAATAGTTTGCTTTCACAAGTGGATGTACACGACCTTCAAAGTTACGGTTACCAGAAAGAACAGACGTTACGAAAAGATCTTCGTCAATAATTGCTTTTTCAATTTCAGGTAATAATGGTCCTGAGTTACCGATACAAGTTGTACAACCGTATCCAACTGTATTGAATCCGATTTTGTCAAGGAACACGTTTAGACCAGAATCCTCTAAATAACCAGTAACTACTTTAGATCCTGGAGCTAGAGAAGTTTTAACGTAAGCTGGAACTGTAAGTCCTTTTTCTACTGCTTTTTTAGCAACTAAACCAGCAGCTAACATTACATATGGGTTAGATGTATTTGTACAAGAAGTGATTGCAGCAATTGCTACAGCCCCTGTTGGAATTTCTACATCACCTTCTGCAAATTTAGCAGTAGCTGTTTTGTCAAATTCTTTTTCAGATAGACCGAAACCTTGTGTACCTTGTGGAGCAACAACTGATTCACGGTAACGAACTTTCATATCTGTAAGTGGAATTAAATCTTGTGGACGTTTTGGTCCAGAAAGGTTTGCTACGATATCTCCAAGATCGATCTCTACAACGTCTGTATAAACAGGTTCTAGAGTTGGATCAAAGAACATATCATTTGCTTTTAAGTATGCTTCTACTACAGCAATATGCTCTTCATCACGTCCCGTTAGACGTAAATAGTTGATAGATTCTTCATCAATTGCAAAGTAACCACATGTAGCACCATATTCAGGAGCCATGTTCGCAATTGTTGCACGGTCAGCTAAAGGTAATTTAGATACACCTGGTCCAAAGAACTCAACAAATTTACCTACAACACCTTTTTGACGTAATACTTGCGTCACTTTAAGTGCTAAGTCAGTTGCAGTAGTTCCGTTTGGAAGGTCTCCAACTAATTTAACGCCGATTACTTCGGGAATTGGGAAGTATGAAGGTTGACCAAGCATTCCTGCTTCCGCTTCAATACCACCTACACCCCATCCAAGTACTCCAAGACCATTGATCATTGTTGTATGGGAGTCAGTACCTACTACTGAATCTGGGAAGGTTTCCAAAGTGCCATCAGTACCTTCGTTAACATGTACGATTGGTGCTAAGTACTCTAAGTTAACTTGGTGAACGATACCAGTTGCTGGAGGTACAGCACGGAAATTATCATATGAAGTTTGGGCCCATTTCAAGAAGTTGTAACGCTCTGCATTACGCTCAAATTCAAGATCCATATTAGCTTGTAAAGCTGATGCAGTACCGTATTTATCTACTTGTACCGAGTGATCGATTACAAGATCTACTGGAATAGCAGGGTTGATTTTGTCTGGATTTCCACCCATTTCATTCATCGCTGAACGAAGTGATGCTAAATCTACAACTACTGGTACTCCTGTGAAATCTTGAAGTACAACGCGTGAAGGTTTAAAAGGTACTTCTGCTTCTGTATTAGCATCTTTACCCCATTTTGCTAATTGGTTTACATGATCTTCTTTAATAACATAGCCATCATATTGACGTAAAACAGATTCTAATAATACTTTGATTGAATAAGGAAGGCGTGAAACTTTTGCGATGCCAGCTTCTTCTAGTGCTGCTAAACGATAGTAGTTATACTCTTTACCATTTAGAGAAAACGAAGTACGGCTATTGTGTAAATTACTTTTTGCCATTTGTATTCCTCCTAAGATCTATTGAAAAGTGTTTGTTAAGTGACTTTTCTCCACTACTAATCATACAAGAATATACTTGATAAGTAAATTAGATTAAAATTATTATAAGTCATAACTATTATTAATGACCTTTTATTTTTTCAATAGTCTTTTCTAATTGCTTTGCATGTCTTTTTTCATGTAAACCCGTAAATTCAAACCATTGTATGAGTGGAACTTGTCCAAAAATAGGGTGTTTTAATGATTTTTCTTCTAATACAGTAGAATTGTTCGATTTATAGAGAGTTAGTAGTTCCATTCTCACTTGATGTAGATGCGATTTCATTTCTTCTGTCCTTTTATAGTCACTGGACGGAACTGTATAGGATGGAGCCTTCACTTTTACTATTCTTAATGTAGATAGCTTTATTGGTTTTTTCTTTGCTTTAGGGCTTGTCGGGTTTCCAAGCTCTTGTTGTATGCCTTTAATGATGGTTTGTTCCATTTTCACTAAATGATCGACGATTTCTTTAGGAGACCATGAGTCTTTATCCGGTTTTTCGTTAAATTGCTCGTTTGTTAGTGAATCGATTTGTTTGAATAAGTTCTTTCTAATTTCATTAATTTTTTCTATAAACATATAATTCCTCCACTCCCTGCGTTGTACTTTCTTTATACCCATTATAAGTGACAAACAAGCAACAATCGTCCGTTATTTTCTTTTTCCTTAAAATATGCGACAATACACTATTGAAAGGAAGTTTAAATAATGATTGAAATGAAAACCAAGAAAACAATGAATCCAATGAATGATCCATGGGAAGCATATCGAGACATGGAGCAGTTTGGAAAGCTAACTTTAAGTAATATTGAATTTACGTCAACTACTTTATGTAATATGCGCTGTGCCCATTGCGCAGTAGGATATACATTACAAACGAAAGATCCCGAAGCAATTCCAATAGAACTAATCCTTCAACGTTTAGAAGAAATCCCCCACTTAAAAACGATAAGCATCACTGGTGGAGAACCTATGCTGTCTAAAAAGTCCATTAATAATTATGTCCTTCCTCTATTAAAGTATGCTCATAGTAGAGGCGTTCGAACGCAGATGAATTCAAATCTTACGCTGGAGCCTGAACGATACTTAATGATTGCGCCTTTCTTAGATGTATTACATATTTCTCATAACTGGGGAACCGTAGATGAATTTGTCGAAACGGGATTTGCCATGATGGAGAGAAAACCTTCCTATGAACAGCGAGCTAAACTTTTTCAACGAATGATTGACAATAGTCGTATGCTTTCAGAAGCGGGAGTGATGGTTTCAGCAGAAACGATGTTGAACAAAAAAACTCTTCCCTATCTAGAGCATATACATAAACAAGTAGTAGAAGAGATGAAATGTGCACGGCACGAAATACATCCTATGTACCCATCCGACTTCGCCAGTGCGTTAACTACCTTAACTTTAGAAGAAACGCATGAAGCAATTGAACAGATTTTAGATTTCCGTGATGACAATGTGTGGATGTTATTTGGAACCTTACCATTTTATCCATGTAGCCAAAATGATAAAAGTATTCAGCTTTTAGAGAGACTGCGTCATTCAAAAAATGTTTCCACTAGAAATGATCCTGATGGTCGTTCCCGGTTGAATGTAAGCATATTTACTGGCGAGGTGATAGTCACTGATTTTGGAGACGCACCAGCTTTAGGGAATATTCAAACGGATACGCTTCCTGATATTTTTGAGAAATGGCTTGCTTCACCTCTTTCTAAATCACTTAATTGCCATTGTCCAGCTGTAAAATGCTTAGGGCCAAATATTTTAGTGAAGAATATGTATTATAAAGATGAACAGTTTATGAGTGGATCTGTTAAATAAGAAAATGCCTTGCATGTTTTTCAACATGCAAGGCATTTTTTGATAAATTTAGTTCATACTACTATAGAGTACATTGTAAAGGGCAGCTGCAAACTGCCCTTTACATAAGTTTAATGGATGAAGAAAAAGTCAATTGTTAAGTTTAAAATTATGATTGTATGGAGAATTGCAATGACTACCCCTTGCTTGTTTAATCTTTTGTTTAATCGAATATCCATGATCTCCACTCCTTTTTTACATTATAATGCAAAATCCTTTAGAACGCAAAACATTTTGAAAATTTGAATTACTTTTTTAAAGGACTTAATTTGTAAAAATGTTGAATTTGTAAAAGCGTTACATTCATCTGGATATCTTGATATCACTGACTTTTAAGGCACTTCTAACATCCATATGCAGTATTATAAATAAAAATAATAAACTTAGGTTTATTAGTTGTGTAGGATGGATATATAAAGAGTGTGAAGCAATAATACATTCATAAGGAGATGGAAAAGATGGGATTCATTTTATACTTAATAATCGGTGGTATCATCGGTTGGTTAGCAGGACTTATTTTAGGTAAAGATATACCAGGAGGAATTATTGGTAACATCATCGCAGGTATCATTGGTGCATGGATCGGTGGATTAATATTCCCTGACATGGGTCCAGTTATCTGGGATATGGCAATTATTCCAGCATTAATCGGTGCAATTATTTTAGTACTGATCTTAAGCTTTATTTTAAAAGCTATGCGTAAAGCGTAATAATTCAAAAAAGGAAGTACTCAATTGAGTACTTCCTTTTTTACTGCGAAGAATATGCTGCCGCTTGTAGATCTTTTACTTGACTCTCGTACAAATGATAGAAGTGAAGTACGTCTTCCACATATTTCTCGCTGTGATTATAGTTGAAAACGGCTTTTTCTATCTCCCCATCCGCCGCCCCACTTGCTGCGAGATAATTGGCAGCACTAAATATAGCATCCTCTAGATCATATGGATCTGCTTTCCCATCGTTATTAGCATCTACCCCGTACCCACCGTATTGTTCGATAATCGCTGGACTGATTTTATCTTTTTCCGGGATATCCCCCTTGCCTAGTCCCCCACAGCTTGGATGTGACCAACCAACAAATGTACATGGCATAAATTGCAAATGCCCTTCAGCGCCGGCTGGAGAAAGTAACGGATCCATTGTAGAAAATCTAGTTTCAATCCGATGATGAGCGGCTAATAAAGTCCATGGCACCCCATAATTGTCTTCTGCTTTTTTATACAACTCAATATATTCGGTAGGCACATCCAATTTTGCAGTGCTACTATTAATAATTTCCGCCCATTCTTGTACGACAGGTATTTTCACCAATTGTTGCCATCCTATAATTGCTAGTATATAGATAGTTATCGTAATAGGCAGAAGTAATACGATCATCCAACCCTTTGTTTTATAAGATATTCCTTTTTGTTTCTTCATCTATTTATTCACCTATTCTACTTATATTGCTGTAAAAGACTACTCTAACCATTTTGAAATCAACATTACTTAAAGAGCACATTCATCCAGTATTCCCAACTAACTGATTATTATATAGATTATAACAATAGCACAATATCCCTACAAACAATAGTAAAAATGCGAAGTTTGTCGATATATACAAATAAGAGATTCTTTTGTAGTATGACAATACGGAGGTGAAAAATATGTGGAAAGACTTCAAAGAGTTTGCTTTTAAAGGAAATGTACTAGATTTAGCAATTGCTGTTGTTATTGGAGCAGCATTTGGTAAGATCGTAACATCATTAGTAGAACATATAATTATGCCTACTATTGGTTTATTACTTCCTAGTGGTAAGTTTTCTTCTTTACATTATAAAGAAATTTTATACGGGAATTTCATACAATCCGTTTTTGATTTTATAGTTATTGCTTTTGCTATTTTCATGTTTATTCGATTAATATCTAAATTTAAACGTAAAGAAGATGCTGTAGCTATTACAGAAGAAGCTCCTCCCGTTGACTCGAAAGAGGTATTGTTGGAAGAGATTAGAGATTTGTTAAAAAAGCAAAATAATGCCTAAATAAAAATCAGCCTCTCCATTTGGAAAGGCTGATTTTTATTTTCCATCTTCAATTAATGTTTCCACATCAATGACAATTTCTTCTTTTGGTACATCTGTATTGCCACTATAATTTTTTACGACTATCCCGTTTTGGTCGACTAAATAGAAAGAAGTTCCATGAATAACTTGGTTTGTATTCGGATCATCTCGAACTAAGGTCTTAAAAGAATCTGCTGCAAAGCCACTAATATGCTCTTGCGTATAGCCAGTTAAAAGTTCCCATTTACTTTCATCTATTACATCATAATTTGCGATATATTCTTGGAGCTTTTCGGGTGTATCCACTTCTGGGTCCACACTAAATGCTACAATTTTGTAATCCTCAATACCCTTTTCACTCAACATCGCTTGAATATCGCTCATATTGTATGTCATTGGAGGACATACAGTTTCACAATCTGTGAAAATAAATGTGGATAACCAGACTGTGCCTTTTAAATCCTCTAAAGAAACAGTTTCCCCACGCTGATTATCATAATCGAACTCGGAAACTTCCCAGTTAGTCTGTGCTTCAAAATTGCCGCTGCTACCGCAACCAACAAGAACAATTGCCGAAATACATAATAATATAAATAACTTCTTCATTCCTGAGACCTCGCTTTTCTCTTCATACCCTCATCTTAACGAAACAATTTTATACCTTCAACTACATTGTCTTATTTATTCCAACATTTCTGTGAATAAATGCATTAATTTAACGATAACAGGACGTTTTTAATCTCCTCTAGCTTTGTTTCCACTCTATGCATCAAATAAAATGATACAAAGATGGGAAAGCCAACATCTTGAATTACACTTAGCCACTGCTCCATATTATTCACACCCATCCATTTTATTCTTTTAAAAAGACTCTCCATTTCTGGAGAGTCTTCAAAAGTTAAATAATTTCGGTTACTGTTCGGTCCACTATCTTGGCACTTTTAATAACCGCCAAAGGAGAACCATCCGATTGAAAAGCATTACTTGAAATAATTGTTTCCATACCTGTTTGCATTTCTGCTTCTGTTAGATTACTTCTCGGTTCATCTACTGTTAATGTAACATTTTTTCCACGCGCTGTTTCGAACTGTAGTTGTAGTGTTTTACTCATTTTCTCCAGTCTCCTCTCTTATTATTAGATTACCTGCATAGTTTCTACTTTCTCAGCTCCGATGTATGGTCTTTCGGAAAAGGAACTAAGTGTTAATGCAACAGTATCAAGTTGGTCTGCTGTTACATTTGCTCGAACATTACGATAGGTTTTTGACTTTAAAATCATCTTACCTTCTTCAGTTATTCCTCCTTCAAAAATGAGTCTTAATACTGCATGTTTATACTCTAGGTTTGCCATGTCTATCCCCTCCTTTCAATTAGTAGATAGAACTTTTTTAACAGAAAGGATACATGGAGGATGAAATATTTTACGGAACAACTTATACTGAGTATTAGAGAATGAGGTGAATAGTTTGCTAGAAGGTTGGTTTTTATGGTTTATTCTTTTTTGGGTTGTCCTATTAGTGGTACTTATGGGAATTGGCGGCTTCTTTATGTTCCGCAAGTTTGGTAAGTCACTGCCTAAGCAAGACGGGAAATCAGATTTGGATTGGGAAGAATATTATGTAGATCAAACAATCCATCTTTGGAATAATGAGCAAAAGCATCTGCTCAACGAATTAGTTACACCAGTTCCAGATCTATTCAGACCTGTTGCGAAACAAAAAATAGCAGGGAAAATAGGACAGTTGGCTTTAGAAGAAAAAGCTAAATCCATTACGCAAGAGTTATTAATACGCGGATATATCATTGCAACTCCAAAGAGAGATCATAAATTTCTACGTAAAAAGCTTGCCGAGATGGATATTGATGTAACTCCTTATAACAAGTACTTTGAATTGTCTGCAGACAAGCCTACACAATCAATTAAGAGATAACAAACCTGTAAGTGTCCTTATTGTATAGACATTACTCATATCATTAAATTAGTAGAGAAGAATACGCTCCCAATTAAGGTAGTAATAACCTAGTAAAGTTAGAGCACAAGAAAAGAAACTATTTTGAACAGTATCGTTCAAGATAGTTTCTTTTTATTAACAATAGGTTTAGGACCATTTCTTTGAGCGCTATTTCCCCACCTTCTCCTGGAGGTTCAGTACGTGTTGTAGATTCAAGGAATTTTCCTGTGTCTGAATTGATTTCAGCAGCACTTGTAGAAATTTTGCCAGGAGCTATAAGGGAAATGCATTGGCACCCAAACTCTGACACAGTGGACGGATGGCATTAACTCCTAAAAACATCATGGAAAGTAATTTAAACATAGGGGAAGAGGTTATGAACTCTCTTCGAAAACAAAAGTGGGAAGTAGTAAGGTTTTCAGGCTATGAGTATAAAGATGATTAAGTAGTTCTTAACATCGAATCCTTCTTTGATATAGAGGGGAAACTAGCTTTATATTCTATATACTCAAAAAAGCGAGCATTCCTAAATTACAGGGTGCTCACTTTTTCGGTTTGATTTTGTATTTTTTTAAATTGCAGGTACATGGCAAGTCTCCATGGAACAATCATACCAAAAGCTAATATCCAAAACATACCACTAAGAGCACCAATTTCAATAGTTGAGCTTAATAATACTTTACTAATGATGCGTACGATCAACAAACCAAACAAAATGAATATAAATGCTTTGGATTGTTTTAAATATATTTCTCCGTCTCTTCTTTCAAATTTCGATGTCCAAATTAGAAAAATGGAGAAAAGTAATCCTGCCGCAATTGCTTCCAAAAACTCCATTAAGTTAACACGGAAATAAGGAAACACGAACATCAATGCACCAGTGGACATGAACATTGGCGGTAATAATATCTTTTTCACGCTTGCTGGTTGTTTAGCAGATTTTGCACGAACTGTTGTAACAAGAATTCCCATGCCAATGGCTACTACGGTGGAAGCAATAAGCATCATATTTGGAGATATTTTATCTAACATTTGTAATTCCCCATATCTTTTAGTTGTTTAAAGTGATTCACCCATCAGGGGTACTTCGCTTTACAAGGACGGATGTGTAGACCATAAGGGTTTACACAGGCAGTTCTCCCCTGACTCTCGATATATGTTCTCTTTTTGTCGGTGTATTACAGCCTGTTAAACCGGCATGATGTTACTATATATCCGAAGTAACATTATGTAACACATTCACAATTCGATCTGGATCGAAAGGTTTCGTAATGAAGTCTTTTGCTCCAAGTTCCAAAGCATCAACGATTAGTTTTTGTTGTCCTAACGCGGTTACCATTACTATTTTGGCTGTAGGAAATTCCGCAATAATTTCTTTTACAGCTTCTATACCATTCATACCAGGCATTGTGACATCCATCGTTACGACATCTGGCAGAAGCTGCTTATACAGATTTACAGCTTCCTCTCCATTAGCTGCTTCGCCAACAACCTCAAACTGATGATTTTCTAGCATTCTCTTAATCGTTGTGCGCATAAATACCGCATCATCTACTACTAATACTGTTGGCATTGCATAATTCCTCCTGTTAAAATCCAGTGAAGTCTCCAAAAATTGGACTTAATATACGAATAATATACGTTAATCCATCAAAAAATAAAATCAATCCAAGGGCAATCATAATATAACCGCCAACTTTAACGATTAAATTACTATTTTTACGTATCCAGTTAAGTCGCGTTACAAAGAATGACAATACGAAAAATGGAATTGCGAACCCAAATACATAAGCAAGCATATACCACATACCAGCATCAGGATTGGATCCTGCCATTACGATAACGGCAGCTAATATGGGGCCAGTACATGGTGTCCATCCTGCAGCAAATGCCATTCCGATTAAAATAGTACCTATATAACCAGCCGGACGATTTTTAAAATGAACTTTTTTTTCTTTCATTAAAAACTCTGGCTTAAATACGCCTACAATGATTAATCCGAAGATAACAATGAATATTGCTCCAATTTGACGAAGTAAATCATCATATTGGATGAAAAATGTACCTACCAGAGATGTTGCGAACCCTATCGCAACAAAGATGATAGAAAAACCTAGTAAGAAGAATAACGTATGAAGCATTCCTCTTTTTTGCATTAATTTTTTATCTGTTTTTATTTCTTCTAATGACATTCCTGTAATGTATGATAAAAATGCAGGATACAATGGTAGCGTACAAGGAGATATGAAGCTTAAAAACCCTGCACCAAATGCCAATAGAAGGTTTACGTCTGTACTCACGGCAGTCAACCTTTCCGATTTACTGTACCTATCGTATCAAATTTCCTCCTATTTGACCTCATAATTGCTTGTGACAGCTTTTTGACTCTTTTAAACAGAGAAGCTACAATTCCTCCATAGTGATGAAAATCCATATTTAATATATGCTTTTAAAGATTAGATTATAAGACTTTTTAAGTTTAGCAAATATTCCACCTTTTCGAAAGGCAGGAAAAGTAAAAAATTCATAATAAGGAAAAATGAGAAAAAAACTCAGTCATTAAAAGCCACCTCATTTCAATTTTTAATGAGGTGGCTAATTTTTATATTTAAATGATGTATTCTATAGAGTTATTGTAATTGAATAATATGGTCATTAACAAATGCTTTTATGAAAAATAATTCATTATTATGAAGTGACCCCTAAAAGTTAGACACAGTTATTTCATTAAGCAATTTGGTAAAAATGGGTTCGGTATTGCACCGGACTCATTTTTAATTTTGCCTTCATCCGTTTCGTGTTGTAATAAATAATATACTTTTCTAATTCGATTTTAAAATGCTCCACACTTTCAAAATCCTTTAAGTAGAGGAATTCCGATTTCATAATGCCAAAGAAATTCTCCATCACAGAGTTGTCGTAACAGTTTCCTTTACGGGACATACTTTGTACAATACCCCTACATTCTAACGCGTGACGATATTGCTTCATTTGATAATGCCAACCTTGGTCTGAATGTATCAGTAGTTGGTGGTCATCAGATAAGTGTTCTAAAGCTTTCTCTAACATTTCTGAAACAAGCGAATACGTTGGTCTAGTGTCTATTGTATACGTAATAATTTCTCCGTTAAATAAATCTAAAACAGGAGATAAGTAAAGCTTTTCACCAAGTAACTTAAACTCCGTAATATCGGTTACCCATTTCTGATTGGGGGCATTTGCAATAAAATTACGATCTAAAATATTTGGTGCGATCTTACCAACAGTACCTTTATAAGATCTATATTTTTTCATACGTACAACACACTTTAAACCTAACTCTTTCATAATGCGTTGAACCTTCTTGTGATTTACTTTTTGCCCACGGTTCGCTAACTCATCGCGAATACGACGGTAACCGTAACGACCTTCATGCTCTTCATAAATCACTTTAATCTCAGCTTTTAACTCTGCATCTGAATCTGGACGATTCATTCGCTTCACTAAATCATAATAGGTACTTCGTGGAATACCAGCGAGCTCAACGAGCTCCTTCACCAGATATTTATGCCTTAATTCAAAGACTATTTGTGTTTTGTCTTGTTTGGTGATTTTTCCTTGCTTTGAACTAAGGCATTCAACTTTTTTAAATACTCGTTTTCCATTTCAAGTTGCTTAATACGTGCTTCAAGAGCTTCGAATGATCCTTCAACTTGAATTCGTTTTGACTGTTTATTTGACTCTTTTTTCATGGTTGGACGCCCCTTTTTCATTGATTTCAGAGCGTCAATACCAGTTGAGTTATACAATTTAACCCATTTATGTACCGTTGATGGAGACGGGATGTTAAAAATCGCAGCTGCTTCATTAGGAGTTACTCCAAAATCATTTATATAGTTTAGTACGTCCATTTTAAAGTTCAAATCATAATTTGTATAGGTAGAATTAAAAGCATCTACTCCATTTACTTTATACTGGACTACCCAAACCTTTAATGGGCTTATGCTAATATGAAACTGATCAGCTATTGTTTTAAAGGAAGCTGTTCCTTTTAGATACGTTAAAACTGCCTGTAATTTTAATTCAGAACTATATTTTGTCATAGAAAAACTGCACCTCCAATTGTTAGATTGTGTCTAACAATTGGGGTGCAGTTCATTATTAGGGTCCCTTTTATTTTCTGCCTTAAAACACTCTAAAGCATCTTCTAGTGAGGACGATTTTACAACTTGACTTGATCTTGTTAACTCTCTCCAATATATATCCATTTCAGTAGAATCACAGATTGATTCATGACCAAGTAGAAACATTTCAGCATTATATTTTTGAATATCTTTAATCATTGGTAATAACAATGATTGCTTGAAATGAAATAAAGAATTTGTAGTTGTACCATATGCACAATCACCTAAAAAAACAACTTTTTCATCAGGGATATAAATGACTGTAGAGTCCTCCGAATGAGTACTTTTAATTTTTTCAAGTATGCAAACTTTATTACCCAAATCAATAGTTAATGTTTTTTCAAAGATTACATCTGGAGATTTTAGCTTAAAACTATTCCTGTTTGGCATATCAGTTTGTATAATATTCATACACATAGCACTCATTTGATTAGTATTCACATAGCTCTTGAGAGAACGATCGTCATAAGAAAAACTTTGCCATTCTTTTATGATTTCATTTGTTTGATTATTAACAATAACAGTTGCATCAAATTCATTCATTCCTAAAAAGTGATCCCAATGTGCATGGGTAATAACAACATATTTAACTGGTGGTACATTTAGCTTCTCGATTTCTAGTAAAAAATCTTTAGCATGCTGAGGTGAATTACCTGAATCGATGATTAAACTATAACTATCACCACATACCAATCCTAATGTTGGTCTTTCGTTATTATCTTGATTAGATAAATAATAAATAGTATTACTTAATTTATTTAACATGTTATGTCTCCTCTATTCTAGATATTAATTCCATGAAAGAGAAAATCTACACGTTTATACTAAGGTTAATAAAACATTTTAAGATTTTCTCATTTTATTTTTTTACCATTGGACCTGTACCTCCTTTTACACTACGGAAAATTATAACACAATAAAAACTGTTCTTTATGAAAATTCTGATATTATGAATGTAAATTTTTTTTGTAGTTCTCAGTTCGAACGTAATTTACAATAAAAGAGAAGGTGTTTTACTCCAAGAAAAGCCTTTTTCTCAATGAACTGAAGACACAGATTTAGTTGAAGAAACATAGAAAAGAAAGAGGCATAAAAATGAAATATTTATTATATGAATTGCATGTAGCTCAAAATATGGATGGCACTAATGATGAAGAATTGGTTAAATTAGATTCTCAATGGATAGAAAATGCCAAAAAATACAAAGAGATATTCAATACATTATCTGATAGATTGCCTCAAGATATTTTTAATCGTTTTAACTCTTGGGGTTTTCACGATTATAGACTTATCAAAATAGAAATTGAACATAAAAGTCTCCTTCACTCAAACATACACTTCACTGTTTTAAGTGACGATGATTGGATATTGAGTTTTAACAATGTCTCTTTCTTTCAATTTCAGCATTTGAATTATGAAAATGATAAACCTATTTACAATCGTGAAATAGATGACTGGTTGTATGAAGAGTTTCTATCAATTAACGAATCAACATTATCATTTGAAGTCGTTTTGTCCTCAGGAGGAAATATACTTTTACACTTTCCAGAGAAGTCGGTATCGATGAAAAAGTTAAAAAAAGCCTCTCAAATATCAAGAGGCTATCTATTTAGTTAAGATTATTCAATGCTGTTACAATTGAATGTTCCCCGTTTACTACATTAAAGGAACGATGATATGTTTGTTTATTCTCTAAGGCTGCAATAAGTGTATGTGCTACGTCTTCCCGAGTAATGGTGCTCGGCTTGGCTTCCGCCCCTACCGTAATTTTGCAAATTGCAGGTTCATTCACAAGTCCACCTGGTCGAACTATCGTGTAATTTAAACCGCTCGCTTCGAGCATTCGGTCAGCATAGTGTTTCGCTACATAATAAGGACGCATTCCTTCGTTCCAATTTTGACGTTTATCAGCATCATATGCACTTACCATAATATAACGCTCCACTCCTGCTTGTTTAGCAGCCTCCATCGTTTTTACTGCACCATCTAAATCGATTAATAATGTTTTATCTGGTCCTGTATGTCCACCCGAACCTGCAGTAAAGATGATGGCATCTGCTCCAGTAATTACTTTTTCAAGATCTTCCACAGAGCCTTCTAAGTCCGCTACTATTGCTTGGATATTGCGATCCATAAGCTTTTCCGCTTGCTCTTTTTTTCGGACCACTGCGGTCACCGTATGAGTGTTACTTTGATGCAATTCATTTACTACATGTTGCCCAATTTGTCCGTTTGCTCCAATAACTATTACGTTCATTAGAAACGTCTCCCTTCAAAATTGTTCTCCCTCTATCCTTTCACAAGTTAAAAGTCATTACAATTAATCAGCTTTTTCCCAAACAAGAAATAAACCAGCCAAGAGTTATTACTCTAGCTGGTTTATGTTGGGTAAGAATCAGGCGATATCCTCCACTACATTATTTTGTAGTAGATACATCTTATGATACAAACCTTTTTGGTTTAGGAGCTCCTGATGAGTCCCTCGTTCAACTATTTCCCCATGATGCAGTACAAGAATTAGTTCTGCATCCTGTATAGTACTTAAACGATGGGCAATCGCAATAGTCGTCCGTCCTTTTCTCATTTTTTCTAAACTACTTTGAATTGCAACTTCCGTTTCTGTATCAATGTTCGCAGTTGCTTCATCTAGCACTAAAATCTTAGGATTAGTAGCTATCGTACGAGCAAATGCTACGAGTTGTCTTTGTCCGCTTGAAAAAGTAGAGCCTCGTTCCGTTACTTTTTGTTTATAAGCATTCGGTAGTTTCTCTATAAAATTATTTGCCTGTACAAACTCCGCCGCTTCTTGTACTGCCGAATCCGTCATATCGGATGCATGAAGGCGAATATTACTTTCGATATCCCCATAAAACAGGAACGGATCCTGCAGAACGAGCCCAACCTTATCACGCATCTCTGCTGATTTGAAGTCTTTCACAGAATGTCCATCTATTTTAATATCACCTTGCTCGAATTCATAAAAACGCATCAGCAAGTTAATAATCGAACTTTTCCCACTACCGGTATGTCCGACTAAAGCAACTGTTTGACCAGGTTCAGCCGTAAACGAAATATCCTTTAGCACATCTGTTTTTCCATCATAGGAAAAAGTAATATTTTGGAATTCAATTTTCCCTTGTTCGATTTTCGCCGTTTCTACGTTTTGTTGTTTAGGTGCTAAGTCTGTCTCATCCAATAACTTGAAAACCCTGGATGCTGCGACAATTGCCTGTTGAAAAATAGAAAGCCGCTGCATTACTTGATTGATTGGCTCGAAGAACCGATCGATATAGGTAACAAAAGCATATATAACACCGACTTCTACGATATTACTCATAGAGGTAATCCCGAAGTAGCTAAGTACCATAATAATCGCTAAGGCATAGACCAAATCAATGGCTGGACGAAGTAATAAGCTATCCAGTTTAATATTTCGTCTACCAGCTTTCCAGTGTGAATCATTGATTTCGTTAAATTCATCCTGTAGACGATCTTCCTGTCTAAATGCTTGAATCATCGTCATTCCTTGTAAGGACTCAGCTAGCTTGGCATTTAACTGGCTTAATCGTTCTCTAAGATCTTGATAAACTACCGAACTATATTTTCGATAAGTTAGGATAATTATAGCTAATATTGGCAATAGAATCGTCGTAACTAGTGCTAGTTTCACATTTAATATAAACATGGCGATATATACACCAATTACTAAAAAACCACTTTGTACAAATCCAACCAACACACTAACGAACATATCTTTAATAGCTTCAGTATCATTAGTAACGCGGGATACAATACTACCCGCTGGTGTTTTGTCAAAATAGCGCATTCCTAATTTGTGAACTTTTGAAAATACATCAATTCGCATCTGCTGAATAATTTTCAGCGCTAGCTTTTGGAAAGTTAGTAGCTGAAAATAGCTGACAATTACGTTCCCAACTTGTATAAAAATATATCCAAGTGCAAGGCCTACGAGGGGTCCAGTTGGGAAATATCTAGGGGTCAAAAAGTCATCCATATACGTCTTGATCAAATAAGGCCCAAGAATATCACCTGTCACGGTTAGTATTAGTAATAGTAATGCGATGGCTATTACTTTTTTATGTGGTTTCAAGTAGCCCAGCAAACGTTTGAAAACTACCCACTGGTCTTTACCTGTTAGCTGTGGTTGTTTGTCATTCATTATGCTTCACCCCCCTGTTCCACTAATGACTCTAACTGCTGTAGTTGGTACATTTCATAATAGATTCCTTGCAGTTCCATTAACTCTTCATGCGATCCTTTTTCTACAATTGTCCCATCATTCATCACAATGATCTGATGTGCGTGTTGAATTGCACTCAGTCGATGAGAAGTAATAATAGTAGTTTCATCGCTGCGTTTAGCTTTTAATGCTTCTAGAATCGCTTCCTCGGTTTTAGCATCGACTGCCGATAAAGAGTCATCTAAAATGAGTAACTCAGGTTCCATCATCAGTGCGCGCGCAATAGATATACGTTGTTTTTGCCCGCCAGATAATGATACTCCGCGTTCACCAACAATTGTATTATAGCCATTTGTAAAATGTAAAATATCCTCATGAATATAAGCTAATCTTGCAGCTTCCTGCACTTCTTCTATCGTGGCATTTGCATTGGCAAAAGCTATATTACCAGCAACTGTAGTAGAGAATAAGAAATGATCCTGTGGCACATAACCAATCGCTTCACGTAAACTGCGTTTTTTGTATGTATCAATTGAAAAGTCCCCATACAAAATATTCCCTGTATATCCTTCAAATTCTCGCATTAATAGCTTTAATATAGCTGTTTTCCCCGATCCCGTTTTACCGACAATACCGAGTGTCTCGCCTCGTTTAAGTGTAAAGTCTACATTATGTAATGCGCTGCGATCGTCACCTGGAAATTTGAAGTCCTCAATATGGAAATGTATATCTCCTTCGGGCTTTACATTCACTGCATCTGGAATATCATCTATTTCAATCTTTTCGTCCATTAGATTTTTAATACGGTCATAAGATGCGCGTCCTCGCTCCACAATATTGAACAGCCAACCGAACGCAAGCATTGGCCAAACGAGCAAACCAAGATAAGAAGTAAAAGCAAATAAATCCCCAATCGACATTTCATCGGCAAGTATGTATCTAGTACCAAATACTATAGATAAGAAGAAACACATCCCTACGACTAAAGAAATCGTCGGATCAAATAATGCGTCTACTTTTGCGACCCGTATATTTTTGTCTACTACTTCTTCTGATAATCGAACAAAATCCTTCGTATCTTCTTTCTCCTGCCCAAATGTTTTAATGACTTTTACACCAGAAATACTTTCCTGTGATTTGTCATTTAAGTTGGAAAAAGCTTCTTGTGCGTATCGAAACCGTTGATGTAATAGTTTACCATAATAGCTTGTTAGAATAGCCATTAGAGGTAGTGGTAACAATGCTATCAATGTTAGCTTCCAGTTTATCGTAATCGCCATTGCTGCTATTACGAACCCCCCTGTTGCTAGCGAATCTACAAGTGTCAGCACGCCTGCTCCAGCTGTCTGTTGAACTGCTGATAAGTCATTTGTAGCATGGGCCATTAAATCTCCAACACGCTTTTTCTGATAAAAGGATGGAGACATTTTCGTAAAATGACGAAACAAATTTTCTCTTAGCTGTCTTGCTAAATATATGGACGAACCGAAAATCATAATTCGCCAATAATATCGCAAAACATACATCCCAATCGACGCAAGTGCTAAAACAACTAACCATTTCACCAAAAACTCCGTAGTTAGTGTTTTTTGACTGATTTCATCTACTACATACCCTATTATTTTCGGTGGCAGCAGCTGTAGAAATGCAACGAATAGTAACATTAGAATCCCAATCAAATACTGCTTTTTTCTCTGTTTAAAAAACCATCCTAAATCTAAGAATACTTTCACTTTTCTTCCCCCACTATATGTATTAAGACTTTACCATTTTAGCAAATATTAGAACATTCCGATAGATGAATTAAAGAAATAATTCGGTTTCTGAAATATTCTTATTCGGTAACAAAAATTGAACGTTAACAATTTATTCACTTTTCGAAATTTATCGCAAAATATTTAATGTTTTCATTTAAAAACCGTATATAATAGATAAATATATTGAATTCACTAGAATAGGAGAGTTTATATTGAGCCAATCAAACCAACGTGCGTATAATTTCAATGCAGGTCCATCTGCACTTCCAGTAGAAGTGTTAGAAAAGGCACAACAAGAATTAGTCAATTTCCATGGGACAGGCATGTCTATTATGGAAATGAGTCACCGTAGTTCCACGTTTGAAGAAGTACATAATGAAGCAATTTCTCGTTTACGTAAACTTTTTGATATTCCTGACGATTATGAAGTTCTATTCCTCCAAGGTGGAGCAAGTCTTCAATTTACTATGATTCCGATGAACTTCCTACAGCTTGGAAAAAAGGCAAACTATGTAATGACAGGAGTTTGGTCTGAAAAAGCTTATAAAGAAGCTACACTTTTTGGTGAACCTGTTCAAACTGCTAGTACTAAAGAAAATAAATACCGGAATATCCCTTCTTTAGAAGAAATCGATTTCGGGTCAGATGACGCATATGTTCATCTAACATCCAATAATACAATCTATGGTACACAATGGTCGGAGTTCCCTGATACAGGCGAGGTTCCTTTAATCGCAGATATGTCTAGTGATATCATGTCAAAACCTATAGATATTAGTAGATTTGATCTGATTTATGCAGGAGCACAAAAGAACTTAGGCCCGTCTGGAGTAACTGTTGTTATTGCGCGTAGGGATTTTCTTGCAAAAGCCAATAAAGAAATACCAACAATTCTAAAGTACAGCACACATGTAGAAAGTAATTCCTTATATAACACACCACCAACTTTCGGCATTTATATGCTTGGCGAAGTATTAAAATGGATAGAAAAACAAGGCGGATTAGCTGCTATTGCTAAACAAAATGAGGAAAAAGCAAAACTGATTTATGATGTAATTGATAACAGTAATGGCTTCTATACAGGACATGCTTCAAAAGAAAGCCGTTCTCTCATGAACATTACATTCCGCGTAGCAGACGAGGAATTAGAAAAACAATTTTTAACTGAAGCAAAAGATGCAGGATTTGTGGGCTTAAATGGCCATCGTTCTGTAGGTGGTTGCCGTGCTTCCACTTATAACTCGGTTCCACTTGAAACATGTAAAGCTTTACAAGATTTCATGATTGCATTTCAAAATAAACATAAATAACTTTTTAAAACCCAAGGTTAATTTACCTTGGGTTTTATATGAATTACTCTTCTTTTCATTGATGACATTTAAGAGGGATATTTTTAACATAACTACTGAGGTTCTTCGGACGAATCTATAGACTTAAGAACGATAATTTCATTTATATCCTTTATTTCACTTTGTTTACCGCTTAGGGTGTATTAATAATTTCTATTTGAGTAAATCCAGTTTGATGTAACAGACTCGGCTAATGTAAAAAAGAGCTGTATAAACAGCTCACAGTTTGACGACAAAGGTATTTTTATAAACGGTTATGAATAATAATAAATGGGTTTATTCATCCTATTAAAAGTAAGATATTGAATACTCTATTGGAACTGTTTATAAGGCAAGGTCCACCACGAAGACTCCAGTGGGAAAAGCTTGAGCTGAAGACCCCGCAGGAACGTAGTGACGAGGAGGCTGAAGCCAAGCCCACGGAAAGCGAAGTGGTGGGCCTTGCCGAGTTTAATATTCAACTCTATACACCTAAAATTGAGTTTGTCTACAGTCTGAGAGCTGTATAAACAGCTCATTATGTAAAGCACTATATTATTTTCATTTTTCGATCGCCATCCTCAAGTTCGAGATGACTCCTAGTAACAATATTAATGAACAAATCATTTTCTCAAAAGGTGTTCCTAGCAATTGTTGTACAAAACCAACTGACCAGAGTACTACAAAAAGCCAACATATAACGGTAATTCCTCTTTGGTACTTCTTTAATACATTTTTACTTATAAAAAGCGTAAATCCTATTCCAATAATAGAAATAAAAATATTGATTATAGATACTGGTAACTGAGTAGTGAAGGATTCAGAACGTCCGCCATTAATCCATGTTAACGGAATAATTCCGCTCAGAATAAGAAGATGTAGTAAGATAGTCAAAGAGTAAAAAACAATCCCTAGTATTACAGCAGTTTTCAGATTAATTTCCCTCAGTTTTTCTAACGTATAATCATCTCATTTCTTCCCATTTTATAATAGGTTCTAGTTATGTACTTATTCCTATCCTTTTTGAAGTATGACACTTAACGGCTAAAATATTTTCTTGTTAACTTTCCTGCTAAGTAGTGCATTGCTCTTCAAGTTAAACATCTTCGTACACTTCTCCCACTTTAATCAGTAACTTTAAAATATGTTCTAAACAGCTCTTGTCCCTAAAATAGTATATAAAAAAGGAAAGTATCCTGTATAAGACAGAACACTTTCCTAAGATAGCTTACTTTATTTAATTATTAAAGTTAGTGCTCTATCATTTCGTGTGCAATATCATGTCCGTCCAATTCTGACGAGTAGTAAGTTGGCCAATTTGTTACTTCTTCTAGTAGAGCCGTACGGTCGTCACCCCAATATAAATGGAAGTGGTCAGATTCATTCGGACTAATGCTATGATCACTAAATTGAATAAATTGAGGCAGTCCATCACTCTCTCCTACTAATTTAAATATGTATCGGACCCCTCTGTTTCCAGCTTCATATGTTAGTATTTCATATCCATCATTGATATATTGCCCGGAATACTCTGTTTCTCCTTTGTAGAAAGTAACTTTCTCCCCTTGAATTATAATTCGCTCCACATTCGTCTTATAACCTTTGTCATAATATCCCTTAATCTCTTCGGTTGTCTTAGAATCGTCCAGCTCAGCTTTATATTCGAATACTTCGTCAAGTGTACCGTCTTGAAGATAGGGATAAACGGACTGCCAATCGCCTTCCCAATCCGAAAGGGAACGATTACTTACCTGGCTATCATCGAAAAACCCATCGTAAATTTCTGTCTTTTCATCATGTCCATGACTATGTTCATGATCATGGTCATGGTCATGCTCTTGCTCTTGCTCACTAAAATCTGTTTGACTTTCTGCACTGTTTACTTCTTTTTCAGTGGAGGCCCCATCTGGTTCTGAATTCTGACAACCTACCAATATTGAACTTATGACTACTACACTTAACCCTGTTGCTAATGAAATCTTCATCTTTAAATCTCCTTTTCTTAAATCGTAATGATTACTATTTAGAAGTATATACATGTCTTTATTATACGTCAAGTAAAAATTAACATATGGAGAATAGGACAAATGGGTTGGGAGATTAATGTTATCTAACTAAAGCTCAAGTGGTTAAACAATATGTCATTATGTATAATTAGTTCATCAAGAAATGTCGAGAATTCATAAGGTATTTTCAACTGCTATTAATAACAGTTGAAGAGTCTGCGAAATACGAACACTTTCACCGATTTGGAGGAGCAAACGATGAAATCTAAAATTCAGTTCTTATTATCAATGATAATCTTTGGCACAATCGGTGTGTTTGTTCGATACATTGATTTGTCTTCTAGTGAAATTGCTTTACTACGTGGTTTAATCGGCAGTTTGTTTTTAACAACTGTGATGTTCCTGATGAAAAAGAAAATTTCGTGGGCAATAGTTAAAGTAAATGCGCTTATTTTATTACTATCTAGTATTGCTTTGGGTGGAAATTGGATTTTCCTGTTCCAAGCATTCAAGCATACGACTCTTTCTAATGCGACTTTAAGTTATTATTTTGCACCAGTTATTGTTCTAATTGTTTCGCCACTTGTACTCAAGGAAAAATTATCCGTGAAGAAAATAATTTGTATTGCTGTAGCTATGCTCGGTATGTTGTTCATTGTTGGTAATGGTGGTGTGAATACATCTGGATTGAATGACTTAATTGGCATTGGTTATGGTTTAATGGCAGCTGTGTTATATGCTTCTTTAATGTTGCTAAATAAGTTTATTAAAAACATGGATGGGTTAGAAACTACTGTCCTTCAACTGGGAACAGCCACAATACTTCTCATGCCACATGTTTTCTTTACGGAGGGATTTGGAATTTTAGAAGTATCTAGTTCTTCCATTCCTTTTATATTAATCTTAGGGGTTATACACACGGGTATTGGATTCTTGTTATTCTTCTCGGGTATGCAAAAACTAAAAGGACAAAGCATCGCTGCACTAAGCTATGCAGATCCAATCACCTCATTAGTAATATCTGCGCTTATCTTGCAAGAGCAAATGACTTTTGTGCAAATACTTGGTGGTGCATTACTTTTAGGTGCAACATTTGTTAGTGAAAATAATTCTATTAATCTCCTAAACAGATTAAAAACAACAACTAAATGATTTAACAAAACAGTAGGAATATGAGATTTCTACTGTTTTATCATTTAAAACTAAGATACTACGTATATAAATTGTATTTCTATTCGTATCTTAGCCATACTAATGTATCCTTACTAAAATGGAGAATAGATGTATGAATAAGTTACAATATGTTTTAGCCGTTTGTGCTTTCGTTGTATTTTGTGTTTTATGGATAACTTATGAAACACCATTCATCCAAGCTTTTGATGAGGTTGCTTTTAATACGTTATATGGCAACAGTTTTATTGCAATATTTCATTATTTAGGTGAAACCAAGTTTATTTTTGCGATTATGATACTTGTTCTAATTCTCCTTTGGATTCGAAAACAAGACTACAGGTTAATGGTTTTTGTCCTACTATCCATCGGGGTGGGATATGGTTTATATCAATTTTTAAAACGAATTATTGAACGTCCTCGACCTGAAATTGTAGATCAGTTTTCTACTTTTAGTTTTCCATCTGGACATGCTTTTCATGGGTTAGTTTATTTATTCACAATCTCTTATCTAATTACGCTACATTTTAATTCGAAGAAAATATCGCTAATCCTTTGGATTTCAGCCATTATATTAGCAGTGCTCATTGGATTTTCTCGAATAACAGAAGGACGTCACTTTGCTTCGGATATTGTAGCCGGGTGGCTGCTTGGCTATAGTTGGTTCATCCTTTGCGTATGGTGGTTAAACAGAGAACATCGGAATTTAAGCGATCAAACAAAAAGACTTAAGTCCACTAGAACTTAAGTCTTTTTGGTATTCCTATAAAATGTTCATTAGCTAGTCTTCTTCGGCGTAAACCAAGTAATGATAAACCCTATTATAGAAATTACAAACATATAGAAATACGTGTTACTTGCCGCATTAATATAAGCAGTATTAGACTCTAACGAGACATTCACTAATTGAATCGTATAGATTGTCATTATAACAGCTGTCCCTATTGCTCCCGCGAGCTGGCGAACCGTATTATTAATAGCTGATCCGTGAGAAGCTAATTCTTTTGGTAAGGCATTTAAAGCAGCGGTATTTAACGGCATTGTGATAAATGCTAAACCAATACGCAATAAAATTGTACGAACTAAAATATATATTGTGGTTGTTTCGGGTGATAAATCAATAACCACAAGCATCGATATCGCGATTAATCCTGTTCCTAAGATAAACAAAGGTTTTGCCCCAAATTTATCGAATAACTTCCCAGTTACTGGAGAAAGTATGGCATTAATAATTGCCCCAGGTAATAATAACAATCCTGCAGCGAGTGCAGTAAACCCCCGTCCGTCCTGCAAATAAATCGGCAGCAATATTAAATCAGCATACATTAAAATGGTAATAACAATATTCACAACTGTCGTCATCGTAAACACTTTAAATTTAAAAACACTTAGATTCAATAGAGGCTCCGCAGACTTTATCTGTCGGTAACAGAACAAGATTGTTACGAGCAAACCTCCAACAATGGAAGTAAGGACGACTAAATCATCCCATCCTCGGCTACCAGCACTACTAAAGCCAAAAAGAACAAATCCAAACCCTAAAGTGGAATATATCACACTTACTATGTCGAGTTTTGCTTTGGACGTTTCCACAACATTCACTAAATATTTACTTGCTAGAATGATGATTACTGCTACAAATGGAATCATCATGATAAATAACCATCGCCATGATAAATATTCTAAAATAACCCCTGCTAAAGTTGGTGCAATTGCTGGTGCAAAAATAATGGCAAAACCAATCTTGCCCATAACCGCGCCACGTTTTTCCGCTGGGTATAAGTATACAATTACAGTCATCATTAATGGAATGATAATTCCTGCACCTACTGCTTGAATCATTCTACCTGTTAATAGTACGCCGAAATTATTGGCACATGCTGCAACAATAGAGCCAATCAGTAAGAATAACAAAGAACTAATAAATAACTGACGAGTTGAAAATCGTTTCATTAAGTATGCTGTAATGGGCACTAACATCCCGTTTACAAGCATAAAGCCAGTTGCTAGCCATTGAATCGTCGAGGTATTTACATTAAAAACAATCATTAAATCACTAAGTGCAACATTTAATAGTGTTTGATTTAAGGTAGAAAAGAATGTTCCTGTAATCATAATGATAAGTAGTATTTTTTTGGTAGTACTTGAGATTTCGTTTGGCATATAAAATTCCTTCCCATATAATAAATATTATCGACAAAGTGTCTATGAAATATATTAGCAAAAACAAATTAACATCCGTATACATTCAGATCATTTCTGTCGATTAGTAGATAATTTTATACGAAAAAGGACCGATTCATATGACTTATAAAGAAGATCCTCGTGCTATACGTACACAGGAAATGCTCAAAGAAGCCCTCTTAACACTATTACAAGAAGGTCATTCTCTACACCAAATTTCGATTCAAAAATTGACACAGCGGGCAAACTTGAACCGGACCACCTTCTATTTACATTATCAGAATATTAATGAGCTAAAAGAACATTTAACAAACGACATTTTCCAAGTACTAACAGACAAAATTGAGTATTTAACTTCCACCTTTGACCGAAATCGACAACAGCATTTACTTCAGTTATTAGATTATCTTCTGGAACAAAGAAATCATATATTGGCTTTAGTACAGTTTGAACAAATAGAGAAACACTTACTTTTACTGATGAAAGATTTAATAGTTGTTAGAAGGAGTAATTCTAAGAGTATAGGTAGAAAAGTCTTTGTAGATCCAGATGTCAAAACTGCTTCTATTGTAGGTATCATTATGTGGTGGTTAAAAGATGGCCTACATTTAGATTCAACCTATATTGCCGAGCAAATTAATCTTATGTATCGCTCCTAGTTCACTACAAAAATATGCCAACACATCAATTATTCAATGTGTTGGCATTAATTATTTTTCAATTATTGAACTGTCATATTATCAAATGGAATTGATTCTCCATTTACTAGAACATCTATCATTTCGTGTTCTGGACCTGTTGTTACATAATACGTATTTTGCTTTATGACTTCATCTTTTAGATTGGTTTCATTAAACATAATATTTAACTTATCTCCTTGTGTTTCTAAATATGCTTCTACCTCTCCAGTTGAATGAAATATAATATAATAACCTTTTTCCCCATCATTAATTGATTGAAGCCTTAAACTGGAATTCACATATTCTTGTAAATCTTTAGGAACATTTTCAATTTCTTTAATACTCATTGTGGAAGAATTACATGCTGATAAAATGAAAAGCATTAAAATTCCTAAAACAACTATTTTCTTTAACATTACTACCTCTCCCTATTAATTGGTTCCTATTTAATGTAGTCAATTAAAGTCCAGTGATATGTATGGATAAACCCTTTGTCTTTTTATTTTTTACTGACATCTCTAACCGGATCTATATTTTAATACTTGATGCAATATAAAATTTCCTCTTTTTCCTCTTCCCATTAATCATCCGTGTTATTTATATTTGCATAACTACATAGTTCGATCAAAGTCCCATCAGTTGATGCTGGATTTATATATATGAGTCTTCTTCCACGGATGTTCGTACGTAGTGTGTCCTCTAAAAAACGGACTCCCTTTTTTCTAGCGTCGAGTATGGCTTTGTCCAAATCGTTCACTCGATAAGCGATATGATGTACACCTTTTCCTCGTTGCTTTATAAATCGAGCCATTGGCGAGTTCTTGTTGGTCGGCGCAAGTAATTCAATCATTTTATCACTAGTTCTGACAACTGCGACATGGACTTCTACTCCAGGGGCATCACTCGTATATTGGTCCTCCAGTGTTCCATTTAACACATTCAGGTAAAAGGGAAGTGCATCATCAATACTTCTAACTGCAATTCCGACATGGTCTAAAACATGTTCCAATTTAGTTCCTCCTTGATTTTAGTTTTTAATGGCACGATAAATCCTTTTGATCGTTTCCATATGCAGGGCCTCATGATAGAAACTGAATAGAAAAGTTTCTCCAAGCGTATGAAATGTAATTCCAGCTTTGTTAGTGAAAGGCTCAGGCAATCTATTCTGTAGTTTTCCGGGTAAGTAATCTTCTATTCGTTGTTTTTGTGCAATTAGTTCCTCCGAAATATGTGCTAGAGATGGTGGAGTTCCAATCCAATCAGCGGGTTTCGTACCCGCACTAAAAAATACTTCATATGCTTCCGGAAGATTCATCTTTTCGCTAGAAACACCAAATACAAGCTTTTCCTGTATGTATGCAATATGACCAAAGTTCCAACGAATATTATTCGTAAATCCTGGTGCAATAATATCTGCCAGTTCCTCGGGTATTTGTAGGATAGATTTTTCTGTTATTCCCCTTACTACTTGCATATGCTGAAAAATTGTTTGTTCCAATATTAATCCCCCTCTTTTCTTTTAACACTCCTGCTCTTAAATGTATTCTCTTTGACCACACTAAATCCCTTCCCTTTCTCCTATTAAAAGAGATTCCTCAAGTTTTTTAGAACTCTTTATTGTATTATGTATTCTTTTTTCCTGTTTTCTTCTATGTAATGGTTGTGAAGCGTTTGGCTAATCGCTAACTTACATCATTCTAGGGGGAAAATAAAATGACGATTTATCTAAAGGAATATCAAACTTTTGAAAGTGTTACTGAAATGGATGGACATATTAGATCGCATCTAACGGAGCATTATTACAAGTTGAATGATACGGATCGTACAGTGTTATCCTTCCTTGCACAATATGCTTGTAAGTATCCTGGTGCTGCTCATTTAAAAGTAAAAACAGTTACACAAGTGATTAATAAATCGGATTCAACGGTTCGAAGATCGTTACGTAAGTTAGAAAGTCTTCGTATTATTGAAAGAATCTCTACCATTCGACGTGTAGCAAAAGGTTATGGCGCTAATATTTTAGTCATTTTGCCTTACGTTGACCAATCGGAAATGATCAGTCGTGAGGTATCTCAAACTCTATTAATATCAAGCACTGAAGGGCATTTTACGGAGAAAGAAACCGATTATTCTTTAAGCCCTAAAAAAGAATTATTACATAATACGTATTCTAAAGATACTGCGGATAATTCTTTACATAAAAACTCAAATACATTCTACCAACAGTTTAAATCAACTATTTTCTCGATGCTTGGAAAAGACCAAAGGACAGTAAGTCAATTGTATGGTGTCTACAGAAGCTTAACTCACCGTGTCATTAATTGCTTCCCTCAGTACAAAGATTTCTATGAAAACGTTGGATACCAGGCACTATCAATCTCCTTACATGCTACTAAAAAGAAGAAAATTCATAATCTTGCAGGTTATTACGCAGGTATTTTTGAAAAGATTTGCCAACGAGACTTATTTGAATTCTATGAGGAATTGGAGGAATGATCTCTTGTGAAGCAAATGAAGTTACTGTTTACCACTTTAACATTGGTTTTTAATAGACATTGTTTATTACCTGTCTTATTTCTGTTTTTTTCCTTTAGGAAGGGTTGAATTTGAAATTAAAAACAGCGAGTTTGCAAACGATTTATCGTTCACTTACTCGCTGTGAAATAGCTCTGAGGACTTTACAGTGCTTTTAAAATTACTCAAACAGATTCTATTCTATTTAAGAGGGCATTCCCATAATTGCTTTAGGCTCCAGGAATTCTTCAATTCCATAATCTCCCCATTCGCGACCAATGCCGGATTGCTTAAAGCCACCAAATGGCGCCGATATGTCTGATTTACTATTATTGATTCTTATTTGTCCTGCTCGAATATTTAAAGCCACTTTTTTCAGTTCTTCTTTATCATTTCCGAATACGTAACCAGCAAGGCCATATACGGTATCGTTGGCGATTTTAATAGCTTCGTCAATATTCTTATACGTAATAACGGACATAACGGGGCCAAAAATTTCATCCTGCGCAATTGTCATATCATTTTGCACATTCGTGAAAACAGTTATTTTGGAAAAGAAACCTCTCTCCATTCCATCGGGTTTGCCAGGTCCCCCGATAGCGATAGTGGCTCCCTCTTCCTGTCCTTTTTGGATATAGGATTGAACGGTTTCCCATTGTTCTTTGGAAACCTGCGGCCCCATAAATGTACTTTCTTCCTGTGGATCGCCAACAGGAAACTCCGTTACTAATTCCTTCATTGCTTCTATAAAATCGTCATGCATTTCATCTTGTACTATCACTCGTGTTGCTGCGGAGCATACCTGTCCCGTATTTGTAGCAATTTGAGTTAATGCGGTTTTTGCTGCTTCTTTTACATCAGCATCCTTTAAAATGACTAATGGAGATTTCCCTCCAAGTTCCAATGATACATTTTTAATACCATCTGCAGCATTTTTCATCAAACTACTTCCGACTTCTCCCGAGCCAGTAAAAGATACCAAATCGACATCCGGATGAGAGGAAATTGCCTCCCCTACTATTGAACCGGAACCATTCACTAGGTTAAATACTCCTTTAGGAACACCAACTTTATCAAAAATCTCCGCTAGAATAATAGATGCAAAGGGAGCTTTAGATGCAGGCTTCACTACTAAGGTGCTCCCTGCTGCCAATGCACTAGCGAGTTTTGTAGAAATTTGATTGGTTGGGAAATTCCATGGGGTGATCAGTCCAGCTACACCAATCGCTTCCTTTTGAATATAAGAATTTTCTCTTTCCTCTATGAATTCGAAGGTTTTCAACTCTTCTGCAGCCTGCCTAAAATGTTGAAGGCCCATTTGATAATGGATTTTCTCTGATTTGGTGATTGGAGCACCAAGTTCTTCGGTTATTATTTTTATCAAATCATCTTTCCGATTTTCGTATTCGTTTGCAATATCCTCTAAAAGTTTTATCCGGTCATCCACTGATGTTTTTGAAAAGGTTGGAAACGCGTCTTTTGCAGCCTCCACAGCTCGATCTACGTCATCTTTCGTGCCGCTGCTAATCTTACCAATTACTTTCTCTGTCGCAGGGTTTACTACTTCAATTGTTTCTGAACCAGTAGAGTCCACCCATTCCCCATTGATGTATTGTTTTGTATGATTAAGCATAATAAAACTCCTTTATAAAATTGACTTATTTTATTTGTTCCCTTTTTGGCTGTTCGTAAACAAGTGGATAACAAGGATGGGGGTTACTTCTTTGGTGGAGCAGTAATTCCTATAATAAAAAATGACTCCCGAGTTGAAGTCGGAAGTCATTTTAAAGGTTTACTTATTGTGCGGTATATCCGCCATCCACTGTTAGAACATTTCCAGTCATAAAGGAAGAATCATCTGAAGCCAAGAATAGTACTGCTTTAGCCATTTCTTCTGACTGCCCTAGACGCTGCATTGGGGTCATCGTTTTTAAGACTTCTTTGCTTTCTTCCGGAATAATCGGTGTATCGATGAAACCAGGTGCCAGTGCATTTACACGAATATTTTTGGTTGCATATTCTAATGCCAGTGAGCGAGTTAAGTTAATAACTCCGCCTTTTGCCGCATTATAAGCAGCAGATCCAGGAGAACCTACCCACCCATACATAGATGCAGTGTTGACAATTGTGCCACCACCAGATTTAAGCATTTCACGAATTGCTTCACGCGCAACTAAGAATACGCCGTCTAAATCGACATTCACTGTATTCCGCCATTCTGCATACTCTAACTCTTCTGTAGGAGTAACGCGACCAATTCCAGCATTATTGAAAACTATATCTACTTTACCAAAAGCGGCGATGGTTTCTTTATATATATTTTGAACTTCTTCTTCACTTGTAATATTTGCTTTAACAAATAGTGCATCGGCATTTTGAGCTTTTAGCTCTGCTTCAAACGCTTTGCCTTTTTCTACATTTAAATCTACTAACACAACTTTTGCGCCTTCTTCAACAAAAAGTCTTGCTGTTGCAGCACCAATTCCCGATGCACCACCTGTGATAATAGCTACTTTTCCTTGTAATTTCATTAGAAAATCTCTCCCTATCTAAATAAAATTTAAATATCTAAACTTTATATCTTGAATTGAAGATATTTATATTCTAAATATAGTCTTCTTACTTCCTAAAGTCAAAGTATTAAACTACCTAAGTTTCACTTTTTATGTCCACCGAGTAATCCTGCACGTTTTCTTGCAGTTCCTGCTTCTGTATATGAAACTGCACGTAAAACGGAAGTAGAACCGTATTTACTACGTAAGGCATCCATTGTTTTTCCAAGCTTCCGTTCCTTCCATTTACTTTCTTCGAACAAGCTTAGTTGCATGGAGTATTCTGGTTCTAAATTGGTAATCGAGATGGATAATTTTCGAACAGGACGGCGATCATAAAATTCATCAAAAATTTGCTCACATACTTTATAAATCGTCATGGTGGCATTTGTCGGTTCATCAATAGAACGGGAACGATTAAATCCACCGCCAAATTCCTCTTTACTATACCCAACAGATAGATGTATGGTTCTCCCAACCATTTCCGCTTCACGTGCTCGTCTAGCTACGTCCTCACACATTTCCAAAACGACTGCCATCACTTCTTTTTTACTACGATAATCTCTAAATAATATTTGTCCCTTACCATAACTAATCTGCCCTTCAGCAAGAGGTGCTCCGAGCTCGGATAGATCTACTCCCCAAGCATGATAATACAGTTGGTTGCCCATTACACCAAACTTTTCCTCGAGTAAGGATAATGGGGTATTCGCCAATTGACCCACTTTAAAAATCCCCATATTGTTTAATGTTTTTTGAAGACGTGATCCTATCCCCCACATTTCAGTTAAAGGTGTTACTGGCCACAACTTTTCCTGAATATCTTCATATGCCCATTTAGCAAAGCCACTTTTTTTCGCCTCCAGGTCGAGTGCCAACTTAGCCATAAGCATGTTTGGTCCCATACCCACTGCACATGGCAACTGAAATTGAGCATATAATTCGTCTTGTATACGTTTTATCGTGTTTTCAATAGGTCCCCAAAGCTTTTCTGTTCCGCCAAGATCTACAAAACACTCATCGACACTATACACATGAATGGACTCATGTGGGACAAACTGATGTAAATAGCGTGTAATTTCCATCGATACTCGAACGAAAAACTCCATTTTAGGTTCAATAAGATGTATGGAAGGGTGATCTGGTATTTCAAACAAGCGAGTTCCAGTCTTCACACCAAACTGTTTTTTCATAGGTGGAGATGCAGCAAGCACGATACTTCCTTTTTGCTCCAAATTTCCGATGACTGCAATCGGTGTAGTCGTAACATCCAGGCCAGCATCTGCTGCTGCACAGCTCGCAAAAAAACTTCGTATATCAATACATATAATTTTCCGGTTTTTTAGTCCTTCATACATAATATTCACCACTCTCTTTCGGAACGTATGTTCTTTATAGTATATTACAAACAAACGTTCTTATTCAATGGTAAAAAATTGGGTAGATAGGCAAAAAAACGTTGTATTATTCGCATTCTCCTTTTATTTCTCCTCGTTTAGCTCATTGATTTTTTGAATGGCATCACTGACAGTCTGAACTCCGATAACTTCTATTGGAAGATTTAATGATTCCACTACTTCATTGGCTTCTTCCAAATTTCCAAGAGGGAGAATTATATACGGGAGATTTATTTTATTTGCACTTAGAACTTTTTCTTTTACTTGACCAATTTCTATTACTTCCCCAGTTTTACTGATAGCACCTGTCACACCAATTGTTTTTGCATTTTTAACTTCCTCTTGTTCTATTAGACTGGATAATACGAGAGCCAAACCCGCACTGTTCCCATTTACATTATTTCTAGATAAAAATTCATCAATTGCTATATTACCTGTACTTAAATACGCATTTACATTCATGGACATCTGATGAACATAATCTACTTCTAAATTGATACCAATCAATTGAATAAGTGCTATAGTTTTATTCGCATAGCGATGGATATTAGTAACTTGGTTTATATCAAAAATCATGGAGTGACTGTTAAGCTCTAAAAAATCTTGTTCTTCTAAGCCTTCCTCCAGTAGTACCTCGATCGTATTTACACCCAACACGTAGATTCCAGAGCTTTTTACTAGTTCTTCTGGTGGATGATAAGATGATACGACATACCGGTTCCCTTCCATTGAAATCAGTGGTACTTCATATATCAATAAAAGAAACGAAGCGATAAAGGAAAATAGGAAGATATGTTTTAACATGTTTGTTTTCCTAATTCCTAATAAATAAAATGGCCACAATATAACGAGCAATGCCAGGATGTTGCAAAAGAAAAAACTAGAAATATAATCGAGGAGAAACAAATAGAGCTCCGCATAGTAAACAAAAATTGTCATTACAAACGGAAGTATTTGATGCTTGTTTGTTGATTCAATTATCTTGATCACCGATCCTTCCGATACATACTCTTATACTTATTCGATTAGCTACTAAAAAAAACCTCCCTATTGAATCCACAATTTCTAGGAGTCTTACCAAAGTTAAGTGCGGTGCTTGCGAAACAATCGAAATTTGAAAAATATTGCTGATTCGTTCATCGGAAATTTACATCAAATATCCAGATAACAAAGAAAAGCAAACGCCTATTTAGCTCGTTTGCTTCTTTTTCGATCAAATGGAGTTTTCCATGCCTTCCCTTAAAAGCAGAAACTATCGTTCTATTGTTCGTGCTTGTCTTTGTAGAGTACTGTATACAGTTGCAGAATATTATAACCGTACTTATTCCAACCTGGCATTACATCTTTTCAGGAGCTGGCATACCTAATAAACGTAGGCCTTCCTTTAAAACTATAGATACCGAAAACGCTAATGTTAACTTAGAAGAAGTGGTTTCATCCTTAGCTAAAATTTTGGTATTCGCATAATATTTATTGAACTGGCGCGATAGTAGTAAACAATACTTTGCTATTTGAGATGGATCAGCATGAGCAAACGCTTTTTCTACAACTCGAGGAAAATCCTCGAGTAGTTGGATAATTGGCCATGTTTCATCTCCAAGTGGTGAAAAGTTGAATTCTTCAGCCTTAAAGTTGCCTTTTTGGAGCAACGAACAGATTCTAGCATTAGTATATTGTACATAAGGTCCAGTTTCGCCTTCAAAGTTAAGCATCTGTTCTAACGAAAAATCAATATCATTCATGCGATCATTTTTTAAATCATTGAAAATAACTGCTCCTATACCAACTTGCTTGGCAATTTCCTCTTTATCCTCTAAGGTTGGATTTTTCTCATTAATATTTTGCTTTGCTGTGTGAATGGCATCCTCTATTACGTCAGCCAGCAAGATTATTTTACCTTTACGGGTAGACATTTTTTTGCCGTCTTTCAGCATCATTCCAAATGGAACATGCTCTAGCTGTTTAGCCCATTCATAGCCCATTTTCTCAAGTACCGAAAATAGTTGCTTAAAGTGAAGTGTTTGTTCATTTCCTACAACATAAAACGTCTTAGTCGCTTGATATGTTTGTTGACGATAGATAGCTGCTGCTAGATCACGGGTTGCATAAAGGGTAGCCCCATCTTTCTTTGTAATCAGACTAGGGGGCATATCTTCGAGTTCTACTACAAACGCCCCGTTAGATTCCATTAACAATCCCTTTTCTTTTAAACCGTCTACTACACTAGTCATCTTATCGTTATAAAAAGCTTCTCCAGCATACGAATCAAAGCGAACACCCAAAAGTTCATAGATTTGTTGGAACTCCTTTAAAGATGCATCTTTGAACCAATTCCATAAGTTTAGAGCTTCTTCATCCCCTTCTTCGAGCGATTTAAAGGCTGCACGAGCTTGACCGTTTAACGAGTCATCTTTTTCTGCCATGTCATGAAAATGCACGTAAATCTTTAATAGCTCTGCAATTGGTGCTGCAAGAATTTTGTCTTGGTTTCCCCATAATTTATAAGCGACAATAAGCTTGCCAAACTGCGTGCCCCAATCTCCTAGGTGGTTAATACGAACAGCTTCGTACCCATTTTTCTCTGTAATGTTCGCTAACGAGTTGCCTATTACAGTTGAACGCAAGTGCCCCATTGAAAAAGGCTTTGCTATATTTGGTGAGGAAAAATCAATGATAATTTTTTCATGCTCTTTCTTTTTACTTCCGTACTGCTGTAAATCGGTCGTAATAGCTTGTAAAACTTGGTTAGTAACCAGTTCTTGATGGAGGAAAAGATTCACGTATCCTCCAGCTACTTGTACGTTAGTGATTAAATAATCCTCTAACTTCTTACTTAACTCTAACGCTATTTGCTGCGGAGCTTTACGCATTTTAGGAGCTAATGTAAAACAAGGAAATGCCATATCCCCGTGTTTTGTTTGCTTTGGTTTTTCTAATAATTGTTCCACTTGCTCTACAGTCCATTCATTTTCTAAAGCATTCGAAATGATAGTTGCAATTTGATATGTCAGGCTCATATTTTCTCCTCCAATATAAAAAGCCCTCGTCTCTATATAAGAGACGAGAGCTATATTCCCGTGGTACCACTCTAGTTGCCACAAATGTGACCGCTTTTACGTTTGTAACGAGGTGTCTTCCCCGATTTTCCCTACTCCATTTCAGGACATTTCTCCGAAGTGCGCTTCATCGATCTTCTGTATTAGGCTCCCACCGTCCCTAACTCGCTTCCGCAGTTGTGCATCGATTACTCTCTTCATCAACGAATTTAACTTTATGATTTTACATATAGTACAGTATTTTCAAAATTGCGTCAACACCATCGTTCAAATTTTATAAATACTTATCATGGTCCCGTTGATTGAATCATTGCACAACTTATCCAACTAATACAAGTAATCCAAAATTCCTCAGAAGCAACTAAAAAATTTTCACCAAAAACCACACTATGAATATAATGAGCACAAAAGGTAAGTGTAAATTATTGGAGGTTAACGACTTGGATAAAAATAAAAACTTTTTATTCCATGAAAATCAAAATGGTCAAAACCACCAAACAGATAGCCAAAGCGCTAAACTCGCTGTCATCGCAGGGGCAATCACTACACTTGGCGATGTTCTTGCTACGATGGCATCCGTATTAGCTATAGAAGAGGCACGGCAGGAACAAAGTGAAAATGGCAACAATGGAAATAGTAAAAATATGCAGAAACAGCTTGATTATTTAACATCTGAAATGGAAAAAATAAAAAAACAAATAAATTCCCCGAGGAGATAGTACACTAATTTGCGCTTATTCTTCACAGAAAGGGCTAATATTTAAGTGGAGTTGTCATGATTGTATTAATTAGCTTTATCAAAACAAACAAATGCCACTTAATCCCATGTATAGTTTAATGGATAAAGTGGCATTCAAATTTTCATAACTAGTTGACTCATATTCTACTCGATTGACTTTATATAAAGAGATTTCTTAATTACTTCCGGGTAGTTTGGACAATCTAATTACATCGACGACTAGCTTTAGTTATTTTGCAAGTAATGCTAACTTTCTTTTAGATGGTGTTTCATACTTTACTTTAGCGGACTTTTGAACATAACTTCCATTACCTACACCGTATAAACCACCATGATTGCTCTTATAGCTATAAACTCGGTATTCCTCTCCTTTTTTCATAGGACGTACCGTAGTCAATGATCCGTTATTTTCCATTTTGACCAAGTTTGTATTAGATAAAATAGTAATTTTACCTATTTGCCCCAATTTGAGTTCTGTTTTTCCCCACATCACTCTTACAGCGGATACATCTAATTTCTTTGTAATATACGCAGAGGAGATATAACCTGCTAACTTTTTATCTTCTGTTTTAACTGGGTACCATACAAATTGGTTTAAACTTGTCAAAGATTGATCAAAAATGAAATCACCTTCAATTGTTAAGGTAGAATTCTTTGCTAATTGCTTTTGAATGGATGAAGATCCGGGCTTTAACCTTAACTTTACCTTATCTTCTGTTACTAAAACCTTGTCTCCTTTTTGAAAATGATATGCAGAGGAATGTATTTGATCGTTTAAGGAATACTCCATCTTTTTGAATCTTATATTTTCTAAGCTATTAGGGTCATATTCAAAATCAGCTGCATTAAAAGGAAACTGCCCTAATTTCGTGCCGTATAAGTAACTATCTTTTTCAAGAAGCGAAAAGACTTTTTCTTGATAGGCGGCTTGGTTCTTTAATCCATTTGACTGAATAAGTGGACTGTTAACAGGCTTCGTCCCATTATAGGCCATAATAGGAAAGTACCAGTTTTCGATTATATCTCTTCCTGTCTCTTTTATTTTTGGAAGATCTGTTCGTTTATACATATTGCTAAGAATTTCGACGCCTGCCTGAATATTGTAATTGATATCGTATTTCAATTTTTCTTGATTATAGTCCGATTGATTGGTGATTTGCATAAGACCAATTCCATTGTCTGTTGAGATTATAGGTTGACCTTTCTCATCAAATTGTCTCCAATTACCATTTTCTGTGGAAGCCACTGCTTTCACCACTTCGGGTGGAATCTCTGCTTCCAAAGCAGCATTCGTAAGTAAGCAATTTATGTGCTGAAAAGAGGGATTTTGATTTGGTTTAATTTCTCCATAAGTTGTACATTTAGATGCCCATGTTGACTCAGCTAATGCTTCATCATAGGAAAAACATAGAAGGATTAAACAAGCTAAGAGACCTGCCCATATTTTGATTGATTTCATTTATTCAATCTCCATTCATTTAAATTTTATACTTATCTAGTATATTTTACCATAAAGGATTAATGTTTAATAGCGACTTCTAGGCTATGAAACTGCTGGGAAAGGAAAAGAGCTTTCTAACATAGTTTCTACCTAAGTATAAGTGAATTAAATTTAATATGAATATTGCATACTTAAAGATTATGGCTAAGTCTCATTAAATTACTTCCATTTACATCTGTGGAAAAACCAAATTTTTCGTAGTACGAAACCAATCTATCAGGACAATAAAGTTCAACTCTTTCGACATCTTTAACATGAGAGTGGTTTAGAATACTTTTCATCAAAATAGTACCGATACCATCATTTCTGTAATTCTCTTTCACAATAACATCAAATATGAAAGCTCTATATATACTATCTGAAATCACCCTTGCAAACCCAATTAGTTCTCCTGATTTCTCATGAATCAAACCAATTACAACACTACTGTTTTCTAACAGCTTCCTAGTTTCGGTTATTTGACGCTTCTGCGTCCACCATTCGTTTTTAAATAAGCTATGTAACTCCTCTATTCGTTTCTCATCAAACTTCTCAATAATCTTGAAATTATCCATTACCACACTCTCCTTCAACACCTTTTTCAATATCAACTTGATTATTCGTGACTCACAACCATTTATCCTTCATTAAGAGTACAAATAAAAATAACCATAATGTAATTACAATAAATAATTCTTTTTCTTAAAAATCCCCTTATATTATTACATTATCACTTTCTTTTTTTCATATTCTATATACATGGATGTCCTGGGGAGAGATGCATTTGATAAAAAAAGGCTTGGTTATATTAGTTGGAAGTGTTTTTATAGCATTGGGTATTAATCTTTTTTTAATCCCATATAAAGTGCTAGATGGTGGAATTATCGGGATCGCACTCATTTTAAATTATCTCTGGGGTTTAAAGCCTGGATTAATGATTATATTATTTAGTATTCCGGTTTTTATTATTGCGTGGTTTAATTATCGGGAATATTTCTATAATAGTTTGCATGGGATGATTATCTCTTCTTTTTTGATAGATATTCTACAACCATTGGTAGGGTTTATACATATCGATGCAATTTATAGCTCCATATTAGGTGGAGTTTTTGTTGGAGCAGGAATAGGTTTAATGCTACGCTTTAAGACCAGCACGGGGGGCACCGATTTAGTAGCTCAACTACTCAGTGTGAAAACGGGTGTTAATGTAGGTATACTGATTTTTATTATCGATTCGATTGTGGTGTTATGCGGTGGGCTATTATTATCTGTTGATACATTGCTTCTATCGATAATTACGATATTTTTTGTTGGTGTAACAACGAGTTTTATTACGAGGAAAGTAACGATTTCATAATAAGAGCCGCTAAGGATATAATTCCTTTAGCGGCTTAATGTTATTTTATACGTAGTTCTGTTTCTTTATCAAAGAAATGTGCTTTACTCAGGTCAAATGCTAAGTCGATTGTGTCCCCTGCTGTAATATTGAAACGAGAGTCAATACGAGCGACAAAGCTTTGATTGTTCACTTGTGAATATAGAATGATTTCCGCACCCATTAGTTCCGCAACCTCCACAGATGCATTCACTTTTGTTTCCGGAGAGAAGTCTAGGAATACTTGCTCATCATTAATATCCTCTGGGCGAATACCAAGAATGATATCTTTACCGTCATACCCACGCTCTTTAAGGATCTTCAGTCTGCCGTCAGGAACTAATAACTTTACATCATCCATGATGAAATAATTACCGATCAATTTACCATTCAAGAAGTTCATCGCTGGAGAACCGATAAATCCACCGACAAATACATTGTCTGGCTCATCATACACTTCTTTTGGCGCTCCCACTTGTTGAATGATCCCGTCCTTCATAACTACTAATCTTGTAGCCATTGTCATTGCTTCTGTTTGGTCATGGGTTACATAGATCGTAGTCGTTTGTAGACGGCTATGTAGTTTTTGAATTTCTGCACGCATTTGCACACGAAGTTTTGCATCTAAGTTAGATAACGGCTCATCCATTAAGAAAACTTCTGCATCACGAACGATTGCTCTACCAAGTGCTACACGCTGACGCTGACCACCAGAAAGAGCTTTTGGCTTACGATTCAATAGATTTTCTAATCCTAAAATCTTTGCAGCATTATCCACACGTTTTTTAATCTCATCTTTTTTAAATTTGCGAAGCTTCAACCCAAAAGCCATATTATTGTATACATCCATATGAGGGTAAAGTGCGTAGTTTTGGAATACCATCGCAATATTACGATCTTTCGGTGGCACATCATTTACGCGTTTGTCTCCAATATATAAATCACCAGAAGAAATTTCCTCTAATCCAGCAATCATACGTAATGTTGTTGATTTCCCACAACCAGATGGGCCAACTAGTACTAAGAATTCTTTATCTCTTATTTCTAAGTTGAAGTCTTCTACAGAAACTACTTTATTGTCGTATACCTTTTTAACATTTACTAATTTAAGTTCAGCCATTCTATTTCCCCCTTGAAATTGTAAGTGCTTTCATTAGTAATAGAATACTATATTTCTAATTTTCAAGAAATGGGAATAGTGCACAAAGATGAACCAGATCTTTGTGTATATTTACTAACTATCATTTTCTTGCTAGCAATGCCAAGGATACAGTCATTGCATTATGAAATTGACGAATATCGATTCCCGTCTTATCAACGAAGCGATCTAATCGATATTGCAGGCTATTTCGGTGTAAATGGAGTACTTTTGCTGTTTCGGAAAGGTTCAAGTTACATTCGAAAAAAGTCTCGATCATTTTAATCGTTTCTTCATCGTATATGTACTCATGTAATATAGTTTTAGAAATATCCAGTCTTAATCCTTCATCGGTCTGCTTTGTTAAGATAAAAGGTATAGCATCGACATAAGTCACTACCGATTTGTTCGTATACTGGAATACTTGGTTGGCCACGTTGGTCAAGGATTTATAGTGAAGGGAAAGATCATTAACATCCTTTTTATATGGTCCCACAAAGAAGTTAATTTTCACATAAAGGTCACTCATTAAAATATCGATTATCTGATCGTATGAAATGCTATCCTCATCCACCATTTGCTGCTCGATGATAAAACCTTCGTGTTCATTGTGCCAAAGAATGGACACTTGCTTGTCAAAGAGCGCATCTATGGCATCTTTAAACAAGATAGGTTCTACCTGATCTTTATTAAACGAAAAATATACGAAACGAAAAGGATTACTAGGTTTCCATTCCTTCTCTCCCTCTATTGGTTCGGTAGAGAAAATAAGTTTCCTCCACTTTCCCTCTACATCCGTTGGATTAGGGAATTTCACATTATAGGGGGATAGAAAAGCAGTTAATAATGAGATATCTTTGGAGGTTAGTTCGTCGTTACGGATACCAATTACTTCATGGTTGTCTGTTGTAAACCATTTGTAATCTATGCCTAATTCGTCGGAACTGTCCTTATATACTTGTAGTGTAGAGTAAATTTTTCTTAATTGATCGATCATTATATAAACCTTCTTTCGAAAGAATTACCTTTTTGGCAATCTACAGAAAAGTTTTGACTATTCTACTATTATTGTAGCTTATCATAAACCAACACGCTTTTAATTTTTTGGAAATACAATAAAACCTGTAGGCAACTCATTTTTAGAGTGTCTACAGGTTTTGTTTTTGTTATGCTAGTCGTTTCTTTGCCTCTTCAATTTGTACTTTCACTTGCTCGAAACCAGTACCACCTAAAGAATTTCTTCTTCTAACAGCTGCTAGTGGTGATAGTACATCATAAATATCTGACTCTATCAAGCTACTTGCCTGCTGAAGATCTTCTAGTGGTAAATCGAGTAAGAAGTATCCACGTTGAATACATAGGAAAACTAGTTTTCCAGTTATTTCATGTGCTTCGCGGAATGGAAGTCCTTTTGCAGCTAAATAATCCGCTAGTTCCGTTGCATTGGAGAAATCCTTGTGAACAGTATCATGCAGTCGTTCTGTGTGAACTACCATTGTACGTACCATGCCTTCAAAAATTTTCAATGATCCAACGATTGTATGTACAGTATCGAACATGCCCTCTTTGTCTTCTTGCATATCTTTGTTGTAGGCAAGTGGAAGACCCTTAATGACAGTTAATAAGCCCATAAGATTGCCGTAAACTCTACCAGTTTTCCCACGGATTAACTCGGCCATATCTGGATTTTTCTTTTGAGGCATAATACTAGAGCCAGTTGAAAAAGAATCATCTAATTCGATAAAATTGAATTCAGCACTAGACCATAATATAATTTCTTCCGCAAAACGAGACAAATGGGCCATTAACATAGAAGAATTACTTAGAAATTCTAGGATAAAATCACGGTCACTCACAGCATCCATACTATTTTCATAAACATTTGCAAAACCAAGATATTCAGCAGCTACCTTACGATCAATTGGAAAAGTCGTCCCCGCAAGTGCACCTGCTCCAAGTGGTGAAATATCGATGCGCTTCACAGAATCTTTGAAACGATCCTTATCGCGTTCTAGCATCCAAAAATAAGCCATCAAATGGTGAGCAAATGAAATTGGTTGCGCACGCTGTAAATGCGTATATCCTGGTGCAAGGGTTTCTACATGTGTTTCTGCTTGTGTAACAAGTGTTTGTTGGAAAGTCTCGATTAACTCGATTATTTCAATTACTCTATTCTTCAAGAATAAATGCATATCTGTTGCCACTTGATCGTTACGGCTACGCCCAGTATGCAGCTTTCCACCTACTGGCCCGATTAAATCGATTAGCATTTTTTCTAAATTCAAGTGAATATCTTCATTGGCAACAGAAAACTCTAATTTGTTTTCAACTGCCAGTTTTTTGAGTTGGACGAGACCTCCTAAAATACTTTGGACATCATCACATGGTAGTATATTGCAGTCTCCTAACATTTGAACGTGTGCAATACTGCCATCTAAATCTTCATTCACTAATGTTTGATCGAATCCGATTGATGCTCCAAATTCATCGACCCATTGTTCGGCAGATTTTTGAAATCTGCCGCCCCATAGTTTAGTCATGCCTTCACCTTCTCTGCTCCCTTGTTCACCATAGCGTGAACTTTTGTTGGTAGTCCCCATAGCTCGATAAATCCTACAGCTGATGCATGATTAAACTCATCATCTTTTGTATATGTTGCTAACTTCTCATTGTATAGAGAATTTGGAGATTTACGTCCTTCTACAATTGCATGCCCTTTAAATAATTTAACACGCACTGTTCCGTTTACATATTGTTGCGTTTCTTTTAAGAATGCCTCTAAAGCGGTTCTAAGTGGTGAGAACCAAAGTCCTTCATAAATAAGTTCCGTCAACTTTTTCTCCATTACTGGTTTAAAATGAGCTAATTCTTTTACTAGAGTAATATCTTCTAATTCTTTATGCGCTAGAAGTAAGGTATGTGCGCCAGGAATTTCATACACTTCACGTGATTTTATACCAACTAAACGGTTTTCTACATGATCGATACGACCGACACCATGTTTTCCAGCAATGTCATTTAGTTTTAAGATGAGTTCGTGTAATGGATATGCTTTTCCATCTATGGAAGTAGGAACTCCTTGTAAAAATTCAATTTCAATGACATCCGCAGTATCCGGTGCATTTTCTAGAGAAACAGTTAAATCATAGGCCTCTTCTGGTGGAGCAGCCCACGGATCTTCCAAAATGCCACATTCGTTTGCGCGACCCCATAGGTTTTGATCGATAGAAAATGGGCTGTCTAGGTTAATAGGAATTGGAATATTCTTTTCTTTTGCGTATGCAATTTCTTCTTCACGGCTCCAGCTCCACTCACGTACTGGCGCAATTACTTCTAAATCTGGATTCAATGCTTTAATAGAAACCTCGAAACGCACTTGGTCGTTTCCTTTACCTGTGCAACCATGTGCCACTGCTGTTGCTCCCGTTTGTTCTGCAATTTCTACTAATTTTTTAGAAATCAGTGGACGTGATAAAGCGGAAACTAATGGATATTTGTTTTCATACCATGTATGTGCTTGTAATGAAATTAATGCATATTCATTAGCAAATTCTTCTTTTGCATCGATCATATAACTCTCAATTGCTCCAACTTCTAATGCTTTATTTTTCACGAATGTCAGGTCTTTCCCTTCGCCAACATCCAAACAAACCGCTATAACGTCGTATCCTTCATCTTTTAACCATGTAATTGCGACTGATGTATCTAACCCGCCTGAATATGCTAAAACCACTTTTTTGTTCATTTTTATATTCCTCCATTGCATTTATATACATTGTTTTAGTATTAATATACATAATGTAACATGGAATTTGTATGAATACAACTAATAATTAATAAATATAAGTAATTATTCTTATTTTTGTATATTTATCGATTCTTCCTTTTTTTGTTTTTCTAGTTCAGAAATGAGCGTATATTCAATCCCTCTTATAGCAAACTGGTTCTCTATCTCTCGAATAATATTATGTAGTACGGTTAAGCGAGCATATAATTTGTCATCACCATGGACTATAAACCAAGGTGCATCTGTACGATTCGACTTATCAAACATATCTTCAGCTGCTTCTATATACTGGTCAGATTTTTCCCGATTACGCCAGTCCTCGTCTGTTAGCTTCCAGATTTTATAAGGATCGGTCTTGCGTTCTGTAAAACGTTTCAATTGCTCTTCCTCAGAGACATGTATCCAATGCTTAATAATAATGTAGTTATCATCCGTTAAGGTTTTTTCAAAATGATTTATTTCTTTATAAGCACGTTTCCATTCTTCTTTAGTTGCCAGTTCTTCTACTCGTTCAACTAATACTCTCCCATACCAGGAGCGATCGAAAATCCCTATTTGTCCATACTGTGGAAGTTTTCTCCAAAATTGTTGCAAATAGTGATAACGGAGTTCATGTGGTTGGGGGGCGGAAATAGGATGAACGATGTATCCTCTAGGATCAAGACGCTGTGTTAAACGCTTAATAGCTCCCCCTTTCCCAGCAGCATCCATTCCTTCAAAAACAAGTATGAGACCAATCTTTTTCTCGAGAAGTGTCTTCTGTAAACTTAGTAAATGATATTGTAGCTTCTTTAGTTTCTTTTTGTAGTCCTTTTTAGAATGCTCAAATTGTGTTGCTTCTAAATTACTTAATGATTTTGGCAATGATATCCCTCCTTATTTACTTTTTGTATACCCAACTTTCTATTACAACCCTAAAAACAGTAATTGAATGAATGTTTTGTTTAATAAAAGTAGGCTATGTTAAAATTAATGGTTGATTTTGTCTAGAAAAAATTAGCTTGGAAAACCAATTCCAAGCTCACCTTTTTCTGTCTTATTTTAACTAAAGCACCCGCTAGCTTAATAAGAACTTTTTATATTTTACCTTCTTTTATCCATGTCCAAATTCGGTAACTTCCGTAAACTGATACTAAGAAAAGTAAAAGCATAAATATAACGTAAAGTGATAATCTATTGATTTCTTCTAACCCTTCGCTGTTAGCTACTGTCCAAATGGATAATCCTAATAGCATCAAGTAACAAAATACATTAGGAATAATCCATGCTATTCTTAACTTTGTGTTTTTCAAAAATATTCCCCCTCGGTCTATATACGAAAGTCAGCATGAATAGATTCCACATAAGTATTTCCTTCTTAAAGGTAAAGCGCCCGTAGTTGAAGAAGAAAAGTGGCACTTCTTCAACAATAGCGTCCGATTGTTGTATAAAGGGTTTAAATTTTGTTAATAAGCTGTAGCTATAAACAAAAATTTAATGAAAATTATCGGATAGACGATAATAGTGATTAAAGCCAACCCCTTCCAACACCACTCTAGAGTATTTAGTAACTAATATACGAATTGAATTCCTTATTTGTTTCAATATTTATCCAATTACTATTCTCTGACTCGCGATTATTGAATAAGAGTTAAAGACGATTCTTCTACTAACCTGCCGCTTTAGTTCAATAAGAAAAATGAGCACCTAAGCAGCTCGATGCTCTTCAAGTAAAGCACCCGTAGTTGAACAAGATGAAAAAGCCCTTGGGCTGATTGGTCACATAGCAAAATAAACAAAACAATGCTATGAATCTTAAACAGCCCAAAAGCTTTTATTATTCGTCACCGTATAATCAATCCATTGTAATGAAGAGCCCTATTCGGGGTTCAATTCACTTAATAATAAATCGGTATTTTTTATTTGTCTTTAAATTTCAGCGTATACAAAATAGAAACTTTATTCTACGATAAAATTCTAGGTAATTTTATTTGAGAAATATTATTTCCTTTGTGTATGGATTAAAAACTAACTGGGTTTTTTTTGAATCTTTCATTGCAGTCATACGGTAGATTTCTTTACCAGTTTCTACTTGAGTAGAAGTTGTAGAATGACTGTCTATAACATCTACTTCCTCGTATCTTTGCTCTACTATTGCTTTTGCTTCTGCATAAGTATAACTCGGTTTGACAAATTCATATAACAAAGTGGTACTCCCGATTCCAATAATGAACCAAATGATCATTTTAAAGAGTATCTCTTTATCTTTTTTTTCACCAAAAGCTAAAAACAATATATAGCCACACGTTACTAAAAATAATGTTAGTATCGTTGGTAAAAAGTAGGAAAGGGAATTAATACGTTCGTATTCTTTCGTATCATAAAAAAAGTAGAACAGGCAGATACATGTCACTATGAAATAAATGATAAATGCGATTAAGCTTTTCTTCTCGATTACATTTTCCCCTTTCCTTATTTTATCTTACTGTCATGGTTTCGGAACCATGGATTACCTCTTAATCCTTCAATATATCGATATTGTCGATAAGCCATATCCGCTACTGGAGAAACTCTACGACCATTATACAAATAAGCGTTTTGACAATAGAACTTAAATAACCTTTCCTTATTCAACTAAACTGTCGCGTTAGTTCAAAAAAAGCTTTACTCCTTCTTGAAGTAAAGCAACCGTAAGTTTAATTGTTCAGATGTGCAGTGCCATATTCTACTAACCACTTATCGATAGCATCTTTTGAATAATAAACTTTATCAACAATTTTTATATAGGGAAGTACACTCGTGCTAGTAGGTGGTCCCCCAACAGGACCTAATTTTTTACTTTCCTCAACACTTAAACCTAAATACGATGCTAATTCTTCTTGTGTTAGTAATTTCTTTACCTCTTCTTTAACTTCATTTTCTTCCTGAACAGTTTGACTTGGATAGACATTTTTGTTGGCATTAGCTACTAACCAACTGCCTATTACAATAGATATTGCTAAACTAAAAATAGAAATTGATATTAAATTATTTTTCACTTATATCCCCTCATACTTCCTTGAACATTCTGAATTCTATTTACACAAACCTACCACATTAGTTATAAAAAAGTACCACCTGAAAACTTGAAGTAAAGCACCCCTTGTGTTGAATAATTACAGATATTAACTTATTCAACACAAGCGCAAAAAAAACTTTTTATTGAACTAACCTATGTACGTTACTTCAATCAGAAAACAGCTTTACTCCTTCCTGAAGTAAAGCACCCGTTAGTTGAATAAGGAACTCAATTCAAAGCACTCCGTTAATTTTACTCTCGCGGGTGAAACTACCATCTTTCCGATATATATAGAAAAATAGGAATAAAGTTAAAATAGTGCTAATAACCGTTATAAATGACCAAATTGAATCATGGACCATTATTTCTGTGAACGTATAGGTTAATATAACAGTAATTAGAAGAATTGTGGCTGAGCCTAAGATTGAGTTAATTTTTAATTTCTGAATAAGAAATTTTGAAATAAACCAACTAATACTGAAACAAACTAAAGGTATTATTGAGAAAGAAATAGGTAAAATTGAAGAATACCAAAACGATGAAAAGTTATCATCTTCCATACCAAATCTGTAAATATACTGTAAGTTTAAGATTGATAAGAATATTACGTTAAAAGTTATAATAAAAAAAACAAACTTCTTGAGTGTTTTCATTTTTCCTCCTCCATTTCGGCGAATCCTATGTATTATTCAACTAACCTGCGGCTTTAGTTCAATAAGAAAAAGCTGCCCTCAAAGCAGCCACTGTTTACTAAAGCACCCGTTAGTTTAAGAAAAACAGCGAAGTTTATAAAGTATTTTTAAGACGATGAAAAGATTTTGTTTGAGCAAATGCTTCAAATCCAATAGACTTGTAAAATTCATGTGTTTTAGGGGAAGTACAAACAACAACTGCCGTTTTTGCCCCCTTATCACGCAACGCATTGAGAGCAAGCTTACAGACTGAACTGGCTAACCCCATTCTCCTAAATCTCGGATCCGTTCCAACAGGTTCCAGTAACCCCACCTTGTTATCTTCATCAAACCAAATTAAACAAGATGCTACGAACTCACCATTTGGGGATTCTATTACCCAATCAAGAGAAGAATCATAAGGATAGGTATTCATAACGTTCAAGTAACTTTCTTCTGTGACTCTGGACCCATGAAATGCAGCCTTATGTACTGCCACACGATTTGTTAAATCCTCAGAACCCTTGATATGGCGACCTTTAAACTTATCTGGTAATTGAACAGGGAATGAACAACTATCCAATGAAATTTTTGTGAGGACTTCTGGATTTTCTGCTAATGGGTTGAATAAAGAATCTTCTAAGGCTGAAATAAAATGCGACTCCGTTTCTAGGACAGTCACTTTTTGCTCATTGGTTTTAGTTATTTTATCAAACCAGTCAATGACATCCTTGGCCATCTCAGGAAAATCAGGATCAACTTGACATATTAACTCACCAGGTTTTTGAATCCATCCCCAAGCAACGGGCTTCCCATCTATTTCCCAAATTGCAGTATCCCAATCAACCTCGCGTCCAGCGTGTCGGTGGCGTTGCCAAGCTAGATCGCCTATATGGTAATTAGGTTCCAGTGTCCATATAGCTTGTGTAAGTTTCTGCATTCGTTTTAAATCACTTGAATCTTTATAAGTTCGAATTACAGGTTTACTCATTTATTTAATTTCCTCGATTCTTCTTTGTATTTGTAACCATCTTTTCGATATTATTCCTAAGGCCTACCCCTTATATTTAATCATCTTAAACTAACCGCTATGACTATTCTTTTCCACTAAACTCTAAAATATTTAAACCCTCGGATGCTTCTGGTGCTTCAAAAAATTTAGCAACATGAATAAACGTCTCTTCCGTGTCAAAAGTTGCTCTTTCGGGTTGTTCGTTACGCCTTTGTGCAATTTGACGTAAGCATTGCTCATTATTTAAATTAAGGAAAATTAGTTGATGGTTTGCATTGACCTCTGACGCTATATCCAAAAACCATTTTCGCTGTTTTTGAGTGTTACCTGGAAAATCCATCACTACATTTGTACCAACACTTAATATGTTTTGGACATGCTTTTTCACCATCGGCTTGAGTTGTGCTGAGAATTTTAGGTAGTCCTCAAATGATGTAATCTGATTGGGATAAAGAGATGCAAGCCATTCATCCTCAGATAACAGTACTGCATGTTTTTCTATAGCCAATTGTTTTGATTTAGTTGATTTTCCTGCTCCCATTTTTCCACAGAAAAAGTATAGAGTCCCTATTTTTTTCATATTTTTATCCCCCGAGCTTATTTTATTGGTTATTGCCCCACCTTGTAAAATTATAATTTACAACCTAGATTATTAGTAATAGTAACTATCTTCTTTAAGTATGATTATTCAATATCTAAATTGGGGCTTTTCATTTAATTTATTTTTTTATTTTAGGATATAAAGAACCCCTATGACCTAGCTTATTTTAATCTTTATTCAAGAATATGGCTTGATTGTTGATTAATGAAAGTGCACCCAAAGCGTCGTTTGGTAACATTTCTTTACTTAGCGTTGTAAATCTTACTATAGTCCTTGTTGCACTAAACTGCTGCGTTAGTTCAATAAGAAAAAGCTACCCTTAAAGGCAGCCTCTTGTTCAACTAAAGCACCCGTTAGTTGAACAAAGAGGTCTATACTATCCCTCATTGGTAAAACTTACCCACCGTTCGACTGGTCCATCTATACTGATTACAAATAAACTACCATCTTTCTTATTGAGATAAATATCTTGATTATGTTGTACACCATCGCCTAATTTTGTTTGAGAACCTGTCAATTCAACCATTGACATACCAATCTCATGAATTTCTTGTCGTTGTACTATCCTCGCATTCACTAAACACATTTTTTCCTCCATAAAAAAATAGCCCAGCTTAAAACTGGACTACATTGTATAATATCTATCCTTCCTTCTATTTCTTTTAATCTATTGAATTATTACTTTTAAGTAATGCTAACTTAGCCTTAGAAGGTGTTTCGTACTCCAAAGGACCGTACATATGGACAAACAATCCGCCGCCTAAGCCGTATTCTCCTCCGAAAATATCTTTACGGAATGAATAGACACGGTACTCACCACCCGCTGGTAACACTTTTCCTCTAGAGCCATCTACCTTAAATGTTCCCATATCTCCGTAAAGTGTTACTTTACCAATCTGCCCTGCTTTAAGTTCCGTTTTACCCCACATTACTTTTGTGGATGAAGCTTCTGAAGTGATGCTGAACGTAAACATCGCTACTAAAGTAAATGCAATCGCTATTAACATATTTTTTTTCATTTTCTTACCTCTTTTCCCAATTAATAAATTAATTATAATATAAAAAAACTCTCTTTTATTAACTATTTCGATTCATTTCATATATACCTTCTTTTTAAACTAAACTGCTGCGTTAGTTTAAGTGAACACTTTCACAAGCCCTTAGTTTTAACATAAATATCCAATAAAAATTTATATAGGGAAACCTCTCCTTCGCAGTCATTAACGATTATCAACCTCTTTCTTTAACAGAGCCTAAAAATAAAGGGATCGCAACTGCAATCCCTTTCTCACTATTCACTATTCTTATTGAAGTAAAATATTTAAGGTATTTGTACGTGCTCAAAGTGTTCGACTATAGGAAATGGTTCATAGTAAGGATGAAGTAATTTTCGCCACACTTGATATTCGGTTGATCCTCTAAAGTCTACAGTATGACTTTCTAAGGTTTCCCACCTTACTAGCAACAGATATTTCCCTTTCACCTCCATACAACGCTGTAATTCGTGATTTATATAACCCTGCATAGTAGATATAATTTGAGATGCTTTGCGAAAGTCATCCTCATAGTTTTCTTCTTGTCCTGGTTTAACGTGAATCATTACAGCTTCTAATATCATGTGATCCCACCTTTTTTAATCTTATATAATGCGTTCTAATTTCTTTAATAAACTACTTAAAGAAATTTGTGACATCGATTCTATTCGCTCATCAAAGTCCTCAAATTTCAAATTTTTCGTAACTGCATTTGGAACAATGATACAACGAATTCCTGCTTGCTTAGCCGCACTTAATCCATTTAAGGAATCTTCAAATACAACTGTTTCCTTTGAAGTTAAATCTAAATCTCTAAGTGTTTTGATGTATAATTCTGGATCTGGTTTAATATTTTTTACATCATCTTTAGTATTGATCACTTCAAAGTAATCTATTATGTTAAGTTGTTCCAAGTAGCTTTGAACCCACTGCTTTGAGGAGCTTGAAGCTAATGCTATCTTCAAGTTATATTGTTTGGCCTCCTCTAAATATTCTTTTACACCTTCTCTGAGCACTGGAGCTCTCATCATGCTTGTGTATCTTGCTGCTGCAAGCTCTTCTAACAATTCACATTCAACTGCATCACCTGCAATTTTTCGAAAGTAACTGTATAAAACATCATTTCCAGTGCCTATACATTCGGAATATCCTGCTAAATCTAAGTCTACTTGATAGCGCTCATAAAAAACCTCTCTGAATGCTTCATACCATATAGTTTCCGTATCCACTAGTAACCCATCAAAATCAAATATAACTGCTTTAATCATTCCCAATACTCCTATTCAATCAATTATTTTTTTAAAAAAACTCGTAAAGTCCCCCATCAAAATAATCAAATTCTTCTTTCGATAATCTCAATAATGTATAACCTTTATAGAATGCATTTAAAAATGACTTATCATATATAAAGGAGCGAATGGCAAGTGCCACATCATATCTTGGGTCGCCATAAGCTACTCCGGACAAATCTATAAACGTTTCGACAGAATTGTCTGCGACTAAAACATTATCTATTGTACAATCTCCATGAATAAGCGTTTGAGGTATAGCTCTAGGTTTGTGTTCTAGGAGACTATCTAATAATTGCGGGTTTCCATCCACCTCATAGTGTTGTAAATTGTATGCAGCCTTTTTCAGTTGTATATCTAACCAACTTATCTGATGGTCCCATTCAGGTGGTAGGGAAGTTTCATGCAATTTCTTTAACTTTTCACCAAAGCTTTGAATGAGTTTCACTTGTTCCTCATTTGTTTTAACAGCTAACAATGCCTCTCTTAAAGGAACCCCTTCTTCCATACTCATGAGCAGGTAACTATTACCCACGTCTTCCATATAATCGTAAAAAGTTGGTATAGGTAGGGAAGTATTAGTATTCAGTTCTTTCATAACTTTCGCTTCCTCTAATAGCCATGTCTTATACTGTGGTAAAGAGGAGCGTTTACAAACATATTTCCCTTGATCGGTATGAAGAAAAACTACTTCAGAAGTTGCTCCCTGCCTTGCTGGATAAGAAACTTTTTGAATATTGCCGATGATTGTCTCAAATTGCTTGGGCAATGCTTTATGTATATACTCTTTCAATTTTTGCACCTCCTTTAAACTGTTTCTTTTATATGGATATTCTTCATCCGCACCACAGAATCCTTTTATATACAAATATTATGTAATAATTAGTTGTACATAAAACTTGAAATGTCTACCCAAAAAGTTGAATTGCGACAATAATCATGTCAAAAGTTATATAAATTGTGACATTATTGTGAAATGTATGTTACATTCCGTGTTCCGACAATATTTGCAAATTCTATATTATACAATAAGCAGGTTGCTACATTACCTACTAGATATACACTCATGAAATGAAGCTAAATATACATTACGGAGGAAGAATTATTGTGAACAGTCATTTGCAACAAAAATTATTATTGCTACGAATTGAACAAAAGAAACAGGATATGTATAGAAAGGCAAAGAGTCTTGGATTTACTCATCCTATTGTTGTTACTTGCAGTCAAGAACTTGATGAACTACTAAATAGATATCAACGTAAAGTTTCTTGAATTGTATAAGTTAGGTACCTAACTTAGTTATTTTTGCTGCGATGAAACACACCGCAGCACGAAATGAAAAACCGATTTCTCCATTTTAAGTGGGAAATCGGTTTTTTTTGTTATTTTTTGGTGAAATATTTTTTCCCTACTGTTTCGACAATGGACGGTGCTAAAGCGTACAGTTTACTGGTGAAACTCATGTAAGAGGGAAGATCCACCTCTCTCACAGGTTTTTCAATTACTCGTTCAATAGAAGATACTACCTTGTCCGGAGCTAAAAGGTGTTTTCTCACGCTATTTCTATAATTACCCGTTTTATCTGCCAAATCGAGAAAGGGCGTATCTATAGGTCCAGGATTAATAGTCGTAACTACCACGCCAAATCCCTTCAGTTCCATGCGTACAGCATTTGCAAATCCGATTATAGCATGTTTAGATGCCGCATACACAGATGCTTTAGGAGTTGCTACTTTACCTGCTTGAGATGCAACAAATATAAAGTGTCCACTCCCTCGAAGTTTCATCTTTTCTGCAAAGTATTTTGTTAACTTCATAGGAGCCAATACATTTACCTGCAACATTTTTTCCATTTCTCGTTCATCCATATCCAATAAATATGAAAAAGTACCAATACCAGCACAGTGAATTATGGTGTCGGGGGTCCCCACATCTTGAAAGAGAGAGTCAAATGATTGGTCGACCGTTAAGTCCGCTTCAATTGTATGAATTCCATTTTCAGCTAGATTTTTTAACACGTTGGCATTTCTTCCAGTAGCCCATACTTCATGTCCAGCTTCGTGTAGATTATTAGCTAGCATTAGTCCAACTCCACTTGTAGCTCCAGTTATTAAGATTTTTTTAGCTTTGTTCATATAGCAAAATTCCTTTATCGTTTCGGTTAACAGTTATAAGTTTTTCCTCGATTAAATAATCTATTTGTCCAATCGTCTCGGAAAGCGTTAAACCCAGTTCTTTTTCATATACCTTAGGAAAGAGTTGTTTCGTCAATTCAAAAATGGTTTTTTCACCAGCACTCATCATATCTAGTACTTTAAGTGCTCGTTCTTTTTGTTTTTCGAGTCTATATGCTACAAGCTCCTGAATATTATATACTTCGTTGCCATGACCGCTATATACTTTTTCGATTGGTAGCTGTTGAATTTTTTTCAGCGAGGCATTATATTGTAACATCGATTTTGGACGCTCATCATTTGCATTTAATGGTGGCTCAATTAAAGGATTAGACGAAATTTTCTCGAGAATAAGATCTCCACCTATAAGCACTTTTGTACGTTCAGACCAAAATGCTAAATGACTCTGAGCATGGCCTAACGTTTCCAGCACTTCAATATCTGGATGTCCGGGCAAAATATCTCCCTCATACAAATATGTATCAATTGAACGGCTTCCTAAGAGATTTAATGGTCTCCTCATCTTCTCGACCCATTTAAAATATTCCTCTGGAACTCCTTCTTCTTTTAAGCATTGTAGATAAAAATGATCATGATATTGTAAAAATTCTTCATCTCTTGTCATCCATACTTGGTTGTATTCATGACCTAAAATAGTTGCTTTTTCAAAAGCATCTGTCCATCCCGCATGATCCGGGTGATGATGTGTTAAAACAACCTGTTCAATATCGACCAGTTCATAGCCTGCCTCTTTAATCCCATGTGTTAATGCTATTAATGCTTCTTCTGTTTTTGGTCCAGCGTCAATTAGGGTTAAAACATCCCCTTTAACTAAATATGCGTTTACATCCCCTACCGCAAAAGGTGTAGGAATTATTATTTTATGTATCATCAGAATTCTCCTTAATGAATAGTCATTCATTACATTGTACCTTTATTTGTACAAGTCGTCACGAAAATATGGTTGACTTTATAAGAGAAGATGCATATAATTTCATTAATTCAGAATATAAAAGCTAAGATGAAGATTAGTACATATATGATGGAGTTAAGAGAGTGAAATGTCTGCTGAAAATTTCACCTCCCGCTCGTATATAGAACCTACTTCGGAGCTACTATGTAAACATGGTCGTACCTTCTCGATACGAAGGATTAAGTTGTGCTGAGTATTTACAGCAAATTTAGGTGGTACCGCGGAAAACAAGTGTTTTCGTCCTTATTATATATGGGACGAGAGCGCTTTTTTATTTTGCCTATTGCGTAACATTCAAAGGAAACAGATTTTACAAAAGGGAGGAAATTATATGACGAAGATTGTATTTGTTGGTGCGGGGGCAATGGCAGAAGCCATTATAAATGGTTTAACAAAAAGTAATAAAATTTCACCGACATCCATTCACGTCACGAATAAATCAGATGTAAACCAACTTAACTATTTAAAACAGACGTACAATGTACAGATCTTATGTGAACAGAAAGAAGCGTTAACTAAAGCTAATATTGTTTTTTTAGCGATGAAACCAAAGGATGCACAGGAGGCATTAACTAGTCTGGCACCATATCTCAACAAAGATGCAACGATTATTTCAGTTATTGCTGGGATTAATATTCAAACCATTATAAATGCTTTAGGTAATAGACCAGTTGCACGAGTTATGCCTAATACTTCAGCAGCAGTTGGAATGAGTGCATCTGCTTTATGCTGGAACGAGCTTATAACGGATGAATCTAAATTACTAATAATCGATTTGTTAGAGTCAATTGGTTCGGTAAAAGTCGTAGAAGAGGACGATTTACATGTTGTCACTGCACTTTCTGGTAGTGGTCCAGCTTACTTCTATTACTTTGCTGAACAGTTTGAGTCTGCTGCTGTTCAGCATGGCTTAGATTCAGGCGATGCTCGTCAATTATTTATACAAACAATGGAAGGTGCTGCACAAATGCTCAAAAAAGGTGATGTAGAACCAAGTGAACTACGCAGAAGAGTGACAAGTCCAGGTGGAACGACAGAAGCTGGTCTGGAACAGCTAATGGAGCACAAAGTGAGTGAAGCTATATTTGCTTGTATCCATGCTGCAGAAAACAGATCTCGAGAGATCGGGAAAATATTCGAAACGTAATATACAGGTATAAAGGATGTCGATAACATGGATAATTCATATTTTGTTGGTTGGGGTACTTTAGCTTTTATCAATGCAGGTATTGCCCAAGGTAAAAATAGAAGTGGACTAAACTGGTTCATCTTGTCCTTAATAATTGGACCTATCGCTACAGTAAGTTTAGTTATAATAGAGAAAAAAAGAGATCCTAGTGAATAATTCACATTCGGATTCTCTTTTTTTATTTGCATTTAGTTAATAAACCATTTACGAAACTATATTCAGCAAGGTCTTCAGAAATATAGATTGGAAAAGGATAATGTTTCACTTGAGTAAGCATATTGCTTAAGTCAGAGGACAGGAATCTTGCACTAATATGATTTACGACTAAATTTTTAGCGTCCGCATTCTGACAAACCTCTGCAGCATCAACTATCGTGGAATGACCATAAAGCCTTGCAAGCTCAGCGGTTTCAATGTCGAAAGTTCCTTCATGAACGACAATGTCTGCTTTCTCACTTAACTGTATCGAGTTTTCACAATACTTTGTGTCTCCTAATATTGTGACTTTAAAACCTTCTCTTACTTCTCCTGTTACTTCCTCACTTTTGACTATAGTCCCATTGGAAAGTACTACATCATTTCCCTCTTTTAATTGTCTTAATAATGGACCTCTTGGAACTCCCAAAGCATCTGTTTTCTCTATATAAAGCTCTGGAGCAAGCGCTTTTTGTTTAACAGAATACCCGTAGCAAGGCATTACATGTTCGAGTAGTTTAGCTTCGACAATAAATTGCTCGTCTTCGAAAACGATACCCTCTTCTATTTCAATTATGGTAAGCGGATACTTTACATGCGTTTTAGATACAGCAAGCGTTACGTCAATCCAATTCTTTAACCCTGTAGGTCCATAGATTGTAAGTGGCTCGTCCCCACCCAAAAAAGAACGAGATCCAAGCAAACCAGGAAGCCCATATATATGATCTCCATGTAAATGTGTAATAAATAATTTTTCGAGTTTACGAGGTTTTAGTGTCGTATGCAAAATTTGGTGCTGAGTGGCTTCTCCACAATCGAACATCCAAAAAGTACCTCTCTCCTCTAGTAATTTCAAAACAGTAGATGTCGTATTACGCTGTTTTGACGGCATTCCTGCTCCAGTTCCTAAAAATAACAATTGCATATTTGCTCACTTCCTTAACTATTTTGGACATATTCTAAATTATAGATTCTATATTTATTTTGTTGTGAAAACATCTTAAAATTGACCATTTTTAAGTTTTACTTGTCTACTATAAATGATTAGATTTACTTACGACTAATATTAGACATTAAGTAATTTATATAGTTAGTCTACCTCTAAATTGCATGTATGTAAAAAGCAAAACTGCAAACAATAACTAAACAACTAAAAGGGGCGTCCAAAGCTTATGAAATTAGAGACATTGATAAAGCCATTAGGCATTCACATAAGTCAAGAAGACGAGTCCGTTGAAATACAAGGCTTGGCTTTTAATTCTTCTGAAGTAGAGAAAAATTTTATATTTGTTGCGATACCGGGAACTCAGACAGATGGACATATGTATATCGAAGATGCAATTTTAAATGGGGCATGTGTAGTCATTGGCGAAGAAAATCTTACCTCTGTTGGAGTTCCCTATATTCGAGTGCCCAATGCACGGAAAACACTCGGATTAGTAGCTCAAATCTTTTATGGTAATCCAACTCAACATAAAATTATGATTGGAATTACTGGTACAAATGGAAAAACAACTACATCCTTTATGCTTAAACATATTTTGGAATCAGTAGGAATATCATGTGCATTATTCGGTAGTGTTTCGACAATTATAAATGGAGTTGAGCAGGAGTCCTACCACACAACTACGGATGCAGTTACCCTAAACAAGCTATTAGCTACTTGTCATGACAGTGTTGTCATTATGGAAGTTTCCTCCCACGGTTTGGTCCAATCTCGCGTCGAGGGTCTTCGATTTGATGTTTGTATTTTTACGAATTTAGAACATGAGCATTTAGACTATCATAAAACAATGGAATCCTATTTCGAAGCGAAGCAATCTCTATTTGAATATTTAAAACCAAACGGAATTGCTGTTATTAATTCTAATACTTCCTGGGGTGAACGTCTTTGTTCTTTTGTAAACACTTTAAACAAAGAAGTTATCAAAATAAATGGGACAAATCCCACATACATGGTGAATGAAGAAGAACTGATATCCCTTGACGCTCCAATACAGTCATATTCGCTTAGGAGTCGCATGAAAGGTAAACATAACTTAGAAAATGCTTCGCTTGCTTTTTCAACTGCAATCTCCCTAAATATAGACCCGTTAAATATTGAGCGTGCGTTAGAAAGTTTTGGTGGAGTACCAGGTAGATTTGAGCTATTTGAACATCCAGCTGGGGCAACATGCATTGTAGATTATGCCCACACAACAAATGCCTTTTCTCATATCTTAGAAGCTGCTCGTTTATATAACCCCCAAAGAATTATACATATTTTTGGGTTTAGGGGAGATAGAGACGTACAAAAAAGAAAAAGTATGGTAGAAGTCTCTTTGGAGAAATGTGAAACATGTATTTTAACTTTTGATGATTTGAATGGAGTACCATCAGAACAGATGATTCGAGATTTGAACGCATTAGATCCGATGAATAGATGTATTATTATTCCTGATCGAACTTTAGCAATACAGTATGCTTGGGAAAAAGCTCAAAATAATGACCTTATCGTAATTACCGGGAAAGGCATTGAAAATTATCAGAATAGCTTCAGCTTACCTACTGCTTCAGACATTCACACCTTGCATTATTTGAACGATTCATTGGCTATTCAAAATGAGCATTATCAATCATTATGATCATCTAAGAAGTCTTTGCTGAAACTTGTTTTAGATTCCAGTGAAGGCTTCTTTTTTACTTTCATTCCACGCTTAATACTATCTTCCCCAAACTTACCTTGCAGTTGCTCCACAAGTTTTAAAATTGGCTCTTCTTTAGCATGTTCTTCAAAGTTAAAAATAGAAAGCTGCTCTACAGATTCTCCCTTATCGTATACATTGTTTACAGTTACTCCTAGTAGACGAATAGGATCTCCATTCCAAGAAGCATTGAATAGTTCTAATGCCAATTGGTATATTTCTTGTTCCTTGTATAAGCGACTAGTTAATGTCTTACTTTTAGTTTTGTTTTTCCAATTAGCATCCCGTATATGTATTGTAATAGAACGTCCAGCTAGATTTTTGGCATCAAGCCTCGCAGCCACTTTTTTCGATAATCGTACAAATACCTTTTCCAGTTCTTCTATATTCGATTCATCATAAGGTAATGTTGTTGAATTCCCTACACTCTTCGTGTCATATATAGATTCAGGATCTACTGCCCTGTTATCAATACCATTTGCACGATTTAGTAGTCGAACACCATTTTTTCCGAGTTTTTCTTTTAGTAAATTAGGATTTGCATTAGCTAAATCTCCGATCGATTTAATACCAATCGATTCTAATTTTCTAGCAGTACTCTCCCCTATTCCATGCATATCTATTACCGGTAGGGGCCATAGGATTTCATTTACCTGTCTTTTTCGCAAAACAGTTATACCCATCGGTTTTTTGATATTGGATGCAGTTTTAGCAAGAAATTTGTTAGGAGCAATTCCGATTGAACTAGGTAAATCCAGTTCACGTAATATGCGATCCTGAATAGATTTGGCAAAGCCGATTGCATCATTGTTCATATCCAATTCTGTTACATCCATATACCCTTCATCGATTGATACTGGTTCTACTAAGTGTGTGTAGGATCTTAATATCTCGAACATGGCTTTTGAAGCGATTCGGTAAATTTCAAAATTAGGAGGTAACAAAATTAGTTCTGGACATTTTCGTTTTGCCTCCCAAACGGACATTGTAGTATATACACCTTTTGCCCTTGCCTCATAGGAGCATGTAACAAGTATGCCACGTCTTTCTTTAGGATTACCGGCTATAGCAATAGCCTTTCCTTTTAAAGAGGGGTTATGTGCTTGCTCAACAGAAGCATAAAAGCTATTCATATCTAGGTGAAAGATAATTCTATGTTTTCCGGACAAGTTAGCCCCCCTCCTTCCTTTTTTCTTGTATTAAAGAATAAATTTCATTGCTCTACACACCAGATTTAAGTATAGAAACTAATATACTCTTTAAGGAATGAAGTGTAGAGCGCCGACTTCGGCGGGAAAGCGTCCGTCCGAAACGAAAATTAGAAGTTAGAGGATTCTTCAATCCTCAAAACCCTTAAAACACTGGATTAAATTTTACACTTATACTCTCAAAAAAGGTAGCTATATAAGCTACCTCCCTGAATACAGCATGAAATTATTTAGTAACTGTTACCTCTTTTTTTACTTCTTCTACATACGTTTGAATATCATTAAAACCTTCTAAGGAGCTTACCAAAATAGAAGCATCCACGATTGTAATCATTCGATTCTCTAAGTTAGCAACTGCTGTGAAATAACGTGTTTTCGTATAATTCACCAAACCAATTTGCTTTAGATTTTCTTGCTCAATATCTAAAATCTCTTTCGCTTCTTTCACAAGAAGTCCAACCGTCATATTTTCAGTATGCATCGTAACTACTCTTGCTAGTTCCTGATCGACACCACTGCGATTATACAAAATTTGTTCAAAATCAATAATCGGCACTAGCTCTCCACGAATCTTCATCAAACCTATTAAATAATTTGGTAAGTGTGGAATCGGGTTTACCTGTTCTAACTTTTCAATGGAAACTACATGTTCTATGGATACTGCATAATCTTCATTTCCACATTGAAATACTACTACCTTTTCATTGCTCAACGAAGTCACCTCCTATTTCATTCTGCCGCTACTAGAACGATCTCTACTATTAAATCGGCTAATTTCTCTAATTCTTCAATAGGCATGCGTTCATTTGTTGTATGAATTTCTTCATAACCCACAGACAAGATAACTGTAGGAATCCCAAATCCAGCAATTACATTGGCATCACTACCGCCACCACTAGTTTTAATCTCTGCAGTTCTTCCAATTCGTTCTACTGCACGTTTAGCAACCTGTACAACTGCATGTTCTTCTTCAAAATGAAATCCTGGATACATTAATTGCGTTTCTGTCACTGCTTTACCACCAAACTTTTCAGCAGTTTCAACGAATGTTGCTACCATATGTGCAACTTGGGCATCTAGTTTTTCTTTATTGATCGAGCGAGCCTCAGAAAGTATATGCACTTCATCACAGACGATATTAGTTGCTTGTCCACCTTCAAATCGACCAATATTAGCCGTAGTTTCGGCATCTAATCTACCTAATTTCATCGCAGAAATCGCCTTAGCAGCTAAAGTAATCGCAGAAATACCTTTTTCGGGAGCGACTCCTGCATGCGCAGTTTTTCCAGTAATGGTTGTCCATAGCTTAGATTGGAATGGAGCAGCCGTTACAATTCCACCAACCGTTCCATCGCTATCTATCGCATAGCCATATTTTGCAGTTAGTAAGGAAGCATCTAATTCTTTGGCTCCTACTAATCCACTTTCTTCTCCAGCCGTAATAACGACTTGAATATCGCCGTGTTTAATAGATTGTTCTTTCAAGCGGCGAATAGCTTCAAAAAGAGCAGCGATTCCAGCTTTGTCATCAGCACCTAAAATTGTTGTGCCATCAGAATATATATAACCATCTTCTTTAATAATGGGTTTAATGCCTTTTCCAGGTACAACAGTATCCATATGGACTGTAAAGTATATTGGATCTACATTTGCATTTGAACCCTTTAATGTTGCGATTAAATTGCCAGCTCCGTGTCCTGTTTTAGAAGCAGAATCGTCTTCCACAACAGTAAATCCAAGCTGCTCTAATTTGTCTTTTAAAATTGGTGCAATTACTTCTTCATGCTTTGTTTCTGAATCTATTTGAACTAATTCTAAAAATTCCTCAACTAATCGACTCATTGAAAAGTCTCCTTTTTATAATGGAATATTACCATGTTTTTTGTTTGGTCTAGTTTCTTTTTTATTACGCATCATCTCTAAAGATTGAATAAGTTTAATACGAGTTTCTCTTGGATCAATTACGTCATCTACCATTCCCATTGAAGCGGCTACGTATGGATTCGCAAACTTCTCACGGTACTCTTCAATTTTTTCTGCACGAACTGCTTCTGGATCTTCACTTTGGGCAATTTCACGGGCGAAAATGATATTAGCAGCGCCGTTTGGTCCCATTACAGCTATCTCTGCATTTGGCCATGCGAATACCACATCTGCTCCAATTGACTTGGAATTCAACGCAACATAAGCGCCGCCGTATGCTTTTCGTAAAATAACGGTTATTTTAGGAACGGTTGCTTCAGAATAAGCAAATAGGATTTTGGCACCGTGGCGAATAATTCCACCATGTTCTTGTTTAATACCTGGGAAGAATCCAGTAACATCTTCAAATGTAATGATTGGAATGTTGAAGGCATCACAAAAACGTATAAATCGAGCTGCTTTGTCCGAAGAATCTATATCTAAACCTCCAGCCATTACTTTTGGTTGGTTACAAACTAAACCAACTACTTCTCCTTTAATACGTGCAAGACCAATCACGATATTTTTAGCGAATTCTTTTTGTACTTCTAAGAAAGAACCTGTATCCACTACTTGATCAATAACTTTTCGGATATCGTATGGGCGAATAGCTTCATAAGGTACGACATCTGCTAAGTCAGGACGATTATCATCCTCTTCTGGTACATCAGCGATAGTAGGTTTTTCTTCAAAGCTTTGTGGTAAATAACTTAAAAGTAATCGAACGCTTTCTAATACTTCCTCTTCAGTTTTCCCACGGAAATGTGCATTTCCACTAATTGTGTTATGTACTTTTGAACCACCAAGATCTTCTGCAGAAATCTTCTCCCCGGTAACAGTTTCAATTACCTTCGGACCTGTGATAAACATTTGGCTCGTTTCATCCGTCATAAACACAAAGTCAGTTATAGCTGGCGAATACACTGCGCCACCAGCACATGGTCCTAAAATGACAGAGATTTGAGGAATAACTCCCGAGTAAATAGCATTACGATAAAAAATTTGACCATATCCATCCAGTGATACAACACCTTCTTGAATACGAGCACCACCAGAGTCATTTAACCCTATGAAAGGTGCTCCGTTTTTAGCTGCTAAATCCATGACGTTTGCAATTTTGAGTGCATGCATTTCTCCTAAAGCTCCGCCAAAGACAGTGAAATCTTGTGAAAACAGATAAATGGGACGACCATTTACTTTCCCATACCCAGTAACTACTCCATCACCTGGGCCCTCTTGCTTATCCATACCAAAGTCTACTGTACGATGTTTGATAAAAGGACTTAACTCTACAAATGAATCTTTATCTACTAATAATTCAATTCGTTCCCGGGCAGTCAGCTTCCCTTTTTCATGCTGTTTCTCAATACGTTCATCTCCGCCACCAAGTTCGATTTTACGTTTGCGATCATATAAGTCATTGATTTTTTCATAAATATCCATATTATTTCTCTCCCCCGGTTTTATCGACTAATTCGTAAAGCACTCCACGAGATGCTTTTGGATGTATAAATGCTACCTGAGCACCATGAGCACCTGCTTTTGGAGTTTCCTGTATAAGTCGGACGCCCTTTTCTTTCAGCTCGTCCAAACGCTGTTGTATACTAGTAACTCCAAAAGCTATATGATGAATACCTTCACCCTTTTTTTCAATATACGAATGAATCGTACTTGTTTCATCGATTGGTTGAAGTAATTCTAAATGGACATTCCCGCTATCGATAAACGCTACACGAACTTTTTCTGATGGAACATCTTCAATATGTAATAGTTTTAATCCCAATGTATCTATGTAATAAGGAAGAGAGTCTTCAATACTTTTAACAGCAATCCCGATATGATCAATTTTCTCCATTTTTACACCCCTCTATTAAATAACTATAAAATAATACTATTGGATATTCGTTGCAGTCCGAAGTCGAGCCCGTGTCATTATGACCCTTTTCTCGAATTGACTGCATACGGCAGAAAGCATTCCTACTTTTTAAGTATACTCCTTTGGGGTCCCGACTTTCTCACTAGACTCACCGAAGTTGCCAGCTTTCACTTCTATCAAAAAATGTGTAGTAATAAACTGATAGATTTTGCAAAATTATATTGTCACAATCCGCATGCAGATAATAACAACATTAGAACGTATCTCTATGCAAAGATTCAATCTATGAAAAAGGCTATCTACAATGTCCCTAAGATTCCAATATCAAGTGATTACAGAAAATTTAAAATAACCCTTTTTCTATTGTACCTATTTCAAAAAAAAATCTCTACCTCTTGTGCATTTTTATGTTTTTGTTAAAATAAAGGTACAAGCTAAAGGAGAGAAATTATGCGCAACCAAACTTTTCGTAAAATTATTGTGTATTTAATGATTTTTGTAATGGTAATGTCTACATTACTATTCGGTCTAAGCTTCATCCTTTAATGTCAAAACCTGTTTCTATCGTGTCCAAAGGACTTTGAACAGGCGTTTGCCATTCTATTACCAAGTGAATTTTAGGGATGCTGGTTGGTTGTGACGATGTCATAACCAACCAGCATCTCTTTTTCTTGCAAAATCTTATGATGTTTACCTGTTCATCGCCATAATATATTAAAAAAGTTCAATTTATGGATCTTTGAGAAATGATAAAAACCAGCGAATGCATTTAGATGCTTCCGCTGGTTTTTATTATTTAAACTTCTTCGCAGTATTCTTCAAATAATTCTTGAAGATGTGTAATGACAGATGTAGGTGCATGACCTTCTATTTCGTGACGACCGATTTCTGCTACAGGTTGTCCGTCTTTTAACAGAACAAATGATGGAGAAGAAGGCAAGTGATCATCTCCGAATAGATTACGCGCTTGTTGAGTAGCCAATTTGTCTTGACCAGCAAAAACAGTTACTAAATGGTCTGGACGTTTATCATAATGTACAGAGTTTGCCGCAGCAGGGCGTGCAATTCCTCCAGCACATCCACATACAGAGTTTACCATTACTAAAGTTGTTCCTTGACGAGCAAATGCTGCATCTACTGCCTCAGGTGTTTCAAGTTGCTCATAACCTGCTGCGTCCATTTCTCCACGAGCTTGTACTAGTATATCGTTCATATATAAATTGAAATCCATATTCATTTATGCCACTCTCCTTTTTTTACTATGTTAATCTTATCAGATTATCCGTTTGGATTCGAGGAAAATAGATCGTCCACCGCTTGGGAAACTGTTATTTTTTCATCTCGCACTAAATGTTCTAAAGTTGCCATAGCTTGCTTTTTAATAGTGGATGAAAAAAAGTCATCGTATAATCGATCCACAATCATCGTTTTAAACCATTCAATTGTTTGTTCTCTTCTTCTATGTTGCCAAACCGACTTTTCTTTCATCACTTGCTGGAAGTGTAGTATATTTTCCCATACTACATCTAATCCAATTTTATATAGCGAAGATACTGCAAGTGCTGGAGTTTGCCAATTAGGTGAAGACGGTGCTAAAAAATGGAGGATTTGTTTGTACTCCGCAACCGTTTTTTTAGCTAGCTTTTCATTGGATCCATCTGCTTTATGGACAATAATAGCATCCGCAAGCTCCATGATTCCTTTTTTCATCCCCTGCAATTCATCTCCGGCACCTGTAAGCGCTAATAACAAAAAGAAATCAACCATACCCCTTACTATTGTCTCACTTTGACCGACTCCAACCGTTTCCACTAAAATGACATCGTATCCAGCAGCCTCGCAGAGAAGCATTGTCTCTCGAGATTTTTTATGCACGCCACCAAGTGTCCCAGCAGTAGGCGAAGGTCTGATAAACGCATTCGGGTGCTTAGCAAGCTCTTCCATTCTCGTTTTATCTCCGAGAATACTGCCTCCAGTCAAAGATGAACTAGGATCGATGGCTAATACCGCAACTTTATATCCTTGATCACAAAGCATTTTACCAAATGCCTCGATAAATGTACTTTTTCCTACTCCAGGCACCCCTGTTATTCCAATACGTATACTATTGCCAGTACACGGAAGTAAGTTTTTTAGTAATTGCTGTCCAATTTGCTGTTGATCATTTACTGTACTCTCAATATACGTTATAGCTTTAGCTAAATGCAGCCTGGAGCCACTTTGAATTTGTCGGATATATTCCTCTTCATTAATTTGAAGAGGCTTTCTTTTAGAAAACTTTTTAATAGAAGCTTTCCCCACCCCATCATGTTGCGATTTAATGCCATTCATCACATGCATAGAAGATTCGTTATTATTATCCGTTTTTGACATTAACCTTCTACTTCCTCGTAGCCAAGACGCTTGTATATCTCTTCGATCACTTTTTGTGCAGCAACCGGAATAACTGTTCCTGGTCCGAAAATAGCGGAGGCACCATTTTCACGTAGAAAAGCATAATCCTGAGCTGGAATTACACCACCAACAACAATTAGTATATCCTCTCTACCAAGCTTAGCCAATTCCTCTTTCAATGAAGGAACTAATGTCATATGACCAGCTGCTAAAGAACTTACACCAACAACGTGGACATCATTTTCGACTGCTTGCAGTGCAGTTTCTGCAGGTGTTTGGAATAGCGGGCTAATATCTACGTCAAATCCTAAATCAGCAAATGCAGTTGCAATAACCTTAGCTCCACGGTCATGTCCGTCTTGACCCATTTTGGCGATTAAAATACGTGGACGACGGCCTTCATTTTCACGGAAGTCTTCTGCCATTTGTTTTACTGCATTAATCTCTTCTGCATCATTAAAGTTAGCACTATATATACCACTCACTGAACGGATCACCGCCTTATGTCTTCCAGCCACTACTTCAATAGCATCGGAGATTTCTCCAATAGTAGCACGTTCTCTAGCCGCTATAACAGCAGCTTCTAACAAATTGGTTTCCCCATTTTTTGCGGTTTCTGTTAAATCTGCTAATGCTTTTTGAACTGCTTTTTCATTACGGTTTGCTTTGACTTTGTCTAAGCGCTCCATTTGTTTTTGACGAACGACTGTATTATCTATGTTTAAAATATCTATTGCATCTTCTTGTTCCAAACGATATTTGTTAACCCCAATGATTATTTCTTTCGAAGAGTCGATTTGCGCTTGTTTTTTTGCAGCTGCTTCTTCTATTTTCATCTTAGGCAAGCCCGTTTCAATCGCTTTTGCCATACCGCCTAACTCTTCAATTTCTTCTATCAAAGTCCAAGCTTTTTCCATTAATTCATTTGTTAATGTTTCAACATAATAGGACCCGCCCCATGGATCGATTACTTTCGTCATATTCGTTTCTTCCTGGAGGAATAATTGAGTATTTCGAGCAATTCGGGCAGAGAAATCCGTTGGCAATGCTATCGCTTCATCTAAAGCATTTGTATGAAGTGACTGCGTGTGACCCATTGCAGCAGCATTAGCTTCTACTAAAGTTCTTGTCACATTATTGAATGGATCTTGTTCTGTTAAGCTCCAACCAGATGTTTGTGAGTGCGTACGAAGAGCAAGAGATTTAGGGTTTTTTGGATCAAAGCTTTGCATCATTTGTGCCCATATTCTACGAGCTGCACGCATTTTCGCTATTTCCATGAAATAATTCATGCCGATTGCCCAGAAGAACGAAAGTCTAGGTGCAAAGGCATCAATATCTATTCCAGCTTCTAGACCTGTTCGTACATATTCTAAGCCATCGGCCAACGTATAGGCTAATTCTATATCCGCAGTAGCCCCAGCTTCTTGCATATGGTAGCCAGATATAGAGATAGAGTTAAACTTAGGCATTTTTTTAGCTGTATAAGCAAATATGTCCGCAATAATTTTCATCGACATTTCTGGAGTATATATATACGTATTACGCACCATATATTCTTTTAATATGTCATTTTGTATCGTCCCGGCTAACTGATCCGGAGTTACTCCTTGTTCTTCTGCAGTCACAATATAGAAAGCTAAAATTGGGAGAACTGCTCCGTTCATCGTCATCGACACAGACATTTTATCCAACGGAATCCCATCAAATAAAATCTTCATATCTTCCACCGAATCTATGGCTACTCCTGCTTTCCCAACATCCCCTGTAACACGTTCATGATCGGAGTCATAGCCGCGATGCGTTGCTAAATCGAATGCAACGGACAGGCCTTTTTGACCCATAGCCAAGTTTCTTCTATAGAAAGCGTTACTTTCTTCTGCTGTTGAAAATCCAGCATATTGGCGGACCGTCCAAGGCTTTGCCACATACATCGTCGGATAAGGTCCTCTAGTGTTTGGAGCAATCCCAGGTAAGTCATTTACATGCGGTAAGGTAGATGAATCTTCTCGATTGTATAAGGACTTTAAATGAATTCCTTCATTCGTTAAAAAGGATTCAGTTGCACTAGGTGTTGCGTTACTTTCTTTTTGTAACACCTGTTCAATAGATACTTTATCGTAATTAGGCATGGTCATTTGAATCCTCCTTTTTTGCAAGTGCTAACAGTTCAAAGCCTTTTTCAAAAAGAGATTGCCCTGCAAAAATTCTACCGTTTAATCCAGCTTCTAGCCAATCAGCATACTCTTCAAACTGACCTGCAACATCTAGTGGAATCGATATATTTTCATTTAGGATAGCTGGAACTAATCCAGCTGACTGCTCATCGTTTCCAACAAAGACCCCGTAGTCTATTTCATTTTCGTCAATCCATTTTTGCATCTCAAACGGCTTTAAGTTTTCGGGTGCAACTATTGATTTCAAACCAATAGAACTTAAATACCCACTTACGAAATCCATACGAGCTTTGTACTCTTTTAAAAGGCCATATGGAAAAATAGCAGTTATTAAAGGATTGCTCAAAAATGCTTGTCTCAATTGTTCAAATGGTTCTGCTAATCGTTTATAGCCTGTATCATTCAGCTTGAATATTAAAGAATCATCTGGGTTAGCGTACACATTAGTCCCGATTAAAGATTTTTTGCGAGTAGCAAGTGTTTCCAACTGTTCTACCCATTTGGACTCTGCTCTTTCTTGCAGTTTAACCGTTGCTAATTCGAATGACTTTTCTTTTATCAACTCCAAGAATAATGCCCATGCTTTTTCAACTAATTGTTTCGTCAGTGTCTCAATGTAATAAGAGCCACCTGAAGCGTCCATCACTCGTTGAATATGTGTCTCTTCCTTTAATACTAACTGCATATTCCGTGCAATTCTCTTAGATGTTGGATTTGCACTTGTTAATATGTCATGTGGAAAGCTTGTTACACTGTCCGCACCTCCAAGTACTGCCGCAAGCGTACTATTTGCTGCTCGTAAAATATTCACAGTTGCATCAAGTGCTGAGAATGATCTCAAGGAAGTTTCAGCATGGACAGGAATAGCATTGATATTCTCCTGTCCATGTGCTTCTCCAAATGCTTTCCAAAGTACCCGAAATGCACGGATTTTCGCAATTTCCATAAAGAAATTAGTGTCCACAGAAAATTGAGCGAATGCTTTTTCTGCGATTCTCTCTATACTGCTTTTTTGAGTCATGTAATCTGCCTGTAGTAAGACACTCACTAACTCACTAACAGCGTCGCCTCCTGCTTGGTGAATAGCTGTCCCATCCAAGTAAACAGTTCTTGTATGAGGCATATCCGTATCACTAGATCCTTTAACAGCACCTTTGATTGTTTTGAAACTATGTATGAATGTTGGATCATGAGATATATCAAGCAGTACTGGATGTAGCTCAACCAAAGCAGATAATTCTTCCAATTGGGATTTAGTCCACTGATGATGAGCTTCTAGCTTGTAATGTATTATGTTATTTCCTTTTGCTAAGGAATCTTGTAAATCTATTAATATATCTTCACTGGTATTCCCCGTCGCCTGCTGTGCAATGAGCCAATCAGCAGTTTGTTTAGCGCTTCGTATAGAATTTGTTTGTTGTATAGACATATTTTCCAAATCGGCTAATGAATAAAGCGGTTTCAAAATAATTTCCTCTAAAGTCTTGGTAGAAAGAGATTCTAATGATTTACCCTTAAGTGATTTAACGGCAACTTGCTCCCACTCGGAAAGTGTTGCTTCTTTAAATTCCGTTTGTTTCATATCTTGTATAGTCATAAAATCGCTTTCGCTTCCCCCTCTGGTGTTACTTTAACCTAATGATATTTTACATCAGAAGAGTGTTGGATGAAAGAGCTATTGTATATCAACATTAAATACATTGTTTAAAATGCGCTAATGCTTAAATTTTTTAGAATATATTCATTATTTTGTGAATTTCAATTTAAATCACTATTTTATATGGTAAAATGGAAAAATCTTAATAGAATTGGGGAATGAGAATGGTCACATTTGATAAGCCAGAAGTAGAACAATTTTTTCAGACTTTAACGGTGGAAAACTTCACTGTCAGTCCTGATGAAAAGCAATTAGTAATTAGTTCAAATCTGAATGGTCACTTTAATATTTGGGGAATGGATTTACCAAGCCAATTCCCGTATCCACTAACATTTAATAATCAAAGTGTAGATTTCTTAACATACGCTAAAACTGGTGAATTTATGGTGGCTGGTTTTGATACAGATGGAGATGAGAATACACAAATTTACGCCCTTTCGCCTCAAGGTGGAAAACTTATTTCACTTCGTAGTAATGAAGGCGAACGACATTTCTTCAACTACTTGACGACAGATGGAAAACGTCTTTATTATTCAACAACAACAGGAAATGCTTCCTTCCTTAATAGTCATCTATACGATATAGAAACCGGAGAAGATAAAGTTTTATTGGAAGGAACAATTGCTCCTACTTCTATAGAGGCTGTTTCTCCAGCTGAAAAAACTTTTGTTTCAAGTAAACAATTTGGAAATACATACTCTCTAGCCTATGTTCATATTGGTAATGAGACTTTCCTTATGACGCCTGAGACGAAAGAGCAGCACACAGTATCAGAAGCACTTTACACTTCAGAAACAGAAATCTACTTTTTAACAAATTATAATTCTGATTTAACCTATTTAGCGAAGTTCGACTTAGAAGCGAAGGAATTCAAGAAAGTCTTAGAAATAGAGAAAGAGGATTTTTCTAGTATCCATTTTTCTAAGAAAACAGCGAGCCTCTATCTAGTTGGATCTTATGGAGTAGAAGACCGGCTTTATGAATTCCATTTAACAAGTGAGACACTTAAAGAAGTCAAAGCACCGACTAGTGTCGTAGAAAAAGTAGTCATTATGCCATCAGGTAATCTATATATCCAAGGAAGAACTTCTACAAGACCAAACAATGTCTTTGTATCGAAAGATAACAGCGAATCATGGGAAGAGTTAACTCGTTTTCGAATTCCAGGGGTTCCAGAGGAGATACTAGTAGAACCTACTATTTTAACTTACCCTTCTTTTGATGGTCTAGAAATCGAGGCCCTACTTTTCCAAGCAAAAGAAGAGTATTCCAATGGCCATGTTATTCTGTGGCCACATGGTGGTCCTCAATCCCTGGAGAGAAAATGGTTTCGTTCCATGTTCCAATTCCTTCTAAACAGAGGGTATTCCATTTTCGCACCAAACTTCCGCGGCTCTTCTAACTACGGCTTGAAGTTCATGAAAATGGTAGAAGGTGATTGGGGACATGGACCCCGCCTGGATAATTTGGAAGGATTAGAATGGTTAATAAAAGAAGGATATGTGGAAAGAGATAAGATTCTCCTACTTGGTGGAAGTTATGGTGGTTATATGTCTCTTTTACTACACGGACGCCATGCCGAGTATTTCAAGGCAGTTGTAGATATATTCGGTCCTAGTAATCTATTCTCATTTGTAGATTCCGTACCTGAGTTTTGGAAATCATTTATGATTCAATGGGTAGGTGACCCAGTAAAAGACAAGGAGAAGTTCATAGAGGATTCTCCAATTACTTATTTAGATGGGATGACAAAACCTATGCTAGTTATCCAAGGAGCTAATGATCCTCGTGTTGTCCAAAAAGAATCCGACCAGATTGTCGCTGCATTGAAGGAAAAAGGCAGAGATGTGGAATATATTGTTCTACCGGATGAAGGTCATGGTTTCTCCAAAAAACAAAATGAAATTTTTGTGTATAGTAAAATGTTGGAATTCTTAGATCGGTTTATTTAATCTAAATCTTCCTAAACTACGTAATACTAAAAAGCAGGATAACCATAATAATGGTTAGTCTGCTTTTCTTTTATATTCATTAACCTCGTTGTTGTTCTTTCGTTGGTCCCATAACACCCGGTACAGGAAGTCCTGCTTGACGTAGAAGGACCGTCATTTGACCACGATGATGTGTTTGATGATCAAGAAGTTTGTGTAGCAAAACTCCTCTAGTTGTTTCTCCTGCAAAGCTTTGAATCTTCTCGATCAATCTGTCATCTGTAAGATTAGTTTTCGCTTCCGTTTTAACTGCCTCGACGATTTTTTTATATGTTTCGACAATGTCTTTAACCGTTACTGCTTCTTTGTTTTTATCAACGGCTGCCTCCACATTTAATCCTACTAATCCTGCGAAAAATACGGGACTTGTCGCAAGATGCCACCCTAACCAACCAAGAGTACTATGTCCTTCAACAATCGCTTGATCTAATTTTTCATCAGTTAATGACTGGAGCACGCTTAATGTCCCCTCTGCTGCATCAGACCAATCCGTTATAAAATCATTTACCGTTCTATACAATTATATCGACTCCTATTCGTTCATACTTTCTTTTCCATTGTAAGTAGTCTTCAAGGTTAATTCAACTATAGTAATCCGCGACTATAGAAGTTATAGACATAACTTAGTTTCTAGTATGCATATGATACTTGACGGGTTCCTCTAGCGAAAGGAGTTTTACTTTGGCCGATACTACAAAAAAACATTTATACTGGTGGTTTATATTGATAATCTTCCTCTTAGGAATAGTAACTTTTGCAAATATAATAGACCATACAGAAAAGGAACAAACAGTTAAAGAAGATATTTCTGCCTTGCCATTTTATAAAAAAATGGCAAAAGAAGAGCTAAAAGAAAAAATGGTACAAAGTCATAAAACACCAGAAGTAATTGCAGCAGCATTAATTATGCAAGATTTCGGAATAACCCCGCAAGAAAAAGAAGATGCCGTACTTTCTTCTAGATTTGAAAGTGGTGTAGTCGAAACGATTGCATTAGAGCAAAACTTTAAATCTGCTGAATCCTTAAAGTTGTCCATATTAAACCGTACAGTAGACTTTATGAAGGCGATGAACGCACTTGATGATGTTAGCCAAGCCACATTAATAGTACAAGCGCCCCTAACAGATCGTTATGGCAATGTGGAAAATGGAGATGTAATGGTAGTTCTAATGAGCAAAGAAACGTTAAATAAAATTAACTTTGAAAACTTTAATCCAGAGAATCTCTCTTTCGTGGCAGATAGCTACTGGGAACACCCCGCTTTATCATTACCATAATAAAAATGCCAATACTCTGACTCAAAAAACCCCATTTCAAATAGAAATGGGGTTTTTTGAGTCATATAGAGTTACCGGTCACTTTTCATCAATCGTATAGCCTGTATCGATAGTCTAACGAGTAATACCGCACATAAGAACAGTCCCACATATGCTGCTGTATTCAAGTAGACTGCAAATTCTGCCTCTATAAACTGACCAATTGCAAGGAGGGCAACGGATATAATACCGAAAGTAATGCCTACCATAAGCAAGATGAAGCGAGAAAATAATTGCGTAACAAACATAGAATTACTTTTATCTGAAAAGATATCATGATGTAACGTAATTTTGCCACTTTCCACTCGCTGAATGAGATGATCTACTCTTCTTGGTATTTTACGTAAGGTAGGTAATAGTAATGCGAATTCCTCTTCCAACCGCTCTATTGTCTGCTTTGGTTGTTTAAATGGCTTTTTCCATAACGAAGCCATATATTCAGTAGAATATTCTTTCGCTTCATTAAAAATGTCAAAGTCCCTTTTTATCATGTGTAATGTTCCGTCAAGTGTGATCAGTGCTCTAAGTGCAATTCCTACCGATGGGTAGAAAGATAATCCGAATTTATGGACTACTTCAAAGAAGGCTTGTATCAATTCCTCTGTTGGAATATGAGAAATATAGGAAATCCGCAACAATAATTGCGCCATTGCATGTTCTAACTTCTCTCGCTCAACATGATCTACATCTTCCACTAGTAGTGACAGTGCATCAAAGAGAATATCCGCATCATTGTGTTGAATGCCTAATAAGAATAACTTCATACCTTCCTGCTGAGGTTGTGCCAATCGACCCACAGCTCCAAAGTCTAAGAAAATAGGAGTTCCGTCTACATCATCTATAAAGATATTGCCTGGATGTGGATCTGCATGAAAGATTCCAGAATACAGTAATTGATCAAAAAATGAATATAAGACAGTCCTTGCAAACTGTTCTCTGTCCGCTCCAAGTGATCTAAATAACGTATCTCCATTTGCTACACTCTGTCCATGAATGTATTCAAAAACAATTAAATGATTATTGCTTAGTTCCGTGTATATATGAGGTATTCTCACTTTATACGAACTATCTTGCAAGGCAGTAGTGACTTGGATAGCATTTCGCATTTCAATCTCAAAATTAACTTCTTCTCTTAAATTTTCTGCAAATCCAATTGCAAGCTCGCGAAACCCAAGTTTTTCAGCCCATGTAGATTTGTCAGAGAACCATGAAGCAAAGTCTACTAATATATTTAAATCATCACGCATCATATCTTTTATATCAGGCCGTAAAATTTTCACTACTACTTCTTTATTGTTTTCACGAAGAATAGCTTTATGTACTTGCCCTATAGATGCTGATGCAAGAGGTGTCAAATCGAATTCAATAAACATATCCTCCATATTATATGGTAGATGAGCTGCTAAAATGGAATTGACCTGTTCATTGGTTAAAGGTTTTACATGCTGCTGAAGTAATTCGAGTTCCTTTATGAAAGCAACAGGCAATATATCTCCTCTTGTAGAAAGTACTTGCCCAAACTTCACAAAAATTCCACCAGATTGCTCCAATGTTTGTCTAAAAGCTTTTGCTAGTTCACGTTCGCTTTCTTTAAACTTCGAATATTTTATTGTCCGTGAAATACCATTTTTCATAGCAATTTGGACAACTTGTCTCATTCGCCTCTGACCACGCCACTGTTTTCGTAAACGAATCCAAATGGATTTATTGCCCGATACTCTTTGCCCTTTTTCTCCAATGGCCATTGGATCAAATAATTCAAAGAAAAGATACAGTAACATAGAGATGAGCAACATACTTCCAATCCATATGATTGTGCTGACATCCATGTATGTATAAACAAAACTCTCAGACATGAAATCTGTTCCGCGCAAATAAGCATACCAATATACAAAGGAAGTAAAGAAAACGCTTATTACTACTGCCAAAATACGTTTGATGAAATTAATCTGTGAGCCCATTAAACGCCCACTAACAAAAAAGATGAAGCTTGAGATTACTAAAACTTGAAATAATATCTTCACATAAATCACGAAAAGCACATCCTTTCATTCACTTATTATCTGTTCCCTTTCTTTCATTCTATTAATCTTCAATCGCTTTCACAAATAAATTCCATATTAAATTTAGTGTATAAAGACATTAATGTTACTAATACTACATGAATAACACTGAAATGAGGATGAGGTATGTATTATTACAAAGAAGAATTGATAAGCCAAATTGTTCCAGACCAGCCAGATCCAGCTGCCGCAAAGGTTTTACAAGAAATATTAGGCGGTCATTATGGTGAAATGCGAACGATGATGCAGTACTTTTTCCAAAGTTCCAACTTTAGAGGAAAAGATACGCAATTCCGCGATTTATTGCGTGGTGTATTTCTAGAGGAAATTGCACATGTAGAACTTGTACAAAATACGATCAACCAATTATTAAATGATTCCGGTGAATCTGCTGTTCCTGGCAATGCAGGTGTAGATGGGGCACCACTAAATGATGCCGTCAAACACGCCAATCCACACCACTTTATCATTGGTGCTCAAGCTTCATTGCCAGTAGATGCAGCAGGGAATCCTTGGAATGGATCATGGGTTTACAGTCACGGTAATTTAATCGGAGATTTACTCAACAATCTTGTGCTAGAATCTACGGGTGTGCTACAAAAAACGAGGATATATGAAATGAGCTCTAACAAGGCATTCCGAGAAACGCTTGCGTTCCTTATTGTACGGGATAATTCCCATCAGAATGCATTTGCAAAAGCATTAGAAACGTTAGGAGTACAATGGGGCAAACTCTTCCCTGTCCCGAATTATGATATTAACAAATACCCAGAATGCCGAAAGTATATAGATATGGGTTATCACAATTCCGCATTTAACTTCCGACTAGATCCAAATAGATTGGCTGAAATAATTCAGGGAACTACTCCTAGTCGTAATGGGGGTACTATGATGGTTACTGATCCACCCGCTGGTTTTCCAGTACCATTAATGCCCGAAATGCCAAATGAACATAGTCCAGGTCTAAGTGATATGCAAAATTAACGACGAAAAACTCAAGTAGAATTTTTACTTGAGTTTTTCGCCGTTTATAAATGACTGTTACTCCTCTTGTATGAACTTTACAACATTATATTCACAAGTTGGACAGACCATTAAATGTGGACATATTTGGTCTTTGGCTGTGTTTGGATAGCCATCCCCCATTTTTACCGTCTCCTCGTCATTATAATGACCATACGGATCTAAAAAATCAGATACTTTTCCTGAGTTCTCTAGCGGGGAATTACATGTTGGGCAATCGATATTTAATACTTTTAATGAGTTACATAGAGGACAAACAGCCATTGTATCTCTCCTTTTTGTTTTCTTACTTAGTATCAATCTGTACAAAGAGTTTATACAGATTCATCGAGTAATAATCGAAAGGCAGAAAAGTTTAGTACTGCAGTAATTATGTTAAAAGATTTAATACCGGTGGTAATAACAGTAAAAATATTGCACTTAAAATAAGGTATTTTGATAGTTTCTTCGGGAGTTTTTGTCTCCCTTTCCCTTTATACCAACCACTAAATTGCCACTTATTTCTATAAAGAACAAAAAATAAAACAAAAGCGGCAATAAAACCGAAACCAGCATATTTTTCTGCAGTAATTCCTATTTTCAAGTAAATTGAATTTATTACAAAGGTGATTATGCCAACTACAATAAAAAACAGAAAAATAATTCGGATTAACTCCAGTAATGTTCTCATTTTTATCTCCTGTCGTTGTTGATGATACTTATTACACGTTAAATCTCATATCCTATTTTTTTCGTCCAATTGGTAAAACCAATTTTCAATAACTTCTCAGCCGCTTCAGCTGGACTCATTTGAAAAGAATTTTTTACCCAAATTGTTAAATATCCAATCGTTCCATAACTGGCAAATATGGCATAATCCTGATCTTCGAATACAAGTAGTAAATGAGCCGCCAATCTATTGGACAGTTTTTGAATAGCGTTCGTATCAGAGAATTCTAATTCATAAAACGAACGATATTCAAAAATATGTTCGCATAAGTGAAGAGTCATTGGTTTACCCCATTGGTTGAATTCCATTTCATAAAACGATAGAAAATGGCCATTCAAGGTGCGTCTTACATCCTCCATCAGCTCATATTTATCTGCAAAATGCAGATAAAAAGTAGAGCGAGAAAACCCAGCCTTTTGAATAATTTCTTTTACTGACAACTCTTCAAAGCTTTTTTTGTGTAACAACTGTAAAAATGCTTCAATGATCGTTTCTTTGCCTATTTTCAATTGTGACACCCCTCTGGACATTCTGAGTGAAACTGTCTTGTTACTTCATGGACGAATGCGTTTACAATAATGGTATAACAAGCATAGGAGGAAGTAAACATGACAAAAAACGTTTATGTAATTACAGGTGGTTCAGGTGGAATGGGTAAAGCAACTGCTGAACTAGTGGGTAATAAAGGAACTCTATTATTAGCAGATGTTTCGGAAGAACGATTGATCCTAACGAAAGAAGAACTGGCAGCTAAAGGTATTACTGATGTACACTATCAAACAGTTGATATCACCTCAAAAGAAAATGTTGCTCTCTTAGCCAAAAAAACTTCCCAGTTAGGTACATTGAAAGGTCTTGTTCACACTGCTGGTCTATCACCTACAATGGCAGATTCTAAACGCATTACAGAGGTGAATTTAGTAGGTACAGGAATTATACTAGATGCATTTCTTCCACTAGCAACTTTAGGTACTTCAGTTGTTTGTATCTCCTCTATGAGTGGACACATGGCTCCTCGACAAGGACCTTATACAGAAATCTTAAAAAATCCGTTAGCTGATAATGTAATTGAAACAATGGAACAGTTTTCCCAAGGCGACTCAGGTGCATCATATAGTCTTTCTAAATTAGGAGTGCTTCTAATTGTAGAAGACCAAGCCTGGGCTTGGGGGGAGAAAGGTGCTCGAATTACATCCATTTCACCTGGTACGATAAATACGCCTATGGGTCGCCAAGAAGCTTCCCAACAAGAGCAGATGAAAATGATGCTGGAGATTACGCCTTTACGACGTGAAGGTGAAGCATCTGAAATTGCTACAGCTGTTGAGTTCTTACTTAGCGATGCCGCTTCATACATTACGGGTATTGACTTACGCGTTGATGGTGGCACTATCGCTAATTTAAATCGCGTTCAAGGGTTAAAAAACCAAGAATAATCACAAAAATTATATTTGAAAGTAGATAGAGACTGATTTATTCTATCTACTTTTTTTTGTTGTTAGAAAACTCATAAGTTTAAATCTAGTAAATAGAGGTACATATAAACTAAGCCTACAAATCTTAAATATATACTGGAGGAAGAAAACATGAAAAGAAAAATGATTGCTTTACCATTAGCTTTATCATCTTTATTAATACTTGGTGCTTGTGGAGATGACGAGGATACGGAAATAAAGGATATTGAAGTAAATGACCCAATGTTAGAGGATGATGGAGAAAATGATACAGGCATTGAAAACGAAGCAAATAATGAGGAAGAAAAAATAGAGGACGTAGAAGAAAATGAAGAGCCAGAAACGCAGGATGAAGGTTCTGTAAACGATTCAGTTGATGATGCGAACGACTAAACATTAGCTCAAACGCCTGATGTTGTCACCAATAAAAGCACTATTCACTTTTAGTGAATAGTGCTTTTATTAATGCTTGCAGTACCCGCCATAGACAAAAAAAGAAACGTTTGAGCAACGTTCCCCTTCTTATTTTTTAAATAAAGCTCATAGGAAAACTACGTAAAATCTCTTAAACTTTTAATGTATTCCCATATGGTTCAAAAATCCATGTTTACATACTTTCTAATTCATTGTTCCTTTTTTAGGAATCCAAATATTCTTCTTTTAAGATAGAATAATGTACACTATCTACTAGTTGTCCTTTGATCATTTGGTTTTTACGAAGGATACCCTCACATTTCATACCTAAACGATCCAATACTTTTCCAGAAGCACTATTCTTAACCTCATGTGCTGAAAATACACGCTCTAGCCCCATTACATTAAAAGCTAAACTTAGTATTAGTTTCCCCGCTTCTGTCATGTAGCCTTTACCCCAGTAATGCCTATTTAATGTAAAGCCTAGGTCTCCACTTTTGTTCCAATCATCCACCCTAAACTCGATAGCGCCTACCATTTTGTTGCTTTCTCTCAGTACAATAGCATATTTACCGATAGGCTCTTTCACAAAATAATTTGCAATTAAATTTTTAGTTTGCTCCAAATCTTTATGTTGTTTATAAATAAAACGTGTAGTTTCTTCATCAGATGTATATTCAAACATATCTTCAGCATCATTGAGCGTAATTGGACGTAATAAGAGACGTTCACTTTCCATCTGATTGTGCTTAACTAGTAATAGGTTTAAATTATTCATGTGCTCTCTCCACTTCATTTCTCTGTTTTTCTGCTGTTATATCTACTGGCATTTTTAATTACTTACTTCCGATTAGTCCTCATAAAAATGACTCCCTCGTTTTATAAAGTACGGATATAGTAATCAAAAGTTTCGTTATTGATAGGGACTTTTCACGTTACCTTTTCAGTTCCTAAATTTCTTTATCGCAGTTACTAAAATGGCAATAAGAAAAACAATAATACTGTTTACTATTAGATATTGTCCTAGTTGGAAACCATAAAATATTGCAAAAGCATCACGAATAATAAATACTGCTAATGCCCCACCCATTGTCCCAAATAAAACTGCTAATAACAATATTATAAAGGCAGCAAAATATAGACTTTTCTTTTTTCTGTAATATATAAACCCAATAACATTTGAAATAATGATAAAAAAATACATAAGTATTATAAGAAAGATATCCATAGAATGCCCCTTTGACAAACATATTTTACCGATAAAACTAGAAACCTCTATGAGTAAAGCACTCGTAAGACAAAGAAATTTCAGTTAATTAATCTATTGTATAGTACATGAGTACATTCAAAAATGATAGCAGTTAATAATTTACTCTTTAAAATCAATTATGATGCCATTCTCACTTGTTATATGATCTTGAAATGCCTCTGCATTATAATATTCATCTAACTCGTGTAGAATCATATGCAAGTCATCTAAAATCGGATCTCCTTTTTCTACCTCATTGTCAATAGCTTGCTCAGCTAATTGAACAGCCATTTGAAATTCCTCTATTTTTTCTTCGCCAGGCACAATTTCATTTAAATAAAATAATATACTATCTAGATATCTCTTATAGGTAGAATAATCCATACGACCTGGTAGAAATATAGCATTATCTGTAATAAGTGCAGCTCTTAGGTGAGCGACATAGAGATTGTAGTTTGAGTCCGCATAATCATAATCCTCATGCGTATTAAGTTTCTCAGGATACCAAAAATAATCAAAGTATGCACCAACTTCTAATTCTTCTTTTTCCTTCTCGTCATCTTCAGTTGCTATAACCTCCGTTGGTTCTTCTCCATTTTGATTCAAAATTAATTCACTTTCTGTATTAGAATCAGCAGCATTTTCTTTGGTACCTTCTATATTATTAGAGACAAAATTAAATCCGAAGATTAATAGTCCAACCGAAAATGCTAATGTAAGACCGTTCGCAAAATAGCTGTTTTTCTTTTTGCGTTTCTTTTCTATTTCATCGATTTTTCCTAATACTCTTTTTTTATTTTCTTCTGTAAATGTAGTGTTTATTTTTTCTTCAAAATTAAATTCTTTTAAATGTTTATCCAAGAATGATACCCCCTTCATTTATTAATTCTCTTAATTTACTTCTTGATCGAGACAAACGTGATTGTAATGTCGGTTCCTTCTCGTTTAATATGTAGCTAATCTCTTTGATAGATAATTCTTTGAAGTAATAAAGAATAACGACTTCTCTATATTTAATAGGCAATTCCATTACTTTCTCAAAGAGACCTTCCTTGATAGTGCTTTGTAGGTACTCTTCTGGTACTTCATTTAATTTTGAGGATATTGAATACCTACTAATTCTCTCGATTAATTTACTTTGACGTAAACGATGACCTCTCAAATGATCTTTACACTTATTCGCAGCAATTGCGTAAATCCAGCTTTTAAGTGATGATTTACCTTTATATGTACTTAGTTTCAAATATACAGTCACAAAGACTTCTTGCGTTACATCATCTGTATCCGCTTCATTATGTAAGTAGGTATAAACAAATTTTTTAACATCGTTACCGTATGTATTCATGATAATTTCTACAGCCTTAATCGGATTAGCTTTTAGCACATCTAGGCCATTTAGTCCGTAAGAATTGAAATGAATCGGTAATATTTCCTTACTATCCAACAAAATCTCCCCTTTCCATCTCTCTATATATAAGACGATAGTAATCATGAATATATTGCGTTTTTTCAATAATTAATTAAATTCAGGAAACTAAAATATATATTCGATTAAGCGGAAGGTTGGGGAAACGAATAACCAGAAATACTTTAAAATGTAAGGCTATGCTAAAGATAAAGGTTGATTTTAATATAAATAAAAAAAAGAGCTAGGTATGGGCACCCATTAGTTATATAAAGACTGCATCCTGAGTTCTATAATTATAAATCGAAGAAATGAAAAGAACCTATTAAACAGACAAAAGCTATTATCCATAAAGTCAAATACGTAGGTTTTTTTAGTTCTCTATCTAATGTTGGTATGGATTGAATAGCTTTGACAACAACCCCTGAAAAAATAGCTACCATAAATGCTCCTAACAACGTAGTAATGTCGATTACATATTCATCAATTAGTCTAAACAGAATAACCGCAAACGCTACTGAAGCACCAGAAAGAAAATGCTTTAAATTCATTTGAATCCCCTTTTCTCATTACAATTTACTCTTATTAATCTTCTTAAATAATTCCCCTTACAATAACTGCTTCTACAACCTTCTAAAAATACCTGCTTATTCAATTAACCTGCCGCGTTAGTTCAATAAGAAAAAGGCTTTACCCTTTCTTGAAGTAAAGCACCTGGTAGTTGTCTAATAACCCGTTCAGTTCAATGGTACAAACATTCAAAATAACATTAGAATTAGCAGTATATTTATATGTAAATTATCATCGAAATTAACATATCAATTAGCTTTATTTTTGACGCATAAAATGGCTTAGTTCTCCTTGAGTGAGAACTAAGCCATAACTATTTCGATATCCGAATTTTCCATTAATGCACCCGTTAGCCATCCATGCAGCACAAAAAAATGCTGCACCACAGAGGATGAAAATTGTATCAGAGTGGGTATAGATTAGTATGGCTGGCGAAGAAGGTCGATGAACTATGGTGCCTTAGAGCCCTTCCGTTAGTCTGACTCCAACGACCACGGTGCATCACAGACTGTCGCACTCTATACGAGTAGCACTCATGGGAGATTAATCCTACTCTGGTTATTGCACCAGCCTGCCCTTATTCTAAGATGAATGGAGTTGGTTCCTGATTTACTATTTAACTCCATATAAACATCCTGAAGGCTCAGCCTTTTTTTAAAAAAGCATTTTCTGAGTCTCTTTTGTTATGCAATTTTATAGATTTTAAGCATTTTTTAATTTTCATGGGAGTTGAAGAAGCAAGTTACAAATCGCAACTGTCATCCGTATTATTCCTCTTCTTTTTATCACCAAAATACTTCCAAAGATGGTATGTCGACCAGAATAAAACTATAAATATAAGCATTGAAAATGGTACAAAGTTAGTTTTTTCAAGAATATAATCAGGGGTAAAAACAGCGAACAAGACCAAGATAATTATAGCTGTAATCAAAAGTATCCAGTAACGTTTGTCTTTATAAGTGCTAAAACTCCACATACAATCCTCCCTGTACCAACATGTGATTTTCAAACTAAAGATATCCATTTATTATACAACACACTTAAACTAACCTGCCGCTTTAGTTCAATAAGAAAAAAAGCTCTACACCTTCTTGAAGTAAAGCACCCGTTAGTTTAAGATGAAATATTGGCTTCATGTGTAAAGTTCACACTAGCCCACTCACCCTCGATCTTAAACAATTCATATACAGCTTCGCGGTCCGTAGGTGGTTCATCTATCCAATTTAGCAGGGTTCGAATAATAGATTCTTTATCCGGGAAGTGGTGGATAAAGACTTCAGATTGCTCGTGAAGTCGTGTCGACCAAATCTGAGAACGCACCATCACCATTGAATAGTATGTTCGAATGAGTTTGCGAGCGAAACCTTGTGAAAACTTTTTAAAATCTTCGTCAGAAGCTGTTTCTAACCTTTTTAACGTCCGAGTAAGAGCCTCACAAATATCACCATTGAAGCGAATGGCTATCTCGGATGTAAGTTTATACGGACCAAATCGGTCTCTTAAATCCTCTCCGTAGACACAAACACAGAGTTCTTTAAGAAAGGCATTTTCGTAATAATTTGAGGGGGAAACCGTATAGTCGTAATATGCAACAACTATTCCAACTTCACGAACCAGAGATCGATACTTTTGAGACAGTTCTCCAGCAAGTTTCTTTAAATTCGCTAACTTAACGGAACTCAGTTTGCCATCAAACATAGCAATGAGGTCTAAATCTGATTTTAAAACAACCGCTTCACCTCTGGCTACGCTGCCGTACAAATAAACACTGTGCAATTGATCTTGAAATGAATTTCTAAGACTTTCGACAGAATCTCGAATGCAAGGCACGTAATCATTATCAATATTATCTATGCTTACATCGCTTTCAATAAATCCAGTATGGTCTAGACCATACCCAGCTCTTAAAATCGCCGTATTAATCTCCTACCTTTCCTGCATTCCTCTAATTATATAACTATGATAATGTGGACAAACAATATCTTATTGAACTAACCTGCCGCGTTAATTTAATAAGAAAAGGCTACCGTTACAGGCAGCCTCTTGTTTAACTAAAGCACCCGTTAGCCATCCATGCAGCACAAAAAAATGCTGCACCACAGAGGATGAAAATTGTATCAGAGTGGGTATAGATTAGTATGGCTGGCGAAGAAGGTCGATGAACTATGGTGCCTTAGAGCCCTTCCGTTAGTCTGACTCCAACGACCACGGTGCATCACAGACTGTCGCACTCTATACGAGTAGCACTCATGGGAGATTAATCCTACTCTGGTTATTGCACCAGCCTGCCCTTATTCTAAGATGAATGGAGTTGGTTCCTGATTTACTATTTAACTCCATATAAACATCCTGAAGGCTCAGCCTTTTTTTAAAAAAGCATTTTCTGAGTCTCTTTTGTTATGCAATTTTATAGATTTTAAGCATTTTTTAATTTTCATGGGAGTTGAAGAAGAAAAGGGACTCTATGTGATTAACAGCACTTGAAACTGCTTCGTACCTAATTTCATACGATTAGAGACAAAATTATAAACTTAAAGTAATTCAAAAAAGAATATTCCGAAAGAAAACCCTAATATTAATATAAAAGAATATAACAATTTCATTTTCATTGTTTGGTCATCGAAAACCATTCCTGAATAACGATATACCCAATAAAATATTGGTAAAACTACTATAATACAAAGAATATTTTCAAAGGAAAAACTTAATTGAAAATCTTTATTTATTTCAGTAAGAAAAAAAACCAGACTTCCTAATACAAAACCAATTGTATAACCGCCCATTAAAAAATGTTTTAATTCAACTTTTCCTTCCAGTATTTTCACCTTCTTTAAACTGTTTATTTAAGAATTTCTCTTATTCAATTTAGCATATTTTCTTTAAAATTCGTTCAACAATCTGACACGATTATTGAACGAATTTTACACAACACTATTCAACTAAACTGCTTCGTTAGTTGATTAAGCACCTTTTCTTCTACTTCACACGCTTTAAACCTCTCTTAATCCTTCATCATCACCAATGATTTCGAGTACAGGTTGCTTCAAAGCCTCCTGTATCCCAATTAAAGCATCTTCTAAATCTTCTAGTGATTCTTGTCTTAGAATGTTTTCATCCCATACCCAACCACTTGGTTTATTATCTTTGTAGTAAACCTCGCAAATATCAAATATAACTTCTTCATCACTTACTTTCTTTTTTACAACTCTGTAATTCCAAAGCATTAATAACACCCTTTCTAATACGCATTTTGTGTCAAATACGATTTAAAATTTCTCCTTCTCATATTGAACTAACCTGCTTCTTTAGTTTTAGTGTAACATTTCACATTCTACATAAAAATAGACCATCGAATGATGTCCTTTTTTTACTAAAGCATCCGTTAGTTGAATAACGAGATTCCCAACACACATCAAACAGGTACTTTGGGAATTATTGTATGTAGAATAATAAAGAAATACGTGCCAATATGATATATATATATATATATATAGGAAATTGGAGGTATAAAGATGCTTTGGAAAATTTATTTTTGGGTAATGTTAGTTGGGTTGATAGTATCAATGTTTTTAGAAAATGAATATGGTTGGGGGGAAACTGTATTAAGAATTGTGAGTACGATTATTGCCATTATTAACACAGTTGGATTTTATGGTTATGTATATAAGAAACAATTCTATTCGCAATCTTTTTGGAAAATCATATTCATAGTTACTGTAATTGATGTAATTGTATCTCTACTTTATTACGGATTTCAGGATGCTGAATTAGGAACAGAAGGAAATATTTTTGTCGCTGTTTTTACATTTATTATCATGTTTCCTCTTTTGCTAGGTTTATATAGATATGGATTCCAAAAGCAAAAAATAGCAGAAAAGGGATTGTAATTAACAACCTTAAAAAAGCCGATTTCCAGTATTAAGGAATCGACTTTTTTTATTTATTCATCTACAACTAAAGCACCCGTTAGTGAAAAATCATGGTCTATATAAAAGATTGTCTAAGTATGGATACCATTCCTCATTAACAAATTTAGCTTTTACTGCATCTTCAAGAATAACTGGCGAAACAGACGTAAGAGTAGATAAACATTTCACATCATTTTCTGTCGCAAGTCTTATTATTTTTCCTCCTGCATCTAAAACAACGAACCCATCTAACGTTTCAGCAATATAAATCGGAAGAATTAGAGCTTCAGGAATTTTATTATTCCCGACTACTTTCCATTCAGAATCCTCCAGCTTCGTACCGACTGTATTGACTATTAACAATATTGGACTATTTGTAACATCACTTATTGATTCACCTTGTTTATATACGCAATCATAAATAATGTAAACATCAGAAGTAGTACCTTTATATACGACTTGCCCGATAGTCATCAGTTCCTTGTTAACAGGTATTGTAAATAAATCGCCAATGGACACTTTTATTTTCTTTCTTCGAGCCATAAACATTTCCTCCTTGCAGATACAAGCCATTCTTATTTCCTTCTTAAACTAACCTGCCGCTTTAGTTCAATTAGAAAATTACGATTTTATTTCTTTATCAAGAAGGTACAATAGCTTTCTTCGTGCTTCTTTACTACGAATAAATTTTCTAACACGAATTGTGCTTTGTAAATAACTTCTGACGTGTTTATTCACAAAAAACAAACGGTGATATTCTTCATCCTCGTAAATCTTTTTAAACCAATCGTATTGATTTAACCGTTCAATATTTTGGTCAATTTTTTTCGTATTTAAAGTGTCACTATATCCAACACTGCCGAATAATCCTGCAATTAATTCAAATAAAAAACTGAACATAGTTTACTCCTATCTACTTTTCCTTTTGAGAATTCTCTCCTGATTGTGGCTAATCCTTATTAAACTAACCTGCCCCGTTAGTTGAATATTCGACAACCGAAATTTATTTATCACGTTATATAATCATACTTTTATTTTTTAAAAATTCGAGTATACAAAAATTTAGGAATGTATTTATTGGAATGAAAAACATCAATACACCTATACCTAAACTACTAAATAATCCTTCTGTCTGTTTATGAAATGTTTGAACGTCTAACTTGTAAAGTAGGATTGTTGCTATTGACAGAATAAGTGTATTTATACTAAATGCAACTAACCTTGCTTGCCATTTCTTGTTCTTTATTTTCAATAACCAAATAGAAGTTAGCATTGAAGCGAGTAAAGAAAACACTAAAATAATGATAAACACTATATTCAAAACCATCCCCCTAATTTAAGTAATTGCGTACGTTAAAAGGGTATTTAATTCAGTGAAAATCGCTATATATCAATGAAAAATGGACTGTTAATTATATGTCAATTAACAGCCCACTTATGTGTTTAATCTGAGTTTTGTACCACTCAACTGAACGGGTTAGTTTTCTAAGCACCGTCTCTTTTATTACACATTATCTGCGTGATATAATTTTATAGGTAAGTTCCTACATACAGAAAGGAAGGTTAGATGTCCAAAAATAATAATGTATATATACGACCTCTTATACTCTCAGATGCTGTCGAATTACTAAGTTTAGAAAAGAGAAATCAAGCATTTTTTGAAAACTATTCTATAAATCACCCAGAAAATTACTGGACTTTAGCAACTCAGAAAGAATTAATCGAAAAATGGGAACAAAATACAAAAAAAGAAATAGAATATAGGTTCGGAATTTTTAAAATTAATGATGATATTCTTATAGGTACTATTGGTTTGTTTCAAGTTCTCCGTGGACCTCGTGAAAGTGCACTTTTAGGCTATTCTTTAGACCAAGAACATAATGGCAAAGGTTATACTACGGAAGCTACTAATTTAGTTGTTAATTATGCTTTCGAAATTCTAAAATTACATCGAATTGAAGCTGGAGTTATGCCAGTTAACATTGGTTCCATTCGAGTATTAGAAAAGGCTGGTTTCCATAAAGAAGGAATAGCTAAGAAAAATGTTAAGATTAATGGTTCTTGGGAAGATCATCAAATGCTAGCTATATTAAATCCGAATGACTAACCTTGTAATTCATTCTAATTATTAGACAATCTCTATCTCCACTCATTTAAATTATGAGTGGAAGTGTTATTATTTATTACGTGAAGTCCTGCTTCAACACAGAATGTGGAAGAAAATTACGTTCTACCATGGAAGCCTGCTGTGTTACTTCAATAAGAAAAAAGGCTTCACTCCTTCTTGAAGTAAAGCATCCGCTAGTTTAAGTACATTTGAAACCGACAGTTATCCAAAATAATTATTAAACCACCAAACAACAAGAAATATACCCCCTACTCCCCAAGCAGTGGTACTCCTTATCCACCAAATTACGGATTTAGCTTTTGAGGAATTTTCCTCCTTGTCCATATTTGCTTTTATAAAAGCGACCTTACTTTCCATACCTTTTTTCATAGTAACGAGAACAACTAATCCGATTAGCATGAAACCAGTAGTTATCCAGAGTAATAAGTCCACCTTCTACCCCCCCTTTTTTATGAATTACTTTCCTTTCAATCTTCTTTATTCAACTAACTTGCTGCTTTACTTTAATACGTTTGAAACCAATAGATGTTCCAATTTTATATAAATTTTCCATTTATAATCAGAAAAAAGCTTTATCCCTTGTTGAAGTAAAGCACTCGTTAGTTGAAGAAGCATTTTTTATCCTTCAAGTAAGACTATGTAAACAATTTCTTCCTCTTCCAATTCAATAATCAAATTATAGGTATCATCATCATTGGACTCATATATTTTTGTCCCTACTGGTAATTCAATAGCTGCGCCATCTTTAAATAACCACTTATTACTGGTTTGTCTAGTGATTTCGCCGAGTTCTTGGCCTTTTATAAGTTCTAATTCTTGAACCCTCTCTATGTTGGAAGCATTCAAATAAACTAAACCATTCCATTGAAAGATATCTGCATCTTCATTTTCATTTATTATATCGCTTGCTGTTGGATTACCCACACTTTGTGAACATCCAGTAAGAAAAAATAAGAATATTAGACTAATAGTGATAGTTCTCATAACTAACCCCTATCTGTTGTTCCGTCCTTTGATTTAACTAAACTACTACTTTAGTTCATTAATTTACTCCTTCTTGAAATAAAGCACCAGTTAGCCCTCTATACAGTAAACAACGCAGAGATACAGAGGTTGAAAAGCGTTTTAGCAATTATGAGCTGATACATCTGTAATTAAAGCCTATTATAAACACGACTAAAATCCTGCGGCAAAGTTGCTTTTTCAGTCAAATTTTCTGACTTTTCATTGACCATTAATGACTTTCTTTTTTGTTTTTTTTTAAAATTTTTTTCGAATCTTTGGTAGCGATCCCTTCTGCTAACTTATTAAAACAATAAATTAATAACATAAATACTAAAATAGGAGGAATAATCATCCAATATTGCTTTGTCGTAAATACTTCTCTTGAAATAGAAATCATTCCGGATAGCTCATATATTTCGGGAACTAAACGCCCAGGAGAGTCCGGATAACTTCTTGCACCCCCAACAAAAAGAGATAATATACCTAAATGAACAAACATTTGTAGAACTTGAACCACATGCTGCGTCCAGTACAATAAAAGCTTATTCCATAATTGAGGGTTCAAATGCTTGTTGATAATCCAAATTAGGGAGCCCCCCATCACCACCGAGCTTTGTACATATTCTTTTTTCAGTGCATCATTCATTTCATTTCCAATGAGACTAGTTGTTACCGGTAATACAATAAGGGACATGATCATTATTTGAATAAACAATCTCTCCCCAAGAGTTGTATCCCAAGCTCCTGTAGAAGTGGTCATGACTGGTACAAGTAAAATAAACACTAATAATGTCAAAGGTAAAAAGTGCATACCATCAGCTATAGAGTTGATTATTTTTCTGCCTTTTCTGTTTAAAAAGAAAACATAAATAACCCCAAAGATATATCCAATTACTACACGAATGGTGGCAATAATCAATGTTACGAGAATTGTATACTTAATACCAACTAGTAGCTGTTGGAATATAGAATAGCCATATGGATCTGTACCGAATATCATGCTTGAAGATGGTGGGTGTGGAGCTCTACTCACAATTTTTCCGGCTTCATTATAGACAAAATTAATCTGTTCAATATGATCATCATAAAAAAAGAAATAGCCAAAGCTAATTGCTAACAAGGATAGTAAAATGAACAGCGGAATCTTAAAGATAAAATTATTAAAAGGATTAAGCTTTACCTTGAAACTCTTTATACTTTTCATCAGGAAGATAGATTTCCATTGTTCTTTATCAAATAAAGGCATATGCATTTTTTCAAAAAGAACATTTCGCTCCGTTTCTCCCTTATTTACCATTCTTTCTCCTATTTGATAAAAAATATAAAATGGCGTGAAAATGGAAATTAATATAAAGGTTATGCCCTGTGGACTAAAATCATTGCGTAAATAGTAGAGAATCCTATGAATACCAAAAAGATATTCAATGATTAACAAGGAAGACAATGTAAGCCAGACAATTGATTTTGATTGATGGAAGATACTTTTTAAGACATTCGACGTACAATGTTTAATCAAAATTTGCATTTTCGATAACCCTTTAGATTTTGCAAGATTTACATAGGGATGCTCCATCTCTTCCGCGAACAGGACTACGAAAAGTTTAAAAAATAAAATAGTCGGCACGACAGCTAAGCAGAGAATAGGTGCTGTGTAAACCTTCTCCCCACCTAAACTATAAAAAGATAAAAAACGATAGCCAGTAATTAAATAAACTTGTACAACTGCAATTTGAAAAATATATATGTATGTGATATCAGGAATGGCCGTTAAAAGTTCAGAAACACGTGACATAAGCTTTTTAAAATTTCCTTTGCTACTTGCTGTCATTACAGCAAATAGAAAGGATACGAATAGAGAAAATAATAATGCAAGAACAAGTATTGTCATAGAATAAAGATATGGCCCCTCAAAGTAACTACTTAGAGAAAATGGAATCGTTTCTATTGTTGTTAATGATAAGTTGAATGATTTGTAATTGAGATGCCATTCAGATGGGGTTATCAAAGCTGTACATACACTAATAAACTCTTTAAAAAACAGTTTAAAATTGAAAAGACTTCCTTGAGTAAAGAGAATAGGTACACAACTTAATAAAATAATCCCAACGACACCCAGGATATACTTTTGTATGGACAAACTTAAATTTTTCATAATTCCCCCCTTAATTCTTTATGTAAATTTCTCTGTTTATTTTTTTACGTTAGATTTAGAGAGAAGTTTCATTTTAAATTGAATATTGTGTATAAGTTAATGAAAAGAAGAAATAGAAGTCATTCAGTTGTCAGTCCCCATATCTAATTATAGAACAGATCTATTCACGCATTGATGAAGCCTCATTAACTCGATGTAAACAAACTAAATGAATTAGGAATGGAAGGATGTGAACTTGTTAGGGTTGTTAGTGGAGAATGTATTTTTAAAAAGCTAGTAAAAGAAGAAGTGTTAATAATTTGTAGTAAGTCACCGCTCAAAGATACCGTCGAACCTTACTTAGTATAACTAGAAGAAAAGCATGATGAAAAAGAAAATAGCCACCTAATGGTGACTACTTCTTCATTAGTAAGGCTAATTTTGCTTTAGATGGAGTTTCATATTTATGACCTGCTTCTGGATTCAAGTAGCTCTTCTGTATCACATATAATCCACCACCTAAACCATAGATAGGCGCTTGTCCTTGCTTGTGCTTGGCTGTATAAACTCGATACTCTCCACCTTTAGGCAAAACATACAGTGCAATAAGTTCTTGCCACGTGCCTGATCCTAGTTTGAATACCGTAACATCGTTTGTCGTAGTTGTAATCTTACCAATCTGACCTACCTTTAATTCTGTCTTGCCCCACATAACTTTCGGCGATGCAGCATCAGCAGTAGTGTTGAATGTAAACATTGCTAACAGAGTGAACATAATTGTTATTAACTTAATCATTTTCATTTTATTTCCTCCTCACCTAATTATTGTAAACTATATCATGTGACTAAGAAAAAAACAAAGAAACTATGAATACAAATTTTTTCAACTATGTAAATATTTGAATTTATAGTGTAACATTCAAAGCAGACCAATAATCTTTAACTAAAGAACCCGTTAGTTGAATAAACACCTTCTCATTTATTACACATTATGGTCGGACAGCGACTCGATTATTAATCAAATATTTGAATCTTATGAATTTCAAGTACATATATTAGATAATTAATATTTATCAAGTTGGTGTACTACCGTGTTTAAATAAGAAGTAACTAACAGAGTTATACATATTTTCATCGTGCTAGTAAAAATCTTTGTACTTCTAATCAACCCTTACGGTATATTGATTAAAGTGGTAGGAATCTCTATTTGGTCAGTAATTATTTTATTTGATATATACAAAATTAATAAAATCAAGAAAACGAGAGCTGATTAAATTTGAACGTTTTTTTATTATGCTTTATGTGTCATTTGCAACATAAAAACTCCCATTTTCCTTCTTCAACTAACCTGCCGCGTTAGTTAAAGTATATTCTTTCACAAACTTTTAAAGTAGGTAAAATTCATAATGCTTTTACTAAAAATCAACTTTTACCTTTAACATAGCCAAATGTAAAAAGCATGTTTGTAACATACAGATTATCCAACATTTTTAGGAATCTCCCCATTAGAAATAATAAAGACAAAAAAGAAGATAAACAGGATCGATTACCAATACCTCCTATTCTTATCTTCAATTCCTGAAATACATGTACTTTTAAGTTTCAATTTCCTCTCTCATTTTATCCAATCCTTAATTTAATTAGGAACGAGTAATTTAAATTCAAAAACAACTATTACTGCTATTAAAATTAGAAACATTTCCGATATAGTCAAAATAGATTGTTTCGGATGTTCTGTATATTTCCATTCAAAAAACGCTCTTACTATATAATCCAGTACCATAAAAACAATTAAGGGAATTAATAAAAGGGATATTAATTCTTCATAATAAAACAACAGCACATAAGAGAGAGTGATTAAAGTAACTGCAGAAAAAATTCTTAAACCTTTATCAATTTTTCGATGTGACTTGTTTATGTAATTAAATGAAAAAAACTCCTTTTTCACTTTCTCAATTTGGAGTAGGTTCCTCAGAAAAAGCTTAACTATTGAAATAAGGACAAAAACAATTATTAAAATTAAACATAATTTTATCCAGGACACTAAAATCCTCCTATTCTATTTATCTGAGGCTTTTTAGAGGAGAGAAAGTCTTTACTCCTGCTTGAAGAAAAGGCTCCCGTAGAAAAACACGACTCACTTAATATAGGAATGCTCGTCTCTCGAGGTTAACAAGGAATAGGTAGTACAATTCCAATTTTTTACACCAGTTGTTCTTGTGCCTTTCCAACCCATTTTCCGCAATTCCTTTGCGATTAACATATTAAAAAAACCATGACCAACTAAAACTATTGATTCATGTTCATTGGCGTAATTTATTAGTTGTTGTGAAGCCATGGTTGCTCTCAATTTCGCCTTACTATAAGATTCGCATTCCTTAGAATAGCCACAAAACCATAATATCCTTAAAATTACCGCCCAGTTATTTGGCTTTAATTTCAGATTAAATAATATTGTTGGATGAGGAGGTAATTCTGTTTCTCGAAATAAAGGATCCGAAATTGTTTTGGATACTGGATTTAATAAGCATGCCGAGTCAATAGACCTTTTTAAATCACTGGTAACTACAACCTTTGCAACTGCTACTTTTTCAATAGTGATTTGAGGGAATGTTGATTCTTCAATTACACCGTTAAAGTCATACTTTTCAACCCAATTCTTAAATTCTGCAAAAGTGATTCTATCATTTTCAGTCCATTGTGATTTACCATGCCTAATTAATGAAATCTCCATAGCAAACTCCTTTAATTAAACTCGTTTTCTAAACCATAACTTTTTAAAATTCTGTTCGAATTTGGCTTTAAATATATTATGCAATCTCCATATATTCATTTGCTAAAAATTATTGAATAGAACTAATCCGCTACTATTTCTTCTTCAATCAATTCCACTTCATACGTCCTCAATCTACTATAGAACCTCGATTGCGCTCTTGTATCTAGCACGCCATTTTCAGCTAAACTCCATTTATCTCCATTTTTCGCGGTAAAATAATAAGTTCCATTAACCCCATATACATATACATACTCTACTTTCTCCATGTCTTCCCACGGATAGATACGTGTCTTGTTAAACTTCTGGAGCACCATTTGATCTTCTTGGATAGCTGTGTAACTGAGCGAAGAAGCATATAAAGAAATAAGAGATGCAACCAATAAGGACCCGAAAACCGCGTACATAATCTTGTTTCGTTTCCATGCGAGCAACAATAGACCCGTTAGGAGTAGTGCCAATCCAAATGCAGTGATCCAAAAATTTACCGCTGGAATGAATAAGGCAATGTTTTGCTCTTGCTCATACAAAACGGTAGATATCACTAGTGGCAAGAAAAATACCACAAACGGGGTACAAAGTCCCACAAGCATTGCCCAAATAATAAAGATGGTGCGTAGGGATTGTTTTTCTGTCATACTATCGCCTCCTTCCGTCTTTATATCTATATTATTCGGTAGAAGGATGAAAAAACTAAGGGTGTTATTATTTGTCCCACGTCTCCCGACCACCCTATACAAGTAAACAATTAAACATATCAGTCAAAAGATGATTCCTTCATATCAAAGCCTTTTTGACTGCAAGGAAATGCGACATTAAAGGAATGCCCCTTCTATGAAAAAAACACCTTGATTATCCACTTACCCAACAAAACAAATGGATAAAATAGTATATCTGTTAAGTCAGCAAAGAAATCAACTCTATCCGCCTTCTTATGTCTCATTTCGTATCGGGTTGCTTCATCCTCATTTGTGAATTTCTTATCCCCTACAATAAATACTTCATTCGCTTTCTGCTCATTTTCCATTTGATTATCCCCTTATGAATGTATATTAACTAATCTACAATAAAAGTAACTAATCTTGTTTTTGCTACATTAATTTATTCATCCCAAGTACATCCAATGTTTTCTGTTGCTGAATGTCTTTGATCAATACAGATAGCACAAATAGCATCCCAATAATTACCGAAAAAAAGACGCTGTTAACAATGAATAATTTGGTATCGAACGTTGTTTGGGCAATGGATTTTAAATTCATATAAAAATGGCTTCCTAAATAACAGATGAAACCAATAAATAGAGCTAAACAAAAAATAATACGTAGAGCGTTTCATCCCATTTACTCCTTACATCCGTTACGTTTTATACGAATCAGAAAATTTAAAGTTTCAATTTTCTGATTATTTTTCGTATTCTTTATTGAAGTTAAGTACCGGTTTTGTTGAATTACAAATTCAACCCTTCATTATTTCGTTTTATAAAGTTCCACTAATTTTTTCCCATCGCTTGTTCCGATGATTGTAGTAAGAGGAACGAGATTAATAACCACGTTAAAATAAGAAACAAAAATAAAACTATCTAAGTAGTTTCGAAAAACCCCAAATTCATATCCCATAAACAAATCTAATACAAATGCAGATAGAAAATTAAAGATTACCCCACCCAAGAAAAAGAGTGCTTTCTGTGTTTTACTAAATTCCTCCATATTCTTAGCAACAACTCTTCCACCTACGAAATAAGCTTTCTTAATAACAAAGAACTTCTTCTTCCATAATACTTCTCCATTTCCAATCGTAAATTCACTAATTTCTCCACCAAATAACTTAACAAAAAAAGCGTGCCCTGATTCGTATATTAGTGCAATAAAAGGAAAAATAAACAAAGCAATAATTACGAAATTTATTAAAAAGCCCATCTTTCATCCCCCTTAATAATATCTACGAAAATGGGGGTAGAACGTTTCATATTTATAACTAGCTTTCGTGAAATCATAGTTTAGCCTTACAATTCAGTAGCATTCTTTAAAATCTCAAAGAATTCACTATCATTTTCGATTGTATAGTATTCGTATCCATCAATTAGATTTACTAATTTTTTATCCGTATCCACCCACATTGCATATCCTGTATTAAATGTAATATTTACTCTGTAATCTATATCTAGTGAAACATCTGTTACTCTTTTAAATTTTGCATTTTTAAAAGACTCTATTAGTTCCAGTTGCGTTTCTTCTGGAATTTCAATTGGTGTAAATAGATCCTCTTTTTCTAAATCGTAACTTTGAATATCTACAAATGGTTTTTCTGCATTTAAATCTGCATAATCTCCTAATACGTCTGATGCAGAATAAGTCCTATTAGCGTTAGCAAAGACGGTAACCCACACCATCACGAGCAATAAAACTACAATTCCAATTCCAATGCTTTTGATATTGTGCGATATTAACTCCACATTGCTACCGTCCTATTTTTATTCTTGGACCCAAATTAACTTAGTCATCCAAACACAAAAATCCTTCTATTTTTTTACCTAACGAAAATCCAGAAGATAGGATATTAAGGGGTAAACGCTGGTTTACACGCTAAAGTTTATTAGAAGGAATTACAACAGCGTTACATGCTTTTTCATAAAACTCAATCGGACCTGCCTGTCCAATAATTGCATACTCATAACCAATATCACTCATGTCTTTTAAGCAGTGATGTAGTAAAGAATATCCTATCCCCTTAACTCTGTTTGATAATGCCACGCCCATCGGACCGAAATAACATTTTTTATTCTTATATATATCATAAGCAGCAAACCCTATAATATCTCCGTTATCATCGAAAGCAACATATACCGGTGGCTTATTTAACGAGAATGCTTCTCTTATAGTTTGAGACCACTCATTCGAAAAATTTTTTCCAATAAAATGAACAAGTTCGTTAATATCCTTTTTATTCACTTTACGGATAAGATGTGTGTTAATGATTGGGACTGTATAATTTCCAATATGAGTAATCATATCTCTTGAGGTAGTACCGAGGGATAATATTGTTTTTCGGTTATCATCTGATAAAAAATAGTCTACTACATTAGTTTTTATTAACGCTTTAAGCAAATGACCTTCATTTACATAGATTTGGTTATACTTCTTCATATAAATAATAGCAACTTCCAATACATTTTTTACTTCTTCCGTAACTTGGACGTTGAGAAAAACACTAAATGTCTGATGCTGAATAGAAGTATCCTCCATCACATCTTTCAATAAGCTCTTGTCTAAAGTGATTTTTAGAGATATCTCTCCAAGTACTCCTGTTTTCTCATCTAAACAAGCAGTAAGGAGATGAACAGGTTGTAACACCTTTACTCTTGATGATTGAGCATGGTTTTCTGCTTTCTTCCATATCCTTAGCATTCTATTCGTAAAATTTATATTAGAATTGCTCAGAAACACCCCTCCTATAAAAATTTTTGATAATAAAACCCTTAATGATAAGTACTTCTACCACTTTGTAAAAAAACCTGCTGCATTACAACAAACCGAAAAATAAAATAAAATCTATTCTATTACAACTCTACTTTCACATGTATTCAAAGAAACTGGAACAAGTCAGCAGCAACTTGCTAGTGTGAACTATAGAAATGTAAATTCCAATCCTAAAGTTCTGTTTCTGATAGTTGTGATTCAGCAAATTTATCTATTTCCTTATTGCTTCTGCTAAAATAGTAACTTTTCCATCAGATCTTAAGCTATTCTATATTCTAAAACAGGAGATACAGCAAATACATAAGCTGGATCCCCTGTTTCTTTTTATATTTTCAACACCAAAGTTTTCACAACGGTAAGGTTAATCCCTAAAATTGTTATTGTATTATATCCACCCAAATTTTAATCGCAGTCCCAGCAATCAGTAATGCTAGTAACCATTGTAATATCTTAACATTCATCTTTTGACCAATTTTTGCGCCAAGTGGTGCAGCTATGATACTAGCAATAATCATAATAAATGCTGGCCAATAATCAATTTGACCCGTGATGATTTTGCCGACACTACCACCAATCGCCGAGATAAAAGTGATTGCTAAACTAGTTGCGATTGTCATTCGAGTTGGTATTTTTAAAACGGTTAACATAATCGGTACAAGTAAAAATCCACCGGCTGCACCAACAATACCTGAGCCAATACCGACAATAAGCGCCAGACTACTAGCCACTACCTTGTTAAACGAAATGACCGTTGTATCTTCAACTGTTTTACGCGGGATAAACATCATCACTGCTGCAATCACAGCAAGTATGCCATAAACGACATTGACGGCTTCTTCTGATAAAAACCCTGATCCATAACTACCAATAAAACTTCCGAGTAAAATTGCTCCACCCATGTAAATTATTATTTCTTTATGGAGCAACCCACTTTTTCGGTATGCCCAAACACCGGCAAGTGAAGCAAATAATACTTGAATAGCACTAATACCTGATACCTCATGTGCGGTGAATGCGGCAAGTCCAAATAGTGGGGGGATGTAAAGTAGCAAGGGGTATTTAATAATCGATCCCCCAACCCCTAACATTCCTGATATAAATGATCCTACAAATCCGAGTGCAAAAATAACGACGATAAATGTAATGGATAAATCCATAATGACCCTCCTTTTGGAAAATGAAAACGAGTAGAAATAGCTCTACTCGTTCTATATGCTCTTATGCTTTTTGAATGTAGAAGAAAAATACCCCATTTTCTTCTTTTTGTTCAACAATTTTATGTCCACCCGCTGCAGCCCATGCTGTAAAGTCATTTAAAGCGCCTTTATCTGTTACAAGTACTTCTAGCACTTCACCTGAGTTAATCGTATCTATTGTTTTTTTAGTTCGAACAATTGGCATTGGACAAGCTAAGCCTTTTGCATCTAAAGTTTTTGTAATATTCATGAGTATTTCCTCTTCTCGTAGTTTGTATTTTATAAGAATTTTTTTAACTTAGCGTACTGCACAACGGTTAGGGCCAATTTCCATTTCTGTTTGTTCTTCGTTACTTGGCGTTACTTTCCCCATATTAACGTGGCGAATTTCTTCGTACGAATTTGGCTGAGGCGGTAAGTTATCTGTCACCATTGAGCGGAATACTTCCTCATCTTCTACATTTAAGCCATGATTTTCTACGAATAGATCTCCTAAACGCTTGCCCACTGTCCCGTCTTCATTTAGCTCTTCAATAATCATGAAGTGAGCAGGTAGTACGATTAAATCCTCTGCTAATGAGCGGTAACGACTATATAACGTCTGACGTAAATCTCTTACCCAGTCATCTGCAAGACCAGCTAAGTCAGGACGACCGATGGAATCAATGAATAAAATATCGCCTGTTAATAGGTACTTTTTGTCGATTACAAAAGAAGTGGATCCAATGGTATGACCTGGAGAGTAAAGCGCACCTACTTCAATTTCCGAATTGCCAAGTTTTACTGTTAAGCCATCAGTTAAAGGTGTGAAATCGAATACCACCTCTTCTGCATCCTTTGACGGTAAGTAATACGCGGCACCCGTTTGACTAGCAATATGACGACCTCCTGAAATGTGGTCAGCGTGTAAATGCGTGTCAAATACGTGCTTAATTTGGACACCCTTTTCTTCTGCGAATTTTATAAAAACATCGGTAAAACGTACAGCATCAATAATTGCTGCTTCACCTTCGTTAACTGCCATGTAGGAAAGACAGCCTTTTCCTAAACGGACGAATTGATAAAGCTCACCGCCACCAGAAAGTTCGCCTACTTTAACTGGCTCTATATACATCGACCAAGACTTCATCCCGCCTTCTAAATAGGCCACTTCAAGACCAGCTTCTGCTAGCAGTTCTGCTACCATGATAGATGAGCCTTCCTTTGCACAAACAACCAATATCTCTTTGTCTGTTGGAATTTGTGGTAAGATTTCTTCTACCCCATCTAAAAGTTCGAAATATGGAATGTTTAAGTAATTAAATTTGTGGCCTTCAATTTTCCAATCAGCAAATGCATCTGCATTTCGCACATCTAAAATAAATAATTCTTTGTTATCAATGACTTTGCGTGCTACATCAGCCGCTGTCCAAATGTTTACTGTCATTATTTTACCCCCATAGGTATATTTTCGTTATTTTTTTTGGTTCTGGAAGCGAAGAGCTACCGGAACCAATAGTTAAGAATTAGATATATGGATAGCAGCAGCAACCCGTTAAAACGTTAATGTTGGTGCTGCATCTTTCGCAAATTCCAAGAAAGTAACTGCGCCACCCACTTCGATATCTTCTACTAAATCTGCTTTTGTTAAGCCCATCACGTCCATCGTCATTTGACAAGCGATGAATTTCACGCCCAACTCCTGCGCCATTTCTACTAATTGTGGGATTGAGGGAACTCCAGAATTAGCGAATCCTACTGCAAAGTGTTCCTTGCCTGCTGGCATTTCAAGTCCGTGCATACCTTGCTTATGAATAAGGTTTAACCCTTCAAATGTGAAGAAGATCGCTACCTCTTTTTCAGAAGCTGCTGCCGCTGTTGCAATATTAAATACTTTATAGGCATCAAATAATCCACCATTTGATGCAATAATTGCTACTTTATTGGACATATTATTCTACCTCTTTCTGTAATTCGCCTTCGTACCCTGTCATCCCAGGTAAGACGTTATAAATATTGTTAAAACCTTCTTCAGCTAATTGCTTCGCTGCTAAATCGGAGCGAGTACCTGTCCGGCAAATCACATAGATTGTTTCATCTTTGTTCAATTCAGTTAAGCGTTCAGCTAATTCGCCCATTGGGATTGACTTTGCACCTGGAATATGACCAAATGTATATTCCGCAGCCTCGCGAACATCTAAGATTAAACCTTTACCATTTAAAGCCTCTTCATTTGAAATTGTATGTTCAAATGTTTTTTCAACTGCTTCGCTTACTTCAGGATTGCATTTACGAATATAGTGATAGAACACTCCATTCTCTTCATGTGAACCAATATATTGATGACCAACTGTTTTTGACCAAGCCGCTAAGTCAGCCACTGAGCCTTTATCTGTCGCTTGAATTTCTAATACTTGGCCTTCAGCTACTTCGTTCATTGCCTTTTTAGTTTTTACTATTGGCATTGGACAAGCTAAGCCTTTTGCATCTAACTGTACATCCGATTTAACCATATGAACTCTCCATCCATACCTACTAGGGTATTAATATTTTTAAAAAAATTTATCTTTACTTTACTTCGCCATTCCAAGCGAGCATTCCGCCATCCATGTTCGTTACATCAAAACCATGCGATTGTAAAAGAGCTGTTGCCTTACCACTACGTCCACCCGAACGACATACCATAATATAACCTTCTGATTTATCAAGCTCGTTCATTTTAAACTCCAACAATCCTAGCGGAATATGAATGACACCTGGAATATGTCCTGTTTCCACTTCATCCACTTCACGCACATCTATTAACTTCACCGCTTCTCCAGCCTCTATTTTCGCTTGTACTTCTTCTGGTTGAATTGTTTTCATATTTTTCTCCTCCTAATATGCACTCATGCCACCACGGATATTTGTTACTTTTGTATAGTCTAATTTTTTTAACTGTTTACAAGCCTGATTTGAACGCATACCACTTTGACAAATGACAAGAATTTCTTTATCCTTTGGTAGTTTCGAAAAGTCTGATCCAAGGGGGATATTTTTAAATTGGCGAATGTTGCGTGCTTTATATTCACCGGGTGTTCGTACATCAACAAATACTTTATCATTATCATTAATAATTGTTTTAAGCTCTGCAGTCGATATAGAGTTTACCCCTTTTGTTGGCATTATACGCCAAACAAAAAATGCGACCACAATTGCAATTAAAATAGCTATCTTCATATATGTCACCTCTTATATAAATAAATTCACGGTACCATCTTCTGCATCTGCTAAATATGCTGCAACACCTGCGTACTGAATACCATCTAATAACTCTTCTTTTTGAAGACCCAGTAAATCCATCGTCATTGTGCATGTCACAAGTTTAATATCTTGTTCTTGTGCCAATTCAACAAGCTGTGTAAGCGTTAGAGCATTATGTTTTTTCATTACATGCTTAATCACTTTTGGTCCCATGCCTAGCATCTGCATGGTTGATAAGCCTAACTTTTCCGCACCTCTTGGCATCATTTTCGCAAACATTTTTTCTAAAAATCCTTTTTGCACCGCTACAGATTCTTGTTTACGTAGTGCATTTATACCCCAGAATGTATGGAAGATTGTCACTTCATGATCATACGCAGCTGCTCCATTTGCAATAATGTACGCTGCCATTGCCTTGTCATAATCTCCACTAAATAAAACGATAGTTGTTCTTTTCTTTTCCATATTATCCCCTTACCTGTATAGGTATTTTTTATTTGAAAAATAAAAAGTCTTATCGACTTTTTACTAGTAGATCCACCGCTTGCTTAACTATTGCATTTTTGTCTAAAGTATCTGCATTCTCTTTTGATAAACATTCCACTAAATTATCCGTGACAATAACACCTATTGTACGATCCACTGCAGAACGGACTGCACTTAGTTGTGTAATCACATCTTTACAATCTTTCTCTTCTTCCATCATACGTAATATCCCTCTAAGCTGACCTTCCATCTTTTTCATTCTTGCTGTAACCTTTGCATCGTATTCCAATATCTCACCTCATTTTAATTTATTTCTTCATCTATCTCGCATTTTACTACCCCTTAGGGTATTTGTAAATATTTTAACTTAAGTGCTTTCAAACAATACTTTTAGTTACGAGCGAAATAGATGATTGATAGCAACTGAAATCAATACTACTACCCCTATGGGTATATGTCAACGTATAAGTTTTTTCAAATATTCTCTTTCAACTTCATCTTCCCTTACCATTTTATTTCTCAGGCAATAAATGGAGTTCCGGAAACTGCAACCAAATTTCATAAGAAAAGCTACCCATAAAGGTAGCCAATTGTTTCACTAAAGAACCCCCGTTACCAAGTTATTCTAAGTATAACTTATAGGAGATAGGGACCGTTTTTTAATTTTTTTAAAGGTGAACAAAATACCTCAATAAGTAAGTTTCTTTGACAGATAATACTGTTGATTATCTTTATTAGGATGTTCATCTATTACGCCAACTACTTCATAACCATATCTTTGATAGAAATTTGGGGCCTGAAAGCTAAATGTATCTAGTTGAATGAGGTTGCATCTGTTCTCTCTAGCGATTTCCTCTATATTATGTAATAACTGTCTACCATATCCTTTACCTCTAAGCGATTCATCTACCCATAAAAAATCAATATGTAAGTGATACCAAAAAATCGTTCCTGTAATGCCTCCCAAAATTTTCTCTCTTTCATCTCTAAGGATAAAGCTAATGTTTTTAACTGGGTGTTTTACTTCATCTGGCAGCTTAGAAAGATTGTGTTCAATTACCTTTTTACGAATATAATCACTGTCTTCCTGATTCCACTGCTGAGTTATTTTCATAATTTTTCCTCCATATAAGTTTGTGAATCATTATTTTACAAAAACAAATATTTTGTTTGTATCATTTCATTATAATTCTTTTTGAATTGTTGTAAACGTTGACGGACTAACGATTATTGTTTACTTGCCTACAAAGTAAATAATAAAAATAAACCCATTTATTACTAATGCTGATAAAGGAATTATGACAAAAATTGCGGAGATAACTAATTCTCTTCTGATTCTATTTGAATTAGCTTTAACAATACTAAATAACGAAAATAGTATTAAAACGAATATAGTTAAAGTGCTAACTAACAAGATGCTTTGATTCATTTCCCCAGTTAGCTTTGCTATATCCTCCACCAAAAAAACTGCCAATAACGCAACAATCCCCAATATAAAGGATGCCATGAACCATTTAAGGAATGTATTTATATTGCCCACCTCTTCAATAATTTACATAGATTATCTTATTCAACACAATTGCAAAAATCTGCTGCATAAGTTGAATTAATATAAAGGCACATCAATAGTCATACTCGATTACAATAGGCGTTGAAGAAGTGAATTCAGTTAAACCTAATCATTCAGTACAACTAGAGTGTCTCATCCAATTTCTGAATCTTTGAATCTGAAATTAAATAAACATTGCCTAAAACGTCTATTTTGTCTTCCTTTACACGAACTGCGCAATCTTTGTTCGACGCATAAATGTTAAGTTCTTCCGAAAGGAGAGATAGTTCTTTTTGAACCAGTGCAATGTTATTTTCAAGATCAAAATGAGACAGTATGGAGAAATTGACAAGACCGATCCCATCGTAAACAGAGCTTGCTTCCACTTTATATCCAAAGTTTTTCGAGCATAACCATTTAGCGGACATGTTTATTGCACCAGCGCTTGCCCCCATCACAACGGCGCTGCTTTTTTTAATCGAATCCGATAAATCATATTCCATCAAAAAACCATTCTGTTTAAGAGTATCCCCACCTAACAAAAAGATGACCGATGCATTTTTAATTATCGTTTTGGCCTCTTCCTTCTGTACCCGATAATTAATTAAATGATATTCATCAAACATAATGCCAGCCTGCTCAAGCCACGAGCGTTCCGTAGAACCATCATCTTCATAAATAGATGGATTCGAGCTAATCATAGCCAATGATTTTCTATCAGTTATATCCTCCAGTAGCACCCTACTCAGATTCTCTGGAAAGAAATTGTTAAACCACCCTAAATAATAGTGAGTTTTCATAAGTACCTCCGTAGCAAGTGTAAATAATGCATATTCATTGTGTCACTTACTGTATTTTCTTATTGATTCAAATCCCCTGATTATAAGAAGAAAAATTACTGGTAATTAGGTATGTCGTATCCCATAACTTAATAAGTTTCACTTATACTCCATTTTACTTTAAAGTTGCCTTTTACATCATCGCCTGTTACAACCATTCTATAAACTCCAGCTTTTTGAACCTCCAATTTCAACACTTCCTCACTAACCTCAGTCAATCCTACTAACTTATTTTTTCCGTTTAGCATATAAAACCCATGCCCTCCATCGTTAGTTGGGTTGAAATCATAGGACAAGGTAATAGTTTGATCTGTCTTTGCTAGAATAGGTATTTCATGTTTCCCATTAAAGTGGTCAAAAGTTGCTGTATATGAAGTTTCACTTTTCACTTCAATCCATTGTTCCTTTTCCGTAAAGTCCACATCCATTAGAATGATAATAATTAATGGCACAACGATAGAAAACACATATTTAAAGGACTGGAAACGGAAAGATAATAATATTCCAACATAAAATATTAAAGAACATAACGCTCCGATTGTACCAGCAAATATCATAAAAGAAACATCCAGCGTTATGATAAAAAAACCATAACCTGCTAGAATATATAGTAGGATTTTCACTGTTAAACTGGTGTTTGGAACTTTAAATACCCACAAGTCAATCAATAGCGAACACAAAATGCCATAACCAAAAACGATTATCCAAAGGAACCCGCTAGAAATTCCTTCTACAAATTCGTACATATCTATTCCAAACGAAAGTAAAAGATAAATAGATATAACAAACAATAGGAACCCTGCACCAGCTAATTTTGTAATTATATAAGGAATTGCTTTAATTAAGTTTATTTTTAGCGTCATCCCAATATACTCCTCTAAAAACACAAGTTAAAATGACCATGAGCCCTTTAAATTAACCTGCCACGTTCGTTTAAGTGTAACTTCCCAAATTAACATAAAATAAATCACGTTACCTTCCCTTAAATGCGGACAGAATTGCCCCTATCCATTTTCTATTTTAACAACGTAACAATTACGTTAGATGTTAACTTTTTTTAGTTTTGAAAAATCTAACTATTATTAAGACTATCCCAGTTATGAAGAAAACTAAAGCATTAGCCAAAAGGACCATTGCGATAAATGCAGCTGCGAATGCAGAACCTTCGTGTGTATCAGTGGGATCAACCACTCTGGAAATTTTTAAAAATATTGCCCCTACTGTAAACCCAATAATTGGAACAAGTAAGACCATAATGATCCCAGAAATCCATAAAGACAATTTATTGTTCTTGTGTAAATGGATAGCTGTTCCATCAAAAAGTAATATCAATAACAAAAGAATTAACCAAACTAAACCATCTCCACTCAACTTACCCCACCACTCTCCATACTACTTCAATAAAAGACTAAATTTACAACCCTTTTTGTTTTATGAATCTACCGGACTTGTTCTCCTAAACCACCATCGTCTCGTATTTCAAACTTCCCAATTTTTCCTGGTTCAGCTAGAATTGCGGTACCTTTTACTTCGTGTTTGGAAACTGCTCCAGTATTATTCGTATATTCTACCTTAGCGGTAAAGTCATAAAACTTAGGAGTGTTAATGTTCTCACTTTTTGTTACTTGTATATTACTAACTTTCATCTTATATCTAAGATTTTCGTCAAAGCCTAAATATCCATAATGATATTTAAAAGCTATAACATTCGAAATAAGGGAATCATAAGCATTATCCGTAAAATAAGGTCCATAAGTTTTTTTCACTAAGTCCTCGTATGCACGCCATTCGTCTGATACCCCCGACTCTTCTACTCCATTTACTTCATTTGCTTCAGGTGTGTTGCTACCTATTTCGGTCATTTTTTTATCGATATTTTTGACAATAACCAAATATTCTTCGTTCGGAACTGTAAATTCCGATTCAAGAACAGCTTGGACTGCTATTATATTTTTGTCTTCTGAGGAAACAACCGCTTCTACTTGGGGTTCAGTATTTTCTTTCAGACAGCCCGCAAACAGAAAACACATGCTTATCAAGAATAAGATGCCTCCAATTTTTTTTATTTGTTTAATAGACATATAACTCCCACCACGATTCTTCCAAAGTTAAATTTATATTCTGATGTTAAATGAAATACGTTATAGAATTAGAAAAGTTCCATTTTTCTGTCTTATTATATTTAGATAATACAGAGGCTTAAAACTAGCATTGGTATCTCAACCAATGATATGAAATATAAAAACACCTCTTATTTCAAATCTATGCCAGATTTTCAATAAAGAGGTGCTTAAGTTGTACATTTAATTAGTATTTCCCATTTTTATACTTCATTACAGATCCCATTATCAATTAATTTCCTTTTGAGTGTCGTTAAACGCTATAAAAAAACAAGAAAAAATGCTTACTCCTACTCGAAGTAAAGCACTCATCAATGAAAATGTATTATAAAAATAACTTCACATTTTGAATAAACTCATAAATAAAATATCCTGCAAAACAAATTAATAAAGTCCCTGATACTATTGTTAACCATTTAATCATGTTTCGATTTAGTGCTTTTCGAGTGATGGATATAATGCTGAGTAATCCAATATCATGTAGCAAAATTCCACTTAAAATCCCTAACGCAACAATGAAAAAGTGACTTTCATCGGTTGCATAATTTTTTGCAAGTACTACTCCAAATACATTCACCCAAAAAACTAGATTACCTGGGGAAATAGCCACAAGAAGACCATTCTTGTATGAGCTAAAAAAAGATTTTGTTACTCTCTCACCCGATAAAGTGATATCTTTATCTGCGTTTTTTATTGAATCATAACCCAAGTATAACAAAAACACAGCTCCAATAAGCCACATGGGAATTTGAATGATAGGTAGCGCCAAGATAGAAGCAAGACCTGTTGATAGCAAAATGATTAGTGTAATATCAATTGTCATACCGCCTAATCCAACTGCCCATCCGTGTATAAATCCATTTTTCAACCCTTGTTTTGTCATTTCGACAGTGATTGCACCTACAGGCATTGCGATGGCAAGCCCTACCATTACATAAGCAAAATACAAGCTCAAATAACCACAACTCTCATAAGTAAATATAGCCTCTTCTGTCCGTTTATAAGAATTATTATACAGATGAATATATATTTAATTCAAGCCCTTATTCAACTAAACTGTAACGTTAGTTCATTATAAAAATTCTAAGTAAGCTATTCATATACATTTAAAATTATACTTTGAGAGATAATGCTTACAATTTCAGATATCGATAAAGTCCCGTCAACAATAATGTCGGAATTCGGTTTTATGGTATTAAGCATCTCAAGATAACCCTGTCTGCCTTGTGAAATATAACTATTCATATCCAATAAAATATTCTCAACTGAACTATTCTTAAAATCTCTTGTTACTCTACGTGCCATAGCAATATCCAAAGGAGTATCAATAAACACCATAAAATCAATTAATTTACTTGTTTTAAAGTGTTTATAGGCAAACGGAAAGTCCATTATTATATAATCTAAGGGTTCGGTAAGCAATGACTCTAAATCTGTAATTAGAGGAGCCAAGTTCCAATCATCATAATTAGATCCATTGGCCACCCATTCTAAAATGCTATTAGGGCCTTCGAAATTGTAATCATCAAAATAAAGCGTTTTAGAGTTTTGCAAGATTTCGTTTAAATGTGTTGTTATTGTTGTTTTTCCACCACCAGAAACTGCAGCAACAGCAATAACAAGTGGATGCTTTGCTTTCTTCATAAACTCCCCCATTTTCTAAATTTTACTATTAAACTACCTTGCCGCTTTGAATAAGAAGAAAAAATACTTTACTCCTTTTGGAAATAAAGCACCAGTTTGAGCAACAAGAAATCCTACTAATCTAAACATCCGCAACCCCATGTAGTCCACAACTCTCTAGTTTTGTTATCTGTTAGAATGGACTATATAATCCTTTTGAATTTAAAAATAACTTCTGTAATGAAAAAGCAATGCTGCGGTTGTTATAATGGTGTAGGTCACAGACGTAAGGAAAACAATATTCGGAGAAAACTCAAACTTTTTCTCTTCCATTCTTATACCTGTGGAACCTTGTATACTCATATCCAAACCTCTAGTACTAAAACCATCACCTTTAGAAGTAAAAAACCAAATTACGGCGGTAGCGGCTAAACCAATAAAACATGAATAGTCAATGAATTTTGTATGCGTAAAATATGTAATACCAAAACTCAAACCTATTAAAAATAGAATAGTAATAACACTAGTTAGTAGTTTTCGGATCAAAACGAATTATCCCCTCTCATAAAATTTTATATATCTAAATATTCTTATAATATATACGATTAAGTAATTACTTGGTTTCGTAAATTTTTAAAACTAGTTTTTCTATTAACCTCCATATTTTATTAAAAAAAGCTTTACTCCTTCTTGAAGTAAAGCACTCGTTCATTCATTTAAAGCGTTCCACTATGATTGTCATACCGTCCCACTTCTCGAAGAGCTTCTGCTTCAGCTGAACTCTGGTTTAAAGTCTTTTCCTGTTTATTTAAGTTATATTTCCTTCGAGTCAAAACATCCACTAGATAACTAACTAAAATTAAAGCCACTGCGGAGCCGTAAATAATCCACATCACCCAATGCATACAATTTCCACCTTTCATTCAGTGATCGCTTCCATCGTTCCTCAAAATATTAATATACGTTTTATAGCTATAAATAGTTTAAATTATCGGTATTTTATAATTAATCGTTTCCAATCTATTCCTAGTCAGACTCACTGTGAAAATACTTATGTTATGTTGAACTAAGCTGCTGCGTTAGGTGAATAAGAAAGCTATCATTACAGGCAGCTACTTGTTTAACTAAAGCACATCATTAGGTGAACAATTCAATTAGGATAGCATCAACTCTTATCGTTATCATTTCTTCTTTTATAACTTTCAAGCACATCTTCAACCGTTAATCTTTCTTTTATTCTTTCCCCTTGTTCTTTTTCAAGTAATTTGCCAATAGCTGAATTGTTAATTCCTTTTGTTACTGCTGCTTGAATCACATAATATAATATAAGAAATGCAATAATCATAAAACCAATACTTAAGTATCCTTCCATAATAACTATATCCTCTCAAATAAATATTTTTAGGACGACTCCAACTAATTTGCAGCTTTACTTGAATCCTTTTCAAAGGAATTGAGGTTCCATTTTTAAATGAATTTCACAATTAAATTATCAAAAACCCATTTTGCCTTTATTTAATGATAAAAGTATATCTTCACATACTGGAGAATAAACAATAATTCCCACTTCACCTGACTCTTATTCCATTATTTTTCAAGAACTTTCTCCACTCTCGAACCTATTTTACAATTTTTTCATTTTATTATTCGCTCTGTAAACTTATTGTTCTACTAAACCGCACCTTTAGTTTAAAATGAAAAAAAGGTTTTACCCCTTCTTGAAGTATAGCTCCACTTTAATTCAAGAAGAACATAGGGTTAACGCATGGTCTAAGATTAATTTCGAAAGTTCATGGTCATTAATTACAAATGGTACTTCAGAGGGTTCAACCCAAATTCGAGCAGACGATTCATGTTCTCGGAGAAAAGGTAAACATTCGATAACATCCATTCTAAAAAAAGCTTGATAAGCAATCAAGGGATACTTTCCTCTTGAATCAAAGGATAGGTTTTCTTTATGGCTCACTTCAATTGAACCTATGTACTTAATTGTTCCCTTCACATATCCCTCTTCATATGTTTCGCGTAGTATGGCTTCTTCTATTTTCTCACCAGTCTCCACGTGTCCACCCGGATAATTAAACCCTCGATCTTTTATATGAGCTAGTAGTACTTTCCCATCTTTAATGCATACTGCATGAACACTTGTCACTTTTAAAGACTCAGTTAATTTCTTTTGGGGCATCCAGGTAAGTTTCACATTATTTCCACCCCAATCAACAAAAATAGTCTGCATTAACTATCTCAACTCCCTGTCTTATGTATTAACTAAATTATTCATTAAATCACTCTATATTAACCTGAATAAGAACCTTTTCTTCTAATGTACATTTTGTTCGCAATATACATATGCTGCATTTTATCAAAGGATTCTAGAAATTTTCACCTTTAAATGTTAATCTTAAAAATGAAAAGAGGGAGGCTATAATATGTCACCATTTTTATTTGTCATTATTCTAATCTTGATTGGTATTTTTTTAATTATTCATTCCAATAAGTTACCTCACCCATTAACAACATTTATATGCGTATTTGCTATTATGTGTGTCATTTACGCAATACAATATATCCCAATGTTGATTTCAATTTTCTGATAAAAACCAAATTAAAATTTTCCTTACTAATCTTATTCACCTAAACTCTAAGGTAGTTCAATAAGAAAAAAGCTCTACCCCTTCTTGAAGTAGGTAGCCTTTATTTGAAACAAAAAATAATTAAAGTTTAAAACCGAATTACAAACTTTTCCTAAAGGAATAACACCATTTGTCATAGTTTAGTTTATCTTCATAAAATCGGTGTGCATCAATTCTTTGTAAACCTGACTCTAAAGCTACATACTCTGCCCCATTTTCATTAGCCCAATCGTGTATGTACTGTAACAATTTCTCTCCATAACCAAATGACCGTTGAGACACATCAGTTACTAAATCATAAATAAAAATATGACGCTTATTATAAAAGTTAATTCTCCAACTTAATCCAGCTAATGATACTATTTCATTTTCTACGTACATTGCGTATAGTTTATATCCATCTTTACTCATATCTAGAAGTAATTCTATGTATGTTTCTTCTGTTAAATCAGTTCGCAATTGTTTCATAATAGGAAAAGCTTCTAACCACTGGTTGGTATTTGTTAATTCAGATATAGTTTCTAATATAGAATTCGCCATACTTCAATTCCTCCAATTTTAAAAAATCTCTCAAGTTATACCATCTATTACTGCAGAATTTACTCTTCAACTAAACTGCTGCGTTTGTCAAAATACATCCTAGTCTATAATTCTATTAAATTGGCAATAATCCTTTTAATATTACTATTTTTGTATCGCAGCATAAATTTTTCGAGAAAATTTTTCTACATCATTTGGGAAAGCAACATAATCAATGATCACTTCTTCTATTAAACTGTTTCGTTAGTATTATCGCCTTAAACTAAACTGCGACTTTGGTTTAGTTAGGAAATAGGCTCTACCCAGTGAAGCAGCCGTTAGATAAAGAAAGAATATTACTTGCCTGTTTTAATTGCAGTTTCACTGATAATTAAACTAAGCTGCAATCGACCTAACCATTTTTCAGAATCACTAATAATCCTTGTAATTCCATTCGTTTCTTCGTGGTATTCTAAGCCTTCTACGGAGCGATAGTTTACATCTAATTTCGCGATTCTAAGTGCAATCATTGCCCATTCAGCATCCGTCATTTTTTCTTTTGAATTTCTGTCTATGTATTCAGCACTTTCCCTTGAAAAAGAACAAGAACCAGCTGTGATATCAACTTCTTTACCTAGTTCTAAAGAAAAGATCTTATTTGTAATCTTCTCTGTTTCAATCCATTCTACAGGGTGTGTTTTCATTGCTCTTTCGGTACGACCTAAAATTTGATAATCATGATTTGGTATGTCTAATACTATATTTTTTAATTCATCTAAATGGTTCTTTCCCCAAGTTAATATTCGATCAAAGTCACAATAATGATAAAATTGACTTTTACCAGTGAGACTAAAGTTTAATGCTTTTCTACGTGCCTGTGCTGCACCTTCTTTAGGAATTACTTTAACATTTAACATGCTTCTTTCCATTTCCTTTATTAATTCAATTGACGATTCCTCACTAATTGCAATGAAAATCTCTGAATAAATACCTTCAAATTCCTTTTGTAATTCAGTAAATAGCTTTATATTTTTTCCTTTGGGATCGTGAGTAACTGTCAATAGATCTATTTCGGACACGCTTTACACCTCCAATACCTTCCGAGAATAATTCTCCATTACAGCTTTATTTCCTTTATTCTTCTTGAAGTAAAGCACCCATAGTTGAAGAAGGATTAAAGTTCGTAATTCAATGATCTCTCTTTTTCATTTCCTTATTATTTGTTTATTAATTCGATTTTTGTTCCATGACCAGACCTGGGTAAACTTGCATCCATGGCGTCGTACCAAACTTTTACTTTGTCTCCTACTTCAATACCAGAAATTTCTGTATCAAAGCCAAAGTATGATGCTTGTAACGATTTTGAAATGACCTCTTCTTCAGATAGAATCATTGCATCTTCCTCTAGTTCTTCATAAATAAAGACTTCACGATCGTCTACCTTAGCCACAATGCCTTCCATGACCAGTTCATTATCCTTGCTATCTTCTTCACAACCAAAAATAGTAACAACTCCGAAAACTATCAAAAGGAATAGATATAGTCTTTTCACATTTAGCCCCTCCCACTTTAGTTTGTAAGAAAAAAGGCTTTACTCCTTCTTGAAGTAAAGCCTCCCTTAGGTTAACAACACAATAATCGGCATATAAATGAAGTGACAATAAGTAATTATTTCTTACCTTTTCCTTCTAAAAGTATAGGTGCTATATTTAGTAAGATAGAAACAATTGTCAAAAACCATAATGCCCTTTCCATACCAGGTACTACATCCAATAAAGCTGCCCAATCTTCCACCTTTACTCACTGGGATACAAGACTGTATTCTGAACAAAGTGTTAAGGCTGTAAATGATAAGCCTATCGCCATAGCAAGCTTATAATCCTTTCCTACTGTATACATATAAAGATTTATAAGAGTTGCTACTACTGCAATAGCCCCAAATATTATCCACATAGCTATGCTTCCCCCTTTAATTCTTTTATTTTCTACGATAAGTATTCCATCTTTAACTAAACTGCTTCGTTGGTTTAATAAGAAAAAGCTCTCCAACAGACCGCCACTCGTTCAACTAATATACTTTATAGTTGAACAAATGCTTACTTCATAGAAATTCTTACTTTTCACGATTCATCACTACGCCAGTTTATGAATTTACAGGTTTAAAGGTAGTCACAGCTACGCAACTTATTTCATGAATAACTATATTTCATGTTCTTCTCGATACATCCACCTTTACCAATAACACCTTACTTTTGGTTAGGAATAATTAAAATAAAAGCTATAATTCTATCTCCCATTTTTACCGTCCCCATCAATAGACGGTTAAATTTTCTAATGGTTTCAGAACATTCCATTATTACTTAAAAATATTCCTACATAGCCCCTGCGGTATTCACTTGCTTATTCAACTAATCTGCCACTTTGATTCAATAAGAAGTTACGTAAAATACTATATAAATAACACCGTTCTAGTTATGAACGGTGTTATTTTTTACACTAATCAAGTTTTGATTTAAATTAGCTGAGAACTCTATTACTTGATACTTCTATACCTTTAAAACATTAGTACCCGCTTCTCTAACCATTTTTGGTAGCAATTAAAATAATCTTTAGCTAAATTAGCACCGTTATTTACAGTCACTTAAATTCACCTCTAACAATTGGATACCTCAGTTCCACAACATGATTGTGCAGAATTTTGTGGTACCAAACTAACACTACATACACCAGTTTCCGGTAAATCTAGTTCTACCTTTTTAGCCGATTCAAAATCTCCAGTCAAATGGGCCACAATAGATCTAACTTGTTCATAACCAGTTGCCATCAAGAATGTTGGAGCTCGACCATAACTTTTCATTCCTACTATATAGAAGTCTTTTTCGGGTTGTCTTAATATCTCTTCCCCATGAGGTCGAACAGTACCGCAACTGTGAAGGTTTGGATCAATTAATGGAGCAAGTGCTTCGACGCTTTCTGTAGCAGTATCTATGTTTAGTCTGATTTCTCTTTCAAATGAGAAGTCTGGGCGGCTGCCTGTGTTTGCAATGATTTCATCAAAGGTAGAAAGTGTTTGTTCAACACCTTCTAATTCTCCAGTGATTGCGATTCCATCTTTTGTTTTATTTAATTGATGAATAAAAAATGAGGTATAGATCTTTACTTGACCAGCATCAACTAATTGGTGAATACGACTTCCCAACTCCCCTCTTGCTTCCAGAGCATCTTTGTCTTCTCCACCGTAAGCATCTTCTACTGTTTTCTTTCGCATAATCCACGAAATTTCTACATCATCATCTAACTGTGATAATTCTAAAATCGTGTTTATGGCTGAATGACCTCCACCAACAACAGCAACTCTTTTACCTTTATATTTTCCCTTTTGCTCCCCTTTAATATCTGGAATACCATAATATATATGTTGTTTTAGTTCTTTCTCTTCTTTAGTCCAAACATTATCAGCATTTATCGGATTTGGATGTGACCAAGTTCCCGTAGCATCTATAACTGCCCTTGCTTCCATTCTTTTTGATACTCCATTTTGTTCCAGGTATAAAACAAAGGACGATTTTTCACGATTAGCAGATTTCATTTTATCTAACCCTTTTTTACTGATGAAATCAACTTTTGTATTTAGTAATAGAAAAGGTTTTATTTCAGGTAAATTTGCTAAAGGCATCAAATAATCGTTAACTAATTCACTTCCCAAAGGAAGGTTATCTAAAACAGGTGCTTTCCAAGCATGATCTTCTAGAACTTTTTTAGCTATCTTATCAATATTGTATTGCCATGGCGAGAATAACCGTACATGTCCCCAGTTCAGGATATTACTCCCAACACTATCACCTGACTCGATTAATATAAAACGTTCACCGATGTTAGCTAAATGAGCAGCCGCTGCTAAACCTACAGGACCAGCACCTATAATCGCTATTGGTAATTCCTTGTTTAAAGTTGATGCTACATCTAAATAATTTTTTGTAGCAGGTCCGCAGCATCCACCAGAGGTTACTTGGTTCAGTTCAATGTTTTTCATTCTCCATACCTCCATTAAGTTTTATTAACATGTTCTCATTAATTGTATTTTGCAAGTAATATATATTTTTTAAAGCAATACTTAAATTGCTTATATTAAAGGTGTACAACAAACACTTGATTTGGACATGGCTTGATTAAGTAATTTAATTGAACGAATAACTGTATCCTTCTCAAATTCATTCATATGCGAGAATACTTCCTCTAAGTATTCATTCATTGATACATCAATGGTAGTAGCGACAAATTTACCTTGTACTGTAAGGGATAAAAGATATACCCTTTTGTCTGCAGCAGATGGTGTTTTCTTTACTAAATCCATTTTAATAAGTGTCTGAATTTGCCTACTAAAAGTAGTTATATCCATTGCTATCGTTTCTGCAATTTGTTGCATCGATGGTGTAGTTTGCTTATCTATTTCATAAAGAATGTGACTTTGTACCAGTGATATATCCACGGTTCCAACTGAACAACAATTTTTATTAAGAAGTCCAAATCTGCGAGTAAGTACTTGAAATAGTTCACGTTTGTTTTCCATGTTTTCACCTCTATATAATATATACACCGTTTACTTGCAAAGTGCAAGAATTGACTTTAAGATTTATTAAATACTCAGCTGCTTCATCTTCTCTTGCATGGTTGGCTAGAACCTACCTAGCCAAAAAGAAAAAATGATTCCCATCATCAGTATGATCGGAACCATTTTTATTCGGATTAATTCTACTGTCTATTAGTGAATTCCGTTCCCTCAACGAAGCAGAATGACCAGAAGGAAAACTTTTGCTTCTCGATTTAGCTGGTAAGAAATAGTATATTTCACTCGCCATATTCTTTTATCATGTGGCAATCACCGGATTCTGTTGTTTGATCTCTTTTATGGATAAATGTACAGTATAATTCCCATACTCGAGAATTGTATCCAGAAAAAGATTTAATTGCTCTTGTGAGTTAACTTTTATCTTTACATGATAACAGGCTTCTCCAGATACGCGGTGAACTTCAACTACCTCATTGCGATCATTCATTAATTGTATAAACGAATCATGGTTTGCTGTTTTCATATAAATAATGACAAACGCAGTATAAGTAAGTCCTAATTTCATCTCATCAACTATTAAAGAGTAAGCCTTAATTACACCACTTTCCTCTAGTTTTTTTATACGGTTCCCTACTGCTTGGCCCGTCATATGAATTTGTTCACCTAGGTCTTTCCATTGAATACGTGAATTTTCGGATAATACCCGAAGAATCCGAAAATCAATATTATCAAGTTCCATATTAAATTCCTTTCACCATGAAAATTTTTAAGATAAAAGCATTTCGCCAACATATCGATAATAATCAATATACGTTCTATGATTATAGTGTAACAAAATACTTTAAATGAGGTGTAGAATTATGAGCATAGCTCTAATTATTGTAGATATTCAAAATGACTATTTTCCAAATGGGAATATGGAATTAAGCAACCCTGAAAAAGCAGCCACTAATGCGGCGAAAGTGCTTGAATGGTTTAGACAGAATCACAAAGATAACATTTTCCATGTTCAACATATCGCAGGTGATCCAGCATTAGGATTCTTCCTCCCGGGTACTGTGGGAGCTGAAATACATGAAACTGTTCAACCATTAGAAACTGAAAGCATCATCACCAAACATTTCCCTAATAGCTTTTTAAAGACCGAATTAGAAAGTAAATTAAGAGAAAGTGGCGTAACCAAGGTAGTAGTATTAGGCATGATGACTCATATGTGTATTGATGCAACTGTCCGAGCGGCTGTGGATCTAGGCTTTGAGACGACACTTATTGAAGATGCGTGTGCAACACTAGAATTGTCTTATAATGGTAAGGTTGTTCCAGCTGAACAAGTTCATCATGCGTTTGTCGGTGCGCTTAACGGTATGTATTGCGCTGTAGAATCGACCGAAGATTTCCTGCAAAAAAACTTACAAATCATAAAGAACATTTAAATGTAAAACGCTGTCCAGATGCTATTTTTTTCTGGACAGTTTTTAAACTTGAAAGATAAAATAGATGGATAGTAAGGAATGGATATGAATTTATATATGAAAGGCAAAAGGAAATGATGCTCAAGTAGGTTCCATATCTAAGTTTCTAGCTCTCTGAGAAATAGCATAGTCAATAGTTTCAAGTTTTTTCTTTACCGAAATAAAAAATTGTATATGAAAGATTAGAGTCGATTATCTCGTAATAAGCTTGCCAATTCTCCCCTTCTCCTTGATAGGTCAACACTTTTCCCTTCTCACTAAACGCTACTCAAGATATCAGCCCAAGTGAAATTAAAATTTTATCTATTACTTTCCTTAATGATATTGAACCAAATGTTTGTTCAACTAAATTGCATCATTAGTTAACAAGAAAAAAACTTTACCCATTCTTGAAGTAAAGCTCCCGTGATTTTTAGACGGATAAAAAATCATTTATACACTTTCCATTCTTGATAACACTCAGCATAATAATTAATAATAAGAATGATAGAACATCTATGCAGCTTTTATATCTCTTTAACTAAAGCACTCCGTTTTCCTAATATGTGTTGTATAATAGTGGTAAATATACACCCGGAGGTTTTTATTTGAAAAAGTTATTAGTGTTATTATTATTTTTCGCAACAGTATTTATACTAGCTGGATGTGGTGACGTAAATCATGAACCTACCGCTATTGAATCTACTATTGGATCAATTATCAAAGATGAATATAAAGTATATGAAGATAAAGGTATCTTCTTAGTTAAAATATACGACAAAGATATTAATGAGGGTTCAAAAAATGCTTTGTTAAAGAATACTAAGGAAATGTTAGCAGGCTTATCGAAATTAGATCAAGTGAAAACTGTGGAAATTAAATGGTACTCACCACCATTTACTGACCAATCCGATAAGGAACCTTTTGAAGAAATATTAGCAGTAAGGTTTGAAGCTGATACGTTTGCAAAGGTGAATTGGGGAAATTATACGAAGTTAGATTTAGAATCAATTGCAAACAAATATAAACAGAATGATACATTAAAAGATTAATAAAAAGGCATTGGTAAAGATAAAGTTTGGTTTAAAAATGTTCATAAAAAATGAGCTGGGAATTGTCTTACAACCATAAATGAGAACCAAGATTTAAACTCTCCAACAATTACTAATTGGTGAAGTTCTACTGTTTCCCCTTCATTTAAAGTTGCAAGCTTTTTACCATTATCTAGCGCCTTTGATTTTCCGTCGTTTTTGCGTTAATCCTTCTTTGGATCAATGCCTCGATAGATATAAAGAGTTCTTTCTAATTAATCAAACTAAATTGTTATTCCTAACTAACTTCCCAGCCATTTATTTAATATCTATAATTGTACAACCACTCTTAATCAAAGAAATTGACGATAATTAATGCTACCTTTTCAATCTTAAATTTCTAATTAAGTCTTGAATATTCTCAGCAATATACTCAAAAGTACCTCTTTCAAAATCTTCTAATTGAACTATTCCACTATCGTTCTCGACAACGACTAGTAACCCATTTCCCTCAATTCCAATAGGTATCTTCACTAAACTATCCCCGTGATTATTTTTATATCCTCTCAAAGACTCTCTAAAAGAACTTATTTTTTCATTCGGAAGGACCGGTTCTAATTTTATATAGTGCTCTTTAAAAAAACCATCTAAGTCAGCAAACCAATATGAGTTAAAATAATCAATTATTGATTTATTCAAATTTACTTCAAATTCATCTTCTAATCTTTTATAATCTTGTGAAACATTCATTTCTATAGGTTTCCATGAGATATATTCTTCCTCATCAACTTCACCTTCATAAATTATTAGATTTCCATCATCATTATTTACTGGTGTTTTAAATAAAAAATCTAAACCTTCAGATGCTAACTCTTTCCTCTTCTGAAAATATATATTCATTGCTTCTTTTGTTGACAAATTTATCATCCTTTACTTATTTATAAATTTTTCAAGTAATTCAACGTATTTACTATCATTCCCCCATACACCAGCAGTTTTTTTAACATTATGAATTCCACCTGTTACTGGGTTAGGATCTTAAAAATTGAGGGCTTTTTTACTTCGCAATATGTATCAAATGCGACATAAAAACTCCTATTTTCTTCTTAAAGGGACACCCTACTAATAACTATTTCTCTGTTTACTCTGTGTACTTCTTATGTTCTTCCCTAACAAAGTTAATAGCCTTTTCAACAGTTAATATATTTTCCTTATGCCAATTTTCACCCATTTCTCTTACCAACGGGTGAACCATCCCAATGCTACTAAAAATTGCAACATAATCAAGTAATATATTTATTACGCCATCTTTTAATCCAAAAAACTGCAAATCCTTAACAAGCTTTATATCATCCTCTGTAACAGTACCGTAGCGTTCATTAATAATATCAAAAGGGGTTGTAGTTTTAACCTGTTTTACATACCACTCATCTGGTGTCATTCCTGTTTTGTCTTTAAATTTCACCTCAAGTTTTGCATTCCATTCCTCTATTGTTATTCCGTGTATTTCTTTAAATCGTTCTTCTGGTGTCGTCCCATGTATTACTTTACCTAGTACTTTCCCCATTCGTTTTTTATCTTTCATCTTCCCTGTTTTAGCCTTATTTTTTTCTTCCAGTTTCGCATTCCATTCCTCTGTTGTCATTTCCTTTACTTCTTTATATCGTTCTTCGTCTGCTATTCGATGTATTTTTTTATCTCTTTTTTTATCTTTTTTCATTCCTTTACTCCTCAATCCAGTAGTTTTAAGTTGTATTTTTGCACGTATTTCCTTTCCCGATCTAATCTTCTTACTTTAGTTCAATAAGAAAAAGAGCTTTACTCCTAGTATCTTTAAGTGACACATTACTCATTTCTAGTCCTCCCTAAAACAAATCTTGAATTTTTTACGTTTGGCTCAGTGGAATGTGACTCTCGCCCACCTCCAAATACTCTTAACGTAAAAACTTTCTTATAAGGCTCTTCTAAGCGAAGTAACAATTAGGAAAATGGAAAGTCTCGCCCATTAGAATGAGTAAATCTAATAAAAATATATTTCCAAAGAAGGATGATTGTTAAGGAGTATAGAATATATATAATAATACCAAAAATGGGGGAACTAATTTGAAAAGTGAAGTTTGTGTTATAAGCATTTATGTGCCCAATTTAAACAAAGCAATCGACTTTTATACCAATATTTTAGGTTTTGAATTAAGCAAACAATATAACCCTAAGCTTGCGTCACTTGTTCACGGAGAGTTACCAATTATTTTAGAAGAGAACGATAATGCAACCTATACTCAAGATATATCAGGAGTTGTATTAGGATTGCTAACTGAAGATATTTATGAAAAAGTTAAATTCTTAAAAGAGAGAGAAGTGAATTTTGTTATAGACGAACCAACTAATTGTCCTCCAGGAAAATATATTAGTTTTAGAGACCCTTTCGGAAATGTTTTAGAATATCTTCAATTTGAAAATTTGTAACAAGTATGAAAGTGTTACGGTTGACGGGGATTTTGTGAAATTAATTTCCCCGTTACTTATTTGTGCATTATAAGAGAATTCTATAGTTTATATTGAAAATAACTCTTCTAAAAAACCTTTATATTTTTAATTGGAGGTAACTAATATACCAAGTTTAGATAGTTACAAAAAGGAGGCTATCCTAATGAGTAAAAAAGAAATCTTGCAAAATGGAGTCAACCAAGTTTTTTACGAAGAAGAATGGTACCCACCAATATCAGAAGCGTTAAAGAATCTTACCGCTGTACAAGCATGTTGGAAACCTGTTGGAATGGCCACTAATACAATTTGGGAAAATGTAAACCATTTACTAATCTTTAAAGAGCGTTTACTTTCCCGCTTACTTCAAGATGACACATTTGTTGTTCCACAAAATAATGATGACACATTTGTCCAAGGTGGACCTAATGAGGAAGAGGCTTGGCAAGAGACAGTGAGTCGAACGCTTCACGTCCATGATGCCTTACAATCTTCATTAACATCCCTTCAGGAAGCACAATTAGATCAACAATGTCCTTCTCTGCCAGTTTGGCAACAATATCTAAATATCCTTTTGCATGATGCCTATCATACAGGACAAATTGTACAACTTCGTAAACTACAAGGTTCATGGCCAGCTAGGCGCTCACATTTATAAAAGATACTGCTAGAATTGCTTGAGTTCGTACACAACAAAACGATTGTACATCAAATAAAACCCTGATTTCTCAGTATTAAATTGAGAAATTGGGCTTTTTATTAATCCATAATACCGTCCTTTTATTCATTTCAGTCATTGCTTCCATCGTTCCTTAAAAGATTATTTATGTTTTATAGCTATCATTAGTTTCGCTCGTCAGTATTATTGACTAACCAGCGACTTTCATTCAATAAGAAAAGATATCTTATTCCCTTTCGATAACGTTCGTTAAACAAGATGATACTACCTCTCTAAATTCTCAAGTTCCCAATCTTTTTACATAACTCTTTAGCTCTTTCAGACAAAAAAACCTTCTGATACAAGTATTTGGCTAATTTTGACCTAAGAAATTCATCACTACAGTAGAACAGAAAAGAAGATAAAAGAGAAATAATGAAGTAAAAGTTGAATATTTCGCTACCAGAAAGTAAAGCTGGAGTTACAACAAACAAAGCAGCTAGGAATAAGTGCATAAATAATGCCAAAATTACTCTAGGAAAAGATTTTAGTTTTTTTGTAACGAAATCAGAGAAAACAGATGCTGGTACTCCATAAATTAAAAGAATTGGAAATAGATAAATACCAACTATGATTGCAAGACCTGTCTGTCCTGAGAATGAAAAGTTTACCATAACCAAGACACAAGCCATTACCGCGGAGATAAGCTTTCGAATAATTATGTTACTCACCCCAATCAAAATAATTACCTTTTGAATATACTGATTGGTTATTTCACCAATCGTCCTCAGAATTCCTTCTTAAACTAAACTGCTTACGTTAGCCCATTAAAAAACGGCTTTACCTCTTCTTGAAGTAAAGCCTTTTCGTTTAATAAGAAAAATTATTAGAGTATTTTGGTCATGATCAAGTCCACTTGCTCATCATCGCCCATATAAAAAGAGTGAGCACCCGTTTGCAAAAACCCTTTTTTCTTATAGAACGCAATGGCATTTTCATTTTCTTCCCATACGCCAAGCCAAATTTTCTCTTTCTTCTGTACTTTCGCGATTTCCACTGCTTTATTGAGTAGATGCTTTCCTAACCCATGTTTTTGGAATTTCTTCTTCACATAGATACGCTCGACTTCAAGTGAGTCATCACCCATTGCTTCCGATTGGGCATCACCAGTATTAGTTTTGAGGTATCCAGCGACTTCCTGATTATAATAAACAAAAAAGAATTGTGAAGACTGATTAGTTAATTCTTGTTTTAGTTGGTTCACGTTGTATGCCCTTTCCAAATAGGCATTTAGGTGTTCAGGGGAATTATGGTCCTTAAAAGTCTCAGTAAAGGTTTCCACACTGATGGCTTGGAGGTTAAGTGAATCTTCAAGAGTACATTTCTTTATCGTCATTAAACAAGGCAACTCCTTTAGTATATTAATAGTTTCTTTTGTTTCCCTTTTTAACTAATTCCCAGTCTTTTTCGATATTTTTTCTGATTTGGTGCAAAAAATCGAATGTGGTTTCTGCATCTTTTTCAGAAAATCCTTCTAATGCAACATGGTTGGAGTATTCATTTTCTCTTTTAATGAATGGGTAGACCGTATTCCCTTTCTCCGTTGAATATAGTTTTTTGATCTTTTTATTGTTCGCGGCACCTTTTTTCTCAATAAAGCCGTTCAACTCTAGTTTTTGGATAGCACGAGTTGCCGTAGACCGGTCCACTTTAATCATCTCTACTAACTGTTCCTGGATAATTCCCGGGTTCTCACAAATCCTCACCAGGTACAAGTACTGACCTTTTGTTAGTTCAAACTCTTTGAATTCTATGTTGCTGATGGAATCCAATGCCCTAGCAATCATGCCAATTTCACGCAAAATTTCTTTCATAAATAGCTCCTCCGTAAATATCTTTGTTGTAAATGCAATAATAAGATCTACATTCATCTTAAACTAAAATTATTGCATTTGCAATAAAAATAATGATGTAGAGGTTGATTAATGTGAAGTATATTTATTATATAATAGGAATTTTAATGTTAACTTCCAATCTCATTAACGATACATTAGAATTTTGGAACCTCGCCATTTGAGGCACTTCTAGTAGACTAACTCTAAATACGGAACTTATACTAATACACCAACTAGATGCCATACATCAACAAAAGATACACTACGTTTGCTTCATGAAAAAACCACTTTCCAATAACTTATGGAAAGTGGTTTTTAGCATCTTTGTAGCTTTGAAATAAAGTGTGATTTGTAGGGAACCATTTAGGATTGAGGCAAAATCTCTTAATTTGCACATCAATAGACTAACACTATTATCTTTTTGTGCTTGGATTTTTAACGTATCACTTATGGCATCTCACCTGAATAGAAAGAACTAACTAGTTGCTCTTGACCCTCAATTTAACGGTAGAACATCCTATAGAAAGTATAAAAAGCAATACTTCGATATTAGGATTTATTGAGGAAGATACTTGGTTCTCCATTCTCTATCCTATTGACTTATTTATTCATATAAAGGAACTCGCCATTTGTTATCTGCCTCATAATAGCTAGTTGCAGTAAGAAGGTGTAAAGACATTTCTTCCGGGATGTAATCTAAACCAGTCGTTTTGAAGTAGAGCGTATGGTTGTAATCTTCCATCTCTCCTGTCGTAGTTTCACTATCAAGTCTAAAATACCTTCCAGTATTTTCTTTCAACACCCACTTACCAAATTCCATTTCATTACTTTCTTGATTCACTGCCATTTCAATTTCAAATATACCTGGATCACTTGTATTGGCACTACTTTGTAATTCAGCCTTTTTTATTGTTACTTCTTTTCCCATATATTTAAACGTTACAGGATTCTCTTTTACTTCTTTAGGATTAAACTTAACGGAAAAATTAGTGGGAATTACTTTATAAACACCATCCAATACAAATGTGAGATTGCTGTCATTTTTATCAGGTACAAATACTTCTTTCCAGGCAGCATGCCCTATTTTACCTTTTTCGTTTGCAGAACTAATGATTATTTTATCATCCATAGGTTCGTCCTGAATATATGGAGAAAATTTCATTATGACATTGTTTTCCTTATTTTCTATATGATATTTAATAGATGTTCCATAGGAAGCAAGTTCCCTGGTATCCAATCCGTACTGTTCATTTAAAGCTTTAAAATCATTCTCGATTACTAATTGTTCTGATGCTTCGTATGAAGTTTCATACAGCAAACTATTCGATGTGGGTGCGAATTTTATTTCTTTTAAATTAATTGTTACGCCATTTATCGTCTGTTTTTCTTTATTAAGATTCACACTTTTTTTGATATCTTTGTTCCCTGTTATTTCCACTGGTATTTCTAAGTCCCAGTTTCCCTGTTTGCCATTTAATTCGACCAGATGAAAGTTGATTGTTACTTTCTCTAATCCAGGTTCATCAATAAATACTTGAAAAGAATTATAATCTAATCCTCCATCCAATCTGTAACCCATTGTATAATTGTACTCACCATTAAAACCAGAAACGGAGATTTGGTTACCTTTTATTGAATGATCTATATTTGGCCTTACTACAATACCTTTTTCATCTATGACTTGTAAAGACAATGCTATTCGCGATGAATCTACAATTACGTCCTCCACTTTCAATGTAAGTTGTTGATCTGACACTTCCAAATCAACCCTTTCACCTAGCCCATCAACTGATGCCATATTTAATCCTTCATCGACCTGCTTGGTACTAAACATGCCACTTATTATCTGGGCAAAGGTAGGACTTAATGTTGCAGTTAAAACTACAGCTAACATAATACTTGCAGCCAGTAGAACGATACGTTTCCAAATCATTCTTTTTCTTCGAACATCCTTCTGTTCATAAGGTTCCAGTTGTTCCAATACAAGTGATGCAAAATGATCTGGTAATGTTGGTGATTGTAAATTAATCTTTAAAAATTCCTGTTCCTCTTTAAAAAGTTGAACAATACTCGAACAAGTAACACAAGTGTTTAGATGTATATGTATTTGAGAGTGTTCTTGCTGTGTTAGTAGGTTATCCGCGTACTGGGAAAGTTTATCGGCCTTCGGACAGTTCATAAAAATATCCTCCTTCACGATTTATTGTTTCTCTCATTTTTTTCTTTGCTCGGTGAAGTTTATTTCGAACTCCTGAAAGTGGAACTTCAACCAGTTCACTTATTTCCTCATAACTTAATTCATTCACATATCGTAATAGAATAATCAGTCTTTCATCTTCAGGAAGCGTCGAGATCAATCGTTCTAACTGTCTACTTTTTTCCTTTTTCAATAAAATTATCTCTGGATGATTAGAATCTTCAACTCTTTCTTCGTTTATTTGTACTTGTTTCAATTGGTAGCTTTTCTTTCTAAACTCATCCATACAATGGTTTATAGTCACCCGATAAATCCAACTAGAAAACGATCCCTTATGATCGAACTTTCCTAGTTGGTGATATACCTTTATGAATGCCTCTTGAACTAAGTCTTGAGCAATTTGCGGATTTTTCGTCATCCGTAAAACAGTCGCATATAGCAGGTTTTTGTATTTATCAATAATGTGAGAATACGCCTGCTTATTGCCAGTTAATACCTCTTGAATCCACTTCAACTCTTCTTCCATATGAACCTCCTTCTAAAACAATTTTAGAGATGCCTTGTTTTTCCCCTCTCCTCTTATAACGAGTTATATAGTTAAATAATTTCATTTACTGCCAATTAAATTTTATTCGACATATTGAATAGCTCGAAAAATCGTACATTTTATGTGACCGATTTTATCCTGTTATAGAACGAAACTCTATTAGTTCAATAAAAAAACTTTACCTCTTCTTGAAGTAAAGCTCTCGTTAGTACTTAGAATTTTATTATGTACCTTAAAAGATTATTGTGCTGGCTTCATATAAACTACTTCACCCTCGCTATTGTAAGCAATATACTCAGCATCAAATAATTCATCACTTTTCGTTCTAAACAATGCAAATTTCTTACCTGAATCCTTAGTAAGAAGTTTAAAATTATGAATTGTATCGTCACCTTTGACAATTTGTACGCTATCAATCTCTTTATCGAATACCCTTAGTAAAACAGCATTAAATTCTTCTTCATTGCTAAAAGGAGAACTAAAAAATGAAAGATGGATTGGTTCAGTTATTCCTTCTGGGTTAAAGGAATAGTCACTTTTTTTCTCCCAAGAAAACAACGATTTTTCTAGATACACTTCCATCTCATTACCATCAACAGTTTGGGAAAAAGCAACTGATTTATTGTCATCAATTACTTCAATATGATTTATGTTTGCAACGTTCCAATGATTATTAATTTCACCTGCTATTTGTTCCTTGTCATCTCCTCGTGGCAAGAGCCAAATCATAACGAGAACAATAGCAATGAAAGCCCAAATAACGGCTTGTATATTTTTTTTAAACACCCAAATATACCCCCTATACGTTTTATACCTTCTTATCCTTTATTAACAAACTCATAAATTTTTTGGACTGAATTACTAGATAACGTATAAACCGTATGCGTGTCTTTTGAGTTCATTATTGTCCCAGAATCTTCAGTAATCCAAAGAGAATATGATTCTTCACCGATACTAAAATGATATTGTGGATCTGTCATGTTGACAATACCAGGCTTTTTCATTGAATCACTTACCGCTGTTGTGAAAATTTCTATTTCATCTGTTTCGTTTAGTTCCAAGGAAGTCGCTTTAGTGCTAGTGACTGTTTCAGCACTGCCTTTATTAAGAACTTCAGTTAAATTATTTTCTTGTTTTTGGGAGCAACCAATTAACATAAGTCCAGATGTGATAAATAAAACAAATAGTTTTTTCATCCATATTCCCCCTCTGAAATTATACTATTATTTGGAAATAAGTTACAAGTCCTTGTTGAACTAAGTACGCGTAACCTCAATATGAAGTAGTAGGATAATTTCCCGCTTTTCACCAGTCACAAATGCTCCTTTACCTTCTCTGTTAGTTGATATTAACTACTTCGATATCCCTCCAAATTTACCTGCTTTTTAACTAACCTGAGACTTTACTTGAATAAAGAGAAAGCGATGTTCTTTGGAGAATTACTTCTAATATTATGTAAGTATGAAAATAATAAAAGCTAAGGTCATTCCAATAACAGTGATTAAAGACGCAACCTTTATATAACGAATTGCACCAGCCGATATTTCAGGATCTTCTTGATACATCCACCTTTTTCCCCACAACAAACTTTCTTTCGGGTAGAAAAAACTCCAAATTAATACCCCATATAGGGGAATAATAAATATAAAACCTAAGATATCTCCCACCTTCCCCATCTCCCTAAAAAAATATTAATAATATACGATTTAATTTTTTATCGGTTTCAGAACAGCTTTGGAATAACCTGCCATTTTACCAAAGAAAAAAGCCTTATTCCTTAACTTCAGAAGTAAGATTAATGGATCTCTGGTCATTCTTTGAAAGGTATTTGTTGCTGCCAGGTAGCATTTTAATCCTATTCCATGCTTTAATTGCATCCTCTCGATTTTTCTCCTTGTTTTCTGAATCCGCGAAATAGTCTCTGGTGAACTGATTGTATTCAAATTGTGAACCTATTTGTTTTTTGTAAGAAGGGTCTTTCTTGCGTTCCTCTTCTTCATACCAAGCATTTACAACATCATTATATGTCTTTCCAATATTGTTCTTAATATAGTTTTGAATATAAGTTGAAAAGTGAAACTTAGGATTAATCGCCGTTTTGAAAAAGGCTCTTACTTCTTGACTGCAACGATGATTTTCAGTAATGACAGTATCAAGACTTAAATCTGTTGCTGTTGTTTCTTTCGAAGAGCACTTTACTTTCCTCAGTGGCTTTTGTATTTTCCCTGTTTGAAGAAAAATTGCAATTCTGTCCGATATCTCAATCTTAGAACCAGAAGCACTCATCCCATTCTCTCTGCAAAATGTTTGCAACTCTTCTTTCAACCAATAGAAATTACGAAACTCTTGTACATTTATTTCTTTATCTAATAAAGGTCTCAATTACCTCATCCCCAGTTATGTTTTATATAATATTATATAATACCATCATTTGGATTTCTGTTTTTTAAAGTATCTCTAGATATTCGTAATATATCATGAGATAACCAGAGCAAAAGGAGCCAGAACTCTTGCATTACCGTATGACGGTAGTAAATTAGAAAAAAGAGCTACCTCTGCACCGGCAGGCAACCACTTGTTTAAATAAGCACGTTAGTTTAAGTGTAGACTTTCACAATATTGCAGAACACTAATCATCATATGTCCTTTTTTTGAACAGTCAATAATGTCGGAGCTGGAGAAAAGGGAAAGAATTTTAACATTTCTACTGAAAAATAGTCAGTAGTATCTACTTCAGCTTCAATATATTTTACTCCTTTTTCAAAGGCATAATTTATTTGGGATGCTGTTAAAATTAACATATTTCGAACATCCGTTTTCTTCCTACATCCTCTCCATCCAAATTCAAATTGATTGGGGGTATTCGAATAATGTAACAAGGAATAAGCCTGTATCTCATTATTCTTTAAAATAACAAAACTTCCACTTTTAATTGTATCCTCATTAAAAATTAGCTCTTCCCATTTCTGAAAGCTGTGAACTCCAACAGGATTAACTGAATGAGCTATTTCATAGTTTTCTCTTACAAGGTTTATCAATTTGAATTTTAGTTCTTTGTGATTATCTATCCTATCAAAGTCTTGTATGCACATATCTTGTTCATTAACATCAGGGAAGACTTGTTGGAAATCCATCTTTGAGGTTCTTAACAAAGGCATATATGTCCTTCTAACTTCTAAGAAACCAACTTCTTCATAGAATGTTTTTAGTCCATACGAAGATTCCCAAATAGAAGTTTGTAGTGGTAATTGAATATTTTTAAAGTTGTATAAAGCTTTGATTAAAACAGCTTCAATTTCATTTCCAGTATGTTGTTTTGTAACCATTGAAAAGTATGTACAAGATGGATGAAATTCAGATTTCCAAGCAGTTATTAAACCTACCAACTTTTTATCCTCGTAAGCTTCATATGTACAAATATTATTCTTGATGTGTACACCTCGTAAAAAATAGCGATAAGTGAAATCATCATCCCACGCCCAATTTGATAATATATCTTTGATAACCTCGATATTCGGAGAATTATTACGTTTTATAGCATAGTCACTTCTCAACATTTCCATCACCTCCAATATAGTAATTCTACATTGTTCTTCCACTAACCTGCCCCTCTAGTGGAATAAGGGAAAAAGCTTAACTCCCTCTTGAGGTATAGTACCCCTTAGTGTAAGAAGATAGATTTTCATTCTAATATTGTGTATAATACAAGTTAATTGCATACATTAAATGTTTTCTAGGGTTCCGCAACTATCTATGTTGGTCTGGTCCGAGAGAAAACTCACAGCTATGCTGTGTCACGGAAGGATAAAAGCCTGGGAGAAACTGTTTTCATACAGTTAGCTCTTGGGCTTTTTTTGTTTTTATAGAATATAAAAGGAGGGGTTATTTAAATGAATACAAACTGGGTTAAAGTAGTACTCGCTGCTTTCTTCGAAGTTTTTTGGGTTATTGGATTAAAACATGCAGATGACTTTTGGACTTGGACTGGAACTGTTATTGCTATTATCGTTAGTTTTTATTTAATGATTATGGCTGGCAAAAAACTGCCTGTTGGGACTGTCTATGCGGTTTTTGTAGGACTAGGTACAGCCGGAACAGTTTTTTCGGACATCGTATTTTTTGGTGAACCATTTAAAATAGCAAAAGTTATTTTAATTTTAGTTTTATTGGGAGGGGTAATTGGTTTGAAATTAGTTACTAAAGACATCGATAAAGAAGGAGTTGAATCTTAATGGCGTGGGTTTCTTTGGTTGTTGCAGGCTTATTTGAAATGTTTGGTGTTGGTATGATAAATAAATTGCACAATGACCGTAATTGGCAATCATTAGTTCTATTAATTCTCGCGTTTGGGGCTAGTTTTATATTTCTTGCTTATTCAATGAAAACACTTCCTATGGGAACAGCTTATGCAATTTGGACAGGAATTGGTGCTTCTGGTGGGGCAATTTTAGGTATGCTATTATATGGGGAATCAAAAGATTGGAGAAGACTTGTTTTTATAGGGATGGTCTTAGGTGCTGCAATTGGTCTAAAACTCGTCTCATAAATGAGCTTATAGATTGTCATATGAAGAAGATAATTTGTTTTAAAACAAGCAAATTATCTTCTTTATTTTTATTGAACTAAACTACTGCTTTAGAATTGCTTTTTTAACAATTCTGCTTCTTTAGTTCAATAAGAAAATGCTACTCTTGCTGGCAACCACTTGTTGAAGTAGAGCACCCGTTAGTATAATAATCAAAGCAAATTTGATATCCTAAATAAGCCATATAGCATTAGTAGAAGTCCTAAGTAAAACAAAGCTGTTAATCCTGTAAAAGGGTCTAAAACAAAATCAAAAAACTCACTCCACTTTTCCTTAGTAGAATCAGCTTTCTTTATACTGGGTATGAAAATAAACAACGAAATAACTATACAAATAAATCCTGCAATTAAGGACAAAACACCCATCAGTAAACCACCTTATTTATGTATTTATATCTTTACATTTGGAACTCAATCCAATATAGTTACCAATCGCTTCTTCAACTAAACTGCTGCTTTAGTTCAATAAGAAAAAAGGCTTTACTCCTTCTTGAAGTAAAGCACCTCGTTAGTTTAATTCATTGGTATAAGTTATGCTATTCGATTAACTTCTCTTTTTAAATAATAACAAAATGACATTCCATATCACACCAGTAACAATGCATGTTATTGAAATGAAAAATGTAAGCCAATAAAAGCCTCCTGCAGGAACGGTGAATTCTGCCAAAATAAATAATATGATTCCAAAAAACAAATACATGTGTGGCAATACAAATCTATTCATTGTTCTTGCCCCTTCCTGATTAACTAATCTGAGCAGGTTCTTTATGTTGTCCAATTATAACAGTGTTTTATCATGAAACTAGGTACTAAAACTTATTTAAGTTTTAATGTTATTTGTCTGATTTTGAAAAAACCAAATTGATTATTTCGGAAAGCGAATATTTTACTAACTCACTCGTTTGTTGAATAGTGAAGTTCTATTCAAACAATGGAGTTTTTGGGTCTATCCCATAACAATGAACAAGCATAGAGTGTAATTGCCCTCTGTGATGATAAATATGAGCTACAATCTCTAACAACCATTCATATCGTGAATATGTAACGCCCCAATAAGAACTAATTTCCTCTTGAAGTTCGACCTCTGTAAAATTCATAAATTTATCTTCTAAAAATTGATGATTGTTTATCAATGCTTCTTTTATCTCATTTAGACTTTTATAAGAAATACTTGAATAAAATTTATTCATCTTGTCTTGGGATGCGCCGTCCGATATAAGTGAATCAGCTACACAAATAATAGCTATGTGTTCTAACAGTTCTCCTATGGAATGCTTACTGGGTGTAGGTCTTTTTTGCAAGTCATTTTCTTCTAACTTTTCTATCATCTCAACAATTGTAGTTACAGCGACTTTAATTTGATGTAATGCACTCTTACAATATTTATTCATCTAATCCTCCTCTACATCCTTCTATTAAAATAACCTGTGGCTTTAATTCAATAAGAATAAATCATTACTCCTTCTTGAGGTAAAGCAACCATTTGAAAAAAAATGTAGAAACTGGTTAGCTATTTAATTTACCGATTTCCGATTACGCTTAAATTTATTCCTGTACCAGTTGTAATACCATCTGCACGAAAAGAACCATTAGCATATATAGAAACGATAATGATGACAAATCCAATCCATTCAAAAATCTTATTTTTCGCCATTTCAAATCTCCCTTTATATTCAAATTGTAAAATCATTCAAATTTTTCAAATAGTTATATTTATTAAACCCTTATTCAACTAACCAGCCACGTTAGTTCTAATCGAATTTGATACTTTTACTTTTTTACTTTGTACGTATATCTCATAAATACTAATAAGAATAACAACCCATAGGACTGGATTATTTAAAGAAATTCCGACTTGTGAAATACCACCGAGAACTGTAAATGTAACAACTAACAAAAACAAATACAACATTGAAACCAATTGCCAAAGTAGAATTAATCTCGAGTTACCTTTTTGAAACTTGTTAGATAAAATACTGAAAATAACTATGATTATCAAGAGTGCAACAACAAGTGATTGTGGCAAGTAAATGAAGTCAATTAAATCCGGAAAGAAATCATAAGCTAATAAACAGGTCATTGAAAGTAGCATAAGAACAATAATAAATACATTAACTTTCTTCATTTGGTCACACTTCCTTTAGTCTTTATACGTATGAATAGCTTGAGTAGTTTCGCATTATTCTGTTTTTTCTTATTAAACTAACCTGCGGCGTTACTTCAATATTAAAAATGCTTTACCTCTTCTTGAAGTAAAGCACCTGTGAGCCATCCATGTTGCACAAAACTTGCACAACACCACAGAGAATTAAAATGAGAAAAATGAGTATAGGATACTACGGTTGGCGAAGAAGTTCGATCAACTATATGTCATCGAGCCCATCCGTTAGTCTGACGCACTCTATATGAGTAGGCACCCAATAAATTTTTTAGAGGTAACTAATTATTATGTCGTTTGTTAAATTCAATCGTAATGAACTCCGGCAAATAGCTGGGAGTACATCCTTTTGCTACTATTTCATCTTTGTAAAGACCCGTTCTCTCACCAAGTTTAATACAACGTGCACGATTCTTTTCATCATAAACGCCTATCCAGCCTGCGGTAAAATTCATAGCCCATTGAACTTCCGGTTCTTCCTGCGTAATATTGGCTTCTAATGCAGATAGCAAGTCTGCGGTGTTATCAGGAGGTGTTTGTCCAGTCCATCGTAATCGCCCTTGATAATACCAGAAAGCTCGCCTTTGAAGAGCAGAAGGACTATTTTCCCATGACTCCATCAATACAATATTCTTCTTGTCTTTGGTGAGCTGATTAGCCATTAACCAATCCATTAAGTTATTTCGCTCAACAAAACTGTGAGTCTGCATATCCTTATCAAGCTTATTTAGCACATCTTGTGAAAGAAGTTTTTTGTCCATAATTAAGATTGCTAATAATCTAGGCAAAAACTCTTCGGTTGACCAAAGTTCCATAGCTAGTTCGTGATCTTTTTTAATGTCCTTCGCGATTTTTCGTAAGTCTCCTAGCTTAGTTTTACTATTAATCTGAGGTAAAATGTTTTCTGCTTTTGAAGAGCGTTTTATTTCTGTATCTTTTTTTTCATCCATTTTATATACCTCCTTTATTTAAACACTATTTCCTAATATGATATCAAGAACTTAATTTCGTTAGTTGAACAATGCTTATTTGACTGTCATAGCAATATACATAATATATTCTGCTAAACTCAGCATATCTAAATATCAATTGCCACTATCAAAATCAATAGTATTGTTTTCCAAAAATAAATGTCTTTTTATGTTTTTTCATATACTACCCCTATATAACTAGCTTCGTTAATTCAATAAGAAAAAAAAGCTTTACTCCTTATTGAAGTAAAGCACCCGCTAGTTAAGAAGGGAATATTACTTTATTCTGCCAATTTACTAATATTCTGTAGTTCTAGATTTATCTTCCGTATTTGCTTGTCAATTTCATCAATTTGAAGGTCGTTGGTAACTTGTTTTCTTTTTTCCACTAGCTCAACTCGTAATCTTTGCAAAAAAACCACTCTCCCTAACAACCCCATCTCTTACCCACCTTGACATAGAATTTGTCCATATCTTTGTATTCTAGAAGTCGAGAGGATACTCCTTCTTGAAGTAAAGCATCCGTTAGTTGATAAAGAGTTAATTCACTTCTAAATGAAGGCATAGAATCATCACCATAATCTCAGCTGTTAGCCTTATCGTGGAATTTTGACTGTAATTTGAGCTTCATGATTTAGCGTCATTTTTGGAATATTAATTGTTTTAATAAAGCTATACTCCTTCTTGAAGTAAAGCACCTCGTTAGTGGAAGAAGTTACTTTAGAATATTCCACTTTTCTTTGTATTCATCATAAGCCCCTGTCCAATGGTAAGGTTGAACTTCTGCTAATGATTTAAAAGTTAGTTCTTGACCAGGCAGTGTAACTGCAACTCTTACATTTGGCCCCCAATAAAACAACCTTTCTTGACATATACCACAGGGAGAAAGGACTTTGAATTTAGATTTCTCGTCGTCGCGGACTACACAAAGTGAGTGTGTCACCTTTTTATTCAATTTATGAGCTTCTAAGATAGCACCAGTTTCCATACATACTACAGTTGAATCATTTATAACATTGGGAGCTACACTGGTATGTATAGACCCATCTTCTAAAGCAATCGCCGCAGCTCCACCCCAACCAACGGGGTATCTCTTTTCTATAAGTTCAATAACTGATTCATATAATTTTTGTTCGATTTTCAATCAAATTCCTCCCAATAGTCTAAATAAAATTTATTTATTAAAAACACCACAATGTCTGATTCAACATATAATTCTTTATTACTGCTTCTTAGCTCGATTAGAAAGTGCAACTCATTCATAAAGTAAATCACCCATTAGTTGAGATTTTTTTCTAACTCAAATTATAACATTTGAGCACTAAAATTAGATTAACTTTTTGAAAAAATCAGTTTTTTACTTCAATAAGAAAAGTGCTTCACTTCTTAATGAAGTAAGCACCTCGTTAGTTGAATAATCCTTACATTGTTTGTGTATCGCTTTTACCAAGCTAAATCGTCAGCATGACCTACCTGAATTTTAAAGTAAAGCACCTGTTAGGTGAATAAGAATAGAGTCATTTATTAAACAATAACGCCCGTTTGCATGGTATTAAAGCGAATAGAGCTCTATTATTTTGTCTATGGGTAATTTAATCTGATCACTCATATCTACAAAATAAGGCAACTGCCATTTTTGAGTTTTCAACGCTTGCTCACTAGTCGGGTTATCCCAACTAGAATAAACTCTTATTGCCATTTTCCCCTTTGTTGAACTGGACCTAAGAATATTATGTTTGAAAAGTATTTCTTTTGGAAAAATAAATTGTCCAAACTTACTATCATCTTGAAAAGTAGTTATAACTAATAAATCAGGTGTTTCCTCATATGTAAATGGTTGGTTTTTATTATTTTCGTCTTTTTCCCAAAATGCCACAAACTGTCCTACTTTTGTGGGGGTTATATTTGCAACTCTGAAACGAACTGTTTTCGAAGATAACCGAAATGTACTAGCACCATACTTAGAATTTTGCTTTTCTTCCTGAACAGATTTTACAGTTAAGTCATTTGGCTCGTAAATCATTTTATTTACATAACTTAATGCTGTATAAAAATCATTCATTATTCCACCCCTCCAATTTCTAATAATCGAACCCGATTGTTGAATACAGGTTAAACAACACTCTTAAACTAACCTGCCGCTTAGTTCAATAAAAAAAAGGCTCTACTCCCTTGAACTAAATCACCCGTTAGTAGAAGAAGGTATGCCAATATTAACTAATTTAATTCTTTCCCTTTGGCATTCAATATTTTAATTTCATAAGAATCAATATTAGATATAGAATTTAGTTCCTTAGAATGTAGGATTTCATTCACTGTAGCTTCAATATTCAAGTAGTTCTCCGATGTACTGATGCACCTCATTGTAGGCAATTTGGAGAACCTCAGGATTTAATGAATAGATACGATACTTCCCATCCCAGCTCTCTGAAATAATTTTTTCCTCCAATAAAATATTCAAATGCTTCTTTATTGCTGGTTGAGAAATATCAAATGCTTCGACTAACTCTTTTTGGGTTTTGTTTCCATGTTTAAGCATACTTAATATAACTCGCCGAGTTGAATCACCTAATGCTCGATAAACATCTGCATTATCATCCCCTCACCTTTCACATATAACCAATTAGTTATATGAATTCTAGAAAAAAGGGCAGCTTAAGCTACCCGATGATCTTTAATTGAAGCACCTGTTATTTGATTAAAAAATAATGGTTTTCTTGAGATTATTTATTAGCCTCTTTTAGCAATGCTAATTTAGACTTTGAGGGTGTTTCATAATTAACGGTCTTTTGAAGATAAACATTACTACCATCACTTCTATGGCTGCTAAGATATGCCCATAAATTGTTGCCCAAATCTAAATGAGTTGCGTAAGTTTCTACTTTTATTCCGTAAACTCTAAATACTTCACCTTTTTTAACAACTCTAGCTGGACGAAATTCACCATTTTCATATTTAGATATGGTAAATCCTGATTTTAACATCGTCACCCTACCTATTTGTCCTGTTTTAAGCTCCATGTTATCCCACATAATTTTTGTAGGCGTAGGCATTGCAGCTTCTGTTTTTATAAAAAAAATAGGAAACGCTAAGACTAGCAATAAGACTGAAAGAATTATCTTTTTCATAAGTCCACTCCTTTTTTTTCCAATTATACCATAACATTATTATTAAATCATTTATCTACTTGTATCGTACCCCAATACTGCCTAATACTAATATTTGTTTTTTCGTTCCAAGTGTTTTCAAAAGGCTTTAGTTCAATAGGAGTAATGGTTTTAATTTAATGGTCCATATAAATTTATAAATTCTCCAGTGTATGCGTCCATCACTATAGTTAATTCTTGACCAGTGTATTTAATTGTGACTTCCCACTTCATGTTATTCGTTATTTCATTCCAATACCCTTGCTTTTGTGCGAGATTCACACTAATATTTTCAGGTGGGATTTCCTCTAAATCATTGAAAGATATTGAGTTTTTCCACTCTTCTGGGGGATTTAGAAAATATTTTTCTGCTTTGTTTATAACTTCGCCTGTACTAAGAATTGGCGACTGATAAAAGTATAAAAAAAACATTATCAGAGTAACTACTAAACCTATTATTATTTTCTTCAAATGAGTACCTCCTTAGACTAAATCACCGCTTTATTTACTCTGTGGTCTTTGTTTCATGAGTTGTTAAAGCAATCCACGTTCCGCTAAAGCACCCTTTAGTTAAGTAAAAATTTTCACAAAGATATTTGTAAGCGCACTACTAAAAGAAGTTCATTTGTCGTATGTTTTCTCATTTAAATAAACCTAAATAATGTGACTGTATTTGTTGAGCAACCGCACATATCAAATACAAGTAGGAGTTATCGAATCAACAACTCCTTATTCAATATCATCTGATGAAGTTAATTTTAAAAATTCCTCCACATCTTTCACACACATTTCCATTCCTTTTTCCCAAAATTCCTCCAAAGTAATATCTTCTCCTAAATGTTTCATAACTAAATCTTCTACGGTCATACTTCCTGAATCACGAAGTAAGTTCAGATAATCTTTTTCAAACTCTTTTCCTTTTTCCTTTGCCTTTTCAAAGATACCTAAAGCAAATAAATACCCAAAAGTGTATGGAAAATTATAAAAAGGAGATTTCGTAATATAATAATGTGGTGTCCATACCCAAGAGTAAGTGGAAGGCTGTTCTAAGGATCCGTCATACGCTTCATGTATTGCTTCTTCCATTAACTGAGTTAAACGCTTTGATGAAACAATCCCTTCTTTACGCTCTTCATAAAATCTCTGTTCGAATAAAAATCTCGAATGGATATTCATAAAGTTCATGACACTACGTTTTAATTTTTCATCTAATATAATCAATTTATCTTCTTTTGATTTTGCCTTTTTCATTGCGGCATCAAAAATAATCATTTCTGAAAAGGTTGAAGCTGTTTCTGCGATGCTCATAGGATAACGTTTATTCACCCCATTAACAGACTTCATAGCATAATTATGAAATGCATGACCCAATTCATGAACAAGAGTTAACACATTTAAAAAAGTACCCCCAAAGGTCATAAAAACTCTTGATTCACTAGTAAGCGGAAAACCAGCACAAAATGGGATAGCTGACTTATTGTCGCGGTCTTCAGCTTCTATCCAACCCTCATTAAAAGCATGTTTAACAAAATTTTCTAATTCGGTTCCAAACTGACTAAAATGTTCCGTAATTAGTTCAGCCGCCACGTCGTATTGTATCGTTTGATTACTCTTGGTAAAGGGAGCCCAAAAGTTATAAGCTTTCATGCTAGAATCGCCCATCAGTTCAGCTTTTCGATTCAAGTAATCCGAGAAAGGTTTTTTATATTTACTAATCACTGACCACATGACATTCATTGTTTCTTCCTTCATTCTGTTATCTTTCAAAGGTACTTCTAATACACTTTTTACTCCAGACTTTTTTTGTACTTGTAAACGGAAGCCCGCAATGTGATTTAATATTTTTGCAAATAGCTCTTCTTTTTCTTCCCATATAGATTCTAAAGCATTATGAGATTCCTTTCGCACTTCCTCATTAGGATGAGATCGTAAGTTAATAGCTTGCCCTACTGATAAATACTTTTCTTCTCCATCAACTTGAATATTTAGGTTAATACTACTTACTAATGCATTATAAAAATGACCCCATGAATGATATCCATCAGCCATTAAATCAGATATTAAATTTTGCTCATCATCTGATAAATGCGTATTTGTATTTTCCCTCCATTCATTGAGAACAAATCTATAATCTTCTAATTCTTTAGTTTCAATTAAAAATTCCCATACATCCTGCTCTGTATTTGCTAATATTATTTTCACCTTTGATAATTCTTTTTCAAAAGTGGATTCTATATGACCTACTTTTCCTCGCAAAGTTGCTGCATCTTGATCCTTTGTGTTTTGTGAAAGAAGACAGGTGATAAATGAATTAGCTTGTGACAGGTTGATGCAAATTTCTCCAATATATACCACTAAATTTCCCAAGTTAGCTACTTCATTTCTTGATATTGGAGGATTAAAGGATTTAACACATCTTTCTAAATCGCATACAAGAACTTCCAATTGCTTTACATAATCTAAAAATTGATTTGAATTGCTTCCACCTAGAAAAATCTTATCCAAGTTCCAATTTTTGATATAACTCATTTTCTCCATCGTATTCCTCCTAGAATTATCTATGTTAACTCCAATACGAACATATGTTTTATTCTAGCATATTTTGGAGTATTAGAGGGCAGAAAAGTGAAGTAAATAGTTGTAAGACCCAATAATTAATAGAATGGCACACATTATATAGGTTAAAAAGAAAGGATAGATCAACAGGAGAGTACACCTGTATAGATCTATCCTTTTATACAACATATGATCTCATTTACTTTAACAAAATATTAAGACAGCAATTTCTCCGTATGTTTATTCAACTAAACTGCTTCGTAGTGAAATAAGAAAAAAGAGCTTGTTCAACCTAATAGAAATAATGTGGACGAAAAGAACACCATCGGTTAATAGATATCATTCTTTTCTTATTCAACTAGATAACGAATAGCAAAATATTATTTCTACACCCCTATTCTTCAAAAAGTGATAGCCTTTGTTTAACTAAGCACAGCACCATTTGGTTATATAAGCACTTGTTGACCATCATTTAAACATTCATTCTCTTGTGGAAGTCAGATCATATTCAAATTGACCTCCAACATCTTCATACCCTTTTGCCCTGAATAATAATTTACCATTATTATCAGTCCCAGTTATTTCTATAATTACTACTACCTTACTTGGTTTATTAGATGCTACATAAGCTAGGCTATCAACTTGTTTCTCAAATTTATTAATATGATATTGAAAATATAAACTTCGGTCATTTCCAGTCCCATTTATATGGGGACTATATATACTAGTAGTTTCTCCCGGTTCTAATTTGTCAATATTCCCCAAGTCCTGAAGAACATCATAATTGCTATAAAATGAAAAAAAGAAGTTTAAATCTTTTATTTCTTGTTTACTAGAATTGTAAAGCTCAATTGTCACACCATTATCGTACTGAAAAAACTCACCTTGCCCGACCCTTATTATTAAGTAGTAAAATCCGAGCAAAATCAGAAAAAAAGTAGTAATGCCGATAATTGTGTATTTAAATATTTTTTTCACCAAGACTCCTTTATTCTTATTTTTATTCCACTTATTAAGTATGGAAATAAATACTCCTAAAGTAAGGAAAACGAAACCAATTAATTTTAGTATACTTAGGGTGAGTATAAGTCCCAAGTGTATAAAAAGAGCACCAAGTACAATAAAACCTGTTGTAAAAATAAAATGGTGTGATCTTAACTCATTTATTGCTATTTTTTTATCATTAGTATTCATTTTCAGATACTTTCTAACAATCATGAAAGTAGGTATACCCCACAAAATTATAAAAGAGATAAGAGAATAAGTATCCACTTTCAATATCCATACCTCCTGTCTACAGCTTTTATTCATATTATCCTTATTCAAAACTAATCTGCCGCGTTAGTTCAAGTGTAACATTTACGGGGCAGTTCAAAATGATGGTCTTGCTTAACTAAGCACCAGTTAATTGAATAAGGAAGTATTAATAAAGTGTTCCATTAGTTTGGTTTCTTCATTTAGTAATCGTGAAAGAAATAATAATTGAGGAAATGGTTGTAAGATTAAATTCATATCTAACTCTGTTTTTAGTATAGAAACTCCATCCAGATTATGATAATCACTTAAAGATATTTTATTTTGGCAGATAAGTCGTACATTCTCTGGGGAAAGCAATAATAATCCTTTGGATTCAGAGGATGGAGTTGGCAGAGTTAATGTATTAGATAGATACATTATTGTATAAGAAGATTCTTCATTGCCCTTAATTAGAATAGGTACAATGGGTTCATTTATATTAACTTTAGTCGGTTCCTCGTTCCACTCACTAAGGTAAAATGTTTTATTGGGATTAATGGGAGCAATTTCTACTTGAGCTTCTTCAAAAACCTCACGTTTCGCTGTTTCCAAAGCTGTTTCATTACCTTCTCTATGCCCTCCTAATCTAACCACTCCAAGTTTGTCACCTTCTTTTGTTGGACCAACTTGAAATATAAATAATCCTTTATATAAAACATATGCACCAGAAGTTCGTGCATTATTAGGAATTATCATATTTAACCTCCTTGTTCCTTATTTTCTACTTCAACTAAAGCACCCGTTGTTGAATTATATTTCTTCAAAATATTATTTACTATCTAATTCTTCATGGTTAGTTTCTTCAATAATTTCTTCAGTACCACCTGTTTTAACTATCTTAACTTTCACGTCTTTAATTGGACTAATAGCAAACCAATATCGTTTTTCATCTTCAACGTCAATTATTGTTGCTCTTTCATCCCCCGCATATACTTCAGCAATTGAATAATCATTGATTGCACCAGAGTAAATATAAGGTTCATCATTCATAGAAGACCATTTGACAGGTGAATCCCATTTGGAGCCTCTTGTTTGTTTCCATTCCCATTGATTATCTTCTTTCTCGAAGTATGCTATAAATATCTTTTCCTCTTGATCCTTATGCTCTTTGAACACAGCGATTGCATCGTCTTCATGAACGATATTAAACTGTTTCTCAACAAGTGAATACGAATAATTTTCTTCATCTAAATGCATTTCTAACATTTTTTGTTGAAAATAATCTTCAAATGTTTGTTCGTCTGAACACCCGACTAAATAAACTATGAAAAATAAAAATCCTATACATATATTTCTTTTCAGGTGTATCTCCCCCCTAGTAGTTAATTTCCCGAACTCCTTCTTAAACTAAACTGCGGCTTTAGTTCAATAAGTTTGATAGCACTTGAACATTTTTATTAATATAATTTTTTAGATTAAAAAGTTCCTTTTTCTCAAATTCATAGAGTTCTTTCCCATCCACATAACTATTAATTACTTTTTGAATTGTATATCCCAACTCTTTCGGAAAAGATGATAGCCCCCAGTTACCAGCTTCATGCTTTGATGAAATAACTCCTTCTTTAAGATACCAATACACTCTTATTAAGTTTAATGCACAATAAACGGGGTCTTCTTCAATATTCTCAATACATTCTTGGTAGTCACCCATTATGGAAGATATATAATGCGAACGTGGAACAGAGGGAAATACTTCATCGATAGTAGGTCCTTCTAATCTAACCCCCCGATGATTTAATATAGTAATATGTGCAGCTAAATCCGCGTCATCTCTTACGTCTCCGTTTAAATGATGATATGTATCTTTTGATAAATCATTTTGATACTTACCTCTCCAAAATTCACTATAATGAAAATCGAAAGGGCATGGATGCGTCCAATTTTTTATTTGTTCCATATTCAAGAAACTTATTTCCACGGGGAATGGCTTTTTGGAGAAACTTAATAATAACTCAGCTAACTTTCTTTTAATTCCAACAGTCATTGTTTTATTCGTTATTATCAAAACATCAATATCACTACTTTTAGAATTAAATCCCCCCATCGCCAAAGAACCGTGTAAATAAAAACCAATAAAATCCTCTTTTAAAATTTCTTTAGTTTTATATAAGAGATTATTAACAAAATCTTTTATTTCTAATGAACTTGTTTCCCAACTGCTATCCATATATAAAAATCCTCCATTATTTTTTTGATTTCCTACTTGAGCTAATCAGTCGCTTTAGTTCAATAAGAAAAAAAGGCTTTACTCCTTCTTGAAGTAAAGCACCCGTTAGTGTATGTACAACCCTTTACAATCTCATTCTTACATAAACTCCTTTAACCGTTTATTTATCGAATGAGCCTTCATCTTTAGAAAGAAATAAGCCTTCCCTTAAATCTTGTGCTAATTGATTCAAATATCTACCTGTGTACCGTTTTCAAAAGCTCTTCTGGGTAGTGCTTACTCAAAAAGAGAATAATTAAGTAACAGAAATACTATTGCTACCCCAGTAAAAGCATAATAGGCTATTTTCGTTTTACTCATTTTTGTTCTTTCCGCTTTCATTTCACTAACACCTCATTTTCAATAGTTCTCCCATTTTTGTAATTATATTTTTCACACCCTGGATAATTATGTTAACACAATTATCCAGTAACCCCCTCTTGAAGTAAAGCCCACTGTTAGTGAAAAAGGTATTACTTCTCTATTCGCACCAAAGATTTTTCAAGATAACTATCCGTAATTTCACATAATGCAATTAGCTTCTTTTTTGATTCAGCACATGTTGTTTGATTCATATCTTCTGAAATCTCAATTCCCCAATCACTCGACTTCATATACAATAGGTGTGGTAAATTGATATTTTTGTACATCTTGTTTGTTGTACTTATTTGAAAAACAATCTCCAATGTAAATAAAATTATTTTCTTTATCTTTAGTGAGTGGGACTTCTACGTTACAACCAATATAGCTTGCTAAACTCATATTTAATCACCTACTTTTCTCTATTCCTTATTGAACTAAACTGCTTCTTTACTTGAATGAGAAAAGCTTAAATCCTTGCCAGTAAAGAAACCCATTAGTTGAATAAGGAATTGTTAACTTTGATGAAAACTTGTTTCATCGGGAATTACACTCATGATAAATGCAACATCCCTTTTTAATACATTAGGTACAAAGAATTCCGTCCCCCAGTGTCCCGAATGAAAGACAGACACCATATCCTTGACTAAATTAACGGTGAACCACTTGAATTCTCCTATTTTATTTAAATAGTTATTCAATAAATAATCTGAAAGGGTAGAGTGTATTTGCCCACTAAATATAGTGAGATTTCCCTCTTCAACAATTTCTAATTCATTTTTATAGAGAGATTTAATCTCTGAAATAGTTTCAATCTCTTCGTTCCAACAATGAATTTCAATTGTATTTGAACTTGTTAAAAAATGTTCCAATAATGCAGTCCAATAATCGTAGTTTCCGATATCAGGCTTTGGAAAGGTTGAGTCATCATCTGTATAGGTTGGTATATTGAAAGCTAAATTATTGCACACTATTCCTTCCTCCTTTGCCGTTTTGTAACTAACCACCAATGCTAATTCAATAAGAAAAGAGAATTTCCTAAGCACCATCCATTTTTAACTAAAGCACTCGTTAGTTGAATAAGAAAAGTTACTAAATTTCGAATAATACACCTTTAGACAATAAGTATTCTTCAGCTTCATTTATTCTCTTTCCGTTGTGTCTTACAAAAAGTTCATAACGTCTCTTTAACCACTCAAATGATCTGTCTCGAATATGTGAATCATCAGCCCCTTGTATTAAGGGAACCGTTTTAGTAAATGAGTCAAAACTTAATAAAGCTTCAAAGCACTCCAAATGTTCAATTTTCTTGTTTGTGAGGTTCTGATAAGCATCTAACAAAGGTTCTTTGAAGTCGGGTCCCGAACCACGAATACCCTAAGACAAGTGTATTCGCTATATCATAACGAGGGTCTCCTATAAAAGCTTTTTCCCAATCCAAGATATACAGTGTATTTTCATTAGTTAATATTGTATTACAAAAATGATAATCTCCGTGATTTAAAACTTCAGTAAATGAAACAGTCTTGAACATTTCAGAAATATTTAGAAGGCAATTTATATATACAGAGTCTTCATACTTCGCAACCCTCTTTTTTAAACGCTCTATGTAGAAGTTGATATACTCTTTTTGTCGTAAATCGTTATCAGTAAAAAATTCACGAACCGTATCAGTGCAAATTGAATGAACTTGTGCGAGCGTGTCACCAAAATTTCTAAATGCTGACTGTATATCCTCTGGGTTTGCTAAGTAATATTTGTCCAGAGTAACTCCCTTTACTAGGTCCATCAACATTATTCTCTTTTCTTTATCTTCAAAATAAACAGTCGGAATATTAATGCACGAATGTACATCCTTACTCCTTAGAATATTTAATTCTTTATTAAACTTCACATTTTCACTAAATTCTTTTAAGACAACTTCGATGGAGAATATATCCTCACCTTGAGAGTAAGTAAGATGAAACATTGAAATGTCGTTACTAAATCCATCTTTATTTTTCTGTAAGTTATTTATCGCAATTACAGTCTCTTTTCTTTCTTTTTTCATTAACAGTTGCTCTACAATTTTATAAATTTTTTCGCTCAATATAGTGCCGCCCCAAGCTTTTGCATCCATTTTGTTAACCCATACCTTTTCAAAGATATTCTACAATTTGAAATAAAACCCCTTCTTCAAATAACGTGCTGGGTTAGTTTAGTGTAACATTTCAACAGGGCATACCCGAGATCAACTAAATATTTTGGACATAAACTGTTATTGTTATCTAAATTTTCGATTAATAACGACATATCTTCATGTATATAAGTTGGGTTCGCTAAGGTTATCTGCATATGTCTCCCCCTTATTTTAAGACAAAACTGACTTATATATTTCTCCTATAATACCTTCGAGTTGATGAACACCTAATTCTGTATTTGTCATAATGACCGCACCTCTCTCTAAATAGGGAAACGCCCCCATCATACATTGAAAACCCACTCCCCAACCAAGTGATGTAATTTCTAGTTCTTTTTCAGAGCCTTCAAGAAACATACCTAATCCAGTCAAACTTTTATAACTTTGTGGGGTTATCATTTCTTTTGCTAAACTTTTCGAAATGCCATCCTTGCTTTCACCTTTTACAGCATTCATTAACTCAAGAACTAATTCACCATTTTTTGTTGTGATCACAAGAAAAATTATGTCTATCCACTTCCATTATTGTTGTATTGAAATGGCTATTTGTCATTCCTATTGGTTCAAATATTTGCTCATTCATAACTCTTGATTATACCTTCATAATCTCTTCTCTTTACCGATAAAAATTAAGAATAAGAAGTAAATTATGTTGGGTCATTAGGGGGTCACAATGAAAGAGCGAGATATAAAAGGATTAAGCCAGACAGAGTTGACGTTGATTGAATACTCATATGGTTTGGATTCTTCAATAGATGGAATTGGCATTACAGATGAAGATGGTAAATTTGTATTTGCAAATGAAGCTCATGCCACCATGTATGGATTTACTAAAGAACATCTGTTGAATAACACCTGGCATATTTGTTACGATGAAGAAGCTTTGCAAGGGATTTTGAATTCTTCTGTTATTTCCATCTTAAATGAAAGAGGGCTTTGGAGAGGCGAGACAGTTGGAACCAGAGTAGACGGAACGAAATTTCCTCAAGAGCTTACGCTTTCCAAAGTCGAAGAAACAAACAAGATTGTTTGCGTTGTAAGGGATTTAACCGACATTAAAATTAAGGAACAACATATCGATTTCCTAGCAAATCATAATGAATTAACCAATCTTCCTAACAGAAGAAGTCTTGAAAGAAAACTTGCCGAAATAAAGCATTTAAATACAGTTTCAGTTCTGTTTATGGACATCGACAGGTTGAAGCTGATAAATGATAAGTTTGGACATAGAGTGGGTGATGCGTTGCTAGAAGGAATAGCTGAAACATTAAGATCAATCCAAAATGAATCCATCTCTGTGTTCCATTTAAGCGGCGATGAATTTATCGTATTAATCACCAATAAAAGCCAAGATGTTTCTATTATGATTGCTGAACAGATTATTGAACAAATCAAGATTCCTTATTTCATTGAAGGAAATGAAATATATGTTACTACTAGTATTGGAGTAAGCTATTTCCCTTCTGACAGTACCGAATTAACTGAACTGATAAATCTAGCGGACATGGCTATGTACTCTGCAAAACAAGCAGGCAAAAATAATTTCAAGATGTTTAATAAACGCCTAAAGGAAAAGCAAGACCAAAAAATTAAGATCGAAACAGAACTGCGGAAAGCAATTGAAAATAATGAGTTTCTTCTTCATTATCAGCCTAAGATAGATTTGACCACTTTAGAACTCAATGGGCTGGAAGCACTTATTCGATGGAGAAACCCCGTGCTTGGTAATGTACCTCCTATGGATTTTATTCCAATTGCTGAAGAAACAGGCTTAATAGATGAAATCGGGAAATGGGTTATCAAAGAGGCTTTAAATCAGATCTCCAGATGGGAGGCAAAAGGCTATTCACTTGTTAAAATGTCAGTGAACGTTTCTCCTCATCAGTTTCGATATACCAAATTAACTGAGTATATAGAAATGTGTATGATCGCCACAAAGGTGGAACCTAAATATTTTGAGGTTGAAGTGACAGAAAGTGTTTTTGAAGATTTTGAAATAGTACATCCTATCCTTTCACAATTAAAAAAAATGGGTATTGGCATTTCGATAGACGACTTTGGAACGGGTTACTCTTCTCTAAGTCTATTAACGAAACTACCCGTAGACACGTTGAAAATCGATCAGTCATTTATACGTGGCGGAATGCACGACTCCAAGGATTTGGCTCTTGTTAAATCGATAATTGATATAGGAATAAATTTAAACTTAAATGTCGTTGCTGAAGGAATTGAAACAGACAAGCATGTAAATCTCCTTAGGAAGTTTGGATGTCCTAGTGGCCAAGGATATCTGTTCAACCCTCCTTTAACTGCGGATGAAATTGAAGAAACCTATCTAATTCCATCAGTCCAATAAGAAAAAATTCTATGGCTAACAAAAAAACATCTCAAAACAACCACCTACCAAATTAAAGGTTGGTGGTTTCTCTTTCATCTAGCATGCGACAATTTTCTGCCAGTCTCATCAAAGTATTCATTTCATACAAAAACATCCACATTCACCCAAATGTATTAAATACGATTTAGTCTCAAATTGTTCTTCTTTTTAGATCAATCCAGGTTATTCTTCCACTTCGGAAAAGAACTTCCATTTTTCCCCTATCTTGACTTCGATAGCTACATTTCGTTTAATGACAATTTAAATATATTCTTGTATTTATATCAAAGTCCCAATCATCCAACTTGGGTTTAAGTATTTTCTTTTGATTATCAACATATTTAAGAATAAGGTTCAAATGTTTCAGCAGTATCATAGCTACCCATTGAAACTTTTTTAGACTGCCTCGCTTGCTTATTCAACTAAACTGATGCTTGAGTTCAATAATAAAAAAGGCTTTACTCCTTCTTGAAGTAATGCACCCGTTAGCCATCCATGCAACACAAAAAAATAGCTGCACCAAAGAGAATGAAAATGGTTAGGAAGTGTCAATACTGATACTGATCTTAATCCAGTCAACCGTAATCCATAGACTTATTTACGCTCTCCTCTTTTTTTAACGATTAAGTAGGGTCTTCTTAAGTATTGGCATTTTTCATTTCTTGAAGAAATAATTTTCATGGGAGTTGGACAAGAACATGGCTTTTTATTACACATTATGGTGGCACAGATACCTGATTTTTATTTTAACTGACAAAAAAGGCAGCTCCCTGATGATGGATAGCTACCCTCGTTTAAGATTATTATGAAAAGGTAGGTGCAGGTAATTCATCAATTCTAATACGAAGTAAACTGTATGGTTTTTCCCGCAAGTCTCTTCCATAATGAAATCTCGCCTGCCGATGTAATTGATTCACTATGACATATAAGTATTGATCGGGGCCAATCGAAAAAGTATCTGGCCATAAAATTCTCGGGTCATGTGCGATGGTTTCCATTACGCCATTCGGGAATATCTTCCGGATACTATTGTTTTCATAGTCTCCCGCATAAATGGTTCCTTTTGAACCGGTGATCATTCCATCAGACGCGCCTTTTTCCCCCCAATACTGAACATATTGGGATAAATTAATGTCCTGTATTCTTCTGTCTCTTAGGGTTTCTGTGGAGATCGAGAACAGCTGACGACTGGTTAGGGGAGCATAAAATAAAACCTTTCCATCAGGAGAAATTGCTAAACTATCGGAAGCCAATCTAAACGGGAAAGTCGAGCCGTCCTCGTTTCGATTCATCAAAATTTCACCTTCTACTTTTGGTAAAAAATAGAGGTCAGGTGAAGTTGATATTGCCCCATTTAATCGTCTAAACGCGTTCCCATTTTCTAAGTCTACGACGATAATCCCCCCTGGCCCTCTGGAAGAAGAATCCGTTATATATGCATAACCTGCGCTTCCCACCCGAAAGTCCACACGGACATCATTCAAATAAGTTGTTGGCAAGACAACATCATCTGTAAAGGTATATACTCTCCTTATTGTATTCGTGCTTAAATCAACAGCAACTAGTTTTGCTCCCCCTTGAATAGGTTCAGAAAAATTTGGTGCCCCTGTGTCTAGTACCCAAAGTGTTCCTCTTCCATCAGCAACGATACTTTGAACACTGACGAAAGACATTGTAATATTTCTAGGATTAACCAAATTAGCTTCTAAACTGGGATAAGGCTGCAATTCACCCTCAACAATTTCCACCACAGTAAATTGAACGTTATCTCCCCATTTCGGAAAGCAAACAAAAATACGACCAGTTTCGGAGACGCTGACTCCTGTAGGCATAGCCCCATAAAAAGCGTGCACCAGTTCAAACTGCCCAAAATACTTTTCCATAGGTAATTTAGGTTGCATGTTATCCTCCTCATCAAAATCGAACCCAATATCACCTATATATGTTGAAAATTTTTTTTATTGCCTGGTACTTGATAATTTTTTCTACCGTGATTGGATGGGACAATCCATGTATGTGCATTTTTCTATATAAAGAATACAATTATTAGTCTCTCCAAAATTTAAAAAAGCACCTCATAAGAGATGCTCGAAAACTAACCCGGTATTTACGGTTTTAGTACAACTTTTATACAGTCTTCCATTTTGGTGTCAAATATTTCATAGCCATGCTTAGCTTGATCTAAAGGAAGTACATGAGTGACAATATCACTTGGATCAATCTTACCTTCCGCGATTAAATTATATATATGCGGCATATAGTGAATAACTGGAGCTTGACCTGTCCTAATATTCACATTTCGTTGAAAGATGTCACCTAATGGGAATGCATTATAACGTGCCCCGTATACTCCTGTAATTTGAATTGTTCCACCTTTACGAACTGCTTGACTTGCAATTACTAGAGCTCCCATTGCTCCTCCTTGTAATTTCAGGCCAGATGCAAGAAATTCCAGTGGAGTCATTTTTCCACTCATTCCTACGCAGTCAATGACTACATCTGCTCCACCCTTTGTTATTTCTTTTAAATATTCACCACAATTTTCGTGATCTTCAAAGTTAACAATCTCCACTTTATTCGTACGTTTTGCATGTTTTAAACGATAACCAACGTAATCCACTGCAATAACTCTTTTTGCACCTTTTAACCACGCAAATTTTTGTGCTAACAGACCAACCGGACCGCATCCTAAAATTACGACCGTATCCCCTGCTTTCACTCCCGCATTGTCTACACTCCAAAATGCTGTGGATGCAGCATCTGCAAGTAACACTAAACTTTCATCCGCAACTTCACTGTTTTCTGGAATCTTAAAAGGCGTAAAATTAGCATATGGAACTCGCATAAATTCTGCTTGGCCACCTGGGAACCCTCCCGTCGTGTCTGAGTAGCCAAAATATGCGCCCATTTCTCCATTTTCATTCGCATTGTCGCACTGACTTTCTAATTCATGATTACAGAACCAACATTGACCACACGCTATATTAAATGGGATGATAACGCGATCTCCTTTTTTAACTTTCGTTACATCCTTACCGACTTCTTCTACAATTCCCATAGGTTCATGCCCAATAACATAATCCTCTCCAAGGTTTGGGATCATCCCATGAATTAAGTGTAAGTCTGATCCGCAAATGGCAGTGGTAGTCAGTTTAACTATGATATCATCCGCTTTTTGAATGCTTGGGTCTTTCACATTTTTTACTTGAACATTCTTAACACCTTGAAAAGTCACAGCTTTCATTAGTTAAATCTCCTCTATATTCATTATTTCTTCGGTGGGCTTGGAAACATTCCTTTCCGATTTGTAACGCCCGGAAAGAGATTTAAATTAGCTATATCTACTGCATTTTGAGCGGATTTTATATCCAATTGTTTTTGAAGTTCCAAATCATATGGGTTTAACCATTGTTTTTTCATCATGAGATCTGCTATTTCGAAATATAAGGCAATGGTTACATCAAGTTGTTCCTGTAATAACTTTCTAATTGTAGGTGTTGCTGTTTCTGTCAATGCAATTGAAAGATTTCTAACCCCAGTTTTTGTTGATAACAAAAATTCAAGGGCAATACCTGAATCAGTAAGTTCAGGCATTCCAACAGAATTTATAGGATCTAAATAATCATTCATACAAACCGACCTCCGATTATTTTAACTCAGCATTTGAATATAGTTTTATCATTGCTGTTAAAGCTGGTATAGATTGTTTTACGTCCTTCTCCATTAATGCTTTTAGATCTTGGTCAAAAACGATACCTTGCATCATTTTAGATTTAAGTAAACATACTGTCTTAAAATTTATTACTTCATGAAATTCCAAAGTTTCATGAAGTGCTAATTTCTTTTCAAACATTTCTGCACCTCCAAATCTTTTCATCCAATGAAGATTACCCCAAAAACGAAGTTTATATTCAGAATAACTGAGACCATTTAGTGGTGTTTATGGATAAAAAGGTTATTAATCTTCATGAGAAATCTCCCATTTGATTTTACTATCATGAACAAAATGGGTTGAAAAAGAAAGGTATTTGACCTATGTTTTCATTTTTAAAACGAAAGAGATCTTTAGTAGAGAAAGGTTCTAGTTCATCCTTATTTTCAACGGCAGTATCAACTTTCGAATGCTTATTTAACAGGCTAAATGATACTATTCCCACTAGAAGTATTCCACTAATGATCAATATCCTTTTTAACATATAATCCTTCCAGTTAAGAAGGTAAGGGTGTGCCTCTGCATTTATATTTAGTTTCGTATATTTTGAACTTAAAAAGCTAACAATGAAATTAATACGTAATTTTACTGTTCTTCCAAAAATGCTTTTTTTATAGAGGTGAGGGATGTACATGTTTTGGAAAATACAATCAAATGAAAATAAGCCTGTTTCTCAATCAAACACAGACTCAGAAATATCAATAGAGACACTAAAAAAAGCCCTCGTTCAAATGGATGATGCGGAATTTGTGGAGATCAACATTTCTGAAAATCAAAATGTTGATCTTATCTACATAAGAACCCTGATTGACCAAGAAAGATTAAATGAAAGCATTGTAAAACCTTTATCTAACTGTTCCAAACAATCCATTCAGGAATGTTATGTTCAGTCAACAATAAACTCCATTTCCACTTTTAATGAGGCAAAAAAGCAGCTGTTTAATGGGTCCGTCTTGTTATTTGACTCTTCGTCAGACCTTTGGTTCGCTATCCCTTTAAAAAATCCACTTGGACGTGCAATTGAACCATCCGATACTGAAACCATCCTTTTAGGAGCAAAAGATAGCTTCAGTGAACAGCTAGAACAAAATATTACGCTCATTCGTCGACGTCTTCCAACACATGATCTGAAAACAGAGAAGTTCACCGTTGGTTCTTTAAGTAAAACAAATGTGGTCTTATTGTACATAGAAGGGCTGACCAATCCAGAATTTGTTTCAACCGCCAAAAAGAAAATTACGGAAATTAATTATGATCTCTTCTTTGAGTCTTCTCAAGTAGCTGCATTCATGGAGGAAAATCCAGACAGTATTTTTCCTCAGTTTCAGCAAACTGACCGACCTGATGTTGTTGCTTATTCTCTGGGGTTAGGAAAAATTACCATTCTGGTAGATAATACACCTTTTGCTCTAGTTGCCCCAATTACTATTTTTCATTTGTTCCAATCACCAGAGGATTATATTAATCGATGGGTAGTTGCCAGTTTTTTGCGCATCATCCGATATGTAAGCTTTATTCTATCTATCACATTGATCCCATTCTACGTGGCATTAACAACTCATCACTATCAAATGATTCCTTTACAAACACTTTTCGTCTTGGTGGAGTCAAGGAGCAAGCTTCCGTTCACTCCTTTTTGGGAAGCGTTTATCATGTTGATTTTTATTGAAATTATAAAAGAAGCAAGTTTAAGGATGCCAACAAAGACTGGTCAAACGCTTGGGGTTATTGGGGGCATTGTAATTGGTCAAGCAGCAGTTGAGGCTGGTTTGGCAAGTAAGGTGTTAATTGTTATGGTAGGGATTTCAACTATCGGATCCTTTCTTGTTCCTAATTACCTTGTGACAAAAGCGAATTCATTGATTCAATTCATTCTTCTTGTATTTTCTTCGTTTCTTGGGATAGTAGGGATTGTTCTGGCAATGATTATCATTTTAGCCCACCTTAATGGCTTGTCTTCACTCAAGCAGCCATATTTATCCCCTGTTACCCCTTTCTATGGAAAAGATTGGCTCGACCTATTCATTCGAGGTCCTTTAGTCAAAATGAAGGAGCGTCCAGAACATCTTAAACCACTGAAGAAGAAGAGATATCAAACTAGGAGATGAACTGATGAAAGCCCTTCAATTATTTAATAAGAATGAAACCTATAACGGGTTCTATGTCATGTTGATGGTAAATCGCCTCCAAATGCTTTACTTTTTTTTGATTATGCCAAGATTTTTAATCCATCCATATATGATTTGGGTGATTATAGTGGTCGGCATATTGTCTCAACTAAACATTCTTCTTTTATCCAAATGGTTTATAACCCGGTTTTCTAGCGAGGGTTACAACGGATTTGTCCAATTATTCGGTAAAAAACTTGTACGTCTCCTCTCATTCATCGGTTTATTCTTTATCCTGCTTAAACTTTTCGTGATTATGTTAGGATTCTCGGAAATGATACAAATATTTATGTTTCCAGCTACAGATTCAAATTGGCTTATCTTTTTTATACTGTTGTCTTGTTTGTATGTGGCATGGAAGGGTGTTGAAAAAACTATACGTTTTGTTGTAATTTCATTTTTGTGTACATTTTGGATGTTCTTATTCTTTGCCTATTTCTTCTTTCCTCCAATAGCTCAACTCAGTGATTTGTATCCGATTATTCCAATGGAATTAAGTGGGGATTCCTGGAAAGGAATATTATTAATTTTATCTTCATTTTCAGGGCCTGAATTTCTGGTATTTTTGGGACCGTGGTTTAAAACAAATAATAAAACATTTCGTTATTTGTCTTATGGTAATGCTCTAACCGTTATAGAGTATGTATCCTTATATACGGCGTCCTTATTCTATTTCGGTTCCAGTTATTTAAGCAAAAATCCATTTCCAATTGTCACTATGGCCCGTTATTTTCAAAATCCAGTAATTGAACGTATTGATATGGTCATGCTTTCTTTGGAATTATTTAACATCGTCTTTGCAGGTTCAATTTTTCTTCTGTTGTTTTATGGAGCATCTAAAATAGCTAATGGGAAAGTGGATAAACCATCAAGTCGAATAGGCTTTTTATTCAGTGTATTCATTATTTTAATTGGAATGATTCTTGTGAATGAATGGATTTGGAAGTCAGATGAAAAGCAGGTTATTTTACTTAATCTTCAAATTTTAGCAGGAAGCTTAAGTTATTTAATGGTTCCAATTATTATTATCGTAGCGATGAAGATAAAGGGGGTTAATAAACATGCGACTACGAAAGAAAATGGCTAAAAGTTCTTCAATTATATTTATTGCATTATGGTTAACTGGATGTGCCCCTTTTACTGAAAACAATATTATTGAAGAGCTTGCTCCAGTCACATTTTTATCACTTAGTAAAGGGGATGAAGGTAAAATAAAAATCAGTACGATATTGCCTCCTCTAAGCAAAGAAAAAAAGAGTGTAATGACGCAAGAAGTAAGCTTAATAAAGGAGGGATTAATGGATTTTAATTTAAACTTCTACCAGGAAATGAAATCTGGGCAAATGCGAATGCTGATAATTAATGAAGACCTCGGAAAAGAGGGAATTATGTCCGTTATTAATGTGTTATTGAATGATCCGGATATTTCTTTGAGGATTTATTTAGTTATCGTAAAAGGAAATTTTGAAGAATACTTGGAAAATCAATTGGACAAACAAGAAAATCTTGATTACTCCTTTTATCGAATGCTAAAGCATTATGAGGAAAAAAATCAAGGCGAAATTAGTATTGTTAATCTACATGAATTTAAAAATTTATTCTATACTTCTTATTCAGATCCTTTCTTACCTGTATTCAAAATAGAAAATGACGCTATCAGCTATGAAGGTACAGCCCTGTTTCAAAATGATAAACTAGTTGAAATAATAACAACTTTTGATGATCGCATCTTCCAGCTGTTAAACAACGGTCACTACTTATCAGTTTTACCGATCCCAGAATTAAAAGTTGTTCTAGGTCATGTTAGGTCTAAAACGAAAGTGGATATTAATAAAAGCTTGTCTACAATGACCTATACCGTGAATATAGACTCAAGAATTGAAGAATACCGGGGAGAAAAGCAAATATTTGAACCAAAGGATTTAGAAGACTTGAAAAAAGAAATCCAATCCAATCTTGAAAAACAAACACAAGAACTAGTAAAAAAGATGCAAGAATTGACTGTGGATCCATTACAGCTAGGCATTCATACATTAAAACCATTTTCAAAACCAATGGATGAAAAAAAATGGATTGAACTATTCAAGAAGATGGACATTAAAATTGATTATCAGTTTAATATTGAGCCCTTGACGGATTCAAACGCAAAAAGTTAATTATAATAACAGAAAAAAACGCACTCAGTTGAATGGTAAAGTCTTTTTAAAAAACTACAGATTGCTTATTAGAGAATAAAATTTAAATCCCACAGTAAAATCCAATGAAAATACTATAAGTGAAAAATCATTCTAGGTAAAGATTTGAGAAGGACTTCAACAATAAGATTCCCTTTTACTGCACGTATTTTAAATTCGGCGGAGTTATAAAAGAAATAACGATCAAATAAGTCGCGTCAAATACCTATGTATACATCATAGCTGCTAGTTGTCCTGTCGAGCAAGCTAAGCGCAGTAGGAAAGAAGAACAATATGTAATCTAGGAAAGAGCAATATACGACAACTATCTTGACAAACACCGCGCTATAGTTCCACTATCTCGATTATCTCCGTATAAGTAACAGTGGTATAATTATTTAGTAGCTCACTTTATTCCTCTCCAAGATTTCTTTAAGAATGCAAAATTTCTCTTCTAAACTTTCATAATGAGGTTCTTCACTTTTACTATTTTCTACCGCCAAAATAATCTCCATATTTCCTCGATATAATTCTATTCTATTTCTGAGTATGAACTTCAACTTTTTCAAGCATTATCGTCAATCCATTTAAATAGGTTTGAATACCCATTTCCTCTACATGCTCTGAAAACCAATCTTGCCCTCCACTTTCAAGCTCACAAAAATAATTAAACAAAATTAAAAAATTTTTCCTTTTCTCATCGTCTGTCATAAAAATGTATTCTCCATTGGCTGATAAAACAGCTTTCCAAATGTCATCGTTAGTTTGCAATTCACTGCGATTTACTTTTTCTCTTAAACTAAACTCCATCTTTAGTTGAATAAGAAAAAAGAGCTGTATTATCAGCTCTTTATTTCACTAAAGTACCCGTTACTTTAAGTACAATATTTCACAACCTAATTCGGTCTCTATTTCAATAAACGGTCAAAAGTTACTTTTACAGAGTTTATGAAATAATTACTTTAAATCCTCCCAATAATCCTCCATCAATGAGATTGACCAATCGGGTTGACTCACTTCATTTTTTGGTAGAAATTCTTTCATTACTGGCTTAATGTCAATAATCGGAGTTCCGTCTAATGCATCTAATCCCTTAACTATTAATATACGCTGTTTTTGTTCAACAAGTTCAACAATAGTTACACCTAATTTATTTGGTCTATTTTTTCCTCTTTGAGTAAATATTCCAACCTCGGGATAATCTTTATTGTTTCTTGGATGTCTTGCTTCATACTGAATTTTGTCATCTGATACCTTATCAAAGAAAAAAATGATTTCTAAGTGTGAGAATTCATTAATACCTTTCAATGAAGAATCATTTATATTTTCCGCAAGTTCAATTGTTGATACGATTGAACCCCAATTATCATCCAAAATATCTTTTCTAGTATTATTTACAAAGGCAATTGGTTTGATAGAATACTGCATTTGTTCCATCCCCTCCTACACATACTTCTCTAAGAAATAAGGTTTCGTTTTCATCTTTATCATAACAATCACAATTCTCAAAAGAAAATATATATTAATTATACATATCCATAATTTTATCTTATTGAAATCTCCTACATCGTTAGTTCAATAAGAAAAAGCTGCCGTTGCAGGCAGCCACTTGTTTAACTAAAGCACCCATTAGTTTAAGTACATTGATTTAGGTCGCCAATGGTATGGGACCTTCGTATTATGAGTAATAGTCCATTCTAAAAAATCATTTACGTTATTAACACCAAACTCTAATACTGCTTGATAAATGAAAACAGAAGAGAAATCTTGTTTTTTTTTCATTAACGCTTCTTTGATATCCAAAATAATTTCCCTTGTTTCCATTGTTAAGGTCTCTTTCATAAAAGGAACTATATCTCTTGAAAGTGCACCTTCTCTGGTGTTTGAAAACAGCCACATATCAATAGTCCAATGTACTTCCTGTACCTGATAAACTAACTTAAAATAATGACCGTTAAAATCTGATTTTGAATAATCATAATATTTTAATTCAAGCACATTTGGATTCCCTAGGAGAACAGCTAATTCTTTCATAATTCTTGCAGGGTTTATTTCTTCACAAAATGTTTCTAAATCAATATCAGGTGTAACAATTAAGTCATATGCCGTAGCTCCGACAACAAAACAGTCACCAATTTCATTCCACTTTTCTATTAATTGTAATTCTCTTAATATTTTCTCTGCTTGTTGTTTTTTATGAAAAGCCCTTTTTAAACTATTCATATATTTCCTTCTTTCTAAAATTTGGTGACATTACAGAATACTAAAAATCAAGAAAGAATGCAAATTCGTATTACTAAGATAAACAGAAACGGTGATTATATTAAATAAAAAAGACTAAACTTCATCTCAAGGTATATCTAATTACAGTTCGAGGATCAATTTCTTCTTAAACTAAACTGTAGCGCTAGTTCAATAAGAAAAATGCTTTACCCTTCTTTAAGTAGTCGAGTAGAAGGGAACCTTTCTACCTTTCGGTAGATTGTGTTCCTCCCCCCTCACAGAACCGTGCTTGCGCTATTTACGCACACGACTCTTCCAAATCATCTCAACCATTTGGCTTTCGGCCCGCCACCTAACTGTCTACGCTTAAAGGCTAATTTTACCATTAGCCCTCCAAGACTCGCTACGAGTGAATGGCTAGTCCTTTCTCGACGGGAATCCCATCCGCTATATGATACGACCTAGGCTCGGCCGCACAAGCACCCGTTAGTTTAAGTACATTATTTCACAATCTTACTTGCTAAAATTTATGCAAATTATAATATAGAAAGAAATGGAATAAAAGGAACCTCCAAATTTGCTAGTTGTTCCCTTCTTATACGTTTGATTCCCTAATTATCAATATGTATTTATTTAGGGATTACAGCAACCCAAAGTTCGTTTCTAGGTTTATGCTTTGGTGGATAAAAACATTCTATACAAGGTATATCAGCAAGTTCATATCCAGACGTTGGAACCCACTCTGTGTATAATCGATTCCAAGTATTTTCTATACCTGGAAAAACAGCCCAGGTACTGTGGTTAATAGAGAGCGTTTCCAGTCAGCAGACTCATAACCATATTACGTCTATAATTCGGATGTCACTTTTTTGAATATCAAATGCAGCAAGTGTTAAGCGTCTCCGTCTGATATATTCAGAAAGAGATATTCCCGAAATAGATGAAAACATTCTTGGAAAGTGATACTCGGAACTATGAGCTACTTGTGCAATTTTTTTATAATTTATATCGTCCTCTAGATTGTTTTCAATGTAATCCAAAGCACTATTCATTCTATCTATCCAATCCATTTTTCCTCTCCTTCCACTTATCTAATCTATAGGAAAATGTATTTATTTGTCCGACATTTCAGGCACAAATATGTCGGATTATTCCCTACCACCTGACTTAATTCTATTACCTTTGAGAAATTTCCTTCTTATACTAAACTGCGGCGTTAGTTCTATAAGAAATAAACTAGCCTTACAGGCAGCCACTGTTTACTAAAGCACCCGTTACTTGGAGTCCTTCTGTTTCCATGTCGAAACATTCATAACCTAAATTCCCTTCGATAATTAGTTTTTTATTAAACAATATTGCTCGATTGTTGAACACAAGTTCAACAACACTGAATACGTTTGAAACGAATAAAAGTTCCAACTTTAAATAAATTTCCCATATATAATTATCAAAAGTCCATTTTTTCTTATTGAACTAAACTGCTGCTTTAGTTCAATAAGAAAAAAGGCTTTACTCCTTCTGGAAGTAAAGCACCCGTTAGTTGAATATGATACTCTTTCATACTTTTTTTAGAGCAAGTTTGACCGAAGTATTTATTTGTTCTTTAAACACACCATTTTTATCAATAGCTAATAATTCGTCTTTTAAATGTTTTTCAAATAAATCAACGTTTTTTCCTAGAAACCGTTTAGCACCAAAAGAACTAGAATAGTGATTTCCGATTATAGAGTCCAGTGTCCATATCTGCTCATATGAAGTTAATTGATGAATTTCTAGGTCGAACTTTGATCCTGATATAATTTCCTCATGGCTAACCGTTGGATGACTGTATGTAATATTTCCTGCTCTTCTTTCATTCCCATACCAATGTTTTACAACTTCTTGAACTGTCTGCTGCCAAGGTAGAAGCACTTCATTAGGAGAGTAATTATCTATAATAGCTACCCCGCCACCAACAACTATCATTTCGTATAAACTTTCAAGGACTCGCGGTCTATCCATCCAGTGAAAAGCCTTTGCAATAGTTACAAGTCTAAAGGTCGTATTGTTATTACGTTTATATTTCTCTAAATCGCCAATTAGCCACTCTGTATTTTCAGCTCTAATTTCCTTACTGATTCTTTCAGCCTCTTGAATCATCTCAGGCTCTGTATCCAATCCTACCACTTTTTCAAACCAATCAGAGAACCTTAGTGATAATCGACCATCGCCACAGCCTAAATCCAGCATGTTGCTATTCCCATCTAAAGAAAACTTATTTCTTAAATATCTGATTAAAGAAGAAGAATATAATGGTCTATATTGTGAATAATACCAAGCTGTGCCTTTAAATAAATCGTCCCCATAATCTTTCATTGAATAATCCTCCTTAATTAAGCACTTCAAATCTTATTAAACTAACCTGCTGCTTTAATTTTAATATACTGAAAAAGGCTTTACTCCTTCTGGAAGTAAAGCACCCGTTAGTTTAAGTACAACCCTTCACAATCAATTGAATTTAATCTCATTACTTGGATAAATATCTGCAAACCAATTTAAGGCACTATTATGATGATTTATAATTTGTTGTGCGGTTAACTTATTAGAATCCCAGGTACTATGTGTATCTTCAACTAAAGTCACCTTATATCCCATACTAAATGCCCTTCTACACGTTGTATCTACACAAAGTTCCGTTTGAATCCCAGTAATGTATATATGTTCAATCCCCTTTTTTTTCAACTCTTCATCTAAAGATGTATTAAAAAATGAATCTGGAGTTGCTTTTTGTATTATTATATCTTCATGTTCGGGGGCAATAACAGAATGAATTTTCCACCCCTCTGTTCCCGATTCTAATGGTTTTCCAGCAGGTGCATTATGCTGGATATAAAAAACTGGTGTCTTTGTTAATCGTGCTTCTTTTAATAAATCATTTACTTTTTTTAATAATCTATCACCATTAAAGACAACATTTCCTTCTTGAAACATTCCATTTTGAACATCAATAATAAGTAACGCTTTTTTTGTCATATTCCTCCCCCTAATACAGAATATACGTTTAGGTTTTACTCCTTCTTGAAGTAAACACCCGTTAGTGCAAGAAGACTTTTTGATAAATCCACTACTCAAGTTTAAAATTCATTATGCTTCTTCCCTCAACCACTTCTCCATCTTTCCATATGAATTCGAAAGCATATTGATTTCCAATCATTTCTTCATCAACTGTAATTGTTAACGGTGTATTTTCAGGAGACTTTTGTTTTCTACTCACTTCTTTTGAATCATATTCACCGCTATTATCTACGTGTATAAAATGAATTCCTGTTGGTTGCGGTTTTAACGAACTCCAATCAATTTGAAGTCGATTACCAACTTCAACATCTCCGCTATGGATACTAGGGTAAATGTAATGAATGAATTCATCACAGTTATTCCAACATACTTCTCCATACGAGGAATCAAACAGATATTTCACGTTCCCCTCAGAAGAAAAAAGGGTAATTTCAGGGATGACAAGAGCCTTAAAAGCTGGAAGGAATTTTTCTTCATTTCCAACAGTATTTATTTCAGTCTGTATTTTTTTAGTATTCTCTTTAGATACTTGACTTGTCTCTTCCTTCTTTTGAGACTCTTGGCTATCATTGTTACACGCGATTAAAACTACTGATAATAACAGAAAAATTAATAGTAATAGTGTTTTTTTCATTTCGCACCCCTTCTTGAAGTAAAGCACCCGTTAGTTGAAGAATAAATCAATATTTGAATGAAGGATTTTCACTAATATTTAGAAAGATTTCATTTAAATCCGATGGCTGTAAGTTGGTTGTATTATAGAAAAAGCGTTTATCTATTACTTTAATTTCAAATTCATTCACTAATTCTAAACATCTTACTCCCATTTGATGTTCTTTAATCCTTAAAGCGTCCTTGGGGACAAGTGAATCGAACAGTCCTCCTTTTAGGGGTCACTTCAGCTTCGATTTGGGAACGTTATTTAGATTTATATTGCATAATGTATAAATTTTTATTAAGTATAAACAAAAATTAAAATAAAAATTATCGGATAGACAATAATAGCGATTAAAGCTTTCACTTTTGTATCCCTAATAGCGCTTTCAGTTATTTCAGGTTCTTCTTTGTATATCCCTTGTCTTCCCAATAATAAACTTTTTTTCGGCTCGAAATAAGTCCAAATTATAACCCCATACACTATAAGCAATAACAATATTAAAGCTACCATATCCAACTTCCAACACCACCTAAAGTTTTTAGTAACTAATATACGAATTGAATTTCTTATTTGTTTCAAAATTTATCTAATCACTACTATCTGGTCCGATTATGAAATAACCAAAATGCCCCCAAAGCGTCGTTTGGTAACATTTCTTTATTTATCGTTGTAAATCTGACTATAATCCTTCTTCAACTAACCTGCCGTGTTAGTTTAATAAGAAAAAAGACTTTACTCCTTTGGAAGTAAAGCACCCTTTCTTTTTAGGAGAGTTATTCTTTTGTTTCTTCTTCATCTATTTTAGCATTTGTAAATGCTGGTTTTATAAGTTGAGTTGAGGTTGAATCATTTACTAATGTCGCACCATTTTTTTGTTTAATCTCAAAATATTTATCGACAAGTCTTCGTGCTAATGGCGTAGAAAAATTTGTTTTGTATGATGATTCCAACGAAGCATGCGGGATAACGAGTGCGTATGCTATTTCCGGGTTGTCATATGGTGCAAAACCGACATGGGTTAAGTTTACAGTATTAAATCTTCGCCACAATTTTTCATCATAGTAACTAGATTGAGCAGTGCCTGTTTTTCCTCCCCCAGTAAATGGTGCATTTCCAAAAGCTTTATTCGCCGTTCCTCCTCCACTAAAATATACAAGTCTCATACCCTGACGAACACGTTCGATTTCTTCACGTGTATTATCTACTGTATTTAATATAGTTGGAGTCATTTCTTTTACGATTGTACCTAGCTGAACTCCATCCACAGAAGGCTCTCTAATTTCTTTAACTACATGGGGCTGAATTCTACTCCCTCCATTAGCAAGAGTAGAAGCAAACTGAGCTAGTTGCAATGTGGTGTACGTATCAAATTGGCCAATACTTAAGTCTAGTAGTTTACCATCCTCAAATCCACCAGGGCTTCTGTTCACTTCTCCAGGAAGATCAATTCCTGTTAATGCTCCTAGTCCAAGTTGAGCATAGCCACTTCTCATTTTCAGAAAAGCATCATCGCCAAAGTTAATTGATTGGTTTGGTCTATATGTACTACCGGCGACCCCATATGCTGTTTTAAACATATATACGTTAGAAGAGCGCTCTAGTGCTTGTAGGTCTGTCATTCGTATACTTCCGAATCGGTTAAAAACAGAGCTTTTGGGCTGCGAATCTTTTATACGAATTGGCTCATCTACTAAGGATGTTCCTACCTGTAATACGCCCTCGCGATAACCAGTAAGTATTGTACCTGGCTTTACAGTAGATCCCACTTCATATGCATTAGTAAATGCACCAAATGCGTAGTCTTTGATTTCTTTTACACCTGTCTCTTCATTTTTTCCAATTCGTTTACCAACTAGTGAAAGTACTTCACCCGTATAAGGATCCATCATGGTAAAATAAGCGTTTTGCAAATATTGACCACCACTGTTTTTACTAAACTTAAGTAGTTCTTCTGCTATAATTTCTTCATGCGTTAATTGAATTTCACTGTCCATTGTTAACACTAAATCTTTCCCAGGTTTCCCTTCATAAACTGGCTGAATATCGATAACTCTTCCTTTTCCATCAGTTATATTTTTGACCACACTTTTTTGACCTTGGAGCACTTCCTCATATTGTTGTTCAATATAACTTGTACCTACACGGTCATTTCGAGAATAGTCTCGAGAAAGAAAATAATCTAATCGCTCCTTTGGAATACCTACTTTTGGCAATGTAGTTGAGCCTAATATAGCTAGTGAAGAAGTTTTTACTCTTCTCCAATCTGTAGTCGTATTAACTCCCTCAAATTCACCCAGTCTTTCTGAGACCCGTGCAAATTCTTCAACTGTAACCTCTTCTTTTATGTCATCTCCTTTAATAATTTGTGGAGATAATGCATATCCTGAAGCCATTTCTTTATAAATCGCAATTACTTCCAATTCGTCCTCGGTAAAGGAATTTAATTGTTCTTCTGTTATCCTGCTTCTAGTCAAACGGTCGATTGCTCTATTTCTCTCTGTTTTTTCTATTTCTTCTTCAATTTCTTTACGCTCTTTATCCGTCACCAACTCAAGTGCTTCTTCTGGATATTTTTTTAACCAGAAATCTTGCAAATCACTCTTGGTAATATTGTTTGGCTTCTTTTCAATTAAAACACTTAGTTTTTCTGCAATTATATACATATCATTTGACTTCGTTGTTTGCATTTTTGTATAGGTTATAGCTCGTTGTGGAAGATTATCAACCATTATCCGTCCTTCACTATCGAAAATTCGACCACGGGGTACACTAGTATTTACTGGAACTTCTTCAGCTTGGGCTAATTTGCCCGTATATTCTTCTCCTTTTACGATTTGTAAATAGCCTAATCTTAATATTAACATTGTAAAAAGTATAAATATCGAAAAAAACAATACGTTCATACGAAAAGTAATAGTTGAGCGTTGTTTAACTTTCATACTTTGTACACGTTTATCGGTAATTTTCCGGATGGGAGTACCTCCTATATAAAATAATTTTCTTATGTACAGTGCTGGAGCAATGTTGGACCAATATTACCTCCAAATAAATCCTATTACAGTAAAGCACCCGTTAGCCATCCATGCAGCACAAAAAAATGCTGCACCACAGAGGATGAAAATTGTATCAGAGTGGGTATAGATTAGTATGGCTGGCGAAGAAGGTCGATGAACTATGGTGCCTTAGAGCCCTTCCGTTAGTCTGACTCCAACGACCACGGTGCATCACAGACTGTCGCACTCTATACGAGTAGCACTCATGGGAGATTAATCCTACTCTGGTTATTGCACCAGCCTGCCCTTATTCTAAGATGAATGGAGTTGGTTCCTGATTTACTATTTAACTCCATATAAACATCCTGAAGGCTCAGCCTTTTTTTAAAAAAGCATTTTCTGAGTCTCTTTTGTTATGCAATTTTATAGATTTTAAGCATTTTTTAATTTTCATGGGAGTTGAAGAAGAAAATTGTATGAAGTCAATCATGTTTTATTATAAAGTTGTTTCCTATCTCAAGTTGTTTAGTTGATTTCTCTTCATTTTCACTGTCCAAAATTACTTCAACCGAATATTTTTTAGATTCTACAAAAGAAATGATTTGTCTTCCAAGGGAAACAGTGATTGTACTTTCATTGATTTTATGATTTTGAAATAGTGCTTTTATTATATTTTTGTCTTGTTCTGTCAATGTGCCATAAATCTTTACTTCTAATATTCCATTGATGTTCTTTTCCCTACTATTCGGTACCATATACTTTTGCATAAATGCTTTACTTTTTTCATCATTAAGCTGTTGTAAGAAAAATTGAAAAGGCATTCCTTCAAATTTAGGTAAATATGAATTTTTCCAAGGCATTGTCTTACTTAGTAGTTTAAAGAACCATTTGAATTTTAAAGGTTCTGGCAATGATACTTGAATGTTCTGTCTAATGAGATTCTGATATGTTGCTTCAATATCATCTACTTCTAATGCAAAACCAATAAGTCCTCTATGCCCACTAAGGTAATCTTCAGTCCAACTTTCTATCCAACCCCCACCATCTTTTGATTTGATTTTAATCAATTCAAAATATTCATTTCCAATCCATATGTTCGATACCTTAAATCCTTTTGTACCCTTTCCCCATTTCGGTTCATATGGAAGACCTATAGAGTGAACTTTCTTAATAAAATTTTCATCTTCTTGAGCATAACTATCAACATTTACAACTAAATGGTCAATCTTCAAATAATTCTCCCCCAATAAGAGTTTAGATTTTCATTAACTAATCTTACCTTTACTTGTAATACGTGTGAACCGAATAGAGGTTCCGAATTTTGGGAAATCTTCCATATGAAATTAATAAAAATCCACTTCTGCTTATTGAACTAACCTGCTGCTTTAGTTCAATAAGAAAAAAGCTTTACTCCTTCTTGAAGTAAAGCACCCGTTAGTTCAACAAGAAAAGTAGCTACTTTTAATTGCTTTTACTGAAATTCGCCCATTGTTCAGTAGGTCCTGTGTTATCTATTATGAATAAACTACCGTCTTTCTTATAAAGAAAAATTTCATTCCCAGATTCAGCACCATCTCCTAATGCTGTTAATGTGTTTGTTGAGACAATTTGACTCATATCCACTCCATCTTTTGGAATAATCCTGTTAAAAACATACTTTTCACCACCATAATTTATCCATTGCAGTGGAAGAGGTTCACCGATTATGGGTTCTTCAGTGGTTTCTTTCGCTGATGAATTGTTACTAACAGCTGATGAATCGTTGGTGCAACCAGATAAGAAGGCAATAACTATTAATGAATAGAAAAAGTATTTTATTCTAATACGCTTTCCTCCCTTTTCATAATAAGTCGTTAATTTTCAATTAAAGTTTCATTTACGGTTATTAAACTAACCTGCCGCGTTAGTTCAATAAGAAAAAAGGCTTTAATCCCTTCTTGAAGTAAAGCACCCGTTTAGTGGAATAAGCAAAGAGAACGCTACTTCTTATGTTAAGAAGTAGCGTCTTAGAATACTTTTGCAATGTATCAAATAAATATGAAAAGTTTATGGATTTCAATAAATAATTCCGGAACAGATTTATTTTTAAAGATAAAAATGAAACCGTTATATGGCGAAAATAAGAAGTAATGAGAATATAAAAGGAAAAAAACAGGTTATTTCGTGAGAAATTGAATTATTATCTTTACAATAGAATTATAGCTAAAAGTGGAGGTGACGTGAATTTGAATCTTAAAGACAAATCAAAAAAAATTATATCCACAGCTAGCGACCTGCTGAAAGATGAAAAAAACAAGGAAAAGGCGAAAAGTTTTGTTTCTTCCGCCTTGAATCAAGCAAAAAAATTGAAAAAGAAATAGGAACGATCTAAATAAAGCATGATTCTATAACAGAATCATGCTTTATTTTGTTATGACCCGGATACTACAGAAGCTGCTGCTTTATTTTAACAAGAAAAAATAGTTGCCTAAATAGAGCTTGTTCACCTATTTTTTATACAGAAGTTTTAAAATAGTTTTTGTAAACTCTTCATATGAAGAAGAATTTTTCCCGCGCTGGTTATACCACTTTCGAACCGTTTCTACTAACCAAAACGGAACAGAATTTCCATCTATTAAATGATAGTATTGCTCATATCCTTTTTTTAGATGTTCCCATCGAAAATCATTACCTGGTAGTGTGTATTCAGAGACATCAATTATTTTTGCTCTTCCATTTTGTAGTAAAATATTTTTCAAATGGATATCACGTGGGTTAAGGCCCTTTTTACGAACATATTCTCTTGCATCCTCCACTTCATTTACAACCTGTTCTGGAATGTGAACACCTTGTAGAATACAGTCAAAGAGAGTTTTTCCTTCTTCGTAACTTAAAACGAGGTATTTGTCGTATGAAGCAAAACATGTTGAAAAGAAGGGTGAATCTCCTAATATATGATAAACATTTGCTTCAATTTTTACTTTGCTTACTTTGTCCTTAGCATATAATTTAAATGCATAAGCTGGGGCGGAAAGTGACTGAAAAACGGCCGCATCTGTCCCTACACCTATACACTTCAAATCATCAGCGTGACCACTTATAGATACTGGCTCATTATTTGGATTTGAAAAAACTTTGATTTTGGAAAGAGTGTCAATAGCTTTGTCCCAATCGTTTTCCATATATTCTCTCCCTTTTTTAACGTTTAGGAAAACTACATTATCGCCATTCTCTTCGAAGCACATACACTCCTTATTTTATTTTAATTGTTGTCGAGATATCACCACTAGTATCCACATTTGCATTTCTTCTTATTCAACTAAACTGCTGCGTTAGTTCAATAAGAAAAAGGCTTTACTCCTTCCTGAAGTAAAGCACCCGTGTTAGTGAAAAAACTTAATCCGAAAAATTTTCCCCTTTATCCAAGTTCAAAGTGTGATTGTTAATTATAATAATATGGTTATTTTTCCATTCCACATCAACCTTGTGCATAGGTTCTTCGTAATAAATCCTCTTTTTAAACCAAAGGGGACCATTTACAGTTCCTTCTACACTAATGGAGGTAGCCGCCCCACCGTTTATTGTGTAAAAGTCGATGATGATTTTGGAGTTAGGTGATTGTGCTGATTCAATGGGTTCTCTCGCAAATGCATTTACCGCTACCCCTAAAATAAAAATTGCCGAAAGGGGGAGTGCAATTAGTACCGTAAGCCAACTTCTCCATCTCGCTCGCCTACTACTTTTGTCTTTAAATCCAATAATACCCGTAACAAAAGCAATAACAGTGAGTAACCATAAAGTTAAAGCAGGTGGTGCCACTTGCCAAGTTCGGTAATATGACGCATATAACGATTGTAATGAAAGTACTAATAATAACAAACATAAAATGAATGACCACAAATTATATTTTCTTCCCACTAAATTACCTCCCTAAAAGAAGTTCTGGTGTTCCCCCCAAAAAAATTCTTATTGAACTAAACTGCCACTTTAGTCCAATAAGAAAAAATGCTTTACTCCTTCTTGAAGTAAAGCACGACGTTAGTGAAAGAATGAAATTCATAACTTCATCAATTCTTATATAGTTCTACTAATTGTTTACCATCAGTAGCACCTATGATTGTATTAAGAGGAATTAGATTGATTACAACGAATAAATACGATACAAAAATAAAACTATCCAAATAGTTTCGGAAAACTAGGAATTCATAACCAGTTAATAAGTGAAGTACTAATGCAGAAAGAAAATTAAAGAAAACACCACCTAAGTAAACAAAGATTCTTTGGTTTTTACTTAAAATCTCATGGTTTTCAGAGACAACTCTACCCCCAAAGAAATAGGCTTTCTTTATGAAAAAATTATTCTTACTCCAAAGTATATCACCGTTACCAATAGAAAACTCACTTACTTTCGCACCAAATATTTTCAGAAAAAATGCATGTCCAGATTCGTGAATAAATGCAATAATAGGACAAATAAATAAAGTAATTATTACGAAGTTTATTAAAAAATCCATCTTTTCATCCCCTTTCTACTATCTACGGAAAAGAAAAAAAATGGTTTCAAAACTCTTGTGAATTATGACTAGTAGTGCAATAAAAATTCGTTTTTATACCGTTAAAACTACTTATTTCTTCAAGATACCATGTACATAGTTATTGAACTAACCTGCCGCGTTAGTTTACGTGAAACACTTCACAAACTTTCCTAACGAATGATTTCTGATAGTTCGTTCAACAATCAATTTCGTTGTATTTTGCTCCATTAGTATAATAAATAAGTTCAACAAAAAGAACGTTAATCCCTTCATTCCAGAATAAACGTTCCTGTTTATTGTCCATTCACTCCAAACTCTTTATAGTTCCACTCGTTCAAAAAACAGCTTTCTCTTCCTTTATCCCTTCTTTTTGCTCGAATTTCCGTCTTTTTTGCGTTAATCCTTCTTGTAGCAACCCCACGTAGTTTAAACACCTCATTATATCTACTTAAATAAAATTACACTGACCAAATGGGACAATGCAACAATATCACTCACTTAACCCATGATTCAAATGAAACCAAAATGCAAATTGACATCAATACCTTCAATTGGCTACATTATAGGGGTGCTTATTCCTGTCTCAAAACGATAGTAAGTGTTTATATCCATTCAAGTTCATCTCCTAATATAATCAACACAGTCTATCTATATATCATCTCCACCTTCAGTTAATTTCCAGATCAGAATAACCTGAAGCTATGTATAAAACCTTTTTCTTATTTTCAACATCAACAACTGTTGCAAAAAACTCAATGAATTTATCCATATCTTTTGAAGGGGTAATCACAGGATTAAATTCCATAATATATTGCGAATATCTCCTAAAAAAGTCGTTTTAAAAGTATATTTCAAAAATACCCCTTATGCGAATGCGAAACCATAGGGTTATTAATCATTTATACGAATAGGTTCTATCCTTTGCTTCAACTTGTCCGTTCCCTTAGTTCCATCTACGACATTATCTACCGCTTTTCTCGCATCCCGGAGCTTCCTCTAGTGCGTTACTTCCTTTTACGGCAAGTTTACCACCTATACTAGCAATACCTACAACCCGAATATAGCAGTAATAGAAAGTCCCGCATTTAACATATTCCCTCTTGCCATTTAGATTAGGCCATTTGCTTTGTCTGCTACTTCCCAACAAAGGGTAATGTTTAGGAGAGCCCTTTATACTGCTCAATATCTCGGACTATATTTTGCACGGCTCGTTGCCAAAATTCTGGTTGAGAAAGATCGATTTGGAAATGGTTTTTTACCAACTGTTCCAGTGGCAGTCTTCCCGTTTCACTCAAGAAGCTCTTAAAGTTCCGGTTGAAATGTTCATCTTCTTTCGCTCGTTCCAAAAGACCGATACTAAATAAAAACCCGAACGAATAAGGATAATTGTAAAAAGGAATCGTTGCCTGGTAGAATTGCACGTATTTCGTCCATACATAAGGCTCATATTCACGTAAACTGCTTCCATACGCTTTTTCCTGACATATAAGTGAAAGTTCTTCTATCTGTCGAACATCCAAAGGGCTTTCTTTTCGATATTGATAAAACTCATTTTCAAATAAGTAGGCTCCTCTGATTGACATCAGGTAATTCAGGCTGCGTTCAATCTTCGGTCCCAGAATCGCTTTTTTGACCGAGGCATCATTTGCCTTTTGAAGCATATGATTCGTGAAAACTGTCTCAAAAAAGATGGAAGAAGTTTCCGCCATTGTCATTTCCAATAGATCATCTGTGAATTGTAGCGAAGGGGTATCGTGCATCTGTTTAAAGTGCCAAGCATGACCCAATTCATGTGCAAGCCTTCTGGCACTATCTATGGTGTTGTCATAACTTAATGAAATCCGTGATTCCCCTTCCTGAATAAAAGGTGCACAAAATCCACCGGATGATTTTGTTTTGCGTGGCTCTGCATCTATCCATCCTTTTGTAAGAGCTTCTTTCACGAACTCGCTCATATCGCTGTCAATAGTAGCAAGTGAATTGATGATTTCATCAGCAGCCTGTGAGTACGTTACCGAAAAAGAAACATTTTGAGATGAAGTCATCAACTCATGCCATGACATTTTTTCAGTTCCGACTTCCTTCCTATTAAAATAACTTGAAAGCCCTTTCATATTGTCATCTACTGCATACCACATGGCATCAAGTGTTTGACTTGTTATGCCATTGAATTTGAGGGATTCATCAAGGTAATCTATCTTCTTGAGTTTGTTTTCATGAAGTCTAATCCCGACCATTTGGTTATAAATTGAAGCAAAGATATTCGATTGTGCTTCCAAGGTTCTATTCAGTTCAGTAAACACATGTAGCCGTTCATTCTGCTCTGGATGTACCAAAGCTTGTTCCATCGCTTCGGCAAAAGAGATTTCTTTCTTTACCTGTGCATGACCAATTTCTACTTTTAGGTTGTTCCGGACTTGACTATAAAGGTCTTCAAGACCGCTTAGGGTTTCCCTAGAAAAGTTTGAAATCATCTTTTCCTGCCTACTATTCTTTTTACGATTGTTTACTAATTCTGCAAGTAAACTTATCTGTTTGGTATTGTTTATCCACTGTGTAAGTTGTGTTTCATTCATTTCGTTGACTCGTTCTTCTAAGTTAGTAACAATAGAATAAACTTGTGATTTTAAGGTTGAGATAATTCCGATGACAGAGGTTAATTGGGAAGGCTCAATATCTTCAGTAGTCAAGCAGTAATAAAAAGATTCGGCTGATTCAATATGACTGATTAATTGCGAAAGTTTTAGGACTTCACTATCCCTTAAAACAGCTAAATTTGACTCCTTCTCGATTTCAAGTAACTTTTCCTTAACCATGCCCATCTGATCTTTAAATTTTTTTACGTCAGTTTCATATTGAAGCGAACTTAAATTCCAGCGAGTGATTAAACTAGAAGTCTCCATATCCCTTCCACCCCATGTCTATATTATAAGAAAACTATTGTTTTATCAGATTACCATAAAATTCCGAAAGTTATTATTTAACTATTGACAATTTTAGCACTCTATTACGTGTGTATGAATAAAACGAATTACATTTAAAAACTTTGGATTAAATAGAGCTTTATCTCGTCTCCAAAATGTGGCAAGAGACTATCTAGCTCCCAATCTTCATCTACGAATGATTTGTATTTATCGGCGTTCGCTACTCCAATAAAATTTGTATCACCAAAACTCATACAAAACCTCATTTTCACTTCCCCTCAATAATTTTTAAAAAACCATTTTTTGAATAGAGCTCTTTTGTAGGGTGGGTAATAAGAATAAAAGCAGTTAAAACCTGTTGCTACGAGTTTTCTGAAGGGCATTTAACTTTCTTTATGTATTACAATCCTCTCAATTGTATACTTTAAAAACTTCTGCGTTAGTATTTCTCAATTTTTATTGTTATATCTTCTTCGTTAATTGTTACGTTTTCTGTTTCAGAAACTTTCTTTATAGAATCTTCAACTATTTGTTGAATCAACGTATCATCAACTTTTACATCCTTTAGGAAACCTACTGATACAGAAAGTTCTTTAAGATTTCCTTCTAACATCATTGAATCCGCCTCAATTGCTGTTTGTTCTGTAATAGCTATGGTTATTTCATCTTTTAATTCTGAAAAAAATATATTTTCTGGTGATAAAATTTCCTCATTTTCCATATTTTTTGAATCATCTAAAACTTCCACTTCCGTCTCTCCATTACACCCAACTAATAAAATTGAACTAAATACAACTCCTGAAATTATAGCTTGTTTAATCATTCTAAATTCCCCTTTCAAAAACAAAATGCATATTCCACAACAATTCTCCATACGTCAGTTTGACGGTATATACTGGGGAAAGTTTAAAATTTATTCTACTAATAATTCTGTTATTTTCCCATCTAGATTTTTAATTGCCAACATTGAATTATCCTGAATGATGCCTGTATCTACAAAACCAAATGAATCGTATAATCTTTTAGCTATGACATTACTTGTATGATAAAAGAGGTTTACATATTCTGCTTCCCCATATGGCATAGTTTCAATATCCATCAACATTTTTTCAAAAGCAAGCTTGCCATATCCTTTTCCTTGGTAACTTTTATCAATCATATTATGCCAAATAAAATAACTCTTCTTGCCATAAAAAACTTCATTTTCAAATGATTCATGATCCATCGTATCGTAAATATACATCAAGAATCCAACTATAGTTTCATCAGCATAAATGGCTAGTGGAGTCGCTGGTATACCATCTGCGTTCAACATATGAGCGTCTGCAAAGCATCTGAGGTTGGTAGTTTCTAATACAAATTCTTTCTGTTTTTCTCCAACTTCAAGTGCTATCACATCATCTATGTTATCCCCAGTTATCTTTCGTAATTCAATCATTTTTTTATCACCTCTCCTAAGACAAGCCACTTCCACAATTCTTTTAGCTTTACGCGTTTAAGACCTCTTTCTCTTCCAAATTACTTATTTAATTATTCATTCGGCATCCTACTTAGGAATACCTGCTAGTTAAACTAATCTGCCCCTTTAATTCAATCAGAAAAAAGGCTTTACTCCTTCTTGAAGTAAAGCACCAGTTAGTTTAATATGAATTCCTGTTTAATGCCTTTAATTTGTCTTTTTAACCATCGTCATATATTCTGCAAAATCAGTGCTAAATTCGTCTTTCTTAACAAAACCAAGCTTTTCATATAGATGAATAGCTCTTTGATTGAACTTTGCCACAGTTAATCGAATTGGACTACCTTTATAGTTTTTTTCAATATAACAAAGAATAAAAGAGCAAAATTTACCCGCAAAATAGGATTCATACCTAGACCCATATCAATTGAGTCATCTGAATAAACACCATATTATCATGGGGAAATATGATTACATGACTTCGTCTAATGTAGCGAAAAAATATTTCGATATGATAGAAGCAAATAAAAAGGGATTTATTGCTTTTGAGGAATCAGCTAACTCATTAACTTCAAGTATCCCACCCAATGCATGGAAAGATGGAAATGACAACTATACAACTTAATCGACCTTTTTAGTAAAAGTCCAAATAAGACTAATTATTACTGAGCTAAGTATAGTTGCCATTAATAAGGAAAATAATATTACAAATAAAAAGGAACCATAATCCTCTAATTCTTCGAACGGATTATTTGTAATGTAAGAGTCACTGAAAAGAGATACTAGTAAAGTTGGGATAAAAATAAAGGGAAATAATTTCTTAAAATAGTTGTTGAAATTTGGATATATAGAGTCTTTTGTTTTGCTTATCATATAACCCTCCCATTAAAATCTTTCTTTGATAAACCTGGACATTGGTTCAGAAAAAAGTGCTACCCCAGACTTGAAGTAAAGCACTTGTTAGTTAAAACCGCATATACACATTAAACGAATTTGACTGATTCTGGATCTACTGCCACGAAATGCGACATCCAACAATCAGAACGTTCTGTACCGATTTCATGTTTACTTAAGCAAACCCTATTCATGCCATCACTGCCATCATAACCACAACAACCGTTTAACCTACTTTTATCTGAATGGTAGTTTGAATTGATTAAATCCTTAATGTTTATGATGATAAAACCTTTATGTTGTGGAGTGAAATAATCATCATCATCCGCAACTATATAAAAACCTTCAGGTATTAAATCTTGACCATCAGTTTTGTTCAACAAACTCAAGTCTTTTAACTCTATTACTTGTTTAGAAACATCTAAATTGCATAATTTACAAATTAGTTTCACTTTAAAGTTCCTCCTTGTATGATTTACTAAACTGCTGCGTAAGTTCAGTAAGCAAAAGCTCCCCTTACAAGAAGCCACTTGTTTAACTCAAGCACCCGTTAGCCATCCATGTAGCGCAAAATCAGCGCTACACCACAGAGAATGAAAATGTGAAAACCTGGGTATAGGATACTACGGCTGGGAGAGGAAGGTCGATGAACTATGGTGCCATAGAGCCCATCCGTTAGTCTGACTCCAACGACCACGGTGCATCACAGACTGTCGCTCCCTTACGGGAAGCACTCATGGGAGATTAATCCTACTCTGGTTATTGCACCAGCCTCCAATACTATTTGCCGCAGAAAGGATGATTACAATGGAAGTAATCATTGAACGTGCTTGTGGGATGGATGTCCATAAGGATTCCATTACTGCTTGTATTATTACCCCAAAAGGAAAGGAGATTCAAACGTTTTCCACTAAAACTGTATTTCTATTACAGTTAATTGACTGGATTAAGGGGCATGGTTGTACTCACGTAGCAATGGAGAGTACAGGTGTATTTTGGAAGCCTATTGTTAACTTGCTAGAAGCCGAGAGCATTGAATTTTTAGTAGTGAACGCTCAACATATGAAAGCAGTACCAGGTCGCAAGACCGATGTAAAGGATGCCGAATGGATTGCCAAACTTCTTCGTCATGGTCTACTTAAAGCAAGTTTTATTCCAGACCGAAATCAGCGGGAATTGCGAGAGTTAGTTCGATACCGTCGAAGTATTATTGAAGAGCGTGCGAGACAACATAATCGGATTCAAAAGGTTTTAGAAGGAGCGAATATCAAACTCGGTTCCGTTGTCTCCGACATCATGGGTGTTTCATCGCTTGATATGCTTCGTGCTATCGCCGATGGCGAAAATGATCCTGAGAAATTAGCTAGCTTTGCCCGCCGATCAATGAAGAAGAAAAAGAGTGAACTAGAACTAGCTCTTCGAGGGTATATCAATCCACATCAACGTCTCATGTTGAAAACCATTCTGGTCCATATAGAATTTCTAACTGAGCAGATTGAGCTATTAAACGAAGAGGTGGCTACTAGGTTATCCTCCCATCAAGAAGATATAGAACGATTGGATTCCATTCCTGGCATCGCCACTCGAATGGCTGAACAAATTTTAGCCGAAGTCGGTACAGATGTGGAGAAGCAATTCCCCAGTTCGGCGCACTTATGTTCCTGGGCAGGATTAGTACCTGGACATAATGAAAGTGCGGGCAAGAGGAAATCAACCAACATGAAAAAAGGAAACAAGTACTTGAAATCGGCATTAATTGAAGCAGCTCATTCTGTTAGAGGATCCAAAACCTACTTGGGATCCTTGTATAGGCGTACTGCATCAAGAAAGGGTAAAAAGCGGGCAGGGATATCGGTGGCTCATGCCATTTTAAGAATCAGCTATTATCTCTTAACACGCAAAGAAATGTACGTAGACTTAGGGGAAGATTACTTTGACAAACAAAAAGAACAATCAATTGTACGATATTCTGTTCGAAGACTTGAAAACTTAGGTTACAACGTGACAATCACTGAACCAAACGCCTCCTAGTCCAACCCACAATTTAATTCTCTTTTAGGCGCTGCACTTTTTTTAAAAATTATTGGGCTGCGTCAGATTTCGTATTGCCTTTTTCTCTAAATCGAAGATTTTAATTTTCATGGGAGTTTAAAATGAAAAACGTAATTAAAGCACCCAAAGATTTGCCACGAATGTCCAAGTTAATTCTTCAGGTTTTTATACATCAATACATCATCTATATATTCATTATCATTCAGCTTAGCCTCACCAATTTTTCTTCCTTCTTCGATAAAGCCCATTTTTTTATAAAGAGATATAGCATTAATATTAGTAGAGAATACACCTAAGCTTACTTTCTCAATGTACCGATTTTGTTCTGCCCAATTTAGTAATTCTTGCAATAAAGCTTTCCCAATTCCTTTTCCCCGAAAGGTACTATCAATCATCATGCCAAAGGAACCTGTATGACTCAACCTTTTGCGGTTTGATGATTGAAAGACAAGCCATCCAACAACAACATTTTCTATCTTCGATTGAATCCATGCCTTTTAACCCTCTACGGACTGGTTAAATTCTTCTATGGTCGACAGTAAATATTGTTCTTCTGATAAAACTGCACGCTGAATTTCAAGCATATTCACAGCATCTTTCTGTTCCGCTAGTCTAATTTGTACTTTTTCCATTCTTTTTCACTTCTCCTTCGATACAGTTACTTGAAAAATTTTCATTATTATATTATCTACTTCAATATGCATCCAAATTCTACCTGCTTCTTCAACTAAACTGCTGCTTTAGTTCAATAAGAAAAAGGCTTTACTCCTTCTTGAAGTAAAGCCCCGTTAGTTGAAGAAGAAGGGGTTAATACACCACTTAAACCGAATAAGTACCTCCTGGTAACGTAAATAAATAAAACCCGTTCTCCCCGCTTAACTGCCATCCCTCAAAGTAATTACTGTCGTGAAACAATTCAAGATAAATACTTCCTTCAAACTCCACAACTAAATCAGATATTCCTTCAAAATGTAGGATATTCAATATTCTCTTTCCCAATAGAATACTTTCAACACTTTTATGTGAGTATCTATCCGATGCTTGGATACAGTCTGTATAACCAATTACAACTTCATTAGAAACTTGTAACCTCCATGGGCATTCAATGATTAAACCAGCCGTATCAAAAGTCATCCCTAAAGGCAAGTTCTTTTCTGTGTTTACCTCAGTAACCTTCTGACCAATAAAATATTTAAAATCTAAATTACTTAATTTTTTATACATGCACATTCCTACCTTTATCGAAATTCATCTATTTATAGTGTAATGCAACCCACTTTGTTTAAATACTTTCTTATTCAACTAAACTGCTGCGTTAGTTCAATAAGAAAAAAGTCTTTACTCCTTCTTAAAGTAAAGCACCCGTTAGCCATCCATGTAGCGTAAAATCAGCGCTACACCACAGAGAATGAAAATGTGAAAACCTGGGTATAGGATACTACGGCTGGGAGAGGAAGGTCGATGAACTATGGTGCCATAGAGCCCATCCGTTAGTCTGACTCCAACGACCACGGTGCATCACAGACTGTCGCTCCCTTACGGGAAGCACTCATGGGAGATTAATCCTACTCTGGTTATTGCACCAGCCTCCAATACTATTTGCCGTAGAAAGGATGATTACAATAGAAGTAATCATTGAACGTGCTTGTGGGATGGATGTCCATAAGGATTCCATTACTGCTTGTATTATTACGCCAAAAGGAAAGGAGATTGAAACGTTTTCCACTAAAACTGTATTTCTATTACAGTTAATTGACTGGATTAAGGAGCATGGTTGTACTCATGTAGCAATGGAAAGTACAGGTGTATTTTGGAAGCCTATTGTTAACTTGCTAGAAGCCGAGAGCATTGAATTTTTAGTAGTGAACGCTCAACATATGAAAGCAGTACCAGGTCGCAAGACCGATGTAAAGGATGCCGAATGGATTGCCAAACTTCTTCGTCATGGTCTACTTAAAGCAAGTTTTATTCCAGACCGAAATCAGCGGGAATTGCGAGAGTTAGTTCGATACCGTCGAAGTATTATTGAAGAGCGTGCGAGACAACATAATCGGATTCAAAAGGTTTTAGAAGGAGCGAATATCAAACTCGGTTCCGTTGTCTCCGACATCATGGGTGTTTCATCGCTTGATATGCTTCGTGCTATCGCCGATGGCGAAAATGATCCTGAGAAATTAGCTAGCTTTGCCCGCCGATCAATGAAGAAGAAAAAGAGTGAACTAGAACTAGCTCTTCGAGGGTATATCAATCCACATCAACGTCTCATGTTGAAAACCATTCTGGTCCATATAGAATTTCTAACTGAGCAGATTGAGCTATTAAACGAAGAGGTGGCTACTAGGTTATCCTCCCATCAAGAAGATATAGAACGATTGGATTCCATTCCTGGCATCGCCACTCGAATGGCTGAACAAATTTTAGCCGAAGTCGGTACAGATGTGGAGAAGCAATTCCCCAGTTCGGCGCACTTATGTTCCTGGGCAGGATTAGTACCTGGACATAATGAAAGTGCGGGCAAGAGGAAATCAACCAACATGAAAAAAGGAAACAAGTACTTGAAATCGGCATTAATTGAAGCAGCTCATTCTGTTAGAGGATCCAAGACCTACTTGGGGGCCTTGTATAGGCGTACTGCATCAAGAAAGGGTAAAAAGCGTGCAGGTATATCAGTGGCCCATGCCATTTTAAGAATCAGCTATTATCTCCTAACTCGCAAAGAAATGTACGTAGACTTAGGGGAAGATTACTTTGACAAACAAAAAGAACAATCGATTGTACGATATTCTGTTCGAAGACTTGAAAACTTAGGTTACAACGTGACAATCACTGAACCAAATGCCTCCTAGTTCAACCCACAATTTAATTCACATTTAGGCGCCGCACTTTTTTAAAAAATTATTGAGCTGCGTCAGATTTCGTATTGCCTTTTTCTCTAAATCGAAGATTTTAATTTTCATGGGAGTTCAACAAAAAGACTTTATTCGGAGGTCATGTATTTGAAACAGCTGATACCTTTTTTGTTTCTTTGACTTTTTGGGTACTAAGGACAAAACTAAGAACTGCTGCAATGCTACAAACATACGGAAGGAAAGGGTATCCCCATTTAGTTATGACATAACCACCAATCATTGAACCAATAGTAATACCAATATACAAAGCCGTATTATTCCACGCCATAACAATTCCTCGTTCGTTTGAATATTCGACCGCTAATCTTGCTTGGAATGATGTAAATCCTGCATACCCAACCAAAGCCCATAGGAACAAGAATAAATAAATCCAATCACCAGATGAGAAGAATATACCTAAACAAACAAATATTAGAGTCAAGAACATGAGCGTAACTTTCGATATATTCCTTTCTCCAAATCTATCTGTTAATTGTCCACTTATAAGACTTCCTAAAACAGCTCCGATACCATAAAAAGTTATAGCTAATGCGATTTCTGTTGATGAGAATCTATTTTCAGAATAAAGAGAAGCTCCTAAGTAAACATAAAGAGCATACATTGAAATCGCCCAAAAGGTTGTAACACTTACCGAACCAAGTATTCTTAGCAAATTTCCTTCTAATAGATTCCTTGTTAAATAGATTTTAGAAACATATTTCCAGGTGTTGAAATTTACTACTGCCAATATAGCTCCTATAACAGCCATTATAACAAATACTGAACGCCAACCGAGAAAATGCTCTAATAACATACCGAATGGAGCTCCTGCCCAAAGAGCTGTTAAGTGTCCTGAAACAACAATCGAAAGCCATGTCCCTGTCCGATTTGGTGGTGCAGTATCTCCAATGATTGCGTAAATCAAAGGAGTAATTGAAGCAACGGATAAACCAGCTAAAATACGACTAACAATTAACCAAAAAAATGAAGGAGCAAAAGCAGTTAGTATGTTAGAAATGACGAACAACAATAAGCCAAATGTAATTAATGGTCTCCGTCCATTTTTATCTGAAAGCCATCCAAAGAAAGGAGCGAAAAAAGCATATGTGACTGCAAAAACTGTTACCATCCATCCAGTCATCGCTGAACTAACATTATAGGCTTCCGAAATGAACGGTAGTAAAGGAGATACTACAAATAAGTCAATACCCATTAAAAACAATGTTACCCAACCAACACTTAAACCTACCTTCCCACTAAACTCCATTACATCCCCCATTTATAATTATTGTTACATGTATATTCTTTAAAGCTATAAAAAGGACCTCTTGTTCAACTAAACTGCGGCGTTAGTTCAATAAGAAAAAAAGCTTTACTCCTTCTTGAAGTAAAGCACCCGCTAGTTGAAGAAGGAAAGTGAAGCTAGTTCCACAATCTCGTCCGATTGTTGATTTTTCATTTATTGACAAACAGCTCATCTATTGTAGTGTCCAATACAGAAGCTATACTAAAAGCTAATTGTAAAGTAGGATCATATTTATCATTTTCAATTGCATTTATCGTTTGTCTAGATACCTTACAAAACTTTGCTAGTTCCTCTTGGGATAATTTAGCTGATTTTCTTAATTCTTTAATATGATTTTTCATTTAACCACCATATTTCTTCCTAAAAAACAGTAATGAACTTAAATATATAATGGAAGTTGTTATGAGAAAGATAACTGGATTTATACCCTCATACGAACCATTTTTCCAAATATTTATATATATTTTTTTGAAAAGTTGAATTAAGACGTATCCGATTACTATTGCAAAGGTGAAGGACTGGGCTTTCATTTTAATAAAATTTTTTCTTTCATCACCCAATTGTGGTAAAGATATAAGAGTAACGATAATTAAAATAGCACTAATCCCTAAGATACTAAATAAAACAGCCCAAATAATCCAGTCCATATTTTATTTCCTCCTCGTAATAAATGTAAAAAGAATTTGACATTTTTATTGTATCACTGATTGGTCAAATGTCTTATACTTTTTACATTTCGTCATAAATAGGGAAGAATTCTCTATAAGAAAAAATGCTTTACCCTTCTTGAAGTAAAGCACCCGTTAGTGGAAAAGTAGGAACTCTATTCTTGATTAAAGTGCCACAGTTTTTCTAAAGGAATATCGGAGTCTTTGAAACCGTATTTAGTTAACATAATTCGGTCTATCGCTTTTTCAGGGTTTTCTTGATACATCTTTATAATAACTTCACAATGTGCCAATGCTAAATGTTCTGTAAGCATTCGTGCAAATTCACCGAGTTTTTCTCTATGTTCATCTTTAACAGGTTCATCAGAGAAATATGTAGCTGATACAAAGTTTGCACGTTGTTCATTATCTTCATAAATTAGCTCTGGCATTTCAAAATCTTCAAATGTTGCAGGTCGAAATTCATCTAATATGACTAAAGCATATTGTTGGTCCCTAATTCGAACATCCCAAACTTCAAAGTCTCTTAATCTAATTTTACGTTCAAAATAATCAATCAAACTTATACGTCCCCTTTCAATTCAAATTATTCGACTGCTGATAATCTTTCAAAATTCATTTTCTTAGGGAAGTAAAGCACCCGTTAGTTCAACAAGCTCTACTTAATCAACAACATTGGAGAGTACCTCACAATCACAGAATCCTCCTTGATTATGCATTGCTTTTACGATTTTAGATATTTTACTCTTAGGCATGTTTTCTTCCAGCCATCTCTTTGTAAATTTAAGAGAGTGGTCACAATTATCGGCATTTAACTTTTCATCCAAAAACAAACCGAGAGACTCCAACTGTTCTGCGGATAAGTTTAGCTCATTCCACTTTCCACCATAGTCTTTTAATAGTGCAAGTCTTTTAAGGTGCTTTTGGTTCTTTTTATCCAACTCGATAGCCCTTTCCAGACAATAAATAGCATTGTTATAATTGAGTAAGCATTCTTCGGCTTGCGACAACAAACGCCAAGCAAGAGGATTTGTTCCGTTTTCTATTACATAATCCTTTAACCCTTCCCTTGCTTCTAAAAGAAAAGGAACCGCTTTTTTTGCTGGGGCTCTCCTATCCAACGAACCTTGCATTGATAATTTTTGACCTTCGATTAGAGTTTCTTTTAATAATTCGAGCTTTTCCATAAAAACCTCACCTTTAATTCCCTTTATATTTCGTTTTCTATCATTCATTTTCCTTCTTCAACTAACCTGCAGCTTTAGTTCAATTAGAAAAAGGCTTTACTCCTTCTTGAAGTAAAGCACCCGTAGTTTAAGTGCATTGTTTAAAGAATCTTGTCATAAAGATTGTTGTACAGGAAATGCTTTTCTATCAATTAAAGTATTAAATTGATGTATACAAGCATGATACCTAAGTCTGCAATTACATGGCTAATAATTGGAGCAATAATTGATTTTAATTTATATCTAAAAAAACCCCACATCAACCCTGCTAAAAAGACAGGAAGAACTGCTAAAAGATTAAAAGGAAAACTAAAAATAAAATAAACGGACAGTAAGTGATACAAACTGTAGAAAAATGCAGTAATGGTAATTGAAGTTGTAGCTCCTAATTTACTTTCGAGCTCGCCGTACATAACTTCTCGCCAATATATTTCTTCTAGTATTGGGTTTACGAATATAAGAATGAGAACAAGCCAAAAGACATTAGCACCAGTGAAATTCCACTCAATCAGAAGTTCTCTAAGTTCGGGAAGATTGAAAACAGAGCTTTTTAAGAAATAGACTGTTCCATAAATTGCTGATAAACAAATAAGTCCGCTAATGAATCCAACTAAAATGGACTTGGTATTAACTATGAGTTTCCGCTGATGCCTTTTTCTAAGATTAAATATAGAAAACAATAATAGCCATCCATAGAAAAGTATAAACGTAATTGGAACACTCTTGAAAGTTACTAAGCCCAAAAAAATCATAATTGTTGGACCAAGTAATAGTAGTAGCAGTTTAGACATAACTCCTCCTATGTTTGTATTTTCAAAAAATTATAAATCCATTATAACATTATAGTTATTAACAAATTTGAAAAAGCAGTTTTGAACTTATAATCGATTCAAAACTGCTTTAGATTATCGAATAATAGAGAATTAACTAACCATTAAAAACCATAAGCCTTCTTAAACTAACCTGCCCCTTTAGTTTAACAAGAAAAAGGCTTTACTCCTTCTTGAAGTAAAGCACCCGTTAGTAGAAGAAAAACTAAATGTCACTACTCTTGATTAAAATGCAATAACTTATCTAAGGGTATATCTGATTCTTTGAAACCATATTTCGTTAACATTATTAGTTCTATCGCTTTTTCAGGGTCCTCTTGATAAAACTTTATAATTACTTCACAATGTGCCAATGCTAAGTGTTCTGTAAGCATTCGTGCAAATTCACCCAGTATTTCTCTTAATTTGATTCAAATGATACCCACCTTTTAGTAATCTCAGAAAATTTCTTAGTCGCGGGTGAGGTTGGTTTTCTTATAGCTAATCCAATAGTTCGATAGCTATCACTTTTAAGTGGAATGGCTGTAAAAGAAATTTTTGACTTCGGTATAATCATTTCTGGCAATATACTAATTCCTAGATTATTCTCCACCATGGAGATCACCGAGTATTCATTCATATTTTCGAATCGAATATTTGGGCTAACTTTATTCTCCTTAAATATTTTTTGAATATCATCATAACACTGATATGTTGGCATAATAAAAGGTACATTTTCTATTTGTTGCATTGATACTTGGTTTTCCTTACATAATGGGGATTGGTTAGATACAACACATAAAAGTCGATCCCTCTTCAATTGTACGATTTCAAAGGATTTTTCAAATGATTCAAAGTAAGTATCATTATTAATAAATCCACAATCTAATCTCCCGTTTTGTAACCAGTTCTCAACCTCAGCATAGTTTCCTTCCAGTAATTCGATTTCAATATTTGGAAACTTTTCCTCCATTTTTTTAAGAATACCAGGAATCCAGTTTTTAGAAATACTCGAAAAAACCCCCACTCTTACTATTCCTTTTTGGAACCCATTGATAGCGGCTACTTCCTGCTTCAACAAGTTGTTATAGTATAAAATTTGCCGAACGGTAATTAAAAGCTCCTCTGCATTTTTGGTCAATGTCAAAGTAGAGTGATTGCGATTAAATAAAGGAAAGGAAAACTCTTTTTCCAAACTGCTAATTGCATGACTTACAGCGGATTGGGTGAAACCTAACACTTCTGCAGCTTTTGTAAAACTATTGAGTTCTGCCACTTTGTTAAATATTTCATATTTTGTTAAAGTCACTATGGTCCCCCTTATGAATTTTATTCATGCTTCCATTATATTTCTTCGTTTTATTTAATGCCATAACAAACTTATAATTAGTGCATGCTTTATTATATGACCCTTAATAAGGGATGTATTTTTCATGGAAGGATGAAGTGAAATGCAAAAAATTTTAGTTACAGGTGCTGCAGGTAAGATTGGCCAAGATGTTACAAGGTTCCTAGATAAGCAAGGTAATTACCTGTTACGGCTAGCAGATATTAACTTATCTGCTTTAGAAACTTTTAAAGATACAAATCATGAAATCATATACTTAGATGTTTCTGATTTAGCTGCTTGTCAAGAATTTACGAAAGGTATAGATATAGTTATACACTTGGCAGGTAATCCTTCACCTAATGCTGATTTTTATGGCTCCTTATTAGAAAATCATATAAAGGGAACCTATAATATTTTTAGAGCTGCTAGTGATAATAACGTATCCAAAGTAATAGTTGCTTCAAGTGCTCAAACAATTGAAGGCTATCCTTTGGATTATCAACCACATGCTTATTCCCCCACGAGACCCAAAAATATGTACGGGGTAAGTAAGTGTTTTGTAGAGGCTGTTGCTTCTTATTTTGCTTATGAAGAAGGGTTACAAAGTCTTGCTATTCGTATAGGTGCATATGGTGATTATAATTCATATGGTAAACCACTAACGGCTAGAGATATGAGTGCATACTTAAGCCCAGAAGATTTTATGGACCTTCTCTTAAAGTCGATGACGGCAAAGAACTTACCTCCATTTTCAATTTTACATGGCGTTTCTAACAACAGGTTTAAACGAATTGATATTGAAGGAACAAGAAAGTTAGTTGGTTATAGCCCAAGTTCTGATGCTTTTGTACTAAGTGGTATTAAGTTCTTTGATTCTTGATTATTGATAATGCATATCTAGAAAAGAGATTATATTATTGTTTTTTAGCTTTTGTGTGTTCCATTTTCAATAGCTACAGTTTCTATAATCAATAAATATTCCAATTTCCCCAATAAAGCACACTATTCTTCATTCTCATTTGTGGAACAACTCTATGTTCCACAGATGTTCTTTTCCTTTTCAACATAATAGACACCCCTTTAGACAATCATATCTAAAGGGGTAAAACCAAGCCCTGTTCTGCTAAAGCACTCGTAAGTTGAGTAAGCACTCCTTGATACCCATTAAACAGTTACTCTCTACCGTAGATTTCTGTTCAAATTTATGTTGATTTTTATAAGCTTGTGCACCAATGACTGTCGCTCCCTTACGGGAAGCACACTTAAACCTACACTGATTGTTGCACCCAGCCTCCTATAATAGTAAGAGCCATAGAAAGGTCATTTTCAATGAATGTAGTCATTAAAAGAGCATGTGGTATGATTAAAGGAGCAATTTATCATTATTTTAAAAGTAAAGAAGAAGTATACAATCATACGCTACAGCAACGGAAGATGAGATGATTCAAAAGCTGAAAAATAAATTTTCTACGCTTTACTCTACTACAGAGAAAGTGAATGTGCTTTTTGATATGTATACTTCAGATGAGTGGTTAAAAGAGCCAAAATTAAACAATGTAAGAAATCAACTAGCATTGGACTTCTGGTAGCAGAGCAGAGAATCGAAAAAAATATGAGATTCATAGTGGGCTATTTTACCATTCTTTAAATACCTTTTTACAAGATGGTCAAGAGTGTGGAGAGATCTCAAAAGAATTAAATACTTCCCATGCTGCAAATTTTTTTGGGGGTATGATTGATTGAATTCTTTTTCATGCTTCTATTATGCAACCAGCATTTCCTTTTTCGGAAATAGTGAAGTCATCTAAAGAAATGTATACTACTTTAACAAGGGGTGTTATGAAATGATAACATTTAAGACAATGGAGCATTTAACCTTTAAGGAAGCACACGAACTTTTTACAAGTGGGTTTGAAGGATATTTTACTCCGATGAAGATGCCATTGGATTCTTTTATAGCTCGTTTTGGAAATGATAATTTATCAATAGCAATGTCTGTTGTTATGTTTGATGAGGATAGACCAATAGGATTTGTATTACAAGGCATTCGGGAAGTAAATGGTGAGAAAATTGCTTGGAATGGTGGTACTGGAATTATTCCAGAATACAGAGGAAAGAAACTAGGAACAATCCTAATTGAAAAGGCTCTTGACCTGTTAAATCAGCAAAAAGTAAATATTGCTACATTAGAGGCTCTGTCAATTAATCAACCAGCTATAAAACTATATGAGAAGGTTGGGTATAAAGTAATTGATACGCTGCATTTTTTAGAGGCAGAAGGTGTATTAAGCTATGATGAAAAAATTGCTAGTGAATTTGAATTGAAAAGAATACCTGCACTGCAAGCAGTAAACTCAAGTATTTTCCCAGCTTTAGTACCATGGCAAGTAGACCCTTCTATTACACCAAAGGCCGGTGGAGAGGCAATTATTGCAATGAAGGATAGTGAAGTTCTTGCTGCTTGTTTAGTAAGAGCAAAACAACAATTTGGTAATGAAGCTGAAGGTGTCACATTATTTCAAGCTTTTACTAACAATGAACATACGGATGGAATACGTGCTATTCAAGCTGCACTACAGGAAGGGCTTCATTTTAATCGTTCTATTAAAAGAAATACTTATAATTTGCAAGACAAAATGAAAAATGTCCTCCCGTTTTTAAAAAATAATGGATTTAAAAATACTGATATTTCACAAGTATTTATGACAAAACAATTTATGGATTAACTTGTTGTCTTCCTGTAAAAGATGAGTTAATGCTACTCGGAAACTATATATGTTTCTATTTCTACATGAATACTAGCATGAACATTCTCGCGAATAAATCTTGGATGAAGCCTCCCTAAATTGGACGAACACCCATTAATCGTAAAGAACTATTTAGTCGAGTAGAGATAGCAAGCTCATTATAATCAAATGCTTCTATATCTCTACCTCTCGATGTTCTCCAATATCATTGTTGGTACACAATTTGCAATCAAAAAAGGAAGTATCTTTGTTCGGAACCTATTAATTGACTAATCTGGTCCTTTTCTTTTTTATGTCGCTTTTTGTGTCTAATGCGACATAAAAATGAATGGATTTTTCATTTCTCTTGTTGAACTAAACTGCCGCTTTAGTTCAACAAGAAAAAGCTACCCTTACAGGCAGCCGCTTGTATAATTAAAGCACCCGTTACTTTAATAAGAATGGACTGTTTTTAACTCTCTTCCAATAAAGTTAGCAGGTACAGGGCTTAGTTCTAATTCTCTTGCCCAAACAGAAAGTTGACCAATGTGGTGAATTTCGTGAGTAATTATATGGTGTAATATTTCATCAAAAGTGTATTTATCTTCATCCCAAGAAACACTGACTAATATTTCTTTTAAACCTCCTAAATTTGTTTTTAAAAATTCAGCTATTTCATGTCGTGATTTATCTGAAAGTGATTTAACTTTTTCAAGTGTATTATAATCAGCAAACTGAAATACTACATCTTCTTTGCCTTGAATACCACGAATCCAACTATATTCCACATCAATTATGTGAAAAAGTGTATATAATATATTTTCTACTCCACCCCTACGGTCTTTTAACAAATCTTTAATTGTCAGTTGATTACACCAGTCAAACCATTCATCTCTTACCTGCCAGTTATATTCAAAGAATTTAATCATTGTAAACACTCCAATCTAGCTTATTACATTATATTTCGATGTAAATGCAACTATTTCCTTCTAAACTAATCTGCTTCTTTAGTTCAATAAAAAAAGGCTTTACTCCTTCTTGAAGTAAAGCACCCGTTAGTTGAAGAAGAAAGTTCTAACTTCTGTTTGTATCATCAATTTCAGAGTTTAAAGTACTCTCCCACCAAATATCCTTATTACCGTTTAAATAATTTTTTATCAGATTCCTAAATGGGTAAGGTTGTAAGGTTATAGTATCCAAGTCATCTGCATAGCACCAAAAAAAATTAAGATGAGATTCACTTGATTTTGGGTTAAAACTTGTTGTTAATTCATCGCTTGTAACCTTAAATACTTGATTTATTTCGCAATTTAAAATGCCTTTTTTCTCCCACTTGTGTTCTACTAACCCAAGTAAACTAACCACTGTGCATGATATCCCTAATTCTTCTTCTATCTCTCTTATCAGTGCATCTTTTGCACTTTCGCCAAATTCAATGTGACCACCCGGTAAAAATGTATTTGGATATCCGTTTGCTTGTGCAAGTAAAACCTTATTATCTTTTATAAAGATTCCCCTTGCTAAATGATGAAATGGATTAGGCAAGAAATTCTCCCCCTTACAATATTTTTAGAATTGCATTCGGTACTTATTCTGTATCTCAGTTTAAAAACCTTTAAATTTTGCATGGTTCTTCTTCAACTAACTTGCCGCTTTAGTTCAATAAGAAAAAAGGCTATACTCCTTCTTGAAGTAAAGCACCCGTTAATTGAAGAAGAATAACTCAGTAGCTTGTTAAAAATACCTTCCCTTTGGTTATCTTAGAAGATTCAACAATACCAATAGCCTTTTTTATATCCGACAAGTCATACTTAGAATCTACCATCATCAAGCGTATTTTTTGCTCGTCTATTAGTCTTATTAAATGATTAAAGGTTTCTGACCATTTATTTGCCGAAACACTTTTATTCCAATTCCGCAAATGAAATATATTAGCATTCACTTTTGCTTTATTTACAATATCTGCCCAGTTTACTTGTATCCCTGATAAAAGACCGATGGTTAAAAAGTTCCCATTTGGGTGGACACAAAAAGCCAAGTCATTTCCAGATGAACCTCCAACGGAATCAATAGCAGCATCTGCACCCATTCCATTTGTTAATTCCATAACTGTTTCATAAAGCGAGTCTTTAGAAGTATCTATCACATAAGAAGCACCTAGATGGAGTAAATCTTCTGTATATTTATTATTCCTAGTCACTGCAATCAATCGAAAACCTAAAACCTTCGATAATTGAACAAAAATATGCCCAATAGAAGAACCGCACGCATTAACCAATAAAACATCATTCGGTCTTAATTTTAAAACTTCCGTACAAGTCACCCAGGCTGTAATGGGATTGATATACATCTGTGATGCCGTAAAATCATCAATAGAATCAGGTATAGAAACTGTAAATTCTACTGATGTCTTAACAAATTCTTGCCAAGTGCCTTCCCCACGTAAAGGTAAAACACGTTTACCAATAAGATTAGGGGTAACTAAAGAACCAACATCTTCTACAATTCCAACTCCTTCATAACCGGGGATATTTGGTAATGAAATCCGATGAGAATAAGCCCCTCTAATCGGTATTAAGTCAGAAGGATTGATAGGACATGCTAACATTCGAACAAGGACTTCATTATCTTTTGGCTCCTCAATGCTTTTATCTTCAACTTTTAGAACGTCTTTAGGACTACCGAATTCATAGAATTTAATACATTTCGCATCCAACACTATTAGTCTCCTTAATATAAATCAGATTTATTTAATTATGTCATCTTCAACTAAACTGCACCTTTAGTTGAATAACGTATTACCCACTATGAATTTCAAAGCAAAAACATCCAAATGGTAAATGTTCTTCTTTTAACTCCATTTCTAATTTTGCTATTTTCATCATCCTAGGTAAAATCTCCCTTAAAGAGTCCTTATATTCTTCAAGTGCCTTTTGATATGAAACAATATCGTTATCTTTACATAATGGATATAGTATGGCACCTAGCCTCACATCATTAAGTGCTCTAGGGGTATCTATTGGTTCAAGACAATCTAAGATATGCATCTCTTGGTCTTTCTCATCAAACCAATCTCTACATTCTATATAAAACATGAATTCCTCGAATTCAATTTGCATATCTACTTCCTCATTTTTATAGAATGGTGTAATCCTAATGTATTCGGTAGTTAAATCAGAACTAATAATCTCATCTAATATTCCTTTTAACTCAGTAATGGTTGGGTAAAGTCTATATTTTCCATTGTAGTAAACAGTGTTATTGTAAACTATTTCGTTAATTTCCCCTTCGTCTTTCCCTATCATTTTCATCGCCTCCTTTATTGCATATTTAAGCCCACTTCTTATTGAACTCAACTGCCTCTTTAGTTCAATAAGAAAAATGCTTTACTCCTTCTTGAAGTAAAGCACCTCGTTACTTGAAAAAGCTATTTTGCATTTTCTGCAATCCTTTTTAGTTCTTTTGCACGAGAATTTATAAACCTTGTCATATAATTTTCTAAAAATAATTTGTCAGTAACCCTACCAATAAGACGAAAAGGTGATTTATACTCAAATGTATCAATCATTTGAGTGCCACCTTTTTCTTCTATGAATTGATGTGTATGCGTAAAAGAACTAAATGCCCCTTTTACCATAATATCAACAAACACAGTAGACTTTTTCATATGAGTTACTTTTGCCGTTAGCCTTTGTTTAATACCAAAATGAATAGCTTCCCAAGTAACAGTATCTCCCTCTTCTAATAACCCCTGCGTAACCCCATCCACAGCTTTTTCCATAGTTTTAGCAGTAGTTATAGTGTGTATATCTACGTTTCTTGCAAGGTCAAAGCATACAACCACAGGTGCTTGTATAAATTGCTTGTTCTTAATAATAGGCATTTGCATTCTCCTTTGTAAGAACGTATTTTCATGTTCCTTATTCAACTGCTTTAGTTTAAGTGTAACATTTCACATTGCATATCTGAGATCAATTTAATATTTTGGACATAAAAATAGACCATCAAAATGATGGCCATATTTTGCTAAAGCACCCGTTAGTGCAATAAATTATTCAACTTCGTTTGATTTTCGTTTTAGTAAAACCTCGTTTTCATACGCTTCGCCCCAGTCCCTCATTGAAAAGATAATTGGCTTTAATGTTTCACCAAAATTGGTTAGCGAATATTCCACTTTAGGTGGTATTTCACGGTAAACTTCACGATGAATAATGCCATCTTTTTCTAGTTCTCGAAGCTGTAACGTTAGCATACGTTGCGTTGTTTTCGGTAATAGTCTACCTAATTCATTAAATCGTTTGTGGCCAGAAGTTAAGTGATATAAAATTAGCCCCTTCCATTTTCCTCCTATGACATCGACGGTTACCTCCACTGGGCAAGGGTACGTATCCTCATTGATTTCTTTCTGTATATTGCTCATATCGTCACTCCTATTTTGGTTAGTATAAAAAATGTACTAAGGCACAAAATGTATAGTACCAAACAAAAATGTGCGTACTTTTCAACTTATCATATATAAAGTACCATAGATTTTGCAAGTATTAAAAGTTAATCGAAGAACAACAGAGTAACCAATCGAGGAGCCGAGACATGAGATTGTATCTTATTTCCCTTCGATATCTCTTCAAAATAGAAAGGAAATGATCAAATGAAAGCATGGCAAAAACAAGGTGTCGGATTAGAAAATTTAAAATTAGTTGATATGGAAAAACCAACACCAGGACCAAAACAAATTTTAATTAAGGTAAAGGCAGTATCACTAAATTTTCGTGATAAATCAATTATAGACGGCGATTATTTACCAGATTTAATGAGCAAACCATTTATTCCTGTATCGGATGCAGTTGGTGTTGTCGAGAGCATTGGTGCAGAAGTAACACAGTTTAATGTAGGGGATCGTGTTGTTTCACATCTTTATACGAAATGGGTAGATGGGGCACCAAGTGAAGATTATGCACCAACAGCAGTAGGGGGACCAAATGATGGTGGGCTTTCAGAATATATGCTATTAGAAGAATATGCAGCGGTCATGGCTCCAGCGAATTTAACAGATGAAGAAGCCTCAACACTACCAATTGCTCCATTAACAGTATGGTTTTCATTAGTCGAATACGGCAAAATCAAAGCTGGTGATACAGTACTTGTTTTAGGTACTGGGGGCGTGTCGGTTTTTGCGATTCAAATGGCTTCTGCGTTAGGTGCACGAGTAATTGTGACAACAAGCAGTGATGAAAAAGGTGACCGAGTAAAAAAATTAGGTGCAAAAGAAGTCATCAACTATGTGAAGACACCTGATTGGGAACAAGAAGTATTAAAACTAACAAATGGCAAAGGTGCACAGCATATTTTAGAGGTTGTCGGTGGAGATAGTATTAATCGCTCAATCGAGGCGCTTGCACTTCAAGGACATATTTATATCATTGGGTTCCTGAAAAGCATGATGGCAGAAGTGAATCTATTTAAATTATTAGCCAAACAAGCACAGATTCATGGCATCTATGTAGGTCACCGCAAAGCTTTTAATGACATGAACAAAGCCTTTAATGAACTAAATATTCATCCAGTGATCGATACAGTGTACTCATTCGATGAGGCTATCAAAGCGTACGAGCATCTAGGTCATGGGGCTTTTGGAAAAATTGTCATTAAAGTTTCTGAATAAGTCAAAGGAAAGATAATAACAATCTTTCCTGAGTTGTCATGAAACTCTGATTCATTAACGAAGAATGCTTCCCTTATGATTAAAGATTGGAATTTCGAACTATCTATTGAAATAAAGCAACGATAAAAGTGAAAATGCACTTTTACCGTTGCTTTTTCATTTGTTTAATTTTAGATTGTACACTCGCTTTCTCTGTTCCCAAACGCGTTATATCCTGAACGGTAAGAATAAAGTTGTTTAAGTAAATACTCGACTCTTAAAGTAAACTGCAGCTTTTGAAAGGGTTGCCAAAGCAACCCGGATATTCAACTAAAGCACCCGTTAGTGGAAGAAGAAACAGAAAGGTAATCTTCCATAATCGTGCCCGATTGTGGAATAACTTTATCTACTATACGATGTCCAAATTCTATATATATCTTTACCTTCTACCCCAATCTTATCTCTATGCATTGTAACATTTACTTTCGTGTATCTGGCCCATTGTGGTATTAGTTCCTTTAAACAATCAATTACCTTTACATCAGGAGTTGCATAACCGATATTTTCTTTTCTCAAAAAGCCATTTGAGAAATCTTGATATAATGAGTCCGTCCATTCATAAACTTCAAACTGAGAATCAAAAATCCGTTCATCTTCTTGATATTGTCCGTTAACCCAGTATATTTCCATAACAATGCCTCCTCCTAATGAATGTAGCGTTCCATAACACCATGTCCTATAAAGACAAAGACACTTTCCTAGTTTTCCGGGAAAGCCCGGATTGTGGTTGACTAAAGCACCCGTTAGCTGAAATTATTTATATATTTCTTCTTCTAATTTTTCAATTCTATCTCTCAACTTTTTATTCTCTTTTTTTACTTCATAAGAGTTATAAAACGCCCCCGCGGCAAGGGAAAAAGCAAACCATGCCCATAACCAATCCATTAAAAATCCCCCTCTATATTTTCTGAAAAGTCCATTATCTTATTGTGCTAACCTGCTTCGTTGAAAGAAAAGAGAGGTGTAATAATAGCTCTACATTTCACTAAAGCACCCGTTAGTGAAATAAGCACTTTATCTTTTGTTAAACTTTATGGTCGAATTGAGAAGAAACTCACCCTGTTCACTAGAAGTTATCGATATGAAACTTTTATAACTCTCTTTCGTAAATAAATAGTTAACAACTTCGATGGAGGTAACCTACATGAGAGATATTTTTAAAGGAATACTAGCAGTAATCATAGCCTTAGCTTTATGGGATGGAATTAAATACATATGGAATCTTCTTTTTTAAACACCGAAAAAACAACCTATCTTTGGTTGTTTTTTTTCTGTTTATATAAATGTTATAAGAAAGATCTTTACTCCTTCTTGAAGTAAAGCACCCGTTTGTTGAGTAAGCCGTTTAATCTTAAAATCCAAACTTACCTTACTAACCATTCATAATTTCCATTTATTTTATTTCTAATACGACTTTTTCTGTTTTACCATCCCAGGAAAATTCCGCCACAATAATTTCATCTTCTTGCACCCTTGCTCCGAGTTGAATATTGGTTTCTTCGAGAATTCCTCTATCTTTGAAACTCGCCCCTGTCCCTGTATGTTCACTCCTAGATATGCTAGTAGATACTACGTAGTCGAATGAATTCGGGCTCTCCCCTTCACCGATATAGTCTATAATATAGCACTTGACCAGAATCCCCGTTGTCAACCACTGAATACTTCACTAGCCAATTGTCACTTTCACCTTCAAAATGCAAGGTCCCACCGCCGAAAACGGCACAACCAGCAAGTAGCAAGAACAAGAACAAGAATCCCATCGCAATCTTTTTACTAATATAAATCGCTTTCATAATTCTACCCCCTTTTTTTCTTATAGAACTAATCTGCTGTTTACTTTAATACGAATGAAACAAATAGAGGTTCCAATTTTAAATAAATTTTCCATTTATAATAAGCATAAATCCATTTTTCTTGTTCAACTAACCTGCCGCTTTAGTTCAATAAGAAAAAGACTTTACCCCATCTTGAAGTAAAGCACCCGTTAGCCATCCATGCAGCACAAAAAAATGCTGCACCACAGAAAATGAAAATGGTTAGGAAGTGTTATATACTGATACTAACCTTAATCCAGTCAACCGTATCCATAGACTTATTTACGCTCTCCTCTTTTTTTTAACGATTAAGTAGGGGTCTTCTTAATATTGTCATTTTTCATTTCTTAAAGAACTAATTTTCATGGGAGTTGAATAAGAGCAGAGACGTTTCTTCACCATTCGCGTCCGTTTGAACAAGTACACCTTATAGTTGTGTCAAACTAATTCCTTCTCCATTGTCCAGTAACTCTCATACCAGCCAACATGAACATATCCGAATTGTTCGTAAAAGCGACAAGCTGGATTTCTTGGGTCTACACTTAAACATAATTTCTGATACCCAAATTTTTTTGCTTCCGTTTCGAGCACGCTCAATAAAGCATTTCCAATTCCTTTACCCCGAAATTCTTTAAGGATAGCAATTACGATTTCTGGCGTTTCATCATCACCATAGCCCTTGCGTTCTTTATTAAATAGACGCAACCAAATGGCACCAATCGATTGTTCATCTTTTTCCGCAATCAATCCAATATCACCGCTCTGTTCCCCCCATCCATCCACATATTTTGAGACAGATGGTTCGTCTAATATGGTTCGTGGGAAAGGATTTTGTCCTTCTGGTACAAACGCGGACTCATACACCATATCTCGCAAGAAGGGGATATCGTGACTTTCAAGACTTCTTATTTCGAAATTCATAGGATTTATCACCTGACCTTTGTAGTTTGCCCTCCATTGAAATTTTCTACATCCCTCCTACCAAGATAATTATAAATCAAAATCTGGACTCGATTAAACCAACCTGACCCCGTTAATTTAACAAAAAAATGCTCTACTCCTTCTTAAAGTAAAGCACCCGTTAGTTGAAGAAGAAAAAGTATTAAAAAAAAATTTTCTAACTGTTCAAAACTATTTCCCGCAAAAATAATCAATGTTTGAGTGAACATAATATCCAGACACAAGGGCTTTCCCACCGCTAAAAAAATGGAAAGATTCTGACTCACCATCACTGTTTTCAAATGTACCTCGATGTTCAATTGAGAACTCCATTTCTTGTGTACCTTCTCTTCTTGATTGGTTGATTTCCTTAAGTACCTTATTAATGGTTTTTTGTTCCTCAATCTCAATCGTCTCACCACTTATACATTCAATTGTGAGTTTAACCATTTCACCATCTATTAAGGGTTCGCTGTAATTGTTACAAGCACCCAAGAAAATAATACAAAAACAATATAGTAACCTTCTTTTCATTAATTCACCTCCCATGGTTTACCAGCTTATTGAACTAAACTGCGTTTTAGTTCAATAAGAAAAAAGCTCTACTCCTTCTTGAAGTAAAGCACCCGTTAGCCATCCATGCAGCACAAAAAATGCTGCACCACAGAGAATGAAAATGGTTAACCTTAATCCAGTCAGCCGTAATCCATAGACTTATTTACGCTCTCCTCTTTTTTTAACGATTAAGTGGGGGTGTTCTTAGTATTGTCATTTTTCATTTCTTGAAGAACTAATTTTCATGGGAGTTGAAGAAGGAAATAGTTAATTCCCTAGCTTCACATAGTAGCTTGATTTAGTTTATGTTCTTCTATCAAGTCAATGTTTCTACCGTTATTCGTGTAATCCTGTAAATAAGAACCGATATTAGCATACATTTCAACATTTTGTAACTCTGATATTGGTAGCCATGTAACATCTATTTGATTCGTATCTGGATTTTTTGGAAATTTTGGAGTGGTGTGGTTTTTTATTTTGCATTCAAACATCATAACTAATGTATGAATTTTTCCAAATTTTTCAAGATTTAGATGTGGTGTATATTCATAAACAAAAGCTAAAGGACCTACTTCTACATCTATACAGGCTTCTTCTTTGGCTTCTCTTATAACTGCATCAGTAATAGATTCATTTGGTTCTGTACCACCAGCAGGTAAATCATAGACGATGCCTCTTATCGGGTCATTATATACCGTTAATAATATTTTATTATTTTCTATGATAATTGCACCTGCTCGTACTCTGATATGAAACTGCATTCAATATCACCTCATATAAAAAATTTCAATTTGATAGATTATATCGATGAAAATGCACTCGATTAATTTATTTAATTCTACGTTAAATACTGAAATCCTTTATTTGTTCTTATTCAACTAAACTGCCGCGTTAGTTTAAGTGAAAACCTTCACAATCTTATTCAAATATTAACATAATCATCCAATTTGGTTCCATCTATTTTTAAATAAATTAATAATTACAAGATCGGATCTCCTGATATCCTTTTCTCCAACTCGGTTGAAAACTACCTTTTTTTCCTTTAATTCATCCTATTTGCTCGATATTCCGTCGTTTTTGCGTTAATCCTTCTTGTAGCAACCCCACCGTAGTTTATAAACTCATTATTTCTACATAAATAAAATTGCACTGACCGAATGGGGCAGTGCAACAATATCACTCACGTAATCCATGATTCAAATGAAACCAAAGGAGCCAATCACTGGTTCAATACCGTAAAATGGCTAAATATAGGGGTTTTTATTCCTGTCTCAAAAAGGGTAGTCAGTGCCGCCCGATAACGAAAGGTGTTTTACTTATTTCTTTATATTAGGTTAGTGTTTTTCTTCCTTATTCATCTATTACTTTTTATAAACTGAGATTCCTTTAACATATGTCTCTTCTACATTAATATGTTCAATTTCAACTGGTGAGATTTCCAAAATGTCATTATTGAGAATTATAAAATCTGCTTGATAACCTGATTTTAATTGGCCAATATTTGGAATGCGAGTGATTTGTTGTGCACCACGCGTATATAATTCAATAGCTGTTTCTACATCTATCTTTTCTGATTGGCCTGTATCAGTGCCATCATAGGCAACTCTTGTTACAGCAGATTTAATACCAATAAAAGGATTCACTGGGTCTGCCCATGCAGTAGCTGGTGCATCAGAAGAAAATGCAACTGGTATACCTGCTTCTAGCATTTTATTAATAGGATAGGTTGTTTTTGTACGCTCGATTCCTAAATTCTTCAAATAACTTTCAATTTCTGCATATAGGAATATAGGTTGTGGAACAAAAGCAATTCCCATTTCAGCAGCTCGTTCTATTGCTTGAGCGGTAGGCATGGCTGCATGTTCAATTCGAATGGATGGACCATCTTGTATCCAACTTTCCATTCCATAAAACGTATTTACGATTAAATCTATCGCCTGTTCGCCCATTGCATGCACTACCAATTGAACACCATGTTGTTTAGCATATTCCATAGCTTCCAATAGCTCATCTTCGGAAGTGGTTGCGATTCCGTAGTTATCTTCATCACCTAGAAATGACGGATTGATCCAAGCAGTTCTTCCTGATACACTTCCATCTGCAAATAGTTTCACACCTCCGATATGAATAGGTTGTTCGCGATTAGTGTTTTCCTCATTCAATATAGGATTCACCTTTAAATCATGCCACATATAGTAAAGAACCACGTTATGGCTTAAACCTTTTTCTCTAGCTAGAGTATAGATATCTACATAGTCCATAGGTTTGTTGCTAGCCATCAGATCCGTGATTGCTGTAATACCATGTGCATATAAAGACTTTGTCAGTTCAGCAAGTCTAGTAGCGTTCTCTTCCATAGAAAGCTGAGGCATTTTATCTAGCACTAATAATCTAGCACTCTCTCGTAACACACCCGTTGGTTCGCCGTTCATGTCTCGATCGATTTTACCTCCTGCAGGATCAGATGTATGCTTATTTATTCCTGCGATTGCAAGTGCTTTACTATTCACAGAAATGATATGACCACATGTACGTGTAATAACAATTGGCTTGTCTATAGAAACCTGATCTAAATCATGTCGATTCGGTGTACGTCCCTCTTCCAATTTCCCTTCATCGTAACCCCAACCTTCAATCCATTCTTCGTCAATCATTTTTGCTAATTCTTTTATCATATCCCCTATGGAGTATACTAATGGAGGAGTACATGCAATTTGTTTAGAAGAATTCGCTAGTAAAAGAGGATGCATATGTGCATCGATAATTCCCGGTATAACTCGACGATTTTGTAAATCAATTATCTCCCCTTGAAAATCTACGATTTCATCTTGATCACCACCTATCCACTCAATTATTCCATTATCAATAATCATTGCATTCGCATATTTTTGATTCGTATCAGATGTGAAAATTTTACCATTCTTAAACATTACTTTTGTCATTTCCAAGGTGTAAGTCTCCTTTTTCATGTTAATATATATTATTTTGCCTCTACAGAATGAATCGGATTAGAGGTTTTGCTTTTGTGAACATATTTATATAGAACGCTTCCAAATATAAATCCAAAAATGGCTGGTATTAACCAACTAAAACCATTTGCACTCAACGGAAGTTTTGCGATCATGTTAGTTAAAAATGGAATAGTTAACCCTAAAGAGTTGACCGTTTCAAAAAGACTTACGATGAACGTTAATAAAATGGCTCCTTGATATGATCCTGGGTTTGGAACAAATTTGCGGAAAGTTCCTAAAAATACTAATACAATTGCTACCGGATAGAGTGCAGTAAAGATCGGCATTGTATAAGTGACAATAGCACCAACGCCAGTTGAACCTATTACAATACCAACAATACAAACTATCGCAACCCATAGACGATATCCAAGTTTCTTTTTGGTTAAATCATTCAAAAAATCAGCGATTACAACAATCACTCCTATGGCAGAAGTTAAGCAAGCTAGTGCAATTGCTACCGCCAGAGCAATGGAACCAAAACTACCAAGTGAAATATCTATTAAACTGGATACTAATGCAGTGTCTTCAATACCTGGTTGAAAAAAGCCACTTCCTGAAGCTCCAAGAAATAATAATCCCCCATACACAACTAATAATCCTAAACCAGCGATTAGCGTTCCAGTTAAAGCCATCGAACGGGCTTGCTTTCCTTTATAACCAAAAGCCGCTATTGCTGCTATAAAAATAGGTGCACAAAAAATTCCAGTTACTACATCGCCTGTTTGATAAGCACTAATAAACGCATTAGAGAAAGCATTTTGTATTTCTGTTTTCACCGGTACACCAATTGGATCCAAAATACCTTTTCCAACAATAAACAATAGTATAATTACTAGCAAAGGTGTGAGTATTTTGCCTATTTTATCAATAACATTCGATTTATCCATAGCAAAATAAAAGCTAATAGCAAAAAACACAATAATCGTCAATAAGGAAGGAACCTTTGGAAATAACTGATGAACCCCAAGCTCATGTGTTGTTGCAGACATTCGTGGAATAGTCACGAGCATTCCAATGCCAACCATCAATAACAAGTTAAAGACTTTATAAAACCATGGACTAATGGGTCTCGTTAAATCCTCAAATTTCCCACCTGCATTTAATATGGCAACCACCGCTAAAAGAGGAAAAACAATACCAGTAATACAAAAACCTATTAATGCTAATACCCATTCAGTTCCCGAAACATTTCCAATGGAAGGTGGGAATATTAAATTTCCAGCACCAAAGAAAATGGCAAATAATGCAAACCCTACTATTAGACTGTGTTGAGTAGATTTTTTCATTTCTTTTCCCCTCTTTCTATCTACTATTTATCTTCTTTCGATTTGAAAGCCCTTACAAAAATACTTTCCAATCATTTAGACAAAACATAAATAATATAATATTTTGTTTCTTTTATATTAATTAATATTTCTAAATAAAAAAAGGAGGTAAATTTTTCACCCCCTCGTAAAAATATTTTTACCTCAACTCGTATTTTTCCATTTTATATTTTAATAGTTGTTTCGAGAGACCTAACCTTCTAGCTGTTTCTGCAAGTTTATCTCCAGTATTTTTTAGTTCTCTCACGATTAAACTTTTTTCATATTCTTCTACTTTATCTTTTAGATTGATTTTATGATCCGAAAGAGTTATTTTCTCCATTACACCTAAATAATTCCTTATTTTCACTGGTATATCATCCAATTTAATATCTTTTGAACTTGCATTATTGTACGCAGTTTCTATCGCATTTTTAAGTTCTCTCACATTCCCTGGCCAATTATATTGTTGAAAAGCATGTAGGACCTCATCATCTACCTTGTCAATTTTAATTTGCATGTGACGATTATAAAATTCGATATAATAATAAATAAGTGCCTCGATATCCTCTTTCCGTTCAGACAATGGTGGTAAATCAAATTGAAAAACACTTAACCGATAATACAAGTCTTCACGTAATAATTTGTCTTTCATTAATTTATCTGTATTTTCATTTGTGGCCGCGATTACACGAATATTCAAATGAATATCCTGTTTACCGCCAACTCTTCGAATGAGTTTGTCTTCGATTACTCTCAATAATTTAGCTTGAAGTTTAATATCTAACGCACTAATTTCATCTAAAAAGATAGTTCCACCGTTTGCTTGCTCTAACATTCCAGTAATATTAGGCGTAGTAGATAGATGATCTTTTTCTGTTCCGAATAATATATGTTCCAAAAAAGTTGATGGAATTTCACTAGCATTTATAGAGATAAACGGTTGTGCATAGCGATTACTTAAATTGTGAATAGACTGCGCAACAATTTCCTTACCAGTCCCCGTATCCCCAGTTATCAATATCGTGGAATCAGTACTAGCAACTTTATTAATTTTTCTCTTTATTTCATCCATTACATTGCTTTGCGAAATAAGGTTATCGATTGTATATATGGTGTTGTTTTTTCGATATATTTTATGACTAGCAAATTGCTCAAGTAATTGTATATTTTCTTTCTGATAGTAGTGCTTCGAAAACTCTATAGCTCCTACGATCGAGACTCCATTATGAATAGGGAAGGTAGAACTTCTAGATGTATATGTAAATCCATTATTGGATGTTAGTTCTTGTTCGGTATTCCATATAGGTTCGCCCGTTTTTAAAACAGACATTAAAGTACTTTTTTCAATTGGTAAGTTTTTATAAAAGGACGTTACGCTTTTTCTTAAAAACTCTTCTGGTTTAAGCCCAAGTTGCTTCAAAATATGTAAATCTGCTAAATCGTAGAAAATTGTTATCCCATGTTCATCAACCACTAACACATTATCATACTCAGATAAATGTTCGAGTTCTTTGAATTTCATGTATTCATCGACCCTTTCTTTCTAAAGCAACAAAATTTTAAAATCTAATCCTGAGTTCCATTTTTACTTTTTTCGTTTATAACCATTAAAAACCCCTATTCAAATAGTTTATAATTGCTCAAATATATTGTTCCATTTCTTCTTGTTACTTGAAAATCCAATTTCCAACTTCTTCATATACCGTATCTTTAGAAGTCTATGGAGTAAATGTATATATAACATCCTATTCAGAAAGAGTAGCATCTAATAAATAACGAAATTTACTTATCGCTATTATCTTTAAACAGAAATGCTGCCCTTTTATATTAGTTAATGTTACTTTTCAATTATCATGTATTCTTTAATCCCAACAGTTGAAGATTACTTCACCGATTGAACGGGGTTGCCAATAAGCTGCCTGTCTCAACTCAACTTCTTCTAAATCATGTTTCTTTTTGAAGAATGGTAAATTTAATTCTTTTTTTGTAAGGACAGTATAATATTCATTGAAGCCTTTCGTGAATGCTGGCAAATCCGTAAATTCAATAACAATATGTTCACATTTATTAGCGAAGGCAAGATAGGGGTAGTACTCATTTAAAAGGATATAAAATAACTCTCCCTTTAAACGAATATGAACTTTAAAGTAATTAAGTGGATAGAGAGGAACCTCAAATTTAAGAACTTCTCCTTTATCATCTCTCAATACTTCATAACAAATTTTTTTAAATTGTTGTCCGTCTATCATTTCCTCCGTATTATCGATAAATCCTGTAATGCCTTTCGGGAGTATCAATAAAATCACCTCTTTAGCTATTTTTCCTTCCTCAATTATTGCCTAAGCTTATTAAACAATCACGCCCATTTGTGGAATATCAAGGTATAAAAAAATCTTAACTAAATGTCATCATATCTCGTTCAACCAAGAAAGAAGGTCTTTATGTTTAAATGTATTATCCGCGTCTGAAATAGTCTGAGGAAGAAGAATATCAATGGAATCCGTTAATGAGTTTAGAGCCTGTTGTACAGCACCATTCTCAAAATGATCTAATGGCTCAGGTAACTCATCCTCGTCTAATATAAAGTAGTCCCCATTAGGAAGAACCATAATATCAATAACCAAATCCTCAAAGGATACCGACTTATCTGTTTTATATGTATTTTTCACGATATTAAAATAGGAGCCTAAATAGTTACCTTCATTATCTCTCCATATATATAAATTATATGGACGATCTTCCCAGTAATATGCGATTGTATAACTCCCTTTAGGAATAGTTAATTTTGTTTGGTTTGCTATCATAGTAAAGGTATCTATTATTTTGTGAAAAAGCACGAAATATTGATTTTGTGCTTTTAACAGTGTACAGCTATGTTCTACAACTGTAGTGTCATAACATATTTTTCTTTCTATTATTTTATCCCGTCTTTGAATCATTGATTTACTTAAATTGTCCATCTTTTTATTTTCTCCTTTCTTTCAAACGTTTTCCACATTTAATAAGTGTAACATCTATAAAAGCATAAAATGTTTCTTTATTATTGATCTTAGGGAATCTAAGTTTCCAGAATATAAACCGATTGTTAAAAAAGTTAAAAGATACTTTTCAACTAACCTGCTTCTTTAATTGAAGAAGAAAAAGGCTTTACTCCTTCTTGAAGTAAAGCACCAGTTAGTGCAACAAGAACTCAAATTTATGAAAAGTTATACCAGCCGGAAATTTTCCGACTCAAGTATGTTTAACCAGTTATGAACTAATGCGTTAAATACATCGTTTTGTTCGATTTGTAGGTTGTGACCAGCCATATCAAGCACTGCAAAAGTTGCCCTTGGGTAATCTTCAATCAGTTTCCACGCATCGTGATATCCGACTACATTGTCTTGACGTCCTGTGATAATTAGCGTGGGATACTCAAGTTTAGATGAAATATCGAAGGTTAAGCCATATCCATTTTGACGTATTTGTTTTAAGAATTCATTATTTGCTCGTTTAGAAGGAAGTAAAATTTCATTTCGAAACCTCTCCCATTCAGTTTGACCTTGCACTACCCCCATGGAGCAAAACTCATCAGCATCTTCTGGTGACAAATGCGATATCAAGTTGCTGTCTCTTTTTAGAACGGTCTGCTGTGGTACGATTCTTTCATCGAATTCAGGTATTGTCATTGGTGCCATCAGTAGTAATCCACGAACTGTGTCCTGCCGTGAACGGACTATGCCTCTGGCAATGTACCCGCCATATGAAATACCACAAATAATAAACCGTTGACCAGGGATAATCTCGTCCAAAAGACGCAATATCACTTCTAAAATATCATCAGAGTTCTGAATAGATTGTTGTGACTCGGAATGCCCCATACCTGGTAAGTCTATGTATATTCTCTTCCAACTGCTTCGTTTTTCGAATAACGGTTCCATTGCATGTAACATCACTTGATGGTCAAGTGTCCAACCATGCAACATAATAATGGGATATCCTTCTCCAATTACTTTATGGTAAATAGACATGTATTTGTTTCCCCTTTCCCTTAACAAATCTAAAATATTATTACTAACCCACTACGTTAATCGAACATGAGATGCCCTTTTCCTATTTAAGTAAAGCCCAGTTAGCTTAATAAAAAAACATCTCAAGTTATTTAAAATTACTTGGAATTTTAACGAGAACATAATCTTTAGTCCACATTTGAGTAGTGGCAATTAATCTTTTTCCATCTTTTTCAAAGAACAGACCAGCACCATCTTTTTCTTTATATTCCCAACCATTTGAACCAATCATTTGTTTTATATTTTCATCTGACATCCTACTACTGTATAACATTATTCAATAGTTTATTTTATCTGGTCCATACTGATCCCAACCATTATAACCTCTATATTCATACTTTAAAAACCCATGGGGATTTACTTCATGGATATTTAAAACAATGACAGCTTTTGTAGGTTCTGCAGTATAGAAATAAGCTAAACTATCGACTGCTTTTCCACCATTATCAATGTAATAATGCAAATATAAGCTTGTATCACTCGATTTTATCTCGTTGCTGCTACCAGTTATTTGGATTGTTTCTCCAGCTTTTAGACTTTTTATCGTTCCTACCTCTATAAAATCCGACTGATTGACGCTATATGAAAATATAAGATCAGGTAGACTTTGATTACTCAAATTATTTACCTCAATAGTAACTCCTTTATCATATTTTCTATACTCTCCTTGAGCTTTCATTTCCCAAAAGTAAAAAAACAAATATACACATATTACATTCATAACTATAGCCAATATAATAAGAAGAGCTATATATCTTTTTTTCAAAATAACACCTCTTCCTTATTTAGATTACAACCAAAAACAGCCTAAGCCATTAAATTCAATTTGTTCTTATAAGTAATGCTTAAAATTCATTTGTAAAGTGTATTGCTAAGTCTTTATGCCCCATTATTTCCCAGTCTCTGAACGTCTTTATAATAATAGCTTCTTCAATCAACTCATGATAGTAGCCATATTCATTATATTTAAGGAAATTATTTACCTAGATTTGTTACTTCATCGTTAATTATTTCCTTTATTTCATCGTTCCCAATTGCTCCAATATGAAATGTATTGAAATCACCCCAGTAAAGTAGCCTAAATGAAACACCGTTATTAAGTTCAATCTCTAAAAATAGACGAGTACCTTCTAGCTTTCCTTCATCTATTAATGACTGTACATCCTCTAATTTCAAATCATCAAATGTGGCAAGGAACTTATCCTTAGAAGACTGTGAGAATGTATGCATTCTCTTGCCATCTTCGGTGCTTTGAATATAGATATTCTTCACCAACTTATCCAGAGGGTAAAGTTCTCCTGCCGTTTTCGCCTTTTTATTTGTGTTGGCTACATATACAACATCATTTGCAGCAACTACCAAGGAAGTTGGATATCCTTTTATTTCATAAATGATTGTTCCTTCTTTTAAAAACGCCGCATCACCATTTTGCATCTTGTGATTACTACATGCACTATCAGCCATCTCATATGTCACCTTACCAATTTCTCCGCCTTTTTCAATCGTTATAGGAAGATTTTCATTCGCTGGTTCTGGAAAATGATGCTCGTATTTTATATCATCAATCATCAGCATATCCACCCATTCAATTTCTGCATCAGGACAGCCTTTAAGAGATATGGAGTTACTACAAGCAGATAGCAACATAGCAAATAACTGAAATAAATATCATTTTTTTAAAAATTTTCATCATAACACCTCCTAATTATTAGACCCTTATCTTTAATATAAGTTGCAAAAATTTTTAAATATTTGAATTATACCTTCTTTAACCAACCTGCAGCGATTATAGAGAATTTCAGTTATTCTATAGTTTTCAATAGCTTCATCACCAGTTAGAAAGTGAGTCATATCTTGATAAATACCAATGGAAATAATTTTAGAAAATACTAAAAAACTAAAATACTCAGCAGCCTGGTTCATTAAGAATATAAATAAAAAGTGTTCCAACGTTAGCAATAGTTGGGACACTTTTATTTAGTATATTACTATTCAGTTGCCTCTTCATGAGAGCGTTTATTTCCTTTATAGATAAAATATAAGCTAATAATCATAAACAGTAAAGCTAACAAACGTTTCATATCAAGTGTAATGATTAAACTGTTAAACCAACCAAAATGGTCAATTACAACCCCAATCATTAGTTGTCCTGTGATAACAGTAATACTGGTTGCAATAACTCCTATTTTTTGAACTGCAAAGACATTAAACAAAAGAAATAATACTCCTAAAAATACCGCACTTAATTGCCAAACAGGTGCTTTGAAGATGGCAAATATATCTCCTTGTCCAAAGAAGAGAATAAGGATAGCTAAAAACATAGAACCAGTTAAAAAGGTTAGGAAAGTTGTTTCAATTGTTCCTGCTTTCCGGCTAAATGTACCATTTATAGCTGATTGTGCACTCAATGTGATCCCACCAAGTAAAGTAAAAAGAATCATAAATATACTCAATTTTTAAACCTCCTAGTTAACTAAAATAAGCGCGATAACCATTGATATCACAGCAAATATTTTTTCCTTATTAATTTTGGCTTTCTTACTTCCGAGCCAACCATAATGCTCAATAATCATACTCATTAATAATTGACCTAGAATAACAGCAACCATCGTTATTCCAACACCAACAAACGGAACACTAATGACAATAGCTGTTAAATATACGACTCCTAATGCACCACCAAGTAGAGTCCATTTTGGCGCTTCAACTACATGTGATATTTTACCTTTACCAAAAAATATCCATAGTAGACCAAGAATAATCGAACCCATAAAAAAATTATAAAAACTGGTTTCTAGCTTCCCTATGTTTTTACCTAGCTCAGCATAAATAGCACCTTCAAAGCTAAGGGCTACTCCTGCAAATAACGCAAATATATATGCAATATAACGCATATTTTAACTCCTCCGAACGTTTCGTTGTATTTAGATATCTAGAATTATCGATATTAAAAAGAAAAAAATAACGAAAATCAGATTAACTTAGATTTCCGTTCTAAAATATTCAGCTAACTGACGAATGCCTTCTTCGTCTCTTCTATAATAAGTCCACTGACCATAACGAACAGATTCCAGCAAACCTACTTTCTGCATTAAGTTTAAGTAGTGAGATACCGTAGATTGAGAAACTTTGGCTTTTTCTTGTATGTCCCCTACACATACTCCACCTTTAAAGCTAACCTCCTTTGGTATGTGAGCGCCTTGTTTAGGGAAATGCTTCTCTGGTTCTTTTAACCACTGTAAAATATTAAGACGTGTTTCGTTAGATAATGCTTTAAATACATCAATATAATCCATAAGAAATAGTATATCGATTTTTCTCGATATGTCAAATCACTATGCAAAAATAAAACCGGGAAAATATAGCATGGAAATACTTATCCAAGCTTATTTTCCTATATAATAACTCTTATTAACTTTAACGTACTGTTTGTATTTCTAAGTTATTATAAATCTGTTTTTTCTACATTTCTAATGGATAGCCAACCTATAATTATTCCTAACAAAGCTAGTGAAATGGAAACTGTCATGACTGAAGAGAATGTGAAGTTATTACTTACCGAACTTGTCAATGTCACTAAAAATATGGAAGAGACTATTGTGGCTGATGAAGATTTTCGCAACATCCCAATTAGTAATGGGATAAGACTTAAGCCTGCAGCAGCGAAAGCTATGAAAAAGCTTTTCCACACGCTATTAATGAGCTCTTGTATACTAATATCTCCTGGCAAAATATCAAAAGTGACATCCATTATATAGACAAGTCCATTCAAAAATAGTGTCGAAAACAATACGGTCATAAAAGTAAACACCATTACAATTATTAGTTTTGCGGACAAAATTTTCTTTCTACTGATAGGATACGTAAACATTAAGTCGATTGATTTATTTTTGTATTCATCAATTACTAACTTTGCAAGGATCACCGATGCGAAAATGATGAAAATTGCACTTACAACTGCAGAAATAATAGTTGAAGCCATTTCAAAATTATCAAAAGGTATTTCTTCTTCGACCTTATTCAAAAAATAAACCATACCGATAAATATAATGAACCCCAGATTAGCTACGAGCACACCTTTCCAATATTTCATCAATTTGAACTTCTTTATCTCCAAGTTAATAAGTTTAATCATGGGTTACGCCTCCATTGATCAGCTTTAAAAAATAGTCTTCTAACGTATTGTCATTTTTGTTAATAGATTCTACTAATACACCACTTAACACGAGTTTTTTGGCTATTTCACCTGGGTGTATTTCTAAGTTGTAAATACGTATTGTGGAATCATCTAGTACTTTGAAGTTAGAAATACTCAGATTTTCATTGATTACAAATGCAGCCTTTTTAACATCATTAGTTTTTAGCTCAATATACTCGGTATTTTGAAGTCTAATCTGATCCATTGATACTTCCTCTATAAGCTTTCCATTTTTAATCACCCCTATTGTATTCGCAATCTGCTCAATCTCCCCTAGGATGTGACTGGATATTAACAATGTCATTCCATAATCCTTACTTAACATTTGAAAAAGGTTTCGAAATTCCTTAATACCTTCCGGATCTAGTCCATTTATAGGCTCATCTAAAATTAGAATTTCAGGTTTCGTTACAATAGCTCTAGCTACTCCAAGTCGCTGCTTCATACCTAACGAAAAATCCTTTACGGCCTTTCCTTCATACTCTTTCAGCTTCACTAAATCTAAAGCCGACTTAATGGCATTTTTGTTATAGTAGCCCATATATTCACAGTGTAGCTCTAAATTTTCAACGGCTGTTAACTGATCATAAAAAATAGGATACTCAATAATACTTCCCATTCGTTTTAGTATCTCATAAGATGATGATGTCAATTTTTCATCAAAAATGACTACCTCGCCACTAGTTGGTTTGATCAAATTCATAATCATTCGCATGATGGTCGTTTTACCAGCACCGTTGGGACCTAAGAAGCCATAAATTTCTCCCTTTTTTACATGCAGATTCACATTGGAAACGACTGCTTTGCCTTGAAAATCTTTTGTTAGATGATTTGTTTGAATAATATAGGTCATGTTTCCCCTCCTTCTCTTATTTTCTATTGTAAACATGGAAAATCTCTTTTTTCTTAATCGTTTCTTACAAAAATCTTAAGTTGCTATGTACGGATTCAAACAACCTATTAAAAAGACAATCGTTTTAATTGGATAGTAAAGGTTGTCTGTTGAAATGGGATACTTTTTACAGATATAGTTCCGTTCATTTGTTCCACTAATCTTTTTGTAATCGTCAATCCTATTCCACTACCCTGATAGAGTTTATTTCTAGAATCCTCCATTGTATAAAGTCTTTCAAATACACGATCTTTATCGTGCTCGCTAATCCCTTTACCTTTATCAGAGACTTCTATGTATGCACAATCATCTAAACTTGTAAGTTTAAGACCTATCATCTTACCTTCTGCTCCGTAATTAATCGAATTTGAAATTAAGTTATTAAGTATACGTTCAATTGCCTCTATATTTCCCCAGACATACGTTGACTCTTCAGGGATTTCAACAGACACTTCGAATTCTTTTGTGGTAAGTATTTCATAGTATTCTAGTATTACTTTCCGACAAACCTCATTTAAATCAATTTTGGAGTTTTCATAGTTACTGTCCTCAGATTCAATTTTAACAAGTTCAAAAAATCGAGAAATTAAATCGAGTACTTCCACTGTTTTCAAATTAATTGTTTGGATTAAGGAATTCATTTTTACAGGACTAATTGTTTTATCATTTAATATAATTTCTATATATCCAAGAATAACTGTTAGAGGCGTTTTTAAATCATGAGAAACGTTTGAGAGCATCTTTCTCATCGATCTTTCTACCCCATGAAAATCCGCGACTGTTTTCTGATTATGTTCTAATAGGCTATTTATTTGTATTAATAGAGATTGAATCTGTTTATCACTCGTGTATAGTCTCAGTTTTTCATCGGTTTTGTCAGAAGTAATTTTTTGTAGCTTCTTTTCCATGTAAATGATGTCATTCTTCTTTTTTGAGCGACTTCGCAGGAAGTATATATTAAAAAATATAGAAATTGCTAATAATATTAGTGTTAAATAAGTCATGTTACCTCCCCTAATTTATAACCAATCCCCCATAATGTCTTGATATATTTGGGCTTAGAAGGTTCATCTTCAATTTTTTCTCGAAGGCGTCTTATATGTACATTGATAATATTTTCATCACCGTAATAGTCATCTTGCCAAACTAGGCTATAAACTTGAGCTTTAGTAAAAACTTGGTTAGGTTTGCTTATAAACAGTTTTAAAATACTAAACTCTTTTAAAGTTAGCTTTAAATCGACATTATTTTTTTTTACAGAAAAGTTATTCATATCAACAGTCAAATCGCCAATTGTAATTATTTCATTGCTAGGTTCATTATTTAGATCAGAAACTTTCGTATAGTGAGCTTGTCTTCTAATAATCGCATTGACCCTTGCAACTAACTCAATGATGGAAAACGGTTTTGATATATAATCATCTGCACCAAATCCAAGTCCGAGTGCTTTGTCTACATCCTCGCCCTTTGCAGACATAATTAGAATGGGAACCATACTCTTCGTTCTAATGATTTTCAAACATTCCATTCCATCTATTTTAGGGAGCATCAGATCAAGTATAATTAGAACAAAGTTGTGCGAATCTGATACTTTTAATGCTTCTTCTCCATCAAAAACTGCAGTTACGTTGTAGCCTTGTTTTGTTAAAGTCTCATTAATCATATTGCTGATATAATGATCGTCCTCTACTATCAAAATATTATTATTCAAAAAATACCATCCCCATCGTATATATTTTTTACTATTTACAGAATACCAAATATCGAGTAAATTACTTCCCTTATAGAACAAGAACTACATTAATTATTACATAAAATGCTGTTGCACTTAATAGTACAAATACTAGCTGCAAACGACAGAATGCTTTTATGGTACTTTCATTTTTCATCTCCCCAACTAAATGAGCAACTTTTAAATGGAATGGAATAAAATATAAGGAAAAAAATAAACCTACTGAAATCGTTATACAAACAATATGAATGAAAACAGGAATATTAAACTTAGAAAGTATATTCCCAATTACAAAAACAGGAATTCCTACCCAAAATCCCAATGTGACCACCAACAAGGCAATAGATATGATTAGTAGCATAAAGTTTTTCTTTATAATAAGTCTGAATGCTTTATTATACGTTGTCATTATTAATCCCTCCCACCGTATACTTTCAAAGTCCAAAACTTAAGGGGAACTCATCCTAAATAAATAAGCGTATTAGAGTTGTCTTCTCTAATACGCGCGCGATTCATTTTTTAATCATTATAGATAATATTCTATAGATGATTTCAAAATCCTTTTTGTTTTTATATTCAGTTTTAATGATCTCAATTTAACCTAATTTCTATATGGGACAATTGACACCTTTAAAGTAGATATTGACTGTGGTCATTCCTGTTTTTATTTATCCATATACCTTCATGAGATTTAAGATATGGAAGAGTTTATGAATGATGATTGTTCTTTATCAATTCAAATCTACTCAGATTTTCATAAGTAATGTTTTTATTTTCATCTTCTACTATTGTAACTCGCTCCTCTATAAATAAGACCTGTTGTAGTCCTTCTAAAATACATTTAGCAGCTAATATTAAAATAGTTAATAGAATAATAGGGATTAACGATATCCAAGGATATGAAGTCCATAGAAAACTCCACCACATTCCTAGAGTTCCAGCCCATTCACTTGATGGAGAAACTGGTCGAGATGATCCAAAAAGATCTTCTCTAAACGTAATTCCCCCTATAAATACATTTAATACTCCTAAGTGAGCCATGAGAATAAGTGACTGCATAAACTCCTTTATAAAAATAAGATATAACTTTGGAACTAAAAATGTTTTAATATGCCTAGTTATAATATGCCATGTGTTTGCTCCTAAAGTTAGAGAGCATTCAATAAATTCCATTTTGCTTATAAGTTTGACTTCGTTTGCAATTAATACAGAATTAAAAGGAATAAAAAAAACAGATAGTACTAAAATATAAATACCTATTAATTCCCATAGTGAATAAGTACTCTCTTGCATTAATATCCCTTCAAAACTTATCCAATTCAATATTAAAAATGCAAAAAGTGTCACAGGAAAATAATTAATAGAATCAGCGATATATTTAATCGGTTTCTTGAATCTCCCTAAATAAAAATGAATAAGAAAACCAAATAATATAGAAGGGACAACTCTTATAAGGGTAATAACTATCGCCGCAAATATAGTATACTTCGCACCAATGAACATCACTATGGCAATGTTTCTACCAAAGTTATCTGTACCAAGAGGTGGATAAAGTATTCCACTATAAGGTGCAGGTATTGGTCTCCCATTATTATCAAACAATAATGAAGCGGTAGGAATTCGATCATGAAAGGCAATGAAATATAAAATGCTTGCTAGCAACAAACCACTTATGGTGATAAATCCCAATAGGAATAATTTATTTTGAAAAGTTCTCTTTATCATACTCATTTACTCACCATTCCAATCTTTGCCCTGTTTTTCTATAAATAGATTCAATGAGAAACGTATAGACGATAAAAATCGGCAAATAAATCATAATAAGTGAAAATGCAATGATTTCAGGTTCTGGATAAGAAATGATGAATGTAAATATTCCATTAATATTAAATAGTTTTTCGAATATTACCATGGAAGATAACAAAATTATGATGACAGATTTACTTTGCAAAACAATACTTGGAGTTATATTTCTTAATACATAAGTGAAGAATAATTGTGTTTTATCAAATCCTATACCCCTTGCTAATTGAATATATGATTTTTCCATTTCTTCATTCACCAGGAATAGAACCACTTTATAAATCATTAAAGCAGGAATTAATGTTAAGGCGACAACTGGTAGTAAATAGGACCTATTCTGCGCCGTGGCAATAGTCGAAAACAATTGAATCCCAGTTTGTTTAAAATAGAATAATACTGAAAACTGAATAACGATAATTATGAATAGGTCGGGTAATGATTCTAAGAGCGACGCCATTTTTATAGTAAACAAGTTAATTTTTTTAGGTAATAAAGTAGTTAAATAGGCAACAACGATACCTATCATCATTGAAAAAAACAATGCAGCTAGAAAGATATAGGCAGAATACAAATAAAAATTCCAGAAGTTTGTAAATATAGAATACTCAAATCCAGTTGGCCCTGTAAACTCTAGAAGCTGTGGAAATATCAAAGATTTAATGATGAGAAGAACTATATCTATATAAGATGTTAAGTTCAGTGGTAGTCCATTCGTGAATAGTCCTACAAAGGCACTCAAAAGAATTAAACCAATAACAACACATATAAAACGACAAACATTATCCCATATCACACCGATAGAATCCCCTCAATCTCTAACAAAACCATTATATATAATTTCGATTATAAACTAAAAGACAGTATTTTCAAATAACTAATCCACTTTATTAATTGTCTGTTTATTTTCACACACTAATTCTATTGTTTTATAAAAAGCAGTTAAAAGTTAAGAAGAATAGATTAGTTTTTGAAGACATGCTTTCAGATCAATAGTAATTAAGTATGAAAATTTATTTCTTTTGTTTAATTGAATATGAAATGGGCATATAGATTGTGAGCTCATTTATATGATGCTCAAAAAAATCTTAAGGAGGAATACACAATGGCAAATAACCAAAACAATCGCAACAACAATGGAAATGGAAACATGTCTTACGAAGAAGCGGGACGTAAAGGTGGTCAAGCAACCTCCAATAATCATGATCAAGAATTCTATGAGGAAATTGGCCGTAAAGGCGGAGAAGCTTCAAGTAACCAAGGAAACGGCAATAACGACAATACAAACAATAACAAGATGAGTCGTGAAGAGGCGGGACGCAAGGGCGGAGAAGCTAGCAGCCGTAGTTCCAACAATAATTGACTACTATAAAAAGACTTAATTAGACTACTCAACCATCTGGAAATCACTTTTCGATTTCCAGATGGTTGAGTCATTTATAAAGATTTTTCTCTAATCTTTTGAAAGTGGAAAAAGAAAATGTCTCTCTTAAAACATTTCCTATTCCTTCAATTTCTTTCTGCTTTATTGTTACTTTTTTCACCATTAATAATTCTTACACTGGAAATATATTAAAACCATCTGTTTGAAAAATTCATTCATTTTAATGAATTTTTTATAAAACAGACGGTTTTTTTAATGCCATTAAATTGATTAATACATAATATAAATCTTATATACATGTCTAAATATATTTTATATCATTCTTTTTGACGTATATACATTGCATAATGCTAGTAATTAATGTATGATTATTTTAAATATAAAAGGAGGATAACATCATGGGTCTTTTTAAAAAACCAACTATAGAGGACGAACGTATTAACAATATCAAAAATAAGATCTACGCTGAAATTTATATTTTAGTTATAGTGATAAGCATGATTTCAATTGTTGTAAAGTATTTCATTTATGATTTCGGTATTGAAGGAATAGCTACGGAATTACTTATCTTGTTTTTAAGTGCAGTTTATTATATGTATCGATCAACCAGATTGGGTGTTGTTTCTGCTGAGATTGAAATGCATGATCGCAAAAGTAAATGGTCCCAGCAAAAGAAAAACTTATTCTATGGTATAACCCTAGGTATCGGTATCGCTCTGTTCTTTGGTATCAACAGTGCGGTGCAATATGCGGAGGGTGTTCCTCAGAGTATCAATTACTTTTTTGTGACTGCTCTTGGCTCTTTGATGATCTATATGCCATTTTTTCTTATTATTCTTGTAGTAGGTAATGATGTTCTCAAAAAGAAAAGTGATAAAGCCGTGAACAAAATGCTTGAAGACGATTTTGGTGATTATGATGAAAAATATTAAATTGAAAATGGCTAGGGTAGAACATGACTTATCCCAAGCAGAACTAGCAGACCAAGTAGGCGTCTCTCGTCAAACAATCGGGCTCATTGAATTGGGCAAATATAACCCCACCCTAAATCTGTGCCTAGCAATCTGTCACACACTAGGCAGAACCCTGGATGAATTATTTTGGGAAAAACCAGAATAAACAAAATATTTTTTTGCACTAGCGTGTTAACCACTAAGTAAATATTTCTTTGTGATTTAGGCAAGATACTTATTCCCTCCAAATGCATTAAAGTATACTTCTAGCTAAAATAAAAAGACTCACCCCCAAAATCTTTCTTTTGGGGGTGAGTCTTTTCACAGTAATTTCTATGAAACTGGTAAAATCAATTCGTAAATTCCATAAAAGTAAATCAACGAAAAAACCAATAGATTACAAGGGTCTTAAAGATTCAAGCGAAACTAATCATTGTTTATCCTTATTCCAATTATAAGGTTTTTTAGACCACTCATAAATCATTAAAATCAGAAAGATAATAATACAAATCATAATATTATCTATCCATCTAATTTTACCGTTTACAACTAATTGCCAAAGAGTAGATACTACAAAATACATTAAAGAGTATTCAATACTTTTCTTAAACATAAAGCCACCGCCTACTAGTCTTTTCTTGAATCTCCATCTTGAGTTGAAATATCAACAGCCCTTTTTAATTTGCCCTCACTGTTCTTTGCTAGCCCTTCTATATATCTACTTAGATTATCGATAATGAAAAAGATTGTTGCGTAAACAAATGAGATAAGTATAGCAATAAACAATACTCCTGTAGCTGTTAATGAAAAAAGGAATGCACAAAGTACGGCACATCCTAAATGTATTAAATAAGACAAACCAATATTTTTACTAAAGTTAAATGATTCATATGCTAACGAAGAAAGTATACCCACCACGAAAAGTATCGGTACTGTAACAATGCTCACAGACAATCCTATAACAAAATAAGATTCAGAAGAATAATCGAAAAAGAGCGGCACAATGAAATAGCAAATTACCGAAGTAAAAAATGCAGCAAATAATTTTCTGTCAAGCATATTCACACCACTCACTTTCTACTCTTTTCCTTTAAGAAAGATAATCCAAAGGGTTTTCGATCTTAAAAGCTTCACTTTCTTCCAGGAACTTTGTAATGATAGAGCTATGAGAACTACCAACAATCAATAGTATCCTATCGTCTTCTGAACTTACTAATCTAGTTAAATTAGAATAGATAATTAAATTTCGTTTGTACCACCAACTCAACCATTCCATACCAATATAATTATCGAAGTCTCCTATACGTGACATATTTAAATATACCTTATGTAATTGATTTAACCAGGAAGGTTCATTGAGTTCTCTATAATAATCCAAGACACTTTTATTAGTCGTAAATTCCGGAAAATATAACCCTTCAAATATTTCCTTGTAAAGTTCGGGTTGGTTTTCTTTTAACCACTTCTCCATTTCAACATAACTCAGATCAGCTTTACCCATCCAATCTACTGCATAGAGCTGTTCATGCGCAAATCTTGTAGCTATGCGAAAGCCCACTTGGTATATCTCGTTCATCTCTAGGTTATAATTCCCAAATCTGTACTGTTTATATTTAATATTTAAACTATCGTTCATATCGGCTACCATTTCAACTGCTATTTTAGTTGGTTTGAACTTCACTACTTGATTGATTAGTTCTTCCATTTCCTCTTGTCGTTTATGTGAATGTAGTTCTTCGTATTCACTCATATGAAAAGTTCCAAGCACTAAAACACTTGGCTTATTCTCTTTCACTAATACTACTCCTTTTTGGTTAGGATATTACTTATTAATGTATGTAAAGCAAACTAATCGTTTTTGGGTAAGTTATAAGGTACTGCCATCTCTATAATTTTTTTTATATGGTCTTCATTTTCTTCGATATTAACTTGATTACTTAGATATTTATTTAGTCGAAGGATTTCTGGAACCATACTAACCATTGTTTTCATAATTTGATCCGGATAACGCCCACAATCCCAGTTTTCTAAAAGAGCTAACTGTTTTTCATTTAATTTACTTCTTTTCCCCTCTATTTTTGACCAAACACCGTATGCACTATCTAAATGTTCCTCCGTCTCCAAATACCATCCATAAACAACTAGCCATCGTACTCTATCAAAATTAGATAAAGCGTAATATATTTCTCCCCTCATTACCGATCTGTATATTTCATGTATGAAAGCAAGAAGTTTTCCTCTCCAAAAAATAACTTCGTCAGATGACGGTTTATATACCTCGTATGATGATTCCTTGATGGTTTTGTTAATAATATTATTTGGATCATAGAGAACTTTATACCCTTTTAACCAGATGGAAGCTACAACTTCTGCAGGCGAATGATACCAGCTATCTACTTTTATAAAGGAATCATAATGAGTAACTACTACCGGCGAAGAAGGATTAAAGTCTTCATAAAACAGCACTTCCCCCCATTTTTTTGCTCTATGACGTTTATCCTTTATATAATCGGCTTTCCTCTCAGGGGAAACTATTATATGTATATCAATATCGGAATAATTATCATAGTTTCCCCTAGCCAAAGAACCCGCTAGATAAATAGCCAGCACATTAGAGTCAGATGTTAAATCTTTTAAAGCATTTGCCAGGAGGCTATCACGATGTCTTGGCAATGATAAATCTCTAGCTAAATGTCTACTTATAAATTCCATCCCTAATAAACAGCTCCTATTCCCCTATAAAATATTCAATATATTTAATATTATAAAAATTCGTAAAAACAAAAAAATATTAATCAAATAAGCAGCTACTTTGGTTGAACAGGGCCTAGAAATGTATTAATAGCTCAATATGTAGACTATAAATCATTGCCTTTTAGGTTTTCACAACAACTCTAAATTTATTATGTATTATTCTCATATTTAGCGAAATATGGTATTAATAATGAGCATGCAAAACTAATGCAAATACCTATTAAAACATTTATATATTCATTTTCAGAGGGCGACAAAATTAGACCGAAAATTGGTATTGGAAGTACCATAAAAGATGCTAGAAATCTTGAGGAAAAAGATATCGTATGAGCAGTCCCACATTGTTCACATTGAATTGGCTTGTAAAACCACATGATAGAATTGTAAATTTTGCCCCATTTAAACGGAAAGTTGCAGTTATTACACTTTTGCATAATATAATTCCTTTCTATTATTAACCTATTTTACTCTAGAGTTCCTTAATCAACTTCTTTCCTTTGGTTATCACGGTAAAATCACGCCTTATCCATCAAAAAATCAGAATTCAATTACATATTACTTATTTCAACACACTTTCAATAATCCCTCTTTTAAATGAGCTAATTCATTAGTCCCTTAAGAGTTAGCCATATTCAAACAATATGGGTGTTATACAGTAAAATCATCTATGATTTCAACCACTTCTATTTCTCCGTCTATTAAGAGTTCTGGTAACTCATTGTTCATATTTCCCCTCCAATATTCTCTTGCTTGTTCTATTTTTCGTGAAAAAGGAACTCCATCTTCCTTTGGTAGGAGATTTCCATCACCTTCAAAAGAATTCCCCATAACTCGAAGCTTAACTATCTGCAAAACCTTTCGATCAAAGGAAATAAATAATTCTTTCCATTTCAATACGTCTTCATATTTTTTTGTAGCATATAAACAAGACATTCTAGAAGGGTATTCTGGATATTCTTGAAGTCTTACCATTTCTACTATCACTTCTCTAATAGCTCTTATCGTCTGACCGGCATACTTAATAGCAACATTGGCATCTTCGGTATTCAAAGACATTCCTTCACTTGAATAATGTTCATGTAAGATATGAAAAAAGTCCTCTCCTTTAGAATTTAATTGCTCCTTTTCAAAAAAGAAACTATATAAGGTATTCTTTTGGTTCTTATCAAAGTTAATAATTTGTCCTATACTCATTTTTTTCCTAGTGACAATGTGATAAACATACAGTTCATTCTCTATCATAATCGCACTCCTATCTCTCATCTAAATCAATAAGTATTTTAAGTACCTATCCCTCAATCTATAAAAAAAGAGATGACTTAGAAAACTACTTTGTATTATTAATGAAATATGTATCATACGATTCTTTCAATATGTACCCTAGCTTTTCTGCTAATTTAACTGACTCAGGGTTGGCTCCATCCCAACTAGCATACTTTCCTTTATCTAGGCAATCCAATATCAAGGCGGACGCTACAATAGTCGCTAAACCTTTCTTTCGATAATAAGAATTTGTAGCTATTTCAATCTCTATACCTTCGTCATATATACTAAAAGAAGTTGCTGCCGAAACAATTTTTCCATCATGTAAAATAGCATATCCGATCCCTCTGTCTATAAAATCATCAATAGATTCAAACTGACTCACAAAGTCCTCGGAAACTTCGTGGAAAGTAGGCGCATTTACTATTTTTTTGTCCACTTTCTTTATTTCGTAGCCTTCTGGTAATGTAGACAATAGATTCTGTAAATGTGTCCTATCTAAATGCACTGGGTTCTTTTCAAATCTATACCGATCAAACTTTTCAATTTTTCCTATGTGAACAGTTTCTATACGACTTTTCCACTCTTCCATATCGACAATTACAAGACTGAAATCAGATAGATTATTTAGTAATTCTTCTGCTGCTTCTGTATTAGGGTCTCCTGCAAAGTATACAAAAATACCGACAGTTATCTGCGCAACCGTTGGATTCTCAAGGTCATCAACCCAAGCAGTTCCCATATGTCCTTGGAGATATGAAAGAACAATAGTGCTATCCATATTATTAAACATAGGTAATAACTTTTCCCTTACATAACATCGGCTTCATAAATCATTCAATTTCCCACTTTCTCATATTATATTACTAAAATTTGTGTGACTATATTATGGTGATGTCAGTTTAAGAATAGAGATGCTTAAATTGCTCGATTGTGTATAGTGATTGAATCATATGAGATTACCAATTTTCACAGATTTTCAAATTCCACACAAAATGGATGTTTGCTACTATCAAGACAGTATTCTATTCTTTGTCTAAAATTTTCAATAGTTATCATTTTCAAAGCCTGCTCGATAGGGAAAAACCCCACTTCTAAACTCTCCGGAGAAGTAGTTAAGATGCCACCAGTTGGCTTGGCTAAAAAAAGAGTATTGCAAATGGACTTATTCACATTTTGAAAAACTCCGCAGAATTTTACAACTTCAATATCAATTCCTGACTCCTCTTTAGTTTCCCTTATTGCAGCATCTGTCAGAGACTCACCTTCCTCAACTATTCCACCGGGCATTTCCCAACCCCTTATAGGACCTTTAATAAGCAGAATTTCCTTTTGTTCGTTGAGCACAATAGTTGCTGCTGAAAGAAAATGTTTAGGTGGTGTGTAAACAGACGACGTGTTTTGTTCCAAAGTCATTGCCTCCTATTCTTTGTAAATCCTACATATCATATGAGTGTCGAACATAAGTTAAACACTACTCTTCAACATCCATTTAAGGCACTGATTCAATAAATTTAACCGAGGGAATTCACTTTTACACATCCATTAACCATTTTCGTAATTTCCCTTTCGGATAGTATACTTGGCTATTTATAACAATATGTGGAATATCCGAATGCTCTTGGATTAATGACTTAGCATCTTCTTTCGATATACCCATAAAATAATGCACATCATTTTCTTTAATCAATTCATGTTCATCATCTTCATCTAAGGAATCAATAAAGTTTTTCGCAGGATTTTTAAAGTTCTTTAACCCATCTCCAATAAAATATCCCGCAACAGCAATTCCTGCGGCTAACCAAATAAAAGACCAAGTCATCGTTTCTCCTCCTAAATATAGGTCTAACTTTTAGCTACCTAAATCTATTAATAATGCTTCTGTTTTTCTTACTCTTTTCCACACGTTATGTTCTAAGAACGCAGACTTGCTTTAAATATTGAACCTATATTTTTATGTAGTTTTAGTTATTTTCATAAAAATCTGTGAACATTACAATTGAAAATTTTGTTTTATTAATTGAGCAACTTTTTCCGGACTCAAATCTGTATTATCTATTCTGATATAATTTTCATTTTTGATTTCATCTTTTTTTGAATTCAGTCTACTACTTTCCATAGTCTCTAATAAATGTTGTTCGGATTGTTTAATATTTCTTTTAGTTGGCTTATGTTCAAGCCTATGAGTAGACTGATTTCGTATTAACCTTTCCTCTACTTTAGCTTCTAATTCTACAAAATAAATATAGCTCCCTCTGATGCTACGATTTGACAAATATTTTCTATTTCATCCCAATCTTCTTTTTTATCAAAATACCATATCTTAGTAAAAATCATTCCATAACTATCACTTTTTGAGAATGACTTAAATATTTCCCGCCTAAATAGATGTGTTAATTTCCACATTTCCGGACTAAATCCAAAGAGTGGCTCCAATAAGTCAATTGTCATATGGTTATGAAATAGCTTTAAACCTGTTTCCTTAGCTAATTCTTGACCTACTGACATTTTTCCAACTGCTTGGGGTCCAAATATAAAAACAAACTTTTTCATTTTAATTTCCTCCAAAAGTATTTATCCTTTTCGAATTTTAATCTCTATCGTTATATAAAAGTCATTTTCAATGCATACAAGGAACTGCCAATACTTAATTTTTGGTTAGTTATTATATAGTTGGCACTACACTTAATGTATTCAATAGATTTTTTATTAGTTTGCCTTTAAGTTTTCCTGGTCTGCTTCTTTTAATATCCTTATATATTATTGAAATAAAATAAGATGCTAGCTATTAAACAAAAAACTCCTGTTCCTAAAACAATAGTTCCAGTTGCCAAATTATATCTATTTTTCTTTCTAAGCTTGACCATCATAAGTAGTCCTATGGTTGATGAGATAAGAAAGAGTATAAAAAAACCGATAATCACAATATACATTCACTACCTCCTTTTTTAGAGACTTTTGTTCAACTTAACTGCTCTGCTAGGATAAACAATTCGGTTTACTCCTCCTAAAAGTAAAGTTCATTGTTAATTGCACAAGTAATGAAATTTTTATAAAGACTCAACTCTCTTAAGTACACCTTCATTTTCAAGAAAAATTTGAAAGTTGCGTTCTGTATTCAGATTTTCAAGTTCCTCCTCTGAGTAATCTCTATACATTGTTTCAAAAACAAGAGTATATAAGTAACCATCTCGTGTGTCTGTTATCATTAAGGGTTGTATCGGTCCCAAAGATTCCTTTAGAATAGATGAATCAGTTACGATCTCAAAGTCAAAAGAAATTCTCTCTTCATTTGAAAGTTCTTTTTCAGACATTAATGTTACTTCATACCTTACTCCACTAAGGGGCTTATCAAACGCACTATCATTCAAGTTAACAAAAACACTATTTATTTCATTTATCTTAAATGGTACATTAAAAATTTCCTTTTCCTTCACTTTTTCATGGTCCCTTACCACTTCTACCTCAGTCTTTACTGATTGCTCCTCTTCATTGATTACTTGATCATTGATGCATCCCGATAAAAATAGTAGTCCAAGCAAAGTAAATGAACTAATATAAATCATTTTCATAGTTCTCCTCCTTTCTTTAGCAATATATTTACCCAGATATTAGTCACTTCATATACCTTTCCATTCCAAACAACAAAGGCATAAGCCCAACTTAATACGTGAACTGGGAATGTTCCTAAAAAAATAATTGAGAGAAAAGCAAATGTTATTTTCTTCAAAAATCCCCCACCTATTTTGTTATTTGTAACTCTCTAAAGTACAAGTAACTATTAAAATATTTTAGAATTGAGTTTAGAATTAGGAATTCTATTTACTTAACACAAGAAAAAGCAAGTACAATGGGAATTCGATGCCTTCTCAAAAATTCATCTTCACTACTAAAATCTTCACGCTTAGGTGTACCTTCACGTAAATCTAGAACTGAAAAGCCCGCTTGTTTAAGTGCCATAAAATAATGTTCGATTGTTCGATGATACTTAACTACTATTTGGTCGATCCACGGCTCTTTTCTTTCTCCCTCATGGAAGTAGTCATCGACAACCCAGTTACCGCGTTTATCACCAGATTCCTTACTTGCAAAAGATGACGTTGTAAGTGGATGCTGGATACTAAAAACAAATTTCCCGTTTTCTTTAAGTGTTTTGTGAACTTCTTGGAAAAGCCTATTTATGTCTGAAACGTAATGAATGGCAAATCGAGATGTTACAAGGTCGAATGCCTCTTGTGGATAATTATAAGATTCCATTGTTTCCAAGTGTATGGTCCCGTTTTGTTTCAGTATGTTAGAGCGTGCCACTTCCACCATTTGTTTCGAACCTTCTATTCCTGTGTAGTTTTTTGCTCCTAACTGTAAAAGTTCTTTACCAAAAGATGCATCACCACACCCTAAGTCTAAGATGCTACTATCTTGAAAACTCCCGATTAACTCATACATAATTGGTCCTTCAATAGCATTATTTGGGCTATCGCTTCTGTTTCTTCTAGTCATGTAATTTTTAAAAAAATCTGTTTGATCATATACGCTAGATCCTTTATACTCCATAAAACCTCACCCCTTCTTTTCCAACTTCCCAATAAAATTAACCTTTAGTTGAATTAGCTTTTGAATAAAAATTATATATACTCATCAGATTATTCTTTATACCATTTACACCTTTCCACTCGGTCCATTCTTTTGGTGTAATAAAGCCTGAAACATATGTATCAATTGTATGATTATTTTCTAACGCACTTAGTGAGCTGTTAATTAAAAATAAAATATAACGTTCTAAGGATATCAATTGTTCTCTATTCCCTATATTTCCGTGTCCCGGAACGAAAGTTATGATATCTATTTCTTTCACCTGGTTTAGGATAGATATGTATACATCCGGATTAAAAATCGGTAAGTGTAGATTCTCGGTAACTAAATCTCCCATAAATACAATCTTCTCTTCTGGCAAATACATAAACGTATCGCTTGGGGTATGACCTCCACCTAAACAATGCAATTCGACCTTCCTCTTAGAACCTTCAACAATGAGTCTTTCTTCAAAAATAACGGTAGGTAAAACTAATTTCAATCGAGGTAAGTCAACTAGTACCATTGACATTTCGTTAAACTGATTGGTCGAACTATCTTGTATTATTTGTTCTTTACTATTTTCTATTTGGAATTTAAGATTATTCAGATATTTTTTCGTCTCGTCAATCTCATTTTCTAAATTACCGATCACATTTTTTTCCATAAACAGCTTCTTGGTAAGTGAAGTAGAAATGATAGTAGTGTCTTCAAATGCTTGATTGCCAAAAACATGATCACCATGATAATGACAATTAATTAAATATTTTACCCTTTTTCCTGTAATATTTTCAGCATATCTTCTTAATTCAAATCCAGCTGATGGGGTTGAAAAAGAATCAAAAACTAACACTTCTTCTCCTAAATCAACAAAACCAGCATTACTCTATGCCCCTTTTCCAGGTTTTGCGATAGCTGCATAAACTCCTTCGTTTAAACAATTCAATATAAAAAAATCGGTTTCTGCTACTTTAGTCAAATACTGTTTCCTCCTTAATCTATATTATTCATCTCCATTTGTTTACTGTTGGTTAAAGACCAATGCAGATTATGTATAATTATTGAGTTGTTTCCTATCTCAAGTTATTTAGCTGACATAATTGATTTTCCAATACGTCTTCTATTTCCACTATACTTTCACCCACCACTCCCTTCATTATTTTTCGTTTTGATAAATTGATCATACATAATCTCTTTATAATATTGCTCATAACCTACCATTCCTAGTTCTCTTGCAGCCATAAGCTCTGCTTCTCTGTCATAAGGAACTCGTACAAAATTAATCGAATTAGTTCCATGCGAACCATCAACAATAACATAAGTAGCATCAACTAAATCTAAACCCACACTTCCTACATTACAAAGGGTACCGATTTCATAACTTCTTAATAAAGTTAGATGAATATCTCCATAAAACACAATATCTGGAGTACGCTTCGAATGATGTGAGTTGGTTTCTTCACTATTTTCAAAAAGAGACAAACACTCTGCTAATGAATGATATTCGGGTGCAATTCGTTCAAAAACACTTCTTGGTGATGCATGAAAACAACGTATCATCTTGCCATTTAGCTCAAATTCAAGATGGAAAGGTAAGGAGGCCAAGTAGTTAAAATCCTCTTCTGTTAGCTGACTTTGTGACCATTTAATAATTTCATTATCTGTCTCTTCTCGGATAAACACATCCCAATTCCCATAAATGACTTCATCACAATGCTTTCTAACAAGTTCAATACATTCCGAACCACGCGGACCTTTACCGACCAAGTCTCCTAAACAAAATATTTGATTCACACCACGGTTTTCAATATCCTTTAGCACCGATTCTAACGCAGTTAAATTACCATGAATATCTGAAATAATAGCTATTTTAGACAAACTAATTCCCCCCCTCCATTACAGTCTTATACCGCTGATTAATTTCCAGGTTGATACACAATCTTTTAGATTATTTATATTAACTGCCCTGTACATTTTATATTTTTCTACATATATAAATCATTTCATTACTCTCTCTAATTAGGGGGGAGCCTTCCCAATTTCCATAGGCATGCAATATATCTAATCCGTTTTCGATAAGCAGTCGTTCCATTTCCTTTGGATATGTATACCTCAAGCTAATATTTGTTTTTCTCTCTTCTGCCACATGGTTATCATCCATAAACTTTCTTATGGTTGTATAGTGCTGAATTTGTTCTAGCGGGTCATAATTACTAATTGTATACACATTGACTTTTTTATTTGTCAGGGTATCGGTGTAAGTTTTCCAATACTCTTCTGTAGTTGGTTGCAGTAATTCTTCCGCATTTGGAAATCTCGTTCCAAATATAAAAATGCCTTCTTGTTCTAAAAGATTATGTATAGATTTTAGGACAAGGTTTTGTTGTGCATTTGTATGGAAATGTTGAAATGAGTTCCCCACCATATATATTAATGGACTTTTTTGATCTAATTGAAGCATTGTACAATCTTGCTCCAACCATTCAATTTGTATATTTGCTTGATCTGCTTTTTTCTTCGCAAGTTCAAGCATTCCTGCATGTATGTCTACACCAATCATGTTATGTCCCTTTTGCGCTAAAGGAATCGTTATTCTTCCCGTCCCGCATGCCAAATCTAGTACTGGTCCCCCCTGTTTGATGGCCCATTCCTCAAGCATTTTCAGTTCTCCCGTATAGGTGTCATTTTCTATATCATATGAAATAGGGTCATTGTATTCTTCTAGATTATTCGACATATATATCTTCTCCCTCTTGAGACAGCCACTGTGCTATATTCACTTCAAATCCCGGATCCTTCCAAGCAGTAATAGTAGCTATTTCTCCATGTTTTCCCTTGTATTTTCGAACGAAAAGATCACCTAAAAAATAGGCCAATCTATTATATCCAAATTTTCGACCACCATTAATAGAGAACCATTCATGAAATATTTCTTCTGTAGTCAATACTTTGTAATCTTCGTTAAATGCTTGTTTAATCTTTGTAGTGTTTGCTTGAGCAAAATCATACCAGTCTTTGCCTTCATCATTATAAGAAAAATAGATAGAAGGATGCATAATATCTACTACCTGCCTTGATAAATCCGTTGCAATTCCCTCTCTGTAAAGCCAATTAAGCGGATTTGTCCATTGTACCTTGGACCAATCCATTCCCCGATTATCCGATATAATATTTTGAGCAAGATGCCCAAATTCATGAGCAACAATTACGCGTAAATGCTCTGGGTTGGGGGAAAGTTTTTCTAATGCAAACGTAATATTTGGTATTATCTGTTGATAGGTGTACGCATTCGACCCAAATCCTCCAACGATCAAATTAATATCAACGGGGAATGATATATTATATTTTTTGTTATACGCTTCTGCAATTTCTTGAATAATTGTTTGAATACTTTCATGTACTTCTTTGATCGCATTGAAATGCTGTGGATACTTTTCAATTGATTGCACATGTCTTTCCTCGGTATTTTTACAATGTCTAGTGAAATACTCCTCAAAGATTTCTGGAAATGCGGCAAAGTACTCACGTAAAGATTGGGTTGTAGCTTCATAGTTTGTGAAAAAATAAGGGACAGTATCTATTATTTTCAAACTACGTATCCTCCTCATTTATTAGCTAATAGTTGACTCAAATAATTCCATAAATGATTCTAAATTTTTCAAAACAGTTTCTCCATCTGGAACTTCTTCGAATAGCTCATTTTGTGTATATATTTTCCCTCCTTTTATCACTCTATTAATCTTTTGGGTATACTTTATATTTACTAATGGGTTTTCATCTAATATGACAATGTCTGCAATTGCTCCTTCTTTAATCACCCCGAGTTCTGGACGTTTTAAAGCTTTAGCTGCATTTATAGTTGCCGCACGAAGAGCATCTATTTCGCTCATACCAATCTCTACAAACAGTTCTAATTCACGGTGGAGCGCCATTCCGGGTATCGTGAATATTCCCGCAGGGGTATCAGTTCCAGCAACAATCTGTCCACCTAAGTCAAAGTACACTTTTGCAATCGCTTTATTCATCGTTGCTTGTCTCCCCAGACTTTCCAATGAAGCTGTATGGCTTAAAAAGTATTTCCACTGATTAACCAGTCCATCATTTTCTTCTAGCTTCGTCGTTACTTCATTTTTGGGATACCAGTAGTTCTCTAGAAGTTTCGCTTGATCCAATAACACCATTGTTGGGCAAATAATAACCTTGTTTTCGATAAGTACTTTACATACCTGTTCTATTTTTTCCAGATCGGGTTGTTCCCATTTGATAGAATTCCACACATTGGCATCGGCTTGCATTGTCCATTCTGGATACATATCTTGTAAGATTCCAGAAGCATGTTCATTCCATTGGATGCCCATTTTTGCGGCATCTATTGCCGTAACATCCTTTGAATAGACTAAATCACAGCTCACTTCTTTGTTGTATATTTTGGCTTCCTCAACAACTGCTTCCATCACCTCTTTAGGTAACCAACCATATACTTTGATGAAATCTGCTCCTGCTTCCACTTGTCTTCTTACTTCTTTTTTTGCAGCTTCAGGGCTTTCCGCATTCATACTCCAAGGACTTGTTTCACCCCATAAACCAGGTGGCCCATCAATAATACGATCAGCTGAAATAACTCGGGGGACAGGCGCTTCCATTGAGGCATGAATCATATCCTTTAACTCATGAACATTACCTCCAGTATTCCGCACAGTTGTTACACCAGAAGCAGTGAACAGCGGTGCATACCCTTCTTTTATATGTACATGCATGTCTATAAGTCCTGGTATAACCCATTTCCCTTGGAGATCTAGCACAACAACGTCCGTGTTTAACTTTTCTTCCTGTGCTTTTGTATTTTCTACACTTGCAATTCGGCCATTTTTAATCATGATGTTTTTCAACGTTATATGTCCAGTTTCCACGTCTATTACATTGGCATTTCTCAAAACCATAGTCGTATTAGTCATTCTTCTATTTCTCCCTTTTTGTATTCTTACTAATTACTATACTAATAAAGAGATAGAAAAGTTTCGTTATTCAGTTAATTTTATAGCCAATTAAATTTATACTCTTCACCGTTGTTATTCAATCCACAGTAGTTTTCTCATCTACTAAGTATTTATTAAAGGACATTACAAAAAAACTAATACCAGTTAAAACTAATATAATACTTATAAATATCGGAAAATAGCCTATAGCTGACATAGCTGCTGAAAAGTTCTCATATCCCCCTAATCTAGTGGAATAAATAGCCACTGCAATCCATGTCATCCCAAATAATATGATTCCTGAGAGTAACGTCGTTGCTCCCATTATTAAATATTTCAACATGACTCCCCCTTCCGGTTACACCATATTTATATATTCGCCTTGGCGAAGAGGTTTCCCTCTCTCATCAAAAAAGATGCCGTTCTGTATTTCCAAAACGGCATCTTTCATAAGTTATTTTAATTTTCCTACGTAGATAGATTGTGGTCGAAAAATTGTGTTGTCTTCCAGTTGTTCTATAGCATGTGCAGTCCATCCAACTATTCTTGCAACACTAAATGTTGGAGTGAACAATTCTGAAGGCATATTAATGGATCGCATGATGGCTGCTGCATAATATTCTACATTTGTGTATAATTTTCTACCCGGTTTATATTCGGCAAGTAACTCAATAATTTCTTTTTCGGCGATTGTTGCTATATCTAACCATGGATCTTTACCTTGAAGCTCGCTACATTTCTCTCGCAGTAAAATGGAACGAGGATCCTCTGTTTTATATATTCGATGTCCGAAGCCCATGATCTTTTCGCCATTTTCTATTTTATTTTTTACGATAGTACGGATTTGCGTGGGATCTTTGAATTCGTTTAGCATAGTAATAACTCCGGACGGTGCTCCTCCATGGAGAGGTCCTTTCATCGTCCCAAGTGCTGAAGTTATGGCGGCTGTTAAATCTGACTCAGTTGAAATTGTTACACGAGCCGCAAAGGTCGATGCGTTTAAACCATGCTCCATCGTAAGTTTTAAGTACGTTTCTAACGCTTCCACTTGAACCTCACTTGGTACTTCTCCAGTTAACATCCATAAATAATTTGCTGTGTGTGAAAGATCGTTGTTTGCTTCAATAATCGGTAGCCCTAGTTGGTTTCGGTAATGTCTAGCTACTATCATCGGAAGTCCGGCTGTTAATATAACCGCCTGCTCCTCTATTGGCATTGCTTTAAATGATGGATGTGCAAATGCAGATATAGCTGTTCTCATCGCATCCATTAAAGAAACTTCTTTAGGAAGCACGTCTATTACCGCTTTTATGTGGGAAGGTAGCTCTCTATAATGATTCATCTTAGAGTCTTTCGCAGCATCTATTTCTCCCGTCCATATAAAAGTTGCCAACTCTTCAAATGATTTAGTTGCTACTAATTTGTCTACTAGTATTCCTCTATATCTTAGCTCCCCTATGTCCCCATCCACTGAAGCAATTTTCGTATGAACTGCTACTACATCTTTTAATCCCTTTTGATACATTTATAACTCCTCCTTTTCTTTAGTATATGAGAAAAACTTGATAATAAAAATTAAATATATATAATCGTATTAATTACTATTATTAATCAAAGAAGGTGTTTAGATGGAATACCAGTGGTTAAAAACATTCTGTACCGCTGCAGAAACACTGAACTTTCGAAAAGCCTCTGAGAGGTTATTGATGTCTCAACCAAGTGTGACTGTTCATATCAAGTTACTGGAGGAGCATTTAGGATCCGCTCTTTTTGATAGACAAAATAATCGAGTAACTCTCTCTGAGGCAGGAAAATATTTTCTACCTGAAGCACAAAAGTTAGTAAATAGTACGGAAAATACGATTCACAAGATGCACGCCTTTAAACAAGGTTATCGTCAGACTTGGACGATTGCGATTTCACCTCTCATGGCCGAAACCATCCTTCCCTATTTTTTACGGTCATTTATGAAGCTACAACCTAACTTAGAAATACATATTCGGGTGGAGGAATCCTATCTGATTGAAGAGCTTGTAGATGCTGGCGAAGTCAACATTGGCATTTCGGCACTCGATGCACAAAGAAAAGGAGTAGAATCCATCTCCATCTATGAGGATCCTATATTATTTGTTATGCCAGTAGATACGTATGATGAGGAAAGCGGTCCACCGATTGATATTAAGGAAGTTTTACAGAAAAACTATTTGTTTACACATCATCATCCTGTTTTCTGGGACGATCTTCTTGTGAAGTTACATAAACACATTAGTGGAGTCCGAACGATGAAAGTAACGCAGGCACATATTGCCAAACGTTTTGTACAAGATGATCTAGGTGTCTCCTTTTTACCTCACTCGATTGTTCGACGTGAGCTATTAGAAGGGAAAGTAATGCAGCCCCATTTTGATTTATTTGAATTACCTACTGTTTCCACTTTCATCATTGTTAAAAAGAAAGGAGACCTGGAAAAGTTATTTATTGACCAAATATCGAAATATTATTTTGGTGGAACATCTTAAGAAAAACACGATGGAATTCTTTACCTCGTCCCATTCAGTAGTACAAAATTCAATAGAACACTCTAATTAGGAATGGCTTAGTTCTTTCCCAAGGAGAACTAAGCCATAACTATTTCGATATTCGACTATTTAATAATAGTCCCCTTTACCTTCATTATATTTTTGTCCATTCAGTTCTTAACAATGAAAAAATGTAAGCATCGTGTGATTGATTATTCTGATAGAGGTATCCCCTCAACAAGCCTTCCTTAGTAAAACCTAAACGCTTTAATAATTGTATAGATGGCTCATTTTGCGGATAAGTCACTGCACCAATCCTGATCAGCTCCAAATATTCAAACGAGTATCTTAAAACTTCTTTTACTGCTTCGGAGGTAATTCCATTATTCCAATGAGAAGGGTGCAATTCAAACCCAATCTCAGCTTTCTTACTATAAGTGCTCAGGTTGTTTAAACCTAATGTGCCTACAAAATCACCTGTATCTTTTAATACAATGCCCCACCTGATACCACTTTTACATTCATATGTGCTTTGGAAGGACTCTACTATTTTTCTAGCATCTTCTATACTTTTCAAGCTATCCATACCGTAATATTTAGTCACTTCATCTTTTGACATAATTTCGAAAAAGCTTTCTGTATGTTCCTCTCTTACTTGAACTAAATTCAGTCGATTCGTTTCTAACTCAGGAAATCCCATAAAATCATCCCCTCGATTTATCGTCATTTATTTTAATTACTTTGAAACATAGCAAGCTAAGGTGAGAGAATAGCATTTGAATAACAAAATTTCCCTTTAAGAAAACATTAGTGTCTGTAGCTACAGCTTGTGTGATTCGTTAAAACAGAAAATCATCGCCGTTTTTGTCTTGGATAATTAACTCAAATTTATGATTCTCTGTCTTTGTTTTTACTTCTTCGCTATTTAGGAAATCAGTAATTTCTTTACTTATTTTGATGGTCGTCTGATTATCCTCTGTATCCGATGATTTCATGTTAGTCATGATGGTAATAGATACTTTTTCAGGGTTGTAAGAATATCTAATGTCAGCTACCTCATATTCTTTTTTTAGAAAAAGTTCTTCTTCTATGCTTCTCATAACGGGCATCCATCGACTCTCGATTTCCTCTTCTGAAAGGTCTCGAGTTATAACTTGTACCTGTTTTGGTGTTTCGTTTGCTTTTAATAGTTCAATCGCCGCCTTGTAGATTTCTACTTTCTTAGCTTCATCAGCTATTGGAATGTACACACTGACTACAGGGCCGTATGTGTTAACATTCATAATCGGATATCCTGCTCCCTCCAAGTCTGACATCAACTTCTCACCAAGTTCCTCCCTTTGTTTGTCTATCTCTTTTTGAACGGATGACACCTCATTCTCATTCTTGGCAGAAACCATTAACTCGTAGTTGTCATATCCCCTTTTATCCAAAATTTCATTCAAAAGATTTATAACTTTGCCCTCTTCTTGCTTGACGTATTCTTCCGTTCCATTCAGCTCTATGTCAAAGTATGGCTTCTGTTCCCATTTCCCCATGCCAATAGCTGATAGTTGATACCCTTCTTTCGCCAAATCTTCCCAGATTACTTCATGAATAGGTTTATAAAATATTTGCCCTAAATACGGAATTTTCGATACTACTTCCGCCATGGTTGGACTAAGCAATGCGGAACCTGTTAGGACTACAAAACTGATAACCGCAGCTACTACAAAATGCAGTTTTCTCCTTCCTCTTTTTCTTCCTGTTGACTTTTCAAAGTCTGTTCTATTTTTCGACTCTTTGCTAATATTTTTAGCAAATTCGTATAAGGAAGGTGGTGTCTGGATTTTATCCATCTCTTCTTGAATTTCTTTCTTCACGGATTCATCGATTTTCATTGTGTATTCACCCCTATAAACTGATTTTCGATCAACCTTTTTTTCAGAGCATTCCTTGCCCGGCGAAGATGGGATTTGACCGTAGAGCTTTTCAGTCCCAGCATTTCTGCTATTTCTTGGATTGCTTGCTCTTGGTAATAGTAAAGGATGAGTACGATTTTGTAGTCACTGTTATCGAGGGATGATATGCCCTTTTTAATCTCGTTTTCGGTTTCCTCTTTTAGTAGACATTCCATCACGCTATACTTGTCCGTTACCACATCAACTTCAAGCGGGGATTCTTTCAAGCGTTCATTCTTTCTCCAAGCGTCGATGGATCGGTGAGAAACCAGTTTATAAAACCAAGTGTTGAAATAAGTAATTTCTTTGCCACTCATGATATTTCGATATGCCTCAACCAAAGCATTTTGGACAACTTCTTCTGCCTGTTCCTTCGACTTCAGGATACCGAAACTGGTCCTGTAACCCTTCTCAATCAATGGAGTGACTAGTTCAGCAAATGCTTCGTCCTCCCCTTTCTGAATCCGTGATATCAGTGTTTTCTGTTCCAAGCGTAAACCCCCTTTAATTGTTCCTACCTTTTAGGCGACGGTGAGGCTACTTAGGACGCACAAATATTTTAAAAAAGGAAAAGAAATTGAATTTCTCCTGCTTCTCCTGTATTTTGTTCGCTAATAGTACGTTGATATTAAATAAATAACCAAGTTCAATGAACTTGGTTATTTATGTACAATTTTTGTTTATATCATTCTAATTTATGATTTTTATAGTAAATCAAAAAGTCAGTCCACTGATCATTCTCTAGCGAAAACTCCTTTCTTTCACATTCAAAGATAAATCCAGCTTTTTCAGCGAGACGTATCGAGGGATAATTATCGATATTAATATGTAATTCAATTCGGTGAAAATTCAAAGTGGAAAAGAAAGCTTCAGTAGCTGCTAATACACTTTCCAAACCATACCCATTGTTCCAATACTGATTGTGAATGGAGTAACCCATCATGGCCCACTGGTAATCCATTCGTAAAATAGTTATAAGTTCAACTTTTCCAACGTTTACTCCATCTTCTTTACGGAATATCCCAAGAATGTACATTTCATCTTTTTTAGCTAATTCATTAAAGCCTTCAATCCATTCAACAAACCATTCTTCAGTAGAAGTAGGCATATTTAAAGGGCGACCATCATCATATGTATATTGTGAGGGCATTCTGTTGTCAAACTGCTCGTACCAATTACTATAATCCTCTTTTTGAAAAGGACGTATGATGAACCTTTCCGTTTCTATAACTAACTTTGAAAACTCCATTTCTTCACCTACTCTTGTATTTCTATGTAATTCTTAATATCACTTTTCCTTGTGAAGAATCTTCAAGTAGTTCAACATTAATATCATGAGTTATGTGATTAATATCATGTATCTATCTTTGCAGTCCCTTTCCAGCTAATGGCTTATCATTATACATCTCGGTATTATATGTAGATGACAATTCCACCTGGCAGATGCAAATCATCAAGGTACTCTTTTGCCATTAAAAGCAGTTCATATGTATCGTTCCATTATTTCCTCAGTTCAAATACATTGTTATGATGTGTTATCGGAACTATGACACCACAGCCCATTAATATATCTGGCTCGTTTTTCCACTGAAAAAATAGCTAGTTTCATTTCCAAATACAATATTCTGTTTTAACCTTTGTAAGGATTACAAAACGGACAATTTTCCGTTTTTACCTCCCACCAACTCATCGATTATAGTTGGGATTTCCATTAGATTATCTACAACATACTCTGCTTGAACATCCACATCCTTCCATTGCATATCTTTCTTCCAAATACCCTTCATCCCTACATGTTTAGCCGCTCGCATATCATTATCTGGATGGTCACCGATAAATACGCATTCGTTTGGTTGGAGCCCAAGTTTGTCGGCAGCCCGTAAAAATATTTGGGGATCTGGCTTTTTAACATCCTCCCATTCAGAAATTAAAATTGTTTGGAAATAATCTTCTATTCCTAAAGCCATTATATTGTCCATTTGAAACTGACCGAATCCATTCGTAATCATCCCTATTAACATCTTTCTCTCCTTCAATTTCTCTAGCATTAATAAAAGGTTATCAAAGGGTACACAGCAATACTTAAATTCACTCAAATAATCTTCCAGTAGTTCTTGCCAAGTAATTTTGGTAATTCCAAATTCCTCTGCTAATTGGCTATATACTTTGTCCTTCCAAACATATCCTCGACTGTCTAATTGTATAAGCCTTGCTGTGTACACATCTTTTGTAATAGGACCTATGAGGTGACTAAATCTATCGTATTGCTTATCTGCAAACAACTTTAATGACTCATCTCTATTGAGTAAAGTACCATCTAAATCGAACAGAACTGCTTTTATCATTTTATTCTCCTTTCACTTACTTTAAGTCTTTTGGATTACCTTCTACATCTCCTGGTTCAAATCCTTCTTTTATTTATTCATAAATAAAACATCATCCATGTATAAAGGATGATGCCATTCGTAATTACTATTCCGATAAGGTGACGTCTACGATTTCGTCGATTGATAGTTCAAACGAGCGAAAAGGATCCTCTATTTCAATTGTTCGCTTTCTCAAATCAATCCATTGGATCGTACCGCGGTTATAGATAAACTCTCCCTCTTTCCACCGTTTTATTTTGATTTCGACGTTTCGTTGCATTGCGAGTGCGATTTGATCATGAATAACTTCATAGTCAAACTCATTTAAATCTGGGCGAGGCTCTTTTTTTATCTCTTCTCCATATTCTCGAAGCATCTTCACATGCTCTGGCAACATCATTGCTACCCACTTTTTCGACCCACGATCCTGCAATCGAGATAAATCCAATTGGTTCCAATCTTCTTCAAAGTTAGCCATGTTATCACATCTCTCTTTTTTACTTATCATATCGAACATTTGTTCTTATTTCAAGTGGGAATTAAAGGCCGCTGAAAAAATGATCTTCAAAAGTGTACATAACAATGATGGAGCGATTATGGAAAGTGATTGATCGGTTATTGGTTTCTATTAATCGATTATCGGTATTCGTCGATCGATTATTTGATTCTATCAATCGATTATCACAGATTTCCTAATAAAAAGACACGCTCATAATGAACGTGTCTAATCTTTATTATCTACATCAATTCTTTTGCAAGTAAACGATAGACATTTAAACGTTTTTCTTGCGAATGCGGAATACTACAAATCATGACTTCATCGAAACCATAATTACCTTGTTCTTCCTGTAAAGTCTCTGCTACCTCTTTTGCAGAACCGACTAGATGAATTTTACGATTTTCTTGAATCATCATGCGATCCATTTCCGTCAGCGGATAATCTTGCGCTGCCTCTGGTGTCATTAATGAACGAATTTGCCCTTTCATAAGAGACAAACGTGCAATGTCCTGAGGTAATGCTTCAAATTCAGCCTCTTCTTTGGTTTCTGCAGCCGTTACAAGGTATGTAACATTAATCTCTGGCTTCTCCATTAAAGCAGACGGCGTGAAGTTATTACGATATGTGTCTAATATCGCTGGAGTCATACCACCTTGGAAAAATTGTGCAAACGAATAGCCAAGACCCATTCTTCCAGCCTGTACAGCACTATTACCAGTGGAGCCAAGTAACCAAGCTTCAGGTAATACTATTTTAGAAGGACTGGCAATCGTTCTGTTGTATAAGCTATCCTCTGGAACTTCATCATTGATCAGTTGCAAGGCAATTGCTAACTTTTCATACATATTGTTGACCAATGGAGGGCGACCTTCCGAAAGAGCATACATCGCATGATTATCTCCACCTGGAGCTCTTCCTACACCAAAGTCAATACGACCTGGAGAAAGTGCACTTAAGGTTTTAAAAACCTCCGCTAACTTCAATGGTGAGTAGTGCATCATCATCACGCCACCTGTACCGATACGTAATTTCTTGGTTTTCGCAGCTAAGTGAGCCGCAATTACTTCCGGTGCAGAACTTGAAAATGCATCGGTTCCATGATGCTCGGCCATCCACATACGATGATAGCCTAGTTCATCTGCTAAAATAGCCAATTCTTCTGCTTTTTTTAATGCTCCTGCTGCCGTATTGCCAGATGTGACTGGCGCTTGATCTAATACACTTAGTTTCATCTATATATCTCCCCTTCAACAAATGCTCGTTTAATACGTTTCTTTTCAAATGCTATCGAATTAAAATTAAAAAGTAAACGAAAGGGACTTGATAATAGAAATATTATTGAAGTAAATAGCTAACCTCCTTGGCACTTTAAAATTTCTACTTCTTTTAAATTCTATGAAGACATAAAATCTTAACAGTTCAGTCTAAACGTGAGGAGATGATTTTTTGGTTAGCCTGTTGGAAAATATATTTCAAATCTCGGCAATAATACTACTGCTATGTTCTCTCTATTACTATAGACATTTTAAAAAAACGAAAAGAGAAAGAAAGCTTACTTCCCTTGAATTTTCGATGTTTTTGTTAACAGAAGCAGCAATTTTTCTCTGTGCAGGTAGTTATCTACTTCTTCTCTTGGATAAAGGTTGGATTTAGCTATATAAGCCTAAGGAAATATAGAACCTTGAGGAACTGGTTGTAGTAGTCGTCACAACTAGCTCCTCTTTTTCAGTAATCATATGGCATTTTCGTGTTACAAACTAAATGGATATTTATGTTAAAATACAAATAAGTAAGACGTCAATATTGTGGGTCGTTAAGTTAAGGACGAAACTTCTAGTCGCTGCACAACTAATATTTTGCTTTATTACATATGGAAGTAAAGCCTTTTTTATTGAAATAAGTAATACAAGAATGGATGTGCTTTATGGAAGAAATGATATCACCATTTATTCAACCAAACTTGAGAAAACTTTTATCCTTCGCAACCTCGGAAAGGAATATCGATCGAGAATACGAAATATATATCCACTCACCAGTTAGAGAGTTATATGGATATATCTTTGAAGATGAAGTCGTTGGTTGTATAGGAATAGAAATTTTAGATTTAAAGCGCTGTGAAATTAAACATATTGCAGTATTTCCCAACCATAGAGGAAAAGGTCTAGGAAGTAAAATGATTAGTTTTATTAAAGTTAAACATCCAGTACCTTTTGTTATTGCTGAAACCGATAAAGAAGCTGTAATTTTTTATGAAAATTACGGATTTAAAATAACGAGTTTGGGAGAAAAGTATCCAGGTGTGGAACGCTACCAATGTATCCTGAAAAATAAGTAGACTATTATATTAAGCTAACATCATCGGTTTTATTTCTATCAGAATTAAAGTATTTCTTATTGAACTATAGTAAATAAAGTTGAGTTGCAAAAGGTAGTATATGTCCAAGTATATTAGTATATTTTGCTTAACATTAGTGGCTAGTGTAATTTTATTTTTTCTATTTGCTGGAGTGTTTGATGGTGGTGATTATGCCGAAACAGCCATTTATACAATAGGAACAATAATCATTGTACTTCTATCATTTTTGATATCTCTTATGTACTATTTAATAAATTTATTGCAAAGGAAGATTTAGATCTACTTTTCAATAACGTTGTGCTTTAGTAAAAAGAGGAAATAATAAGATCTAAAGCAGTGCTAAAAAGCTAACGAGTTCGGATGATGGGGAGAAATTATTAAATAGCGTTCAAATTGGAGAAAAAATTCACATATGAGTTGGTGTCTCCTTTTTTGTTGTTACATCAATCTTTAACGGGGTTAACAAATGAAATAGCACATCAATTCACAAGCGAATTGAAATTAAATAAATTATGTGATGTTCGCTAAAAATAGTGGAGTTTTTATGTTAATCTAAATAGAAATTGTGAGAGATTTCACTTAAACTAACGCCGCAAGTTAGCTAAATAAGGGTGTAACATAAATCACTAAAAATACATTTTGAAAGAGGGATATTATGAACCACTACCAAATTGTAAAAGGAGTAATTAATGATTGGGACCCGATGAATTTTTTAAGTTTCTCATCTGAGGATGAATATGATCCAGAAATAAGTCGCATTGTATCGCGATTACCAACTGCATCTGTTGAAAAATTAGCTGTAGTGATACATGAGGTCTTTGATGAAATGTTTTCGAGGAGTAGAAGTAGAATACCTTCAATTAATAATTGTTATCCAAGTGCCTTAAAAATTTGGGACAAAATTTATAATAATAAATTTCCAAACTTAAAAAAACGATATTAATCAAAAGCAATATTATTAAACTAACGGATGCTTTACTTCAAGAAGGAGTAAAGCCTTTAGGGGGTGAAGAGATATGCCAATGGAACAAGAAACAATGGGTATGCTAATAGGTGGATTTTCAATCATAATGAGTATAGCGTTTCTTGTTGTAATACTGCTAATGTTTTCAAAAAAACGAAAGTCATTTAGAGTAGCTTATGGATTAATTATTGGTTTTTTTGTATTTTTTAGTTGGGCAATTAGCCAGGCTTTAAATGCAATTAGTTTTGATGTTAACCATCCAATGGCATCTGAAGAAATTTCTCTACGTCTTGGAATTGCAGGAGTTTTATGGGCAGTTAGTATGTTATTTTTACTATTTGGCTTAATAAATTTTTCATCTATCAGGAAGAATACAGTAGAAACTTAATAAAGATGTAATCCTTCTTCAACTAACGAGGTGATTTAGCTCACAAGTGGCTGCCTATAAGGGTAGCTTTTTCTTATTGAACTAACGGTGCAGTCTAGTTGTGTATTTATCAAAATATAAAGCGTGCAACAAAAATAAGCCACACAAATTTAGATATAAACTTTATGTTAAAATTCTTTAGACCATGTTTCAGCATCATTATCATACATAATATTTACAGATGCATGTTCAATATTCAATTCATGCTGTAGAAAATCAATTAAAGATAGAAACATTTCTTCGTTTATTTCTTCTTTTTTGTTATATAAACTGACATTAAGTGAATGTATGCCTCCTATATCATCCGTGGGTGTAAATTCTATACCTTGTGTTTCTCCGAATTTTTTATTTATATAACTTTTAACCTTCGGTGTTACCTCTTCAATGAATTCTGTTGCTTCTTGAATGGATATATCATCTTCTACTTTTTTGGTAAATCTGTTTTCATAAACCATGAATGACTTTTGTGTTTCTGTATTTAATATTACTGCAGCATAATCGAAATTACCGTAGTTCTCCCCAATATCATAGAGGACATATGAAATTTCGTATTCCATTTTTGGATATTTTGTTACTAGGTATTGTTCTGCTTGATCAATTATCTTTTCTTCTTCTTTTTCATCGGGGATTAATGATTCCTTAAATTCACCGAAAGTCCAGAAAGCTCCAACTACTAATCCAACTACTAGAAACAAAGATATTCCAGTAACTATCACAAAGGTTTTGGGCCAAGTTTTATTTCTTATATTCACCATTTTATCTCCTTATTTTATTTATAAATTCTATAGCTGAATGCTTATTCATTGGAAAGTACCACTTCATTTGTAATAGTTTTTTGTGAAAACTTTCACTTAAATTAAGCTGCTTTACTTTACTAAAAGTAGGAAGTAAAACGCTAATTGATTTATGTAAATTAAAGTTGTTTATAAATATTGAACTAAGAAAGAATAATAATTACAGTTCCACATATCAAATGGAGATAAAATGATGTTTTACAATTTACTTCGGTATTTGAAGATAGAATAAATGATATCCCCAAGAAGATGAAACCTATATCAAAAATGAAAGGAAACAATTCTAAAGAAGATATGAAATGAGAAAGCATCAAACCAACAGCAATGACACTTAACATTAGAGAATAAGAGGCATATTCACTATTTGGTCTTAACAAATTATTTCCTCCAAATTCCAATATCACAAAATTAGCATAAAACAAAGTAAAAATGATTTGCCAATACAGTTATATATTTACTCACTATAGGTATATTTGTAATACGTTCAACAAACCGAAGAGTTTCATTTTTCGTGAGAGAGTTTTGTTTGTGAAATGTTACACTTACATTAACGGGTGCTTTAGTAATATGAGGATAGTAAATATACGTCAAAAAACGCTCAGATTTTTTTCTGAGCGTTTGTACTTGTCATTTATTCGTTAATAGCATTTTTCTCCCCATTAACTGAACCCGTTATTAAAAAGCACTACCTTTTTTAATTATTTATTAATAAACCGATGTATTTTCTTTAGTGATATTTTCTAGAATTTCTTTCACACGTGCTAGGAAACGACCAGCAACTAAACCATCTAGTACACGGTGGTCTAATGAAAGACATAAGTTTACCATATCACGCGCAGCAATCATGCCACCATCCATAATAACTGGACGTTTCACGATAGATTCTACTTGTAAAATCGCTGCTTGTGGGAAGTTGATGATTCCCATTGACTGAACAGAACCGAATGATCCAGTATTGTTTACAGTGAATGTACCACCTTGCATTTCATCTGATTTTAACTTTCCTGAACGGACTTTTGCAGCAAGTTCGTTTACTTCACGACCAATACCTTTAATCGTTTTTTCGTCCGCATTTTTAATAACTGGAACGTATAGCGCGTCTTCTGTTGCTACTGCTATAGAAATATTGATGTCTTTTTTCTGAACGATTTTATCCCCAGCCCACATAGAATTCATCATTGGGAATTCTTTTAATGCTTGCGATACAGCTTTCACGAAGAAAGCAAAGTATGTAACATTAAATCCTTCTTTTTGTTTAAATTCATGCTTGATCGAGTCACGGTATTGAACCATGTTCGTAACGTCTACTTCAATCATTGTCCATGCATGAGGAGCTTCGTGTTTGCTACGTAGCATATTTGCCGCGATTGCTTTCCGAACACCTGTTACAGGAATTTCGATATCTCCCACTGCCACTGGAACATTAGGAACTGCTGTTTTCGGTGATGGAGCTGAAGTAGGTGCAGCTGCTGGTGATGGCGTAGAAACAGCTTGTTGCTCTACTTTTGCTACTGGAATTTCTCCACTTTCAACAATTTTCAGTAGATCCTTACGAGTGATTCGTCCTTCGTTACCTGTACCAGTAACTAAAGAAAGATCGATTCCATGTTCTTGTGAAATTTTCAGCACTGCAGGCGAGTAGCGTGCTTTGGCACCTTTTTCACGTTCTACAGGAGCAGCATGCTTTTGTACTTCCGCAGGTTTTACAGTTTCAGCAGTTGGCTCTTCAGGTGCAGCCTCTTTTACCTCTACTGTTTCTTCAGAAGCTCCACCTTCTGTTTCTATCGTACAAACGATTTCTCCGACAGCTAATGTGTCTCCTTCGTTTGCGATCAACTCTTTAATAATTCCTGTAAAAGAGGACGGTACTTCAGCTGTTACTTTATCTGTATTTACCTCCGCTAGTGCATCATATTTATTTACGTGATCGCCTGGTTTAACTAACCATTTCTCGATTGTTCCTTCTGTTACACTTTCGCCTAGTTGGGGCATTTTGATTTGTTCGATTGCCATTCGAGTTCCTCCTTATCAAATTCGCCTTGGCGTATTTGTGTCCAGATTTTTATCGAGCTTGCTCGATAGATTCCTTAAAAAAATCTGTGACATCCGCCGGAGGCAGTAACTTCATTCGGCAAAGTCTTTTCTTGCTTAATGAAGTTAGTATTCCGCTAGCTCACGCATCGCTTTTTCGACTTTATCTGGATTGATCATGAAGAATTTTTCCATTGTTGGTGCATAAGGCATAGCTGGAATATCAGGACCAGCAAGACGCATAATCGGTGCATCTAGGTCGAATAAGCAGTTTTCTGCAATTATAGCCGCAACTTCCCCGATAATACTACCTTCTTTGTTATCTTCTGTTACTAGCAAAACTTTCCCTGTTTTAGAAGCGGCTTCTATAATTCCTTCTTTGTCTAAAGGATAAATAGTACGTAGATCTAAAACATGTGCAGAAATACCGTCTTTTTCTAAACGTTCGGCAGCTTGTAATGCAAAATGAACAGCAAGACCATACGTTATAACCGTAATATCTTCCCCTTCACGCTTCACATCTGCTTTCCCAATTTCAATAGTGTAATCTTCTTCGGGAACTTCCCCTTTGATAAGGCGATACGCACGTTTATGCTCAAAGAACATGACAGGATCTTCATCGCGAATAGCTGCTTTTAACAAACCTTTAGCATCGTATGGAGTAGATGGAATAACAATTTTCAAGCCTGGTTGGTTAGCAAAAATTGCTTCTACCGATTGAGAATGATAAAGTGCTCCGTGAATTCCCCCACCAAATGGTGCACGGAAAACGATTGGACAAGTCCAGTCATTGTTAGAACGGTAACGAATACGTGACGCTTCGGAAATAATTTGGTTAACAGCAGGCATGATAAAGTCAGCGAACTGCATTTCTGCAATTGGACGTAGTCCGTACATTGCCGCTCCTATACCAACTCCAGCTATCGCAGATTCTGCAAGAGGCGTATCTAATACTCGGTATTCTCCAAACTCATCATAGAGACCGTTTGTCGCTTTGAATACTCCACCCTTACGACCAACGTCTTCCCCTAGAACGAAAACGCGTTCATCACGAGTCATCTCTTCTTTCATTGCAAGTGTGATTGCATCAATATAAGACATGATTGCCATTATGCGTTCCCCCCGTCTTTTTCAGCGTACACATGTAATAGCGCACTTTCTGGTGAAGCATATGGAGCACTTTCTGCGTAATCCGTTGCTTCATTTACTTCTTTCATAATGCGATCATTAATCTCTTTTTCTAATTCTGTTGGTAATATATCTAAATCACGCAAATATTTTGCGAATGTAATAAGTGGATCCAACGCTTTACCTTCTGCAATGTCTTCTGCAGTACGATATTGTCTGTCATCGTCATCTGAAGAGTGAGCTGTTAAGCGATAAGTTACTGCTTCTATTAAGCTCGGGCCACCGCCATTACGCGCACGATCTGCAGCTTCCTTCACCACTCGGTAAACTTCGATTGGATCTTTGCCGTCGACCGTCACACCAGGCATTCCATAACTAGATGCTCGCTCTGCAACCGTTTTACTCGCAACTTGACGCTCAAATGGTACAGAAATAGCATAGTTATTGTTTTCAACCATTGTAATACATGGTAATTGATGAACTCCTGCAAAATTTAGACCTTCATGGAAATCCCCTTGGTTAGAAGAACCTTCTCCTAGTGTTACAAATGTAATGAAGTCTTTTTTCTCAATTTTCGCAGCTAATGCGACTCCCACAGCATGTGGTAATTGAGTAGTAACAGGTGAAGAACCAGTTAGAATTCTATTTTTCTTTTGACCAAAATGTCCTGGCATTTGACGACCACCCGAATTTGGATCTTCCGCTTTTGCAAAAGCGGAAAGCATTAGATCTTGGGCAGTCATTCCAAAGTGTAAAACAACTCCCATATCACGGTAGTAAGGTGCAATATAATCCTTTGTGTTATCTAGCGCAAAAGCAGCTCCTACTTGCGCTGCCTCTTGACCTTGACAAGAAATTACAAAAGGAATTTTTCCAGCACGGTTTAATAACCACATACGCTCATCAATACGGCGTGCCATTAGCATCGTTTCAAACATTGTTAACACATCTTCATTTGTTAAACCTAATTCAGCATGACGATTTGTCATTAGTACTCCCCCTTTATTAATAGACAAGCAGTTTTGTATTTACTTTAATCCTTGTATTATCTAATATTGGACATCTTAAGCGCTTTTCGCTGCTAAACGGCGTCTGCCGCTTTCTAGTTATGAATGGCTTTTCCATCTACTGCTAGTGCTGCTTCTCCCATTACCTCACTTAGAGTTGGGTGTGGGTGAATGGTGTGGGCAATTTCCCATGGTGTTGCGTCAAGAACCATTGCTAAGCCAGCTTCTGAAATAAGGTCAGTAACGTGTGGACCGATCATATGAACGCCTAGAATGTCATTTGTCGCTTTGTCTGCAACGATTTTAACAAAGCCATCTGATTCGCCGTATACTAGTGCTTTTCCAATCGCTTTAAATGAGAATTTACCAACCTTCACATCAAATCCTTGTTCCTTAGCTTGTAGTTCCGTAATACCTACGCTGGAAGCTTCCGGATTTGAATAGATACAACGTGAAACTAATGCATAGTCAATTGGAGTGATCTCTTTACCAGCAATATGTTCCATCGCCGTAATTCCTTCATGACTAGCTACATGTGCCAGTTGAAGTCCACCAATTACATCCCCAATTGCATATATATGAGATTCTTTTGTTTGGAATGTTTCTGATACTTGGATAAATCCTTTTTCTACAACGATATCTGTATTTTCAATGCCAATACCTTCTACATTAGCTTGTCTGCCAACAGAAACTAACATTTTTTGTGCTACAAAGGTTTTTGTTTCACCGTTTATTTCAGCAGAAATTTGCACTTCTTTTTCTTTTGTTTCTAATGTTTCTGGAAGTACTTTTGCGGACGTTACAAATGTTATCCCTTTTTTAGCAAGTAGCTTTTGCATTTCTTTCGAGACATCTTTATCCTCTGTCGGTATGATACGATCTGCATATTCAACGACTGTGACCTCTACCCCAAAATCATTAAGCATCGATGCCCATTCAATTCCAATTACGCCGCCACCTACTATTAGTATAGATTTCGGTAACTCTGTCATAGCAAGTGCTTCATCAGAACTCATCACAAATTCTCCGTCAATCGTTAATCCCGGTAAAGTTCGTGGTCTAGAGCCAGTAGCAATTACTACATTTTTAGGTATAAGCATTTCATTTTCGTCGCCACTGTTCATCTCTACCGATATAGTTCCACCTGGTGAAGGGGAGAAGATTGATGGCCCTAACATTCTTCCAGTACCTTCGTAGACATCTATTTTTCCTTTTTTCATCAAGCCTTGTACGCCTTGATGTAATTGGTTGACGATAGACTCCTTACGCGCCTGTACTCTACTAAAGTCGAGTGTTACCTCTCCCGTATTTACACCAAAATCTGCTGCATGATTTTTAGTAGTTGCATACACTTCGGCACTACGAAGTAATGCTTTACTCGGAATACACCCTTTATGTAAGCAAGTACCACCTAAATTTCCTTTTTCAATGATTGCTGTTGTTAATCCAAGTTGAGCTGAACGTATAGCAGCAACATATCCGCCCGTACCGCCACCGATAATTACTACATCATAATCTTTTGCCAACTGACCCATCTCCTTAAATTTTCATCTAAGAAGGCCGCTTACTTTAAAAGAAAGACGGCCTACTTTAGTTCATTAGATGAAATTAGTTGTTTTCTTAACGTCCGTTTAAGATATGTTTGCCATTTTGAAGGAATTGGCTACGTGATTTACTTACACGTGCAATTCTTTCTTCTGCTAAACGGTCAGCAGCGACATATGATGGCACACCATCGCGTTTGGAAATTTCAAAAATACGCTCAATTTTATCGTAAATAGTAGCAACACGTTTCATCGCACGATCTGCGTTGTATCCATTTAATTCATCTGCTACATTAATAACGCCACCTGAGTTAATAACATAATCTGGTGCATAAACAATGCCCATTTCATGGATTAGATCTCCGTGTGTAGTATCACGTAACTGGTTGTTTGCTGAACCAGCAATTACTTTTGCTTTTAGTTGTGGGATTGTATTGTCATTAATAATTGCACCTAAAGCACATGGAGCAAAGATATCTGCTTCTACTGAGTAAATATCGTTTACATCTACTTGAACTGCACCGAACGCATTTACTGCACGGTCAACTGAAGTTTGGTTAATATCTGCAACGATTAGTTTCGCGCCTTCTTTGTGTAGGTATTCGCAAAGAGTATATGCAACGTTTCCTACACCTTGTACTGCAATCGTTTTACCTTCTAAAGAATCTGAACCGAATGCTTCTTTAGCCGCAGCCTTCATCCCTACATAAACTCCGTAAGCTGTTACTGGTGATGGGTTACCCGATGAACCGAATGCTTCTGAAATACCTGTTACATAATTCGTTTCTTCATGGATTAAGTCCATATCTGCTACAGTTGTTCCAACATCTTCTGCTGTAATATAACGACCATTTAACCCTTGGATGAAGCGACCGAAAGCACGGAACATTTCTTCATTTTTGTCTTTTAATGGATCTCCGATTATTACGGTTTTACCGCCACCGAGATTTAAACCAGCAGCTGCATTTTTATAAGTCATCCCTTTTGCAAGACGCAATGCATCCTCAATAGCTTCTTCTTCCGTAGCATAGTTCCACATACGTGTCCCACCAAGTGCAGGCCCTAAAGTAGTATCGTGAATGGCAATAATTGCTTTTAACCCTGAAGTTTTGTCTTGGCAAAATACCAATTGTTCGTAATCGTAAGTTTCCATATATTTAAAGATTTCCATGTGTAGTTCCTCCTAGTAGTTAAATGGGTCTAACTTATATATTCAATACCCCTATTGTTTGAAGTGATCCCATTTATGCTAAATGATATTTTTCTAACTTGTAATATAATGTACGGAGTGAAATATTAAGTTGTTTGGCAGTTTGTGACTTGTTTCCTCCACAAACTTTTAATGTTTGTGCCAATACTTTCTTTTCCATTTCATCCATTTGCTCCGCTAGCGTACCAAGTGAAGTCTCTCCCTTGTCCTCATTTGGTAAGACTAGCATTGATTTTGGTAAGTGATACTCTTCCACTATTCGATCGTTCGGCTGTAAAAAGATCATCGAACGACTTATAACATTTTCTAGCTCTCGTACATTCCCCGGCCAATCATATAATAGTAAACTTTCCATTGCTTCTTCTGAAAAGCCTTCTATATTGCGACCAAATTCTTGATTTAAACGGACAAGTAAATGTTCCGCGATTGCCGGAATATCCTGCTTACGATTGCGCAAGGAAGGAATATGAATGGGCATTCGATTCAATTGATAATAGAAATCTTCTCTAAAAGTACCTTCTAGCATGGCTTTTTCGAGATTCAAACTACTAGATGCTATAATTCTCACATCCACTGGTATCGATGTCGCACCGTCCACTCGAATGATTGCATTTTCTCTAAGAACACGGAGCAGTTTGGCTTGTGTCTTTTTCGTAAGTTCCCCAACTTCATCCAAGAAAATGGTTCCATTTGTTGCTTGTTCAAAAAAACCATGTTGTATATATCCATCTTTTTCCGAACCAAATAGCTCAGTTTCTAACAAATACTCTTCCAAAGAGCTGCAATTAACACGAAGGAACGGATGATTTGCACGTTCACTTTCACTGTGTATCGAAAGCGCAAATAAATCTTTCCCAGACCCGACCTCTCCCCTTAAGAGAACGGTTATCGGAACATTTGCCGCTAGCTTAGCCTGCTCAATTGTAAAGTTTATCTCGTTTGATGTACCGACGATATCTTCAAAACTATAAGTTGCGCCTAACGTTCTGATGAGTGTCCGTGCATGGTCTAGTTCTTTCATTAAGCCACGCATTTCCGTCATATCGTGAATAACACCTACACTACCTTTTAGTTGTTGGTTAACAATAATAGGTGCGACATTGACGATTACATCTTTTTTCTGTTTTCCTACTCGTAGATTTACACCACGGATAGGTTTACGAGTTTGTAGCACTTTCAAGTGGATACTTTCCCCTTCAGAAATATCTGCCGTTGCGGGTTGCCCAATTACTTCAGCTTCACTAAAGCCAGTTATTCTAGTATAGGCTGGGTTAATAAGAATCCCTTTACCTTCCTCATCCACAACAGAAATAGCGTCATCACTTGAATAAATAATTGCTTCTAGCATTTTTTGAATTTCTGTTAAGTTAGTAATCTCTTCGGCTAGTCGAACTACTTCCGAAATATCCTTAAAAACTGCAATTGCACCAACCTGTTTTCCTGCTTCATCTATCATCGGATAACGCGAGGTAACAATTTTGGTACCGCTTTCAAGAATAAGTTCTTTGTTTAGCTCAACCCTACCTGAATCGAACACTCTTGGTAATTCACTTAATGAGATTACCTCATGCACATGTTTTCCAATGGCATTACCGACTGATATATGCGTCATTTTTTCAGCACTTTTGTTGAATAAATTCACGATACCTTGATCATCAATACCAATCATACCTTCTTCAATTGAATTGAAGATTAACTCTTGCATCATCTTTTTTTGATCAATAATGTTTATATATTTATTTTTTTCTTCTAAAAGTGAAACAATTAAGTTGGCGATTTCGCCTGGTATTAATACCGCAGTGGCAGGTCTATTTGCAAGAAGCTCATGAAATACCTCTTTGTTTCCAGTGACATCAATGATGATCTGAATATCTCCATTTAGGAGAGGTTTCCAATCTGTATATGTAGGAATATTATTCTCTTTTGCAAGTTTTAACCCGGGAGCATTTTCATCAATGTCTACAATAGCTTTTACTTGAAGGTACTCAGCTTGTTGTATTAATTTCAAAAGTGCATATCCTCCATTACCAGCGCCTACTATTATTATGTTTTGCAAGAATATGCACACCCCCATTAATCATCTGCAACTTATTGCACTTCTCATTTATCATAACGCAAGTTTCTTTCGTTGACAATCATATTGTTGATAGTAAAATTAAATTAGTAGGAACAGGAGTGAAAAAAATGGCTCGTTTAGCGGCTTTAATCGTGTTATTAATTCCTGGAATTTTAGCAGCATTTGGGATTAAATTAATGAGAGATACGTTTTTCGGATTACAAATCCTCCCTATTGGTGGCTTGGCCATTCAATTTATAAGCGGATTAATATTTACAGTTCTTGGATTAGGCTTCTTTGCAGGCTTCCTATTGAACCGTGATCGTAAAAATGGGAAAGTAGCTCCACGATTTCAAAAGAAAAAGACGTAGACTATAATAGTCAGCGTCTTTTTTGTTGTTGCAACACTTTTTCAGGATAATCAGTAATCCATCCAATGACAGACTCATGGGGATGTTGAATATACTTCTCGTTCCCCTTAATGTTATAAAAGCGCATCGGATAACCAGCATCCCACACTCTTCTCATCAAATCAGTATCATAAAATTTTTTATTGAAGTGAATAGCATCTATTTCTTTAATGGACAACACATAATCCCAATCAGAATTTTTTTTGCCTATAAAAGCTGTTTGGACATCACTTTTCATCGCATGTATGGTTTGTAGTACACTAAATTCAAAAGAAGAAAAGTGAACATCTGCAATTGGTGATGCCATTTCTACAACTTCTCTAATCTTTTCATTTTTCCCTAGAAAGGATTCTTTCAATTCAACATTTAACTTAATTCCTAAGGGTGTCACAAAACGAATGAATTCATCAAATGTTACAACTCGGGAATAAAGAAATTTACGGTAAAACACTCGACCAAGCTTTAGTTGCAAAATTTCTTCTGCTAGCATATCCGTAATTCTTCGCTTGTTTCCGGCAAGTCGAAAAAAGTCGATATCATGCGTGACAAAGGGTACGCCATCTGCTGAAAGCTGTAAATCTAGTTCAATCCCATCTACCCCAAGTTTCACAGCTCTTTTAAAAGCTTTCATAGAATTTTCTACTGTTTTGACTGCAGCTCCACGGTGAGCATACACAGGTATATTAGACATTTAACTCCCCATTTTCCAATTTGAATTTTCCTTTAGTTTGCTTCGTTAAATAGGAAGACTTGTTTCCAATTTGAATAACAGTTCCAGGATTTGCTTCTCTTTTAATATCGATGAAATAATCCGATGTTTGTCTTAACATTTTCAAGATCCGCTGTATCTCTTCATCTAACTCTTTTACTTTACGCTTGGTTTCATTGTATTTTTGCTTAGTTTGCTCGTATAAGGCTACTTGTTGAACAGACATAGAGCTTTTAAATTGGTTCAATTGACTTAAACTAAAGTTGAGCTTTGTTGTCTCTTCCTGTAGCTTCATCATTTCTTGTGCTTTAGTTTTAGCATTTTCCGTTAAAATTTTACGGTCAATTCCCTGTACAACTAACTCTGTTTTTCTTTCTGAGTTGTTACCAGAATATGCAGTACTAATTGAATTGATAGCAATCGCTTTACCACCAATAATTTTCCCTTTGCGTTCATCTACAACAAGTTTATCACAAAAAATTGTAGCTCCTAGAGAATAAGCTCCTATTTGTATAGTATCTTTTGCCTCTAATGTACATTCATTTGCATGCTTAACAAAAATATTTTGATGGGCTTCGATCGTTGTAATCCCTTTCCCGAAAATCCCACCTTTAATGAACACATCTCCCTCAGTCGATTTTATCAGTTCGGCTGCATGTACACCTTCATTGGAATCAATGGAGATATCCCCTGAAGCTATTATGGAATAACCAGCCATTACCGTTCCTCTAACTTGGATAGATCCATCAAATTTTAAATTTCCTGTTTCCAATCCAACATCGCCATCTATAACTAGATGCTTTTGTACCGTAAGCACTCCGTTAAGTTCTCCTATTACACCTTTTGTTTTAGAACGAAGGACTGTCTTCCCTTCTTCTTCTACTTCATAAGCTGATTTAGTATCATATTTCAACAGCGAATCATCACCCATTATAGGAGGAACTATCTCTCCGAAAATATTCTTACCTGGCACACCTTGCTGAGCAGGGATTTTTTCGCCAAGCCAAGATCCTTCACTAATCTCTACGAGGAAGTTCATATCAAAGTAATCTGCTTTCCCGTCATCATTGATCACTGGTGTTTTTTCGGCTTGTTGTAAATAAGTAATTTTGGCATTGGCACCTTTTTCAGGTGGAAGTCCCTCTGCAATTATGTAGGATTTACCTGTTTTAATCGACATTAAATCTAAAGACCGTTGTCCGAATATAATGCGATTGTCTTGTAGAAGTTTATGTATATTCATTTGAAGATTCTCTAGATTATCTTGTATAAATTTTGGAGATTCATATATAGTGAGAAACGCTTGCATTTTATCACTGCTTATTTCTAATTCCATACTATCTATCCAAGCGCCCAATTCTATTGGCTCATGAGAACCGCTCTCAACTGCTTTTTTTACAGCCATAAAATCTAATATTTTAAGTCTTGGATGATTTCTAGTTAATTCATCCACCTTTTTTAAATTATAGCGTTCCTTTTTTATAGTCATAAATACTCGTCCATTATCTGTAGAAAGTATTATTTCATCATTTTCTATAATTATCATAACTTGCAACACTTCCTCTCAATATTATTATACTCAGTATCGAAAGAGGTGGAATAAATATTTTGATTAAACTAAATATATCGCTATTAATACCTAACAGCTTTTGCTAAAAAAATTGGAACTATAAACTGATACAGATAAATAGTCACACAAATTTCTCGTATAAAGGGTATAAAGTCTTTAACAGTAGATATTTCTTCAACGTAAAAAGTACTTGTACGCACAGTAGGTTTGGACTTCAAAATTTAATATATTAAAAAGCCAGCGAATAAAGAATCCGTTGGCTTTAGAAGGAGTATTTTTGAAGTTAACAATTAAGCATCCAAAACAGTAAAATTTAACTAGCCATATTCTCCATACGAATCTTATCTGCGATCATCGCGATGAACTCGGAATTAGTAGGTTTGGATTTTAGGTGGTGGACGGTGTATCCAAATAATTTAGAAATAGTTTCATAGTTTCCACGGTTCCACGCAACCTCGATTGCATGTCTAATTGCTCGTTCTACACGGGATGGTGTCGTTTGAAACTTTTTAGCTATTTCTGGATATAAGACTTTCGTGATGGAACCTAATAATTCGATATCACTGTAGACCATTTGTATAGCCTCCCGCAGATAGGAATATCCTTTAATATGCGCAGGTACGCCAATTTCTTTAATAACATTGGTAATGATATTGTCAATCATTCGCTTATTTTGTAGAGCTTCTTTTTCAGGGCTATTTTTAACAGGTGTTTCTTGAACAAAGCCTTTTTTGCCTGCTACTTGTTTAATCTGTGTTACTAAGCGTTCGAACTCAAATGGCTTAAGCATAAAATAAGATGCACCCAGGTCAACTGCTTGTTTCATAACATCCTCTTGCCCAAAAGCTGTAAGCATAATTACATGGATATCTTTAAGTTTATTGTCTCTTTGTAGATTATCTAAAACGGCGATTCCGTCTAAATGAGGCATAATAATGTCGAGTAATAACACATCTGGTTGAGTAGACTCCAAAAGCTCTAAACAAAGTTTCCCATTAACAGCTGTCCCAATAATTTCAATTTCCGGATGTTGATCGAAATAAGATTCCATCGTACGAATTAAGTCTTTGTTGTCATCCACAATTGCAATTTTTATCTTTTCCATTTTCTCATCCACCTTTTGTAATTTTTCACTCAGGTATTATTCTCTTTAATACGCCCAAATCCTTTATTGTTGTTAAAAATAAGGCTTTTATAATACAGTTTCGTTACGTTGCGACAAAGTTTTGAATATTATAACATTGATGTCGAATTATCTTTATATCCATATTATACCTAAATGTGTAAAAAGGGTAGACCTAAATTTCGGTCTACCCCTTTATTTATTCATGGACTCTTTTTCATCATTTCCGTAATCGCTAACGCAGCACCATTTTCTGGTCTATCCACATACATATGAGTAATAACACCAATTAGTTTATCTTTTTGCATAATCGGACTCCCACTCATACCTTGTAAGATTCCACCTGTCTTTTCTATGAGCTTTTTGTCCGTTACAGTAAACTGAAATATATGACCTTCTACAGAAGAAATTTCTATTGCGAAATCCTGAACTTTTTTACCATCGATGGAGGTACGCATAACTGCTTTACCTGTCACTATTTCTTCTGGATCTACAATTTCTACCTCTTGCATAGATATATTTTCTAATGCACTATTGTCCAATTTTCCGAAAACACCGTATACATTATTTTCATTTACTCCACCTATCGGTAGCGTATTTGAAGTGTGGGAGGTTATTTTATAGCCAGGATTTCCTGGAGTACTTTTCTTTATCTGCTCTATTGATGATAAATATATTGAACCTTCCGAGAAATTCGGAGTAATTCCAGACTGTTGGTCCACTATTTGATGACCTAAGGCACCAAATTCTTTTGTATTTGGATCAAAATAAGTTAAAGTACCAATGCCTTCTGTTGCATCTCTCAAAAATGGAAGTAATTTCACCATTTGATTTGGAGTAATGCTTTTCGTATACTTTTCTTTTTTATGCTCATACTGGATAATAATTTGTGTACTATCTTTTAAATGACTTTTTACGTCAATTAGATTTGTCACTGGCTTGTTGTTGATCAGATGAATCGAGTCACCCGTGCGCAGCCATTCATCATCTGAAATTAAAACATCATTATTTACAAAAACGGTACCATAATGTAAATCAATTTGAATGGACTGTCCGAGTGGTACTACTGAAGTCTGTTCTGCAAAAGCTGAATTGTTTGCGAAGAATAAAGTAAAGAAGAGTAGTGGCATTAGCGACCATTTTCGATAGTTTTTCTGCATATTTCACCTCCCTATATTGATACTATGTCCTAGAAAATGTCCGCTATGAGAGGTAAATAATTGATAAAAAAAAGACCTTAGTTAAATAAGGTCTTTAGACGTTTCTAATAATTTTTTTTCGATCTTTTGCTAAAGTTAATAGTTCTTTCGAATGCTGTAATGTTGTGTTTGTGATTTCTGCCCCAGACATCATGCGACTAAGTTCTTCCGCTCGTTTATCGTTTTGCACTTCTTCTAAAACAGTAAACGTGCGATTTCCACTTACTTCTTTTTTAATCATTAAATGCTGATCTGCCATTGCAGCAACCTGTGGTAAATGAGATATACAAAGTACTTGAGAATTCGAAGCAATTCCTGCAATTTTTTCTGCAATCGATTGAGCAACTCGTCCACTTACTCCCGTATCAACCTCATCAAAAATGATGGATGTGATACCTTGATGTTTGGAAAAGATACTTTTGAGTGCCAACATCATTCGAGAAAGTTCTCCGCCTGAAGCAATTTTAGTTAATGCTTTCAAAGGTTCCCCTACGTTAGTTGAAATGTAAAATGATAAATCGTCTAATCCATTTTCATTGTAAACTGCCTTCACAGTCTCATGAAACATAACCGAAAAAGTGGCCTTTTCCATATACAATTCTTGTAACTGCTCCATAATAGCAACGCTTAATCGTTTTGCTGCGCTTTTACGTTTATCTGTTAAATCCGTTGCTTCTAGTTCCAAGTCAATTTCAATTTGATGTATTTTTTCAGTCATTTTTTGAATTTGCTCATCACGATTCACTAATTGGTCTAAACTATATTGAATCTGATCTTTGTATGTAAGTATCTCTTCAATAGAGGGACCATATTTTCGTTTTAACGTTTGGATAGTAGCTAAACGTTCATCTACAATTTGTAGCTGGTTATTATCAAATTCCATCTCATCCAACTCATTTTTCAGTTGATAAGCTGCATCCTGTAAAATGTAAAATGCTGACGATACATTTTCACTTAGCTCTTGCATATTCTTATCCATATCTGCGATATCTTGAAGATCTGCCATAGCAGTTCCTATATAATCCAACCCTTTAGATTCATCTAGTATGGCATCATAGGCGCTACTCATCTTATCAAATACTTTATGAAAATTTTGTAATTTCTTTTTCTGTTCCTGTAACTGTTCCTCTTCACCAATAACTAAGTTTGAGTCAGCAATTTCCTCAACCTGAAATGTATACAGATCGATTTTGTGTGCAATCTGTTGTTCATTCTCTGATAGTTTGTCTAGCTCTTTTTTCCATTTTTTATATTGCTTATAAAGTTCTTGATAAGAATCTTTTACTTCTTTTAAGCTTTCTCCTGCAAATTGATCCAATAGATGAATATGTGCCTTATCATCCATCAATTCTTGGCTCTCATGTTGGCCGTGGATATCTATTAAAGAAGCACCAATTTCTCTTAAAATACCGATAGTTACAAGTTTCCCGTTTATTCGACAAACGCTTTTTCCTGAAAGATTGATATCTCTTCGTAAAATAATAGACTCGTCTTCAAAATCTATCCCAATATCCTCTAGTTTTTTAATCACTCCATGGCTAGGATTAGCTATTAAAAACAAACCCTCTAATTCTGCTTTTTTAGCGCCATGTCTGATAAATTCATGTGAGCCTCTACCACCGCATAACAAATGTACCGCATCAATAATTATAGACTTCCCTGCTCCAGTTTCTCCTGTAAGAACAGTAAGCCCTTCTTCAAAACTAACTGTCAATTCATCAATAATGGCAAAGTTTTTTATCGTTAGTTCTTTCAACAATAGTTTTCACCTCATTTTAGAGCATTTCGAGTAAGCGCTCTTTAATAACTAGACTGTCTTGTTCTTCTCTACATAGGATTAAACAAGTGTCATCTCCACAAATAGTTCCCAGAATTTCTGGCCAGTCTAAGTAATCTATTAAGGAGCCTATTGCATGAGCATTACCAGGTAACGTTTTCATCACTAAAAAATGACTTGCACCATCGATACTAACAAATGCATCAGACAGGGCTCTTCTCAATTTTTGAATAGGATTAAAGCGTTGGTCTGCAGGTAAACTATACTTATAATTACCGTTTGGCAACGGTACTTTTACTAAATGAAGTTCTTTAATATCTCTCGAAACAGTAGCTTGCGTGACATTATATCCCGCATTTTTTAGAGAGTCTACTAAATCATCCTGTGTTTCGATTTCGTGTTTTGCAATAATATCTCTTATGCGAATATGTCGTTGTCCCTTGTTCATATGGGGTTCACCTCATTGTATATTTATACTATTTAATTTATACAATAGCATTGGTTTAGAAAAGTAACAAGAAAAAAGCGACTCTTTTACAAGAGCCGCAAGATTATTTAAGGAGTTGATGTGCTTCGCCTACTAGTTTATCGAAATCGATCTGATGCGGAGAGAACTCCTCATCGACAATGTTCGTAAGATGAAATAAAAATTCGATATTTCCTTCTCCACCCGTAATAGGAGAGAAAGAAGCACTTTTTAGCTGAAAGTGCTGACTTTCTGCAAAATTAGCTATATCATTCAAAACATCGATATGCACTGCTTTGTCTCGAATTACACCTTTTTTCCCCACTCGATCTTTGCCTGCCTCAAACTGAGGTTTTACAAGGGCAATAACATCACCATTAGGTACTAAAATTGTTTTTAAAGTTGGAAAAATAAGCTTTAACGAAATAAATGATACATCAATCGATGCAAAGGATGGTAAGCCCTCTAAAAAATCTGCAGGTGTTGAATATCTAAAATTCGTTTTTTCCATAACAGTTACACGATCATCTTGTCTAATTTTCCAAGCTAACTGGTTGCTTCCTACATCTAAAGCATAAGCATGCTTGACTCCATTTTGTAAGCCACAATCTGTAAATCCACCTGTGGAAGAACCGATATCAAGCATGATTTTGTTTTCAATATTCAAGTCAAATTGTTCTAACGCTTTTTCTAGCTTTAATCCACCGCGGCTAACATACTTTAATACCTGACCCTTTATAGTTAAAACAGAGGTGTTTTCCACCTTTTCTCCAGGTTTGTCTATACGCTCTTCGTTTTTATAAATAAGCCCTGCCATAATCGCACGTTTAGCCTTTTCTCTCGTATCAAATAATCCTTGTTCTACTAATAGTACGTCCACGCGCTCTTTCGGAATTTTAGTCATGACGGAATATACCTAGATGGTTCATTCACTTTTTTAGTCACTACTTTGACAATTTCATCCGTAGTCACATGAATTTCTTCCAGTAATTGATTTACTTCGCCATGTTCGATAAAGATATCAGGAATTCCTATACGATGTACATTTACTTGTAGGTTGTTCTCATTATAAACTTCTAGCACCGCACTACCGAAACCACCTTGAAGCGCACTCTCTTCCACTGTAATAATTGGAATATTACGCGCTTGAAGGTCTAGTAGCATTTTTGTATCTAGTGGTTTTATAAAACGAGCATTGATCACTTCAACGGAAATATTATGTTCGGCAAGTACTTCTGCTGCTTTCATAGCCATAGGAATTGTTGTTCCAAATGTTAGGATAGCTGCCTGTGTACCTTCTTTTAGTACTTCCCAAGTACCAATTGGTATTGTTTTCAATTCTTCATCCATTGGTACACCAAGACCATTTCCTCTTGGGTAACGAAGTGCTATTGGTCCATCAGAATATTCGAAGGCAGTTTTAACCATATGCTGTCCTTCATTTTCATCTTTAGGCATCATAATAACCATATTAGGCATATGACGTAAGAAAGAAATATCAAATACCCCTTGATGAGTTTCTCCATCTGCTCCAACCAAACCAGCTCGGTCAATTGCGACTACAACATTTAAGTTTTGACGACAAATATCATGTAGCATCTGATCATAAGCACGTTGAAGGAATGTTGAATAAATAACAAGCATTGGCTTCATACCATCTGCAGCCATCCCAGCAGCCATTGTAGTAGCATGCTGCTCTGCAATACCTACATCGAACATACGAGTTGGAAATTCAGATGCAAATCCTTCTAGTTTAGATCCGACTGGCATTGCTGGAGTAATCGCTACAATACGTTTATCTGTTCTTGCAAGCTTCCTTGCTGTTTCTGCAACAAGTGCACTCCATGAAGGACCTTTGGATGCGGATTTGATCAAATCCCCAGTCTCCATTTTATAAGGTCCTGTTCCATGCCATGTGCCGATTTTATCCAACTCCGCTGGTTTAAAGCCTTTACCTTTTTTCGTAATAACGTGTAAAAGTACCGGTCCTTTCATCTTCTTCGCATATTGTAAGTTTTCTTCTAATGCTTCAAAGTCGTGGCCATCGATTGGTCCAAGGTACGTAAATCCAAGTTCCTCAAAAAACACACCAGAAACTAGTAAATACTTCAGACTATCTTTTACTCGTTCTGCAGTTCCTGCAAGCTTTCCGCCTACCGCTGGAATTTTTTTCAGCAATGATTCTAGTTCATCTTTTGCTTTGTTATAAGTTCCATGAGTACGCAGTCTTCCTAATACATTGTGTAGAGCACCTACATTTGGAGCAATAGACATTTCGTTATCATTTAATATAACGGTAATATCCGTTTGCTCATGCCCGATATGATTTAATGCTTCTAGCGCCATACCACCTGTTAGTGCACCATCACCTATAATTGGCACCACATAGTTTTTCTTGTTTTGTAAATCTCTCGCTTTTGCCATACCCATTGCAGCTGAAAGGGACGTTGAGCTATGTCCTGCTTCCCAAACATCATGTTCACTTTCAATACGCTTTGGAAATCCACATAATCCTTTAAACTGACGTAACGTATCGAATTGATCCGCTCGGCCGGTTAAAATTTTATGGACATATGCTTGATGTCCTACATCCCAAAGAAATTTGTCTTCTGGGCTATTAAATGCTTTATGCAAAGCTATAGTAAGTTCTACAACACCTAAGTTTGGCCCAATATGCCCACCAGTTACGGATAAATTTCCTATTAAAAACGATCGAATATCTTCACTAAGTTCCTTTAATTGTTCATTATCTAAACTTTTTAAAAAGGATGGGCTAGAAATTGAAGTTAAATCCATTGCCATCACACACCTTCTATTAGATTTCCTTCTTTACAACTAGTTAATATCATAGCAATAAACGGCTAAAAAACAAAATTATTAGCTACTATTTGGTTCTTTTCGTAATATAATTGGCGAATTCTACTAGTAAACCATTTTGCATTTGTATACTTTCTAATGCTTGAAAAGCAAGATTATACCGATTTTGAAGCTCTTTTTTTGCACCTTCCATTGTCAAAATTGAAGGATATGTATTTTTTTCGCTTATTAAGTCTTTCCCCGCAGTTTTACCCAATTGCTCTGATGTACCTTCTACGTCAAGAATATCATCTTGAATTTGGAATGCCAGCCCAATATGAAAGGCGTATTCTTCTAATGCACTCATTACTTCCTCGGACACATTGGCAATAATAGCTCCAGCCAAAATACTGTAAGACAATAATGCACCTGTTTTGTTCAAGTGAATCTCTTCCAGTTGTTCTAAAGTTAAAGTTTGACCTTCCCCAAGCATATCTAATACTTGGCCTCCAACCATGCCTTCAGCACCAGCAGCGAAGCTAAACTTATCTATTAAAGCTATTTTTAGTTCAGGTGATATATTTGGAAGTCTCGCAATTATACCGAAAACAAGTGTAATAAGAGCATCTCCCGCTAAAATAGCCAGTGCTTCTCCAAATACAATGTGATTGGTAGGCTTTCCGCGACGTAAATCATCATTGTCCATCGCAGGTAAATCATCATGGATTAACGAGTATGTGTGAATCATTTCAATCGTACTTGCCACAATAATGGCATCCTCATTTTGAACATCCAATTCTTTTAAAACTGCAAGCGTATACAGTGGTCGCACTCTTTTTCCACCTGCTTGAAGTGAATAGAGCATAGCATCTTTTAAAGGCTGAGGTGCCTTTAAATCTTTTATAAGGTCATGTAATGTTTTATCAATAAGGGGCTGATTGGTTTCAATAAATGAAGTTAATAAATTACTCATGGACTCCACCAGCATCTTCTTTGTTTTCATCCATAAATGTCACTAATTGTTTCTCTGCCTTTTGTAATTTGTCACTACAAACTTTAGAAAGCTCCATACCTTTTTGATACAACTCTATAGCACTTTCTAAAGGTACGTCGCCTTGTTCTAACTGACGAACGATATTTTCTAATTGCAGCATTGCTTCGTCGAATAGAATATCCTTTTTAGTCATAAATATTAATCCTCACTTTCTTTCACTTCAACTCGCCTAACGATTGCTTCTAATTGACCATCTTGTAATGTAACAAATATAGAATCATCTTTTTTTACATTTTCCACGGATTTAACTAGTTGACCTTCTTTGTATATAATACTGTATCCACGATCCATAATCTTTAATGGATTTAACGCTTCTAATGTTCGAATAGAACTAACAAATTGCTGACGATGTTTTTCAAATGTGGATAGTGAAGCTTGGTTCAATTGGTTCGTTACAGATTGTACAGATTTATGATGTTGATCGATTACTTTTTTTGGAGATAATTGAGAAAATCTATTTTTAACTTGTAAAAAATCACGTTGTTTGTCTTTAAAGAGAAAACTAGTTTCTCTTTGTAGCTGCTGTTCCGTACGAACGAACCTTTCTATAAAAGGACGATATAATTTCTCTGGGGTTGCCAGTACAGGTGATTCCATAGCCCGGTTATATCTATTTTTTTCATCTGTTATACGTTTCGTAATGAAGTGTAAGCTAGCCGATTGGAATGATAAAATATTTTGCATTAGATTTTCTTTGCTAGGTACTGCCATTTCAGCTGCAGCTGTTGGGGTTGGAGCTCTTAAATCAGAAACGAAATCAGCAATAGTTGTATCTGTTTCATGACCGATTGCGCTGATGATTGGAACCTCGCTGTTAGCAATAGCTCTAGCTACAACTTCCTCGTTAAAAGCCCAGAGATCCTCAATAGAACCTCCCCCTCGTCCTACGATTAAAACGTCTATATCGCCTGTTCGATTGGCTTTTTCAATAGACTTCACAATAGAAGGCGCAGCTTGAGGTCCTTGAACGATACTAGGATATACGATTACTTCAGAAATAGGATAACGGCGTTCCAATGTAGTGAGGATATCTCGTATAGCTGCTCCGGTTTTAGAAGTGACCACACCAATTTTTTTCGGAAATGTTGGTATGGCTTTTTTGCGACTTGGATGGAAGAGTCCTTCTTGTTGCAATTTCTTTTTTAATTGTTCAAAAGCTAAAAAAAGCTCCCCTATACCGTCCGGCTGTATAGTAGCAGCATATAACTGGTATTGTCCAGCTACCTCGAATACATTTATATCTCCTGTTACGAGTACATTCATGCCACTTTCAGGAACAAACTTTAACGTTTTGGCATTCATGGCAAACATAACTGAAGTAATTCGAGCAGCATCGTCTTTAAGCGTAAAATAGATATGTCCGCTAGAATGAACTTTCACATTAGAAAGCTCCCCTTTAACATACACATCTCGCAAATGTGTATCCGCATCAAATTTCCGCTTTATGTATTTCGTTAAGGCTTTAACAGTTAAGTACTTACTCGGCTCTGTAGTCACAAAAACAACTCCATTAGTATAAAAATAAATTTACTTGAGTCAATCTCATAAGACATATGAAACAGTGAAATCCGAACAATGTTGATTATCGCTTCAGGCGACGCTTTCCGTGGGCACGGCTTCAATCACGAAATCCACTTTGTATAAAAGGATAATTAAATAAAATATCACATAAAAACTCGTATTTTATATTAAAATAAGTAATTACGAAACTTACTCACTTACTGAATCATTTATAAAATAACAGATAAAAATAGAGCATTCTCAAATTCAACAGTGATTACAAGACGATTTATCTAGACCTAAATCTTAATCTAATTCTTCTTAGCATAGGCTTTGCAAAATCTTATTGATAGGTACTACTCCCTTAATTGATTGAAGTGAAATGTGGCGACTCCAGCGGGATGAGTGAGACAGATGAGATATCACAACGACGCGTAGCGACGGTGATAGCTCATCGCTCACCCCGCGGAAAGCGTCCACATGTAACGGAAATCAGTAGCATTAACAGATTAGCAGCTCACTGTATTTGTCATTCAATTTAAAAGCTGTCTTTCATAGAAAAACAGCTCCACAATTATTTATTAGTTAATGTATTTTCAGCCGCTAAACAAGTATTTTCCATTAGCATTGCGATTGTCATCGGACCTACCCCACCAGGAACTGGAGTAATTTTAGAAGCTACTTTTTGAGCAGATTCGAAATCCACATCACCACAAAGCTTGTTGTTCTCGTCGCGGTTAATGCCTACGTCAATGACTACAGCACCTTCTTTTATGTAACTTGCATCTATCATTTTAGTTCTACCAGTTGCTACAACTAAAATATCCGCTTGTTTCGTAAAAGAATGTAAATCCTTTGTTCTAGAATGACAGTATGTAACGGTAGCATCCTTTTGTAGCAATAATTGTCCCATTGGTTTACCAACAATGTTACTGCGACCAATAATAACAGCATGTTTACCTGCAATTTCTACATCACTATATTCAAGTAATTTCATTACGCCAAAAGGTGTACATGGAAGGAACGATTGTTGACCAATCATCATTTTTCCCACATTTTCCGGATGGAAACCATCTACATCTTTTTGTGGTGAGATAGCTGCGATTACTCTGTCCTCATTAATTTGAGGAGGCAAAGGCAATTGAACTAAAATACCATGAATTTTGTCATCAACGTTTAGTGCCTCTACATTTTTAAGAAGCTCCACTTCAGAAATATTTTCGTCCAACTCTATTTGTACGGAATACATACCTAAACGTTCACACGTTTTTGCTTTGTTGTTTACATATGTTTGTGAGGCCGGATTATTACCTACTAAAACTACTGCTAATCCTGGAACGACACCTTTAGATTTTAGGTTCTCCACACGTTCTTTCACTTTTTCTGTAACTAAACCTGCAATTTGTTTTCCATCAATTTTTGTAGTAGACACTTCATAAGCTCCTTAAGGCAATGTAGATTATTGCTCAGTATATTTAGATAAAACACCATTTACAAAACGACTTGACTTTTCGTCACCAAATATCTTAGAAATTTCTAATGCTTCATTAATGACAACTTTAGCTGGAGTTTCTTTGTTATAAAGTAATTCAAATACTGCTATTCTTAGCACTGTACGTTCAATCTTCGGAAGTCTGGAAAGCGACCAGTTTTCCAATTTATCTGTTAATGTTGCATCTATTTCCTCTTTGTAATTCACGACTCCAGTTACTACTTGAGTTAGGAAAGGATCTGTCTCTTCCGTCACATGCCCAATAGCTTCTTCTATGGAAATTTCATGATTATCTAATTGAAATAGTGCTTGTAATGCTAATTCTCGAGCTTGTCTTCGTTTCATAATTTAGTTCTCCTTTAAATGTAACTATCTAGACAATCATAGCATATTTTTTTGTAGTATGCGCACTAGAAAGGCAAAAAAAGAAAGAGCTATCTAACTAATAGCTCTTTCTCTTTTATTCTACTGTATCGAATTGTACACCTGTAATATGTACATTCACTTCTTTAGGAGTTAAACTCGTCATATTTTCAATTGCTTGACGAATTTGAGATTGTACTTCTCTAGCAACTTTAGGAACGGAAGAGCCATATTTTACTAGGCAATATACGTCTATAAACAAGCCATCATTGTTTATCTCCGTTTTGATCCCTTTACCATGTACTTTTTTCCCTAGACGTTCCACTACACCTGCAGCAAAGTTGCCTCGTGTACCAGCAATTCCCTCTACTTCGGTTGTAGCAATACCAGCAATTACAGTAATTACTTCGGGAGCTATTTCAATTGTCCCTAGATCTTCTTTTCCTTCAGGAGTCATTTGAACAAACTTTTGTTCAGTAGTTTCTGTCATATCATTCACTCCTTATTATGAATTCATTACATCATATTTTTCTAAGAATTTCGTATCAAAATCTCCTGACTTAAATACTTCATGATTCATGAGCTTCGAATGGAATCCAATAGTAGTTTCGACTCCCTCAATCGCAAATTCACTTAGTGCACGTTTCATTTTAGCAATTGCTTCTTCTCTAGTTGCTGCATGAACAATAAGCTTTGCAACCATTGAATCATAAAACGGGGGAATCGTATAACCTGGGTATACAGCTGAATCTACCCGAACTCCTAATCCACCTGGAGGCAAGTAAAATTCAACTAATCCTGGTGAAGGCATAAAGTTTTTAGAAGGGTTTTCTGCATTGATACGACATTCAATTGCCCATCCATTAAGTTTAATATCTTTTTGTTCGAATGGCAACTTTTCGCCAGATGCCACTAAGAGCATTTGTTTGATAAGATCCACGCCTGTAATCATTTCTGTAACAGGATGCTCCACTTGAATACGTGTGTTCATCTCCATAAAGTAGAATTTTTGAGCTATATGGTCAAAGATAAACTCTACAGTGCCTGCACTTTCATATCCAACAGCAAGTGCGGCTTTTACAGCTGCTTCACCCATCTCTGCACGAAGCGCTTCTGACAACGCAGGAGAAGGGGCTTCTTCCACTAGCTTTTGCATACGACGCTGCACGGTACAATCTCGCTCACCTAAGTGAACTGCATTTCCATGGCCATCTGCTAACACTTGTATTTCTACATGACGGAATATTTCAATGTATTTCTCTAAGTAAACACCAGGATTACCAAATGCCGCGGCTGCTTCTTTTTGAGTTATTTTAATGCCATTTAGAAGATCTTCCTCATCTTTTGCAACACGGATACCTTTACCGCCGCCTCCAGCTGTTGCTTTGATAATTACAGGAAAGCCTATTTCATTTGCAACTTTCAATGCATCTTCATCCGTTTCTACAATACCTTTAGATCCAGGCACTGTTGGAACTCCTGCTTTTTGCATTGTTTCTTTTGCAACGTCTTTAATCCCCATGCTTTTAATGGCAGAGGAAGTTGGTCCGATAAATTTAATATCACATTCTTCACAAAGCTCAGCAAACTCCGCATTTTCTGCTAGGAATCCATAACCAGGATGAATTCCATCACAACCGGTAAGTTTTGCTACAGTAATAATATTAGAGAAATTCAAATAAGAATCCTTCGAGAGTCTTGGTCCTATACAGTAAGCCTCATCAGCAATCTGAACATGAAGCGCTTCCCGATCCGCTTCTGAATATACAGCGACTGTTTCAATATCTAATTCTTTACATGCACGTATTATACGGACAGCTATTTCTCCGCGATTGGCAATTAGTACTTTTTTCATCATCCTAGCTCCCTTCTTAGTTTCCTTTAACGAGGAACAGAGGTTGACCATATTCAACTAATTGTCCATCTTTCACAAGAATTTCTACTACTTGCCCGTCAATTTCAGCTTCAATTTCATTAAACAGCTTCATTGCTTCCACGATACAAACAATCGAATCAGCAGATACTTTCGTACCAACCTCTACGTATGCTGCTGTATCAGGAGATGAAGATTGGTAGAATGTTCCTACCATTGGTGAAATAATCGTATGTAATGAACTATCCACAACACTTTCAGTAGTAGCTTCTTCTACAACTTGTTGCTTTGGTGCTTCTTGAGCGACTGGTGCTTTTACTTCTACTTGTTTTGGTTGTTCGATTATAGATGAGCTCTCAAACGTTTCACTCGTAGAATTTACAAAACCTTTTTCATTCTTTTTCAATTTAATCTTAGTGCCTTCTGATTCGTATAAAAATTCATCTAAAGAAGACTGATCTACTAGTTTAATAATTTCTCTAATTTCTTGTATCTTCATTTTGTTTAATCCCCTTTAATCTACATTATTTATAGCTCCATATTCTATTTTAGACTTTTTTACGCAAATTTGAAATAGATAGAGCTAATTATTCTGAAATAATAAATAAATGATGCCTTATCAATATATTGAAAGTCCTTTGTTAGAGGGTTTCAAAAACATTTTAGTCTTTGCTTATTTTATCAATAACAATAACTTCAAAAGCATATTTATACTATTTTTTCTTCCTTTTGGTTTATATCAAAAAAAAAGCGCCTATTCAGGCACTCTTCAAAATTACTATTTAGATTACTCGCCATCAAAGTTTACTTCAACATTATATGCTTTTGGCCACTCACGTTTCACTGCATAAATAATCTCAGATGCTTTTTTAGTTGATTGTTCGTTAGAAACAACGTCTATTAAAACATCACTCTCTTCGATTCGTACTAATGCATCATCGTAACCTAATGATTTGATGATTAACTCCAGCATCGCTTCTGTAGAATCTATTTTAACTAGCTCTTCAATTTTGTTATATGCCTCGTCTTTTTGTTCTGCTGTGAATTCATTGGAACCTACTTTTGTAGTTAGCTGATCGCGTAATTGACTACGTTTTTCTGTAACTTCCATTCTCATTTCTTCAAATGCATTGCTCTGTGAAACGAATGATTCCTCATTTGTTGATGACGTTTCTACTAGTCCTACCTCATCTATCGTGTCATCGGAAAATAAAGCAATTCCATCGAATGGTGATGGTTGATCCGATACATAAAAAACTGTTACTACTGCAACTAGACTAAATAATGTTAAAAACCATACAGATCTCTTTTTATTCATATTTTTTATCCTCCAATTCCATTTCTTCTATCACAATTCGATGTGGAGATATTTGCAATACAGATGATAGTGTTTTTATCAAACTATTTTGTATACGTTTGTCGTTCGCCCCTTCCGCAACTACTAGTATTCCAATCAAATTCTCCTTGTCCTTTTTAGTCTCACTTGTCCACTGGAAAAATGATAAATCACTTTCCGCATTCTTTTCAGAGCTCTCTTCGTAATGGAAATACACTGCAACTTTGCCCACTCCGTTTATCTTCTCTAAAATCGAAGTTAGGTTTTCTGTAGTTTGGTTGACAGTTTCTTCGGGTTTAACAACTTTCCCCTCATCACGAGTGAGTAAATCAGAAAAAAGAAGACTTATGAAAAGGACAGCTATACAAATAACAACAAAACGAAAAGTGGGTTTTTGTTTTAATGAAATTTGATTCACCCTTCTTTTCATGCTGGATACAATACTTTATGCAAGACAACCTGTTTATATGAAGAGAAAGCTCAGAATCCAATAGATAATTGCAATTTTTACAAGAAATCCATTTCGTTCCGTATCTGTATGCTCCAATAAGATAGAAAGAAACTCACCGACTAGAACAATTATTAAAATACCAAAGAGAAGTGTCGTAACGATGGTTACTATCCTTTCCCGCTTATTAATAGTTTTGCAAATAGCATGGTTAATATAATTGTGAAAAAAAATGTAAACGCGATTAATACCGAAATAATAGATAGTACAAATAGCGTTTTTCCAATGTCATCTAACAATCCACTTATATTACCTTCTACAAACGGTTCCAAAATAGCACTAAGTAAACGATATAGAAAAGCAATGAGAATTGTTTGGATCGTTGGAATAGACACTAACATTAGCACTGATAGAATTACTGCATTTCCGGTTATAACCGAAGCAGATGAGGAGAAATTTTTCATCGTACTAATACTTTCTGTTAGTAAAGATCCAACAAAAGGAATATTATTTTGTATAAGTCTTTTCACAGTCTCATTGACAGTTCCACTTACGGACCATGTTATGACACCATTGACGGACATGAAAATACTATATAACAGTAGAATAATAGAAGTAGATCCAATTAAAGTTAGCCGGATGAGATCAGCCATTTTGGCAAAAGAAGTTGGAGGATGAATTCTACTGATCAAATCAAATATAAACGCAGCCATTATAGCAGGTATTAATATTTTCCCAGCTAACACGGTAGTAAATGAGGCAAATAGCATAACTGCTGGATTCCAAGAGGTTATTAAAAATGCTCCACCAGAAGCTGCAATCCCTAGCGTTAAAATTGGATAAATCCCTAAGAAGAGAGTCACTAATTCTTTTGTCATCGCTTGAATCATCTCTAAAGAGCGGATAGCTGGCTCTAAACAATAGATACATATTATTAACATAAATAACAATTTCAATAATTTCTTGCTGGACGGGATAAACCATTCCAGACAAATAAAGATAAATCCAAATAATAGCATGTACGAAAAAGTTTGTGCTACCTCTTTAACCGGTTGCACTAAAGACATAAGCATCTCTTCCATAGCTGTTCATTCCTTCAAGAGAGTAGTCCCAAAATTGATATAAACTTGTCGTAAAATTGTTGCATATGATTCAACCAGACAATGAGTAAAATAGCTTTGGTCGTAAAAGTAAATAACGATGCCAGGCTTGTATATTCATAGTCCAAAAGCAGGTCTTCAATTATTTGCGAAAGGAACAATAGTACGACTGAGAATGTCAGTAGTTTGAAGACCGGTAATAGATTAGTTGGTAATACGTTGATATACTGGGAGACCAAAGGAATGATAAATACGGTTAAAATATAAGTTAAAAAGAGAAAAATGTAGATTGTATACACAATTGTATGAATGCGAGGGTAAATTTCTTTTATAAGCTGCAATAGCACAAATGCTAGAATGATTGTTATGTAAATGATCATAGGCTAACTCGTCATCATAAGCCATTCTAAAAATGTAGATATTTCGTAAAAGAAAAGTTTTAACAGTCGCAATAATTCAATTGTCATATAGATATAACCAACGAAAAATAAAAAAAACGCAAATTCCTTTTTGCCAGTAGATTCAAAAAACAAGTGAAGAATAGCTATTAAAATACCAATTCCCGCAACTCGAAGTACATCGTGAAGTTCCACAATGCCTCCCCCTTCCATACAAACAACATATGATAGCGTAGAGCGTAATATGAAAGAAAAGTGCATATGAGGATGAATACTTAGATCTATATTCTAGTAAAGAAAGGGTTTTTATTTTCTTAGTCGAATTATTTAAGAGTTATTGATGTTAACTTAAACAAACAAATTCTTAAATTTGGTATGAAGGGGAGAATATATTAGTTGATCATTCGTGCATATAAAGATTCTGATGAAATAGGTTGGATTCGATATAGAGTGCTATCATTTTTGCATACAGCTTATTTTGATAATGTTTTAAACAAAAAGGAAAGCTATGAAAATCCTGCAATCGAATTAGTTGCAGAATTAAACGGACAAATTGTTGGACTCATTGACGTTGAGTATGAAAAAGAAGAAAAGACCGTTTGTTCAAGAGGAGAAGGTTTAGGAGGAATGATTTGGCATATTGCTGTTCATCCAGATTATTATCGACAAGGAATTGGCGAGAAACTACTTCATGCAGCGGAAAAGCAAGCAATTAATATCGGTCTAAATCGTTTTGAAGCTTGGACTAGAGATGACCCTTGGGTACGGAACTGGTATGAAAAAATGTTGTTCCATAAAGTGCATTCATACTACCATATTTACTTGGAAGGAAAAGAAATGAAAAATAAAATTCAAAGTAGCATCCCTAAACTCCATTTAGTCAATGCATTTGCACACTATGTAGGAGACGAAATGGAACAGTTTAAAACATCTAGCCAACGAATTCATGAATGTGTTTGTTATGAAAAATATCTTAAAATTCAATAGTTCCTTGTGCAACTACCGTCCGTGCTTTACTTCAATAAGAAGTAAAGCCTTTTTCTTAGCTCATTTTTATCTATCTTTATTACTATTTTTTTGTAAAAAAAGAGCCTCACAAATGTGAGACCCTTCATCGAATATAGTTTTAAATTATTGTGCTCTTGATACGTATGAACCTTCATCTGTATTGATGATTAGCTTATCGCCAACATTGATAAACAATGGAACCGTTACTACTAAACCAGTTTCAAGACTAGCAGTTTTAGAACCGCCGCCTGACGTATCTCCTTTGATACCTGGCTCTGTTTCCGTTACTTCAAGAACAACTGATTTTGGTAATTCTACTCCTAGTGTTTCCCCTTGGAATTGAATTACATGTATTTCCATGTTTTCGCGTAAGAATTTTAATTCATACTCGATTTGGTTTTCATTTAACTCAATTTGTTCGTAAGACTCAGTATCCATAAATACATGCTGATCACCATTTGCATATAGATATTGCATTTTAAAGTTATCAATTTGTGCTTTTTCCACTTTTTCTCCAGCGCGGAAAGTTTTTTCGTTTACTGCACCGTTACGTAAATTTCTCAACTTAGAACGTACAAATGCTGCGCCTTTACCAGGTTTTACATGTTGGAAATCTAGCACTCGATATAATACACCATCCACTAAAATTGTTAAGCCTGTTTTAAAATCATTTACTGAAATCATTATTTTTCCTCCAAATTAAGATAAGATTAGTAATTCTTTTGTTGAATGCGTTAGCTTCTCTAAACCATTCTCTGTCACAAGAGCGTCATCTTCGATTCTAACTCCACCAATATTCGGCAGATAAATACCAGGTTCAATCGTGATAACCATACCTGGCTCCAAAACGATATCGGAACGGAATGACAATCCAGGACCCTCATGCACTTCTAAACCAATCCCATGACCCAACGAATGACCAAATGCTTCCCCGTAACCTTTTGAAGCAATATAATCTCGAGCGATAGCGTCAGCTTCTTTACCAGTCATTCCTGGTTTAACTTTTTCTAAAGCTAATAGTTGAGAATCAAGGACTACTTGATAGATTTCTTTTAATTGATCACTTGGTTCCCCAACTGCCAACGTACGTGTCGTATCCGAAATATACCCATTGTATAATGCACCGAAGTCTAATGTGACAAAATCTCCATTTTCAATGACTTTATCCGTAGCAACACCGTGCGGAAGTGCTGAACGTGTTCCAGAAGCTACTATTGTATCAAAGGAAGAAGAAGTTGCTCCTTTTTTGCGCATGAAAAATTCTAATTCATTCGATACTTCAAGCTCAGTCATACCTGGTTTTATGTAAGTAACGATATGCTCATATGCTTCATCAGCAATACGACAAGCTGCCTTTATTATACTAATCTCTTCGTCCGTCTTAATCAAGCGAATTTTTTCAACAAGGCCTGAAAGTGGCACTAAATCGACTTGTACAGCTTGCTTGTATAGTTCATAATCGCTATACGTCACATCATTTTTTTCAAATCCTAATGAGTTGATCCCCATATCTGTTACTTGTGTAGCAATTTCTTCCATCATTGTTTTCTTATGTTGTACTATACGAAAATCTTTAATCTGACTCGCGGCTTGCTCTGTGTAACGAAAATCTGTTATAAACACTGCATCTGTTTTAGAAATTATTGTGACACCAGCTGTTCCAGTGAATCCTGTCATGTAGCGGATGCTATGACCATTCGTAATTAACAGAGCGTCTACTCCATTTTCTTCAAGTGCTGCACGTAATTTACTAAGTTTCATTTTTAGCCCTCATCTCATTTTCTATATTACTTCTTTGTATATTTTATCATAGTAAGTGAGGGCGGTAAATTTTTCATTTTTCTAGAGGATTATCTTTGTAGTGAAATATCGCCGATTCCATGATGAAACGAACAGCTACTATAACAATACAGATAAAAGGGATCGATATTTTTTTTATCGTTTTCTCTATTGAATCTGCATCTAAAATAATCCATTCAAGTACAATCGCAATGATGAGGCCTATGGTAAAACTAGTGATGGAAACCGGAATTTTAATAAATAATAATCCTAAATAGTATAGAAGAAAACAAATTCCCCAGATGACTAAAAATAAAATAATCCATTTCAAATATACATTGGTCCCTTTTAAAAAGAGGAAAGTTTTCGTATATCCGATAGGATTCCACTTGATGAATTGAAAATAATCCAACATTTTAAATAGAATGGTCGTTCCCATTGCAGCGACCATACTAGTAATAATCGATAATCCTTTCATGTAAATCTCCTTTGTTTTTCCTATAGTTTAAGCGAAAGAACTAGTAATTAAACATTACAACAAAATAAAAGCACAAGTGATAAGAGAACTTATCAGCTTGTGCTTTAGAATTATTATAGAAAAATATGAGATCCATGGAACGATCATATCTTAGTACACGTGAAATTTGTTAAGGCTTTTGTACTTTACAGCCCACATTTTAGTTGAGCATTGCAATTGGTGCATGTGTTACATCCACCCATTTCTTCCACAGTACCTTTACGACAGACAGGACATGTATTTCCAACTTCTGAACCAATCGTTACATTGGTTGAGCGTAAATCTTGAATCGTATCTATTAAAACTACATGTCTTTTTTCTACTCTTTCTTCTTTTGGATGATCTTCTAATGTGTTTTCCTCTGCTTTTAACGTCAGAACTTGTGAGTCGCGACTTCCATCGACATACACAGTACCACCCTTAGCTCCACCACGATATAAACGCTCGTACACTCCTTCAACCTGTTCAACCGTATATCCACGTGGTGCGTTAACCGTTTTAGAAATAGAACTGTCAATCCAACGTTGAATGATACATTGCACATCTGCATGAGCTTCAGGAGCAAGTTCCATCGCAGTAACAAACCATTCTGGGAGATTTTCTTCTTCAGCAGATTCATTTTGACCTAAATATTCTTGCACAATGTCTGCTTTCACTTCTATAAATTTACCTAAACGACCACTTCTATAGTAAGTGAATGAATAATACGGCTCAAGTCCAGTAGAAACACCAACCATTGTTCCAGTTGAACCTGTAGGTGCGACTGTTAACAAATGAGAATTTCGAACACCATTCTCTAAAATAGAATTTCGAATGTCTTCTGGCATTGAACTCATAAATCCTGTTTCCGTAAATGCCTTACGCAAGCGATTAGTTTCCTCTTCTGTCTCACCAGTTAAGAATGGGAAGCTTCCGCGTTCTACAGCAAGTTCTGCTGATGTTTCATATGCTGCGATCGCAATTGTTTTAAAGATTTCATCTACTAAAACATTACCTTCATCTGAACCATACTCTTTTTCACAATAGATTAACAAGTCGGCAAGACCCATTACACCTAAGCCTATACGTCTTTCACCAAGTGCTTGTACTTTGTTTTCTTCTAAGAAGTATGGAGTTGCATCGATAACGTTATCTTGCATACGTACACCAACACTTACTGTTTCTTTTAACGCTTCATAGTCCACAGTCTTAGTTTCTTTGTTTGCAAATTGTGCTAAATTCACAGCAGCCAAGTTACACACAGAATATGGTGCAAGTGGTTGCTCTCCACAAGGATTAGTAGCGACAACTTTTTGTCCATATGCTGTAGCATTCGTTTTTTCATTTGCATTATCGATGAAGAAAACACCAGGTTCTGCAGAATAAGTAGCACAAATATTGATCAAATTCCAAAGATCTTTCGCTTTTACTGTGCGATAAGTTCGAACCTCATAGCCCATTCTTTCCCACTCACGAACATCGCCAATTTTATGCCAATTTTCGTTGTAGAAATCCATTTCTTCTGGAGAATAAGCTTCAGTTGCCGGGAAACGCAAGTCAAAGTCGCTGTCTTCTTCTACTGCTTTCATAAAGTCATCCGTCAGCGTCACGGAGATATTTGCACCAGTTAAAAACTCAGAATTATGAACGGAATAAGTTCCGCCATCACGTAATTTTGTTTCAGCATCACGAATGATTTCTGCATTAAATCCACCTAGACCTGGAATAGCTTTGTAATTGATAATCCCTTGATACATCGCTTCTTCCTGAACAGTAAGTGGTTTGAATTTAAGCTTGTCCTTCGCGAGTTGTTTGATCGTTTCATCATTTGTGTTTTCAATCAAAAAACGTAAAATACGAGGGTTTTGCATTTTAGAGATTATAAATTCCGCAATATCAGGGTGCCAATCTGCTAGCATGATCATTTGTGCACCTCTACGAGAACCACCTTGTTCGACAAGATGAGTTAGTTTAGCGATATCGTCTAACCATGAAACAGAACCAGATGATTTTCCGTTTACTCCTCGAGCTAACGTATTTCTTGGTCTTAGAGTAGAACCGTTTGTACCAACTCCACCACCACGGCTCATAATTTCCATAACTTGTTTGCGGTGGTCACTAATCCCTTCACGCGAATCTGCAACGAATGGCATCACATAACAGTTAAAATAAGTAACATCCGTTCCCGTTCCTGCACCATATAATACTCGTCCAGCTGGGATGAATTTTAAAGAAACTAGTTGTTGGTAGAATTTCTCAAACCATTCTTCCCGTTTTTCTTCTGTTTTTTCTACAGACGCAAGTCCTGTCGCGTTTCTTTTGGCAATTTGCTCGTAATATACTTCAAGAGGTTTTTCAATCACGCTTAAAGGACGAGTAATAATTCCAGATTCGATCTTGGCAGCATCGTCAATCGCACTTCGGTAATCTTCCTCGATTTGCACTTCAGCTGTTTTCGCTTGTTCGTTAATCGAAACGATATACCCTAGACCACGCGCTGGAAATTTAGGATCTTCTTTAACTGTTAGAACAACAAAGTCTCCTGCTTTTAACGTTTTCTTTTCCGTATCCTTAAAGGAATAACGATCGATCATGACAAGTCTCGACACACCTTTATGTGTAAGTGTCATATCTTCTGTGATCGAATGTACTTGTGGAAATAATTGGATATCTTTGTTTAATGCTTCAACATTTAAAGTAAGGTTCGTTTCATTTTTAGTTGTTACCATTTACTCTTCCTCCATTCTACAAATTGCAATTGACACAACATGTAGTAGTTTCATTTATAATACGACACAATATATTGAAGAGTAAAGCGAAACTAGTCAGGATTAATTAATATAATCCCTAACTCCTAGTTTTCGAATTTACTATAAGACATTGTTACTTTTATTTTTTATAATTCCATTTATCATTAGCATATCTTGTCACTTCTAGTTGTTTTACGTAATTCTTCTGTTCTTGCGTTAAGTTATATTCGACCAATTCTATCTCCAAGGCATCTGCAAATCCTTTTTTAAAAGCAGTTTTACATTCTTCCATTGTTACCGGTTTTGATATTATTTTGTTAATGGAGACAGCTTTTTGAGATAGGCCTTTTCTCACTTTCTCTCTTACCTCTTCTGAAGCGAATTTAAACGTTTGAATTAATTTATCTTCATCAAGATCAAGTAATATTGCACCATGTTGTAGAATAACACCTTTTTGTCTTGTTTGTGCACTACCAGCAACTTTCTTTCCTTCGACGACTAATTCGTACCAGCTCGGTGCATCAAAACAAACTGCTGATTTTGGGTTTTTTAAATTTTCTTTCTGTTCGTCTGTATTCGGAACAGAAAAATAAGCGTTTAAACCAAGATTTTGAAATCCTAGCAGTAAACCCTCACTGATAACACGATAAGCTTCGGTTACAGTTGCTGGCATACTTGGATAACTCTCTGTAACGATTACACTGTATGTAAGTTCATGTTCGTGAAGTACCCCTCTTCCCCCTGTAGGTCTACGCACAAAACCAAGTCCTAATCTTTTCACTGCTTCTATATCAATCTCTTTTTCCACAGTTTGAAAATAACCAATTGATAATGTTGCTGGATTCCATTCGTAAAATCTAATAACCGGGGGAATAAGACCCTCACTATGCCAATCCAGTAAGGCTTCGTCCAACGCCATATTGTATGATGGACTGCAGGGGCCAGAATTTATGAAGTACCATTTTGTCTTTTCCACCTTAATCTCTCCCTTCACAACGTGTATCATTTTATCAAATAGATTGAATTGTATCTAGCACTTCTTTTATAATGAATAGGAAACATAGAGAGGGGAAAGACCGTGTTAGAATTATTGTACTTCGTTATCGCTATACTTGTTGCCTTTTTAGTCTATGCTGGAATCTCGGCATATCGTTTAAAGAAAACTGTAACCAATCTCACGCAAGAACAATTTATTGAGGGTTACCGTAAAGCACAGCTTATTGATGTGCGTGAACCAAAAGAATTTGATGGTGGACATATTTTAGGAGCAAGAAATGTTCCTTCTACTCAATTTCGTCAGCGTTATAAAGAAATTCGTCCAGACAAGCCCGTGTACTTGTATGATCAAAGTGGTGCAAGAAGTGCGCGTGCAGCAATGTTTTTAAAGAAAAAAGGATATACACAGTTATTCCAGCTCCAAGGTGGGTTCAAAGCTTGGACAGGTAAAGTTAAATCTAAGTAATACATAAGGTTCTTCTAAACAGAGGAACCTTTTTTCTTTCATCCACACAATCTGGAGGGTTTAGATGCAAAAACACATTTTGTTTTCTCATTTAGAAGATTTTAGAATCACTCACCCAAATTATGATGATTTTGCTATTGTTTCAAGACGAATTATTGCTACGTTGAATGAACGGGCAACAGGAGATTGGCAAGTAATTGATATTGGCGACTCTATTCTTCAACTGGAGGGAAATTTGTTAGATATGATGGAAAAAGGCTTACTTCCATACGAAGTGCTATGTTCTATTTTCGAAGCAAAGGCTCAGCGTAAGATTTCTAGTAAGTCTCCATTAAGCTTTGAGAATAAATTAGAAGTTGTAGAAACATTTGAAAACAATCTTATTTTCTTTCCACAATATAATGTGGCCTTAACTCTTGCATTTAACTATTCTGGAGGAAATACCTGGCCAGAATATCAGTTTTTTTCAACTTCGGTAGATCAAGCCTTGAGTTTCTTACAAGAAATTAACGAAAAGCTAAGACAATTGTTAATGCAGTCTGTAACTTATCTGGTGGATACAGAAAATGGTGTCCAACGGAGAAATTATGGAGAGCAGGCAGCTGTGAGTAGAGACGATGTCCTTTTAGCAGAAAGTATTAAACAAGATATTTTTCGTTCCATTGATGAATTTTTTAAACAAGATGGGTATTTCTTTAAAGAATATGGACTTCCCTATAAGCGAGGTATTCTTCTTTATGGTTCCCCTGGTAATGGTAAAACAACTTTAGTAAAGTCAATTACTGGATCAACGAAAGCTCCGGTTGTCTATTGGCAGATTACAGAGTTTACGGGTAGTCATTCCATCCAAGAAGTATTTGGTATTGTGACAAGGCTAGCACCTGCTATTTTAGTAATTGAAGATATAGATTCCATGCCAGAATATACCCGTTCAGTCTTTTTAAACACCCTAGACGGTGCCCAATCCAGAGAAGGACTATTTATCATAGGGACAACCAATTACCCTCAAAAAATTGATCCTGCGCTTATTAACCGTGCTGGCCGTTTTGACCGAGCGTATGAAATTCCTTCTCCAACAGCAAAAGTACGACAAGATTATTTACGCAAACTAGATATCAAAGGAATACTCTCTGACGACCAAGTGAACGAGATGGCCAAGCTTTCTAAAGGGCTGTCTATGTCCCAGTTAAACGAACTATATATGTCCGTTGCGCTAAACTGGCACTATGATGGGAACTTGGATTACGAGAAGAGAATAGAAGAACTAACAAAGCAAAATAATCGATCAAATAAAAACAACTGGGAAAATGATGAAAACTCTATTGGATTTAACTACTAATGAAGAACTGAGTGATAAATTTGCATTTTACCAATGAACCGAAAAGGATTTTTTACGTAATTGCGGTTATACTCACTATTGCCCTTGGGTTGAGTAGTAGATATTTTAATACGTTGCCTCCTTTCATCCAAAGTCATGCCGGTGATACAGTATGGGCAATGATGGTGTATTTTCTTTTTCGGTTTTTCTTTGTACACAGAAGTAAGTATGTAGCATTATATCTAAGTGTTATTTTTTGTTTTATAGTTGAATTTAGTCAGCTGTATCAAGCAAATTGGATTAATACAATACGTGATACTTTGCTGGGTGCTCTAATACTCGGTAAAGGTTTTCTTGAAAAAGATCTACTACGGTATTGTATTGGTATTGTTATAGCTTTTGTAGTGGATAAAAGGATTTATCCTATTATTGCTCAAAAACACTAGGTATACCCCGATTAAAGGTGCTGAAAAGTTTTTATGATAACCTAAAAAAAGCTTGCCAATTATTAATTGACAAGCCTTTTTATGATAAATAATATTACCCCTCCAATATAAGTTTGCTTTCGCTTTCTATTAATCCCCCCACGTCGTCTTGTTCTTTGCTCATTTTTATCCAATTTACATATCCGTATATTGAGTTAACTAGAAATGCGGTCCACATCACTAACATCGACCAATCGTTTCCACCTGATTGCAATAATGTAATAGCCCATAATACAATGGATAATCCGTTGACGACAATCCATAGCACCCACTGTTCCGCATATCGTTTAATCATCAAAATTTGAGCAATAATGGATAACACGACAGCAACTGAATCAATTCTTACCTGTTGACCTCCAATTAAATGCAGGAAGTATGCATAAAGAACCGAAGTAATAATAGCAATTACAATTAACTGAATCCACTGTATTTTGGTTAAAGTCTTTACTTTAACATCCTCTCCAGTTGCTGACTGATCAACTTTATTTTTATTCCACAAGTAAATTCCAACAAACTGCAACGGAAAGTAAAACAATCCATTTAACATCGCTTCTCCATATAATCCGTATGTATAGGATATGTATGCATATGTTCCAGTTTGGACAATCCCAAAGTAATAATTACTGATTTTCCCTTTCGCTACTAGAACAACGCACAGCATCCCTGTCAGAGAGCTAATCAAACCCAGCAACGAGTCACCCCATGCAAAAAATAAGTAAATATTTACTAAAGTAAAGACTCCTAGCCAAGCTAGCTCAAATTTCGTCCAGTTTTTCATCGTACCCTCCAAAAAGTTTAAATTTGCCTCTGATACCTACTTGAAAAGTCGTAGAATACTCGGAAGCGAAACTAATCCTTTATAGGATAAAAAGCAAGCATACTCTTCTTTCTCTAGCATTAATCCAATACTAGAACGTAAATAAAAAATAAGAGATACCAACGTCGATTAGGACCAACATGAATATAAACTGAACCCAACTACCCTCAGAAGTTGAGTCTTTTGTTTTTTCTTTCATTATTAATCTAACTCAGTTGTCTTTACACCTGTAAAGTTTTTAGTTTACAGTAATAGTATACGTATATGGATATAAAGTTACAATAAGAATTTTATATTTTAATAGAGTAGTATGTCCTTCAAAGGAATATGTTTACATGCTCGAAAAGAAAAGCCGGACTCAATATAGGTTGGGTGTGATAGTTAGAAACATATTAAGTGTTTTATTAGCAATTGAAAGTACTAATAGATACAACTAAAAGGGTGTGATCCCAGAAGAATCACACCCTTTTTCTTTTATGCTTTTATATATCTTAATACCGGCTTACGCGCAGCTTTTGTTTCATCTAAACGGTTAATAACTGTAGTATGAGGAGCATTTTGCACGATTTCTGGATTTTCTTCTACTTCTTTTGCAATTTGAATCATTGCATCGCAGAATGCATCCAAAGTTTCTTTTGACTCGGTTTCTGTTGGCTCGATCATCATACCCTCTTCTACATTCAATGGGAAGTAGATTGTTGGTGGATGATAACCAAAGTCAAGCAAACGTTTGGCCATATCTAGCGTACGAACGCCCAGTTTCTTTTGGCGACGACCACTTAGTACGAATTCATGCTTACAATGGCGGTTATAAGGAAGATCGAAATGTCCCTCTAATCGTCTCATCATATAGTTTGCATTCAATACAGCGTACTCTGTTACAGCTTTAAGACCATCAGGACCCATTGAACGAATATACGTATAGGCACGAACATTTATACCGAAGTTTCCGTAGAATGGTTTAACTCTTCCAATTGTTTGTGGACGGTTATAGTCAAATGTATATTTGTCATCCTCTTTTACGAGTACCGGGCTTGGTAAGAACGGTATTAAATCAGCCTTAACTCCAACTGGACCTGAACCAGGACCTCCGCCGCCATGTGGACCTGTGAAAGTTTTATGCAAGTTTAAGTGAACACAGTCAAAGCCCATATCTCCAGGACGTGCTTTTGACATAACGGCATTTAAGTTTGCACCGTCATAATACAATTTACCACCCACACCGTGGATAATCTCTGCTAATTCTAATATTGTTTCTTCGAATAAACCTAATGTATTAGGATTAGTTAACATCAACGCAGCAGTATCTGGACCTACTACACGACGTAAATCTTCCAAATCTACTAAGCCTTCCTCATTTGATTTGACGGTAATCGTTTCGAAACCTGCAACTGTTGCGGAAGCAGGATTCGTTCCATGCGCTGAGTCAGGTACAATTACTTTTGTACGCTGGGTATCCCCATTTGCTTCATGGAATGCACGAATCATCATGAGCGCAGTCCATTCTCCATGTGCACCTGCAGCTGGTTGAAGTGTCACTTCATCCATCCCAGTGATTTCGATCAAATGTTCCTGAAGATCGTACATTAACTCCATTGCGCCTTGAACAGAAGCCTCATCTTGTAATGGATGAATATTCGCAAACCCAGGGAAACGTGCAACTGATTCGTTAATTTTTGGATTATACTTCATCGTACAAGAACCAAGCGGATAGAATCCTGTATCCACCCCATGATTTCGGTTAGATAAAGCCGTATAATGACGCATAATATCTAGTTCGGATACTTCCGGCAATTCAGCTTCTTCCACGCGCTGCATACCTTCTGGTAATAGAGTTGATAAATCTACTTCAGGTACATCTAGTTCAGGTAGGTTATAACCTACACGACCCTCTTTCGTAATTTCAAAAATTAGTGGTTGATTATCTTTATGCATGAAGAGCCCCCATTTCTTGCACGAGTGCATCTATTTCTTCTTTCGTACGCTGCTCTGTAACAGCAATTAATACATGGTTTTTAAGATCTGCGTTCACTCGCCCTAGATCAAATCCACCGATCATTCCCTTTTCAAGAAGTACTTTATTTGCATCTGCCACGGAACCATTTACTTTTACAACAATTTCGTTAAAATGTGCACCTTGATACGGCACTTCGAATCCTGCATTTTCAAAGGATTGTTTTGCATAATGTGTTTTTACAATATTTTGAGTTGCCATTTCTTTAACACCTTTTTTACCAAGTGCTGTCATCGCAACGGAAGCTGCAAGTGCGTTTAATGCCTGATTTGAACAAATATTGGATGTAGCTTTATCGCGGCGGATATGCTGTTCGCGGGCCTGTAAAGTTAGTACATAACCACGACGGCCTTCCTCATCTGTTGTTTCACCTACTAAACGACCTGGAACTTTACGCATAAGCTTAGTGCTTACTGCAAAGAACCCACAGTGTGGACCACCAAAAGCTTCGGAAATCCCGAATACTTGCGCATCTCCAACTGTAATATCTGCTCCAAATTTACCCGGGGGTGTTAAGACACCAAGTGCTAACGGATTGGCCGAAACAATGAACAAGGCATTTTGCGCATGGGTTAATTGCTCTACTTTTGCTAAATCCTCTATTTGTCCAAAGAAATTAGGATATTGAACCATTACTCCAGCAGTATCCTCATCTACTAATTCTTCTAATTTCATCAAATCAGTTACTCCATCTTTCATTGGCACTGTAACTACTTCGATATTTTGTCCTTTTGCATATACCTTCACCACATCTATATATTCTGGGTGTGTTGCTTCTGATACGAGTAGCTTTTTGCGACGCGTATGAGCTGCAGCAAGGTTGCCCGCTTCTGCTAGTGCAGTACCACCGTCATACATAGAAGAATTCGCAAGGTCCATTCCTGTTAGTTCACAAATCATCGTTTGAAATTCAAAAATTGCTTGAAGTTCACCTTGAGAGATTTCAGGTTGATACGGAGTATAGGCAGTATAAAACTCTGATCTAGAAATAACATGATCTACAATAATTGGCTTGAAATGATCATAAACACCAGCACCTAAAAAGGAAGCATATTGTTTACTGTCAGCATTTTTTGCAGCAAGCTGGCTCAATTCTTTCAATAGAGCAGATTCTGCTTTTGCAGGTTTAATATTGTACTCACCTTTAAAACGAACTTTTTCAGGAATGTCTGCAAACAATTCATCAATTGCGGAAATGCCAATTACATCTAACATTTCTTTTTGATCTTGCTCAGTCATTGGTAAATAACGATGCTTCATCAATGTACAACCTCTTTCTAAGTCTTATTTTTCTCTTTTATAAAACGGAGTTGCTATTGTAATTGCTTTTAATCGTTTATTTCTTATCTCAATTTCGACCTCTTGCCCAAGTTCAGCAAATGTTGCGTTAATTAAAGCTAAACCAATATTTTTCTTCAATGTAGGTGATTGTGTACCAGATGTTACATGACCAATTTGCTTATTATCTACAAATACTGGATATCCCGTACGAGGAATTCCTTTATCTATCATTTCGATTCCAATACTCTTCCTTTGTACACCGTTCTCTTTTTGCTCAAGCAATATAGATTTACCATTGAAGTCTTGTTCTTTTTTAAGTTTCACAACAAAACCGATATTAGCTTCAAGTGGTGAAATATCTTTTGTCAGTTCTTGACCGTACAGTGGTAAACAGGCTTCAAAACGTAAAGTATCACGCGCACCTAAACCACAGGGTAATATACCTTCTTCGGTTCCAGCATCTAAAATACTACTCCATAGGTCTGTTAAATCTTTTGCAGATGCATATAGTTCAAATCCATCTTCGCCTGTATAGCCAGTTCGAGACACAATTACATCTTTACCCGCGACATCGACATTATTTGCAAAACGGAAGAATCCTATTTCGTCTAAATTTTGAGTAGTCAGCTTTTGTAAAATGCCTTGCGCTGACGGACCTTGTAAAGCAAGTAAACCATAATCTTCTGATTTATTTACTAATGTTACATCACCTGAAGCATTTTCCTGCATCCAGTTAAAATCTTTTTCAATATTGCCAGCATTTACAACTAGAAGATAATGATTGTCATCCATTTTGTAAATTAACAAATCGTCGACTATTCCGCCGTCCTTATAACACATAGCTGTGTATTGAGCCTGGCCTTTAACTAATTTGGAGACATCATTCGTCATAATCTTTTGAAGATATTCTTCACTATCTGTGCCCGTTAAGATGATTTCACCCATATGAGAAACATCAAACAATCCCGCTTTCGTTCTCACTGCCTCGTGCTCCGCCTTAATGCTAGAGAATTGTACTGGTAACTCCCAACCTCCAAAGTCAATCGTCTTTCCTCCGTAATTTGCATATACATCAAATAAAGGTGTTCGTTTCAACTGTTCTGCCAAAATAATCTCCTCCTTCACATTTCCATACAAAAAAGGACAGAAAAACCCCTTTGGAAAAACAAGGGTTCTCTGTCCTGGGACCTGAAAGTTTACCAAAAATGGCTTTCCTCTTTGGTGGCTTTACGTAGGATAAACGAAAGCGCTCTCCAGAGTTGCGTCCTATACGAGTTCTTTTGCCTGAGAGATTCATAATTTTCATTACTTGCTCCTTCGGCGACGCAGCTAGTACGTTCTCTCCCCATATAATCATCCGCGATATCTGTATAACTCACTCTTTGTCTATATCCTAACATTCAAGTAATTCAGAAGCAATACTTTTTGATAAAATTAGTAAAACACGAACATTACAAGGATATTATTACGTTTTCATTCGCCTTTAAGCCTATTCACTTGATATCCTGCATACTCTGTAATTTGTCTAAGAGGTCTATGTTCTGTTCGAATTGAAATATGTGCAGCCTTTTTATAGAACCATCTCCTCGTTCTATACAATCTTTCTAATTCTTCCTTTGTACTGTTTTGCACAATCGGTCTATTTTTGTCGTTTTTAATTCTCATCCAAATATCTTCAAAAGTGGCATCTAAATATAATACAAGCCCAGTTCTTCGCATCACTTCAATATTTTTTTCGCTCATGGCAACGCCACCACCTGTCGAAATGATACAAGATTCGTTTCGGAAATTCTCAAGAAAATCTGTCTCTACTTTTCGAAAGTACGCTTCGCCTTCTTGTTCAAAAATCTCAGGGATTGTTCTATTTTGTAATCTAACAATTTCCTTATCCATATCGTAATAAGGCATTTTTAAGAAAAAGCTCAATCTTCTACCGATTGCACTTTTACCACTTCCCATAAATCCTACTAAATATACCTTATACATGATTCACCAACTCACTAAATTCCAATTTTCTCGGCGCCGCAACACCATCAAGTTATTCTTTATTATAGTGAGTGGCTTTTTTTATTACAACTATAAAAATAGCCCTATGAACAACTAGTGCGAATTTTGTCGATGGAACAGCTCTATTTTTTCGATGGCTGCACCTGTATAAAACATTTCTAAAGCAGTATACGTCTGATATTTGGATTGATAAGCAGCAGTAATAGACAGCAAGAAGATTGTCACAACCATTAAAAGAATAACTACAGCCGGAAAAAATACTCCTCTTTCATTACCTAGCATATGTGACATAAAAAACATGCTCCTTTTCTACATCATTTAAAAAAACCACTCGCATTCGTAGTGAGTTTCCTATCACTTCAACAAAAAAAGATTCTATATTAACTAACATATGCTCGTGACCGTCCATATTTTTTGTTTTGCGAATAACATTTTGATAGGATTCCAATTTGTATTTCATTTCATTTTTTTCAATCGTAATTCCTTTCGAATTATCATGAACAGCGATGGAGTCTACTTCGGTTAAATACGAATCTGCATATTGGATGAACAAAGCCCATTCTGTTTCTGTCGTATCTGTCACATTTGCTTCGGCGTTCGTCATCCACCACATAGTGCCAGCCACTACCTGAGCGAATAGCATAAATACTGCTAAATGGAGAATCCCCTCCAGTAAAGTGTATCCTGACTGATCTCGAATTTTCATTTGATAAGGGAAACACATTTATGTTTCTTTTCCTGCATCCCATCATAATCTATACAAATTGATTCGCTACTAATTTCATATGAATACATAATCTTATTCACTTGCATACCTCCAGTTTTCATATTTTCTACGGTATACATCTTTGAAACTTCATACATAACTAGCGATGAATGATAATCTCTTTTTTTATCTTCTAAATGCACAACCATATAATTTAGAAACGGTAAAATTGTCGTAGTAATGATAAATATGATACTCAAAGATAAAACTGTTTCTGGCCAAGAAAAGCCTTCACTATTTTTCATAATTTATAACACCTCTACCTATATATAGAGTTATTCGCTTCTCCCCTCTTTCTGTTTCAAATAATAAATTTCCAAAATTGTTAAGATTACCATTTGGATGAAAGGAAATCGTTTTGATCGTACTCTCATCTGCTAAATGCATATTCCTCGGTAATTCTTTTTCAAACAATATGACATTAGCCGATCTTGCTTGGTAACTCCTTCGATTGTTAATAAAATAAATATAGGTATATTTGTTTTCTCCTATAGAGATTGCTTGAATTCTCTGGATATCTAAATGCAGTTGCTTATAAAATCTCTCTTCCTCCATTTCCTCCAGCTTAGATGCCGACAATAAAATGACTGATGAAGAAACAACCATAACGATTGATAAAACAAGCAACATCTCGATTATTGTGAATCCCTTCTCGTCAGACTTAAACTTATACTGTACGAAGTTAGCCACTAGTCACTTTCCCTGTTGTGGAATTGATCGTAATGTTGTCCCCATTAGGACATTTTGTGTTTTTGTCTGGTAAATAATCTCCTTCTTCAAGTTCCACTAGTGTAGGTATTTTCTTATGATCCATTTTATATGCCGCAATTTGGCCCTCCAACATTTTGACAAAGGCTTGACAACTTTTTTCATCGATACTTGCAGAGTGCTTTGTTACATTTGGAATAGAAATAAGAATTAATACAGAAATAATCAGCAAAACTATCATCATTTCAACTAAAGTGAAGCCTCTGTTATTTTCCAGTAATTTTCTCATAATATCTCCTTTATACAATATTAATCATGTTATAAATAGGCAATAATATAGCCAAGTAAGCACCAATGATGAATATGGCTAATATTAAAAATAACGTTGGTTGAACTATACTTATATAGCGAGATAGCTTACTTTCTATTTCTTGACTAAGAAACTCACTATAGAGAGATAGTTCTCTTCCTAAATAACCACTATTTTCACCATGTACAACAAAATAAAATAATTCGGTTGTGAATGAATCTAAAAGGAACACGGCCTGTGAGAATGATTCACCATGTACTACCTTGTCTTTCATCTGTTCCCCGATATAGCGAAGAACTTGATGCTCCTTTTGGTAGTTAAGTGCTTCAAATGATTGTTGTAACGACATGCCACTCTCCAATAGTCCACCCATTTCTCTTGCAAATACTCTTGTAAGAAGCAATCGATACCAACTTTTCACTATTGGTAATTTCAAATAAATTTGGAGTTGCTTCTCTAATGAAAGTCTTTGTATGGCAAGATAGGATAAAACAATCAAACTGAATCCAATTATTGCTGCGAAGATAAATATATTTGGCATTTGCAAAAGATAACCTGTCCAAGCTAAAGAATTATCCGAAGACTCATTTCCCCTTGAACCAATCAACGATTCCATATTAGGCATGAAGTAAATTCTAAACATCGTAAACAATAAAAATAGGATCGAAAACAAAAAGATAGGATACATCAATAAGTTATTTAGACGTTTCTTGGCACCTTCAAAAAAGGCAGTATTTATGCTTAATACAGTAATCGTCTGTTGTAATTGTCCATGTACAGAAGCGAGGTTCAATGGCAACAATAATCTATTTGGAAAACCTAATAATTTAAATACATCGACCACATTTAATCCATTTCGTTGTACATCCGTAATTCTTTTACTAACAGTATCTGAGTCTTTCACATGAAAGGGCAACAACATAGTAATGGATTCATGAAAGGTATAACCTTCCTTTAAGAGATCACTTAATCTACTCAAAAAAGAGGAATGCATTTTTGGAGGAATTGTTTGTTGCTTCCTTTCCAAATAAGCTTTAACCTTTTTCAATAACACCTTCTCTAACCCCTCTCTCTATTTGGTAGGATAAAGAAAATTGATAGGGAATATGATAAGTTTTACCAATATACATAGATTGAAATGCTTCCTCTAACAAATCATCAGATAGAATCTCAAAAACTGCGGATAATTCAGATTCACTGCTTTTTGATGCAACGACTAATCTTTGCGTAACAATACCGGTAATTGTTTGCTTTAGCTCTTCTGAGGTTGTTGTCTTCCAACTATGTTGGCACAAAGAACACCGATAACCCTTATGAAACCTGGAATGCATTCCAAGGTCTCTGGCACGAGAAAAATCAAAGTTTGGCACTACACCTAAAATTGAGCAACATGCGCGGCGAGGAAAATTTTATTCCAACTTCATTGGCGATACCCAAATCAAAGTTTGGCACTAAACACGTATTTTCCAACTTCATCAGAGCCACCAGTGTGCACGTTAACTCATTACAATTAGTTTTTGTAGTTAAGTTACTAATACAATAGAAGAAAGGGTATACAATTGATAATTATTGTATTCCCACTCCCAATTACAAATGACATCATTAAAAGTTAGTTATTCTCTTGTCGCCAATAACTAAAAATGAAGTCTGCTCCAATCATCTATGGATTTCGCCAATTACATTTCTTTACCCCGCCATTTTTATATTTCTTTCATTTAGCTTCGGTCGAGGAAGCAGCTTTCATTCTTCAACATAATCCCCATTGAGCTTTACATTTTCTAGGTACGCCATTGCAACCCACCACCCTGTATTTCAAAGCAGATTTCCACCCGTGGAATTTACGGTCAATTAACTTCATATGTTTATTGTACATATGAAGGAGGCAGTAATTTGTTCATTTTTAAAAATAAACATGCCAAAGCCAACAAACAGCACTCAACTAATATAGAAATTAAAAACGACTTCGATAGTATAATGGCATTTTCAAAATCAGTTTTAGACGAGGCATCAGATTTTCAAGGTGAAGCTAGTTCATACGTAGAGGCAGAACATCCTTTGATTGATGTTGTTCGATTAATCGGAAGGCAACTTCAAACGAAGTATCTAACTAGTCTTTTATACCAAAGAGATCAAACACTAATACCTAATTTGCATGCCCAAGAAGTACTCTTCGACCCATTATCAAGCATTTCTAGGGATGGGATTAATTTAGAGGATGTAATGAGAGAGGTAAAAACGGATAAAGTAATTGCATTAAATCGTGACCTAGTTTTACCTTGGTCATGGAAAAAATCGAGATTAATTACTTGCATTGCTCAAATTGGGGAAGGAAGAAAACGGGGGAAATGGAGTCAAGATAACCGTAATCACTTTGTTGATTTATGGTTACCTATGGGAATAGCATGGGTAAATAGTGGAAATCATTCCATATCGACAGGAATCATTCAGGGCAAAGGCAATATTATTCCTGAGAATGTGTATGATATTAGTGATGTGTATGACTATGTGTATTGTGACGGTGTTAATTATTATCGGAAAGAAGATGGCAGTATTATTTCTCCAGTAGTGAATGCTGAATTTGCAGCGATCTTTGAGATAGGTCGTTTAATGACTGACCATTCCATAAGTTATTAGGAGCAAGACTCCACAATTCTAGTTAAATGACTTGCCATTCTTCACCTGTGAAATAATCTAAGATCCTATCATTTAATTCTTAGAATGATAGATTAAATATTAAACTATCGGCTCAAAAAAAAATTCAATTCTCTTTAAACGCCTCTCAATTTCTGGCTCGGTCATACCTTTATATTTTTTCAAATACTCTATGATTTGTTGCTTTTTTATATATTTTACAGGAGTACGTTTACCATAAGTTTCGGTAAAATCTACCCTTAGCACTTCTTCTTCAAAGAATCTATTAATTGTTTTCTGATCTGCTCTGCAAGCTCTTTGAATTTGTTTACCGAAATAACCGATTTCGGCAATTCTTTTATAATACAACTCTTTTACAAGTTTTATAACGTCTTTTTCCAGGATTTTTATCTTATCTATTGGTCTAGCATCCTTATCGTGAAACACTCGTAATCTCCCATCCATGATCAATTGATATACACCTTCAATATTAACCTGACCTAACCTTAGTTTAAAGCACGCTTCTTTAATAGTAATCCCCTCTTCTTCTTTTACGGATGATAGAGGCAGGAATTTACTATTAAGTAATTTCTCAAATCGTAGAATCTCTTTCTTGGAGATATACCAGAGTTCGTAACCATCAACACTTGGACCATGAAGCGGTTTAATTAACTTCACCTCAATTAACGCATGGATATGTCTAAAAGATAACCCCAAGTATTTGATTGCTTGTTCTAAAGAAATGCAACTTTCCTTCATTTTAATGTACTCTTCTACGCTCGCCCGTTCAATCAACATTATTTTTCTCCCATCTTTATGTGTTTCATGAAGCTTAAGTAAGCCGTGGTGACATAAATTCATTATTGTAATAAATTGTGACTTTAATAGTTTAGTAGCTTCATGAATCGGCAAATACTTCCTCCCCGACTCTAGCGGGCGTAAGCCAAATCGTCGATTAATATATTCATCCTTTTTATTATTTAGATAGTCAGTATAAATTTCGTGATAATATGTCCCCTTAGGTTGGTTAAAGAGATTATATAGAATCTTATTTTTCAGATATTTTTCATAAGATATGTAACTTAAACCACTACCTAATTCTGATACTACATCGATGAGACTTATAAAATCCTTGGAAGGATTGAGAGTAAGAAAATGGACCGTATGGACGATTAGATTAGATTTATCTGTATTAATTTTTTTTATAAATGGAGCTTTCATGTTAAACTTTTTCTCAAATTGGAACAGACTTGAAAAGAAGAATTTGTTAGAATCTATTCCATGTACCAACAAACTAAAAGAGTAGAAAAGTTCGAAATAATCTTCTTTCGATATGAATTTTTGGTCACTTCTTGCTATTTTTTTTCGGTCTCCTAAAAGAAAGTCTTGGAAAACACTTTGAACTTCTAATGTTATAGAATTAGTTTCTTTAGCTTTCATTGTAGTAAACCTCTCACCACAGCTACAAGAATCTCTCATTAATTGAGACATTAGAATAAACTTACCACATTTAGTGCAATCGGAAATAAGGTCTATATTGTGTTTTACACAAGTCGTAACATAGCTTACATCCCAGTAAATGCGGTGAAAAAAGTCTTCTTTTAAGCATTCAGGACAAAACTTGGTTGAATATCGATGATAGTATTTTCTGTAACTTGAACGTCGTTTAGACATTCCTTTATCTTCGCGTACAAGAAGGTCATCATATTGGTTTACGATTAAGTGTTGGATATCTATCTTCATTTTGTTTAATAGGTCAGTTATAAAATCGACCCAATATAAGTCGGGATGTATTTCGTTATTATTTTCACCATATGCTGCCCCTCCAAACTCAGTAAACATGGACCCCATGTGATCGTAATGGTTCACAATAGCCAATCGATGTAAAAACGAATAAAGACTTTCCTGTTCTTTCGGCTTTGTTCTATTTAACGGTAACTGTTGATTCATATGTTATACCTCTTTTCTAGGATTCAATAATATAAAATTCGCCTTCTCAAATACATTCAAAAAAAATAGCCCAATATACTTTATTATTGGGCAAAGGCACTTACTTGAATGGATTAGTACCATTCATAATACTGGAGTGTAGTTCAAATGCTCTTGAGAAATGTTCCATCTCTATTTTTTCCTGATCTGCTTTCACAGCATCTGACGCGGCTGTACGAATTATTTTCATGAGTGAATTCATATTTCCATTAGTAGCACCATTGAACTTCTCCCACATTCCATGATCCTTCAAGCCTGCCAAATTTTCAAATGGAAGTCTTTTATCAAGACTATTTAGTAATAATCTAAAATAATCTGTTCTTTCAGCGTTTACACAATTAAAACCACTTAGATGATGTCTAAATGAAAAACGTCTTTTTAATTGTCCATTTGCGCTTAAGACTTTTTCAGAGTCATCCATTCCCAACAATACAACAGGTACCTTGGTAGAATTTATTATTGATTTTAAACAATCTGCTACACTATGATTAATCTTCTCATTTCCCTCTCTGTTAACAAAATGCTGAAATTCATCTAACATTATTAATTCTACTTCTGAATCACTAATAAACTTGATAAGACGATGTTGTTTATTGCCGATAGTTCCTTTAGTAGGGTGTGAATCACCTAGATGATGTAACATGAATTCCAAAAAGGTATTGATGGTGGTGGGGCTAGGGATCTTCCCAGCCAAAATTGCTACTTTGGTTGTTTTCTCTAACACGACAATTTTTTGATGTTTTTTAAGATACATCTCCACAATAGATGATTTTCCTGTGCCATAGTTTCCTGTAATCAATAAGCACTGGGGCTCACTATAATTTAAATGGGTTTCATGACACATGCCGATTAAATCTAGCGCTTTTTTGAATTCAGGGTGAGAAATACGTAATATATCTATTTTTCTCAACTTTTCTTCCTTTGTTAATAGAGAAATGCCATCTTTAGAAATCAACTTCAATCTCCTCCCAATCTATATCAAAATCCAACTCTTTTCTTTCATAATTTTCCGTTTTATCTGGTAACGAGCTGGTATTTTCAGTAATTAAAGCAACAAGTTTCTCTTCAGTTTTTGCTTTTTCTATCTCTTTAGCAACTACCTTTTCTTTCAACAATTCGTTCGAACCTTCGTTAGCCATGCGCGCTTTTTGTTGTCTTTCCTTCTTTTTTAGGACTGAATTTTTTACCTTTTCGTCGGATCTTGCTCTAGCCGCTGCAATCTCACTTATATTGGTACTGCCTTTCACCTCTAGACGAGCATCGGCAATAAACATCCTCTGGGAGTATTCAGTTAGATTAAGTGAGTACTCTTGATCTGTGCACAGTGCCTCAACGTATTCCATTTTCAATTCATCATAAACGTAAATCTTTGAAAGATCGCTAGGATCGTATTTGTATTTAATTTTGTTACCTTTCCCCTTCTTGTACAATCGAATTTTAAGCTCTTTCAAGTCTTCGGATTGGTAAAACAAATAACCCTTTCGAACACCATTCTTTTGAATAGACCCAGTTTCTAATTTCATTAAAGCTACTTTCCAATCTAATTTGGAAGAAGGAATAGAGGGTGTAAACCCGTTCTCTATTGCTTTTTCCCACATCCTTGCAGGAGAAAGTTTTATTCCTCTAGGTTCTTTTGCATATACATCTACTAGAAATATATGGAGATTTTCAAGGAATTCATCAAGAGTTAGTGCCGCTTGCTTTTCTGGATCATAATCTCCCTTTTTAACTACATTTGAAAATGTTGTGCCTGGTAATTGATGGACAAGACCCTCGTTCCAAGTTCTAAAGTGACGTTCTATACTCCCCTTATACCATGGTTTCCTTGGAGGATTGTGATCAAGTTGAATATCTAGTTGGAAACAAGCATCATATAGATGTTTGCTTTTAAATTCTTTTCCTCGATCAGTAACCAATAATTCAGGCAAACCATAAGCAAGCCATTCATTGTGAACACTAGGATAGCGTTCTTTCAGATATGTCTTAGGTGCAAATGCATGTAACAAGCAATACATAACCGCTGTGTATGACGGCGGTTCAAATCCCACATAAAGACCGAGTGGATATCCCGTAAATTTATCTAGTGCACTTGTAACGGTAGGTCTTCCAATAATGTCACCATTTTTATCCAACAAGATTAAATCAAGGTTCGTATGATCTATTTCCACTCTTTGCAGAGGGTGCTTCGGTTTTTCCAACATTTGAACACTTCCATACTTATTTCTAGCTTCTGCATGTCCTAACCTCTCTTTGTCCCTATCATAAGAATCCGATTCCTTAATTCTCCTTCTTATAGTTGAAATGGAAGGATACTTTAGTTTCTCCTCCCCCTCTTTACGTTTAAGATTTTCGAGATCAATTTTGTGTATAACACCATAATGTACTTTCTTTGGATTAGAATGTTCTCTTCTCTTGTAATGCGTGTTCATTACATCATCAATAATGAAATCAACTTCACCTTGAATTAATTTATCTTTTGGACCAGAGTCTTGCGTATAACTTACAAGTGATTCAATACTATCTTCCGATTTCGTATAATTTGATATCCACCGATAAATGGACCTTTCCGAAACCACCTTATAGCCCAGGTCCTTTAGCTTTTTTGAGCGTTCCTCAATATAAGGTTTTAATTTTTCTCCCCTAAACTCTAACAGTGGTTCAATTACGAAATGTCTAAATTTCGCTTCTTCTTGTAGTTTTACGGGCAACATAGAAAAGTCTTGAAAATCAAGTTTATTTTTTTCACCCTTATCATCAAATTGAAATTCCAAAGTCCCTGCTTCAAGGTACTTATATAGTTCAGTTAAAGAAAATTTCTTTGTTTGAGTAAGGAAATCCAAATCCTTAGCTAAGTAAGTATTTTTTTCCGTTTCTTCTACCACTTCAAAAAATCTTTCATTCAATTTGAACTTAGTTCCTATCCCTATATACATCCTCATTATGTTACGACCTCCCTTATATTGACTCACGCTGGTGAAAGTTTCATACATCATCCTCACTCAAGAAAAGACTAGCTTAGTTGCAACTTTTCTGTTTTAGGTAGAAATTGGTTTTAGTGTTTCAATTTCTGTATCTCCTTCTTCTTTTCTAAGCTGCTCCCCACTGAAGCAATTCTATAATCTGCTCCCTTGTAAATATTTTTTCGACCGCAAGAAACTATATCAAAAGAAGACTATCTAGTAGAAATCGAGTTCCAGTCCCGAAAAAAATTTGTTTCATACTATCTCCACCTTCATTCATCTGATATGTTTTGCTAGCCTGCGAGCTTGCTAGCTTGCTAGCTTCTCATAATACTTATGCGCGCAAATGCAACTTTTTAAACATCTTATATGCGCTAATGTAATATTTTTACATACTCGACGCTTAATTAGCCTCTAGTATAAATTGAACAACTCAAATAAATATATAGGTAATTAGATTCATCTATATATTATCATATTGACATTATTAAATTGATAATATAAAATTATTTATCAAAAAAATAATAAAAAGACCATTAATTCAATGGTCTTTTCCGCGTCTGTAAATATACTTTTCAAATTCCCATTTACTAACAATTGTTTTTCTGCAAAAACCAGCTAAATAGTTTTTGAGTGTTCCTCTATAAATAGCATTACCCACAAGTGTTGCAGAAACACCAAATTGTTCCTGGAGTTGTTTGACCGAACAATACGTCATTTTAAACATCTCAATTTGTTGAATTTCGAATCGATAAGCGAATGCCCGACTATTTAAATGTTCAATAGTTGGATTCCCTAACAAACCTGCTTCTACATATTTTAGTACTGTCTTTTCATTACATCTTAATTCATTTGCTACTTGTTTCAAGTTATAACCTCTTGTTACAATACGATCTTCTTTTATTATTTTTGCTAATTCAACAGGATCTAAATACAAATCACTTAATGTGTATGAGACTGTTTGCGTATAAGCTTTCAAACCATTGATTCGAATGAAGAAAATCATTTTGGATAAAGAGAGACCTGACTTTGAATACTTTTCAAAACAACGTGCAAGTGAAATTTTTTCTTCGACCCCCGATATTTTTATTGGGTTTAATGATTGCAACAAGCTTAGTATTTGAGTCTTTGAAAAAAACTTTTCTTTGTATAAATAGGAAGTGTATTCTAAAATATCATTCTTTATTAATTCCATAACGCTACCAACATAAACCCCTAATATCTTTGCAGTTTCTAATGCAGTAACCCGATCGGATTTATACATCAAAAATGGCTGAATTTGCTCCAAGGTTTTTTTCTTTAGGAAATAGGTTGCCTCACCCTTTTTTATATAGCATTCCGCAAAGTAATCTAGTTTCATCAAATAAGCCCATTCACTATCTGTAATGCCAAATTGTATTTTTATTTGTCCTTTCGTAAGGTAGTTTTCTTCAATATACGCTGATAAGTACCCGTTATAACTTTTTGAATTCTTTGGTGCATTCATATCTTGTTCATATAGAGAAATTTTGTAAGTTTGGTAAACATCAGCGATAAAACACAGATTCATAGATGAATTAATTATTTTCTCGAAATTACTTTTTCGGCGTCTATTACCTCTTGTTCCTTCAAGTTGAAAAGAGAGTTGGAGAAGATCTGTAAATCGAATATTGAAATGTTGAAATATCCAATATACATCAGCAAGTAAACAAACTAACCCTTGTTTATTCAAAGGTATTTTGTTCGTAGATTCTATCTTATAAGGGGGCATATCGGATTGAGTGAAACTATCTAACCCATGAAACAATTGCGCAAACCCCAAAAGTACTAGCATAATATCTTCTATATTACTTAATCCTAAATACAGATCCTGTTTTCCTAATAAAAATTCAGTAAGTTCTTTTTGGGATTCGAGTATGAAATCTTCTATCACTTTCTCCGTTTTTAATTTTGAAAGTATTCGACCGCAGCCACCACACTCATTTTTGAATAAGGAATATATTGTCCAAGTGCTGTTACATCCAGGACATTTGTCTAACAAGTAAACACGATGCTCCATACAAACATTTATAAGATTCATTCCCCAAGTAAAATTTTGATGAATTTTATCTTCAAGACATAAAGGACAACATTTCGTCCTTGTTTTTAGAAAGAAAGTGTTCTCCGTACCGCTCCGAACATTCAAACTCTTATATGAATGCTTATAAAGAGTATCTTTACTTACCAATGATAGGAGTTGTCTACAAACATCTTTATTTATTTGATTCGAGATTAACTCATTAGCGGTAATCAGCTCATTAATCAAAGGAAATGGTGTATCATGGTAGTTCCTATTGAAGGTTCGAAAAAGATAACTACTTAGTGTTTCCGACTCCATAATAGGCAATTTATTTAAGAATGGCTTCATCGAAAAAGCCCCCTTTTATCCTAATTATTGCCAGACTTATAAAAATAAATACCAACTTATTGTAAAGAAGCTCTTTTTTACTCAACCGACATTGTTCGGTACAGCGTTTTTCATAATGTCAGATCCCCCTCACCCATCGTTATATACTATGTACTACGTATCTATTAGTTCAATAATTTTTGACCCTTACAATCGGAAGTTTGCGGTTCTTTCACAAGCCATTCTTACCTTATCTGGTTTTAAGCCGCATGAAATATCCTTTGTTATTAAACGACTATGTTAAAGTTGATTTAAAAATACGCATAAAAATTGAGCTGGGAAATGTATCTCCAAGCCCATTATATTTTGATGTCTTTTTTAATAGTCGAGTAGAAGGGAACCTCTCTACCTTACGGTAGATTGTGTTCCTCCCCCTTAAATTCTTTTATTATCTACGATAGGCAATAATTCCTTCTTCCACTAAACACTCCCTTTACTATAAAACGTTTGATACGAATTGATGTTTCAATTTGAAATAAACTTCCCCCTTAAAAATGTCAAAAATCCATTTTTTCTTGTTCAACTAAACTGCCCAGTTAGTTCAATAAGAAAAAGCTTCCCCAAGGTAGCCATTTGTTTAACTACACCCGTTAGTTTAATAAGAATGAATGGATTTAAACTTTCTGCCAATAAAGTTAGCAGGTACAGGGGTGAGTTCTAATTCTCTTGACCAAACAGAGAGTTGACCAATGTGGTGAATCTCATGAGCAATTATATGATGTAATATTTCCTCAACAGTATATTTATCTTCATCCCAAGAGACACATACAACTTTCTCATTTAATTCATCTAAATTTATTTTTAGAAATGCAGCAATTTCATTTCGGAATCTAACTGAAAGAGATTTAACCTTCTCAGACGTATCATAATCAGCAAATTCAACTACTACGTCTTCTTTGCCTTGAATACCACGAAGCCAACTATATTCAACATCAATAATGTGAAAAAGGGTGTATAAAATACTTCCTACTCCTCCAGTTCGGTCTTTTATCAACTCTTCATTTGATAGTTGATTACACCATTCAAACCATTCGTCTCTTACTTTCCAGTTATATTCAAAAAATTTTATCAATGTAAACACTCCCATATGCAATTGTTTATAACAATAAGAATATTTCGTCAATAAAATCCCTATTTTATTGACGTAACCTGTCCCCTTTAGTTGAACAAGAAAAAAGAGCCGTCTAAGCAGCTAAACGATCTTCAAGTAAAGCACCCGTTAGTTGAAGAAGCTCGAGTAGAATTATCATCTTCGTAATTTTAATTAAGCTTTAATGAAATAGAATTTAATTCTTGAGTTACAACAATATCTTGCTGTTCAGAGTTTCCATTTGTATATTTTACAGTTGCGTCGATTATTACGTCATCAACTACTACACCATTACCATCATGAGGAATTGCAAGTGTATATTTATATTTATCCTGTTCATTATACTTAGCTGTATAGGTATTCCCGATTTCCTTTATACCTTGGTATGTATCTGAAACAGGGTTACCATGAATAATATATATCTTTTCTTGCAATAACCAGTCGTTGTCTTGATGCTCTTTATCTGTTAGTGTAACATCTTCTATAAAATTTCCTTTGTTTATTGTATAAGTTATTGTGTCGATATGTTCTCCAGTTATATTTAACATAACATCTGTAAAAATTAAATTAGCCCCATCACCACTTACACTATTTAAACCTCCATCTATTCTATCTTCAGTTGATAGTTCAAAAGTGGATTTTTCTGATGAAAGATTTACTTTAAGCTGATTACCATCATCACTTAATGCATAAGCTGTGATTGCAAAAGGAACACTGAGCTCTCCATTCTTATTAAAAAATGGAATGCTTATCATAATTGACAATAGGATTCCAAATGCACATGCTACTGAAATCCACATTCTATAATGTACTTGTGCCGACTTTTTCTTTTCTAGAATATTGCCATTCTTTTTTACGCGGTTTTTCATAGTTTCTGACATTTCAATAGAATTAACAGCATCTCTAATCTTCTCAAAGTCCATCATTCATTCTCCTTTCGATATCTTTCTCGAATAAGCTCTCTTCCCCGTTGTAATCGCTTTTTTACTGCTGATGTTGTAATGGTAAGTATTTTTGCTATTTCATCTACTTTATAGCCCTCTACATAATAAAGTAATAATAAAATCTTATGTTTATTTGGTAATTTCATAAGATGGTCGAGCAAACCATAGTTTTCTTCTTCCTTACAATATATTTGCAAATCACTGATATCCATATGTTTACGAATAATATTGTACCTTCTCATATTCTTGCAGCGATTAGTGGCAATAGTAATTAACCATGCTTTCTCATGTTCGGAATCGTAAAAAGTCGGAGATTTAGTTAAATATTTAAAACAAGTGTCTTGTACAACATCCTCTGCATCATGTTCGTTGCATAAAATAACAAGACATATTCTAAATAGCATATCGCCATATGTATCAACAATTCGTTCTATATCTAGTTCAGTTGACCAAACTAATTGTTGCAACATTCAACAACTCCTTTCACTTATAACACACTTGAAGATACCTTTTGGTGACTTTCTGTATAAAATAATTTTATGAATTAACCTTTGTACAGTGGGTAATAAGAAAAAAAGCAGTTAAAACTTGTCGCTACGAGGTTTCTGAGGGGCATTTAACTTTCTTTATGCATAACAACCCTAGTCTATTTACCTCTCGACAATAGGAGAAGGGAGGCTAGGGATATAATATTAATATGTATTTCTAAAGGATATGGGAGGTTCAAATGTACATAAAAACTCCCGTTCTCTTCTTCAACTAACCTTCGGCTTTAGTTCAATAAGAAAAAAGGCTTTACTTTTTCTTGAAGTAAAGCACTCGTTAGTTGAACTGGAAAAATTTTTAATTTATTAGATGTAATAAAATTATTACCTTTAAACACTGATTCTAAGTATTCATCAGAGGGTTCTTTCCCATTTAATAACTCCATCTTCATCGAGAGCATGTATTTTTATCGTATTTTCATCCATTGTCGAAGTTTTCTTAAAAATACTGTACCATCCATACATATTATCATCTACTTTAAAAATGTTTGCTTCATAAACTTCTCCATTAAATGATACATGTACATCTTTAATCTCATTATTTGTAATTACACCACCAAAGGAGTGATTCATTATTCCACTATTATCGAACGGATCCTCTCCTATTCCTTTATAATCCAAGGTAATTCCATCAATTGGATCTAATGTAGGTACGCTTAAAAAACTCTCATACCTCGCTTCTTTCGATGCTACATTAAGATGATTACCCTGCACATCCCTAAAAAGGATAACGTACTTTGTATCTTCAATTCCTTTATAAAGTATTTCTGTCTCTGGGAAGTAATCCTTCGCTAGGTTTGAATCAAAGATAAATTTCTTTGATTCAAACAAAGAATCTTCTAACCCTTCAATATCTTGTTTCAATTGATCGATCTCTTTTTCTAAATCAGATACAACATCAAGATCTTTTGAACTGACATCCCCGTTATCAACAGGATCTATAAAAGATAAAACTGCAATCACGAGTACAATTATTGTAACCCCAAAAATTACTTCTTTTCTTTTTTTCACCTTTGTTCCCCCAATTAAATCCAACTTTTCCTACAACCTAAGTAACGCAAAGTCCTTCAAATAAAGTGCCTTCTTATTGAGCTAAACTGCACCTTTAGTTCAAAAAAGGCTTTACTCCTTCTTGAAGTAAAGCACCCGTTAGTGAAACAAGTATCTTGTCATTTACCTAAAAAACCACCATCAGATCTAATGAATTGACCTGTAATCCATTCGGAATCATCGCTAGCTAGAAATCTAATTAGTTTTGCAGCATCAGTAGGAACTCCAATACGTCCCATGGGAAAAAGATTAATAAAATGGTCTTTTAAGTCTTGACCCATCCAACCAGTATCTGTTGGTCCTGGATTCACTGAATTTACTGTTATACCAACAGGGGCGAGTCCAACTGACAATGGTTCAGTAATTGCAATAATAGCACCTTTAGTAGCAATATAAGCTAAATTATTTGGATCTGGACCACCTGAAACTAGATTTATGATTCTTCCACCTTTTCTTTCCGAAAAAGTTCTCTCAAATCTTTTAGCAAATTCTGTACTTAATAAAATCGTTCCACTATTATTAACCTGATAATGTTTAGTAAGAATATCTGTATTTATACTTCGATAATTTGAGGGTGCCTCAAATGTTGCATTGTTAACTAGGATACACGGGCTACCAAGAGCTTTTTCAACTTCATTTAAGAGGTTCGTTGGTGATTCAGGATCTGATAAATCAACCTCGATATGATGGCATCTCACTCCCATATTATTTATCACATCACATAAGATACTTGGAAAATCTCTTTCTGCACCATTACCCTCGTTTTCATCAAAATCACTCCAATGTGTAAAGAAAATATCTGCACCCGCGTCCGCAAGTGCTAAACACACCGATGCTCCAATGCCACTTGCTCGACTAGCTCCAGTTACAATAGCTATTTTACCTTTTTAATAATCTTTCAAAATGTTACCCTCCAATAAGCAGATTTAAAATAAAATAATGAATATTTTCAAACCCTTAGAGAGTTTCCATAAGTAAATTCCCCTTTCTTTTTTAACTCAACTAACCTGCTTCATTGTTTAGTTATACTATTTCACAATCTCAGAGTTTTTCCTCTTTAGAACATTAATAAATAGCGTCAAACCTGCTAGGCTTAACTCTACTATTTATATCTATACTACTTTAAATCCACTCTTTTCCATGTTCACGAATGAATTCAAGTTCCTTTTGATAATGTTCATAATGTCCTTCATCGAACATCTTTTGAAATGCCATATCTCCTTCTTTAGCTTTCCGTTGTATGGTTTTACATAAGCCTTCAACTCGTAGCAATACCATTTCTAAAAAGCCTTTTTCCATTCCCTCAATACCATATGACTCAAAAAACAATTTAACCCTTTGTTTTGTATGTTCAGCATCTTTTGATGGATCATAATAAACAGTCTCATATGTTTCAGTATGCCAATGTCTGCTTAATGGAACGCAAGTATAAAGAGCATAAGCTATATCCCAAAGTCTTGGACCAGGTGCAACTAGATCAAAATCAATAATCCCTACTGGCTTTTCGTGATTAAAAATAATGTTATAGACGGCAAAATCATTGTGACATAGCACCTCAAATGGCTGAGGTGTGTTATCGATTGGTTGCCAATTTTCTTCGATTGGAAAATCACTCACAGCATCATGAAATAAACGAAGCATTTTCGCTATCTCTTTTAAAGCATCATCAGACCACATGTATTGTTTTAAAGGATAGTTACCAGCTTCTCCTTCAATAAATGATAATATCTCTCTATTTTTTTCATCAATACCTAAAAACTTCGGTGCGCAACTGAAATCTTTTTTCTCCAAATGTTTTAATACTTGGCTATGTTAAAGTTATTGGTTGATTTTGAATAAATCGTCCTCTTTTGTAGTATCCTGACTGTATACAATACAAAAGGGGCAATTCAAATGACTTTAACGAACATAATAGCTAATATTTCTTCCTTGAATGATAAGGACAAAGAATACATTTTAGATTATCTAACTCGCCATTTCTCGCCGTCAGCCTCACAACAAGGAGCTTTAATCGGTGAATTGAGAGAGAGAAAGTTTTCTCATGGTTTTCATTGTCGGCATTGTGGAAGTACATCAGTGGTTCGTTACGGGAAACGAGATGGTCGCCAACGTTATAAGTGCAAAGACTGTTATAAATTAAGCAGTGATTTGACAAATTCCCCTATGTATCGCTCGAAAAAGGCAGATAGATGGATTCCATTTATAGAGTGTATGTTGAATGGTCTATCACTTCGTGAAACAGCTTCACAAATTGGCATCACTCACGTAACTGCTTTTTACTGGAGGCATAAAGTGCTGTCTGCTCTCGCAAAAGAAAGTATCGGTATATTTGAAGGACTAGTGGAAGTAGATGAAACATACTTCTTAGAAAGCCATAAAGGACGAAGAGGTATTCCGAATCGCAAACCAAGAAAACGTGGTGGTTCCGCTACCAAAAGAGGTATTTCCAATGAACAAGTCTGTGTATTAGTAGCTAGAGACCGAAACAAAACGACCCTTTCAAAGCGAGTCGGTTCAGGTAGAATTCTAATGGAACAAATTGATAACACCCTTACATCGCATTTTAAGAATGATACGGTGCTTATTTCCGATGCTCACAATTCTTACAAATCTTACACATCTACTAACGATGTGGAGCACATCATCATAAACGGCAGTAAGAAAGAATATGTAAAGAAAGGCATCTACCACCTCAATAATATTAATAACTACCATTCCCGTTTAAAGAAATGGATAAGTCGGTTTAATGGTGTTTCTACGAAGTATTTACAACTTTATTTAGTGTGGTTTCAATTCCTCGACAATAGGAAAATGGAAAGCGATTTGAGCAAGAAAAAGCAAATGCTTATCTTGGCGAGTGTTCACGGGACTTGGGAAACCGCAGATAAGTTAAGGTTGAGAAACCTTGCATTCTGAGGACAAGATTATATATGTTATTTCATAGTAAATAAGAATATACATAAAAATGAGCTGGGGGAAATGTATCTCCAAGCTCATTTAATACCTATCCTATTAGAAGTTCATTGTTATAAAAATCTTTTTAAACACTGAATTATAATATCAGGTCTGTCTAAGTGAACGTCATGGTCACTTCCTTCAGCAATAACTATCTCGCCTTTTTTAGACGAATGAGATAATTCTATCTGCAACTCACGCCAAGTATCTTCATATAAAATTGCTTCTTCCACAGGTATGTCATGTTCAACAAAAGCCTTTACTGATACTGCTTTATCTCTTGCGATTACTATTAGTGGAATGTTAGGAAAATCACCCATTTCTAATATATTTTCGCTACTAATTCCCCAGTTTTCAAATTCTTTGGCAATTGTCTTGAAGAAGAGAGGATTTGTTATCAATTCCTCATAATCTTTTGCTTCGCTGTAAGGTAAAGTATTTTCGTACTCAACAATCATATTCTTGAATTTAATATTCAGTTCCTCTTTTGATTTGTTAGAGTTCTCCATATTGTTTTCTACCATCTTATCTATTGAAATTAAGGAATTCATTACAGGTATATCAAGATTGTATAACTTGTTAAAATTATATGAAGTAGAATCTATAAGGATTACTCCCTTTATTTTGTTAGGGTACATTTTTGAGAACTGCTGTACACATAAGCCTCCAAAAGAATGACCAATTAGAACAAATTTTTCAGTGATACCTATTCTTTCAATAAGTTCATAAAGTTCCTCAGCAATATTTTTAGTTGTTCGAAGTTCTTTTGAAACTGGACTATTTCCATATCCAGCCCTATGGTACATAACAATCGTAAAGTCTTCTTGGATTTCTTGAATAAAAGGATACCAATTATAAAAAGAACCACCTATCCCTGTTTCTAGGATAAGAATAGACTTCCCACTGCCAACTACCTTATATTCCAACTCTATATCTTTCAAAAAATCCCTCCTTTTTAACGAATGCTGATTTACCGCTTCTTCAGCTAATCCCTTCATAAACCTATCCTTATTTTAACATAAATATCCAGTTTAGGTGAAAATCATTAAACCAAATGTAGGGTATAGCATTTTACGATAAATCAACCTTTTCCTTTAACATAGCCTAATACTTTATGAATTTTAGCACTATCTTCCTTTAAGTCTCGACGCACAGTATCTCCCGATCGATATACGTTTGAGACATTCCCACCTGATAGCACTTCTTCGTTTTCATACTGACTTTTCATTAAAATTCCCCCAATATAGGGACTCTATGATTGTGTCAATAGAGATGTATTATTACCCATAAATAAAAGCAGATACAAAGGTATCTGCTTGGCATTGGGAATTAATATTGTCCACACCATGTAGCCCTTGAATGATTTCAGACCAACAAATAAACGTATCCTTAAGACTCAAGGAACGCAATTGTCTGTATCCATTTAACTTATCATTTCAAGTTATTCCACATGTGTAGTATAGATTCCCCTTTATTTACATCTCTATTTTAGATAATACTAAAGATACTGAAATTGTAAAGAGAATTTAATTTATTTGTTAAAGTTTTCTGTCTACTCGCAATACCTCCAAAGTGTCCAACATTTATAATTTAACAACCCCACCAAAAGCTTCTTATTCAACTAAACTGCCACTTTAGTTCAATAAGAAAAAAGGCTTTACTCCTTCTTGAAGTAAAGCACCCGTTAGTTAAATATTCGATTACCGAAATTTATAACGATTAGAAATTACAGATAAGAGCCCCTATAAAAGTATAGACTACTTATTAACTTTTATAGGGCTCTAGTTATTACTTTTTTAAGTCAATGACAATTGGTTCAAGTTTTATTTCGGTTTTAACTTCTCCAAGGGGAGGACCTGCTATTTCTATCGGCTGAATAATCAATTGACTTGCACCTTCTTCGATAGAATCAAACGTGGAGGTTCCTTTAAATGTTTTGTAATCATCTGGTGACATGCCACTTCCACCTCTTCTGAGTTCATACACATTGCCTAGGTCATCTGTAATAATAAAAGATGGCGACACACTTACCGATTCTTTTAGTAGTTCATCTGACACTACTTGTTCATAAGCAATTACTGTTGATACATCAGTGAACTCAACTGAACGTAGTGTGAAGTTAACATCTTTGTGCTGCACTGTTTCATTTATAAGCTGTAAATCCCCGTCTAACCGTTCTAATGCAAATTCAAATGACCAATCTCCTTTAACCTCTAACTCATTTTCCCTATTATAAAATGCTTGTGGTGTCCAAGTAACTTGCAACGATTCTGGATATATATCATCTTTGAATCTTGGGGTAAATGTTGATAAGCCAACATAACGTGTATCACTTATTTTCGTAATATTATGACCACCCCCACTCCCACGTGCACCAACAACATCAAACCAATTTGGTGCACGCATTCGCATCTCTTGTCCAAAATCATAATCCGTTTCTATTGCAAATGAAACTGTTATGTTTGTTCCATCATAAACTGCATTGTCAATCATTACCGTCATGCCATTACTTGTCTGTACAAGACCGATATCAGTAGAGAATGCCTCAAAACTTTTGTGGCGTTGCTCTTCATCATTAAAGTAACTAATGACATTGTCCATAAATGGTATTTGTGATGCAATAGAAGGGAAAGTAAAACCAGTTGCTATCGTAGCACCGACAAGAACTACCGCAGCGACTGCAATATGACGCCAAAACGGTACTTTATTACGCTTCTTAAGTATATGTTGTTTGACGTGTTTTTTTTCTAAATCTGTTACTTCTAGTAATTCAAGGTTATCAATATCGATATTCATCCATTCCTTCATACCCATATAAATCGCTCCCTTAACTTTGTGTTTGCTGCTAATATTTTCTTACCTCGATATAGTCGATTATCAACTGAAGCTTTTGTCAGCCCTAATGTATCGGAAATTTCACCATTCGTTAGGTCCATATAATATTTCATCATAAAAATATCGCGGTCGATTTCTCCTAACTGACTAATAGCCATCAATAATTCATTTTTTTCTTCTCGTTGTAAGATAGATATATCTGGTTGTAAGGTACTTGCCTTTAGTTCAAGTGGTGCATCCGATTGCTCATGTGTAATTTGTTTTTGAGCTTGACGATATCGGTCAATTGCTTTGTATTTCGTGATCATGCCTATCCATTTTTTAAAGTCTTGGGTCTCACCTTGAAACTGATGAGCATTTTGCCAAACAGTTAGAAAAACATCATTGATACATTCATCAATATCTTGCCGTTTCATATTGTTTAAAATTTTTGTGGTAATCGTTTTTACAAGTGGCATATAGGAATCAATGATGTAATCGAGAGCATCTTCTTTTTGTCTTTTTAATCTCACGATAAAGTTAGTCGATGAACTTTTCATTTATTACGCTCCTTATCTTATTGAAAAAGCTTTTTCATAAAGTACAACGAACGGTCTTCCAGTTTATTCTCAAGAAACTTCTGCATTTCTTATAATTTAATTATAAGATTATATCTAAAGGCAATTAATTGTCCAAAAAAAGGGGCATTCCTGTCTTTTGCAGAAATGCCCCTTATATTGAACGCTATGTTAAATAATACTTTTGTTATTTTCAATAATAAAAGTTTCAAAGGTCCTTCTTTACAATTCAATAAGAAAAAAGGCTTTACTCCTTCTTGGAGTAAAGCACCCGTTACTTAAAAAACATCATTCTCTCCATTTAATCTTTTGACCTCTTTTTCTAAATAATTAAGACGTTTATGGATTCTATAAAAAATTAACAGATATGCAATTACGAGTTTAATAAGAATAAAGTTTCTATACCCATTACTACTGAATGAATAAATAATATAGCCATAACAATCCATAAAGTATATTTAGAAAAATACTTAAGTCTATTATTTTCAAATGTTTTATTTAGCAAGTAAAAAAAGCCGATTACCCAAATACCATTTTGAAAAAAAGTAGAAATTATGATTTCTGACGTCGTAAAGAACCTTAAAATATAAAATGAGTCCAATGAAATCCCTCCCATATCTGATAATAAATTACCACAATTAACCAATTTTTTCTTCAACTAACCTGCACCGTTAGCCATCCATGCAGCACAAAAAAATGCTGCACCACAGAGAATGAAAATGGTTAGGAAGTGTCAATACTGATACTGACCTTAATCCAGTCAACCGTAATCCATAGACTTATTTACGCTCTCCTCTTTTTTTTAACGATTAAGTAGGGTCTTTTTAAGTATTGTCATTTTTCATTTCTTGGAGAACTAATTTTCATGGGAGTTCAACAGAGTTACTTACTATTATTATGCAGTTTCAATGTCTCTTCTAAGTCATCCCATTTAACATTCACCAGTATAACTTCATCTTCACCTACTTTTGCTCCGCCTTTTGAACCACCCGAAGACGAAAATGTTAATGTTGATGGGGGTTCCATGAACTCTTCAGTGCTTTTCCCACTACTACTAATAGTTTCATAAGTGTATTCAATTTTTTGTAATGAAGACAACTCTTCCAAGGAACCTTTGTATTTCAATACAAACCGATGTCTATCTTCGTTCGTATAAGTTTTTATTCCATTTTTCTCTTTCCATATTTCTGTTCCATTATAGGTAAATTCAGCTTCCCAGCTTTCACTTTCTCCACTAAATATATAATCATTGTTCGTAATTTCTGAACAACCTGCTAAAAGCACTATGGTAAATAATAAAGTAATTATTTTCTTCAACTTAACTCCCCCCAAAATTTGAATTGAATTATTAATTATTATTCGACACACTTCTAAAAATACCTCGTTCTTAAACTAAACTGCCGCTTTAGTTCAATAAGAAAAGCTACCCTTGAAGGCAGCCACTTGTGAGCTAAAGCACCTAGTTAGCTTAATAACAAGCTAACAATGAATGTATTCCTAAATTAAATGTTATTCAAAAAAGTAAGCACCAATTATAGCTACGCCTGATGAAAATAAATTCCATAGGACATGAAGAGTAATTGGAACTAATAATCTGTTAGTTTGATAATAACTGTAAGTATAAACGATTGATAACCAGAATAATAAAGGAAAACTTGGTAAATCCATATGCCACCCAGCGAAGATTACTGAGGTAAAAAGAATACTTAATAGAATAGTGAATTTCTTTGAAAATGAGGTAAATAAAATTCTTCTGAATATTAATTCCTCTAATATTGGTCCTATAAAAACAAATGGAATAACTATTAAAGGGATAGCTTGTGTCATTTTAGAAGAATTAGATACTTCAGACGTGTAAAATAAAGGTGTTATTGTAACAATAACTATAAAACCAACTATGGCAATAAAAAACCATTTGATAATAGCATATAATGATTGTTTAACCGTTGATTTTCTTTTTTCAAATACCATTAGTTTTATATCGTCTCTCAATAAATATAAAGTTATTAACAATAACAATGGGGAAAGCGTAAAATTAAGTATAATAACTAAACTTCTCGAATTATTAAATATCAAAGTGATGACATCACCTAAAAGTAATACTCCAAAGTAAATTATCAATGCATATACATGATTTTTTTTCATTTATACCTCCACTCAACCATAATAGATATGCTTATAAAAAAAACTCCTGCTTCGTTTAATTCAAGAAAAAAGTGCCACCCTCAGACTTGAAGTAAAGCACCCCTTTTGTTCTATAATTTACATATATTAACTTATTCAACGTAAAGGCAAAAATACCTTCTTATTGAACTAACCTGCCGCGTTAGTTCAAAAAGAAAAAGCTCCCCTTACAGGCAGCCACTTGTTTAACTAAAGCACCCGTTAGCCATCCATGTAGCGCAAAATCAGCGCTACACCACAGAGAATGAAAATGTGAAAACCTGGGTATAGGATACTACGGCTGGGAGAGGAAGGTCGATGAACTATGGTGCCATAGAGCCCATCCGTTAGTCTGACTCCAACGACCACGGTGCATCACAGACTGTCGCTCCCTTACGGGAAGCACTCATGGGAGATTAATCCTACTCTGGTTATTGCACCAGCCTCCAATACTATTTGCCGTAGAAAGGATGATTACCATGGAAGTAATCATTGAACGTGCTTGTGGGATGGATGTCCATAAGGATTCCATTACTGCTTGTATTATTACGCCAAAAGGAAAGGAGATTCAAACGTTTTCCACTAAAACTGTATTTCTATTACAGTTAATTGACTGGATTAAGGAGCATGGTTGTACTCACGTAGCAATGGAGAGTACAGGTGTATTTTGGAAGCCTATTGTTAACTTGCTAGAAGCCGAGAGCATTGAATTTTTAGTAGTGAACGCTCAACATATGAAAGCAGTGCCAGGTCGCAAGACCGATGTAAAGGATGCCGAATGGATTGCCAAACTTCTTCGTCATGGTCTACTTAAAGCAAGTTTTATTCCAGACCGAAATCAGCGGGAATTACGAGAGTTGGTTCGATACCGTCGAAGTATTATTGAAGAGCGTGCGAGACAACATAATCGGATTCAAAAGGTTTTAGAAGGAGCCAATATCAAACTCGGTTCCGTTGTCTCCGACATCATGGGTGTTTCGTCGCTTGATATGCTTCGGGCTATCGCCGATGGCGAAAATGATCCTGAGAAATTAGCAAGCTTTGCCCGCAGATCAATGAAGAAGAAAAAGAGTGAACTAGAACTAGCTCTTCGAGGGTATATCAATCCACATCAACGTCTCATGTTAAAAACCATTCTGGTCCATATAGAATTTCTAACTGAGCAGATTGAGCTATTAAACGAAGAGGTGGCTACTAGGTTATCCTCCCATCAAGAAGATATAGAACGATTGGATTCCATTCCTGGCATCGCCACTCGAATGGCTGAACAAATTTTAGCCGAAGTCGGTACAGATGTGGAGAAGCAATTCCCCAGTTCGGCGCACTTATGTTCCTGGGCAGGATTAGTACCTGGACATAATGAAAGTGCGGGCAAGAGGAAATCAACCAACATGAAAAAAGGAAACAAGTACTTGAAATCGGCGTTAATTGAAGCAGCTCATTCTGTTCGAGGATCCAAGACCTACTTGGGAGCCTTGTATAGGCGCACTGCATCAAGAAAGGGTAAAAAGCGTGCAGGGATATCAGTGGCTCATGCCATTTTAAGAATCAGCTATTATCTCCTAACTCGCAAAGAAATGTACGTAGACTTAGGGGAAGATTACTTTGACAAACAAAAAGAACAATCGATTGTACGATATTCTGTTCGAAGACTTGAAAACTTAGGTTACAACGTGACAATCACTGAACCAAATGCCTCCTAGTCCAACCCACAAATTAATTCACATTTAGGCGCTGCACTTTTTTAAAAAATTATTGAGCTGCGGCAGATTTCGTATTGCCTTTTTCTCTAAATCGAAGATTTTAATTTTCATGGGAGTTCAATAAGAAAAAATGCTTTACCCCTTCTTGAAGTAAAGCACCCGTTAGTTGAACAAGAGAATTACCTTATTCACCTAAATGTTGCGTACAATTGTAAAGCGTACAATCCCACTTACTCTCGTTATTTATAAGAATAGTTAATGATGTATTTTCAATATGTGTATTCGAGAATTTATCTGGTAGTAATCTTTGTAAAGTTAAACCTATTAATGCCCCATGACTTACTACCAATACTCGTTTATCAATATATTTAGTAGGTAATTCTGTTAAAAATTCATAACCTCTTTTAGAGACGTCTTCAAATTTTTCCATCCCAAGTTTCAATTCTCTCCAATTACTACCCCACTTATTTATCCTATCCTCTTCAGTTGTCCCTTCTATTTCTCCACAGTTAATTTCACGTATTCTTTCGTCAAACAAACTGACAGGCAAATTTAATTTAGAAGCAATTATTTGTCCTGTTTCTTTGGCACGTAATAAATCACTTGTCACAATAATATCCCACTTTTCCTCTAAAGAGAGTCTATTGGCTAAAGCAACCGCCTGTTGTTTCCCGAATTCATTTAAAGGGATATCTGATATTCCCTGTGACCTACCAAGTTCATTCCACTCAGTAATTCCATGCCTTATAAGTCCTATTGTAGCCAATTATATTTACCTCCTCGTGTTAAACAAAAGTACCATATTCTACAATGAAAATCTTAAGTGATTAGTTTCTTATTGAACTAAACTGCTGCTTTAGTTCAATAAGAAAAAAGGCTTTACTCCTTCTTGAAGTAAAGCACCCGTTAGCTTAATAAGCTGTTTTGTGTTTTAACAGACCTTTTTATAAAAAATAAGGGTTGTGTTATCGTTTAATTTCTTGCTAATTCCTGTTTTGCTATAACCCATTTTTTCGTATAAATAACAATTTCGTTCTTCCTCTAATATTGTAGCTAATTCCCACGTGGTTGCTTGAGGGAACATACACTCAATTAAATTTATAACCTTCTGAGCTATCCCTTTTCCTTGGTGAGTAGGCAAAATAAACATCGGACTAATCCAAAATTGTACTTCTTCTCTCCAAAAAATACAGATAGCTCCCACAAGGGTATTGTCAGCTAATATCTTATAAAAACTACCATTGTGTTGATTTATTCTCGATATTACTCTTTCGATAGTTTCATTTGCTGGGTTTGTTTCGTAATCCTCATACATATTCAACAAAGGCATAAAGGCTTTAACCTGAATATCAAAAATAGCTTGTGCATCGTTTTCAATTGCTTTTTCCAATCTAAGTTCCATTAATTTCACCCTCTTTATATTTATATTCTGTACTATTCAACAAGAATTAATTTTTTCCTTCTTAAACTAAACTGCTTCGTTAGTTCAATAAGAAAAAGCTACCATTACTGGCAGTGCTTGTTTATTTCAAAAATATATATAATATTGAAAAATAAATTACTTTTTGGGTGATTTGGATGATTGCAAACTATTTGCTAACCAAAAAATAATTGTGAAAACTAGAATTGTAAATATTTTTTATACATCTATCTCTATACCAATCCACAAGGTGTAAAGCAAAACAATTCCATAAAAAATAATTACGCTACTAATGTTATATTCTTCGAAAAACCTAGTATTTTTTTTCATTTCCAACCTCCTCATTTGATATGCTTTAGAACTCTTCTAAAGCACCTCGTTAGTTGAATAAGACAGTTACGTTTTCATAACTTTTTTTAATAAAGTTATATATATCGCCATCATCAAATCCTGTTGACAATACTAGATCTTGTGGAAATTTTGAAGGATTTGCTATTAAATATGTATTTGAAAAATAATTGTTGATGAAATAGTCAAAAATAATCCTAATTCAAGGTTATCTTCCCAAACATTGTACAAGTCATTATAAAGAGTAATATCAGGGTATCTACCTTCAGGGTAATAATCATTGTTACTTGCCCAATCTTCATCATCAAAATCCCACTCTGTGGAACCCGAAATATATAGCTGAATGCCACCTTCACTTTCGTAAAGTCCAAAGTTGAAGGCGATAATGTTGTCTTGTACTTTCTCTTTTTCAAACAACACGTTAAGCCAATTTTCGAATTGCTTATAGCTATTAGCTAAGTTATTCTCTAAACCACTGAGACCAAAGTTGTTATCAAAATTAGTTACATTTTTATTTATTAATTTTTTACTAGTTTCTAAGGTTGGACATTCCTTAATGAATACTTGTAACAATTCATCTACTTTTTCAATATTACTCATAACATTCAAACCTCTATTCTGTATCGTTTCATACTGATTATTCTACATCGTTATTCAACTAACCTGCTGCGTTAGTTGAAGTGTAACATTTCACATTCTACATAAAAATAGACCATCAATTTTTTGATGGTCTTGTTTAACTAAGCACCCGTTAGTTGAAGATGAAAAATGTAATTAAAGCACTCAAAGATTTGCCACTAATGTCCAAGTTAATTCTTTACGTTTTTATACATCAATACATCATCTATATATTCATTATCATTCAGCTTAACCTCACCAATTTTTCTTCCTTCTTCGATAAAGCCCATTTTTTTATAAAGAGATATAGCATTAATATTTGTAGAGAAAACACCTAAGCTTACTTTCTCAATGTACCGATTTTGTTCTGCCCAATTTAGTAATTCTTGCATTAAAGCTTTCCCAATTCCTTTTCCCCGAAAGGTACTATCAATCATCATGCCAAAGGAACCTGTATGACTCAACCTTTTACGGCTTGATGATTGAAAGACAAGCCATCCAACAACAACATTTTCTATCTCTGCTACTAAAATTGTTTCACGTTCATTGTCTATCTTCGATTGAATCCACGCTTTTTGACCCTCTACGGACTGGTTAAATTCTTCTAAGGTCGATAATAAATATTGTTCTTCTGATAAAACTGCACGTTGAATTTCAAGCATATTCACAGCATCTTTCTGTTCCGCTAATCTAATTTGTACTTTTTCCATACTTTTTCTCTTCTCCTTTGATACAGTTACTTGAAAAATTATAATTTTATATTATCTACTTCGATATGCATCCAAATTCTACCTGCTTATTCAACTAAACTGCCGCTTTAGTTAAATAAGAAAAAGGCTTTACTCCTTCTTGAAGTAAAGCACCCGTTAGTTGAATAAGAAAACTCGAACTGTATAAGTCCCCCATGCTGTTTTTTTGTGGGGGTGCCTTTTTTGAACGAAATTTCAGTTTATTTTTTCTTGGTCAATATTATAGACATTAATCTCTACTGTTTGGTTTTCAGTTGTTGATGTTGGAATAATTTCTACTAAAGACTCCCTGGTTACTTTTTCAATTTCTTTTCCTAAATCGATATCAGTTAAATTGTCTTTTTGTATAGATGTATTTATTTCTATAATTAGTTTTTTGGATTGTTTTTTTGTGAGTATATTTACAACCGTTGTATATCCTTTAATTTCGATATTTTTTTGGACTGTTGTGTTTATTTTATTTAATAATTGGTTAATTTCTAATGTTGATTTATTGGAATCGGTTGGAACAATGATTTCCTTATAAACTCCAATTGAATAATCTTTAAAAATTGTTTTTTGTGCTAGTTCATAAACAATTTTTTCAATATCTTTTTCAATGCTTTTTAGATACTGTTGGGTGCCATTTACTCGAATATTGATTTCTTCGTTTTGAAGATGTATTCCAATAAACGTTATAGTAAAGTTTTGTTTTTCTAGTTCATTTTTTATTTTTTTAGTTAGATTATTAGTATTTTCGATTAGTACTTCATTTGAGTATTCTTTTTGGGATTCTATTGCGAATACAATCTCATTATTTGGATAATGAGAGTAGGTCCAAATTCCACTGAGTATTAAAAGAACGAGTGCACTCATTATATTTTTTTTAAGATTAATGATTCTATCTCCTTTCCTAAAAAAAAATATTATTAAGAATTAGTTGTTAGTATTTAAAATTTTTTCAATTCCATACATACATAGTATGTTATTTTGAAGTGTTTAATATGCGAGGTCCTCTAAAAATAGCCTACTACGTGTTAGGAAATATTGTTTTAGTAGAACTTGAAAGGAATACTAGGGAAGTGTTAACGGTAAATCGTAAGACCGTAACGAGAAAAGGAATTGATACGTAAGGGGATTTTCCACCCTTTTGCATATTTCTTCGTACATTCTAATGGTAACCCCTTATTGAACTAAACTGGCAGTTTAGTTCAATAAGAAAAAGAGCTGTTTGAACAGCTCAACGATTTTCACTAAAGCACCCGTTAGTGAAATAAGAACTTCATTACCAATCTGGTCCATCATTACTATCACCGACTTTAAGATTAAATGCATTAGAATCTAGATTATTCTCTTTAACTATCTCAAAGAAAATTGATTTTACCTCTTCTTGTACGGATTCAGTAGCTTCTTTATCGTTTAAGACATATTTCACATGAACATCATCCACAGAATATGCCATAACCATCGTCTGAATTATATAACCTCGTTTTACTAATTCATCACCTACTAGTTTAAGTATTCCACTATCTCCGTAGAGGAAATTTTCAATCTCAGCCGTTTTTTCTGCTTGTTCCTCGGGACTTAACATAGGTGGCACTTCAGATGTATCTCCTTTTGACAAGGTATTATTGATAAATAAAAAGGTAACAAATAAAATTACAATAGTCCCAATTAAAGTGATTTTACTCTTTTTCAGTTAGACACTTCCTTTTTAATTTAAGTATATGCCTGTATAAGTGGTCGAAAACCACTTAATACGAGTTATTGAGTAAAGCACCCGTTAGCTTAATAAAAATAACCCTGTAATTTGGGAACCAACTTTTTATAATCGACAATAAAATCTCTTATTGCAAGCACAGCAAAATAAGATGAGACTTCTGTTTTTGCTAACTGACATTCTTCATAAACCAAGCTAATATTCAATGTTTTTTGAGGTTCTATCTCACTTTTCATTAGGGATATCGCCAATTGATTATATATTTCTTGTACATTATTATCGATAGACCTTTCTACCGATAACTGCCCTGCAATGCTTTCCCACCACACTTGAAAAGACTTGTAGATTTCAGCATATTTCTTTAAGTTTTCTAAATCAATCACGAATAATCTTTGATAAAATAAATCTTTTTCTTCATAAAATATTCTCATGTCGTTACTTTGGGGTTTTGATATGCTTATGCTTTCTGCAATTTCATCCCATAAATCCTTATAATTTAATTCAAAATCTTCATTAAAAGCTATTTTTGATGGGAAAAACGGGTATTTGCATTCTTTTTTACTCTGATTTTGATTAAGATAAATATTTTGTATGTATATCAAAAAATTCAAATTATAAGATGCACTTATTGTTATTAATAGTGAATTTCCCAATTCTTTTCCTCCATTCTTAAAATAATAATAATCGGTCTTCTTAAACTAACCTGCGGCGTTAGTCCACCTTCCGAAAAATCAACCCTTACCTTTAACATAGCATAAATAAAAGAGAGCCAAATTACCTTACCATAATCACCGATTACTTTTTTGATAACTCCCTATACTTTCTTATTATTCTCAACATCTAAGATTTGAAATACGTTTGCTTCCACAACTAAATTAAACTTTGCACCACACTTTTTACAAACTGCTTTAACGTAACCTGTCGCTTCCATTTCTCTTTGCTCTTCTATTCTAGTTCTATTATGGTGTTCAGAGTTACATATCGGACATTTGTATTGTATTTCAGGAAATAAAAGAAAGGATTTATAATTGTAAAAGTACAAAGCAACAAATCCAAAAAATGCTCCAATCATAACCAACAACCCCAAAAGAAAATTAAAGAGAGCAATAAAAGCAACGACAATACCAAATATTATTGAGAAAACTTTCAACGAAACATTTGGATACAGCACATCTTTATCGCTTACGTATACAACCTCTTTTTCCTTATATTCATTATAAATTTGTTGTTTCTGCTCATCAGTTATTTCCTGCAACCTTTGTTTTTCTTTCTGTTCATTTTTTTCCTTTTCTCCTAAGTAAATTTTGTATTTTTCTTCTTTCGTCAATTCCAAGTTAGCACCCCTTTTGTTCAATAATTTACATATCTTAAGCTATTCAACACAATAGCAAAAAAACCTTCTTCTTCAACTAAACTGCCACGTTAGTTTAAGTGTAACATTTCACAATGTATCGCCGAAATCTTCTTGATGTTTTGGACATAAAAATAAACTATAAAAGGTGGTCTTGTTTAACTAAAGCTCCTGTTTGTTGAATAACTATTCGTACCCACCTTTGGACTCTGGGAGTGATTTATATTCACCCTTGCTTTTAATTATATTAAAGACATAATTTCTCAACGCAATTAGTTGTTTTGCATCGTTCGTTGGTTCACAGTATTCCCCTGAAATTAATTTTGTTATCGTTTCACCGTTGATAATAATTACCCACTCATCTTCTCCGTACGATTGTTGCATACAAACCGTTCCGTTTATAGGTTCAGCTGTAAATTCCTTCGTTTCAGTTATATTAATTTCTTTCATTTTCTCATAAATATCTTTCATATCATCTTCTGTTAAGATTAACTCAGTGGTTGCAGTACCATCTGCTATTAAATCCTTAGTCACCGTTCCTTCGAAAGTATTAATCTCATTCTTTTTTTGAACACCAAACTGAATAGAAAAATCAAAATCACTAGGCATATCTATTGGCATATTTTGTGTAGTGGAGTTGGTTACATTTTTAGAAATCTCTTTGTTGAGCCCCTCCTCTTCACCACTTTGTTGACAGCCCAATAACCCTATTGATAAAAATATTAAAGACAAAATTAAGCTAAGTTTTTTCAATATAATCACTCCTTTTATAATTAGACAGAATTTTGTGGTATTCGTTTCAATTAATCTTGTGGTAATTTGTTCAACTAACTTGCTGAGTTAGTTGAAGTGTAACATTTCACATTGTATATCGCCGAAATCTTCTTGATGTTTTGACATAAAAATAGACCATCGAAATGATGGTCCTGTTTAACTTAATCATCCGTTATTAAAAAATTGCTTTAACTAGGAGTACGTTTACAGGAAACTATTCCTCCCCTCGCTCCAATCTTTAATTTCCTATTGATTATGTGGGTAAGTACTAGCCGACTCTTTAAAGTTTTCTTTATAGAGTACTATTTTATTGAATAACACATCACAGTTTTTTATTTATTATTTTTTTGGACATAATACACTTAACATATATAAAAAGGATGTTGTTAATGAGCAAGAAACATAGAGCAAAAGCAACTAAAAGCACTAATAAATCCAATGCATCGTCAATGACCTTACAGACTATGGTCTTATTTTTCATCGGTATGACCGTAGCTGATGAAATCTATGAGATTCAAGAGGATGTGCAATCCTCATTTTTATTATTAGGTATACTCTTCTTCATCAACGTTGGGTTGTTTCGAACTATGGGTCTACATCTAGCATTTAATCGTTCACATCGTGTCCAATATTGGAAATTAAATCAGAAAACCATTTTTGGATTATATCTATTTTTAACTGTATCAATGATCGGAGCAACCTTTCCTTATGGAGAACTTTTGATTTTGTTATTCTTTCTCGTATTAATCTATCTCGGTATAAATTTTGTATGGCAAAGTTTCAAGAAATTAAGTTTTGTACTTCCTCATCAGCGGAATACAAAACTTAACACGACTCGTAATTTTGCTATTGAGGAAATTGATCAAATGGAAGGCAAAGAGTTTGAGGTGTTTCTATCCAAATTATATGACGGCATGGGCTATTATGTGGAGCTTACTCCTCATAAAGACTATGGAATCGATGTAATTACAATCAAAGATAAGATAAAAACAGGAATTCAAGCCAAGTGCTATGGAGAAGGACGAACCATTGGAGTTGAAGCTGTAAATGAAGTCTGTGGTGGAGCGGGAGTTTGGAAAGTTCAAAAGAAGATGGTTATCACGAATCGTTATTTCAGTAAAGAGGCATTGATTTCGGCTAAATCGAATAACATTGAAATGATTGATCGTGATGGCTTACAGCTTTTGATCAATGAGTACAAAGTAATCAAGGAAAAGAGAACTCTTTTCAGTTTCTTTACCATGTTGAATAGAAGTAAAGTATAACGCATCTATTTATAAAATTAACCTACCCATTATTTCACAAGTATAAAAAAGGCAAGGGTGTGTCCCTTGCCCAAAGTAATAAATAATAAATCACCTTGATATCTTTCTTCTGTTAAAGCTTATCAGCTGCTATTCAGAAAGTGTAAAATCAATTTGGTTTTTTAAATCCTTCAAATGCATTTCTTTTGGATTTCACAACAAATACAACTTGTAGAAAGATTGGTATTTTCACTGATACTAATATAGCTTTTCAACGTTATTCCCCCTGTTGTCATTAGTCACATCAAAATCCGCGGACAAAACAAATAATCTCTTTACTTTTTTCATTTCTTTGCCCCCGACTAATTCCCATTATCGACAACCATTCTATACTTTAGTTGAACAAGAACATAAGTACCGCCTAAGTAAATCAACGTTCGCTTTCTCTTACTGTGAATATTACATTTATCTAGGTGAAATAATTGTAGTTGATATAAACTTAGCATCCTATTATCTAGCCACTAGCTTACTCACAGTAAGAGAATGTTTAATTATTTTTTCGTATGGACATATAGTTGAAGTATTTGCGTTATTTCTCTTAGTTCGATTGGTGATATCGCTACTTTCTCCCAACTTATCTGTGTTAGTAGTAATATACACTCTTCTCTATCTAAGTTTTGATCTATTAATAAATTCGCCAACCTTATCGCGGTTGTTCTAGTGAACCCTAAACTGATTAATGATATCGGAGTTTTTTCTGATGCTCCCAATTCTAACCATAAATTTATATCGGTTAAGCTATCCTCCGCAATTAATTGTTGAGATTCCAAAAAATAATTTAATATATCTCGATAGCATGCGAAGTATTTTATGAATTTAAAACGTGCAAATTCTTCAATATCTTTCATTGTTTCTCTAATAATACTTTGTGTAGACTTGTTATTATCACGTTTCTTCCAAAATGTAATATTACGATCAATTATCCTAGATAAGGGATATCCTCTCATCCATTCAAGAATTAAAAGTGAAAAGTGATAATTTTTACCTGGATGTTCACCTGATAATATTTCTTGGATCGTATCTATAATAGTCTTGTAGTATTGTAGAGCATCTCTTTTAGATGGGTGAACAGGAGTATACCAATCTATCACTAATTGTTGGCTTTTAAAGAATTCCAACAATTTTTGTTGAGCAATTGGACTGACACCTGTATGCTTTATCATAATGCTGTGAGGCACTTCTATATCCTTGATGGCAACTTCTATGGACTTCTCTAACTTATTAATTGAATCCGTATTGTACTTTGCTAATGATCTAGAGCCTGTTAATCCATTGTTTCGAATATACTCTCCTGTTAAGTAAGTAAAGCCATATTCTAGTTCTGGTTGTTTTATACTTTGGCTCCTTGGTGCCCCTTCATCAATGTATTTACCTAGGTTATGAGCATCTTCTTCCTTTAACAGAAGATTATCCACAGCTTTTTCAATTACATACTTTTTTCGTATCTCTGGTGGGGAGTTGTTCCAAATTTCTTCTTTACTTGTATCAATACAAATAACGTTACCTTGAAATTCTTTACCTTGTCGACCTGCTCTTCCTGCTAAATTCCAAAAATCCATTTCCCCCATCGGTACTCCACGACCTTTTTGAGGACCTCTAATGAATATATTTTTTGCTGGTAGATTAATTCCTTCAATAAGAGTGGAAGTACAAACAAGAAATTGGATTATTCCCTCTGAAAATAATCTTTCTATCTCGTTTTTTATTATCAAAGGCATATTCCCATAGTGATAACCAATGCCCCTTGACAGAACATTTGCTAGTGTATAATTTGGATTCACTGACTCTTTAATAAGGTCAATGAGCTCCAAGATTTCAGGATGGCTCGAATCATTCTCTGCTTCTTGCAGTTCCCATAATTTTTGAGCACAGTTTTCTGCACTAGAAGGGATATTCGTATATATTAAATTCCCACCGAAAGGGTCAGCTAATATATGGGAAACAAACGCTAATCTTTCTGTATTATTATTAGGTTTTTGATTTAGCGTAATCCCCCCCAGATTAACTTTATTTTCTTCTGTACATAAATACATTTCCCACTCTTTCGGCTTTCTGAATATTTGATTGACCCACAATAAGTTCTGATTAACAGTTACTTGTTCTCTTTCAATAGTTTCTTTACGAGTTTCATGTGTAGATTGCTCTAATAGTATTTCAGGGTTAGAAGTCATTGGACTAGAGAAAATCATCTCTACTTGTGTTGATCTCCGTGACACTTCTTCTATTGTTTGTTGAAGAATGATCCCTCTTGCACCATCACCAATTTTTTGAGCTTCATCAATGATTAATATATCAGGTGAAAATGTCTGATTATCATTTAGAAGCCACTGTAATCTTTCCTGAGTTAAGACAAAAACAATCTTCTGAAAGTTATTAGTTAGGTTATCAATAAATGGGACATTAGTTACTAAAGTGTCTGCAATCCTGTTATCTATACATAGCTTTTTTATATCGCGCTCCACTTGGTGTATAAGTGCCCTTGTCGGAACAACATAGACGATAGTCCCCTTATCGACATTTTCAAAATACATCTTAATTCGCTGCAACAGAATGAATGACTTACCAGCCGATGTTGGAGCAGATATACTAACCCAATCATTTTTTCTAATACCTTCCAATACTTCATATTGAAACATATTGATTGGTATTAGATTCTCATTTTTATCAAAAATAGAATATTTCATTAGTCTATTCATAGAATCTAACTGAAATTCAAATGGGACATCCTCCTTATAATTCCTAGGAATGCGTTCCCTTTCAATTGCAAGTTCGATTGCCCCTTGATTGGTCATTTTATCAAGAATATAAGTTGCAGATACTTTTTGGTTTTCATCTGTCTCGTTATTTTGAATAATGTACTGAGAAATACGAAATGCAGTATCCAGATGTTTAGCATCTGTTGAGTTAGCAAAAATACTGGCACACATAAGTAAATACTTAATATCTATATTAATGCTGGACTCCTGATTTTTCAGTTTGAATTGTTCTTTTACTGATTTATATAACAATGGTTTGTATTTATCCTTGAAACCCGTGAGATTGTAAATGTTTGCAGGTAAATTTGAGTTTATCATTAGGAGATAGCCTCTAAGAACTTATCCCTAAAGTCTTGAACGGATGGGAATGGTATGAGGAAAACCTCTAACGTAAATTTATTTAAATGTTGATGTTTATTAATACCCGTGTTGATTTTCCCCAACCAGCTAGTTAACAATTGCGTAACCTCTTCCATCACAATTTCCTGAGTTTTTTCGAAAGGAACAGAACAGTAATTACCGCTATCAAAACCAATTAAACATGCGCCTCTATATTCTAATGAATTAAAAGAAGGGTGGTTAGGATCTAGATAATTAAGCAATGCCTTTTCAAGATCTGGATTAGCTAAATCCAAATTAGTCATTAATAATTGCATGTCTCGTTCCCTAGGATCATCTATTCCACCTTGACCAATCATATATGGAGCAAGACTTGTAAAGCAGCTTGTAATTGCCTGATCTAATGATTGATATAATTTTGATTCACCCCAATATAATTGTAATTTTTGTGTCTCAGAATCGTAACCCATATGGATAGCATCTGCTCCTTGATAATGAAGTTGACCACTAGTTTTTAAAGACATTTTCGATATTACTTGCGGTAATCTTAAAACGCTTTGTATTAATAAGTAAAGTAACATCTCGCCACCTTCACCAGTTTTCTTTAATTGGGTAAATAGTTTACGAGATTTTCTAACTAAAGCTGATATATGTATAGTTGAATTATCCTCACGATCTAATTCTTTAGCTTTTTCTATTTCAGTTCTTGGAATTGCATAATCTACCATAAAATTTGCTATTCTCAAAGCTAAGTCTTCTACACGTGGCATAGCTTGTCCATTAGATGCCAACATATAGCATCTTGTTGTTGCATTAGTACCAACCACTATTTGAGTTGATTCAACTTGAGTTAAAAATGAATCTAATTCACGACCATTCCCTCTTAAAAGAGAATCTATATAGCGTTCAATAATGTCCTCGTATATCGAAGCTTCCTTAGACAATGACAAATGACCCACCCCTAATTTCAGTGTAAATTTACTAAATTTTATAAATTCTATTATAACAAAATACTTATATTTCCATAAGAGAACTTGAGTTCGATATTATGGCATATCCAACTTTCTTCATTTCTATTATTAAAGTTAGTTCTATAAAAAGCCCTCTAAAATAGTTTCTTGTCCTTAAATTACCAGATCTCAACTGACTATCACCTTTCTTCTAGAGGAATAGATATAGATCCCTCAAAATTTTAAAATTCTTATTGAACTAAACTGCTTTGTTTCTTCAATTAAAAAAAGGCTTTACTCCTTCTTGAAGTAAAGCCCCGTTAGTTAACAAGGAAGGATAACGAATAATCTATCATAGAGTTCGGAATCGGTCAGGTTCCTTCGTATGTTATATTTGATTTCCATAAGTTACCTGGAAAATATTCAGCATATGTTTTATAGGTTTTATCAATTTTTTCAGTAGACCATAGTTCTCCATAATGACTGAACTCTAAAATAATCCCTATATTTTTTATAATTGTGACCCTACCTATTACAATACCTGCCGAAAGAGGGGATTTACCAGTACTCTTATTCTGTTGGTTTTTTTCGATCAATCTTCTTCCCAAGTATTAATATAGCAAGTTAATTCAAGGTTAAATTTTGTTCCCATATTTCTTTTGTGTGAAAGTTAAACTTAAAGTACAACATCCAAGCTAAGGTAATACCCTCTCAATCACCTTTTTGTGTTTACTAAGCATCTCGCAATCTTTTATTCTTTCACTTTATTTATCTATAAAATTATAAATCAATACCATTTCCAGTTAAATCCGAAATTTGTTCAGTTGTTAAAGTAATATTATTATTTTTTATTTGCCAAATTAAACTTTGATACAAGTATTCTAAAGCTTCCATACAGTTACTCCACTGTGAGGTGAAGTCTGCTAAATTAACTTCTAAAGTGTATGGAACTCCACTTAAATCAGATGGATAGCGTAATGCTTGGAATCATCATCCCAGCCAGTCTGACTCTTAATAAACTCTCCAATATTATATAATCCATCTTGTGTTTTAGTATCGAATAAATTATTATTTTTAAGCACTTGCTCGATTAATAATACAAAACCATTCCACAGACTTTCAAGATTATGTCCTTCCACATTTTTTGCTTTTCCACCATTTAGAACCTTTGATATTTTTCGTATCATTTTAAGACGTAATTCAACATAATGTCTTGCAACGTAGATAATGGGAAGAATCTCACTATTATCCAACTTCTTCTCTTTCAACAATTTACTTTCTGCTAACTTTAAGTATTGCATTGCATAATCATTCCACTTATTTGGTAGTAACATCATGAACCTCCAATTTTTGGGTTGTCTGGTAGGAATTTAAAAGATATCAATCAATTTAAATATATCATCAAATAAAAATTGTGTGGAGGTAACTATGTCAAATAGTAAAAAAACAATCAGTAATCTGAAAGTAGGATGTAAAATATATTCCATTAAGAAAGATGAAGTAATTGAAAAAGAAGTAGTTCTGGGTGAAAATAACGACCCAGGATTAGCGTTAAAGGGGTTTATATCAAAAGATGAATTAGACTCAAGTTGGGATTGGGGTAGTAATAATTTTTTAACTAGACGCGAAGCGGAACTTGCACGAGAGAAGCAATTAGAAGAGTGGTCAAGTCAATTTGTATCAAAAAGTTCGATTATTCAATTCTTATTCGATAATACAGCATACTCCCCAATCACCCAAAAGAAAAGGGGAAAATTAGTTGAAGCCATAAAAAAAGAACTAAAAGTAACGATTGACCTTGATAAATTTCACTAGAGCAGGTCTTTTCGGTCAACGATGCTGGTGCTAAAGAGAACACCAATTAATTAAGTGTCAGTAGCGAAAAGTAACGACATGGTTTACTGAATACATAAAGAAAACTTTAAAAGGACCTACCGTTTTCGGCATACATCAATATCCTTGAATATTAGATCAATACATACCTTGGTCAAAAATAAATCAAGTTGAAGTAAATAAATGAAATAAACGTACACTGCCGCGAAAATCAAATGATACGGTTATTCGTCATCCGTATCGGATGTCTTTTTTATTTTGGGCTTACGGTATTCAATTAACGAAATGTTACAAAACCCCATCCATATTTGTAACTTGGATGGGGAAACAGTTATAACCATTTGGATTTTAATCCATATACATTAACTACTACTTGCTTAGGGGTCGAAGTTGGATTTTCAACCATATATAAATCAGAATTAAAAGTCTTTTTGTATTTTTCATTAAAACGTTTGCGACGTTCTTCTTGAATCGAAGGATTTACTGGCACATTGATTGTTTTTTCAACATTAAAAATTGAATGGCGCATTTAAAACACCTCCTAATGATATGATATCATATTTTATGAAATAAAATGAATTTCCGCATCAACTATATCGAGGAATTTTTCCGTGTCTTCTTCAATCTTTTGAATTACTTTTTCTTGAGTCCAGTTTTCATCCGTTTGATGGGCTATCACATATATGAAGTTTTCTCCAAGTTTATTTGTTAATTGTAAGTTAGAATACATTCTTGCTTTTTTTGAATCCGAAGTACCTTTGTAATTGAAAAGATCAAGATTTGCTTTTATTGACATATAATCTTTAAGCAAAAACATTGCTATGTCGATACCCGATTTACGCCCATTTAGTTTTTTTATTTTATCTGAAGGTAATTCGATATTAAAGTTTACATTCATGCTTTTTTCTAATAATGGGTGTAGCAGCTTAACTAATTCAAATTTATATGTATAGTAATTATCAATTTGTTCGGTTGATAGTTTATCCAATTCTTCAAGAAGCTTTAAATAGATATCTTGCAATTCTTCAATGTCATCGTCCCGTTCATTATAAGTTTTAAAACTAACAGTCGCTTTCAAATACGCACTTATAATCGTATTAATTTCATCTAAATCAAATTCAAAATATGCTTGTGAAACGAGGTTTAAATCGTCACCTTCTCTAACAGTAGTATGATCACCATTAATTATTATTTTTAATTTTTTATGATTTTTTAGTACTCGATATCTATATCTTTGTACAGATACCACTGTTGGTGTTGAATTTGTAAAAATTTCAATAGCACTAATTAATGATTTTTGTCTGTAAAATTCATTTAACTCAGCATAGTTTTCCCATAATTTTTTTGTGTCAGAATCTAATTGTTTTTCAAGATACTGAATTCTATCTACCTTTACGTTCATAGCATAGAATGTGATGGCTAAAATAATCAGAAATATGATTAAATATGTTTGTCCATTGTTAGTAATATGAGTATTAATTATACTGACTAGTGATGCATTAATTGTAAATGCTACTGATAAAACTGCCAATAAAACACTTATTATATTTAATAAGGAGTTAGGGCTTATTCCAATAGGTATTTTTTTTAGTTTAATAGAAAGGACCCAACTATGTAATAAGTTTCTAAAGAATAAAAAAACGGAAATTCCAATCAAAATTATTGCTGCTATTTTCCACATATATCCTCCTGGACAAAACTCTTTTTATTTACATTTTAGCAACAAATCCCATTAATAGATATATATATTTTAACTCCCAAAGTAGTTTTCCGATGGTCTAAAACACATTAATGTTGATATAAAAATTGTAATACTTCACAGTGTTTGAATTAGTTCCTTCCTGAACCCGTTGAAGACCAATAATCTTCCAATTATATAAAATGAGACAGAAAACTATTAATTTATCGTAGGGTCTTCTCTGGATGTTCTTGAAATTTGTAAAACATAGCTAACAGCAAAATGAAAAAAATAATTCCAATCAAAAAATTATTTCTCACTTAATCCCCCTTATCTTTATTAATTCTTTGTACTAACAAGCTAACCCGACGCATCAGATGCTCTTGCTTAACTAAAGCACCAGTTAGTTGAAGAAGAATTACTTAAGCTTTTCCCTTTTATTTTCAGGTTGTTTTAACCAATAACGAACTCCTTTACCAGCTAAAGGTTCATCATTATACCTTGGAATAACGTGTAAATGGCTATGAAGAATAGATTGATTTGAAACTTCCCCTACGTTCCAACCAAGTGTGTAACCATCTGGTGAATACTTATCATCGAGATATTTCTTAGCATTTTGTAAAAGTTCATATGTATCATTCCATTCATCTTTTGTTAATTCAAAAGCATTAGCGTGATGTTTTTTTGGAACGATTAAACCACAACCTTCTAATACTTCTTGTTGATTGTTGTGTTGTAAAAAAAAGCATGTTTCATTTTCAAATATTATGTTCTGTTCAACATCTTTTTGTGGATTACAAAATGGACAATTAGCATCGTAAGACATAAATACCTTACCTCCTTATACTTCAACACTTTTTCTTATGATAACAAATCTATAAATTCCCTTATTGAACTAAACTGCTGCGTTAGTTTAAGTAGGAATATTAACAAAATATAGTTTTATTATAATGGACAGAAATCATTAACTATCTTAATAAGACGTTCATTTTTTTCTGATGATACATTTTCAGATAATCTTGCTCCTGCAATGATTGGAGCCCATTGAAAAATGTCATCTTTAGATAAACCACTTTTTTGACAATAAAGACGCAAATACATATCTGCTAATTCAATTGAGAACTGTTCATACAATAGGTACGTTCGATAGACGTCTGCACGTAAATCCCCTGCACTGGAATCCACCCAATCAATAATTGTCACTTGGTTATTATCTGACAGAATTAAATTAAACATATGAAAATCTCCATGACATAACCTTTTCTTATATGTAATCGTATCCATTTTTTGTAGTAAAGCGGACTTATGTCTTTTATCTAACTGTTGTGCTGATTCAATTTGACGGCTTAACTTTAAAGACATTGGTTCAAGAGAATCAGCTACTATCATATGAATTTTTTGTTGTATATCTATGGAGATATTCATGTAATATTCTGCTTGTTCCATGTTTTCGGATAAAGTATCACCTATTGTTTTCCCTTTAACAAACTCCATTATTATGGCTTGTTTCCCATCTATTGTCGTGACATCGAATATTTTTGGTACAGAAAGTCCACATGAATGTGCAAACTTTTGTTTATTTGCTTCATATGAAGATTCCGTATCGGGCAAGAAATCATTGAAAACTTTGACAATCTTGTTTTCGTAGAGATAGATTTGTGCTGTATTTCCAATTGCTATTGGAACTCCTAAATCCATGGGTTTCACTCTCCCCTTTTTTTATTTAATAAGTATTATTAAACATTATTTCAAATGATTTTTCACTGGCTTATTGAACTAACCTGCTGCGTTAGTTCAATAAGAAAAAGCTACCCTTAAAGACTGCTACTTGTACTTGTTTATTAAAGCACCCATTAGTTGGAGAAGTGCGTTTTATCTCTTTCACTTAAACTAATTTAATGATTTTTTCAATAACTGTTTGAACATCAGTTTCATTACTAATAGTGAATAGGCGGTCCACTTCATCTTTATTAGGAGAAATAAATCCCTCATTTTCTGTTTGCTTCAGCTGTATTTCTAATACTTCGTTATAGTTTGAAACATTTCTAAGGGTTGTTATATCACGATGACTATTTATAATACGGTCTTTTAATATATCTATCGGTAAATCGAAATTTACAAGAAGGGTTTGAAAACCTTCTTTTTTAAATTTTTCTATCAAATTTAATCGAGGTTGTTTTTGTCGGTTAGAATTACATAAAATAATATGGTTATCGGTTTTGTGAATAGCAAATTCTACAATTGTTTGCGAAAGAGCAAATTTTAAAATTTTCGGTCCTTTTTCTGGTAATAAGGACGGATAATGTTTCTCTAAAAATTCTCCTTGTACATCTTGGTCAATAACAATTGAATTAATTAATCTTTTTTCTAAAAGCTTAGCGAAAGTAGTTTTTCCACTATGTGTTGTCCCTACTGTCATTATTAGAAATCTCACCCCATGAACCCCTTTGAAGTTTATTTTTTTGTTTAGGTAAACAAACACTTACACCTTCAATGTATTTGAACAATTATGTAATTCTTCATTCTTCTGTAAAAACCCTTCTTCAACTAAACTGCCACTTTAGTTTAATAAGAAAAAAAGCTTTACTCCTTCTTGAAGTAAAGCACCTGTTAGTTTACCAAGTGACTATTATTATTTGTATTTATTTTTCAAGCGACTCGTTATACTTTCTATGTTCTTCCCTCATAAATTCAATAGCTTTTTCAACAGTTAGTATATCGTTCTTCAACCAATTCTTCCCGATTTTCAAAACTAATGACTGAACAAAACCTATACCATTAAAAATCAAAACATATTCCAACAGGACATTTATTACATCATTTTTAAGCCCCAAGGCATGCAAATCCTCCACAAGTGTTTCATCAGCTTTAGATGCAACGTCATATTCATTAATCAAGTCAATTGGTTTTATAGTTTTATATCTATTAAGAACCCATTCATCTGGTGTCATTCCTGTTTTGTCTTTAAATTTCACCTCATGTTTTGCATTCCATTCCTCTATTGTCATTCCATGTATTTCTTCAAATCGTTCTTTAGTTGTAGTCCCATGTATTACTTTACCTTGGATTTTTTTATCTCTTTTTTTATTTGTAGTCATTCCATTCCTCCTTCATCCAGTAGTTTTAAGTTGTATTTTTGCACATCATATTTCATTTCCACATCTAATCTTCTTTTTAAACTAAACTGCCGCGTTAGTTCAATAAGAAAAAAACTTTACTCCTTCTTGAAGTAAAGCACCCGTTAGCCATCCATGTAGCGCAAAATCAGCGCTACACCACAGAGAATGAAAATGTGAAAACCTGGGTATAGGATACTACGGCTGGGAGAGGAAGGTCGATGAACTATGGTGCCATAGAGCCCATCCGTTAGTCTGACTCCAACGACCACGGTGCATCACAGACTGTCGCTCCCTTACGGGAAGCACTCATGGGAGATTAATCCTACTCTGGTTATTGCACCAGCCTCCAATACTATTTGCCGCAGAAAGGATGATTACAATGGAAGTAATCATTGAACGTGCTTGTGGGATGGATGTCCATAAGGATTCCATTACTGCTTGTATTATTACCCCAAAAGGAAAGGAGATTCAAACGTTTTCCACTAAAACTGTATTTCTATTACAGTTAATTGACTGGATTAAGGGGCATGGTTGTACTCACGTAGCAATGGAGAGTACAGGTGTATTTTGGAAGCCTATTGTTAACTTGCTAGAAGCCGAGAGCATTGAATTTTTAGTAGTGAACGCTCAACATATGAAAGCAGTACCAGGTCGCAAGACCGATGTAAAGGATGCCGAATGGATTGCCAAACTTCTTCGTCATGGTCTACTTAAAGCAAGTTTTATTCCAGACCGAAATCAGCGGGAATTGCGAGAGTTAGTTCGATACCGTCGAAGTATTATTGAAGAGCGTGCGAGACAACATAATCGGATTCAAAAGGTTTTAGAAGGAGCGAATATCAAACTCGGTTCCGTTGTCTCCGACATCATGGGTGTTTCATCGCTTGATATGCTTCGTGCTATCGCCGATGGCGAAAATGATCCTGAGAAATTAGCTAGCTTTGCCCGCCGATCAATGAAGAAGAAAAAGAGTGAACTAGAACTAGCTCTTCGAGGGTATATCAATCCACATCAACGTCTCATGTTGAAAACCATTCTGGTCCATATAGAATTTCTAACTGAGCAGATTGAGCTATTAAACGAAGAGGTGGCTACTAGGTTATCCTCCCATCAAGAAGATATAGAACGATTGGATTCCATTCCTGGCATCGCCACTCGAATGGCTGAACAAATTTTAGCCGAAGTCGGTACAGATGTGGAGAAGCAATTCCCCAGTTCGGCGCACTTATGTTCCTGGGCAGGATTAGTACCTGGACATAATGAAAGTGCGGGCAAGAGGAAATCAACCAACATGAAAAAAGGAAACAAGTACTTGAAATCGGCATTAATTGAAGCAGCTCATTCTGTTAGAGGATCCAAAACCTACTTGGGATCCTTGTATAGGCGTACTGCATCAAGAAAGGGTAAAAAGCGGGCAGGGATATCGGTGGCTCATGCCATTTTAAGAATCAGCTATTATCTCTTAACACGCAAAGAAATGTACGTAGACTTAGGGGAAGATTACTTTGACAAACAAAAAGAACAATCAATTGTACGATATTCTGTTCGAAGACTTGAAAACTTAGGTTACAACGTGACAATCACTGAACCAAACGCCTCCTAGTCCAACCCACAATTTAATTCTCTTTTAGGCGCTGCACTTTTTTTAAAAATTATTGGGCTGCGTCAGATTTCGTATTGCCTTTTTCTCTAAATCGAAGATTTTAATTTTCATGGGAGTTGAATATTCCATTTCAATTCTCCTCAGAATATTCTTGTGTGTAATACTCGACACCTTCTGGGTCCTCGATAATTCTTAATCCTACCTTTTCAAACTCTAACTTAATATTTTCGTCAAGAGTTATATAGTATTTAGAACCATCTGTCTTAATCGTGGCGTCTTTATAAACTTTATTAAATTGTTGGGTAAGTGGAATATTTTCTTTTTCAAGAACTTTATCAATACTGCTTTTTCTGTGACTCTTTCCCCACTGAACATGACTACTAATCCTTATTCCCTCTTCTGATAAAACAATGATTTGATTAGACTTATTTATAAACCCTGAGTTTTCAAAATCTGAGACATATGCTTTTAATTCATCATTCTTGGAACTATCAGTACAAGCAACTAAAAGAAAAGCTGAGAAAAACATTAACATTATCTTTTTCATCACAATTCCTCCCTCTAAAATATATACAGATTAAAAAACGGAAAGGTTTCAAAAAATTATGAATTATATGAAATATGTTCTCCAACTAAGAATTATTGTTAAATTTGAAAACTTTCAGAAATACCGCTTATTCAACTAAACTGCTGCTTTAGTTCAATAAGAAAAAAAGGCTTTACTCCTTCTTGAAGTAAAGCACCCGTTAGTTTAAGTACACCACCTTCACATACTCTGTAAATTAAGGGAGTCATTCACCATTTGTATATCTATTATCTCCCATCATATGGTTAGAACTTTCTCCTGGTTTTGCATTTGAATTAATTGGGTTCTGATTATTGTTATTAATTTTCTTATTTCTCCTGTCAACTAGGAAAGCAAAGGCGATAATAATAAAAAGTATAATAAGAATTATTAACCAAATCATATTTACCACTCCTTTATTTACACATTTTCATCAATAAGAACAATATTGGGAAGCTATTCGAACTACTGAATTAAGTAAAATATATTTTCAACAGATGCATCCAATAACGCTTCTTTTAAATCATAAAGTTTAATGACTGTAATATATTTTTCATTATTTACTTCAACAACATATAATCTTATATCCTGAAAGTAGGAACCGAAATAAGAAATAATATGTTTTTCTATATTCTCCGTCCATTTAATAAAAGGAGTAAATATGGAATTAGCTGGTGTACCGTATTTATTCCACAAAAGAGAAGATTTAATTATTAACTGTGAAATGTACAAATCAGGAATCTTCATCTCGTCACTTTCAAAGACAAGCTTTTTCTCCTGAGCAAGTCCGAAAGCAGGACTTCTTTTTACTAGTATTTCTTGGTGGTTAACAAAATGGATAATATGAGTATATGCATCATCCAAAAGATTGTTTTGGTAATAAAAATCAAATTGAACTAAGACTGATTCTTTCAAGTTAAATAACTCTAATGAGAAGTTTTCATCTTCTTGTTTTGTTAAATGTACTTCCTCAAAAATCCCATTGAAATAATTAATATCAACATCATTTACAAGATCTTTTCCGATAAAGTAGTTTATACAAAAATGTTTGTTTTCATCGTAATTATATTTCTGTTGTATAAATAATTCGATTAAATCATTTAGCAATAAAGGCTTATATTTTTTGGATATCATTTATCTACCTCTTTACCAAAAACATAATTAATATCTTTATGCACCATAAAATTTCCCATTACATCGAAATGAAAATACCATAATAATCTCTCCCGAATACTGGTTTTCTAAAGTAATATTCTCTATCCAATCAAAAAGTCCTTCTTAAACTAAACTGCTTCGTTAGTTCAACAAGAAAAATTGCTTTACTCCTTCTTGAAGTAAAGCACCCGTTAGCCATCCATGCAGACCCAAAAAGCTGCACCACAGAGGATGAAAATTGTTGCAGAGTGGGTATAGATTAGTATGGCTGGCGAAGAAGGTCGATGAACTATGGTGCCATAGAGCCCATCCGTTAGTCTGACTCCAACGACCACGGTGCATCACAGACTGTCGCACTCTATACGAGTAGCACTCATGGGAGATTAATCCTACTCTGGTTATTGCACCAGCCTGCCTTTATTCTTACCAGAATGGAGCTGATTCTTGATTTACCTTTTAATTTAATATAAACATTCTGAAGGCTCAGCATTTTTTTAAAAAAGCAATTTCTGGGTTTCTTTTGTTATGCAATTTTATAGATTTTGTACATTTTTTAATTTTCATGGGAGTTTAAGTGAGACGATTCACAAACTTGCTCATTATAAATATTAATTGTGTACAGGTTCTTTTTTAATAAATTTTTAATTATTTGCTTTAATACCTCTGGTTCCCGTAAGTCCTCATTCTCAAATTTTACAAGGTCATTCACCTTAATCCACTTACTGTCTGAAATTTCATCTTCTTCGAGGTTTATAGTACCTCCAGTAATTTCACCAATAAAATGAAATAGAATAACTTGATTATTTGTACTACTGATAAAATTATATACACCAGTGGTCCCAATCAGTTTTATGTCCAAGCCTGTTTCTTCTTTTACTTCCCTCCGAGCGGAACAGAGAATGTCCTCACCATATTCAATACGTCCACTCGGAAAATTCCACTTTTCAACAGCGGAAGGTTTATTCTCTTTTATAATCAAGACTTCAGCTTCATTAAAGATTGTTACGCTTGCTACTAAAATGATTCCATCTTGCGACATCCATTTTTCCTCCTATTTAATAAACCTATTTATTGTGATTGTCCCAGTTTTGCAATCGCACATTTTAAATAAAAATAGGAGTTATCGAATCGACATCTCCTTATTCAATATCATCCGAAGAAGTTAATTTTAGAAATTCCTCCGAATCTTTCACACATATTTCCATTCCTTTTTCCCAGAATTCCTCCAAAGTAATATCTTCTCCTAAATGTTTCATAACCAAATCTTCTGCGGTCGTACTTCCTGAATCACGAAGTAAGTTCAGATAGTCCTTTTCAAACTCTTTTCCTTTCTCCTTTGCCTTTGCATAGATACCTAAAGCAAATAAATAACCAAAAGTATATGGGAAATTATAAAAAGGAGATTGCGTAATATAATAATGTGGTGTCCATACCCAAGAGTATGTGGAAGGCTGTTCTAGTGAACCATCATACGCTTCATGTATTGCATCTCCCATTAACTGAGTTAGACGATCTGATGAAACAATCCCTTCTTTACGTTCTTCATAAAATCTCTGCTCGAATAAAAATCTTGAATGAATATTCATAAAGTTCATGACACTACGTTTTAATTTTTCATCCAATATAATCAACTTATCTTCTTTTGACTTTGCCTTTTTCATAGCAGCATCAAAAACAATCATTTCTGAAAAGGTTGAAGCAGTTTCCGCAATGCTCATTGGATAACGTTTATTCACCCCATTAACAGACTTCATAGCATAATTATGGAAAGCATGACCCAATTCATGAACAAGAGTTAACACATTCAAAAAAGTACCTCCAAATGTCATGAAAACTCTTGATTCACCAGTAAGCGGAAAACCAGCACAAAACGGAACAGCGGACTTATTGGCACGGTCTTCGGCTTCTATCCATGCTTCATGAAAAGCTTGTTTAACAAAACTTTCTAATTCGGTTCCAAACTGACTAAAATGTTCCGTAATTAATTCAGCCGCTTCGTCGTATTGTATCTTTTGATTACTATTGGTAAATGGAGCCCAAAAGTTATAAGCTTTCATGCTAGAATCACCCATAATTTCAGCTTTTCGATTCAAGTAATCCGAGAAAGGTTTTTTATATTTACTAATCACTGACCACATAGCATTCATTGTTTCTTCCTTCATTCTGTTCTCTTTCAAAGGTATTTCTAATACACTTTTTACTCCAGACTTTTTATGTACTTGTAAACGGAATCCAGCAATGTGATTTAATATTTTTGCAAATAGTTCTTCTTTTTCTTCCCATATAGATTCTAAAGCATTATGAGACTCCTTACGCACTACCTCATTAGGATGAGCTCGTAAGTTAATTGCTTGTCCTACTGATAGATTCTTTTCTTCTCCATCAACTTGTACATTTACGTTAATGTTACTTATTAGTGCATTATAAAAATGACCCCATGCATGATAGCCATCAGCCTTTAAGTCAGATATTAAATTTTGCTCTTCATCTGATAGATGCTTATCTGTATTTTCACGCCACTCGTTTAAAATAAATCTATAATCTTCTAATTCTTTAGTTTCAACAAGACTTTCCCATATATCCTGCTTTATATTTGCTAACCCTATTTTCACCTTTGATAATTCTTTTTCAAAATGGGATTCTAATTGAGCTACTTTTCCTCGCAAAGTTGCTGCATCTTGATCCTTTGTGTTTTGTGCAAGAAGACAAGTGATAAACGAATTAGCTTGTGACAAGTTCACACGAATTTCCCCAATAAATTCGACTAATTTTACCAAGTTCGTTACTTCATTTGTTTTTACTGGATCATTAAATGATTTATCACATCTTTCAAAATCATATATCAGAGATTCCAATCGCTTAACATAATCTAGAAATTGAACTGAGTTGCTTCCACCTAAAAAAATCTTATCTAGATTCCATACTTTTTGATAAACCATTTTCTCCATAACTTTCCTCCAAGAATAATGTATTTTGCTCACTATCGAACACATATTCTTATTATAGCAAATTTTCCGAATGTTAGAGGTAAATAATTTCTTCTTACTACAAATACTAATAGATTAGTATCTATGGCAGCTACATACCCTTTTTACTTTCTTTTTTAGTTATCTCTTTAAATGAATACGTTATATTTCTTGTTCAACTAAACTGCACCTTTAGTTCAAGATGAAAGAACGCTTTACTCCTTCCTGAAGTAAAGCACCCGTTTAGTGGAAGAAGTTACTTTAGAATACTCCCCTTTTCTTTGTATTCATCATAAGCCCCTGTCCAATGGTAAGGTTGAACTTCTGATAATGATTTAAAAGTTAGTTCTTGAACAGGCAATGTAACTGCAACTTTTACATTAGGACCCCAATAAAACAACCTTTCTTGACATATCCCACAGGGAGAAAGGACTTTGAATTTAGATTTCTCGTCGTCGCGGACTACACAAAGTGAGTGTGTCACTTTTTTATTCAATTTATGAGCTTCTAAGATAGCACCTGTTTCCATACATACGACAGTTGAATCGTTTATAACATCGGGAGCTACACTGGTATGTATAGACCCATCTTCTAAAGCAATCGCCGCAGCTCCACCCCAACCAACGGGATATCTCTTTTTTATAAGTTCAATAACTGATTCGTATAACTTTTGTTCTATTTTCAACCAAATTCCTCCCAATAGTCTAAACAGGTTATTCGTACCTCTTACCGTTGATAAAAAGTTCATCGTTTTCATAAGCGATTCGGTCAATACCAATAATACGTTTGATATAATTAGCACCTTCTTTTGCTTCAAATACAATCACATTAATTCTTCACATTGCATAGAATAATAAGTGCTTCCAATTAAGGAGGTGAACAATTATTTTAGAAAACAAAGAAATAAAAAAATTCGTAATAAAAGCATTTACATTGATCTTTGAAACAATTCTTCGCTTCATTATTTCTTAAGTAGAAATAGCCAATTCCTGATTGATAGGGTTGGTTATGAGTTAACAAAAGTAAACTATTAATATATCCAATATTAAATACCCTTTTTAATAGTTTAGTAATAACCACTCAATCGGTTGTATTGATTGGCAAAGGACATTTTATAATTAAATTGATAATAATACATAAGCTACACCAATCATGTATTTTACTAAAATCGTTCAATAAAAGTTGGACTGGATTAAAAATATCAATAACGTCCCAATTCACAGTAAGTAGACAAATACTTAATTTTCATTGGAATTATAGCAACTGCTTCTCTTGTTTCCATGTATCTCTTCCTTTACTTGATCCTCCGATGAGATTCAAACGCCATTTATGATGCTTTACAAGGTGGTTAAGCTTATCAGGGTCAACTATTTACACATCAAGCAACATACCTTTAGACGTAAGGTTTGCTTTGAATGCTTATTCATTTTGAATACCAATTATAGCGCAGATATACCATGAAGGATTGAGTCATTTTTCTATTAGATACTAAATTCAAAAAAACGCTAACCTAAAAAAACATCCAAAAGGATGTTTTTTACTCATGATTATTTTGCACATTTCTCACATTACAACAATAGCATTGGACGGTTTACGATGCTCATTGCCTTTGAAGCAATCTTTTTTGTTACTATGGGCTGGTCAGTGTTCAAGCACTAATCAGTCTTTTTTTAATATATCCTTCTTTTGATTCCATTATACATCTAATGGACTTTTTTAAGCGGAGAGCATCGTCAAAAGTGGAATGTCTACTTCACTTACACAATGGGTAATGCATGGAAGCCAATTTCATTCACTTATTTATATTTTACGGTATTCTTATCAACCACTTGAAATTGAGTACCATAGATCGCAATAAGGGAGCTTTTTTCATTCTAAAAGGACATTCTTTGCATAGTAATTTTTAAAAAGTTGTCTCACGCTAAGTGACGGAATCTCACACTACGGGAAAAATCCCGAACTGTTGTTTCAAGAACTTTTCGGGTCCCACGTCATATATATCGTTTTTTAGATCGATAGCAACTGCTTCTCTTGTTTCTTGGTCTCGATGTATCTTTTCCTTTACTGATCCCCTGGTGAGGTTTAAACACCTGGTAAATGTCCATTGGAATAAGCTAACCCGAATAAGAGAGACAATAAAAAACACCTTCCAACTAGCACACTTGCTAAGTACTTAAATCGGTGGGTGTATTTATTAGGTATTCTAGTGAAACTAAAAGGTCTGTTGTGAAAACTTTTTAAATCACACACAAAGTGTTTGGGAACATGTTTGCCTGTGTTGGTTTAAATATATGTCTAAAATCAATGGTTCAGCGATACCACTTTTTGAATTACTTCGGGTCAAATTTATCTTTAGGTAGATCTTCACCACTAATATTTTTATGTTAAAAATTAATTACTGTATATCCTGGAATTCTAAAAGTGATAGTCTCAAAACCATAAGGAGGTAAAATAGCTCTTTCATAAGATACTACTTGGACCGTCATATCGAAATTATCTTCAGCTTCATTTTTTGTAACCTTTGTTATTCTTGGTAAAAAAAATGATCTTGATTCTCCATAATTGTCTTTAATAGCCATATTTATTTCTTTCGACATGGTTCTTAGAAAGGCTTCCTCAATAGTAATTCCTGACTTTTCCCATTTTCCTCATTTAATGTCGCATAACCATTTAAATTAAGAGAAGTACTAAAGCATAATGTCAACAAGAAGAAAAGTATAATTTTTTTCAACATCTAAATAAACCCCTTTTTTATAAGCTTATTTTGACCTAAGTTATATTTTTTATGTACGTGCGATTCTGTCGACTATATACATAGATATTTACTTTGAATTCATATTCATCTTGTATATCAAGTTTAGTGCAATATGTATTTCCTATCTCTTCTCTTCATCAAGCTTTGAATATTTGAATAATTATTGTCTACGATGATATACCAAGACACTATAATCATTCTTCTGTTTGTTATTTGTCATGGTAAAAATATTCTTTACATATTCACTACAAATATCATCCGTAATGTGTTTTAAGGGTTTATAATCGAATTGAATATTTTTAAATATCATAGCGATATTTGTTCGTTTAATCTCACTGTCGCCAAGCATGTTGCTCAATTTTACTTGTAGTGCCAAACTTTGATTCGTGTGGCGCCTAACATGTTGACCGAAACACCCTCCATTGCCAAACATTGAAATGGTGTTTCTTCTTCTACTTTTAGAAAATTATGTCTCGCCAAACTACTTGAAACAGACCCTAGATATACCAAGGGTTTTAAGCTTCGGTCGTGCCAAGCAGTTGAACAAAATGCCAAGCATGTTGACGAAATGCCAAGCATGGTGAAAAACAACAGAGGTTACCCCTAGATCGATAAGACGATAAAGAGATCCCACACCGTCCTTTGCATGAATAGTTGAAACAACAAGATGGCCTGTGAGCGCTGCTTGAATTGCTGCTTTAGCTGTGGACTCGTCTCTAATTTCTCCTATCATAATAACGTCTGGTGAGTGGCGTAATATAGCCTTTAGACCAGTCGAATAAGTCACTCCAGACCGTTCATTCACTTGAATTTGAAGTAAATGGGACTGGCTATTCTCGACTGGGTCTTCTAACGAAATGACATGTCGATTTAAATTTTCTGAACAATATTTGGTGAGTGAATACATAGTGGTGGATTTTCCAGAGCCTGTAGGACCTACAAATAAGATCAAACCTTGACGATTATTGGCAAGTTCTACAATTTTTTCTGTTGCATCTCTAAACAGAGAGAGGGAATGAATAATTTTAGCGTTGTCATGTTGTTGGAGACGAATTACCATACTTTCCTTGCTAAAAATGGAGGGAAGTGTAGACACACGAAATGAGAATTTATGAGAGTTAAATACTTGTTGAAAGGAACCGCTTTGTGGCTTTCTTTTTTCGCTGATATCAAGAGAGGAGAGAAACTTGAAGAATGAGATGATGCGTTCTCCAATGTTCAATGGTAGCTTACCCGCTTCAAACATTTGAGAATTCTTTTTAAAAAAATAAGTATAACTATCTTCGTTAGGAATCATGTGTAAATCGGAAGCACCGAATTTATGAGCTTTTCTAAGTAGTCGAAAGCATTTTTCTTCAATAACATTTTCTACTTGTTGCATAATTTTCCTTTCCCCAGATACAAGTTGTGACCGCAAAACAGCTTGTACCGATTATTATACTGGCTTACATCTAAAATTGGAAGTAGTTTTTTAAATTTTCTGTTATATTATAATTATTTTATTATTCTTATGTGATTGATTATAATAATAACTAATAGAAGAAAGAAGGTAATTGTGTGCCAAATACTTTACAGCTAACTAATGCTTTAGCGGACGAAACTAGGTATTCAATTTATTTGTATATTGTTAAGCAAGTACAATCAGTAAATGTGCAGCAAATTGCAGATCGATTCGGCATACACCCTAATGTTGCAAGATTACATTTAACCAAGCTAAATGAAACTAAATTAATTACCTCGGAGTTACTGTACAACAAAAAAGGCGGTAGACCTGCGCGTATATATACCGTTGCAGATCAACCTATTCAATTAAGTTTTCCAAAACAAGAAAATCAGTTGTTACTAGGCTGGTTATTAGAGTTAGTGGAAACAGTGGGTACAGAAGCGCTCGAAAAAGCCAAAAATATTAGTTATACTTCGGGATACGATTCTATGCAACCGGCCAAAATAAACGATCAAAGCTTCGACCAAAAAATAGAACTACTATCTGCTGCTGCTCTCGCTGTAGGATATATCCCAAACATCGAAAAAAAAGACGATAAACAAATTATTACATTCTCTATTTTTAATTGCCCTTTTAAAGGTCAACTAACTAATCATCCCCATATAATTTGCAGTATTCACGAATCATTTTTAAAAGGCCAGTTTAATGCTTTGTTCCCAAATAACGAATTTATTCAGCTTGAAAGTAAACAAAAACAATGTAGCAATTGCGTATATCAAATAGAAGTCCTATAATGAAAGCATAGATAATACATATTTGTGACAATAGAGAGTATAATGTGTAAAGAAAACTAATAATCAGTTTACATGTACGATCACTTTCATTTATAATAAATATGAGAATTATTTGTATGGTTGTAAAAGGAGGGACTACAAATGGGCAATATGTATAAAGTAATGGCTTTCTGGACAGGGATTTTTGCAGTTATGTTTTATTTAGGTGATATGACAGAAGCTTCTTTACTATTTTTAGCAAATACGGGATTATTCCTTCTTTTAGGGTTTTTAAACCTTTCGGAACGTATGTATATGTACATCTTCGGAGCTTACTTAATGTTCTTCTTCGCAGGTTTTACATATTACACGACATTCATGCACGTACCAGGTGCGGGACATTAATAATTGTTCACCAAAAAGCAGCTCACTTCAATGAGCTGCTTTTTGTGTATTTTCTCCAATTAAAAGGGTAAAACTATGTGAACCTTTTAAAAACCATTTAAGAACGGATTCGATTCCATTTCTGTTTCAATAGTAGTGGATGAACCGTGTCCTGGATAAACTAGAGTGGTTTCAGGTAATGTAAGCAGTTTTGTATGAATAGCCTTCAAAAGTTCGGATTCATTACCCCCTGGAAGGTCTGTCCGACCGATACTATTTTGAAAAAGCGTATCCCCCACAATTGCAAAGTCATCTTCTTTAAAATAATACGTTAAACTACCTGGCGAATGCCCGGGAGTATGTATTAACTTCATATGAAAATCACCAATTTTTAACTCTGACTCCTTATTCAACAATACATCTGCCTCTTTACAAATAATAGATGGGATTTCTGCATATTTGGCTGAACCATTTTTAACAGGATCCACTAACCACTTTTTCTCAGAAGTATGGATATACACCGGGATGTTAAAACTATCTCTCACTTGGTCTACGGCTCCAATATGATCAAAATGTGCATGGGTTAATATAATCGCCAACGGGTTCATCTTTAATCGATGAAGCTCACTAATTAACTTGTCTCCTTCTCCCCCCGGATCAAAAATTAAGCATTGTTTCGTAGCATTTGAAACAATATAACAATTTGTTTGAATATAACCTAACGGATAAGTTCTGATATTACAAGTAGCCATTCTATCACTCTTTTCATTGTTTTATTATATTGTACAGATATTTTTCTTTAAAGACCACTCTATAAATGTGTGGTCTTTCTTCCTATTATATAGTGTTATTTTTGATAACACATATTCCCTACCACAACAACCAATTCTCCAAATTAAAATAATGGCCACTATTATTATCCTGTGGACGTCCCTCTACCTCTTCTAACCAATTATATAACTTAACAGGTTTACTCACACGTGGTTGTTCCTCCACAGTTGAAGAAGTGGATGTCTTCTTATCGGAACGTTCCACCGACTTACTATAAGCTCCTACGAATGCACTTCTTAATGTATTAGTAATCGTTAATGTTCCATCTGCAATATCACTAATTAGCTTGAAAATAACATTCTTCGCTTTAATGAAATCAGATACATCATTTAGATCAGTTGCTAATACTGCTTTATGCAGCTGATCTTTTAATTCATCTTTCATTGGCAAGCTATTCATGAAATCAAATAACATCACCTGGTACTCATTCATATACGCTTTTTTGTTTTCAGCTTGCAATGCTATTTCTTTTGAAATGCTATATATATTTTTTGCTTGTTTAGAACTTAAAAGATTAAAAGATTTAATGCTTAGCTCTTCAAATAGTGGAGGGCAAGCCACGTCGTTACTAGATTCAACTACCTCTACCCGTTGTGTCAAATTCGATGTGTCATCATAAGGTAAAATTTTATAAATGCTTGCTCCTTTGATTCCGTTTAACTTAGTTTGAGTTACTTTTTCGATAATCTTCAACGAGATCAACTTCTTAATTCCTCTCATTACTGTGCTACGAGAAGTATTAGTTTTATCGGCAATTGTTTCTGCTTTTAAATGTGAAGCGCCAGGATACATTAATGAACGTCCAGCAATCATGAAAACAATGGCACGTTCAGATGTAGTTAAATCTAATCTGTATTTATCAATATGCTTTTTTACATTTGAATCCATAACCTCCACAGATTTGAATGTAGAATGTTCTTGTAAATATTCGAATGCCATTGTTTTCACCACACCTTCATTATTTATTCCTTAAATTCATATTATATGATTTAAATTAATAATACAACTATTTTATGAATTTAATTCATATTTTATTTGAATTTGTGATATAATATCTTTAATAAGAATAATTAAGGAGTGAGAGGATGGAATTAACAAAGGAAATAAAGAAGTTATTAGTGGACAAGGAAATTAACGCTACACAACTAGCAGAAAAAATTGGTATGACTCAATCAAACCTATCTAAGAAAATGGCTAGTGGTACATACTCCGTTGCTGATTTAGAAAAGATAGCTGAAGCATTGGATATGCAAATAGAAATTCTATTTAAAAAAACAGATAACTAATTAAAGTTGTCTGTTTTTTGTTATGTACTTTCAATTACAAATCTACTAAGATGAGTAATGAAGGGAGAGAATAAGTATATGAAAAATAAAATAATTTTTAGTGCCGCTGTCATTAGTATGTTGCTACTTGGCGCATGTGGTGATGATGAAAAAACAACCAAAGAAACAGAAGAAGCCACTCCAGTTAATACAAGTGTAGAGGAAAAAGAAACTACTGAAAAAACCACTAGTGATGTTTATTTTAAGGATAATGAAGCTAAATTAGTCGACTTAAAAATAAATATTACTGAAACAAAAGTAATTCAACCAGGTGAGCCAGGAAATGAATATAGTGAAAAACCGGTATTCGCTATTTGGTACGATACAACAAATTTAAGTGACAAAGATATTGACCCAATGACTGCATGGTTCGCTGTATTCACAGTTATCCAAGATAATAATCCTAATTCTATAAACGAATTAGAAGTAGGTTCGCTTCCAGATGAAGCTTTTTTAGACTCTCAAATGGAATCTATAAAAAAGGATGGTACTGTTAAGAATGCAATGGCATATGAATTAGATGACTTAGAAACACCTGTCACATTAGTTGCTAATCAAGATATTGGCGGCGACGAATTAGGCAGACAAGATTTCAATATAAAATAAAAACAACCACCTTCCATTAATCTGGTTGGTGGTTTTATACTAATATTAAGTTCGTTCAATTACCTTCATGTCTTTAATATGAATAATATTAATTGCAACTTCTTCTTCTGTCATAATCATACGTGCGCCATTTATATCAATGGGCTTTAAACTCCGTACATCTGAATTAGTTTCAAAATCATACCTTTGTCCGTTATAAAAAGTAATTTTGACTTCATATTTTTTCACTTAACTCCCCCCTTTGAGTATCTATTCGATAGGGGTAAGGAAAGTCCTTCTATTTAATCCATTATAGTTACATCTACTATTTCATCTAGTTTCAATTGTAGTAAATAAAATGGGTCTTCTAGTTCAATTACTCTTCTTTGTAAGTCTACGCTTTCTACAATCCCTCTCTTGTAAAAAAATGCACCATCTCTCCACAATTTCACCTTAGTATCAGCTTTACTTTTAATGGCCATATCTAAAGTATGTTGTATGGCATCATAATCCCACTCGTCTAATTCTGGTTTAGGTTCTTTTTTAATTTCCTGGTTATATTCTTTCAACATCGTTACATGCTCCGTTAACATCATGCCTTGCCATTTCATCATACCGCGATCTCTAATCAAATTTAACCCTCCTATTCTTTATGGCCACCAACCATTTTCGACCGTTTAACTGCAGTACCGGCAGGAGTGTAAGAAACTGCTCTTAATAGTGCAGCAGATCCATATCGATTTCGAATGTTATCCATTGCTGTAGCTAATTTTCGTATTTTCCAATTCTCCTTTTCGAAAAAGTTAAGCTGCATCGAGTGTTCATCTTCCAACTTTGTTATGGAAATGGATATTTGTCTCACAGGATTTCTATTATAATTTTCTTTTAGTAAATCTAAGCAAACGTTATAGATTTTCATGGTATCGTTCGTAGCTTCATGTACTGTTCTAGACCGTTGAAATCCTCCACCAAAAGCATCTTTGCTATAGCCAATTCCTAATGAAATAGTTCTAGCTGCTTGGAATGTATCTCTTGCTCTTTTTGTTACATCCTCACACATCTCTAAAATGACTGCTTTTACATCTTCGATTTTTGTATAGTCTCTCATGAGGATTTGGCTTTTGCCGAAGCTGATTTGACGGTCCTCTATAGGTGAACCCATATCAGACAAATCAATTCCGTGTGCATGATGAAATAATTGATTACCCATAACACCGAATTTTTCTTCTAATATTTCCAAAGGTGTCCTAGCTATCTGACCGATACTAAAAATCCCCATATTATTTAATGTTTTTTCAGTACCTCTACCAATTCCCCACATTTCTGTTAACGGAGTTACTGGCCATAGTTTTGTTTGAACATCTTCATATGTCCATTTAGCAAAACCTGTTTTCTTTGCATCTAGGTCTAGTGCTAATTTTGCCATTAACATATTTGGACCCATTCCTGCAGTTGAATGCAATTGTAAGGTTTCTAATATTTCTTTTTGTATTTCTTTAATAGTGCGTTCTGGAGGACCCCAAAGTTTTTCAGTACCTGTAAGGTCAATAAATGATTCATCCACGCTGTATACATGAACAGCTTCTGGAGGAACATATTTGTGGAGGATATTAGTAACTGCCATCGACATATCAAGAAAGTATTGCATCTTAGGTTCGAAAATTTTTATATCAGGATGGTTTGGTATTTCATACAAGCGAGTACCAGTCTTAACTCGAAAACGTTTTTTCATTGCAGGAGATGCAGCTAATACTACAGAACCCTTTTGTTCTAGATTCCCCACAACAGCAATTGGAACAGTTCGAACATCTAGGTCGTGTAATACTGCAATACAGGACGCATAAAAACTCATCATATCGATACAAGCAATTGAACGGTTAGGTAGTACGCTGTAATCAATCATCGGATTATTTGTATCGTTCTTGGTCGCATATCAATGAAATCAATATAACCTTTTCTTCTTAACCTATCCAAATGACCATGGACGGTGGATGTGGAAGTTAGACCAACAGCATAAGCAATCTCTCTTATGGTTGGGGAATAACTGTGTTCGGCTAAATAGTATTTTATATACTCATAAATTTCTGTTTGACGATTACCCATTAGACAACATCCCTTTCTTTTTGTATTACTGGAACAAATGCGAGTATATTCTCTATTTTAAAGGTTCTTTTTGTATTTCTTAAGAAGCAATAAGCTTTAAAGGTATTGCCCTCCACACTTAATACTTTTACCTTTCGCTTGCTGATTTCACCATTGTTATTCATGTAAATCATTTCGACTATTTGATTAAGCTGCATGGACTTCAAAATATTTATACGCACATCTGTTCCCTCCTTCTTTTGTTTAGTATACGAACAATCGTTCTATTTTACAACAAGTAAATTTTTCTAATTTCATTCACATCACCTATGTATTGTAATTTTTCTAATTGGAAATAATATATGTTGAGGTGGATGAAGCATTATGAAAACCGTGAAACCAATGCTTTTAAAGTATCAAGATAAGGTTAGTTCAGAAGAAGGTTGGATTTATGAACCTAAATACGATGGAATAAGGCTCTTAGTAGGTAATAACTTCTCGTATACACGTCATGGCACAATTACAACAAATCGATTCCCGGAACTTAAATTTTCAGGTCCTGATGTGTTATTCGATGGTGAGCTAATAGCACCTGGCACTGTAGCACCTGATGATTTCGAAGGGGTTATGTCGCGTTTTAGTGGAAATAAAGAACAAGAAGTAATGTTCATGGCATTTGATATTATTACCTATAAAAATGAATCGGTTACAAGGTATCCTCTCGAAGAAAGAAAGGGAATTCTAACAGAGGCTATATCAAATATTGATGTACCACATATTAATTTAGTACCTTACATATACACCGAAGGCGAATCGGTATTTAATTTAATGAAAGAAAATAAAATGGAGGGCATCGTCGCTAAACGTTTAAAAACACCGTATCTAACAGGTAAACGTTCAGAAAATTGGAGGAAAATTATTAATTGGAGTTATCATGATTGTATTGTTTCGAAGGTTACTTTTAGTCCATTAAATGTTCAGCTAAGAAGTGTGGAAGGAAATTATGTTGGGAGTGTTTCAATCGGATTTACTAAGGAAGTTAGAGAAGAGTTATATACAAGAACTCCTCCTTATAACTGTAAAGTTAAAGCAAGAGGATGGACTAGTAAGGGTATGTTACGAATACCTCTAATAATTTCTATAGAATAAAAAAGCCCCACTCAAATTAATGAGCAGGGCTGTATCATTATTTACTATTTAATTTTGCAAGCATGGCTTTAGATGGTGTTTCATATTTAACGAATCCATCTATCTTAGTAACCCACAGACCGCCACCAACGTTATATTGACCTCTATGATCTTCACGGTAACGATATACACGATATTCTTCATCTGGATTTAGAACGCGAACCATTTGAAGTTTACCATTCGGACCATCTTGCCATAAGTTAATTCGTTTCAGAATAGTAACTTTGCCTATTTGACCTGGCTTTAATTCTGTTTTACCCCACATGATTTTATCATTGGAAACTCCTTCAACTGCTTTAAGTGGAAGAAATACAGGTCTATGTCCAGCCTTTAACTGAGCAATTGTTAAACCTTTGTTGTACTGCAAATGAGGATAGTCCTTAAAACTAGTCCAATCTCCACCCCATTCAAAACCCATTGTTTTAGCAATAGCTGCAACACGTTTCCATTTATCGTTGACCGTCCACAATGATTTATTGCCATCATCACTTACTAAAAAATAATCGATAGCTAGTCCATAATTGTGGATGGACGTTCCTGGAGGTGCATTAGACACGATACTACCTTTTGAACCGTATACTTTACCATTCCAAATATAATTCGGTCTACCTTGTCCATATATATAGGCTTGGTCCTCATTCGAACGGAATCCAGATGATATTTGTACGAAAATACCCTCATTGTAACAACGCTTAATTAACTCAATTGTATATTCCTTCAATGAAGGATGAACAGTACCAAGGCGATTGACTGAACGTCTGATTAGTTCATCAAGTGATACCGTCATCTACTTCAACCCATTTCTTTTTAACACGTTTTCTTGTGCTTTTGCTTTTTTTGTTACAAGGTATTGATTCTTATATATCCCATAAAAAACTAGAACCAGGGGGATAAATGCAATTAGCACACCGATAAACGCTTCAATAGTCACTTCATTAAACCAAGCTATTTCACGATCTACTGAACGGAAAAATAAAAGTAGTGCTCCAAGGACACCACCAACCATTGCTACATATTGTTTTAATTTATCTGTTGTCATTATAAATTCCTCCTATTTTAATAAAAATTCTGTTACAAAGTAATAAAGCAGTCCACCAGATGAAAGTAGCCCCAACAAAGCACCGCTTATCTTCATAGTGATTGTAGCTACAGTGTTCCATTTAAGCATTTTAAATTCATGATTTTGAGTGGATCTAGTGCTTTGAATCCCCATAGCTTTTTCTAAAAGAACATACAATTTTTCTGTTTGTTTTTCCGTTTGTTCCCTCATTACATTTCGTGTCTCTGTTGCTGTTGTGTGAATTGTGTTCTCAAAAATAATGAACTGTTCTTCTAACTTTGTTATTCGTTTTCCGTCAATTTCTCTGGCCGTTTCTAAAACAAATATTCTGTCATCATGGTTATTTAATTGTTCACCTTGTTTTTTTACGGTTTCAAACATAGACGAGTTGCCTCCTTCTGGCATCCTCTCACCCCTTTTTACTAAATAAAAAGAGCACCCTTATGGATGCCCTAAATTAATTGTTCTTTTTTTGTTTATTATAACTAAGATACATCTGCCTTATTTGTTCCATCTCATTTAGTAATGAATTCAAATCTTGATTTGTGGCTTTTTCAATTTCTAGATATTCATTTATTTTAGTGTAAGTCGCAAGATACATATCAAATGGATACAAGTTGGCAGGAGAACCAGTTTCATCCGAAAGCTTTATAGCTGTGTTTGTTCTAAATTCGTATTCCTTATAAGAGGTGTCCAATACAAAGCGTCTAAACTCTTCTTTCTGGTTTAGCTTCAACATATCTATAGAATGTTTGTTGTTTTGTTTATTTGACCATATCGTTCCTATTAGACCGAGAATAGAACCACTTAAACCAATTATTAAACCGATTATTAAATCCCAATTCAAAATTAACCCCTCCCTCTTTCATCCACTATTCGACAAAAGATAAAGGGATTCCTTCCCCACTCTCATTTTTAGTTTTTACATTGCTGGTGCTGTTGCTAATCTAATTCTTTTAATATTTGCCCTTTGAATTATAATATCGCCAATAATGATAAACGAACCGTTAGCAGTATTGGTTTTAGTGGAGATTTCGTTAGCATCGAAGTTTTCTATATCCGTTAGATAGATATCTCCATCTTTTGTATGGACTTCGTAATCTCCAGTTAACTCACCTTCCGGAATGACTATTTTAAATAAATCCTTTGATAAGACTTCTCCACCTAAAGGCAATGTTAATAATGCGTTATTATTCAATTGTTTACAAAAGTCCTCTAAATCAGGGCCACCTTCTATGTTAATTACAGAACCGTCATAAGTGAGTATGTTGAAATTCATATATTTAAATTCCTCCTATTATTTAGTTGCGAAATTTGCAGCTACCCACGCTTGTGTAGCTACTGGTGAACCTTGTATTTGTAAATATGAAGCATTTAATGTTGCGTTTACAGTTACATTCGTATTGAACTGACTAATTCCACCTTCTACACGGAATCCCGCTTGCGCCACAAGTTGTGAGTTAGGTACATACACACCATAATTGCTATTTGTACGAAGACTCATTGAACCGTTCGAAACAATTCCTAATCCAGCTGCATCAATTGACTGAATCATATGGGAACCAGCAACAGCTGTCATAGTGAGTGTTGAACCTGTTCCGCGCCCTACAACAAAAGCTGAACTATAAACATTACTACCATCAATTATGGTAGAACCGGGTGTGCTTAAATTCGATACAGTCACCAAGCCTTGTAGAATTAAATTCTGTGCCATTTGGCTAATTGCAGATGGTGTTTGTACAATTTTAGATGTAATGGTTTGTCCATTAAAATCATATTGACTGACCTTAGATTCTATTTGACCAGCTTGAATGCTTATAGATGATTCAGCACCTTGCATACGAGAATCTAAGTTGGTTACTTTTAAACTAATTTCACTAGCCTTAACATTAATAGCAGCCACTTCATTTGTAATACGATTATTTACTGAAATACTTATGTTGTCCGCTTTAAGTTCTAATGCTGCAATCGATACATCCACTTGTTCGGCATTCAGTTGAATCAATTCATTTGTCTGTAAAAACTTAGTTCGATATTCTTTCCGATTCTCATCAATTTCAACTTTTTGATTAACCAATAAATCAGCATTTTTACGAGGTAATGTTGTACCTAATACGACAGATGAAGTTACAAATTTATTACCTCTTAGAATAGTCTTTTTGGATAACACTCGAGTTTGATATTCAATCCCCATTACGTCATCGATTAACCATACTCGCTCTCCAAGTTCTTTATTAGTAAGCTCTACAGCATCTAATTCGAAATAGGCTTCTGGATAATCAACAAGCTCGCTTTTCAATCTCTCTAGCATTGTGGAGTACTCGGTAATATCCTCATCAGTGATTGGATCAGCAACAATTACTCCGTACTTTTCAGCATTTGGAGAAGTATAAGTTACAACCAATCCATTTGCACCATGACCGGTTATTTGTGTACGCATCTTACTCCAGTCAACACTTTCAACCAACGATTTAATGTTATGCCCTCTTCGATATTGAGCATCGTTATCAGGTCCAATTTTCGGAGCAAAGTGAACATGTTTATTCGGCATGATTTTCATTTCACATTCAAACGCATATAAGAGAGCATCTTTTAAAACAATGACGTTATTCTCACCAAAGTTTGGAATTAATCGATAACCAGGTACACTACTTGAAAATGTCCATCCAGTACCTTGAAAAATAAAAGAAGCAAACTCATTAAGTGTATGAGTACCACCGTATATCGTTTCTTGTCGGTGTCCAACTAAATCATAGAATGTTGAAATAGCAGTAACATCTTTCTTATTGCTGTTTTTCTTTAACTGAGCTAATCGAAATTCGTAGCCTTCCACAGTGAAAATAGGTCTTTCATCAATAAGACTATGACCTCGGTTATTCTCCACAGAAAAAGAAGTAAACTTCACCACTAGGGATCCGTTCACTTCTTCGTCCATTTCAAAGCCTTGTATTTGATTGAGCATTTCTGTTTGATTATTTTCTGTGACGGTTAACACATAACATCACCTACTTTCATAATAAAAAAGAGTTGGCACTCTTTTATGACACATTAGGTTCCAACAAATAGAGAATACCTATTAAGATATCCTCTAATGTTATTTATTTATTTTTGAATTAGTTTTTTTAATTCTTCTATTTCATTTTCCAATGAATCTAATCGATCTTCTTGATCAAGTAAATCATTAAGTTTTTTTCCATTTACATACACGTCGCCATTTAGATATATTCCGCCGTGGTTATCAATAGATACTAATTCTTTAGTATTATCCTGAGAAACGACTCTTAATCCACCTTCTCCAGCACGAAGGGACAACCAATTTTGTTTATCTTCTAATCCATCCCAACGTAAACCACCATAAATTTCTCCTGATTTGCCCTCGTTATACACTATTCCAGTTCCAACTTGTTCTGATTTTAATTGCATTGCACCTTCAGTAAATAAAGATTTTCTAAAGTCTAAGCCTATTTTCGCTTTATCGAAATCAGCTACTATCAATCTTCCGTATTCAGCCATACTATTTTTAAAATACATACCACTTTCAAATAACCCTCTTCTATCTTCTGTGTCTCTTTCAGTATCTTCTGAGGCTACCCAAATTGCGTGTGAGTTAGGATTTCCAAATCCAACAACTTGCAGCCCAGTTTTAGCTTTATTTGGGTAAACGCCAGGTTTCCCTCCATTTAAAACATCTATTTCAAGTCCTACTAACTGCGCATCATAATCTTCTGGATTGTAGTTTAAATTTACACCTTCAGGTATATATTTTTGGAATTCAGGAGTCAAATATCCTAGATAGCCTGAGCGAGCACTTAAAAATCCTCCCCAAGCGTTCGACCCATTTACAACAGCACTCGCATCTCCCCAAAAAGAAATAGCATTAGTGCCTTCAGAAAAGTTAGTTACTTCACTTAAAACATTTTGATAATGGTTGTGAGTACCGTCATAATTCTCGGGTGTCTGTTGAGTTAGATTATGTTGATTAACAATATCACCTTTATAATTAGTAAATTCAGCATCAGGAGTTATTACGTCAGAAAAAACAATATTCTTTCTTAAAGCCGTATTTAGTCCTCCGTATTGATGCCAAATACCATCTGCTCTAGGACTTTCTCCTCTAATATATTCTAGCCCATCTTTATCTACGTCTATTGTTTGTGCCTCGGCACTTGTAGATAAAAGTACTAAAAATGATAGTGATATACCTAGTAAAAACGTTTTAGTTTTTCTCAAAATTAATCCATCCCTTCGTTGAATGTGCTACAAATGTTATTTTAAACATAATAGTGATATATATCTATATTATTATTAATAATTCTAAAAGTAATCTTGTTTCAATACTATTAATTCAATTTGTTCTATGAGATTTACTTATTATTAACTATTGATATAATAAACTATAGTTTAAAAAGGAGGTTATTCTAATTAAAAGTAAAAACATTACATATTTACCTGCACTTGATCACATTCGCGCATATGCTGCGTTATTAATTATTTTATATCATACGCTCAACAACATTTCCTACCAAATACTTTATGAAAAGCCATTCGATTTCGATCATTGGATTTACACGGAAAATCCTATCCATGCATTCATTATCGAAGGGCATACAGCAGTCGCGCTTTTCATGGTATTAAGTGGCTTCATCTTTACTTATGGTGCGATGGGACGACAAATAAACTATTTGGGTTTTGTTAGAAATCGTTTCTTACGAATTTATCCCTTATTTATCTTTCTAATAATTGTAGGAATAAGCGTCTATCCTCAAAACTTTTCATTTAGTTCATTACTTCAAACAGTTTTAGGGTTTTCTAATGTACAAGGTGCTCTTAACTTAGGACCCTTTTCGGCAATGTTTTGGGCAATTTCTGTTGAATTCCAATTTTATTTGATATTTCCATTTCTATTGAAACTAATGGAAACGGATTATAAAAAGATTTTTTATCTTTTAGGTCTAGCAATCATATTCCGAATTTCAGGTTATTTACTAGATGGTAATATACGAGAGATATCATATTGGACTATTTTAGGTCGTATCGACCAATTCATTCTTGGTATGCTTGCAGCTAAATGGTTTAAAGAACTAAATGAAAAAAGAGATAAACTATTTAAATTTATCTTTATCCCAAACATATTATTAATTGTCATTGCGATGTTCGTCTTTAACAAACTTGGTGGATGGGTAGCCGTAGAACCTTGGAAAATCATTTGGCCAACAATTGAAGGTCTACTCTGGTCAGTGTTTATTGTTTCTTATGTGTTGATTTTCAATAAATACACTAATCTTCTTTCAAAATTCATTGCGAAAATAGGAGAATTGTCGTTTTCGATGTACCTAATACACTTTGTTATCATTCAAATAATAATAAATAAAGGTTTATTCATCGTGCTAGATATTAGCCCTTTTAAAAATGCTATTCTGAACTCAGTCGTTATTGTAGTACCTATTACAATTTTAATATCATTGATAACATACAATTTGATTGAAAAGCCATTTTTAAAACTACGAGTGAAATACTTAAAATAAACTTCAAGAGACTCCTAATAGAGTCTCTTTTCTATTACTGTTTACGCTGTAATAGACTAATTGTTCTATTCGTCATTTCTGAGTTATATCTAGACATATCTTTAATGTAGAACTGTTTAACTTTTAATGGACTAGAATCATTATAAGTAATATCCCCATCTTCCAGTACTTCGATACCAATCTCTTTAAAGCTATATAGATTATCCCCATCTCTTAAGTAGTTGTTAAGATACATAAATATAGCTGCGCAGAATAGGTTCCGTTCCTTTCCGTATAATGACTCTAGTGCTGGTACATCTAACGGTGCTTCGATATATGCAATTTCGTCCGTTATGTTAGCCGTTAAAGAAAAAGTTATGAATTTTTTCATATTATCGCTTAAATTTTCGTAAAGTATACGTTGATCTTCTATTCTCCAATAAGTAGCTCTACCATAATCATTGTGCCAAAGACCACCATCGAAGCAAGGTAGCCAATATATATCTAAACCACTTTGCATCACTCGCACAAATGCGTGCCTGTCTAATTCTACGTTGTATTCTGTGAAGTCAGGGTTACTAGCTTCACCTGCGAATACAAAAATTCGACCTGCTTTTTCGTGCATTAGTTGAGGGTTTCTGTTGTACGCTGCGGCTACATCTCGTAAACTGCCTACACATACAATATCAACTTTTTCATCTGATTCAGCTAAATTATTTAATATAGCACGAACTCCTTCTTGATACTGTTCCGGTTGGTTAATACCATCATCATTTATATTCGTTAAAGCATCAGCCAATCCTATCGAAGTAGAGATGTGAGAACCTGTAATGTGCTGCATTTGATTTATTACTTTTTGTCCATCTGAAATAACTTGCCTGTCTCCATCGTCAAGAATAATGTGTTTTATATCTATTTCATCATTAATATGCAAGGAAAAAATAGCCGCTAAGTCAATAGTATCGTCGGGGTCTTGCGGTGCATGGAATAAGTCCGTCAAATAAATAACAGACCTCTTACCCTTTCAAGTCGGGTGAGAGTCACCAAGGAAATTAATTTCTAGGAACGTTTTTGATAAATTACCATCGACTTCGACAATTCCTCCACTATCTTGAAATAAAGCAATACCGATAGTATCATTTACATTTACTTTTACTATTTTAGTAAGAGATAAATAAGTTTGTACCGTAATTGCAGCGTCCCTAGCTTCTTCAAAAATGATACTACCGTTGTAAACTACGCCAAAGAACCTATGACCTGTGCCGTTTTGAGCGAATGCTACTCGAACATTCATCATATATGTTCCCGCTCTTTTGAATTTAACGTTTCCATTAATGTCAATTTCGCTGAAGTCTGCGCCTGTGCTTGCGATTTCGCGATAGGTGAATGGAAGGGTTGTACCTGAACCGTTAGCTATAGGTAGGCTTAATCCTTCACGGTGATACAATTCAAACTGTGAACCTTCGGCAATGTGCGCTGTAACTTCATCGTCTAATGCTTGCAACTCTAATGTTGTCGCTATGCCCTCGACTGGACCAGTTTGACCGTTGACGCTTGATACAGGGCCGTTAGCGATTATACTTGCAACTTCGTCACCTTTAGCTTTTGCATAGTCCCCTTGTGTTGTAGCATATGTTGCTGCAGAATTGGCTAGGTCGGCATTTTCGTCCGCTAAAGTTGCTTTTTCGTTTGCATTAATTGCAGCGGTATTTGCTAAGTTTGCTTTAGTATTTGCGTTTGTAGCCGCAGTATTGGCTAGAGATGCTTTATCGTTAGCATTAGTTGTGGCAGTATTAGCATCTATTGTAGCTTGTTTAGTTGCATCTAATATCGCAGGACCTTCACCTAGCACTAATTCAATTAGTGTTTGCTCATTTGTGGAAGGAATATAACCAGTACCAGGATCTTTCAATACTTTATAAGTAAACGGCATTGTTGTTACTCGACCATCCACATCATAAATTTGAATTGTTGCGTCTACCTTCCCTACCTTTGATATTTCAGTAGAACCTAATGCAAATGTAATTTGATTAGTTCCAGTTACAGTTCCTAAAGTCATAACCGATTGTTTATCTGGTCGCTCGCTTACTAATGTTGAAGTAGAAACTCCTGATAAATCAAATTCCAGTCCATCATCGTATACATTTAGAATGAATGTAACTTCATCATTTTGAGTAACTGTAGGTTCATTAATAATACTTTTATGTTTAAAATCCACATCAAGTGTGAACGTATTTTGTAATGGCATTCAAACAACTCCTTTCTACAAAAAATAAAAGCGTGTGCTAATCGTGAGCTCAAATTCCCCACTTGCACCGCTTACTGTAAATTCATTATTCCCTACTGCGAATGACAGTAGTTTTTTGTTTGTTTGACCAAATATACTAGAACCATTTTTAAAGGCTTGTACACCCTTTAATTTGATAATGTCAGATGCAGTTGTAAAACCGTTATACTTCCACACATCACTAGTAGTGTTATTTGTAATAGTTAAGTTTGTGGAAGCACCTTTAAATGTGATTTCAGTTACCACTTGTTTTGTCATATCAATTAAATGATTGCCACCATTTTTATAATCAAATGATGTGGATGAATATTTCTTTTTGTTTAAATTAATTGATTCAGCTAAACCACTTGTGCAAAACAATGGAATTTCAATTTTTGTTACTCTTCTATTTATTCGCTCTGGATCCCAATCTTCTAATTCAACCTTCCACCACTTACCTGGAACGTTAACCTCACCGATATACAAATCTGAACCATGGCCAAGTAATCCGAATAACTCGTCTCGCAGCTTTAAAGAATCCTTATAGTCATTTGCTTTAGTGATAAACTCAGCAACTAATTGACGTGGATTCAACTGCTTATCTAAAATAATGATTCTACCATTGTCTAATGTTTCTTTTACTAACGTATATGATGGTCCTGGAATACGGAGTTTAAGACCAAATAAGCCGATGGACTCCATATTGATTTTGTTGCATTTTGCATCATAAAGATTTAATCGGCTTATCATAGACTCACTCCTTTTAGTAATGCTGAAATTGATGTGGAATCATATTGCATACCATTGATATATCCAACTTGATTACGCGCTACTTCTTGACCGTCTAAATGGCTAATTACATTGATAACGATTGGTCTATCATTCTGTGGAAGAACACCGGATCTATTACTTCTATTAACTGAAGCGCCATAACTTTGGTCGTCCACAGATGGAGTAGCAAACTGTGCTAATTTACTTGCAGTATTCTCTACCATTGCATTCATTTGCTCCATACCAATGATTAATCCCTCACCGATATGTTTACCAATTCCCATTGTGACACGAGAAGGTGACTTAACTTGTAAAGCGGCTTTCATTGCTGCTTGAATACTATTAGCAATAGATTTAGATTTTGCAATAAGTGCAGGTTCCATAGATGCTAATCCATCAAGTAATCCCTTACCTGCATTAACACCAATTTGTTTAAGTGATAACAATTCACCGTCAGATGCTTTTGTGATTGATTTGATTTTATTAACCCATTCAACACGTAGCTTTTCTAATTCTGTATTAGCTGTTTTTCTCAATTCAGTGATAGTAGCTTCTGTATCCTTTTTCATACCTGACAATTCTTTCTCAGCTTGTGTACGAGCAAGAGCAGTCTTGTCTTTATACAGATTAGAATAAATAGTTAAATGCTCATCTGTTAATGAATTGAGCGCTAATAGTTCTGGTAATGCTTTAGGCCCCATCTCACGAAGTTCTTCAATTAATCCAGAATCAACTCTTTTACTTGCGAACTTGTCCATTTCTGTTTGCCATGTTCTAAATCCTTCAACTTGGCTGCTTAGGTTCATAAGTAATTCAGAACCTGATTTCTCCATGTTGTATGTGAACTCGTCAAACAATCCGGAAAACGATCTAAGAGAACTGATGCGACTATTTAGAGTGGAATTGTACTTGTCCGTTAAATCTTGTTCTGATTTTTGTAAATCATTGTTAATGGCTACCATTTTGTCGCTGTATTCTTTGTTTGTGGATGTGATTTCATCATTAACAGCTATTAATGCTTTCTGATAAGCTTTTTGCGCCTCTACTTTTTCTTTTGTACCATTCTTAAAAGCAGAAACAGACGATTCCCAAATCTTCACTTCATCCACTAATGATAGTTGTTCCATTTGTTTCTTTTCTTCCACAAACAATTTAAGTGCATCTAGTCTTTCTTTGCCTGTTTTCGAATTAATTTTAGCAACATCAGATGCAGCCTTTTCATTAATCTTTTTAACTTTTGCTGATGAATCTTGTTCTAAGCGTTGTATTTTTAAAAGTTCTGCAGAAGTGAGCTTTCGTTTTTTCTCCTTAGCAGTTTTCTTTATTTGATGAATATCTTCATTCGCACGCTTTTCAATTTTCTTAGCTTCTTCGTTTGCTTTTTTATTGATTACTGATATTTCTGCATTGGTTTCTTTAGTCCCTTTAGAAAGTACATTCTTAGCAGATGCAATTAAAGATTTACTAACTTGAGAAGCCCTAGCAATTACTTCGTTTTCCTTATCCTTAATACCAACCGCTAATCCTTCACTTACATTTCTACCTATTGCCATCATGACACGCGAAGGTGATTTAATCTGTAATTCTTTTTTGAATGTTTTAGTTACCCATCCTGCTGTAGTTTTTGCGGATTTAATAATAGAGGCACCCATTGAATCAATACCACTTTTTAAACCGCTCATGAGATCTACACCGATTTGCTTCATATTAGTACCAGTTAAATAAGAAGTGTAACTATTCCATCCTTTTTTCAAATCACCCCATAAAACGCCCCACTTAGACTTGATTTGACCAGTTTCCCAGTCAACTTCTTTAACATGTCCTTGTGCTTGTTTTTTCGCTTCGGACACAACTTCAGCATGCATGCCACTAGCGTGAGCAACTGTAGAATCTCTTGACTTGCCTGCTTCAGCAATCATTTTGTTTGCTTGATCTTTGGATATATCATGTGATTCATCTCTTAAACGTATTATTTGAGCTAAAGTTTGATTGTATTGCTCTTCCGCTGCCTTAACTGTTTTGTCGCGTTGTTCTGCAGAATTTTTTGTAACTTCTGCTGCTTGCCTAGCAGATAAGTCTCCAGCAGTTAATGCCATACGTTCAAGAATAATTTTTTGTTCAATTTCACTGTCGGATAGATTTTTAACTGCAGCGCGGTTCATTTCTTCTTTAATACCGTTAATCGCTGCCTCTTCAACCATAGTCAATTCACGTTTTTCTTTATAAGCAGTTTCAATAATTTCTTTTATTCTATTTTCTCTTTCTTGTTGTTCAGTCTTTTGTTGCTCAGAAGAATTCACTTGGCGTTCTAAAATTCTAGCTTCCATTTCATCAGTAAGTACACTCGAATTAGCAAAGAAATTTCTTGTTGATTCAATTTGTTCAGCATGCCGTTGTTCCATACCAGCTAATATTTGTGTATTCATTTCCTCAAATTGAGCAATCATCGAATTTTTAAGTTCTTCAGTAACGGTTCCTGAAGTTATAGATAGGTTAGCCATTGACTGCGATACACCATCAGATAATTCGAAGTATGATCCTAATGCTTTTTGAGTAGATTCGGAAACACTTTCTCCAAATCTATCAACTTCTGGAATTGCATCTTCTCTTAAGTCTTTAGCTACTAAAGCAACTGCAACACCGAGGCCTGCAACTGCTGCAACTGTTAATCCAATCGGACCTGTGATAACTGCCAATGCACCGCCAAAAGTGGCAGTAGCGCCTCCTGCTACACCTATTGCTCCAGCCATCGCGCCTGCTGCAGTTATAATTGAACCGATCGAACTTACTAATGTCCCCCCTATAACTAACACAGGACCAATTGCCGCCGCTACTCCTGCCATTACAAGAATATTCTTTTGTGCTTCAGGGGAAAGAGCGTTGAACTTATCTACCATTCCTTGAATATATTCTGCGCCTTTTCTTAAGGATGGAATTAATTTGTTTCCTATCGTAATAGCTGCAGTTTCAATAGTTCCGCCTAATTCTTCAAGAGCTCCATTTAAGTTGTCTTTCATTTTAGCTGCAGTTTCAGCAGAAGCTCCACCACTATTTTCGAGTGCTGTAGTCATTTTATCTATTTCTGTTGGACCTGCTTTAATCAGAGCGAGGAATCCACTAACCGCTTCTGTTCCGACTAATTTAGCAAGAGTCGCAACCTTTTGTGCTTCCGTTTCACCTTCAAGTGATTTAGCTAAATCTCCAACTATTCCAGAAAGACTTTTAGCCTCTCCACTACTGTCGGTTAAGGAAAATCCTAGTTGTTTCATTATTTTCTCTTGTGCTTTAGCTGGATTATTTAATGCTAATAAAGATGCACGTAAAGCAGTACCTGCGTTAGAGCCATCTAAACCGGAATCCGTCATAATTCCAATAGCAGCTGCTACTTCTTCAAGTTGAATACCTAAAGCCGCCGCTGGTGCCCCCGCGTATTTAAACGCTAATTGCATATCGTCAATTCCTGCAGCTGAAGTATTAGCTGCCATTGCCAAAACATCCGCAACTCTACTTGCTTCTGATGCCTCAAGTCCCCATACATTTAAAGCGGCCGCCACTGTTTGTGCAGCTAAAGCTAAAGATTCACCTGAAGCTTCAGACGCTGAAATTACACCAGGCATTGCACCCATAATTTCTACTGCATTGAATCCCATAGCCGCCATATCTTCCATAGCAACGGCTACTTCACTTGCAGATTTAGAAGTATCAGCACCTAACCTCAATGCGGATTCATTCAATGCATCCATTTCTCCCGCAGTAGCACCTGCTATTGCTCCAACTCTATCCATTTGTGCTTCAAAATCAGCCGCCATTTTAACCGATGCAGTACCTGCAGCAACAATTGGTGCTGTTATAGCCATGGACATTTTCTTACCAACATTAGTCATACCGTCGCCAATAGCTTTCATTTTGTTGCCGGCTGCTTCCATACGTTCTCCAGCTTGAGTCCATGCAGATGATTGAATTCGTAATTCTTCCGTAACTTCATTTAATTCTGTAGTTAGCCGGTTATATTGGGTTTGTGCTTCATTTACACGTCTAGCTTGACGTTCTAATGTTGCTTCATTTGCTGTACCGCTCGCTACCAGTTCATCATATTTTCGACGTTCTTCGGTTAATTTAACTGAGGAAGTAGCAACTGATCTAGTTAATATTTCTTTTTTAGATGTTAATCCTTCCACAGACTTTCCATAATCTGCACCTAACGCTTTTGCCGCTCTTAATTCAGAACCCATTGAACTGAGGTGTCTATTCATCTGATTGATTGAGCCGTTGAAACTTGAAGCATCCATGGAAAGGGAAACTGCTAAACTACCAATTTCTGTTGTCATATTCTCACCGTCTTTCAGTCACTGTCTTATTTTTGAACACAAAAAATTACAGCCATGGCAATTCATCAGCTGTGACATATTCCATTTCAATCATTCGTAATTCAAAGAAAAATCTAATATCCATTTGATCTATTTCATGTAGTTTATATCCTTCTTGCATTCGCTCACGATACCAACCTTTTATCCATTCATAGGAATCGAAATCTGTTACTTCCCCGTTTCGTTTCCCTCTTCATCACCTGGTTGAGTAACTAATCCACCTAAACCTAATACTTCGTTGAATATACGAGTTGGCTCTGTTTGAATCTGTGTAACACTCAATCCATCCCAAGCTTCTTCTGCAGTGAATTGATTACCAAATGCGAACGCTAGAAAATCAACGAATTCATCATAAAATTCAGCTTCACCAACGTTAGTTGCTTCACGAACTTTTTTGTTCAATTCCAAAGCTTTTCGAAAGACGATTCCTTTTACAAAATCCTCTGTATATGTTCTTTCTTTGCCATCCACACGCAATACTATCTTCATGTATAATTCCTCATTTCATATTTTGATAAATAAAAAAGAGAGGTACTAGACCCCTCTCAAATTATGGTGTTGGTGTTACTACTGGTTTTTTAACAGTTGCAAAGAATGTAGTTGGTGTTTCTGTAACAAGTGGATCAGTAGTTCGTATTGTGTGTTTAAGCGTTCCATCTGCTAACGGAATAACTTCTCCACTGAATCCACTTTGTTTATATGCGATTTCACCTTTTTTCTTCGTAGCATTTGATTCTTCAGTTGGACGAATCTTAGCTTTAAACAACCAAACTAACTTAGATCCTGATTCAAAACCAATTGCTAAGTAATTAGGCGTGTCATTAGTGTTCATAATTACACCTTTATCATCTGATAATTGATGACCATACCAGTCGGCTTGTACTTCTGAAGGTAAATCAGCAACTTGTCCAGCAAGTGTAATCGTATCCAATTGAACTTCATTCGCTACTACTTGATCTCCTGCATCAAATGTACCTTCTGAAAAGTTAGGAGTAAGAGTTAATTCAATAGGCATGTTCATTGTTTTAACTTCTCCGTGCTCCTCTGTTGTTTCATCTGTCATCACCGCGTAATGTAATTTTTTAAGACTAATTTTTTCTACTTTTTCTTGAATAGGCATATTTGTAATTCCTCCTAGTGTTTTTTAATATTCATCAAAAAAAGCGAATCGCAACACTTTGTTATAGTGCGAATCGCCGTCTGTATAAGGTGCATCAAATTCTGATGTTCGTTGAAATCCTGTTTGTTCTAGTACCTTGCGTATGTCCTCCACAAGCTGATAGTAGTTGCCCTTTGACCAAACATTTACTTGTATTAGTCTCTCGGTTTCTATTTCCTTGTCAGCGGCTTCTAATGAAGGATTAGACGTATATTCTAAAAAAGTTACATATTCAGAAGGTAAACCATTTGGACCTGATGGATATGATTGAAAAGCAGATTTAACTCCAATGCTAGTAAGTGTGGAAGACACCAAATCAACTATATCTCTCATAGTCCTAGCGCTACCTGAATTTCTTCGATTATTGCATTCATAGATTCTGATTTACTTTGTTCGTATCCTCGAGAGAAAAATGGATTTGGATTAATTTTACCCCACGTTACTTTTTTTCCGCCTTTGGTTATGGTAGACCCTGCGCTTCGTCCAAACTCAAGTATATGAGAATGATAAGCTCGTCCAGTGTGGATGACAACCTCGCCATTTTTTGGACGCTTTAGTTTGATATTCTCCTTGATTACTCCATCAGAACGATCGCCAAAGTTTGCTTCCGCAATAATTGCAGCTTGTGTAATTTTACCGGCTTTGTTTAATGCTTTGTTTTCTAGTTGCTCCGATATATTTAAGCTACTTAAGTTTTGAAGTGTTTCTTCCAAACCTGTTAGTTGTAATTCCAATCAAAGCACCTCCCGAATAAGAATGGTGAAATATTCATCCTTCTCATCGTCATTTGTCATAGAGGTTATATCGTAATCTTGTCCTTTATGACGGATCCTCATATTGTCACTCACATCATCACGGTATCGAATCCCGAAAGTTTTCATATCTTGCATTTGAACAGCTGCTGCTTCAAATAATCGAGCGCCTTTTAATGTTTTAATTTCAGCCCACACAGTCACATGCTCCGACCATTCTTTGGATGGCCAACCGTTTACTATTTCACCTGGTGGTTTTAGAAAGGTGATTCGATGCCTCATATTCCCTGCATTTGGTTTAGGTTTATATTTAAATTTCTGCATTTACATCACCTTCTAACACAATTTCATCCAAGGCTTTAGAGATTCCTAAACTATTAATCAAGCTTAGAAAATTATCGTTGAAATATTCTAATGAATCGTTAAAAGCATAGCGAGAACGTTCAAAAACAAGCTCTTTAAACGTTTCGTCTGTTTGAATATCATAATCCCCACAAACTCTAATTAAAGCTTGTAGGGACGATAAAAGGATACGTTTTAGGTTGTTATCTTCATCATCGCCTAAACGCATCCTCTCTTTAAATTCTATTAAAATTTCAGGTGTAATACTTGCCTTTGTGATGTTCATTTACATCAATCCTTTGCAGATTGTGTTTTCTTTTTATCTTTTGGTGATTCCTTTTCTTCAAGAAAAGCCACCTTGTATTTCGGATGAACTTTGGATAATTCGTCAATACGTTTTTTGGTAGGCTTATGGTCTCCTTTCGGAAACTCATCACCTACTTTGTAAAGAGTGTTGTTATCCTCTGAATCAATGAATTTATTAATTACTTTGTATGCCATTTTCATCTACTCCTTTCGATTTTATACTTCTGGTGTAGGGTTGAAATTAATATCTAAGTCATAAACTAATGCAGCTTTATTATCTTTTGGTTTACCATTAGCAAACTGTTTGATTGTATAAAGTGTTGCATCTTCAATAGCAAGTGTTTGATCGAATTTTTTCAATTTGTAACCACCTGCGATAGCTGCTAAATAACGACCTTTTACAAAGAACACTGCTTTTCCTACTGGAATTTCTTCGGATTCAACAACTTGAATGTTGTAAGGAAGAGCCATAATCCATTGTCCATTTGCAGTTTGAATAGTATTACGTGCTTGAACTCCAATTGCATCAATTGGATTTACTACCATAACAACTTTATTTAATACTTTAAGAGATTTACCATCAGCATCAGTTGATAGAGCTTTAACAACTCCGTAAAGTTCTCCCGCTACAATTGTTCCTTTGTCTGAAGGTTCGAAAGTTAATGTACCAGAAGATACTTTGTCAGTGACAGCACTTGTTGTAGGGTCAACATTTTTAAGTAAACCTACTGGTTCGTTTACCCCAGGACCTCTACCGTTTACATAACCAAATTCCAATCCTACAGAATAAGATTCAACTAGAAGAGTACGTACAAAACGTTCAATCCAAACTGGACCTAGTTCTAACATATCGTTTGGAATAACCGCAAATGCAGTAAGTTTGAATTGGCTGATTGTTTCTTCACCAAATGCTGCATTAACTTGTCCTTTTATGTCACCGAATAATTTACCCCACGCATATGTTTTTGTAACATCTGCTGTAATGAATCGTGTAACGGCTCCTAGATCTTGTAATCCCAACGCATCAAGTAAAGGATGCTCTTGTACTAAATCCTCAAAAACACGTTCTTGAGTAGTTACAGGAAGGATTGATTCATCAGTAAATCCTCCTTCTAAAACTGCCGCATTAAAGAATTTTGTTTCTTCAGAAGTCAATACATTTTGACCTCGTTGTTGAAGAATTGAACGATCAAGCATTTCATTGTTTACTTCTTTCGTGATTGCAGAAGCTACCTCTGTTTGAAGTGCATCAAAATAATTCTCGTAGGCTTCAGTTGTTTCTTTTTCTGTTACATTTTCCTTTGCTAATACCGCTGTTAGTGCAATTTTAGCATTTTGAAACTTTTCTGATTTATTGAATTTAATTGTCATTATATATTTCCTCCATTTTTTGTGTAATTAAAAAAGCCTTACTGCTCTGTTTTGTTTAACAGGAGTCGGCTTTTCTGGTTCCGTATTTTTTAGTTGTTCTAATTCATTTTGCATAGCTAACATTTGTGCTTTTATTTGAATTAATTCCTCGTTGTCTTCCACAGTTGATGCAGAGGCTGAGATTTTGTTTATTTGGTTGTTGAATTCTTTTGCTTTATTTATAAACAGTTCCGATTCAACTTCTTCAATATCGACCGCATCAATTATTTCGTCGATGAGACCTAATTCTTTTGCTTTTGCTGCAGAAAGATACGTTTCATCATCGAGTAATTTTGTTATTACACTAGCATCAACTCTATGTGTATAAGACGCTAAAACTGATTCGCCGATTGAATCTAAATCATTTGCAGATTTGCGTAATTCTTTAGCATTTCCAGCAACTATAGTCCATGCATTATGAACCATCACTTGTGAATTCGAATAAGCTTTGATTGTATCAGCACCCATACATCCGATAGATGCGGCACTTGCTGCAATACCTGGGATAATAACCGTTACATGTCCTTTATGTGCACGCAGAGTATTACATAGATCAATTCCTAAGAACACGTCGCCACCGTATGAATTGATTTCTAACTCGATGTCTTCATCTTCTTTGATTGTTCTCATTTTGTAATTAAAGTCGTAGATACTTGAATTCCAACTTGTAAAATCGCCTTTGATTTTATGCTTCATTATTCCTTCTCACCCCCTTTAAGTGCTTCTGAACTTTCTTGATAGTTTTTAGTGACAAAGTAAGCGTCCATAATTGGATCATCTACCCTTTCCCATCCTGCTACATCTCTTAATTCATTACTACTAGCAAAACCTGAAGATTTCAATTTATCAATAGAAGTAGCCAAGTCGAAAATATCACGATATGAAGCTTTTCGAATCTCAATACTCTGTCCGGCAAGGTATTCTTTTTGAGTAAAAAACTTTACATTAGCTTCATCTTTTATCTTTTTCAGCAAAGGAGCAATGGTAAAAAACATATAGTTCTTCGTCTGTTTTTCTACATCCGCCATATCTCCTCGCAAAAGACTAATAGGAATACCAAGAGCAAATGCAATTTGATCTAAAAATCCATTTGTCACTTTATTAATTTCATCTACGCTTTGACCAGCTAATCCATTGGATGATACTTCTTCGTATTTAACGCCTTTTTGTTGAGGAACAATTGCAATGTCCTTCTTTTCAAATGCATCGTAAAGCTTATTGATATAGCCTTTTAGTTTTTCACGTTCTTCTTCAGTTTTGGCAGTAGTCATATCCATATCTACGGTTCCGCGAATCTGGTTCTTTCTTTTTTGAGCTTTTAAAACGCTGCCGAACAAATCCCCGTAATCTGTGAATAGACTATCAATTAGTGGAGTTAATTTTTCATTTCCATATCTTAGATGAATAACTTCACTTTGCTTGAAAGTCCTTTTGAATTCGAAATCTTTCACAACAACATTTGAAAATATATCATCAAATACCGCATATTCTTTATGAGTAAAGCTATCCGCTATTAATAGATCACCATCATCTGCTTGAATAATTAAACACTCATTCTCGAAGATATATTTATAAATAAAAGTTTGCCAAAATGTACTAGCCGTTACATTTTTACTGGGACGTACATTTAAACGGTAATACAGTTCATCTTTTATATAGGTATCACCATTTTTCACTCTAAATTCAGATTGACTGATAGTCCTACCGATAAACGATATACACGTTTCTATAGCAAGTTTTTTCATGTGCACTCTCTTAGCTTTATCTTCGAATATTTCCATATCAAACAAAAATTCTAACTCGCTATTTCTTTTAAAAATCGCATCTAAGAATCCCAAATTTTATCACCCCCTTTAGAAATCGATATCACCTATGAAGAAACTGCTGTCTTCCACAATCTCGTCTGCTCTGTATAAGCCATGTACGAATGCTTGGAAACCATCTGTTTTGCGTCGTATCGGCTCTTTTTTCGCATATTCTTTATTTCCTCTTTTGTCTATTAAGACCAAAACGTTATTTGTATACCAACGCATTAAAGGATTGTCACCAAATATAATTTGTTTATTAGCAAATGCCGTTTCAATCCGTGGTGCCAATAAACTGTGGATGGCACGAGGATTTCGAATAATTTCAATTTCAAATCCTTCAGTCTCAAATAATGGTCTCAAAATCTCCATTCGGAAATTATCGGCAATAATTTTTTTAATTGTATAGAATTCACGCATCTGGACGAACCATTGGACAATTGCATTAGGATCTATCGTTTCCCCATCTACAACAGTTAATAGTTGCTGCTCCTCCCATTCCCTAATAGGAGCAAACTTTTTCTTCCCAGCCATTTCAGCATCATGCTTTTTCGAGTAACTATAAAATTTATCAACAAATTCTTTACGAGCAAATGAATGTGATTTAAAAATGTAATCGCCATTCTCTCTAAATAAAAGTCCACAAGCTGCAAAGTCACGAATTGAGGCATAGTCCAAACAACCAATACATTCTTTATAATCAAGGTCTGGGAATGGTCTGTTAGTTGCTTCAATCTCTTCCCATTTAGCTACAGATTTTTCTAAATCGGTAACAGGTAAGTTCATACGTTTAGTCATGAACTCTTCTCGATTGGAAGGATCGTCCTCTAAATCTTCGTACTCTTCAAATATGGTGTCGAATAAACCTTGTGCGTAACCACTACGAGGTTCACATAACATTGGATTAGATTTCTCCCAATTTGAAGCGTCATCGATTTCGTTTTCATCATCCAATTTGCAGATGAAGGGGAACAAGGCATTTGCTCTTGCTTCTCCACGTAATACCTTCAAAGCCTTTTCTTTCAACTTATCTAAGAATCCATCACGCACATATCCATCTGTACCAATATAAAATTCACGTGGATTTGCTTTTTTACCAAGACCACTAACATGAACCCTTACATCTTTGTTTGACTCATATTGATGAATTTCATCAAACACAACCATACCGTCACGTAAACCATCTTTTGTTTCACCATTGGATGTACGGTATTTTAAAACAGATTCTGTTTTCTTATTTGTAATTTTTTCTTTCGTTCGTGCGAACATCGCTTTTAAGGTGCTATTTCGTCCGATTACACCGTATGTTTCATCAAAGGATGTCTTCGCCTGTTCTTCACTGTTCGCGACGATAGAGACGTTATATTCACGTATTCCGTGAAGGGGAGTTGTTAAGAAATGAGTGATTACTGAAATCAAACCATTCTTACCAGCACCACGACCAATCATCCATAAGTGCTTACGGTAAAATACGCGATCGTTCTTAGTGAAAAATAAAAAGACGAATGCTATCAAGAACTTTTGGAATGGCTGCAGTGGAAAATACCACTTCTCACCAAACTTAATACAGTTCTCAATCATTTCGTCATTGAAATACAAATCATTCCGATTCAATACATGCTCTAGCAAATATTCAATCAGTTGGATCCGTTCTTTATTTAGTTTTATCTTCCCAGATTCATAGAGCTGAATATATTCATCTACATACTTATTACTAATCAACTAAATCAGCATCCGTAAATTCTTCTTTTCCTTCCACAGTTGGTGCAGTAGAGGAAGGGGTATCTCCTTCACTTGTAAAGTTGAACGTTTTTTCCAATGCAATCAACTGTGTATTAATTTTCATTTTTTCGGTCATGGCCGGATGCGTCTTAATAAATCGCTGGGTGCCGTTTTCTATAGTAATAGTCGCTCCATCTTTTTTTATTGCAGCATCACAAGCTATGTCCAATTTAATTAACTGGATATAGCGCTTAATCTTTTTTACTTCAATCAAATCATCTTGATCTATTCGACTCATTAATTGGAGTTCTAATTTTTTAATTGTCAAATTACCCCTCCCCCCTCTCGCGTGAATCGTGTTTTACTCTAAAAATCTGGACAGAACAGGCTCCAACCGGTGTAGGGCCAAAAGTTTTTTCTCAAAATATTTTGAGGGGGGGTAATATATTTATTTTTTTTATTTTTAATTTCATGATTCTTACCACCTCTCGTCTGATTCCCATTTGTTTATCTTCTTTTCAAATGAACGATCGTGTTCTTTGTTGTGACAATCAACGCATACTACTTCGAGATTGTTTTCATCGAGTGCAAGCTTAGGATGATTCTCTAGCTCTTTAATGTGATGGACAACGAGTTTTATTTTCTTTCGCTTTGCTTTCTCGCTGTACTCGTTTGTATCAATGGAAACTTTACCATTACGTTTACATTCTTGGCATTCGTTATTGTCACGTTGTTTTATGTGTTTAGATAACTTTCTCCATGCATAACTGTTATAGAACTTTGCTTTTTGTTCTATTGATTTGTATTCAGACAACGTTAGTCACTACCTTTAAGACATAATAAAAAGCACTCACGATATATGAGCACCTTCACTTTCTGCTATCCTTCTATCATTATCCATACTCTGTTTAACTTTAGCTTTAAGTTCATCTACTTCTTCCCAATGTTCATCTAATGCAATCTCATACGCTCTATTAGAAGACTCGTTATTATCATCTGGCAATTTGGGTAGTGACTTCTGCAACTTACGTATTTCACTTTGCAACTTTGCAGTAGCTGGACTTACATAACTTACGATGTATTCTTCTTTACAATGAGGACATCTAAAGTAAGTCTTATCAATACCATTCTTTACTTTTATCTTTCTGGTCTTGGTTATTGTGAATTCCTTTTGACATCCTCTATCACATCTTGTTTGAATTGGTTTAGCTATTGTCATATGTTTGTCCTCCACAATCATATTCACTATTTAACCGATAGCTCGAAGATAGTAGATCACCTAACCTTTCTCGAATTTGACTTAGAGTATTGCAAGAATGACCACCACCTTTTATGTATAATAAAAAGCCACACCTGGTTTAGTGTGACTTAAAACATTTTTTTACTTATCTTCTTCAACACCCACGATTTGATTAGTAAAAATCATTATCTTTGGCTGACTTTACATATTCCTCTTCATGAATTTTCGATAAATTCATTGTAACTCTGAGTTATATATTTTCTTTCATTATCAATTACCTCTAAACACCGGAATATTTCTTCTTGTAAATCTGAATACAACTCGTGATGCTCTGTCACATCTTTTCTGAATACCTCTGACCTTGATTTTACTGTTAATTCCCCAATTATATTTAAAGCATTCGTAACATTTCGACCTAATATAAGGACTTCCAAAGAGGATATTTCTAAGATTAGAGTATGGTGCAACTCTCCCCAAAAAGTTATATTAAACTTAAAGTCTTGATCTTCATAAGGAATTTTTTCAAGTACACTGTATAAATAATCCCTAATTTTATTTATAGCATTTAATTTAGAGGCCAATGATTTTAAATCATCTTTTCTTCTATTTTCGCTTATTGTTTTATTAACTCCAATTAGAGTAATAAAGCCTCCGAAAATAGCTCCAACAAATGCTATTAATCCGGCCGTTATAGTTTCACTGTCAATAAACAACATGTTAATCAACCATGTGTAAAGCAAAGCATTCATTCCGATAATAGATACGATAATCAAAAGTGTAATCTCTTTTTCGTATTTCACTTTCACTCCCCCTCATTTTTTTATTACATTGAGAGAAGAATATTAATAATATTTTTTTAAAAGTGCACCCAAAAGGATGCTTTCTTTTAAGCTATTATTCTATTAATAATTTCTGAAATGATATCATGGCATCTCTCTTTATCTTCTCCTGATCCCGATAAAGATGTTGCGATTTCCATCAATATGTTTTTCGAGTCTTCTTCAGAAAGGTTGCTAACCGCATCTTCCAATACACCTTGAAAACTAGTACTCATTTCAACACCTCCCTCCAAAGCTAATCATAATGTTAAGGGAAAGAATTGTCTGTAGTACAATTTTGATACAATAAAAAGCCGCACCCGAATGGATGTGACCTTTTGTAATATTATTTTTTAGGTAATGATATATATAATTTTTCGACCCATTCATCGAATTTGTTTCTTTTTTCAAAATTCATAACATCATACATTTCAGGGTTTACTATCTGAAACTTCTTTTTAAATAATTCTAAATCGAATTCTTCCATCTTACTCTCTCTTTTTATTCTACTAAAAGTTTTTGTAAAGTCGGAATTTTTATATCCGATATCTTTTTTTCCTAGCCTAATTACTTTTCCGTTCTTAGTAATATTTAGTTTGTTTGCAATTCGACATGCTTCCTCTTTTACAGCAAACACTTTGTCATGAATAGCTAACCTAGTTACTACATCTTTTCTCTGATGGCAATCTATTTCACTGATTCCCTTTAATGCAGCTAGTCTATTTTCCCAAGAGTTTTTGTCGTTTGCCTGTTTAACTAAAGCATCAATATTTGTCGTCAAGTCAATTCCCCTCCCATATACCTAAATCATAGTTCATATGAATTAGGTTTACAATATAAAAAGCACCCGAACAATTAAGTCCAGATGCTTTTTCGAAGGGAGAAAACTTATGAGCCGCTTATCAAAGTAACTCATGCTATTACTTTACGACATTTATTTGTGAACTTCGCTAGTGTTGAGAAGTTCAGTTTATTCTAACGAAATAACTTACATCTGTTTTGTCGAACATTGCAATTACGTCTGAACCGTTTAAGTATTGGTTACATATTTAGATACAATATTTATCGCTTTTCCATTTCTTAAATGAACTTCATATAGATTTCCTGACATTATACCCACCCAATCCTTTCAGCTGTCTTATCTATTAATATATTTCTCTTACGTAAAACCTTGTGTCGAGACATATAAAGTTTATCTGCGATATCTTCCCATTCGTAACATCCATCTGTATCCCAATAACGCATGTCCACAATTGTTTTCATATCGCTATCTAACTTTGCGTACATAGATTCTATGGTATTCACGATATGTTGTAAGTTTTGATAAAGTTTATCTGAAGCAAGTAAGACTGCTTTATTCTCTGTAGGCATGGATATTTTTCCGCTACGTCCACCACCAGTGTTCATTTCCATATCGTTATGAGGATTTAATAATTCCCATTCACGATATTTTAACTGTCTTTTGTTGTCATTATGATTTATCCAGTAGTATTCGATTTTTTGAATATCTAATCGGGAAAGCTTATTCATCTGTTCACACCTACCCTTGTGTAATACCGTCTCTTAAAACCTGTTCAGCAAATGCACTAGCAACAGCAGCAACATGTATTAATTCTTCATATAGGTTATTCGCATCCGTTTCTTTACTTGCGATACTACCTTGTTGCATTGCTTCACATACTTCTCCGAATTCTTCACCAAGAATTGCTAACCATCTACCATTGCTATGATTTTGTTTACCCCATTTAACATTTTGTCTAAAACGTTCCTGGAGTATATGTGTATTTACAGTTACCATTGTTGTTTCGTAAGTCATTGTTTCCCCTCCACAGATAGAGCCTTTTCCATCTGGTTTATTAGTATTGTTGTGTATACAAGAGAATCTAATAATTCCTCTCGATGATGCTTATGCCATTGGAGAACAGAAAGCGAACCTGGTTCAACAGTATGACCATATTTAGCTATTCCTTTAACAGTCTGTAATTCTAGTAAATTACTTACTTCACGCAAGATATCATTTGCTATTATTTCTTCATCTATAGTCACTTCAATGCCTCCAGTCGTTTACGTAATTGCTTTGCTTCTTTTTCCTTTTCTTGTCCCCATTTGACTGCATTCTCAAGACTTTGTGCTTGTTCAGTTAGGAATCGAATATCACTGACTATTGCTTTTTGCGTATCGAGTTCTATTCCTAATGTGTGAATGTTAGGGATTAAATTGTGTTTAATAGAAGCTAATCGTTGTTTGTCAGACATCTACCTTCCTCCTACCTTTGCTATAATTTAATTTTTCTGTAATGGCTCGTTGCTTAGTCCACTTTTGAAAATGAAACCTGTTGTACGCCACTGTCTCAGGCACATTATGTTGTCTCATGATTTTAAGTTCTTCGGTTGTAAATGGAGTTTTCATGGTTTCCCTCCCTCACCGAATGGTCGTACTGTGCATTCATCCATAGATGCCGTTTTAAATACTGGACTAATAATATAATTACTTTTCATAATTACATGATTGTTAAAATTTATAGTCTATTGCCGATATAATCCTCATAAAGCAATAGGAGGAAATTTAGTTGAAAAAATTGTTTGAATACTTTTCTGAGGATAGACCATATCTTATATTGGTAGTAACAACATTTATCGTTAGTGTCCTTGGCTACATTTACGTTCAAAAGTTACCAAAACCAGAAACATTAATTGAACTTGGTAAATACTATTTTGAAAGTCCTGGTGACTACATATTATCAATCATCTTATTTCTCATAATTAGTTTGGCATATGCATTTGCTGCAGCTAGTGGAATTTATAATACATATTTAAATTGGGATGATTTAAGTGCAATTGGAAAGACTTTTTCAATAATGCTTACGGTTATTTTCTTTGTCCTTGCATTTTATTTTGCAGGATATTTCTTATTAACTGTGTTTGTTTTTATTGCGCTAGGTGTTATTGCAATATTTATCATCAAAGCTTTGAATGATTAATAAAACTGATGTCCTAGCTAATAAACTGGCTAGGATTTTTTATTGTTTTCCTCCTAGAAAATCATTTAAGATGGATATTAAATTTTTTCAATTCCCGTTCGTTTGCAAATGAAAAGCCATTCCCATTCACACATTTCTTGATATGTTAGTCTTTTCAAAACTTCACCTACTTCACATTTTTTGTCTACTAGGTAAGTTCTTCTATGATTAAAATTTGTTTCAGTAAGCCATAATAAGATTAAGTAAAATAAAGGAGCGCTACTTATTCTAGTTAATTTTGTCCTAGCTGTTTTATTTGTTATAACTCAAATCTATATTGTTTACAGGATTATTCAGAGTTCTGGCAGTGGCCTCCCTTGGGCTTTCCTTGCCAATGGATCATGGGTTTTGTTTCTCCTCACATTGTTGTATTTAGATCAGTGGACTTAATAGTTTGTGTCAACAGTGCATTTATTTCTCCAATCGTTTCACACGCTTCACTAAATTTATAATTGCAATACTATTAACACTTACTGCAAGTGCTATTACTAGAATGATAATGTTGGTAATCATTTTGATCTCTCCCGCACGATTCGTCTCATAACCGCCCTACACTTTGAAAAACTAACATCGTCACCTTTATATTTATATCTACTTCCACGACCATCGTTATAGTTGAAATTCTTCCCATACGTAACCGATGCAGTATCATCACGTTTAACCACTTCATATCCACGTTCTTCTAAATCAGCAATAGCAGCGTTTAGTTCTTGGATAGATCCACGATTGATTGTTATTTGGTTGTTTTGCATATATCCATATGGTTTAGTTGTCATGTGAACGCTCCTTTAATATTAAAAAGCTCCTGATTTTAAATAATGCTTAGCTTGGTAATAAAAGTGGTGATATATCCAATTTCCACTGAATTTCTTATCCATATAGACAATTTCAAAATTGTATTTAGCTTTGAAAGAATTGAGTCTTCCTAGTAACGCCAAGGGAGAATATTTTGAACGATAATCACCTTTTAACATTTTTTCATATCCGTTCAGGTCCTCCACAATTAAAGTAAAGGGAATGTCTTTCGAACGAATCAATTCATTTTCAAATGCTGTTTGTGTATCTTTTTGTAAGTTGCCTGTGATTTCATCTATATGAGCTTTACGTTCTACTCGACTACTTAGATAGATATCTCGTGTTATTCCTAACTCTTCATTTTTAGAAATCATGCAACCATAATCACCAGTATCTAATTTTTGAATTTTTACTGGTATTTGCTTTTGATTTAAATAATCAAGGATATGGCCATTAACATTTTCACGAGTATCAACAACGATTGTGAGTGTTTTTAATATTTTATTTAATTCGGTGTCTGTGTAATGGTAGGAAATCATTTTGAATCACCTTGATCATAAATATTACTGATAATTTCCATGCGAGCTGTTACGTTCGGTAACATCTGCCCTCTACATTCGCCACCACATAAATTACCGTAAAAGTGCATGCGATTCATTTGGAATCCTACGTGTCTATCAGCGGAATCATTGTCGTGATAAAAGACTTCATAGCCGATAAAATTTTTTTCTTCACTACAATCTTTAGCTGGGAATCTTAAAATATCCCCTTCATAAATTTCCACACCATTTTTATCTTTTAGACCTGTGTATTGTAATAATTCAATTTCTTCAAATGTTCGCCAAGCAGATTCTGTGTTAATCATTTTCTTTTCAAAATCAATATTGTGTACTGGAATTATTTCTTTTAGATTTTTTTCCCACGCACGATACTTAGTTTCTCTCATTGTCATGCCCCTTTCTTCGCATACATCACCGCACGCTTATACAATTCTTGTCCCATTTTTATAGATTCATCATTTGCAAATTGTCGAAAGTCAGCGTAAATATCAATCCAACCATTTTGAGCGAGCGCAATCATCCACTCATTGAACAATTCGAGTGAATCATCTTCAGCAAGTAACCATTCATTCAATTTGGAATTATGCTGCCATCCACAGATTTGATGGACCATTTTCATGAGTGTGATATTTTCAGCAGATTCATTTTTATATGAATGAAACCATTTTTCGATTTTGGGAAAAACACCTTCAGCAGCCTTCATCGTTTCAGCTGGAACTAATTGATGTTTTTTCAATTCGATTTTTCCATCTGTATCTAATTTCATATCAGCACCACTTTTCCAAATGTCTGATAAAACTTTTAAAACTTGCAAACTATCACCACTTTTCCGTTTTTACAATTTGAGTTACTTTTAAATAACTAAATTTATTGGAAAGTTACTTTTTAAAACACGCTTCAGCCTTACTCTCACAAGGGTTTGAAAATAAAGTTACTTAAAGTTACTCATTTTGGGGTATTACAGCCCCTAATAGTACTTATATATATTTTTTATTTTTTTATTAATATACAAAACAAGTAACTAAAGTAACTAAAGTAACTAATAAACTAACTCAAAGTATTGGTATCATTGAATTTCTAAGTGATTTTAAAATAGTTACTTTTTGAAGAAATGTCCTCATTTTGGTCTGAATCTAGTAACTTTTCTTGATAATGGCTAACTTTTCTCTCTTGTAAAGTAACCCCATGGACGAAATACTTGTTACCAGCGCCTCTTTCCTTCTTAAAACCTTGCGTTTCGAGTACTCGATAAAAAGCGCGATTCTTTAAAGCGAACTCTCCATTTTGATAACACCAATTGGAATACACTTCATATAATTCTTTTGCTGATATTTTTTGAGCTTCCTCGACATAGCAACGTTCGAATAAAAATGGACCAATAATATCCATTTCTTCTTTATAGTCGCCGGTTGCTTTCGATACCTTATTAGGTTCGTTCAACCCCATCTTCTGCCACTTCATACATCCTTCAATTGCCCAATTTAATATGCCGGGCATTTCGAGAGATAGTTTTTCGGATAACTTTAAATCTCGTTTTTGTTTTGGTAGTTGTAGATTAAATGGAACTAATTTAATGCGTCTCCATATTCCTTCGTCTGTACCTTTAATAACTGGTTTATGATTAGTTGTGAAGAATACTTTAAACTCCGGTATAAACTCGAAATATTCTTGCCGTAAAAATCTTGCAAGTACCGGTTCCCCACCAGTGATTTGTTTTACAAATGCCTCAGATAACACTTCACCATCTTCACTTTCAATTGCAGAAACAAAACGAGAACCAACTAATCTAGCAATATCGTTATTTGCTCCTGTTTCTTTCTTCTTGATGAAAGTATCTGATTTTGCTTGTTTTCCGTATTCACCCATGAGGTCCTTGATTATATTGATAAATGTAGATTTCCCATTGGATCCACCGCCTATTAAGAAAACCATTATTTGCTCTGTGATTTCACCAGTTAATGAATAACCGATTAAACGTTGCATATATTCGATTAGCTCTTTATCGCCCAAGAATATTTGATCTAGAAAACTTAACCATTCCGGGCATTTAGCTTTTTCATCAAATTCAACATTTGTAATTTTAGTTAGATTCAAGTTACGGTCATGTGCCTGCAGCTTACCTGTTTTCAAATTCACAATTCCGTTTGTAACATTGAACAAATACTTATATTTATCAAATTCTTCTCGTTCTCCTGGAACAAGTGGCATTAAATCTTTTATGCTATTCATTCGTATATTTCTGCGCTCACACATACGAGCCCATTTTGTTTCCATTTCTTCATCTGATTTATATAAACCACGAAGCACTTTATTAGTAATTCGTTCAATTTCTTTTTTCGTATCGATTCTCCATCGCTTGCCGTCCCATATCAGCCACCCCATATCAGAAACATATTTGATTACATGTCCGTATTCATGAGCGATTCGTTCAGCGTTACCAAGCTCCGTCAATCTGAATTTCTTTTTCGGTTTGTCCTCCACAACTTCAGCATCACCATTGTGGAAGTCAAAAGAGAATTCATCGTACTGTTGCTTGTCATCTAATATTGTGGATGTAGTAGAAGAAATAGCTTCGGCTATTGTTCGTTCACCATATGTTTCGTTTGTATCTCTAAAATGGATAACATCCCATTTATCACGCATAAGACCTGTTTCTCTAAACATTGAATCCATTCGAGTTGCACTCTTACCTGTCCAGAATGCAAGATGATTAGATAAGGCTAAATCACTTCCTGAATGATCGTCCTTGAGTAAATTTCCGTTATACAAGCTACGGATTTCATCACCATTTTTACTACGGAACATTTTTTCCCACAATGATTCATTGGAAAGTTTAATTTCATCTTTTTCAAATTCAGCTAAATTCACTCGACCTTCAATGTCGCTATCATCAAAATACTTTTCAAATACTTCAGCAAGTTCATCTGTTCGCTCAATTACCTCATTAGCATTTTCCGTATTTCCTGTAAAGGTAAAGTAACGGCCATGAGCGTAGATTTCTAAACCATGCTGCGTATTTTTTCTGCCCGTTCCAATAACATTTTGCGGAAGATTCCCCTTAATGATTATGTGAATACCTTCACCACTTGGAGAAAACTCTGTATATGAATCAATCATTTCGATTATTTCATTAGCAAAAGTATTGATCTTGCCATCTACAACACACTTGTCTATATCAATTCCGATGTAATTATCTTGACGACTGAATACGAAACCTATTCCGTCATAATCACCATCCAGATAGAATTTAACTGCCGTTGCAAAAGTGGACCAGGTGCTACGATTATTCGCTTGTGCCATAACTCCATCTGTTTGATATGGAACTTTTGTGTATCTTTCACCCTTTTTTTCAGACTTCCACAAAATCCATTGAGGGAGAGCTTTTAATTCAGCTGGGATCTCATTAAAGTTGTATGGATTTTCTTTCATTTATATCCACCATTTTTCTTTTGTAATAGTATCTAGTGCCTGTAAGCAACGCTCACGCTGAAACATTCCGAAATGACACTCATTTTGTGGAATAGCCATCTTTTTCGCTAACAACAAATACAATTTCCCACGACTTTTAACTTTCTCGTATTTCCACAATTTATCGAATATGTCATGACACGCTTTTCGTAGAATCTGAACATCTTTGGTTGCTAATGTGCCTAATGGTTTCCCACTATCATGTGTACCAACATTAGCTTTGCAATCGTGACAGTAATAACATTTTCCATTTCCATATTCACGACCATATATAATAGAATTACTTTCTTTTTTTACATTATGAGAGCCACAATTATGGCAATTTTGAATAGAATTCATGGTTTTTCACCTCATTTTGGGTATAAAAAAGAGAAGTCAGCTAAAAACCGACCTCTCTATTAAGTTTTATTTAGAATGGTAGATCGTCATCACCGACAACTATTGGACCTGCTGATGAAACAGGTGGATTAATAGTCGATACATCATAATATTTCGCTTTAGCAGCAGTACGTTTCTCTTTCTTACCATCTACCTCTTTGTCGTATTCTTCGTGCTTTATAGTGATTTGTAGATTCTTACCGATTAATTGCTTAGCCATATCATCTGCACCCTTGAAATCGTGGCCATGTGAGAACCCACAGGATTTTAATAAAGAGTTTACTATCTTCACCGCTACTTCGTGACTAAATGTGAAGGTGTTATATAAAACCTTTGCACCTTGATGATTTTGAGGAACATCACTACGAATCTCAAAATCTACAGTAATTTTTGGATCTTTGTTTCCTGTTAATCCAGCAACTGCATTAACGATTGTTGCTTCGTATTTTCCTTCTGCTACTAATTCAAACCCCGAGCTTGCGTTTTCTTCATCAAATTTAAAAAATGACATTATTTTTTCTCTCCTTCTGTGATCACTTCATCATTGGATGTTGATAGAAAAATGTCTTCTTGCTTACATCCTTTGCGAGTGTCTAATTGGTTTTTTGCATAAATACTATTTGTGCCCTCTAATATAAATCCTCTTACACCTTCATCTTTAATCATTAATCGACCAACTACATCGCATAAACCTAATACGTTGTTAAGAATTTTCCCGTTAATTTGAGGGTAGCTCCGGTTATATTGTTGGCCATCTGCTGACGTATATAAATCCGTTGTTTCCCAAGCGGTGAATACAATGCGATCCGCTAAGTTTTTCATCCATCTGAAACTATTAACTACTCTGAATTGCATTTTTTGATAATCACCTTGTGCCGGAACTCCTTGATTTTTTCCGATGTATCCGAGGTTTGAAAGTAAGCAGCGTTCCAATTCGGAAACGTTATCAATAGCAATGTTGTCATATTTCCCTTTGATTGATTCAAGGTGAAGTAACAACGCTTGCCAAAAATCCCAAGTGTTCTGATTATCAACATATATGATGTCGATATTTGGATTACCTTTTAGCACATGGCTAGTCCTATCTACATCGAGCACCAATGTTTTACCAGGAAGAAAATTCAACGTGTGAGTTTTTCCTAATCCAGGTGGGCAATATGTTAAATATGTTTTACCAGGTTTATCCGTAATCTTTTCTGCATTGTGAGTGCTGAAATCAAATTGTTGAGTCAATACTTCCACACTCCTTTATTAAAATGGCAATTCATCATCATTTACTGGACCTATGGGTGTTTCTGATTCCTCTTGATCTTCCACAAATTCAATTGCATCGATTTCTTCATCAGACACTTGACCTTCAGGAACATTAATACTGCCATCTTTTTCTTGAATATATTCAACACCTTCATCAATGGTCATTTGTCCTTCTGGTGCATCATCCTGTGGACGACTCTCCATTACTTCTTTAGGAGTTTGATAAGCAAAAGTTAAATCGATTAAGAAATACTGACCAAACTTGTTAAACTTCTCAGAGATTTTGTGCATTTGAAGATTTTCATTTTCTTTAGCAGCTGAAACGATTTCCTCTGCTTGCTCACGAGTACCTGCGTAATGTTGTTCTTTTTGGTTAAGTTGAACTTTTGTCATATTATTTTCCCTCCGTTTGTTCTACAGTATTTTGTAAGTTAATTAGTAACTCTGGGATATTTAAACGCTTCAACATATCCGCATGTAACTGTTGTTGTAAGTTTGCTTCCAGGCTACTAACCAAAGATTTTTCTGCCTTATCTTTTGCTTCACGAATCATACCGGCAACTTTTTCGTTTAGTTCTTTAGCGATATAGTCTTTTGTAAGATAAGTTACAATCGAATGCTTTGCATCGTTTCTGTAATCAGCTTTACCACCAAGTTCAGAAAGTGTTTTTTCAGTAATTGCTTTTTCAAATTCTTTTCCCATGAACTCAGTTAAAGTCACATATTCAACACTAGAACCCCACGAACTAGATTTGACCGGAATTTGAATATCACCAATTTCTTCATTAATTAATTTTGCAATGAATTCTTCAGCAATCGATTCAACTTTTTCGGTAATTTGAACTTCGATTTTACTTTCAAAACGTTTTTCTAACTTTTGCAACAAACGGTCCTGCAACCCTCTAACAACTTGTTCATGAATAGCTTCATCAACAGTTGATTCTTCGCCCAACCAATCTAATTCAACCTCTACAGTGAACTTTGCCATTTGTATAATCTCCTATTCTATTTCTACTTTGAAAGTAGTAGTTTGTGGTTTAACTGTTGCACCTGGAACTGCTTGACCATTTTCATTGATTACAATTTGTACACCGTCTTTTTCAACGACTTGTAACGTTTTCTTCAAGTCACCCCAGGCCAATTCTTTTTTAACCTTCACGAAAGGCAATTCATTTTCTTCCACAAATGCAAGTAGTTTATCAATATCTTCTTTATCAGGTTGAGCCTTACTAGTTGTTGATTTCACTTTTCCATAAGGGGTACTGATTGTTTTAGACTTAGGATCTTCTGCAAGTTGTTTCATGTGATATTGAGCTGCCATCGTTTCGAAAAACTCAATGCTACTTCTCACATGTGATAGTTCGCTTTGTTCCCAAGATGTAATACGAATGCGCTCCTTATCTGCAAGTTGCTTTGTTTCTTTTTCTTTAGACTTTAATGCTGACAATTTACGAAATGCCCAATTTAGGCTATCAATATCAGTTATTTCGAATTTCTGAAATTCCGATTCTGCTGAATCCATATCTTCCAACTCAACTTCTTGAAGTTTGTTCATGTATATTTCCCTCCAATTTGTGTATAATATAAGCAGATGTATCAAGTAAGCGACTGTTCTCAGCAGTCGTTTTTAATTTTGTTCCATTACATTAACCTTTTGTTCTAATTCCTCCACAAATGAACTCATTCTTTCTGCAAGTTCTTCGGATTCCAACTTATCTTCTTTTAAATCGTTGTAACTAGCTTCATCCACAACTACATGAGCATCAGGAACGACCTTTAATGTCACATATGAATTTGATAAATAATTATTTTCTGCGATTTCGAAATCATTTGTATCGAATGAATCTTCTTTTGATTCGACAAGAATTTCTACAATTGCGTCCTTATCATAAGTTTGCAAACTAGCAATTAATTCATGTACTTTCATCTATTTCACCTCCCTTAAAGCTTCAATAATCAATCCTTTAGAAAGCTGAATCTGATTTAAATAGCTTTTTAAGTCATAGACAGCGTTTCTATCAATCAATAAGTCTTTCTTTATAGCGAACTCTAAAGCGTTAGAAATGGTAGGAAAATAGCCTTTAAATCTCCACTTAGTAGATGTTTCTCTACTAATTGGGTTTAACACTTCTTCAAAACATTCAAGAGTGACATTTTGACTGTCGTATTCTTTGACTCGAATGTTTTCGACTGTGACTAAAATCAATTTTTCTTTAACCTCTGCCACTTTCAATCCCCCTTCAATACCTCACACTCAACTCAATAGCATGTCCTTCATTGACCAAATGTTCACCAATACAATGTGTTCCACAAAATAATTGACCGTTATATTCATAACCTTCACCAGAATAGATATCTTCATTACATTTTGCGTTTGTGCAATTGCCTAGAATAATTGACTGGTAAGTATCATTCTGTGGATGACCACCGCTTAATATTGGATTTTCAATATCAGGCATCTAGCTCACCATACTCTGCAAAATACTTAACCTCATACAATATTTCTTGGTATCCATGCACTCTACGAAATTCCGAGATACCTTCTTCAATATTTGGACCTTCTGATATAACTCGCCATTTCTTACCATTGGATGAAGTGATTTCCCATACATATCCGCTTAGTCGATTCATAGTTTTCTCCCCTCGAATTTATTTGAAAACTTTAGATGACTTAATCGCATTGCTAATCAGCACAAGTCGTTGTTCTAATGGAATGGATAACCATTTGTTAAGTCTCAATCGTTACAGCTCCTTCCACATCTTCCGCATGCTCCAATATGCTAATAGACCAAGTGAAACGAAGATTATTAAGTTTGCAATTGGGGTCATTTATTTCTCTCTTTTCTTCTACTCTCTAAAACTCTTTGTATAATCCCTCGTTTAATGAAGAATTCAAGCATTGCTTGTTTAGTTTCTGGTGTCAGATTTTTCACTCCAGTTACATTGCTTATGATAATAATCTCCTCAATTCGTTTGAGTACTATATACTTCACCTTTCGAACTACAGAAATTCTGTAGTTGACCAGCAAAAAAAATTATACTATTAAACGGGACGTTCACATGTTTCATGAATAAGTAAGCTTGATCCATACGAAGAATGCGACGATACTTTTCGTACTGGATATACGTTTTCTCGGACATTTTCATTTTTTTAGACATTTCGAGTTGCGTTAACCCAGCTAATATTCGCGCTTGTTCTAAAGTATAATTCATATCTTTTCACCTCCTGTTATTACAATACTACAGAATTTCTGTAGTTTCAACAAAAAACAACACACTTTCTGTACTTATATATAAAAATGATATAAAAGTTTCAGTTTTACTGTACTTTATTACAGTTGCGATATATAATTAAATATATAATTTAAATTCGGGGTGAATTAACGTGAGTGTTGGAACAAAAATTAAAACTTTAAGGAAAGAACATAAATATACACAAGAAGGTCTTGCTAAAAAATTAGGCGTAGCTCCTACTGCAGTTTCTGCTTGGGAACGTGATGCTAATAAACCTTTAATGGATAAAATTATGTTAATGTCGGAGCTTTTTAATGTTCCATTTACACACTTTTTCGATGTTGAAGAATATAACAATTCAGAAGAAGTACATCTCCCACTTTACGGAAATGTATCTTGTGGAGAAGGTTTAGTTATATACGAAACACCTTTGGAGTATATTGCTACACCTGAAGAATGGTTAAAAAGCGGAGATTATTTTTATGTTCGCGCATGTGGGGATTCAATGACAGGTGCTCGAATATTTGATGGAGATATATTATTCATGAGAAAGCAAGACGAAGTTGAAAACGGAGAGATAGCAGCTGTTTGTATAGAGGATGAAATTGTTTTAAAAAGAATCTTTAGAAGTAATGGTAACTTTATTCTTCAGAGTGAAAATCAAAAATATCCTCCTCGTATTTTCAATCCTAATACGGATAGAAACATAAGAATTATTGGTCGACTAGAAAAATTAATCGTGAATTTTTAATATAGTAGACAAACATATAAAAAATTAAGAGCGGGCAAATTTGTCTGGCTCTTTTCATTTACTCAAGAAGGGATGGTTTCTATGATTGTAGGTATGTATATTCGCGTATCGACGGCTGAACAGGCTGAAGAGGGTTATTCTATATCCGCACAAGAGGAAAAGTTAGAAGCATACTGTAAGGCACAAGGATGGACTAATTATAAAACTTATATTGATGATGGCATCTCAGGTAAGAGTACACAAAGGCCCAAATTACAACTTTTAATGAACGATATTAAACAAGGTAAAATAAATATGATACTTGTTTATCGACTAGATAGATTCACTAGATCAGTTCGAGATCTCCATAATTTATTAGACTATCTAGAAACATATAATTGTAAGTTTAGATCAGCAACCGAAATGTACGATACCTCTACTGCTATGGGAAGGATGTTTATCGGCCTTGTTGCACTCATGGCAGAATGGGAAACGGCAAACATGTCCGAGAGAATTAAATTAGCTCTTGATAAACGTGTGGCTGGTGGTGAACGTGGTGGTGGTAACATCCCCTTCGGTTTTGATGTTATGGAAGGTGTACTTGTTAAAAATGACCAAGGAAAAATACTGATGGGTATATTAGATAAAATAGAAAAAGGTTGGTCAGCTTCAAAAGTTGCAGATTATATTCAAAGTATTGATACTACAAGATCTTGGACTCATCATGCTATTATCCGTATTGTTAGAAATCCAAATTTATATGGCGCTACACGTTGGAAAGAAAAACTATTTGAAAATACACACGAAAGCTATATTACGAAAGAACATTTTGATAAATTACAAAAAATATTGAATGACCATGCGAAATCACCAAGAAAAAATGTAGATAGTATATATTTATTTCAAGGAGTATTAATTTGCCCATCGTGTGGGAATCCTATGTCTGTAAATAGATTTTTTTACAAAGCTAAGAGTGAGGGTATTGTGAAGGAAGGTGTCACTTACCGTTGCAAACCATGTGAAAAAGTTGGTAATGATGTCCCTGGGTTGAATGAATTAAAGTATACAGATGCTCTTATTGACTACATGAAAAAACTGAATTTTGATGAGATTACTCCTCCAGCGGTTGAGGAAGATAATGAATTAATAGTATTGGAAAAGGAATTGGATAAAATACAACGACAACGTAATAAATATCAGAGAGCATGGTCTACTGATTTGATGACTGATGATGAATTTGAATTACGTATGAATGAAACAAAGACAACTTACGAAGATTTACTCCGAAGAATAAGTGAAAGGAAACAAACTGATTCTTTGGATATTGAAGATTTAAAAGATATAGTGGTTTCTTTTAGAGAACTTTTCGAACATCGATTATCACAAGATGAACGTCGTGATTTTATACAACAATTCATAAGAAAAATCGAGTTTGATTTCGTTAAACATGAACCTTCCAAGTTATCGATAAAGCCTAAAAAAGGCCGGTCTACTGTAGTTATCAAAAACATAGAATTTTACTGATTACCGCAATTCGTCTTATCGGTATGTATGGGAACGGATAAGTTCGAACGTTTAACATAAAATCACCTCTTTCTAATCTTATACGATAATTCACCACTTTTCTACTCGACAAAACTTCAAATTAGAATTACAATAGAAGAGAAATATGCAAATGCGACATTCATTTTCTGATGTCGAAAGGAGTGTCTTTTATGAACTTATTAATGGTTATTTTTGGACTAGTTACAATTTTAGCTGTAGTTGGTACTTATCAAGCATTTAAAGAAAAAAATGTTTTAGGTGTTCTATTTAACTTTGGTACATTGGCTGTATTTGGCTTCTTTACTGTCATGACAATTGTGCAACAAGGTTTCCCACCAAGCTTACACTAAAACGTAATTAAAAAAGCTGCTGTACATTTTTTATATGTACAGCAGCTTTTTTCTATTCATTTAAATAAATCCACTTCTCAACTTTTAGCGGCTCTATTTGAATCCAATTATCTTTTGTATAACCACCCAAACAAATATTAGCATTAGGTGAGCACGTAATAGATTGTTCCTCTACTTCACCTAATATATTTTGACCCCCTAAAGAAATCTTCGATAGTATACTTTTTTGACTTGGATCATCCTGATTACGAGATTCTTTAGCGTTTAATAACAGTAATTCTTGTGGAGAAACGATTGAAAAAGAAGGAATAACCCACTCAGAGTAATTAGAGACTGCTGGCGTTGCCCATTTAAATTCTCTTTTACCATTATTCTCTTCCAAACGATATTCAAATTGTTTGTTCTCTTCGTTTATTTGAACATATAGCAGAGCTTCCCCTATATTCGTCACATCCAATATCTTTTCTTCACCAGTACTTTTCAGAGTCCCATCTATGTTCGAGTAAAGGAAAAGTTCACTTCCATCTAAGGCAGAATCCGACCATCTAAATACCATTAAATTCTCTTCATCATACCATTTTACAAACGGATTTTCTATTTCGATAGATGTTAAATCTTGAGTAGCGCCGTCATATACAAACGTATTATAAGTCCAGTCCTCATAAAATGTAGAGAACACAACTAAATTTGGATTAGTGGGATGCCAATCCATATAAATTTCTGCCGATTCAAACGAAAGGCTCTGAATAATATAACCATTTTTATGTAAAAATTGAATTTCTGCAGAGGATGAATCTTTAGAAGTATGTAATAAAATCATTTCTTTTGAAGGATGAATGGTAGCTTGAATAATAGGAGTAGTTGTAGAATAAATCGTTCTCCAACTAGCCGTTGATACAGTATAAGTTCTAATCATCCATTGTCCTTTTTCAACAATAACAAAAACTATTTCATCATTGGACATCCACCCTACCACACTATGGAAGGCATTATTATCCAACAAAATGGAAGGTTTAACTGGATTCGCTAATTTCCCTACTTCATCACTATCTGCTCGTATTTCACTATCAACATCTTGTTTTACTGTATCAATGCCAGATTCCTTCTCACTACAACCTTGCAGGAATCCTATACAAAGTAATAACATCAAAGCTTTTTTCAACCTACTCCCCCCTTCACAACGTATTAGACGAATTTAAATTCATTTTGTTTCAAAGAAAAAGCACAGACAAAAATATGTCTGTGCTTTAGCTTATTTGTCTTCTTTTATTGCTTCATCTAACAATAAGTTTCCAGTTTTCAAATCATAAAAGCGTAATAGATCACCATTAATAATTTGATCGGAATAGCCAAGTTCTTGCGTTGCTCTATCTATATATGGCTGACAGTTATCTATTTCAATCTGTAGCCCTGTCGCATTATCATAGCAAGCATTACCAGCATAAACAAACTTATCTGTTACAAATCCACCATCACGGAACACAACAAATTCTTCATGTTCTTCAGAGAACATATCTGCACCAAGTTGCATATCTTTTGAAGTTTCTACACCTAAAGCATGTAATATCGTAGGTCGTAAATCAATTTGACCAGACGTTTCGGTCATTTCTTTACCCTCGCCACTATTTGGAATGTGAACGAATAGTGGAACACGTTGAAGTTTCGCTGATTCGTATGGTGTAATTTCTTTTTCTAAATATTGCTCCATTGCTTTGTTATGATTTTCAGAAATACCATAATGATCCCCATACATAACAATAATAGAATTATCATATAAACCTTTTTCTTTTAGATCTTCAAAGAACACTTTCAAAGCTTCGTCCATATAACGAACCGATTGGAAATATCTATTAAGTGTATTTGAGTTGGAATCATATTCAGGTATCAACTTATCCTCTTCATCCAGTGTAAATGGATGATGATTTGTTAAGGTGATTAAACGAGAATAAAACGGCTGAGGCATATCTGCCATCAAGTCAACTGATTGTTCTACGAAAGGTATATCCTTCATACCCCAGTTAACTGCATCCTCTTCATTCACAACATAACTTTGTTCATCATAATACTTTTGAATATCCAATGCTCTGTACATTATATCGCGATTCCAGAAACTTTTGTTATTAGGATGTAATACATTTGTATAATATCCTTCTTCGCCTAAGCTTTCCGCCATCGAATGGAATGTATTCCCACTATGAGTAAAGAATACTGCTCCTCCACCAAGTGGATATAGTGAATTTTCTAGTAAGAACTCAGAGTCAGACGTTTTCCCTAAGCCCGTTTGATGATAAAAGTTAGAGAAGTAATATGTGTCTTTATCTTGCGTTAATGAATTTAAGAACGGTGTTACTTCATGACCATTCATATCATTATTAATAACGAAAGATTGTAAGGACTCCATCGAAACAACGATTAAATTACGATCTTTAGCTACTCCGTACATTTTTTCATTTGCATCTACTTGGTTAGAACGAACATAGTTATTTACTTCTACTAATTCACTACCATCAGCGAGCGCTCTTTGCGCATGTGATTTAGATTGGATATAAATATCATATAAATGATAATTATATGGACCAATATTCTTCACAAGCATTTCACGATCAAAACTTCTTGTTAATAATTGTGGTCGTTCAATTTCAGATAAACCTAAGTTTAAAAATAAAATTGCTGCAGTTATAACAAAATATGCTCTTCTAACAGCTGGTTTAACTAGCTTAACCTCTGCTCCGATTTTCAACCACTTCAATGCAATAATGATGATTGCAACATCTGTGAAATAGAAGATATCAGTCAAAAAGATACTTTCAGCTGCAGATGAACCTAAGTCACCAAAATTACTTGTTTGAAATAGTACCGGTATTGTAATGAAGTCCGTGAAAAAACGGTAAAACACCGCATTGGCATATACAATAGCGGAAAGTATTATGCTTGTAATTACTATATATCTATTTCTAGCTTTAGGACTCTTAAAGAACAATGAAATCCCATAGATAAATAGTAAAAAACTAAGCGGGTTTAAAAAGAGTATCACTTGTTGCATCGTATTTTCAATATCCATGTCAAAGCTGGTGTGGTAAACAATATATGTTTTTATCCAAGTTGCCACAATAGCAAGAATTAGAATAGAATGTGTTGGCCAATTTTTTTTCATCATGCCTACACCCTCCCCTTTTTCAATCTATATTTTATAATTATTTCAAAGTAACAGAACTTATCTTAATCCTTTCTTAACAATAAATCAATAAAAAAGAACAATGATTATGATAGAATTGTACAAGTCTTTTATACCATACCCTATATAAGACGGATTCAACCCGTAAAAAGTTTCACTTATTTATAAAAACATAAAACATCAGAGCTTAATCGCCTCTGATGTCCTTTAAATCTTGCTCCTACTTTGCTCTTGTTTCAATAATAATATAGCTATTTGAAAGTCTTTCGACTCAATCATTTGCATTTTATATAGTTCTCTTATTTCATCTTCCATCATTTCTAAATCGGCTAAACGATCTTTCGTGTATACATATATTCCAAATCGTTTTAAAAGTTGCATAACGTCGTATACTGAATTCATACTATTTCATCCTTCTCACGAATCTGTTTGCATTGAAAAATATTCGTTGGTGTAATTATCTTATTAACGGGTAGATCAAATACATCATATTCAACATCATTAACAACTTGTATATCAAATGCCAATGATAGAGTATCTCCCTCAAATTTCGTTAAGAAACGATCATAATAGCCTCCACCATATCCAATGCGGTAGCCTTGTTGACTATAAACTATTCCAGGTACGACGAGTAAATCGATGTTTTGGGATGCAACTGCTTTGGTTTTCAGCGGATTTGGTTCAAGTAAATGCATATAAACTCGTTCTAATTGGTCAAAACTTTGTATTTCATAAAATATCATGGATCTATCTATGGGTGTACATTTAGGTACTACTACTTTTTTTCCTATACTCCATAACTCTTTTATTATACTCCATGTATCCACTTCAGGGAAGCTGGATATTGTTAATCCGATTGTAGTAGTATCTGAATCTGCTATTTGTTGTAAAAACTTTTCTTCAATTTGTTTGGACTGATTATTATATGCTACTTGATCCAAAGAGGTTAATTTTTTTTTCATCGCATTTCTCATAATCTTCTTAGTCATCAATATTCCTCCAAGAAATAGAAAAAAACCAAAACCATAATCGGTTTTGGTTTAGGTTATTATTTAGTTTCTCTATGAGTAGTCATTTTTTTATCACGAGAGCAATATTTTTTAAGTTCAAGACGTTCTGGATTGTTACGCTTGTTTTTCTTAGAAATATAGTTGCGCTCTCCGCAATCTGTACAAGCTAGTGTAATATTAACGCGCATGGTTGTCCCTCCCACTCTTTGTCAGGATTAAATATAAAACTTGAGCATGATTTATACGACTAACCAATTATAGCATACATCAAAATAAAATCTACTATTAATCCAAGAATTTATTCAAAGTTTTTTCGAATATGTTAGTATAAGTGTAGAAATATAACAATAAGAGGTGAGTATTATGGACTTTTCCATCATTATAATGATTATAGGTATTGTACTAATCGCAGTTTCTTTTTTCTTCAAGGATCCCTCCAAAAAAGTGGAGTCGGAGTTAGAGGAATTATCATTCACAGTTTATCAGGAAACAAGTACTATTAAACGTAGACTTAAAGTAATAGAAGAAGAATTACTGATCGAATCTACAAAAGTCTCTACACCAATAAAAAAACAAACTAAGCCCGCTATCCATGATATTATAAAAAACCAAGTCTTAGAGCTACATAAACAAGGTTTTTCGTTAAATGAAATTAGCGTGCGCTCTTCATTAACCATTGATGAAGTTAAATATGTAATTGGTGGTGGTAAGTAATGAATAAAACCATTCGAAATATAGGAATTGGATTATTTCTTGCTGGTGCTGCATTTCAAATAGAAGAACTTGTCGAAAAAGAGAGTATTAGTTCCACTGCTACAACTACAGACGAAGCTTATAAGCAGGCACAACAGGAACTTACTGAAGTAAAAAAACAGTTAGCAGAGCTACAGCTTGATTTAAATGCGGCACAACAAGTACAAACAGTTGCTCCCAATGAAACTGCTGAAACTGAAACACCAGAGGAACAAGCCCCTACAGCTGCATCGATGACTCTTTCTATCGAAGTAGGAATGACATCTTCTGAAATTAGTGAAAAACTAGCAGATGCTGGCATCATTTTAAATAAAGTCGATATGGATAATTATTTGTCTGATCAAGGATTAGCAGGACGCGTCCAAGTTGGAAACTACGAGCTTAATTCCTCCATGTCTTTAAAACAAATTGCTGAAACTATTACACGCTAAAAGGTCAAAACGTGTTTTTATTCGTTTCGAAGGATTTTGGACAGAAGTTTTGCTATACGATTACCGAGAAATTTTTAGGGATGCTGTTTTTTGTGATGGATGTCACAACAAAGTAGCATTCCTTTTTTTCGGTAATCTTAAGGCGTTTGCCTGGCAGTCCTCCTCCTATAACCCTTAGAAATTGGAGAGTGCATTTTGGGTAACTAGAGAAATGATACTAGGAGGCTGAAGCCAAGCCTCCGGAGGCCAACAGGATGTTGGTTACAAAGGTGTTGCCACTGGCCGTGGTGCTCTTAAGCTTTCTTCTCCACCTGAAACGGAAATCAGTAATATCTATTTTATAGATCTTTTTTTAATACCTGGATATCTGAGTCAAATGCTCAAAATTTATTTTATACGTTAAATCTTTAGGCTATGTTAAAGATAAAGGTTGATTTAAAATGCACATAAAAAAGAGCTGGAAAATGTATCTCCCACGCTTATTTTACTTTGGTGTCCGTTTTTTACTAAAGCACCTCGTTAGTTGAATAAGAAAACTCTAACTGTATGAGTCCCCCATGCTGTTTTTTTGTGGGGTGCCTTTTTTGGACGAAATTTCAGTTTATTTTTTCTTGGTAAATATTATAGACATTAATCTCTACTGTTTGGTTTTCAGTTGTTGATGTTGGGATAATTTCTACTAAAGACTCCCTGGTTACTTTTTCAATTTCTTTTCCTAAATCGATATCAGTTAAATTGTCTTTTTGTATAGATGTATTTATTTCTATAATTAGTTTTTTGGATTGTTTTTTTGTGAGTATATTTACAACCGTTGTATATCCTTTAATTTCGAGATTTTTTTGGACTGTTGTGTTTATTTTATTTAATAATTGGTTAATTTCTAATGTTGATTTATTGGAATCGTTTGGAACAGTTATTTCCTTATAAACTCCAATTGAATAATCTTTAAAAATTGTTTTTTGTGCTAGTTCATAAACAATTTCTTCAATATCTTTTTCAATGCTTTTTAGATACTGTTGGGTGCCATTTACTCGAATATTGATTTCTTCGTTTTGAAGATGTATTCCAATAAACGTTATAGTAAAGTTTTGTTTTTCTAGTTCATTTTTTATTTTTTTAGTTAGATTATTAGTATTTTCGATTAGTACTTCATTTGAGTATTCTTTTTGGGATTCTATTGCGAATACACTCTCATTATTTGCATAATGAGAGTAGGTCCAAATTCCAATAAGTATTAAAAGAACGAGTGCACTCATTATATTTTTTTTAAGATTAATGATTCTATCTCCTTTCCTAAAAAAATATTATTAAGAATTAATTGTTAGTATTTAAAGTTTTTTCAATTCCATACATAGTATGTTATTTTGAAGTGTTTAATATGTGAGGTCCTCCAAAAAAAAGCCAACTACGTGTTAGGAGGTATTGTTTTAGTAGAACTTAAAGGAATACTAGGGAAGTGCTAACGGTAAATCGTAAGACTGTAACGAGAATTTAAGGAATTGATACGTAAGGGGATTTTTCACCCTTTGGTATATTTCTTCGTACATTCTAATGGTAACCTCTTGTTCAACTAACCTGCTGCGTTAGTTTAAGTGTAACACTTCACAAACTACGAAAAACCAACCCGCATCTTTAACATAGCCAATCTTTAAAAAACGGTAGACACCATTTAGGTATCTACCGTTTTTTAACAATCACTTATTTAATTATTTAACTCGTAATGTTTCCCTTTTAATAAATATAAAAGGCGTTCTGCAATATTAGTTGCATGGTCTGCTGATCGTTCTAAATAACGACATACAAATGATAATTGAGTAACTTGGCTTAGTTGAGCAGGATTATTAACTCCTGTGTTGAGCAAGGTTCTAATAATATGCCCATACATTTCATCTACTTCATCATCTAGTTTGGCTATAGTTTTAGCTTCTTCCATGTTCTCGTTTGTAAAGGCATCCAGAACTTGTTTAAGCATTTTAATCGTTTTATTGCGCATTTCATCAAGCAAAACAATCGGCTCAATATGCTCGTCTTTTCCTATACGAATTGTTTCCTTCGCAATATTACAAGCATAATCACCTATCCGCTCCATATCAGCTGCAATTTTGACAAGTACCATTAGTCTACGTAAATCAGTAGCTACCGGTTGTTGTTTTGCTATTAATAAAATTACTCGATCATTTATTTCTTCTTCCATACGGTTAATATGCTCATCATTTTCGAGTATAGCTAGAGCACCTTCAATATTTTTCTGAAAAAGAAAATTCATTGAGCTGTCTAAATTATCAATAGCTGCATTACTTAAATCTAGTAACAAAGATTGAACAAAGTTTAAATCTGCATCAAACTTCTCTCTTCCAACCATTTTAAATTACCCCTTTCATCATCCAAAACGCCCAGATATATAATCTTCTGTACGGTTATCTTCAGGCGTTGAAAAAATAACATCTGTCTTATCGAATTCAACCACTTCCCCATTTAAGAAAAATGCTGTTTTATCCGATATACGTGCTGCTTGTTGCATATTATGCGTCACTATAATGATGGAATAGTCTTGCTTCAATTCTTGTATGAGTTCTTCTACTTTAAGTGTAGAAATTGGATCTAGTGCAGATGTTGGTTCATCCATTAGTATAACATCTGGCTCTATTGCAAGACATCTAGCGATACATATGCGTTGCTGCTGACCACCTGATAGGCTATAGGCATTTGTAGTTAATCGGTCTTTAACTTCCTCCCATATGGCAGCACCGCGTAAACTTTTCTCTACAATTTCATCCAAAACCTTTTTGTTTTTTATACCATGAATTCTAGGTCCATACGCAATGTTGTCATAAATGGACTTAGGAAAAGGATTAGGCTTTTGAAATACCATTCCTACTTTTGTACGTAACTCTTCAACTCCATAATTTGCATCAAAGATATTTCGTTCACGATATAGGATTGCTCCGGATGTTTTAACCGTTGGCACTAATTCTACCATACGATTCAACGTTTTAATATATGTTGACTTACCACAACCCGATGGCCCTATTATAGCAGTAACTTCATTTTCCTTAATTTGTAAATCTATATTTTTTAGCGCGTGATGATTCCCGTACCATAAGTTTAACTTTTGCGTATCGTAAACAATGCTAGAAGCTACCATTTGTTTTGCGGACCCTTTTTCCAACGTTTGTACCATCATTTAGTCCCTCCTAATATTCATCGTATTTAATAGCGTTTTTGGAATTTATTTCGAATAAATATAGCAACCGAGTTCATCAGAAGCAAGAATATCATAAGTACGAGAATACCTGCAGATGAAACGTATTGGAAAGCCTCTTGCGGCCTTTTTGCCCAATCATAAATTTGCATTGGCAAAGCTGTAAATTGGCTAAGTAAATTATCGGGTAGAAAGTGAACAATTACCGGGATACCAATTACTACCAAAGGAGCTGTTTCTCCAACAGCACGTGAAAGCGCTAAAATTGCCCCAGTTATTATTCCCGGTATAGCTGAAGGCAATACAATATTAATGATTGTTTGCCATTTTGTAGCTCCCATACCATAGGAAGCTTCACGCACATCTTGTGGAACTGCTCGAATTGCTTCTTGCGACCCCACAATTATTACTGGCAGTATTAATAAGCTCATTGTAAAGCCCGCAGCTAATACACTGTTTCCCAGTGCTAATGCTCGAACAAAAATTGTTAACCCTAGTAAACCGAATACAACAGAAGGAACTCCTGCTAAGTTTGAGATATTCATTCGTATAAAATTATTCAACTTATTTTTTGTAGCGTATTCTTCCAGATAAATAGCTGTCCCAACTCCCAAAATAATAGATACTGGAGCAACTACACACATTAACCATATTGAGCCAACTAGCGCTGCTTTAATACCCGCTTTTTCGGGTACACGAGAGCCAAAGTTTTGGAAGAATTCAGGAGTTAAATAACTTACCCCTTGGGAGATGATGCGGTAGAACAGTACTCCCAAAACTAATAATGCAAATAACGTTGCTGCTAAAAAGATAGCTTTGAATATACCATTTACTATTAATCGTTTATTCATTTTCTTTACTACTGCTTCATGATTCACATATCTCATATTAATATTCCTCCCGATACTTTTTGGAAATAACATGAGCAAGATAGTTCATTAACAAAGTAAAGAGGAATAGCGTAAATCCAACTGCATAGATCGAATAATAAATAGTTGTACCGTAACCTGCGTCACCTGAAGAAACTTGGACAATATACGCTGTCATTGTTTGAATTGATTCTGTAATATTTAAATCGAATTTTGGTGTAGAGCCACCAGCTAAAGAAACAATCATTGTTTCACCTATTGCCCTTGAAACTGCTAAAACTACCGATGCTGTGATGCCTGAAAGTGCAGCTGGTAGAACTACCTTTAATGCTACTTCTAATTTAGTAGAACCTATGGCTAAAGCGCCTTCTCGTATCGAATTCGGTACAGAGGACATTGCATCTTCTGATAAGGATGCGATCATTGGTAAAATCATAACCCCTACAACTATACCGGGGCTTAGCGCATTAAAGATTTTTAAATCCGGTATAAATTGTTGAAGTAAAGGTGTAACAAATGTTAAAGCAAAGAATCCATATACAATAGTTGGAACTCCTGCTAACACTTCTAAAACAGGTTTAATAATTCTTCTACTTTTATCAGTTGCATACTCACTCAAAAATATTGCTGAAGCAATACCAAAGGGTACAGCAACTACAACCGCAATAGCAGTAACTTTTAAAGTTCCCACTATCAGTGGTAGTATTCCAAATAATTGTTCAGTATTTGCAAATGGATACCATTCGGTACCAAATAAGAAGTCAGATATATTTACTTCTTTAAAAAATATGACCGTTTCAACAATTAGTGTTCCAACAATACCAAATGTCGTTAGTACAGATACAGAAGCGATCAATAAAAGGATGATTGGAATCATCTTTTCTATTATTTTTCTCTGCTTTTTACCACTTGAATTTTGAATAAGCTCTTGTACTGAAAGCTTGTCAGCCCTGTGCTTTTGACCCACTGTGAATCCCCCTTTTACCAAAACGCAAGAAATGAGTAGCAGAAGCTACCCATTCCACACCTTTTCCGTTTACCAATTTTCCCGGTATAACAGGCTGTAATAGCACATGCTTCAACCCTTATTAGTAAAGTACATCTCTCACAAATTGAAGTTACAATTTTTACTCGCTTATTTTAAAGCTTCTAGAGTAGATAGACCCTTTTCGTATTCAGTATCTGGAAGACGAACATAGCCAACCGCTTCAGCCATATCTCCAGCATTTTCAAGAGAATATTCCATAAAATCATATAACGCAGCATTTTCAGCTAATGCTTTGTTACTTACATACGTAAATAATGGGCGAGATAATGGAGAATATTCTCCAGATTCAATTGTTTCGTTATTTGGCTCAACACCCTCAATTTTCACTGCTTTTAATGTATCTTGGTTTGCTAGGTAGTAAGCGTAACCGAAGAAGCCGATTGCATTTTTATCCGCTTGAACACCTTGTACTAGAACATTATCATCTTCTGAAAGTGTTGCTGCTTTTACAAGGTCAGCTTCATCCAAAATTACTTCATCAAAATAGTCATATGTGCCTGAATCTGTTCCAGGGGAGTAGAAAATAATTTCTTCATCTGGCCATTCAGCATTAATATCCGACCACTTTTTTGTTGTTCCATCTTCAATCCACATTTTCTTTAAATCTTCCACTGTTACATCTTCAACCCAATCATTATCTTTACTTACAACAACTGTTAAACCGTCGTTTGCAAGTTTAAATTCTGTATACTCAATTCCTGCTGCTTCTAATTCTGCTTTCTCTTCATCTTTAATCGGACGAGATGCATTAGAGAAATCTGTTGTGCCTGCGATGAATTTTTCAAAACCTCCACCAGTTCCCGATACACCCACAGTTACTTTAACTTTTTCTTGTACTGCTGCGTATTCTTCAACAAGTGCTTCCATTATTGGTGCTACAGTACTTGATCCATCACCGGATACTTGTCCTTCTAAAGTTGCTTCATCTTGAGTTTCACCTGTTGCTGCTTCTTCTGTACCAGTTTCATTTTCAACTTCATCTGCAGTTGAATCATCTCCACAAGCTCCTAGTGCCAGTGCCGAACCAACCATTGTTGTCATCATTAAATACTTCCAGCTTTTCATCAGGTAAATCCCCCTATGTGTTGTTTTGTTTTCTTTTACTTACAAGATTTACTTTATAGGTTCTATATTTAGACCGTATGAATGGAGTGTAAAGCTTTTGTAAATAGGGGTGAGAGTAAATTTGAGAGTTCAAAGCAAATGCTTAAGGTAAAAAACTTTTATATAGAAGATAAAAAGATGCTAGACATAAAAAAGCGCCAGAAGATAAATTTCCACCTTCTAGCGCCTAACTTTGTTGGGTTAACAGTTATTTTTTTCTAACAATCACAAATCTTTTATGCTATAAAAAAACCGAGCAAAAAGATGCCCGGTTTTAAATAACAGTAATGTAGATATGCCATTGATTTCCCACTTCAAGAAGAACGCTTTGCTTTTATATACTTTCTTATTCTTATTAAAAAAAGGAAGTGATCTCGTCACTTCCTTTTTTTGTTAAGTAAATTATATTAATCGTTTTCTTCTTCATCAATTTTAGCATTTGTAAATGCCGGCTTTATAAGAGAAGTAGAAGTTGAATCGATTTCGGTTGTCTCTTTATTTTTTTTCTTAATTTCAAAATATTTATCCACAAGCTCTTTTGCTATTGCTGTAGAAAAATTGGTTTTGTATGATGATTCTAAGGAAGCATCTGGGATAACAAGTGCGTATGCAATTTCAGGATTATCATATGGTGCGAAACCAACATGCGTTAAATTTACAGTATTAAATGAATGCCCTGCATCTCGATCATACTCGCTAGCTTGAGCAGTTCCTGTTTTTCCCCCACCTGTAAATGGAGCGTTTGCAAATGCACCTCTAGCGGTTCCTTTGTCACCAAAATAGACACGTTGCATACCTTTACGAACTTGTTCTATTTCTGCACGTGAGTTATCTACAGTATTTAAAATGGTTGGAGTCATTTCTTTTACTACTGACCCTAATTGAACACCATCTTCAGAAGGTTCTCTAATCTCTTTGACTACATGAGGTTGAATTCTGTTTCCTCCGTTTGCTATGGTAGAAACAAATTGCGCAAGCTGCAATGTAGTGTACGTATCATACTGACCAATACTCAGATCAAGTAGCTTACCATCTGCAAATCCACCTGTCTCCCCGTTTACCTCTCCAGGCAGATCAATACCAGTTAATGAACCAAGTCCAAGCTGAGCATAACCACTTCTCATTTTAAGAAAGGCTTCCGTTCCAAAATTGATAGACTGATTAGGCACATAGTTTTTACCAGCTACTCCAAATGCAGTTTTAAACATAAACACATTGGAAGAACGTTCCAACGCTTGTAAATCACTCACTCGAATGCTACCAGATCTATTAAATACGGAACTCTTAGGTGCTGAACCTTTAATCCGGATAGGTTCATCAACTAACGTGGCATTGATGGAATATATACCCTCGCGATAACCTGTAAGTACAGTAGCAGGCTTTACAGTAGATCCCATTTCATATGCATTAGTAAATGCACCAAATGCGTAGTCTTGAATTTCTTTTGCTCCCGTTTTTTCGTTACTCCCGACTTGTTTTCCAACAAGGGAAAGCACCTCACCCGTGTAAGGATCCATCATTATAAAATAAGCATGCTTTAAATACTTACCACCATAGCTATTGCTATATTTAAGTAGTTCTTTTGCAAGAATTTCTTCATGTGCTAATTGAACTTCACTATCCATTGTTAACACTAAATCTTTGCCTGGCTCTCCTTCAAAAACAGTTTGAATATCAATTACTCTTCCTTTTCCATCCGTAATATTTTTTACAACACTTTTTTGACCTTGAAGAACTTCTTCATACTGTTGTTCAATATAACTTGTACCAACCCGATCATTTCGAGAATAATCACGAGCTAGAAAATAATCTAAGCGGTCTTTAGGAATACCTATTTTCGGTAGTGTTGTGGTGCCTAGGATAGCCAGTGATGAATTTTTCACTCGGCGCCAATCTGTCGTGGTGTTTACTCCTTCTAAGTCTCCAAGTCTTTCAGAAACCCGCGCAAATTCTTCCACTGAAACTTCTTCCTTAACGTCATCTCCTTTAATAATTTGAGGAGATAATGCATAACCAGAAGCCATCACTCGATAAATAGCAATGATTTCTAATTGTTCGGGGGTAAATGAATTCAGTTGTTCTTCCGTAATTCTGCTTCTAGTTAAACGATTGATTTCTTTACTTTTCTCTTTTTTGTCTAAGTCTTCATTTGCTTCTATTTTTTTTCTCTCTTTATCACTCACTAACTCGAGAGCTTCCTCTGGATTTTCTTTTAACCAGAAGTCCTGCAAATCACTCTTTGTAATTCCTGCTGGTATTTTTTCTATTAATAGACTTAGTTCTTCTGCAATTTCATACATATCTTCGGATTTTGTTGTTTGCATTTTGGTATATGTAATAGCTCGCTGTGGAAGATTATCAACCATTATACGTCCTTCACTATCGAAAATACGACCACGGGGAACACTAGTGTTTACTGGTACTTCCTCGGTACGGGCTAATTCTCGGGTGTAATCTTCACCTTTAACAATTTGGAGATAGCCTAATCGGAGTATTAGCATAGTAAAGAGGATAAATATCGAGAAAAATAGTATGTTCATACGAAATGTAATATTTGCTCGTTGTTTAGCCTTCATATTTTGTGCACGTTTATTTGGAATTTTTCGCATGAGTTCACCTTCTTTATTAAATAATTTACATATGAACAGTGTAACATAAAAAGCACACACTTTTAGACGAAAAAGTGTGTGCAAAGTTTCAATTATTATAGATGTTACGTTACTTTAGCAAAATTCTTGTATTTCTGTTTTTAAGTTCTTCCCTCCCCCCATTTCCTCACCATTCCTTCTCCACATGCCTTTCACCCTCTTTTCCCCCTTTTTCCTTACCTTTATACTGATATTAAGTTCTTCCCTGTTTAGATCCTTTCAGGCTCATTCCCAGGCTTTTAAACAAGCTTAAAACGTAATGAAGTTGGTACGTAATAGGGATAAGGTTTCAAGGGAAAGGGATGGCTCTCAAGCGTTTTCCCAGGCTTTTCTTCCCTCTTTTTTCTCAGGCTTGAAAGACGACAAAACCTTGTTGCATCAACCTTTTGGGCATAAAAAAAGAACCAGAGTGGCGTACCAACGGTACGCTTCTCTGATTCCATTTCGAACTATTTTTTTATTCTGCTCCTGCTTTTCTTCCTACTCTGCGTACCAACTTAATATCAGCAGGTACGAACTTTGTTACAGAAGGAAGAACTTAAAAACGGGAAGACAATTCTTATTTAGCAGCAGTGAAACGTTTAGATACTTCATCCCAGTTTACTACATTCCAGAAAGAACCGATGTAGTCTGGACGACGGTTTTGATAGTTTAAGTAGTAAGCATGTTCCCAAACATCTAAACCTAATAATGGAGTTTTACCTTCCATAATCGGTGAATCTTGGTTTGCTGTAGAAGAAACTTCTAATTCTCCGTTAGCTACTGATAACCAAGCCCAACCTGAACCAAAACGTGTTGTAGCAGCTTTAGCGAATTCTTCTTTGAATGCGTCGAAGCTACCGAATTTAGCGTCGATTGCTGAAGCTAATTCTCCTGTTGGATTTCCTCCACCGTTTGGAGATAATATTTGCCAGAATAATGAGTGGTTAGCATGTCCGCCACCATTATTGCGAACTGCAGTACGGATTGCTTCTGGAACAGCGTCTAAATTAGCGATTAACTCTTCCACTGATTTGCCTTGTAGATCCGAATGATCTGCAAGTGCGTTATTTACGTTAGTCACGTAAGTATTGTGGTGTTTAGTGTGATGAATATTCATCGTTTCTTTGTCGATATGTGGTTCTAGTGCATCATATGCGTAAGGTAATTCTGGTAATTCATATGCCATTATTGTTTCCTCCTAAAGAATATTTTAGAAAATTCTTTCCATGTATTAGCGTATCAAACTATGAACAATCGTTCAATTAAAATCGACTAAAATAATTATAATCATACTTTTGACTGAAATTACACAAAGAATATAAACACAATAAGCATTATCACTAAAACAATAATCTTTACTAATGAAGAAGTTAAAAATCCTATTAAAGAACCTACTCCCGATTTAATCGCTTGTTTTAAACCGAGCCGTGTCACAATCAGTTCTGCCAAGACAGCACCAATAAAGGGTCCTATTAAAATACCCGCTACAGGAATAACAAATGGGCCAAAAAGGAGCCCAATAGTACTTCCCCACACTCCTGCTTTGGTCCCTCCGAACTTTTTCACTCCAAAAGCATTTGCCACCATATCCGCTCCGAATAGTAATACAACAAAAAGAATTTGAATTACCCAAAACAACCAGGTCAGCTCTGCAAAGGAGAAAAATAATCCATATACAACATATCCCAGTAGCATAAACACAACCGATGGGATTATAGGATAAAACGTGCCGATAAAAGCAACGATAAAACATAAAATGATTAATATCCAACCAATTATATCTATCATATTCTTTTACCTAATACAGTTTCCGCAATATTGGAAGCGTGATCGCCTATACGTTCTAAATTACTTAAAATATCAACAAAAACAATTCCTGCTTGTCCAGAGCAAGTTCCTTGGTTCACACGTAGAATATGATTTTTTCTAAACTGACGTTCCATTTTGTCAATTACATTTTCTTGTTCTGACACTTTTTTCGCCAATTCGACATTGCTCGTATCTAATGCTTCCAATGATATAGAAACAGTTTCTATTGTAAGCTCGAACATTTCCGAAACATCTTTTATAGCATCTTCCGTAAGGAATAAACGATTCACTTCTTTATAATCGACTAATTCTATGATATTTTCAAAATGATCTCCAATTCTTTCTACATCCCGAACTGTGTCCATTAATATATTATGTCTATTAGAATCTTGTACTGATAAAGGTTGTGATGAGATTTTCACTAAATAATCTGTAATTTTTTGATCTAAGTTATTTAATGCATCTTCTATTTGATAACCTAAATCTGCATCTTTTTTAAGGTTTGTTTTTAAATAAGCGTATGTCGTTTCTAGTCCTTGCACACTTAATGCACCCATTCGCAATATTTCTTCTTTTGCTTGACCAATAGCGATAGATGGTGATTGTTCAATAAAGTGAACATCTAAGTGTTTTGGTTTATATTCGATTGAAACATCCTCACCAGGGATAAATTTAGTAACGAGATAAGCCCATGCTCCAATAAGCGGGAATTGAATAATTGTATTGGCTACATTAAATGATCCATGTGCGAATGCTATTTGCATTTTATTTTCCAGATCAAGTACACCGGAAATCCACTCAATGTACATTGTAAAAGGTGTCAACAATATTAAAAATATAATACTACCTACTACATTAAATAATACATGTGTAGCCGCAGCACGCTTAGCTGCAACTGATGCACCTAAAGAAGCAAGTATCGCTGTAATAGTTGTACCAATATTATCTCCAAATAAAACTGGAAGTGATCCTTGTAAAGAAAGAAGGTTTTCCGCATAAAGTCCTTGAAGAATCGCCACAGTTGCACTTGAGCTCTGTACGACCAACGTGAAAATAGTCCCACTTAATACTCCGAGAATAGGGCTATCACTCATGCTAAGTGTAAAATCAGTAAAAGTGCTCAGTTCTCTCAGTGGTTTCATCCCATCGCTCATTAGTTCAAGACCAAGGAACAACCCACCAAATCCAAAAATAACTTCGCCTAGATTCTGCACTTTGTTTTTCTTAAAGAAAAACAATAGAAATGCTCCTACAGCCATTATAGGTAAAGCATAGCCGCCTACATCGAAACCTATGATAAAGGCAGTAATAGTTGTTCCGATATTTGCACCCATGATTACACCGATTGCTTGTCGGAGCTTCATGAATCCAGCACTAACTAAACCAACAGTAATAACTGTTGTACCAGAACTAGATTGAATAAGCACAGTAACAATTATACCTACTAATACACCCATAAACGGGTTAGTCGTATACTTATCTAAAATATCACGAAGTTTATCACCTGCAGCTTTTTGAAGACCATCACCCATAAATTTAATTGCGAACAAGAAAATACCCAGCCCACCAAAAAATTGAAAGAGTATTTCCTGCCAATTTAATTCCACTCTATACTCAACTCCCGTTTTCGACAATTTTCACATACTTCTCTATTATTCAGTAGTCAGTAAGGTATTGTAAATAGATTAAAACATTCTTTACAATTTCTTAACAATGCAAATGCTACTTTATGTTTTTATTTGCTTAATGTTAGAATGAGATTGAAAGGGTGACAACATTTGAGTTTATTTCAATTATTTCAATCTAGCTTACATAGTCCTAAAAAAATGGCCGCTTTTCGACTTATACCGATTGGCAAAGTGATGCAATATATATTTAGTTATATATTTATCATGTCCATTATCTCTTTTATTTATTTCATCAACGGAATTTCTGACCAACAACAATCGATGGAAGGTTTACTAGAATATTTTTCCCAGATTCAATGGCTTTTATATCCATTCTCCTTTATATTTTTATTTGTATTAAACACTTTGTTAATTTTTGTTCGCATAAGTATATTTGCATATATAGGTAGTATTATTCTTCTGCTTAGAAAGAGAAAAGGTGAATTTCGTCATATTTGGAGAACTACTCTCTTTGCAAGTACAATTCCAATGATAATCTCTATTATTTTGGCTATTTTACAAGTTTCAAACAACTATCTTCAATTAGTAATCTATACACTAACTTTGATAATTATCTTTTTAACGACTAAATACTATCCAGTGAAAAGATAATACATAGTACCCCCTTACCTCGCATAGATTAGAGTAAGGGGGTTTTCTTATGAAAATATTTGTAGCAACTATTCTATTACTAGTTTCTTTCTATATTATTAAAGTAGATTTGATCGAAGGAACTATCCCACTAGCCTACTCCTCTCAACCAGTAACATGTGAGAAAGAGTTAGATTATATAACTGTGGAAGTTATGGCTGGAGATACACTACATTCATTATTTGCCCTATATCCTTCTAGTGAAACAATCACCTATACGGAGAGATTTACTGACTTCTACACGCTTAATCCACATTTTATAAATCAGGCGTTTAAAGCAGGCGAAAATGTTCTTTTACCTACCTATACTTCGTCAACTGAATGTAAATAATGTAAAATAGAGCGTTCTTTCTTGTCATTTCATTGGAAAGACTGATAAAATGGTGAATAGTGATGGCATATGCCTCAAGAAGGAGAGAATTTCATGAGCGGATTAATACATCGTTCCAAAACTCGTCCAGTACGAGTTGGAAACTTAACAATAGGTGGAAGCAACGAGCTATTTATACAAAGTATGACAACAACAAAAACACATGATGTAGAAGCAACAGTTGCTGAAATCTTACGTTTAGAAGAAGCAGGCTGTCAAATCGTACGTGTCGCATGTCCAGATGAACGTGCAGCTTACTCGATTGGCGAGATAAAAAAACGCATTAATATTCCTTTAGTAGTAGATATTCACTTTGACTATAAGTTAGCACTTATCGCAATAGAGCAGGGTGCTGATAAAATACGTATAAACCCAGGTAATATTGGCCGTAAAGAAAAAGTGGAAGCAGTTGTAAATGCTGCTAAAGCAAAAGGTATTCCAATTCGTATAGGAGTAAATGCTGGTTCCCTTGAAAGAAAAATTTTAGAAAAGTATGGTTATCCAACTGCAGATGGAATGGTAGAAAGTGCGTTACATCATATTAAAATACTAGAAGATTTAGACTTTCATGATATCATCGTCTCCATGAAAGCATCCGATGTTACATTGGCTGTAGAGGCTTATCGTAAAGCATCCGAAGCATTTGACTACCCTCTTCACTTAGGAATTACAGAATCTGGTACTCTTTTCTCAGGATCAATCAAAAGTGCCGCTGGATTGGGTACACTTTTAAGCATGGGAATCGGTAACACAATGCGTGTTTCCTTAAGTGCAGACCCAGTAGAAGAAATAAAAGTAGCGCGCGAATTACTAAAAGTTTTCGGACTATCTTCTAATTCAGCTACGCTAATTTCTTGTCCTACTTGTGGACGCATTGAAATCGACTTAATAAAAATTGCAAATGAAGTAGAAGAATATATCTCGCACATTAAAGCACCTCTTAAAGTTGCAGTACTTGGCTGCGCAGTTAATGGCCCAGGAGAAGCTCGTGAAGCAGATATAGGGATCGCAGGCGCACGTGGTGAAGGTCTGTTATTCATGAAAGGCAAAACAGTGCGTAAAGTACCTGAAGAAACAATGGTCGAAGAACTTAAAGTAGAAATAGACAAACTTGCAGCAGAATATTTTGCAAACAAAGAGCTAGAAGAGCAGCAAAAGCAAGAAAAAACACAAGTGTAAGGAATGGTGTAATTGACGAATATACGATTTGGTATCGATATAGACGGGACAGTAACATCCCCTACTTCTTTGCTTCCTCATATTAACGAAGCATTTAAATGTAATTTACAGTTAGAAGATATTAAAGAATATGATTTAACGAAGGCATTTCCAGTAAGTCAAAAAGAATTTTACGAATGGTTTAAAAAAGCTGAAGCTACTATTTATGCCACATCCCCTATTCAACCAGATGCACACGCTGTATTATCTGCTTGGAAAGAAAAATACGAGTTATATTTTATCTCTGCTCGTGGTGACAATGTCATGGACATTACACTAGATTGGTTTAAACAACAAGAGTTGTTATACGATCATATTGAACTGATTGGCACACATAACAAAATAGAGACGGCTCGAAGACATGGTGTTCATGCATTTTTTGAAGACAAACACGATAATGCCGTTGAAATTAGTGAGGAACTTGATATTCCCGTAATATTATTTAATACACCTTATAATCAGTTGCCAGTTCCATCTCGTGTTATCCGAGTGAATAATTGGATTGAAGCGAATAACTGGATTGAAAAAGAATTTTCAATGGCTATAAAGTAAAACTTCAGAGTTTCATGTGAATAGTTAGGCTAGCTAAAATAGATAATAGAGTATAAAATCGCTGAGGTTTTATACTCTATTTTTATTAGCTAGAACTTGTTTACTTTTAACATTAAAATAACTAGAGCAATGCTATCTTAAATATGAAGGAGAATAGAGTATGAATATTATTGTATTTGGGGCAAATGGTGGTGTCGGAAAGCATTTTACTAAACTAGCTTTAGATAAAGGACATGAAGTTACCGCTTTTGTGAGGTCTCCTTCGAAATTAGAATTGGTGCATGAACGTTTAACTATTATCCAAGGTGATGCTTTTGATAAAGCGGCCGTTAAAGAAGCTATTGCAGGTAAGGAAGCTGTTATTTCTTGTCTAGGCTCTACAACCGGTATGAAAAAATCTACGCAGTTAGAAGAGATGACAAAGAATGTTGTTGACGGAATGGTCGCTAATAATGTCCAACGCATTGTCTATGTTGCTTCGGCAGGAATAGAAAATGAGATACCAGGTTTAATGGGTAAATTAATGATAAAAATGCTTAAAAATGTGCTAACTGATCATTCAAATGCAGTTAGTTATATAAGAAATAATCATTTAACCTATACAATAGTACGCCCTATGGGTTTGAACGATAAAGAATTTACAGGTGTTTATAAAGAGGCTTTAACGGGTGTGCCTAGCACAGGTAGAACTATTACTAGAGCAAATGTAGCAGATTTTATATATAAGGCTCTTATGAACAAGGAATATGAAAATACATCCGTTGGATTGAGTGATTAAGCAATATACAAAAAAAGTAGCGTAGACCTTATACTGGTCTACGCTACTTTTTATTAATGACAGGATGGGCAATTGCCATAGATTTCGAATTTGTGGTTTTCTATTTCGTAGCCTGGTATAGCATTTTGCAATACTTCCATTGGACAAAATGGAATTTCTTTAATATTGCCACAGGACATACAGATGAAATGATGGTGATGATGATCAGCCTCACATTGCATTCTAAAATGTTTTTCTCCTGTTAACTCGGTTTCTTCTAATATTCCCAGATTTACAAAGGTACTTAAATTTCTATAAATTGTATCATAGCTCATCCCGGGATGTTCTTTTTTCATCACATTCAAAATATCTTTAGCAGTTATATACTTTTCCGTTTCGGTAAAAATGCTTAGTATTTGCTCGCGTTTATCTGTTTTTTTAAATCCTTCATTTTTTAAAATATCCCATGCTTTTTCTATATTCACCCTGAAACAGCTCCCTTGCTCCCTATCTTTTTAGAAAAAATAGTTAGAAGTAAAATGATAATTGAAGTAACAACAATTGTTCCACCTGGCGCTAAATCCAAATAAAATGCACTAACCAATCCAACAATAACAGATAACTCACCGAATATAACGGATAGCAAGATTGCTTGTTTAAAGCTTTTAGATATACGCATAGCAGCAGCAACCGGCAGTGTCATAAGTGAGGAAACAAGTAAGATACCTACAATTCGCATCGACCCTGCAATAACTAATGCCGTCACAATCATAAATAATACATGAATCCATTTAGCAGGAAGTCCTGATGCTTTCGCATATTCCTCATCGAAAGAAAGTACAAATAATTCTTTAAAAAATAAACTTAAAAATACTATGACAATTAATGCAATGCCTATAATAATCCACAAGTCCTGACGACTTACTGCAGATACGGAACCAAATAAATAGCTAAATAGGTCCGAACTAAATCCTTCTGCTAATGAGATGAAAATTGCTCCAAAACCGAGGCCAGCAGACATGATAATAGGTATAGCAAGTTCCTCATAGTGTTTATATAATCTTCTTAATCTCTCGATAAACAACGACCCAGTCACAGATGCGACTATTCCTAAATATAATGGGTTTAATAGGGCCAATGCCCCGACAGACTGACTCAAATATAAGCTACCAGCAATACCAGCCAATGTTACATGACTCAAAGCATCAGCTATCAACGAAAGTCTACGAACAACTATAAAAACCCCTAATAGTGGAGCGATAAAACCGATGATTAGACCTGAGGCAAAAGCATTTTGTAAAAATTCATAGTGAAAAATAGAGTCAATCATGATTTTACCTCACTTTGATGATCGACTTTACGAACTGCGTGTCCATACCAAGCCTCTAATTGTTCATCACTCATCTGGTCCATCTCATTTTTAAAACCATGAAAATGAATTCGCTGGTTCAAACAAGCAACGTGACTTATACTTTTGGATACTGCATCGACATCATGGGTAACTAACACAATGGTAATATTATGTTCCCGATTTAAATGACTTAACATATTATAAAAAGATTTTACATTTTTGCTATCTACTCCAACAGTTGGCTCGTCAAGTATCAATACATTTGGATTACTGATTAACGCTCTAGCGATAAAAACACGCTGTTGCTGTCCTCCAGAAAGATCGCCAATATTTTTCATAGAATATTCATCCATACCGACTGATTTTAACGCTTGTCTTACCTGTTTGTTAACATTTGCAGGATACCGATGAAATAACCCTGTCTTCTTTACTAAACCACTTCTAACTACCTCAGTCACCGTTGCCGGGAATCCCGTATTAAACGAATTGGACTTTTGTGAAACATACCCAATGCGTTCTTTCTCTTTAAACAGATTAACTGGCTTCCCAAAAAGAAGTACTTCACCGCTCGTTGGTTTTAATAATCCTAGTATTATTTTCAATAACGTAGACTTACCAGAACCATTAGGTCCAATAATCGCAAGAAAGTCACCTTCTGCAATAGTAAGATTAATATCGATTAATGCCTTAGTTTGTTCGTATTGGTACGAAATATTATGTAAGTTGATCAATGGGCTTCCCATTATTTTTCCTCGATTCTAATTAAGAATGATTACGATTTACAAAGTATTAGTATAGTCCATATTGCACCATGTGTAAATAAAAATTACTTGGAAGGATGTTATTCTGGATATCCATAAATTTGTTCAACAGTTACAAACATGCTCTATTAAGGAGTTTAAAACAATTGTAAAAGGCTTTGATATAGAAATTTCCGACAAAGAATTAAAAAGTGTCTATCCATTACTAAAAGAAATTTCCCTTTCCTGGCTTTTATTTGGCGTTCCGCTTGCTATCCAACAAAAACTAATTCAAATACTTGGGGAACAACGTGCTATGGAACTTTATAAAGAAATTAAAGAAAAAGCACCTACTTCTTTTGGATGAAAGAAGTTAATACCTGAAAATTTCTTTCTAAAATAGGTAATTGCAATACAATAATACTTACTGATTTCCGATACAAACCAACGCTGTACCGTCCTCGCCTCTTGTGGACCGAAGTTAGTGGGCGACGTATAGAAAAACACCATACACAGATTATAGAAAAAAGAGATGTTGGTTGGTTGTAACATCTCGTTACAACCAACCAACACCCCTATAAATAAGCTCGGTAATCATCTAGAAAACAGCGTTTAATTTGAAAAGAACGTGCTCTTGCATGTTAGCGCAACGCATCTATTGCTTCTGCATTAAACTGTTTTGAGCGAAGCATTTCAATCTCATGCTTGTATGGAGCTTCCTTCGATTTAGCATCTACACCAACAAAAGGCGTTTCTAAAATTTTAGGGATTTCCATCAATTGAGGATGGTGCACAATGTACTGCAAAGCATCAAATCCAATTTCACCAAAACCGATGTTCTCATGTCGATCCTTTGCTGCTCCACATACATTTTTACTATCATTGATATGAAGTACTTTTAAACGATCAATACCGATTATTTTATCGAATTCATTTAAGACTCCATCAAAATCTTCCACGATATTATAACCAGCATCATGAATATGACAAGTATCCATGCAAATGGACAATCGATGATTATTTACAACACCGTCGATAATTTGTGCAAGTTCATCAAAAGTGCGACCACATTCTGAGCCTTTTCCAGCCATCGTCTCTAAAGCTATTTGAACAGGCCAATCGGTTGTCAGCACTTCATTTAAACCTTCAACAATTCTAGCAATACCTGCTTCTACTCCTGCTCCTACGTGAGCTCCTGGATGCAATACAATTTGAGTAGCACCTATATGAGCAGTTCTTTCAATTTCCTTTTGTAAAAACTCTACACCAAGAGCAAAAGTCTCAGGTTTTGTTGTATTACCTAAATTGATGATATAAGGAGCATGCACGACGATATTGGACATCCCATTTTCTTTCATATGAGCGATACCAGCGTCAATATTCAATTCTTCAATTGGTTTTCTTCTAGTATTTTGTGGTGCTCCTGTATATATCATAAAAGTATTTGCACCATATGATGCAGCCTCTTTACTTGAACCCAGTAGCATCTCTTTTCCACTCATCGAAACATGTGAACCTAATAACATGATGACAACTCCTTATTTCTTGCGGTTTTTAATACGTCTTTCTCTTTTCTTCACAATATCCATTTCCCATTTCATATTACGTTTGTAGCCTGGTTTAACCTTTTTAGGCTTACGAACTTGGGCTTTAGCGATTGCATCTATTTCATTTTCATTTTTTGTACGATTTTTACGTGCATGGCGTTCTTTAAGTTCAGACCATTCACCATTAACGACATCCTTATGCTCTAGTGGAATCCCCATTTTTTCAAGGCGCACTAAAGCATCTTCGTCTGATGGTTCATATAATGAAATTGCAATCCCAGTCATGCCAGCACGAGCTGTTCTGCCTACGCGGTGAACGAAGAACTCTAAATCATCTGGAAGTTCATAGTTAATCACATGGCTTACTCCAGGAATATCAATACCACGAGCAGCTAAATCGGTTGCCACGATATATTGGAATTCTAGTTCATGTATTTGTTTCATCACACGTTTACGATCACGAGGTGAAATATCGCCATGAACAACACCAACTTTGACACCATTTCCTTCTAAATAATGCGCTACTTCGTCTGCATGTTGTTTCGTATTTGTAAATATAATGGCTAAGTATGGATTAATACCTTCCATTACATCCAACAAGCGTTTCTTTCTAGATTTGCTTCGAACCGGAGTTACAATAAATTCAATACCCTCTGCTACTCGACGTTTCTCGCCTATTTTTATATGGACTGGTGAATCCATATATTTTTTTAAGAAAGGTTGTAATTTTTCTGGAATTGTAGCAGAAAATACATACATTTCTAATTTATCAGGCATACGAGATGCAAATTGATCAATTTCATTGATAAAGCCAAGATCGAAAGCTAAGTCAGCTTCATCTACAACTAAAACTTTTGCTGTATGAACAAGTAGTGCTTGCTCTACAGTAAGATCACGAAGTCTACCTGGCGTTCCAACTACGATTTGTGGTTGAGTTTTTAATTTTTCGATTGAACGAGCTTTATCCGTTCCACCAATAAATAATTTTGTTTGAATATCTGTGCCTTCTACTAGCTTGTTCAACTCTTTATAAATTTGCGTTGCAAGCTCTCTTGTTGGTGATGTAATAACTGCTTGTACTTCTCTTTTACTAGCATCTATTTTTTCAACAATTGGGATTAAAAAACTATGTGTTTTTCCTGTTCCAGTATGTGCTTGACCAATCGCACTTTTCCCCTTTAATACAAGTGGAATCATTTCTTTTTGAATTGGCGTTGGTTCTTGGAAGCCTAATTTTTCTATTGCATCTAATAAAAAAGGCTGAAAACTATAATCTGTATATTTTGACATTGTACGTCACTCCCTCACATTTCTTTATTGTACCACGATTGTACATAAAACGTACAATTTGCATAGAATATAATAGTCTTTGCTGTTCGAAAGGAGATGAAAAAATGCGTTACCAATCTTTTTATCCGTTTGCCCAAAATCAGGGAAATGACTTTTTTGGCATGTCTAATTCAAGTCCTCAGAATGTTCCAAATAATTCTTTTGATTTTTGGGGAGGGAATCAGGCTGCTCCCCCTCCACCACCACCAACTGCACCTGCAGGTCCGGCTACTAACTTTTTTAGTCAATTTCAGTCTGCTGCTCCCACAGGAGGCTTTCAACAGGGTCAACCAGTATCGAAAACTATGGGTTACCTACAAACAGCCGACAAATTCTTAAATACTGCCCAGCAGCTTACACCAATGGTTAGACAATTTGCTCCTATGATACAAAATGTACCAGCACTGTTAAAGTTATACCGTGGTTTTCAATCTGTACCAGCTGCTACTACTGCCGTTACTGGTAATTTAGGTGCTGCTGCAGCTGCTTCAACAGCTGCGAGAGCAACTAGTACTGCTGCTTCTCTAACAAACGGAGCATCAATACCTAGAATTTTCCAGCCTCCAATTTAAAGTTTTGTAATCGTCTAGCCGCTCCGTTATAATATGAGTATGCTCGTATTGAAGGGAGTTACGTAAATGTTAGTTCAAAAAATTTCGCCTAGAGGATACTGCTATGGTGTAGTGGATGCAATGGTAATTGCTCGAAATGCTGCATTAGATACTTCTCTGCCAAGGCCAATATATATTTTGGGAATGATCGTCCACAACAAACATGTAACAGATGCATTTGAGATGGATGGCATAATTACGTTAGACGGAGAAAATCGCTTAGATATATTATCAAAAGTCGATACAGGTACGGTTATTTTTACCGCACATGGTGTTTCACCAGAAGTGAAAGAGTTAGCTCGTAAAAAGGGCCTTGTTTCAATAGACGCTACATGTCCAGATGTTACAGTTACGCATGATCTCATAAGAGAAAAAACAGCTGAAGGCTATGACATTATTTATATTGGTAAAAAAGGTCATCCAGAGCCAGAAGGTGCAATAGGTGTAGCTCCAGACAAGGTACATCTAGTTCAATCGTTAGAGGACATTGAGAATTTAACTATTAAGACCGATAAATTACTCGTTACCAATCAAACTACAATGTCTCAATGGGATGTTGTGGATTTAATGAAGAAATTAGAAGAGAAGTTCTCTCATATTGAAGTCCATAAAGAAATTTGTTTAGCTACTCAGGTTCGTCAAGAAGCGGTTGCTGAACAAGCTGGAGATGCGGAACTTTTAATAGTAGTTGGAGATCCTATGAGTAACAATTCTAATAGATTGACACAAGTTTCAGAGGAAATCGCTGGAACACCTTCTTACCGAATTGGCGACATTTCCGAACTACAATTGGAATGGTTGGATAATATTTCTCATGTTGCAGTGACAGCAGGTGCTTCCACACCTACTCCAATAGTAAAAGAAGTTATTCAATTCTTAGAAAAGTATGATCCAAACGACCCGGAAACTCACGATACAACGAAAAAAACAATACCATCCAAAATTTTACCTAAAATTAAAGTACCAAAACCAGTAGATCGAATTGAACCTTATCCAGTTAAATAAAAAAAGCTGCTCACTAGAGAGCAGCTTTTTTGTTTATATTCTATTAAATCAATTGAAAGGGTTCCGTTGAAATGTTGGATGGGATGAATTCAACAGCAAGTTTGTGTTGCATACAAACCTTAGTCATATACTCCGCAACACCAATTTTCATAATTTGTTCCACATGATGACCCGGATCTATAACAGCTAAACCTATAGCTTCTGCATCTTGTGCCACATGGAAATATAAATCACCTGTTACAAACACATCCGCTCCAGCTCTTTTAGCGGTCTGTATATATTTATTGCCATCTCCACCAAGAACAGCAACTTTCTTAACTTCCTTCGTCAAATTTCCTACCACTCGAACAAAAGGTACATTCAGTTGTTTTTTAACTACTTCTGCGTAGTCAGCTAATGTTTGGCTTTGCGGCAGTGTTCCAATTCTCCCAAGACCTTTTTCATTGACTTCTATATCTAGCAATATTAAGTCATAAGCAGGTTCTTCATATGGATGACTTGTCAGTAATGCTTTTAACACCTTACTTTTCATAGAAATAGGAAAAACAACCTCTATTTTATCTTCTTCTACTACTGCTAATTCATTCACTTGTCCAATAAAAGGAGTTGCTAAGCTAGACGGTTTGAACCTTCCTTCTCCTTCTGAAGTAAAACTACAATCCGTGTAATCTCCAATTTGACCAGCACCCGCAATTGCTAATGCTGTTCTAACTAGCTCTGTTGATTCCTTAGGAGTAAAGACCGCCAGCTTCATTAGTTGTTCAGAGCTAGTCTGCTCTAGAATATTTATGTTTTCTAGTTGCAAAGCAGTAGCAAGTAAATCATTTACCCCACCTGCAGCAATATCTAAATTGGTATGAGCAGCATATACAGCAATATCATGCTTTATCAATTTCTCTATTAACATGCCCTGAGGTAAATCTGTTCGCATATTTTTCAATCCGCGAAAAATAGGAGGATGATGAGCAATAATCAGCTCACAACCATTTACAATAGCTTCTTCTACTGTTTTTAAATTTACATCTAAAGTAACCAACACTTTAGTTATAGTTTTGTTAAGAGTCCCAATTTGAAGACCTACTGGATCTCCTTCAACTGCCAAAGACTTTGGTGCCCATTGTTCGAAAAGGGAAATAATATATTGCCCATTTGTTTCCTTCATCGCTTATAAAGTCTCCTTTACTAAGGCAATTTTGTTTTCGAGTAATTGTTTCTTTTGCTGTACTTCAGTTCCTTGTAATTTGTTAAGCTCATCTACAATCCGTTGCCATTCATTTACTTCATTGGTCCATTTCTTTAGATATACAGGCGATTTGTCTTTACTCAAAATTGGTCCAACTAATAATTCCTTTTCCGAAAGTTTCATTTGCCCTTTGACTAATACAAGAATTTCATAAATTTTATCGTGTTCTTCTAAAATTACTTCCTGCTCTATCTTCCATTGTTCTTGAATAGCCCACTCTCGTATAGCTTTGGCATGAACATTTGGTTGTAAGATTAATGTATCCACAGTGGTAAGTTTTTCTTTTCCGGTTTCTAGGATAGAAGCTATAAGCGGACCACCCATTCCAGCTATAGTAACCGTTTGGACATTGTCGTTAGCCGTGATGACCTCTAAACCATTCCCGAAACGAACATCAATATTACTTTGAAGTCCTTCACTTATTACTTGTTTTTGAGCAGATTCAAATGGACCTTTGACTACTTCTCCGGCAATAGCTTTAGAAATGACACCTTCATGTACCAAAAAACATGGTAAATAAGCATGATCACTACCGATATCCGCCAAAGTAGTATTTTCTTTTACAAAGGTAGCGACTGTTCTCAGTCTAGTCGACAAATTTTTTGCATTCATTGTTTCAACACCTCTTCATTAACTATTATAGCAAAAAAGAAAAAAGACCTCGATTCTTTTACAGAATCAAAGGTCTTTTAGTTACATACTATTCTAAAGATTTAACCCATGCCGCCATAGCGTCAATGTTTTCTTCAGGTACTAATCCAGCTGGCATTGCACCTTTACCATTTGCTAAAACGTCTTTTACTTCGTCTTCAGACAATGCAGTTCCAACTAAAGCTGGACCCATGCCACCTTCATAACTATTACCATGACAACCGATACATTTCCCTTGAGCTAAAGCTTCTGGATCAAATTCTCCAGCTGAAGCTTCTCCGCCTTCAGTTCCTTCTGCATGCTCTTCAGTTGCAGCAATTTCTTCTTTGTTTCCTACACCATCCATAGACAAGAAGAAAATTAAACCAATACCAAAAGCCATAATTAAGATAAATGGAATTATTGGATTTTTTTGCATAATTAACCCTCCCTTTTAATACAATCTTTTCTAATATAGAATTAGTCAACATTAATATTGTACTGCATTCTTAAGAAAACTAAAAGTCTTAGGAGAGAAGTTTTCTTAGATTGTGACATTTTAGACATAATCTTAGCTCATTTTCTACTATCAACACCCAATATGTCGAGCAATTACCATTCTTTGTACTTCAGAAGTTCCTTCACCAATTTCTAGTAATTTAGCATCTCGCATATAGCGCTCTACTTCGTACTCTTTCATATAGCCATATCCACCATGTATTTGAATAGCTTGATCCGCTACTTCCATTGCTATTTCGGATGCATATAGTTTACACATAGAAGCTTCTTTCCCAAAAGCACGTCCTTGATCTTTCAACCATGCCGCTTTATGGACCATTGTACGTGCTAGCTCAATTTTCATCGCCATATCTGCCAATTTAAATTGCGTTACCTGAAACTCGGAAAGTGTTTTTCCAAATTGCTTACGCTCTTTAGAATAACGTAGCGCTCTGTCGAAAGCTGCTTGTGCAATTCCAACTGCCATTGCTCCAATACCAATTCGGCCACCATCAAGAGTTACAAGGAATTGCTTGAATCCTTGCCCTTTCTCCCCTAGTAGGTTTTCCTTTGGTACTCTTACATTTTCCAATACTAGCTCAGTTGTATTAGATGCATTTAGACCCATCTTCTCGTAATTATCAATTACAGAGAAGCCTTCTGCATCCGTAGGCACAATTATTGCAGAAATTTCTTTTTTACCATCTTTGATATCAGTAATTGCTGTTAATGCTAGGTGTTTTGCATAGCTAGCATTCGTTATAAAAGCTTTGTTTCCATTAATAACATAATCATCGCCATCTTCTTTAGCCGTTGTCTGTGTACCGCCTGCATCTGATCCTGCATTAGGTTCCGTTAAACCAAAAGCCCCGAAGGATTCGCCTGTACATACTGGAACCAAATATTTTTGTTTTTGTTCTTCTGTACCAAATAGATTAAGTGGAGCTCCACCAAGCGATATATGTGCAGAATAAGTGATTCCTGTAGAAGCACATGCTCTACTCAACTCTTCTGTCACGATTGCAAAACTAACTGTATCTGCACCTGCTCCGCCATACTCTTCTGAAAACGGTAAGCCCATCATCCCCATGTCGGCTAACTGTTTAAAGATTTCTTTTGGAAAAGCTTTCGTCTTATCGCGCTCAATCGCTCCTGGCGCTACAACCTCATCCGAAAACTCACGAATAGTTTTGCGGATCATTTTATGCTCCTGTGTTAAATCAAAATTCATTTCTTTCATCCCCTTTGTAAATAAAAACGCTTACATTTCTATTATACTAAAAAAATAAGAAATTCAAAGATATATTATTATAAGGGGACGACAGCTATTTTTGATCAACACTTTTTTCTTAATAATTCCATGGTGTTTGCAGTCCAACCCATATGGCATACAGGTTAGGATTATTTTATAAAAAAAGCGAGAGTCTATTTTTTAGGAGGAACACTTACTAGAAATTATAATTTCTTTACTCTCTATTTTCACTTTTGAGTAAATCTATTAGTTAAACTCTCAGAAAAATTATATAAGTTCTACTTTAGTTCATCAATGTAGAAAACAAAAGCATCTTCCTACACATTTGGATGTGTAGAAAGATGCTCTCTTATTTATACTGAACTGGTTACTGAACGAATTGATAAACCAAAGTCCATATCAGCTGACACATCTGGTAGGTTATAATAACTGCGTAACTTTTCTAAAACTTCAGCAGGTGGTTTTTCATTGAAAAACCCTGTACGGGCCATGGACATTCCACTGATTTTATATAGATCTACCATCGTTTCACACATTTTAATACCTGCCCCAAAGGAATCTATTATCGGCACATTGTCCACATGATGAATACCAAAGTTTGCCAAGAAAATATTCATCGGCCCCTCACCAGGAATAATTACATCCGCACCTTGCGCTATAGCTTGTTGAGCAGCTATTGTAAACTTTTCGATAATCGGTTGTGGATTGTCAAAGCCCTCTAAAATATCATAGAAGCCAATATCCGCCTGGATGATCGGACCTACCTTTTCCCCCAAGCCGTATTGTTGAGCATTGAAACGTAACTGGTCAACAAGTGGAGCAAGAAAATTCACAATACCAATCTTTGTTCCAAGCATCGACGCAATATGCATCGATGCTTGCCCGTAACCTATCACAGGAATATCAACAATTGATCGTGCTTCGATTAACCCTACGTCAGGAATCGTACCAATAAAAACGGCATCATAGCCAGCTTTTTCAGCTATCATTGCATTTCTAATGAATTGTTCCTTATGCAAACTTTGTAAATAATTGTACGTTATAAAATGTCCCGGATATTGCTGGGGATAAGTCTCTTTCGACATACCATGTAACACAACATCTACATCTGGACGTGCGATTTTAGATAAATGATTTACAACGGCATCTCGATAAACTGGAATGTCTTCAATGGATGTTAAACTTTGGTGCCAAATTTTCACACCAACGCCTCCTCTACATTCGATTGTTGGATTGCTTGTTTAGCAGCTATGCGACCAAATATTGCTGCCTTTCCGAGTGAACTACCCGTCATATATCCTGCACCATGGAAGCCCCCTACAACTTCACCTGCCGCAAAAAGACCTGGAATACTTTCATTAAAGGGATTTAACACTTCTGCCTTTTCATTCACTGTTACACCCGCATATGTAGCTAGCATGGCCGTTGAGGTATTCATCGCATAAAAAGGAGCTGTTATAACTTTTGTTGGTTTTCCAAATGTATGCGTAAGTGTTGTTCTACCCAATACGTCATTTCCTGTATCGACCGCTTCGTTATAACTGCTGATCGTTTGTTGTAACGATGAGGGTGGAACTCCAATTATTGTTGCTAATGCTTCGATAGATTCAGAACGTTCCATTAAACCTAGTTCTTCAAGTGATGCAAAATCATACAATGCATCTCCTTTTACACCTTTATCCATTACTGTTTGATCCCAAATTTGAAAAGTACTTTGATCCGACTGTTGTAATGCTGCATCTCCTAGTAATTTATAGGAGATAGATTCATTTACAAAACGGTCGCCCTGCTCATTCACAATAATGCCTCCTTTATAAAAAGTATGAGCTTGGCGTTTATTGTCATTCGTAGAGCTAGGATGGAATCCGTATGTGCCTTTTAAATATGGAGTATCTCGTAACCATGCACCTTGTTCACATGCAAGCCTGATGCCGTCCCCTGTGTTTCCTACTCCACCCAAACGTATTGTATTAGTTAGCCCGGGAGCAAAGTGTTCAAGTAAGTCTTCACTACGGGAAAAACCACCTGAGGCGATAATAATACCTTTACGTGCTTCCACAACATATGAATGACCTCTATATGTTACATGGACTTGCTCAACACGCTCATTTCTTTTTTCTAGACGAGTAACTACAGCATCCGTATATATTTTTGCGCCATGTTCGATTGCTCTACTTTTTAACATATCAATTGCCTGATTGGGGACAATCGTATGCCCACGTGGGTTTGTATGGCCACTCACTGCTTGACAATCTATAAATTGTACACCTTGATTAACAAGCCAATTGTATGTTTCTAACTGGTGCTGTCCATATGTTTCAACGAGAGTACGATCATTTTTATACTGCCCAACTTGCAACATATCTTCTATTAAACTGTCTGCTGAATCAGTAATTCCATGTTGTTTTTGAAATTCTGTTCCTGCAAATGCCATAAAACAACCACTTAATAATGAACTACCACCAATTTGAGGTTGTTTTTCTAAAACTATCACACTCGCTCCCGCAGCAGCGGCTTCCACTGATGCGCAAAGACCGGCCATACCAGCGCCGATAATTACAATATCTACAACTGCTTTCATAGGCTTAAGCTTCCTTTGTTAATACCGCTAGAATCTCTAAGCCTGCTTCGCATACTTGCATGTCATGTGAATAGTGTCCACCACTTACTCCAATTCCACCGACACATTCACCGTTAATTAGAATTGGAAAACCTCCACCAAATATAACTAGACGATTTGTATGCACGAGACCTGTTAATAAAGGTGGATCATCTTTTAAGCGGTCATACCATTCATGTGTTGCACGATTGTATGCTGCGGCTGAGAATGCTTTATTTTGAGCAATTTCTAACGCTAAGACAGGTGCTCCATCCATTGCGTAAAATGCTTTTAAATTCCCTGCTTTATCTACAATCGAAATGGCAAATTTCATACCAAGTTCAATTCCTTTTTTCTCTGCAGCTTCTAGCATTTGTTTTGCCAAATTTAAAGTAATTGTTTGTTGTGTGAAAGTATATGTTTGTTCCATAATTCTCTATCCCCTTTAATTTATTATTTTGTAAGACCTACTGGCATTCCAGTTCCGAACGCTTCAATTGAAGCAGCTGTTATAGCTTTACTATGTGGTAATGCGATATTGACAATAACATTCGCCATATCAATTGGCTGTAACCATCCTGTTTTATCTAAATCCGGTCCTAAATCATCGGTCATTTTCGTATCTACTGGGCCCGGACATACTGCATTAACGCGGATCCCATATGGTTTTAATTCTTCTCCTATTGCCTTTGAAAAACCAATAACTGCGTGTTTTGATGAAATATAAGCACTACGATTTGGTCCACCTTTTGTTCCCCAAATAGATGAAATATTAATAATGGTTCCTTCTTGTTTAGCAATCATATCTGGCACAATTTGAGAACAGAAGTAATAAGGACCATTCACGTTAATATCATGGACACGCAACCATTCCTCTGTCGTTGTATCTACAAAAGGTAACATGCTCATTGTGCCAGCATTATTTATTAATATATCTACTGGGCCAAGTTCTTCTTTTACGAAGGCGCATGCTTTTTTTACTTGGGCTTCGTTCGTTACATCGCAGGGTACTGCAATTGCTCGGACTTTGTATTGCTTATTAATGACATCGACAACCTCTTGACACTCTTCTTCAAAAAGAGAACAGACCGCAATATGTGCTCCATGAGAAGCAAGTAACAAACATGTTTCTCGTCCAATACCTCGACCACCACCTGTAACAAGGGCCACTCTTCCATTCAATAGCATATTAATTCCCCCATTATAAATACGCTTTTTGTTGTGAAGTGATCAGGTTGACGGCATGTTCTCCTGCACGTTTTCCAAATACTAAACAACGTAATACTGATGTGCCTCCTGGATATTTCCCATAATAAAGCCCAGATGTTTCTCCTGCTGCATATAACCCCGGAATTGGATGATTGTCTCCTGATAAGACGCGACCATTTGTATCCGTTGCTAGCCCTCCATTTGTAAATACATTGCAACAAATAATCGGATATGCAATAAATGGACCTTTATTTATAGGAATGGACCAGTTCGATTTTGGCGGTGAGATCTCTGTCGCTGCTAATCCATCTTTTTGGTTAAATAAAAATTCCCCTGTTGGGCAAGCTTCATTAAATCCCTCTACCGTTTTAGATAATTTTTCTATTGGAATGTCTAACGCTTTTGCTAGTTCCTCAATTGTGTCTGCCACAATTGGAGGGACTTCTGTTTGCAATGCTTCTTCATGGCCAGGTATATCGTACATTTTTTGATCCGAAATCATATAAGCAATGTGACCCTCACATTCGTAGAAAATCTTACGAGCAACGGCTTCATATTGTTCATCAATCGTCGTTTCTCCTTCATCGACAAAACGCTCGCCTTGTTGGTTTACTAAAATACCATATGGGTACATCATGACCCCTGCTTCTTCCCTTTTACTACGAGGATCAACAGTTTCCGCATGGAAAGCATCAAATTGTCCTTGCCCTTTTGCACCAATTCGTAATGCCATACGAATGGCCTCACCTTTATTAAATAATCCACCTTCAGCAACGGTAGGAATTTTATGTGCATGACGGCCAATATATTGTGCCATCATCTCATGACTTCCTTGAAAGCCTCCTGCTGCTAATATCACTGCATTAGTCGATATGGTGAGAGTTTCTCCTTCTGCAATACGTACTTTAAGACCTTTTACATTGCCTGAATCGTCGAGTACTAAATCCCATGCAGTCGTTTCATAGATAATTTCTACACCGAGGGCACGAGCACGAAGGCTAAGTGTATCAACAATCGCACGACCACCACCAACAGGTAACAAACGTGGTTTAGAAGCCGTTAAAAACATTGTAGGTAAGAAATCGAAATCTACACCTTTCGACTCTACCCAGCGCAATGTCGAACCTGCATTTTCATGTAATATTCGTATGTACTGCTCATCTGCGTAATAATCCGAAAACTTCAACATATCTTCTATGAAGTTTGGTGCAGGATTATCGATATTTTCCATTCGCATATAAGCAGCAGTCCAACGTGTATTCCCTCCACGTTCCTCAAAAGATGCTCGTTCTAAAATTGCAATTTTAATATCTAGATTTTGTGCTTTTGCTTCTTCTGCGGCTGCTAATGCAGCGGATGTCCCTGCAGCACCGCAACCTACAACAATAATATCGTAATCTACTTTTGTCATACGCTTCCTCACTTTCTACTTACCAGAATATTGAACCTCTAATTGTTGAATTTCCTTTAACTTAAATAGTTGTTGACGTTGTTCCCATGAGCAGATTAAATCATTCATATTTTTTTGGGACTCTTCTTGGTGTAATAATTTCATAGCTTCCACCGCTCCTTTTATTGCCCCACGTAAAGCTGTATTAGCACATAACATAATTTGGAAGCCCATTTCTTGTGCCTCTAGACGAGAAACAAGTGGCGTTTTACCACCCTCGACCAAATTAATAATATGTGGAATACCAGGGACTTCTTTTGGAATCCGTAAAAGTTGTTCCATGTCTGTCGGCGCTTCTACAAAAATTGCATGAGCTCCAGCTTCTTTGTAGGCATTCGCTCGCTCTAATGCTTCTTCAATTCCATATACTCCTACCGCATCGGTTCTGGCGATAATCGCTAATTTATCATCTATTCGTGCATCTAAAGCTGCTTTAATCTTGCCAACCATTTCTTCTTTAGAAATAACCGATTTCCCATTAAAGTGTCCGCATTTTTTGGGCATCACTTGATCCTCAATTTGAATAGCTGCCGCTCCGGCCCGTTCCAACATTTTTACTGTGCGTTGCATATTAATCGCATTACCAAAACCTGTATCTGCATCTACAACAATTGGAATATTCGTCACATCTGCCATCCAGGAAACTACTTGGGCGATTTCCGTTGCAGTAGTCAAACCAACATCCGCCCAACCAAGTTGCGCATTAGAAATGCCTGCACCTGTTGCATAGATTGCTGGAAATCCCGTTTCTTCGATAATACGTGCCGTCATGCCGTCAAAAGCTCCTGGTAATATAAACGTACTTGGATTTTTCAATAATTGTTGAAATTGCTCTGTCTTTTTCAATTGCTTCCCACCCTTTAATTTACTAATTCCTTCATGTAATAAGGATCAGCTTCATAAAATACTATTTTGACTTTGTCACTACTTTGAATATTGACCCCTCTAATGAAATGCTCATCCATCACTTCAATAACGTTTGAATATATATGTTGTGCAGTATGAATCTCTACATTGTAATGTCCTCGTTTTGGTAGTGTAAAATAAGGCTCAATGCCCTCTTGTAAGTCGTATTGAATTGAATATGGTCGGCCACATAGTGCATAAATTTTTTCAACATGACCAGCTTTTAATAAGTTACGACAAAGAGTCGAACTAATTTTTTCACCAGCCATTTCGACTTTTGGAGCAATCACTACTTGGATTTGTTGCTGACTTTGTTCAGCAATCATATGCACTTGTCCTTCACCTTTAAAACCGTATTTATAATCAAAACCAGCGACAGCAACTTTAACACCAAGCTTCATAAGATATTGTTCAACAAATGTCTGAGGGGCTAAAGAGGCAAATTCTTTTGTAAAATGAACGATATAAAGTAAGTCGACGCCCAACTTCTTTAATTGATGGGTTTTTTCTTCTATGGGCATTAAATAATCCACATTGCTATTCGTTATAACCGTTTTTGGGTGAGGAAAAAAACTCATCACAGCCAGTGGCAACTGTTTTTTACATGCGTGTTGTTTGGCAATTTGAATAACGGTTTGATGGCCTTTATGGAGTCCATCAAAAAAACCGAGTGCCATCACGCTCTGTTCACTTTTCCGTTGTACAGCCTCTAAATTTTCTGCATCAATTAAAATGACTTTCATGATGAATCCCCTCCTATTTTCATGTGGTACACACAAAATTGATAGCGTTTACATTTTCATGTTACTAATGGATCTTTTCCGGCTTCTTAATGCAATTCGTAAATGATGGTTTAAGCATATAAAATAAAGTAATGTTCAACTAGAATAGTTTTTTACGATAATCAATTTATTTTCCGTTATATTTTAACGGATTTTAGGTTTAGTGGGTTAGAGGTAGGGGGTTTTAAGTATGTATTTATAACTAATTGTGCCACCTTTTAACTTCATAAGAAAAACCGAGCAAAAAAACGCCCAGTCCTTTAAAAACAAACACGTTGGTATGCCGTTGATTTCCGCTCCGAGCGGCAAGCGTCCGACTGAAACCAAAATCAGTAGTATTATTCATTCTTTAAAGTTTTGTAAAACCAATGTTCATGGCACATTTTTATATACTTCTTATCTATTAAAAAGCTGTACAGATGAGTGTTCCTCTGCACAGCTTCTTGGTTTGTTATTTTGTAGCTCTTATGGATTGTGCAACTTCATAAATCATATCCTCTTGCCCGCCTACCGTTTTTCGGCGACCAAGCTCTACTAAAATGTCTCGCTCATCCACTCCAAACTGCTTTGCGGCTTTTTCAGTATGAAGTAAGAAACTTGAATACACACCAGCATATCCCATCATTAAACTAGACCCACTAATTTCTTGAGGACGTAGCATCATAGGTGCCATGACATCATTAGCAACATCTATAATGTCATATAAATGAACGCCAGTGGCAATATTTAAACGATCTAATACAGCAATGATAGCTTCCGTTTGCGTGTTTCCACTCCCTGCTCCTAGTGCACGTAAAGAACCGTCAATATATGTAGCACCAGCTTCTATCGCCGCTAATGTATTAGCCATCGCAAGCGACAGATTATTATGGGCATGAAAACCAATCTCACAACTAACATGCTCTTTTAAAGCCCGAATCCGCTCTGTTACTTCATGAGGCAATAAATAGCCTGCTGAATCAGTTACATATACGATTTCAGCGCCGTAACTTTCAAATAATTTCGCTTGTTCTACAATCACTTTAGTATCTGCCATATGTGCCATCATTAAAAAGCCTGCTGTTTTCAGACCAAGCTCTCGACTTAGATTAATATGTTGAGCAGCTACATCAGCTTCTGTTACATGTGTCGCCACACGTGCCATTTTAGCACCTACACTTACAGCATTTTGCAAATCACCTTTAACACCAATACCTGGGATTAATAAAACAGCAACTTTTGAAACACTACATTCATCCACTGCTGCCTCAATTAGTTTTAATTCATCCACTGCTGATAGACCGTATTGTAAGCTGGAACCCCCTAAACCATCTCCATGAGAAACTTCAAAGTATTCTATACCCGCCTTATTCAAACCACGAGCAACTGATCGAACTTGCGCTTCTGTATACGAATGTTGCATCGAATGACTACCATCACGCAAAGTAACGTCTAATACATGCACATCTCTCATACACGAATCCCTCCATTTACATGGTTTTTAGCTATCTCATTTGCAACCCGCGCAGCCGCTGCAGTCATAATATCTAAGTTACCAGAGTACTTTGGAAAGAAGTCACCCGCTCCTTCAACTTCTACAAAAATGGATACTTTTTTTCCATCAAAAATGGGTTCGCCTCTTAAACGATAACCCGGAACATATGATTGGACCTCTTTAACCATTTCTTTAACGGACTCAATAATTTCTTGTTCCTTACCTTCTTCGGCTAATAACGCATGCACCGTATCACGCATAATAATAGGTGGTTCCGCTGGATTTAAAATAATGATGGCTTTCCCTTTTTTCGCTCCACCAACTACCTCGATTGCCCGTGCAGTTGTATGGGTAAACTCATCAATATTTGCACGTGTTCCAGGACCTGCACTTTTACTCGCGACAGTTGCTATAATTTCTGCATAGTCAACTTGGGTAATACGATTAATGGCATAAACCATCGGTATTGTAGCTTGTCCACCACATGTCACCATGTTGACATTATCTGCTTCAATATGTTGCGTTAAATTTACTGATGGCACAGTAAATGGACCAATCGCAGCAGGGGTTAAATCAATCATCCTTTTTCCAGCTGCTTTGACTACTGCATAGTTTGCCTCATGTGCATATGCACTTGTTGCGTCAAATACAATATCAACTAATTCCATTTGATCACGCAAGCCTTCAATACCATTTACAATAGTTGTATATCCGCGCTCTTTTGCTCTGCGCAACCCTTCAGAAGCTGAATCGATACCAATCATCACTGACATTTGTAAATAATCACAGCGCTCAACCTTATACATTAAATCCGTCCCAATATTACCTGAACCGATAATTCCTACTTTTAATTTTGACATAATGTCACCTCTTTTATGAAAATGCGACACGGACAGTGCCGTACGTTCCGAAATCTGCTTCAAAAGTATCACCTGATTCAAACGTTACCGCTGCCGTAATGGCTCCCGCTAAAATGAATTGTCCTGCTTTTAATGTAATATCATAATCGCTTAACATATTCGCAAGCCACGCAACAGCTTTTGCTGGATTCCCCATTACTGCACTACTTATACCTTTGTCAAATACTTCACCGTTACGCTTTGCAACCAATTCAATTGTCTCCAACCCTTGTAAATCCACTGCTGTACGCATTTTACCAATAACTGCTCCTGCAGAAGATCCATTATCAGCGACAGTATCTTGAAATTGAAATTGCCAATTTTCTATTCGACTATCAATAATCTCAATTGCGGGTGCAATAGCCTCTGTCGCAGCTATAACATCTTGTTCTGACACATTTGGTCCTTTTAAATCTGCTTTTAAGAAAAAGGCTAGTTCGAATTCAACTTTAGGTTGCAAAAATTGTTGAATATTAATCGGTTCTTCTTCGGTGTACACCATCGTATTTAAAATATGACCAAAATCAGGCGTCGTCACCTTAAACATATCTTGCATTACTTTACTTGTTAACCCAATCTTCATGCCCACAACTTCGGCTCCTGCTTCTGTTTTATATTGAATTTGAAGAAGCTGAATACGATAAGCATCGTCAACTGAAATATCAGTTGACGATGTAAATGGGGCAATCGGTTGCTTATTCATTTCAGCTAATCTTAATAATTGTGCTCCTTGCTGAATATCCACCGATGTTTCCCCTCCTTATACTGGCACTGTCTCTAGTGAGCGATATTTCCCTGCATAGAACAATAATGGCTCTCCATCTTGTACACGAATATCGCGAACTTTACCAATAAATAAGGTATGGTCCCCTTCGATATATTCAGTAACTACATCACAACTTACTTGCGCTAGAGCATTTGGTATTACTGGAATATCTGCTAATGTTTCAAAAGTTACTTCACGATCTTCTTTTATTTGTCCTGCAAAAATCATCGACTGTTCCTGCTGATTTGCAGCTAAAATATTGACGGCGAAAATGCCACTTTCTTTGATCCTCGACAGACAACGTGCGTTTCCTCCGATTGAAATTACCACTAATTTCGGATCAAGCGATACGGACATAAATGCATTCGCTGTCATTCCATGTGGCTGTCCTTCATGTAGCGTTGTAATAACTGTCACACCTGTTGCAAATTTCCCCATCGCATCACGGAATAAACGATCTTCCATTTTCCATTCCTCCTAAGCTTTAATTGTTGGATTATTTTCCGTTTTGGAATCCATTTGGTCGCCCCAATAAGTAAACCCAATATCCATTTCATCTAATGTCCAGCGAATCGGCTCCCAATCTGGTTCGAATATTAAGTAACCATTTGTAAAGATTTCAAGACGAACGCCACTACCTGGGTCAATGGCATAAATATACATAGCTTGAGAAATCCCATGTTTTCCAGGTCCTTTAAAGTAAATGCCGTTTTCTTTTAAAATATCTGCTGCGCGCAACAAATCTTGCGCATTATCTAACCAATATGCAATATGATGCACTTCATGTGTAGATGGTGCGTTCGGGTCAAAGCTGACGGCAATATCATGTACAAGTGGAGTTACACTCATCCATGCTCCTAAGTAGCTACCATCTGGAGCTTCAATATATTCACGTAAATTAAAGCCCATTTGTTCTTGTAAAAAGTCGGCAAACTCTTTAGTAGGTAAGGAAGATAATAAATTTACGTGGTCAATACGTCTTGGTGATACCCCACGATTCCATGAGCGATGCGTTTGGTTTTTTAGTACCGACCGCGTTTCAGCTGATGCTAATGTTTTTTCCATTTCAAAGTAAATTTCGAACGTATGCTGACTCGGTGTTTTGAAGCGGAATGCTTTTCCTTGCCCAGCTTCTGTACCTGGTTCAACCCATTCAATTTCCGTACCGTTAGCTTTTAAAGATTCCGCAAATGCATCAACGTCTTCTTTACGCTTTGTACGCCAGGCAATATGATCTAAGCAAGATTCCTCTCCCACACGAATTGATAATGTATGATGTTCAAAATCTCCCCATGCACGTAGGTAGTGAACCCCGTTTACTACTTCTGTTTCTTCTAAACCAATTACTTCTTTAAAGAACCATAATGATTTTACTAGGTCTGTACTCACTAATCCAAAATGTCCTAGTTTTGAAATTTCTGGTTTCATATGCTATACCTCTCCTTTTAACGTTAGTTATCTTGCTTCGATTGTAATATTATTTAACTCTTTATCTTGCACACTATCGCCCCAATATGTGTTTCCTACAGTTAACTGTTCGTCGCGTGTCCACTCAATTGGCTCCCAATCCGGTTCGAATATTAAATAGCCACCTGTGAACAGTTCTACACGACAACCACTTCCTGGATCCATTACATATAAATAAATTGCTTGCGATATCCCATGTTTACCTGGACCAATAAATGGAATACCTTGCTCTCTTAAAATGTCTGCTGCTCGTAAAATATCTTGTGAATTGTCTAACCAATAAGAAAGATGATGTAGACGTGCTTTTGATGGTAAAGCTGACTTTTGTACTAGTGCAACATCATGCACAAGAGATGTTACACTCATCCAGCCAGCTAAAATGCCTTCATCCCCTTTTACATATTCACGCAAGTTAAAGCCTAGTGTATCTAGTAAAAAATCAAATGTATGATTAGCATTTGTCGATGTATGAATGTTCACATGGTCAATACGACGTGGCGATATACCTTTTCTATGTGCTTGATATACTTGGTTTTTTAAAATAGATTTGTATTCTGATGCAGCTTCAGGTTTATCTACATCATAATAAAACTCAAATGTATGACCGCTTGGCAATTGAAAACGAATCGTATTTCCAATACCAGGTGTTGAACCCATTGGAAATTCTTCCACTACTACGTTTGCTTCTTGCAGAAGTTTCTTAAATCCTAAAACACAATCTTTAGTTTTCGTCCTCCACCCAATCCATTTTACATATGAGTCCTCACCTTGTTCGATGCTTAACGTATGGTGCTGGAAGTCACCCCATGCCCGCAAATAATGTACTCCGTCGATTTCTGTTGTTTCTTCTAAACCAATGACTTCTTTAAAAAACTTTAAGGACTGATCCAAGTCTGTACTAACTAATGCTACATGCCCTAATTTTGCAATTTCCGGTTTCCCCATTCTCAACCCTCCGCTAACTAGCTAATGTCTAACTCTCTGAACTTATATTTATCATATAAAAAGAAAGCGGTTTCAGTTAGAGCTCTTTTTATCTATAAATCCATTTTTTTTAAACAATTTTTATTGAATTTCTTTGCATGACAGGCACTACAAATTGTTCAATACCTACACTATGTATAGGAACTTCTAATAAATAGCCTGCCATAGGCTCATTAGTTGTAGCAGCCTGTGATATTGGATCCCTAGCTGTTGTAATATAAAGCATATCTAAATTCTCCCCACCGATGACGCAAGATGTAACATGCGTAACGGGCAATAGAATTTCATCTAAAATTTGCATCGTTGTTGGATTTAAACAAATTATGCGCGTTGGATTTTTACTTTTTTTAGCGATAAGCCCTCCCTGATACAATGCTATCCATAAGTTACCTTGGGCATCAATCGTCATTCCACCTGGAAACCCTTCTAACATTTCAGATGTGTAGACTACGCGTTGAAATTCTAATATACCTTCCTCCAAAAACTTATATTCAAAAATAGATTGTTTAGCTGAATCGATATGAAAGAATGTATTTGTTTCTGTTTGCCAAGCTAAACCATTTGATGATGCAATATTTTCAAGCAATATTTGTATTTCCCCATTTGGGCTAATACGATATAACTTTGAATTATGAAAGGGATAATCGGACATCGCAGTCGGTGCTGTTTCTCTAAACTTTTTAAAAAATCCATCTGATGAACCAACCCATATGTAACCGTCAGGACCACATTTCGCATCATTTAAATAATGCATTGTACTTAATCCAGTAGGGAAGGTGAAAGGCTTTTTGGTCCCCATTTTAAAGTTAATTTTGTATAAACCATCTTTATACACACCGATAAATTCTCCGTCTTCTATTGGCACGATTGCTGCAATAGGACCCATAGCATCATAAACATGTTCTTCTTCGGATGTAGGATAGTATGTAATAATTTTTTGTGCTCTAATATCTAACCATATGACACCGAACTGCTTATGCCAGATAGGATTAACTGCAAAATCAGCTTCATAATGACCACATCTTTTCATCTTTTTACCTCCTAAAAATGTTGATAAGAAAAACCGGGCAATAAACGCCCGGTCCTTCAATAAAAAAGGCGTAGATTGGCCATTGATTTCCGCTCCAAGCGGATGCTTTCTTATCTTTTTAAAAAAAGAGAAAAGTCTTAAACCTTTTCTCTTCACGTTTAGCTATATTTAATTTTTATGCAAAATACGTATTCGGCTCCAGATCGCAAAGAATTCGTCCATGTGTTTCTAGGAGTGAACTCGGTGTTATAAATGCGTGTAAGTGCATCGTTATGAAGTCTCGGTAGAATGCTTGGAATACATTGTTGTTGTATGCAAACACTGAACCCGCTCCAGCAAGCATCAAATCAAAGGATTCTTTACATAATTGATTGGCAAAACCGAATTCAGCTTTCATACGAATACTTTCTTTTTGACTGAATACTTTTCCTTCACGAGAATATCCGTCGAGTTTATTAAGCACATCGATAAACATTAAACGGGCTGCCTCAATTTTCATTTCCGCTTCTGCAATTTGTAAATGCGTAATTGGTGCCTCGCTCATTTTCTGATAGAAGGTATTGCCAATACCCGCCTTCATGACGCGCTCCATATGTAAATCGAACCCACCTAGAGCAAGCCCTAAAGTTGGTGCTACAATGGATAATGTTAGCGATGGAACAAATGGTGTCCGGTATAGCGGCTCATCTTTTAGTTCATCTATAATATAATGACCTTGGACCGCTAAACGATCTAGTGATACCCGATGGTCTGGGATAAATACATTTTCCATCACAATACTATTACTACCTGAACCTTTTAACCCCACTACATCCCAGTCATCTAAAACAGTGACATCTTGACGTGGAACGATGAAAATAGCCATTTCTTGTCCACCTTTACCATCATCAACAGGTGCACCCGAATAAAACCAGTCTGCGTAAGGAGATCCAGATACGAAGGGCCACTGTGCTTTTTTGACTAAGTAGCCTCCCTCGACACGCTCTAAATCGATATGAACTGGTTTGAAGTTTCCAGCTAGAATCACATCTTTATCGCGATTTTCTCCAAAGATTTCAGTTAAGGCTTTTCGACCGAAAGCGTAAGAAACCATATAGTCTCGAATGTTACTTAAAGATACAAACCACCCAGCTGAACCATTCCCACGTGAAATTTCTGTTACCACTTCAAAATAAGTACGCATATCTGTTTGAAAACCACCGAACATTTTTGGTCGTAATACTTTTAATAATCCTTTATCACGAATCATTTGAACAATTTCATCAGGTATTTTACTCGTTTGATCGATTTCTAAAGTCGCATCTCGTAAAACTTTTTGCATTGATCGTGCATTTTCAATCAGCATTTCGCGTACTTCAGTTTGTTGAACTGTTGTTTGTGTCATAAGTGCCACACTCCTTTTTATTGTGCATCATAGAAGATCAAGTAATCAGCCAAATATTTTTAACATGAATATATTAACTTACGCTTTCACAGGTTCTGATTTTAAGGGAACACTTTTTTGAAAGAAATGTTTTGTTGCATGTAAAAACTCTTCACGTTGTTCAATCATTGCCCAGTGACCACATTTTTTAAATACATGCAATTCACAATTTGGTAAGTGATCTAATGCATACAAACTACTTTGTAACGGAACAAAACGATCAAAATACCCATGAATTAAACAAAATTCATTTTGCATACGTTCGAAGGCTGTTTGAGGAATTAACATATCAGTTAAGCTAGATTTAGTGAAATTTTCCCGATATGAACGATAAATTTCTGGGCGTTGGAACATTTCAAAACGCTCTTCTACCACATCATCAACAAAGTCTTTCATACTCTCAATGTCATACACAAACCACGATAATAAGTTGCGTAAGTTTTCTTTTGTAGGATCTAAATGGAAGTTAGCTAACTTCATTAGCTCAACTGTTGGCTCTTTTAATAACACACCGGCACCCATTAATACATTTTTCGGGAATCGCTCTGGGGCTGCCATATTTAAATACATTGCAATTACGCCACCTAGAGAGTTTCCTACTAAATGAGCTTTTTCAATTTTTAATGTATCCATTAAGTCTAAAACTTGTTTTACACGTTTTGACATCCATTGGACGCCATTTTCTGGATATTCAGTTGGATGATCAGTATCTCCAAACCCTAGTAAATCTGGTGCTACAACATGATAATCTTTCGCGTAATCTTCAATCACATGTTGCCAATTCGCTTTTGCTCCAGCTCCTGGCCCTGACCCATGCAATAAAATCACCGTTTCTTTATTTCCTTTACCAGATTCATAGATAAATGTTCCAAAATCCCCTGTTTGTACTTTATGTGCTTCTATAGCCATACAAATTCCCCCTTATTTCACTTGATATTCTGCTTGAACATATTTCGCTGCTTGGCTGCCGGCAATTTTACCGAATACAGAACCTGATGTAAGGCCAGCACCCCCTGGATAATTGTCATAATATATACCACCTACAATTTCACCAGCTGCATATAAGCCTTCGATTGGAGTTGTATCTTCATGTAATACTTGTGCTTTTTTCGTAATGTGTAGACCCCCGTAGGTAAACGTAATGCCGCAACCAATGGCGTATGCTACAAATGGTCCTTCATTAATCGGGAGGGCCCAGTTTGATTTTGGTACTCTTAAGCCTTCTGTACCTTTACCATCTAACATATTCGGATCAAATGGGACATCCATTACCGCTTTGTTGAAGTTTTCTACTTCTGTCAAAAAGCCCTCGTGGTCTACATCACCCATCAGTTCCACAAGTTCTTCTAATGTGTTGGCTACTACCTTTGAGACAGAGCGACCTTCATATTCTTCTCTTAAAAAGCTTTTGCCTTTTGTATCAAACACTTGCCATGCATATTGCCCAGGTTGCTTTAAAATTTCTTTTCCGGTTTTGGCATACGTATAATTCCGGAAATCCTCACCTTCATCGATAAAGCGTTTACCTTCTTTATTTATAAGAATGCCAAAGGGGTAGCTTAATTTTTGAAAGCCTTCTTTGAAATTCGGCAAATACCGATCGCCACCAACTGCATGTGCACCAGACCAATTGCCAATCGTTCTTGCTCCCACATCGATGGCCATTTTTAAACCTGCTCCTGTATTAAACTTGCACCCGCGCGTATGAACGCTGTCCCAACCAGGTCCTAAGTACTTTGTACGCATTTCTACATTCGCATGAAAGCCACCACTTGCAAGTACAACCGATTTACATTGAATATATGCATCTTGTTTTTGCTCACGAATATAAATTCCCTGAATTCGTTTATTCGCTATATCCAACTTAACGCCAGAGGTATTATATAAAATTCGAACACCCAATCGAATTGCCTCCTGATGAAGGGCATCTACTAGCCCTTTTCCTCCACCAACTGCTTCTAATACCATGCCGCCCCAAAATTTGAATATTCCATCTATTTTAAAGGCTTGACGTCCATAAATAGGAATCCATTTCACTTGGTGAGAGGTTAACCACTGCATTACTTTGTAGCTTTCTTTTGCCAAGATATTAGCTAAATCATAGTCTGTTCGATAATTGGAGAGGCGACTCACATCTTCAAAAAATTGCTCTTTTGTATAATCTCCAAAGTCTGTCATTGAAAATTCCTCATCGGTCATCTCTGGCAAAAGTGCTCTAACTTCTTCACCATTGTTATAAGCAAAACGCATTGAACCATGAGTGTATGTGGTGTTGCCACCTTTTTCCGCCTCTGAGGAAATTTCTAAAACTATGACCTCACTCCCTTGTTCCGCAGCAGCAATGGCTGCGCACATGGCTGCATTGCCTGCACCTACTACGACTACATCTGCTGCCCATGCTTGTGACATCAGGACATCTCCTTTTTGAAAGCGCTTTAAGTTTTAAAGTCTTTATATTAACCTATTGAAAAATTGTTGAATTAAATAATTAAATTCATCTTTTTTCTCAATTTGAGTCCAGTGACCACATCGGCTAAAAACATGTAGCTGTGCATTTCCCAAATGTTCTAATAAATAGTAACTGGATTCAATCGAACATACTTTGTCATCTCGACCATGTACCAGTAAAATTGGATGTTGCAGTCTATTTAATGCGACTGTTGGAATCGGTACCGCTGCCGTAGCAAAAATAGAATTATTCGAACGTTTCACTTCTTCTCTCATTGCATTTTCAAATCTTGGCTTCGTCACTTCATCAATGACTCGTTGCATTGCCTCTTTATCATATACAAACCATCCCATAATCTGCTGGAGGCGTTTTTCAGATGGGCTATCATAAAAGTTTTTAGCACGTGCCAGCTCTAAACTTAACTTTGTATTCGGCGTTCCTCCTGGTCCCATTAGTACAATGCGATCAAAGCGCTCTGGATATTCAACAGCTAATTCTAAAGCGATTGAGCACCCTAATGAGTTGCCAACAATATGAACTTTTTCTAATTTGTAATAATCCATAATTTCTATCACTTGTTCCATCCAACAGTCCATCCATGCTTGACGGTTTTTTAACGGTACGTCTGGATGATCGCTTTGGGCAAAACCATATAGGTCTGGAGCTAAACAATGAAACTGTGACCCACAATCATTTAACGCATATTTCCAGTTTGCAATGGAGGTTACTCCTGGTCCTGATCCATGTAAAAATAAAATTGTTTCTGGATGTTGTTGACCTGATTCATTCATCCATGTGGTGTATTTGCCTGTTGTTATTCTTTGTGATTTAACAGTTACTTCTGTCGTTACTTGCATATATATACCTCCCCTTTATGCTTCAATTGTTGGAAGAATGAGCTCATTCCCTGTAATGCTATCTCCCCAAAATGTATTGCCAAGTTTACGCTCTTCTGGTCTCCATACAACTGTTTCCCAGTCCGGCTCAAAGATTAAATAGCCACCTGTAAAGAGTTCTACACGACATCCACTGCCTGGATCAATGACATATAAATAAGTAGCTTGTGAAATACTATGTTTACCTGGCCCGATAAATTGTAGTTTAGATTCTTTTAGAATATCTGCTGCTCGGAAAATATCTCCTACATCATCTAACCAGTATGAAATATGGTGGAATCTTGCGGTGGTTTCTAACTTTTTATGTGTTACCAAAGCGATATCATGAACAAGTTCCGTTACACTCATCCATCCTGCTAGTAATGCACCATCTTCTTCTTGAATGCATTCATTAATGCGGAATCCTAGTTCATCTACAAAAAATGCATACACGCTTTTTGCATCAGCACTTGTATGAATATTGATGTGATCCAAACGTCTAGGTGAAATTCCCTTGGCCCAAGATTTATATGTTTGATTTTTAAGAACCGATTTGCGGGAATCCTCTACTTGAGGACGCTGGATATCATAATATAATTCTATACGATGACCAGATGGTGCAGTAAATCGAATTGCTTCTCCAATACCAGCTGTTGTCCAAGCAGGTACATTTTCTATTTCATAGCCTTTTGCAGATAACTGCTGTTCGAATAATTCCACGTCTTCTTTTCTTTTTGTGCGTAAACCAAAATGTGTCACCTTTCCAGTCTCACCAGGGCTAAGAACTAAACTGTGATGCTCAAAGTCACCCCAAGCGCGAAAATAATAACTATCGCCGATTTTGTTAGTACATTCCAGTCCTATTACTTCTTGAAAAAAGTTAACGGATGTCTCCATATCTGAGGTTTGCAATGACACATAACCTAACTTCGCAATTTTGGGATTCATTCACTAACTAACTCCTTTCTTTCTTTAATGCTATTTTAATAGAAGTAGATTCTTCAAAAGTATGGAAAAAACAGTTGAAAAACAAATCATTCTTCATTGGTTTTTACTTAATAGCGAATTGCATTTGGCTCTAGCCCTACTAATAGTCGACCATAATTTTCACGTGTTATAACAGGAGATAATGAACGATGAGAATGCATCGTCATAAAATCACGAATTAACCGTTGCATTGGACTTTGGTCGTATACAAAACCTGAACCACTAGCAGCAAGTAACTCATCCATCGCTTCTTTTAATAATTCGTTCGCATAACCGATATCTGTTAGCGCTTTCAAACGAAGCTCTTTTGGCATAATTTCTTGCTTATCTGCCCACTCATCCATACTTTTAGCTAAATTCATTAAGTACATTTCAGCTGTTTCCACTTTTATTGTTGCTGTTGCAAATAACGTATGTGTGCTAGCTGCATCTTTAATCATCTTCACGCCCATATGCACAGCTGTACGATAAGGCAATCCCTTTTTAAAGTTCTCAAGCATTTCTTGCACAACCCCTAATGCCGGTAAGCCTAGCGAAAGAATTAATGCTGGGAATAAAGCGGTACTATATAAAGGAATATCGCGTAAATGTGATGATTTGAAATCTCCGTTTAATACATCGAGATAAGACGTCACACGATTTTCTGGTACAAAGACATTTTTCATACGAACAGCATTACTCCCGGTGCCTCTTAAGCCAAGTGTGTACCAATCATCTTCAATTTCGAGTTCGCTAAATGGGACGGTCATTAACAGTTGCTCCAAAATTTCTCCGTTTTCATCTTTTATATACATGCCAAAGTAACCCCATGTAGCATGCAATGATCCTGAACAAAACATCCAGTGACCTTCTTCGATTAAATAGCCCCCATCTACCTTTTGTACTTTGCATTCTCGAGGCTCGTATACCCCTGCAAAGAGAACATCTTCTGGGTCTTGACCGAAGATTTCTTCATGCGCTTGTTCATTAAATGATTCAGCTACCATTAATTCACGAATGGCACATAATGAAGCAATCCATCCCGTAGAAGCACATGCCTTTGAAATCTCAACAATTACCCTTGCATATGTTTCTACACTTAACTGCAAACCACCATATCGTTTGGGACGTAAGATTTTTATGATACCTGTATCTTTCAATTCTTGAATAGTTTCTTCTGGAATACGTCGTAACTCCTCCGTTATTTTTGCACGCCCACGTATTTTTTCTGCTAGTACTTTTGCTTCATCAATAATCGCAAGCTCATTTTTTGTCAGTACATCTGGCATCGTATTCACTCCTATCTTGTAAGATACGTTAAATGTAACGAAACAAAATTTGGAATTGTACAATGAAAATCGTTGAATTTTAAACTTCAATACCAACAAAAAATACTCAAAATACAGAAATAGTTAATTTTCACTCAATTCGCGCTACCCTTTTCTAAATTTTCTGATAAAATACCCTTAATAACACATTTTTCCCTGTAAAGAATTTACGAAAAGAGGCGAACAAATGACTTTACCAACGTTTGACAAAGAGCTGTATACAACATCAAATTCATTTGGCTTATTACGTAAAGAACTTATCGAGCATTTAGGATATGATCATGCAAAAACCTTTTTATTAAGGTATGGATGGAATTTGGGTGTAGCCCATGCAAAAGAAGTAGACCGCATGCAACTTGGGTTACGTGAAAAGTTAGATTCTGCTTCCTCTTATCACCTAAATACCGGACAAATTACGGATTTAGTAACCGAAAGAGTACTACACTTAGATGACCACGATAATATTAAAGAGATTTATGCAAAAGGAGTTTGGATTAATTCATATGAATCTTCAGAACATTTACAGCATTTCGGAGTGAGTGAACAGGTTGCTTGTCACACATTGGCTGGATATGCAAGCGGTTTCACTTCTTATTTAACAAAAAAAGAGATATATATTATTGAAGTAACGTGTCGAGCACGGGGAGATGCGGAATGTGCGTTTGAAATGAAGGCACTAGAGGATTGGGATAAAGAAACACAATCATATGTAATTAAAATGAATCACTCTCGTATGATTGATGAATTAAATACAACTTATGAACAGCTTTATCAAGAAAAGCGCTTAACGGAACTAGTGTCCATATTTCATAACAATTTAACAAAAGGACTTACACAAGGGATGAAATTAGAGCAATTATTAGAAACGATTTACGAAACGCTCGATACGCCTGTTGTTTTGCAAGACTTAAACTTAAAGCCATATCTTACCGCTGGTATTACTTTAGAAGACCTAGATGGCTTATACGAAGATTTTGCTAAGCAAGTTGGGCAAACCCGATCAGGCAAGCTATTGTTGAAGCCGATAGAACCCGAACATCCATTACAAATAGATGGTCAAAAACATACGAGGCTAGTTTGTCCAATTACAGTCCATCATCAAGTCATTGGTTATATATCATTTATTTATCCCACGCAGACAAAGCAATTAGAATTTGAGCGAGACTTCATCCAACGGGCAGCAACCGTTTGCTCCCTTCATTATTTAAATGAGAAATCGAGTTTAGAGGCTATCGAGAATATGAAAGCTTACTTCTTTGAACAGCTATTGCAAAAACAATATACATCAAAATCGAGTATGAATTATCGTAGCTACTTAATGGAAATAGATTTAAGCCAAGAATTTTTTATAGGAAACGTTAAAATCCTCAAAAATAACATGCAGATTAAAGAGCAACAAATTCTTTCAAAAGTCATTCAAACATTTACGATTTATTTGGAAATGCATAAAATACCTATTTTCATTACCTCATTTCAAGATGAAATTATTTTTTTAATGCAAAAACAGCCAAATACAATGGAAATTGCTGAAAGTATAATAAAGCACTTACAGCGTTCCTTCAAAATTTATGATTTTCGGATTGGTATTAGTCGTACCATCCAAGATATTGAAGATATTCCCGAAGCACATCAGCAATCGATTATTGCTTTAAATATAGATAAAAAGCAATCAATTGTCTTATTTGAAAATACTAGTATCATTAGCTCGATTATCAATTCACATAACAAAGCTTCGATTGTTCAATTAGCAAAGCATGAGTTAAAGGCAATTTTAGAGTTAAAAGAAGCAAAAAAAGTTGAGTTTTTAAAAACACTCTATATATTTTTAAAGAATAATGGTAATTTACAGCAGACGATGTTTGATTTAAGTTTATCTATGAGTGGCTTAGTATATCGCATTCAAAAGCTCGAAGATTTATTAAACAAAAATTTACGGAATTCTAAGGATTCTTTCGAATTAATGTTCTGTATTGAAGCATTAGAAATACTAGGCGAGGTTGAAATCGAATAATTTTTTACAACTTACGCTTTTTAAAGGCGTAGGTTTTTTTTGAGAAAATAATGGTATCTCAATAAATTCTTATGAAAGCAAACGTTGTTTTTAAACAAAGTTTATCTATTTATATCAAAATCAAAAATGCTACGATTTTACTAACTTGAAAGAAAGGGGAATGAAATGAAAACGCTTTCTTAACTAGAGATTTTAGAGATATGTACCACTCTCTAAAGTAAGAAGTGTCCATAAAAATAAGTAATCATTGTTCCATTCTATCCATTTCTGATGCTAGACAGTTTTTCGGAAATTACTACTAATAAGAGGAGGTAACATTATTTTTCCAACAAAGAGCAAAGGCTTTTTAAAGTTTCTGATTGTCATTATCGCATTCCAAGATGTAGCAGCAGGTGTAGCAGGATCTATTATGGCGGATTTAATTGAAGCTTTCCCTGAGTATGCACCATCAACTGTTATGTTAATTGCAACTATTCCTGGACTATTTATGATTTTCCCTTCCTTATTTTACGGTAAACTCTCGACTAAGTTCACATCTCGTAGTTTACTATTTGCTGGTTTAATATTCTTTATGATTGGTGGTATTATGCCATTCTTCCTTGATAATTTATTTTTAATTATTCTTTTCCGAGGATTATTAGGACTTGGTGTAGGGATTACATTACCATTATCGATTGATATTATTACTAGGTTCTTCGAGGATCGTGAGCGCGACTTCTTAATTGGATTCGGTACATCCACGATCGCTTGTGTCGGAGCTATTTTCTTCCAACTTGGTGGTGGTATGTTAGCAGACAACTTTGGTTGGCAATATGGTTTCTTAGTTTATTTATTCCCTATTTGGATTTTAGCAATTACGTTTCTTTATTTACCAGAACCAGCAAAGAAAGTTGCAGTTCATGCTTCTTTGAAAGAGACATTATTCACTGCACCTAAAACGGTATATGGTTTTACTATTGGTCAAGTCTTTTTCTCCATGCTAGTTTTTGGATATGTGACAAACATATCTATTCTTATCCAATCAGAAGGATTAGGAAGTGCCACGGAAGCAGGCCTAGCAATATCCTTATTCACTTTTGGGACATTAATTATTGGTATGTTCTTCTCTAGAATTCGTGCACTCATGCCTACCCAAAACGTACCTCTAGCTATTTTATTAACTGCCGGCGGAATACTTGGGTGTTATTTATCAAATAGCTTAACAATGATATTTGTTGCTAGTTTTATTGGTGGAATCGGCCTAGGATTAGCACTTCCAGGAGTTTTTGCACGAATATCCGAATTATCCAATGAGAAAAAAGGCATTTCATTTGTTGGTTTCATAGTAGCTGCACAAGGTCTTGGCGGTTTATTAAGCCCCCTTTTTTACCAGACCATTTTAAATATTACAGGCTTTGAAGGTGGGCGCACTACATTATTGTTTGCTTCACTCGGTTTGACAGGTTTAGCGATTGTATGGTCAATTATTTTAATAATGAGCAATTCAAAGTCACATGCAAAAGATCCCCATGCTCCTGCCCTATAAAAAAACAATACAACTAAAGGGTGTACAAAAAACTAGGAGTTTTATGCTTCTAGTTTTTTTATTACCTTTTATTATTTACATCGTCTCTAAGATATCTCTTTTTAATTTTCAATGACTTTTAGCAGTTTTCCTTGGAAAATTCAGCAGGCTTTTATTGTATTTTTAGAGTCCACTTTCTTCCTATAATGAAACATACTAAATAAAAGGAGGATTCAAAATGGGGACACGTTTATTACGTTTTGAATATGATCGACAAGAACGTTGGGGAATTTATGAAGAAGATTTACGCCTTATAGAGGGAACGTTTCCAACGCTTCGGAGCATATTAACAGATGGACATTCGCAAATTACAAGGGCTAAAACAGAAGGTATTATTATCTCTATGGAAGAAATCACTCTTTTATCACCTATTACACATGACGGGAATATCTATTGCCAGGGAACAAACTATGCTGAACATCGTGAAGAAGCTGGATTTACTCAACAAAAGCCTGCATATAATTTACTATTTATGAAGTCCCCAAGTACATTAAGTGCAGCTAATACAAATATAATATGTCCGCAAGATGTCCAATTGCTTGATTATGAGATTGAATTAGGACTTGTCCTCAAACAAGATATCACAGAAGAAACCAACATTACCACCCAAAATATTGGTGATTATATCGGTGGATTAGTAATTGCAAACGACGTTTCGGCACGCGATATACAAATTGTAGAACAACAATGGTTTAAAGGGAAAAGTTATCGTACATTTTGTCCTACTGGCCCCTACCTGTATTTATTAGAACAAGATGAAATTCACTATCTGAATGATTTAGAGCTAATATTAAGAGTAAATGACGAAGTTCGGCAACATTCCTTTAGCGATCATTTGTTGTTTAAGCCATCTGATACATTAACGGAAATGTCGACTATTTTTGATTTACGTATTGGCGATTTAATATTAACCGGGACACCCGGTGGAGTCTGTTTACGATTAAATAAAGATATACTTGAAAAAATGATTGATATAAATACAACGTACGAAGAAAAAATTAACTACTTTGTAGAAACCCAAAAAGAAAATGGTTATTTACTACCAGGAGATATAATCGAACTTGAAATTAGAAGCCGTGATCATTATATTGACCTCGGTAAACAAAGATCAACAGTTGTTCAAAGTATATCTGTAAATTCCTAAAAAGAATTACTCGATTATGCCTATTTAGGAAATGGAAGTATCGGTTTACATATAAAAAATGCCTTGCTATACTACTAAAACAGTAGCATCGCAAAGCATTTTTACATGAATTATATAAACAAGCTAAGTAATAATACGACTCCTAATCCTACAATAGAGTTGGTGAATAGAAGAAGTCCCCAAGTTCTGAACGTGTCTTTAATAGATAAATTGAAATACTCCTTAAACAACCAGAAGGATGCATCATTTACATGTGTAATAGTGTTACTTCCAGCTGCAGTTGCTAATACCATTAGAACAGGATTAACATCAAAAGTATGAATAAGCGGTCCTACTATACCTGCTGCAGTAATGGCTGAAACAACGCCTGTCCCAGTCGCAATACGCAGAATAGCTGTAATTAACCATGCCATGATTAGTGGCGATACACTAGTATTTTGCATCATTCCAGCGATAAAGTCACCAATACCAGTATCTAGAATGATCTGTTTGAAGGCCCCACCTGCTCCTACTATAAAGACAATCATTGCAATTCCTTCAATAGCTCCAGAGAAGGAACCCATGACTTCTTTCATCGATCTCCCTCTACTTGTACCGAAGACATAAATCGCTACGAGAACAGCTAGAATCATACTAATCTCAGCACTACCAAAGAAATTAATAATTTGAGAGAAAGTGGTCTCTCTATCTACAAAAATATTGATGATGGTTGCGGCAGTAATAATAATTGCTGGTAGTAAAGGCACTAATAAGCTAACAGCAAATCCAGGCATTTCTTCTTCTGAGAATTGTTTTGATTTCTTCAAAAGAGGTGGAACAGGTAAGTCTAAATTACGTAACATTCTTGGTAAAATAATACCAGCACAAATAACGGATGGAACTACAACAACAATTCCTAAAATATAAACCATACCCATATCTGCACCATAAGCATCTACCAGTGCAGTTGGTCCTGGTTGTGGCGGAAAAATACTATGTGCCATCGTTGCTGCAGCTACCATTGTAATCCCTAGTCTTAAATAAGGAATTTTCGCTTCAATAGCAATACTAATTACAAGAGGTGCAAGAATGATAAATGCTACTTCATAAAAAACAGAAATCCCAAATATTGTCCCGACAATTAGTATTGCCCATTCAATATTCTTTACACCGAATTTATTCAGTAAGGTGGAAGCTACACGTTGAGCAGCTCCAGAGTCTACCATTAATTTCCCTAGTACAGCACCCATACCAATTATGATTGCTAAACTTCCAAGTGTACTACCAAATCCAGTTTTTATAGAGATAACAACTGCATCTAATGTTAAACCATTTAAAATACCTACTAATGTAGCTACAATTAATAGAGCCAATACACTATTAAGTTTCACAACTATATTTAGAAATAATAAAAGTGCTACCCCTAATGCTACCCAAATTATTGGAGCGTATTCGATAAACCAATCCATATTCATTTCCCCTAACCCTTTTCAATTTTCATTGAGATGATTTTATAACATGTTTAGAATATCCTTACCTATAATTCTGTTTAACTTAATAGGATTCTCGTGAATTTAAAGTTGCTTTCAAACGATAAACTCCCGTCTCCCCCAAATCTACCTCATGGTTAATTTGATTTAATAATAGTTTCACTGCTTGATTTGCCATTTCTACGGTAGGTTGAGAAATGGTCGAAATAGTAGGAGTGAAAAAGCCTGCGAATGAAACTTCATCAATTCCAATAACTGCTATGTCATCTGGAATCTTCAAATCATGTTCTTTAATATAATTCAATACACCGATTAACACCCGATCATTCCCTGCAATAATCGCATCAGGCGGTGCATTTAATTGGAACAGTTCACCGATTGCTAAATTTAAATTTTTTACATCCGGAGATTTTATATAATCTGGTACTACTGGCATTTGGAAATCCTCTAATGCCTTCTTATAACCTTGTATCCTTTCCACACGAGGACTTATGTTTCGAATGATTGAAGTAGTAATAATAGAAATACGTTTATAGCCCTTATCCACAAGACTTTGTACTGCTAGCTTTGAAGCATCCATATTATCGAGCATTACAGTTGGTATATCCATTTCATCAATCGTTCTATCCATAAATACTAATGGGATATTTTGGTTAATCATTTCTTTGTATAAATCTACGTTACCGCCTGTTGGAAAGATGATAAAACCGTCGACTTGCTTAGCCATTAGCATTTCAATATAATTTCTTTCCTTTTCTGGTTCATCATCTGCGTTACAAACAATAATATGAAAACCCTTTTGGTGAAAATTATTTTCGATTGCGCGTATAATTTGAGTCGAAAATGTATGTAGAATGTTAGCCACAATGACTCCCACCGTAAAAGTCGACTTTTGCTTTAAGCTTCTAGCAACAACATTAGGTCTATAATTTAGCTCTTTAATTGTTTTCTCAATTTTCTTTCGTGTTGTCTCACTCATATACTCATATCGTTTGTTTAAATATTGGGAAACTGTACTTTTAGAAACTTCTGCATGTCTTGCTACATCGGCAATTGTAATGTTTTTCATCTCTTATACTCCTGAGTAAGCCATAAAACCACCATCAACAGCCATCGTTGTGCCAGTGACAAATGACGAATATGATTCATCTACTAAAAATAACAGCGCTCCTAATAGTTCTTCAGGCTTTCCAAATTTTTTCATCGGAGTGGCTGCCATTATTTTTTGTGAGCGAGCTGTATAGTTGCCATTTTCGTCCAGTAATAAATCTTTATTTTGTTCTGTTACAAAAAATCCAGGTGCAATGGAGTTTACACGTAATCCAGCTTCTGCAAAATGAACAGCCATCCACATTGTAAAATTATTTATAGATGCTTTTGCTGCACTATATGCTGGAATTTTCGTTAATGGTGCATATGCGCTCATCGATGAGATATTAATAATGGTCGGAGATTCCGCTTTTAGTAAATCTTTGCCGAAAACTTGGCTAGGTAGAAAAGTACCTGTGAAATTCAAAGAAAAAACATCTGAGAATCCACTTTCATCCAAATCAAAAAAGGATTTACTCGTCGCATCTTCTTCGTATTTTTCAGGGCCAGTAATCGCATCTGAATGGTTACCACCGGCTCCATTTATCAAAATATCAACTCGACCAAATTGCTCCAAGATAGCTTTTTTTGCACGAACAAGAGACTCACGATCTAAGACATCCGTTTCTATGGCAATTGCTACTCCACCTTTGGAAGTAATCTCGTCTACCACCTTTTGACCTTTTGCGGCAGTTCGATTCAAGATGGCAACTTTTACCCCATGACGTACAAGTTCCACTGCCATTCGGGAGCATAACACACCGCCACCACCTGTAATTACAGCAACCCGACCATCTATATTTTCATGAATAGGAATCATTGCGAAACCTCCTTATTTGTTTCAAAAGCATCCCATAACCCTAGTAAATACATGATGCCTAAAGCTCGGTCATATAAGCCATATCCAGGGCGACAGACCTCTCCCCAAATATGTCGACCGTGATCTGGTCTCACATACCCATCATAATTTTGTTTATTTAACTCTTCTACCACACCTTTTATATCGATAGATCCATCGCTCGTATAATGCGAAGTTTCAGTAAAGTTACCGCTTTCATAAATTTTTATATTTCTAATATGTGAAAATGGAGAGCGTGTTGCATATTTTCTAGCCACTTGGACCATATCGTTTTCAGGATTTGCACCCATTGAGCCAGTACACATGGTAAATCCGTTGGAAGATGAATTCGAAATTGCAATTAGTTTCTCATAGCTTGCTTCGCCAGTAATAATACGTGGCAGACCAAAGATTGAATACGGCGGATCATCAGGATGAATAGCCATTTTAATGCCAGCTTCCTCAGCTACTGGTAAAACTTCATTTAAGAAATAAGCAAGATTAGCCCAAAGCTTAGCTTCATCAACTTCCTTGTATGCTTCGAATAATTCCGCAATATGAGCCATTCTTTCTGGTTCCCATCCTGGTAAGGACAAGTCAGAGGATTCACTTACTGTTTTAACTAATTCTTGTGGATCTATATTATCTACTTTTGACTTTTCGAAAAACAATGCAGTTGATCCATCTTCTAGTGGATGGAACATTTCCGTACGAGTCCAGTCGAATATTGGCATGAAATTATAACAAATTACTTTTACACCGTATTCTCCAAGATTTCGAATTGATTGCTTGTAGTTTTCAATATATTGGTCACGCTCTTCGTTCCCTAATTTAATAGATTCATGGACATTCACACTTTCCACTACATCGGTATGAAAACCGTATGAATGTATATAATCGATTTCCTCTTTAATCTCTTCTTTTCCCCATATTTCCCCTGCAGGCTTTTGATGGAGGGCCCATACGATTCCTTTAACACCTGGTATTTGTTTTATATTTTCGAGTGTTACTGTATCATTGCCTCTTCCGTACCAACGAAAAGTCATATTCATGATATACTCTCTCCTCTCAGTTTTTACTAGCATCTATATACTTTTTACTTGCTTCCACAACTGCGTCATATCCACCAACTTTATACGCTTTGTTCAAATCACTTCCAACACCTACTGCAACTGCGCCAGCTGCTAGCCATTCTTGCATATTATTCGCATTAATGCCACCTGTCGGCATTATTTGAACATGTGGAAGAGGACCTTTAACAGATTTAATAAAAGAAGGATCAAAATTGTTAGCCGGGAATAGTTTCAATATATCGCATCCTGACTCTAACGCTTTTACCATCTCACGAATTGTCATACAGCCTGGTAAATATGGAATTGCATATCTATTACAAACGGTTGCCACTTCCTCACTAAAATGTGGACTAACGACAAACTTTGCACCATTTAGGATTGCATGCCGAGCAGTTTCCGCATCAAGTACTGTACCTGCACCTAAAACTGCATCTATTTCTTGAAGTTCTTCAAATGCTTTCTGGACTTGAGGAGTTGTATAAGTTAACTCAATAATTCGAATTCCACCTTCAACTGCTGCCTTTGTTAATTGAACAGCTTCCTCAGCACTATTTCCTCTAATTACTGCAACGACCTTTGACTCTGTAACTTGTGTCAATGTAGAATACTTTGTCATTTTATATTTCCTCCTTATCGCTCAATAACTTTATCGTTTCGTATAAAAGCTAGTACTTCCGATAGTTCCGGAAGCCCTTCATTATCCCCGGAAACCGTAGTCACAAGTGCACCAACTCCATTAGCAAACTTCAGTCGCTCGTTTGGTTCATATTCATGAAGATATGAATAAATATAGCCGGCATCGAAGCCATCTCCCGCTCCAACTGTATCTATTGGCGTCACTTGAAATGCCTCATGTTTATACCAATTATTATTGGTATAAACTCTTGCACCATTCCCACCATCTTTTATGACTAACTCTGAAATCTTGAAGCGCTTTGCACATTCAACTAAGGCCTGTTCTGTTGAATCACCTAAAATCATCTCGATTTCATCTAACCCAGTAAGCAGTATATCTACATAGGGGAAAATATTCATATATGCTGCGGTTGCTTCTTCAATTGTCCATAACTTCAAACGAATATTTGGATCAAATGATACTGGTATATTTTTTTGATTAGCAAGTATCAATAGTTTTTTAGTTATTTCTATATTTTTTTTATCTATTGCCATAAAAACACCAGTTAGATGAACTAAGTCAATCCCATCTAACATTTGTTCTGTAATATCACTAGGTTCCATCGTTAATATTGGGGACTGGTAACGATAATAAAACGTTTTTCCTGATCCATCTTCTCGAATTTCCTTGAAATTCAAGGATGTAGGATAGCCCTCGACCAGCTTAACCTCAGAAACATCAATACCCTCACCACGTGCAAAGTTATATATTACTCGTCCAAATTCGTCCCCACCTAATCGACTCACCCATTTAGAGTTGAGTCCTAAACGGGCACAACCAATCGCAAAGTTTAACTCTGCTCCCCCTACTTTTCTTGAAAATGTCGGTACATATCTCATTGGTCCAGTTACAGATGGATTAAATGTTATTAAAGCATCTCCTAATGTTAGTACACCAAAATCCGTATCCATTGAACCTAACCCCCTATAACAATATATTCTTTTTCATAAATCGGTTTAGTAAATCGGTTTATAATGATTATATATTGAAAGGGTTTTCAATATCAAGTACTATTTACAATTGTTCGTCAATTAATGCTAGGAAATGCTTCAATAATACACGACTCCCTCGTCTATCTATTCGGTTTAGATACTCACTTTTCCAAATGAATATCATAATTTATCATCTAATAAAAAAATACCAACAATCATTCACATTTCTGAATGTTTGTTGGCATTTGTATTTTTTATTGATGCAAGTGATAAATTTACATGAATATATAATATCCAATTATTAATAAAACTCCTAAAACTCCGGAAATACTAAAATATACTAACTTCATCATTAAGCCGGAAAACAGCCATAATAGACAATTTCCGAAGATTAATCCGATTAACACTAAAGGTTCCTCAACAAAATATATGTCCCATACTTTAAAAGATAAACCTAACAGCAAAAGCGCGGAAAATACGAACAGCAGGGGTGCCATTAGAGATTTATTTTTTACTAGTTTAATAGCTATGTATAAAAAAGAAAGAATTGCAACTGCCACAAGAATAATAGGTATAAAAACAGCAGTCGTCATCACAAATAAGCTCGCTAACAAGATTGCAGTCAACAAACCAACTACTACATACAATATAACTTTATAATTTTGGTTTTTTGCTAATACTGCTTTCGACGCATTCTCCGTTTGCTCTTCTTCCTGATTTTCACCTTGAGCGTATAAAGTGAGAAGGAAATCACAATAATGCTCCGGCAGCAGCTTGTTTTTTTTCCAAAATGAAATTTCATTCATTATTATTTGTTTACGCTGAAGTGACATGTTAGTCCTCTTTTCATCTGGTAAACCAGTATTATCAGATTCATAGAATGTTGAAAAAGACATCCGCAGTGGATGTCTTCATTCTATTCTAAAAAGTCTTTCAGACGCTTGCTTCTAGAAGGGTGACGTAGTTTGCGTAATGCTTTTGCCTCAATTTGACGAATACGCTCACGAGTAACTCCAAAAACTTTACCAACTTCTTCAAGTGTTCTCGTACGTCCGTCATCAAGACCAAAACGTAAACGTAATACATTTTCTTCTCTGTCAGTCAACGTATCTAAAACGTCTTCCAATTGCTCTTTAAGCAGTTCATAAGCTGCATGATCAGATGGTGATTGTGCATCTGCATCTTCTATGAAGTCTCCTAAGTGAGAATCATCCTCTTCCCCAATCGGTGTTTCTAAGGAAACTGGTTCTTGGGCAATCTTCAGAATTTCACGAACTTTTTCTGCTGGTAAGTCCATTTCTTCCCCGATCTCTTCTGGAGATGGTTCACGACCTAAATCTTGCAATAATTGACGTTGAACACGTATTAATTTATTAATTGTTTCTACCATATGCACTGGAATACGAATTGTTCTTGCTTGGTCTGCAATTGCACGTGTGATCGCTTGACGAATCCACCAAGTTGCATACGTACTAAATTTGAATCCTTTACGATGGTCAAACTTTTCAACAGCTTTAATAAGTCCCATATTACCTTCTTGAATAAGGTCTAGGAATAGCATGCCACGTCCAACATAACGTTTCGCGATACTTACTACTAGACGAAGGTTAGCTTCTGCTAAACGTTTTCTTGCTTCTTCATCACCTTGTTCGATACGCTCAGCTAAAGCGATCTCTTCCGAAGCTTTTAGTAGGTCTACTCGTCCAATTTCCTTCAGGTACATACGAACGGGGTCATTGATTTTGACACCTGGTGGAACACTTAAATCATTTAAGTCGAAAGTCTCTTCTTTCCCTTTCATTAAACGATCCAAATCTTCCTCATCGCCATCTTTACGGCTAAGTTCGATATTTCTACCTTCAAGATTATCGATAAATTCTTCAATTTGATCAGATTCAAGCTCAAAATGAGCTAATTTTTCTGCAATATCATGGTACGTTAGTTCACCATTTTTTTTACCTAATTCGATTAATTGTTTTTTTGCCTCTTCTAAAGATAATTCAATTTCTGTTTCTTTTGTGCGTTCGGACTTGTCCGCCATAAGAAATTCCTCCTTTTGCTACCGGATAGTTACTCTAAAGTTTTCAAAGACTTTTTCAACCGTATTGCTTCTTGAGCGAGTTCTAAAGCCTTTGAAATATCACTCATTTTTTCTGCTTCTTTCGCTTCATGTAACTTACGTTTAATACGCAGTTCAATCCGGTATTTTCGTATATGGCGCAAACAGTCCATGACTTCCTCTGTTTCATGCTCTGGATCACGTTCTGAGAGCGCTGCTTCCATTACTATTTTTCTTAACTCAGCATCGTTTAATACTTCTAAAAAACGTTGATAATCTCCATCTGGATACTCTTCATAAAACCCAGTTAAACGAACAAATACTACTTCATAGGCATCTCTGATAAAACATTGATCTTCCAAGTCTCTTCTTGCTATATCAATTACACTAGGATTATGAAGCATATGGGATAATAATATCCGCTCAGCTCTTTCATCTGCGGATATTGCTTTCTTTATCTTCGTCATTTCTGGTTTAATTGTTATAGGGATAGAAGATTCCTGTTTAGATTGTTTTGCTTTTTTTCCTTGAATTTTGCGTAGGTGTTGATAAATTGCTTCTTCTGATACATTCGTTTCTTGTGAAAGCTGACGTATATACAAATCACGTTCAACTGAAGAACTTCTATCACTCAGTATTTCCAATATCTCTTGGATATACTGTAAAGTATCATTTTCATTATTAAAATTTTTGTCCCTTTTTGAAACAATCATCATAAATGATAAATAAGAATGTGGTTTTTCAATAATCTTTGTTCTAAATGCTTCTTCCCCATAGTTTTTAATGTAATCATCCGGATCCATTGCATCCGGAATAATTGCAATCTCCGTTTGTATTTGTTGGGCCTGTAAAGCAGTAGAAGCTTTTTTAGCAGCTTCCATACCTGCTCGGTCCCCATCAAAACACAACGTAACATGAGAAGTGAGTCTATTTAGTTTTGTTATATGAGATGACGTCAAAGCGGTACCCATAGTTGCAATACCGTTCTCAATACCTGCTTTAGAGGCAGCAATTACATCGAGAAAACCTTCAAAAACAATTACATTACGTTGTTTTCGAATATCTAATCTTGCTTTGTCCAAGTTATAAAGCACATGGCTTTTTTGGAATATTGGAGATTCAGGACTATTCATATATTTAGCTTCATTCTCATGCTTTTCGAGTATTCTACCGGAAAAAGCGATAACATGCCCAGTTTCATCAAAAACTGGGAACATAATTCTTCCACGAAATCGATCGAAATACTTTAATTCATTTTCTTTTCGGATAATGAGCCCAGTTTTCTCAATTTCTTGTAAATCCATACCTTTACGTTCAAGTAACGTAGTTAAAGCATCCCATTTCGGTAGGGACCACCCTATTTTATACTTTTCGATAATCTCTTTAGAAAACCCTCTTTCCTCCAGGTAAAGTAATGCATTTTCTCCTTCCTCTGTATGAAGTAGTAAATGATGATAATAATCACTTGCAAACTCATGTGCTTTTTTCATCAGAGTAACCTCTTTAGAAACAGGCGCTTTTGACTCTGTATCACCAGAAGAACGTTCTTCAATAGTCATACCGATTCGACTACCAAGTTTACTAACCGCATCGTGAAAGGAAAGATTTTCAATATCCATTAAAAATGTAATTACATTTCCACCAGCACCACAACCAAAGCAGTGAAAAATTTGCTTTTCCTGTGTTACTGAAAAAGATGGTGTCTGTTCACCATGAAAAGGGCATAAACCGAAATAATTTCGACCTCTTTTTGTAAGTTGAACATATTCACTTATGACGTCGACAATATCATTGTTATTCCTAACTTGTTCGATTACCTCTTCTTCTATACGACCCGACACTTTTTCACCATCTTTACTTGCTCCTTTAATAATTCGTGAAAGGAAAGAAAAATCCTGCAAGAATCGACAAAAAAATCATATAAAATATCTCTTAATAGCTATTTTTCCACAAACTACTATTATAAAACATTTTAGATTATTAATCTATTCTTTATTTATTCGATAAACAATAGAAAAAACCTTTTCACAAACGTGAATCGGTTTAAAAATTCCTAAATTATTTTTGTTGAATATGATTTATTACTAAATTAGCAGTCTCTTCAACAGCTCTATTCGTCACATCAATAACTTTACAGCCTATTTTTTTAGCTATTTTCTCGAAGTGAAGAATTTCCTCGTTGATTCTCTCTATTTTAGCATAACTTGCATCATCATTTAAACCAATTGCTTTCAGTCTTTCTTTTCTAATAGAATTTAATTTTTCTGGTGTGATTACCAAACCCACACATTTAGCTGGATCTACTTGGAAAAGTTGCTCTGGTGGCTCTACTTCTGGGACGAGTGGAACATTCGCCACTTTGAATCTTTTGTTTGCGAGGTATTGCGATAATGGTGTTTTAGAAGTTCTCGAAACCCCTATTAGAATGATATCAGCTTGGAGTAAGCCACGGGGATCTCTTCCATCATCATACTTAACTGCAAATTCAATGGCTTCAATTTTTTTGAAATAGTCTTCATCTAACTTTCTTACTAAACCAGGCTCTTCAAATGGTTTTTCATTTAATTCTTTTTCAAATAGATTAATAACCGGTCCTATTAAATCTACAGATTCCAAATTGTATAAGTTACAGTATTCTACTAATGCTTGACGCATTTTAGTTTGTACCAGTGTATACAAGATTATAGCACCTTGCTCTTTAGCAAGTTCTGTAATTTCTTTAATATGGTCTAAAGAATCAATATGAGTAAATCGCTTAAATTTAGTGTGTTGTAGACCAGGTCTAAACTGACTTACTGCCGCTTTTGCTACTAGTTCGCCCGTTTCTCCAATTGAATCCGAGACTATAAACAGGTTTAGCATTTTCATCGTTTCACTCCTTATAGATCATGGTCATCGGCTAATGATAAAAAGGCACGAGTAATATTAGTTTTTGTAATTCTACCAATTACTTCTAACCCTTCTTTTCCTTCTTTTACAACAGGTAAAGAATCAATTTGACGATTCATTAACTTCTTGGCCACTTCAAAAAGTGTATCCTCTTTCAAACAATATGTTATATTAGGCATTCTTGTCATAATCATATGTACTGGGATTTTGTTCAAATCATGGTTACCAATACTTGTTCGTAAAAAGTCTTTTCTGGAAAGAACTCCTGAAAGCATTGAATTTTTATCTAGTACAAATAATGACCCTACATCCTCTAAAAACATATGGCATATAGCATCATACACCGTCATACTTTCATCAACAACTGCAGGAATTGATTGAAAATCTTTCACCATCATTTGAGCTATATTGTCTGAAATTGCTTGGCTCGTTTTTTTGCCAGAATAAAAGTATCCCACACGTGGTCGAGCATCTAGAAAGCCTGCCATCGTTAATATAGCTAAATCAGGACGTAAAGTGGATCTAGTTAAGCTAAGTCGCTCCGCTATTTGTTCGCCAGTGATAGGACCGTTTCCTTTTACTATGTCCAAAATCTCATTTTGCCGTTTGTTGAGTTCGATTGGATTCACCGCCTCAAAGTGTTATACTTAATACTAAAGTATTGTAGCATATTGAAACCCTACAATCAAAATTAAGAATCCTGGATATACCAATGTTTCAAGGAATTAAGTCATATTTGTGCTTTTCCTTTAACCCAACTAATATTAGTTATTTTTGAGAATTTTTTGGGGAACAAAAAACATAATCTTGACAGGCGTAAGTACAAAAATGGACCATCCTTTCATATTTAAAATAAACCACCTTCCATTACCCTGGTTGGTGGTTTTCAGCTTTTATATTTCTAGTTTTCTACTACTAAGTCACATTTTCAGACCTGTAAAAATACGAAACTATTTACTCAAAGTTTAAGTATAAAGACTAATAAACTTAAAAAGGATGGTTTCAATGGTAATTAATATAGCGTTACGGTTTATTTTAGAAGTATGTGCCCTTGCTTTTTTGGCGTACTGGGGATTTCAAAGTAGTCAAGACCTTCTTATAAGGTTGCTATTGGGCATAGGATTACCGCTGTTTATTGCAATTTTATGGGGTGTTTTTGGATCCCCTGCAGCTCCAATACCTTTCAAAGGATTTCATCGGCTATTGCTAGAACTATTAATATTTGGATTAGCTGCATTAGCATTATTCTTTTCAGGTAAACCAACTTTAGCAATTGTTTACGCAACGACCGTGTTAGTAAATCGTTTTCTAATATACTTATGGGATCAATGAAACTATTTTGTCACCCTGGAGACAAGCCCAACAAATCCTTATCACTTTGTTGTTTGTCTATTCTTTCTAAGTGATTGCGAAGTAAAGTAGCTCGTGATACAATAGCTACAAATAATAAAGCGTTGAAGAGCATTAATAAGTACTACACTAAAGCGAGTGGAGATAGTGAAAGACCACATTGTAGGAAAACGGCAGCTCGGAGCTTATGCTTTTAAAGTGGATTGTTTTTTAGCAATCAATCGGGGTGGAACCGCGGGTTATAAACTCGTCCCCGGGCATTTTTGCCCGGGGACGAGTTTTTTTGTATTCCGGGTTAAAAGAAAAAATTAATGGAGGTTTTTAAATGACAATTACAATGGAAAACGTAGTTAGTTTAGCAAAACAAAGAGGTTTTGTATTTCCTGGATCTGAAATTTATGGCGGTCTAGCAAATACATGGGATTACGGCCCCCTTGGAGTGGAACTAAAAAATAACATCAAAAAAGCTTGGTGGAAAAAATTTGTTCAAGAATCACCTTATAACGTAGGTTTAGACGCAGCAATTTTGATGAATCCAAAAACTTGGGTAGCATCTGGTCATATTGGTAACTTCAATGATCCTATGATTGATTGCAAAAAGTGTAAGTCACGTCACCGCGTTGATAAAATTATTGAAGATGCTTTAGACAAAAAAGGTATTGAGATGGTAATTGACGGACTTTCATTCGAGAAAATGGAAGAAATCATGAAAGAGCACAATGTAGTTTGTCCATCTTGTGGTGCTTTTGATTACACAGAAATCCGCCAATTTAACTTGATGTTCAAAACGTTCCAAGGTGTAACAGAAGCTTCTACTAATGAAATCTTCTTACGTCCTGAAACAGCACAAGGTATATTTGTAAATTATAAAAACGTGCAACGCTCTATGCGTAAAAAAATGCCTTTCGGTATTGCACAAGTAGGTAAAAGTTTCCGTAACGAAATTACACCAGGTAACTTCACGTTCCGCACAAGAGAATTCGAACAAATGGAATTAGAATTCTTCTGTAAACCAGGCGAAGATATGGAATGGTTTGAATTTTGGCGTACCTATTGTAAGGACTGGTTGTTAAACCTTGGAGTGTCTGAGGATAGCATCCGTTTACGTGATCATTCAGAGGATGAACTTTCTCATTACTCAAACGCAACAACAGATATCGAGTATAAATTCCCATTCGGTTGGGGTGAACTATGGGGTATTGCAGATCGTACTGACTTTGATCTAAAACAACATATGGAGCATTCTGGGGAAGATTTCAATTATATTGACCCAATTACGAACGAACGCTATGTACCTTATTGCATCGAACCATCTTTAGGAGCTGACCGTGTAACATTGGCATTCCTATGTGAAGCATTTGATGAGGAAGAATTAGAAGGTGGAGATATTCGTACAGTATTACGCTTCCACCCTGCTTTAGCACCGATCAAAGCAGCAATTTTACCACTGTCTAAAAAACTGTCTGAAGGTGCAACTGCTCTATTCTCAGACTTAAGTAAACATTTCATGGTAGATTTTGATGAATCCCAATCTATCGGTAAACGTTACCGCCGTCAAGATGAAATTGGAACACCTTTCTGTATCACATATGACTTCGATTCAGAAACAGATGGCCAAGTAACTGTCCGCCACCGCGATTCGATGGAACAAACAAGAATGCCAATCGCCGATGTAAAAGCATATATCGAAGATCACTTACAGTTCTAAGTGAAACTTTATTAAAATTAATAACGCAAGAATGATGGTTATCAAGTTAAACCATTATTCTTGCGTTTTTATTAGCAGAGAGATAAGAGCATGCTTCATGAATTTTTGAGAAAGTTCTATTTGTTCTTTGTTAATAGCAAATGGGCCAATAACTGTAGATTCAGAGGATAAATTTAAAATTCTCTGATACTCATTTGATTATTTTTATTCAATTGATTGTAAGCATCAATAAGCTCTTCTACTGGAACATTATCTATTTTCATACCAGACAAATCACTATTTTGTATTTCTACATTTCTTAGATTACTGTTACTAAATTTACTTCCTTCAAGATCACATCTTTCAAATGTGATTGGCATACTTTCATCTCCAAGGTTTGTATCAATAAAATTAACTCCACCTAAAGTGACGAATATCATTTCACTGTTAGAAAGATTTAAATCGGCATAGAGTGAATTTCTAAGATTTAAATTTTGGAACTTTGAGTTGCTGAGATTACAATTGCTTATATGACTATTCATTACATTGCTGTTACTGAATGAACTTCCTTCTAAATTTACACCATAAAACTCCGTTGTTGCCATATCGCAATTCTCGTATTGGGTACTTGAAATGTTTTTATTTTTAACTAAGTTTTCTATTTCCGATGAAGTTTCTATTTGCTTTAGATAACCATATTCCTCTTCGGTTTCAAAGCTTGTTCTATAGCCCATTTTTTCATAAAAGTAATGGTTGTTAATTTGTCTACCTGACGTTTCAAGGTCCCAAGTTCTAACATTAGGAAACTCATCCTCTATTAAATTTATTGCCCTTGAACCAATTCCATTACCTTGGTAGTTAGGGTCAATGAAAATACGGTCAATTCTTCCGTAACTCGCACCAGAAATAGTTATTATTATTCCACCTACAATTTCTATATCCCGCAAGATTTTAAAATACTCCAATTCTCTAATCATATACTTAGTCATCTCAATAGAAGTATATCCTGGTGGCTGAATATTGTAATCAACTACATTTTCTTGATTTGGAAGCCACTTTTTCAATTCTTCATCAAAAGTCCTTTTCTTAATTTCTGTTAGTTTTTCAGCATCCGTAATGGTAGCTTTTGCAATGGTTATAAGTGACATTTAAGTATTCCCCCTTTGTATTTATCCTTATATTACCATGAGGTAGTGGCATTTTTTTCTTCAACTAAACTGCCTCGTTGGTTCAATAAGAAAAAGCACCCCTTACAGGCAGCCACTTGAAGAATATTTTTATTATATTACACTTTTTAAAACTTCTTTAAATTCGAATTCTTCTTCTAAAAATGGATAGTGGTTACTTTGTTCAAAGATATGGAGTGAAGCATTTGGAATTAGTTCACTCATTTCAATTGAAAAATCCACAGGACATTGAACATCATGTCTACCACAAAGAATGATAGTTTTTGCTCTAACTGCTGATAATTGACGAGTAACATCAAAAATCAGTTGTTCTCTACTAAAAAAGTTCAATCTATTTGCAGACAGTTTTTTAGAGATATTTTTCGAGAAGTATTGTTCGAAATTTTCTGGTTCAAACAAAGATAGTTGAGTTCTTTCTTTAGACAATCTATTTCGTTCATCTCCCGTAAGTCTTTGCGGTTTTAGTAGTTCCATCAATTCTTGCATCCGTTTAAATTTAGGATGTCCTTCATTGTAAATACACCTACTTGATGTTGAACTATATTCTCTTGCAGAGGAGCCTACAATAATAAGGGATTTTAAAGAAGATGAAAAATGAATTCCATAAAGAACACCAATCATTCCACCAGTTGAATGTCCAGCAAATGTCCAGGATAGGTATCCATATACTTTTCGAATCTCTTCAAGGTCAAGTACTGCGTCCACCATGCTTAATTCATGTGCATTTCCTGCTTTATCGGAGTTCCCTGCGTCTTTTAAATTAACTAAAAAGACTTTATTATTTTCTATAAATGTTTCCGCAAAGTAGTCTCCAGACTCATTAAATTCCGAATAATGATGAGTTATACAAACAGGTTCACCCTCTCCCTTTACAAACACCTCAAAGCGTCCACGATTAGTTTCAATCAACTCTTTTTTCCACTCCGACATAACAAACTACCTCCTTTAAAATCATCTCTATATTTCTTCTTCAACTGAACTGCGGCGTAGGTTCAATTAGAAAAAAGGCTTTACTCCTCTTAGTAGAACAAGTCGCAGACTTATCTTACTTATTATTTAAACTAATTATGTTTTAACTGGAGCAACACTCCAGTTAATCTTATTAACACCTTTTACATTAATGTTTCCTAAACTCAAAATATGAGGAATATATGCGAACATCCCAAAGTTAACACCTTTTTTATGTTCAACAGTGAAGTAAGCTAATGTGTCCGATGGCAAAGACGAACATTCTTGATATGAAATTATATCAATGATTTGAACTTCCTCATCAGGTATATCTTTAGCTGGACCGTTATAATTTTCTTTATTATAGAAATATATAGCATTTTTATTTTCTATCAATTTATTCGTTGGTATTTCATAAAACACCAAATCTTTTTTAATACTTACTCCAAGAGAATGTAAAGCTTCATAGACATAGTAAGGATGAAGCGGTAGTAAAAAAAATTACATCATTCCATAAACAATTTAATTTGGGAATGCTTTTCAGTAATAAGCTCGCCCTTTCTGGATGGTTAAAATACTTTTTTGAGTAGGTTTCATAAAGCTCGGGATGCAACAATTTTATCTCATTAAGAGAAATAAGAAGTTCCCTCTTCATTTCTTTTGGCACCATATGATAAACATAATCCATCAAAATACCTCCCCAAATAATTTTTATTCCTAAAATGACAATTCCCTATATATTCTTTAATTCCCTTTTCTTCACTCATACTACCTAGGAAACTTGAAGATAAACAGACTGATAATTTATGGAATAATATGCTATAATTGAATTAACTTAAAGACAGGAAACCGCTAGAGAAGAAGTACATTCTCTAGCGGTTTTATATTGTTCTGCCAACTCCCACCTAAAATAACCTACGGCTTTTATATCAATAAGAAAAAAAGCTGCCTTTGGCAACCCATGATTTTTAACTAAAGTACCTCATTAGTTCAAGAACTTGAACTTTCTTTTAAAGTTTCCAGTGAATCGGTCACTGACTTCCATGCCGATGATGACGGATCGATAACCATAAAATGTTCTACTTCTGGAAGTACTACCAAACGAACTTTATCTCCCTGTTCAATAGCCCTACGATGATACTCAATACTCAAATCAACTGGCACATGGAGGTCTAATTCACCATGAATCAAAATTTGCTCGACATTCAAAGGCAACAATTCTATTGGTGAAGCTAACCTATAACGTTCAGATACTTCTTGGGGTGATCCTCCAATAAAAGACGCTACGGGACTATTCATCCCTTTTTCCTCATGGATTTCCCACATCTTCCTCAAATCCAAGACCCCTGCCAAACTTATTACGCTCCGTATAGGTATCAGCAACGTTTTACCGATCTCGTTCGTTTGAAATTTGTTAAATCGGGATGCCAACCAGAGAGCCAAATGTCCCCCTGCTGAATGCCCAAGGATAACTACCCGAGAGAGATCGAGCTGAAAGCGTTCCTTAAGTTGGGTGAGGTGATTTACAGCATCTATAACATCAAAAAATGTTCCCGGCCAACCTCCACCATCTTCTCCGACTCGACGATACTCAATATTCCAAGTAGCATAACCACGACGAGTCAAATCTTCATCAATTGGTGAATTTTCTTCAAGTCCGTATTTCGATTGCCAAAAACCACCATGAATCGTAATAACTACTGGACTTAGTCCAGATAAATCCGGCATACGCAATACACCGAATTGGGACGGGTGATCTCCATATGATATATGAAAAGTTTCTGTCAATATAAAAACCCCTTTCACTATAATAAGTAACTATCTATTTTCTAAACTACGCTACCTCTTTAATTCAACAAGAAAACCCATATCTCCTGTTTTATTGAACTAACCTGCACCTTTAGTTCAATAAAAAAGGCTTTACTCTTCTTAAAGTAAAACACCCGTTAGCTTAACAATATTTAATGTCGTTTTTATTTGTTATGTCGTTTTTTTACATTTGGAAATTCACTGCTGTTAATTTTGTTCCAAATTTTTAATGCACTTGGATAACAATTATTAATCGAATGTTTTTCACTCACCAAAAATATTTTATCGAAGACCTCATGTATCACTATAGCTAATTTTTCAAAAGAGAATTTAATCCTTCTTGAACTAAAACATCCATAAGTTGAATAAGACCTTCTCTTTTATTACCTTATGGCCGTACTGCTTATTAACCAACTTGCTAAGTGTTTTCAGTCATTCTGTGGTACTATCATTTAGTACATATTGAAAGGAATTTTGCCATGAATATTTTAAACAAGTTGATCAGCATACCGAGCTTGTAGGGAGTACCGCTACATTCCTTGATGCTCCTTGCAAGCTCGGGTTTCTCAAGGGAGCTGATTCACATGAAAAACCGTACCAAAGCCTATACTCGTCACCAGCGAGAGCGAATCATTCAAAAAAAGTTGTCGATTTTACACACTGTCTTTCAATTGGAAGACGAGTACTTGCCTATACGCGGTACATTAAGCAAAGGAAAAGTTCACTGTTCTTGTAAGCTGTGCCGATTTGAGCAATATTACGCAATTCCTAAAGCTAAACATAAAGCAAAATTGAAAGCGATGCTAAAAGAAATAGACGATTAAGTCTATTTCCTTTTTTATGTCGTATTATAAGTAAAATGCGACATAGAACTCCCTTTCTCATCTTCAACTAAACAGCGGCGTTACATTGAAGGTATTCAGTTACAATCTTTGCTACTATTTGATTATTTTAAGGATATAATTAGTTTTTTCGTTTCTTATAGAACTTCCCAATAATTTTTATTATTTAAATTTCTAACACACCATTGATAATGACCGTCTTCGCAATTAGGAGAATAAAAATTGGCAGATATATAGCTATATATTAGAACATAGAAATATAATCTCTTTCTAACATCTTCACCTAGTGTTGAGATAATTATGTTTAGATATCTCTCATATATATTTGCATTCAACTCATTATACATATCAAAACATACCCATCCTATTGCTATATCAAATAAGTTGTCCCCGTACATTGTCATTAATCCAAAATCAATTAATCCTGTAACCTTCCCACTCACATTAATCATTACATTCCCAGGAAAAAAATCTCCGTGAATTAAAGAATATTCACCTTCATACCCTAATGACAATATTTCTACTAATTGTTTAACTTTAGCATCATAATTCACAACATCTCTTTTTAAATAAGACTCCAGTTCCTTTTGTTTTCGAAAAATTTCTTCTTTCAATAAATCAAACCAACTATTTATATTTAATGATGAAATCTGCTGATCATTGAATAGGATGTATCCTTCGAGATTAGGTTTTATTTTCACAGATTTCAATTCAATATTTGCATTAAGATAAGTTTCCATCATATTATTTTGTTCTATATAATTCATCTTTGAGAACATACTTTGTAAATTATTACCTTCAATTCGTTTTTCAATAGTTACTAATATGCCGTTTTCCTCAAAGGTATCGTAAATAAAGGGAAGCTCATAGCTCAAAGAACTTGAATCAATCTTGGAGTAAAAACCTTTTAGAATTCTTTGCTTATTTGAATCGGACATATCATTATACAATTTCACAACTTTATTATCGTCATAAGCATAAACCTCGGATTCCATGCCTGAACCTAAAAAATTTGATTTAGAAATACCGAATTTATCCAATATTATTGATTTAGCATTAAATTTTGTCATCTAACACCTCTATATTTTCTTTTAAAAATGATTTTGCTTCCTCTTGAAGTAAAACACTCGTTAGTTTAAGTACATCGTTTCACATTCTTAATTAAATTTCTTCTTTTGTATATGCATTAACTCCACAACTCAATATAACTCCACAACTCTCTGTGTGAAGCATAGCATTAAAATAGCCAATAAAAAAACCAAGTCCAAAGAATTACTCTTCTTCGGGACTTGGTTTTTCTTTTTTAGGTGTGAAAAACTCTGGGGTTTTCTCCATTTGATCCAAGAAGTGTTGGGACTTTAATCGAATTCCGACCTGTTCACTATAAATAGTGCGCACAATCTTTTTGATAAAGCCCTTCGTTTCTTTTTTTAGTGTTAACTTCCCTACTTGATCGATAGGAACTGTATAGAAAGTTCGGATAAGCTTCACTTGGGATGGAGAAAGTCTAATTATATATGGATCAATGGAAAAACAACGATGACAAAGAAATCCGATTTGAGAAAAAGAAAAAGCAAACTCCCCATCTGTTGCACCACAATTGGTACATTGATGAAGCGTTGGATAAATACCAGCTGTCGGGAGAAGCTTCCATTCCACAAACAAACTTATCGCCTCTGGATCATACTCTTCTGAAATTGCATGTAACGCTTGCTGCAAAATATCAAATAGCTGTGGCTTTGGTGCCTCATCATCGATTAATTTATCTACTAACTCCATGATAAAACTTGCATACGCTGTAGTAAAAATATCTTCTCGAATAGACCGCATCGAGTCAATAATTTCACCTTGCTGCAAAGTCCCCATTCCTTTTCCTTGCTGAATCAAAAAATAGCCGTACGTAAAAGGCTGTGAGATCGAAGCTAAACGACTCGTTGGTTTTTTTGCCCCTCGAGCCATCGCTGCTCTCTTCCCTAATTCACGTGAAAAAATGGTAACGATTTTATTCGATTCGCCATAAGGAGAAGTTCGTAAGACAATACCCTCTACTTTTTGTAGCAATTGCCTTCCCTTCTTTCTTAGTACTCATCGTCTCTAAAACCATAATCTTTCAAATGCGCTGATTTATTGCGCCAATCTTTTTGTACTTTAACCCATAATTCTAAGTAAACATTTGTTCCTAACAACATTTCGATATCCTTACGTGCTCTTGTTCCAACTTCTTTCAGTAAAGCACCTTTTTTACCGATGACAATTCCTTTTTGGGAATCTCGTTCTACTATAATTGTTGCAGAAACACGAATCATATCTTTTTCGGTATCTTCTTCTTTTTTGATTTTATCAATTACAACCGCAATTGAATGTGGAATTTCTTCTCTCGTCAAATGCAAAACTTTTTCACGGATTAGTTCAGAAATAATAAACCTTTCTGGGTGATCTGTTACTTGGTCAGCCGGGTAGTATTGTGGTCCTTGTGGTAAATAGGATTGAATCGTTTCTAGTAATTTCTCCACATTATTACCTTGAAGAGCAGAAATTGGTAGAACCTCCGCGAAATTATATTTCTTTGTATAGGACTCAATTATATCTACTAATTTTTCAGGATGAACCTGGTCTATTTTATTGATCACAAGGAATACAGGGGTTTCGTTATTTTCTAACATTTCCATTATATACTCATCAATTTTGCCTCTTGGTTCTACTGCGTTAACCATGAATATAATTACATCTACTTCACGAAGAGTATTTTTGGCAACTTTAAGCATAAAATCGCCAAGTTTGTGTTTCGGAATATGAATTCCTGGTGTGTCGATGAAAATCATTTGACTGTTTTCTAAGGTAAGCACACCTTGTACTTTGTTTCTAGTTGTTTGGGGTTTGTCACTCATTATCGCTATTTTTTGCCCAATTACTCGATTTAAAAATGTAGATTTCCCTACATTTGGTCTACCTATTATTGATATAAATCCTGATTTATAATTCTCATTATTTTGCAGCATAATCCATGTCCTCCGTTTTAAAGGCTCCAGGTAATAATTCTGCTACCGTCGTTTCCGATACATTTCCTTTTAAATTTGTTAAGTAAACAGGCATATCTGGATCACAAAATTCAGCTATAACTTGTCTGCATGCTCCACAAGGAGAAATAGGTCCTTCTGTATCGCCTGAAATAGCAATTGCAGAAAATTCTTTTTTTCCTTCTGACACGGCCTTAAAGATGGCAGTACGCTCTGCGCAATTTGTTAATCCAAACGATGCATTTTCAATATTACAGCCAAGGAATACTTCTCCATCTCTTGTTAAAAGTGCTGCCCCTACTTGAAATTTTGAGTATGGAACATACGCTGTTTCTCTTGCTGTTATGGACGCTTTTAATAACATTTCTTTATTCAAAATAATTCACCTCTATAATATGATTCCCGACCATTTCGGGATAAATATGATTAAACCAACAATTACAGTACAAATAGCATATATTAAGCAGGCTCCAGCAGCTAAGTCTTTTGCTTGTTTAGCTAGTGGGTGTAATTCCGGCGTCACCAAATCGACGACACGTTCTATGGACGCATTTACTAATTCTATCATGAACATGCCAAAAATCGAAATCACAATGATTATCCACTCAAATGCAGATAGACCAGTTGCCGCTGCTGCTATTACAACAACTATTGCTGCTAGTAAATGAAAACGAAAGTTTTGTTCACTTTTAACTACGTGATAAATTCCATTAGCAGCATAGATAAACGACCGAAAAAATTTACGAGGGTTCATGGCCTTCACGTTTTAACCCAAAAGCTTGTAATATAGATTCCTGTAGTCCAAACATCTCTTTTTCTTGCTGTTCAGTCCCATGATCATAACCTAACAAATGTAAGAAGCCATGAACGGCCAAGAAACACAGCTCTCGCTCAAATGAGTGTTGATAAGTTTCTGCTTGTTCCGTTGCACGTTGGACAGATATGATAATGTCCCCTAAAAGGGTTGGAATATCTGCATTTATAATTTCAACTTCCCCTTCTCCCATCTCTTCCATTGCAAAGGAGATTACATCTGTTGCCATATCTTTGTTGCGATATGTTTTATTAATTTCTTGAATTGCCTCATTCGTTACGAAGGTTACACTAACCTCACTGCCCTCTTTTACAGAAAGTTGTTCTCCAGCAGATTGTAATACTTTCCCTACAAGAGCTAATGTTTCTTCGGGTATAGAATTTGTTTCATCCATTAAATCTAGTTCTAGCATATTTTTGGCTCCTCATAAATTATTTTGGATATTCAATCCGAGAGTGAAATGTTCCATTCATCGTAGTACAAAAACTTTCTTCCATTTTCTTTATTTCCTTTAATGATAGATCACATTCATCGAATTGCCCGTCTAGTATTTTTTCTTTAATAATAGACTGTATCAATTTTTTAATTTTATCAGCATTTGGCTCTTTCATCGAGCGAACAGCTGCTTCTACGCTATCTGCAACCGATATGATGGCAATTTCTTTTGTTTGCGGTTTTGGACCTGGATAACGGTATTCGTCTTCTTCCACTTTATCATTAATCTCTTTCTCTTTAAAATAAAAGAATTTCAATAGGCTTGTACCATGATGTTGCGCCGCTACATCTACAATTTCTTTCGGTAATTTATGTTTCCTCAAAATCTTCGCACCATCCACTGCATGTGCAATAATAATATCTCTACTCGCTTCTGGAGATAAAGAATCATGAGGATTATAACCATTGACTTGATTTTCGATGAAAAATCCTGGCCTGTTTGTTTTACCAATATCATGATAGTAACAGCCAACGCGTGCCAATAAACCGTTTGCCCCAACTACTTCACAAGCAGCTTCTGCTAAATTTGCCACCATTAAACTATGATGATATGTACCAGGTGTCTCGGTTAAAATTTTCTTTAACAAAGGATGGTTGGGATTTGATAATTCTATGAGTCTTATGGAAGATAAAATACCAAAGAAAGATTCAAAAAAAGGTAATATCCCAATAGTCATTGCCCCAGATAATATCCCTGAAGCAAGAGCTGCTCCGATGTAAAATAATATATCCGTAATTTCATATGAAGCCTTCGTCATTAACAAATAGAATATAATAAAGACAATATTCACAGAAGATACGATTAGACTAGAGCGCAATATTTGAGAATTAGTTTGCATCCTTTGCATGGCGAAAATTCCTGCAACGCCCCCAAATAATATGTATAAAGAAGCTTCCATTTGAAATACGAGTGTATAGCCTTCTTGAAAGATAATACCTGCATATGCAGCTGATACAAAATTGGAAATATACGCTGCACGTTCATCGACCAATAAATAAACTAGCATTGCAACCATTGCAGTAGGTATTAAAAACGCAATAATTACATCAAAATTAGATGCAACAGATTGAATTACCTTCATCATTAGTACAGATAAAATAACACTGAAGGCAACAACAATTAAATTTTTTGAATTGTTTATCGTTTTTTTCCTTTTACTGATTGTTTGTCCCAATAATACCCACATGGTGAGTGCAACAAATATAGCTACTCCAAGATATGGCTTATAGGATGCCTTATTCGTAAGCATGCCAAGCAATTCCAACTGTCGATAAACATCTCGATCAATAATTTCACCCTTTTGAACGAGAATTTGTCCTTGAAGTATACGAGTAGGTTCAACACTTGCTTTCGCCTGTTCTATTCGTTCTTGTGTTAAAATCTCATTTTCTACTTCCGTTGGCACAATAGAGGTTTTTGCAATATTAATGAGCACATTTCTATAATCCTGTGAATATAAAAAAATGTTATTTACTTGCTGACCAATTTTTTCTCTGGAAATAGATATATTCTCCAGTCTAATTGGTTCACTTAAGTTCTTCTCTACTAGTTCCGATAATTTTGTTTTTGAATCTTCTAAAATACTATTATTTTGGTTAATTAATGTAGCTAACATTTCATCGTTAAGTGGAACATAACTCGCATTCTCTGCCAGCTCTTCCATATCTTTTTTCAGTTTTCCTACTAAAGTTGCTGGGGTATCTTCTTCGGGCTTTGCATTTTCTTTTACGTGTAAAACACTATCAAAAATAGATTTAACTATAGCAGCCTGGTTAGCAGCCGTTTCATCTTGAAATTGATAAACAGCTGGGACTTCTAGCTCTGTTCTTTTACGTTCTTGCTCTGTTTTTTCCGAGTCTTCCATAGTTTTAACTGCTCTGATTGTATCAGGTGAAAGCTGGAATAATTCAAAATCATATTTACTTTCCTTTACATTTCCAATGAGTAAAAAGAACAAACAAATCGCTGTTATAAAAGTAACGATGAAAGGGAGATACCTACTATTTTTCCATTCTCTCCACTTTATAAGGATTTTTTTCATTTCTTCTCATCCCCCCACCAACTAGTTATTCCATTATACCTTATTTTTTTCACAATTCACTAATGTTTCCCAAATAACAAAGAAGCAACCGTCTAAACATAGACAATTGCTTCTTTTAAGAATTGGATATTATAGTTCTTCATATGCTTGTATAATTTTAGCAACTAACGGATGGCGTACTACATCCCCTTGCTCCAAATATTGGAAATGAATTCCCGCCACATTTTTCAATATTTTTTCTGTAACGATTAAACCAGATTCTGCACCTTTTGGTAAGTCAATTTGTGTTTTATCACCAGTGATTACCATTTTAGAACCAAATCCCAGACGTGTTAAGAACATCTTCATTTGAGCTTTTGTTGTATTCTGTGCTTCATCTAAAATAACAAATGCGTCATCTAATGTACGACCTCGCATATAGGCTAAAGGTGCAATTTCAATTGTACCCCGCTCCATAAGTCGATCCGTTTGTTCTGTTCCTAATACATCATGGAGCGCATCGTATAACGGCCGTAAATAAGGGTCTACCTTCTCTTTTAAGTCTCCGGGTAGGAATCCTAGGCTTTCTCCTGCTTCGACTGCTGGGCGTGTTAAAATGATTTTTTTCACATGAGCATTTTTAAGTGCTTGTGTAGCCATTACTACCGCTAAATACGTTTTACCAGTACCTGCAGGCCCAATTCCGAAAGTAAGATCTGTATGTCTAATTCCTTGGATATATTCCCGTTGCCCTATTGTTTTTGCTCTAATCGCTTTACCTTTTGTATTTCGTGCTATTTCTTCGTCATATAAACTTGAAAAATACTCAATTGTACCGTTCAAGCTCATTTCTATTGCGGAAGAGACATCACGCAAATTGATATTGATCCCTTTTCGAATGACTGCTAATAGTTGAATCATAAGCTGTCTAGCATCTTCTACATTCTTTTCTTCACCAATAATCTGAATTTGTTCACCTCTAGTAATAAGTTGAACTTTTAGCTCCGCTTCAATAAGTTTTACATTTTTATCCGAGATGCCAAGCAGCATTACCGCTTCTGCTGGATCTTGCAAATTAATATCTAATTGTTTAGTTTCGCTCATGATTCGTCTCCTTGGGGTATAACATGTGGTATTGCAATATTTTCATTTATCAGTAAAAGTATCTTCCCTTTTACTTTATCATCTTGTATTGATACCTGTAAAACTTTATCTTCTAATAATTGAGTTCCTGTAGGTAATTCTTTCATAATTTTTTGAAAAAGTAATGGTCTTATGAGATGTTCTATGGACTGTTCCGTTAGTGAATAAGTTATATGGTGATTCTTTTGTACATAACCTGCCTGAACGTATTTTTGGATGAAAGCGGGTAACTGTATTTCTTTCCAAAACTTCTGTTTATTATCCACCTTTTTCTGGATGATCAATTCTTTTGAATTCGGATTAGTAACAGCAACTTGCGTTGGCAGTTCAAATGATAGCTCTATCCAATAGCTAGCGTATACCTTTCCTTCTGCACTTGTTAAAATCCTCTTGTTTCCTTGGGTGACAAAACCATTAACTAAGACATCTCCTTTTTTTACAGAGATGTTCTTTTCAACAGCTCTCACCCCTTTTGTTAAGATAAAATCTGTAATGACTCCACTTCTCTTGGCTACAAGATTTACAGCAGGTGCATCCTTTAGCTCTTTTGCCGTTTGAGGTGGCGCCAACATTGGAGCTACTGTAAATATAGACCCGGATTTTGAAAAGTGAACCCATGAATATTCTTTATGCTTTAATAAAATATTTTGGCGTATCTCTTGCTCTGACGGCAACTTTGAGGCAAACATTCTCTCTTTAATACCCATCTCTTTTAACTGCTCAGTTAGTAGAATATTACTTTCCGGTGAATCCGACTCAATATGAACGGTCCATATAAATTGGGCAAATATAATTGGAATTACGATAAAGAAGAAAACTCCCATTATGGACCATGAATAAAAAGAGATGGTACTTTCTTTTAGTTCATCTTCTAATTTAATCGGCATCTTCAGTTTTTTTCTTAATTTCCGAAACGCATTCAAATCTTTTGCTTGAATAGAAAAGTTTATATGAGTATCGTTTGTATGAAGCCGATAAACTTCAATATTTTGTTCCTTTAAAGCCTTATAAAGCGTAAACTGATCTGTAGAAATTGGTGCTTGAATTTTGATAAGACGCTTCATACCGTTTTTTCCTTCCTAGTTATATTAAAGAACTGAAGATTATGCACATGTAGATGTAACTTATCACTGGACATCGATTTTATGTGCAACTTTTCGGCATGAATTTCTAAAAGAAAATGGTCATAGGAACAGACTAAACTATTTTCTTTTAACCGTATTAAGGAAAATTCATAATCCAATACAATATCATCAAAATTATCTAACATAATACTCGCATGGAGTGGAAATAACTGCTTCACAAAAAACACCCCTTTACATGAATTTATGCATGTAAGGGGGTGTTCATGAGTTATCTTTTAGATTTTGGTGGAGCAAGTATTTCGGAAAAAATAATTGCTCTGATCAATTCGTCCTCACTGCTAGGCAGCATAGAGTTTACCGGAGTAGTTTCTGGACGTAGAGGGACAGTTTCCTGATGAGTGCTCAATCTACCAGAAGTTCTTGCCACTCCTTGATTTCGCTTAACCTCTCGCTCCATTTTCTCCACTACAGGCACTTCTCTTACGACAGGAGGTTTTGTTTTTTTCTCCTGCTGTCGTTCATTCGTAAACTGTTTAGCAAAATCACCTAATTCTTTAAAAGGATTTTCTGAAACAGTTTTACGTGAAGGAGTGCTATTTACAGGTTTTTCAACCGTCTTTTTGTCTGGTTCTTTCTTTTTATTAAAGAAAACACTAAAAAGTAATGCGATGATTATAGGAATAAAGGCTTCCAAGGAGATTGCCTCCTTTCTGCTATATTATTTTAGCTCGTCAGTAGAAGGTTTTTCTCCGCCAACTTTACTAATAGAATCTCTCATACCAGTATCAGCTTTAATATTATTGTAATTCATGTAATCCATCACACCAATATTTCCTTCACGTAGCGCTTCAGCCATTGCTAATGGAACAGCAGCTTCCGCTTCTACTACTTTCGAACGCATCTCTACAACTTTTGCTTTCATCTCTTGTTCAGATGCTACAGCCATTGCACGACGTTCCTCAGCTTTTGCTTGGGCAATTTTCTTATCTGCCTCTGCTTGCTCTGTTTGTAGTTCTGCACCAATGTTCTTACCTATATCAACGTCCGCAATATCAATCGATAGAATTTCGAAGGCAGTACCAGAATCTAATCCTTTTGCTAAAACAGTTTGAGAGATTAAATCTGGATTTTCAAGTACGCGTTCATGACTTACACTAGAACCAATTGTTGAAATAATCCCTTCACCAACACGAGCTACGATTGTTTCTTCACCAGCACCACCGACTAGACGGTCAATATTGGCACGAACCGTAATACGCGCTTTTGCTTTAACTTCGATACCGTTCATTGCCACACCTGCGATAAATGGTGTTTCAATAACTTTTGGATTTACGGACATTTGCACCGCTTCCAATACGTCACGACCAGCTAAATCGATCGCTGCAGCTCTTTCAAATGTTAGTTCAATGTTTGCACGATGTGCCGCTATTAAAGCGTTAACCACACGGTCTACGTTACCTCCAGCAAGGTAATGACTTTCCAGCTGATTGATAGAAACTTCAAGACCCGCTTTATGAGCTTTGATCAATGGGTTAACAATACGTGAAGGAATAACACGACGTAACCTCATCCCTACTAATGTAAAGATACTAATTTTTACTCCTGCTGCTAGTGCAGAAATCCATAACGTAATTGGGAAAAATGTGAAAAATACTGATAGTACTACAAATGCTAATACTATAACGATGATTAAAGTAACTGTTGAGCCTGTAATCATTCTGTTACCTCCCCTTCTACTGCTTCTCGAACGACGATACGAGAGCCTTCCACTTTAATAATTTTAACATATTTATCTTTTCCGATAAAACTACCATCTGAAACTGCGTCAATTCTTTCATTATCGATACGTATAGTTCCCGAAGGTCTAAGTGGTGTCATTGTCACTGCAAATTTTCCGACAAGTTCCACTCGATTTTTATTGGAAACATATCCTTTTTCAGTTGTAGTCGCATCCGACAAGATTACTTTATTTAACACTTTTAATTCCCTACCAAAGAATTTCATAATAATCACCATTCCCACTATAGCTACTGTTAATGCAATTATAACGGCGATAATCATTTGCTCAATATCGCCACCAGCTAATACTATACTTATAATAATAGCTGCCGCCCCTAATATACCACTAATTCCTCCGGGCAGGAAGAACTCCGCGACAATAAGTAAAACACCAATCACAAAAATAATGATTGTTTCATAGCCAGCAAGACCTGCAACTAAATGTCCGAAAAAGAACAGAACTAACGAAATTAACCCCATTGTACCAGCGACACCAAAACCTGGAGAATACAATTCGACGATTAAACCTAAACTTGCAATTGATAACAGGATTGGAACGATAATTGGATTGGTTATAAAACGTGCAAGCGATTCCATAAAGGTCTCTTCTGTTTCAATTATTTTCGCTCCTGAAAGCTTAGTAACTTCAAGTAATTCATCAAATGAACTAACGGTTGCTTCTGAATAGCCTACTTCTAATGCTTCCGCTGAAGAAAGTGTCAATAACTTACCGACAGGGGCTCTATATTCAGGTAAGTCTACGGTATCATCTGCCATAGCTTGAGCATATATAGGTTCTTTACCCGTTAACTCAGCAGCGTTTTTCATCTTCGCTTTCCATGCACTATTTGCTTTTTCACCTGCAGTGTTTCCACTACTTTCAATGACTGCTGCTGCACCGATTGTTCCGCTAGGGGACATATAAATTTCATCTGTATGAAGTGCTAAATAAGCACCTGCTGATAATGCTTCAGAGTTAATATACGCAATTTTACGAATCGATGTGGAATCCAATAAATTAGCAATATCTTCTGCCGAATCTACAAAACCTCCAGGTGTATTAATCTCAAAAATAATTGCCTCTGCTCCAGCCTCTTCTGCTTCATGGATTGAACGTTTCAGAAAAGCATATAATCCTTTTTCCACTTCATCGTAAACTGGGACTTTATAAACTTCTGTAGTTTGTGCTGTTATAATAGGAATCATCATTCCAAATGATAAGACTAATAAACAAAGAGAAACGACATAGCGAGTCAATTTCACCACTTAACCTCCTTTCTTCTATATGTATACTCCTATTTACGGATGAACTTTCAAAAAGTTTCATAAAATAAAAATAAACCGAGAAAATAAATTTTCTCGGTTTACATAATTGTAAATTTTAATCATAAAGTACGTGTTTTGAACGTAGGGATGGTTGGGAATAAATACCACTTACGTTAACGTGCAGCTTCTGATTTCTTTTTACGTTTCCGCTCAGGTTTTAGAAACCATAGCTTCGAAGCTTAGTAAATAAAGTAAATTAGAATTTACGTTTACGGGCAGCTTCAGATTTCTTTTTACGCTTTACGCTTGGTTTTTCATAAAACTCGCGCTTTCTAACCTCTTGAATTGTACCACTTTTAGATACAGTACGTTTGAAGCGGCGAAGAGCATCTTCAAGCGATTCGTTTTTACGAACGACAGTTTTTGACATCTCTTTTTCCCTCCCTCCGAACACACGTCAAGCACATAACCTAGTGCTATGTACTAAAAAATTATACCGTATTGTAAAGACTTGGTCAATACTTTGAGATATAATTTTTACTTTATTTAGTTAGAAATTTAATCTAACAACTAATTTAGAGCAATTATGCCAAGTAAAAATTAATAATCAGATTTACTTTCTAATCCTTTTACAATTTCTACTCCAGAACTTGCACCAATTCTTGTTGCTCCAACTTCAACCATTGCTTCAACGTCTGCTAAGTTTCTAACACCACCAGAAGCTTTCACGCCTAAGTCAGGTCCTACAGTTTCGCGCATTAGTTTTACAGCTTCGATTGTTGCTCCTCCAGTAGAAAAACCGGTAGAAGTTTTCACGAAGTCAGCACCTGCCGCTTTAGATAATTCACTTGCTTTCGCAATTTCTTCATTTGTTAATAAACAAGTTTCTAAAATAACTTTTACAATCGCTTTATCTTTTGCAGCATTTACTACAGCTTCGATATCTTTTTGTACTAAGTTATAATCTTGGTCTTTTAACGCACCAACATTTAGTACCATATCAATTTCATCTGCACCATTTTCAATAGCATTAGTAGTTTCGAATGCTTTCACTGCTGAAGTACTTGCGCCTAAAGGGAATCCGATAACAGTACAAACTTTTACTGGACTTTCTTTTAGAAGAGATGCACTTAAATTTACCCATGTAGGATTAACACATACGGATGCAAAATTATATGTTTTAGCTTCCTCACATAATTTTTCAATTTGATTTTTAGTTGCGTCTTGTTTTAGTAAAGTATGATCTATTAATGCTGCAATATTTTCAGTCATTAGTTATTCCCCTTTCAAGATGTACGTACCTCTTAATAATACTCTTAATTGCCGGTAAAGTGCAAGTATAGTGGTTACTTTGCGGGTCAATAGTATTTTTCTCTCTATATGGCTATTTATTCTGGAATTTTTACTTTCTCATGAATTTGTTTTAGTAGCTTTGTTTGGGCCTTGAGTTGCCCTACAATTGTAACCATAAACCAAATAACAAAAATTACGGGAACGAAATAAAATATAAATAGCAAACCTGGTAGTAAAGCGGTCACTTCCAATACAGCACCTCCTAATTTCATATAAAAAAGCCGGTGAAATATTAATCACCGGCTTTATATTTATACTAACTCTGCAACTTCATCTAGAACACGAACGAATTGTCCTTCATTGTAGGGATAACCAGCTTTTGTGATTTTCACACGAACTAATTTCCCTATTAAATCCTCAGATCCAGGAATGACAACCTTTAGGTAGTTATCTGTATAGCCTTCAACCATATTAGCAGCTGAATCTAGTTTATAAGCTTCCTCCGGTATAATTTCAAGTACTTCCCCTTCAAATCTAGAAGCATATTCTACCGCCAATTGATCATTTAATGTGATTAATCGGTGTACTCGTTCATTTTTCACATCTTCATCCACTTGGTTTTCCATTCTTGCGGCAGGCGTTCCTGTACGTTTTGAGTATGGGAAAACATGCAGTTCAGAGAATTTTTGGTCACGTATAAAGTTAAATGTCTCCATGAATTCTTCCTCTGTTTCACCTGGAAAACCAACAATAACATCCGATGTTATCGCAAGATCTGGTAAAGCAACTCTTAAACGATCTAAGCGATTCGCAAAAAATTCCATTGTATATTTTCTACGCATTCTTTTCAATACAGTATCCGAACCAGATTGAATAGGGATATGCAAATGTCTTACCACAATCTTAGAATCTCTTAAAACATCAATTACTTCGTCTGACAATTGACTTGCTTCAATTGAGCTAATACGCAGTCGTTTTAAGCCTTTTACATTGTTTTCAATATCTCTTAAAAGTTGTGCTAAATTATAATCTTTTAGATCTTCCCCGTATCCACCTGTATGAATACCTGTCAGAACTATTTCCATATAACCAGCATCTACTAGTTGTTGCGCTTGTCTCACTACTTCTTGTGGATCTCTTGAACGCATAAGTCCACGAGCCCAAGGGATGATACAAAAAGTACAGAAGTTATTGCAGCCTTCTTGAATTTTCAAGGATGCTCGAGTTCTGTCTGTGAATGATGGCACATCCAATTCTTCATATACTCGATTTTTCATAATGTTCCCTACAGCATTGATAGGTTTACGTTCTGTTTTATATTGTTGAATATAATCCAACATTTTGGTTCTTTCCTGTGTACCTACAACTATATCTACTCCTGGTATTGCCATAATTTCTGCAGGAGAAGTTTGAGCATAACAACCAGTTACACAAATAACAGCATCTGGGTTTTGACGAACAGCACGACGAATAACTTGACGACTTTTTTTGTCTCCCGTATTCGTGACAGTACAGGTATTAATAACATATACATCTGACTGTTTTTCAAACTCAGTCCGGCTATACCCATTTTCCTTAAATAATTGCCAAATGGCTTCAGTTTCATAGTGATTTACTTTACAACCTAACGTATGGAATGCAACGGATGACACGTTCTCACACCTCTTTCATTCAAATTCATAAGAAATTGCTGACAGCGCATATAACGGTGCAGTTTCAGTTCGAAGAATCCTAGGTCCTAGCGCAATTGTCTGAAAATCATTATCTAATAATAGCTTTATTTCTGCTCGATCGAGCCCACCTTCTGGACCAAATACGATGAGTATCGATTGTTTATCATACACGTTTTTTAATTGTTCAGCAAACTTTTGTCGTTCATTAGTTTTGGCGTCTTCCTCATCCGCTACATACTTTACATCGTATGCTTTGGACAATTCAACTAACTCTTTTATAGAGACTGGATTATGTATTTGTGGAATGGTAGAACGATGAGATTGCTCAGCTGCTTCCTTAGCAATTTTTTGCAATCGAGCTACTTTCTTTTCGTTTTTAGACTTATCCCATTTCACGATAGATCTTTTTGCTTCAAATGGATAGAGTTCGTACATTCCCAGTTCTGTTGCTTTTTGCGTGATCAATTCCAGCTTGTCTCCTTTTGGTAGACCGCAAACAATTGACACTTTCTTTGGCATTTCATTGGTGTTGAGTAGAACCTCTTTAACCTTTAAATGGACAGCTTTTGAAGACCCATCTAAAATTTCCATCGTATATGTTTGGTTATTAGCCACAACAAAAACTAGATCACCTGGTGACATGCGCATCACTTGAATCATATGATGCGCATCATCTCCGGTAATTGTCACTGTATTATTCTCACTTATAGGTTCATTTGTAAAATAACGTTGCATGACAATCTCCTTTATTTAACAGGTTTTCTCGAAATAATTGTTACCCAATCTTCCATCATCATGACTTCCTCAATTTCAAATCCTGCATGTTGTAATGATTCTCTTACATCATCTTTTTTCGTAGCAATGATTCCGGAAGTGATGAATAATCCGCCCTCTTTTACAATAGTGAATGCATCATCCGTAAATGTCATGATGATTTCTGCTAATATATTCGCTACGACTATATCTGCTTGTTCGTCCACATTATCTAGAAGATTACCGTGTGTTACACGAACAATATGGTCTACTTTGTTTAAAGCAATATTTTCTATTGCAGATCTAACAGCTACTTCATCCAAATCTAGCGCATGAATTTTAGAAGCTCCTAGTTTTGCTGCTCCGATAGAAAGTACTCCAGATCCAGTTCCTACATCGATTACACTTGAATCTGTTTGAACCGTTTTCTCCAACGCTTGGAGACACATAACTGTTGTCGGATGCGTACCTGTTCCAAAAGCCATTCCAGGATCAAGCTCGATGATTAGTTCATCCGTGTTCACTCGTTCATAGTCTTCCCAAGTCGGTACGATAGTAAATCGATTAGATATTTTCACAGGATGGTAATACTTTTTCCATGCCGTAGCCCAATCCTCTTCGTCTACTTCCTGAACAGAAACAACATTATGTCCTAGATCTATGTCGAAGTTTGTTAAATTGTTGATAGCAAGTTTGATCTCTTCCACTGTTTCTAATAAGAAACTTGTTTCAGCTAAATAAGCCTTCACACGTACACCATCTACCGGAAAGTCATCTGGGTTTAAGCTATAAATTTCACCAAATAAATCTTCTCTTTCTCTTCCTAATTCATCTGAGTCTTCGATAACTACACCACTTGCACCAGCTTCATGCAAAATATTACTTACCGCTTCAACCGCTTCATTTGTAGTATGGATGGATAGTTCAGACCATTTCACTTGCGCCAACTCCTTTATTCGCCTTTTAATGTCTTCTTGATCTTATCAAATAATGAACTGCCTTGCTCTTCTGGAATATCTCCACTGATTTCTGCAAATTCACGTAATAATTGTTTTTGTTTTTCTGTTAACTTTTTCGGCGTAATTACTTTTACTATTACATGTTGATCCCCAACACCGTAGCCATGAACGTTTTTAACACCTTTTCCTTTTAAACGGAAATTGGCTTGTGATTGAGTTCCAGCTGGAATTTTAAGTTTTACTTTTCCTTGGACTGTCGGAACTTCAATTTCATCACCAAGAGCTGCTTGTGCATATGTCAAAGGTAGCTCGTAATAAATATCGTCGCCATCGCGTTCAAAACGTGGATCTGCTTTAACACGGAAAACGATATATAAATCGCCCGCTGGTCCACCATTTGCTCCAGGTTCACCTTGACCACTTACACGAAGCTGCTGCCCATCATCCACACCTGCTGGGATGGTAACTTTAATTTTTTTGCGTTTGTTAACTGCGCCTTTACCATGACATGTAGCACATTTATCTTTAATAATATTCCCTGTTCCTTGACAGTGATTACATGCGCGTTTAGTTTGAACGCGGCCAAATGGCGTATCTTGCGTTACATTTACTTGACCATGACCATTACAGTGTGAACATTTTTCTGGTTTTGTACCAGGTTTTGCACCTGAGCCAGAACATGTTTCACAGTTTTCTTCTTTAGATACTTCTATTTCTCTTTCTTTACCAAATACCGCTTCTTCAAACTCAATAGTCATGGAATATTGAAGATCATTCCCTTTTCTTGGAGCATTGGGATCACGTCTTCTTGAACCTCCGCCACCACCGAAGAATGAACTAAAAATATCTTCAAAACCAAATCCATCAGCACTACCGCCACCAAATCCACCAAATCCTTGGTTTGGACCTGCGTGACCAAATTGGTCGTAAGATGACCGTTTTTGTTCATCACTTAATACTTCGTATGCTTCGGAAATTTCTTTAAATTGGTCTTCCGCTCCAGCATCTTTGTTAATATCTGGGTGGAATTGTTTTGAAAGTTTACGATAAGCTTTTTTTATCTCGTCTTGAGTTGCGCTCTTAGATACACCAAGAACCTCATAATAATCACGTTTATTCATCTTTCACTCTCCTGCTCTGTTAACTTGCACATAGGAATAATTGTACCATGTACAAAATCCTAATAGCAAAACTTTGAAAATTTAATCATTCGGATCATGCCTGTTTCAACCTAAGAATATGACTTTAAAATCATATATGCTTGAATATAAACCAAATGAGAAATAAGACATTCCAGTTTTGCCTATACAGTAAGAAAAGCCAAAGCCGGAACCGGTCTTTGACTTTTTGCTTACCGACACTTCAACAATCTTACTTGTCTTTATCGTCGTTTACTTCTTCAAATTCAGCATCTACAACACCGTCATCAGTTGGACCAGCTTGTTCACCATTAGCTGCAGCATCTGCTTGTGCTTGTTCATACAATTTCATCGTAAGTTGTTGTACAATTTCATTTAATTTATCTTTTTTCGTTTTGATGTCTTCTAAGTTTCCAGCTTCTAAAGCAGCTTTTAACTCTTCTTTAGCATCTTCAGCAGATTTTTTCTCTTCTTCTGACACTTTATCTTCTAAATCTTTCAATGTTTTTTCAGTCATGAACACTAATTGATCCGCTTCGTTTTTCACTTCAGCTTCTTCTTTACGTACTTTATCAGCATCTGCATTTGCTTCAGCTTCTTTTACCATACGCTCGATTTCTTCGTCAGAAAGGGAAGAATTCGATTGAATTGTAATATTTTGTTCTTTTTGAGTACCTAAGTCTTTTGCTTTAACATTTACAATACCATTTTTGTCGATATCGAAAGTTACTTCGATTTGTGGAACTCCACGTGGTGCTGGTGGAATATCTGCTAATTGGAAACGTCCAAGTGTTTTATTATCTGCAGACATTGGGCGTTCACCTTGAAGTACATGAATATCAACGGCAGGTTGGTTATCTGCTGCAGTCGAGAATGTTTGTGATTTTGAAGTAGGGATTGTTGTATTACGTTCGATTAACTTAGTAAATACCCCACCCATTGTTTCAATACCTAAAGAAAGTGGTGTTACGTCAAGTAGTACTACGTCTTTTACATCACCAGTTAAAACTCCACCTTGTACAGCAGCACCCATTGCTACTACTTCATCAGGATTTACGCCTTTATGCGGCTCTTTTCCAGTTTCTTTTTTAATAGCGTCTTGTACAGCAGGAATACGAGTAGATCCACCAACAAGAATAATTTTATCGATTTGAGAAGCAGATAATCCAGCATCTTTCATCGCTTGACGAGTTGGTACCATTGTACGTTCAACTAAATGAGCAGTTAAATCGTCAAATTTCGCACGTGTCATCGTTACTTCTAAGTGAAGCGGTCCAGCTTCTCCTGCAGTGATGAAAGGAAGAGAGATTTGAGTTGATGTTACACCCGATAAATCTTTTTTCGCTTTTTCAGCAGCATCTTTTAGACGTTGTACAGCCATTTTGTCTTTAGACAAGTCGATACCATTATCTTTTTTGAATTCTTGTACTAGGTAATCCATTAATACTTGGTCAAAGTCATCTCCACCAAGACGGTTATCCCCTGCAGTAGCAAGTACTTCGAATACACCATCGCCAAGCTCAAGGATAGATACGTCAAATGTACCGCCACCTAGATCGTATACTAGAATTTTTTCGTCATGATCCATTTTATCTAAACCGTATGCAAGTGCAGCAGCAGTTGGTTCGTTAATAATACGTTCTACTTCCAGTCCAGCAATACGACCAGCGTCTTTAGTTGCTTGGCGCTCTGCATCATTAAAGTAAGCAGGAACTGTAATTACAGCTTTCGTTACTTTTTCACCTAAGTATTCTTCTGCAAATCCTTTTAAATATTGAAGAATCATTGCTGATACTTCTTGTGGAGTGTAATCTTTTCCTTCAGCTGAAACTTTTTCGTTCGTACCCATTAAACGCTTAACTGAAGCGATTGTATTAGGGTTAGTGATAGATTGGCGTTTTGCAACTTCCCCAACTTGTTTTTCACCATTTTTAAAAGCAACAACAGATGGAGTCGTACGGTTACCTTCTGGATTCGGAATTACTTTTGGTTCTCCACCTTCTAATACAGATACACATGAGTTTGTAGTTCCTAAGTCAATACCAATAATTTTAGACATTTAATTTTCCTCCTAATATATAACTAGCTATTCTTTTTTGGGTATTCCAATCAATTTCATAAAAATAAGTAATGATGAAAATGATTTATTCGTTTACTTTGACCATGGAAGGTCTTAATACTCGGTCTTTTAACTTGTACCCTTTTTGCAGCTCTTGAAGCACTACTCCGGATTCTTTTGAATCATCTTGCTCTTGCATAACAGCTTGGTGGAAGTTCGGATCGAATGCTACACCTTCTGCTTCGATTGCTTCCAAACCTTCTTTTTTAACTGCTTCTAGAAGAGTACGGTAAACCATATCTACTCCTTTAACTAAAGAAGCTGCTTCTTCAGAAGTCGTTTCAACTGCAAGTGCACGTTCAAAATTATCAAGCACAGGTAGAATATCCGTTAAAACGGATTGAGCACGGTATTTATAATCCGCTGCTTTGTCTAATTGTACCCGACGCTTGTAATTCTCAAAGTCCGCTCTAAGACGAATAAGCTTATCTTGTTCTTCTTCGATTTGCTGTTTAGCCAGAGTTAGTTCATCTACTTCTTCCACAACTTCTCTCGGCTGTTCAGACTCTTCTTGAATAGTTTCTTTTACTTCTTGCTCTTCTAAGTTTTCATCTTTGATTTCTGACATTGTTCGGAACTCTCCTTATCCTTGATGTCCATGTAATATTTTCGATAATTCTCTAGATAAATCACTACTCATGACATCTAGTAATGACACGACTCTCCTATAATCCATTCGAGTCGGACCAATAATCGCTATCGAACCCACTTGCTCTTCACCAATACCATATGAGGCAGTAATAACACTACATCCCTCCATGGCAAGATCATTGTTTTCTGATCCAATGCGAATTTGAATTCCCTTTTTATCCAAATGGAAAATACCTGGAATTTGGTTTACATGATCCATCCAATTCATAATACTCCGTGCTTTTTCTACATCATTAAATTCTGGTTGGTTCAATATTTGTAACTTCCCACCATAATACACCTTGTCTTCATGCTCAATAGTCATCGCTTGGTTAAGCGATCCAAAAAGATGGTTCAGACGACCGTTATTTTGTTGCAACACATTTAGCGTTACCGCCTCTAGCATTGCAGGGAGTTCATGCAAATATACCCCTACTAGACGTTCGTTGATCAGATTGATCATACGTTCGATATCAGATGCCTGAAAATTTTCAGGGATAGAAAATAGTCGATTCTCTACATGACCACTGTCTGTAACAATTATCGCTACAGCAGAATCACTGGAAAGTGGTACAATCGAAAATCGTTTAACACGATGTTTTCTCACATCTAAGCCTAACATAATAGAGGTATAATTCGTTAGTTCCGATATAATTTCAGCGGATTTGCGAATTATTTGCTCCGTCTCCACCTTTCGTTCCTCAAAGATAGAACGAATTTGTTTTATCTCGCTTTGCGAAATTCTTTGTGGAGTTAACATATTATCGACATAATAACGGTATCCCTTTTGTGAAGGCACACGACCAGACGAAGTATGTGTTTTTTCTAAAAAGCCCATTTCTTCTAAATCTGCCATTTCATTTCGAATAGTAGCAGGACTAAATGGTACTTCCTCCTTTTTCGAAAGCTGACGAGATCCAACTGGTTGAGCGGTATCGATAAAATCATCTACCGTTACTTGCAATATTAATAATTGCCTGTTTGTTAGCATGATTATCACCTCTGTTAGCACTCGTTCAAAGAGAGTGCTAATACTCATATAAAACTTATCAAATCTACAGAAAACTGTCAACGATTTAGCTTTAATTATTTCAAGAAATATTGAAACACTTCATTTCCCATAAATCTTCCACGGGAAGTCAGTCTTACAAAATTATTTTCCAGAACTAATAATTCCCTCTGAAGTAACTCATCTAGTTCTTTTCCGTAAACATCACGAAGGGTTAGACCATATCTTTCCTCAAATTTTGCAAGTGATACACCCTCATTCTTACGTAAACCAAGAAACATTTCTTCTTCCATTTTTTCCACGTTTGTCACTTCTTTTTGCATCATAAGAGGTTGTTCCCCTGTATCGATTGTCTGCATGTATTTTTTTATTGGTCCATGATTGGAGTATCTCTTACCATTCACATATCCATGAGCACCAGCACCTAATCCGATATATTCATCATTATTCCAGTAAAGTAAATTATGTTTTGATTCTTTTCCTACATATGCGAAATTACTTATCTCATATTGAATATAACCATGACTTTTCATTTCCTCTAATAGATAACCATACATCTCCGCTTCTAAGTCTTCTCCTGGAAGAGAGAGTTTCCCTTTGGATAGTAGATTATAAAAGATTGTTTTTGGCTCAACTAACAAGGAATAAGCCGAAATATGTGGAATTTTTAAGCGAAATGCTTCCTGCAAGGATGCTTTCCATTGATCCATCGTTTGGTTTGGAAGTCCATACATCAAATCTATACTTATCGAAGGGAAATCAGTTTGTTTGGCATGATTAATCACTTCATAGACATGATCATTCGAATGGGTTCTTCCTAATACTTTTAGAAGGTCTTGATCAAAGGTTTGGACTCCCATACTTAACCGGTTCACACCGAATTCGCGCATCTTTTGCATTTTATCAAGTGTCAGCTCATCTGGATTAGCTTCCGATGAGAATTCTGTGACATGCTCCATTGGTATATATGTGGTAATCAGCTCTAATAATCGATCTAATTGTTCTACTGATAAAGAAGTTGGAGTACCACCCCCAATAAATATCGTTTCAATTTCTGCTTTTTGTAAATCATTTGCCCACAATGCCATTTCTTTTCCAAGTGATTCAATATATTCATCTACCGGTTGGTTATGAAAGAAAAATTTATTGAAATCACAGTAATTACAAATTTGATGACAGAAAGGAATATGTATATATACGCCTCGTACCATAACTATCCCTACTTTCTTCTTCCATATAGGAAAAAGGAGGCTGCTAGTGCCTCCCCCTTCGTTTTATTATTTATTTGGCTCGTCCATTTTCAGAACAGCCATGAAAGCTTCTTGTGGAACTTCCACAGAACCTACTTGTTTCATCCGTTTTTTACCTTGTTTTTGTTTATCTAGAAGTTTTCGTTTACGAGAGATATCGCCACCGTAACATTTAGCTAAAACGTTTTTACCAATTGACTTAATAGTGGAACGAGCAACAATTTTTTGCCCAACAGCTGCTTGTACTGGAACTTCAAACTGTTGTCTCGGTATTAATGCCTTAAGTTTTTCGACTATTAGCTTACCGCGTTCATAAGAGAAGTCACTATGAACGATAAAACTAAGTGCATCCACTTTTTCGCTGTTTAGTAAAATGTCCATTTTAACTAATTTGGATTCTTTATAGCCTATTAAATCATAGTCAAAAGAAGCATATCCTTTTGTACTTGATTTTAATGCATCAAAGAAGTCATACACAATTTCTGATAGTGGAATTTCATAAATAATATTCACACGAGCTTTAGATAAAAAGTCCATAGTTACAAAGTTCCCACGTTTGCGTTGACACAGTTCCATAACGGAACCAACATATTCTTCTGGGACCATAATAGATGCTTTAACATATGGCTCTTCAATTTTATCTACTTTTTGTGATTCTGGCATCATGGAAGGATTGTCCACTTTTAGGATTTCTCCATTCGTAAGTTTCACATCATAGATAACACTTGGAGCAGTAGTTATTAGATCAATATTGAATTCACGTTCAATACGTTCTTGAATGATTTCCATATGTAGGAGACCTAAGAAACCACAGCGATATCCAAAACCTAATGCTTGGGAAGTCTCTGGCTCAAATTCAAGTGCGGAGTCATTCAATTGTAATTTTTCTAAAGCATCACGTAAGTCAACATATTTTGTATTATCGATTGGATACAACCCACAGAATACCATTGGATTCATCTTTTTATATCCAGCCAAAGCTTCAGTAGCAGGGTTGTCAGCTAATGTAATCGTATCCCCAACACTTGAGTCCCCTACATTTTTCATAGAAGCTGTTAAGAAACCAACATCTCCAACAGTCAGTTCAGAACGTTGTGTTGTTTTAGGTGTAAATACACCCGTTTCTACAACATCAAATTCTTTACCTGATGACATCATTTTAATCTTGTCACCTGGTTTTACTGTTCCATCAATGATACGGATATACACGATAACTCCACGATAAGGATCGAATAAGGAGTCAAATATTAATGCTTTTAATGGTGCATTTGGATCTCCAGTTGGAGCAGGCACTTTTTCTACAATTTGTTCCAGAATTTCTTCAATACCAATTCCTGCTTTTGCGGAAGCTAATACCGCTTCGGAAGCATCCAGACCAATAACATCCTCCACTTCGCCTCTAACACGTTCGGGGTCAGCTGCTGGAAGGTCGATTTTGTTAATAACAGGAAGGATTTCCAGGTCGTTATCTAAAGCCAAATAAACATTTGCAAGTGTTTGCGCTTCAATCCCTTGTGCTGCATCTACAACTAAAATAGCTCCTTCACATGCTGCTAAGCTACGAGACACCTCATAAGTGAAATCGACATGTCCAGGGGTATCAATAAGATGGAAGATATACTCTTCGCCGTCTTTTGCATTATAAGTCAATTGAATAGCATTCAATTTAATGGTAATCCCGCGTTCTCGTTCTAGATCCATTGAATCGAGTAATTGATTTTGCATTTCTCGGGATGTTACAGTTTGTGTTTTTTCTAATATACGATCCGCAAGGGTAGATTTCCCATGATCGATATGCGCTATAATCGAAAAGTTACGTATTTTTTTCTGTCGTGCCAGTCTCTCATCATTATTCATGCTTGTTCACTCCTAATTAAACTATAATGAATTATAGCAGTGAACAAGCGATTCATCAATGTTAGGATGTAATTTGTTGATGAAAAAGATTTGAAACAGCTTTTGCCAAAATAGCAATCGTTCTATTTACTTCCACTTCTGTACTATCGATTCCGCCTAATTCTATTAAAATAGCATTCTTCGATAAATCCTGGTTATATACACCATTTACACCTTTTCCAGATTTCACTACTACACCTCTAGAAATCCCTGGGACTAATTTATTTAATTGGATAGAAAGATTATTAGCTAGCTGTTCATTCCATTTGTGGTTGGCATGTTCTCCACCAACTACAATATATATCTTGGCATAACTCTCATCCCCAACTTGAAGAGTAGCTATGTCTGCCTTAACTGCATCTCTATGAAGGTCTAAGACAATATCATACTCATCATGCGCCAATGCTTCCTGAACAAAAGGCCGTATCGAATTATACTGCCTCGCATCTCCTGTAGTCTCAGGCCCCAATATGTCCGTTTCTAATTGATGAAATGCAAATTGAGAAGTTATCTGCTCTTGAAAAGAAGTAATATTGTTTTCCGGATGATAAGTTGCAATTTTGTCACCTTTAGCAGCTAGCATGGGCTTAAAGGCTTCTTGAGAATGGGTAAAATAGACAAAAGCTTTTTTGGGTTCCAAAATTTCGGAAACAGCAGCAGTTTTTGTATCTAACTGTGCAGCATATACAACCGCTGTCTTACTTTCTTCTTTCGGGGGTGCTTCTTGTTCTGTAGCTGTCTGAAGCTTTTGTTGCGGAAAAAGAGGCGTTTGGACGGTTGCAATAATAATAGGTGCTAAAAATAAAAGTAATAAAATGCTAACTACATTCTTTAAGGACTTAGCCATAATTTCCACTCTCCTCACACAATCGTATGAAGAGAGCAGTAATTTTAGAACAGTTTATCTTGTTGTTATCCAACTTTCTATGCCATTTGAAAGTAAATATGCATAGTGTTCCACCCATGCATCCGTCTCTTTAGGGGTTACGAACAATGATGGATTCTTACCAACAAATACTTCCTCAAATAATTGTCTTTTTTCGTCTGTAGACCACGTAACCCATTCTCCAAAAATCGGCTGTAGTACAGATTTATCTATGGTTGGTTTTTTGCTAGACACCATTGGAGTAACTGCTAATGCAGCAGAGGGACTCCCTTTTTCCTCCACCTTTGAGGCAATATAGTGAATTACCTGCTCCATTGCATCTGCATATAAAACCGGTCCATCTACAACCATTGGAATCCCAATAGCTGTGACAGGAACACCATATACCTCTTCTGAAATCTCTTTTCGTTGGTTACCAACACCTGATCCTGGATGTATCCCTGTATTCGTCAGCTGAATCGTTTTGCATAAGCGTTCGCTATTCCTAGCTGCTAAAGCATCTAATACAATGATTAAATCTGGTTTATATGCTTTACTAATCGCTTCGACAAAATCACTCGTTTCAAATCCGGTTTGTCCTGTTACTCCTGGTGCATACATTACCACCTTTATCTTCTCTGTATTTTGAGTCAAAGAAGAACCTTGCAAATACTCTATTGCCTTCGGACCAATTGCGTCAGGCGTAATAGTTGCATTACCTAGTCCTATGATTAATATCTTGGAATCCTTCGAAAGATTTAAATCTTGATGTATTTCTTTAAGCTTTTGAATAAATATTTTTTCTATTGGCTTGAAGCTATCTTCCTCATCTGGACTCACCGTCAAATCTGTTAAAGTAATGTACTTACCCTTCTTCTTTCCTAGTTTCTTTTCTCCCTCTTCATTTACCTCAATGGATGTAATAAGTACTGCTCCCTCTCGATTTTCGTCGAATGAAATGCCCTCGGAGTTTTTTAATGTGTTTTTTTCGCCACCAGTTCGATGCTTTACCATTTCATCCGATTCGTCTAATAAATCAGTTCTTCCCCACATATAATCACCTCTTTTTTAGTGTGGTCGAAGTGTCAAGTAAATATTCTTTGCATTTATATATTGCAATTTGTTTTTGTGTTTGTTAAAATAATGCTTGTTGTATTAGAAAGAAATGTATCATCTCAGACCTATTTAGGAGGTGAAAGGTATGCCGAACATTAAATCCGCTATTAAACGTGTTAAGACAAATGAGAGATTAAACACTCAAAACGCAAAAGCAAAATCAGCAATGCGTACTGCTGTAAAAAAAGCTGATACTGCTGCTCTTAATAACGAAGAAAACGCACAAGATCTTATTAAAACTGCAATTCAACAACTTGAAAAAGCAGCTTCTAAAGGATTAATTCATAAAAACGTAGCTTCTCGTAAGAAGTCTCAATTAATGAAAAAAGCGTAATAAAAAAAAGACTATCCGATTTTTTTGGATAGTCTTTATTTTTTATTCCAAAGATTTTAATAGAATAAGATCTGATATTGAGAAGTGGGCGATGTTATTCTCCTCCACCGCCACCACAATCCCCTCCACTACCGCTATCTCCGTGAAAACTAGCGCTACTGCCGCTACTAATACCTACATTTCCACAATCCCCATTTCCTCCACCATAGTAACTCCATGCATAGGTGCTTGCTGATACGGTAACAGGTCTCTTATCTCCATAATGAGATTTTGGCTTCATCTTTGTAATTTCAAATAATGAGGGTAAAATACCGCCACCAATTAGTGACGAAATAAGGAAACTTGCTGTACTAAAATCTGTTGCTACTAATATAAATACTGCAAAGGTAGCCATGAGTCCAATGATGAGTATGAATTTAATCACTTCTAAGCTAAAACCGAGTTTAAATACTAAATAGATGAGATGGGCTATTTTATATACAACGGTAATAGCAATACCTGCAAAAATCACCATAAATACAATATTCATCTTTATCCCTCCCAATCGTAAATTTATAAATAATTGTACTAATTTACGTTAGAATATTCAAAAAGTTTCACAATTCCTTTACTATTATAAGTATTTTGCGGATGCTCGTTCTTTTTCATGCTAGAAGGGTGTGTGCTTCATTAATTTTTGACGTAAAAAAAGAAACCATTTTCAAATCCAAATGGTTTCTCATTCTCAAATACAGCTAAACCTACAAATTCATAAGAGGTAGCTTCACTAAAGTATACATATTTTATAGTTTACTTTAGCAACGGTTTGCTTAACAAAGACTTTTTCCAAATAATTGTTGCCATTAGAAGCAAAATACCAACCATTGCTCCAATAAGTTGATCTAATAAAAGTTCTCCAGCTCTAAAATAACAAATTGTAAAAGTGCCTCCAAAAATAACAATAATCGTGCTAGCTAATTGAATAAAATAAGTATTAATTTTCATATTTATTCCTCTTTGAATCCATAACAGGTTTTCTACTTAAACCAAATACGGTGGCAGAAAAGATAAAAATAGCAGTACATAACCACATTGTAATTCCATTCAGTTGTCCATCAAAAAGAGTGATATTCGTCAAAATTATTATTTGCATCAAACATACTGAAATGAATAATACTAAGGTATATTGCATTTATATCCCCTCCTTAACTTTTATACGATTGAAAAGAGAATAAGTTACATTTTTATCTAATTCATCCATTACTTAAATAATTTCCAAACGTCTTCCATACTGTAACAAACTCTCATATGGGTCTCCATCTAAGTCAAAAATTTTACAAAAAGCAGGCTCTGTTTTCATACCTTCTTTTTTTAATCGTATTACTTCAGCTCTTATGTAGGGGAATTGTTGCAATAAAGCATTTTCAATAATCATATGTAGAAAAGCGTACTGTTTTTTTACGGGCTGCGATTGAGCAAATAATTCAAATTCAAACCCGCCAAATACAAATTTTGCTTTAACTACTGGGACCCCTCTGATTATTGGCCTTTTTAAAATGAATTTTTCTTTACCTCCATACAATGTTTCAATCCTTTTCTCATACAGCGATAAATCAGAGACATCCATTATAATATCTAAATCAGAACCTACTATATCAATTCCAATGGGAAATGTACCACAAAGTGTTGGGTTATATTCCCTTAAGTCAGCCATTATTTCTAAATTACTAATAGCATTATAAGCATTAATTTGTTTATCATTTCCTAATTGTAAGTAATCTATTGTATCGAACAATTTAGGTCCCCCAAAAATAATTTTAGAGTCTTTTTTTCCATTAATTCAATAAAAACCCCTGTATGGAAACAAAGAAAATAAATATAGAAACCGCCATGAACATGTACCCTTCAAATCTTTTTCTGTCTTTCTGAAATTCAGATAAACCTGAGAGCAGCATAAACGCACCTAAGAAGAACATCATAAAAGGCAGTGACTCGAAATTTTTACTTAAAAGACTGTAACTTGAAAAAATAATAATAATTAATGCTAATATAAATTTAGTTATTTTCATCAATTACTCCCCCTATTAACAGTTATCGAATCTCTTTCATCTACAAATTTCTCTATTTCAACAAAAACATCTCTAAGATGCGATCACGGTTTATATTGAGTGTCTTTAATTGCAAATCGACTGTTGCTAGATCATTCAGTGTTTGCAATAGTTTTTGTTCATTGTGAAGCATAGGGTGATCTATTAATAACTTAACTCGATATGGATGTACTTTCAACTGATTGGCAATCTGCTGTGCATGATAGCCTTTTTTCTTTAAATGACTAACTTGCACCATTAATCTAACTTGCGTTGCTATTAATGCATTTAGTTTCAATGGGTCTTCTTTTCGCTTTAATAAATCGTGATAAATTTCAATCGCAACACTCTTATTGCCCGAAAGATATGCATTTCCTAGTGTAAAAACATCCTGCTCTAATGTCCGAACTAAAAGCTTCTTGATAGTATCCACATCAATTTCTGGCTCTTCACCAACATATGTAGCTATTTTTGTTAGCTCCGTTTGCAGATGTACAAGATCGGTTCCTCCAAGTTCAATTAGGCAATCTATCGCCCCATCAGACATCGTTTTCCCATGGGAGGAAAGTTCATGTAAAATCCACCCTTTTAAGTCATGAACCTGTAAACTAGCTGACTCTATTACATTTGCCGCTTGCTTCATTGCCTTGGTGATTTTCTTGCGTTCATCTAGTTTCTCATATGGTGCTATAAAAACGGTTATTGCCGATGGTGAAGGTGATTTAAGCCACTCTTCTAGACTCAATGTGTCATGAGCTATTTTTTCTTTTCCTTTTTCCGTTGCTTTTAAGAAGAAAGCATTTTTGGCAATTACAAGTTTCTTATCTGAAAAGAAAGGAATAGTATCCGCCTCATACATCACCTCGTCTACTTTGCTTTCCTCCATATCAAAAGTGATCACTTCTAATTCGCCTTGGTCACTTAATTGTCTTTTAATTCTTTTTAAAGTTTCTTCGATAAAATACGCTTCTATCCCGTATAATAAATACACAGAAGAAATGTTATTATTGGATATTTGCATCCACTTTTCTGAAATCATATTAAGTGCTCCCTGCTATGTATAGTTAAATTTCATTATATCGTAAATACATGGATAAATTGTGACATTATGTGCCTAACTAGAAAAAGAAAAGTTTGTTTATAGATTTTTCATAGGCAATCCTTTATAATAAGGTGGAAATAGGAGGGGTAACAATGAATGAATTTGAACAAAATGTCCAGTCGAAACGTAACGACGCGATCGATTCTGGTGTAGGTTTTGTAGTCTCCTTTGGTTTTTTTGCAATCATGTTTGTTATTGCAACAGTTATTGAGTTCGTAGCTCGATAAAGTAAACTTCAATTAGTGAGATATTCTTCAATCATCCTGATTGAAAATGAAAAGGGTTTTGCCTTGTGAAGGTAAAACCCTTTTTTCGTTTACTTTATGGAATCATAACAGACATGTCTCCACTTTTATTAATTTTGACTTCGATTGTACCGTTCGTTCCCGTCTGTAAATAGGGAATATCTAATTTTCTTAATCGCTCCACTACTTCCGGATGAGGGTGACCATATCGATTCTCAAATCCAGCTTGGATAATCGCTACATCTGGTTGTACTAATGTCAAAAACTGTTCAATACTAGATGTTTTACTGCCGTGATGCCCCACTTTTAAGACATCCATTTGGTGTAATACATTTGAATAATACTCCACCAAATCCAACTCACCTTGTTCCTCTAAATCACCAATGAATAATCCATGAAAGTAATTATTTCTCATAGAAAGCACAAGGGAGTCATTATTTCCTTCATATATTTCATCCATTGGATATAAATATTGAAAGTGAAAATATTCTGAAACGATAATATCTCCTGCTTTCTTTTCGTATACCGGGATTCCTCGTTTCTCAATTTCCATCCACAAATCATTCATCACTTCCTTCTCCCCAGATCCCGGTGTAATATGAATTTCTTTAACTACTACTCCCCTCAATACTTCTTCTGCACCTTCCATATGGTCAGCATCTGCATGCGTAATAATTAACGTATCGATAGTATTGATCCCTTTTCCTTTTAAAAAAGGTAATACAACCTGCCGACCAATTTCATATGGTTCATTTGTTTGCTTCCAACTTTCTAGATCAAACCTTAATAATCCCCCAGTATCAATCATAATTATTTGTTTTCGAAAAGGCATTTCAATGAGTATACAGTCACCTTGTCCGACATTTACAAAAGAGATTCTTGTAGAGGAATCGAAATAAGGTGAAATCTGAATGAATCCTATAACGAATAAGAATAAGATGAAGCTTATAAACCTTCTCTTTTTTCTTTCTAAAGAAACAAGTAAAAAACATACGCTTAAATATGCTATTAATACTATTTCAACAGCAGGTTTAGCCGGATTCCACATCTGGTATGGTAAAGTACCTAACTTCAAAATGAAGATATCTAGCAACCCTCTAACAGGTTCATAGAAAAGAAATAATACTTCTGAGATAGACGGTAAAGTAAAGGTTAGCAATAGAATCATAAGATTGAGGGGTAAAATGACAAAAGAAAATAACGGAACAAAAACTAAATTTGCGAGAAAAGAAGAAATAGAAATTTCATAAAAGTGATAAAGAAGAATGGGATATACGATGAGTTGGCAAACTGCAGTAATTATAAAGGATTGAAATAAATAATAATGACTTGATTTCAATAATATAGAGGAGAAAATAAGGGAAAAAGCGGCTAAATAGGAGAGTTGAAAACCAATTTGGAATATAATCCAAGGTGTTAAAAAAACAAATCCGATAATACTTAGTGAAAAAGCATCTTCAATGGCTATTTTTCTTTGTAAAAGAATTGAAATCAGTACGATTTCTGTCACCGAAACGGATCTCCAAACGGAAGGAGCTCCACCTGCCAGCAAAGCATATAAAGGTAAAGTAATTATAAGCAACCAGTTCGCCGTTTCTCTCCTTACACCCAAACGAATCATCATTTCATAGATTAACCAAACGATTAACGCAACATGGAGACCTGAAATAGCGAATAAATGGGTTATACCGAGCGTCTCATATGCTGTTTGCATATCAGTGGACATCTGCTCCCTACTTCCTATTAGAAGCGCTTCAGCCTCTGCTTGGAGGGATATTGGGAAGTGTTCCTGGATATGTTGCTTCATTTTAAAACGTTGCCCTGCCATAAACGTTATAAAACCCGATTTCTGTTCAAGTAGTTCGTATTGAGATATCTGAAGTTGTCCAACAGAACCATTACTTTTTAAATAACTTTCCATATCAAATGCATATATATGTGCCTTAGGCCTATTAGGAGTTTCTTCTGTCACAACATTCATAGTCAAACCGGCAAGCGAATGTCTTTGGAAGGCTTCCTTATGTTGCTCACTTTCAAGTTTTAATTGAACATACCACTTATCCTTGTTCTCCGATATAGCAAAACCCCTCATAGTGCTCCCATTGATGCGATAAGTATCAGTCCATGTAATTTCAGTGACTCTTTGCTCAGATGGAAGAACAGGCATCCTATCCTCCGTCCAAAAAAAGCAACCGACTCCAACGCTTAAAGCAATGACTATTAGAGATATCGGAAACTGTTTATATAAAAGCAGAAGTAGAATTATAATCAGGAATAAAAGGATAAGGGTAGATTCATATGCAGCTATTACACCGATTATAGCTGTTATTGCAATATATATTAAATTCCCACGGAAGTTGTTAATCCAAATAGGTCAGCCACCTTCTTTTCATATGGTTCCATTTCTTCACTACTGGCTCCTTTTTCTCTTAGCTTTGAAATCAGCTCTGCGTAAAGCGCAACTTTTTCATCACTTAGAAAGTCTATCTTTCTTTCATCAAAAGGCACATAAATAACCTCGACTCCAGCTTTGTTTAATAATTCAATGGCATAGGTGTTGTTTTTATAATCTTGAGCATAGTAGAGACGACTAATACCAGATTGAATAATCGATTTTGTGCATGGAAGACATGGGAAATGAGTGACATATAAGTCTGCGCCACTTACTGTAATCCCATACTTAGCGCATTGTAAAAGAGCATTCATCTCTGCATGTATCGTTCGAACACAATGGTTATCTACAACATAACATCCATGATCAATACAATGGTCGCCACCAGAAATAGATCCATTGTATCCTCCAGCCATAATACGGCGGTCACGAACAATCGTTGCACCAACAGCAAGACGTGTACATGTGCTTCTTAGTGCAAGTAAATGGCTCTGAGCCATGAAAAATTGATCCCAAGTAATTCTCTCCATATAACTACCCCCAAAATAATATTTCTTTAAGTGTAGTAGTTTGTGTAAGAAACATCAATAATGCATTTATTATTTTACCGTTATTAATGGTTCGAGTTTCTCAAATGTCTTTTGTCCAATACCTGTCACTTTCGTCAAATCTTGTTTTTCCTTGAAGGCTCCAGACTGCTCCCGATGAGCAATAATAGCCTCCGCCTTAGCAACGCCAATACCAGGTAAAGTAGTCAGAACTGTGGCATCTGCATTATTTATGTTCACTAATGATGACTGTGAACTGCCGTTAGTAGCTAAAGGTGATTCTTCTACTTCTTCGCCTTCTTTTGGAATATAAATAACCATTTCATCTTTTACACGCTCTGCATGATTGATATGTTTGGAATTACTAGACTCTATGTAACCTCCAGCCATTTCAATCGCCTTTAACACACGGTCTCCTTCAGAAAGCTCATAGACTCCTGGCTTCATCACAGCACCTTTTACTTCTACGAATACTATGGGGTCTTCTACATATTCAATTGTTTCTTCTACAGTAAGATTTTCTTTTAAAGGGATAGTTGGAATGGAATCGGCTTGGGGGGTTGCCGATTTTAAAAAGGATTGAATACTGATAAACAGTATTATTCCTATAACTACTACTGGGAGTAATAGCTTTTTCTTATATTTTTGGATGAATAGTTGGAGCAGATTTATCAGCCTCTTTCATAAGAGGTAATTATATGGAGTTAAGAAGACTATACTAAATTTACTTCTAGTTGAAAAGAGTTATTTTTATGGAAAAAAATAATCGAAATAAAACAATAAAAATAAATAGATATCGAGCGGGTAATCTAGTTGTCCATCAATAATCCACCGCTTATTTCCGTTACATTACACTCTCATGCTTTGGAGGTAGAGCAACGACGCAAAAACAGGTGAATAAAAAAACTGGATAAAAAGACAACCGAACTTCTAAAAATAGAAACGTAGATATGCCGTTGATTTCCTCTCCGAGTGGACGCTTTCCGTGGGCACGGGAGTCGCCGCTCTGCGCTCTAATCAACTAGATCCACTTTATATATATGGATAATTGGATATAAAACCACGTAAATGTAGGTGCATTATATTAAAATAATTAATGATCCGTAGTGACGAGGAGGCTGAAGCCAAGCCCGTGGAAAGTGACCATCTGAGGCCGAAATCAGTAGTATTTCTCTTTCTTTCAAGCTCTATAAAACCAGTGTTTACAAGACGCTTTTATTTATTTCCTTTAAAAAAAGAGCCTGATAAAGGGCTCTTTTTCTTATTTCACAGCGTGGATAAACCATCTATCCACTTCTTCTGAAGGCTTTCCAAAAATATCATCACGCACATTCACGGAAGAAAATCCTACTTTTGCAAGAAGATTAGTAAAAGTTTCTATGGAATACGTTCGTTGATAATGGGATTCTTCAAAGCGTTCATAATAACCTGATTCATCACGAACAAAAAAAGTAATATCATGATAAATAGAATGCTCCTCTACCCCAGGTTCCGTATGCCAAAGATAAGCAACTTCCTCATCTTCGTACGTAAAAGGACCATTTGGGTAAACTACATCCATTTTATAAAGTGAATGGACATCAAAAAACAATTGTCCATTTGGATTTAAAGAAGCAAACAAACGTTTAAATGTCTGTTCCACTTCTTCTAATGTCTCTAAATAATTTAGAGAATCTATAGCAATAACCGCTACATCTACCTCATCTACACCTTCAAGATCAGCCATTGACTGACAGATAAAAGTGATGTCCGTTCCATTTTCAAAGCTTCGATTTTGAGCAACTGTAAGCATAGAATCTGATAAATCTACACCTATAACCTCATATCCTGCTTTAGCAAATTGGATACTAAGAACCCCTGTTCCACAGCCAATATCGACTAATCTTTTGGGTGTATTCAGCGGAGCATTCGATTGTACCCATTCCGCATATTTATTGTACGGAATGTCGGACATTAATGAATCATAAATATAAGCAAATTGTTCATAGGTAGACATTAAGCATCTTGCCCAACTTCGATCATTGGTGCATCTCCCCAAAGTCTTTCTAAATTATAATAAGCACGTTCATCTTTGTGGAATACATGTGCTACAACGTCACCCATATCGACTAAAATCCATCTTGCTTCATCAAAACCTTCTAATCGTTTCACTCTAAATCCTGCTTTGAAAGCTTGGTCCTCTAGTTCTTTTGCTATAGCTTGAACTTGACGATCTGAGTTTGCATGACAGATTAAAAAGTAATCAGCAAGTAAAGAAACTCCTTGCATATTTAATACGACAATATCCTCTGCTCTTTTATCGTCCGCTGCTTTAAAAGCGATTTCTACTAATGAATTTGAAGATGTCATTCTTTCACTTTTCCTCTCTGTTGTATCAAATCATTGTAACAATGAAATGAATCCGGAAATACCGGTTGTTTTTTTTCTATTAAAAATGAAATACTATGCTTTATACAACTGGTCATCGCTTCTTCTAAATCGATCTTTGCTTTTTCCCGTAAAGGTTCGACTCCAGAAAATTTCCGACTAGGCTCTATCATATCTGAAACATAAATTATTTTTTCTAACTTGGACATACCAGCTCGACCTGTTGTGTGGAACTCAATAGCTTTCAATATATCCTCGTCCGCAATTTGAAATTCTGTTTTAGCAACATAACTTCCAACAGGAGCATGCCATAATTCATGATTAAAATCCAATAATACCGGATTCATATTTTGTGAAACAATGATAGACCTCAGCCATTCTTGTTCGGCGTACTTTACACTATCATGTAAAATTCCCGCAATCTCTGCTTTTTCAGGATCTTCCCCATACAACTCGGCTAATTGAATAGCTGTTTCAGCTACACCCCTTGTATGTATAAAACGCTTTTCAGGCATTCGACTTTTCATCTGCTCCAGTAAATATTCATGCTTCATATAACTTCTCCTCTCGGATGTATTCTCGAACAGCATCACTTATAAGAAACTTGGTAGTTTCGCCGTGTGTTATTCGATTTCGTACGGTCGTAGAAGATATATCGATTTGAGGTATCTCTATAGTTACTATAGGATATGCAGTTTCGAGCGATTTATTTGGTCTTGGCACTCCTACTAAATGCACATTTTGAATAAGATCTTCGATTCGATACCACTTAGGTAAATCCTCCACTTGATCTCCACCGATAATAAAATAGAATTCAGTTTCTGGTTCACGTCTTCTAAGAAGTTCCATCGTATCAAAAGTGTAAGATGTACCACCTTGATCGATTTCAATCGTTTCTATTTTTAACTTCGGCACGTCTTGTATTGATAATTCCACCATAGTTCGACGTTGCTCAGCTGTGACTCTATTTTGAATTTCTTTATGAGGAGGGTTAGCATTTGGCATTAAGCACACTTCATCTAGGTTCAACGCGTGGAGTACTTCATTTGCAATGATTAAATGTCCAATATGCGGCGGGTTAAAAGTCCCACCTAAAATCCCTACTTTTTTTCTCATGCACGACTCGCTTTTGGAAGCTCGATTCGTTTGTTATTTTTAGATGGTTTATAAAGCACTACCATTAAACCAATCAGTTGCACTAGCTCTGCTCTAGTACCCTTTGCAAGTGCTTCTGCCACTTCCTGCTTATCTTCTTCACAGTTTTGTAAAATACTAATTTTAACTAATTCACGAACTTCTAGTGCTTCTCCGATTTGTTTAATCATCGCATCGTTCACTCCACCTTTGCCGACTTGGAAAATCGGGGATAGATTGTGTGCTTGACTACGTAAAAATCTTTTTTGTTTACCTGTTAACATAATTTCCTCCTATTTGCTCTATCAATTGTTGGATCATCCCGTCAGTATCAGGCTTGGTTCCATTCCAATATGAGAAGGCCAGTGCTCCTTGATGTACAAGCATTCCTAGACCATTAATTGTTCGAACATTGTTTTTCTTCGCTTCCTCTAGAAAAGGGGTAACTAAAGGATTATATACGATATCTGCAACAATTGCATTCTCTTTTAACCGATTTAGTTGAATTGGTAAGGATGCTTCACTAGTTTTCATGCCTAATGACGTAGTTTGAACAACGATATCAAACGTGTCTAATGTGTTTTCAGCTTCTTCCAGAGTCAACGCCTGTCCGGTCTGTAGTTCTTCCACAAGTACTTTGGCCTTTTCTAACGTTCTATTCGCTATTGTCAGCTGTGTATATCCAAGACTATTGAAAGCATGAGCTATTCCGCGTGCAGCTCCTCCAGCCCCAATCAACAATATATTTTGCTCAGGTAAAATGGATCCGAGGGATTCAACAAAACCTAATCCATCGGTATTAAACCCAACATATTTATTGTCTAATGTTTTCACAACTGTATTTACTGCTCCTATTCCTCTTGCAGAATCATCTATTTCATCCAGAAACGGAATAATTTCTTCTTTAAAAGGAACAGTTACATTCCAACCACTACATCCTAAAAGCTTTAAAGACTTAACTGCTTGCTCTAAATTATTTTGTTCAACATGTATTGGAATATAACTTGCATCTATATCTAGCTGTTTTAACCATGTTTCGTGCATTGTAGGTGAAAAGGAATGTGATATCGGATTTCCTATTACAGCAAACCATCTTTTCAAATCTATCCCTCCTATATTAATGATGGACGAATAGACACTTCAACACCTGCTGGGGCATGTGCAGCTACAATTACTCCACCCCGTTGTACGGTAATCCACCCTAACCCTGAAAATACAATATCAGTTTTGTCGTCTTTAATCTTAAATTCATGACGAACTAATGGAGGTAATAGATCTGCAAACTCCTCACTCGGTGGAGATAATAATTTACCTTTATGCTCTTTATATAAATTATCGGCATTTTCTAATTTAGTACGGTGAATTGGAATATCATTCGCTATATGACAAGTAAATGCTGCACGTTCACCTTTGATAAAGTCAAAACGAGAAAGTCCGCCTAAATATAAGGTTTGTTCGCTATTTAGTTGGAATACTTTTGGTTTGATTTCTTTTTTAGGTGTTATATATTTTAACTCCGATGAGTCTAGGTAATGCGCCATTTGATGGTGATTAATAATACCAGGAGTGTCAAATAATGATTTTTTATCATCTAATGGAATTTCAATCATGTCTAATGTAGTTCCCGGGAAATGCGATGTCGTAATAATCGCATCCTCTCCAGTAGCTTGTTTTATAATGCGGTTAATAAAAGTCGACTTTCCAACATTTGTACAACCAACAACATAAACGTTTTCGCCTTTTCGATAGTGCTCGATAGCTTCCATAGCTTCTGGCATGCCTGTTCCTTTATGCGCACTCACAAATAAAACATCTATTGGAGACAAACCTAATTTTTTAGCTTCGTGTTTCATCCAATTGATGACTTTATTCTTTTTCACTGATTTAGGTAATAGGTCGGCCTTATTAGCGATTAGCAAAATAGGGTTATTTCCAACAAAACGATGCAATCCAGGTAACCAACTACCATTAAAATCAAAAATATCTACAATTTTAACGATTAACCCTTTTTGCGTTCCTAAACTGTTTAAAATTCGAAGAAAATCATCATCTGTTAAAGAAACTGGTTGTAATTCATTGTAATTCTTCAATCGGAAACAACGCTGACATATAATATCTTCTTTTTCTAAAGAAGATATTGGTGCATAACCAGGTTCTCCTAGTTTTTCTGTTTGAATAGTTGTACCGCAACCGATACATTTTGGTGCTTCTGTCACGCTTCTTCCTCCCATGTAACTTGTCCTTTTTTGTCCAAGTAACTAAAAATTCTTCGTTCTACTATGCGGTTAAACTTAGTCACAAATCCATCTGATTTCGCAACCGGAATGACTAATATCGTATGAAGCTTTAATCTGTTGCCACCAAATACATCGGTTAATAACTGATCTCCAATGACTACCACTTCTTCTCGTTTAACTGACATAATACTTAATGCTTTAAGAAATGCTTTTCCAAGTGGTTTACGTGCCTTAAATATGAATGGAATTCCAAGTGGGTCAGCAAAGGATTTAACTCGTAACTCATTGTTATTAGAAACAATCGTTACTTGAATTCCTGCAGCTTTAATACTTGCGAACCATTCGATTAATTTAGGGGTAGCATCAGGTCGATCCCATTCAACTAATGTGTTATCTAGATCTGTAATAATTGCCTTAATCCCTTTTTCTACTAACAATTCAGGGGTAATATGAAAGACACTTCTTACAAATTCACTAGGTATAAGATATGAATACAAAGACGAACACTCCAATTCGAGGCTTTTTCTATTATTTATTATAGCATATTTGCTACATTCTCACCCATCCGGACAAATTTACCTGGATGAACAGCACTTGAGAACTCCACACTACCTTCTTCAAACAGCATAACAACGGTCGATCCAAAGGAAAAGTATCCAATTTCTTCTCCTTTTTTCCATGCATTTGATTTGTTTGTAAGCTCTATAGAATTGACAAACATGGCTCCTACCTTTATATGTATACATTTCTTTTCGTTAGGCATTTCTAACTCCGTTAACATTCGATAGTTACCACTTATCGTTTGTTTCCCAAACTGAAGCCCCCATTTATTGACCGGATACGATTTTTTACCAAGAATATATTGGTTAAGTATTTTACCATCTACTGGAGAATGTATACGGTGATATTCTGCTGGACTTAAATACAAAACAATATATTTTCCATTTTGAAAGGACGAAGCTATTTTTTCCGAACCTAGCATATCCTGTAAGGTGTAAGTTTTCTGTTTTACATAAAAGAGCCCTTTTTCTGTAATATCCCCAAATGTTTCAATAGTGGCATCGACTGGACTAATGATGCTATTCGGCGTTAAATCGATTGGACGACTTTCCTCTTTAACTTTACGAATAAAAAAGTCATGTAAAGTGGTGAAATCTTCCCTCTTTTGTATTGTATCTTGTATGGATATATTAAAAAATTTAATATATGAGGGAATTATACGTTTGCTTGCTTTCGATTGGGTAAACCCTCTGATTAGTGACGAGGACCATTTCCCATTTGTTAATTCAATCATGGTTTGATATAATTTTTCTCTCATTTTTTAACTCCCTTGAAAAAATTAAACTTACTATTTTTACTTAATCGAAGTATAATGAACAAATACGTTACTTGTAAAGGAGTGATTTGCAATGTTTTTACAAAACGCAATGTATCAAACAGTAAAAAAATTGAAATCACATGCGGCGAATATGGTCACCATTGGCAATCTTGCATTTGGTGGAGCAGCCATCATGGCAACGATGAATGAAAATTACACATTCAGTGTATTATTTATATTTATAGCTGGCCTTTTAGACAGATTTGATGGAATAGTAGCAAGAAGATTTCATCTTGAATCCGAATTAGGCAAACAACTAGATTCCATGAGCGATATTATTTCATTCGGGGTAGCTCCTGCATTACTGATTTATTCATTGGTTTTGCAAGAGTTTAGTGTGACCGGCATGATAATAACCGTAATCTATATAGCATGTGGTGCTTTCAGACTTGCACGATTTAATATTTCTGAACCAAATGGTTTTTTCACTGGATTACCAATTACTGTTGCGGGTGTAATTTTAACACTTTCTTATTTTGCGATAGAATATATACCATCTGTATCGTACATGTTCTTATTCATTATTCTCGCATTATTGATGATCAGTACATTTACGCTAAGAAAAGTTTAACGAGAAAAACAGTCCTTTAAGATTCTAACCCGAACAGACTTTTTCAATATATTATTATTGGTTGTTTTTTGAGCTGCTAGCCGTGACTGATGTCACGCTAGGAGCTCTTTTTCTAGATACATATAATTTTCCCTATCCTTCGACCTTCTACTATAACTAGAGAAGATGTTTTGCATCGTAGAGTGCTTACGAAGATGCTATATGAACTTTGACTCCTATGGTCATTAATACGATAACTATTTTAAATCGACATGTGTCTAGTGTTCACTTATTGTTTATACGCCTTTTATTTAAGAAAAGAATCTGTGATTGCGGTCGCTATTTTCATATTTTGTCAGCTTTCGACATATACTGGTCTAACAACTAGATGGAGGTGAACCTCATTACAGGTTTAATGACTGCCTTTATAAGCATCTTTGTAGAATTCCCTCTCGTTCTTGGTTATTTGAAAGGCCAGGCTTTTCATCAACCCTTTACTCCCGAAGAAGAAAAAGTCATGCTTGATCGTTTTTTAGGTGGCGATTTATCTGCTCGTGACGAACTTATCGAAAGGAATATGCGATTGGTTGCCCATGTTGTAAAAAAATTCCACCCAAAACACGAACTACTGGATGACTATATCTCAATAGGGACAATCGGTCTGATGAAGGCTGTTAATAGCTATACTCCTACAAAGAAAACGAAGTTAGCAACATATGCTGCTAGATGTATCGAAAATGAAATATTAATGTATTTGCGATCACTAAAGAAAGTACAAAAGGATGTTTCTCTTCATGAGCCAATTGGTATGGATAAAGATGGACACTCCTTAGAAATTACAGACTTACTCCCAGGTATCGATAAAAGCACCGATGAACAGTTGGTAGAAGAGGAGGATACGAATAGCTTATATCGACATCTGTCTCAACTAGAGAGCAGAGAACTTGAAATTATCATTCGAAGATATGGATTGTTAGGTCATGAACCAATGACTCAAAAAGATATATCGAAACAGCTTAAAATATCGAGAAGTTACGTTTCACGTATTGAAAAACGCGCGCTAGTCAAACTGTATCAATCCTATATACATGAAAAAAACTCCTTTGATGTATCAAACACCAAAAGAGTTTAGTTAAGTTCAATCTTCACTTGTCTCTGCGATAATGATAAATGCTAAAACTGCGGTTATTAAAATTGCCGTCGCCATAAGAAACAACATTCGATTTCCCCCTATAATATTGAAAGCGTTTGATACTGTTATAATAGCACAAAACAGGGGTATTATTAATATGCTTTAAACTACTCTGTATGGCGATTTAATGACAAAGTTATAATTTCCCAATTACTTGCAATACTATTTGTGTCGAATGTTTTGCCGCAACTGGCAAAAATTCATCGAAACTCATGGAAGACTCTTTTCCGGCAATATCAGAAAGTGCACGAATTACAACAAAAGGCACTTCAAACTGATAGCAAACTTGTGCAACAGCAGCAGCTTCCATCTCACAAGCCTTCATTTGTGGAAAATGGATACGAACTTGTTCTACTTTTGCAGGATCATGCATAAAAATATCACCTGTAGCTATTAAGCCCGTTGCAACTTGGTGTTTACCAATTTCATATACAGCTTCTTCAGCTAATTTCATTAATCTTTCATCTGCTTTGAATGCTGCTGGTAGTTGAGGAACTTGCCCAATTTCATAGCCAAAAGCTGTGACATCCACGTCATGATGCCTTACCTCATCCGAAATTACAATAGCCCCTACCTCAAGAGTTGGATCATATCCACCTGCGGAACCTGTATTTATCACATAATCTGGTTTGTATTCATTTAATAAAATGGTGGTAGACATAGCTGCGTTCACTTTTCCAATTCCACTCTTCAATAAAACAACTTCATGATTTTTATATGTACCAAGTGTAAATTCACTGTTTGCTATACTCTTTGTTTCAGGATTTTCAATTTCATTTCTCAGAAGCTCTACTTCTTCTTCCATTGCACCAATTACTGCTATCTTCAACTTAACTGCCCCTCTCTAAAATGCACTTCTTTAAAAATAAGGAAAAAAGCTTCTTAAGTCAAGAAGCTTTTCTTTTTATTCATATAAGACTCTATTTTTTTAATGCTTTAAGTATTTCTTTTTTAGTTGGTTTCCATCCTTCACCATCTACCCATTCGAGAGATATACGATAGATTTCGCTGCCATCCTTAGAAGTAACCGTTCCTATAGATTTTTGGGGGCTTCCACCGTTACCAAGATATTTAACATACATATTGGAAGGATCTAGATTAGCACCGTAGGCCAATGCTTTCACTTTTTCATCCCAGTCCACAGAAGAGCTATTGTAACTAGAAACATGTTCACCTGATTGCTCTGTCCCTATGGGCTGCCATCCTGAATCTATAACAACTGATTCGACATTTGAATCGTTAGAAGGTTCCGTAGTCACAGTACTATCCTCATTACCTTCTGTTTCAGTGTTTTCGTTCTCTTCTGTTTCTGTAGTTGTCTCTTCAGTTGACGAAGAAGAATCAGCAGATTCTGTACTACTTCCCACTACTTCTTCAGATTCCTTTTCTTTTTCTTCATTTTCCGATTCATTCTCCGTACTTTCTTCTACTTGTTCACTTTTTGTTTTAGATGTATTAGCACTATCTTCGTCGTTATCACCTGTAACAATGTTTACAGTTACGATGATAATGAGGAGAATTACTATTCCAATAAGAATATTTAAAATATTATTCTTTTTTCTCTTATGATTTCGTTGATCTAATCGCGAATCAAATTTCGTATTCTTTTCAGGCATGTTGTTTTTCCTCCTTCAATATAAGAGAATATACTACAAATAGACGATAATGATAGAGTTTTGTTTCACTAAGCTCAAAAATAGTCCGATTGATAGTCAGGACGAAATGTAACTAGACCTTTTTTACACAACTGCTAGACATGTTATTTAGGTAAAAGATTCTACTTAGGAAAGTACCTTCTTTTAAGATTAAAAGATGTTTCTATCGTTTTCGAAGGCCTTTGGACAAAGTTTTCCTGTATGATTACCGAGTGATTTTTTAGAGATGCTGGTTGTGACGGTAGTCACAACCAGCATCTCTTTTTTCTGTAATCTTATGGCGTTTGTCTTTCCGTCACCCTCCTGTAACTCTTAGAAACAGGTAAGGTCGTTTGTGGATAACTTGAGAAAAAATTCTTATTCTGGGAGAAAGCTCATGAAGATACAATTTCATGAGCTATTTTGCTTCTTTATTTAAAACTGAGTACTACTTCTCTTTATTTCCACTAGTAATATATAAAATCCATTTTCTTTATACTTACTAATCGAATAGCCTTCTTAATACTACAGATGGTTTTATCCTATTTTTACTTTGTACTACTCTTATAATTTAAGCGAAAAGCTATGCTATATCTTAGAGTTAAGTACTACTCACTTAATTGATTGTAGTGTAAGGTTGCGACTCCAGCGGGAAAGTCGAGACCCCACAGGGAGCGCAGCGAACGAGGAGGCTCGACCTCGACCGCGGAAAGCGTCCACCTGAAATGTAAATCAGTATCATTTATTTATTCTTTCATCCATGAACTCAGTGTACAGGGAGCATCTTCAATATTTTTTTATCAAAAAAGAGGTAAACGATTTCGTTTACCTCTTCATTTTAAGATATAGTTTTTATTTCTACGTCCATTTCTCCACCTGGAGTTAGGATTTTCACTCGATCTCCCGTAGTCTTACCAATTAAACCTTTAGCAATTGGAGAGTCATTGGAAATTAGACCTTCGATTGGATCAGCTTCTGCAGAACCTACGATTGTGTAAGTCTCTTCATCACCATCAGGAATTTCCACAAATGTTACTGTTTTACCAAGCGTAACGATGTCGTTATTTCCTTCTCCTTCGATCATGACCGCATTACGGATCATTGACTCTAGAGTTGAAATTCTACCCTCTACAAAGGCTTGGTCTTCTTTAGCTGAATCATACTCAGAGTTCTCTGATAGATCCCCAAAGCTTCTAGCAATTTTAATACGTTCTACTACCTCTTTACGTTTTACCGTTATTAAATGCGTTAATTCATCTTGTAATTTTTGTTTACCAGCAACGGTCATTGGATACTGTTTCTCTGTTGACACTCCCATACACTCCTTTAAATACACACTCAAAACTTTACCATGTATCATTCATATGCATCTAATCACAATGATATGAATTACATGAAATTATTGTCAATCTCATCATCATATTATACAATAACATTCGTTTCAAGAATAGTTTTAATTTTTGTTACCATTAAATCGATCGCCACTTCATTTTGGCCACCTTCTGGAATAATTACATCTGCATATCTTTTAGTTGGCTCGATGAATTGGTTATGCATCGGACGAACTACATTTAAGTATTGATCTACCACAGAATCTACCGTACGTCCTCTTTCGTTAATATCACGTAAAATACGACGAATAATACGTAAGTCTGCATCTGTATCCACAAATAATTTGATATTCATCATATTCCGAAGTCGTTCATCTTCCAATACTAGAATACCTTCTAAAATAATTACGTCTTTAGGCTCTATTTTAATCGTTTCCGAAGAGCGAGTATGTTTTGCATAATCGTATACTGGCTTTTCAATTGCTTTATTGTCTAACAAATTGTGAATATGTTCAAGCAATAAGTCATTATCAAAAGCTAGAGGATGATCATAATTTGTATTAAGTCTCTCCTCAAACTTCAAGTGACTTTGATCTTTATAATAATAGTCTTGCTGTATTACTACAACTGAATGGTTCTTAAATACTTCACTTATAGCGTTTGTTACACTCGTTTTACCTGATCCTGATCCACCTGTGATCCCAATGATAAGAGGAGTTTTCTTCGTCATTATTTCATCCCTTTTCTCATCATATTATTTGGATATAATTTCTTTGTACATTTAAATCGAACAATCTGTAATGGATGTCTTGCTGCATCTAATAATTGTCCTTTTTCATCTGTAATTTCTTTTATAACCATTTCAACATTATCTATTTCTGGACCAAAAAACTCTACTTTGTCCCCAGGTTTAAAATAATTTCGTTGTTGCAATGTAACTATTTGTGTTTCTTCGTTATACTCTAACACAAGTCCCACAAAATCATAGCCTAATTTTTTGTCGTGTACCCCGTACATTTGTTGTTCAACTCCAGGTTCCGCCTCAAAAAACGCCGTATCAGCTTCCCGATTGGCACATTTTTCTAGTTCTGCGACCCAGCTAGATTCCATTTGGAAGTTTTCAGGATCAGCACAATATGCATCAATTACTTTGCGATAAACACTAACAACAGTAGCAATATAATGAATTGACTTCATACGGCCTTCAACTTTCAAAGAATCGATTCCTAATTCAATTAACCGAGGTATTGATTCCAATAGCTTTAAATCTTTTGGACTCATCGCAAACGGGACTTCATCCTCCGTAAATAACGCTTGCTCTGCTCCGTCAGTTTGCTCATATAAATCATAATCCCAACGGCAGGATTGGCAACATCCGCCTCTATTTGAGTCACGGGCAGTCATATGATTGGAAAGTGTACACCTACCGCTGTATGCAATACACATTGCACCATGGACAAACGTTTCAATTTCGATATCTACTTTCTCTTTCATCAACTGAATTTCGTCTCCACTAGTTTCACGAGCGAGGACAACTCGATCAAGCCCTTCCTCTTTCCAATATTGCACAGCTTTCCAATTGGATAAGGATTGTTGCGTGCTTAAGTGAAGCTCTAGTTTGGGTGCTACATTTCTGCATGTCTCAATTATTAAAGGATCAGCAACAATAATACCTGTTACACCAGTCGATTCCACAGCTTGTAGATATTCTTCTAATCCATCCATATTTTCATTATGAGCAAAGATATTAGTAGTCACATACACTTTGGCATTATAGCGACTAGCAAATTCTACTCCTTCACGCATTTCTTCTATGGAAAAGTTCCCTGCATTTGAGCGAAGTCCAAATTCGCGCCCGCCTATAAACACAGCATCAGCACCATAGTGAACAGCAATTTTCAACTTTTCTAAGCTTCCCGCTGGTGCTAACAATTCAGGTTTTTTCGTAATGACACGTTTACCGTCAATTAGCTCACTTATTTTATCTAATTTTGTATTAAGCAAAGTAAAACCTACCCTTTCCTAACGGATTAATACACAGTTTCTTTAAAGAAAAAGCCAGTATCCAACGGTCTTAATGCTGGTTGGATTTCTTCTATTTTGTTATACAACTCTTTTTTACAAGCTTTATAGGCTGCTTTCGACTCATAATAGGCATCGATTGCTTGCCTGTAATAGCTCGTAACAGCCGTTACATAGGAAGGGTCTTGTAACACTCCATCAATTTTTAAGCTATCTATTTCAGCATCTAATAGCTCATCTAGTTCATCAATCATACACATATCGTTTGGACTGAAAATATGCGTCCCGTTGCTATCTTCATAAATCGGATATTTATTGGAACGTTCTTTGTCATGTAAGAACATATTTTTGTTTTTTGAGCGATTCTCTACTTCCAATGCTTTTTCTTGGAATAAGAAATAATTCCCTAAAAGTGAACGCTTCGATTGAAAAATACAAGTCATTCCATGTACTTGAACTTCTACTTGAACCGTCGCATTTTCTTTTACTTCCACTACCTCATCAAGACTTAGTTCTCTTGCAAGGACGGCTCTAGTAGAACCACGTTTTCCCCAGTAATTCGCTGTAAAATAGTTGGTTGCAGTTTGTTCCGTATTCCAATGTAGGGGAATAGTTACCTCTGCTTCACGTCTAGCGATAATGACAGCCGGATCTCCAAACACAATGCCGTCTACACCAATCTCTTGAAGTCTTTTCATGTAAGGAGCCAGTGCTTCCAGTTTGTCGTTATGGAACAGAGCGTTCATCGCAACATATAACTTTTTGTTTTGTTTGGATGTAAGAACTCTTGCTGTTGCAATTTCTTCTAATGTGAATTCTCCTGGAAGTCTAAGACCAAAAAACTGTTCACCAACTAAGAAAGCATCAGCTCCAGCTACCATTAATTCTTCTATATGACTAATACTTGCAGGTGTAACCAATAATTCTGTTTTGTTCATGTCTTTCACCTCTTAATACTTACTAACATACCATCTCCAACAGGTAGGAATGCTGTATCATAATCTGGATGATTCATTAGCCACTCCATAAATTGATGTTGGTTTCTGACCATTGTTCTTTTTCTTCTAGGCACTTCACTCATTGGTAACTCGGACAAGCCATTTAACAATAAATTATCACAATAAATAACGCCACCATCATTCAAAAATGGGGCATACTTTTCGAAGAAATTTTTGTATTGACCTTTCGCTGCATCAATAAAGATAGCATCAAAAGTTAAATCTCCCAGCTCTGTTGCTGAAATCTCTAACGCATCTCCTATAATTACTTGAATACGATGTTGTAAATCTGCCCGTTGCATATAATCTTTTGCTAGTTCTGCCTTAGCTTCATCTCGCTCAATAGTCACAATTGATGCTTCTTCAAGTTTAGTTGCCATTCGCATGGAAGAATAACCGATAGCAGTTCCAAGTTCTAAAATAGACTTTGGCTGTTGTAAAGAAAGGAGCTGCAATAACGATTCCATACCCATTAGTTGCATGATAGGCACATGATTATCTTTTGCATATTGTTCCATTTCCAAAAAAATAGCGGATCGAGGTTTTATCAGATCCTTTAAAAAATCATCACTAATATTCATCTAGACTAACCCCTTTAGGTCAATAAAATAGTAATCCCTATTATGTAAAAAAACAACTCTTATAATAACATAGCAGGAGAAGGAATGAGACACACTCCCTCTCCTGCACAATTTTTATTTTAAAAATTCGTCGATTTTTTGAAGATGTTCATCGTAGGTTTTAGAAAAGTGATTAGTTCCTTCTTTGTCTGCCAAGAAGTAAAAATAATCAGTATCGCTTGGATCAAGTGTAGCTTCTATAGATGATTTACCGGCATTTGCGATGGGTCCGGGCGGTAATCCTTGGTTTTGATACGTGTTATAAGGATTATCAAACTCTAAGTCTTCAAAAAGCACTCGATCTTTATGTGTCCCTTTAGCGTATAGGACAGTTGGATCTGTTTGTAAAGGCATCCCATCTTCTATACGGTTATAAAAGACACTCGCAATTGTTGCTCGATCTGTTTGGGCTGTAGCCTCTTCCTCTAATAAAGACGCAAAAGTTAATAACCAGTGAACAGATTTTTCCTCTGCTTGTAATATATCTACGTAAGATGTTACTACTTTATCGGTATTAGAGAGCATCATATCTACTATTGTCTCAATAGAAGGGTTTTCCTCAAAAAACGGGTAGGTCGCAGGGAAAAGATATCCTTCTAATGCATAGCGTACATTTTCTCCTTTAATCTCTGGTCCTAGAACGTTTGGATATTTAACCATCATTCGATCCACAAATTCCTCACTTGTTACAAGTGAAAAGAAATCATCTGCAGAATGCTTAGTTTTCTTTTCAATAACTTGTCCAATTTGTTCAAGTGTCAATCCTTCTGGAATTGTCAACGCGAATATTGGTTCTCTGTATACTTTACCAGTTTTTAAGCTTTCAATAATTTCGTCTAAAGTCATTGCTTTTGTTAAACTATACTCCCCAGCCTGAAACTGAGATTCATTGTTAAACTTTGCATAATACTTAAAGATCTTTGCATCTTTTATAATTCCGCTTTTTTCTAATGCACTGGAAATATTATCTAAGCCCGATCCAATTGGAATATCTACGGTTATAGTCTCTTCGGAATTAGGGTCTAAAGGTTGGAGCGCTGATTCTACATAATTATAGATAACTAGACCAGCTATCCCTCCGATGATAATTACAAGGAAAGTTATAATTAGAACAATCTTTCTCACAAGTTTCACTTCTTTTTTCTTACTTTTCATTTTCTTAAACATAATATCTTTTTTTGTTTCATTTTCCACGGGTTCTCCCCCTTTATCCTATCTCATTATACAAGAAAATATATAAAAGAACAAAAGCGCACAAATCATCTACTATAATCTACCGTGTGTAATGAGCTTGACGCTTTTAGAGAATCTTGACATATAGTAGATTTTTTTCTCTTTTATGATAATGGTTACCACTATTCACCACAGGCTAGAATGTGTAAATAGCTAATTATGTACAGAACAATTAAACAAAGAAAAAGGTGAATGAGGCTTCCCTCATCCACCTGAATAGATAGTCTTATTCTTCGTCTTCTTCTTCGTCTTCTTGTTCATCTAAAAATGTACTTAACATTTCTTCGATCATATCCCATTCAGCATCGGACTCGACTGGAAGTAATTCTCCGTCTTCTCCATCTTCATTTGGAGTAAATGATGATGCATGAATTTCGATTTCTTCATTTTCATCTTCTTCTGCACCGATTGGATAATAAAGTACATATGATTTTTCAAATTCATCAGATTCAAATGTAAATAGCACGTTACAAAGTTGTTCATTTCCATTTTCATCTACAATTGTAATATTTTCTTGACCGTGGTCCATTTGTAGTCACCTCATCTATTTTTTCTATCAAGAAAGCCTTGTAAAATCATTACAGCGGCCATCTTGTCGATCACTAACTTACGCTTCTTACGGCTCACATCAGCATCTATTAACATACGTTCTGCAGCCATCGTTGTCAATCGTTCATCCCATAAAGTTACTGGGAAATGATATTTCTCGGTTAATAGCTTAGCATATTGTTCGGATGCCTCAGCACGTGGACCAATAGAATTATTCATGTTTTTTGGAAATCCAACAACAAATTCTGTTACATTATGCTCTTTTACGAGTTCATCAATTCGTTCCAGACCAAACTCTAAGCTTTCTTCATGTATTTTTATTGTTTCTATACCTTGTGCAGTCCAACCAAATGCATCACTGATTGCTACTCCCACAGTACGAGAACCAACATCTAACCCCATAATTCGCATCATTAAGCCTCATTATTTTTCTTAATATAGAACTTTACCAGTTCTTCTAATATTTCATCTCGTTCAAGTTTTCGAATCATATTTCGTGCATCTTGATGGCGAGGAATATAAGCTGGATCACCTGACAATAAATAGCCTACAATTTGATTGATAGAATTATACCCTTTTTCTTCTAGTGCAGAGTGAACTTGTACCATCACATGTTTTACTTCTTGTTCCATCGATTCTTCAGGGAAATTAAATTTCATCGTTTTATCAAATGAGCTCATGATCAGCACCTCGCTTTCTTTTTTAAGTGAGTAAACTAATGTACCTATTGTATTAGTATACCCTATTTTGGAAAAAGTTTAAACAGATTTAATATATTCTACTACAGAACTTAAAGCTGCTTCTAATTTACTTGTATCTTTAGCACCAGCCATTGCGAAGTCCGGACGACCTCCACCTTTACCTCCACATTGCTCTGCCACTAGTTTGACGATATTCCCTGCATGATAGTTACCACCAACTATATCTTTTGTTACGCCTGCTGTAATCATGACTTTATCCCCATCGATTGCACCTAAAACAATTACCGCTTTTTCTAGCTTTTGTTTTAAATCATCCATCATTTGGCGTAATTGATTGTTATCTTTAGCGTCTACTTTTACGGATAATACAGTTATATCATTTACTTTTTGTGCCGAGGACAGAACGGATGAAGCTTGGCTATTGGCAATTTTCGCTGAAAGAGACTCGTTGTCTTTTTGAACATTTTTTAGCTCTTGAAGTGTTTGAGTAACTTTATTCACTAAATCTTTAGGTTGTGCTTTTAGTAAATTTGCTGCTTCATTTAATATTTGCTCTTCTTCTTTTAATATTTCGAAAGCACCTTTACCAGTTACCGCTTCTATACGTCTAGTTCCTGCTCCAATCCCACTTTCAGAAAGGATTTTAAAAATTCCTATTTCAGAGGTGTTCTGGACGTGAATACCACCACATAGTTCTAATGAGAAATCTCCCATTTTCACCACTCTTACTATATCACCATATTTTTCACCGAATAATGCCATTGCACCCATTTGTTTTGCTTCATCAATATTATGGAATCCTGTAACTACCGGGATATTATCCCACACTTTTTCATTTACTATACGTTCTATTTGTTCAATTTCTTCTTTTGTAACTTGTCCAAAATGAGAGAAGTCAAAACGTAAACGATCTGGACCAACATATGAACCTGCTTGGTTTACATGCGTTCCTAATACGTCTTTTAGCGCCTGATGTAAAATATGTGTAGCAGAATGATTTTTAATCGTATGTCCACGAAGTGAATTATCTACAGTTGCCATTACTTCTGCATCTGTAATAATTTCTCCTGATTCAATAACTACTGTGTGGAGATTTTGACCATTAGGAGCTTTTTGCACATCTTTTACGTATCCTTTAAATGTATCATTTTGAATAACTCCATGATCGGCAATTTGCCCGCCACTTTCAGCGTAGAAAGGTGTTTGCGTTAATACTACTTTAACTTCTTCGCCTTCATGAGCTGATTTGACTAATACTTGATCACGAACAATCGAAGTAACTTTAGTAGCAACACTCATCGTATCGTATCCAACAAATTCACTTTCATCACGTAAATTGCTAAACACTTCCGACTGTACCTGCATAGAATCTACATTTTGACGTGCTGCACGAGCTCGAGAACGTTGTGCTTCCATTTCTGATTTGAAGCCTTCGTGGTCGACGGTCATATTCGCCTCTTCTGCATATTCTTCCGTTAATTCAATTGGGAAACCGTACGTGTCGTATAGAGTGAAAGTAGTCGTTCCTGGGATATAAGATTCCCCTTTTGATTGCTGTTCCTCGATAACCTTTTCCAATATAGCTAGGCCGTCATGAAGTGTTTCATGGAATCTTTCTTCTTCATTTTTCATAACACGCATGATGAAATCTTGTTTTTCTGTTACTTCTGGGTAGAAGTCTTGCATAATTTCTCCAACTACTGGAACGAGCTCATGTAGGAATGGTTTTTCAATCCCTAATTGTTTCGCGAAACGAACTGCTCTACGAAGTAATCTTCTAAGGACATAACCTCTACCTTCATTGGATGGTAATGCACCGTCACCAATAGCAAAAGCTACTGTACGAACATGGTCAGCAATTACTTTGAATGCCGTATCATCCACATCATTTGCACGATATGACTTCCCAGAAATCTGTTCAGTTTGACGGATAATTGGCATAAACAAATCAGTATCAAAATTTGTTGGCACATCTTGTACTACGCTTGTAATACGTTCTAGGCCCATACCAGTATCAATATTTTGTTTTGGTAAAGGAGTATACGTATTATCTGGATTGTGATTGAATTCAGAGAACACTAAATTCCAAATCTCTAAATACCGGTCGTTCTCTCCACCTGGATATAATTCAGGATCGTTTAGGTCATTACCATAGCTTTCTCCACGATCATAGAAAATCTCTGAGTTCGGACCACTTGGACCTTCCCCAATATCCCAGAAGTTCCCTTCCAAACGAATAAGTCTCTCTTCCGGAATTCCAATTTCATCCTTCCAAATATTATATGCTTCTTCGTCCTCGGGATGAATCGTAATAGATAATTTTTCTGGTTCAAATGCCATCCACTTTGCATCCGTTAAAAACTCCCATGCATACTGGATCGCTTCTTTTTTAAAGTAGTCTCCAATAGAAAAGTTGCCTAGCATTTCAAAGAAAGTATGATGTCTTGCTGTCTTCCCAACGTTTTCAATATCATTTGTACGAATAGACTTTTGCGCATTTGTAATACGTGGATTTTCAGGTACTACACGTCCATCAAAATACTTTTTAAGTGTTGCTACACCACTATTTATCCATAGTAATGACGGGTCATTGATTGGTACAAGTGGAGCTGATGGTTCCTGGGAATGTCCTTTTTCGATAAAAAAGTCTAAATACATTTGTCTAATTTGAGCACCTGTTAATTGTTTCATGTTTAGTTCCTCCTAATAATTTGTATTAGTAAACTTTAAAGATTTAATTTAATGCTGACATTAAGAGACGGCTACTCTAGAAGGTAGTTTTCGCTCGAGACGAAAAACTGAAAGCATTAAATTTTTTTATAAATCCCTTTTCGCCAGCAAACTATCTTCGACCGCGAGTAATCCCAATCACTTCACAAGTGATATCTAAAAACCAAAACAATAAAAAAAGCCCTCATCCCTAAAAAAGGGACGAAAGCTATTGTTTCGCGGTACCACCCTAGTTACACAGTAGATAATTCTACTTATGTCTCTCAAGAAGCCTTAACGCGGCCATACGACAGGTTTTAACTGCACTCAGGAGTAGCTTTCCTATTTGTTAGGTCAGTGAATTCTTTCAGCCAAGGAATCCATTTCTAGTCAGATAACAATTAGTACTTTCTCCGTCAACATTTTACTATATGCAATTGATTATAAAAAACAAATGGGCTTGTGTCAATTGTCTGTGTCCATAAATTGATACGGAGTAACACCATTCATCCCTATTAGAGGGTCAACTACATGATAATTCTCTGCAGTTAAATAAGTCAAATCTGTTTGATTCGCTCTAGTTTCAGTATCACTTTTTAACCCTTTCTCTTCTGCGGGTTCTGCTTCTTCTGTATGCGTTAAACGATCTTTTAATGTAGTCAATCGCTGAAGATCATCCGTTCGCTCTACTCCAAACTTAAATACTTCTGGGTCTCCACAAAGAATAAGGAAGTTTTTAGCGCGCGTAATTCCTGTATACAGTAAATTTCGTCTTAACATTTTCATATAGCTTCTCGTGATAGGCATAATAACCGTTTGAAATTCACTACCTTGTGACTTATGAACGGAGCAGCAATAAGCAAGTGTCAGCTGATTTAAATCATTTTTTTCATAGGTTACTTCATTACCATCAAATGACACAATTAGCATCTCTTTTTTCTCGACTGTTTCTGCAGCTTTAAAAATACTAATAACTTCTCCCATATCGCCATTAAATACATGACTTTCTGGTTGATTGACGAGTTGAAGTACCTTATCCCCAATACGATAAATAGTTTCCCCAAAAATCATTTCTTTTCGTTTTCCATCCGTATTTGGGTTGACCATTTCTTGAATCATTTTATTAAGCGCATCAATACCTGCAGGACCTCTATACATAGGAGCTAATACTTGCATATCTCGAATGGAAAGTCCTTTGGATAATGCACTTTTCAGTACTTGCTCTACTACTTTTGGGATTTGCTCTGTAGAAGCCTTGATGAACGAACGATCCTTTGTTTTGTCTAATAAGGATGCGGGAACCGTTCCTTGTTTCATCTCATGAGCAAGTTCTATAATCGATGATCCTTCAGCCTGGCGATAAATATCCTTTAGTTCTACAGTAGGGATTCGATTGGAGGCAAGTAAATCCTTTAATACCTGACCTGGTCCTACTGGCGGAAGTTGATCTTGGTCTCCTACAAAAATAACTTGAGCATCTTTTGGAATTGCTTTTAAGAGCTGATGCCCTAACCATGTATCTAACATAGAAGTTTCATCAATAATAATTAGTTTGCCTTCGATTTCTTTTCCTTCCACATCCGAATCCTCTTGACCAGTAAAGCCTAATAGTCGGTGAATAGTCATGGCTGGCAAGTCTGTCGATTCACTTAGACGCTTGGCTGCTCTACCCGTAGGAGCGGCTAATACTACCGGAAATGGTTTCTTGTCTTTCAACCATTCTTTTGGATCCAGAGACAGTCCATGTAGTTCTGCATATAGTTCCACGATTCCTCGAACTACCGTAGTTTTACCCGTACCAGGACCTCCAGTAAGTAAGGTCATACTTGCATTTAATGCCGTTTCAATCGCATTGATCTGTGTTGGAGCATATTGGACACCTAGACGTTCTTCGATACCTCCAAGATGCTTTTTCATCTCTGCTAAAGGAAACTGATGATGTGTATCATTTTCGGCTAGTAGGGTTTCAATTTTGGATCCAATGCCAACTTCTGAATAATATAAAGACGGAATATAAAAACGATTCACTTCTCCGACAATCCGATTTTCTTCTGCAAGTTCAATGCAACATTTAGTAATTGCATCATAAGGAATTTCTTCATGTTGAGCATTTTCTAGTAGTTTTTTAACAGATTCCAATAATTGCTCTGCATAAAGAAATACATGACCTTCCCCTAAGGAAGCTGTTTGAAGCAAATGGTAGATTGCTGCTTTAATACGATCTGGATGGTTTCCTTTAATCCCTAATTTATAGCCGAGCTCATCTGCTCGAACAAAACCTACTCCCTCTACCTCTTCAATTAGACGGAATGGATTCTTCGTAAGCACAGCAAGTGTTTCTTCTCGATACGCTTGATATATTTTCATAGCAATCTGAGGACCAAATCCCCATTCATTGAGTTGAATCATTACTTTTTCCAAGCCTAAATTTTGTTCCAGAACTGCACGTAGCGTCACTTTTTTATCTTCTGAAAGGCGAGGCACTACATCTAAGGCCTGTGGGTCCTCTAATATTTTGTTAATGGCATTTGTGCCTAGCTTTTTCACAATTAGTTCAGCAGTTTTGCGTCCAATCCCTGTGAACATATCACTGGAAAGATAATGAATAATTCCTTGTTCTGTCGCTGGTACTTCTTTTTGGAATGTTTCCACTTGAAATTGCACGCCATATTTCGGATGATTTTTAATATAACCAATGAATTTGTATGGTTCTTCAAGTACTAACGGAGGGAAATAACCAGATACAATTACTTCTTTTTCTGTGTATGTAGTGTTAGTGGATTTTATTTTCAATTTGATGATAGAGAATAAGTTTTGAGGGTTATGAAAAATCGAAACGATAGGACGACCCGTAATAAATTGCTTTTCATTATTTATTTCGTTGGTCATACTACCGCCTCCAGAGTTTCATTAATTTCGTAGGGAAATCATGTCGTACACATAGCGTGCTTGATCATAATTGGGTTGTAAAGTAAAAGCTTCTTTTAAATGAGATAGAGCAGCTTCAGTGTCAGAAGTTGAAACTGCATATAATACACCCAGATTATAGTGAGCATCTGCGTTTTCGGCATCTAACTGCACTATTTCTTTAAAGACAGGTTCCGCTTGTTCGAACATCTCTAAACTAGCAAGGGCAATACCATAAGATAATTTAATTTGTATATCTTTAGGAGCTAGCTCCGAAGCTCTTTGTAAATATGGTAGCGAAAGCTTTGTTAGCCCTTCTTTTTCAAGACTTTTCCCAAGCATATAGTAGGCATCCGGTCCTTCAATTCCAGTCGCAATAGCTTTTTCATATAGCTTTGCAGCTTCCGCAAATCGCTCGGCATTGTAGTAAAGATTTGCAAGACTATAATAGGCTGTTGCTGCACCTTCATCTAAAGTAATTGCTTTTTGGAAAAACTTCTCTGCTCGTTCATCTTCGTTCATAGACGATAAAAGATTTCCAAAGTTAATATAACCAATTGCCTCATTTGGATTTTCTTCAATTGCTTTCGTAAAAAGCTCTACTGCTTTTTCATAATTTTCTTCTTGTATAGCTTGAATTCCTAATTCATTGTAATCCATAATATTACCTCCAGTTATCCGACATAATCCAGTTTAAGACCATCTTTGAATACTTCATCAATTGTAGCTCCACCTAGACATTCATCGCCTTGATAGAACACAACCGCTTGTCCTGGTGTTATTGCACGAACTGGCTCATCAAATATAACGCTCACTCTGTTATTATCTATCAATTCTACAAACACACCTATATCCTCTTGACGATAACGGAATTTCGCAGTTGCTTTAAAAGATTGTGGCTTTTCTAATGTAGTCGTAAAAGATAAATCAGTTGCAGTTAGGCTAGTAGAAAACAATGCGTCATTGTTAATGTTTTGTCCAACTAACAGGACATTTCTGTCCAAATCTTTTCCAATTACAAACCAGGGATCACCCGAACCACCGATTCCAAGACCATGACGTTGTCCAATTGTGTAATACATTAAACCATCATGTTGTCCCATTACTTTTCCATCCATCGTTTCCATAGCACCTTGTTGAGCGGGAAGGTATTGGCTCAAAAATTCTTTGAAATTTCTTTCCCCGATAAAACAAATACCAGTGGAATCTTTTTTAGTCGCAGTAGCAAGGCCTTGCTCTAATGCGATTTCACGGACTTTTTTCTTTTCTAAGTGACCAATTGGGAACATCACTTTTTCTAATTGTTCTTGATTTAATTGATTTAAGAAATAAGTTTGATCTTTATTGTTATCTCTTCCACGTAGCATACGAGTTTGTCCATCACGTACTTCTACTTGTGCATAGTGACCTGTTGCTAAATAATCTGCTCCTAGAGCTAATGCATGCTCTAAGAACGCTTTAAATTTAATTTCTTTATTACACATTACATCTGGGTTGGGAGTTCGACCTGCTTTATATTCTTCTAAGAAGTAAGTGAAAACTTTATCCCAATATTGTTTTTCAAAATTTACTGCATAATAAGGAATACCTATTTGATTGCAAACTTTTATCACGTCTTCATAATCTTCGGTTGCTGTACACATCCCGAATTCGTCGGTGTCATCCCAGTTTTTCATGAAAATGCCGATTACATCATAGCCTTGTTCTTTCAGTAAGTATGCTGCAACAGACGAGTCTACCCCGCCAGACATTCCAACTACTACTCGTGTATCTTCTATTTTTTTCATTGTATTCACTCATTTCGCTAAAATCTTTAACATCATGTAGTAATAGACAAACTCAAACTAAATGAAGTTAAACTTTTAGTTGGGTTTGTTCTATAATACTATCTTGCTTATTTTGTTTGCCGCTTCCAACACTTGTTCTTCCGTATTATTCAATCCAAAGCTAAAACGAACCGAATTTCGTAACTCGGGTGTACTTTCCCCATACATCGCAACTAGTACATGGGATGGATCGATAGAACCTGCTGTACAAGCCGATCCACTTGAAGCATCAATACCAGCTATATCTAATTGCACTAAAAAGGTTTCCACATCTGTATTAGGGATACTAATATTTACCACATGAGGAAGCACTGATTGCTGAGAACCATTAACCTGAAAAGGAACTTTAAGTCTTTCCAATTCAGATAGAAAAACTTGTTTTAACTGATTATATTCTACGTTGCCATCTGTAAAAGTTGTTTGTTTCAATTGAACTGCCTTTGCAAATGCAACAATAGCCGGTACATTTTCGGTACCCGCCCGTTTTTTTCGTTCCTGCTGTCCTCCATAAAAAATAGGTTTTAACAAGATACCTTTTCTTTGATATAGGAAACCTATTCCTTTTGGTCCATTTATCTTATGGCTGGAAACACTCAATAAATCTATATGGGATGTAATCACGTCAATAGATAAACTACCAAATGCTTGAACAGCATCTGTATGGAAATAGGCAGGATGATCTTTCAATAATTCACCAATTTCCACGATTGGTTGAATAACCCCTACCTCATTATTTGCATACATAACGGAAACTAAAATAGTATCTTCTCTTAGTGAATTTTTCAAGTCATTGATACTGATCAATCCATTTTTATCGACTGGAAGATAAGTTACTTCAAAACCATCTTTTTCAAGCTGTTCACAAGCGTGAAGAACCGCATGATGCTCAATTTGAGTTGTAATTATATGCTTACCTTCGTTTTTTCTAGCGTAAGCAGTTCCAAAAACAGCGTAATTATCTGCTTCTGTGCCTCCACTAGTTATGGTAATTTCTGTTTCATGGGCTCCAATACTTTTAGCTAAAATTGTTCTTGCATCATCGACTTTTTTTCTGGCTTTTCTTCCAGTTTGATGAATACTAGAGGGATTACCAAACACTTCTTTCATTTCAGCTGTATAGACTTCGATTACTTCCTCGGCCATTGGTGATGTGGCTGCATGATCCAAATATATTCTAGTCATTATAAACTCCTTATATATAAAACATATATCCAGGGTTCTCTGGATTTTCTTCCGTATATTTTGCTAAATCTTCTATTGTAGTTGTATCTAGTACATTTTTTACAGCGTCTCGAATACGCATCCACAACTCACGCTGTGGCGGGGCTTCCTCTTCAATTCCCTCAACGATTTGAATTGGTCCTTCCAATACGCGAATAACATCTCCTGCAGTTATTTCACTAGGTGTTTTTGAAAGCATATAACCACCGTATGCCCCTCTTACACTCTTCACGATTCCTGCGTTTCTAAGAGGTGATACAATCTGCTCTAAATACGCTTCAGATAAATTATATTCAGCAGCAATTTGTCTAAGTGCAATCGGACCTTCTCCGTACTGCTTTCCTAGAGCTACTATAATTGTTAAACCGTATCTTCCTTTTGTTGAAAATTTCAATATAATTCACCTCATAAGATTAAAAAATTCTTTCCCTAGTATAGCATAATTACACACTATATCGACTTCAAAATGACTTTTTAGACAATCTTCTATATAATAAAAGAACAAACGTACGAAAAAGGAGAGATCATTTTGCAAAATGAACCTTTAGCATATCGGATGAGACCTCAAACTATTGATGAACTAGCTGGACAACAACATGTTATTGGAGAAAACACAGCTTTATATAAAATGATAAAAAACGGACATGTTCCCTCTATGCTTTTATACGGCGATCCTGGAGTTGGCAAAACATCTCTTGCATTTGCTATTGCAGGTACGACAAAATTGCCCTTTGTTGCGTTGAATGCCACTAAAGCTGGAAAAAAAGACGTGGAAGATGTAGTGGCTGATGCACGTATAAGCGGTAAAGTTATTTTGTTCTTAGACGAAATTCATCGTTTTAACAAGTTACAACAGGATACATTGCTTCCCCACGTGGAAAACGGATCGATTATTTTAATCGGTGCAACAACAGAAAATCCCTATCATGATGTAAACCCAGCGATCAGGTCACGTTGTGGAGAGATCAAACAACTCAAAAGACTAACAACCGATGATATAGATTTACTTTTAATGAGAGCTTTGGAAGATAACATAAAAGGACTTGGTCAACAGAACATTCAAATAACAGAACAACAAAGAAAACTAATAGCCGATTCAGCAAACGGAGATGCCAGAAAAGCTTTAACTCTTTTAGAATCTACTATTTTTGCAAGTTTTGAAGAAAATGGTGTAACCATTGTGGAGGATTCCACATTGAAGAGTCTTGTTGATCGTGTAGGAGTTTTTGGGGACAAAAAAGGTTCTCATTTTTACAACCTACTATCAGCTTTACAGAAATCTGTCCGTGGTAGTGATACTGATGCGGCACTATACTACTTAGCCCATCTATTGGAAAATGGTGATTTAGTAGCTGTATCCAGACGTTTACTCGTGATGAGTTATGAAGACATCGGCCTAGCTAATCCATCAGTAGGACCACAAGTATTAGCCGCTATTCAATCCGCTGAACGTTTAGGGTTACCAGAAGCAAGAATACCTTTAGCTAACGCAATAGTACTCATGTGTCTGTCGGAGAAATCCAATTCTGCATATTCTGCTTTAGATGCTGCAATAGCAAGCATTCATCAGGGGAAAACAGGTGATATTCCAAGTCATTTGAAAGATACACATTATGCAGGCGCTGCAGATTTAGGACATGGTGGATATATTTATCCGCATAATTATAAAATCGGGACGTTTGGGGGTTGGGTCAATCAAACCTATTTGCCAGACAATTTAGTAGGAAGTTCTTTCTATAAACCGATCGAGGCTGGTGAAGAAAAACGATTGGCTGCTATTTACAAGCGATTAGAGAATTTTAAAACAGAAAAAAAATGAGATAATCGGGCATAAAGGCGCCCAGTCCTTAAAAAATAAAAGCGTAGATAGGCCATTGATTGGAGCGAAGAGCGGACGCTTTCCGTGGGCACGGCTTCAGCCGCTTCCCTCGCTACGCTCAGTCCAGGGTCTTCAGCTCGCGCTGTTCCCACTGGAGTCGCCACACTGCGCTCCAATCAATTAGATCCACTCAATCTGATCGGATAATTGGATATAAAACCGCCTAAATATATATGTTTCATCTTAAAATAAGTAAGGCTGAAAGGGACTCATATCAAAGGAAATCCATTTTCTACATTCTACGTTACGGAATAATAGCCCAATACTACGCAGACTGTTTAATCCCTAGATTAACTTTTGACTACTCTTTTTATCCAAACGATAAGCTATGCTCTATCTTGTTGTTGAGTACTACCTGCATAATTGATTGAAGTGAAAGGTGGCGACTTCTGCGGGATGAGTGAGACAGATGAGCTATCACAGCGACGCGCTGGCGACGGTGATAGCTCATCGCTCACCCCGCGAAACGCGCCCACCTGTAACGGAAATCACAGCATTCCCAATCTTTTAAGTCCAATTTTATATTCTTTCTTAATCTCTAAAAAATCCAGTCCCCTTAAGAAGGGACTGGATTTTTTATGGATTAAACACCCATTTTGCGTCTTGTATTACTTACCTTTTTAGTTTGTTGGCTTTTCATTTTCTGATTTCCTGTAGAACCGTTAAGGGAAGTTTTACCACCTGCAGCTTGATTCTTTTTGTCTTCAAGTTTTTGCTTTACAGCTTCTTGAAGGGTCATTTTCTTTTTAGGTGTTTCTTGGTTATTTGTTTCAGTCATCGTATTTCCCTCCTTTATATACATTAAGTATAAGTCATCAGGAAAAAACTTCAAGCAATTACTGTACGCGTGTAATATGAATATCTTTTGTAATGTCATTTATAACCCAGCTTGCACATATTAAACCTACTGTAGAAGGAACAAATGCATTGGAAGACGGTGGCATTTTTGCTTTTCTAATAGTAGCTTCTGGCTTACCAACCGTTTCTACTACGTCTTCTCTCACAACAATAGGACTCTCATCCGAAAACACAACTGGTATACCTTTTGTAATGCGGTCTTCTTTGCGTAACTTGGTACGTATCACTTTTGCAAGAGGGTCTGTATGAGTTTTAGAAATATCGACAATTTTAAAACGAGTAGGATCTGTTTTGTTAGCAGCACCCATACTTGAAATAATTTTGATATTACGCTTTAAACATTCTTTCATTAAATGAATTTTATATATAATTGTATCTGACGCATCAATAACATAATCTATATTCATCGCAAAAAATTGTTCAAACGTTTCTTCCGTATAAAACATATGCATATCGATTACTTCACATTCTGGATTAATGTCAGCAATACGCTCTTTCATCACTTCAGATTTTGATCGACCTATTGTCGATATGTAAGCTACTAATTGCCGGTTAATATTAGTAATGTCTACATTATCTTTATCTACTAAAATAATACGACCAACACCACTTCTGGCGCATGCTTCTGCCGCGAAGGATCCAACTCCCCCTACACCTAAGATGGCTACTGTTGTTTCTTTCAGTAATTCCACACCTTGCTTCCCTACCGCAAGTTCATTTCTAGAAAATTGATGTAACATAAAAAACACTCCATATAAATCAGATTAGTAGGATTAAATCCCAAGAAAAAACCTCCAGCAGATGCGCCAGAGGATATTGAAAAAATGATACGAATCCCAATTGTGCCGACAAATAGAGCGTATCGTTTTGAACCCGCAAGATGCAGGTGGGTGTCCTCTTTATTAATCTTGGCGTCCCGATTAAGGGCATGTCATTCATAATAAAAGTTAGACTCCCAACGATAAAATTGTTCGGTCAAAACTGATTGGCAAATTGCGAACACATCAGGATTCGTGTTATTTAGATAATAGCATATGAATTATAAAACTTCAATCATTTTATCACCCTCTTTTCGGACTATTCTGAATAATAGGTAAATAGAATTATTAGTCTATACTTCTCCTCAAATTAAATTTTGCACCTTCAGTCGTAAGGTTAGTCCATCTCGAATATGATGCTTCATATAACAAAAATGGAGGAACATGAATGAATTCCTTAAGTACATATTTCTTATTAGGGATATCCCTGGCAGCACCAATAGGACCTGTTAAAGCTACACTCTTAAATACTGGTATCAAAAACGGCTTTTTTCATGCATGGTTTTTTGGAATTGGTGCCATCATAACCGACATAATTTATATGTTCATGGTTTATTTTGGTATAGGCCAATTTATTGATTCCCCGTATATGCGAATATTTTTATGGAGTTTTGGTTTCTTTGTACTTATGTACACGGGCATCGAAAATTTACTGACTATAAATAATATTTCTATGGATCCTAAATTCCGTAAAATTGTTCGTTTACGCCACTCACTTCTGGCAGGTATACTAATGGCTTTTTTAAATCCGTTGACTATTTTATTTTGGTTAGGTATTTATGGATCTATTTTAGTTAGTGGCGGTGGTGAAATTTCTGGAATCGAAACGATTATTATTAGTATTGCTATCTTGCTTGGTATCGCGCTAGTCGATTTCTTGATGGCCTTCTTTTCAAGTAGTTCACGAAACCTACTTTCCACTTCAGTATTAAAAGCTGTTTCATTCATTTCTTCTTTGTGTATGATAGGCTTCGGTATCTATTTTGGAATCCAAGCATTTCATGCACTATTTTAAAAAACTTTTGACGTATATTGTAACACGCAAAGGAAATCATACCTTAAAGATTATTAGTTGAGGTGTGGTGTGCAAATGATAAAGAATAACAATCAAACTGACAATGTAAGTATATGGTGTGTTATCAGTATGGCCTCTATTCCACTCGTCATGACTCTGGGTAATTCTATGCTCATACCGATTTTGCCTGTTTTAGAAAAGAAAGTAGGTATCAGTTCTTTTCAGTCAAGCATGATTATTACTAGTTATTCCATTGCAGCTATTTTTCTTATACCTGTAGCAGGTTATCTTTCCGATCGTTTTGGAAGAAAAATTGTCATCTTACCTAGCCTTATACTAGCTTTAATCGGGGGGCTTATCGCTGGTTTTGCTTCTTGGAAAATAGATGACCCGTTTTTTTGGATTATTATTGGAAGAATTCTTCAAGGTATAGGTGCGGCAGGTGCAATGCCAATCGTATTGCCACTCGTCGGAGATTTATATAAAGATGATGATGAAAAAACCAGTTCCTGTCTCGGCCTTATTGAAACCTCTAATACTTTCGGCAAAGTTTTAAGCCCAATTCTTGGATCTGTTTTAGCAGCAGTATTATGGTTTTTACCTTTCTTCTCCATTTCGGTCTTTAGTTTAATTTCTATTGTCATGATATTTTTCTTTGTAAAAGTACCAAAGGAAAAAGATGAGCCAGTAAAGTTTAAAGACTTTCTAAGTAATACTAAAAAGACATTCAAGAAGGAAAGTAAATGGCTTTTTACTGTATTTATAAATGGTGCTTTTGTTATGCTTCTATTATTCGCCGTTTTGTTTTTCTTATCCGAAATGCTTGAAAAAACACATGATATAAAAGGAATAAAAAAAGGTTTTGTAATAGCTATTCCACTTCTGATGCTTTGTATTGCATCATATATAACTGGCAGGAACATTAAGGGTAATGTTTCTACTATGAAAAAAATGACAATGATTTGTTTAGTGGTTATGTCAATAAGTGTAGCATTTATAGGATTTACTAAAGACAAACTAATTCTATTATTGATCATTACGAGTATAATGGGTATTGCGATTGGCGCTTTGCTACCAGTGTTAGATGCACTCATAACGGAAAATATAAAAAAAGAAGAGCGTGGTACCATCTCTTCCTTCTATAGCTCAGCAAGATTCATCGGAGTTGCAGCTGGTCCACCAATCATGTCACTAGTTATGAAAAATTATCTCAATATTAGTTATATTATTGCTGGCGCAATAGGAATTGTTCTTTTTTTCATAGCGCTGAAAATGATAAAAGTAGATGAAATTGAAGGAAAAAATCATAAGGCATAAATATAATGGACTGGGAAGCATTAAGCTAACCAGTCCATTTTTTAAATTCAATTTGATTTTAAACTATATAGAATAAGTAATATCCCCGCAAATAAGCAGACCATTCTAGTTAAGGAAATTTTTTCAGATAAGCCTGTTAAACCAATTCCAGTTGTTACGATTAAAACGATCGGTCCTACTAAAGCTAGTAAGGAGTTAATATAAAACGCTTTTTCTAAATCATTAAATTTAATCATAAGCATTGCTGCAGATAACTCAATACTCCCAGAAAGTAACCTAAGTATAATAATAAATAATAATGCCTTCTCAATAATCAGTATCTTCTACTCCTCTTTACTAAAAGAATATGTACTATTGAGATTATATGTATACTGCTTAAATATTATATATATCAACTAAAATATATTCACAAGAAAATCCCAAGAACGCATTAATTTTAAACTTTTCCAGATCTATGATCACCCTCTCTTTTCTCGATACCTAATGGTGTTTGGCTGTGCATCACTAGCCCACAAATTTTAGATGCAGGTTTTAAATGCTCTGTTAAAGGAAAAGTAATTACTCGCTAATAAGTATGTAGAACTTCTCCCCTCTATAAAGGTGCAAGTCATTACTTAGACGAACGAGGCAATTTAGTTACATAATGAAAAGTTGGAAACATCGATGTAAAGATATCTTTACATATATGTTTTTTTATTTTATACTAAAGGTAAAGATATCTTTACATCATTCCAGAGAGGAAGTTAGTTGGATTTGAAAGTAAAAAACAGAATTAAAGAGATACGTCTAGCAAAAGGGATTAGCCAAATTCAAATGGCAGAAGATTTACAAATTACTAGACAAACGATAAACGCGGTAGAGAATCATAAGTATAATCCAAGCTTGGAGCTGGCACTCAAGTTGATAAAATATTTTGATATAACCTTAGATGAAATATTTACTTTAGAGGAGGAATAACATGAAAAAATTGCAAATCATCATAGTCTGTACACTGATTTTTTCAATGAGTATCGGTTTTTACTTGGGTAGTTTGATGGTCCCAGATTTACCTGTTGGAACGATGAGTGCAGGGATTATTGGTTCGGTTGTAGGTGTAGGTATTGTTCTTGGAACGATCAAATTTCGTGAAAGCCGAAAGAAACATAACATACCTGATATTGATGAAAGAACATGGATAAATATTAAAAATTTCTATGCAATATCATTGTATATAGTTCTATTTGGAAGCATGTTAATTGTTTGTTTACTAATTGCTCTTGGAACAGAAACAATTGAATTGGGTGCTTTAAGTATATATTTATTAATCCTATTTTTTTTATTAGTCATTGGAACACTAGTTGTTAGAAGACAATAAATGAGACAAGACCTATACTATGCAGTTTGAGTTTGCTATAGTAAAGAAAATTTGATTTGTGTTGGTTGTGAGTAGAACTGATCTAGTAACTATATTAACGGGTGCCTTACTTCACAAAGGAGTACGCCTTTTTTTCTTATAGAAGTAACGAGCATTTTAGTAATAACAAGAAATGGGTGTTAAACATGAAAATAAAAACTTTGCCATTAAAAGTGGGACTCTTACTCTTGAGTATCTTTCAAGTCTATACAATTTTGACTAGATGGGGCGAGGACATCCAACAAATATTTTTTGCCAGCATGATTTTGGTAGGGTGTATATTATTGCTGATGACAGACAGGTTTTTTAAAAGAGACAATCGAAATAACCATACAAAATAAAAGAATTTTTTTGAATGTATTTAAAATCAACTTTAACGTTAAGTAAATTACTAAAATACAATTAGCTGTAAATAGACTTAAAGAATTTAATTTTCCCAATGAAAAAGGTGAATATTAAATCGAAGTAAATCTCATTTCAAGTATTGGGACGGCTCAATATGTTGGAAATATTCTAGTAGACTAATGGGGTTTCAACAATTGAAGTAATTTTAAAAGGGTGCTTAGTTAAAAAAGGCAAGGAAAAATGAACTTGGAGATAGATTTTCCAGTTCATTTTTTTATGAGCATCTTTAAACAATCCTAAATTTTAACATAGCCAAAATAAAAAAGGATTCCTCATGACTAGTGTCACGAGAAATCCTTTTAAAATTTACTTATTTTTTAATTTTAAGCTCAAGCTTAACTCATCTAACTGAGCCGTTGCTACTGCGCTAGGTGCTGAAGTTAATAAATCACTTGCACTTGCTGTTTTCGGGAATGCAATTGTATCACGTAGATTTGTACTACCAGAAAGAAGCATTACCAATCTATCTAATCCAAATGCAACTCCGCCGTGTGGAGGTGTTCCATATTCGAAAGCATCCATTAGGAAGCCAAATTGAGCTCTAGCTTCTTCTTCTGAAAATCCAAGTATTTCGAACATTTTTTCTTGAACTTCTCTCGAATAAATACGTAGAGATCCTCCGCCCAATTCATAACCATTTAACACTAAGTCATAAGCTTGCGCACGTACCTTACTTGGATCTGTATCCATTAATGCAAGGTCTTCATCAAAAGGTCTTGTGAAAGGATGATGTGCTGCATAGTAACGACCTTCTTTTTCGTCATATTCAAATAATGGCCAGTTCACAACCCATAAGAATTCATAGCGTGACTCATCGATTAAATCAAGTTCTTTTCCGAGTTTTAAACGTAAAGCCCCTAATGCATCTGCCACCACAGATGTTTGGTCTGCGACAAATACTAATAAATCTCCAGTTGTTGCCTCTAATGCTTGGATAAGGCTCGTTGCTGCTTCTCCTTCGAAAAACTTAGCAATAGGACCTTTCAATCCTTCTTCGTCCACTTTCAACCAAGCAAGACCTTTGGCACCGTAAACACCAACAAATTCTCCTAGAGCATCTATATCTTTACGAGAATAATTTGCTGCAGCACCTTTAACATTTATCGCTTTTACTTGTCCTCCTGTTTCCACGGCGGATGAGAACACTTTGAACGAACTATCTTTCACTATTTCCGAAAGATCTACTAGTTCTAGCCCAAAACGAACATCGGGTTTGTCTGATCCAAAGCGATTCATCGCCTCATCATAATTCATCCGATTGAACGGGATAGTAACATCAACCTTTTTAACGTCCTTCATAATTTTTTTCATCATACGTTCGTTCATTTCCAATATTTCATCCATTGATAGGAAACTCATCTCCATATCAATTTGTGTGAATTCTGGTTGACGATCCGCACGTAAATCCTCATCACGGAAACAGCGAGCAATTTGATAGTATTTTTCAAATCCACCAACCATTAATAGCTGTTTAAATAGCTGTGGTGATTGAGGAAGTGCGTAAAATTCTCCATCATGGACACGACTTGGCACTAAATAGTCACGTGCTCCTTCAGGGGTAGATTTAGTTAAAATTGGTGTTTCTACTTCTAAAAATCCTTCTTCGTCTAAGAAGCGTCTTACTGTTTTAGTAATATCTGAGCGCATTTTGAATGTATCGTACATTACTGGTCTTCTTAAGTCTAAGTAGCGATATTTTAAACGGATATCTTCACCGACGTCCGTTTGGTTCTCTATCGCAAAAGGAGGGTTTTTTGATTCATTAATGATGCGAGCTTCCGTTGCATGTACTTCAATTGCCCCGGAAGAAATATTTTTGTTTACTTGATTGGCTGCTCTAGCAACTACTGCACCTGTAATTTCAACGATAAATTCATTACGCAATTTATCTGCAATTTGAATAGCTGATTCGGAAATCTCAGGATTGAAGACCACTTGTACTAGCCCTGTACGATCACGTAGATCCACAAATATTAATCCACCTAAATCTCTTCGTTTTTGTACCCACCCGATTAGTTGGACTGTTTCACCAATTTGTTGTTCGTTTAATTGCCCACTTGTATGTGTTCTTTTCATTATTCCTCTGCCTCCAACTGTATTGAACTAGTTTTGATTTGATCTATTAATGCACTCAAAGGAACTAAGTTTTGAGTGCCAGTTGCCAGATCCTTTAACATAACACTTTCTTTTTCTAATTCATCATCACCAATTACAATTACATATTTTGCTCCTAAGCGATCAGCAGACTTCATTTGTGTTTTCATTTTACGATCTAAATAATCCATCTCAGCTGTGATTTTTTGCTGTCTTAGCTGATAAGTCAATTCGACTGCTTTTTTCTTAGCAGCTTCCCCTAATCCAATCACATATACGTCTAGAGTCGATTGTTCAGACCACTCATTGTTTTCTGCCTCAATAGCTAACAACAGTCTCTCAATACTCATAGCAAATCCGATGCCAGGAGCATTTGGTCCACCTAACTCTTCTACAAGTCCGTTGTATCTTCCGCCACCTGCTAGTGTAGTGATTGCCCCAAATCCTTCGGCCGCGCTCATAATTTCAAATGCCGTGTGGTTATAATAATCCAAACCACGTACCAAGTTAGGATCTATTTCAAATGGGATATTTAAGATTGATAAGTATTCCTTCACTTTATCGAAGTATGCAGCAGATTCTTCATTTAGAAAATCTGCCAAAGAAGGGGCTGTTTCCATTAACGGATGATTTCGATCTACTTTACAATCCAATATTCGAAGTGGATTTTTTTGTAATCTATTTTGACAATCTGAACAAAACTCTGCTATATGTGGCTCGAAGTGACTAACTAGTGCAGTTTTATGTGACACTCTGCTATCTGTATCTCCAAGTGAATTAATCACTAACTTAAGCTTTTTTAAACCTGCCTTTTGATAGACAGACATTGCCAATGAAATAACTTCCGCATCAATTGCAGGATCTGCACTTCCTATTGCTTCTATTCCAAACTGTACAAATTGGCGATATCTTCCTGCCTGTTGTCGTTCATAACGGAACATTGGTCCCATATAGTAAAGTTTCACTGGCTGATCTGCGTAACCAAACATTTTATGTTCTACAAATGCTCTTACCGCAGACGCTGTACCTTCTGGTCGCAATGTAAGTGATCGATTCCCTCTGTCTTGGAATGTATACATTTCTTTTTGAACGATATCCGTTGTATCTCCAACACTTCTAGTAAATAATTCAGTATGTTCAAAAACAGGGGTTCTAATCTCTTTATACTGATACATTCTACATTGTTCTCTAATTAGTTCTTCAACTGCTTGCCACTTGCCTGTTTCTGATGGCAAGATGTCTTGTGTTCCTCTTGGTACTTTAATATCCATGGTAACTGCCCCTTTCAATAACATATAAAAAAGCCCTCATCCCCTGCTAAAAATAGCAAGGGACGAGAGCTTATATAAGCTTCCGCGGTTCCACCCTAGTTGGTCAAAAATATTGACCCTCTCAATTCTGGATAACGACCAGTTCCGTTTCTGCCTACTAAAGAAAAATCTCTTTCGACAAAAATCCTCTCGAATGTTGTTCACTGAATGCGTATGTAGGAAAGATTTCAGCCACGTCTTTCCTTCTCTTGTCATCCGTTTTAGACAGCTACTTTTTCGGTCATCGGTTTGTTTTAGTTTTTGATTATACTTTATCTTAATGACGTACGACAAATAAGTCAACCCTTTTGAAGAAAAGGTAGAATTTTTAGCTAAGACTATTTACAATGGGTATAGAGGTGATCCAATGAACACTAAAATAATACATAGAATAACTGTTATTTTTTTATCTACATTACTACTTCTACCATACGTACAAGCTGATGCACAGGAGAATGAAGTGACTGTTAATGTCGCATCTTTAAAAGTACGAACAGGTCCAGGTCTTACATATGACACTATTGGTACTGTTACAAAAAACGACAAGTTAGACATAATAGGGAAAGAAAATGATTGGCTTCAAATTAATTTTGGAGGCACTACTGGATGGGTTGCTAGTTGGTACACAACGAAAGAATCGCTTAAATTAAGTAATAAGCAGATTGTGTCTAAAGTAAATCAATTGAATGTCCGTACCGAACCTACTACTTCTTCTGCAGTTATTGGTCAATTAAAAGAAGGTGATACTTCAAATGCATATCAATCTCAAGAGGATTGGGTAGAAATAGACTATCAGGGTCAAAAAGGCTGGGTCAATCAATCCTATATTACTGTTACGGAGCAAACGATAAAAGAAGATACGCCCTTGCCTTCTGGCAAAAACATATTTGAGGTTTCAGTCAATACCTTAAACGTTCGTTCAAAAGCAGATTTAACATCAAAAACAATTGGCCAGGTTAATAAAGGAGACCAATTTACAGTTATTAATTCTGATCATAACTGGGTGCAAGTAGAACTGAAAAATGGCGATAAAGGTTGGTTGTATAGTTTTTATGGGACTTTCTCTAGTTCAGCAACAACTGGAACCGAGAAAGAAAATGGCACTATTACTATTCTCTATAACGGGACAAACCTTCGTTCTGATAGTACTACTAGTAGTGAGGTAGTCACCAGGGCCGATGCTGGTACGACATTTCCAGTAGCTGAAAAAACCAATGATTGGTATAAAGTTATGGTAGGTGATCAAACTGCGTATGTTGCAAGCTGGGTAGTTTCAGCGTCATCCACCACATCTAATGTGAAGCAGGATTCCGAAAACAAAGTCAAAACGGATAAAAAGAAAGCTGATCGTAAAAAAGGTACATTAAAAGGTCTGACTATTGTAGTCGATGCTGGCCATGGCGGGAATGATCGCGGGACAACCGGGGCACTTGGAACGGATGAAAAAGATATTACGTTGATGACTTCAGAGTTATTATCATCCAAATTACAAGCAGCTGGCGCTAATGTAATTTTAACAAGAGAATCAGACGAATATGTAGATCTTCGAAAACGAGTATCAATTGGTCATCAAGTAGATGCAGATGCATTTATTAGCTTACACTATGATGCTATCGATAATAGTTCCATTAGGGGCTTCACGACTTATTATATGCATAGTTATCAGAAAGAATTGGCTACGTATGTCCATAATGGACTTGGTAATATGATTTCCTTAAAGGATAGAGGGACCCAGCCGGGTGACTATTTAGTATTACGTGAAAACAAGCAAAAAGCTATATTAATAGAATTAGGTTATTTGAGTAACGCTTCTGAAGAACGGAATGTCACTACACAAAACTATAGAGAACAAGCGACACACGGCATTTATAATGGCATCATTAACTACTTTAATGCTCAGTTGGATTAACTCTTAGGTCATAAACTGTTTCTATCGTTTTAGATGAGCTTTGGACAGACGTTTTGCTATATGATTACCGAGTGATTTTAAAGTGCTATTGGTTGTGACGTTCGTTTGCCACAACCAATAGTACTTTTGTACTGTAATCAGTTGAGCTATCACAACGACGAGTTAGTGACGGCGATAGCTCATCGCTCACCCCAGGAAAGCGTCAACCTTTAACAGTAATCACAATGTTATTCATTATATACTTTCTAATTCTTAAAAAAAGTTGTACAAATTACTCCTAGTTAGAGTAATTTATACAACTTTTTTGTTTTTAAGCTTCTAACATAATCGTTACTGGACCATCATTCGTAAACGTGACGTCCATCATTGCGCCAAATACGCCCGTTTCTACTTTTAGCCCTTTTGCTATTAGTTTGTTATTGAAAAGTTCCCATAATGGTTTTGCAATTTCAGGTCGAGCTGCATCGGTAAAGCTTGGTCTTCTGCCTTTTCTTGTGTCCGCATATAAAGTGAACTGGGAAACTGACAAAATACTTCCTTGTACTTCTTCTATAGAGTGATTCATTTTACCTTCGGCATCCTCAAATAAACGGAGACCTACCACTTTCTCCACTAAATAATTTATTTCTTTTTCAGTGTCTGTTGTAGTAATACCAACTAACAATAAATAACCGTTTTCTATCTTTCCAGTAACTTGTCCATCTACAGTCACACTTGCATTTTTGCAACGCTGCAACAATACCTTCATGAAAATAAACTCCCTTTAATTGATAATTCTTTGCACCGAATATATATCAGGCAATTGTTTTATACGATCGGCTACCCTATTTAAGTGGGCCGTATTGGAAATTAGGATGGTTAAATGAATAATTGCAATATCATTTTCTGATTTACCGTTCACTGCTGCAATATTCGTTTTAGATTCATTTACCACTTGTAATACCTCATTCAACAAGCCTGAGCGGTCGTATGCCGACACTTCTATGTCCACTTGATACTCTTTTTTCATTGGAGAGTCAGATTTTACCCATTCTACTTCAATGATACGGGAAACTGTGTCATCGTTGTGTACATTTGGACAATCCGCACGATGGACCGAAACCCCACGACCTTTCGTGATAAATCCGACGATATCATCACCTGGAACTGGGCTACAGCATCTGGATAAGCGAATGAGCATATTCTCAATTCCCTTAACAATCACACCTGATTCTGTTGTTTTGTTAACCGTTGGTGTTTGCATTTCAGTTGTTATTTTCTCTAAAGCTTCTTCTTGATCACGAATTTTCCGCATTTTTTCTGCTAGACGATTCACCACTTGCTGTGCAGTAATACCATTAAAGCCAACAGCTGCATATAAATCTTCTTCGCCAGCAAATGCGTATTTATCACATACACGCTTTATGTTTTCAGCTGTTAGTACTTCTTTTAGATCAAATTCTTGTGATTTAATCTCTTTCTCTACTTGTTCTTTTCCTTTAATAACATTCTCATCACGCAATTGTTTCTTAAAGAACTGCTTGATCTTATTTTTCGCTTGCGATGATTGAGCAATTTTAATCCAGTCTCTACTTGGACCAAAAGACTGTTTGGAAGTTAGAACTTCGATGATATCGCCTGTTTTTAGTTTCGTGTCTAGTGGCACCATTTTACCATTCACTTTTGCACCAATAGTTTTGTTTCCAACTTCTGAATGCACTCGATAAGCAAAATCTATTGGAACCGAACTAGCCGGAAGCTCTACTACGTCACCTTTTGGTGTGAAAACATAGACCATATCAGAGAATAGGTCAAACTTTAAAGATTCCATAAATTCTTCTGCGTTCGAAGATTCATGTTGATATTCTAAAATTTCTCTAAACCATGTTAATTGTGAATCAATTGTCTTTTTATCAGCTTCTACTTTTTTACCTTCTTTATAAGCCCAGTGAGCAGCCACACCGAATTCTGCAATATTATGCATTTCTTCTGTGCGGATTTGAACTTCTAAAGGCTCTCCGTTCGGGCCAATGACAGTCGTATGTAATGATTGATATAAATTTTGTTTAGGCATAGCAATATAGTCTTTAAAACGACCAGGCATTGGTTTCCACAGCGTATGAATTACTCCTAGAACAGCATAACAATCTTTAATACTATCTACGATAATACGCATAGCAAGTAAATCATATATTTCATTGAATTGTTTGTTTTGAACGACCATTTTCCGATAAATACTATAAATATGCTTTGGACGACCAGAAATATCAGCTTCCACTTCCATTTCAGCTAACTGTTTACTAATATCTTCCATGACATTACTTAAATAGGATTCCCGCTCCGTACGTTTTTTCTTCATAAAATTAACAATACGATAATATTGTTGAGGATTTAAATACCGTAAAGAAGTATCTTCTAGCTCCCATTTCACAGCGGAAATTCCCAATCTGTGCGCTAAAGGTGCAAAAATTTCTAAAGTTTCGTTGGAGATTCTACGTTGTTTTTCTTCTGGGAGATGTTTCAAAGTACGCATATTATGTAAACGATCCGCAAGCTTAATAAGAATAATACGAATGTCCTGTGCCATCGCTATGAACATTTTTCGATGATTTTCAGCTTGTTGTTCTTCTTTGGACATGTACTTAATCTTACCTAATTTAGTAACGCCCTCTACTAACAAAGCGACTTCTTCGTTAAATTGCTCCACAATATCATCACGTGTATATTCTGTATCTTCTACGACATCATGTAAAAAACCAGCAGCAACGGTTTCTGGATCCATTTGAAGATCAGCAAGAATACCAGCTACTTGAATAGGATGCAGAATATATGGTTCACCCGAATTTCGGAATTGTTCTCTATGGGCATGCTCTGCTAATTCGTAAGCTTTCTTTACAAAGTTCACATGCTCTTCATTCATATAAGTAAAGAGTGTTTCAAACACATCTTCTGCTGTCTTCACTTGATCTTTTGCCATGCCAATTCACCTGATTTCGTTTTATATTTCTAAAATAGTTTATAAGCTATATTGTATAAAAAAAAAGAGGGACTTGTAAAGTCCACCCTAAATAAGCTTGCCTGATGCAAACATATATTCACAAAATGATCAATATTGCATCAATGTGCAAATATCATAATTCTCTAATTTGTTGCGACCTTCTAAGTATGTAAGTTCTATTAAAAATGCACAACCTACAACTAAACCGCCTAATTCTTCTACTAATCGAATTGTAGCATCTATTGTACCGCCTGTCGCTAATAAATCATCAACGATTAACACACGTTGTCCTGGTTTTACAGCGTCCTTATGCATAGTTAGAACATCTTTTCCATACTCTAAGCCATATTCTGCACGGATTACTTCACGAGGAAGCTTCCCCTCTTTACGAACAGGTGCAAACCCAACGCCAAGTGCATAAGCAACTGGACAGCCAGTGATAAATCCACGTGCTTCAGGTCCTACGATAACTTCAGCATTCACTTTTTTTGCATATTCAACAATTTGATCCGTTGCGTATTTATATGCCTCTCCATTATCCATAATTGAAGTAATATCTTTAAAACTAATACCTGGCTTCGGCCAATCTTCAACTGTTGTTACATACTGCTTCAAATCCATACTTGCTCCTCCTCAGGAACGGTTTGTACTGCTATTCGCTCTTCAAACCATTGTTTCAGCTCCACATATGGCGCATATAATAATTTTTGTTCTAGATCCATCTGTTTCTCACGCTGTTTGTATGAAGGCGCCTCTGATAAATCCTTTTTCACTGGACTTTCATTGAGCACTATCATCCCATTGTCTATTCTAACAAAACTAAGTTCAAAAAACACCCTCGACATAAAATTAAATGTATTTTGACTCCATCCAGTATGTTTAGACAATTCATGAATATGCTGTTTCAATGCAAATGTTTTTCTTTTTGTAAGGAAAGAAAAATACCATTTAAATTGATCTCTCGTCGGTAAGCCTTCAAAGTAAGAAGACTCGTTCGTAAAGAAGTGTGCATATATTCTTTTCCACGAATGAGATTGGATTAGTTTGACCAGTGATTCTTCCTCTTCCGGTAAATCTAAGAGCACTACATATTTCGCTTGTACCGGCTGCTCCAGTAGTTCACTCATCAGATATAATCTATGATCAATGATTGTACTAAAGTGCTTAATCGTATCCTCATTAAAAGCAACATATACGGTATCCTCTAAAGGAATAAGGGGTTGCCATCGAGTCACCTGGCGAATACCTCTAATATCAAAAAGCTGCCACTCATCTGTTTTTATATCCTGTATCATCAATTGCGCTTTTTTACGTCCATTCCATTCATTGATCTGTAAATCCCCAATAAAAGAAAGTTTAGTCGTTGGAGCTATTTCGTCCGCTAATTGCCCTTTTCCAAATCCAATTGCATCTAAAAGGATAGCCCCTTGTTTTAATTCCATTTTCAAATGATTTTGTGCTGAGCCTATTTTCCGCACAGTTGAAACTTCTACATTTTCTATGCAGTAGACTGGTTTTGCAAAACCCATTCCAAATGGAGCTAGTTTTTTTAGAGACTCAATGGATTCTGTCGATATTTCATCCATTTCTAATGGAACATCAATGGATATAGTTGGTATTAATTGTTCTTCCGATAAACTTACTTTCGCTTGTTCGTTTAATCTTAAACGAAACTCTTCCACATTTTCTAAAGGTAATGTCATACCAGCTGCCATTGGATGTCCACCAAAATGAGAAACAATATCTTGGTTTTTAGCAAGCTCTTTATACATATGGAATCCTTCAATACTGCGTGCTGACCCTTTAGCAATCTTTTTATCTTCATCAAATCCTAGAACTATAGCAGGTCTATAATACTTCTCCACTAATTTGGAAGCAACAATACCTAAGACACCAGGATTCCATCCTATTTTCCCTACTACTATGACACTTGCCCCATCCAGAGGGGGAAATAGTTCAAGTTGCTCCATTGCTTCATCTGTAATTTGCTTGACGATTGCTTGACGTTCTTTATTTTTTTCATTGAGCATATTAGCCATCGCTAGTGCATGATTAGGATTTTCAGTTAAAAACATATCTACACCAGGCGCTGCTTCACCAAGTCGTCCTACTGCATTAATACGTGGCCCAAACATAAATCCTACTGTTTCTTCATCTATTGAACGAAGATCTACTCCACTTACATTTGCCAAAGCTTCAATGGCTACAGAGTCTGTATGTTGCATCTGTTTTAAGCCTTGTTGAACTAAATAACGATTTTCTCCTGTCAATGAAACAAGGTCGGCTATTGTGCCAATGGCTACTAGATAATAGAATTCCTTAGGAATTTCCCCTAGTAAAGCATGAGCTACTTTAAAGGCTACACCTACTCCTGCTAAATGTGGGAAAGGATAGGTTGTCTCCTTTAAACTCGGATGTATTATAATATCTGCTATTGGCAAAATCTCACCAGGTTCATGGTGGTCAGTAACAATAACATCCATCCCTATTCCTTTTGCAAACTCAATAGGTTGTATACCTGAAATACCATTATCGACAGTAATGATTAGTTTTACACCTTCATCATAAGCTTCTTGGAACAAACGCTCACTTGGTCCATAGCCATCTATAAATCTATTTGGAATCTTATAGATGACATCAGCACCTAGTGACTCTAGCGCTTTAACCATGATCGTTGTGCTAGTAATACCGTCCGCATCATAATCACCATAGACCATTATACGTTCTTCTGATTCCACTGATTGATGAACACGTGCTACTAACGCTTCCATGCCTGGAAACAAAAATGGATTGTGTAATTGGTTTTCCGATACTTGTAAAAATGATTTTGCATCTTCTATATTTTCAAACCCTCTAGAGGCTAATACTTTTGCACAAACACTCGGTATAGAAAGCTCTTTTTCTAACATTTCTACTAATTCTATATTAGGCCTTGAAACTTGCCATATTTTCTGAGATTCGATCATATTATTCACTTCCTTATAATCTATTATACCTCATCTGAGGTAGATACGTTGTGAAAAAGGTGTTTGCAAGGATCTAAAGAAAAACCTTCTGACAGATGTCAAAAGGTTTTAGAGTTATATAGTCGAATTTTCATCTTTCACTGTCACTGGCTCTTCAAAAAACTCAACAGGCTTTTCTTTGTAAGCTACTACCTCATTTTGTAAAACACCGATGGTAGCATCTTTCTTTTCAATATCCTTCTCCAAGTGCTTCACTTTCCGCGATAATATGAACGACCGGTAAATGGCAACGGACCCACTGAGTAACGCTCCTAATAATGCTGAGCCTAAAATCACTAGGATAAGTGGCCATTGTGCTGTTCCAAAAACATAGTTGACTGGAACAGTGTCGACATTGTATATAGCAAATAAGGCAATAATAATAGCGAATATTAAACCGAATAATAATGACCATTGAAATTTCATATTGACCCTCCTTTTTTTACTCATTTATAAAAAAATGGAACAGAGTATAGTAAAGTTATACCCTGCTCCATATTATACTAAAACATTAAACGACAGGCTCATCAGAACCCCATTTTTTCTCTTCTTTTTTCACTTCTATGCCGCCATTTTTACGCATTTCTTTCACTTTCAAATCAAACCAAATTTGCGCTGCAATGTAGATAGAAGAATACGTTCCAGCTAGTAAGCCGATTAATAGAGCGATGGAGAAATTACGAATTCCTTCCGCCCCGAATATCAATAGAGCTACTACAACTAAAATTACAGTAAGCACTGTATTTACAGAACGTCCAAGAGTTTGTCGTAGTGATTTATTTACAATCGTTGCAAGTTCGTCTTCTGAAGTAATCGTTTTACTACGATGCAAGTTTTCTCGAATACGGTCAAATGTAACAATCGTATCATTTATTGAATAACCAACAATCGTTAATACCGCTGCGATAAATGTAATATCTACCTCTAATCGAAGGATACTAAATACAGCAACCATTAAGAATGCATCATGGAGCAACGAAACGATTGATGCTAGTCCCATTCTCCATTCGAAGCGGAAAGCAACATAAATAACTATTCCAAGAGCAGCAAACATTAATGCTTTTAATGCATTTTTGACAAGTTCTTGACCAACAGTAGGTGAAACCGTACTCACTGATGGGTCCTTACCAAACTGTTCATTCATCTCTACTTTTAGTGTTTTAATTTCTTCTTGTGTAAAGTCTTCTTTGTATCTTACTACTGCACTATCCCCTTTTTCCCCGGAGATGACAATATCATCTGATGGTAAACCAATGCTTTCAATTTTTTCTTCTACTAGCTCTTGAGTTAAAGGCTGAGTTGACTCAATTTGAACACGAGTACCAGAAGAAAAATCTATACCAAGATTTAACTTGAACACACTCAAAATGATAATACCAGCAATAGTCAATGTTATAGAAGCAATATAGAAGATTTTACGACTATGAACAAAATCAAAACGATCAAATTTTGTTGTTAAGTCAAGTGTATCCACTTCTTCTTCTGGAGCATGCATTCTTCTCTTCGGAATACCAAACCAACCTGGTTTATTATCGAAGTAACCACTATGAACTAATAATCCAAGTAGAATACGGGAAGCCCATACTGCTGTGATGAAAATAACTAAAATACTAATTATTAACAGTGTAGCAAATCCTTTTACAGAACTTGTACCAAAGAAGAATAATACCGCCGCTGCTAATAATGTAGTAATATTGGCATCGAAAATGGCGGTAAAGGATTCTTTTGCTCCCGCATCAAATGCTTTCTTCACTGATTTACCAATACGCAGTTCTTCTCTTACCCGCTCATAGGTTAAGATATTGGCATCTACCGCCATACCTACCCCTAGTACAATTGCCGCGATTCCAGGAAGTGTTAATACACCATTAATCCAGTCAAAAATAACCAGGATTAAGAAAATGTATACTACTAAAGATATAACCGCAACAACACCAGGTAAACGATAATACCCAATCATGAAAATGAAAATTGCCGCAATACCAATAATACTAGCTAATATGGTACTTTTTAATGCTTCTTCCCCGAATTGCGCACCTACTGAAGTAGAGAATATTTCTTCTAATTCAACCGGAAGAGCACCAGCATTTAAAATTCCCGATAAATGTTTTGTTTCATCAACTGTAAAAGCACCTGAAATTTCTACGCTATCTGAGCTGATACGTTGGGATACTCGTGGAGCTGAAGTGAATTTTTGTTCTTCTTCGGGCTTCAATGCTTCCGCTTTGTACGAGTCCACACCTTCTTCAAAGTCTAACCAAATAACTAATACATTATCTGGTGCTGGCTTAGCAGCAATTTCTGAAGTAATTTCTGCAAATTTGTTTGCATCTTTTAATTCTAGTGTAACAATAGGTTGTCCTTGCTGATCAAAAGCTGCCTTTGCTCCGCTTTCTTTCAAGTCCATCCCGTCTAGCATTATATTATCATCTGAATCTCGGAACGTTAAATTCGCTTGTGTAGAAAGTAAATCTCTGGCTGAGTTTTGATCTTCCACCCCAGCAAGCTGGACACGAATTCTGTTGCCATCTTCAATTTGAATACTAGGTTCACTTACACCTAATACATCAATACGACTTGTAAGTGCTGAAGCTGTATCCGCTACAACATCTTCCGTTATTTCTGTCCCGTCTTTTAATTCGTTTACTTGATAAAGAACTTCAAAACCACCCTGAAGATCTAAACCGAGTTTAATATTGTTCAAGACCCCTGTAACTGTTGGACTGATTGTACCTGCAAAAATAACAAGTAGTAATAAAAACGCAACTATGCGTCCTCTAGTTTTCATATGTAAATTTCCTCCTCAAAAAAAAGCAACAACTTTATTATGAAACACGTTGCGCTTACTGTCAAATACCCGTCCATTTACTTTTCTTCAAAATCTGAATTTAATAACATTCGTAATTCATCTTGATTAATCTCAGCAAACCAATTAGAAGTACGTTGATTATCAATTTGTTCAAATGTCATAAACTCTGCCGGAGAAATAGTTAGAATATCATTGATGATCTGATATAAAGGCAATAAAGATATATCCTTCTTCCTCCACTTCTTCGTCACACAATATTTCCAAATATCTTTTTCCGAAACTGTTTCGTATTGATACACGAAAAACTCATTTCTTTTACTTTCTATAGCTGGTAGTACGTGCGCAAATATTTCTTCATAATTATTTTCCATAATATCGCACCTCTTTTATAGAATAATGTACTAAGCAATAAGCATATTGTTATTGTATACGAAGTTCCTGTATTTGAGAAGGAAGTGTTTAATTGTCTACATTTTTAAAAGGTTCAATTTTGCTGATGATTTCCATTTTTTTGTCCAAGTTTTTAGGTTTTATTTATCGTATGCAGTTTGTTCGCTTAACTGGTGAAGAAACAGTTGGTATTTATATGACTGCATATCCAGCTTTTATTTTTTTCCTTTCTTTGGTACAACTTGGTATTCCGATTGCTATGGCTAAAATTATTGCAGAGCTCCGCGCAAGAAATGCCACAAAAGATTATTTCGCCGTTATGCGAACATCTGTTATTGTCACAGTAATTTCCATCTTAATATTCACACCATTATTTATTTTTGTCACTCCTTATATATCGGGTAACTTATTAAAAAATGATGCAATTACTATGACATTATTCGTATCCATCGCAATAGTTCCGATTGCTGCCGCTGGCGGAATATTAAAAGGTTTTTTCCAAGGGATTGCTCGATTAGAAGAAACAGCTGTGGCCCAATTGATGGAGCAAATCGTTCGAATTATTTTAATCAGTTTTGCGCTTCCCTTCTTTTTAACTGCTGCTTCACCACAAGAAGCTTCTGCTTATGCAATGCTCTTAGCTCTAATCGCAGAACTTATCGCACTGCTCTATTTGAAATGGAAATATGACAGATGGAAATCTAAACAAAATACTACGAAATCTTCTAAAACCTATCCATTGTCTCCACTCTTTGCAATTGCCTTACCGTCTTCTGGTAGTCGACTATTCGGATCTTTCACATGGTTTTTAGAGCCAATTATTTTTATCAAAGCTTTAGCTATTACTGGAGTTACAGCAGTAGCCGCCACTACTCTTTACGGTGTCATTTCAGGTGTTTTAGTCCCTTTGCTATTGTTTCCTTCTTTCATCCCGTACGCACTATCTATTGTTCTTATACCAGCTGTTAGTGATGCATTTGCTCGGGGTAATTTTAAACTATTAAAAGAAAGAATTCATCTGTCCTTAAAGTTTTCTACTTTAACTGGCTGTTATGCAGCTACACTATTTTATCTACATGGTGGCGAGCTAGTAGAGGCCCTATTTCATGTTGAAAATGCTACTGTTTATATGAAAATTCTATCTCCAATTTTTTTCTTTTATTATATTCAAAGTCCTTTGTTTTCAATTTTGCAGGCATTAGACAATTCAAAGGCCGCATTTCTCAATTCTCTATATGGTGGTGTAGGGAAACTACTACTACTATTTTTTCTCGCTTCTCAAGTTGCTATTCAAGAAAAAGGCGCGATTGTTGCGATTGGATTTGGAGTATTAATTACTTCCTTTTTACATATCGCTTCTTTAAAAGAAAAAAAAGAAGCACAAATTGGCTTCTCATTTTTTGTCATTCCTTACGCTGTGTTTTTGTTAACGATCATTACCAGACCGTTAATATATTCTATTGGAAGTCGTCCTTTACTTATCGATTGCCTATTTACTATGCTATATTTAACAATCGCTTTAGTACTGTTTAGACAGATAAAACGCAAAGAGTTAAGTGTTATTTTCAAGATTGCCAAAAGTTCTAAAAATAGATTTTGATAAATCGCTATTTAAATGAAGTTTTAAGCTGAATATAGAGCTCTTCGTTTTCATAACTGCAGTAAAATATTTTTTTATAACTCATAATTTGCTTTTGTTCTAGTTGTTGGATTAGCCATTTTTCATTTTTCCCAATATGCTCTAAATGTCTCTGTTGTATTTCGCCATCGATGATGAGAGGAAATACATATTGTTCCCCTTCTTTTTTAAAGACGGATAAGTTCCCTGATGACTCCAGAAATGCATAGGAGACAGACTGAATAGATCCAATTTGTTGTTCTCGTAATTGTTGAAGGAGATCATCCAAATTATAGCGTTGTTTTCTCATTTCTTTTTCAACAATTATTCCCTCTCGTATAAGTATGGAAGGTTCACCTTCCATGACATCACGAAATTTTTTACTTTTTAATGAAAAGTAGGAAACGCCCATCTGGATAAAAAATAGCATAAGCACTGGGACAATTGCATTGATAAAACTACTTTGAGGATCATCCAATGAAAAGCCTGCAACCTCAGCTATTAAAAGAAAAACAACCAAGTCAAAAATACTTAACTCACCCACTTCTCGTTTTCCCATTAAACGAAAAATCAGTAAAATAAACCAGTACAAAACAAATGTCCGAATTATTATTATGAGTATGTCATGCACATAATCACCTCATTATTACCTTGCCCAAAGAAAAAGAACTTACTCATAAAATGAGCAAGTTCTTTTTTTATGTATTTTAGTAAAGATAAGCAATTAAGTATCTAAGCCTAGAATACTGCGAATTTATGTGGTCTGTCCAGGCATTTGAAGCATTTGTTTAGTGCTTCAGGATTTTGAGTAAACATGGTACTCTTTTACTCAAAATCCTTCCAGTGCCTAACATAGACCCGTTCACTTTTTATTATACTTTCGACTCTGAAACTACTCGTCCTACTGCTACGCGCTCAAATTGTAAACGTGTTCCGTCTGCAACTGTAACGAAGATCGTTTGATCATCTACTGCATCAACTTTTGCGTGTAACCCACCTACTGTGATGATATCGTCTCCACGTTTAAGATTGTTTTGCATTTGTGAAGTTGTTTTTTGGCGCTTTTGTGCTGGACGAATGATGAAGAACCACATTACTGCGAACATAGCAATAATTGGCAACAAACCTACTAATGTATCCATGTATTTATTTCCCCCCTTTTAACTCTATCTTCTAGTATACAAGAATCAGAAGTTTTTTGCATTTGGTTTGTTATACCCATATTCTTCAAAAAATTCTTCTTTAAAATCTAGTAGACGATCCTCTCGTATTGCCTGTCTTACATTCTCCATTAATTTCATTAGGAAATGCAGGTTATGATACGATGCTAGACGCAATCCGAATGTTTCATCGGCTTTAAATAAGTGGCGAATATAAGCACGCGAATAATTTTTACATGTGTAGCAATCGCATTTTTCATCAATCGGTCCAAAGTCGCGAGCGAACTTAGCACCTTTAATAACTAAACGACCTTGATGAGTAAAGAATGTACCGTTACGCGCAATACGTGTTGGCAGTACACAATCAAACATATCGACACCACGTATTGCTCCATCTATTAATGAGTCAGGCGAACCAACTCCCATTAAATAACGAGGTTTATTTTCAGGCATCATCGGTGTCGTAAAATCAAGGACACGGTTCATCACATCTTTTGGTTCTCCAACTGATAATCCACCAATTGCATATCCAGGGAAATCAAGAGAAACTAAGTCTTTTGCGGATTGACGACGTAATTCTTCAAATTCTCCACCTTGAATAATTCCAAATAGCCCTTGCTTATCTGTGTTCGTATGCGCAGTTAAACAACGTTCTGCCCAACGTGATGTACGCTCCACAGATGCTTTCATGTATTCAAACGATGCAGGATACGGTGGACATTCATCAAAAGCCATCATAATATCAGAACCTAAATCATTTTGAATTTCCATGGATTTTTCAGGACTCAAGAACAATTTGTCGCCGTTCAGGTGATTGCGGAAATGAACACCTTCCTCTTCAATTTTACGCATATCACTTAAACTAAATACCTGGAATCCACCGGAATCTGTAAGAATTGCACGGTCCCAGTTCATAAATTTGTGAAGTCCGCCTGCCTCACGAATAATTTCGTTTCCTGGACGCAGCCATAGGTGATAGGTGTTACTTAGAATAATTCCAGCATTCATCTCTTTAATCTCTTCTGGAGCCATTGTTTTTACTGTTGCTTGTGTACCCACCGGCATAAATGCAGGAGTCTCAAATGATCCGTGAGGTGTGTGTACGACGCCTAATCTAGCACCTGTTTGTTTGTCTTTTTTTATGAGTTCATACGTAACTGCTGTCATTTAATAATTCCTTCCTTTTATAAACATTGCATCTCCAAAACTGAAAAAGCGATACTTTAAGTCAACGGCTTCTTTATAGGCACTTAACATAAACTCTCTAGAAGTAAGTGCACTAACAAGCATGACTAAAGTAGATTTAGGTAAGTGGAAATTCGTAATCATCCCATCTATACATTTGAAGTCATAACCAGGATAAATGAAAATCGACGTCCAGCCACTATCAGCTTGAAGTTGTCCATCAAATTTAGTTGCTACTGTTTCCAATGTTCTCGTCGAGGTAGTTCCGACTGCTACAATCTTTCCACCTGCGGCTTTTACTTGGTTAATAGTATCTGCTGTTTCTTGAGTAATTCGGTAAAACTCCGAATGCATTTCATGATCATCGATTGAATCTACGCTAACTGGTCGGAAAGTTCCGAGACCAACATGTAATGTCACAAAGGCTATTTTAACACCTTTTGAGCGAATGTCATCCAATAATGCATCGGTAAAATGTAAGCCTGCAGTTGGAGCTGCAGCAGAACCTTGCTCTTTTGCATAGACCGTTTGATATCGATCCTTGTTTTCCAACTTTTCATGAATATACGGGGGAAGCGGCATTTCTCCTAATTGATCTAATACCTCAAAAAACACACCTGTATATTCAAAACGGAAAATTCGGCCACCATGATCTTTTATATCTGTACAAATCGCTTTTAACAATCCGTCACCGAAAGTGATTTCTGTTCCGACTTTTACCCGTTTAGCAGGTTTCACAAGTGTTTCCCAGTGATCGCCTTCTATTTGTGTTAATAATAGTACTTCTATATTGGCACCTGTTTCTTTTTTCATCCCCATCAGACGAGCAGGCATTACCTTCGTGTCATTTAACACTAGGCAATCGCCTTCCTGTAATTCGTCTAATATGTCTTTAAAATGTGTATGTGTATATGACTGTTTTACAAAGTCTGCTATCAATAGCTTGCTACTTGTTCTGTCCAAAAGTGGTGTTTGGGCAATTAATTCTTCGGGCAATTCAAAATCAAAATCTTCTACTCTCATAATTAGGACATCCTTTTTTAGTCTTTTCTTTCTACTGGAAATGGAATTCCAAAATGTTCATAAGCAAGGGCTGTAACAATCCTTCCTCTTGGAGATCGTTGGATAAAGCCAATTTGCAGTAGATATGGTTCATAGACATCTTCAATTGTCGTTGACTCTTCCCCAACACTTGCTGCAATAGTATCTAATCCAACAGGACCACCTCTAAAACGTTCGATCATGGACATAATTAGTTTATGGTCAATATGATCTAATCCACGAGGATCGACTTGTAAAAGCTCTAGAGCTTCTCTAGCTATTTCAAGTGAAATATAGCCATTCCCACGAACCTGTGCATAATCCCGTACTCTTTTTAACAATCGGTTCGCTATTCGCGGAGTTCCTCGAGATCTTCTAGCTATTTCTCCAGCAGACTCATGGTCAATAGAAGCATTAAATAAATCTGCACTGCGAACCACAATAGAGGTCAATGCATCTTCCTCATAATAATCCAGTCGCAGTAATACTCCAAAACGATCGCGTAATGGGGCCGATAATGCACCGGCTCTAGTAGTGGCGCCTATTAATGTAAATGGGGGCAAGTCTAGGCGCACACTTCTTGCAGCTGGTCCTTTTCCTACTACGATATCCAAGCAAAAGTCTTCCATTGCAGGATAAAGGACTTCCTCAATTGAACGATTCAACCGATGAATTTCATCTATAAATAATACATCTCCAGGTTCAAGTGAACTAACAATTGCCGCTAAATCTCCCGGACGCTCGATAGCTGGTCCACTTGTCATTCGAATTTGTACATCCATTTCATTTGCAATTACAGCAGCAAGTGTTGTTTTACCAAGTCCAGGAGGTCCATATAATAGACAGTGATCTAAACTTTCACTTCTCATTTTGGCTGCTTCTATAAATATTTCTAAATTATGCTTAATCTTATCTTGCCCAATATATTGTTTAAGAAACTGAGGACGAAGTGATTGCTCGAAAGGTTCATCAAAATTTGAAATTTCGCTGGAAATAACACGTTCATCCATAGCAAGAACCTCCTTTCTTTTGTTTATTTACCTGAAAATAATAGCTGTAAGGCTTTTTTCATAAATTGATCGGTTGTTTGTAGTTCCGCTTCCGCTTTAAGGAGTGGGCGAATTTTAGCTAACTCTCTTTCGGAATATCCTAATGCTGTTAATGCTAGCATCGCTTCTTCTAGTTCGTGAGCAGCTTCTCCATTATCGAATAAGTTTGGCCCTTCATCCTCGTATTCTAGCTGTTCAAAATCTATTAAATCGTTTAGTTTTCCTTTTAAATCTAATATCATTTGACGAGCAGTTTTCTTTCCTACACCAGGAAATTTCACTAAGAAGGTTTCATCTTCTCGCTCGATTGCTTGAATAACATGAGTTGGCTCCCCACTAGCTAATATAGCCAAGGCACCCTTTGGTCCAATGCCCGAAACTAAAATAAGCTTACGAAATAATTCCCTCTGCGCTAGGCTAGGAAATCCCATTAGCTGTTGTGCATCTTCCCGAACATGAAAATGCGTATATACTTGGACCATTTCCTCACTTTTTCTGAAGGCAAACGGATTGGGAGTAAAGAGTTGGTAACCTATTCCCTGCTGTTCCACTACTACGTATTCTGGAGTAACTCGAGTTACTTGTCCTTTTATGTAATCATACATCCTTAAATCCCTCACAATTCATACTGTCCATTATAGCATAAGATCAAAAGCGTAAGCGCCTATGTCAGCCCTGAAAAGCGCTGGAAGAATTGTAATCAAGGCGCACTTTGCCTTTATTACAATTCTGAAGCGACTCGAAGGGCTAGGCGCTGGAGTCTGGATGGAGAATCACTTGTAAGTAGTTATCAACCTGCCATACAATTTATAATTTCCAAAGGCACAAACAAAGATGGCCGCTCAAATCTCGAGCGACCAACTCCTAAAAAGAACGATTAAAGTTTACTTAAAGTATAGCATAAATTGGGCCATTCTGTTAACGCTTTGTTCGTATAAGGTATTAACTGCTCGATAAATTTCTGTTTTCGCTCTTTCGGCAATGAGTACGCATATAACCACTCACGGTATAGTTCATTTGGATACATCATTGCTTCTTTATAGCGTCGAACTACTTTTTCAAGATGCGGAAATTCATGGATGAGCAACCGAATATCATAATTTATCTCTGGGAGGACCCGGTGCATCCATAGTATGTTTTCCATTTCCCTTGGACCAATCACTGCGAGATCAAAATCAATTATTTTGTAATCTGAGCTGTCTGATAAAAAATTATGATGAACAACATCCCCGTGTAACAAGGTGCGCTTTTCCATATTAAATGGTTTCATATTACGTAAAGCGATATCACCACAAAGCAAAAGAAATTTTGTCTGCTCCCAACCTATATGTGACTCGATGAAAAAGGAGATTTCGTTCATCTTCCATTTCCGATTCTGCCATTTAGAAATAAGGTTAAAAGAATAAAATAGATTACTATCTTCCCAGTCAACCATTTTATTTGTCTCATGAATTTGACTTAGGAGTAAATGGACTGCTTTTCTGTCTTCCTTGAACCGATAGGAAACCGTATGATCCCCTTTATACCAGGGTTGAATAATAAAGTCTTCTTGGGTCGATTCTATAATAGGAAGTATAAAAGGTTTTTCCATGTATTCTAGTTCTTTATGAATTAGGCGAATTTTTTCTGCCTGCTCAACAGTCGGATATTTTTTTACAGAGAATATGCCGTTTTCATTTTTCCATTTCCATACATTTTTCTTGATTTGCCGTATATACGTACTCACGTTTTAATAATGTGGGTAGGGATATGGAGGACATGGATATACAGGAACGTAACATATCTGTACACAAGGATGCCCTCCGTACTCTGCTTGGTGGTGCATGTATGGATATGGCTGTACTGGTGGGCATGGATACATTACCGGGTATGATGGTGATGGTTCGAATGTTGGTGAAGCTTCTTGTGCTATTGGGCTTGTTAGCTGCGGTGTTGGTTGAATAGGTATTGGCTGGACAGGCTGCGGTGTATGTTCTGCTTTTGGTTGTGCTTGCGGTGCTGTTTCCATCTCTATATCAAAATTTTGAATATGGTTGTGTATATGAATAGATGTAGACTCCATTAATCTCCAACCTTGTGGAGACGGTGTCATATCAATATCTGGGACAGGCATCATATGGAATGGGAATGTATAAGCAGGTGGTTGCTGTGGCTGTTGTGGAAGCGGTTGTGGCATTTGTTGCTGCTTTGGTTGTTGTTTGGGTTGCTGCGGCATCTGATACGTAGGTGCAACAGGTTGAGTAGGCATTCTCGGTGGTGCAGGTTGCATTTTCGTTTTGTCCATAGGTTGCTGGATTTTCACTTCCTCCTTTTTCATCATTTCTTTATTCACCATTTCTTGCTTTACTGGTCGATTATCACTGTACGGATGAGTAGTCGATTCCATTTTTTTCGTGTTTGGTATAAATATTTTCATGCCAGGCACTATATATTCGGGATTGGCCAAATGCGCATTTACTTTCTTTAATTCCTCAAAAGAAACACCATAATTTCTGGAGATTTTCCATAGAGTGTCCCCTTTTACAACAATATGAGTTTGCACAGTCTTCCTCCTTCCTTCTCCTTTAAATTATGTCTACCATCTTAAAATGGTCACAGATTTTAAACAAACAACCACCCCTTCATGATAAACTTATGAATAGCAACCAAGTCATTATGCAAGTTTGGAGGAGTTAATCGTGAAAAAGTTAAAAGGCGAGGAACGTAGGAATTGGATTTTCTCCTATTTAAAGGAACAACATGTACCCGTGACTGGCAATCAGTTAGCAAAGCTCGCTAATGTCAGCAGACAGGTTATTGTGAATGATATAACCTTATTAAAGGCAACGAATGCTGCTATTGTCTCTACTAGTCAAGGCTATATAGCTCTTCCGGATAAAGAAAGTACCCCTTATGTTCAGCAACGAGTTGCTTGCAATCATCAATCTAATCATTCCGAGGATGAGCTCTTAGCTTTAGTAGATGCAGGAGTCACTGTAGAGAATGTTACGATTGAACATCCTGTATACGGAGAAATAACGTCATCCATTATGGTTTCCAATCGTCACGACGTTGAAATGTTTTTGAAGAAAGTGCGAGATACAGACGCTCCGTTTTTACTGGAGCTCACTGCGGGAATTCATTTGCATTTGTTATCCGCTCCAACCGAAGAAATTTTAAATAGAGGTATTCATGCAATTAGGGAAAAAGGTTATTTATTAGAAGGATAATTTCAAATATGGGGTTGGGGAAATGATGACATTCCGGTGATTTATCATTACTTTCTGGTGATTCCGGAGCTCATTCAGGTGATCCTTTGAAACATTCGGGTGTTTCTACACTTTTAAACAGTAGACATCAAAAAAACGAAGCGAATCCATTTATGAACGGATCGCTTCGTTTTTTGTTTCGTATGTATAATACGAGCCTAATGATTTTACACCACAGCCTAGTGACTTTAACTCTTCTATAGCACCAATCATCATTGGCTTCTTTTCATTCTCAAGCACATCTATGATAAAGAAATATTGCCCTAAACCTGTTTTTAATGGTCGTGACTCAATTTTACTTAAATTGAGTTGTCTCCATGCAAAGACCGATAACACTTGATGCAATGCACCAGAGCGATCATCTTTAGGTAATGTAATCATAACAGTAGTTTTCACTTGATCGGTATGACCATCTCGGACAATACAATCATTCTTTTTAGAAATCACAAAAAATCTAGTGTGATTAAAATGAAAATCATGTATATTGTGTTCCACAATCTTTAATCCATATTCCGTTGCAGCTGAAGTATTTCCAATCGCAGCAATACATAAATCTTCGTTTTCCGAAACGTATTTAGCTGCTGCTGCAGTTGATGAAGATTGTTCTAATGGAACTTTCCCAAATCGATAATACAAATATTTATGACATTGTGCTAAAGCATGTGGATGGGAGTACACAGTTATCATTTCTTCCCATCGTTCCACATTACTTGGGTGAACCATTAAATGTTGCTCAATCGGAGATATTAGCTCAGCAGTCACGAACAGCTCTGCTTCATGGAACAAATAGTCGATCGTTAACGGAACTGTTCCCTCTAGTGCATTTTCTAGTGGAACGACCGCTATATCCACTTCTCCATTTGCAACTGCTTCAATACACTCGGGTATAGTCCGTATCGGTACTAATACATCCTCTTGAAATAATGATTTAGTTGCTAAATGTGTAAAAGAAGCTTCTGGTCCTAAAAAAGCAATTTGTTTGGTTGTCATTAGAAAAACCTCCTTATAGAGCACCAGAGCTAATCACTTCTGCAGATTCTACAAAATCAAGTCGTTTCATTTCATTCAAAAAGTCTTCTAATTCCTTGTTCATCGCTGTTACATCAAGTGATAATGTTACACTTGCTCTTCCTTGAATCGGTATTGTTTGATGGATGGTCAACACATTACATGCGTAATTAGCCACCAATTGCAATAACCTAGCAAGTGTACCTTCTCTATCTTCTAATTGAAGAAAGACCGTTAAAATCCGTTCTTGAACAATCGAATGGAATGGAAAAACCGCATCACGATATTTATAAAAAGCACTGCGAGATAAATCTACTTCTTTTACGGCATCCCAAATCGAAGATGCCTTTCCAGATTGAAGGAGATGTTTTGCATCCAAGGTTTTTTGCATTGCCTCTGTTAGCACATCCTCCCGTACTAAAAAAAATCTCTGGCTTGTTACATCTTTCATGCGGTTCCCTACTTTCCTCTATTCGATAAATTCAAACTCAAATCTTAGTAATCGTACTATGTCGCCATCTTTAGCTCCGCGCTGACGTAGTGCATCATCAATACCCATCCCACGAAGTTGTCTAGAGAATCTACGAATAGAGTCTTCTCTACTGAAATCAGTCATTTTAAATAATCTTTCCACTGATCCGCCAGCAAGTACAAACGCTCCATCATCATCTCTAGTAACAGTAAAGTCGTCTTCTTTGGCTTGATATTTGTACATTACAGACGTTTCTGTTTCTTCTTCCACCAATTCTTCTAATGGGAATTCTGGTGCAACCTCTAACATGTCTGCTACTGCAAATAATAATTCTTGTAATCCTTGACGAGAAATAGCAGAAACAGGGAATACTTTCATATCTGCTCCAACTTTTTCTTTAAAGACTTTTAAATTATCTTCCGAGTCTGGCATGTCCATTTTATTGGCTACAATAATTTGTGGTCTTTCTGTTAAACGAAGATTGTATTGTTTTAATTCATCATTAATAGTCAAATAATCTTCGTAAGGATCGCGACCTTCCATTCCAGACATATCGATTACATGTACAATTACACGCGTACGTTCGATATGACGTAGGAACTGATGCCCTAGACCTATTCCTTCATGAGCACCTTCAATTAGGCCCGGTAAATCGGCCATTGCAAAGCTGCGGTGATCTTCTGTTTCTACCATTCCTAGGTTCGGTACAATTGTTGTAAAGTGGTATGGAGCAATTTTAGGTTTAGCTGCTGATACAACCGATAATAGTGTAGATTTCCCGACACTTGGGAACCCAACTAAACCAACGTCTGCTAAAACTTTCAACTCTAACTCTACATTTAACTCAAAACCTGGCTCTCCTTTTTCAGAAAGCTCTGGAGCTGGATTTGCAGGTGTTGCAAAGCGAGAGTTACCTCTACCACCACGTCCACCTCTTGCAATTACAGCTTGTTGACCATGCTCTACTAAATCAGCAATTACTTCGCCAGTTTCTTCGTTTTTAACAACAGTACCAGGTGGTACTTTAATGATTAAATCATCTGCATTGGCACCATGCATATTCTTACTACCACCATGAACTCCTCTAGTCGCTTTAAAAATGCGCTTATAGCGGAAATCCATTAATGTACGAAGACCCTCTTCTACTTCGAAGATAACGTCTCCACCATTTCCTCCGTCCCCACCTGCAGGACCTCCTAAAGGAACATACTTCTCACGACGGAATCCAACCATACCATCTCCGCCGTCACCACCCTTGACATAAACTTTCACGTGATCTACAAACATTTACTTCACTCCAATCTTCCACTTGCAATTAGTTTTACTGTTATCGAATTGTTGGTTGCTTCTAATATTTCCAGCTGAAATAAATCTTCAATTAGTTCATCTCGCCATTTATTATTAGACCAATCTCCCCGAATATCTATTAGTATTTCCAAAAATTCATCTGAAATGATATGAAGTTTCAGGAACTGCTCTTGATATCCTCTAAAATGTGGGTATATAGCTTGTACGAATCTACTTAAATAATCTTTTAAGGCTTCATCGTACATACTTGCTTTTCTATTTAGAAGAGATGTTTGAACATCTAAAGTTAATTGATTATATTTAATACTAAATGTTTGTAGCCATTCATTTGTTTTATATAAACCAATATTATTTATATCAAAAAATTGGTTGCATTTTTGGGAATATTTTTTTATTAAAGCCTTAGCTTCCTCTGTTTTACCCATATCTAAGTTCATTTGCAAAAGATGCATATTATTTAAATAATCATGCATTGTATGACGAAGTATTTCATTTAAAGTAATCTCATTATGATCCATGTAAGTTACACATCCCAACATTTGCTATCCTCTACTAGTATAACAGGAATAGTTCTATTATGCTCCCGGAGTATAGCTTACTTACACGAAATTTTTGAAATCAAAAAGGACTGCATAAATGCAGTCCTTTTATTATTCATTAAGCTTCTTGAGCTACAGGATATACACTTACTTTTTTCTTGTCGCGGCCGAAACGCTCAAAGCGCACTACACCGTCAACTTTCGCAAAAAGTGTGTCATCTCCACCACGTCCAACGTTTTCACCTGGATGAATTTTAGTCCCGCGTTGACGGTATAAAATTGATCCACCTGATACGAATTGTCCGTCAGCACGTTTAGCGCCTAGACGTTTCGATTGAGAGTCACGACCGTTACGAGTCGAACCTACTCCCTTTTTGGATGCGAAAAACTGAAGATTTAATTTTAACATATGTTCCACCTCCTACTTTTTGAAGGTTATTTTTATATACTTGGCATAATCTTGCTCAATCGTTTGTAAAGAGACAATCATCGCTTCCAAAATAAGCTGTATTTGAGCAGCTTTTTCTAGATTAGATATGCTTGGAACCTCGACGTATAAATAGCCTCCGTCCCCTTTTTGCGTAATTATAGGTGTGATTCCTGTAAGTGCGATCACCGCATTCACTGCACCAAATGATACAGCAGAAGCTCCTGCACACACTAAATCTTTTCCATGTTCCGCAAAATCAGCATGGCCTTTCATCTCGAAAGAATGTATATGACCGGATTGATCTTTTGTTATAATCACTTTAATCATCTTATAAACTAATAGATTCTACTACTAATTTAGTGTATGGCTGTCTGTGACCTTGTTTTTTGTGATAGTTCTTTTTCGCTTTGTATTTGAAGACTGTAATTTTTTTAGCTTTGCCATTTTTTACAACTTTCGCTGTAACTGTAGCACCTTCCACGAATGGAGCACCAACTTTTACATCTTCTCCACCTACGAATAAAACTTTTTCAAAAGTTACAACTTCATCAGCATTAGCATCTAATTTTTCAATGTAGATTTCTTGCCCTTGTTCAACTTTGATTTGTTTACCACCAGTTTCAATAATTGCGTACATACTTGCACCTCCTCTTAGACTAAGACTCGCCTTCCAAAAGGTGATTCAAAACTCGAATACTTATAACCTTTTCAGAGCGGTTGTAGCAACGGGTGCTGCTACAAATCATAACATTAAAATATTATCACATATATTATTCTTAGTCAAGCGCTTTTCGTTATCCAATCAAATGCAAGCTTATACTTACGAAATCTCCAATAAGAAAGATTTTGAAAAGTAAGAAATAAAAATATAATGGAGATAACCAAAGCCACAGGAAAATAAAACAAACTAACCACAAAAATAATAACACAAATACATCCCGAAAAGCCGATCTGCTCCTCATACAACTTCGGAAAAATAGAATGTATGATTCGCCCACCGTCTAACGGGAATATTGGTAATAGATTTAAGCCGAAAATTGATAATTGAATCATTATAAATATATTCGCTTGAGGAAAGTCTATAAGCATGCCAAATAAGAGCAAGAGAAGCGTACATAATGGTCCACCTAAGATTATACACACCTGTATCCTCTTAGGTTGCTTCGAGAATTGTTCCATCTTTATCTCTCCACCATAGGGCAAAATAGTACAAGATTGAACTTTAGCACCCATCCATATTGCAACTATTAGATGACCTAACTCATGAACCAATAGCGATCCAAACACAAGTGCATACATAGCTATTTCTCCTGATAAATAAAAGAATAGAAAAAAAGGAATCATTATGGGGTGTACACGAAACAGTCGTTTATTCATAGAAGACGGCAAGCCACTCAATGAGCTCTTCGGTATCTAACATCTCTCCATCTTTTTCCACCTGGACATATAGCATGTCATTTTCAACAGAGGCAAATATATCTCCCGCGTTTACAGTCGTATATGGCAATTGATGAAAATCATCTACAAAACCGTATGTAGCAGTTTCTCCCGTATCATATAAAATAGATAACGTTTTACCAGTTTTCTTTCGATGACCAGTATAAATAATAAGACCATCTTCAGATGCATACAGGTCTTGGGATTTATTAATGGACAAAATTGCACCATCTTCTAAAGGCTGAATCGATTTATATTCGATTAAAGGAGGACTAGATACAGGCGCACTTACACTGATTAAGTCATCTGTTCGAGTAATCCAAGCAACTACATCCTCATAAATTTCTGTTGGTTTTTGTGGTTCTAATAGTAGACTGGCATAATTGGTTGAGAGAGTACTATTACCCTCTAACTTTGCTAATAAAATAAATGAAAGTACAAATAGAAATGAAAGAACCCATTTTCTTTTTGAAAGCATAACATTCCCCCTAAGAAGAATATATGAAGGGTGAGGTTATTTAATGAATTAGTTTTTGAATTGTTGTAAGGAGTATAGCTTGCTATCACGGAACCTATTAAGCCTTTTTTAAGTGAAATAAAAATAAACCGACTACCTCAAATCTGGGCAGTCGGTCTTCATTCTTATTTAGAAAAAATAGATTTGATTTTAGAAAAAACGCCAACTTTAGGAAGGTCCATGGACATTAATGGTACCGATTCTCCTAAAATACGTCTCGCAATGTTACGGTATCCAAGGGCCGCTCTGTTAGAAGGATTCATAACAACCGGTTCACCTTTATTAGATGAAGTTATAACACTTTCATCATCCGCGATAATTCCCAACAGATCAATAGATAAGTGAGTGGTAATCTCATTTATATCCAGTGCATCACCTTGGTTCATCAGATGCTGACGAATTCGGTTGATGATTAACTTAGGAGGATCTATTGTGCCTTCTTGCTCTAATAAGCCAATAATACGATCCGCATCTCGTACAGCGGAAATTTCCGGTGTAGTGACTACGATTGCTTTATCTGCACCTGCAATGGCATTTTTATAGCCTTGTTCAATTCCAGCAGGGCAATCAATTAAGACATAATCATATTCGCGTTTTAACTCTAAAACAAGTTCTTTCATTTGTTCAGGATTAACAGCATTTTTGTCTACAGTTTGAGCTGCAGGAAGTAAATACAGTCTATCCTCGAAGCGTTTATCTTTCACAAGCGCTTGATGTATTTTACAACGTCCTTCGATAACATCTACTAAATCGTAGATAATTCTATTTTCCAGACCTAGCACTACATCCAAGTTACGTAAACCAATATCCGTATCCATTAAACAAACTTTTTTCCCTTGCAGGGCCAATGCAGTTCCAAGGTTAGCTGTTGTAGTCGTTTTACCGACCCCACCTTTACCTGAAGTTATAACGATTGCTTCTCCCACATTAGCTTCCTCCTTTAAATGTTGATAAATTTGGTCTTAACAGACGAAGATCTTGTAAACGATCAATTGCGATAGAACCATTTGTATGTAAATAAGCACATTCCATTTCAGGTTGCTCAGAAAGAACGGTCAACTCATCTGTCATCGTTTCAACCACACTATCGATGATTAAATGCGTTGCCTCTAGCCAAGATGCCGCTATAACTGCATCCTTGTTTCCAGATGAACCTGCATGAGCAATACCTTTAAGTCTTCCAAGGACAAAAATATTCCCACCTGCAACTACTCTACCATTGGGATTCACATCGCCAACAACTACTAAATCTCCCAAAGCAGTAATAACTTGTCCTGACCGAACAATACCTACATAAGTCTCTGACTGGTTTTCTAGTAATCTTCTATTACAATCTTCCACCGTCATAACTTCACTTTGAATTTTAGTCACACGCAGATGTTCTGTTTGCTGAACGCAAGAAATAATCTCTTTCGTCTGCTCATCGTTACAGTAACGATAACCTAAATGTAATAATACCTCCGCTTGACCTTCAAAACCTTCATCAGAAACCTTCTTCGCTAATTCATCTAAAAGCTCTGTATATGAACACTGATCGTCTAGGCGTAATACAAGGCCCTCTTTCGTTCCTTTGATAAATATTAACTGCTTCTTTGTCAATCAAGTCACCTCAGATTTACTGTTAAATCAACAAGCTATTTTTGAAGCAATAAAGCTTTTTGATTAAACCGATTTAGAAGAATATATTTAAATGCCCATCCGAACATCAATAAAAATACAGCATTTGCAATCATTGTAGGAATGAGATTATGTTGATAAAAATAAGTAAATGTCATCGTTTTAATACCGATGGACGTATAAAATAAGAATAATAACAACTCTACCCCTGCTACTAGAAGCAAGGTAAGAATAGTAGAAACCAACAGATGTTGGTGAATGTATTTAACTGTAAAGCTTGCGACTAAACACATGAGAGGATAAATAAAAGAATATAATCCAATAATATCAATGAAAAAGACATCATACAAGAGCCCAAAAAACAAACCATAAAGCATCGCTCGTTTTCTGTCATAATAAACGGCTACAAAAATCAGATATATAATGAGAAAACGTGGTACTAGTACATAAAAATCACTATTTAATTCAATTGGCGAAAAAAGACCAAAAATCGGTTCTAAATAGAATAATAGAACCGAAATGGCAATCACTAGAATACGAGTCATGAGCCGTCCCCTGCACCTTCTGTAAGATCAGCATCCGTATTTCCTCCGTCTGTACCATCTACATTAGTAATGGTGCGCTTAGAAACAATTACGTGATCTAAAATAGAGAAACTTGCAGCAGGTTTAACATACGCCAACTTAGTTAAGCCGTAATCATCCGTTGTGACTTCCGTAACTTCACCGATTAATATACCTTTCGGGAAAATTCCGCCTAAACCAGAAGTTGTTACTTTTTGACCTTTTTTCACTTCATACTCAGAATCAATTCTTTTTAGTATTAGTTCTTTACGTTTTTCATCATATCCTTCAATTAATCCAAAAACTTCTTTCCCTTCAGCAATTACAGCCGAAACTCGATAATTTGGATTTTGAGTAGACAAAAGTTCCACAGTAGATGTATAAGGTGTGGTCAAGGTTACTTTTCCAATTAACCCTTGAGCAGTCATCACAGCCATATTTACCTCTATCCCGTGAATCTCCCCTTTATCAATAATAATTTTTTCTTCCCATTGGTCGGGATTTCTAGCAATAACGGTTGCTTGGATAGGATTATACGCGCGAAGATCCTCTTCCTTATCAACAATTTTGCGTAGCTCATCATTTTCAAGACGTAGATCATTTACAGAAGCTTGAAGTGCTACATAATCTTCTAATCTTACTTTTAGTCGTTTATTTTCATCATATGTATTAAGTAAGGATTCTACATTATCAAATACACCCGTTATATATTGGGTCGGTTTGGAAAATATAGATTGTCCAAACCCGACCACATCTTTAATAACCTGTTCAGGTAAGGATGCATGATTTCGATCTCGCAAAGAAAAGCTGATGAGCGCCACAAGAAAAATCATCCCTACAAGCAGCAATATTAATCGCTTATTCGAAAAAAATTGTGGCATATCACACTTCTCCTTAGTGTTTTGTTTGTTGGCGTTTCAGTACATTCATATGATCTAACGCTTTCCCAGTACCAATTGCAACACAATCCAGTGGATTTTCTGCAATAAATACAGGTATATTCGTTTGATCGCTAATAACTTTGTCTAGATTTTTCAATAATGCTCCACCGCCAGTTAACATGATTCCGCGCTCCATTACGTCTGCAGATAATTCAGGTGGAGTTTGTTCTAATGTCTTCTTCACACCATCAATAATAGCGGAAATCGACTCACGTAATGCATTTGAAATTTCTTTAGAAGTAATTTCAATCGTTTTTGGCAGTCCAGTTACTAAATCACGTCCGCGAATATCCATTTTTTCTTCTTCATCGGATACTCTTGCAGAGCCAATTTCAATTTTAATTGCTTCTGCCGTACGTTCACCAATCGTTAAGTTATACGTTTTACGGATATATGCAGTAATGGCATGATCCATAGAATCTCCAGCAACGCGCACTGATTCACTTGTTACAATTCCACCAAGTGATATAACGGCAACCTCTGTCGTACCCCCACCTATATCAACGACCATACTACCAGTAGGTTCCCACACAGGTAAATTTGCTCCAATTGCAGCTGCAAAAGGCTCTTCTATTGTTAAAGCTTCTCGTGCACCAGCCTGCTTCGCAGCATCAATTACAGCACGTTGCTCTACAGAAGTAATACCAAATGGGACACAAATCATGACATTTGGTTTGCTCCATGACATTCCAGAAGCTTTCATCGCATTTTTCAAATAATACTCTATCATTGCAGAAGTTGTATCAAAATCCGCGATAACTCCATCCTTCATAGGACGAATTGCAACGATTGAACCAGGCGTACGACCGATCATATTTTTTGCATCGTTTCCTACTGCCACAATAGCTCCATTTTGTACATTTTTCGCTACAACCGATGGCTCTCTAAGTACAATACCTTTTCCTTTGATGAAAACTAGCGTATTCGCTGTCCCTAAATCTATTCCCAAATCTCTTGATCCAAATCCAAACACTATTATTTACTCCCTTTCTATCTCAAACAAGTTTTACTTCGTTGTCATAAAGTCATAACTCTCATTATAACTGATAGAACGGAAATTGCACAGTGTCACATATACCCTTTTTCTTTTAAGCTTATAAACTGGTGATCACCAATGATCACATGATCCAGGAGTTCAATGCCCATAAGTTGGCCTGCCTCAAATAGTCTTTTCGTCACATCAATATCTTCTGTGGACGGTGCTGTCAAATATCAATAGTAAAGTGGGAGAAATATTATGAAAGCAATCTCTTGGCTTTGACTACATGTCTTCAGAGTTAGCATAACTAAATTATAAAATTACCTTTTTTATGAAAGAATTAGTCAAAAAAGATAAGAAAAACTGTTTAACTTTATGGGGGCACTTCAAATGAGTGGTCGCCTTTTTATTTCGTTTACCCCTGTAAATTTAGTTTTCGGTGGGGATCATGTCGTTTTGCCTTTATTAGAACAGGAACTTGTACCAACTGGATGGATAAACGAAGTCTGGTCGTTCGCTGTAAAGATACTTCGCACTAGGAATTGTTGATTAACTAATTAATTTAGGTATTAACGATAGAAAACTACATTTCTGTATTTTTAACTTAAAATGATTTGTAAATCAAAAGAACTGGAGGTATAATTCGATTATACATATTCAAACATTTGAATATGTATAATCGAATTTGTCAAAGGAGGAAAATTGATTGTGGACAGATATACAACAATTTAAAGCTGATTTTTTTAAAGCCTTGGCACATCCACTAAGAATACGGATTCTTGAATTACTGTCAGAAGGAGAAAAGAGCGTTACAGAAATTCAAAGCACTCTTAATAGTGAAGGTTCCGCAGTTTCCCAACAACTAAGTGTATTACGCTCTAAAAATATTGTAGTTGGTATCAAAAATGGTAAACGAGTTGTTTATTCACTTCGCGACCCATCCATTATAAAACTTTTAATAGTTACACGAGAAATCTTCAATAATCATTTAATTGATACCCTTTCTATGTTAGAAGAATTAGATGAAGAAGATACACTTTCTAAATCATAGAATCGGAGTAATCAATGGAAATTTAAATAGATATAACTCCCTAAACAATCAATAATATACAATCAATTTACTATTTTAATCATTCATAGAAAAAGAAGGGGTATAATGAAAAGCTTTTTTACAGGAAGATTTGATGACTATTCAATACGGCATTTCCAAAAAGATCTTCTTTCAGGCGTTATTGTAGGGGTAATTGCTATACCATTAGCTATGGCATTTGCTATTGCATCAGGTGTGAAACCAGAATACGGGATTTACACAGCATGTATTGCTGGTATCTTAATTTCTTTATTTGGTGGATCGAAATATCAAATTGGAGGACCTACTGGTGCTTTCGTACCTATTCTTTTTGGGATTGTCATAGCTTATGGATATACAGATTTATTACTTGCTGGTTTTTTAGCCGGTATTATCTTGTGTTTAATGGCGATTTTTAAAATAGGTTCTTTGATTAAATTCATCCCTCGTCCTGTCACAATTGGTTTTACTTCAGGGATTGCCATTATTATTTTCACAGGGCAAATTGAAAATTTCTTTGGACTGACAGGGCTTGAAAAACATGAGAAGTTCATTGACAACATGAAGGAAATTATCTTTCATATTGATACAATGAATTTTTATAGTATAGGAATTGCCATATTGTGTCTTTTCGTCATTTTACTCACACCGAAATTATTGCCGAAAGTTCCTGGATCACTAATTGGTTTAATCGTAACAACAATAATAGCAACAGTATTCTTTTCAGGCAATATTTCAACTATAGGCTCCACCTTTGGAGAAATTCCAAGCCAACTCCCTCATTTTCGCTTTCCCGATATAACATGGGAAAGAATACAGCGTTTAATAGTACCTGCATTTGTAATTGCTATATTGGGAGGAATTGAATCTCTCTTATCCGCTGTAGTAGCAGATGGGATGACGAATAGTAAACACAATAGTAATCGTGAATTAATGGGCCAAGGAATTGCAAATATCATTACTCCTTTATTTGGAGGAATTCCAGCTACAGGTGCAATTGCACGAACAGCGACAAATATTAAATCTGGTGCTACTTCTCCTATGTCAGGGATTATTCATGGGATTTTTGTTTTATTAACCCTCTTAATATTAGCACCCTATGCTTCACTTATTCCGTTAGCTAGTATGGCGCCTGTTTTAATGATAGTGGCTTGGAATATGAGTGAAAGAAAACAGTTTCTTCATGTGTTGAAAATGAAAAGTGGCGATTCTCTTATTTTATTGGTTACATTTCTTTTAACTGTCTTCACCAGTATTACGATAGCAGTTATGGTTGGTCTCATCTTAGCTGTCGTTTTATTCGCAAAACGCATGAGTAATATGTTGGTTGTTTCCAAAGTGTTACCAGACCACACTCATAAGAATGAAATTGTTCAATCCCATGTAGTTAACGAAGCTCATAACTGCCCACAAATTAGCATTTATACAATTGAAGGGCCACTTTTTTTTGGTGCTGCACAAGTGTTTGAACAACGCATAATGGATACAATTCATTATGAACCTACTGTCTTGATTTTACGTATGGGGAAAGTACCGTTCATCGATTCGACAGGTGAAGCGAATTTGAAGAATATTGTCAATTATTATAAAAAACAAGGTGGAATTCTTGTGCTTTCAGGTATAGTTGATGATTTGAAAAAGTCATTGAAAAAGTCTGGTCTTTATGATGAAATTGGTGAAAAGTATATATTTAGTCGTACAGGCGAAGCCATTGACTATTCCATCTCAGAAATTAACCATAATAAATGTTTAGGATGTAAGCATTTCGCTTTTCATGAATGCAATCAACTTTCACATACAGGAAATCTCGATAAAAAGGAGTCTAAATTACTAGAAATATAAAAAATAAAAGATAACTAAAAAGGATGGATATAAAATGGGACTAAACAACGCACTCAAATTACATTTTAATATAACACCTAGTCAACTAATAAAAATCGCTATCAAGCGTAAAGAGGTTCAACTTTCTTCTGGTGGCGCGATAGTAGCGAAAACAGGTAAATATACAGGCCGTTCACCTAAAGATAAATTTATTGTTAAAGAACTTGCCTCTGAACTTGCAATTGATTGGAAAACAAATCAACAAATGACGTCAGCAAATTTTGATCTTCTTTTAAAGGATGTTTCTAATTATCTAGAAGAAAAAGAACTATTTGTATTTGATGGGTTCGCTGGAGCCGATCAAGCATATCGTCTACCTATTCGAATCATTAACGAGTATGCTTGGCATAATTTATTTGCTCATCAATTATTTATTCGTCCAACAAAAGAAGAGTTAGCTGTACACAAAGAAGATTTCACTGTAATCTGCGTTCCTAATTTTGAAGCTACACCTTCCATTCATGGAACAAATTCCGAAACTTTTATTGTGATTAATTTCGATAAAAAAATCGTATTGATTGGAGGAACACAGTACGCAGGAGAGATTAAAAAATCGATTTTTACTATAATGAATTATCTTTTACCAATTAATGATGTTCTTTCTATGCATTGTTCTGCAAATAAAGGATTAAATGAAGATGTTGCTTTATTTTTTGGTTTATCAGGTACGGGAAAGACCACTCTCTCAGCAGATGCTAATCGTATGTTAATTGGTGATGATGAACATGGTTGGTCAGACAAAGGTGTATTTAATATTGAAGGTGGTTGTTACGCAAAATGCATCAACTTATCAGAGGAAAAAGAACCAGAAATATTTCGCGCGATTACTTATGGATCTGTTTTAGAAAATGTCATAATCGATCCTCATACACATTTGGCAGATTATAATGATTGTAGTTTAACAGAAAACACACGAGCAGCTTATCCGATCCATAACATTCCGCATGCTCTTAATCCGAGTACGGCAGGACATCCAAATGTTATTTTCTTTTTAACAGCAGATGCGTTCGGTGTTTTACCACCCATTTCTAAATTATCAAAAGAACATGCCATGTATTATTTTCTTTCAGGTTATACCAGTAAATTAGCTGGAACTGAAAGGGGCATAACAGAACCAGAAGCAACATTTTCAACCTGTTTTGGTGCACCATTCTTGCCATTATCACCTAGAGTTTATGCTGAAATGCTTCGAGAGAAAATTCGGAAACATGACGTGGATGTTTATTTAATTAATACAGGTTGGTCAGGAGGCCCTTATGGAATAGGCGAACGTATTTCCCTTTCCCATACTCGAGCGATGGTTACAGCAGCTATTGAAGGTCAATTAGCACATACAGAATTTGAAATGGAACGGAGTTTTGGTCTTAACATACCTAAAAGTTGTCCTAATGTACCATCTGAAATTCTTAACCCCCGCAATACATGGAAAGATAAAGAGGCTTATGATATCCAAGCAACAAAATTAACAAATCTATTTCGGGAAAATTTCGAGAAGTTTTTATAAAAATCATAAAATAAAGGGTAAGTGGAGAAAAACGAGTCGTTTTTCTCCACTTACTTTTGTATATTTTGATTTTTCCCCAAGGGAATGTTATCTATCCAGTAACATTAGCTGTAGTCTAACCATAGAAGATCTTCGGGAATGCCTTGCTCCATATTTAACAGAGTGCTTTTCTTGTTTTAATTTGCAATGTACTATTTTATCTTATTCAACAAGACCTCTAAAACAACTTGCCATGTAATTTTTGAACTTGATCCCTTAATTGTTTGTTTTCTTCTTCTAGTGCCTTTATTCGGATTTTTAATGTCTTAATTAAACTATCTTCTGAACGAAGGTTTTTACTCTGTTTACGGGGAACTAATTCACTTATTTGCATCCCTCTTAATGTCTCTATTCTAGTTCTAATGTCTTTTTGTTTGTACAGCCATGACTTTGAAACACTTGCTTTTTGTGCAACGGAATTAAAATTAATCTTCTCTTTTTTCAGTGCCATCTCTGAAATTGTCTTTTCAACCCTAATTCTTGTCTTCTCCGACTTTTCTTTGGATAGTTGAATTATGGCAGTTGTGTTACTCTTTCTAGTCATCTTAATTCGTCTCCTTTAACGAATGAATAATTTGCTCTAATCTATTTTTAACACGTTCGTTAGTTTCAACCTGACGCTGCCATTGGTTCTGTTTAGCCCTATTTAATATTTCTTTAGTTCGGTCTAAGTGCTCTTCATGTTCATTTAGAAATTGTTTACTTGTACAGAAGTTCGTACAATCTAAACAAGCATTTGCGTGAGGACACGGTCCCGCAATTACTGGTAAACGACAATAGCCATTAGGAAGTGCTTGTGCATTGATATTTTTTTTAAACCATTGAAGATCTGTATTGTCAGCTTCAGTATTTTCTTCGGTTAAATCCAGAATGCTACCGCTATTCGTCACCAAAGTTTCCTTAAACTTTATGAACTCTTTCTTTAGAGTTTCATCAAAAATATGGGCATATCTTGCAGTCATTTCTGGTGATTCATGCCCTAAGAATTTTTGAACAATATGCTGTGGCACTCCGTTGTTTATCATTCTAGTGCCAACTGTATGCCGAAAGGCATGAGCATGAAATCGGAAAATCTCTCCTTTATTATCCTTTATCTTTTCTTCATAAGCTAATTTATTTAATTTAACTCTAAAGGTATCTTGCTTCAATGGAGAACCATCTTTCCGTGGAAATACATATACACATCCATCGTCAAGTTCATAAGCCACTCTTTGCTCTTGAACCAATATCAATGCAGCAATTTCTTTAGAAATAGGAATGGTATGTTCTTTCTTCATTTTCCACTGATAATACTTTAAAAAGCAATCCCCTTCTTTATCTGTTATGACACTCCCTTTTTTCAATGTACAAAGTTCACCGATACGCATTCCGCATTCTTGAAGTACCATAACCATTGCAGCCATATAAGGTTCCAATTTATCCAATTTAACATTTAATTGTTCAAGGACATGTTCATCTATATAACGTGGTTGTGCCTTCGGCACTTTAGGATAATCTTCTCGAAAGATAAGGATTTGGGAAGGCGAATCCTTCCAATCAAACCTTTGAAGTGTAGAGAAAAAAACTTCTAAAGTAGATATTCGTCCAGTCGCAGTACTAGGTTTTAAACCTTTTAAATTAATTTCATTTAAATATTGCTCAACTTCATTCCTAGTTAATTGATGAATCCTTCGTATGCCTTCACAATTTGTATTTATAAAATTAAAAAACTCTCTTAATTTTGACGCCATATCAACTACATGGGAAAAGCTACGTGTATTTAACATTAACTTACAATATCGCTTGACGATTTCTTTAAAATAATCATTTTCAAAACCCTTGAAATTGATTGTATATTCGTAGGACGTTGGATTTATCTTATCTTCCGGCAATGAAAGTTTTCTTAGATCCCAAACATCTTTATCCCATTCTTCACCATCAAAATAGAAATCCTCATAGAACTCCATAAACTGTTTTAAATTAGTAACGTAGTAGGAGTTCGCTTGCACAGAAATTTTATTTTGATTTATATCAAGCTTGTAATTTTTAGTCGTAGATTTTATTCCTTGTTCTACTAAGTAAGTTCGGTATTCCGTCAAAGCTTTTACTATAGGTACTTCAGTTATAGAGGTAATATCGGGATATTTTAAATTTAAAAACCCCAACATTCGACTTATCACTGTTCCTTTTCTAATCCAAACAGTTTTTGCACTCCAAGTTCCATTATTTAAGAGAACATAATAAAAGTATTTTAATTCTGTTTTTAACCAGATGTTTTCTACTTTATCAAAATTTACCCAACGATTTCTTAACGAAGGATTCTTACTTAACTCTATCGCACTAGGATGTGGGCAAATTCTTATATCCCATCTATCTGCTGCCCAAAACCCTTGTAAGACACTAGTCATATCCGCTATTTTTTTATTAATCTCTGTGTTAGTGACGAGCTTTCGATTTGTTGCAACGCTTGGAAATTTCATTTTTTATGTTTCTCTCCCTTGGAGATACGCTTTATATTCATTTTTCATATCTTGATCAGAAAGATGAACGTATGTATCAAGTGTTGTTTGTACATGTGCATGACCTAACCTTTTTTGTACGTAAGCAGCATCCCATCCACTTCTAATGAGTTCTGTGGCATGCGTATGACGCAACATATGGGCAGTGAAGGTAATCCCTGTCCGTTTCACCAATCGCCTTATAAGATCTAATACACTTTGATATTTTAGAGGTTTCCCAAAATAAGATTCTTTGAGATTTATAAATATATAATCATGCTCCAAATCTTCCCCATATTCATGAACTAAATAATCGGTGTATAAAGCCATTAATTCCTTGCTAACATCGATTGTTCGTTCTTTTCTAAGCTTAATATAAGCCCCATTTTCGTTGTGATCTCTTGGCATGATATTAATCTGATTATCCCAAGTAGAAATATCTTCGATACGAAGGGATAATACCTCTCCTACCCGAAGTCCTCCTTCATACATAAGCATAATAAGTAACTTATCCCTTTTTGTATGACACGCATCGATTATTGCTTTAACTTGTTCGTGTTCTAATACTTGTACAAGTTTCTTTTTGACCCTAAGCTTTAAAATATTTTTTTGATAAGATTTACCTTTAGAAATATGGTGAAGAAACCCCTTGAAATTTCTTCCCCTCGCTTCTTTAGTCATATCTATAGCTTTAAAATCTCCTGTACGATTTAAATACTCTAAGAAACTAGTTACAGCATTAAGTATGGCATTAACAGATGTTTCTTCTCTTTTAGCCTTCTTTGGTTGTAAATCTATTACCTTTACCTCCCCCGTTGGATTTCTTAACCATCCCACAAAGTTTGACATTTCCTCGAATTTCAAATCTTCTAATCTAATTCCTCTTTGGCTCATAAATTCATAAAACAGCTTGAGATGATAACAATATGTTTTAATCGTATTTGGCGCTTTCCCCGTATTATCCAAGTACTTTATATATCTCTTAACCGGTTCTACCACTTCAAAATTTTTGTCTAATAGTATGTATAATGGATATGATTTTTCCTCAACAACTACTTTTTGAACTTTCATTTCTCCACCACCTTTAAATACCTTAACTCCTATAAATAATACCTATATTTATTCATTAGTTAAAGTATTGAATTAAAAAAATCCTAAACTTTAAGTACTTAGAGTACTCTAGTTTAGGATACTATGTTTATGGGATTACCAGAGGGATGATTATGTGCGCAAATTATCGAGGCAGCTGAACGTTTTACAGCTTCGCGGAAGATTTCCCTCGGGTGCACAATAGAGGCATTAAGTGAGCCGATAAATATTGTTTGTTTATGAAGGATTTGATTTTTGACATTAAGGAAAAGTGCTACGAAATGCTCTTGGTTCAATGAGGTCATATCTGCCATTAAGTAGGTAGCAGCGTCTTTCGGGGATCGTATAGTAAACTTGTCGTCTGTCTTTTGTTGAGATAGACGTTTACCAAGTTCGACTGCCGCAAGTAGTTGGACAGCTTTAGCTTGGCCAATACCTTTAACAGCAGTTATTTCTTCGATGGAAGCATTTTTTAATTCTTGGATTTGTTCAAAATAATTGAGGACACGATTGGCGAGGTGAAGAACCGATTCCTGCTTCGTTCCGGTACGAAGCAGGATTGCGATCAATTCTTGGTTAGACAAACTGGAAGCGCCTTGTCTAACTAGTCTTTCTCTAGGACGATCAGATACATGAACATCACGTATCATCAAAGAAGGTGGTAATTTAGTATTCATGTATTCACCACACGCTCCACTTCTATCAAGCGTAGTGACAATAACGCTCTAAACAAGCGACTGATCGGAAGTCCAATGACATTATTATAATCTCCCTGGATACTTTCAACGAACAATCCACCCATCGTTTGAATTCCATACCCCCCTGCTTTATCTAAAGAATCTCCCGTTGCCACATAAGCATCTATTTGATCTTCAGAGAGTTCAAAAAACTTTACAGAAGTAGTTTCAGCAAAGCTTACAGAAATATTTCCCCCATAAATAGCAACCCCTGTTGTCACTTGATGGGTATTTCCAGATAGTTTTTGAAGAAAGGTTTTTGCTTCCGCATTATCTTTCGGTTTCATCAAAAACTCATTTTCAAAGCTTACAATTGTATCCGCAGCTATGACAATTGCGCTGGGATTCTCCTTTAGGATTGCAGTTGTTTTGCTAATGGCGATATTCCTAGCCACTTCTTCTACCGAAAGATTTTTTTCCACTATTTCCACCGCTCCTGAAGCTATCACTTCAAATGGAATGCCGAATTTAGCAAAAAGCTCCTTTCTCCTAGGTGACTCACTAGCTAAAATAAAATGGTGATCAGATGTTAGTTTCATTTTATATTCCCCCTTTTCAATAGCATACAAAACTATTGAAAAAATGGAAATTGTGTATAAAAAACAGCAATTCAATTCTTCCCCTAAAAAGGCATTAAAAATTCAATTTTATGCAATTGTTCGTCGAAGCATAATGGGAAAAAACATGCATTCTCAGAATAGATGGAGAGTCCGAAAACGCTGATATAGCTTGCACTATCTCCATTAAATCAGCTGGATAATCTTCTTTTTTAGCAATAGACTCAAAGAAATTTTTAGTCAAATTCTCTTGTTGTATTAAATCTATCACTTTTTTCACTTTAGGATCATCACACGTATTCGTTGAAACATACAAACTTTTCACAAAGGTAGGCAGCACCTCTGCTTCTTGCGTCGGTATCGTCGTAACATACAAATCACTCCACACAAAAAACTCATTCCCTACCTGAAAAACACTTGCTTTAGCAAGAGAGGGCTGAGAACCGATGAAGGACATCGCGCTATCTTTGGAAGTGAACATGCCATATTGTTTCGCTTGAAACGGAAGAGATTTCCCCTCTACTTCACTTGTGGCCTCCACCTTATCTTTCTCATCGGTTGGAGTCGTAATTTTGACTTCTTCACTTTTTACTTTCTTATCATTCGCTAAGTTTAATATTAATCCGAACAATAGTACTCCAACAACGCCAATGATCAACCCTTGCACCCCTGCTAGTATTACTTTTTTTCGCGTATTACTGCGTCTACCAATTGGCATAGAATCACCTCTTTTTCATAACCTTATCACGAAGATTATAAAAAAAGACGAGACCCATGTCGGCTCGTCCAAAAAAGTTATCGAGTTAAAAAAACAAATTCACATACCAATCGACAAGCGACTCACCATAAAAATAAGCAATAATAGCGGCTATCGCTATCGATGGTCCAAATGGAATCGGTGTTTTTCTACCTTGTTTCGTTCGTCTCAAAGAAATAACACCAATAACCGTACCGATAATAGAAGCAAGGAATAGAGTTAGTAAAGTCGGAACCCACCCTAACACCAAACCAATAACAAAGAATAACTTAATATCTCCTCCGCCCATGCCACCTTTAGACACAATCGCAATGAGTAATAAAACCCCAAACCCAACAACCGCACCAACAATACTATCCCACCAAGGACTAAGTGGTTCAAATACTCGCAACACGATTAAAGGAATTAAAAAGAATAATAGAATTTTATCCGGAATAAGCATATACGCAATATCTGACACTGTAATAATAACTAAAAGAGAAATAAATAATAGCGCAACTACTAACTCCAATGTGAAGCCTAGCTGATAATAAGCAAAAGCAAATAATAGTCCAGTGGCTAGTTCCATTACTGGATACACCCAATGTATCTTCGTCCCACACCCGCGGCACTTTCCTTTTAAAAATACATAGGAAAAGACAGGCACCAAGTCTTTAACCGTCAAATTACGATCACAAACCGTACAATGGGAAGGTGGCCGAACAATCGATTCTCCTTTTGGAACGCGTAATCCTACTACGTTAAAGAAAGAACCGAAAACTAGTCCGTATATGAAAAATAAAAAAATATAGATAATTGTCATTGTAATTCCCCATCATTCCAGTTCTTCATGATAAAACGTAGTAAGCTGTATTATAGCTTCCAGGTCATCGGATGCTTCCTTTTCCAATAGTTGATCCTCTCCAGGAGCAGACAAAGTAATCTGATCAACCCGGTATATACGTTGTAAATTTTCGATTTCTTCTACAAATAAAACTAGTTGATCATAGTTTTTAGCCAATATAGATATATTGAATGTTATTAATTTTAAATTTTCCGGTAGACCTACTTCTGAGACAGGAGAAACAGGCGGTTCTTCCGACATTCCATTAGTATCTTCTTCAGTCGTTCTACCTGTTGTTTCTTCAGTTGACTCACCTGTTGTTTCACTACCGCTTTGCGTTTCAGTATCTCCATCTCCTTCAGGAGTTTCAGGTAATAACTGAGCATCTTCAAGTGTCCCATCATAATTATTAAACTCAACAGAAACTATTTTAGAATCACTAATCAATTCTATTTCTTCCATTGAACGAATGAGTTCATTTAATTCCCGAGTCAATGGAACTTGCGTTTTTAAATAGAATGTATTCTCCGTTGCATTATCGTTTAATTGAGTAGAGGAATACTCTTCCTTCAAAGAAGCAACCTCTCCATGTAAAACTTCTACACTTAATTCTTTTGAAACTTTTTCACTTTTTAATGGCTGTAGGATAAAATAGTAAACTGCCCCTAACAGAACTATCACTAGAGTGGTTATTAATATATATGCCGTTTTTTTATCATTAACTAAATCATTCATGGAGTAACACCTCCATTTTCTAAATAAGATTGATCAATATTCAAATTTATGATTGCTGAATAGCGAGGTATAATCTCAAACTTTTTTTCTTCACTCTCCGAAGAATTAGACAAATCAAAATTAGTGACACTTTCCACTTTTACATCTGAAAAATAATTACTTACTAATAATTTATCAACGAATTTAGACAAACTTGTCATTGTTTCAACATCTACTGAAATAAGTATAGTTTGGTTCACAAATTCAAATTGACGTAAGTAAGTATGTTTTTCCAATAACGTATTCACTTCAATCAGTAAAGGACTCACTGGTTTAGATACACTTTCAGCGAAAGTGACAGAAGTCTGCAAATCACCTTGCCCAGACATATTTATCTCATTGACAAGTTGCGTTAAATCTTCTTTCTCTGCAACAGTATAGGTTTCTTCGGCTGTAAGAGTTTCTATATCTCCTTTAACAGAAAAATACTGTATAAATAGCAATAGTATTACTGTAATAAGTAAAACTAAACTAATAGCTAAAATTAAAATAAAATTGGACTTTTGGCGTTCCCTTTTAGGCAATAAATTTATTTCTGGAACCATCATTATGCCTCCCTATATACTAGTCCAATAAGTGGAATATGCTTAGATTTCAAATTAGGATGATATATTTGAACTTGAGAATCATCTATATATCTTACCGGGGTATCAAAATTCGCTTTCATTTCATAAGCGATATAATTCATTTCTGGCGAATCACCCAAAGTAATGATTTCGTCTACCGCTCTTTCACCTTTATATAAAGAGAAACGATAAAAATTCAGAATTCGATCAATCTCAGCAATTTGATCAATCAATTGGGCATGGTACTCTTCCAAGTCCCCATCATACCTAAAAGTAATTTCATCACTGTCATTTTTGCTCTGCCATTTTTCATTAAATGTATCGATAGATTGATAACGAAGAAATTCTACTTTTCCTCCTGTATAAATACTAATAGATACACCAGAAATGGTCCATTCTGAAATTAAATAACTCATTTTTTCTTCTAGACCGATGGTGTTCTCTAAAAAACGAATCGTAGCTAATGATCGAACATCTGCAGTAGTTGGTTCCAAATGCAAATCATCTAATAAACCAGCAATTTTATTTACTTCTTCAGATGGTGCAGCAAAAAGAATCGCTTCTCCGTCATTTGGATTACTATCAAATACATCTATAAGGGGCTGAGAGAAAGGTAAATGAATAGTTTGACCTAACTCCATCTCCACAAACCCTTTTAACTTAGCAGAATTTACATCAGAAGGATGCTCAAATGTTTTCAGCATAACTGTACTGTCTGGAACAAAAAACCGCACATTATAACGCTTAATATCCCATTCTTGTATACATGTCTTCATCATTTCATATAAAGCCATTTCATCTATTAATATATCATTTTCAAAAATACCTTTATTTAAAGGGTACTCGTAAACATCAGCTTGTTCAATATCTGGGCTAGCCATTACTAGTGCTCTTACTATGTATTCATTTAAATCTAAGGCTACGTAGCGCTTTGCTTTCTTTTTAAACATTTCTTCTCCCCCAGCTGTAATTAGTTTTATGGTTCAGGAAATGAAGTACTCATTTACTCAAAGATAAAACTAAGAGACTACAGCAGCGTTGTGCTGCTGTAGTGACTGTAAATATTCTTTTCTAATTTAAGGTTTCGGTATAGTTTTATTACCAGTTTCACTACCCTTTTGTTTATCATCATTAACCATTTTAAGAGTTGAACTACTAAAAGTGACAGTTTTACCATTAGAATAATTAATCGGGGATGTAGTTATAGTACTCGGACTAGCTTTTGCAACTGTAGCAGTCGTCGGTATACTACCAGGTGATTCTAAATAGTTATACTCGACTAGTTTTGCTACAGTGATTGGATTTGGGTCTCCATCTTTAGGTCCGTCGGTATAATATAACTGAGCAGCACTTAAAACATTAGTAGCATCTGCTTTCACTGCATTATATTTGCTGTTTTCAATAATATTCCCAATCGCTGGTACAGCAATAGCAGCTACAATAGCTAAGATTACGATTACAGCTAATAGCTCGATTAGTGTTAGACCTTTTTGATTTTTTAATAATTGCTTCATTTTTTTCATATAATTAGCTCCTTTATTTGTCATTTCATTTAGTTCATTCATTTCGTTCAGCATGAATTTTTTCACCTCCTTCAAGTGGAAATTTATTAAAAACCTATTAAATTTGTTCGTACATACTAAACATTGGTATCATTATCGCCATTACTATCGTTCCTACAATTCCAGCTAAGAACACAATCATCAGCGGCTCGATTAATGATTTGAGCGTATCAACAGTACGATCTACGTCATCCTCGTAAAAGTCAGCTATTTTTTCAAGCATATAGTCAAGTGACCCAGTAGATTCGCCAATTGAAGTCATTTGCGTAACCAAAGGTGGAAAGATCCAACTCTTTGCAAGTGGTGCCGATAATGTGCTCCCTTGTTCAAGACTAGCCCTCGATTCTCTTACTACTTTACCCACGACTGGATTACCAATAACTTTTTCAACAATAGTTAATGCTTGCAAGATAGGTACTGAACTACTGAAAAGAGAGGAAAGAGTTCTGGTCATTCGCGCGATCGCTGACTTTTGAAGCAACTTTCCAAATACGGGTAGCTTCAGCAACAATAAATGGATAGAATAGTTGAATTTCTCATTTCTTTTAAATAAAAAGTTAAAGATAATAGCAACAATTAAGAAGAATGCCAAAAATATATACCAGGATGATTGTAATGATTCACTAATCGCCATTACCATTTTAGTAATAAGAGGTAATTCTGCTCCCATATCATCGAACATGGAAACAAACTGGGGAACAATTGTTAGCATTAAAAATATCGAGACGACCATAGTTAAAAAAAGCAAAACTAATGGATATGCCATAGTAGACTGAACTTTTTTCTGCAAATTAAATTGTTTTTCATAAGAGAATGCTAATCGTTCTAGCGATTCATCTAGATTACCAGTAGCCTCACCAGCACGAATCATATTCACAAATAAAGCAGGGAAAACTTTTGGATTCTTAGATGCTGCATCTGAAAAGGAGACACCTGAACGTACATCCTCCTCTACAGACTGCAGTCCCTTTTTTAAAGGCTTACTAGAAGTCTGCTCAGCTAATATTTTAGTAGATTCTAAAATAGAAACGCCAGCTCTTATAAGAGTAGCAAATTGTCTACTATATATAACAAAATCTTGGTTTCGTACTTTCCCACCAATAGATAACTCTTTGTGAAGAATACTCTTAGACTCTTCTATTTCCCTCGGATTTATGCCTTGTGTACGCAGCCTAGTAATAGCCATCTGTTTGTTCGTAGCATCAACAATACCCTTTTTAACAGTTCCTCTTGATGTTCTACCTATATATTTATAAACCACCATTAGTAGTCACCTACATTCATATATGGTTTAGCAACTTCTAAAGAAATTTTGCCTGTTGTTATTAATTGTTGGATAGATGAATCTAGTGTATGCATACCGAGAGAACGACTAGTTTGCATAACATTTTGGATTTGATGTACCTTTTCATTACGAATAAGATTCGCGACAGATGGTGTTTGCAGAAGAATTTCGGTTGCAGCTACACGACCTGTTTCGTCTTTACTAATGAATAATCGTTGCGAAATGATTCCTTGCAGTACGTTCGCTAGCTGTATCCTTATTTGACCTTGTTGATGTGGGGGAAACACATCAATTATTCTATCTATAGTAGTAGGTGCACTGCTAGTATGGAGAGTTGCCATCACTAAATGCCCTGTCTCTGCAGCAGTAATTGCAGTAGAAATTGTTTCTAAATCCCGCATTTCACCTACTAAAATAACATCAGGGTCTTGTCTTAAAGCAGCTCTTAATCCATTCGAAAAACTTTTGGTATCAGAACCTACTTCCCTCTGATTAACAATTGATTTTTTATGTGTATGTACATATTCAATCGGATCTTCTAACGTAATAATATGCCTAGAAGTAGTTGAATTAATATAATCTATCATTGAAGCTAGCGTAGTAGATTTACCAGAACCAGTCGGGCCTGTTACTAATATAAGCCCTTGGGGTTTGTCCGCAAGTGCATAAAGTACATTAGGCATTCCCAATGCCTCTAAAGATGGAATTCTATATTCGATCATTCTTATAGCAATGGCTACATTGTTTTGTTGCCGGTATGCATTAATGCGGAATCGACATAGTTCAGGTAAAGCATAACTAAAATCAATTTCTCCCTTTAATTCAAACTCTTCCATCTCTTTAGGAGTTAGTAACTCTCCCAACATTCTAATCGTATCCTTTTCTGTTAATATATTAGCTCCATAGGATTTTAGACTTCCATTTATACGAAAAACTGGCGTTATTCCTACTGTTAAATGAAGATCTGAAGCCTTATCATGTAAGGTCTTTTCTAGTAATTGAATGATACTGAATTCCATCTAACTCACCTCATTTAACTGTAGCTACACGAAGGACTTCTTCTGTTGTTGTAAACCCTTGTTTCACCTTCAACAGACCATCTTCTAGTAAACTTAAATACCCCGTATCTTTCATATGATCTTGTAATAGTGAAGGACTTTTTCCAGTAAGGATTATATCTTTAACAAATTCATCAACTTTTAGTACTTCATGGATTGCAAGTCTTCCACGGTATCCTGTATTGTTACAGGCTGGACAACCTCTTCCGCGCCGGACTTTTTCCACTGTCATACCATGTTGAGAAAAGATCTCTATTTCCCGCTCGTTTGGTTTAACATATTCTCCGCAATCCCTACAAACGTTTCTTACTAATCGTTGCGCCACTATGCCTACCAATGATGATGAAAGTAAAAATGGTTCAATCCCCATATCCCTCAATCTAGATACCGACTCCACAGCACTATTAGTATGAAGAGTACTTAATACTAAATGCCCCGTCAAAGAAGCTCTTACAGCAATTTGAGCGGTTTCTAAATCTCGTATTTCTCCTACCATTACTATATCTGGATCTTGCCGCAATATTGAACGAAGCCCTACTGCGAAAGTTAGATCAACCTCTTCTCGTACTTGGATTTGGTTGATGCCTTCCAATTGGTACTCAACAGGATCTTCCACAGTGATGATATTAACATTTTCGTTATTCAGCTTATTTAAAGCTGCATAGAGAGTGGAGGATTTCCCAGATCCCGTCGGTCCTGTTAGTAAGACAATTCCGTTGGGATGTTCAATCATATTAGTAAATGCAGTTAAATTTTTATCATTAAAACCTAATTTACTTAAATCATTTAAAGCATTGCCTATATCAAGAATACGCATAACAACTTTCTCACCATAAATAGTTGGTAAAGTAGAAAGTCTAATATCTATGGCTCTCATATTTACTGTTATTTTAATTCGTCCATCTTGTGGTATTCTACTTTCTGTAATGTTTAGATTACCCATAATTTTAATACGAGCCAATATTACATTTTGCATATATTTGGGAAGAGCCCTCTCCGTTTTTAACATACCGTCTACACGATATCTAACTTTCAACTCAGTCTCTTGCGGATCAAAATGAATATCACTTGAACGTTGTGCCACGCCATTTACAATTATTTGATTTACTAAGCGAACTATCGGTGAATCTTCATCTGTAATTTGATTATCATTTTCTATTTCAGTCGGCGTCATATCTATTAGTGCTTGATCCATTGATTCTTGTAAATCATAGTATTTTGTGATAGTTCGATATAAATCATCTTTTGCAGCGATACTTGTCTCTATTTGACATCCTGTAGCCATACGCACTTCTTCAATAGCAAAATAGTCCATAGGATCTGCCATTGCAATTAATAATCTATTCTTATTTTTTTTCAAAGGCATGATGTTAGTGCGTTTAGCTAACTCTTTAGGGACAAGTTGTATTAACTCTGGATCAATCGAGTGCTGATTGAGATTTACATGGGGAATTCCTAATTGGAATTCCAGGACTTCGATTAATTGTTGCTCAGTTAGTAAATTTTCACTTATTAAATAATCACCCAGTTTTTCACCTCTATTTTTACTATCTAGCGCATGGGTCAGCTGTTCTGTAGAAATAACATTAGATTCTACTAATAAGTCTCCTAATAATTTCCGAGTTTTGTTTCTCATATTCCCACCTCAAAACTTTCACCCTTTTTATTCTGGTACAATTATATTTCCAGCCTTATCATAATAACTTCCAGGAGGAAAACTATCTAAATCCTCGACCTCAGATTTCACCTCATTTGGACTTCCTGATTCAGTATTAACAGAAGGGTCAAGATTATCTTGCTCTGTCTTGTTCATATCAACCAACCCGTCACCATTTAAATCTGTTCCTTCCACTAAATCTGTATCAGATACTTTCGAATACGATTCGAGTGATTTCATCACAATTCTGTGTGTGGGAGGATAATAATCACGGCTAATCTCTTCTCGCTCTTCAAATGGTCCTTTTTTTTCAGAGATAGTTCTAATGACTGTAACTCTCAGGCCAGGCTTACCTTCTTGTATTAGTTCTTCTTGTCCAACTTTCATATCCGCAGAATATCGATATATTGTTCTTGGATTTATAATTTCCTTTTCTACCACTTCATATATTGCTTTTACTTCTGAAGGAATTGAATATAACTCAACTAAAAGATCAGGTCCCTTCATATTCAATTTCATTATTACTGGAGAAACATTGTTATTTAGAAATATAAAATCTTTCGATCCGTCTAATTCTACATTCACCTCAACCCCTGGTTCTAGATAGGTAGGTATAATACCTTGTGAATGCCTTTCAATGATTTGAAAGTTTGTGCTCAACACCGTGCTATATAATGCTGAAGCAATAAAATCAACCGTTTTGTCATTATAGGCTATATTACTGTCGTTCAAAAAATTGTTGAAAGATATCTCTCCTCCAGAATAAAGAACTGTTTCATCCAAAACCTCAATTATTTGAGGCAAACCTATTAAATCTGCTGACGCGGGTACTAAACTAAAAGCCAACCGCTCAGATTCAAGTATTGAAGCATCTAAAATTACAGATTCGATAGGCTCCTTTGATAAGTTCTCAGCAGCTATCTTAATATTATTCAGCGTTTCTTCTAAATTTAAATGAGAACTCTTTTGAAGCTCATGTTTTAAATCTTCCTGTAAATTCACAATCAAAGACATCTGAACTAATGGTTCTGATTCCCAAAAAGCAAACCATGGTTTATTTGTCCGATAAAGATACTCTTCTACCGTGCCTTTCACATCAAACTCAAACCATTCTGATGATAAAATTATATCCGTTCCATTCCCAATAATATGTATTGAATCTTGTTGCCAATTCTCGATTTCTGAATTCAATAAATCTATAATTTCTTCCTTCTTTAAGTCTTCCACTATAATTCCAGCAATACTGGAATTTACATTTTCACTATTGGCGCTCACTTGTTGAAGTGATTGTGTAAGTTGATAAGTCCCTAAATATACTAATACTAGCATTAAAACAACTAGCACAAAAGTCTTATAAATAAATTTCAAATTTTCACTTCCTTAAAATCAATAAATATAATACGTTTCAATTAATTCTAATAATAGTCCTAAATCTCCAAATTTACCTCACAAAAATTATGATAACTTAAAAATAAATATAATGCACAAGACTAAAGTATCATCTTTTAAAATTCAGTTAATATAAAAGTATTATTTGAAAATTTTCTATTGTTTCTATATGATGAATCTAATACTAATCTCATTATAATAAGAGGAGGTAAAAATTTGGAAGATGAGAAAGGATTCTCCTTAGTGGAAGTTCTAGGATCACTTGTTATTATCGCTATAATATTAATATCCTTTTCCCAATTTTTTATAAATTCAAACAAAATCACTAGTAGTAACAATGAAAAATTAGTATTAGTTTATTTAGCTGATGCAGAATTAGAGCGAATAAAACTAAATCCCTTTGAACGCCTGAGTAAAGTAGACTCAAAGTCTTTAGCGTTATATAAAGAAACGAAAAATCATATAGCCCGTATAAATGATAAGGACTACAAGGTAACAATAGATGCATCACAAACAAATAAGGAAAAGGAATTAAAGATGATTAGCGTGATTGTTACAGTTACTTCAAGTACAAATAAGACAAATAGCTCAGTAGAAGGGTACATAACATATGAATAATAACATTCTAAATCAAAAAGGTCTTACGCTTATTGAATTACTTGCCTCTCTTATTATTACAATAACATTGTCTTTCTTTGCTTTCAATCTATTATCGAAAGGTTTAGACCATTATGAAAATATTAAATCTACAAACTCTTTAAGAGACGAAGGCGATTATTTAATGGCTGTGCTAGTAAAAGAAATATACACTACAAAAGAAACTGAAATATCCACCTTCCCAGATAAATACTCGAACCGAAACTATTTCATCGTTACAAATTCCGGTTCAACGTATAAAACTGGATTTGAAAATGGCAGGTTACTTATCCACGGCGATTTATTTAATACGAGCAATAAGAATATAAGTATTTCTAACAATTCAACACTAGAAAAAGTAGATAACGGCCTCTATAAGATTAATTTAATCTTAATAAATAAAAAAAGGAATAATGAAATACAATTTGAAAATGAAATAAGAACAATTAATGACAAGGAGGACAGTTAGATGCCTATTTTAAGTAAACAGCATGGCAACACTTTACTAATCACACTTGTTATCTTAATATTGTTCAGTATTTTAGGTCTTAGTCTGTTATCAATAAGTATTAGCGGTATGTCTAAAAATGAAATAAGAGAAGATAATATACAATCTCAAGATCTTTCTGAAAAAGGAATTGATCGAATTACTCATGAAATTAATTCGGAGCTCACCAAAAAAATAGAAGAAAATAATGGTCTCACTCGCACAAACTTTATTAACTTGTTAAATACTACAGTTAATAAATATAAGTGCACTTCGGGTGGATCTATAGCAGACCCTAACGGGAAGACAGGCAGCTATAACGCTTGTATAAAAGAAATTAAACCTACTTTCGAAAAGAACAAACCCACAATTGAAAATGAACTTAGAAAATCTATTGTATTTGAAAGTAAAGGAAAATCTGGTGATTCTACTAAAATACTTTTGACTGAAATTGAAATTGGTGCAGAATCCGCTCCTGAAACATTGAAATACGCAGTTGGGACAAATATCAATAAAAAAGATGGGATACAAAATGGAGAAGGTAATTTATATTTACATGGCGGTGTCACTGTAAAGGGTGATTTTAAAGTAGATGGGAATATTATTACTAGAAATTATGGTTACGCTTATTTAAATGGAGAACAGTGGATTCCAAGTCTATTACCAGAATCAATCCCTTCTGATGGATCCGTAAATTCAAAAATAGTGTTAGGTAAGGATAGTTATAAGCAGACTTCAAATACCGGCTACAATAACCATATAAATAGGAATGACTTTTCTGGTACAACTTATAATAAAACTTCTGATATGAAAAATTTATTTTCAGGAGAAAAAGTCCCTAAAATTGTACAAAGGGATCCTGTGGTAAGTCCTATTGGAATAACTGATCAAAAAGAAATATTTTATTTAAAATCCGGTGAATATTATTCTACTGGGATAAATAAAGATCCAATTATAAATGTTAACAAAAGTAATTCCAAAATAATTCCTACTTATACTGAAAAGACAAAAGGAGATTGCATACGTTGGTTCCTTGGATGTATTGAATATAAATACAATTATACCGAAAAAGAAAATGGTTCTTTTGAAATGAGTGGTAACAACATTTTTAATCAGTTTTCAACGATTGGAAATCTTGCTATATACAATTCCAACTCTACCTTTACTAAAGGTTTGTATGTAGGCGGCGACCTCCAAATAGGAAATAATAGTACCTCCAATAATCCAAATGCTTACTCAAATATTACATTAGATGGTCCTATATACGTAGAAGGCAACGTAAATATCCAGGGAGCAAATTTAAGAAGCAATGTACTTTTATACGTAGAAGGTGAAGTAAATATAGAGTACTCAACTATTAACGGAAAACCACTAGCAAATGGAAAACAAGGTTCTTTGATAATCTTTTCACAAAAGCAAATTAAAATTTCTAATAACTCGGTCAACCAAGATACACCTAGTCAAATTAAAGGATTTTTCTATTCAGAACAAGACTTAGAGATTTTTGGCGTAGGCTCAAATATAAGAATTGAAGGTGGAATTTCTGCGAGAAGAATCGTTTTAAATGCAATTAGAGGAAGAGCAAGCAGTCAAAATTTCCCAGGCGCAAATTATATTACTACCAGCCGTTATTTCGAAGGTGAAGCCGGTCAAAAAACTAGAGAATCCCGATTACAAATTATTTACGATCAAGAAATAATAGAAACATTCTCAAATCTCAAACAACCAGAACCTATAATCTACAAAGTTGAACCACCACTTGTAAAAGAAAGAAAAATATAAAAATAACCTCACAGTTCAAATTGAACTGTGAGGTTTATTTATTTCACATACTCCGCAACCCGATTCCTACCCGCCTGCTTCGCTCCAATATACAACGCCCTATCGGCATTACGAAGTAGAGACATTCCTTCGTCGCTGTCTTCTGGTGCTGTAGAGACCCCAATACTTGCAGTAATGAATATTATTTCATCTCTTGTTATTTCACCTAAATCGAGTGGTACGATAAATGGCGTTTGTTCGATTTTCCGACGTAGTTGCTCGGCAACATTCATCGCCTGTAATTTCGAATAATTTGGTAAGAGAACTACGAATTCTTCTCCTCCATACCTTCCTACCGTTCCGTTTGAACCTATTTCCTGTTTAATAATATTTGCAAATTCCTGTAGGATAATATTTCCGCTATGATGACCATATGTATCATTAACACCTTTAAACTTATCAATATCCATCATGATTAACGACACGGTCCTATATGCTCCACTATTTAACTTCGATATATCCGATTTTAGTTGTTTATCTAAGTATCTATAATTATAAATCTTCGTTAATTCACAGATTTCACTTTTTTCAACTGCTTCTCTTACATATCTGGCTTTCTCTAAGGAAACGGCAAAATATGAGCACAGCAGGTGAATAATTTTAAGTTGATATGGCTCAAATGCAAACTTGTCCCTAGCAGCTAATATTAGAACTCCCTCAATTTTCTGATTTCTGTAGATAGGTACACACATTACGCTCTCCATATCATCAGCTAAAAAAGGAGGTCGCATATGATTCCACTCAGTCTGTTTGTTATAAAGAATTGGTTCACCCTTTTCATATACTTTACCAGCTAAGCTATATTTTATATCTTCATGCCCATATTCCAATTCTTTGTTTTGTCCATCTTCTCTAGCTCGTAGTATAAAAAAGTTATCTTCTATATTATCTACAATATATCCAGCGTTTAAAGGGAACATATTAGATAATCTTTTCAAGAACATATCTAAAATTTCATTCGTCGTCATGCGATCCGCAAGTTGATGGCCAAACTCACTTGCCTCATTTAAATCGGCATTTACTTTTTCGGAATCACTATACATCCTTATCAACAATGTAATCGATAACAAAGGTAATCCTAATAACCACAAGGCAGTTGTGCCTGTTGTGTTTTCAAACAGATATAAACCTAAACCAAAAGGTAATGTTATAAACAGACATGCAAATTCCCAGTATAAATCCTTCGAGAAAAATACAGGATTCATATCACATAAATATTCTCTCATAAAGAGGAAAAGATGATTAATAATTAAATAAGAGATAGCAAAAATAGATCCATATACAATTACATCTTTTAACATAATACTACCAGTTTCATAGCCTAAATAAATAACTAAAGAACCACTTAAAATAGAAAGAGAAAAGAACATAAACGAATTATAAAAATACTTAAATAAGGTATCTCTAGATATTTTCAAATGATAAACTAATGGAATCATACATATCTGCATAGAAATTAGCTCTGCTAAAATCCCATATTTTAAAAAGATGGCTATTTGAACCCATATTACTAAAATAAATGTAGTTCCTGCTATGAAAAACGGAAAAATACTCGACAATAACGCTAACAGTAAAAAAGCCCCGTAACCTTCCCAATCACCAGGCTTAGTGGGGGAATATAAATACACTAAGAGAGTTCCAGCTGGAACAAATAATAGCCACAAAGCAAACATAATTCTTTGTGCTTTTTTCGAAAAATTCATCTGACTATTAATCTCCTTTCCTACTAAATAACCACTACTAAGTTCTCATTATACTTAAATTATTATATCACTAATTACTCTGAATGTTTCAATTACTAAATTCCTGTTTTTTCTTTTAACTCCGCGATAAAATAAAAAGAACCAGTGACAATTGTAATAGAATCTTCAGAATTCTCATTAAAGTCCACTTCGTACGCATCTTTCTTTATAACTTTTGAACTACTATTACATAAGTTATATAAAACAATTGCATCTAAAGCCCTCTCATGTTGGAAGTTAACGAATTCAAAAGAACTACCAATTTCCTCTAACTTCCTTAACATAACACTATATTCCTTATCTTTCAATATACCTACGATAAAATGGATTTGCATATCTGGAAATCTCTCTTTTAACGTTTCTACTAGAGCATCCACACTTGCCCTATTATGAGCCCCATCCATATAAAGATTATCTCTAATTTTCTCCATTCTGCCTGCCAATCTTGCATTTTTCACAGCTACTTGGACTTGTGATTCTTCTAGATCAAAACCACTTATAAGCAATGATGTTATAGCCAATGCCATATTTGATTGTTGGTGCTCCCCTATCATTTGGGGATTTAAATTTGCAAATGAATATTCTTTATATGTATACCGTTCTTTCACCACTCGAAAATCTTTGTCGTACTCTATTACAGTCGCATTTTTCTCTTCTGCTTCTTTGTACATGATTTTTTTCGCTGGTTCTAATAAGGACCCTATTACTAATTGGCTATCGGCCTTTAATATCCCTGCTTTATGCCAACTAATTTTTTCAATTGTATCTCCCAAGAAATTTGTATGGTCAATGGAAATGCTAGGTATAACAGCTACTGAATTTTTCATGACGTTCGTACTATCCAAACGTCCTCCCATGCCTGCTTCAATGAATAAAACATCTAATTCCATCGTCTCAAATATTAAAAAGGCTGCCACTGTTAGTAATTCAAAATCCGTTAACATACCACTTATCCCTCTTTTTTGCATAAGGGCAAAAGCGTTATCCATTTGTTTTTCTGTAACAGGTATACTGTTTATCTGAATTTGATCATGTACATCGATTATACTTGGGCTTGTAAAGGATCCATAACTCAAGCCATGTTCACTTGCTAAAGCTGTCAAGAAAGCGATCGTAGAGCCTTTTCCATTTGTCCCAGCTACATGAATAACTTTATGCTTATCCTGGGGATTGCCCAGTTTCTGCAGTGCTGACTGAATCATCTCAAGTCCTGGTTTAATAATTGTTTCACTCTCTATATGCCATTTTATTTTATATTTATTAAAATTTTTTATTTCCACGTAGTTCACCCTATTCCGTCTGATTAAATTTCGTGCTAAACTTCTTGTGAACACATTATAACACGTACTAGTGGAGGTCATTCATTATGCAAACATGTTGGATCGTATACAACGGTAGTCTTACACATGATAAATTTATCGATCAAGCTCTTCTGTTAAAGGAAGCGGCGGATAGACATGATATTCATGCCATTTTAGTGAAAAATTATGAAGTGCTGATGAATGTCCAGCAAAGGTTACATGCTAAACCAGATTTTGTCGTGTTTTTAGACAAAGATATTTTGCTTGCCCAGTATTTAAAAAATGAGGGTATTCCAGTATTTAATGATCCAAATGTTATTGAAATTTGTGATAATAAAGCGAGACAATACATGATGTTGGCAAATGCCGGGGTGCCAATGCCAATTACCATCGTAGCACCTAAAGTATATCCAGGATTTTCTATACAAGAATCAGGTTACTTCGAACAGGTGCTACAAGTAATTCCATTACCTATGATTATTAAAGAAGCACATGGCTCATTTGGTATGAAGGTGTATTTAATAGAAACGAGAGAACAATTCTTTGCAAAAATAGAGGAACTTGCAGGAATCGAATATGTCTTTCAACAATTTATCGCAAATAGTAGAGGTAGAGACATCCGTGTAAATGTAGTAGGCGGCCAAGTCGTTGCCTGTATGTTTCGCGAATCTCAAACAGATTTCCGTGCCAATATAACAAACGGCGGCTCCGCCTCCCCTATTATTCTCACGTCCCGACAAATGGAAGTGGCAATCCAAGCTGCAGAAGCTTTAGGTGCAGAGTTCGCAGGGGTAGATTTGTTGTTTGGGGATAATGAAGAACCACTCGTTTGCGAAGTAAATGGCGTTGCACATATTCGTAATATCTTTAATGTGACTGGCATAAATGTTGGGGATGCTATGATCGAATATATTCAATCTAAAATAGGAGCTGCTGTTGTATGAATGGATTGCTCATTTACGAAAAAGCCGAAATAGAACGTAACCGAAGCTTCATTGATCGATTAATAAATGCTTCGAGTCAATATTCATTAACCTTAACAGTAGTAGATGATCAAAGTCCCATCCCAGAAGCAGACTTTATATTCTATCGTTCCAGAAACCCACAACTTGCAAAACAATTAGAACAACGCAATATACCTATGTTTAATCGGGCAGAGGTAAATGTTATTGCCAATGACAAATTAAAAGCAATACAGCTTGTACAGCTTCTTGGTATTGCAACTGTTCCAACTAAAAAAATAGTAACTGATACTGGGATAAATGAATACCCAATTATACTAAAAACAATCGACGGGCACGGCGGGAAGCAAGTGGAATTAGTTAAAACCCAAAAAGATGCCACTTCCTTCCTAAATACGTTTTCCGAAAACACGATTATCTCCCAGCAGTATATTGAAACAAATGCTACTGATATACGCGTTTTCATGCTCGGTGAAGAAGTATTGGGTGCAGTAAAACGTACTGGACCAAAAGATAGTTTTAAATCTAATTTCACACTAGGTGGTACAGTTGAAAAATACATGCTAGACTCACAACAACGTGCAGAAGTAGAGAAAATCGCTAAAGCGCTTAAAAGTGATTATATTGGTATTGATTTTCTTCTGTTACCGGATGGAACGTGGATTTTCAATGAAATCGAAGATCCCGTTGGCGCAAGATCCTATTACGAAACAACTAAAGAAGATATTGCAGAGCCTATAATGGAATACATTCATAAGAAACTCACAACAAAGGAGAGCGACGAGATTTAATCGTCCTCTCTCTTTTTTTGGCGTTTGAATGGAAACACCAGAAAGTAGCGGAGAATCACCTGAATATGATGAAAAATCATTAGAATATTCCCGAGAATCACCCGAATGTCACGAAAAATCACTGGAATCTGGAGAACTCTTCCCCGTAAAAAAGCGTGCACCCAAATCATTGGGTGCACGCTCAAATTTTTATAGATTATTTAATTCTTCCATACGCTTCAATACAGATGCGTGCTTCTCTAGATAGTCAGCTTCTTTTGCACGTTCTTCTGCAACTACTGCCTCTGGTGCTTTGGAAACAAAGCGTTCATTAGATAGTTTCCCTTGAACTAACTTCACTTCTTTAGCCCATTTTTCTAGCTCTTTTGTTAAACGAGCTTTCTCGGCATCAATATCGATTAACCCTTGTAGCGGAAGATATAAAACCGCTCCCGTAACTACAGCAGACATTGATTGACTAGGTGCTTCTAATTCTAATCCTATTACAAGTGGTTCTGGATTACAGAAACGCTCCAAATACTTAGCATTTGCTTCTAGTACGGCTAATGTATTTGCATCCTTCGCGGAAACATATAAAGGAACTTTTTTGCTCATTGGCGTTTGTACTTCTGAACGAATATTACGAACCGAGCGGATAATTTCAGAAAGTAACTTCATATTGTCCGCTTCTTCTTTGTTTGAAAGTGCTTCGTTTACAGTCGGCCAAGCAGCAACTGTAATCGACTCTCCTTCATGCGGAAGGTTTTGCCAAATTTCTTCTGTAATGAATGGCATAAATGGATGTAATAGACGCATAGTATTGTCTAAAACATAAGCTAGTACGGAACGTGTCATTTTTTTCGCTTCTTCATCTTCCCCGTTAAGTGGAAGTTTTGCCATTTCAATATACCAGTCACAGAAATCATCCCAGATGAAGTTATATAGCGCACGACCAACTTCACCAAATTCATAACGATCTGAAAGTCTTGTTACTTGCTCAATCGTTTCATTTAAACGTGTAAGAATCCATGCATCCGCAACCGATTTTTTACCATCTAAATTAATCTCTTCAAATTTCAAGCCATCCATATTCATTAATGCAAAACGAGATGCATTCCAAATTTTGTTGGCAAAGTTCCAAACAGCCTCTACTTTTTCTGTTGAGAAACGTAAATCTTGCCCAGGTGATGATCCAGTACTTAGGAAGTAACGTAGCGAATCTGCTCCGTATTGATCAATAATTTCCATTGGATCAATACCATTTCCTAGCGATTTAGACATCTTACGACCGTCTTCCGCACGTACCAGACCGTGTATTAGAACATCATCAAATGGACGAGTACCAGTAAATTCTATCCCTTGGAAAATCATACGAGAAACCCAGAAGAATATAATATCATAACCAGTTACGAGCGCATTTGTAGGATAATATTTTTTGAACTCTTCGTTTTCTGCATCTGGCCAACCTAATGTAGAAAACGGCCATAATGCCGAGGAGAACCAAGTATCTAAAACATCGTTATCCTGATTCCAGTTTTCTGGATCAGTTGGTGCTTCGTTACCAACATACACTTCTCCAGTTTCTTTATGGTACCAAGCTGGAATACGATGTCCCCACCATAATTGGCGTGATATACACCAGTCATGAATATTTTCCATCCATCGTAAGTACGTTTTTTCAAAACGATCTGGTACAAAATTTACTTTTCCTTCTGCTTCTTGAAGTTTAATAGCTTCTTTCGCAAGTGGTTGCATTTTAACAAACCATTGAGTCGATAGATATGGTTCTACTACTGCTCCACTTCGTTCAGAATGCCCTACTGAATGCGCATGTTCTTCGATTTTGAATAGAATTCCTGCATCTTGTAAATCTTTAACGATTTGTTTACGACATTCAAAACGGTCCATTCCATTATAAGTAGCTGCATTCCCATTCATCGTACCGTCTTCATTCATTACTAAAATACGTTGTAAGTTGTGACGGTTCCCGATTTCAAAATCATTTGGGTCATGTGCAGGTGTAATTTTCACTGCGCCACTTCCAAACTCCATATCAACGTAATCATCTCCAACAATCGGTATTTCGCGACCAATAATCGGAAGTTTTACTGTTTTTCCGATTAAATGCTTATAACGATCATCTTCTGGATGTACTGCTACTGCGGTATCCCCAAGCATTGTTTCTGGTCTAGTAGTAGCAACATCGATTGATCCAGTACCATCTGCAAGTGGGTAATGCATATGATAGAATGCACCCTGTACATCTTTGTGGATTACTTCAATATCGGAAAGTGCCGTTTTAGTTGCTGGATCCCAGTTGATAATGTATTCGCCGCGGTAGATTAAGCCTTTGTTATACAGCTTTACGAATACTTCTTTCACTGCATTTGATAATCCTTCGTCTAAAGTAAAGCGCTCACGAGAATAATCTAAACCAAGTCCAAGTTTCGACCATTGTGCACGGATATGGCCAGCGTATTCTTCTTTCCACTTCCATGTTTCTTCGACAAACTTTTCGCGGCCCAAATCATATCTTGTAATATTATCAGCACGCAGTTTTTCTTCTACTTTCGCTTGTGTTGCGATACCTGCATGGTCCATACCCGGAAGCCATAAAGCATCATATCCTTGCATACGTTTCATACGAACAATAATATCTTGTAATGTAGTATCCCATGCGTGACCTAAATGTAGTTTACCGGTAACATTCGGTGGTGGAATTACGATAGTATAAGGTTCTTTATCGCTTTCTGGATGAGCTTCGAAGTATTTTCCTTCTAACCACCATTCATAGCGCCCTTTTTCAATCGACTGCGGATCATACTTTGTGGACATCGTTGTTTCGTTTGTCATTGTCTGTTCCTCCTAAAAAAGAATATCAATTACGCCTCGGAGTAATTGCGTCCAGATTTTGAATCGAGCTTACTCGATTGACTCCTCTCAAAATCTGCGACATCCGCCGGAGGCTTTATTTTCGTTCAACATTTGAACGAATATAAAAAAACTCCTATCGTCATTAAAGGACGAAGGAGTTTGTTCGCGGTACCACCTTTATTCGCGAATGCTAAAAAACGCATCACGCTCTCAATTCGATAACGGCTTCAAACCGGCATTTGCTACTTACGTTCACAAATACTGCTCGTGGGCTACCTTCAAATGGCGGTTAACAGAAACATTTCAGCAAATTGTTTCCTTTCTTTTGAGAACCAAATCATTCTACTCTTCCCATTCATTGCATCTCTATTCATTTGTTCCATTGTAAAGGATATTATTATATGCCGTCAAGTCTAGTATGGTGAAAGGAGAATTACAATGAGAAAAGGATATAACCCATATTTATTGCCCGATTGGTTACGTAAAACACGTTTCTATTGTAAGCATGTAAGTATTCCCATTTGTACTTTCCAATTAATACGAGTACTAATCGTGCCTACCACATGGGATTTCCTCTTATTGGTACTATTACTACTCATCTGTTTTTTGTTTTACAAGAACATTATTTGATGGGAATGTCAGCTTTGAATATCCATCATCCAAATCTAAAATGAATTGAAGCTCGAACTCCTCGCCTTGCGGTATTTTCACTTCCACTGGTTCAGCAGGGTTTGGTGCTTCTACTTCTGCAACTGGTTTAACTGGAACAGGTACAGGAGCTTCCTCGTATTCACAGTGTACAGTCCACCCAACTTCAATTGCCGCTTGCTCTGTTGGTTTCGAGTTAATATGGTTCACTTGAACTGTTGGCTTGGAACCTTCTTTTAATTTGTCTTTACCGAACTCAATACTCATTGGCACTGCATATTCAAAATAGCCGACCTCACCTTGCAGATCTAAGTCTTCAATCTCGGTGAATTCGCTCGTAGCATGATGCTCCTCTTCACCTTCCTCAAACTTAACGTGGCAGGTGATGTGGTATATACCTACTATTTGAATAATATTCTCCTTCTCAGTGACTTCGCATTGAGGAGTTACTGCAACATTTTTAATTTCTTTCGGAACCCCAAAGCTTGGTGGAAAACGAAATTGTTCTTTTACATCCCAGGTTTTTGTCGTCATAAGTCATCCTCCTTCTATAGGACAACTTATGAATAGAACAAAAGGGATAGAACATATTTCACTTAGAATTACTTTTTGTCGTTGTTTTTATCCACAATCTGCTTTAGTTCTAACCAATTTGTTAACCTTGGAATTGTAAGATGTTGGTTATACGATTGCGTTTTCACATAAACTTGTAATGTATCATCTGTTAATGTGTTTAATACGTCTGGCTTATCGTCGAAATAATAATCCAACTGTAAGTCCCGAATAATATTTACCTTTGCTTGGTCCTTCATGCCACAAAAGAATTTTTCTTCTGTAACTGGAAATCCTTGTTCCATTAACCAATTCATCGTTCTTTCACGATGTTCTGCTGGTCTAGCCGTAATATAGTATACTTCATGTCCCTGTTGTTGTAGATTTACTAACGTTTCTACAGCATCTGGGTATGCCGGACAATTAGTATAATATATTTCTTCCAATGTATCATTCCACATTTTAGAGCCCGCTTCATCGGACATTCCGAATAATTCATGTATTTCAACTCTATCTAACGCATGAAATTTATCTAACTCCACTTGTTGTCCTAACTTTTCGTTATAAATATGAAAAGCATGTTCTCTTAAATTGATCAATGTATCATCAATATCAAATCCAAATTTCATTTAATATGCCACATCCATTACATCTTATTTGTAAGTTGGATAACCAACAAACTTAAAGTCTTTCCCTATTTTTTGAATTTCCGTATCGATTAGCTCAACTGCATCACTCATTAAGTCAATACCGCTACCCTCCATAAAGGTCGGAGCATTTTTACCACCTATTAACTTAGGTGCAATATAAATAACTGCTTTATCAATTAATTTATTTTCCAAAAAAGCTGCATTGATCGTCCCTCCACCTTCAATTAACAAAGAGGAGATAGACTTTTCACCTAATATTTGAACGACTTCTTGTACATCTACATGGGTAGTTCCAGTTGTATGGAACACTTGAACGCCTTGATTGATTAGCTTCTCTTTTTTATCATGGTCATAATTTACACTTGTAAAAATCCACGTCTGCGCTAATTGATCGGTTACTAGCTTGGCATCTAAAGGAATTTTCAATGTTGAGTCTAAAACGATACGAATCGGATTACGACCATTTTCAATTCGAGTAGTTAGTTCGGGATTATCTTCCATAACAGTATTAACCCCGACTAAAATGGCCAAATGCTCATTCCTAAGATGATGAACATCCTCTCGTGCATCTGCAGACGTAATCCATTTACTATGAGCAGAGTGTGTGGCAATTTTACCGTCTAACGTTATCCCCGATTTTAATGTCACAAAAGGCTTCTCTGTTACGATAAACTTGTTGAATACTTCATTCATCTTTTTCGAGGCTTCCTCTTGAATACCGGTAATCACATTTATCCCAGCATCCTCTAGAATTTTGACTCCTCGCCCTGATACGATTGGATTTGGGTCGAGCGTTGCAATGACAACAGTTTTAATACCAGCTGCAACAATTGCTTCAGCACAAGGGCCGGTTCTTCCGTGATGGGAACATGGTTCCAGTGTGACATAAATCGTAGCACCTTTTGCATGCTCTCCTGCCATTCTAATAGCATGAATTTCTGCATGAGGCTCTCCAGGTTTCATATGCGCACCAATACCAACGATACGATTATTATTTACAATCACTGCTCCTACTAATGGATTTGGATCTGTTTGTCCTTTCATTGCTCTCGCATTTTGCAGGGCAAGATCCATATAAAATGCGTGATTAGTCATTTTGAAAAGTACCTTCTTCCTCCATATGACCTGAACGATTTATTTTCGTGTGTAAGTATTTTTCATTGTATTCCGAAACGTCCCCCCATAATGGAGTACGCCCCGCTACAGCCAAACCTGCATCCTTTAATGCTTTTACTTTCTTTGGATTGTTCGTTATCAACGTAACAGGTTTTGAACGCAATACTTTTAAGACTTCGATCGCATCTCCATAATTTCTAGAATCGTCTACAAAGCCTAGTTTTTCATTAGCCTCTACTGTATCCGAACCATTTTCTTGTAGAATATAGGCCATTGCTTTACTAAATAGACCAATGCCTCTACCTTCATGATTAGCTAAATAAAATAAAGCACCAGCTCCGTTGTTAACGATCATTTGCATAGACTGTTTTAATTGGAAACCACAATCACAACGCTTACTCCCAAAAATATCCCCCGTATGGCAGATGGAGTGCATGCGGATTAGTGACTCCTCGGTCTCTTTAAAGTCTCCGTATACTAACACGCTGGACTGTTGGTATTCAGCTAAGTTAGAGGAGGATAAATTACTTATTATTTGATTGATATCTTCTGTGTATTCATCACTATTTAACCAGCTATACCACTGGAATATAACTGTATTACCATTTAAATTTACCGGCAGTCGAATAGGTCCAACTAGATAAATCGAACTTTCATCAGTCTTAATAACTTTAATTTTATCTTTTAATACATTTACTACATCATTAGATATTTCTTTCACATTTGGCATTCTATATCCTCATTTCTCCAAAACATAATAGTATCTCTATAGTATTCTTAGTAGATTACTTTTCGTAAGTAATTATATTTTAGTAATCAATATTTGTCAATTACATTAGACTAAAAGAGCCTTGCAACTAATGCAAGGCTCCAATTGCTATTTAGTTCATCGAAAGTTTTTCAAATACTGTATGGAATGCTTGAATTGTTTTTTCTATATGCTCTACAGTATGTGCACTCGAGAGGAATAATCCTTCAAACTGAGAAGGTGGTAAATAAATTCCTTCTTCTGCCATAAGACGGAAATACTTAGCGAATAATTCTAAATCAGACGTTTTCGCTGTATCAAAGTTTACCACATCTTGATTTGTTAAGAAGAAACCGATCATTGAACCTGCACGATTCACTGTATGCGGAATATTATATTTTGTCGCTGCTTCTCGGAACCCTTTTTCAAGTATATCCCCTAGCTCGATAAAATAATCATATGTTTGTTCATTTAAACGTGTTAATGTCTCGTAACCAGCTGTCATAGCTAAAGGATTACCTGATAATGTACCTGCTTGATAAACTGGCCCAGCTGGTGCAATCATTTCCATGATTTCACGTTTACCGCCAAATGCCCCTACAGGAAGTCCTCCACCTATTACCTTGCCTAAACAAGTTAAATCAGGTGTAATACCATAATAGCCTTGTGCGCAGTTATATCCTACACGGAAACCGGTCATCACTTCATCAAAGATTAATACCGTTCCGTTTTTCTCCGTTAGTTCGCGTAATCCTTCTAAGAATCCTTCTACTGGAGGAACAACACCCATATTACCTGCTACAGGCTCTACGATTACAGCTGCCAAGTCGTCTCCAAAGTTTTCAAAGACATGACGAACGCTTTCTAAATCGTTAAAAGGTACGGCTATTGTATTTTTAGCCACTGACTCCGGAACACCAGGACTATCAGGTAAACCTAGTGTTGCAACACCAGATCCCGCTTTTATCAGTAAGCTATCTCCATGACCATGATAACTACCTTCAAATTTCAAAATTTTGTTACGACCAGTAAAACCTCGTGCTAATCGAAGTGCACTCATCGTTGCTTCCGTACCAGAAGAAACCATTCGAACCATCTCGATGGATGGAACACGATCCATTACTAGTTTAGCTAATTTATTTTCGATTAAGGTAGAAGCACCAAAGCTTGTTCCCGTTTCTGCAACCTGTTGAATTGCTTTCACAACATTTGGTTCCGTATGCCCTAAAATAAGTGGTCCCCATGATAAAACATAGTCTATATATTCATTGCCATCGATATCTTTAATAATTGCACCTTTTCCACTCTCCATGAAAATAGGATCCATATCGACGGATTTAAACGCACGTACGGGGCTATTTACGCCACCGGGCATTAGTTCTTTTGCTTCTGTAAATGCCTGTTTAGACTGCTCATATGATTTTGTCATTATTTCCCCTCCAACCAACGGGCAACATCTTTAGCATGATAGGTTAAGATCATATCTGCTCCTGCACGTTTCATTCCTGTTAGTGTTTCAAGCACTGTTTCTTTTTCGTTGATCCAGCCATTAATTGCCGCTGCTTTTACCATTGCATATTCTCCGGATACATTATAAGCAACAATCGGTGTAGCAAATGTATTTTTTACATCACGAATAATATCTAAGTATGCTAATGCTGGTTTTACAATTAGGAAATCTGCTCCCTCTTGTACGTCGGATGAAGCTTCACGTATTGCTTCCATACGATTAGAATAATCCATTTGATACGTTTTGCGGTCACCGAATCTTGGTGCTCCGTCTGCTGCTTCACGGAAGGGTCCGTAATATGCCGATGCATATTTTACCGCATAAGACATGATTGGTATATCCTTATACCCTGCTTCATCTAAACCAAGGCGAATTGCAGCTACAAAGCCGTCCATCATATTGGATGGAGCAATAATATCTGCACCAGCTTCTGCTTGGCTTATAGCAGTTTTTGCTAACAAATCAAGCGAAGGATCATTTAAAATACGTTCGTTTTCATCTACTACTCCACAATGTCCGTGGTCTGTAAATTCACATAGGCAAGTATCTGCTATTACTATTAATTGCGGATGACGCGCTTTAATTTGACGAATTGCTTCTTGTACAATTCCGTGATTATGATAAGCCCCAGATCCAACTGCATCTTTTTCCGCAGGTAGCCCAAATAAAATAACAGATGGAATTCCTAAGTCTACTACTTCATCTACTTCCTCATTTAAACGGTCAAGAGAGAATTGGAAAACGCCTGGCATTGAAGATACTTCGTTTTTAATATTCTCGCCTTCCATTACGAATATAGGATAGATTAAATCTTCCTTATGTAAATAAGTTTCCTTAACCATTGCTCGAATTCCAGCTGATTGTCTTAAACGACGATGACGTTGAAAAAATAATTCAGTCATTGCACTCTTCCTTTCCATTCCGCTAATTTAACTATTACATCTTTTAAGGTATAAGTTTCTGGCATAACCTGCACAGTTACATTCATAGATTCTAAATAATTCTTGGTAATATGGCCAATTGCACATACAGTTGTATGATTATACCCAAAGGAAGCCCCAATACTGCGATGATACACTTCGGCGGTAGAAGGACTTGTGAAGATAATAGAACATTTTTCGCTGTTCTTTAATAGATTCTCCACTTTTTCTTTGTTTTCCTCTAACTCAACTGTTTCATAAATAGTCCATTCCTGTACATGATTGGACAGACCATTTTTTATTGTATCTTTCGCAAGATTTCCTTTAACAAATAAGCATCGCGCAGTGGAGGATACAACTTCCGGAAACTCCTGCACAAAAACATCTGCACTAAATATAGTAGGAGTAAAATTGACTGAAAGACCTAAGTCTTCAATGGCACTTGCAGTTTTTGTACCAACTACTGCAATTTTAGCTGTAAAAAAACTGGCATCTAGTTGGTATTTTACCATTTTCGAATGAAATGCCTTTACACTACTTTGACTAGTAAAGATAAGCCAATCATATAAGTTACAACTCTGTAAAAGGCTCAAATCATGAGAACTAACTATTTCCTTTGTAGCAATCATCGGAGCAATAACTGCATTCCCACCAAATCTTTTCACAAGATCTGATGCTTCCGTTGATCTAAGAATGCCCGTAAAAATGACATTCTCGCCTATCAAAGGAGTTTTATTAGACATTCAAATCGGCCTTCACTTGTTGGATTAAATCGTATGCTCCTTGTTCGGTCATAATACTTGCAAGTTCTTTCCCAAGTCTAGCTGCATCCATTCCAGTTAATACTTCTTTGAATACAACGGATGCATCCGGCGCTGCAATTAGTCCAGTCATCGTAATTTTACCATCACTAATTGTTGCATGGCCTGCGATTGGCACTTGACATCCACCGTCCATTGCAGATAAAAATGCACGCTCTGCTTCTATTGCAACCCATGTGTCACGGTCAGATAGTTTGCCAAGCTCATCGATTAATTCTTGATCATCTGCGCGACATTCAATACCTAGAGCCCCTTGTCCAACTGCTGGGATGCAATCCTCCGTAGTTAAGTATTCTGTAACGACCTCATCGCTCCAGCCTAAACGTTTTAAACCTGCTGCAGCTAAAATAATCGCATCATACTCGCCATCTTGCAATTTTTTCAAACGTGTCTCTACATTACCACGAATCCATTTAATCTCGATATCTGGTCTTAACAACAATAGCTGAGCACTTCTTCTCAAACTACTTGTTCCTACTACCGCTCCTGTTGGAAGGTCAGCGAATTTCACATGTCCTGTAGATATAAATGCATCCCGTTCATCCACACGTTTTGGAATACATCCCATTACTAAACCTTCAGGTAATTCAGATGGCATATCTTTCATACTATGCACTGCAAAATCGATCTCTTTGTCGTAAAGAGCTTGTTCTATTTCTTTTACAAAAAGTCCCTTACCTCCAACTTTAGAAAGCGTAACATTTAAAATTTGGTCACCCTTTGTCACAATCTCTTTCACTTCAAACTCAAAAGGTGCCCCCATATCTTTCATCTGTTGAATAAACCAATTTGTTTGAGTTAATGCTAACTTACTTCGTCTAGATCCTACAATAATTTTACGCAAAAATGCCGCTTCCCTTCTTTAATACCAAATATGGAATTGTGATAATCGACTACCTAATAAGAAATTTATCAAAACAAATAGAAAGGCATAAATATGTATCCAAGCATAATTTGTCCCTACAATCTTTGCTGACTTTCTTATCAATAAAACAAGAATATAAATCACTAACACTATAAAAGAATTGACTATCTTTATATCATAAAGTGGAAAACCCTCTAATGATATATATGCCCATTCTAACCCAAGAACTAAACTTACAAACAATAATGGAATTCCTGTTAAAATGGACAGACTCATTCCGTTTGCAGCTTGTTGCAGTGAAGGCAATCGTGTGAATTGTTTTGTCCATTTCTTCTGTTTTAGCACTTTATATAAGATTAAGTATAATGTCGAAAAAACAAATGATAAAGCAAAAGCTGTATAAGCTAATAATCCAAACATAATATGGATGAATAATAATTCCGATTTAAGGTTATCTCCTACTAACGATTGAGACATCGGATTTGGTGCAAACGTATGTATCGTCATAAAAATAAACCCAATCAAATTCATAAAGAATGCTGGAAGGTCCAATCTAAATACTAACTGTAAAACAAGCGAAAGCATAATGATGAGCCAAGCATAAAAGTATATCCCTTCAAACAACGAAAGAATTGGAAAACGCTTCATCTCCACCATATACATAACTAAAAATATTGTTTGTAATGTACCAACCGCAAAAAGCAACCATACAGCTAACCGATGTGCTCGTTGATCCTTTTGTAAGTAATCTATAAAGTAAAAGACAAGGCTTATAGCTTGAAGAATGACCATAATCTCATGAAGCCTTGTCATCGTCAGATCAGTCATGTTATTCTCCTTTTACATAGTAAAAAGGCGTTTGTAATATCTATTTGTCTCCATACAGATATTAAAACGCCTCCTTTACTTAGTTATATAATAAATTCTCTTTTAAATTTTGCGAATCCATTAAAGTTTGCTTTAAATTGATTTTCGCTTTTTCTGCTTGCATAGCAACTTCCTTTTGTACATCTTCTTCTATACCAAAGATTTGTTGGAATAGTTGAAGCTGTGCAGCAGGGTCTTTTGCTACTGATAATTCTTTTACTTGTAAAATTGGTTCTTTTAATAACTGATTGACAATTGATTTAGTATGCTTATTTAATATTTTACGTTCACGATCCGTTAAATTAGGCATTTTGTTTTCAATTGACGCCATAGTTTCAGACTGAATCGTATTCGCTTTTTGACGTAAAGCCGAAATAATAGGTACTACTCCAAGCGTCGTTACCCAGTCATTAAACTGTTCAATTTCCGTTTCGATCATGAGATTAATCTGCTGAGCAGCACGTTCTCTTTCAGCTAAGTTAGCTTCCACGATTCCTTGTAAATCATCAATATCATACAAGAACACATTAGCAAGGTCGCCAATACGTGGATCTAAATCACGTGGTACAGCTATATCCACCATGAACAAAGGCTTCCCTTTACGAAGACGCTCTACAAATTGCATTAGTTCAAGATCAATTACAAATTCAGTTGAACCAGTTGAACTGATAAGGATATCAGCTTCTAATAATGCACATTGAAGCTCGTCCATCGGTTTAGCATTGCCGTCAAACTTAGAAGCAAGCTCCTTCGCTTTCTCAAAAGTACGATTAATCACCGTTACCTTTTCAGCTCCGCTACCATGAAGATTTTGGATCGCAAGCTCGCCCATTTTCCCAGCACCTAAAATTACGACGTGCTTATGATTTAGTGAACCAAATATTTTCTTCCCTAGTTCTACTGCTGCATAAGAAACGGAAACAGCGTTTTCTCCAATTGCAGTCTCTGCATGTGCACGTTTGGCAAACGTGACTGCCTGTTTAAATAATTGGTTGAAAACAGTTCCTGTAGTTCCGTTTTCTTGTCCATTTAGGAAGCTTTTCTTCACTTGTCCTAATATTTGTGTTTCCCCAAGTACCATCGAATCGATGCCCGCTGTAACGCGGAACAAATGATTATTCGCTTGGTCATCCTCGTGAACAAATAAATAGGTAGATAAACTTTCTAACGGAATATCAAACCAATTCGCTAAAAATTGCTTTACATAGTATTTACCCGTATGAAGTTGATCTACAGTAGCGTAGATTTCCGTACGGTTACAAGTAGATACGATGACATTTTCTAATATACTTTTTTGGTCTTGTAGTGCCTGCATCGCATTAGGTAACTCCGCTTCTACAAACGACAGTTTCTCCCGAATTTCGACAGGAGCAGTACGATAATTGACACCAACCACGATTGTATGCATGGAATAGGTCTCCCCTTCACGTTCAATTCATTAATCCAATTATATCATAGCTTCACGCTAGTTCCTTGCTTATTTGTGAACAACGTATGAAATCTTATTTAGAATTATTATAAATTAATAATAACAAACAATATTCGTCAATTCAAACATTCTGATTCAAATAATAAAAGTAGGACAATTCAAACAATATAAACGAATGTAAGCTTGGTATTCCCTGAATGGATAGTTTTTAATCTTTCATCTATGTACTTTCATAAAGAACTTAATAAGGTAGAAATTCCAATTAGGTAGATCTATGCCATTTAAGTTCTCTATATTAATGTTAGGTGAAACAACCAAGGTATCTTTTGGTGGCTTTTAATGCCCTTAAAAAAGCAAGTCCTTGATCGACATATATCGCTCAAGAACTCACTCACTAAAATTCAATACTATTATTTATAAAGATAGTTACTATACTATCCATTAACCGGAAGTAGTCTTAGTCTAAAATTCTACTTTCAATCTCAGCCCAAGCTGCATCGAAACCTAAACCAGTGTCAGAAGAAAAAACAATTAATGGATCTGTTTTATCCATTTGCAGTTCATCTTTCACTATCTTTTTATGCTTATCCCATTTCCCTTTAGGAATTTTGTCAGCCTTTGTAGCAATAACAATACAAGGAATATTATAGTGCTTTAGGAAATCATACATCATACAGTCATCACCTGTAGGTGGATGTCTTAAATCCACTATTAAAACAACTGCTTTTAAAATGTTGCGAGAGGTAAAATAAGTTTCAATCATTTTACCCCAAGCAGCACGTTCTGTTTTCGATACTTTAGCATAACCGTAACCAGGTACATCGACAAATATTAAAGACTCTTCCAATTTGTAAAAGTTCAATGTTTGTGTTTTACCTGGTTTAGATGAAATTCGGGCCATACTTTTTCGACCAATCATCTTATTGATAAAAGATGATTTTCCTACATTCGACCGTCCAGCTAAAGCTATTTCAGGTAAATCACCCTCTGGATATTGCGCTGGTCTTACTGCACTGATTAATAATTCTACATTATGAATTTTCATAATTATGCCTCCTCTAGAGCCAGTTGAAGCACCTCTTCAGCATCGGAAACAAAATGGAACGTCAATACTTCGCGAACACTTTCTGGTATATCTTCAATATCGCGCTCGTTGTCTGCCGGACAAATAATAGTCGTCAAACCTGCACGATGTGCACTTAGTGTCTTTTCTTTTAAACCGCCAATCGGTAATACTCTACCTCTAAGCGTTACTTCTCCTGTCATACCTACTTCACGTTTAATAGGTCGCTTAGACAATGCAGAAACAAGAGCTGTTACTATAGTAATTCCAGCTGAAGGTCCATCCTTCGGAACAGCACCCTCCGGAACGTGAATATGGATATCCTTGTTTTTATAAAATGTTGGATCAATTCCAAACTCTTCTGCTTTTGAACGTACATAAGATAACGCAGTCTGCGCAGATTCCTTCATCACATCACCTAGCTTACCAGTCAATTGGAGCTTGCCAGTTCCCGCAGATAACGAAACCTCAATTTGAAGAGTATCACCACCAACAGTAGTGTAAGCTAGCCCTGTTGCTACCCCTATTTGGTTCTCTGTTTCCGCTTGACCATATCTAAATTTGCGTTTACCGATAATGTTTTCAAGATTTTTCGTTGTAATGGAAACTCTCTTTTTATCACCCGAAACAATTTGAAGAGCAGCTTTACGACAGAGATTTGCAAGTACTCGCTCTAAACTACGGACTCCCGCTTCTCTTGTATAATGTCGGACTACATCTAGTAAAGCATCGTCTTTCAGTTGTAGTTGACCTTTTGTTAGACCATGCTCTTTTAACTGTTTAGGCAATAAATGATTCTTTGCGATAGAGAGCTTTTCTAACTCCGTGTAACCAGCAATGGAGATAATCTCCATACGATCACGTAAAGGGCCAGGAATAGTACTTAAATCATTTGCAGTAGCGATGAAAAGAACATTTGAAAGATCGTATGTCTCTTCGATATAATGATCACTAAATGAATTATTTTGTTCAGGATCTAATACTTCTAGCATCGCAGCGGAAGGATCTCCTCGGAAGTCATTCGACATTTTATCGATTTCATCCAGTAAAAACAGCGGGTTAATCGTTCCTGCTTTTTTCATCCCTTGAATAATGCGACCTGGCATTGAGCCTACATAGGTTCTTCGATGTCCACGAATTTCCGATTCATCTCGAACACCACCAAGTGAGATACGCACAAAGTTACGCCCTAAAGACTCCGCAATAGATTTTGCCAAGGAAGTTTTACCAACACCTGGAGGACCTGCTAAACAAAGAATTGGACCTCTTAAAGATTTAGTTAACTGTCTAACAGCCAAATACTCTAACACGCGCTCTTTGACAGATTCTAATCCATCGTGATCTCTATCCAATATTTTTTCAGAACGCTTTATATCTAACTGATCTTCCGTTGATTTAGACCAAGGAATAGAAACGATCCAATCGATATAGTTACGTATAACTCCACTTTCTGGAGCCTGCGTAGGAAGTTTTTCATAGCGATCTAATTCTTTTAACACATTTCTTTTCGTATCATCAGGCAAACCTGCTGCTTCAATACGCTTTTTGAGTTCCGCTACTTCCCCGGTTTTACCTTCTTTATCGCCAAGTTCGGTTTGAATCGCTTTCATCTGTTCACGAAGATAGAACTCTTTTTGTGTTCTTTCCATCGCATTTTTGACTCGTGTATTAATCTTCTTTTCCAAGTCTAATATTTCTTGTTCATTGTATAAACGACTTATTAACCATTCTAAACGTTCTTTTACATCCATTATTTCTAATATTTCTTGTTTACCAGAAATTTTCAATGGCAGATGTGAAGCTACCATATCCGCCAAACGACCTGGTTCTTCAATATCAGTTACTGAATTGAACGTTTCTTCGGAGACACTCTTAGATGATTTTGAATACTTTTCAAAATTATGTACTAGCGTACGCATAAGTGCCTCGTCTTCTTGATCCACTTTTTCTGGCTCAATAAATGCAGTAACTGCAACTTCGTCGAATGTATCAAGATGATTAAAATCATCCCAAATACCACGTTGTAATCCTTCTACTAAAACCCGCATTGTACCGTTTGGCAATTTCACCATTTGTTTTACTTTTGCAATGATACCTACATCATACAGATCTTCCATATCAGGTTTTTCGATGGTCATATCTCTTTGAACAGATAGAAATAACTTTTCCTCTCGAATCATCGCCTCGTTGAGTGCAGCTATAGAACGTTCACGTCCTACGTCTATATGTAAAATCATCGTAGGATAAACAAGTAAGCCTCTAAGAGGCAACACTGGATAAAATACTTTATTTTCTTTAGTCATTTGGGTAGTCACCTCCAACTTATTCTGTCCGTAGTTTCATCAATAATGCTTGTTATAAAAAAAGTTCCTTTGAAGTTGAAAAAGCTGACATCCTTGCATGCGCTAAGCACGCGCAGATGGAAGCCAGCTTTTTCAATGGCTAATTAAGCCGATGTTTTTTCATTATCTTTATCTAATTCTGTACCATCCTCTAATAATAACTTAGGTTTGGCCTTATCTGTAATAGATTCTTTCGTTATGATACATTCGACAATGTCATCTCTAGATGGCAATTCAAACATTACATCTAGCATGATGTTTTCAATGATTGAACGTAGACCACGAGCACCAGTTTTACGTTCAATTGCCTCTTTAGCAATAGCTATTAATGCATCATCTTCAAATGTTAACTTCACATTATCCAACTCAATCATTTTTTGATATTGCTTAGCAAGAGCATTTTTTGGCTCTGTTAGAATTTGAACTAATGCACTCACGTCTAACTGCTCTAAGCTTGCAAGTACTGGCAGACGTCCGATGAATTCTGGTATTAAACCAAATTTCAATAGATCCTCTGGTATTAATTGCGAAAGTACTGAACCTTCAGCAACTTCTACTTTGTTCGGATCAGCTCCGAAACCAATAACTTTTTCACCTAAACGACGTTTGATGATTTGTTCGATGCCGTCAAATGCTCCACCCACAACGAAAAGAATATTCGTTGTATCAATTTGTAAGAACTCTTGGTGCGGATGCTTACGGCCGCCTTGTGGTGGTACACTTGCAACAGTACCCTCTAATATTTTTAGAAGTGCTTGTTGTACACCTTCACCAGAAACGTCTCGTGTAATAGAAGGATTCTCTGATTTACGAGCTACTTTATCAATTTCATCTATATATATAATTCCTTTTTCAGCACGTTCGATATCATAATCAGCTGATTGAATTAGTTTTAAAAGGATATTCTCAACATCTTCCCCTACATATCCTGCTTCTGTTAACGAAGTTGCATCTGCAATTGCAAATGGTACGTTAAGAATTCTAGCAAGTGTTTGGGCTAGCAATGTTTTACCACTACCAGTTGGACCTATTAATACTATATTTGATTTAGCTAATTCTACTTCGTCAATGACACTATTGGAATTAATGCGTTTGTAATGGTTATAAACTGCAACTGCAAGTGATTTTTTTGCTCGTTCTTGTCCAATTACATATTCATCTAATATAGCTAAAATTTCTTTTGGTTTTGGAACTTCTTTAAACTCTACTTCTTCTTCAATTCCTAGCTCTTCTTCTACAATTTCAGAACAAAGGTCGATACATTCATCACAAATATATACGCCTGGTCCTGCTACTAGCTTACGAACTTGTTCTTGTGGTTTACCACAAAAAGAACATTTTAAGTTCCCTTTTTCATCATTGAATTTGAACAAAATATTCACCCCTATTCAAGCAATTATGTTACAAGATTCTCATCAAGTAATCAAATAATACGTTTAAGTATGTTTTTAATATTGAAAAATCTATGTATATGATAGAACAAGGCACAGTTCTGAATGCTGTACCTTGTTCTATTAGTATTAACAACGTATGAATTTAAAATTAAGAAATTTTAGCGTTTTCCACTAAGAATTCAACTGTTTTTTGGAAACGTAAGTCATTTGCAAGAACGTCTGTACCACCAAGTGCACGTTTAATATCTTCAAGCTTCATATTGAACTGTGCGCTCATTTTTTCTAGTTCTGCATCGATATCTTCTTCAGTTGCTTCAATTTTCTCTTCTTTAGCAATTGCTTCAAGTGTTAATGAAACTTTTACGCGACTTTTAGCATCTTCTGTCATTTGAGTACGTAATGCTTCTTCGTCTTGACCAGAGAATTGATAGTAAAGATCTAAGTTCATACCTTGTTGCTCTAAACGTTGACCAAATTCTTGTAACATGCGGTCCGTTTCAGATTTGATCATTGCTTCAGGAATATCAATTGTTGCATTTTCTGCAGCAGCTTCTACTAATGTATCACGTAGTGTTTGAGCAGCTAATTGTTTTTTCTCTTCAGCAGTTGCTTCTTTTAGTTTAGTACGTAAAGCGTCGATACCTTCTACTTCAGCATCTACTTCTTTAGCAAAGTCATCATTAAGTTCAGGTAATTCTTTACCTTTAACTTCTTTAACAGTTACTTTAAATGTAGCAGATTTCCCTGCTAACTCAGCAGCATGGTATTCTTCTGGGAATGTTACTTCAACATCTTTTGCATCTCCAGTTTTAGCACCAACTAATTGTTCTTCGAAACCAGGAATGAAAGAATTAGAACCGATTTCTAGTGGATAATCTGTTCCTGCTCCACCTTCAAAAGCTTCTCCATCAACGAATCCTTCGAAGTCGATTACTGCAGTATCGCCATCAACGATTGCATCTTCTTTTACTACTAATTCAGCTAAACGAGTTTGATTACTTTTTAATTGCTCGTCGATTTCTTCATCAGTAACAGTTTCTTCTAGTTTAGTTACTTCAAGACCTTTATAGTCTCCTAGAGTTACTTCTGGTTTTACAACAACTTTAGCAGTGAATACTAAAGGTTGTCCTTTTTCCATTGTTACGATATCGATTTCTGGTTGGTCTACTGGATCAATTCCAGCATCTTCAACAGCATGGCCATATGCATGTGGCAAGATAATATCTAAAGCTTCTTGGAATAATGATTCCACACCATACATTTTTTCGAACATTTGACGAGGCATTTTCCCTTTACGGAAACCTGGTACGTTAATTTGTTTAACTACTTTTTTAAAGGCTTGATCCAATCCTTTTGATACTTCTTGTGCAGTAACTTCTACAGTTAATAAACCATTATTACCTTCTTGTTTTTCCCATTTTACAGTCTGATCCATTGACATATATTCTACCTCCAAATAATAATTTACAATAATTTAGCACCCTGCATATACTTATACAGCGCAGTTTTTCACTAATTATATTGACAACTTGTATATTATAGCATAGATGAATAGAGTTTCAACATTATTCCTAACTCAAAACTTCTACTGATTTTTCCAGTTCAATGAGTAACTGAAAGAACTCATCAGGCTCCAATTCACTATTCCCAAATAATGCATCTACATATTCCATGTATTTGTTAGCTACTGTTTCATTAGTATATCCTACCCAGTCAAACGGAAACAAGGTATATGCATGGCGATGAACCATTTCCAAGGTCATTTCAAGCTTAGTAGGATCTTTGGATAAGGAGTTCTCTATATATTGTTTGATAGATTCTACTCGATCAACCGCTGTGCTTTCTGGAGGTGCTGTCGGAATTACCGTTTCCTTAAACCCGAACTTTTCTACGGTAACCTCATTTTGTACTCCCGCTGCTCCAAGAAGTAAAAGAGCTAGTGATTTAATAGTAGGAATGATATCAGAGCTTTCGATGATTGTAATGATATCCTTCGATATGACCATTACATCTGTTTGGAATGCCATTTGTAATAATTGTTCTTGTTGTCCATAAGGTAGTTTTTTAAAGTTCACTAATTTAAACTGGTCCTTGTCCATTTGAGTGTGGACCTCTTCATCTACTGAGAAGGATGTGTCTGATAACATCTTGATGCTTAGTTCTTTAAGCTGTTTAAAATTTTTCTTCTGTTGAAAAGTATAGGTAGAATCCTTCATTAATCCATCTAATACTTCGTTTAACTGATTGTATTCTTTTAGGTCAAGTAATATTGTCAAATATAATTCTATAACCTGTTCAAAAAAAGGAGACTTTTTTTCGTAAAGAGTTTCACATATTTTCTTTGCGTCTGTAGCTCTCCCTGTTTCTAGCAAAGATAAAATGTAGACACTTTGGACCATGTCACTCAGTTCCTTATATTTGTTAGCCTCGTCAAAACAAGAGACCGCTTCCATAAAGTTATTCTCTTCCGCAAATTTAAGTCCCTTTTCAACATAGTTTTCGATCATTCCAGGGAATAAAATGACGTTTTCATCCTTCATAATGGGATGATTCTTTTTTTTCATTATAATTCGCCACCTTCACTAGCTTATGTATGTACTCAATTATATACACTATATCATTTATTCTAGATACACCGATACAATCTTATAGAAATTTTGAATAGAACAAAGAAATGCGCCTAATCGGCAAGTGATCAGGAGCATCTCTTTTTAACACCTATATTATCGATGTAAATTACTATCTTCTTGTGTACTAATTGTGTCTTCTTTGTAGTTTCCATCTTCTTGCTTTTCATGTTTTTTTTCTTTTCTTTTATCTATTTCTTCAATTTTGCTTGGCTGTTCTTGAGTAGTGTTTGGATCTTCATCGTTTCGTATTTTACGGTCTTGGTTAGTCATTTTTTATTCTCTCCTTTTTACAAAATTATTAAATGATTATATTTAGTAGATTCCCTGTATTTTGAGTTATAAACTTTTATTTAAATAATTGGCTTGCTAGTCTTTCACAGCTTCTTTGATCAAAATAATCTAAAAACCGTGTCCCCTCTTTGAAGTAGGGATTTGTTGAATGTCCATCTATTAGAATCAGATCCATATATTTTTTAACTTCCTCAGTCGTGTCGGCTTTATAGCCAAATAAGTCCTTGTCTAGATCGATATAAGAACCACGCATGTTCAAATACTCTTTTTGATCAAAAGTAAAAAAGATAATGGGTTTGTTCATATATAAAAAATCCCATGCAATACTAGAATAGTCAGTGAGAAGCATATCGGCTTCTTTCATTTCATTTCCAATGGAAATTTCATCGAAACTATAAAACTTAATATTTGTTGCAGTTGTTTGCATTTTAGTGAAATATTGTTCAAACTTTTTCATAAACGGGTGAAGGACTACTTTCACTTTAACTTGTCGATTTTCGAACAGAGTTAATAAATGATTATCAGAAAGAACTTCCACCGTTTTTTTAAAATAATCACTATTTAAAAAGTCTTCTTCTGAAAGATCGAATAACCATTCCCTCCATGTAAACATGATGAGAACATTTTCCACACGACTCGCTGGGCTATTATATTCATAATTATCAAATCGAGCCATTCCCGTTACTAAGAGTTTCTCCTCTGGTATCCCCCACTCCTTTAACTTAATGCCTTTCTCATACTCTGATACACAATTGAAATAATTGCATCGGGATAGTAAAGGTATATCTTCCTCTTGAATTAGTATTTTCTTAAACCCTTCAATACCATGACTAATATGAGTCATGATTGTTTTTCTGTTGAAAAATATGTATTTATCGATAGATGGGGCAATATCAAATGAAAGTGAATGTCCATGTATCGTATGGTCTGCTCTAAAAAATAGTAAGTAATTTTTTAGAGTTCCTAATTTAACAGCATTGGGTATATTTAGTTTGCGAACGTATGTAGTAGAAGAATCATACATCCAATAAATATCCAACTCCTTTTGATAGTTTTCTACTAGATATCGGTGAAAGACAGAAGCATTGTCTTCATATTTTTCTCCTAAATTTCCTCCTACAAGGACAATTTTTCTGTTAGACTTTTTCCTTATGAATTTAGATAGACCAAATGCAAATACTACTTTTAGAAAAGTAGAGATATTTTCAAATCTTTCTCTCTTCTTAAGCTCCATCAATTATCTCCCCTTATTGTCATCTTTCTTTCTAAATCCCCAAAATATTTCTTTATTAAACAATTTAGATGTTTAAGTTATCTGAAAAAAAGGAATAGTAATCCACTAATCTATTAATTATTTAGTACTAGAAAGAAAGGGGAAATTCTAATGTTAAAAAAAATACTATTTATTTCTGATCACGGAGATCCATTAGCTCCTCTAGGCAGTGAACAAGCGGGAGGACAAAATAATTATGTTAAACAACTAGCATGGGCTCTTGAAAAACTTGGTAACCAAGTAGACGTTATAACACACTGGTCAAATCCAAAAAGTCCTCAAGTAGAGAAGTTTGGCCATTCTAGCAGAGTTATTCGTATTGCGGCAGGTTATCGTAGGTATGTACCTAAAAATGAAATGTTCCAAATACTTCCTTCTTTTTATGAAGAAATAAAAGAGACTATCTCGATTTCTTCTTATGATATTTTACACACCCATTATTGGTTATCAGGTCTCCTAGGTTCTTATATTAAAGCAGAATATAATATCCCTTGGATTCATACAAATCATTCGTTAGGCATTGCTAAACAGCAAGCAACCGGAATTTTAGATACTATTCGAATCTCTACAGAGAAAATGATCTTAACTTCGGCAGATGCTATAGTAGCTACTACCAAAAATGAAGAACAACTTATATCAAATTTCGTTAATAATCCTTCTCCTATTTCTATAATTTCAATAGGAGTCCATCCTGCTTTTCACCCTAAAAAGTCGCAACTTCAAGGAACAGCAGCACCATACTTCGCTTTTGCAGGCAGATTACAAACTACGAAAGGTATTTATACACTGATTAATTCGTTCAGAACACTAGTAGAGTCTAACGATATAAATCCTTTAACGAAGCTAGTAATTGCGGGAGGAGATTCTTCCAGTATTAGTACCTCAACCAAACTTCCGAAGGATTTAAAACTACGCACTGCAATTCAAGGGTTAGAAAACAAAATTGAATTTATTGGATCTAAAACACAAAACCAGCTTGCTACGCTTTTTCAGCATGCATCAGCAGTCGTAGTTCCATCTTTTTATGAGTCCTTCGGTATGGTAGCAGCCGAAGCACAAGCGTGTGGGCGTCCAGTCATTGCTTCAAATGTAGGTGGTCTTTCTAACATAGTAAAAGATCGCGTTACCGGTCTTCATATTCAAAAAGCCAACGAAACTGATTTGACTAAAGCAATGACAACAATATTAACGAATAATTTATACACTGAAAAACTAGGTAAACAAGCAGCAATTTTTGCAAACAAAGAATTTAGTTGGGGATCAATTGTAAATAAGATGGAAAGATTATACGAGGTATTATTAGATGAAAAGAAAATTATATATGTTAGCAACAGATCTCGACGGTACACTAGTTGGGGATAAGGCAGCCCTGCAAAGACTTTTGCATTACTATAACGAGTCATTTCAAGACATATCCTTAGTTTATATTACAGGTAGACATTTAAACTCTGCCCTTTCGCTAATTGCCTCGGAAGAGTTACCAACACCAGATATATTAATTACTGACTTAGGGACAGCTATTTATAGATCCCCAATGCTTAAAAGAGATAAAGATTGGCAGCAACAAATGCGTATTAATTGGCAACCAGATGAAATCCTTAAACTATCGGGGACTTTCCCCTCTCTAAAAAAGCAGGCACTGCCAAATACTGACCGAATTTCTTTTACGGTAAATAACGATTATGAAGTTGTTCAGAAATTCGAAGCAAGATTAAATGCGAAAAACATTCCACACAAGCTAGTCTATAGCTCGAACCGAGATGTAGATATCCTTCCTGAGAATAGCGGAAAAGGAAATGCCCTCATATATGTACTTAACAATTTCGCCTGCAAAGAAGTTCAAGTATTAGTCGCAGGTGATTCCGGTAATGATCTTGAGATGCTTTCCTTAGGTTATCCGTCAGTGGTAGTCGGCAACGCTCAACCAGAACTAGCAAATATAAAAAATCACAGCAAGCTATTTAAGGCAACCCAAAACTACGCGGCTGGCATCCAGGAAGCATGGGCACACTTTTATGAAACTAACGAAACAGAAAGTATTCTATAGCTAGCCGAGCAATTATTAAAATATATGAAAAAAGGCAATCCCAAAACGATACTTAGGATTGCCTTTTAACTATGCAGTTTTTACGTCTGGGTTTTCTGACAGAATCTCGTATCGTTTTAAATCCGCTAAATATAACCTTTGATAAGTTGTTAAACTATGTTTTCTTACTTTACTTAAAGTAGAATGATCTACAAAATTAAAATCTGTGTTAAGCCGTTCAGCATTCATCCAAGCTGTCTCTTCAAATATAATATTCATCTCATGTTCTTCCATTAAGATACTAAGTAATTCTTTATCGTTATAGATTTCACTCACTAAATTACTATTTTTAGTTCGAAAGATTTCAATTGTCCGCTCCAATGATTCAAGCAATGCTGCTCGATCCACTGCATGACCTAATTCATGAATTGTTAATGTTTTTATATATGAATCCAAGGAAAGAGGCGCCTCTATTTCTTCCCAAGCACTTATTAAGCGAGTAAAATCGACACCTATATAGTGTCCAATGAAATTGTAACTCATATTTATACCAGATTCGTCCGGTCTAATTTCCAGATCAATATTAGCCGTTGTCATAATGTATTGGATAATCTCTTTTATATAATCATTAGTGTATCTGTTTAACATATATCTTTTTAACTGCCCCTTGCTTTGTTTGGTTTTACTCTTTCAACAAGATACACTATAGAACAATAGGATTCTAATTTCAATTGAAAAGTTTAAGAAAATATAAAAAAGCACAAAGCCAAATGGACTTTGTGCATAGCCTAAATTGTATTTTCAATTTCAGTAATTATGATTATTAAAGGTTATATTTGTCTGCATCTCTTTGTTTGTTTTCTCTTTCAGCTTCTTCAAAAACACTATCATCAATCTCCATTGGTCTTTTCCGAGCTTCTCCGCCCTTACGACCTAATTGTTCATAAAACTTATAGTCTTGATTATTGGAGGTTGCTTCCCCGCCGTTATGTCCCGCATCATTAACTGACCAATTTGGATTACTGTTTTTGTTGCGATTGTCCTGGTTGTTTGGCATTTTTATAATTCCTCCTTTAATATATTTTCGAGTTTTTTAGGCTCACTCTTTACATTCCCATATAGAAATGAATTAAACCTAAAATCCTTATTTTATTGTACATATCTATGAAAGTTAAGGTTCTATCAATAGAGGTCTTTTTTCGGAGGCATTGTAGTCCCATTTTTTCCTCCACCCAATAATAATGAGGTAATGGACTACTTTTTTAAAAAATTACTTCCCTCAAATTGGTTTTGGTGATAAGATACGAAGGTAGGTAATTTCGGTGCGTAAATTAGTATGATCGAATCTTAAATACATAAGTACAATAATCATGCACCCTATTTGGGTAATACAGGTCTCAGTAGCTCAGCTGGATAGAGCAACGCCCTTCTAAGGCGTCGGTCGGGGGTTCGAATCCCTCCTGGGACATACAATAACAAAAAAGAAGTCCAAAATTGGACTTCTTTTTTTCTAACTAAATATATTCTTTAGATGCCACTTGAAATATGGCTTGTTCTCTTCATATCGAGCAATTTTCTTTTTAGGTGAGATATTGTATATTAAATAATCTTCTTCTGGAATGGAGGAGGATATATGTAATCTGCCTTGTCCATCGAACGCAATATATCCTTTACTATATAAAGCATCATGATTACAACAAAGGAGTATACCATTAAAAGGATTTATCCTTTCAATATGAGTACTATCTTTCCATGGTTTAGAGTGACTTGCTTGAAGTAAAATAGGTAATTCAATATCGCACAAAGCACATTTATTCGCCCATAATGGTAATAATTCTTTCCTAAATTTTTCATGACCTTTACGAATCATTAATTTAACTTCAGATTCCATTTCCGCAATCATAGGAATAAAGTTGTTATGCTCGGTTCGACGTACGGTTCCAATGGCTAATTCCAGCTGCTCTTCATCTACACGGTATATGTTCAGATCACTAATAAGTTCTAGTAATTTTATTACAAGTTGCTCGTTACATGGATATAAATAGCCTGGGTTTCCATTACCATCTTGTTGAAAAGGTGAATACTTAATCGGAAGAAGTGGTGATATCTCACGGAAGTTTGATAGTACATTTAGAGGCTCTTCTAATTCATAGTACTCCAACTCTACTAGATAGTCGTTATCAGAAGTGTTCTTCTTTTGACTTTCTATATCTAACGTTTTAGATATTACATAACAATCCGTTTTAGCCACACTAATTGCCACAATATAACCTTTGACATAATGAAAGATTCTGTCCCCGACGTTTATCTCCTTCATCCTTAGCCAAGAATGAGGTTCTTGGCCTCCACTATCTTTTTGTGGAGATGTGATAATACCTAGTTCTCTTTCCACTTGATATGTTTCTCCTTGCATGACAACAAAGCTTTGCATTTATTCTACACTCCCTATAATACAGTCCGATTCAAATCTCACAGTAAAACCCGTTATTATTCTTAATGTACATCATATCATTTCATTTCAATAGATTCTTAATCCAATTATAGCATTTCGACTATGATTGAGTTACTTTTTATAAAATCTTAGAAATAAAAAAAGGGTTCAAGTCGCTTGGACCGAAGCCCTGACATAATCCCTTCCTAATTACAAACCCCTATTTTCACCTATTTACTATATGTCCCATGTATACTTATAAGTATTCGCTGAAAGTTGATTTTACTAGGGTTTATAGGTTTAATTCTATATTTAGATTTGAATATTAAAGCTACAGAGCTTATTGAGTAAAATCTGATATCTTCCTAATCTCATTCAGCTCTTCTAGTCGTGTGGAATCTTCTTCGAAATATTGAACAAGATTTTCAATTTTTATTATAGAACTCTTACTCATATGATGCTCGATTCCTTCAACATCCTTATATATATTTTCTTCATTAACCCCAATAATCCTTAAAAATCTTTCTAACAATTCGTGTAAGTGTACTAGACGTTTCCCCATATCGGTTCCTTTTAGAGTTAATATTAAGGGTTTATATTTTTCGTAGACTAAATATCCCCCTTTATCGAGTCTTTGAACCATTTTTGTGACTGATGAAGGATTAACCGACATAGCTTCGGCTATATCTGAAACTCGCGCGTAGCCCTTACTTTCGATGAGCAAATAAATTTCTTCAAGATAATCCTCCATGCTAGGTGTCGGCAATACAGGCCCTCCTTTACAATTGCACCATCAAAATTTCACTCTATTGTATGATTTCTTTTTGAAACTATAAATTAATTGTCCCTTGTACGGAAATCATATTAATATATTTTCATATACTTATTTCTTATTTTTCTATTAATCCACTTAAAATAATATCAATATTCCATTCCATCATTTTTATATAGGTGTCTCCGTCCTCCCCTGGTTTACCAATGGAGTCAGTAAAAATCTTCCCAAAAATCGGTACTCCGGTTTCATTAGAAACCATTTCCATGCTACGAGGGTCTAAACTTGTTTCAACAAATAAGACAGGGTTTGTTTTCGAACGGATAAAATCAACAACAGCCTTTACTTGCTCAGGTGACCCTTGGTTTTCTGCGTTAATTTCCCAAATGTAGGCAGCTTCAAAACCATATGCTTCAGAGAAATATTTAAATGCCCCTTCGCTTGTAATCAATAGTCGTTGCTCTTGGGGAATTTTACTAAAACGTTTAACAGCCTCCTGATGTAGTTTCTCCAGCTTCAAGATATATTCTTTCGCATTTTTTTCATAAACATCTGCATGTTCTGGGTCGACTTTTATCAACCCATTTTTCACATTCTGGGCATACTTAATACCATTACGAACGTCTAACCATGCATGCGGATCTTCTTCTGATTCTTTTCCCTTGGATGTCAAATGTTTCGGCTCTACTCCTTCACTTAAACGAAATACCGGTGCCTCAATTCCCGTTTTACCTGCAGTAAGCAACAACTTTTCAAACCAGGAGTTCCCTCCTTCCAAATTTAGACCATTGTAAAAGACCGCATCTGCATCCGTTGTTAGTTGTACATCCTTTGGAAGTGGATCATATTCGTGTGGATTCGAACCAACTGGAGCCAAGGTATGAACTTCTACACGATTCCCACCAACATTCTTCACGATATCGTAGATAATTGAGTAAGTGGCAATAACGTGAATTTTATCATTTTTATCTTTCACTGAATTCACGGATTCTTTTCCACAGGCTGCAAGAAAGAACACCAAGGCAAGACTCATAATAAAAGGTAAAAGTTTAAAAAATTTCATCTATATCCTCCATTTTATATTATTAACGAGATAGCATTTCTCTTTTTCTAATGTTCTTAATAGCACGCCACACCAAGCCTTTTTTTGGTGAAAATACAAATGCAAGAATAAATAGTACTGTGGCTGCAAGCACTATTGCGGCACCTGATGCTAAATTATAGGTATAGCTGAAATACAATCCTAAAATGGACGATAACACTCCGATACCAGCCGAGAGGTAGAGCATAACCCAAAGACGATTTGTCAACAAGTATGCAGCCGCAGCTGGAGTGATGAGCATTGCTACAACAAGCACAATCCCGACTGTTTGGAGGGAAGCAACTGTCACCAATGTCAAAAGTGTCATTAAGAAATAATGAATAACTCTTGTTGGTAACCCATATGCCGCTGCCATAGTTGAATCGAACGAACTGACAAGCAGTTCTTTGTAAAAGGCATACACGCATACTATAACAAAAATTCCGATAAGCAATGTTGACCACATTTCCGATGGTCGAACCGCAAGGACGTTTCCGAATAAAATATGATACAAATCCGTACTACTTTTCATAAGTGTAATCATAATAATCCCAGACGCAAATGCAGCAGTGAACATAATCCCAATAGAAACATCATTTTTAATCCGACTGTTCTGACTTATAAAACCAATACCAAGTGAGGTCAACACCCCGGTAAATACAGCTCCAAAAAAGAAGTTAATACCAAGCATATAGGACAACGCAACACCTGGTAGTACGGCATGAGAAATCGCATCTCCCATCAGAGCCATCCCTCTCAAAATAATAAAACAACCGATCACCCCGCAAATAACACCTACCATAATGGAGGTAGTAAGTGCTTTTTGTAAAAAGCCATAATACATAAGTGCATCAATAAAATTTATCATGCTTTCGCCTCCAGATTTGTCAAAGGGGAAAATTGAATGTTATAAGCCTTTTCTAGTACTTCTGGTCGAATAACTTTCTCAACCACTCCGAAGTCAATGAGTTCTTTGTTCAAAAGGATTAGTTCATTGAAATATTCCTTGGCTTTTCTTAAATCATGATGAACGACAACAACGGTTTTTCCAAGATCACGAAGTTGCTTCAATATCAATATAATCGTTTCTTCACTCGTAACATCGACACCAACAAATGGTTCATCAAGTAAATAGATTTCAGGCTCTTGTGCCAATGCTCTTGCAAGAAACACTCTTTGTTGTTGACCACCAGAGAGTTCTCCAATTTGCCGTTTGCTAAATTCTGTCATTCCTACTTTTTCCAAACATTCATATGCAAACGCTTTGTCTATTTTCTTCGGGCGTTTAAATACACCTAATTTTGGATATGTGCCGAGTAGCACGGTATCAAAAACAGTAATAGGAAAATCCCAGTCAATGCTGCTTCGTTGTGGAACATAAGCTACTTTTGTCCTCATTTCCTTAATCGTCTTACCTAGAATAGCAACCTCACCTTTTTCCTTTTGAATAAGGTTTAATAACGCTTTTAATAATGTCGACTTTCCTGCACCATTTGGTCCAATAATACCTACTAACTTTCCTTCTTCAACTGTGAAACTGACATTTTTCAAAGCCTCGCTACCGAAGTAAGACACATATAATTCTTTTACAGCAATGGCTGTCTTCACAAATAACCCCTCCTACGCTAATGTTTAATACTCGAAATTTGCACAAAGGCAATTTTCTTTACGCAATATTCTTTCCCGAAGGAAACTTTTAAACTAAAAAAAAGCAAACTATTTGTTAATGATGTTTGGAAAGTACATTTTTGTCTTTTAAGTATATGAAGCTCAACTCATATTAGTTCCTCCAATACTAATATTAAAAAAATAAACACACTATTTTAAGAAAATGATCGTCCTCCCATTTATTAAGCGTACGAATTTTTGTTTCCATAAAGAACTATTCCAGCTTAAATATTGTTACCAGTTACCAATTTTTTTACTAATTTTGACTACCGATGCTTTATCAATTATTCTTGAATTAACCCTCTGTTTACCGTTTGATCGGGAATAACATAATACTAGCTAAACCAAAATTCACATCAAACGATCTTAATTTTTGACATAACAAAAAAATCTCCATTCAATTGAATTGGAAGATAATATCATATTTTACTTAGCATAAAATAAGTGAGATAAAAAAAGGGATCAAGTCTCTTGGACCGTAGTCCAGACTTAATCCCAAATTCTATTTACTATGTATTTCTACTCTAAACTATTATGTCCCAGGAGGGATTCGAACCCCCGACCGACGCCTTAGAAGGGCGTTGCTCTATCCAGCTGAGCTACTGAGACAAGTACTCCCCCACCTAAACTGATAGGAAAGACAAGATTTATTATATAATGATAATGAAGTTAAGTCAATACTATTTCAAAAAAATTATAAAATAACTTTTTCAAGCAATTTATGTTCATCCGAATAAAACAAAACGGTCCAAATTTCCTCATTTCTCTCAGCAATTGCGTAGCTCTTTTCTTTCCGTCCACGGGGTTGCTGAAGACTGCCTGGATTGATAAATAGAATACCTTGCTGCATTTCTGCTCCTAATAAATGCGAATGTCCAAAGCACACGACCGATGCTTGTACCTCTTGCGCTCTATAAAATAGTGGCATTAAAGTAGATTTCACATTGTATTTATGACCATGAACGACTAATACTTTAGCATCCTCAACCGGAAATAATTCCTCTAAAGGAAAACGATCGTCTATATCACAATTACCACGAACAATATGCACTGGGTTATCAGTAAAATAATTCGCATTTAACTCGCTATCTCCACAGTGGATAATTGCATCTACCTCGCCTTGATGGCGCTCAATTAACTGTTCCATTATTTTGGTAGCACTATGGGTATCGCTCATAATCAACAATTTCATTTTACTCACCTATCCTTCAGAAATTATATCTTCCAAAACGAAAGAAAGTTTTTTTATTGCATTGCCGCGATGAGAAATAGCTCCTTTTTGTTCTGCTGTAAGTTCCGCCATCATTTTTTGTTCAGAAGGCACATAAAAAATTGGGTCATACCCAAATCCATTTGTTCCTTTTCTTTCAGTCCCTATAAATCCTTCACACGTCCCTCTGACAGTGAAAGGTTCTTTGTTTGGGGAAGCAACAGCGATTGCACATACAAATCGGGCTGTTCTTTCTGATTCTTTGGTGCCTTCTAGCTCTTTTAGCGCTTTATCTATATTTGCTTCATCACTTTTCTCTTCACCAGCATAGCGAGCCGAATAGATCCCTGGGCGTCCATCTAGTGCATCAATTTCTAATCCACTATCATCTGCGATAACCATTGACTGCAAATGGTTTGCTAGCGAAGTAGCTTTTAATAGTGCATTTTCTTCAAAAGTCGTACCTGTTTCTTCTATATCCATTTCCTCCGCCACATCATGAAGTGTTTTAACTTCGTATCCAAGCGGGTTAAACAATGCTTCAAAGTCTTTGGCTTTTCCTTTGTTTTTTGTAGCTATAATAATCTGTTTCATTTGATATCTCGTCCTTTTTTATAAATTTGTAAGCAGCTTCCATTCTTGTAGCACGATATTAGCTTCTTTTGTATAACGCCCAATAAGCAAAAGAAGACCCCGCTATTCGAGGATTCTCAAGCTAACAGGGTCATTTAAATGAAATTGTTCGAATATCTACATTCGGTATTTCTAACCATTTTTCTACAATCGTCTTAAAAATAGGTACAGAACCAGTTGTGTAGAAAATGGGTGTTTCCTTTTGTTGATCCGGATTATTCAATTTATGATATTGTAAATACTCTTGAACATCATGCGCAGTTTCTTCTGCAGATGAAAGTACCTTCACATGTTCTCCAACTGCCTCTTCAATATGCTTTTGCAACAACGGATAATGTGTACAACCTAAAATGACAGTATCAAACTGCTCTTTTTTTAATGGTGATAATGTTTCCATCACCATATTCCGAGCAAAATCACCTTCGTATTCATTACTTTCCACAAGCGGGACAAAAGTGGGACATGCGAGTGGAATCACTCTACTAGAGGAATTTAAATGCGCAATTGCCTCCTCATATGCACCACTTTTAATCGTACCGCTTGTACCTAGCACTACTATTTCATTACTTTTTGATGCTTTAATCGCCGCTCTAGCTCCTGGGAAAATTACACCTATTACAGGAAAAGGCATCTTCTTACTTAACGAATTAAGAGCGACTGCAGTTGCGGTATTGCATGCAATTACAAGCATTTTAATATTCATCTTCGCAAGAGCATTTGCCAATTGCCACGTAAATTTACGAACTTCTTCACTTGTTCTAGGTCCATACGGGCATCTAGCAGTATCACCAATATAAATTATTTTTTCATTTGGTAGTAGTTGCATAATTTCTTTTGCAACCGTTAATCCACCAACTCCAGAGTCTATAACACCAATTGGGGCTTTCACGTTAATTCCTCAGTTCTTCATCTCTTGATGTAATTTTTCTAATAATATTGCTAAATTTGCAACTTCAGCCTGATCGAAATGTTGAAGTACATCCTCTAAATACTGTTGTCGTTTATCTATAACCTCTTCTATGATTCGAGCGCCCTCTTCTAATAAATGTATACGAACAACACGACGGTCTTGTTCATCTCTTATACGCTTTACAAGTTCACTTTTTTCCATACGATCGATTAAATCCGTTGTTGTACTAAAAGCTAAATACATTTTATTGGATAAATCACCGATAGTCATATCACCCAACTCTAGTAACCATTGAAGCGCTACAAACTGTGGAGGCGTAATAGTATAAGTACTTAGTATTTCTCTACCCTTTTGTTTAATGATTCCAGATATATGTCGAAGCTCTTTTTCTAAAAAAGCAACTTGATCCTGGTCTAACATTGTCTTATTTATATCTTCTGCCATCTATTCCTTCACTCCTCAAAACAATAACCCTATTTCTATTATTGTGACGTGTTATGAGGAAAATGGCAAGGAATCATATCAATTTAACGATAGTTCACCTAATCGTAATAATTCTACAATCGCCTGTGACCTACCTGAAACGCCCAGTTTTTGTATTGTATTTGAAATATGGTTCCTTACTGTTTTTTCGCTTATCGTTAACAAAGTTGAAATTTCTTTCGTAGAATTATCTTCTACTAATAATTGAAAAATTTGACGTTCTCTACTTGTTAAAATCGAACGATGCTGTTTATTGTCGTACAATGCCATAGCCCCCTATCCACTCTCCTACTAACGTATGTAGCATGGGGATGGTAGGTGACGGCTAGTTAATACTCTTTTGAAAAACTTCTCGTTCCTCTTCAGACCACTTTGCTGCACGACCAGTTTTCTTCTCAATTTGAACAATAGAACCACGTCCAGTAAAGACAATTTCATCCTTATCGTTCTTGGCCATATAATGGATATCCACAGAAGAAGAGCCTATAGAATTTGCCTTCACATAAATGCGGAGCTTTTCGTCAAAGAATACTTGTTTTACATAATCACATTGCAAGTCAGCGACGACTGGTATTTTTTCTCCCTTTGGATTTAACCAATCATTCATAAGCTGTATATGCTTGAAGTATTCAATACGAGCATATTCAAAATAAGCAAAAGTCACCGTATTATTTAAATGACCATACATATCTGTTTCCGAAAAACGCACACTTACTTCCGAATGAAAATGGAAATCAGATTCCCATAACTCCATATCTTCTAGGTATTTAGCTCTCATATAAATTACCTCTCCTTCAAAATGAATGAATATTCATTTATTGTAACAGAGATAGAAAAAATCTGCATAGAATAAAAATATTCTACACAGATTTCCTTATTTTATCTATTGTCTAGCTTCAGAGCCTTTCCCCTCGAGGTTAAATGGGAATCTTTTCCGTCCAAACAAGTTGGACTGCAATCTTCCCATTTACTTGTCGGAGGCCTGCAGGAAGCGGGTCATGCAGTCGTTGCGACAGGATGTCGAGTACTTAGACTGTATACCTCTCAAAGGCGCTTACGCATTTCTATTAATCAACCATACGGTCGCTTCCGAAGAAGTCTTTGAACATTTGAACAGTTGTATCACGGTTCAAAGCAGCGATGGAAGTTGTTAGTGGAATTCCTTTTGGACAAGCAACTACACAGTTTTGTGCGTTACCACAGTTTGCAAGACCACCGTCTCCCATAATTGTATTTAGACGTTCATCCTTGTTCATAGAACCAGTTGGATGTGCGTTAAATAAACGTACTTGTGAAAGTGGTGCTGGTCCCATAAAGTTAGAACCACTGTTTACGTTCGGACAAGCTTCTAGACATACACCACAAGTCATACATTTAGACAGTTCATATGCCCATTGACGTTTGCGTTCTGGCATACGAGGTCCTTCTCCAAGATCGTATGAACCATCTATTGGAACCCATGCTTTTACTTTTTTCAAAGAATCAAACATGCGCGAACGGTCTACTTGTAAATCACGTATTACTGGGAATGTTTTCATTGGTGCCAATTGAATCGGTTGTGTCAGTTGATCGATTAAAGCCGAACAAGATTGACGTGGACGACCGTTTATAACCATTGAACATGCTCCACATACTTCTTCTAAACAGTTCATATCCCAAGTTACAGGACTAGTAGCTTTCCCATCTACATTTACCGGATTTTGACGTATTTCCATTAAGGCAGAAATAACATTCATATTTGGACGGTAATTTACTTCAAATTTTTCAAAGTAAGGTGTAGATTCAGGTGTATCTTGACGTAAAATTTCAAATTTTACTTTTTTTGTTTCCGTTGCTGTAACCATTATTAATTATCCCCTTTCGCAGAATAATCGCGTTTACGAGGTGTAATAAGTGATACATCTACTTCTTCATAATGGAATACTGGAGCTCCTGTAGCTGGATCAAATTTAGCCATTGTTGTTTTCAAGAACTCTTCATCATTACGTTCCGGAAAATCAGGTTTGTAATGTGCTCCACGGCTTTCATTACGATTAAGCGCACCTAATGTAATAACGCGTGCTAAATATAACATATTTTTTAACTGACGTGTAAATGATGCGCCTTGGTTAGACCATTGTTGTGTATCATCCATATTAATATTTTCAAAACGTTCAAGAAGTTCTTGGATTTTCTTGTCTGTTGCTTCAAGTTTGTCGTTATAACGAACAACAGTTACGTTATCTGTCATCCACTCACCAAGCTCTTTATGAAGTAAGTACGCATTTTCCGTACCTTTCATAGACATAACCTTGTCCCACTTCTCTTGTTCCAATTTAAGTTCAGCTTCAAAGATAGAATCATCCATGTCAATAGCATGAGTTTTTAAATGACTCATATAACTAACTGCATTCGGTCCTGCAACACTTCCGCCGAATACTGCAGAAAGTAAAGAATTAGCTCCTAAACGATTAGCTCCATGCTGTGAAAAATCACATTCACCTGCAGCAAATAATCCAGGAATATTAGTCATTTGATTATCATCTACCCACAGTCCGCCCATAGAATAATGAACTGCTGGGAAGATTTTCATAGGTACTTTACGAGGGTCATCACCTGTGAATTTCTCGTAAATTTCAATGATACCACCAAGTTTAACATCTAGTTCATGTGGATCTTTATGTGAAAGATCTAGATAAACCATGTTTTCTCCGTTGATACCAAGTTTTTGGTTAACGCATACATCAAAGATTTCACGTGTTGCAATATCACGAGGAACCAAGTTACCGTATGCAGGGTATTTTTCTTCTAAGAAGTACCAAGGTTTGCCGTCTTTATAAGTCCAAATACGACCACCTTCACCACGAGCAGATTCAGACATTAATCGTAATTTATCGTCACCAGGAATGGCAGTTGGATGAATTTGAATAAATTCTCCGTTCGCATAATATGCTCCTTGTTGATATACGATTGATGCAGCAGAACCAGTGTTGATAATAGAGTTAGTAGTTTTCCCGAAAATAATCCCAGGGCCACCAGTAGCCATAATTACAGCATCACCACGGAATGCTCGAATCTCCATTGTTAGAAGGTTTTGCGCTTTAATACCACGACATACGCCTTCGCTGTCTTTAATTATTCCAAGGAATTCCCATCCTTCGAATTTAGTTACTAAACCATCCACTTCAAAACGACGAACTTGTTCGTCCAGCGCATAAAGAAGTTGTTGACCAGTTGTTGCACCAGCAAATGCTGTACGGTGCATCATTGTCCCACCAAAACGGCGGAAATCTAATAATCCTTCAGGTGTACGGTTAAACATAACACCCATTCTATCAAACAAACTTATAATTCCAGGTGCTGCATCTGTCATCGCTTTAACTGGTTTTTGATTTGCTAAGAAATCTCCACCATATATAGTATCATCTAAATGTACTGCAGGAGAATCGCCTTCACCTTTAGTATTTACAGCTCCGTTAATACCGCCTTGTGCACAAACAGAGTGTGAACGTTTTACTGGAACGATAGAAAATAGGTCTACGTGCGTGCCATCTTCGGCAGCTTTCATTGTTGCCATTAAGCCAGCTAATCCACCGCCGACAACAATCAGTTTACTTTTTGCCATGCTATTCTCACTCCTCAATTTAATAGTAGTTGAACGACTTTAAAGTTTCTTAAACGAATGCTAGAAGAGCTTGTACGCCAACTACAGATAACGCTAAGAAGATAATTAAAGTTACATAAGTAACAATTTGTTGTGATCTTGCAGATTGTGTAATACCCCAGCTAACTAAGAATGACCAAATACCATTAGCTAAATGGAAAGTGGCTGAAACAACACCTACAATATAGAAACCTAACATCCATGGGTTAGATAAAATCTCTGCCATCATGTTAAAATTAACTTCTTTTGCTCCAATAGCAGCTTGGAAACGTGTTTCAAAAACATGCCAAGCGATAAATACAACTAAGAAAATGCCAGTAAATCTTTGTAATATAAATAAATAGTTTCTCAACGTTCCAAATTGCTTCGGATTATTTTTTGCAGTAAATGCAATGTAAATTCCGTAAAATGCATGGAACATTAATGGAATATAAATTACGAAGATTTCTAACATTAATCGAAATGGTAGACTCTCCATGAAGTGAGATGCACTATTAAATGCTTCTGCTCCTCTTGTAGCAAAGTGATTTACTACTAAATGCTGCGCTAAAAACAGACCTACCGGTATAATACCAAGTAAGGAATGCAGTCGACGCCAATAAAATTCGCGATCGTTCGACAAAACAATTACCCCCTCAAATTTCTGACTGAAAAGAATGAAAACTATCTCAAAAAAGCAAAAGTTCTCAAAAATTTCACATCATCAAGTTACGTATTTATGACATATCCATTGTACTCTCATCATTTTGGAGCGTCAAGGTATCTTTCCGTATTTTAAAATGGATTCCTTTACCTTTTTCGGATAATAAATTGTTAAATTAATCACAATCTAATCAAGTCCCCATTTGTAATTTTTTTATGATAAAATAAATAGGCAATATTGATTTTTGGAAAGAAGGGTTGCTACTTGAATGAAAAGGAACATTCACATGTAACTTCCTTTGGATATGAGTTACTAAGAGACCATGTGCTTACTTCTATTCTCGGAAAACATGAAAAAGATATATTATATTGGGCAGGGAAAGATTTAGCCCGCAAATTTCCCCTATATTCATTGGACGAAGCTATCACTTTTTTCAACGAAGCTGGCTGGGGCACTTTACATTTAGAAAAAACTACAAAAGACTCCGCTTTCTATACGCTAAGTACATATAATCTACCTCAGAGTGGTCAAAGTAGAAGTCATCGATTAGAAGCAGGCTTTTTAGCTGAACAACAACAAAAGATTACTGGTTTTTTAACCGAATGTTATGACGAAGAAGTAAAAAAGAATGGCCTTGTCTCTTTGCAAATAAAATGGGATTCTAAAACAAAAGGGTAACGGGATAGTCGCATACGACTTTTCCTGTTCCCCCTCTTTAATAGTGAAACTATTGTGAAAACCTTTTAACAGATTCAAATAGATAATAGAAAATGAATTTTAACATAAAAATATTATACGGATTGATGAGTTAGTGCAAGTTCAAATTCATCATGTAAAGCATTTGCTGCTTCGATCATATTTTGTTGGGGTACAACGACTGACACTTTTATCTCTGAAGTACTTACCATTTTCACAGGAATATTTTCTTTTCTTAATCGATCAAACATTTGAGCTGCTACCCCGGGATTCGATACCATTCCCGAACCGACAATAGAAACCTTTGAAAGACCAACTTCAAAATCCGCGAAAGTAAAGCCTAGTGCTTGTTTGTGTGTCTCTAAAACTGTTATCGCTTCAGACAAGGATTCCTTTTTAATAGAAAAGGATACTGCAGGTTTCACTCCTTCTACTATCGACTGCACAATAATATCTACGTTTATATGATTTGCTGCTAAAGTCGTAAAAATAGAAGCGAGGGAACCGTTAAAAGGTACTTCGTATTCTATAGTCAATCGGACGATATCTGATTCAAATGCCACTCCACGAACTACTAAATTATTTTCCACATCTACTTCCTCCTTCAAAATCGTTCCTTCTCCATCTTTAAAGCTCGAGCGCACTCTTAATGGAACCTTATAATTTTTAGCAAATTCAACAGCACGTGGATGTAATACTCCTGCACCTAAATTAGCGAGTTCTAACATTTCGTCATATTCAAGCTGTTCCAGTTTACGCGCACTTTCAATATAGCGAGGATCAGACGTGTAAATCCCGTCTACATCTGTATAAATATCGCAAATTTCCGCTTCAATAGAAGCAGCAATAGCAACAGCAGTTGTATCAGATCCTCCTCTGCCAAGTGTAGTAATCTCTCCTGCTTCAGATATCCCTTGGAAACCAGCTACAATAACTACTTTATTCGCTACAAGTAATCCATCAATTTTTGAAGGATCCATTTTCATTACTTTTGCATTTCTATGTACACTATCTGTTATCAGACCTGCCTGGGCACCTGTGAGAGAAATGGCTTCTACTCCAATTGCGTTTAACTTGAGAGAAAGCAATGCCATTGTAACTTGCTCCCCAGAAGATAAGAGCACGTCCATTTCACGTTTGGACGGCGAATCTGCTAATTCGAAAGCCAATTTTGATAATTCATCTGTCGCTTTACCCATTGCGGATACAACAACCACAATATCATGACCATTTTCTTTTTCACCTTTTACCCGATTAGCAACATCTGTAATCTTTTCAGTTGATTCAACCGAAGTACCGCCAAATTTCATTACAATTTTAGTCATGATCATCCGCTCCCTTATTAACTGAAAGGATTAAAAAATGCTTTTCACATATTGTGAAAAGCATTGTCTCATACACGGTCCAAAAAATCTGTCCATGTGAGATAGCCCTCCAGAATATCAAATTCTGACAATCCTACATCTATTAAATGCAGAACCAACAACAGAATAGGAAAAGCTATTCTATGTTTCGGCGAAAAACCCTTTCTTCAGCTATTCTAGGAACTTTCCTTCCTCCTGCTGAGTACTGATGTCTAATCGCACCTCTATCTTCACTTATAATAGTGAATATTAAATTGTTACAACCATAACATATGATTATTCAGAAGACAATACATTTTTCTGATAATGGTCAATCACTAAATCTGCTTGCTTACTCGGTAATCCTGCAGCCATTAACTCTTCTTTGCTAGCAGCTTGTATTTTCTTTAAAGAACCAAATTGTTTTAGTAATAACTTTTTCCGTTGAGGACCAATCCCTTCAATACCATCTAGAGAAGATGCAATTGTGTGCTTTCCACGCTGTTGTCTATGGAATGTTATAGCAAAACGATGGACTTCATCCTGAATTCGTTGGAGCAAATAAAAACCTTCGCTAGTCCGCTTCATCGGTATTATCTCCAAAGGATCACCATAAATAAGTTGAGAAGTCTGATGCTTGCCGTCCTTTGCAAGCCCAGCAATCGGTATATCAAGACCTAGTTCATCCTCAATAATTTCGCGCGCTGCCTCAATTTGCCCTTTTCCGCCATCAATGATTACTAAATCGGGTAGTGGTAAATTCTCTTTCAAGACTCTTGTATATCTTCGCCGAACAACTTCACGCATAGCACCATAATCATCATGTTTGGCAGCCGTTTTTGTCTTGTATTTACGATAATCTTTTTTGCTTGATCTTCCATCAATAAATACAACCATTGCAGATACAGCATCTGTACCATGAATATGCGAGTTATCGAAAGCTTCTATTCGCATTGGAGGTGCAATCCCCATGGAATCACCAAGCTGTTCAACTGCCCCAATAGTTCGCTCTTCTTGTCTTTCGATTAAATGAAATTTCTCCGTAAGAGCTATTTTTGCATTTTTTTCTGCTAACTCGACTAGATTTTTCTTTGTGCCTCGTTGTGGAACGAAAACTTTCATTTCTAGAAGATTTGAAGCTAAGTCAAGATCCGTAGTTAATGGAACATAAATTTCTTTTGGTTTAATATGCTCTGGCTTCGCATAGAACTGACCTAAAAATGTGATGAATTCCTCTTCTGGATCCCGGAAGATCGGAAATAATGACACATCTCTTTCGATAAGCTTTCCTTGTCGGATAAAAAATACTTGAACACACATCCAACCTTTATCAACATGGAAACCAAATATGTCTCTGCTCGTGAAATCATTCATCGTCATTTTTTGTTTTTCCATCACTTGTTCGATATGTGAAATCTGATCACGATACTCTTTTGCTCGTTCGAATTCAAGAGTCTCAGCAGCTGAATTCATCTTTTGAACCAATTCTTTTTTCACTTGCGTATGCCCACCATTTAAAAAGCTGGCTATTTCTTGAATAATTGTCTCATAAGTATTCTCTTCTACTTTTTTCACACAGGGCGCTAAACATTGTCCCATATGGTAGTATAGACAAACTCTATTCGGCATTTTTTGACATTTTCGAAGTGGATATAGACGATCTAGAAGTTTTTTTGTTTCATGTGCCGCATGAGAGTTGGGATATGGACCAAAGTATTTACCCTTATCTTTTTTCACCTGTCTTGTAATAATCAGACGAGGATCTTTTTCAGCAGTAATTTTAATGTATGGATACGTTTTATCATCTTTTAACATAATATTGTATTTTGGATCATGCTTTTTAATAAGGTGGAGCTCCAGTATTAAAGCTTCCAACTCAGATGATGTGACGATATATTCGAAGTCAACAATTTCTTGCACTAATCGGAGTGTTTTACCATCGTGTGCTCCTTTAAAATATGAGCGTACACGATTTTTTAATATTTTAGCTTTGCCGACGTATATAATAGTTCCTTGTCGGTCTTTCATCAAGTAACATCCTGGTTCATCCGGTAGGATGGAACATTTTTGTTCGATCAAATTATTCATATTATCACCTGTTTAAAAAAACCGGGTACTATGTAGCACCCGGTTTTAGATTATGCGTTTTTTTCTACAAGTTGTACTAATGCTTCTTTTGGTTGGAAACCTACTGCTTTATCAACAGGTTTTCCATCTTTAAATAATACTAATGTTGGAATTGACATAATACCGAATTGACTAGCAGTAGCTTGGTTTTCATCCACATCTACTTTTACGATTTTAACTTTATCGCTCATTTCAGCATCCATTTCTTCTAGTACAGGAGCAATCATTTTACAAGGTCCGCACCATGTTGCCCAAAAATCTACTAATACTAAACCTTCTTCTATATCTGTGTTAAATGTTTGATCTGTTCCATGAACAATTGCCATATTAAAATTCCTCCTTTATCTACTATGTAATGATTATAACAGACAGAAATACCAACATCTACATATTAGCTTGAAAGTAAATCTTAGCATACCTGAAACATTCAAAGCATTGGAACAAAATTGAAACGACTATAGCTCCAACGAATTGTGGAAGAGTTTTTATACAAGAGAAAACAAAATAAATATATAAACAATTTATAAAAAATTTCAACTTTGATCAATTACATGAACAAGCACAATATTTTAATCAGTTTTACACAAAAAGGCTGCCCAAAAGTTTTTCTTTTGGACAGCCTCATCTATTATTATGCGTTTACTTTAAGTTTTTTGAACTCTTCAGTAAGCATTGGAATAACTTCGAATAAATCTCCTACGATCCCGTAGTCTGCAACTTTGAAAATGTTTGCTTCTGGATCTTTGTTGATCGCTACAATAATTTTCGAGTTAGACATACCAGCTAAATGCTGTATCGCTCCAGAAATACCTGCTGCAATATAAAGGTCCGGAGTAACTACTTTTCCAGTTTGACCGATTTGTAATGAATAATCACAATAATCCGCGTCACAAGCTCCACGAGAAGCTCCAACTGCTCCACCTAATACATCTGCAAGCTCTTTTAAAGGTGCAAAACCTTCTTCACTCTTTACACCACGACCACCAGCAATTACAACTTTTGCCTCAGATAAATCTACACCTTCAGTAGATTTACGAACTACTTCTTTAATAATCGTACGTAAGTTTGTAATGTCTACAGACATAGATGAAACGTCTGCTGACTTACTGTCATCTTTTGCAAGTGGAGCAATATTGTTAGGACGGATAGTGATAAATTCAATACCATCCTTCACTTTAACTTTTTCAAAGGCTTTACCAGAATAGATCGGGCGGATATATACAGCAGCATCGCCTTCACCCTCGATAGAAGTTACGTCTGATACCAAACCAATTTGAAGCTTGCTTGCAATTTTAGGAGATAAATCTTTCCCAAGTGCTGTATGACCAAAAACAATTGCTTCTGGATTTTCTTGCTCAATCACCGCTAACAATGCTTGACCATAGCCATCTGAAGTATATTGTTTTAAATGTGGATGTTCCACAGTAATTACACGATCAGCGCCATATTTACCAAGCTCAGTAGCTAGTTCTCCCACTGAATCTCCTAATAGAACACTAACAACTTCTCCGCCGCTTGAAATTTGTTTAGCAGCAGCGATTGCTTCATATGATACATTACGAAGAGCACCTTCACGTGCTTCTCCTAATACTAATACTTTTTTAGACATGCTATTTTCCTCCTAATATTAAAATTAATTCGATTCAAATATGCCTTGGCATATCTTTTGTGTACAAAATAATCTCTTCTGAATAAGTTAAACGACTTTCGCTTCCGAGTGTAGTAAATGAACTAACTCTTTTACTTGATCAGCTAGCTCGCCTTCTAATACTTTTCCAGCTTCCTTTTTAGGAGGTAGGTAAATTTCAATTGTTTCTGTTTTTGCTTCTACATCATCTTCATCTATATCTAAGTCATCTAATTCCACTTCTTCTAAAGGCTTTTTCTTTGCCTTCATAATTCCTGGAAGAGATGGGTAACGAGGTTCATTTAGACCTTGTTGCGCAGTAACTAATAATGGTAAAGAAGTTTCTAATACTTCTGTATCTCCTTCAACATCACGTTTAATCGTAACAGTAGTACCATTAATCTCTAAGTTTGTGATAGTAGTTACATAGTTAATACCTAAACTTTCAGCAACACGTGGTCCTACTTGTCCAGACCCTCCATCAATCGCTACATTACCTGCTAATATTAAATCTGCATTTTTATCTTTTAAGTATTCCGAGATAATATGTGCAGCTGTAAATTGATCTAACTCTTCTACATCATCTTCAATATTTATAAGAACCGCTTTATCTGCGCCCATTGCTAATGCTGTACGAAGTTGCTTCTCAGCGTCCTCTCCACCCATCGTAATAACTGTTACTTCTCCACCTTGAGCGTCACGAACTTGAATTGCTTCTTCAATTGCATACTCATCGTACGGATTAATGATGAACTCGGCACCATCTTCTTGAATTTTTCCCCCGCTAACAACGATTTTCTCCTCAGTATCAAACGTACGCTTTACTAATACATAAATGTTCATTTAGATATCCTCCCAATGTAAAATATTATTTACCTTTAAATACAGGTTCTCTTTTTTCAATAAATGCAGAAATACCTTCTTTCGCATCTTCTGAAACAAATACAGTTCCAAAAGCATTTGCTTCTGCTTTCACGCCTTCATAATAAGATGCTGGTTTAGCAAACTGAAGCATTTCTAATGCGTTTTTGACAGCAATAGGGCTCTTCTTCGCAATTTTCACTGCAAGCTTGTTTGCCTGCTCGAATAATTCTTCTTCTGGGTAAGCATGATTAGCAAGCCCTAACTGAGCTGCCTCTTTACCACTAATCGGATCACTTGTTAGCAACATTTCTGCTGCTTTCGCAAACCCAACATAGCGAGGTAGTCGTTGCGTTCCTGCAAAGCCTGGTATTAAGCCTAACTGTAACTCAGGTAATCCTAGCTTCGCATTATCAGCTACAAGTCGAATATGACAACTCATCGCAAGTTCCAGTCCTCCACCAAGTGCAGCACCATGAATTGCTGCGATTACAGGTTTCGAGAAAGTTTCCACTCTTTCGAAAATTGTTTGCCCACTTGCAGCAAGCTCAGAGAATGCAGCTCCTGATGTAATAGAAGTGAATTCTTTAATATCAGCACCTGCAGAGAAAAATCTGCCTTCCCCTTTGAGCAAGATTGCTCGAACGGCATCATCATTTTCTACTGCATCTAGCAGCTCATTTACTTCTAAAATAACCTCTCTTGCTAAAGCGTTTGCTGGCGGACGATTCAGAATGACGGTAGCTACGCCGTCTTCTATAGTCCATGATAGAAATTCCATCTTCCCACTCCCCTTCGTTAACCTTTCACACCATTTAACAATAGACGATGTACTTTACCGGTCAGATCAACTAAGTTGTATTTATGCTCGTTCATGACCCAAGTAGTAGTCGTCTCATCAATTGTACCAAAAACCATTTGTCTTGCTAAGCGAATATCAATCGTACGATCAAATTCGCCTTGCTCTATTCCTTCTTTTAAAATGGTATCTAACAATACTAAGTAATTTCTTAAAACTGCATTTATTCGTAATCTCAACGCTAAATTGGCTTGTCTCAATTCCAACTGGGTGACCGTCGCTAAATGATGATCACTTGATAACACTACGAAATGATTTTCAATCATTTTATATAGCTTTTCGGAGGAACTAATTTCCTGTTGAATAATTTCTTTTAAATTGTGTGCAAATATCTCCATTTTTTCTTCAAAAACCGAGACTAAAATTTCTTCTTTGTTTTTAAAATACAAGTAAATTGTCCCATCAGCTACTCCAGCTTGTTTAGCTATTTTAGAAACCTGTGACTGGTGATATCCATTTTCAGCGATAACAATAATTGCCGCGTCAATAATTTGCTTATACTTTGGTTTGTCCTTCTTCATTATGAATTCACCACCAATTGTTCAATTACCTCAAAGAATTATTCGTCTAGATTTTGAAATGTATAAGGTCTGCATATACAGTTAAATAGCTGTTGTCGTATGAATACGGTTCTCGTCCTTTTCCAATGACTCCAAAATCTCTGACATTCTTCAGAGGCTTTTACTTTATTTAGATAGTTTAAACCTTTATTTAAATAAAATAAAAATATGAATGATGATTCATTCATATTTTTATATTATATTCAATTTTGTCGATTGTCAATAATCAATTAACTTTGTACCGTTACTTTTTGTTTCGCTTTCTCTTCTTCTATTAAAGTTCTTCTCAAAATCTTACCTACTGCAGTTTTCGGAAGTTCCGCTCTGAACTCGTAAATTCTTGGTACTTTAAACGCTGCCAAGTTTTCACGACAAAAAGTATTTAACTCTTCTTCTGTCACAGAAGCTCCCTCTTTAAGTACGATAAATGCTTTTACCGTTTCCCCTCTATATGGATCTGGCACTCCAGCAACAACACATTCTTGAATTGCAGAATGTTCATATAGAACTTCTTCAACATCCCTCGGATAGATATTATAACCACCCGCAATGATTAAATCTTTCTTGCGATCAACTACATAAAAGTAACCGCTTTCATCCATATACCCCAAATCACCAGTTAAGAACCAACCATCACGCAGAGTCATTGCAGTATCTTCTGGACGATTCCAGTATCCCTTCATCACTTGAGGCCCTTTAACTGCTATTTCTCCAATTTCCCCAAATGGTAATGGTGTTGTTGAATCGACTGCGAAAATCGCTGCTTCTGTATCTGGCCAAGGAATTCCTACTGAGCCTTTAATACGATCTTCTGCATAAATTAGGTTCGCATGTGTCACTGGAGAGGTTTCTGTTAAGCCATATCCCTCTACCAATCTACCACCAGTAACTTTTTCAAACTTTTCTTGTACCTCTAATGGTAAAGGAGCAGAGCCACTTAAACAAGCTACAATTGAAGATAAATCATATTTTTGTATTTCTGGATGATTCAATAATCCAATATAAATCGTTGGAGCTCCTGGGAATATCGTTGGTTTTTGCTTATCAATTGTTTTTAGTGCAGTTTCTACATCAAATTTAGGTAACAATACCATTCTATTACCTAGCATAACAGAAAAGATTAATACAGTAGTCATTCCATATACATGGAAGAATGGAAGAACTCCTAATATACTTTCTTCGCCTTCTATTGCCTTGTAATTCCACGCCGTACACATAGTAGTATTTGTTACTAAGTTTTTATGCGTAAGCATAACTCCTTTTGGAAACCCTGTGGTACCACCAGTATATTGTAAAAGTGCTATATCCTCGTCAAAATCAAAAGACATACTAATTGGTTCAGCTTTTCCAACTTTCATAATTTCAGTGAATAGATGATTGATGCCTCGATGCTCTACCTTTACACTAAACCCATATTGTTTCTTCTGGATAAAAGGATAAACAAGATTTTTAGGAAATGGTAGGTAATCTTTAATACCAGTAACAATAATATTCTCTAGGCTCGTATCTTTTAAAACTTTTGTAACCCGTGGATATAATATATCCATAGCTAAAATAACTTTTGCACCAGAGTCCTTCATTTGATAAGCTATTTCTCTTTCCGTATAAAGAGGATTTGTTTGAACAACTATTGCCCCCGCATATAGTGCTCCGTAATATCCGATTACCCCTTGTGGACAGTTCGGTAGCATAATTGCTACTCTATCTCCTTTTTGAATACCAATGGATTGTAAATAGTTAGCAAATTTTAAAGAAGACTCATATAGCTCTTTGTACGATAAATCTCTCCCCATGAAATGTATCGCAATTTTTGTCGGAAATTTCTTATACGCTCTCGTCAGATATTCTTGAACAGGAATGTGTTCATAGTCAAGCGTATGTGGAATTTCTGGTGGATATTGTGCTAACCACGGCTTTTCAGTCATATTAATGCCCCCTTTGTTTTTAATAGCGTGAATATTCCTATTTTTAATTATAGAGAAAAATGAATGACAATTCAATTCTTTATTGAAAAGAGTTTTCAAAGTTTTCTAGTCTAATAGTTTTATCTGCTTTTTAAAAAACTAATCCTTCCTTACTACAATATAAATACCTTACCTAAACGCACTTTTGACCGTCTTTTTCTCGTTTAAACCAGATATTTCTTTCTCACGCTTAACATAAAATATAAAAAGACTGCAAAGTTCACTTCTTTATCAATAAGATGAAAAGTGTTACATCACAGTCTTTAAATACGTTATTAAGTTATTATATTAATTTGTTACGACATATATTATACCTACTAAGACAAAAAGTAAGCCAACAGCCAATAAAATTTTCGACAATTTTTCCATTTCAACCGCTCCTAAGAAATACTTGCACCAATAACAAATGATAGCCCAACAGAAATAACTAGTGAAATAAATCCAATTGAACGATTATCGTTTTCGATTTCCTTATCAACATTAAAGGTTGGCGTTAAAAATTCAAACAATAAGTAAGCAATTATTAATAGTGTAAAACCAAATAAACCCCAACCAACCATTTCGAATAATGAGTTATGTTGTTCAATGGAATACCTAAATATATTACATACACCAAAAATTTTCCCACCAGTAGCAAGTGCAACTGCTACATTACCTTTTCTTATTTCTTCCCAATTTTTATACTTCGTGACTATTTCAAAAATAACCATCGAAACGAGTAAGCATAAAATTACCACACTAAAATAACCTGCAGACTCTACGAGTGGGTTTGACCAAAAACTGGATAGAAGCATGTTTAAAACCCCTTTTACACTTTTCCTTCTATACGGAGAGCCCGCAAAAAAGTTTCATTTTTTCTACTTTATTTTAGTTCAACAACCGTTACACCATGCCCACCTTCACCAGCTTCACCGAAACGATAACTTTTCACGCGAGAATGGTTTTTCAAAAACTGTTGTATTGCTTGTCTTAACACACCTGTGCCTTTTCCATGAATAATAGAGATTCTTGGGTAGTTTGAAAGAAGTGCATCGTCTAAATATTTTTCTGTACGCATGATGGCATCCTCATAGCGTTCTCCTCGAAGATCTAACTCTAATTTTACATTAGTGTCTCTTCCACGGATTGAATTCACTGAGACAGTTTGCTTTTGTTTTTCAGGTTTTACAAACTCAAGGTCAGATTCGTCTAATTTCATTTTTAGCATACCAATCTGAACAGACCACTCTGTCTTAGACAATTTCTCAAGTAGAGTCCCTTTTTGTCCGAAGCTCAATACTTTCACTTCATCTCCAGATTTCAACTCTTTTGCCATTTCGTTTAATTTCTTTTGCTTCTTCAATACTGGATTATCTGGTAAAGCAGCATCTAAACGCTTTTTAGCATCGATTAGTTCATGCTCTTTAACGAAGTTATGTGTATTGGACTGCATTTTCCGCAGTTCACTTATGATATCTTCTGCTTCTCGTCTAGCTTCATCTACGATTTTCTTCGCTTTATCTTTTGCTTTTTGTTCTAGTTTCTCTTTGCTCTGTTCTAGTTCTGCTAATCTCAGTTCAACATCCGCTTTAACTTTACGTGCTTCTGCTAAGTGAGCTTCCGTTTCTTCTGCATCTTTTTCTGCTTGTCGACGACTGTTCTCCAGAGATGCAATCATAGAGTTCACTTCACCACGATCTGTCCCTGTAAAAGTTTGTGCTTGGTTAATAATATATGCTGGTAACCCAAGTCGCTCGGAAATTTCAAAAGCATTACTTCTACCAGGCACTCCTATTAACAGTTTATAAGTTGGACTTAACGTTTCAATATCGAACTCAACGCTTGCATTGGCAACGCCAGGTCTATTGTATCCATAAGCCTTTAGTTCAGGATAATGTGTTGTAGCCATTACTCGAGCTCCGGTCCCATGTACTGCATCCAATATAGAAATAGCAAGCGCAGCACCTTCTTGAGGATCGGTTCCTGCTCCAAGTTCATCAAATATGATTAATGATTTATCGTCATACTTTTTTAAAATATCCACAATATTAACCATATGAGAAGAAAAAGTACTTAAACTTTGTTCAATAGATTGCTCATCTCCGATATCTGCAAAGACCGATTCAAATAATGCCACTTCTGAGCCATCCAATGCAGGAATAGGAAGTCCACTTTGCGCCATTAATGTACAAAGTCCAACTGTTTTCAGTGTAACTGTTTTACCACCAGTATTCGGCCCAGTGATGACAATAGTGGTAATGTCTTTGCCGAATTCAATCGTATTTGGCACCGCTGTTTCCAGTGGAATAAGTGGGTGTCTAGCCTTTACTAAACGAATATATCCCTCATTATTAATGATTGGCATCGTACATTTTTGGGCTTGACCATATTTTGCTTTAGCTAAAATAACATCAATTTCTCCTAGTACACTTACTAATACAAAAATATCATGACCAACTATTTCTACTTCAGCTGTCAATTTGATAAGGATACGATTAATCTCTTCCTGTTCTTTCACTCTTAAACTTCTGATATCATTATTTATTTGCACTACTGCTGAAGGTTCCACAAACAATGTTTGTCCAGAAGAGGATTGGTCATGGATAATTCCACCGTAATGACTACGATACTCGGATTTTACAGGAATCACATATCGATCATTTCGGATAGTAATAATCGAATCTGATAACATTTTCGCAGCATTTGCCCCTCTAGTATAACTTTCTAGCTTTTCACGCACACGACTTACTTGAATGCGTAATTGTTGGCGAATAGAACGCAAAGTACTACTTGCGCTATCTAACACTGCGCCGTTTTCATCAATACAATCATTAATCTCATGTTCAAGGGCTGTTAAAATCGGAATAGCCTCTTTTTTCTCTATAAAGTGGGGGATCTTCACATCTTCGGATTCCGCTACATTTTCTAAAAATTGACGTAAGATTTTACTAGCTCTAATAGTACTTGCGATCTCCATTAGTTCTGTTGGACTAAGCATACCCCCAATTTGGGCACGTTTAGCATGAGGTCGAATATCTGTCATCCCACCCATTGGAACATTGCCACGTAACCGAAGTATTGTCATTCCTTCATCCATTTCCTCTAACAACTTTTTCACTACTGTAAACTCAACGGAAGGAATTAGATTATCTATATGGCTTCTCCCAATAGATGAAGTACAATAATTGGAAACTTCATCTCTAATTTTAAAATACTCTAATGTCCTTAATGCTCTTTCAGCTATCAACTGAGTCACCTCCTAATTATTTCTGTATATATTCTTTAAACTTCTCCAACGACCAAGTGTTCACTATATTTTCTTTGTGCAACCAAGCTTTTTGTGCATAACGTACACCAATATCCATATATTTTAGCTGATCGATATGATGTGCATCTGTGTTTATCGCTATTGGTACGCCTTTTTCTTGGGCTAACTTTAAGTATTCCGTATTCAAATCGAGACGATAAGGACTAGCATTTAACTCTAAAATCTTACCGTTTTCCTTAGCCCATTTTATCAGAGTAGGAACATCTGGATTATAACCATCTCTTTGTTCGATTATTCTTCCCGTTGGATGTGCAATCATGTGTACATATGGGTTTTTCAACGCATTTAAGAGTCTTTCCATAATCTTTTCTTGCGGCTGGCTAAAACTTGAATGGATAGAAGCTATAACAAAATCTAGTTGTGAAAGCACATCATCTTCAAAATCTAGTGAACCATCTGGTAGTATGTCCATTTCGGTCCCCGTAAATATTTCAATATCAGTGTACTTTTCGTTTAGAGAGTGAATAATATCTATTTGGTTTAATAATCTTTCCTTCGAAAGTCCGTTAGCAACTTTGAGATAATTAGAGTGATCAGTAATCACCATATGTGAGTAGCCTTTTACTCGGCAAGCTTCCACCATTTCTTCTATAGAATGAGCCCCGTCTGACCAAGTGCTATGCATATGAAAATCGCCTTTTATATCATTTAACTTCACTAATGAAGGCAGCTGATCTAATTTGGAAAATTCCGATCCATCTTCTCGAACTGTTGGAGGTATGAAAGGCAAATCAAAGTAAGCATAAAAGTCTTCTTCCGATTCAAAATGCTCTACACTTCCATCCGCTAATTCCACACCATATTCACTAATTTTCTTTCCTTGGTCTTTAGCAATTTGACGCATTTTTATATTATGGTCCTTTGAGCCAGTGAAATGATTTAATGCAGAAGCAAATTGTTTTAGTTCCACTAGTCGGAAATCGACATCTATTTCGACTTCTACATCTAGCGTGACAGAAACTTTAGTATCTCCAGCTGCAATTATTTTCTGTACAGGAAGTATTTTTAACAATTCTTCTCTAACTTCTTGAGGAGAACTTGTAGCGATGATAAAGTCAATGTCCTTACTGGCTTCTTTAACTCTTCTATAAGACCCGGCAACAGAAAACTTATCAATTAAAGCTATAGAAGCCAATTTGTGTTCGATAAGATCTACGATAGGTTCAATTTGCCATACAGCAGTTCTTTCTGGTTTAGACTGAAGGTTCACTATTTCTAGTAATATTTTTTCTTCTGTCTTCTTCGCAAATCCAGGAAGACTTTGGACTTTACCTTCTTCACATGCAAGCTTTAACGCATCAATGGAATCGATATGTAATTCCTTGTATAGCTTGGCAATTTTTTTACCACCAAGTCCAGGTATTTTAAGCATCGGAAGTAATCCACTAGGAACTGTTTGTTGTAATTCTACAAGCAAAGAAGATTCTCCTTTAGTGATTAAATCCTCTATTACAGCTCCTGTTGCTGCTCCAATCCCTTTTAAGGAGGAGATATTATCCATTTCAGAAAGGCTTCGGTCATCTAATTCCAACACCTGTGCAGCCTTTCGAAAGGCAGATACTTTAAAAGGATTTTCACCTTGCAATTCCATATATAAAGCTATTCTTTCTAATGTTTTAATAATCGTCTTCTTATCCAACGAAAACACCTCTTTCTTCTCAATTAACCAATATAGCTAACTTCAAAAAAACTTCCCTCTATTGAGAGAAGTTACTTTTCAATATAAATATACCACCAATTTTTAACCATCTCCGATAGGATAGGCGTGTGTTCTAACATCCATCCAGTTAAAACTGAACCTGATATTAAATTTTGAATCATATCGATTGGTAAAAGAGCAAGTACATACAATAAGACAAACATAATAAAATAAAATTCAATAAGTCCTAAAACTGCACCCACCATATTGCTTATAAACCCTAAAACCGGTAAATACTTCAAAAAATCAAACATAGATGCAATCATTTGCAAGGCGAACTTCACCACGATAAAAATGAGTGCAAAAGCAATAATCCGATAAAAAGTTTGTGCTAAATCTAAACTCTCCACGGCGATTGTCAATTTAGCACCAGCCGTTACAGCAGGAAACGGAATCCATAAAACAAATTTATCTGCAAGTGGTTTATAATAAGAATAAGCCACTACTAATGCAATGATAAAGCCAGTCATGTGGATTAGTTGAACGATTAACCCTCGTTTTGCGCCAGTGATTAAACCACCGACAAGTAATATTAATATAATTATATCTAACATGTTTTCAGTCCTTTAATCTTTTCAATTCTTCTTCTAAGAGTTCTAATTGTTCTTTTACTTTTATGTAATCATTTACAGCATTCACAGCTGTGAGTACAGCAAGTTTTGCAATATCTAGTTGACTGTTATGTGAATTTATTTCTCTCATTTTATCATCAACCATTGATGCTACTAGTCTCATATGGCCCGACGATTCAGAACCTACCATTTTATAATTCTGTCCATATATATCAACCGAAATTCGTGTTTTTTCTTGTTCTGACAAAGCCATAACCCTCCTCAGAAAATCCTAATACTAATAATAACACGAAATAGATTGCTATGTGAAGAAAGGAACGAACGAATGTCAAATACAGTCTTATTATTGAAACCAAACGAAATCGAAAAAGTTAAATCGCATTATATGAAATTTAAGGTAGAGAGGTCTGCTCCTGGGGTTATTTTTGCAGCAAAGCTTGCAGATACAGCCATTACTATTTATAAATCTGGCAAGGTGATGTTTCAAGGAAACGGTTCTACGCGCGAAGCTTCCCTTTGGGGTACAAGTTCGACTAAAACTACAACAACTAGTGCGAAGGGAGATCTTTTACCTCCTAACTTTGCAACCTTATCGGTTCTAGGTTCAGATGAAACTGGTACTGGAGATTATTTTGGTCCCATTACAGTTGCAGCATGTTTTGTCAGTTCAGAACAAGTCGAGCTAGTTAAAGCTTTAGGAGTGAAGGATTCCAAAATGCTTACAGATGACATAATGCGTAAAATGGCACCTGACTTAATGGCGACTTTAACACATAGTATCCTCGTATTGAAAAACGAAAAATACAATGACATACAGTCTCGTGGGTCGTCTCAAGGTAAGATAAAAGCACTTATGCATAACCAAGCATTAAAGCATGTACTGAAAAAAATGGACTCAGAAAAACCAGCATATATATTAATCGATCAGTTTGCGGAGCGCGGTATTTACTATAATCATATTAAAACGGAGAAAGAAATCGTCCGAGAAAATGTTTTGTTTTCTACAAAAGCAGAGCAACTTCACGTATCTGTTGCAGCAGCATCAATCATAGCGAGATATGCTTTCTTGAAGGAAATGGATCGTCTGACCGAAATAGCGGGTACGACGATACCTAAAGGAGCAAGTGCTAAGGTTGATGAAATAGCAGCGAAAATTTATTTGAAGCATGGAGAAGAGTTTCTCAAGTCTATTACAAAGTGGCATTTTGCCAATACTGGGAAAGCGATTAATATTGTGAACAAGAAACGATTTTAGCTTGGGAGTTGTACAACATGAAAGTTATTGGTGAAACAGAGCGATTATTTTTATGTGTATTTGAACAATCACATGTGGAAGCCGCTCAGCAATTTTGGGGGGACGAAGAAGTCATGTCACTATGTGATGGGCCTTCTGCACATGAATTACTTCCCAAAGTTATAGCGGGATATCGTAAATTACATGAAGATAGAGGTCTATCCGTTTATGCAGTAATAGAAAAAGAATCGGATCTAGTAATAGGAGCAGCTGGTTTTAATCCAACTGATTCTACGGGAGTAATAGAGTTAATTTATCATTTTAGTAAGAAATCTTGGGGAAAAGGTTTTGCATCTGAAGCAGCTGCGGCTTGTCTTAAGCTAGCTAAAAACAAAGGAAATATTAGAATAATCACTGCATCAGCAGATCCACAAAACATAGGTTCATTAAAGATTTTAGAAAAAATCGGGTTCACCTATGTGAGTATGAAGTGGTTTGAGGATACAAAACAAGAAGAGCCTTATTATGAATATTTAATGTAATCTACAATTTATACAAAGTAAATTTGGGTAATTCTAAATAATAAATTTAGATAACACAAAACCATTCAAATGCATAACATGTATAAGTGCGTGTTTAAATAGCGATGGAGGTTTGAGTATGGTCAATTTTCAAGCTTTTCAGGGTACCGTTACCAGAATTAGTGATTTTATGATAGGGGCTAATGGTGAAGGCGAAGGTTGTTATACATTAATGTCGGTTGATAATGGCAACGGAAATTCAGTAAATTTCGTGGTGTCCCCCACTACTTATTTTGTAGACCATGCAGTGGTAGCAGTGGGCGATAGGGTAACTGGATACTATGATGGAGATGCCCCTGTCCCTCTGATTTACCCACCACAGTACCAGGCACTTATTATAGTAGAAGAAAATACAAATCGAAATGTTAAAGTGGACTTCTTTAATAGCCAATTGGAAAGCAGTGATGGGCAGTTAAGACTAAATGTAACACCATATACTCCAATATTATTGACTAATGGTCAGCCTTTTACGAAAAGTCCTGCGAATCGAAATTTAATTGTTATTTATGGTCCCACTACAAGAAGTATACCTGCCCAGACCACACCATATGAAATTATCGTTTGGTGTTAACTTCCTAAGGGAAATATGATTCCAAATTTTTCGCACGAAATGTCAATTACATTTCGTGCATTTCCTTTTCACAAAGACACTTTAGGAATACTTTTATACCAGTGGAGTGCTTGTTTTTCAATCTCTTTGGCTAATTTATCTTTCCCATTAATATAAGCGTCAATGTCATATGGAAATTGCTCTGCTAGTGCTTCTTTTAAATCTCCGTACTGCCTTGCATCAATAGAATGTACTCTTAAAAAGTCCCGAAACGCAAGATGTCTTTCAATTTCAGGATTACCCAATTCATACATATGGACATGATGCGTTCGATTATCTCCACCTTTTTGGAAGTATCTACGACCAGGAAGTCCATTTTCACCCTTAGGTTCATAACCAATCGCAATCATTGCGCTGTTATAAGCGTCAATTTTTCTTATATCTCGGACTATAGGCATCATATCGATAATTGGTTTTGAACTCAATCTTTCTACAGACGTGCTTCCAATATGATGGATAATTTGAATCTCCAAGCCGAAAATATGTTGAAGAAGAATTGCTTCCTCATCAAACTTTTTCTTCCAATCCTCTGAATATGCCACTACCTCCACTTTACGCATTTAAATCTCTCCCTTTTAAAGAAGTTTCGTTAATAGTTCCTTGTGAACTGAGGAATAATTAAGTAAGCGAAAATTATTTCTTACAACACTAGTAGTAATTTCATTTGCTTGATGCCATGCCAAGTTGTACATGCTTTGATCAACCCAACCGTTTATTAATGCCTCTTCCAGTTCATCTGCATCCTGTTGAATAATCTCTCCCGTAGGAAATACGATAATATCTAAAAACAAGTCATCCCACCATGGAATATTATTCTCTATTCCTATTTCGTTGCAAATATCGATATACCACTGAATCACTTTCCCATTAGCATCAAACATAGTAGTTACAGAATAATGTTTTCCTTTAGGAAAGTGTTGTAACCACATAAATCCATCATCTACAATGCACACACTTTTTTCACCATACTTTACCCATAAGGGCTCCACCACCTGAACCATGTTAAGAAGTGTTATATATCCAGTGAATTCTTCTTTATCCACATAAGATTGCGCATACTCTCTCTTCTTAATCCGCTGCCAATCTGAACGATCCCCATATCTTCTTTTTAACATGCCTACCCCCTTATCAATTCAGACAAATTAAGTACTTAACTTCTCTTTTAATAGAAATTATAGCAGATTTAGTATTCTAACTTATTGGTTAATTTAAATTCCATTGTTTATTCTATTAAAAACGGTTATTTACCATTTAAATCAGTTACAATAATTAAGTTAATAATTGAAATCATATTTTATTTGTTTTTAGAAAAGGAGAATTCTTCTTGAAGGTACATGTTTTATTAAAGGGATATAATTTTTTGTTTTTTGGTTTGCTTGCGGTTTTTATACCGTTCTTGCCTGTGTATTTAGGGGAACAAGGATTATCTACAAGTGAAATAGGGATTATCGTAGGTACTGGGGGTTTTGTAACTTTAATAGCCCAACCGTTGTGGGGGTTCATCAGCGATAAAACAAAAACAATTCGCAAAGTGATGTTACTACTTGTTGGATTGACTGCTATTTCGGGTTATTTTTTATTTAACTTCGATAACTTTGTGTTACTAATCATTTTCGCGTTGTTAGTTTATTTTTTCCTTATGCCACTCGATCCATTAACGGAGAGTTTAAATTTTACTGTTTCAGAGATGGCCCGTATTAGCTATGGATCTATCCGTACATATGGTGCACTTGGCTATGCCATTTTGTCTTTAATTGCTGGGTTTACAATGGATTATTTTGGAGTGAGTAGTCTATCTATTTTATTTGTTCTCTTGGGGCTTCTCTCATTTGGAATAGTATGGTTTATGCCGGATGTGCAAGCTTCCCCAAAACCTGTGACGATAAAAGGATTGAAACAAGTATTACGTAACAAAGAGATGCTTCTATTCTTAGCATTAGTATTCATAAGCTCTGTCCCTGCACGTATGAACGATACATTTCTAGGAATACATATCAAAGCACTGGGAGGAGACACATCCTTAGTAGGGATTGCTTTTTTCTTAGCAGGTGGTAGTGAAATCATTATTTTTGCACTCAGCTTTTGGTGGCTTCGAAAAGGTAAAGAGTTGGAGATTATTACGATTGCTACTTTCTTTTACTTCTTACGTTTTTTTATATCAGGCTATGTCACAAACCCTGTTACTCTAACTGTCTTACAAGTATTACAAATGTTAACATTCCCTATTTTCTACACCGCCGCTATTCAATATTTATATAATATTATGCCTAAGGAATGGCGAGCTACTGGACAAACTGTTTTAGCATTATTATTCTTTGGCTTATCTAGTATTATTGCGTCATATGCAGGTGGTTTCCTCTATAAAGAATTTGGGGGGCAGACTTTTTACTTTATCATTTCAGCAATGTCCTTCATCGGAGTCTTATTTGGAATACTACTGACTATACGGAAACATAAAATAAACGGATGATTATTTTATGTGAAAATGGGTATTAAACATATATAGAGTTGAAATTAGTACCTTTTACTAAACTTTCTTTATGGAAAGAGATTTTGGTGGGAGGTGATTAATTGAGAAGAGCCTATGGAGTTAAAAAGCTATCTTTATATTTAGATACCGTAGGATATCCACTTACTGAAGAGGAAATCGACATACTAATTATAAAAAGAGAGATTCCTCATTTAAAACCAATGGCAAATATGATCGTTTTCAATTTAGATCATGTGGATTGGTGGATTAGTCATAATCTACCTCCATCCAAATGATAAGCCCTGCGAAAGCAGGGTTTTTCATTTGGATGGAGGTTTTTTCCACCTAACTAATCATTGTTTCTTTCGAAGGTAAAAATTTCGAGAAAACTATTGTCATAATAACTGATGCAAGGACACCCCATAATATTCCTATTGTTAACGAAACAACTGCTCCAGCCAAAATACCAGTACGTGCTCCCCAAACAGAAACACGACTATTTCTTGTTCCCATCTCAAAGGCGGAGGTTTTCTTATTCTTCCATATTAACCCTACTATTAATACCGGAACAACTCCACCACCGGCCATCGAATATGCAAGAGAAAATAAGTCAATAATAGAATCTGCCCAAATAGCAGTAACTATCGTGAACATACCAAACACAACCACACTAACTCTTGTTAACTTAAGATAAAATGCATCTTCTTTTTCTTTCATATTTGGAATAACCAAATCATTGATGATTACAACAGCAGCAGAATGCAGAAGAGATGAAGCGCTAGAAATGGCAGCCATGAAAATCATGATAAAGAAAGCCAACGCTGCAAATTGCGTCATTTCTTCTAATATCAACCACGATATAGCATTTTTGGCATCGAGCGTGGGATTTTGAATCTTAACTATCAACCCACTAATAGTTGCTAGAATCGTAAAGATAATTGCAACAACCCCACTGATAAGCATGGCACGACTTGCTGACTTAGAACTTTTAGAAGCAAAGCAACGCTGCCAATACACTTGTGCAGCTAAGACACCCAACGTTCCTGTCACAAACAGCGTTAACACTTCCATTACAGATAAATTCATTTGAATTAGTTCACCCGATCCAACATCTGCTAAACCCGATTTAAGAGTTGAATAGCTAAAATCAATTCGATTAAATACTTGAAAGTAAAACCACACTGCTATTGCGATAAGAATTGCTCCTTGAATAAGGTCTGTCCATACCACTGAATACATACCACCTACAGCTGTGTAAATGATAAACACTGCCGAGAATACTAATATCATTAGAATAGGATCAGCCCCTGTAAAAGTCGAGAACAAGGCACCCATACCCATAGCCTGGCCACTGACCCAAGCAATCATAATAGATGAAGTCAAAATGGCAACTAGACTTCGAGTGATACGATCGCGTACGATTAAATCATTCATCATTTCTGCTAATGTTTTGTATGTAAATTTTGCAGCAAATCCCGCAAATACGAGAGCAAATATGATTTTGGCTCCTTGCTCACCAATAACAAAAGGTATATTAGCTATCCCAATCTCATATCCCTTAGATGAATGACCAACAAAATTTCCAACGCCCATAATAGTAGCAATATCAGTAAATAATAATAAGAAAAAAGGCAGTGTCCCTCCAGCTATCGCATAATGAGCAAAACTTGCGTCCGCCTTCTTTTTAAAGAAAAACGACATACCAATAAAGAACAAAGATAATATAATGGTTATCGTCCATGTCCAAAAACCTAATCCCATAAAACCCCTCCCCTTTTTTTCTATTCCCTATGCACCGCACAATTCAAACACTATTCTGAATTATTTTTAATTGATAAAAAATGCATAAAAAAAGAGCAGCACCATTTGGCACTGCTCTAAATGTATTCATTATCCTCTTAACTCTGCTCCTGCTTTTTCAGCAAGTGCTTTTAATACTTTGTTATGAGCATTTACTACTTCTTCATCTGTAAGTGTACGCTCTGGATCGAAATATGTTAGGGAGAATGCAACCGACTTCTTGCCTGGTTCCATTTTTTCTCCTTCATATAAATCGAATAGATGTACATTTTTAAGTAATCTACCACCAGATAAATGGATAATTGCTTGCAGTTCTCCAGTAGCTTTTTCACTATCTACGACTAATGCAATATCACGTGAAATGGACGGGAATTTAGAAACTGGTGCATAATACAATGCTTCAACTTCTTTGTTTAACACTTTGGCTAAGTTCAATTCCAATACATAGGTTTCTTTTAAATCACGAGTTTTTTGCTCTGATGGATGTAATTGAGCGATTAACCCAAATTCCTCTCCAGCTAATTTGATAGAAGCAGTACGTCCAGGATGTAACCCGTCTACTTCAGTACGTTCAAATACAACTTCTTTTGAAAGACCAAGAAGTTCCATTAATCCTTCTACAATTCCTTTTAACACAAAGAAATCAACTGCTTTTTTCTCACCCTGCCAGCTATGATCTAACCATTTACCAGAAATTACTGCTGCTAGATGCTCTTGCTCATGAGGTAAACCTGATTCTGTTTCGCCTAAGAAAACAGATCCTACTTCATAAAGCGCAACTGTATCTGCTTGGCGCGCTGTATTATATGTTACTGCCTCTAGTAAATGTGGTATCAAGCTTTGACGAAGGATACTACGATCTTCACTCATTGGCATTAATAACTCGGTTACAGGAGCAGTTTCTAAAGCAAATTTTTGAGACATTTCTTTAGAAGTTAATGAATACGTAATCGCCTGGTAAAGACCTGCACCTTCTAGATATGCACGTACTTGACGACGTTTTGCTTGGTAAGATGATAATCCGCCTGGTTTAGATTCCTCAACTGGTAAAGTCATTGGGATTTCATCATAGCCATACATACGAGCAATTTCTTCTATTATATCTTCTTCAATTTTAATATCTTGACGACGAGTTGGCGCTTTAATGTACAAAAGACCATTCGCTGCTTGGTAGTCAAATTTCAATCTAGTTAAAATTGATGTCATATCCTCTAAGGATATTTTCATCCCTAAACGGTTATTGATGAAGTCCGGAGATACAACCACTTCAGCTGGAGTTTTGTCTAGCTCATCAACCATTACTGAACCAGCTAACACTTCTCCTCCTGCTAACTCTGCAAGAAGACTTGCTGCACGTTCTGCCGCAAGAATTACACGGTTAGGATCGACACCTTTTTCAAAACGCGCACTCGCATCACTGCGTAGGTTGTGATCTTTTGAAGTTTGACGAACTGATCCGCTAGCAAAGTATGCTGCCTCGATAACTACCGTTGTCGTACCATTATGAACTTCCGAATTAGCCCCACCCATTACACCGGCAATGGCAATTGGCTCTTTACCGTTTGTAATAACTAAATGATTCGATTTTAATGTACGTTCTTGATCATCAAGGGTAACAATTTTTTCCCCTTCACTTGCAAGACGAACAACAATTTCTTTCGTTTCTAGACGATCATAGTCAAATGCATGTAGAGGCTGACCGTATTCCATCAATACATAGTTCGTAATATCTACTACATTATTATGTGGACGAACACCTGCAGCCATTAAACGATGTTGTAACCAAAGTGGTGATTCTTTCACTTGAATATTCTTCACAACTTTTGCAATATACATTGGATTTTCTTCCATTGCCTCTACTTTTAAGTTCAAATAATCAGAGGCTTTTTCATTGCTTTCCGAATAAGATGCTTCAGGATACTGCATATCCTCAGATAAAATTGCACCAACTTCATAAGCAACTCCGAGCATACTTAATGCGTCCGAACGGTTAGGCGTTAACCCAAGTTCTAAAACTACATCATCTAAGCCTAGTAATGGGAGTACACTTTCCCCTGGAACTGCTGTTTCCGGAAGAACATAAATTCCATCCGCATACGCTTTAGAAACAAGGCGTCCTTCAATCCCTAATTCTTGAAGCGAACAAATCATACCGTTTGATTCTTCTCCGCGAAGCTTGGCTTTTTTAATCTTCATGCCGCCTGGAAGTACTGCTCCTGGACGAGCAACGATTACTTTTTGTCCTGCTTCTACATTAGGTGCTCCACAGATAATTTGAGTAGTCTCTTCGCCAACATCTACCTGACAAATATTCAGCTTATCCGCTTCCGGATGTTTCACTTTTTCTTTTACATACCCAACGACAACATTTGTCATTCCATGAGAACGATCAATCACAGCATCCACTTCAATACCTGCACGTGTGATTTTCTCTCCTAAATCTTTTGGATCTAACCCTTGTGTATTTACATATTCTGATAACCATTTCGTCGAAACTAACATGTCAAATTCCTCCTTACACTTCTGTTCGGTGGAATTGCGATAAGAAACGCACATCATTCGTATAGAAATGACGAATATCTTCCACTCCATATTTCAACATTGCAATACGTTCTGGACCCATACCAAATGCAAATCCAGAAAGTTTTTTAGAATCATATCCAGCCATCTCTAAGACGTTTGGATGAACCATACCTGCACCTAAAATTTCAATCCACCCTGTTTTCTTACAAACGTTACAACCATCGCCGCCACATTTAAAACAGGAAATATCCATTTCAACCGAAGGCTCTGTGAATGGGAAAAAGCTTGGGCGCAGACGAATTTCACGATCGTCCCCGAACATTTTCTTCGCAAATATAGAAAGAGTACCTTTCAGGTCGCTCATTCGAATATTTTCACCGATTACAAGCCCTTCAATTTGTGTGAATTGATGTGAGTGCGTTGCATCATCATTATCACGACGATACACTTTACCAGGGCATATAATTTTGATCGGTTGCCCTTCTTTTGCTTCCATCGTTCTTGCTTGAACTGGAGAAGTATGTGTACGTAAAAGAATATCCTCTGAAATATAGAAAGAATCCTGCATATCACGAGCTGGATGACCTTTTGGTAGGTTCAACGCTTCGAAATTATAATAGTCTTTCTCTACTTCTGGACCTTCCGCAATTTCATACCCCATGCTGATAAATAAATCTTCAATCTCTTCTACTACACGAGTAAGTGGATGATGATTTCCAGTCTTAATAGGGCGACCTGGTAATGTTACATCAATAGATTCTTTTTCTAGCTGTTCATTAATGGCTTGTTCTTGTAGTAAAGTCATACGAGCTTCTAATACAGTAGTTACTTCTTCACGTACTACATTTACTAGTGCCCCCATTTTTGGACGCTCTTCTGCTGGAAGTTTACCCATTCCTTTTAGAAGGTCCGTAATCGGTCCTTTTTTCCCTAAGTAGGCAACACGCACGTCATTTAGTTCTTTGACGCTCGCTGAAGCTTCAATTTTTTGTAGTACTTCTTCTTTTAACTGTTGAAGTTGTGCTTCCATGTTATTGATCTCTCCTTAATCAAATTCGCCTTGTCTGATTGGACAACAAATTTTGCACCTTATCTCGCTAAGAAGTATCCCTTCTCAAAATATGTACAAAATAAAAAATCCCCGCCCCTATAAAAGGGACGAGGACTAATTTCGCGGTACCACCCTGATTATTGCACAAAAACAGTGTGCAATCACTCAATTCGACTAACGGCTCTACACCGGCACACCTTTACAGCAATTGCTGGTCCCGGTGGCAGCTAACGGGGTGAACTTCTATATGCATTCTCTAGTTACACTTTCAGTCAAGGTGTAAAATCCCTTATGTCGAATTGGCATATATACTTTTCCCGATGACAGCTTTTATATATCATATTACATCTATTATACGGACTTTAGTATTTTTGTTCAAGTCTGATTTATTTTAAAGTAAGGCCATATAACAGAATTCCAGTAGCTACTGCAACGTTTAGTGATTCTGCTTGTCCCAATAGAGGAACGATAATATTTTGATCGGTTTGCTCGAGAAGCTCTTTGTTCATACCACTACCTTCATTTCCAACGATTAACGCAAACGCATCCACTTTTTTCACTTCATGATAAGGAGTAGAATTTTCAAAAGCTGTGCCAAATACGGTTACTTTTCGTTCTTTCAACTTCTCAACCCAGTCAGGAAGATTTCCTTTAATAATTGGCACATGAAAATGTGATCCTTGTGCTGACCGTAACGTTTTTGAATTGTAGGCATCTGCAGATCCTTTTCCAAGAATAACAGCATCAATCCCAGCAGCATCTGCAGTCCGAATCATTGTACCGATGTTCCCTGGATCCTGCACAGCATCTATTAACAATAGACGACTCCAGTTATCATGCTCTTCTTCCTTCACAGTTTGTTGTTTACAATGTGCAAATATACCTTGTGTATGCTCTGTTTCCGCAAGTTCTTTCTTAATCACATCATTTATTTCGACAATTTCTAAATTGTCTACATCCCAACTGTTAGGAATTTCACTATTATCACTGATCATGATTGTTAACACATTTTCTTTTTGTTTTATCGCTTCTTCAATTAGGTGATAACCTTCTATTAGAAATTCGCCACTTTTATCTCGCTCTTTGCGTACGCTTAATAATTTTTTCCAATGCTTTACTAGCGTATTTTGGGGTGATTCAATTCGTTTCATCTATATGTAACCGCCTTTTTTATATAAGTGTAACAAAATCATGTATAACTGGCGAGAGTTTGGGGAAGATAATTGCGAGGAGTGATGAAAATGGATTTTCAAATTAGAGAAGCGATAACTGCTAATATGAAAGGTCACACTGCATCAGACATTCGCGGTGTAGTAGAAGATGCTATCCAAAAAGGCGAAGAACATTTACTACCTGGACTTGGTGTATTTTTTGAGAAATGGTGGAACATGACAGACGAATCTAACAAACAATCTGTATTAAACGAATTGGCAACTGCATTTGCAAAATGAATGAAATTCCGTGGAGATAAAAAATCTTCGCGGAATTTTTGTTTAGTCAAAATATTTTTAAAATTAAATAAAACGCTTACAACACTATTACACTAGTTTTTAAAGCCAATATGCAATATATTAATTTACTTTTATATCCATATAATACAATTTCCTTAGTTTACCTTTTCATTATTAATGATTATAATCATTTTATTGGAATCCTTCTAAATATTCTAATAAATATATCATTCTATTAAAGAGGCGAATAAAGTGAGTACATCTATTGAAAATATTTTACCTGAACTAAAAAAAGTTTTAAAAGAAGACCAGGTTTCAATCAATCTAACCGTAAGAGAATTACATAGCAAAGATGAGTCGTATCATGAGATATGTCTTCCTGACATAGTTGTATTTCCGAAAAACACGAATGAGGTTAGTGAAATTATGAAACTAGCCAATCATTATCAGATTCCCGTCGTCCCTTTTGGACGTGGTTCCAGTTTAGAAGGTCATATAATTCCGTATGATAACGGAATTACAATTGACTTCTCTTTAATGGATAAAATATTGGAGGTGCGAGAAAATGATTTACTAGTAAAGGTACAACCTGGGGTGACACGTTCACAATTAAACAAAGAACTAAAAAAGTATGGACTGTTCTTCTCCGTAGACCCTGGAGCAGATGCAACACTCGGTGGAATGGCTGCTACTAATGCAAGTGGGACTACAACTGTTAAATATGGTGTCATGCGTGATCAAGTTCGTGATTTAGAAGTTGTCCTTGCAGATGGAACTGTTATACACACGGGAAGTTTAGCGGCAAAATCAGCATCTGGGTTCCACTTAAACGGACTATTTGTTGGCTCGGAAGGGACACTAGGTTGTTTTACTGAGTTAACACTAAGAGTATATGGTATACCTGAATTTACTACTGCAGCTCGAGCAGTATTCCCTTCTGTTCAAAGCGCGGTAGAAGCCGTCACTTCTATTTTACAGACTGGAATTCCAATAGCACGCGTAGAATTAGTCGACGAAGAATCGGTTCGCCAAGTAAATCGTTTTAGCGAAACGAATTATGTAGAAAGCCCAACCTTATTTTTAGAATTTGACGGAAATGAAGCAGGACTAAAACAAGATGTCGAGTTTACAAAAGAAATAATGGAAGACCATGGCTGCGTGGATATTCAATTCGAAACCGATAATACAGCACGGACAAAGCTTTGGGATGCTAGACATAACCTAGCCTATGCTTATATTCACGGAAATGTCGGCAAAAAGATGATGGTTACCGATGTATGTGTTCCTATTTCGGAACTAGCTGATGCAGTCGTATATGCACGTAATGAATTAAGCTCGATTGGACTCATAGGCGGACTTACTGGGCATGTCGGAGATGGAAATTTCCACGCGATTCTGATGATTGACATGACTGATGCATTGGAAGTTGCGAAGGCAGAATCTTTCAATGAAAAAATTGTTCATTATGCTTTGGAGCGTAACGGCACTTGTACAGGAGAACACGGGGTTGGTATTGGCAAACAAAAATACCAAGCTTTAGAGCACGGAGCAGCCTTACAGGTGATGGAAAAAATTAAAATAGCTCTCGATCCAAACAATATATTAAATCCAAAAAAAATCGTAAATATAGAAAGTTAGGTGTATAACATGAAATTGTTAGAGTCCATTAGTAATTTTGCAGGTAAGTATTTTGCTTTTCTCGTAATTATTGTTGCAGTTGTAGCATTTTTAATACCGGAAACATTTTTACCATTTGGAAAGTATATTACGATTTTACTAGGTATTGTTATGTTTGGGATGGGTTTGACTTTAAAGGCTGTCGATTTCAAGTTAATCGCAACACACCCTAAACCAGTAATATTCGGCGTAGTTGCACAGTTTCTAATAATGCCAATTACCGCTTTTGGCATTGCATATTTGTTGAATTTGCCTAGTGAATTAGCAGCCGGACTAGTATTACTTGGTTCTGTACCCGGAGGGACTGCATCTAATGTAATGGTTTATTTGGCTAAAGGTAATGTTCCACTTTCTATAACGATGACATCCTTCTCTACACTGCTAGCTCCTTTACTAACACCAGCATTATTGCTTTTATTTGCAGGACAGTGGATGCCAGTAAATGCAGTTGATATGTTTAGGTCCATAATACAAGTAATTATTGTTCCAATCATCCTTGGATTATTAGTGAAGAAGTTGTTCCCTACTGTTGTAGAGAAGAGTATAAACGTAGTACCCTTAATTTCAGTATTAGCAATTATCACGATTGTTTCTGCTGTTGTTGCAGGAAATGTAGATAATATTGCTTCTGCTGGGTTACTAGTATTTTTAGGAGTGTTCTTGCATAATGGAGCAGGCTTACTGCTAGGATATTATGCCGCAAAAATCATGGGATTATCGGAGTTAGATCGACGAGCAATTTCTATTGAGGTAGGCATGCAAAACTCTGGATTAGGAGTAGCACTTGCAACCGCTCATCTAGGACCACTTGCAGCATTACCAAGTGCATTAGGTGCTGTATGGCATAATATTTCTGGACCGATCTTAGCCACTTACTGGTCTAAACGTCCTGTGAAGGAAGAAGCAAAAGAGAACACTGTAAATTCTAGTGACAGCACAACAACAAAAGCCCAATTTGAATAAACTTCATTATTTTGAGTAGAGTGCAGGCCACTCTACTTTTTTATTGGACTGGCCGACTTGTATTGCCTAAAAAAGCTAACTCGATAGTGAAATGAAGCATAAAAAAATTGTCTTAATCGTCGACATAATCGACAACTAAGACATTTTTTATGTAATAAAGAGTGATTCAGCGTCTCCCGAATCACTCTTCCTATGTAGTGATGAAGCTATCCATCTTGATAAGCAGCATCACGGAAATATTTATACTTACAAATGAATAGACAAACCCTGCCTTCTCCATTTGGTGAAACCTTTTTAAGCCATAACCGATGCAAGTACTGCTTTTTGTGCATGCAAGCGATTTTCTGCTTGTTGGAAAATATAAGAATTAGGACCATCAATTACAGAGCTCGCAACCTCTTCCTCACGATGAGCAGGTAAGCAATGCAAAAACATATAATCGTCTTTTGCATTTGACACTAATGCATCATTAATCTGGAAGTCTTTAAAATCAGCCAGTCTTTTTACCGTTTCATCTTCTTGACCCATCGAAGTCCAGACATCTGTATATACGACATCCGCATTAACTGCTGCTTCAATTGGATCATTCGATACGAACAGCGACCCACCATTTTCTAAAGCAATTGCCTTAGCTTTTTCTAGTATTTGCTCATTAGCTTCATAGCCAACTGGTGTTGCTACCGCAATATGCATTCCCATATTGGCAGCTGCTATCACTAGTGAATGTGCGACATTGTTTCCATCCCCTATATATGCAAGCTTCAAGCCAGCGGTATATCCTTTCACTTCATGAATCGTTAAGATATCTGCAAGTGCCTGGCACGGGTGAAAAATATCTGTTAATCCATTAATTACAGGAATACTAGCATGCTCGGCAAGTTCTTTAACCATCGCATGTGAATTTGCACGGATCATGATTCCATCTAAATAACCAGATAATACGTGCCCTGTATCATATACAGATTCGCCACGCCCAATCTGTAAATCACGTGCATTCATGAACATACCATTACCACCTAGCTGCTTCATGCCTACTTCAAAGGAGATTCTTGTACGGGTTGAATGTTTCTCAAAAATCATCCCTAAAGTTTTACCTTCCAATAAAGGAGGACATTTACCAGCCTTCGTCAACATCTTCAAGTCAACTGCTAACTGGATTAGGTCCGTTATTTCCTCCTTAGAGTAATCTAAAAGTGTTAATAGGTCTTTCCCCTTTAAACTATCCACTACTTTTAAATTCACCCACTCAAGTAACTTCATTTATAAAAACTCCTTTTTCCGTATATTTATGTAATTTTTATTATATGTCTGAATAAATATAAAGTCAAGTGCATTTATATACATTAATAAAATTTAAATTCCTTCCTATTCTTTTCGCCTCTTTATGCTTCCCACTTCATGGTTTTACTTCATTTTCTGTTTTTGGAAAATCTAATGAACACCTAAAAATATGTGGCAAGAGAAGAAGCGCATAACAATAAAAATAAAATAAAAAGGCTAAGTTAAAGGCTAGGGTTGTTTTTTTTGTGAAGCGACGTAGTTTGTGAGATGTTACACTTAAACTACGAAGCGGGGCAGTTTAATGAGATAACTAAAGGAGTGTTTTTTGTGGAAAATCAATATACATGTAATTTTGATATAGATAAATACAGAGACGTTAGAATTAAATCAAATGGTGATGGTCAAGAACTCGAATTCACATTTATGGTTCCATTCGTTTCAATTCCTCATTTCTTCGAGGTGCTTTTACAGCTATGGACTGGAAAAGTGAACAAAACTAAAATAGACGGTTACGGTTTTGCAGTGACATATTATTTAACGGTGGAGGAGAAAAACCTATGTGTTGAACGCCTTACTTCTAGCGAAGATGGTCGTAAACCTATTTTTCGTAATTATAAATTTGATTTTGAGAGATTTGCTAAAGAATTAGATAAAGGATTCTCTGAATATCTCCAAGAACAAAGGAATAAAGGATTATTTCCCCTTGAAGTTGAAGAATACTCTCACCACTTATCGAAGGAAGTAATTGAAAGCTATGAAGAATTCTCGACCATCATCAACGAGAGTGAATTGAGCATGATTAGGCCAGTGGAAGCGGAGAAAGGTAATACTTTGTTAGATGAATCCCTTGCGTTTTTCCTTTTAAACTCCGAAAAGGAAGGTATAGAATTTCTCCTAAAAAACGATTACAAAAAAGTAAATGGTTTAGGTTATTTTGTTGTATCATTCCACGGAGAAGGATTAGAAGAAACAGTGTTACAAACTGTATTTGAAGATGTGGAAGATGCCGTAAATTGTATGGAGTTACTGGTGCAAAGCTTAGATAATGGTTATGGTAGAGATATATTAGGTATTTAAAAGAGGATTTTAAATCAACCTTTACCTTTAACATAGCCAATAAAAAAGGGAATCGCGTGAGCGGTTTCCCTTTTTTATTTAAACCCATAGTTAATAAAAACCCTAAAATATTTCACTACAAAATAGAATGGAATTTTATTATTTCTATTCTTTCACACTTGTCGGTGTAGCTTCTTTTACAATAATGATACCATCATATGCCTCATTCGGCGTCATTTCTATTGTGTAAAACATCTTTAAAAATTTATACCACATGCGGAAATCATCGCCGATGTTTGCCATCTTTTGCTCCTTCGAAACTATCTCCTCTAAATCACCGGACTCACTCGCCTTTTCAAAATCCACGTAAAAAATATTGGATTCCACCTCTTTGAAAGCATCTACTAAATCATTGTGATTTTTCACTTTATAATTTTTACGATCTCCAGAGCTGCTATTTTTTGACTGAAAATTGCTCTCTATAAAATCCGTACCAATTGCAAAATACTCATCCCCGTATAACTCATCTAAATAATTGCCCATCGATTTGTAGCCAGCTAATGACGCTGACGTTTTTTCTATATGTCCATTATGACCGTTAAAAAATACTTTCTCGTTACCTCTGGTTGCTTCAAATTGCATAATCCATTGCATATTGTCCGTCAAATACTCATCTCGCAGCTGCATATAATCTTTATCATTTAAGAACAATTGTGTACGCTGCATCATGATTTGTGCGTATTGTAGGGCAAAAGTGTACATTTCCTTTGTTGATTTTCCCACATAAGCTGCTTCATTCGATTGTAAATCTAGAATTATCTCATCTATTGTTTGCTTGGTCTCGTTTAACTGTTCCGTAGTTAACTCACGCATTTTCTCATTCGAGACATGTTCAAGTTTTAATTCATAATTTTTAAATGCATCTTGGTTTACTGTTTTGTAGTATTTAAGCACTCCTTCTTTACTGTAGTTATAGCGCTGCATGTCATTTCCATAAAAGTAAACCTTCTCTTGCTCGTTAACTGAAGTGTTATAATCATGCAGCCATTGAACAAGTTCGACCATTTGCTCTGTTTGATAAATACCATAGTCTAGCGTATTTACTGCCTCTTCGGCGGTACCATTTCCATGTAAAATGAATTCGTTTATTTGCTGCCCACCTCCAAAGTCGCCTTCTATAACAAATACGCGGACGTTCTCATGTTTAATTAGCGTTTTAAAAACTTCTTTTTTCAGTTCTTGAAATTCCACATTCCCATGTGTTGCCTCTCCTAAACCGATCAGCTTAACATGATCCGGGATATCCATAGCATCCACTGTTGAAATATATGATTCTGCATTATCAACCGCTTTGCCACTGCTACATCCTGCCAAAAAAACAGAAAGCAAGATAGCAGCACATACTATATAGCTCTTATTCAACATTATTATCATCCCCTTAAACTGCTTTCCTTTGAAAATATAAATACCCTCCGACAAAAAATAAGATAAAACTTCCGCCTACAACGGTTAATAGTTGTACCCAAGGAACGAAAAAGGTATCGCCCGTGTCTCCCCCGATATACATCATTAAAAATGGCTGTGCCCACGGATAGAAAGAACTAAAACGCTCAGAGTTTACGACAAGTATAGTAGGCAATGTAAGAATCACATTAATGGCAAATGGCGCTGCAAAGCTCTTGAACAGTATGGACATCCATAACTGTAAAGCAATTAATGGTAAAGTCGCTACCCATCCTCCAACTAAGCTTTTCCAAACAATCACCATTGGGAAAGGATCAGTGAATCCCTTTATCATTCCGACTATGTATACAGCGACAAAAAATAATACTTGCATAACTAGGACTAGCACTATTAACAATACATACTTCGCGATGAATACCCTTCCTCTTGTCACAGGTAATGCCAGTAGCTGTTTCCACCCACCTGCCTGATGTTCGTATCTACAAATAGCACTTGCTAAAACTCCTGTTATCAAAGGTAAAAATAGTAAAGCATAGGTTAAATTCATAGATAGCAAAGACAAATACCACTCATTGATTTCAAAATCCTCATTAGAAAATCTGCTTGTGAATCCAAGGAATATACCTATAATCGGTACAGTCAAGATGATGAACATAATCTTTGAATGTCGAAACTTAAACCATTCCGATTGTAAAATCGATACCATTTATTTCACATCCCTTCTCGTAAAGTCGAGCATTCCAACAATATACAATAGTGTGCCTACTCCGATTCCAAGCATGACATTGATCAATGGTTCATCCCACTCATTCATTAAAGAAGGCCACTTCCAAATCATCCAATCAGGTAATATAAAAGCAGAGTACGCAAATATGACACCTAATACCCCTGTCGTAATCGGAATTCCCTGATTTTGGCTCACAGAGGAAATCCAGAGCTGTAATGCAAGTACAGGCAACGCTGCTAAGTATGGATAGGAGCTATACTTTAATAACTCCAAGTAAGGTATTTGATCTCCTAAGTTTAATAGAATGCCATAGCCTAAAGAAAATACCCCTAACAGAAGCGAAGATACAAATAACAAGCTACCAAGTACCATGAATTTCGATAAATACACACTCATTTTGGAAACAGGCAATGAAATCAGCTGCTTCCATGCGTTCGTTTCATTTTCTATACTTGCCATAAATGAAGTTAAAATCGCAATTCCCAAAACCAGTGCTAATGGGGTAAAGGAATGTACATATTCTAAAAAATATTCCCAATCATCGTCACTTTGGTTTAGCAAATAATCCTTTCGAATTCCGTAGTTGACCATCTGCAGCGCAATAACTCCGAAGGGACCTAAAAATGCTAGAAACCATAGTCCTTTTCGTTTAATTTTCAAAAAATCTGCCCGTAAGAGGTTACCGATCATATGACCTTCTCCCTTGTGGTCATTTGGAGGAAGGTATCTTCCAATGATCTTTTTTCCTCTTCTACACGGTAAATAGAGTAGCCTTCATGTACAAGAGTATGGATCGCCTTAGCAACTTTTCCATCGGAATGCTCAGACAATAAAATAATACCGTCCTCCCAATCTGCTTTTATACCATTGCCTAATAGTGAACGCCACGCTTGCTCGCTGTCACTAACCTTTAATAAAACCTTTTGCTGGGCATACATGCGCAAACTTTCGATGGAATCCTGATAAATCATTTTCCCTTTCGTAACGATTCCAACTGTCGTCGCCATTTGGTCGATTTCTGATAATAAATGACTGGAGATTAAAATGGTCATTCCAGTTTCCGCAGGCAGCTGTTTAATTAGATTACGAATTTCTATAATGCCTGATGGATCTAGTCCGTTAGTTGGCTCATCTAGGATTAGTAACTCTGGACTGTTTAATAGGGAAGCGGCAATCCCTAATCGCTGCTTCATTCCTAGGGAAAATCCTTTTACCTTTTTATTTGCAACCTCAGTCAATCGAACTATTTCTAATACCTCATGGATTCTCGTTTTAGGAACGCCTAGTATTTTTCTTAATGCCTCTAAATTTTCATACGCAGTTAAATGCGGATAATAGGACGGGTTCTCTACTAGGGAGCCCACTCTTTTTAAAATATTTATTTTTTCTTTATTTAAATCCTTTTCAAAGATTTGAATCGTTCCAGACGAAGCTTTCATCAGGCCTAAAAGCATACGAATGGTTGTTGTCTTCCCCGCTCCATTAGGTCCTAAAAATCCGTATATTTCTCCTTTACGTATTTTCATATCCAGCCCTATCACGGCACTTTCCTTCCCAAAACGTTTGGATAGATTGGTTGTCTGTACTACATATTCCATTTCCCTCACCTCATTATCTATGTTAGAGATAGAATGTTAAAACTAGGTAAGGGGTAAGGTTAAATTTTGTTTAAAAAAACCGGGTAAAAAAACGCCCGGCCATAAAAAAGGTGTACTTGAAAGGCCCCCCTTTCAAATACACCTTCACTTGTATTTCTTTATTTTGATAGTTGTTCCCTTTTCACCGGATTCAATATCCCAATCCAGCTTCATGCCCTTGACCATCATATCAACAATGGACAAGCCGATACCTGCTCCCGCTTCGTTGGATGCATTTTTCATTCCATTTCCTCTGTCTAAAATGACAATCGCATCATAGAGATTGGTAGATTCTGTTGTGACACAAATATATCCTCCTTTTTTTGCATGGCGAAGCACATTTTGCAATAAGTTATCCACTATGCTTCCTAACCAAATCGGGTCAACCTCCCATTTGTTTTGCTCAAATGGAACCAGATGGACTTCCACTTCAAATCCTTCCTTTTCGAAGACGGGGTACCATAAAGCTAAACTTTCTCGGATGTAGCGAATAACGTCCATTTCCTGTGATTCAAATTTATATTTACTAGCCATGAGCAATGTATACGACATCAAGTTTTCCATTAGCCTGTCAATATTCACAACAGAAGCTTCCAAAGACTTAATCGCTTTTTGACCATCCTCTGATAAACTCTCTTTAGCAATAGAATAGGTTTGCGCCCTCACCTTTGTTAAAGGGGTACGCAAATCATGAGAAAGATTAGCAATCAGCTCTCGACGTAGCTGTTCCTCCTGCTGTTCTCGCTGTTTACTTTCCCTCAGCTCACATACCATTTGATTGAACGTTTTTTCAAGCTGTCCAATTTCGTCCTTCTTTTTCACTGCAATCTCGATCGGTAGCCCATCCACGTCCCGTATTTCCATGGCCTCCTGCAAGTGTAATAAACGCTTTCTAATACTACGAAAGAATAAAAAGGAAACGAATATAAATAGGAAAATGATAAAAACAATACCAAACACGAAAATGATTCCATATCGATCATAAATATGTGCTAGCGGCGGATCAAACTCGGACCTCGGCATCTCCAGTACAACGAAACCATTGCTTTCCTCTTGCCCGACAAACGCAATAACCGTAAATGGGTCTCCCCCATAATGCTCTTTTATAAATTTAGCTGTATATGCAGACGACCACTTGGCCGGCAGCTGCTCCATCACGTCTTCTTGGTTAGCGAGCGTCCCTTGACCGTCCACCCAGAACATCGATGCTTTTGGATGCTGCTGTTTCCAATTGTCAAAATGCTGTTGAATAGACTCACTTGTAACGTTTTGCAAAGCGTTTGCTTCCTGATGCCATTTCCCCTCAATTTCACTTTCAACTAGCATATCTTGCATTTGGATTGGATCCTCTCCATTTTTGGAAATACCAAACACAAATAACGCGATAATTAAGTAGGAAATTTGAACAATGAAAAGAGCTAATAAAATAAGGAACATATACTTTGCTAATAATGATTGAAAAAAACGCTTCATATTTTTACCCTATACCCGATTCCACGAATCGTTTCAATGATAGTTGGTTTTGCTGGGTTCCTTTCAATTCTCTCTCGTAAATAACGAATATGCACCATCAATGTCTTATCTCCCTCGATATAACGCTCTCCCCATACTCCCTCATACAACTGCTCTTTCGTTAGTATTTGATTTAAATGACGAACGAAAAACTGCAAAAGTTGATACTGCTTACCCGTTAATTGAATTTCCTCATTCGTCTCTTGATCAGCAATTCTCATATCTTTTGTATAAACCATCAAATGTTGAAGCTTTAATACATCATCATTCTTTTGGTATCTCCGTAACAATACTTCTACACGTGCTGCAAGCTCATCCGGATGAAACGGTTTAGTTAAATAATCATCTGCAAAATTTAGACCCTCTATTTTATCTTCCACCGCAGTTCGCGCAGAAAGCATTAAAATAGGCAGGTCTCCCTTTTCTTTTTTCATACGTCTACCAATAGAAAAACCATCTAACCCAGGAATCATCACATCTAAAATAGCCATATCCACTTGTGAAATATACTTTTCCGCATCCTCCCCAGATTTCAGCCATGTCACCTCATACCCTCTCTCCGTTAAATCCTTTCTCACCCAGCTCCCTATATCAATTTCGTCTTCTATGTAAAGAATATGTACCATTTTCATCCTCCTTAGTTTTTGACTGTGATTGGCTCGTCGGTTATTTATCACCATAGTGGTGCGCAAAATTTATAAAATTGGACTTACGATACACTCAATTAAAAGGCATTCTCAAATTAGAGAATGCCTCTTATAAAATATAGTCATAATTCTCTAACCCCTATTCTAGGATTAATATCATTTACTATAATAGCTATATCCCACTCCTCCTCGCTAGATATGTAGGTTATCTCTTTTAAACGCGCTCCAGTATTGGTTTAAATTACCATAACTATAACATATATTTTATTTGAATTGAAAGTTTATTTTCATTACTATTTCCTTTATACACTTCAATTACGTGTCAATCGATATACTCCAAGATTTTCTGTAATAATTCACTAGTTTAACAGTTGAATAAATGTCTTATTTTAATTCACATCTAATAATTCAGTTCTTTTAGACACGCAAAAAACCTTCCGACATTGTCAGAAGGTTTTTTGCATTTTGTCCTAAAATTTTGCGAATCAGCCTTACCCTATAAACACCTATATTTAATCGAAAGTTATTTTGTTTACTGCATCGCGATCTAATTTTTTTATAACTTCAACGATTAGTTTTACTGTATTTTCATAATCATCTCTATGCAAGATTCCTGCATGAGAGTGTATATAGCGAGTAGCAACTCCAATCGCTAGAGAAGGAACACCATTTACAGAAATATGCATAGAACCTGCATCAGTTCCTCCACCTGGTATCGTTTCAAATTGATAAGGTATATTATGCTCATCTGCAGTATCCGTTACGAAATCACGTAACCCTTTGTGGGAAACCATGGATGCATCAAACAATACGATTTGAGGACCCTCTCCCATTTTGCTTGTCGATTCTTTTGCCGTAATTCCAGGAGTGTCTCCAGCTACACCTACATCTACTGCAAAGCCGATATCTGGTTTAATTTTGTTTGTAGTTGTTTTCGCTCCTCGAAGGCCAACCTCTTCTTGGACATTTCCTACTCCATAAACGATGTTTGGATGTTTTTCATCTTTCAGTGCTTTTAATACATCGATTGCAATTGCACAGCCAATACGATTATCCCAAGCTTTTGCTAAAAGAAGTTTTTCGTTGTTCATGACTGAAAACTCAAAATAAGGAACTACCATATCTCCTGGTAATACGCCCCATTCCATTGCTTCTTCTTTAGAAGATGCACCTATATCAATGAACATATCTTTTACGTCAGCTGCTTTTTTACGAGCTTCTGGAGATAGTATATGAGGAGGTTTTGAGCCAATAATACCAGTAATTGTATCCCCTTTACGCGTCACAATTGTTACTCGTTGTGCTAGCATAACTTGAGACCACCAACCACCAACTGTTTGGAAACTCAAGAATCCTTTGTCATCAATCTTGGAGATCATAAATCCTACTTCATCTAAATGTCCTGCTACCATTATCTTAGGACCATTCGGATCTCCAACTTTTTCTGCAATAAGACTGCCTAAATTATCGTATTCAATTTTATCTGCGAAAGGCGCGATATATTTTTCCATCACTTCTCTTGGTTCACGCTCATTACCAGGAATTCCTTTTGCATCTGTTAAATCTTTTAACATCGTTAATGTTTCATCTAGCTTCGGCATTATTTCGACCTCCTAAATATATGTACCATTTAATTATATTCTAAATTAATGGCATTTTCAAAATTTAAAACACCTCAGTCAGCTCCTGCTCCACCACCGCCACCACTATCTCCTCCCCCTCCGGACGAATCTCCTCCAGAAAATCCGCCATCAGAAGAGGACGTCGAATCTTTGGTCCACCACCAAGACTTTCTAACATAGTCTATAGGATCTGTACTTGCGAGTAACACTGTAGCAAGGGGAATAGTGAGTTTCTCAACTGGAATAGCAATATTCTTTCTGCCTAGTAAATAAGCTCTAACTAGCCATTTTTCTTGTTCGATTTCATTCAAATTAGTTGGTATGCCATTCTTTAACTCTTTTCTATAGGATCGTACTGCATCCTTTGCTCGCACAGCATTCATCGAAAGAATATACTTTGGTAATACCAGGTATAACATGGTAAACAATAGCAGTAACCCAATGATTGAATTGACTGCATCTTCATTGCCAATGGATAGGGAAAAGAAAAACAACAGTACAGTATATATACTGAAAAATAATGTGGAACGTTTTTTTATCCATAGTATGACTAAGAAAATAATCGTAAATACTCCAATACAAGCAATGGCTAAATTGCTTTGTACATTAGCGTAATATGCCAACATAGTAATCATTGAAACTATTAGTGTAGCTAAAGTGATAATTAGCAATGGAATTCTACTATTAATAGCTCCCGCCTCTTCTAGCTCTTTTTCTACTAAATGATGCCACTCTGCTTGTTTCTTTTTAAAGTTCTTTACTTTAGTATGAAAGTATTTTGAGTTCTTATTATCCCTCGCGGCCCCTGCAGCATCATGTAAATGAAATGCCCACTTCCTAGATCCACTTCTAGTGACAAAAAGCCAACTAATCATTTGTTTTTCAAATATAGCAGTTGCTGTTTCCCCTTTTGTAAGCCTGAAATCTAGCGTTTCTTCAGGAGCTTTTGGATCATCTTTAAAACGAAGAGCAGACTTTGCTAGTTTTACCTTAACTGCCCCTTTTTCTACTAATGAAAAAAGACCTGCAAGGAAAGCTTTTGGGTGGGTTTTCCCGCATTTTTCTATAAAAAATAAATATAATACATCTGTACTTAAAACTTCATCGCTACTTCCTTTTCTCCAGAAATGTCTTTGTGGTAAGAATAAGAGAAAGCTCACAATAATGATTAGAATTGCAAACGCCACTTTCGGTATGAAGGAGAAAAGTTTATCCATGTAGGAGATTCTTTTATTCCACTTTTTTTGTTCATCTATTTCATATGTCAATGCGTCTTTGTAAGATATCGATGCTTTAGATTTTTCGGTTAGCGAAATCAGGTCAGCTGGAAATATTAAACTAGTTTTCGTTTCAGTATAGGCTCTTGACATATGACTATAAAACCGAATCCCAAAAGTATTTTTTTCCGTTAACCCTTTTACTTTATTATACAAAACACCTTCAAACTTATTCGTTTCAACTGTTTCCGGTAAAATATAATCAATCGTTACATTAAAGTAATCCTGATCATGTGCCTCTCCATCTTCAAAGTAAACAATATCCAGCTCATTATAATTGTCGTAAGCAGTGACAGCATTTTTAAGTGTATAGGCATACAAAAATGATACTTGTTGATCACGAAGATCTATTCCCGAATAGAATGTTCCCTTTTCTTGAGTCACTTCCAAGGGTGTCATCAAAGACTGTTCTATAAACCCAGGTTCCAAGTTTACTTGACCAAGCTTATACGCATAAAATTCCTCTACGTTTTTTCCGTGATCTTCAGGGAAAGAACGACGTAAATTAAAAAATGCCCCTTTAAAATTGTATGTAAACACTTCATTTACTAAAAGATCTCCGTTTGGTTGAATCCAAGATTTTATATGTACTCTTTCAATGGCATAGGACTTTGCTTCCGCTACTAATCCAAAAGAGAGCGAGATTAATACTAATATAATTGAAACAAGAAACCTTTTCATCAATTACACCACCATTCCATGACATGTTGCTATTTTACGGTTTGTCTGTGAAAAGGTTTCAACTAATATTAATAACCGTTTTTTTGTCGTTCATAATTCATTTCATTTTTTGCAATATAAGCCTGTAATACATCCGCACTACTAAAACCTAATTTTCCAGCAATTGCTCCGTACATGATCCACACTTTTTCGTAGTGAATTTTCGTTGGTTCTTCCAAAAATGTCAAAATAGATTTATTGGTACCTATGAAAAGGGCAGTTAAATCACCCTCTATATCCTCAAGTGGCCACTCCTCTAAATCTTCTAGCTCTTTCTCTATACCAAGAGATAATATAAAGTGAATCGAATCGACATATTCCTCTAATATAACACTACGTTCGGAAGGTCCTTTTTCACTCCAAAATTTAAAACATCTCGTTTCATTTGCTAATTCGGCAAGTTCCACAATTAGTGCCAGACCTTTTTTTATAAAAACATCCTCTTTCACTTGCTTGTTCGATTGAATATATTGGTCTAAAGCACGCTGCATCGTAAAAAGTTTATGTAAATTCATCATTTCCTCCAAATATTTTAATTTATTTTGAAACCAAACTACCTCTTCTATCGTATAGCAAGTACAATGTATTTTACAAGGAGGACATTTGAGATGTTCTATATCTTAAGATTGTTTATATTGGCACTGATTATATACGTTTTTTATAAAATCCTTCGCTATCTATTTGACCCTATGCGTAAACTAGATGAAGCATATGAGAAGGAACAATATTATTTTTATGATGAGGTAAAAAATGTTCGTAAAAACTTCTTTATCACATACAAAGGTGCCCTATTTGAAGGCGAAAAATATTTAGGTACGACTGACCAAGCATTCGAAGTCGTTTCTATTTTCATATGGACAAAGGATCCTGCTAAACTCCAAGGTTTGACGAAAGATGACTTACGTTTTTTACAAAATGAAATTAAGATGAATTATCCAGATGCCAAAATCAACTGGAAAAGCCCTATCGAGCAATTAATGCAAGATGAATAGAAATATAAAAAAGTCGGTTGAGAAATTTCAACTGACTTTTTTTGTTTAAGCGATAATCGGTAGATTTATAATAATTTTTCCTACACGGATGTGTGCTTGCCCCTACGCAAGAGCCTTCAGGGTATGACTTGTCTGACTTACCTCTGTAGAAACTCTATAACTCCTTTGCAGAATCATCAGTCCCCTCTTTATATAACTGACAATTCCAAAAACTAATTGACGTATGTTTCCATGAATATTACTATAAAGAGGAACCTAGTGTTCATTCCTGATTTCTAAGGAGGATTAAAAGATAATGATACTGTTTTTACAAAATTACTTTCAAAATTAATAAATTCCCCGAGAGTATTGTGTTTACAATGTTACTTTGCCATTTGCAATACTACATTTGAGGGAGTTTTAAAAATGAATGATAAAATAATAAATAATACGGATAAAACAAATCTGCAATTGCTTTTAGACAATGCAATTGAATTGCGTGAAGAAGGACGCGCTAAGCAAGACCAAGACATTCTGAAAGAAGCACGTACTCTACTTTTAGAATTGGTCGCTACCTATCCAGATCACGCTGAAGTCAACTATCAGACGGGCATTGTTCATGACAACTCTGGATATTCGAAGGAAGCTATCCCCTATTATGTAAGGGCTCTCGAGCTAGGTCTCACAAAACAAGATCTTCAAAGATGTTTACTAGGTCTCGGCAGTACCTACCGAGCTTTGGGGTACTATCCAGAAGCAATTGAAACTTTAGGACGAGGTGTGACAGAGTTTCCCGAACATCGCGGACTACAAATTTTTTACTCAATGGCTCTATACAATTCCAAAAACTATAAACAAGCAATGGAAATTGCTTTGACTAACTTGATGGAAACAACGTCTGATGAAAATCTTCAGTACTTCAAAAGAGGAATTTCCTACTATGCTCAACACCTTGACGAGACCTGGTGATAATTGAAAATTATTAAGCCAGAGATTCTAATTTGATTCGTATTCGTTCTCTTTTAAGATTGTTAAATAACCTATTTTAATGCAATTAAATTAAAACGCAGTAATTCGCGAATGAATTCCTACTGCGTTTTTTTATTTATATAAAGTTTTTTATAAGGGGTGTTTTCGATTTAGTAATAGTCAATGCTCGTGGTCCTCTACTTGTTCCTTCATGACGCTTAAGATTGTGAAGCTTTCAACGGGGGGATCTTGCTGACACCCTTCCAGTGTATAGGTGAATAATTGCTGTCCCTCCTCTGATACTAGCTCCGCACAGGTTATGTTCACTTTAGCAGGGTTGTCTCCCCGATCCTTATTTTTTGAACGATCAATTTCCAAATCGAATAAAGATCCGTCGAAAGTTAAATTGTACAATGTTGGGTCTCCTTCTAGCGTATAATTGGTAATCCTTACGGAGGCCCCTTCTTTCGCTTCGATGTTGTCCAAGAATCGTTCAAAGCGCGGGAAATTGTAAACAGGTCCATGCATATTAATGACATCGCCGTTTTTAACCGCTGTTTCGCTATCATAGGAACAAGCGGATAGTATACATGTTCCGAGAAACAGTAGTAGATACAAAAGTTTTCGCATTTTAATCCTCCCATGGTATCCATGATATATCACCTTCAATGTATGCGCTAAACCATGAATCTATCCCGTAGCAATGCATAAAAAACATTTCAGAAGACGGTTTTTATGTTACCTTCCGCAAAATGTCATATACTGTTCACAGACAAAATAGCATCATTCTATGCTTCTTTGGTACTATTGGCATCATTGTCTGCTTATTCACGCCATAAAAAACCGCCATGAACCCTGGCCATCTTTCATTTTCAATAAGCTCTTAAAGGTCATTTAATTAGTGGCGTTCAACACAGTTCTGTCTGCTCTGCGGAAACCAGTGCAAAAAAAAGACAGCCTCTATGCAATGATAGAGCTGTCTGTTGTGAATATGTAAAATATCAAAAATGCATATAAAATCAGTAGCATCAAAAAGCCTACTCGAAAATTTGTATGCTTCGTTTTATGGCGAAATAATTGCATTCCAACATACGCACCGATTCCTCCACCCATAATTGCAAGTATCCAAAGGGTTTTTTCTGATATACGTTGGCCATGTTTTTTTGCCTGTGATTTGTCGTAACCCATTACAAAAAAAGCAATAATGGACATGATTAATATGAAAACAAGAATAACATTAGTCATATTTTCTGCTCCCTGTACAAAAAAAGCTGATAGAATCTCTATCAGCTTTTTTAACTTAAATTATTTTGCGATTGCTTTTTTAGCTAAATCTGCAAGTTGTGTGAATGCTTGAGTATCAGTTACTGCAAGATCCGCTAACATTTTACGGTTAACTTCGATTTCAGCTAACTTCAATCCGTGCATTAAACGGCTATAAGAAAGACCGTTCATACGTGCTGCCGCATTGATACGTGTAATCCATAATCTACGGAAATCACGTTTTTTGTTACGACGATCACGGTATGCATACATGAATGATTTCATTACTGCTTGGTTAGCAACTTTGTATAATGTATGTTTAGAACCGTAATAACCTTTTGCTAATTTTATAATTTTTTTACGACGATTTTTAGTTACTGGTGTGCTTTTTACGCGTGGCATGATTCATTACCTCCTGCTATCTGTTATTATTTCATGTAAGTTAATAAAGTTTTGATACGTTTGTAATCGCCTGAAGATGCTACTTTAGATTTACGTAGTTTACGTTTAGCTTTAGTAGACTTGTTAGCGAATAAGTGGCTTCCAAAAGCACGGTCATGTACTAATTTTCCAGTTCCGGTTTTTTTGAAACGCTTTGCAGCTCCACGGTGAGTTTTCATTTTCGGCATGTCGAATTCCTCCTAAACAATTGTACTCTTTATTGTTTCTCGTTTTTTGGTGCAAGCACTAAAAACATACTACGGCCATCCATTTTCGGTTTTGACTCGACAGTGGATACTTCCGTACAAGCTTCTGCAAATCTATCTAAAACTCGTTGTCCAATCTCTTTATGAGTGATGGCACGGCCTTTAAAGCGGATAGAAGCTTTCACTTTATCTCCTTTTTCAAGGAACTTTATCGCGTTTTTCAATTTCGTTTGGAAATCATGTTCATCTATTGTTGGGCTCAAACGAACCTCTTTCATTATGATGATTTTTTGATTTTTACGAACTTCACGATCTTTCTTTTGCTGCTCAAATTTGAATTTACCATAGTCCATGATACGAGCGACCGGCGGCTTGGCTTGAGGAGCCACAAGGACAAGATCCAAATTTACACGACCTGCAATTTCAAGTGCTTCGTTACGTGTTTTTAATCCTAATTGATCGCCGTTCTGATCAATAACTCGTATTTCGCGTGCTCGAATGCCATCGTTTACATACATGTCTTTGCTAATAATGATCCACCTCCAAATAGTGTCGCGAATACATGGTTTGGGCATAAAGTTCGTAAAAACGAACTAGTTACACCGTTTTGATCCATAAAAAAAGCAGACAGACATATGTTGTATGTCTGCCCGCCGATATGAGTACATGTAGAAAACTACATGTTACAGTCGATCACATGCTTACCAGTCAACAACACTTGTAGGTGTCAAACAGGTGAGAAGCGGGCAGCCTCTTCTTATACCGCAAACTTGTATTCAATAACCTTAATAACTATAGCATGTTGATACATTCATGTCAACACTAAATCTATTAATGTGCTACTTCTTCTTTCAAACGTTCTAAGAACTCCGCAAATGGAATACTTTCTGACTGTTGTTCTCCGTATTTACGAACGTTAACATTACCAGCTTCTAGCTCTTTATCCCCTAGTACAAGCATATACGGTATTTTTTGCATTTGAGCCTCGCGAATCTTGTAGCCTAGCTTTTCTTCACGGTCATCCATCTCAACACGGAGACCCGCAGCTACTAGTTGCTCTTCGATTTGTTTTGCAAATTCAAAATGCACTTCATTGGAAACAGGTATGATTTCAACTTGAACAGGAGCCAACCAAGTTGGGAATGCACCTTTATACTCTTCAATTAGGAATGCCACAAAGCGTTCCATTGTCGAAACTACTCCGCGGTGAATAACAACTGGACGGTGATGCTTGCCATCTTCTCCAATGTAATTTAAGTCAAAGCGCTCTGGTAATAAGAAATCTAGTTGAACAGTTGATAAAGTTTCCTCTTTACCAATAGCAGTTTTTACTTGAACATCTAATTTGGGACCGTAGAATGCTGCTTCATCTTCCGCTTCAAAATAATCTAAACCAAGCTCGTCCATTGCTTCTTTTAACATATTTTGTGCTTTTTCCCACATCTCATCATTATCAAAGTATTTCTCTTTGTTTTGAGGATCACGATAAGAAAGGCGGAAGGAATAGTCTTCTAAGTTAAAGTCTTTATAAACTGAAATAATTAATTCCACGACTTTTTGGAATTCTGATTTAATTTGGTCTGGACGTACAAATAAATGTGCATCATTCAAAGTCATACCACGAACACGTTGTAGGCCTGATACGGCACCTGACATTTCATAACGATGCATAGTTCCTAATTCGGCAATACGCAACGGAAGGTTTCTGTAAGAATGCATTCCGCTTTTGAACACCATCATATGATGTGGACAGTTCATCGGACGTAGCACTAATGTTTCATTATCCATTTCCATCGGTGGGAACATAGAATCTTGGTAATGATCCCAGTGACCAGAAGTTTCATAAAGCTCTTTCGAACCTAATACCGGTGTATATACATGTTTATAGCCAAGTTTTAACTCTTTGTCTACAATATAACGCTCAATAACACGACGGATAGTAGCTCCGTTTGGTAACCAAAGAGGAAGACCTTGACCAACTTTTTGTGAAGTTGTAAATAATTCTAGTTCTTTCCCAATTTTACGGTGATCACGTTCTTTTGCTTCTTCTAGCATATTTAAATGATGTGTAAGCTCTTCTTTTTTAAAGAATGCTGTACCATAAATTCGTTGAAGCATTTTGTTATCACTATTTCCACGCCAGTATGCACCAGCAATACTTAATAGCTTGAACTCCTTAAGCTTACCTGTTGACGGCACGTGAACGCCACGGCAAAGGTCAAAGAAATCTCCTTGCTCATAAATAGAAACTTGTTCTCCCTCGGGGATTGCTTCTAAAAGTTCTACTTTGTATTCATCTTCTTTAAATTTGTCAAAAGCAACCTGACGAGATACATCATGACGAATAATTTCAATATTTTCATTAATAATTTTTTTCATTTCTTTTTCGATTAACGGTAGGTCTTCTGCAGTAATCGGTACTGGTGAATCAATATCATAGTAAAAACCATTTTCAATAACTGGCCCAATACCTAGTTTAACATCTTTGAAAAGGCGTTTAACTGCTTGTGCAAGTAAATGTGCCGAGCTATGGCGTAAGATTTCTAGCGCTTCGTCAGATTCAGGAGTAATGATTGAGATATCTCCATCCTCCATTATTGGTGATTTAAGATCGATTAGTACTCCACTAAGTTTTCCGGCAAGTGCTTTTTTACGTAATCCAGGACTGATCGATTGTGCTATTTCTTCTGTAGTTGTCGAAACAGGAAATTCCTTCACCGCTCCATCTGGAAACTTCAATTTAATAATTTCTGCCATTTTGAACACTCCTTTTATAATTAGAAAAGCGCAAGCGCCCGTTTTTAGCCCCGACAAGCACTGGAGCTAGACATTGTGAAAACAACAAAAAAACCCCATCCCTAGAAAGGGACGAGGTTAAAGTCGTGGTTCCACCCTTCTTCTGTCTATCCATTACTTAAGAAGTAATGATGAATGAAATAGACGAAGCTCTGCATCGGCTAACGGGCCGGTGACCGGTAATTGCTATATAAATTCACAATCACTGCTCGGAGGTGGTAAATCGATTGCCGATACTTAAGAAGCTTACAGCCAAGGCTTCTCTCTCTTAAAAGTCGTACAAACTGATTGTTGTCCTCTTCTTTGCATTTTAACTATTCTTATGAAAATAATTATACGCCACAGAAAAACCAATTGCAAGATAGAATCAATTTTCGCCCTGCCGTCTCCCTCTTTTTCATTAACTTTCTCTCCAATTTTTACCTTGAAGTGAGATTGGTGTCGTAAGTGCTTTAATCCGTTCCATAATTCGACCAGCTTTTACTACTTCCTTTTCCCCACGCTGCGTGAAAGATAAATGATGTTGTAATTCATCATAATTGAAGTTAGAAGACATAAAAGTTGGCAGTTGTTCCGACATTCGGTAATGCAGGATTGTCCCTAGTATTTCATCACGGGTCCAACTCGACATAATCTCCGCTCCAATGTCATCTAACATTAAAACAGGAGCACGTTTCACAAATTCAATCTTCTCAGCAAGAGAATGATCTTGAATCGCTTGTTTCATTTCTCTTAGAAATTCAGGTACATATACAACAACCGAATGAATATGTCTAGCGGCTAACTCATTTGCCAAAGCACCAAGTAAATAAGATTTCCCTACACCAAACTTCCCGTAAATATATAAACCTTTAGTTGGAAGTACGTTTGTACGCTCCCATTCATTCAAAAAGTCTTTAGCTGCACGAACAGCAACTACCCTACTGCCATCCTCTAAATCTACTCCGGCAAGCGTTGCTTCCATAACCTCTTTAGGCATATGAATACTGTCAATCATGGAAATAACTTTCTTACGCTCGTCTTCAATAATGCCTCGTTTACAACGAACAAAATTATTATCTATCAAATTTCGGTCAAGGACTAGTTTAGGTTCATACCCCTTCATGTAATTCTGACACTGATCTAGCGATGGACAAGAACCACAATCATGGGATTGAGAAATAAATTCATATAACTTACTCAAACTACGATCGACTATCTCTTTATTAATATCTGAGGCGTTCTCCTCTAGAAACTTTTGCACTCTCGTGTCTTCCAAAACTTCTTTTTTCATATCGTTAAGTCGTGTAGTAAATTCAGGAGATATAACTCTTTTTAAGGTTTCATTTATACGTTCCACTTTTGCCACCTACCTTTTCAGCATGCCTAGCTCTGCTAATAATTTTTGCCGTTCTTCATCAATATTTTGTATTCCATTTGTATTTTTACCAGTTGATTTTTTCGTTTCCCCATCTTTTTTATAAAACCAATCAGGCACTTTTTCCTCGCGAGTCGGTTTTTTAGTATATGTTTTTTGTGGAGAACCTTCATTTTTCCATTTTACATATTGTTCATGTTCGTTTCGAGCAAGCTCCATTGCTTCTTTGGCTGTTTTGACATTCTTCCTCATCCAATGAGAAGCAATTTTCTCTGCATAATTTTTCGTGAGTTTCATATCTGTACGTAGTAATACATATTGCAACAATACATTTACAACTCCAACTGGCATTTTAAAATGAGTAACAAAATGATTCGCCAACTGAACGTCTGCAAGAATTGGTTCTTTCCCATTCGCAATATCTTTTAATACAGATATCGGAGGTGTTGTTTCTAAATAATGTATTAACTCACCTTCTTTTGTTAAAGGCCCCGTAGGTTCAGAAGGTACAGTTTTTTTCTGAATCTTTTCAATAATAGGCGCTACTTTCGAAACAGTCAGCTTGTAATAATCTGCACACGCTTTCTTTAATCTCGCTTCGGATAAATGCAGATCATCATCTAACGCTAGTATAACAACTTTTTGCATTTCCACAGGACTTAAATTATATAAAAAAGAGAGTTTTGCAATTACTTCTTTCGCTTCTATTGTCATCGCTGATTTAGGCACTAATTGTTCTGAAAGACCTTCTTGAAGTAACGAAAAGTCAAAGTCATTATAATAAAAAGGAACAGAAGACTTTCTTTCCTTCGATTCGAAATCTTCATCGTAAGATACAGTATTATTCATTTTAGTAGACGGTTTAAATACATCAACAAAAGTTCTAGAGACGTCCGTGAAACCGTCATTCCAATTAGAACTTAGTATAAATCGATTACGTAGTTGTTTAAAGGCATTTTCTCCTACTTTATTGAGCAAAAACATAGAAAGTAATGGATCCTTTAAAAATGACTCAGCATCTAATGGTGCTGCAAGTTCATAATGGAATACACTTCCATCCTCCATTGTTTTTTTCCAAGTACGGAGAAGACCAATTGCTTCCAGAGCAAGACGGGCCTGAAAAATTTTCCCTATTGGCATTCCAAGGACATTCATCAGTTGATAATGTGACCATCGCTCTTTATCATTATGTTCTCCGTCTGCCCAAAGTGTTAAATACAAACTTATGCTTTCTGCTCCAACTAACGGTTGATAAAACAAAGTTAACAATTGCCGATCATAATCTGATAAAGAATATGGTAAGCGAATCATATACAAATCTGCTGGCTGTAGTTCTTTATATAACATCGACAATTGTATCTACTCCTTTATATTGATAAGTATTAAAATAATTCTATTTATAAGGAAGGGTTTTTCTTTAAAATTTCCTTTAATTCATCGATAAATACATTTATATCTTTAAATTGGCGATAGACGGAAGCAAAACGAACATAAGCTACTTCATCTACTTCTGCTAGCTGGTCCATGACAATCTCTCCGACGTCCTCTGACCTAACTTCTGCATTACCCATTCTTCGCAATTCTTTTTCTATAGAGAAAACAATATTTTCTAGTCGTTCTAACTCCACTGGTCTCTTTTCACATGCACGAATTAGCCCACGCAATACTTTTTCTCGACTGAACTCTTCTCGAGAACCATCTTTTTTAATAACGATTAATGGTGTCTCTTCTACTTTTTCGAATGTGGTAAAACGAAATCCACATTCTTCGCACTCTCTTCTTCTTCGGATTGCCTTATTGTCATCCACAGGACGAGAATCGACAACTTTTGTGCCATTGTATTGACAAGTTGGGCATCTCATATAGATCTCTCCTAATTCTTCACGGTATTTTTATGTATGTATCTATTATAACAATATTCTTCTATAAAATCGAAAAAGCAGAGGAATCACTCCTCTGCTCACTCAGTCAAGTATAAATTTATTACGCTTGAACTGTCAAACGTGATGCAGGCTTTTTAACTGGTCCCATACCACGTGGCATTTCTAACGTTTCGCGAATTCCAGCATTAAGAGCATCTGCAATATAGTTAGCTGCGATTGATGGATCCAAATCACCACATGTATACACATCAATGCTCGCATAACCATGCTCTGGAAAGCTGTGAATCGTTAAATGCGATTCGGAAATAATAACGACTCCACTTACACCTTGTGGCGCAAATTTGTGAAATGCAACTTCTCTAACTTCTGCACCAGATTTTAGTGCAGCATCAACAAATGTTTGTTCGATAAATTGCATATCGTTAAGTTTGTCGAAATCGCACTCCCATAGTTCTGCAATAATGTGACGTCCCATTGTTTCCAATGTCCGTTTCCCCCTTTGATAAGTTTATTTTTAACCTCAAAGTTGACTACCACGGGGGAAAGTTAGTCCAAAGAGGTCCTAACCCTTTAAGTAGTCGGTGTTCTAATAAAGTAACACGATTCTCATTATATGTTGTTTTACAGAATTATGCAAGAACTAATAAATCCTCTTTCTATCATCTAGAAAGAGGATAAGATAATTACAGTGATAAAGCTACTTTTTTAGTAAGGTCCACTACTCTAGCAGAGTAACCCCACTCGTTATCATACCATGCAAGAACCTTCACTTTACGGTTACCAATTACCATAGTAGTTAACCCATCTACTGTAGTAGATAATGTAGAAGTATTAAAGTCGATTGATACTAGCGGCTCCATCGTAATTCCTAAAATCCCTTGCATTGCCCCTTCAGATGCTTTTACAAAAGCATCATTTACTTCTTCAACAGTAACATCCTTCTGTAAATCTACTACTAAATCTACTAAAGAGACATTCGGAGTCGGCACACGTAACGCCATACCATGAATTTTCCCTTGAAGCTCAGGCAACACAAGTGAAAGTGCTTTCGCAGCGCCAGTGGAAGTTGGAATGATTGATTGGCCACAAGCACGTGCACGTCTTAAATCTTTATGAGGATTATCGAGATTGTTCTGATCGTTTGTATATGCATGAACAGTCGTCATTAACCCATTTTCAATACCAAATGTATCATTTAATACTTTAACAACAGGTGCTAAGCAATTTGTAGTACAGCTAGCGTTTGAAATAATATGGTGAATCGATGAATCTAATTTATCATCGTTAACTCCCATAACAATTGTGGCATCTTCGTTTTTTGCAGGAGCTGTGATTATTACCTTTTTCGCACCAGCTTCGATATGTGCTTTAGCTTTTTCTCCATCATTAAATTTTCCAGTAGATTCAATTACAATATCCACGTTTAACTCTTTCCAAGGTAAATTTGCTGGATCTCGATCATCCACAATTTGAACACGCTGACCATCAATGATTAGTGCGTTTTCTGCTAATGAAATATCTCCAGTGAAAGTACCATGTGTAGAATCGTATTTAATAAGATGTGCCAACGTCTCTAATGGGTATCTCGCATTTATCGCTACCACATTTAAATCCTCTTGTGCTATTGCTTGACGAAAAACCATACGTCCGATACGTCCAAAACCATTAATCGCTACTGAAACTGTCATGTGAAAAGTCCTCCTGTAACTGTGTGATACTTAATTGTTTATAACCTTGAATTAGTATAACACATTTTCTTTATTGTGTAGCCCCTAAAGTATACATTATAAATGTTAGTATTTTCAAATAACTTTGCAGTTGGTTACAGAACAGCTGAAGTTAGGAAAGTGAAAACCTGTTACTATAGTTTTTTGTTGGCTATGAATCGAATTATTTCTCTACTATTACCGAGTATTTTTAAAAGGCTGTTTATGACTAACGTCACAAACAACCTTTCTTTTTTCGAAAATATGATGGCATTTATCTGTACGCAAATCCTCTTCAACAATACTATTTAGGAATAATAGAAGGAAATTTTTCCTTCTACATAGAAAAAGCATCTGAAGATACAAATTCAGACGCTTCTCTTCTTCTTTATTTACACTTGCGAAAAAATAGTATCACTTTTCTAATTCTAATGCTTAAAATGTTATTAACTAACCTTTAGTTTGTTTGCTCCCAAATCGCCAATATTTTTAGCAATTGTTGTTTTGTTTCCTCGATGGTTTCATTATTATAAATAACCGCATCCGCACCTTCTTCTTTAACAGACAAAGGTAATTGTGATTGAATACGTAATCTGGCTTCTTCATGTGTAAAACCATTTCGAGCCATCAATCTTTCTAATTGTTTTTGTTCAGTTACAGTCACAACAAGGATTTTATCGACAAAAGATTGTAATCTACTTTCAAAAAGCAATGGTATATCCATAATAATTACTGGATTCCCTTGTTGCACAAGCTGTTGCCTTTGCACTAACATTTCTTCCCGGATAGCGGGATGCATAATATCATTTAACTGCTTACGTTTGGAAGGATCTGAAAAAATTAATGCCCCTAATTCTTCCCTATTTAACGTTCCATCCTCATGGATAACTTGTGTACCAAAAACTTCTTTAATTGTCTCTAGAGTCGCAGTTCCTTTTTCAACTACTATACGCGCGACAAGATCTGCATCAATAATGGGAAAGCCCATTTCCGATAACATATTCGCAACGGTGCTTTTCCCACTAGCAATACTTCCCGTTAATCCAATAATCATCTGGTTGCTCCCTTATTTTTGACATGCTGGGCAATAGGTAGATGTCCGACCACCGATTGTCTTCTGTTTCGTTTTCGTGCCACAGAATCCACATTCCTTTTTGCCATACATTTGAAGTCTATTTTGCATATTTCCTGCTCCGCCATTAATAGTACGATAATCAGAGATCGTACTACCCCCATTTTCTATACTATCAAGTAAGACAATTACAATTTCTTGAAACAAATGAATTTTCCGCTCTCTACTAATTCGTTTTACTGCCCGAGCCGGATGTATTTTCATACGAAATAATGCTTCTGTTGCATAAATATTGCCACAACCAGACACAACATGACCATCCATGATAAATTCTTTTATTGCTTTATTTTCGTATTTTGGCAATGCACTCATATGCAGAAAATGATCTAATGCATGCTGATCAAAAGGCTCAGGTGCCATTAATAATAGAGGTGGGTAGTCCGCTTCTGTTTCTAAGAATCGCAGTTCGCCAAACCGTCGGATATCCGAATAGACTAACAGATCCCCTTCTTCAAAATAGATAGTAACATGCGCATGCTTTCTAAACTTAGCTTCTGTAATTTCATGCAAGTTTTTCACAGAAAACCATGCCCCTGACATGCCCAAATGCGATACAAGCATATAAGGGAGTCCATCCTTTAGAAGATGAAAATAAATATATTTGGATCTTCTTTCTAGATGGTCAATCTTTGTGCCAGGTAAAACTAGACAAAACTGCTCTACATCTAACCCTTTAATAATTGCTTCTTTACCAATTGCTTTGGAATTATAAATGGTTTCAGAAACTTCTACTGACTTAATAGTCTTTCCAGTTACAATTGGTTGAAGGGCGCGTAATACGCCCTCTACTTCTGGTAATTCCGGCATACAAGTTACCCCCTACTTCGTGTCATACCAAGATGAACCAAAGGCATAATCCACTTTCAAAGGTACAATCAGTTTAATAGCGTTTTCCATAACCTCTGGCACTATTTTTTCTAGCATTGCAATTTCCTCTGGTGGAGCCTCAAAAATTAATTCATCATGTACTTGTAGTAGCATTTTGGTCTGCATATTTTCTGATATTAATCTTTCCGCCATATCGATCATTGCTTTTTTAATAATATCGGCTGCACTCCCTTGAATTGGTGTATTCATAGCAGTACGTTCTGCAAAACTGCGGAGATTAAAGTTAGAACTTGTTATTTCAGGCAAATATCTTCGTCTATTCAAAATTGTTGTAACGTAGCCTGTTTGTTTCGCATCTTGAACGATATCATCCATATATCCTTTTACACCTGGGAAGCTATTTAAATAATTCTCGATAAATGTCGCCGCTTCTTTTCTAGTAATATCTAGGTTTTGTGATAAACCATAATCACTAATACCATACACAATCCCAAAGTTAACTGCCTTAGCAGCACGGCGCATATCGGACGTTACTGCTTCCTGCTCCACATGGAATACATCCATAGCCGTTTTAGTATGAATATCCAGATCATTATTAAAAGCTTCTACCAGGTTTTCATCCTTAGACATATGGGCAAGAACACGCAATTCAATTTGAGAGTAATCCGCCGCAAACATTACCCATCCCGGTTGTGAAGGAACAAAGGCTTTACGTATTTTTCTACCTTCTTCTAAACGAACTGGTATATTTTGAAGGTTTGGATTGATCGAACTCAAACGCCCAGTTGAAGTTAAGGCTTGTTGATATCGGGTATGGATCTTCCCATCATCTTCATGAATCTCTTTTAATAATCCTTCGATATATGTGGAATTGAGTTTACCTAATTGACGATATAGTAGAATTTGCTCAATTATTTCATGTTCACTTGCTAGTTTTTCCAAAACATCTGCTGCAGTTGAATAGCCCGTTTTTGTCTTTTTAATAGGGGTAAGACCAATTTTTTCAAATAGTATTACACCTAATTGTTTAGGTGAATTAATATTAAACGTTTCACCAGCTAACGCATAAATGTCTTGTTCAATCGCTCGTAACTTAATATTAAGCTCATGACCCATTTCTACAAGAATTTGTTTATCCACCAGCACCCCATCTGATTCCATCGTACCAAGGATAGATGCAAGCGGTAGCTCTATTTCTTTATACAACGCATATTGTTCATTTTCTTCCAGTTTTACTTCTAACTTTTCTTTTAAGTCCCAAATAGCCCTTGCTTTTCTTACGGCATGTTCTGCAATTTTCTCAATTTCGGGTGCGGTTTTTTTGGCACCTTTTCCATAAACACTATCGTTTGTCAGCAAGTTAAAATATCCAAATTCTTTTGCAATAGCCGCAACATCCTCTGAAGAAATAGCAGGATTTACTATATACGCTGCTAAAAGAAGGTCGAATTCCACTCCATGTACATTCACATTATGTTTTCTACTCACTGCTTGTGTTGCTTTGGAGTCTGCTAAATACTTTTTATTCGTAGCATTTTCTAACCAAGAACAAAAATCCTTCGATTGAAAAGCTATATCAGCAGGAGCAAAATAACCCTTTTCTCCATCTGATAAAGCAATACCTAATAATTCACTTGTATGATATTGCCCATCATACATTTCTAAATGGACTGACATTACTTTATCTAATATTGTAGAGTCAATTTCTTCAACAATCTCGAATGCTACTTCTGTAGTTTCGGATTCCTCTGAAATATAGTCAGATTTCTCGAGAAGAGTTTTAAAAGCTAGTTCCTTCCAAACTTCAATTACTTCTTCCATATTAGGACCAGTATATGAAAGATCGTCTATAGAAATCTGTATTGGTGCAGCTGTTTCAATCGTAGCTAATGCCTTACTCATAATTGCCTGCTCTTCGTTTGCGATGAGTTTTTCCTTTAGTTTAACGCCACTAACTGTATCAAGTGCTTTATATAAATCCTCTACCGAACCATGTTCTTTTAAAAGCTTAATAGCTGTTTTTTCTCCGACACCAGGAACTCCTGGAATATTATCAGAAGCATCTCCCATTAAACCTTTCATGTCTATAATCTGTAATGGAGTTAAGCCATACTTTTCATGTACATGTTCAGGTGTATATTTTTCAATATCGGTAATGCCTTTTCTTGTGATATACACAGTTGTTTTATCGGTAGCTAGTTGTGTTAAATCTTTATCACCTGAAACAATTACAACTTGCTGCCCTTTTTCGTCTGCACGCTTGCTCAAAGTACCGATAATATCATCTGCTTCGTACATTTCCAGTTCGTACCGCTTAATACCATAAGCGTCGATTAACTTGCGTATATAAGGGAATTGTTCCGATAGTTCTGGTGGTGTTTTTTGTCTTCCACCTTTATAATCCCCAAAAGTAGAGTGACGGAAGGTCGTTTTCCCGGCATCAAATGCCACGAGCATATGAGTAGGATTTTCTTCATCCATAATTTTTTGTAGCATCATTGTAAAGCCATATACTGCGTTTGTATGTATTCCATGTTCATTTGTTAATAAAGGTAGGGCAAAAAAAGCTCGGTATGCCAAACTATTGCCGTCTAATAATAGGATTTTCTCGGTTGACAAATACATTCACTCCTTAATAATAAAAACCGTCATTCCCTATATCTTACCATGACAGTAAGGAGAATGACGATTCATATACTATTCTAGATAACCTGATAGGATGTTTGCATATGGTGAATCAGAAGGGATAATGATCATCGTTTCACTTCCAATTGTTTTCTTATAAGATTCTAAAGTTCTGTACAGCGAATAGAACTCGGGATCCTTTGAAAAACTTTGGTTATAGATTTTTGCTGCCTCTGCATCCCCTTCAGCGGCTATGACAGATGCTTCTTTATTGGCAGATGCCAACATTTCACGAACCTCGCGATCAGTTTCCGCTTCAATTCTACGTTTATCTGCATCTCCGGTAGAAAGGAATTTTTGAGCAATACTTTGTCTTTCTGAAATCATTTCATTGTATACAGATTGCTCATTTTCCAGAGGAAGATCTGTTCGTTTAATACGAACATCTATTACTTCAATTCCATAGTTATCTTTTTTCAATAACTCATTAACATGGTTTGTTATTTGATCATTCAAACTACCACGAGATGAATTTTCATCATTAATAATTTCACTATATTCTAATTGACCTAGCTCCGAGCGAACAACTGAGTAGATGAATTCCTCCATACGGGAGCCAGCTCCAACTAATGTACCCGCACTAGAGATCATCTCTTTTGGATTTACCACTCTCCACACTGCGTAATTATCAATAATGATTCGACGTTTGTCTTTCGTATTTATTTCTGCCTCAGATATATTATAATTCATTTGATATTTAGGTACTGTAGTGACAGATTGAACGAATGGTATTTTCATATGAATTCCGGGATTTTGTTTAATGTCTTTGATCTCCCCAAACTGACGAATAACTTTAAATTCTCCCTCTTTGACCACATAGATATTCGCAAGGGCGATAATGAACAAGACAAAAACTAAGAAGATGGCGATAAATGACTTCGTATATTTTTTGTAATCTATCGGTTTTTTCTCTTTAGGAGCTTTACTTGCTTTGTTATCTACGGTCTTAAACTTTGCTTCTAGATTGGAGAATGGATTTTTGTTTTCAGTCATTACTTTCCGCTCCCTTCTTCTGTTTCTGTCTCTGTTTCAGTTGTAGTGCTAGCTGGTGGAGTTGCTTGTTTAGTAGCTTCTAGTGATTGAAGAGGAAGATATTTCATCGTCCCACCATCATCATTCATAATATACAAATTAGCATTAGGTAGTACTGCATCTAATGTCTCCATAACTAAACGCTGTTTTGTAATCTCTTTGTTATTTTGATATTCTACATAGAGTTTATCAAATAGTGCTATATCCCCTTTTGCTTGTTCTATACGAGCGGTTTTATACCCATTCGCATTAGATATAATCGCATCTTTTTCACCTATTGCTTCACTTAACTTTTGGTTCTTGTATTTATCGGCCTGATTTACTTTTGTATTTTTCGTTTCTTCAGCGTCCGTTACTGCTGTAAATGCTGAACGAACTTCTGCATTGGGAAGCTCCACATCTTGTAGCTTCACTGTTAATACAGAGATACCAATATCGTACTTTTCTATTAACGAGCGCAGCAAATCATTTGTATCACTCTCAATTTGAGCTTTCCCAGATGTTAAAGCATCATCAATTTTAGAGTTCCCAATAATGGAACGTATCGAAGCTGAAGTTGCATCATGAAGTAGTTCTCTTGGATTTTCCGCGTTAAATAAATATGATTTAGGATCTGTTATTTTCCATTGAACGACTAAATCCGTTAATACAATATTGTCATCCCCTGTAATCATTTTTGTATCCTTATCAAATGATTCGATTTCTCCATCTGCAGATTGACTATAACCAAATTTCAGACTAAACGTTTCTTTAGACAGTTTTTCTACTGTTTGAATTGGCCATGGCATTTTAAACTTCAATCCCGGATCTACTATTGGCTCACTCGCTTCACCAAATGTGATGACGATTGCTTGTTCCGACTCATCTACCGTATACCATGAAGTAAAAACTGCAGAAATTAACATAATGCCAATTAAGCTCAAAGCGATAATAGTTAATAATCTTTTAGTACTCATATTATTTCCTCCTTTTTATGTATACTTCCTTTTACGGTTTAAGTTGGTAATTAGTTTCAAAATTAATAGAATACTTGTTTCCTTTACTTTTCTTGGGTTTTGTTTTTTAGTTGGAATAGGTTATTTGAGCCAAATAAAAAAAGCTAGCAAAAATGCTAGCTTTTTAGGTACATCGTTTGGAAAAGGGGTCTTTTTAAATATAGCAAACAATTGTAAACCCCTTGTGAATAAATTGTAAATATTTCCTTACCAATTATTATTTTTATACTTCTTATAATAATTGAACTGACGAGCAACTAAAAATAATTTACGCGTAAAATGCTTGTCCTTCTTGTAGAAAAGTGGATTTCCCCATTTACCAGACCTCAATAGCATTCTAACCTCTTGTTGAATCTCTTCATTTTCAACAAATTTCTTTAATACTATTTTAGGTACTACCGTAAACAAATAATGCTCATTCAACAAAGTAAGGGCTTTTTCCTTTTGATAAATAACATCATCTACAAAATATCTAGCCATATTATGTCCAAGAGCAGTTGTATAATAACTAGAACGACCTTGTCTAATATTTACTTCAAATACTTTGAACTTGCCATCTCGCTCATCAAATTTTAAATCGAAATTAGCAAAACCTACATAACCGACTGCTTCTAAAAAGTGCTGTAGCTTTTTCATTAGTTCCTCATTATATCGAGTAATAAGCGCTGTATAGTTACCAATAGCAGTTACAGTATGCTCTTGTAGCACCACTTGTGCAAGAGTGCTAAGTTCAGCTTTACCTTTAGAATTCATATAAAATACGGAATCCCACATATATGTATCATCGCCTGGGATGTAATCTTGAATGATCAAGTCTTCCGTATAACCACTTGCATTTACTTTTTCTAAAATATCATCTAGTTCCGCTTTAGACTCTACTCGATAAACTTTTTGCTGGCCAGGGAACTTGTTTTTATAATACATCACACCATTACTTGGTTTTATAATTAGCGGATAGAGTACTTCCTCTGTAAATGCCGCTTTTTTTGCACATGAATAATAATAAGTTTTCGGTGCATCAATTCCATGCTCTTCACAAAGCTTATAGAAATTTGATTTCACCAGTAGATTGTTCATTAATTCTTCCGACATATAGTTAAAAACATACATTTTCTTTAAAGCATCGGCATTTTCAATTATTAATCGCACATAAAAATCATTTGTTCCTATTAATAGCAATTGCTTATCGTTTGTTTTATATTTTTGTGCGACTTCAGAAAGTACTTGAACAAATGCAGATTTATCCCATAAGTTTGGCTGAATCTCAATATGTTCAATCACACTGCTCCATTTAGTAAAAGACATTTCTTCTTTACCTACTAATATTGGCTTAATATTGTATTCCTCATGAAAAGAAATTGCCATATTATAAGCATTCATATCTGTCCCAATAATTATTGGGATAAAGGGTTGGTTATTCATAAATACCTCCGTTATCTTTTAACAAGTGGAATAGATACCGTAAAGACAGTACCTTTTCCTACTTCACTATCTACTTCTAGTAAGCCATGATGCGCTTCCACTAGATGCTTAACAATTGCTAAGCCTAGCCCAGTTCCTCCCGAGTTTCTGCTCCTAGCTCTATCTACGCGATAAAAACGCTCGAATACTCGGTTAATCTCTTCTTTTGCAATTCCAATTCCTTCATCCTGAATACGTATTACTCCACACTTTTTAGTCTGACTAATGGTTATAGTAACAGTTTTATCTTCAGGGGAATAAGTCAGTGCATTCATCAATAAATTCATCGTTATTTGTATTAAACGATTTAAATCACCTAATACAAAGACTGGCTCTTCAGATATTATCTCCAGGCGCATATTCTTTTCCTCAACAATATGACTAGTCATTTCTTTACTTCGCGCAACGACATCCAATAAGTTGACCTTTTGTAAGTCTACTTCATATCCTACTTGTTCCACTTTGGAAAGATCTAATAAATCATTAATGAGCATTTGAAGTCTATTGCTCTCTTTGTGGATTATCTCTAGGAAAGAAAGTAAAGTTTCTTCATTTTTATACGCTCCATACAATAATGTTTCGGAAAAACCTTTAATACTAGTAACAGGTGTCTTCAATTCATGCGAAACATTTGCTACAAAGTCTTTTCTAACTTGCTCCAGTTTCACAAGCTCTGTCACTTCATGCATGACTATCACTATCCCAAGCCATTTTCCATGTTCACCGATGACAGGAGCTCCGTAAGCATCCATATAATAAGTATGTATGTTTTTCTTAATGGATATTTGTTCCCGGCTAGAAGCCTCAGTTAAAAATAGTTGATCAATGAAATCTTCAATTTTTTTAGGTAGACCGATTTTATTAAATAGCTTTCCATCCACATCTTTAAACGAAATATCAAGCTGCTTAAGAAACGAACGATTTACGATCGTAATATAACCATTCCGATCAATCATTATAAGCGCACTACCCATATTCTCGATTAACGTTTTTAACCTCTCTTTTTCCGTTTCCCTCATGACCGATATATCATGTAGACTGCGTGCGAGTATATTAATAGAGTTGCTTAGCTTCGACATTCCAGAAAATTCATCTTCAAATGCACGAATTCGATAATTACCTCTAGCTAATTCCATAGCGGTTTCTGTCAGATGCTCGATTGGCTGAGCATACTTTTTGAAAATACTAGAACCTAAAAAGAGTGCAATGAGAAATGTAATAGCTAAAATGATAAACAAAAAAATCCATAAGGAATGAGGTTCAAGCATCTCCGCTTGGTAAAAAGAATTAGCTATCGTCTCACTAATATCTCTCTGTTCATCACCTGTTAGTCCTGTAGTTGCTAAGTCTTTAGATAATTCTTCTAATTTAATATTAATGACCTTTTCGGAAGCGTTTTTTGCATAAATAGGAAAAAGCTGCCCAAGTACTAGTCCTAGACAAGCTAATATTAACCCTATCATAATAGAATAAGTTCTAAAAAGTTTGGAATGAAATGATTTCATTAGCTCTTAGGCTCCTCAAACTTGTATCCTAATCCTCTAATTGTTTTAATGAAATGAGGTTTTCTACTATTAACTTCAATTTTGTCTCGTAAATGGCTAATATGTACATCTACTATGCGAGTGTCGCCTGCAAAATCATAATTCCAAACGGCACTTAGTAGCTGATCTCTTGTTAAAACTCGATTTTTGTTTTCGATTAAATAGACAAGTAATTCGAATTCTTTTGGCGTAAATTCAATGACCTCATTGTTTAAAAGTACTTCGAAACGTTCTGGAAATACTTGTAGTGGACCGAAAGTATACATTTCTTCTTTTGTTTTCTCTTGTTTTTTCTCAGTAGAAATGCCAGAACGACGAATCATAGCTTTAACTCGTGCTGTTACTTCTCTAGGACTGAATGGCTTGGTCATATAATCATCTGCACCTAGTTCAAGACCTAATACTTTATCGAATTCTTCATCTTTAGCTGTTAACATGATTATTGGAATTTGCACCTTCTTAATACGAAGCTCTTTACAGACCTCCATGCCATCCATATGGGGCAACATCCAATCCAGTAAAATCACATCGGGCTTTTCTTCCAAGGCTTTATTAAGCCCCTCTAAGCCATCATTTGCTGTTATGACTTCAAAGCCTGCTTCTTCAAGATTATATTTTAAAAGAGTTACGATTGAACTTTCATCATCCACAACTAATACTTTTCTCATTTTATCGGCCTCCAAGGTTGATTTGAAACCCCCATTCCAAATCGATGTTAGCTACAATATCTGTTACTTTTCTATAATCGGATGCAGTACAGGAAATTCGCCATCCATAACACTTTCATTTAGAGCTAGCATTGTACCTTATACTAATTCTATATTAACAATAAACCAACGCAAAGCGCAAGGTGATGATAGGACCTGTTAAGTGTTGGAGAACTTATGGCTAAAGACACTTTATCAAGCAGTAAGCTATTCTTTTTTCCTCAATAAAAAATCGAGTAGGTTTCCCACTCGATTCATAACAATTATTATTATGCTAAGACTTTCATAACCGCCTGAACGGCTTCTGCTGATTTGTTTAATAATGCTTTTTCTTCTTCTGTTAACTCAAGTTCGATAATTTTCTCGATACCACCAGCACCCAATACTGTTGGAACACCAAGGTAAATTCCATCCATACCATATTCACCTTCTAAATATGCAATAGATGGTAGTACTCGTTTTTGGTCTTTCAGAATTGCTTCAGCCATTTCTACTAAAGATGCTGCTGGTGCATAATAAGCAGAACCATTACCAAGAAGATTTACAATCTCTGCTCCACCCTTACGAGTACGATCTACAATTTCCTCTAAGCGAGTAGCATCAATTAAAGTTTCTAATGGAATTCCACCAGCGAATGAATATCTAACTAACGGTACCATATCGTCCCCATGCCCACCAAGTACAAACCCAGTTACATCCTTTACCGAGAGGTTTAATTCTTTCGCAACGAATGTTCGGAAACGAGCAGTGTCAAGTACTCCCGATTGGCCAATTACACGTTCTTTTGGAAGGCCAGATTCCTTATAAACTGTATAGGTCATTGCATCCACAGGGTTCGTTAAAACTAAGATTGTCGTATTAGGAGAATATTTTACGATTTCAGATGTAACAGATTTCATCACTTTTTGATTTGTCTGCACTAAATCATCGCGGCTCATTCCTGGTTTACGAGCGATGCCAGCCGTAATAATTACTAAATCCGAGTCTTTCGTATCTTCATAACTAGAAGTGCCTATGATATCGGCATCAAAGCCTTGGACGGGTCCCGCTTGTGCCATATCCAAAGCTTTACCTTTAGTAGCATTTTCGGATTGTGGAATATCTACTAAAACAATATCACCAAGTTCCTTTTGAGCAAGTAGAAAAGCAGTTGTTGCACCTGTAAATCCGCCACCAATTACTGAGATTTTACTTCTTTTCAAAGTCATTAGAAAACACTCCTTTAGTTCATTATTAGTAGAATCCGGCAATAAGATGCCTGTTCTATATGGTCAAATCCTAATTCGACATATGATTTTACCATTATATTTACTATGTCTACTCTTACCATCTAAGCGGTAAGCTATGACCTCTCTTATATGCCTACGTGACCAACATCCTGTTGGCCTGAGGAGGCTCGGCCTCGCCCCCGGAAAGCGGCCACCTGAAGCGAAGATCTGCATTATTATTTATTCTGAAACATCTTGAACCCAGTGTTCAATGCACATTTTTAAATATTTTCTTGTCTATTAAAGAAAAGGAAGGGAATATTCCCTTCCTTTAAACCAAGATTCAATTGAGATTACATGTTTTTAATAAGTTCATCAGCGAACTCAGAACATTTAACTTCTTTAGCGCCATCCATTAAACGAGCAAAATCATAAGTTACCACTTTAGCAGCAATAGATTTCTCCATTGAATCCATGATAAGTTTAGCAGCTTCGTTCCATCCTAAATGCTCAAGCATTAAGACACCCGAAAGAATAACAGAAGATGGGTTAACTTTGTCTAAACCAGCATATTTAGGAGCTGTACCATGAGTAGCTTCAAAAATAGCATGTCCAGTTACATAGTTAATGTTCGCTCCAGGAGCAATACCGATACCACCAACTTGTGCAGCAAGTGCATCAGAAATATAATCTCCATTTAAGTTCATTGTAGCAACTACATCAAACTCTTTTGGACGAGTTAAAATTTGTTGTAAGAAGATATCAGCAATAGAATCTTTCACTAAGATTTTACCAGACGCAAGTGCATCAGCTTGTGCTTTATCAGCAGCTTCAGTTCCTTGCTCTTCTTTAATCTGATCATATTGGTTCCATGTAAATACTTTATCACCAAATTCTTGTTCTGCTACTTCGTAACCCCAAGTTTTGAAAGCACCTTCAGTGAACTTCATGATATTCCCTTTATGAACTAAAGTTAAAGAAGTACGACCTTCTTTAATAATATAGTTAAGAGCAGCACGAACTAAACGTTTTGTACCCTCTTCAGAAATAGGTTTGATACCAAGACCTGAAGTTTCTGGGAAACGAATATTTTTAACTCCAAACTCAGTTTGTAAGAAGTTGATAAGTTTTTTTGCTTCGTCTGTACCTTGTGCATACTCAATACCAGCGTAGATATCTTCAGTGTTTTCACGGAAAATAACCATATCAGTATCTTCAGGACGTTTAACCGGAGATGGAACACCAGTGAAATAACGAACTGGACGTAGGCAAGTGTATAGATCAAGTTCTTGACGTAATGCTACGTTTAATGAACGAATTCCTCCACCGATTGGTGTAGTTAAAGGTCCTTTAATAGCGATTAAATATTCATTAATAACATCTAAAGTTTCTTGAGGAAGCCATTCGCCAGTTTTATCGAATGCTTTTTGACCAGCAAGAACCTCTTTCCATTCAATTTTCTTTTCGCCATTATAAGCTTTTTCTACTGAAGCTTCTAATACACGTGACGCTGCAGCCCAGATATCTGGACCCGTTCCGTCTCCTTCTATAAAAGGAATTACCGCTGTGTTTGGTACGTTAAGTACACCGTTTTCTACTGTAATTTTACCTGTTGTCATTTGTTATTTCCTCCTACCATCATAATCATAGGGCAGTAAACACAAAAGTGTTTAAGCCCTATCTTACTAAGATAATACTACTATTATCTTTCTTCAATTGGAATATACTTTTGCATTCCAGGTCCAACATATTCTGCACGTGGACGGATTAAACGATTGTTTGCATATTGCTCAAGAATATGGGCACTCCAACCAGATACACGTGATACTGCAAAAATAGGTGTAAATAGATCATGATCAATTTTCAACGAATGATAAACAGATGCAGAATAGAAATCTACGTTTGGTGGTAAATTCTTTTGTCCTGTAACTATTTCTTCGATACGAATAGACATATCATAAAGTTTAGACTCACCATTTAGTGTAGTTAGTTTCTGAGACATTTCACGTAAATGTTTTGCACGTGGGTCTCCTTTTCTATATACACGGTGACCGAATCCCATAATCTTAACTTTGTTATCTAATTTATCTTTGATATAAGCGTCCACATTATCAAGTGTACCAATTTCTGTTAACATTTTCATTACTTGTTCGTTTGCTCCACCATGCAATGGTCCTTTTAAAGCTCCAATAGCTGCTACTACACCAGAATAGATATCTGAAAGTGTAGCTACACATACGCGAGCTGTGAATGTAGAAGCATTTAACTCATGATCTGCGTGTAAAACAAGTGCTTTATCAAACGCTTCAACTTCTATATCCTGTGGTAATTCTCCGTGTAACATGTATAAGAAGTTAGCTGCATATCCCAAATCTGCTTTAGGTGCTACAGGCTCTAAACCTTGACGAACACGTGAGAAAGCTGTCACTAATGTCGGCATTTTTGCTTGTAATTTAATAGCTTTTAAGTAATTTGCTTCGTCGGACATATCTTCTGCTGCATCATCATATAATGCAAGCATAGAAACTGTTGTTCTAAGAGCTGTCATTGGGTGTACGTCATTGATAGGGAATGTTTTGAAATGATTCAAAACTTCTTGTGGTACAGCCATATTGTCAGCTAATTGCTGTTTCAATTCAGCTAATTCTGTCGCATTTGGAAGACGTTTATGCCAAAGCAAGTAAACTACCTCTTCAAAGCCCGCATTATTTGCTAAATCATCAATATCGTATCCAACATATGTAAGTGTATCATCGATGATTGAACTGATTGACGTCTCTGCCGCTACAATTCCTTCTAAACCTTTAGTTGTTGTCATATCATAGTCTCCCCTTTACAACATAAATCTACTGATCAAATCTTTATAAATCAGAAGAATTATATGTATATATTAATGTTCCTAGCATTGCTTACTTAATCAGTATAATCAATTTTGGCGTTTTTGTGAATGAAAACGCTTAAGTTTGTTGAAATTTATCTTTAAATCTCCTAATTAATTGAAAAGATTGGATGAAAATGATTACTCTACAAGAAAATAAAAAAGATTTCTTATTACAATGGCTACCATTTGGAATAATTATACTAATATCATTTGTTGCTTACCCTCTCACTTTGGCAATTATTGGAGGTTATTTTCTTTTTCCCTTAACTAATTTATTACATAAAAAATTTAAACTCCCAGTTTTCTTAAGTGTTTTACTCACAGTTATTTTAATATTAGGTAGTTTTTTAGTCGTATTATTTTTTCTCATTCAGACATTTATTGATTTAATACCATTTTTACACGAGCATGTTGTTTTGTTGCCAGTGATGGAATTACAAAGTCATCCTGTATTTACGATGTTTGAAGGTAAATTTCAAACAATACTAAATAAGCTATTGAATGATTTATTATTAAACGTAACCCATTTACCATCTTATTTTTTTGAAATCTTTTTGTTTAGTATTGGATTGTTTTTTTCCTTGTTCGAATCTATAAAAGACCGCGAATGGTTTCTAGTTTACTTTCCCAAAAAAATGAGAACTCTTTGCCACAGAGCCTTGCTTAAATCTTCCACTGTAGTAAATCAGTTCATTCACGTGGAGCTTAAACTATTTGTTTTAACGTTCATTTTAATTGCTATTGGATTCTCGGTACTAGGATTGCATAACCCAATTAAATATGCTTTTCTAATCTCTTTAGTCGATAGTATTCCTTTTTTAGGTACAGGCTTGATATTGATTCCGTTAAGTATTTACTTCTTTTTAATGGAGATGCAAATGGTAGGCACAATTGTCTTGCTTTTATACCTTTTTGTTCAGTTAACCAGACATATCGTCGAATCAGTACTCTGGTCCTCCACCACACAAATAAAGGCTGTCCACGTCTTTTATTTGAGCGCAGCAGCCATTTTAATCTTTGGTTTTATAGGAATTTTGTTTAGTCCATTTATTTATCTATTCGCCCACAAATGGGAGAACTTTACGAAGACTTCATCACAATAACTTGACCGTTTTTCATCTTCTTGCGAATCCATCTATAAACAAGCGGTTTAAATAAATTACGGGTTGGAGCAAACAAAAGCATGAACCCAATAATATCGGATATAAACCCTGGAAGTACAACTAAAATAGCTCCGATAAATATACTTATACCATTTATGGCAGCTTCACCGGGCGCTTGATAGTTTTTAACGCTTTCCGATACTTCACGAAATGCTTTTAGGCCCTGTCTTTTTGCAAAATATCCGCCAATTACACCACTTGCAATGATCAATAAAAATGTGTATCCCGCTCCAATAGTTTTCCCTGATAACATGAGGAGATACAATTCAATCGCCGGGATTAAGATAAACAAACCAATAATCCATTTCATCATTTCACCTTCCTTTAATAAATGCGCAGGGCATCTTCTATGTTCATAACCTGTTTCCAGCGTTTCCGAAATACTCTGTACAGATTGGTTGCTATAATATTATCGGTTAATTTTTGAAAGGCTGGTCGTGACTGATGTCACAACCAGCCTTTCTTTGCTCGGTAATCTTATGCCATCTATCTGTCCGTCACCATTCAAAAACTTTGGCAAACAGGTAAGAGCGCTGTAACGAAAATCAGCAGTATTCTTGGATAAATTCCTAATATACTAAAACCTATTTTTCATTCAATAAAAGCCCCACCTTTTATGGTGAGGCATCTTCTTAAATTATGCTTGCACGACCATGATAGATAAAACCACTTTCGGCATCTATCGTTAACTCTTGGCCATTTCTAATAAGTGTCGTAGCATCTTTCACTCCAACGATTACTGGTACCCCTAAGCTAAGTCCAACGACTGCGGCATGGCTAGTTAAACCACCCTCTTCAGTGATTAAACCTCTGCACTTTTCGATACTCGGAACCATATCACGATCAGATCCTAATGTCACAATAATGCTATCTGTTGTATCTTGTCCTGCTAATTCTTCTGCACTATTCACAACTATTGCTTTTCCGAATGCAGTATTCTTACCAATACCTTGTCCTCTTGCAACTAAGTCTCCAATAACATGAACCTTCATCAAGTTAGTTGTGCCTGCTTCTCCTACAGGTACTCCGGCAGTTATCACTACTAGATCGCCATGAGTAACATATTGATGTAAAATACTTTCCTCCACAGCATCCTCTAAAACCTCATCTGTAGAGTGAGCTTTTTTCCCTACAATCGGATATACTCCCCAAACTAATGTAAGTTTTCTAGAAGGAGTTTCTGATGAAGTTACCGCGATTATTGGAACTCCCGGTCTAAATTTAGCAATCATTTTAGCAGTATATCCACTTTCAGTTGGTGCAATAACTGCTTTTACTTTCAAGTTAATCGCTGTGTGCGCAACCGCTTGACCAATAGCATCAGTTAAGTTTACATCGCGTGCTTTACTAATCTTTGTAACATTTTCACGATAATCTACTGCATTTTCAGTACGACGAGCAATTTTATCCATTGTTTGCACAGACTCTACTGGATAAAGTCCGGCAGCTGTTTCTCCAGAAAGCATAATTGCATCCGTTCCATCAAAAATAGCATTTGCGACGTCACTTGCTTCTGCACGAGTAGGTCTCGGATTACGTTGCATAGAATCGAGCATTTGAGTAGCTGTGATAACAGGTTTTCCAGCCTCATTACATTTTGCAATTAGTTTCTTTTGTACTAAAGGAACTTCTTCTGCTGGAATTTCTACTCCTAGGTCTCCCCTTGCAACCATTAAACCATCAGATACCTGAATAATTTCATCAATATTATCCACGCCTTCTTGGTTTTCGATCTTCGGAATAATTTGAATATGCGCTCCATTATTTCCTTCTAGCAGTTTGCGAATTTCTAACACATCTTTTGCACGGCGAACGAAAGAGGCAGCAACAAAATCTACATCCTGCTCAATACCAAAAAGGATATCCTGCGCATCTTTTTCTGTCATGCCAGGTAATTGTACGGATACACCAGGTACATTTACACCTTTGTTGTTCTTTAACGTTCCTGCATTTTGAATAAAAGTGGAGATAATTCCATTCTCTTTATCAATTTTTTGAACGATTAATTCAATAAGGCCATCATCTAAAAGAATGACCGAGCCTTCGTTAACATCCTCGATTAATTTATCATAAGAAATTGAGAAACGTTCAAGTGTACCTAACACTTCTGTCATCGAAATCTCAATGGTTTCTCCAGACTGAAGCTCAAGCGCACCATTTTCCATTTTATGTGTACGGATTTCTGGTCCTTTTGTATCCAATAATATCCCAACAACTTTACCTATTCTTTTAGAAACTTTACGAATCGTTTCAATTCTTGCTGCATGTTCTTCATGATTACCATGCGAGAAATTTAATCTGGCAACGTTCATTCCAGCATTTATTAATTTCTCTAACATTTCTTCTGATTCACTTGCGGGTCCAATTGTACATACAATTTTAGTTTTTCTCATAGTACATTCCTTTCTTTAAGGGCAATATATTTCCTAATTAAATGGATAATTCTTTAGATAATTGATACATAGACATATCAAATTCTTCATGATTATCAAAAGCTTCATTCATATCATAGTCTACCACTTGATGATTCTGGATGCCAATCGCACGCCCACCATTTCCTGCTATTAAAACCTCAACCGCTTTAGCGCCAAATAAACTTGCTAACACTCGGTCACGCCCCGTTGGGGAACCTCCGCGCTGGATATGTCCAAGCACGGAAACTCGTGTTTCAATATCTGCTAGGTCTTTAAGCTTACTAGCAAATTCTGCACCACTCATCACACCTTCAGCGACAATAATTATACTATGCTTTTTCCCACGTTCCGAACCGCTTTTTAAACGTTCGACAATCTCATCCATATTTATCTCTACTTCAGGAATAATAATAGTTTCAGCTCCACCAGCAAGGCCAGCCCATAATGCCAAGTCACCAGCGTCTCTTCCCATTACCTCTACGATAAATGTTCGTTCATGCGATGTAGCAGTATCTCTAATTTTATCAATACTCTCAATCACTGTGTTTAAAGCTGTATCAAAACCTAAAGTATAATCCGTACCTGGAATATCATTATCGATTGTTCCAGGAATTCCTACGCACGGAAAACCACTTTCTGTAAGCTTCATAGAACCTCTATAAGAACCGTCCCCGCCGATAACTACTAATCCTTCAATACCATGTGCCTTTAACTGTTCTATTGCTTTTTGTTGCCCCTCCTCCGTACGGAATTCCGGACATCTAGCAGAAAACAGTTTTGTTCCACCTCTTTGAATAATATCCCCTACAGAACCTAAGTCTAAAACTTCCATCTTACCATCGATCAGTCCTTGGTAACCATGGAATATACCGACTACTTCAAGCCCTTCATAAATAGCTTTCCTTACAACCGCTCGAACAGCAGCATTCATACCGGGAGCGTCTCCTCCACTTGTTAACACACCAATTCTCTTCATCTTTTTTCCCTCCAAACAACGAATTTCATATTATAAGCTTATCACGAAATGAATTAAAAAAAAATGCGTCGTTCTTGACGCATTTTATTCATTAAATTCTCCAATATTTTTGAACTTAATATATCTATTTTCGATTAGCTCATCGGGAGTTAATTTCTCTAATTCTTTCAATGAGTTAATAAGGGTTTCCTTCATATATTCCGCTTGTGCTTCTATATTTTTATGAGCTCCCCCATGGACTTCTTGGATGACAGTATCAATAATCTCCATCTTCTTTAAGTCTGGAGCTGTAATTTTCATCGCTTCTGCAGCTTGTTTCGCCAAAGATGCATCCTTCCAAAGAATAGATGCTGCTCCTTCAGGAGAAATAACCGAATACGTTGAGTTTTCTAGCATATGAATATGATTAGCCACACCTAATGCTAAAGCTCCTCCACTACCACCTTCTCCAATAACAATACTTATTACTGGTACTTTTAAACCAGCCATCTCCACTAAGTTTCTAGCTATTGCTTCACTTTGTCCACGTTCTTCCGCAGCTTTCCCAGGATAAGCACCTTTCGTATCAATCATACATATAATGGGGCGCTTAAACTTTTCTGCTTGTTTCATTAATCGTAATGCTTTACGATACCCCTCTGGATGTGGCATACCAAAATTACGTTTAATGTTCTCTTTTGTATCTATCCCTCTTTGATGTCCAATAATTGTTATTGGTCTTCCTTCAAATAAGGCAATTCCCCCAATAATCGCTGCATCGTCTCCGTAAAGTCGATCTCCATGGAGTTCCATAAAGTCTGTACATAATAATTGAATATAATCTCTTGTAGTAGGACGACTCGGATGACGAGCGACCTGAACACGGTCCCAAGGCTCCATATTTTCATAGATTTCATGTTCTAACTTCTTAAGTCTAGCTTCTAGATGAATGATTTCAGCTGACATATCTACATCAGCACTAGCTGTATATTCTTTTAACTCTTCTATTTTTGTTTTTAATTGGACTATTGGTTCTTCAAAAGGTAGTACTTTTATCATTTTGTGACCTCCTTAGTCGTATGAAGATGGACGATGGAAGCTACTTTTTCTCGCATCTCTTTACGATGAATAATGGCATCTAGCTGACCATGATTCATTAAAAACTCAGCTGTTTGAAAATCCTCTGGCAGTTTTTCTCGAACTGTTTGTTCAATCACCCGTCTACCAGCAAACCCGATTAAAGCTTTAGGTTCAGCGATGTTAATATCACCTACCGAAGCAAAGCTCGCAGAAACTCCACCCGTTGTAGGATGGGTAAGAATAGAAATATAAAGTAGTCCATGATCACTGTGTCTTCTCAAGGCAACAGAAGTTTTCGCCATTTGCATTAAGGACAGAACGCCTTCTTGCATTCTCGCTCCTCCACTTGCAGTGTAAATAATAAAAGGAATTCCTAGCTCTGTCGCTTTCTCCACAGCTCTTGTAATTTTTTCTCCTACTACTGAGCCCATTGATCCCATTCGGAAATGTGAATCCATAATCGCTACGGCGACCTGTTGACCATCTAACTTTCCAATTCCAGTAAGAACAGCCTCATTTAATCCCGTCTTTTGTCCATCTGCTTTTATCTTTTCCGTATAACTTGGGAAATTCAATGGATTAACTGTTTCTAAATGATCATCCATTGATACAAATGAATCTTCATCTAAAAATATGTCTACTCTCTCCCATGCAGTCATTTTCATATGGTGATCACAAGTAGGACAAACCTTTAAATTCTTCATCAAGTCTTTTGTAAATACATTTTTTCTACACTCAGGGCATTTCATCATTATGCCTTCTGGTACATCGTTTTTTGCTTTTTCAGTCGGTATAGTTGCATATCTTTTCTTTTGATTTTTTCTAAATATATCTCGAATACTCATTTATACATCTCCCCTATTAAGCAACAAGAGCCATTCATTATAAAGAGATAACGCTTGTTGTTGTTCTCCATTTTGCAAAGCCATCAAAAGCTGAATCCAAATAGTTTTCTCTTCTAAACTCATATTTTCTTGGTAAGGCTCTCCTGCAAACTGTTTTAATAAAAACCATATTTTTAAACCTAATCGATTATCGGAAATGATAATAATCTCTCGAATAATATCTTCACGAACTACGTCTTCTTCTATCAGTTTTTCTTTAAAGGCATCCCATATATGTAGCGCGTAAAGCCTCTTGGACATACAAATTGTATGAATTGCATCCTTCTCTAATGCTTCTCGCGTTGTATGCACATCTTCCTTCGATTTAGATTCTTGAAGGATAAATGTAGATAACAGCTCGACTAGCCGATGCTTTCGATAATCCGATAAAAAGGTACCTTCTCCTCGGCGTGTTTCTATTAAACCGAGTAATTCTAAGCTCCTCAGCGCTTCCCTAACGGTTGACCTACCTACTTGAAGTCGCTCAGCTAGTTCCCTTTCAGATGGCAATTTACCACCAACGGAAACATTTTCATCTGCAATGAGCTGTCTCAACTGCTTTACAATTTCTAAAAACATTTTTTTAGGATTATTCGTTTGGTCCATTACGCCTCACTCTTCCATAAATTACAAAGTGGTCAGACCACTCATAATTATTAGCATACAAAAGATTTGTTCAAACGTAAAGAAAAAACTGCATAATAATCTATGCAGCTTAGTTCTCTATATATTTAGTAATGATTTGTGAACGACCATTTCTACGTTCTGACTTCCCTGAAATAACGAGCATCTCTTGCTCTTTTAATAATGCGTTGAACTTTGCATATTCCTCTGGAAATAACGTTACCGATAGACTACCCGTATCATCCTGTACTGTTAGAAAAGCCATTGCTTCTCCTTTTTTTGTCCGAATACGTTTTATGTCTTGAATAATTCCAACTATTTTCACTTGGATATCTTTTGTTGCCTGCAAAACATCCCAAATATCAACGAGTTTATCATTTAACATTTTCTTTTTAGATACAGTAGGATGCTCCGAAAAGTATTGACCCAAAACTTCTTTCTCAAATTGCAATTTCTCCATTATTGGAAGTGGTTCGGATTTAATATGTTTAGACTTTCCAAAATGAGAAGCATCTCCACCAAACAAATCAGATTCTTCTGTAGGACTTATCAATTCAGCATATTTAACAGCTGCATCTAAAGTCGATAATAGAGTGGCTCTATCGTAACCAAATTCATCTAAAGCCCCAGCTTTGATCAATGGTTCTACATTTTTTCTAGTAAAATAGACTGCAGATAAATCGGAGGCAAGTTCAAAAATATCTTCCCACTGTGATTCTCTTTCTCTGCGTTGTTGTAATAATTTTTGAATAAAATTATGGGAAACGCCTTTTATAGCTTGTAAACCGAAACGAATACCTCCGCTTTCCACTGTGAAAAAGCGTTGACTACTAAATATAGATGGAGCGAGAATAACCATGTCTTTTTGTCTCATTTCCATCATTAGTTCATTAATTTTCACTTGGTTTCCTGTAGCAATGCTTAATAGTGCACTATAAAATGCTACAGGGAAATGGGCTTTTAAATACGCCATTTGAAAAGAAATTACACTATAGGCGACAGCATGACTTTTTGGAAAACCATAGTCAGCAAATCGGACGATTAAATCATAAACTGCTGTCGCAGACTGATCTGAATGCCCTTCTTGAATTGCTTTTTGAACAAAGTGTACACGTTCACTTTGTAAGACTTCTCGATTTTTTTTGCTCACAGCTCTGCGTAACAAATCAGCTTCCCCGAATGTAAAGCCAGCCATTTTGGAAGCAATTTGCATTATTTGCTCCTGGTAAACAATAATGCCATATGTTTCTTTTAAGATTGGCTCTAATATGGGATGTTCATACGTTACTGGTGCTTGACCAGCTTTTCGCTTGGCGTATAAAGGAATGCTATCCATTGGCCCTGGTCGGAATAGTGCATTCACTGCAACAACATCTTCAAACTTAGTTGGATTGATTTGTTTAAGGGCTTGACGCATTCCTGCCGATTCTAATTGAAATACCCCCGTAGTATCCCCTTGCTGCAATAACTGAAAGGTCAGTTCATCATGGAGCGGTATTTCCGCTAACTTGAATGGGTCAGTTTGTCCATAATTAATGATCTTTAAAATTCTTTCAATAATCGTCAAATTTCGCAACCCTAAAAAATCCATTTTAAGTAAGCCGACTTGTTCTACTTCTTTCATTGGCCATTGGGTCAAATAGATATCCTCATGCCCACTTTGAATAGGGATAACATCTACTAGAGACACTGGTGATAATACTATACCCGCTGCGTGTGTGGAGGCATTTCTAGGTAACCCCTCTAAAGCTAGTGCCACCTGAAACCATTTTTTTCGGATATCCTCTGTTTGTATAAATTCACGTAATTTCTCAGACATATCAAATGCTTCTTTTAACGTGATCCCAGGCTTTGCGGGTATGAAAGAAGAAATAGCTTCTAAAGTGGTAGATTCAAATCCAAACACTCTAGCAACCTCTCTTGCTGCTGCTTTTGCAGACAATGTACCAAATGTAATTATTTGAGAAACATAGTTCTGGCCATATTTCTTTACGACATATTGAATAACTTCCATCCTTCTAGAATCTGCAAAATCGATGTCAATATCCGGCATTGTGATACGTTCAGGATTTAAGAATCGTTCAAATAGTAAACCATATCGCAGGGGATCTATATCTGTTATATTCAAAGAAAATGCTACTAGTGAACTGGCAGAAGACCCACGGCCAGGTCCAGTTAATATATTTTGTTGTTTTGAAAATTTCATGAAGTCCTGAACGATTAAAAAATAATCCTCATAATGCATTTGGTTAATAATGGACAGTTCGTAATTTAAACGTTCAACATATGGCTTCGTAATTTCTTTTATCCGTTTATTCAATCCCTCTTCACAAAGTTCTCTTAAGTAATCCTTAGAATTTTTCGTTTCGGGTAATGGGTACTTAGGCATAATAGAAGCAGACTTTTCAATAGAGACATTACAACTATTTAGCATTCGCTCCGTGTTTTCAATCCATGATGGGGAATCAAAAAACCATTCACTCCATTCCTCACTAGAAAGTATGTGAAGGGAGTCTGTAGATGGTTTTAAGCGAGTGTGATCATTCATTTTAAGTGATTGATCCATTGCATTTAACACTTCATATGCAAAAGCATCTTCTTTTTCTATGTATCGACTCATATGGAAAGCAGTAATAGGTATAGTTAACTGTTCACTGTACTGGATGATGGTTTCTTCATGCTCCATTTTTTTCCCATTTGGGCGTTCTATTGCTAGATAAAATTGACCATTCCCAAAAATCATCTGTAATTCGCTAAGCAGCTCAAGCTCTGTGGAAGACTCTCCTTTGTAGACAGCGATTAATCCATTCTTATATGCTTCTAACCATCTTTTGGGGAGCACTGTAATTTCTCTTGTCTCGATACTGCTCGATATTTTCAGCAAATTTTCATATCCATTATTATCTTTTGCATAGAGCACCAAACTTACAATACCAGTTTCAAGTTGTACATTAACAGTGAGACCAAGTACGGCTTTAATCTGTTGTGCATGTAATGCATGCCAAAAAGGCAGTAAACCATACAATCTACTATTTGTAATGGCTGCTGCCCCTGCATTATTTTGTTTTAACTTTTGTATAAGTTGTTCCAACTGAATTGTGCTTTTCAGCATATCCGCCGATGTCACAATTTGTGGATATACTGTTTTCATATTAACACCTCAATTTACAGCTTTTTTAAATCTTCTATTACTAATGCAGCTTCTTCCCATGTCTTTACAGCAGCTCCCGAGGCAAGTGGATGTCCTCCGCCACCATACTTTTTGGCTATTCCATTAATAACCGGACCTTTTGAACGCAGTCGAACTCGAATTTCTGAAGAATCTTCTATAAAGAAAACCCAGCATTTCATGCCCTTTACATCAGCTAATGCACTAACCAGTAAGGATGCTTCTGATTGGTCGACTTGATACTTTTGTAGAATTTCTCTCGTAAGTTTAATATGACCTACACCAGTTTCATCCATTTCAAAATTAGCATATACATAGCCTTTTAGCTGAAGAAGATTCCGTTCGACTTCATACATGCCATTAAATAACTTCGTACTATCAAAACCATATGTAAGTAATTCTCCTGCAAAATCCATTGTCTGTTTAGTTGTACTTTGGAACATGAATCTACCTGTGTCTCCTACTATTCCTGCAAATAATAATCGTGCAATGGACGCATCCATTTTCCACTGTTTATAGTTTTTTGCTTCTTCGAATAGTTCACAGATCATTTCACTTACCGAACTCGCCTCTGTATTTACCCATAGTAAATCGCCATAAGCATCATCATTAGGATGATGATCTATCTTCACAATATAACTTCCTAATTTATATCGGTCATCATCAATTCTTTCGGTATTTGCTGTATCTGTGACAATGATTAAAGCATCCTGAAAGTCCTCATCAGAAACCTCGTCAGGGTGAGCTAGGAAATTTAGCGTTTCATCATGGGTTCCAGTGGCAAAGACTTTTTTCGATGGATAATTTAGCTGAATGAGTTCTTTTAATCCTATTTGGGAACCATAGGCATCTGGATCGGGCCTAACATGCCGATGCAATATAATTTTTTCGTACTTCTCGATTGTGTCTATGATTTGTCTTTTCATCCCATATAACCTCGCTTGTCTGTTTTTTCTATTCGCATTTTTCCACTTTTCCCTTTACAATAGATAACAGCTTAACTTTTAGATGGAGGGTCATTATGCTTAATATACTATTAGTAGCAGTTATAGTAGTTACATTTGTTTGGTATTTTTATTTTAAAACGAAGCAATTCCGTACACCACTGCCAATACGCAAAAAATGGCTTGGCGCAAAAGCTTCCGTATGTCTAGGAGCATTTTTATTGTTTTTTGGTATTAACTTTCTAATCGTTTATCAATCTTCTATAACATATGTCGTTGCCGGTCTGTTTATTTTACTTGGAGCTTATTTCACATATCACAATGTAAAAGTAGCCAAACACTACGGGCAATTTGTAAAAGAAGAATTATCTATAAATCAATGATGCAGCTAAATTAGCTGCATCATTTTTTTGTCCTATGACTAGAACCAATTACAAAAAAAGTTTGAAATGCTTATCTTTCTAATAACTGATAAGTGACCATAGCTTTTCCTACTAGTAATTTATCATTAAAGATTTCGATATCCATCTTCGCAACTTTTCTGCTCAGTTCTAATACTTTCGCTTGAATGCGTAGAATACTTTCAAGCTGAATTGGTTTCGTATAGAAGATGGTCATATTCTCAACGACACTTTCCCCACGTTTACGAATTTTCAATGTTTGTGCCCCTGTTTCCGTTACTAATATCGTAAAAGCTCCATTGGACATAGCACCGTAATGATCCGTCATTTGAGGTGTAACGACAAATTCAAATATAAAATCCTCTGTAGAAATAATTTTTATTTGCTGTTTAACAATATCATCTATCGTTTCGCCATTTTGTGGTTGTCGAGCTGCAGCCTGTAATGCTTTTAAGACATCTTGTCTACTGATGACACCCTCCAAATAATTGGTATCTCGCACAACAGGTAAAAGGTCTACACCTTCCCAAATCATTCGATGACTTGCTGACGATACACTTGTTTTCATCGTGACGGAAATAGGATTTTTCGTCATAACTTTTTCAATCGGTTCATTGTTAGATTTACCAATGACATCTCTAGCTGTTATTATTCCTACTAATTTCTTCGACGCATCCACTACTGGGAAAACACCGTGCGTTGTACTATTATTTAGTACTCGGTATTGTTTCACTTGATCAGTAGCGTATAAATACGACGTTTCTTGTAGCGGAACATATATATCTTCGATTAATAACACATCTTTTTTTATGAGTTGATCATCAATTGCACGATTGATCATTGTCGCCACAGTGAATGTATCATAACTGGTAGAAATAACGGGAAGCTCTAGTTCGTCCGCTAATCTTTTTGTGTTCTCAGTTACATCAAATCCACCTGTAACAAGAACTGCAGCACCGGCTTGTAACGCAGTCTCATGAACCTTTAATCGATTCCCTGCTATTAACAGATTGCTCGGCTCTACATACCGCATCATGTCTTCTAGTTGCATTGCCCCAATCACAAACTTGTTTAACGTTTTGTGCAATCCGGTTTTTCCACCCAATACTTGACCATCCACAATATTTACTACTTCTGCATAGGTTAAACGCTCGAAATTTTCTTTTTTCTTTAGCTCGATGCGAATTGTCCCTACTCGTTCAATAGTGCTGACTATTCTTCTCGTTTCTGCCTCTTTAATCGCACGATAGGCTGTCCCTTCACTGACAGTTAAATCCTTTGCAATTTGTCTAACGGATATTTTATCGCCTACTGGAAGTTTTTCTATATATGCTAGTATCTGTTCATGTTTTGTTGTCATGTAGTCACATCCAAACGATTATTATACGTTTATTGTACCACATAAGCCTTATTTTCTAGTCACGAATCCATTGAACGTAATCACCAGCACTCAACACTTGTACTTCTGCAGTTTCTACAAGGTTCTTAAATATTTGAGGATCCTGTTTTATAGGTGGAAACGTATTATAATGTACCGGTACAACAATTTGAGGTTTTAGTAGCTGTACCGCGTATGCTGCATCCTCTGGACCCATTGTAAAATTATCTCCAATTGGAAGGAATGCAACATCTATATTATTGCGTTCACCGATTAGTTTCATATCTCCAAACAAAGCCGTATCGCCTGCGTGATAGATAGTTTTGCCCTCCGATGTGAAAAGTACTCCAGCAGGCATTCCGCCGTAAATAATTTCTCCATCTTCTGTTGTAAACGAGCTACTATGAAATGCTTGCGTGAATTTTACTGTTCCAAATTCAAAATCATAAGATCCACCTATTCCCATGGCATGCACATTAATGCCGAATGATTCTACATAATTGGCAAGTTCAAATGTTGCGATTACCGTGGCATTATTTCTTTTTGCCAGGTCTACTGTATCTCCTAAATGATCATTGTGACCATGCGTCACTAAAATTACATCTACTTTCTCTTTGGCCGCGTCTAAATCAGTTTGTCCATTTCCGGTGATAAAAGGATCTATTAAGATTGTGTGTGTATCGGTCATAATTTTAACTACCGAATGTCCGTGATAGCTGATTTCCATATTGTGTTCTCTCCTTTTGAATCATTATTTAAAAGTAGTACTCCTTATAATTCATTCAACGTAGATGTCAGAAATCCTTTATTCTGATATGCTTATAGTATTAAATTTAAAAGAGGTGCCCATATGAATCAAACAGAAAAAATACAATCCTATCTACAAACACATCAAATTGATGCAGCATTTATCACTACTCCAGATAACGTTTTTTATTTTACTGGATTTAAAAGCAATCCCCATGAGCGTCTTTTAGGTGTAGCCGTCTTCAAGGAAGCTGCACCGTTTATCATTTGTCCTAAAATGGAAATTCCAGATGCAAAAGCAGCAGGTTGGAATGGAGAAATAATTGGACATCAAGACACGGACAACGCATGGGATATCTTAGTACAAAAAATGAATGAAACGGCTAGTAATATTCAAAGCCTAGCGGTTGAGAAATCACATATGACAGTTGAAAGATTAGAAGCACTAGAAGAACGACTTTCAAATCTGCAAGTTTCTAGAATCGACGAAAAAATCAATGACCTACGTGTTATTAAGTCTGAAGCAGAATTAGTCAATATGCGTAAAGCGGCCGAGCTTGCGGACTATGCAATTGAAGTTGGTTGCAAGGAAATTGCAGAAGGTAAAACGGAGATTGAAATTTTAAATGCTATTGAATTGGCCGTAAAAGAAAAAGGAGCTGCACAGATGTCATTTGACACAATGGTGTTGAGTGGTCCTAAAACAGCTTCACCTCACGGAACTCCTGGTGACCGTAAAATCCAAAAAGGAGATTTCATTCTTTTTGACTTAGGCGTAGTGTATAACGGCTATTGCTCAGATATTACGCGTACAGTAGCATTTGGAGAACCTTCTCCAGACAAACGCGAAATTTATGAAACAGTACGTCGTGCAGAAGAAGCTGCGGTGGCGGCAGTAAAACCAGGCGTTACTGCTATGGCGCTTGATAAAACTGCAAGAGATATTATTACAGAAGCTGGTTACGGAGAATACTTTACCCATCGTCTAGGACATGGACTTGGAATTTCTGTCCATGAATTCCCTTCGATAACTGGTGTGAATGACATGAAGCTAGAAAAAGGAATGGTATTTACAATCGAACCTGGAATATATCATCCTGATATTACAGGCGTTCGTATTGAAGATGATGTAGTAGTGACAGAAAGTGGCGTTGAAGTGTTAACGAAGTTTCCGAAAGAATTACAAATTTTATAAGATATCTATCAAAGCACTGCGAACATGCAGTGCTTTGTTTTTTTAAAATGCTTTAACAAGCGGCCACATTCTTACCTCGATCTGTTTTGAATAATGCAGGACTACACTGTCATTCTCTACAACAATACCTCGACTACTAAGCATTGTATTTTCTTTAATATTTGCTTCTGCCTGTTGAAGTTCCCATGGGTGATGTAAAATGTCACATCGCAATGGAACTCCTTTGGGGTTTAATGTATATAAGCAGTAACGTTCCACGAGCCACTCTTCGAAAGAACCTTTTTCTGCAAAATATTTCTCAGCTACTGGACGATAATCTGCTACAAACCGAGCATCCTCAGATTTTCTTACACTCTCATATTCAATCATATCCCCTTGCTTTTCGACCTTCATATTTGCACGAACATATGGTAAGTGATAAAAAGTTCTAGCAACTTTTATCGCAAGTAGATTAGTGGCGTCCAAACTAAAAAAATATACTCCTGGTTTACCATCGATTGTTACATATGTTCGAACATTCAACTCTGGAAATTTATCAGTTCCTGGAATAGGAGGTAATCCACGTAATCGAATATCTGTCATATGGAATGGTACTACTCCGACCCAACACACGCCATCATAAGTGTCCAATGGGAATATGTTAGGAACTAGTTTTCGTAAGACATTAAAATTAACTGGAAAATGAGCAAAAAGCAAATCATTCCAAGTTTGTTTCATTGTCCAAGGCATATTTGGCAATGGCCATAATCTGTGTCCATCATCCCAGCTCGTTTCTTTGGATTGTTTATAATCTGTCATTATTAATAGCTCCTATTCCGAAATGATATCTTCACAAAAATAGTAAGTATCCAACATATGCAAAAACTAAGCCCCCTACATAAGTAATAAGAAAATACATAAGCCAAATTTTAGGATATTTTTGCAAGGAATATAGTTCTTTATTTAATGTAGAGAAAGTCGTCAGAGAACCTAGTAATCCTGATCCAATAAAAACCATATAAGTTTCTCCCGCTTGACTACCTACCAATAAACCAAGCAAAAATGCCCCTACTAAATTAACTAATAGTGTACCAAATGGGAAAGAACCACTTGCGCTTTTGTTTAGTTTTTTGGAAAGGATATATCGTAGATTAGCACCGATAAATCCCGCAATACCAACTAAGATGAAACTCATGGTCCCACCTCTTTTTTCCACCCAAGATTGCTCATCATAATTCCACCTACAATACTTACTGTCATATAAAGAATGGCAATACCAATTTGGTTAGCTTCTATCATCGTGATCGTTTCCACACTGAATGCTGAAAAAGTTGTAAAAGATCCGAGAAAACCTGTACTGATGGCAGACTTTAGCTTACTCGAAAATCGGAGCCTTCTAGACATTAGATATGCCAATGCATAACATCCAATCAAGTTTACCAGTAAAGTTGAAAATGGAAAACCTGAATCATGTACTATAATAATACTAATGGCATACCTTGCAACCGCCCCTAACGAACCTGCAAGTCCTATGTATAAATATATCAATAATATCGCCCCATTAACTAGAAATCACTCAAAGCATAATTGCTTTGAGTGATGATTTTATCATATTATTTTAAAAGTGTAGCTACATCTACATAAGGTAAATCTTGTGCTTCTGCAACCGCTTTAAAAGTAACATGTCCCGCTAAAGTGTTAAGTCCTTTTTGAAGCGACAGGTTGTCTAGACATGCTTGTTTATAGCCTTTGTTGGCAATTTGTAACGCATACGGAATTGTAGCATTTAAAAGCGCCATTGTAGAAGTTCTTGGAACCGCTCCAGGCATATTTGCTACAGCATAATGTACTACCCCATGTTTTTCATATGTTGGATTATCATGTGTTGTGATGCGATCAGAAGTTTCGAAAATTCCACCTTGATCGATAGCAATATCAATTACGACAGAACCAGGAGACATCGTTTTAATCATTTCTTCTGTTACTAATTTCGGAGCTTTTGCACCGGGAATTAATACACACCCAATTACTAAATCTGCTTCCTTAACTGCCTCTGCAATATTATATGGACTAGAAATTAATGTTTGGATGCTTGACCCAAAGATATCCTCTAATTGACGAAGACGATCCGGATTTAAATCGATGATCGTTACTTGTGCTCCCATCCCAATAGCTACACGCGCTGCGTTGGCCCCAGCAATCCCTCCACCGATGATTGCTACTTTTGCGCGAGGAACTCCTGGAACTCCACCAAGTAATATTCCTTTTCCACCATGTATTTGCTCTAAGTACTGTGCACCAATTTGAGTTGCCATACGGCCAGCAACCTCACTCATCGGAGACAACAACGGTAATGTATTATTAGGTAATTGTACTGTTTCATATGCTATAGCTGTAACTTTTTTATCTATTAGTACTCTTGTTAAATCCGCTTCAGGAGCTAGATGTAAATAGGTGAAAAGAATTGACTCTTCACGGATTAACTCATATTCAGCATGAGTAGGTTCTTTTACTTTCATGACCATCTCCTGATCCCATGCTTCTTTTGCAGTGGATACAATTTTAGCACCTGCAGTAATATAGTCCTCATCTGTAAAGCTTGACCCAAGCCCAGCTCCGGTTTCGATAAAAACTTCATGTTGGTAATGAGTAAGACTCACTACTCCAGCTGGTGTCATTGCTACGCGATTTTCATTGTTTTTTGTTTCCTTTGGAATCCCAATACGCATTTCTTGCATCCTCCTATGTAAATCATGTTGGTATGAAGATGACACAATATTTCATACAAATTCATTTTATCATTTATATATTTAAAATACTGCAACTATTTAATTTTCAATTTTAAGTATTCACAAATATGACTTAATATACAGAATTAAAATGAATAAAAAGAAGGAATATGTCTAACAATCTCGAATACTATATATATAACCAACAAGGAGGTTTTTAAAATGACATTAAAATATAATCAAATTTTAGTTGCAGTCGATGGTTCCAAAGAAGCGGAATATGCATTCAAAAAATCTGTTTCTATTGCAGCACGTAACAATGCAACATTAAATCTTATTAATATTATCGATACTCGTTCATTCGCTGCAATTGAAGCTTATGACCGCTCTATCGCTGAAAGAGCTCAAACATTTGCAGAAGATTTACTAGGTGGATATAAAAAAGAAGCGCTTGCTGCTGGAGTACAAAATGTAAATGTTGTTGTGGATTACGGTTCACCAAAAACAATGATTTCTAAAGACATTGCTAAAAAAGTAGAAGCAGATCTTATCATCTGTGGAGCGACTGGTTTAAATGCAATGGAAAGATTCTTGATCGGTAGTGTATCCGAATATATCGTACGTTCCGCTACATGCGACGTATTAGTAGTACGTACAGAAGAACGTCCAGAAGTATAAACTCATAGATTAACAAAATGGCTAGACGTGAAACTTCTCACGTTTAGTCATTTTTTATTTAAACTTTGTTTTTCTTCTACCATGCTATGATCTAATTCTTCTTTAACTCACACATACATTAATACCCAAACAGTTTAGCTTCTCCCACTATGCGCAGCTACTCGCCATCAAAATAAGAAAAGTCTATCTCTTTCAAAACTATTTTTTTCTTTATACTTACTCCTATATCATTCTCTATCATTAGTCTTGCAAGTTTTCTTCCACCAATTAATATAATTTTTTTAGATTCAAGACGCTCAACATATTCTTCTGCTCCTTTAGAAAAAGATGATGTTGTTATAAAAATGCCTTTTCTAGCTGCTTTCGCATCCAATGCTCCAGAAAAACTCATAACTTCCGGTCTACCAACCGTATTTTCCCATCTTTTTGCTTGAACATAGATATTATCTAAACCTAGTTTGTCTTCTTTGATTATTCCATCTAATCCACCATCATTAGTTCTTTGTGTAACCTGTCCATCTCCGTAGCCCATCGCCGTGAGTAATTCAACAACAATTGTTTCCAGTCTTCTCCAGTGAGCTTTTTTCAGTTCATTCACTAACTTATTTACAAGTTCTTCTTCAATCTCCTCGACATTTTCTTGAATGACTTCAATAGGATCAATAACCTTTTCTAACTCTTCTATTTCTTCGTTTATATCCACGTTGTTATTATTTAATAGTTCTATTCCTTCGTTGGTAATTTGATAAGTATGAGTACTTACTTCTTCAATATAACTTTGTTTTTGCAAAGAAAACCTCGATGCCCTCATCCTAGACGTAAAAATAGTTTCCTTACTTTCAGGGTAAGCAATACTTAATTGATCATCAGTTAGTGAAAGATACTCAGCAACACCTTTATTTAACATTGATGCTATGAAGGGTTTTCTATCCCTCATGACATTCAATAAAGGAATAATAAGATCTTTTAATGAAGGGATTGAATCAACTAGAGCTTGTCCTAGTTCGTCTAAAACTGAATATTCTTTAATTATTTTTTCTACCTCATCTACAGTTTCAGGAACGCCTTCTTCCTTAAAAATCTCTAATATTTTTCCTCTAGTGAATTTTTTATCAGAAAGTTGCTTTATGGTAACTAAAACTTTATACGCATTATCATCATACATTTTACTTTTGCCGACCATTTTAGGCGGAACAAATTCTTGAAACTCAGTAATCCATTTCCTGCCGGTAGCCTCTGACCACCCTAATTTAGAAGATAATGTACTCTGATTAATATAAGTTTTACTCACTATTACATCTCCATTTATTTGCATATTTTAATAAAATTATAACATGTCTATCACCTGACCTTTCATATAGCCTAATAATCTTTTGCTAATTTATATTCAAGGTTATGTTTTCAAGATTCCATTTTTCAACTAGTTCATTTTTATTTATTACAAAGTCAATTCGTTTGATTGGAGCGGAAGGCGGCGACTCCAGCGGGACAGCGCGAGCTGAAAGCCCCGCAGGAAAGACATTGGGCAAACTTTATTTTGACCAATGTCTTTGCGACGAGTAACCGCAGGAGCATATGTTTTCGCAGTGACGAGGAGATTGAAGCCGTGCCCGCGGAAAGCAACCGCCTGAAGAGGAAATCAATATTAGGAAGATTACACTTTTTTACATTGACTTATATAGATTATTTTCTATAAATGTCTATTAAATTAATCAAATATTACTTAGGGATAAAACAAATATAAAAAGGAGTAGTTCATCAAATATAGTTGATGAGGCCTACTCTCATTTTTAAAAGTTCACTTTTGTATATTGCATAACTACTAGAACTATTACCTTCTATATCCTTTATTTATCCGGATTTAAACTTTACACAATTTGAAATCACTCATTCTAGCTACAATCCCGCTATTCTCACCGTATCTCTAGCAATCATAATCTCTTCGTTTGTCGGGATAACTATCACTTTAACCGGTGAATGCGGGTAGTTGATGAAATTTTCTTTTCCGTTTATTTTATTTAGATCGGGATCCATATACACGCCCATAAACTGCAGTCCTTTTAAGACTTTTTCACGAATAACCTCACTATTTTCACCGATTCCTGCAGTGAAAATAATGGCATCCACACCATTCATACGTGCAGCATAGGAGCCGATGTACTTATGAATTCTATTAGCAAATACATCTAAAGCTAACTGTGCCCGGTCGTTCCCTTTTGTAGCTTCCGTAACGATATCACGCAAATCACTAGAGAATCCGGAAACACCTAGCATTCCTGATTTCTTATTTAAAATATCTAAAATACCTTCTGCATCTTTCCCTGTTTTCTCCATCAAATAAGGGATTAGAGCAGGATCTATATTACCTGACCTGGTTCCCATTGTTACCCCTGCAAGCGGAGTAAACCCCATAGATGTGTCGATAGATTTACCATGGTGAATAGCCGCAATACTTGCCCCATTGCCAAGATGACAGGATATAAATCGAGTTGTTTCCAAAGGTCTGTTTAATAAAATTGCAGCTCTCTCTGAAACATACTTATGGGAAGTCCCATGAAAACCATATTTTCGAATACCATACTTTTCATAATAATTATATGGGATGGAATATAGATAAGAACTTTCTGGCATCGTTTGATGAAAAGCAGTATCAAAAACAGCAACCGCTGGCACATTAGGAAGTTCTTTTTTAAATACTTTTATACCAGTAACGTTCGCTGGATTATGAAGCGGCGCTAACTCCGATAGTTCTTCTAGCTTCTCTAATACTTCAGTTGTTATTAAAACAGAGTCACTGTAAACCTCTCCTCCATGTACAACTCGGTGTCCAATTCCATCAATATCATCTAACGATTCTATTACATTCTTTTCAATTAACATATACATCAATAGTTTTACCGCTTGTTCGTGATTGTCCACCTGTTCAATAATATTTATACGTTCCTCATTTGTCGTCATTGTAAAAATTGGATTTCCTAGACCAATTCTTTCTATTAATCCTTTAGCAATTACTTGTTCGTCTACCATTTCAAAAACTTGGAATTTTAATGAAGAGCTTCCTGCATTTATAGCTAATATTATTGGCATAAAAAACGCTCCTTCGTTGAACTAGTACTTTAATTGTACCGTTCAACGAAGGAGCTAGCAACTCACTTAGTATTCTCTTCTTGCCAAATTTCGACCTTTTTCAAAAACAGTTCCATAGATTCTTTGTTCATCATGTTTGGAACTTTTGCTAAAAGAACCTCTCTTGGCGCTTTTAAGTCACTGCTTTTCTTTTGTAATATTAGCAAGCTTTTTTCTTGTCCCTTTGTTTTAAAAATAGAAGTTGGAAATTGAATGACTGCTTGAATCCAACCATTTTCCTTGATGAATTCATGAAGCTTCGGTGCTTGTTTCGATTCAAATATAGTATCTGGTACTAGGAAGAAAAGATAGCCACCTGGTTTAACGTGTTTCATCGACTGCTCCATAAACAAGTGATGGGCATACGACATTTCCTCCGTACTATGAAGGAAATAATCTTGCGAAGTTTCCGAATCTGGATAATATCCAACCGGTAAATCACTTACTACAATATCCACAGGATCAATTAAAAGAGGCTTTAATGCATCTTGTCTAAATAACTGTACGTCGTGTGTAAGGAGCTCACCAGTTTGCGCAGCCAATTGAATTAACAACTCATCAATTTCTACACCAAATGCGTAGTTTTCCGTTGGTAGTGCATTCATAATCGTAAATAACAAATTCCCTGTTCCTAGGGCAGGATCTAAAATCGATAGTTCTTTTCTATCCTTAGTCATTTCTTTCACAAAGTAACTTACTAATAATCCTATCGCATCCGGAGTCATTTGATGATTAACCTGAACGGACTTCTTCATTCCTTTTAGTATTGCTAATTGAATTGCTTTGCGTACTTCTTCTTTATCTGCGTCCCGAACAGATGGCACTTTTTTTTCATTAAGCCATAGCTCTAACGCATAAACGACACCTTCTAAATAAGTAGCAGAAGCTTCATTTTCAATATAATTACTCTCTTGATCAATAAACGTAAAAATTTGTTCTACATGTGTATGCATAGTATCCCTCATAGTAAAACCCACTCCTTCTTCAGAGTGGGTTTGCATTTTTTTAAAGATAAGAAAGTATATACTTTTTTACCCTTTATCTGTCTAGCTCCTGCGCCTAACCCTTCAAGTCGCTTCAGACTTGCAACGCTAGGCGCTTGCGCTTTTCTTAGTTAGTTAGTGCTTTTACTGCTTCTAATGCTTTTTCATAATTTGGATGATCTGTACCTTCTCCAACATATTCAACATAAGTTACAACATCGTTTTTATCTACTACAAATACAGAACGAGCTAATAAGCGTAATTCCTGCATAAGTACCCCGTAAGCTTCTCCGAAAGCTGCATCACGGTGATCTGATAAAGTTTGAATTGCATCAGCAGCATTAGCCCCGCACCAACGTTTTTGAGCGAAAGGTAAATCCATCGATACTGTTAAAATTGCTACATCTTCACCTAAACTAGCAGCCTCTTCGTTAAATTTGTTTGTTTGTGTAGAACAAACTCCTGTATCTAGGGAAGGAACTACACTGATTAAACGAATTTTACCAGCAGAATCTTGTAGAGTCACAGGTGATAAATCATTTGCTAGCACAGAAAAGTCAGGTGCCTTACTACCAACTACCACTTCTTTTCCAACTAATGTGACCGGACTATTTTTAAATGTTACTTTTGCCATAATATGTAGCCTCCTTTTTCATTATCTTTATCTTACTAGAATACGTTCGGCTCATGCAACTCTTTTGCAGGAGCGTTCTCATATGTGACTTTCTCTTTTAGATCAAATACGGTCTCATGGACAACAAGCGTATCAGCGATAAAATCATGTACCCCTTGTTTTTTAGGAGTAAAAGCTACCACTAAATAAGGTATATTCAATGGAACAATAGAGATTAAGCGACCAATCCATTCTCTAAATATAACAGTACTCCATTTTAGTTTTCCACCGTCTTTGGATATAACTTTAATACCAAAAATCATCTTTCCTACTGTCTGGCTACAAAGCTTTGTCATCAACACGAAGTATGCGTAAAAGATAGCTGCTGTGATTAATGTAAAAGGCGCATACCATACAGGATTATTTAAGTCTAATGAAAACAACCGAAATATAGGTTTGATCAATAACATACCAACAGATGCCAAAATGAGAATATCTACTGTATATGCCCAAAAACGAATCCAAAAGCCCGCAGCCTTCTGTTCATATTGTGCCGTTCGATGAACAATTACTTGCTGGGTTGCAGAGGTGTTCGCTTGCACATGCTGCTCTTCTGATTGTACAAATTCACTCATCTTAAACCCTCCTTATTCATTCCCGTATAAATACATCATTTTTGGTGAGCTATTTTCTGTGATTAACTTCGCAATAAGCTTGGATTCCAAATCTAAACCTAAGAATGACTGTGCTTTCACAGCAAATAGGGAAGCAAAACTTTGTGAATAGCCATATTCAAATACTTCTGCATCTTGTAAGTCATAATCTGTTTTAATAGATTGAATTACATCCTCTACAAAGCCATATTCATCAGCTAAGCCAGCTTCAATTGCTTGTCGACCATTTAAAATTCGTCCATCCGCAACTTTTTTCACTTCTGCTTCGGTCATATTTCTACCTTTTTCGATAATATCAACGAAGTCCTCATACGAGTCATTTAACATTTCTTGAAGCATTGTTCTTTCAGCTTCTGTCATTTCTCTAGTAGGGCTCATAATATCTTTGTATGGACCAGATTTAATTGTTACAAATTCTACGCCATATTTTTCTGCTAGTTTACCATAGTTAACACTTTGCATAATGACACCAATAGAACCTGTCATCGTCTCTTTGTTCACAAATATTTTATCAGCAGGTGCAGATATATAGTATCCACCTGAAGCAGCCATACTTCCCATAGAAACATAGATCGGTTTCTCAGTTTCTTCTTGAAGTTCAATAATTTCTTTATAAATTTGTGCCGATTCGACAACTCCGCCACCTGGTGAATTTACTTGTAACACAATCCCTTTTACAGTGTCATCGACTTTTGCTTGTTCTAATTGTTGCATGAAGAATTGATGATTATATCCTTCCGCTGCAAAAAGCGAGCTTGCACTTCCAGTATCTTGAATAGTCCCATCTACCGTAAGTACTACGATTCGTTCGTTCATACTACCTTCTTCCAAAACAGTTTCAAAAAACTCTGAGCTAGAAGCAGATGCAAAGTCCTCTAAATACGATGTCCAATCTGTTGAAAAAGCAGTGGAAACAGTATTGACGAAAATAGAAATAAGCAGTAACAGTGATGCTCCTAAAATAGCAAACCAGCGTTTCATATTCATATATACAATTCCTCCTTTAATACTCCTCTTTACATACGTAAAGAATATCTAAATGTTTCACAAAATGTTAAAATAAATATATACAATAGTAAAGGAGAATGTTTATGCCCTCCAAAAACGCAATATATTTATATACTAAGAATGACACAAAATCTTTGCAAAGAAAAGAAAGTATCGCTGAAGCCATACATACTCATGGTTTTACAGTCGTGGAAGACCCTCAGCTTGCTTCCATAATTGTTAGCATCGGGACGGATGGTTCTTTTTTACAAGCAGTCCGTAAAACAGGATTTAGGCAGGATTGCTTATATGCTGGAATTTCTACAACAGATACGCTAAGCATGTACTGTGATTTTTTAGCGGATGATATAGAAGCAATGGCTGAAGCAGTCCTCACAAAAAATATCCAAGTTCGGAAATATCCTTTACTAGAAATCTCGGTAAATAATGACCCTAAATTTTTATGTTTAAATGAATTTACGATTCGTTCAAATATTATCAAAGCATTTGTACTAGATATAATTATTGACCACAAGCATTTTGAGTCCTTTAGAGGAGATGGTATGGTGATTTCCACTCCGACTGGAAGTTCAGGTTATAACAAGTCACTAAATGGGGCAGTGGTTGATCCTCTTCTACCTTGTATTCAAGTTGCGGAAATAGCTTCTGTGAATAGCAATGATTATAGAACGCTAGGTTCCTCTTTTATATTAAGTGGAGAAAGAACACTTGAACTTCGACTGCATAAAGACTGGAATGATTACCCTTCGATGAGCACAGACAACGAAGCTCTTAGTATTCAGCATGTTGAAAATGTATCTATTTGTTTGAGTGATAAAATCATTAAAACGGTTAAAATGAAAGATAATAGTTACTGGGAAAAAGTGAAAAGATCGTTTTTATAATTTGAGCTAGATAGTCCATTTGCTAATTACTTATTTCATAATTTTATAGCGGATGCTGGTTGGATGTGACGGGCGTCACATCCAACCAGCATCCCTTTTTTATAAAGTTTGTCATTCCGTCACCTGAAATGTAAATAAATGTTGTCGGTATTTCACTTATGAACTTGTACTTTTCTCACTTGCATTATTTTGGAAACCGTAAATAGTATTAATGCAAGCCAGATACATGAAAATGATAAAAACTCTATTTTACTAAATGCCTCGTCGTATAAAAATATTCCAACTAGCAGCATTAACGTTGGTGCAATATATTGAAAAAATCCTGACATATACAGTGGCATTGTCTTAGTTCCCTTAGCAAACAAGATCAAAGGCACGGCAGTTGCAACACCCGTGAAAATGAGTAGGATGGCAGTAGGAGCATCGGTATTAAAAAATACCGCCTTGTCTGATACTACTAAATAAATAAAGTATACGAGAGCAACAGGTAAAACAAAAAAAGTTTCAATCGTTAATCCTCTTAATGCATCGATTTTAATACTTTTCTTAATCAGACCATATAAAGCAAACGTTATGGCAAGCGTAAAAGCTATCCACGGAATTCCACCGTAAGAAACAGTAAGAATAATCACTCCTACAGCAGCTAGTAGTACAGAAAACTGTTGTGCTCTGGAAAGTCTTTCTTTTAAAAATACAATCCCCAATAATATAGAAAGAAGTGGGTTTATATAATACCCCAAACTTGTTTGTACGATATAACCTGCGTTTACTGCATATATGTATGTAAACCAATTTCCTGATACAAGATAAGAAGCTAGAAATAGCCCCCAAAAAGATTTTTGATTAGCCCATAAATCCTTCAAATCTAATCTCAGCTGATTTAAATTTCTACCTACAATTACTAACATGAAGGTAAAAATGAATGACCAAATTACTCTACCTGAAAGTATTTCATCACTAGAAACATGCTCTAATAACTTCCAATAAATTGGCATGAAACCCCAAAATACATATGCCAGTACTACAAATATGATTCCTTGTTTTTCTTCTGAACCCAATAAAAGCACCTCTTTACTTTGTAACTCGAAATATTAAATCATTATATTGCTTTAGAGCATTAAAGTAAATAAGAAAACACGAAGAAGTATGATCTCTTCGTGTTTTATAAACCATTTTAATTAATTTTTATGACCGGCTTTTACTCTGTTCTTTTTGTCGTAAGTCTAATCTTCTAATTTTCCCAGATGTTGTTTTTGGTAATTCGTCGATAAATTCAATTTCTCTTGGGTATTTATAGGGTGCGGTTATTTGTTTCACATGATTTTGTAGTTCTTTTATTAAATCCTCAGATCCTGCTAAGGATGCATCACGTAACACAACAAATGCTTTAACAATGCTGCCTCTTTCCGGATGCGGCGCCCCAATTACTGCACATTCTTGAACAGCTGGGTGTTTTGTCAATGCGTCTTCTACTTCAAAAGGTCCAATTGTATAGCCTGAGCTAATAATAATATCGTCTCCGCGCCCTTCAAACCAGAAGTATCCATCTTCATCTTTTTTCGCTCGGTCACCTGTAATATAATAATCTCCTCTAAATTGCATAGAGGTTCTTTCAGGATCTTTTAAGTACTCTTTAAATAATGCTGGCGTTTCAATATGAACAGCTATATCTCCAACTTCTCCAGTAGCACAAATCTTCCCTAAATCATTGATAATTTCCACTGTATTACCCGGTGTTGGTTTGCCCATGGAACCAGGTCTTGCCTCCATGCCCTTCATCGTTCCAACAAGCAATGTATTTTCAGTTTGGCCATAGCCATCTCGGACCTCTAGACCAAAAACTTTTTCAAACGTTTCAATTACTTCTCTGTTCAATGGTTCTCCTGCAGAAACAGCACTCTGAAGCGACGAAAGATTATACTCGTTTAATGTATCTACTTTAGCCATAATCCGGTACTCAGTAGGTGTACAACAAAGAATATTTACTTTTTGCTCTTGAATAATTGTTAAGTATTTTTTGGGTTCAAATTTACCGTTATATACATAACCAATTGCTCCGCTACCCAGTGTCGCTAAGAATGGACTCCAAATCCATTTTTGCCAGCCCGGACTTGCTGTAGCCCACACTACATCTCCTTCTTGTATTGCCAACCAGTTCGGCCCAGAAGTGCGTAAATGTGCAAACGCCCATCCATGGGTATGGACTACACCTTTAGGATTTCCGGTAGTACCACTCGTATACGATAGGAATGCCATGTCATCCCTTAGCGTATCAATTGTTTGAAATTCATCTGATTCGGCTTGTATTTCCTCCGTTAAAGATATCCAATTGTCTTTCTTATTACCGATTACTAATAATAATTGTTCGTCTAAATTCCGAACATCTTCAAATTGATCTAAAAATGGTTCGTATGCAATAATTGCCTTCGCTTCACTATGTGTCAAGCGATATTCAATATCCTTTGCGCGAAGCATTTCAGAACTTGGGATAACAACTAGCCCGGCTTTTAGTGCACCTATATAAATTTCATAAGCCTCGATTAACCGTGGTACCATTATTAATACCACATCTCCTTTTTGGAGACCTTTACGGGTAAAAAGATTAGCTATCTTATTAGCTCTCTGTATTAAATTTTTATATGTACTTTTTTTCTGCTGACCATCTTCAGATTCCCATATTATAGCTAACTTTTCATCGTCTACTGCATACTTTTCGAACTCAGTAATGAGATTATAATGTTCTGGAGCAATTAAATTTTGATTATTCATTTGATTTCCTCCTTTGTACTATTTTAATTATAGAGGAAAATTAGCCACATTGGTTAATAAAATTTAAATTTTCAGATAGTATACAGCTATTATTGATGACTTTGGTAGAGGTAGGTTGGAATACGCCTATCAATAAAAAAACCGGCAGCTTAGGCTACCGGTTTTCTTAATTCACTTATTTTTGGAATCCGTTCATTTGTTGTTGGGCTTGTGCAACTAATCGCTTAGTAATTTCTCCGCCTACGGATCCGTTGGCACGCGATGATGCTTCACCACCAAGTTGTACTCCAAACTCTTGAGCGATCTCATATTTCATTTGATCAAGTGCTTGTTTTACTCCAGGTACTAGAAGTTGATTTGAGTTGTTGTTGTTTGGCATGTTCCTCACCTCCTTGTGAAATTAGATTGTTCATTTTCATCTAATTCATACATGGAGGATAAAAGGTATATTTTGTCATTTACTAAAGGAGGTTTGAAAAATCATTAGCCTTCTTCATAGGGAATGAAAGAACTTCTCTATTTTGCACTGCTTCTGTTATTAATTCATCAAAATCCTTAAAGCTCTCGTAGTATTCCACTTTCTCGAGTTTAGGTTTAGTTTTTGGACAAGATGGTGTAAAGATAGTACAACAATCCTCGTAAGGCAAGATGGAAGTTTCGTAAGTCCCTATTTCCCGGGCAATATCAATAATATCAAGCTTATCCATAGAGATTAGTGGTCTGAAAATTGGCGTAGACGTAACTGCATTTATTGCAGTTAAGCTTTCCAAAGTTTGACTTGCTACCTGACCTAAGCTTTCCCCAGTAACAATTCCTAATGCTCCTATTTCTTCTCGAACAAGATCAGCAATTTTCATCATTAACCGTCTAGTCGTAGTCATCGATACATTTTCAGGTATTTGAGCTTGTATACTTTGTTGTATATCTGTAAAAGGTATGACATGTAGTCTTACAGTTGCACCAAAATGACTTAACTGATTGGCTAGATCCATTACTTTTTCCTTCGATCTTTCACTTGTGAACGGTGGACTATGAAAATGTATTGCATCGAGCCGAACGCCACGTTTTAATAACATGTATCCAGCTACAGGACTATCAATCCCTCCTGATAACATAAGTAACGAACGACCATTTGAACCTAAAGGCATACCACCTGCTCCAGGAATAACCTGTGCCATCATATATACTGCATCATTTAATATTTCAATACGTAAATCTATTTCTGGTTTCTTCATTTGAACTTTTAAACTTGGGTATTGTCTTAATACATTACTTGCTACGACACTTTGTAACTCGTATGTATCCAGTGGAAAAAACTTATCTGAACGTTTTACAGTAACACGAAACGTTTTATCTTGACTGTCTAAACTATCCATAATTTGAAGTGCAGTTGCTTGAATATCATCCATTTCTTTAGAACAAGAAGCTACTGGACTAAACGATTGAATCCCAAAGATTTTAGGTAATCGTGTTATTAGTGCCTCAATTTCCGAATCATCAGTTGATGTTAAAAACATGCGATCTCTTTCCGCTTGTATTTTAATATTTGGCAAATCAACAAATGAAAACCTAATATTATTTCGTAAATGTGAAATAAACTGCTTTCTATTTTTCCCTTTCGTTGATAGTTCACCATAACGTACTAATATTTTTTCCCATTTCATCCTATTTTAATCTCCTTTAATTACATTCATGACACGCTTGAATACAATTTTAAATTGGTCTATTTCTTGTTGGTTATTAAGGGTACTAAGGCTTACTCTTAATACGCCTTTTATATAATCATCCGAAATATGCATAGCCTTTAGTACATGACTTGTTTTTGTTTGTCTGGAGGAGCATGCACTACTAGTGGATACAATGATATCCTGTTCCTGCAATGCATTAATCATTACTTCACCTTTAACTTTTTGCACCGAAAATGTAACAATATGTGGTGCTTTTTTTGCTGGAGATATTACTTTAACAGAAGGAAAAGTATTTAAATATACCATCAAATCGTCCGAGAGTGTTTGTAATTTTAAAATGTTGTTTTGTAAGTCTGTTACGCCTAATCTTATCGCTTTCGCTGTAGCAACTGCCAAAGGTACGGAGGTTGTACCACTGCGAATACCCGATTCCTGTCCTCCACCGTATAATATCGGTTCTATTTCGATGAATTTTTTTAATGCAAGTAATCCCGAGCCTTTTAATCCGTGTATTTTATGAGAAGAGATCGTAATAGCATCAATATCCAAGATTTTAAAGTCAACTGGAATTTTCCCGAAGCTCTGAACAGCGTCCATGTGAATAAGCGCTCTGCTTTGTGCTCTAACAATTTTAGAAAGTTCTTCTATTGGTTGTATAGCACCTGTTTCATTGTTCACGTGCATAACACTAACCAATATAGTATCTTTTCGAACCAGTTTTTCTAGTGTATCCAATATAATGATGCCCTCTGAGTTGACGGGAATCCACTCAACGTCAAACCCTATTTTGCTCAATTTTTTAGCTGTTTCTATAATAGAAGGATGTTCAATCTCAGAAATTAATACATGTTTCCCTCGTTGCTTATATTTATGAGCTAAACCGAATATCGCTAAGTTATTGGACTCTGTTCCCCCAGATGTAAAAAATATTTTTTCATTTGACGTTTTCAATATGTCTGCAATTTGTTCTCTAGCAGATTGTAACAATTCATTTGTCTGATGTCCAAATGTATGAATTGATGCAGGATTTGCCCAAAATTTTTCGTTCACAGCGACGAACGTATTTAATACCTCTGGATGTACTTTGGTCGTCGCACTATTATCTAAATAAATCATTTCAATAACTCTCCTTTTCGGAAAAAAACCACCGTCACATAGTGAGGTGGTTCACGTTTGTATACAAAATATGATTTTCAAACATCTCAATTTCATACTGTTCTTTAAATCGTATGATTATGTACGCCAAGCGTCTTCCTTCACTAATGTATCAATTTTCTTTAAAGCTCCCGGTTCTACCTCTTCGACAGCTGTCGCTGCATCTTCAAGAGCCTTAGAATATCGCAGTTGCCTAAACGCTTCCTCTGCTTCTAACAGTTTTGCATGAACTTGCGGGTGACTTGCACGATAGCGATTACCATATTGAATAATTTTTTCTGTTAGTAAAACATTTTCAAGCATTTCTTTTGCTCTGCTATGTACTTCTTCCATACAAGCCTCTGCTTTTTCTAAGTAATTATCTACTAGAGACATATTTAAAGGTACTTCTTGCAGACTTTGCATTGCTACATAAATGTGCTCTTCTGCTTCTTCTAAACGAACGTCCATATCTTCTGGGATTCCAGGTATATTGGCTTTTTGTAACATACGATCGGTATCATGTAATAAATCCTTTAGTTCATCCAGCTTTTCACGTGCATTATTTTCATCTATTCGAAGATTTTTCAATCGATTTGCAAATCGGTCTTGTTCTTCATATAGTCGATCAATTTCTTCAGCAATTTCATTTAACTCTTCTTGTAGGCTTGAGTACGCAGATTGCTCTTCTTCTACGCGACTGGAAAGCAATTCATACTTTTTCTCTAATTCCTCTAGCTCTTTTAAACAACTTTGGGGAATTTCCGCCTCTTTTTCTGGCAGACGATAGCTCTGTTGAACATACGCAGCTTCTTCACTAACAGCTCGTGTAACAGTAGTAACTTCTCGTAAGCGAGAGCCTGTTTGCTCTTTATATTGATCCACATATTTTTTCGCAAGCACTTCTTTTTCCAGTAAATCATAAAATGTATCTAATTCATCTTTTAACTCTTCCACTCTGCTCATTGTTTTCCCGACATGCAATTCAATAATTGCTTGTTTTAATTCCACAAGTTCGGCTTCTATGGAGTCTAATTTTTGATTCATTTCGAGATGCTGTAAGTAGTAAGAACTCTCTTCCATCTCTTTTTGTCCATTACGCAACTCATGAATAATGGCTGGTATTTTATGTTGTATATCAGATAATACTGTAGGAATATCATGTAATTTAGGGAAGAATTTTTGACCATCTTCTTGGACAGTAATAACTAGTTCACGGGCACTTAAATAGTTACCTGTATCCGTTAGTCGATCGAACTCATCAAACAGTGGAATGAAAGACTCCAGCTTTTGTTCCAACGCCTTCACTGCTTCTCCAAATGAGTACTGATGTGCAAGAAGTGTTTTTCTAGCTGCACGATGTTGATCTTTTAATTGTTCCATCTCGATACGGTTTTTTTCTTCACTACCTATTAAATCTTCAAGTTCGATTAAAATTTCGGACATTTTCTTATCACAAAGTGTTATCAATATTTGAATTTCTTTTTCAATTTTAGTCGCTTTCGGAAATATAAATCTATCTATACTTTCTTCTGCGTCAAATAATAGAACATCGATTTTTGGCATATGCACATCCATTACTTCTGTCCATGCATTTCTCCATCTTTCAAACATTTCCTCGGTTTGCCCATTCATATTCAGCTGTTTTACTTTTGTCATTTCTTCTAAAATCGGTTTATTTTGAATTTGATGTTTCTCATGTTCTAATCTTTCTATTTCTACGTTATGTTTTCGTCTTATGATAAATGCAAAAATTGCAATTCCTAAAAGTATAATAACTGCTGGGATGATATACTTCATCGTAAGCCCCCTGTTCCAAATTCAAAAAGTTCTATTTCCAATACTACTCTATATCTTACCATGCTTTTTATGTTATTGTTTCATAAACAAGAGAAAAACTGTTAATTCTTTTTAAAAATTATATTTCTATAGTTTGGAGGCTGATTTTTATTGAAAAAGGATGGGCATATCCACACACCTTATTGTCCACATGGAACAGAAGATTCCTTTCATCTGTATATTGAAAAAGCCATACAAAGTGGTTTTGACACCATCACATTTACAGAACATGCTCCTCTACCTTTAGGTTTTATAGATCCCACCCCTGATAAGGATAGTGGAATGAGCATGACCCATTTAGAGTCTTATATTACCAAGTTACAAAAGTTGAAAAAAGAATACAAGAAAGATATTGTTATTTCTACAGGCTTAGAAGTCGATTTTATATCTGGGTTTGAACAAAATATTACTTCTTTTTTAAATACATATGGAAAATATTTAGATGACTCTATTTTATCTGTTCATTTTTTAAAATTTGAAAATGACTATACTTGTATTGACTTCTCTAAATCTACGTTCACAGAATTTGTCGAACGGCTTGGAAGCCCAATGGCTGTGTATAAATTGTATTATAAAACATTGATAGATTCAATAACGAGTAATCTAGGCGACTATAAACCACGGAGAATAGGTCATATTACGTTAGTGCATAAATTTCAACATACACTTACGGAAGTAGTACAAGACCATGAAGATATAGTAAATATTTTAAAAGAAATCAAACATCAACAGCTAGAACTGGATGTTAATACCGCCGGATTAGCTAAGCCATATTGTTTAGAAGTGTATCCTCCGCTTCCTTATATAAAGCTTGCGAAGGAACTAGAAATTCCTCTTGTTTTTGGGTCTGACGCACATCAAGCAAAAGATCTACATCAGTTTTACAATAATATAAGTAACTTACTATAGAATGGAGAATGAAAATATGTTCACGAAATCAGCATACTCTGAAGATGTAACTGCAAATTATAATATGCTTTCTAAACAACTGGACGCTCTTTTAACGGGAGAAACTAATGCAATTGCTAATTTTAGTAATGCTTCGGCATTATTAAATCAATTTTTTGATCAGATTAATTGGGTTGGTTTTTATCTAATGGAAGATGGAGAGCTTGTCTTAGGTCCATTCCAAGGATTACCGGCTTGTGTTAGAATTCCACTGAGTAGAGGTGTTTGTGGAGCTGCCGCTACAAAACAAGAGACAGTTATTGTACCAGACGTACACGCTTATCCAGGTCATATCGCCTGCGATGTTGCATCACAATCCGAGATTGTGGTTCCGATCACTAAAGAAGGTAAGCTAGTAGGTGTTTTGGATATCGACAGTCCTATTAAGGATCGATTCTCGGAGCAGGATGCAGAAGGACTGGAACAGTTTATCGATGTATTAGTGAAGCACATTTAAAATTGAAATTGTTATACGATTAATAATAAGGCACTTTCTGTTCATGTTGAATAGAGGGCGCCTTATTTTTTTCGTAAAGCTCTAACATGTCGCCTGGACGGCTTTTCACTCATAAGCTGTGTAAATATTTTACTTTTGGAAAAAAAAGGTGTATAATAGGACTTGTATACTAAATGCTTTGAAGCGAATGCTTGATAATTGTCATAATAAAACTAAATCTATTTCTTATTGAACATCTATTTCCCCTTTTATTAGGGTGTACCAGATGTTCTTTTTTTATCTAGAAAACAGATTTACTTGGAGGTAAGGTCAATGAAGAAAAATGCAATTATTTATTGTGAGGGCCAATTTAGTTCGATGGATGGAAAGACGGCCAATGGATTAATACGTGAACCTGGCAATTATTCTATAACTGCCGTTATCGATAGCACAAAAAACGGCCTAGACTCAGGACAATTTTTAGATAACAAAAAGAATGGCATTCCATTGTGTAAAAACTTAGAAGATGCTATCGAATGCTCACCTCAAAAACCTACTTATTTCATATTTGGAATCGCCCCCTCAGATGCTTTCTTAAAAGACAATGAACGAGAAGTTATTATATCCGCAATGCAAGCTGGTCTTCATATTATCAATCCACTTCAAGAATTTCTTACAGAAGATGAAGAAATGCTGAGCATTGCTACTCGTTATGGGGTAGAAATCCAAGATATTCGAAAGCCTAAACCAAAAGATTCATGGAAGTTATTTACCGGTGATATCCTTAAAGTAACCACTCCTATTATTACAGTTTTAGGAACTGATGGGGCTTGTGGGAAGCGAACATCTGCAGTGATTATTGAAAAAGCATTGAAGGCAAGAGGATATAAAACTGCTTTTATAGCAACCGGACAAACTGGGCTTATACAAGGGGCTGCTTATGGTTTTGCAATGGATGCTTTTCCATTACAATACGTTATTGGTGAACTTGAAAGTGAAGTAGTACGTGCAAATAATACAGATAATCCTGATATTATTATTGTTGAAGGACAAGGCGCTCTAAGTCATCCTGCTTATGCAAGTTCATGTGGTATTTTAAGAGGATCTAGACCAAAAGCTGTTATTCTACAACATCCCCCAAAAAGAAAAGTGTTAGGAGATTTCCCTTTTGTGAACATGCCAAGTGTCCAAAGTGAGATAGACCTTATTGAGCATTTCAGTGAGACAAAAGTAATCGGTATTACCCTTAATCATGAAGGTATGGACCATCAGGAAGTTAATACTACTATTCGTGAATATGAGCAAACCTTCCAATTACCAGTAACAGATTTATTAACTACAGGTTCTGATAATATAATTGACTCTATTATTGAATTTTTCCCATCTCTACAAAACAGCGCGAAACTGGTTGTATCTTAAATGGTATCTAACCCTAGAATTGAAATTAACTTAGATAAAATTAAGCATAATGCGACAACATTAAGAGAGTTGTATGAAGCAAAAGGCGTTCATATTACAGGAGTCGTCAAAGGGGTATTTGCCAAACTAGAAGTAGTAAAAGTGCTGATAGATAGCGGGATTAAGAGTATTGCAGATTCCAAAATTTCTAATATAGAAAAAATGAAGATGGCAAATTTACAAGCAACATTCATATTATTACGTACTCCTGCAATGAGTGAAATTCAAAAAGTTATAGAGTTTGCAGATATTAGTATGAATACAGAAATCGAAGTTGTTCGTGCCCTCTCAGCTGAAGCGAAGAAACAGAAGAAAATACATCAAATTATTATAATGGTTGAAATGGGAGATTTACGAGAAGGCATATTGCTAAATGATGTTGCTGCCTTTATTGAAGAAGTGATTATATTCCCTAATATTCAAATTGCGGGTATTGGTGCAAACTTTGCTTGCTTTGGTGGGGTCATCCCTACAGAGCACAAAATGCAATTGTTTTCTTCACTCGTAAAAAGAATGAAACGAAAGTTCAATTTACCCTTCCCTTATGTATCAGGGGGGAACTCCGCAAACCATAATTGGCTTATGAATACGACGGATGTAAGAGAAGTCAATAATATGCGTCTTGGTGAATCTATATTTTTAGGCTGTGAGACGGTAAAAGGCGAACCTATTCCCAATTTATTCACAGATGCATTTTCCTTTTTTGCGGAAGTAATTGAGTCGAAACTAAAACCTTCTGTACCGACCGGCATGAGGGGTAGAAATGCTTTTGGAGAATTTATATCATTTCCGGACAACGGAATAATTAGAAGAATAATTGTGGGTGTTGGGCGACAAGATGTCCTCGTCTCTGGATTAACACCCCTCCTCCCACTTGAGATAATTGGTTCGAGTAGTGATCATATTATTTTGGATGCTAATAATAATTATTTAAAATCGGGTGATGAAGTTGCATTCTCCCTTAATTACGGAGCTCTGCTAACTGCTATGACTTCGCCTTCGATATATAAACACACCACCTATAGTGCTTTAGTTAGCAGAGGGTCTGCGAGAAAATAAGAAGCTAAGATCTCTTTGCAAATGGTTACCGGGAGTATTCTTACTTCCGACACCGTTTTCTTTTTCCACAATGGTTGAGTATGTTTCATTCGGATTATTCAAAATTAAAATTACCATTTACCTCCATAATTATTCAGACGCGCATATCCCTTCCCTTAGACACATAGATATGTTCCCTCATAAAAGTTCCACGTCTTTAAAAAAGACTCTTATTATGCAGCAAAAAGTGGAAGGAGATATCTCCTTCCACTTTTTACATATTAGATAAAGCTTGCTGTAAATCTTCTATAATATCACTAGAGTTCTCAAGCCCTACAGAAAGTCTTAACAGGCCGCCTGTTATCCCCATCTCTAATCTTTCTTTTTCCGGTACAACAGAATGAGTCATTGTGTAAGGATGCTGGATCAAAGTCTCAGCATCTCCTAAACTGACTGCAATTTTTATCAGTTTTAGTTCATTCATCAATTTTTGTGCCTCTTTCACTCCTCCTTTTATAGTGAAAGAAATAAGACCACCCCCGGCTTTCATCTGTTTCTTCGCTACATGATATTGTGGATTATCTACATCAAACGGATAATAGATATGTTCAACAGATGGATGTGCCTTTAAAAAGTCGAATACTTTACTAGCATTTTCCGAATGTCTGTCCATGCGAACATGCAACGTTTTTAATCCGCGTATTAATAGCCAAGCATCGAATGGCGAAATAATGCCGCCAAAGTCTTTTTGTACAGTACCGCGAATTGTCTCCATTTCCCCTTTATCTCTTCCCACTAGAATTCCAGCAATAACATCACCGTGCCCATTAATGTATTTTGTCGCACTATGCAGTACGAAATCTGCTCCTAGTTCTATCGGATTTTGTAAGTACGGGGAGGAAAATGTATTATCTACAACTACCGGAATACCATGTTTCTTAGCAACTTTTGTTATTTGCTCGATATCCACGATTTCCATCGTTGGATTAATTGGTGTTTCTATATATATACAAGTTGTATTTGGTTTAATAGCATTTTCTATCTCTTCTTCAGTCATTAAAGTCTTTAAGTCATGTGAAATATCATATTTTTCTTTCAAAATTTTCAGCAATCCAAATGTACAACCATAAATCCCTCTCGTACATAGGATATGATCACCTGATTTAGTAAGGTGAACTAATATAGTACTCACCGCTGCCATTCCCGAACCAAAAGCTAGTGCACCTTCCCCTAGCTCCATTGCGGCAATCCGTTCCTCTAATACTTGTACTGTCGGGTTCCCTAACCTTGAATAGATTCCCCCTGGTTCTTCCCCTGCGAACCTTCTTTCACCCTGTTCCGCAGTGTCAAATGCAAATGTCGACGTCTGATAAAGTGGAACAGCTAGGCTATCTTGATGATCTCCCGTTTTATACCCTTTATGGATATACATTGTCTCTTTTGAAAAATTTGAATTACTCATAAAAACACCCCTTATTGTAAACGCTTACATCTAGTGTACATGGAATTCTATAAAAAGAAAAGACACCTCATCAAGAAGAGTGAGATGCCTTATAAATACATAGCTGATTTTTCCCATTATTTTTTGCTTCGTACAATACTGTATCCGCATTGTGAAAGAGATTATTAAAACTCAAATTATCACTTCGAGACCAGTGCGATATACCAATAGACACTGTTACAGAAGGGTTGGTCTTTTGAGGAATGGCCGCCAGTAATTGTCTGCTCATTTCCACTCCTTGCTCTAGGGACATATGAGATAAATAGAGGGCTAACTCTTCTCCACCCCATCTCGCACTAACTCCTTTGTTTTTAATCTTTCCTTGTATGACTCTTGCTATTTGTTTTAGAATCTCATCCCCAATTTGATGCCCATGTGTATCATTAATACGTTTAAAGTTATCGATATCAATAAGTACGAAGACACCTTGGTCATCTGATTCCATCGCATCTTCAACGAACCTATCTAAATAATTTCGTGCAAAAAGATTCGTTAAATGATCTCGATCCACCATTTTTTGTAGCTTGTATCTTAATGTAGAATTACTTATAGCTAAAGATGAATGTTGTATCAAAGACTGCATTAATTTGTAGTTGTCAAAAGAGAAAAAATAGGGTTCCTTATGCAAGATTATACTAAACCCGGTTATATTATTTTGTTCTTTTAAAGGAATTGCCACTAATGAGCGGTACTCATATTTTGACTCTATTAGACGATTGAAATCGGCGATAAATAAAGAATCCTTCTCACTTTTAAAGTGATTTGTGACATATTGAATATAAAGATGCCCTTCCATCGAATGAAATACATCCGTACTTGCTGGTGATATTTTATATTCGTCATTTTCTATAAACACAAAACCTACATGCTCTGGGTGGAAAAACTTCATTAATTGATTGCGTAAAAAAACAACCATCTCATCTAATGATAAATTCATATTCAATTTATGCGAAGTTTCGTTGATTAATTGTAAATCGGAAACTAACCGATGTGATTGGATGTATAGTTTAGCATTTTCTAATGCATTCCCGGCTGCTCTAGCAAGTAAAACTGCAAATTCTTTTTGTCTAATTGAAAATAAATAGTCTAAAGGTGTGGACATTTGTAAAATACCATAGATACCTTGCTTTCCGACAATAGGAATATTCAGTAATCTCACACCTAAATCTTGCGCTAATTCTGTCGTTATTTCACCAGATACATATGCCTCCACGGTAGTATTTCTTTCTGTTGTATAATCGAATAATTTATATGGAGCAGACGTTTTACGATCCTGATCATTCGATAAAATAAGTATAGATTTAAATTTTGGAAATGCATTTTCAATAGAGTTTAATGTACCCTCTAATATTTGACCGATATCTAATGTCGAATTAAACATTTTCGTTACATTGAACAAATTTCTAAACTGGCTCTCCTGCTGTGTTAAATAAACAGATTTTCTAATCGTTTTAACTAATTTAGTAATAGTAGTCAAGAATATATCTAGTTGAGTTGTTTTTGAAAATTCTATCCACTTTTCTGAGGATTCCATTATGATTAATCCTAATGGATGCAATTCTTTATCTCTTAACAATAAAGCTACATCATTTTCAGTACAGTCTTTTAGTTGTAGTTTGTGAGCATCTATTATGTCTTTATCATAGAACAATGGCTCTATCTCTACCCATTTAATAGCATTGAGCTTTTTCGCAAAAGAGTGATTCCATGAAAGTTGTAAAAAAGTTTCCGCATCATATATGTAATACTTCGCTTCTTTTATATCAAAAAATTCAAATAAGATATTTTTCAAGTCATCAAACCATTTAATACTGGATTCATGAGTGAATACATTTTCATTCCAAATGTCAAGTATTCTACTTTTAAGACCAATAATTGTATTTTCGCTTTCCATTAGTTCACCTCTCAGCTTTCCAAGAGTAAATTATGATACTTTTAGCACAGTTACTAATAATTCAATATAACTATATTTTATCCTATTTATCCTTTCTATGTCTACGCTATTTTTGTAATTATTTTTGAATTTGATTATCGTTTGACTTTCGATAGATATAGAGATACAATGAAATTTGTGTAAAATAAATGCAGCAGTTGTATGGCCTAGATTGCTCATTTTGTTCCTCTATACTATAGATGGTGTATCCCGTAACCCTCGGCTGCTAGGGCGATGATACATGAAAACAAAATGTCTGCTAGTCTGAATACATCTGGTCTTATTTTACAACAAAATAAAACCAACATAGAGGAGGAGACATATATGTCTCGTTATACAGGTCCATCATGGAAATTATCACGTCGTCTTGGTATTTCACTAAGCGGTACTGGTAAAGAATTAGAAAAACGCCCTTACGCACCAGGACAACACGGTCCTAACCAACGCAAAAAATTAACTGAGTACGGTATGCAATTACAAGAAAAACAAAAACTTCGTCACACTTATGGTGTAAACGAACGTCAATTCCGTACATTATTTGATAGAGCTGGTAAAATGCCAGGTAAACATGGTGAAAACTTCATGATTCTTCTTGAAACTCGCCTTGATAACATTGTTTACCGTTTAGGTCTTGCTCGTACACGTCGTGGAGCACGTCAATTAGTAAACCACGGTCACGTTATGGTTGATGGTAAACGCGTTGATATTCCTTCATTCCGTTTAAAAGCAGGTCAAGAAATTTCTCTTCGTGAAAAATCTCAAAACCTTGATGTTGTAAACGAATCAATGGAAATTAACAACTTCGTACCAGAATACTTAACTTTTGATGCAGACAACAAAGTTGGTACTTTCGTTCGTAACCCAGAACGCGGAGAATTAGCTGCTGAAATCAACGAAGCTCTTATCGTTGAGTACTACTCTCGTTAATATTATTGCTCTATTAAAAGCCTTCGAAACCTTGTTAATACAGGGTTTCGAAGGCTTTTTATTTATTGATATAGTATCTGTATATAAAAAAACACCTCTAGGATGAAGAGGAACTTTCTCCTCTTTCCAACAGAAAGGTGTATAGACTGAATGAGATTAGTTTTAAAATCGGGAGTTATTTCTTTTTCATACTCTCAATTAAGTCTAATAATCTTTTTTTCGTATTATCTGTTTCTTCTTCTAGCATTTTAAAATTATAACCTGATTTATCTTGATTTATCTCTACCTCTAATAAATCTCCCTCTTTTGCATTCACTGTAAATTTGTCTTTTAAGATAACTAATTTATTTGCTTTGTTATCCTTTTCGAATAGAACAACAAAAAAGTCATCGAAATGATGTAACAGGTATCTCTTTGCACTCACTAATAACGTCCCCTCAATCTAATAATAAAAAAATGTGTTTATATTTCCAAACCTTTATCCTATTTATCATTTTATACTATTTCATGTACTTTTTTAACTAGTAATGCTTTCTTTTTGAATCTTCTTGTTAAATTTGTGACTAATTACACAAAAGTGGTCAATACTAACGAAGAACTTTTAAGAAACAGGAGGATTTTCTATGAAAACAGGTAAATCGGTTAATACATCTAATAAGAAGGAAAAAGACAATGTTATAGGCGAAAGTTATTTGGAATACCAAAAGTTAAACGAGCACGAAAAGAAACAGTTACAAGTTAAAGATGGACAAAATAATCATCACGTAGATGAACGTGGTGGTTTTTAACTAATCATCTAGCTCTATAAAAAGCTACTTCCCTTATAGTATTGGGAAGTAGCTTTTATCTTATACAAACTTAATCATTTTATAGTTCTTTTTACCACGACGAATAATCATAAACTCATCTTCTAACCGGTCTGCCCCACTTACTACATATGCAACATCCGTAACTTTTTCTCCATTAATAGAAATAGCACCATTTGTTACATCTTCTCGTCCCTGGCGCTTAGATGGTGACACCGTAGCCTCTACTATGAAGTCAACAATAGATTTTTCATCTTTTGTCATCTCGACAGAAGGTACATCTTTAAATGCATCTTTCATTTCTGATGCAGTTAAGGCTTTCAAATTGCCACTAAATAATGCTTGTGAAATTCGAATTGCTTGATCCAATGCTTCTTGTCCGTGGATCAGACGAGTCATTTCCTCTGCTAAAGTTGCTTGTGCTTTTCTTAAATGGGCTTCGTTTTCAACGGTAACTTCTAAAGCTTCAATTTCTTCACGTTCCAAGAAGGTGAAGATTTTCAAGTATTTAATAACATCTGAATCTGCTGTATTAATCCAGAACTGATAAAACTCGTATGGGGATGTTTTCTTTGCATCCAACCAAACAGAACCTGATGCAGACTTACCAAATTTGGTCCCATCAGCTTTCGTTACTAATGGTATAGTAATACCGAAAGCCTTTGTATTGTCATCATGTGTTTTACGAATTACCTCTAAACCAGTAGTAATATTTCCCCATTGGTCAGAACCCCCTACTTGAACTCGGCACCCAAAATGATCGTATAGATGATTAAAATCAATTCCCTGAATTAGCGTATAGGCAAACTCAGTAAAAGAAAGTCCTGTGTCTAAACGTGAAGAGATAGAGTCTTTTCCCAGCATATAGTTAATGTTAATTAGTTTTCCAAAATCTCTCAGGAATTCAATAACATCCATAGAGCCGATCCAATCTCTGTTATTCACCATTTGTGCACCATTATCGGTATTGAAATCAAAAATTTGCTCCATTTGTTTTTTAATACCTTGAACATTCAAATCAATCTGCTCTGTTGTTTGTAATTGGCGTTCTTCTGAACGACCAGAGGGATCCCCTATCATTCCAGTTGCACCACCAACTAAAAGAATTGGTCTATGTCCATGCATTTGGAAACGTCTTAAAGTAAGAAGCGGCACAATATGTCCTATATGCATGCTATCTGCTGTAGGATCTACTCCACAGTATAATGATACTTTTTCCTTACTAAGAAGCTGTTCCATGCCCTCAGCATCGGTTTGTTGGTATAGAAGACCTCTCCAAGCTAAATCATCCAATAAATTCGTCATTAATATTGCCTCCTTAAAATAAAAAAGTCCCCACATGATAAAAAATCATGCAGGGACGCTTAATCAATTAGCGCGGTACCACCCAGCTTGAAGGAATTATTCCCTCCGCTTCAATCACCGTATCGTTGTGAGTACGTTTAACTCCAAGCCTGTAATTCGCATAATACACTGACTAGCTCTCACCAACCGCTAGCTCTCTTCACAGTATGTATAATTACTACTTCGGACTTTTCTTCGTTAAAATATATATCTATTTTACCTAATCTACATTGTATGTCAATAACTATCGTCTAACAATTAGGCTTATGGTATAATAATTCAAGATTTAGGGGGCGAGAACTGAATGAAGAAATGGCAAGAAAATATACAGAGATACAAAGAAAAAATTGATATGTGGGAGTCTACTAAATGGGCTAAGGGATTAAGAGTTTCTTCTAGTGTCATCTGGAATTTAAGTTTACTTCTTATGGTGGGTATTCTGACACTCGGAGTATTCGGTTTATCTGTAGGCGCAGGATATTTTGCTTCATTGGTAAAAGAAGAACCACTTCGTGGTAAAGATGAAATGCGCAGTGCTGTCTTTAACTATGAAGAGACATCGGAAGTTTACTTTGCCGGAGACGTGTATTTAGGTAAACTACGCACTGATTTAGAAAGAACGGAAACAAATCTATCAGAGGTTTCTCCTTATGTAATAGATGCAGTTTTAGCGACGGAAGATGAATACTTTGAAGTACATAAGGGAATTGTTCCTAAAGCAATTTTCCGCGGATTGCTTCAAGATGTATCCAACTCTGATACACAAACTGGTGGTTCTACATTAACTCAACAATTAATCAAAAACCAAATTTTAACCAATGAGGTTTCTTATGAACGTAAAGCAAAAGAAATACTATTAGCTATGCGCTTAGAACACTTCATGAACAAAGAAGAAATATTAGAAGCATATTTGAATATAATCCCCTACGGCCGAAATTCAAATGGACGAAACATCGCTGGAATTGAAACAGCGGCGAATGGAATATTCAATGTAAAAGCAAAAGATCTGAATTTACCACAAGCAGCCTACATAGCTGGTATTCCCCAAGCTCCATTTGCTTATACTCCTTTTAGACAAGGTGGAGAGATAAAAGAAGGAGAAGCTCTCCAACTTGGGATTGAACGGATGAAAATTGTTTTATTCCGAATGAATGAAACTGGTTATATTACGGATGAGGAATATAAGAATGCTGTTAGCTACGATATTACGAAAGATTTTAGAGAGCCAGAAACACTTCCTGAAGACAAGTATCCTTGGTTAACAGCTGAAGTGGAAAATAGAGTGAAAGAAATTTTAAGAGATCAGTTTGCAGAAGCCGATTCAATTGATCCTGCTCGATTAGATAATGAAAAAAAGCTTTATCAAAAGTATGATATTTTAGCACAACGTTCCATTAGTACAGATGGTTACCGTATTCATACCACTATTAATAAAGACATGTATGAAGCTATGTTAAAAGTAAGAGATGAATTTGAATTTTACGGACATACCTTCCAGAAGGAAGTAAAGGATGAAGATTCAGGAGAGATAGTGGTAAAAGACTTCCCTGTTCAAGTTGGTGGGATGATGATTGAAAATGGTACGGGTAAAATACTTTCCTTTTTAGGTGGACGAGATCATAAAATTGAAGCCCAAAATAGTGCTACACAAGGTATCCGGCCAATCGGTTCTACCATCAAACCACTGCTCGTCTATGCTCCTGCGATTGAATATGGTGTAATTGGAGCTGGTAGTCCCGTAGTCGATTTGAAGCTAGAAAAATTAGGTAGTACTACGTGGTCAAAATCACCATCAAACTATACAACTGAACAAGAGCTAGGTATTATCTCTGCTCGAGATGCTTTGACAACCTCACAAAACTTGTCAACGATACGATTATACGATTTAATCATGGATCGCAAGCCAACTCAATTCCTAACAAAAATGGGATTTGAGCATATAGATGAAGCAGAGTATGCTAATCATGCTCTCTCTATTGGTGGAATGACAAATGGTGCAACACTCGAGGAAAATACAAATGCCTTTGGAACATTTGCAAATAACGGACAGTTTATTGATGCTTATATGATCGAAAAAATTGAAGATGTTGACGGTAATGTTATTTATCAACACGAAGTGGAACCTGTGCCAGTATTCAGTGCTGCTACTTCCTATATTATTACCGATATGTTAAGAGATGTTATGTCTGATGGGACTGCAAAACTAGCAAAAGCTAGGTTGAAATTCCAATCAGATTTTGGTGCAAAAACAGGTACAACACAGAATCATAATGATTCATGGCTAGTTGGCTATAACCCTAATATTTCTTTAGGAGTTTGGTTAGGTTACGGTGATGATACCCAAACCTTATATTATATGAATAATCGTTACAATCATCCGAGCGTGCGTATCAATATGCTCTGGTCTAATATGATGAACGCAATGTATGATGTAAATTCTGAATTAGTAGATGCACCAAATAACTTTACTGCTCCTGAAGGTGTCGTTACTAGATCCTTCTGTGGAATTTCAGGATTAGCAGTGTCAGATGCATGTTCACAAGCTGGTTTAGTGAAGTCAGATTTATTTAATGCAGCTGTTTTATTACCAACTGCAAAGGATGATAGTTTAATCTCTTCTTCCTATGTACAAATAAACGGAAACAGATATCGCGCACTCGATTCCACTCCTGGGGAATTTGTAGTAAGTGGTGGGTATGGAGTAAACCAAGATTTTATCAATCGGATGCTTGGTAAATTTGGAGGCAATGCTTCTAAGTTATTCCCTGCCAAATCAGCCTTTGGAGGAAATGTAGTGTCTGAGGAAGTATTTAATGCTGACGGCAGTGCACCAGCCGCAGTGTCTGCTGCAATGTCTAATGGGACGATTACTTGGTCTAAGTCGACTTCTGGAGATGTTGTAGGGTATCGAGTTTATGAAGTTATAAACGGGCAAAGAACTCTACTCTCATCCACTAAAGAAGCTGCCGGAAACAGTCTATCTATTAATAGAGCTGGCCAATTTATCGCTGTTGCAGTCGATATCACAGGATTAGAATCTGCCGCATCTAATATAGTATCTATAGAAGCTGTAGTACCTACAGAACCAATAGTGCCTCCAACAGCACCGGAAGAGAATGAAGAGCCTACAACGCCTCCTATTGTTGTAGAACCCGTTACTCCCCCACCTGTTGTAGAACCTGTAACTCCTCCTGTAGAGGAAGAACCACCGCCGACTAGTGGTGGCGAAGAATAATAGAACAAATACCGTATCGAAAGAGCCCAAGTTTCATAATTGGGCTCTTTTTTGTTTGTTAAATTGACCATCTTTCGCTCATATAATTTCGAAATACACATAAAACAGAGCATAATGTGCAAATTAATGTTACAGTTAGATAGAATATTTAATAGTGAGAAGGAGAACAAACATGATTGAGGTAAAAGTATCTCCACTAAGTGATGGAGAGTTTAATAGAGGGGTATTTGCTAAATGTGATATCAAAAAAGGACAGCTTTTTCATGAAGCACCTGTCATTTCATACCCAAACGACCAGCATGAACATATTGAAAAAACCTTACTAGCTGATTACGCTTTTGAGTACGGGATAAATCACACTGCCATCCTGCTTGGATATGGTATGTTATTTAATCATTCATATGAACCTAATGCAGACTATGAGATTAATTTTGATAATCACACATTCGATTTCTTTGCTTACGTCGATATTAAAGCTGGCGATGAAATTCTGATTAATTATAATGGTGAAATTGATAACAAAGATGAGCTTTGGTTCAATAAGGAATAGAAAAAACTTGTAACTTACACATTCGTTTATATCATAAAAGAGTTATTCAAAAGTAAATTTTGAATGACTCTTTTTGTTTTATTCTTGCATGCTACAAACAACTTGTCCGACAGCTTTTGCTGCCACTAACAGTGCATCTTCGTCGATGTCAAATTTAGGGTTATGGTTGAAATATGGTTCTTCAACGCCCTTTGGAGTACACCCGATATAAAAGAAACAAGCTGGAAACCTTTCCGCATAATACGCAAAATCTTCAGAAGGAGCCATTGGTGGGACCTCTATTACTTCTGTAATTTCCTTCACATTCGCATTTAATAATGTTACCGCTACTTTCTCTGTAAGTTCAGGATTATTGTATAAAGGTGGATAGTCGAGTGTATAGGTAAGTTCACAACTTACATCAAACTCCTCCTGAAGTCCTCTGACAAGACGTTTTACTTCCCGTTCTATCGTTTCTTTCGTTGCATCTGTCATGTATCGAATATCACCCTCTAGTACTACGCTATCTTTAATAACATTAAAGGTACCAGCCCCATCAAACGACCCAATGGTGATCACACCAATATCAAATGGACTTAATCTTCGGCTTATAATAGTTTGAACAGCAGTTACAAAATGTGCCCCTGCCACAATTGCATCATTTGCTATGTGAGGCGATGAACCATGCCCGCCTCGCCCTTGTATTTTCAATTTCATGTATGCCCTACCATTGAAAGCATAGCCCTTATTGTACCCAACCATTCCAACAGGAGCAATTGGAAGTAAGTGAATCCCATATACTTCATCTAAATCATCCAACAGACCAGATTCTACAATACTTCTCGCACCACCTGGTGGTACTTCTTCCGCATGCTGATGAATTATTTTTATCGTTCCAGCTAGCTCTGACTTCAGTTGTATTAAACAATCTGCCAGAACTAGCAAATAAGCTGTATGGCCATCATGCCCACATGCGTGCATGACACCCTCATTTTTCGATTTGAAAGGTACAGGTGTTTCTTCCACAATCGGAAGCGCATCAAAATCTGCGCGTAACCCTATTGTCTTTCCTCGTTTTGCCCCCACTATTGTTACAATAATTCCATAACCATTTCCAATGTTTGTTTGTATTTCCACGCCTTTTCCTTTGTAAAATTCTGCAATATATCGAGAGGTCTTTTCTTCTTTGAATGATAATTCAGGATGTTCATGTAAATAGCGACGAATCTGAATCATTTCATCTTTACGTGCATCTAGCATTTCCATAAGTTTTTCTCTCATATACCATAAGCTCCTTTGTGAGAAATTACTGTTCCTGCATTGATTGGAATTGAATAAATTCAACTTAGAAATAAGCATACACCTTTATGGACTTATTAGTAATTTTACTGATTCATTCACAGCCCTATCAAAAAAAATTCTCATCATTTATCGTTCACTCTGTAATATCGATTTTAAAATAACAAAATTTTCATCAAAAAACTGCTGATGCTTTTCGATTCCACGGCGTTTACACCATCCAAGTGAATTAAATGCATCTGTAAAACGATAAAACGGCAAGATAACCTCTAAATCTATTAATGGACGAATAGATTGATACCCCTTTTTGTACGCTTCTAATGTTCCGGAGTTTTTAGTAAAAATATCACGATTGATTTTGGTGAAATCCATTTCCGTGGAACCAAAGCGAGCACTTTCAAAATCTATAATTCCAGAAACTTGGTTGTCCTGAATAATAATATTTGCCGGACGGAAATCCATATGTATAAAGCTCGGTCCATCTGAATGAGGCAGACATTTACGTTGCTCTTCAAAAAGCTCAATAGATTTTTTTAACAAGTCCTCTGGTATCACCTCTTTTACATCTTCTGCAAATCCATAAAAATGCGATTTCATAAAAGTCGACCATTTTTCATACACATTTGAAATCCCTTTAAATGAATTACCTTCTTGTGGAGTCACATTATGCATTTTTGCATGATGGACCCCAATATCATAGGCTAATACTTCACTTACATTTCCTGTGATTGGCTGCCCTTTCATCTCTGACAGCAACATAGCACCTGGAATATTATCGTCCCCTTCCCAATATTCCAATAATTTAGGAACAGGTAGCGCTTCACTTAAGATTTCTATCGCTTCATATTCACGTATTAGTTTCAAATTGGAATAGGGAATTTTCAAATATACTATTTCTTTATTAATCTGTTCCACTCTATATACAGTCGAGCTAAATGAATTAGGCACATCTTCTATGGAAAGAACATTTATTTTTAGCTTTTTAATAATTTGACCTAATTGTTCCAATTAATTTCACCCATCTCTGTTTAAACTTTACACCATGTACTATTCCAACAAATCCCCTAGGATATTGTGTTTAAATCAATCCCCAAAAATTAGTCTGAATCACTGTTAGTATTAATAGAACTCCAAATATTAACTGGCTAATTGTAAATATATAATCTTTTTTGTTTACTGCATACTTCCACTCCATCACAGCTCTAACGGTTTCAGACACAACTATAAAAACAATCAATAAAAACCATGTTTCGAAAAACCAAAACCACTCCATTGGCTCCGTCGTAACATTTATGAAATTCCCTAGCAGCAGTACCACTAGAAAAACGACCCTTATAGTCCAATCCATTTTTTTGTGTTTCTCATTAATATGATTATATGAAAACAGTTTCTTCTTCTCGACTTGTAGCCATTTTCTCATAACAGCATTAAACAATAGGAATAGTAACATAACAATTGCTAGTAGGAGAAGTAAGGTAAGCCAATCAGTTCCATACATAATTTTCACCTCCTCAGCATCCTTTTGTTAGCTAATATAAATACAAAAAGCACCGCTATGTGCAGTGCCATTTTGTATTTATATATTCTAGTAATAGATTGACTTAGATTACTAGTCTTCCATAGTAGACAAATCGCCGGTTGGCAGTTTTAACTCCCAAGCTTTTAATACACGGCGCATAATTTTACCACTTCTTGTTTTTGGTAGCTTATCTTTGAATTCAATCTCTCTAGGTGCTGCATGTGCAGCAAGTCCTTTTTTCACAAATTGTTGAATATCTGTTATTAGTTCTTCCGATGGTTCGTACCCTTCGTTTAACGCAACAAACGCTTTAATAATTTCGCCACGGACAGGATCCGGTTTTCCAATAACACCAGCTTCTAAAATAGCTGGGTGCTCTAATAATTTACTTTCTACTTCGAATGGCCCAACGCGTTCGCCAGAAGTCATAATAACATCATCTACTCGACCTTGGAACCAAAAGTATCCATCATCATCCATATAAGCCGAGTCCCCAGAGAAATACCACTCATCGTTAATGAAGTATGACTCATACTTTTCTTTATTGTTCCACACCTGACGCATCATGGCTGGCCAACCCTTTTTAAGAGCCAGATTCCCCATTGTATAAGGCGGGACAATATTCCCCTGATTATCTATAATAGCTGCTTCAGTCCCAGGAAGTGGTTTCCCCATTGAACCTGGTTTAATAGGCATGCAACCATAATTACAGATCATCAGTGCACCAGTCTCTGTCATCCACCAAGTATCATGGATTCGTTTATTGAAAACTTGCATACCCCATTTGATAACCTCCGGATTTAACGGTTCGCCAACTGACAACACATGACGTAATGAAGATAAATCATGCTTTTTAACGATGGCATCTCCTGCTCCCATCAGCATGCGAAACGCTGTAGGTGCACTGTACCATACCGTTACTCCATAATCATCTATCGCTTTATACCAAGCATCTGGTGAAAATCTGCCACCAAGAATAAGGGAGGTAGTTCCCGTGAGCCATGGACCAAAGATGCCATATGCCGTTCCCGTCACCCAACCTGGATCTGCAGTACACCAATAGATATCGTCATCTCTTATATCCATCACCCATTTCATCGATTGGTATTGCTGTACCATCGCATTATGGGCATGTAAAATCCCTTTTGGTTTTCCTGTGGAGCCAGATGTATAGTGTAAAATCAGGCCATCTTCTCTATCGACCCATCTAATTTCAAAGTCTTCTGATGCATTATGTAATGCTTTTTTGAAATCGATGAACTTATCGGATTCCTCTATATTTTCACCAACTATAAATACCGTCTCTAATTTAGGTAATTTATCCATTGGAATTCTATCTAATAATTCCGGTGTTGTAACAATTGCTTTTGCTTCACTATCTTGTAAACGATCATAAACAGCGCCTTCCATAAACGCTTCAAAAAGTGGACCAACAATTAACCCCATTTTTGTAGCACCAAGAAGTGCAAAATACAATTCTGGTGATCTCGGCATGAATATAAACAGACGATCCCCTTTTGACAAATTCGAATGGGTTACGTATACATTTGCAGCTTTATCCGTCCATTTTTTCATATCGCCAAATGTATAAGATTCCTTACGATCTACATCTTGATAATGAAGTGCGACTTTATCCTTTTTATCGGATTCTGCATGACGATCAATTGCTTCATACGCCATATTCACTTTGCCAGTCTTATACCATGAGAACTCTTTTTCTGCATCTTCCCATTTAAAGTTTTTTGCAGTTTCCTCATAATTTTTTAACTGAAAGTCCCCTTGAACTACTTGTAATGTTTCCATCTTCATCCTAATCACCCTTTCTATAACTATACTATTTCATTCTACAACACTTTTTATCCTTTTTGCTAATCTTTCTACTTTTTAGAATCTTTTATCAAATAATTATGGTAATCGCTTTCTCTGTTTAAAATCATGTATAATAAATACAATTACAATACTATTAATGGGTGGTGAATCCTTGATACATACCAAAACGTATAACTCCATGCAGAAAGAGACGGTACATGGCACTGTCATTATAGAGGGTCCTGTTCCTTCTGAGGAAATTGCCAGGCTTCAGTTCCATGAGGATTTGGTAGCTTTTCGTGCACCTAAACAACAGCATCAAGCAATTATTGAAATAGCCAAGTTACCTGAAGGAAGAATAATTATTGTGCGTGATCAAGAAACTATTGTAGGTTATTGCACATATTTACATCCAGACCCCTTAGAAAGGTGGTCACAAGGTAATATGGAAAATTTGATAGAATTAGGAGCAATCGAGGTAATTCCAAAATTCCGTGGCACCGGAGTTGGGAAAACACTCCTTCGTGTCTCCATGATGGATGATGCGATGGAAGATTATATTACGATTACGACAGAGTATTATTGGCACTGGGATTTGAAAGGCACTGGTTTAAATGTTTGGGAGTATAGAAAAGTAATGGAGAAAATGATGCAAGCGGGTGGACTTGAATATTTTGCAACGGATGATCCTGAGATCAGTTCCCATCCAGCTAATTGTCTAATGGCGAAGATTGGTAACAGGGTGGACAATGAATCTATCCAACAATTTGACCAATTACGATTTATGAATAGATTTATGTATTAATCTTTGAATACTATCTGACAAAAGGAGTTCATGCCAATGCTAGTTGAACAAATCATGAATACTTCCGTACCGAGTCTAACTCCGGATCACACGATAAATGATGCATTAAAACTACTGAAAGAGAAGAAAATACGTCATTTACCAATTATTAATGACAAGCGTCAAGTATTAGGAGTTGTGACCGATCGAGATTTAAAAGATGCAACTCCGTCCACCTTACAAAATGTATCAGACCCTTCAATATATAATCGTACATTAGAAGAAATTATGACTAAAAATCCAATCACAGGCCATCCTCTAGATTTCGTAGAGGAAACTGCAAGTATATTTTATGATAATCGAATTGGTTGTTTACCAATCGTATCGCACGGAAAACTGGTAGGAATGATCACCGAGTCCGACTTACTTTACAAATTTATTGAACTTACAGGTGTACATCAACCAGGTTCCCAAATTGAAATTCGGGTTCCAAATAAGCCTGGTGTTCTGTTCGACGTTTCAAAAGTTTTCCACGACCAAAAAGTCAATGTATTAAGTGTATTAGTTTATCCCGATAAGGATCACAGCGACTATAAAATCTTAGTGCTTCGCGTAAAAACGATCAATCCACTAGAACTTATCAAATCTATTCGTGCTGAAGGCTATGAGGTATTATGGCCGAATCATCCAGGACTGGGACTATGAAAAATGCTGTATTCGTCTTTTCCGAAAACCAATTAGGCTATAAGTTTTCGGATACTCATCCATTTAACCAAAAACGCCTAACATTGACGGTGGATCTATTAAAAGAAGTAAATGCTTTATCCTTATCAGAAATTGTTTCTCCTAGAATAGCAACGGACGAGGAATTACTTCTCGTCCATGATGCAAACTATATTGAAATGGTAAAAGAAGCTAGCAAGATAGATGCCGATAGCACTAAATATGAGAGTTACGGCATCGGTACGGAAGATACCCCTATCTTCCCAGATATGCATGAAGCAAGCGCAAGCCTTGTAGGTGGAACGTTGACTGCTGTGGACTATGTAATGGAAGGTAAATCTACTCATGCAGTAAATTTAGGTGGAGGTCTTCATCACGGTTTTAAAGGTCGTGCATCTGGTTTTTGTATTTATAATGATAGCTCTGTTGCTATTAAATATATGCAAGAAAAGTATAATGCTCGTGTTCTTTACATAGATACAGATGCTCACCACGGAGATGGTGTCCAATGGAGCTTTTATGATGATCCAAATGTATGCACAATTTCAATTCATGAAACAGGAAGATATCTATTCCCCGGCACAGGGAATATTACCGAGCGAGGGACAGGAGAAGGGTACGGAACGTCTTTTAATTTCCCTATTGATGCATTTACAGAGGACGAGTCCTTTTTAGATATTTACCGGACAAGTTTTCGTGAAATTGTAGAAGCATTCAAACCGGATGTCATTCTAAGCCAAAATGGTGCAGATGCTCATTATTTTGATCCACTTACACATTTATATGGAACAATGAATATCTATCGAGAGATTCCTAAGTTGGCGCATGCGCTCGCACATGAATTTTGTGATGGCAAATGGATTGCAGTTGGTGGTGGTGGCTACGATATTTGGAGAGTAGTACCTCGTGCATGGTCCTACGTATGGATGGAGATGAATGATATTCCATTGCCAGAAGGCGAATTACCAAAAAGTTGGTTGGATCGATGGTCGAAAGAAGCACCAGTCCCACTCATCCCTACTTGGCAAGATCCAAATCCGCTATACGAACCTATTCCACGTAAAGAAGAAATTACCGAAAAAAATAAACATATGCTCGATAAAGCACTTTACCAGTTGCGAAATCAGCAAGCATTTAAAAAACACCAGTAACTGTTTAGTTTACTGGTGTTTTTTTTATTTAACTGATTTTCGTTCCTCAATCCAATACGGAAGAATTACGTTATTCTCTTCAATATTTTCTTTGTTCATATGCTTCGTCAGCAATCGCATTGAGACTGCCCCAATATCATACAATGGTAATACGACACTCGTTAGTTGAGGTCTAACCATTCTTGTTAGTTTCGAGTTTTCAAAACTCATTACTTCTATATCCTCGGGTACGCGTAATCCGTTATCTTGTGCACCATGGATTAGACCAATAGCAATTTCATCGTTACCAGCAAAAAATGCTGTTGGCGGATCCTTTAACTCTCGTAACTGATCCCATGCAACAAGACCATCGTCGTATGTATTATTGACACCTACTATAAGATCTGTGTCAATTTCAATACTAGCCTCATTTAATGCTCTTTCATAACCTGATACCTTGTATAGTTTAGTAATGGTGCTATCAATAGATCCAGATACAAAAGCAATGCGTTTATGTCCATTTTTAATCAGACGATTCACTGCGTCCACTGCTGCATCATGGTATTCAATATTTACAGATGGAAACGAGTTTGATGTTTCCACTGTTCCTGCTAAAACAATTGGAACGGTTGCTCTGTTCATTTCATGCAACATTTCAGGGGAAATTTCATCACTCATCATAACTACCCCATCTACTTGCTTACTAAGTAGTGTAGATAGTAATTGAACTTCTTTATCTTCTTGCTGATCGGAGTTTGTTAAGATGATGTTATAACGGTACATCGTTGCAATATCCTCAATACCACGTACTAGCTCTGCATAAAATACATTTGAAATATCGGGAATGATAACGCCGACCGTTTTTGTTTTTTTACTCGCTAGTCCTCGTGCAACAGCATTTGGTCGATAATCCAGTCGTTCAATTACTGCCAATACTTTTTGACGGGTAGCTGGCTTCACATTCTGATTTCCATTAACAACGCGTGAAACAGTTGCCATTGATACATTTGCCTCTCTGGCAACATCGTAAATTGTAATAGTCAACATATATCCCTCCTTCACCTTTTTTACATACAAAAATTTATATATATATTAATAATACTTGATAACCTTCCTAACTTTCAATCAAATAGTAAAACCGACTCTAAAATTAGAGTCGGTTTTGTGAATTTTTTCACTATCTATGCGTGGATCTCATGATTTTTCAAGAATTTCTGTACAGAATCATAAAACTCATCAAATTGTTGTAAGTTCATTTGTTGAGCCGCGTCCGATAAAGCAACAGCTGGATCTGGATGAACTTCTGCCATTACCCCGTCAGCACCAATAGCAATAGCGGCTTTAGCAGCAGGTAGAAGTATATCACGACGACCCGTTGAATGTGTTACATCTACAAATACTGGTAAATGTGTTTCCTGTTTCAATATTGGCACCGCAGAGATATCTAACGTGTTTCTTGTCGCACGTTCATACGTTCGGATACCACGTTCACATAAAATAATCTGGTCATTACCTTGAGACATTATATATTCAGCTGCATGGATGAATTCATCCAATGTAGCAGCCATTCCTCGTTTTAATAGGACTGGTTTATTGATAGAGCCTACTGCTTTTAATAATTCAAAGTTTTGCATATTACGAGCACCGATTTGAACTACATCAATATAGTCTAATGCTTCGTCTAAATGACTTGGCGTTACAATCTCAGAAACTGTAGACAAGCCAAATTCTTTTGAAATTTGTTTTAAGATTTTTAGTCCTTCTAATCCTAGACCTTGGAAATCATATGGAGAAGTACGTGGCTTATATGCTCCACCACGGATTAGCTTCAATCCTTTAGATTGGATAGCTGCTGCTACCTCTGCCACTTGTGTATAGGACTCAACTGAACATGGTCCAAATACAAACGATGGTGTACCTGTTCCAATAAGTTCTCCATTAATATTAACGATCGTACTCTCAGGTTTTCTTTTACGAGACACAAGAAGTGCTTTCTTTTGATCATCTACTTGTATTTCCAATGCAGTTTTGAAAATTTCTTTGAAAATATGCTCAACAGTTGATTGTGGAAGTGGTCCAGCGTTATTTTCTTTCAAGTGATCTAGCATATGTCTTTCACGAAGAGGATCATATCTATTAACACCTTGTTTTTCTTTTACTTTACCAATCTCTTGAATAACACCAGTTCTTTCGTTTATTAACTGTAAGATCTCTACGTTAATCTCATCAACACGTGCGCGTAAAGCGTCTAAATCTACATGACTCATAGATAATTCTCCTCTCTTCTCTCCATCGGTACTTTATAACGACTGAAAATTGTGATACATTTTTAGATATAAGACATATTATAATCAATGCATGAGAAAATGTCACGCATTTTATTTTAGCGATTCAACTCGTTAAAGTATTTGTCTAAAAAAGGACGTGGGAATTTGGCATCTAAATTATTTGCATTAGATATTGGGACAAGGTCAGTAGTGGGAATCATTTTAGAAGAGCATGGGGAGTTTTTCCATGTTGTTGATATATTAGTAGAAGAACATAAGGAAAGAGCAATGGTTGACGGTCAAATACATAATGTCTTAAAAGTGGCTGAGATAATTCAGTCTGTCAAAGAAAAGTTAGAAAAAAAGCATGGCAAGCTAGAAAAGGTTAGTGTAGCTGCTGCTGGTAGAGCACTAAAAACAGAGCAAGCTGAAGTCATAATGGATATTAAAAATAGACCTATCTTCTCAGAAGACGATATGAGTCGACTTGAGTTATCAGCAGTACAAAAAGCACAAAGTAACCTACTTCAAAATAGTACGGACAAAAATACCAATCATTATTATTGTGTAGGCTACAGTGTTGTCTATTATCGATTAGATGGAGAAGAAATAGGCAGTCTAGTTGATCAACAAGGAAACGAAGCATCTATAGAGGTTATTGCTACATTTCTACCTCGGGTTGTTGTAGAATCTCTTATTTCTGCATTAAAACGAGCTAACTTAGAAATGGAGGCATTGACCCTGGAACCAATTGCCGCGATTAATGTGTTGATCCCTCCTTCTATGAGAAGATTAAATGTAGCATTAGTCGATATTGGAGCAGGAACATCCGATATTGCTATAACAGATTTGGGAACTGTAGTTGCCTACGGAATGGTTGCAACGGCTGGTGATGAAATTACTGAGGCTTTAAGTGACATTTACCTATTAGACTTCCCATTAGCCGAAGAAGCAAAAAGAACCCTCAATACCGAAGAATTCATTCAAATACAGGATATTTTAGGCTTCGAACAAGACATTCCAAAAGAAGAAGTTGTCGACTCACTAAAGCCAGCTATAGAGGTTTTAGCTAGTTCCATTTCAAACGAAATCCTTCGACTGAATAATAACAAACCTACGAAAGCGGTAATGCTTGTTGGTGGAGGAAGTTTGACTCCAACGTTGCCTCGTATTTTAGCTGAAAAACTAAATTTACCTGCCAATCGAGTAGCTGTTCGTGGCATTGATGCCATTCAGAACTTAACGAAAGCAGATCATATCCCAATTACACCTGAATTGGTGACTCCTATTGGTATTGCTATCGCTGCAAAGCGTGCACCAATCCAATATATGTCTGTACAAGTAAACAATCAAATTGTTCGGTTATTTGAACTCAAAGAAATGACTATAGCCGATGCCTTACTAGCCGCTAATATCTCTGCACGTAAACTCTATGGAAGGCCTGGTGAGGCCCTATCAGTACATGTGAATGGACAAGTTATTCATATTCCCGGAGAGCATGGAAAACCTGCCGTTATTCAACTGAATGGTATAGAAGCCAACACAAAATCATCTATTCAAAATAACGATAAGATTGAACTATTGGAGGGCATCGATGGAAAAGAAGGAATGGCCACAGTTCGAGATCTTTTAGATGATGCTACTATTAAATCTATAACATTCCAAGGAGTTATGTATATAGTAGAACCTTCCGTACAAATAAATGGCAAGAAAGTATCTTTAGACACTATGTTGCAAGAAAATGACAAAATTACTGTGGAGACTCCACAAACTGTTGAACAAGTTTTGTATGCAATACATAAAGAAAATTATTTGACTCAGCTCCATCCATACACCGTCACGATAAATAATAAAAATCATTTTATCCCGCCATTTTCAACCAAATTATCACTAAATGGCAGTCCAGTAAAACTTTCCTATTCTGTACAAGAGAATGATATTATACAAATGGAAACACATAATTCACCTACACTGGAACAACTGGCAAATCAACTCGATAAAAAACTGGTAGATCAGATAAAAATTACGTTCCAAAATAACACGCTAGAGCTTTCCAGAGATTGCGCCATTGTTCATAAAAATAACGTCCAATTGTCCTCAACAGATATTATTGCGAACGAATCGAAAATTCAGTGGCAAGATATAAATAGTTCCCCTTGGATTTTTCAAGACGTTTTTCGCTTTACAGAATGGACTATGCCTGAACAAGCTGGCTCCTTCCAAATCTTAAAAAATGGAAATCCTTCCCGTTTTGATGAAGAAATATTCGGTGGGGATCAACTGGAGATTGTCTTTGAATAAGAGCTCCCTTCGATATTGGCTACAATTTTAAATTGCATAAAAGCATGAAAAAACGAGCATCTGACATAGTCAGTCCTCGTTTTTATTTTGTATAAAATTACCTATTCCAACTTGAGCCTCAAGAATTCCAACTACAGTCCCGTTTATTCCAACTAAACCCTTCAATATTCCAACTAAAATAATCACCACTTTAAAAGTTCATCAAAATTACCCTTTTCTAGAAAATAATCCTCATTGGAATTTTTTAAAACGACATCAAAATTCCGATGATAAGGATGCATGAATAATTCATATTGAATTCTACGCATTTCATGAGATTTTCTTAAATAATTTATATCTGTTCCTCTTTCAGAAGTATCACGGATACCCCTTCTCGTTAACTCAGTTTCTCCATCAGTATACAAATACACTTTTAGGTCATATAGAGCAGGATCTGTAAATGCAACACTCATCCCTTCGACTATATTAATATTATTTTGCGAAGAAAGTAACTTGCTCGTTGAATAATTCGTACCTATTGTATAAAAATCTAAACCATCTCTCATCATATGAATATCTCTCTCTAAAGCCAATATATTATGAGCAAAAGGGTGACAGGCTGTCATTTTATCATGATGAGTTTCGTTATGATATTCATAATCTATCAACGCATATTTTCTAAGTTGTGATCCAATAATATAAGGGTCCGTATTAATATAATTTACACAGTCCTGTCCTAAAACCTTTATAAGATTATTTGCAAGTGTTGTCTTTCCAGATGCACCATGTCCTGAAATTCCAATAGTAATTCTTTTATCCGTCGCGCTTATCCAATTGGCTATTTTATGTATTACATTCTCCATGCGTCACCTCTTCTGCTCTGAAATATTAATATCAATCCAGCTTTACCTTAATCTAATATCGTTTCTTTTTGTGGATTCCTCAGAAACTCGAAGAGCGTTTTAATCTGTGACTCCGTATTTCTATTCGTAGAAAGCTCCGGTAAATTATGTTCCGAAAAAAAGTTAATACTATTCGTTTCAATTCCTAAAGTAGGTTTTCCCCCAATAATTTCACACAATATAAATATCTTATAATAATGATAAGCTTCAGGAGGATGTGGATGTTTATTTTTATCCATTAAAGCAATTAGTCTTATTGGTAGTACATCAAAGCCTGATTCCTCTTTTATTTCCTTCATCACATTCTCAGATGGGGATAGTCCTATATCACAAAAGCCTCCTGGTAAAGCCCATTTATCATCTATATTTTCTCTTACCATTAAAATTTGATTGTTTTTAAAAACCACACCACGTACATCTACTTTAGGAGTTTGATAGCCAGTTTCATTTGTAAATAAATCTCTAATTTTATCCATTTCTAATTCTGTATGTTCTCTCATAATTTCTATACTAATCTCACGTAATTCTTCATAACGTTCGATATCATATATATCTTCAGAAAATGCCAGCCCTGACTGAGACAAAGCTTGTATTCTTTTTGCCCACTCTAACCATTGTTTGCTCATAAGATACCTAACTTAAAGGAACTTTTAAATTCTTTTATACTTTTAATTATCAAGTTGGGTTGTTCGGTAAATATAGATGTTTGATACTCTGACAACCACTGTACCCCAATGGTGTACACATTAGCTTGTACCCCAGCAACTATATCAGCATCACTGTCACCTATGTAAATTGTATCCAAATTATTTACTTCTAATATAGATAATGCTTTTATCAGCCCCTCTGAATCTGGCTTCGGACTTATCACATCATCCCCCGTTATGATAACATCGAATAATTCATTCATATTCAATTCTTTTAAAGAAATATCTAAACTTCTTTTTGCTTTTCCAGTAAAAATCCCTATTTTAATATCTAGCTTTTTCAAGTAATTCAGCAATTCTAGAATTTCAAGATTAGTCTCTACTAATCTACTATGATGTTCAGAATACGTTTCGTAGTAATATTCAATAGCCTCTTCCTTATTTGCATTAGACAAATTTTTTCTTATAATACCTGTTTCAGAAGGACCAAACATACCCTTTATACCATCGGAAGAAATATCCTTATTATCAAACTTTTTAAACACATTTTGAAAAGCATAAAAACAAATAGGTAAAGTGTTCGCCAATGTTCCATCAAAATCAAATATAATTGCCTTCATAATAGTCCTCCTCATTTCTACAAAAACCACAAAATATTTCTCGCTTTTTTCTATATGCAATCAATGACGTTTTTAAAGCAGCGTAATTTCCTATCTCTTACTTAAATTCTATAGGAACAGGAAATTCCCTCTTATTTTTTTAAAAACAAAAGAAGCACTGCTAGATGCAGTGCTTCCTTTGATATTTATTTTATTCGATTACTTTTTATCTGATTCGGCAACAGCTTCTTTAATAGCCTCTGCTACTGCAGTTGCATTTTCTTCTTGTTCTGTTAACTCCTCAGTTGTATGAGAGATCGTTTCCATAAATTCCATTGGCTCTTCTCCCTCAGAAGAAGCAGTACCATCATCAAGAGGTGAAGAAGCACTTGGTTTAATAGCTTTTACTTTATCAACCAATTGTCCAGATTGTTCTTGAATTTGCTTAGAAAGTTGTGTTGTTTTTTCTTTTGCAGTTGATGAAAGATCGATTGTTTTATCTTTAAGCTGATTAGCTTGAGTGGAAAGATTTCCACGAAGCTCTGTTCCCGTTTTAGGTGCTAATAATAATGCAGTTGTTGCACCGATAATACCACCGATTAAAACACCGATGATAAAGTCCTTACCATTTACTTCTTCGTCACGATAAATATCATCGCTATTATAGTAAGGTACTGGCGGATAATTTGAATTTCCTTGCTGATTATAAGAAGGTTGGTTTGCATAGTATTCATGATTATAAGTTGCTTCATTGTAGTTAGGTTTAGTCTGTTTTTGATTTGTCATGTAAATTCCTCCGATTATTGTGGTTTATTTTGATCGTTTTCATAGGTATAATACCCAGCACGTTCTAATGCTTTGCGTTCTTTCCATTTGTCGCGAACACCTAAGAAAACGTTACTCCATTGCACTACTTGCGCTATCTTTTCTTCATTCTTCTCCACTTCAGTTGTTACGGAAGTTGTTAAGCGTTGGATAGAATGATTAAATCCATTAACTGAACTACCTACATTTTTTACTGCATCTACTACTGTGTTCAGCTTCTCAGATTTAACTTGAATGTCTTCTGCTAAGTTATTTGTTTTATGAAGTAGTTCCGCTGTTTCTTTCGTCATATTCTGCAGATTTGTTTCTAATCCATCTAACGTGTCTGCTACATTATTTAGCGTCTTTTTAACTGAAAATAATGTCATTGCCAAACTAATACATAAGATTAGAAATGCAACAGCGGCTATAATAGCTGCTATGTATAAAAGATTTTCCATTGTCCATCCTCCTAGAAACTTGTATGTCTTAATACATTTTTACCCTATTCAAATCAAATTAAACTTCCTACCTATACTATACTACGTTTCTTTTAAATATCCTTCAAAAAAAAGCTTAATCCTCATCGGATTAAGCTTTTTCTTATTTATTTAACTTTTTTTCAAAAGCTTGTTGATACTTCTGTACGTCGCCTGCTCCCATAAATAAGAAAACAGAATGTTCATTTGTCTTTAATTCTTCTACATTTTCTTCTCTAAGGATATGACTTCCTTCAATAATATCTCCAAGCGTTTCGATGGTTAAATTCCCTGCGTTCTCTCTTGCAGAACCAAAAATATCACATAGATAAACCCGATCTGCCAAGCTCAAACTCTCACTGAATTCTTGTAAAAACTTTTGTGTTCTTGTGAAAGTATGTGGTTGGAAAATCGCAATAACTTGATGATTTGGATACTTTTGTCTAGCAGATTGAATTGTTGCTCTTATTTCTGTCGGGTGATGAGCATAATCATCAATGATAATATCATTACCTACGACTGTCTCCGTAAACCTTCTTTTAACCCCTTCAAACGACTCTAAGCCTTTTTGTATAGTATCTGCAGGGACACCTTCATATTGGCAGAGAGAGATAACTGCAAGGGCATTTAGAATAGTATGATCTCCAAACAAGGGAATTGTGAAGCGATCATAATATTCGTTACGAACAAATACATCAAAAGATGTACCTTCCGGCGTTATTTCAATATTGCGAGCTGCAAAATCATTATGTTCTCCAAAACCGTAGTAGACTACAGGAACTTCTGATTTTATTTGTTGCAAGTATTTATCATCTCCACATGCAAAGATGCCTTTTTTCACTTGCATCGCCATAGATTGAAATGCCTGGAATACATCATCAATATCTTGGAAATAATCAGGATGATCAAAATCAACATTTGTCATTATTGCATAATCCGGATTATAGGCTAAAAAATGACGTCGATATTCACATGCTTCAAACACAAAGTTAGATGCATTTAGCATACCTTTTCCTGTACCATCACCTATTAAATAAGATGTCGGTTCGTGTCCGCTCAATACATGCGATAACAATCCTGTAGTCGACGTTTTTCCATGAGCGCCGGTAATTGCTATAGATGTAAACTGACTCATATAATTGCCTAAGAAGTCATGGTAACGAATGATTTCCAAGCCAAGTTCTCTAGCTTTGACTAACTCTGGATGACTGTCAGGAAATGCATTTCCTGCAATAACAGTCATGCCCTCCTGAATATTGGATTCATCAAACAATAAAATCTCTATATTCCGCTCGTGTAATGGTTTTTCAGTAAAGAAGTATTTTTCAATATCAGAACCTTGAACTTCATAGCCAGTATCATGCAAAATTTGCGCTAATGGACTCATTCCAGACCCTTTAATGCCTGTAAAATGGTACTTTGTCATACGTATAAACCTCCTGGGATTAGCCCCACTCATATACATTATATAATTCATGCGTCTTTTTAGACGTATTTATAATTATATCACTATTTCTTATAATACTTAAAAAATAAATTTAACCAAATATTCCCTCTAATGTTTCACTTGTTAATAATACGTCTCTTGCTTTACTTCCTTTTTGTTCTGTAATATATCCATTTTCATACATTGCATCTATTAATCGGGCTGCACGGTTATATCCTAGATGAAACTTACGTTGTAGCAACGACGTAGATGCTGTGCCCTGTTCTACGATAAAACGGCAAGCCTCTTCAAATAATTCATCCTGCTCAGAAGTAATTTCTTTTTGTAGAAGTTCCTCTTGCTCAAACAAATAATCAGGATTCCCTTGACTCCTCGCATATTCAATAACACTTTCAATCTCATCATCAGAGACATACGTACCTTGGATTCGTACAGGGCTAGACATACCATTTCCTTGATAAAGCATATCTCCCTTACCTAGTAAACGTTCTGCCCCTTGCTGATCCAAAATAGTACGAGAATCGATTTGTGATGAAACAGAAAACGCAATTCGTGTAGGGATATTAGCTTTAATCAGGCCAGTAATAACGTCAACAGAAGGACGCTGTGTTGCTAATACTAAGTGTATTCCACATGCCCTTGCTTTTTGTGCAATTCGACAAATAGCATCCTCTACTTCCGTTGGCGCCATCATCATTAAATCTGCAAGCTCATCGATTACAATAACAATATAAGGAAGTTTTTGTGCAAACTGTCTCTTCTCCGTAGCCAGCGTATTATACCTAGATATATCGCGAACGCCGATATGAGCAAACAGCTGATAACGTCTTTCCATTTCCTCCACTGCCCATTTCAATGCAGCTGTTGCAGCTTTTACATCCGTAATAACTGGGCTTACAAGATGAGGTATATGATTGAAAGGTGCAAGTTCTACCATTTTAGGATCGATTAATAGTAATTTTACTTCATCAGGCGTCGCTTTATACAATAGACTTACTAATAATGAATTAATAAATACAGATTTCCCAGATCCGGTTGCTCCAGCTATGAGTCCATGGGGCATTTTCCGAAGATCCAATGTCACTGGCTTACCTGTTAGATCCAATCCCAATGCCGCTTCTAGAGGTGAATCCGATTTTAAAAATGTATCTGTATTTATCACTTCCGATAAGCGCACTGCTCGAGACTTTCTATTTGGGATTTCTATTCCTATGGAACTCTTTCCTGGAATGGGTGCTTGAATACGAATATCTTTCGCTGCTAACGCAAGTTTTAGATCATCTGCTAGATTGCGTATTTTACTTACCTTTGTTCCTTGACCAACCGTTATTTCAAATTGAGTAACCGCTGGTCCCTGTACCATTTGAACAATCTCACCTGTTACTTGGAAATGGGACAAAGCATCTATTAATGTAAAAGCTTGCTCCTCCATCCATTCTCTATCCTCTACATTCATTTCGGGAGGTAGTAAATGACTAATAGATGGTCTCACATAATTTGATTGTTTCGCTTTTTGCTCCTGTTCCGTTAAGGTTTCAACTTCTTGTTCACCTATTGGAACATTTTCTTTTATTTCTTTTTGCTCCTGCTGAATAATTGGCTTTGTTACAGGAACCGCTTTCTGTGCTATCGGAGATAATTTGTTCATAGTATCTATTCTATTCATTTTACTTTTATCTGATTTCAGCATTAATACATTAAATGGTCTAATCTTTTCTTTGACAGGTTTTTCTGTTGCTAAAATATCCGTAGTTTGCATTGGAGCATGTGTTATTTCAGGTATTTCAGTCACTGCTACCTCTGCTTGTACAGCTTCAACAAGCTCATTCACTTGCTCCAACTCGTCTACTACTTCAGCTATTTGTATATCTTCGTTTACTACCTCTATTATTTGCAAATCCTGTTCTAAAACATCCACTTGGGGGTTTTCGCCCAGTTCTGTAACAGGCGATAATTCTTCAAATGGTTTCACTGCTGCTTCTTCAATAATATTTTCTACTAACTCTATTACTTGTATATCCTCGTTTACTGCCTTAGTTACTTGCATATTTTGTCTGTTTACATCTGCTACAAGGACTTGCTCTTTTACTTCGCTCAGTTCTGGACCAGGCGTAATAGCTTGAGCATTATTTAATACGTTCGGATTTATCGTTTCCGTTCTTTGTTCTTTTTCTTCCACTTTTTTATTTAGGTTTGTTCTTGAAAATCCATAAACTGGTGATGGTACTTCTGTAGGCGTGAATGCTCTTTTCTTTCGAATTACAGGAGGAGTATCAGCTACTACTTTTTCCTCCACTATCTTCTTCTCTGCTCGGTGAACGATAGTAGGTTTCTGTGCTCGTTGTTTCCAAAGATCTTGTGTATATAGAGGTTTATATATTTGCTCTTCAACTGGAGCCTCTTCTTTATAAATTTCACCTATTTGCTCTTCCTTTGGATATCCATATACAGTTTCATTTTTTTCTTCGTCTGATATCAATGGGAAACGAAAAGGAGTTTTTTTCTTTGTAGGATCTAACGTTTGTTGCTTCTCTTTGTATTCCTCTTCATATTCTTTCTCATCTGAGGCAAATAATTTTTTTAACCAATTCAAATTCATCACTCTTTCTAAAAGATACCTCTTATTCTACCAATAATAATAGGTTTCGTCTGTATTTATAAGGTAGAATGGTAAAAAAATCATGTGTTTTAGGATTTTATCCGAGGGGAATATGCCACTTATGTATCGGAATAGCAAAATTTATGGTTTAATATTCCACTCACTTTGTTTCTTTTTAGGAACAAAAGCGTAAGTACTATATCCTCCTGGACGACACTGGAGTCTGGAAAAGATTTAATTACAGATAGTTTCGGGTCCAGATTTTTATAATTTTCTTTTCATCAAAAAAAGCACACCTTAAAGGCATGCTTGTCATTTCTTTATACTATAAATTCGCTTCCAACTTCTTTTTGCTCATCTAGGATTAAAATCCCTTTTACTTCAGGTGCATTCGGAATAGCCAATTCTCTTGCAGAACATAGCATTCCACTTGAAGCTACACCTCTAAGTTCAGCATCCTTGATAACCATACCTGAAGGCATAATTGCTCCAACTTTAGCTACTACTACTTTTTGACCTGCTTCTACATTCGGAGCACCACATACAATTTGTAAAGTCGATTCACCAACATTTACTTGGCATACTTTTAACTTGTCCGCATTTGGATGTTGTTCCAATGAATCTACAAGGCCTACCACAAACTTAGGAGATAGATCTGCTTCTAATGTATAAGAAACACCGTTTTTCTCTAATGTTTTTTGCACGGTTTCGATTAATTCAGCAGTTAAAGATATATTACCTTGAACATCTAGCTCTTTGTATTTGCTAAATTCAAAAATGTTTATAGCCAGTACTTCGTTTGTTGTTGCATCTTTTACTTGTGTAACATCACCATTAGTTTCCGTAATAACTTTTTCTGTTTTTTCAGGTGTTAGTTGGATTAATAGTACATCTCCAACTCCAGGTTTGTTGTAAAAAATATTCATTTTTCCTCGTTCTCCTTTGATACTCGATTTTTCGCCATGATGAATATAGGTTCTAAATCTCCGTTTTCGTAGATGAAAGATAATGAAGTAATAGGCACTGTTCCAACCGTGAAGAAATGCATCGTCATTTGCGCTAGAACATCGTAACCTGTTTCATTTCTTATATCACCAATTATCATAACATCTTGATGGGGTACAGAAATAGTCATATCTCCAGTAATTTGTTTTTTCATATCTTTTAATAGCGATTCGTTCAATATACGACTTGCATCATATCCATCGTTATTATTAAAGAAATAAAAAGTATTACCTGCTACCTCATCTATTTTATAATGATTTTCTAATTTTCTCACTTGGAAGAGTGCTCGTTCCCTTACTTCCGTTTCTCTGACTTTCCACTCCAACAACATTTTTTCATCTAGTAAACGGTAAGTCTTACCAAGATCGACTGCATAGTATACGCGTGTTTCTGCTGTATGATCTTTCGTTATAAAACGGTTACCTTCATTCGATTTAAGTGGAAAAGAAGTGGAGCGGATAACGGGATACACGGACAATGATGGATCTATTTCACCGGCCATCTCTTTTTCCATCGCTTGGAATGTTTCGTTTATTGTATATACAACCTCGTTAATCGCCACTTCTTTTTTCATTTCATATTTAGCTAAAATCGGAGGGATTGAAATCTCAATTCCCTTTCCTATTTCTTTATGAGTCAAGCGTAGCTTGTTTGTTTCTCTATTATAATCATACGTGTATATATCTTCGGAAAGCTTTGTTTTTAAATGCCTTACAAGTTCAAGTGCTTTCATTTATTATCTAGTCCTTTCAAAGTGAAAATTCAAGCCGTCGGGCTACTTATCCTGTTGAAAAACGGAACCATACAGGTTTCCCCCAGAAGTTGAACTGCCACTAGGGCATGTTTGGCTATCCTTTGGGGTGGCAGTCCTACTACTTCAGAATAAACAAAACGGTCCACTAGGTGAACCGTTGGATGGGGTTAAATCGATTGAAGAAATGATTCAATTTCTTCTCTAGTTTTACGGTCTTTACTAACAAACCGACCTTTTTCTTCGCCATTTTCATATGCTAGAAAACTAGGGATACCAAATATATCTAGCTCGATACATAAGTCAATGAACTGATCACGATCTACAGAAATAAATGTAATATCTGCAAATTTTTCTTCTATCTCTCCCATAAATGGATCGATGAAATGACAATCTGGACACCAATCAGCTGTGAATTTAAATACAACTTTTCCTTGCTGTTTTATCTCTTTGAATTGTTCTACTGAAGCTAGGTTTTCCATATGTACCACTCCTCTAGTTTGTTGAAATGGAACGAACGATAAGCATCATTTTTTCTAAATTTTTCGCAACATCTTGTTGGTCAGAAATAGTTGTTAGTTTGATGCCACCAATGCTCGTTATAAGTTCATACTTTTCTTCACTATTTTCAATAATTGCAGCAAATCCAAATCGTCCATTTTGCTCAAATGTTTTTTCTTCTAATACTTTTAAATTTTTATCAGATGTCATCAAATCATAGTATAGTTGACTACTAGGTAATTCATTTGGATTAATAAAGAGTATAAATGATTCTTTTCCTTTAGAAAGAATAATATTTGTTTCATTAGATTCTTCTTCTATCGAAAAACCACTAGGTATAAAAATATTAATATCATTTACTTTTTCATTTGGTTTTTCTGCGTCGCCTTGAAAAGCTACTTTTGCGTTCTCAAGTCCATCTGAAGTTTGTTCTTCCAAAGAAGAGCATCCTGCTAATAAAATGACAGCTAATGACGCGATCAATAATCGCATCCAAATTCGGGTCATTCTCTTTCCTCCATTCAGTGATAACTGCTATATATTTTATCGATGATTCCCTACAGTTGCAACTACTTGGGCTTATTAGCAAATTCAAATTGCCCAATCAATAATAACATTATATGCTCGAACATTGCACTTCTATTAACAAGTCCATTGGAGAAGATACCAATGGCACCTTCATCGTGACGTATACCTTTCTTATTAGTATAGACGTCCATTACAGGTCCAAGTTCGGCACCGCCTCGTAATTGTTCAGCTATTTCCCCTGGTAGGGGTACACCAGCTCCTGTAGCAGTAAATACGTCACCGGCAGGCGTCGCCAATGCCCCCCAATTACAAATATACAATTGACCATCTATTTCTTGTACGCCGCCTTCTAAACCTATCCCAAATAGTGTGTCTGAATCTTCCATTAGCTCATCTATTAACTGCTTTGCTCGGTTAATAGCACCTTGCCTAGTCTCTTCCTGACCCATCGGTTGATCGGACACTAGTGATGGAACTTCTTTGTTTTCATAATTTGCCTCTGGATAATATATACTAGAAATAGTTTGAACTGCTTTTGTTTTAGCTCTATTATGCGTACCTATTAATATTCTCATGCAATAATATTCCTTTCTAGTTAAAAAGATGCCCCGGAAGGCATCTTTTTAAAAGTATAGAGTAACATAGTCACTCCACTACTTATACATTCGATTTAATTGTCTCTAAAGTAGTACGGTCACATGATTTAACTAGTTTCACAATAAGCTCTTTGGCTGCAGCATAGTCATCTGTGTGGATGATAGATGCAGAGGTATGAATATATCGTGAACAAATACCAATTACTGCACTAGGAATACCTTCATTCGAAGTATGAACGCGTCCCGCATCAGTACCCCCTTGTGAGATGAAATATTGATATGGAATATTATGTGTTTCTGCAGTATCTAATACGAACTCTCGCATTCCACGGTGTGTCACCATTGTACGATCGAAAATTCGTAAAAGTGTTCCTTTTCCTAGTTGTCCAAACTCATTTTTGTTTCCAGATGCATCATTTGCAGGACTCGCATCCAAAGCAAAAAATAAATCTGGATTAATCATATTCGCAGATGCTTGTGCACCACGAAGACCTACTTCTTCCATTACATTTGCACCGGAATATAGCATGTTCGGAAGTTTCTCGTTTTGCACTTCTTTCAAAAGTTCAATAGCCAATCCACAACCATAACGATTGTCCCAGGCTTTAGCCATTATTTTTTTATCATTCGCCATAGGTGTAAACGAACAAACAGGTAAGATTTGATCACCAGGTTTTATACCCATTCGTAGAGCATCCTCTTTATCGTCTGCTCCAACATCTATTAGCATATTTTTTATATCCATCGGTTTGCTACGAAGTTCATCACTTAACAAATGCGGAGGAATAGAACCGATTACTCCTGGAACTGTTTGAGTCTTAGTAACAACTTCCACTCGTTGTGCAAGTAAAACCTGGCTCCACCAACCACCTAGAGGTTGAAAACGAATCATTCCATTATCTGTGATCCCAGATACCATAAATCCTACTTCATCCATATGGCCCGCAACTAAAATTTTCGGTCCATTTTCATCACCTTTTTTAAGACCAAATATACCGCCTAAATTATCTTGAACAATTTCATCTGAATATTTAGTCAGTTCATTTCGCATAAAGGCACGTACAGCATATTCATTCCCAGGTGCTCCTGGTAGTTCTGTCAATGTTTTAAAGAGCGAGCGCGTTTCTGCATTCATTAAAAAAGCCTCCTAAAGCTGTGTAGAAAATTATCTTCCCCTCTATTGTAATAAAAGTTGGGTTCGTTTACTACAATAAAACTTCGTAAACCGAAAAATTTAATCGGAACGAGGATGTATGATACACTAAAAAAAATACGATGAGGAGGAATACTGATGAAATTAAAGGATTACATGATGGGACTTGGAACTGGAATTGTAATTGGTGTTATAGCCAGCCAAGCCACGAAACAAATGGATTTCAATCGTTCAGCAGAATTAGTATTAAATGAAATTAAAAGCTCATTCAAAAAAGAGGGTCCAATCGATGGATCCTGGATATATATGACCCCTGAGAAGTTTCAAAAAGAAGCAATAAGTATGAATGTATATAAAGGCGGAATTTCTCGAGTGAAAGAAGGGGAAATTGAGCAATTTGAGTTCGCAGCAGATGCAAAAACAGGATCCGTCGTGGAATTGGTGAAAATTTAAATTTAAAAGTGGATGGTTGGTCATGATTTTCTCATGATCAGCCATTTTTTTGTCATCTAATATAGTTTAGTTGGAAAAGAGTAAATTTTCCACAAAAATAACGAGGGTTGACATCGTCACTGCCCTCGCTTTTTATCTGTCCAACGCTAGAACTGTGTCTGAGTCACTCAAGATTTCAGCAAAGTCAAAGGACGCCTTAACTTAAAATCTATCAAGTGCTTATCGGGGCTGAAATAGGTAATTGAACTTTTCTTTTTATCTACTTCTCTCAACTAAATCTACTATTTCTTTTCCATCTTCGGACCATTTGATCATTCGATAGAATGCATCGTGATAAAAGCTGAACCAATAATTTTGTTGAAGTGCTTGTTTGACCCATTTTTCTTTTGCAAACACTGAAGTCATCGGATAATCATCATATGCAAGCACCCACAGTGGGTTTTGGTGAGCATGGGTAGGCATTAGATCTGCCATATGTATGACAGTATCCTCCTGCTGCTTGAATACAACAATACTATGGCCGTCACTATGGCCTCCCGTGTGAATCATCTCAATTCCCTCTACTATTTTAAGAGAATTTGTAAATGGTATCACTTGGTCTTCTATTGGCTCCCAATTTTCTTTCCAATATGTGTTTTTAGAGCGAATGTTAGGATTTTTCATTTCATTCCATTCTACATCGGATACATAAATTTTAGCATTTGGAAAAGTGGAAACAATTCGGTTTTCATCCCATTTCGTTAAACCACAGGCGTGATCGAAGTGAAGATGAGTCATCATAACAATATGGATGTCTTCTGGCAATAATCCTAATTCTACAAGATTATCTTCCACTTGAGATTGATCGGTAACACCGTAGTTTCGCAATTGCTTCTCCGTCATTTTCCGGTAGCCAAGACCTGATTCCATTAAAATGTTTTGCCCCTTATATTGGATGAGTAATGGATCCGATGGCAGTTCAATTTGATTTTTCTCATTGACAGGATATTTCTTTTCCCATAATGGTTTTGGAACAACTCCAAACATGGCACCCCCGTCCATAAAAGTTGTTCCTCCCTTTAACCATGTAAATGACATTTCGTGAAATTGAAACTTGTCCATTCTCCCACGCCCCTTTTCAAATATTCCTCGGTGTATACATTTATCGAGCTAACTAGCATTTCCACTCACTAAAGTTACACGTATTTTGCTTCAACTCGGTATATTGGTTGACCTTTTGCAGAAAACTTTTCTTCATATTCCGTCATAATATTATCTTCCGGCATACTAACATGCAAATCGAGAGAGACCTCTTTGATAAGCATTCCAAAAGCTGACATACTCGTTAATGAATACTCAAATAAACCTCTATTATCCGTTTTGAAATGGATTTCAGCATGATCTACTAGAATCGATTTGTATAGTTCTAAAAACTCTGCATGTGTTAAACGTCGTTTCGCATGCCTAGTTTTTGGCCATGGATCTGAGAAATTTAGGTATACACGGTCTACGTCATTTTTTTCAAAATACTTTGCAAGATCAGATCCGTTTACTTTCAATAATCGTAGATTAGGTAATGGCTGAGCGGCAATCGCATTTTCTAGCGCTGACACTATCACACTGTCATATAACTCTATGCCAATATAATTGATATCTGGATTTTGCTTTGCCATTCCTGTTACAAACTGCCCTTTTCCTGAACCTACTTCAATATGCAATGGATTGTCATTCTTAAATACTTCTTCCCATTTTCCTTTAACTTCTTCTGGATTTGGGATAACTATTTCCGGATGAGCATTGATAAAATCCTCTGCCCATGGTTTATGTCTTAACCTCATTATTCAAACTCCTCTTTCTTTAACGGTTTGCTAAATTCCATGCATGTGCTTCTATTGAACATGAATAAGCTATATCTTTTTCTGTTATACATGAAAACTCACCATCCACATGGCCATACACTTCATCATGAATAACCATATTAAAATCTGATGATTGATACTGTTTTACCTCTTTAAATTTAGTATGTTTTCCAAAGAATACTGTACCAAAAATAAATAACAATTTCCATCTTGATAATTTGTTTACTACTGTCATCTCAAGTAATTGATCATTAGGAATGGAATCAGGAGAGATTTTCATTCCACCTCCAAAAAAAGGCTGATTACAAATTACAAAAAACCAAACATCATCATATCGAGTGACTTCATCTTTATTATGTAAGGTAAAAGAAAACGTTTTAAACGTTAGTAACTCTTTTATAAGAAATAATATGTATGCAAGTTTGCCTAGCCTAAAAAGGTTCAGCCTGCTTTTCCAAACAGAATAATTTGCAAGGTAAACAACTTTTGCATCAAAACCAAATCCGGCATTATTAACAAATTTGTATTCCGAATTTGGAGTGTTTACTGTTCCAATATCCATCTTGGTGTGGGAACTACTGTGTGCGACTTCCTTAAGGTCTTTCAATGTATGAAAAACATAAAAGGTTCGTCCAAAGTCGTTTCCACTCCCAGCCGAGATTATTCCAACTCGAACATGCTCAAAACCAACTATACCCAAAATAATTTCGTGAATAGTACCATCACCACCAACTCCAACTAAAAGCAAATCATCCATTGTTTCGGCGCATTTTTTGGCTATTTCGGTGGCATGATCTTCTCTTTCCGTCATATAAACTGTGTGAGGAAAATCGATTGTTTCTCTCCATTTCCTCCACACCTTCTTACCTAAACCATTCCCTGCGTGCTCATTTACGATAAAGACAATATTATTCATTGGTTTCCTCATTACCAATATCCCAACTAGACCTAGAATAAGAAGTGGTTTGTACTAGATCTAATATCGCCTGGGCTGCTTTAAATTGCATATGCTTCATCGGAGAATGTGAAGATTTCAATGAAAGAAACCATTCAGGAAACTTTCTCGTATCGACAAATTCTGTATTGAACGAATTTCCCGGATAATCAATATAACCATTTCTTGAAAGAATTACTTTTTTTATCGGCAATTCTACGTCCTGCTGTTGGAAAATTTGTCCTAATATCGATTCCATTCGATTTAGATTAATCGTAGGATTTAATATTTTCTTTTCATCTTTCCCACTTTTCTTAAGCCAGAATCGTTCCCCACTCCCTATAAAAGCATCGGAATTTTTGCCCTCAAGTACTACAATACAAACAACTTCAGTAGGAAGTACAAGTATAATATCTAGCTCTATTGGAGCCTTTTTTAGCTTTAAGATTGGATAATAAAAGACAAAATAATTATCTGGTAGTTTCAGTGTAAAATCCCTCAGTAGTGTGTCACGCATATATTTTGGATCTACATATGACTTTTCACGTAAAGTGGAACTTGCCCATTTTAATTGAAAGTGAAACAGCTGATCTAGATACATACGTTTTAACTCTTCTTTTGTTTGAGGTTTATAAACTAGTTTAGGTTCAAAAAGCAACGTAGTAGATTCTTCTGATACTGGAATCTCTTCCGTCAACTCTTTATTTTCCCAGTCTAAGTCTTCTACTATTTCTTTCTTGCTTTTTGGAAACAGAATGGAGAAAAGTGATTTTTTCTTATATTCTACAACTACTTCATCTTCCTTTTCAATCCACTCAGAAGTAAAGGAACCTCTTTCCCACTCTTCCTTTGTCCGATCCCACTGTTGTTTTTTTAAACGTACAAACTGCGTTGGGTATCTTTTTAAATCTACTTGATAACGGGAAACATAATCTTGTAATTTAACTAGTTGGGCCATTATTTTCACCCCTCCTCCACTTAACTGTGCATATTTCTTCATAACGCGGAGACCGATTCACATTAACGGTAAAAATGGAGAAACTTAATACGTCAAAGACTACATCAGATAAGTTGAACGCTTTTAAATTTAGCAACTCCAAAGAAGCCCATTTTTTTGCCATTGTAATATGAGCAGTGAAATCGTTTGTTTTCTGTACCTCTATAAAGTTACTTAACAGTTGCACAATTTTTTGCTGCAATAATTGTAAAGAATCGCTTTTTTCTAATGATGTATATACAACACGCGGGGTAGCTTCATTGCCAAAATGAGCTACTCCACTTGTTTTCAATTCGAACGATTCCCACTCTAAACGGTTTAGCGAATGAATTATTTGCTGTAATATACCATCTGCTACATGCCCTAAATAATAGAGCGTGATATGAAGATCTTCTGCAACTGGTAAGATTTTATGAGTCCTGTGTAAATTGGTTTTATCACGTTCCTTAATAATTGCAGCAGCTAACTCCTTAGGAATTTTTATAGCGATAAAATAATGCTTGTTCATGCTTCAACGGATGTAGGAATTCTTTTTTCAAAAGCTAATTGTAGCTTTTCAGCCCATTCGCCACGTTTTCCAGTACCAATTATTTTATCGTCAATCGAAATTATTGGCATTACTTCCGCATTCGTAGAAGACATAATCATTTCATCCATTTCTAATGCTTGCGCTTTTGTAAATGCTTCTTCCACTACCGGCAGTCCTACTTCTTCACAACAATTCAAAATAACTTGGCGTGTAATTCCGTTAAGTATTAAATTACTAACAGGATGTGTATACAAAACTCCATCTTTAATACCATACATATTAGAAGATGAACCTTCTGTAATTGTTTCTCCACGATGTAGTACAGCCTCATAGCAATCTTTACTAATAGCTTCTTGTTTTGCTAGAACATTTCCTAACAAATTTAACGATTTGATATCACATCTAAGCCAACGAACGTCCTCTACAAAGCAAGCTTTTACTCCATTTTCTAACTGTGTATGTGGGCGTGTTGTTTCTTTAGTATAGGCTGTTAAAACAGATTCCACTGCTGGAACTGGAAAATTATGCTGACGCATGCTTATTCCTCGGGTAACTTGAAGATACACTTGACCATCTTGAAGTTCATTCATTTCAATAAGTTCGTGTAACATTTTATGCATCACGTCTTTTGTATATGGAATAACTAGTTGAATCTTGTCTGCACTCGCATATAGTCGATCAATATGCTCTTTAGCTGTGAACATATCGCCGTTGTATATTTTGATCACTTCATAAATTCCATCTCCAAATTGATAACCACGATCTTCGAATCCAATTTTCACGTCTTCTTCTTGTACAAATTGATCATTCCATAATACTTTTACCATGTTCATTCTCCCTCCGAATTTGAGCTTCCAGCAAGTTCTACTATTGCATCTGCATAAATAGCAGTTGCTTTTATTAGATCTTCGATATCTACATATTCATCCACTTGATGTGCTACATCTTTTCTGCCAGGGAACACCATACCAAATGCTACCCCTTTTTCTAATACTCTTGCATACGTGCCGCCACCGATAGATAATAACTCTGCTTTTTCACCGGTATGTCTTTCATATACTTTTTGTAAAGATTTAATAAGTATATCTTCTTTATCGACATAATGAGGCTTAGAATTAGTACTTAAATCCAAAGTAATGCCTGAACCACTAAGTACTTCTCTGCAGGCACTTAACTGTTCGTCAAAAGGATAGCTTACAGAATAACGCAAACTTACTTGCGTACAAGATCCTTGTGCAGGGGCATAGTGAATAACACCAGGATTTAAGGTCGTATCTCCAGAAAGCTCATCTGTGAAATTGAGTGCCAGGGCATGCCCTCTGCTATCTTCTCCAAATGCATTTACTAAAAAGTTAACGAACGCTTTGGAATGTGGAGTAAGATTAATGTTTTGTAAAAATTTAGCCAATAGTATACCTGCATTAATCCCATCATCTGGCTCCATTGCATGTGCAGATTTACCAAAAACAAGCACTTTAACCATAGGGCCTTCTTGTGTGACTTCTCCCTCAGCATTAAATTCAGCTGCAAATGTTTGGAACTTTTCTTTAATCATATGGAGACCACCGAAGATAACTGCGAATGCTTCATCTGGCACCATATTTGTACGGTTACCTGCTTGGAAAAACTGAATCGTTTCTGTATCAGCAGAACCAGTTTGTGTAAAGATCAAACTCGCGATTCCTTTTTCTGCATTAATAATTGGGAAATCAGCATCCGGTGCAAATCCCATCTGAGGCATTGCTTCCTTTGCAAAGTATCTATCCATACAACGGAATCCACTTTCTTCGTCTGTCCCAATAATAAGACGGACTTTTTTGGATAACTTAATCCCTGCTTCTTTTACTAATTTCATGGCCATCCATGCAGCAATAGTTGGACCTTTATCATCTATAGCACCACGGCCATACACTCTATCGTCAGCTACAACACCTTCAAACGGTGGATACGTCCAATTTTTACCTTCTGGCACGACGTCAACATGACAAAGGATTCCTAATATATCTTCGCCTTCACCCATTTCAATATGTCCAGCCATATTATCTACATTTTTTGTTATAAATCCTTCTTGCTCACCTTCGTTCAACATGTGGAGAAGAGCCTCCAACGGTTTAGGTCCAAAAGGCATTTCATCATTACCTGCTTTTTCATCCATCACACTTGGAATTTGTATTAATCTTTGCAATTCTGCTATGATATCTGCCTTTTTGGATTCTGCTAGTTCTAACCAATTCATATTAATATCCTCCTAAGTAATGCTTATATTCCATTTTACACTTTTTATAGTAAAAGACACAAAAAAAGAAGGCATTTTATAACCTTCAGACAGTGTTTTGCCAACAAAATAACATTCTTTTCTGACTTGGTATTCATTGGAAAGAATTGTGAATGTTTTGTAAATATGATTATATCTATAGAAATTTTAATAGAAATCTATTATAATGGAATTGTCAGAAAGTAAATACTTTGACTATCATTTTGTAAAGGGGCTGTAAATTGCAATTACTCAGTTGCTTTTCACCCAAGTCGTCCGCTAGTCTAGCCAAGGGATATCATGATGAAGGAGTGGTTACTTATGAAACCAACTACTGATCGGATGCTAACTCGAATAAAAGACATGTATATGTTCATCCGTGATCACGGGACAGTTACAACACAAGATTTAGTCGATGAATTTGGCATCACTCCTCGCACAATTCAACGAGATTTGAATGTGCTTGCTTTTAATGACTTAATCATTAGCCCAACAAGAGGTAAATGGACCACGACGAACAAACGCGTTAAAATGACATCTTAGATATGAACAATATGAAAAGAATGACCAAGCTAAAACTTAAGCCTGGTCATTCTTTTGCTGTATTTGTGTTAGCTCTTCTTCTGTTAGTTCTCGATATGTACCTTCTGCTAATGTAGCATCCAACTCAAGTAACCCCATCGAAAGCCTTTTTAAGTAAACTACGTTTTTTCCAACTGCTTCAAACATTCTTTTCACTTGATGAAATTTACCTTCTGTAATGGCCAATTCGATTTCAGAAATAGAATCACTTTTTAAAACTTTTAGTATGCCTGGCTTTGTATGATAGCCATCATCTAATATTACTCCATTGGAAAAGGCTGTAATATCCGATTCATCTACTACACCTTCTACTTTCGCGTAATACACTTTGGGTACGTCTTTGTTGGGTGATAGAAGTCGGTGTGTCAAAGCCCCGTCATTCGTTAATAGAAGAAGACCTACAGTATCCTTATCTAATCTTCCTACTGGATATGGTTCAAAATGACGTACGTCTTCATCTAATAGATCTATGACTGTTTGCTCCCTAGAGTCCTCTGTCGCAGAAATTACTCCAGGTGGTTTGTTCATCATTAAATAGATGAACTCTTTATATACTACTTCGTCTCCGTAAACGGTCACTTTATCCTTCAGCTCGTTCACGTGCATGGAGCTGTCTTTTACAACAGCTTCATTTACTTCAATAACTTTGGATTTGACCAATATTTTTACTTCTTTTCTTGTACCATATCCCATATGAGATAGAAATTTATCTAATCGCATTTTATTCTCCTAAAAACCAATTTTTTTGGTAAAGCGTGTAAGTCTCTCTCCGAAGAGTTTTTGAGCAAGACCCAAGCGTAATGTAACAAAAGCATAAAATACAGCTCCAATACCAGCACAAACGATAATCGTAAGTAATCCTTCTAGTTTAGTATCAATCGTCATGAATTGTCCAAATCCTAATTTGACTAGGAACACAAGCACTAACATGATTACATTGACGATAATAATAAGCATTACTCTTCGAACGACCATATTCGATTTATAATGTAATGTCTTGCGAATAGCAAATAAGTTTAACCCGATTGCCACTAGATAACCACATGCTGTAGCGATAATAGCACCATCAGTTTCAAAAGCTTTAATAAGCGGCGTATTTAGGATTAGCTTCGTTAGTATCCCAAGCAATAAGTTTAAAATTATTAACTTTTGACGATCAATTCCTTGTAATATCGCAGTCGTTACTGGATATAAAGCAAACAATATAGCAACTGGAGCGTAATGGGCAAGTACGGTTGCCCCTGTTTCACTAGCTTCATAAAACACTAAGTAAAATTCATCTGCTAAAACAGAAATCCCCATTGCTGCAGGTACAGTTAAAAACAATAAAATTTGGAATGATTGGTCCAACGCTTTACGAACCTGTACAAAATCTTGTTTTGCATAATAACTAGTGATCAACGGGATTAGCGTCATACTAAAACCAGTTGCAAGCATGACAGGAATCATTACAAGCTTGTGGGTAGTGTAGTTTAACATGCCTAATAATGTGTTAGATATATCCCCACCTATTCCAATGACAGACATCGCATTATTAAACGTAATCATATCGATAAATTGGAATAAAGGATTAATAACTCCTACAAGTGCAAAAGGAACAGTATAAATTAACATTTCTTTATAAATATTTGTTAATGATACATCTGAACTAATCTTCCCTGATGTAGTTAACAAATTGTTAAACTCCGGCTTCAATTTTTTCCAATACCATACGAGAACGACTAATCCTGCAATTGCACCTAAAAACGCGGCAAATACAGCAAAGGATACTGCAGTCTTTTCTGTACCATTGAATACATAAACAACAAAGAAACCACCAACTAACACAAATAGGATTCGAACAATTTGTTCCCATAATTGAGAAATTGCTGTAGGTGTCATATGTTGATACCCTTGGAAAAATCCTCTTACTAAGCTCATAACCGGAACTACAATAACTGCAAAACTGACAAATCTAATCACAGAAGCTACATCATTTACGGAAAATACTGCTTCATCATCTTTAATAATAAGATGAGCTATTGGATCTGCAAGGAAGTAGAGGATTAAAAACCCTAAAAACCCGGTCACTCCCATAAGCAACATGCTCGACTTCACGAGCTTTCTTCCAGTAGCATAATCTCCTTGGGAATTATATTTAGATACGAACTTTGATACAGCAATTGGTACTCCAGATACTGCAATTGCTAGCATGATGGAATATGGAGTATAAGCGTATTGATAAAGTGCAATATACTCCTCCCCCACTATTTGATAGAAAGGTATTACATATAGAACACCTAGTATTCTCGATAATAAGAGACCAATTGTTAAAATCATTGTCCCTTTCAGTAAATTTGATGCCATCTAACCCTTCCATTCTTATCAAATTCGCCTCGGCGAATGTGCTCCTGCGTAAGCTCGTCGCAGAAAACAGTGCGCCCAGATTTTTCTCAAGCTCGCCTGAGAAATTCATCTAAAAATCTGTGGCATCCGCCGGAGGCTTTAACTTTATTAAGCAGAGGTTTGTGGATACCATTTAGTTGAATACATATTTTGCATTCACCACATCACTTATAGAAGTGGGATACTTCTGCTCCTGAGCAAGCTCGTCGCAAAAAATATTTGATTAATAAAGTTAAAATGTCTATCTTACAGTTTACAACTGTCTAAACAAAACCACAATCATGTATAATAAAGAAAAAACCGAAAGTGTGAATATATTATGTATGACGTTATTGTAATTGGTGGGGGTCCCTCAGGACTGATGGCTGCGGCGGCGGCTGGGGCAGAAAACAAAAAGGTACTACTAATCGAAAAAGGAAATAAGCTTGGGAAAAAGCTTGCTATATCTGGTGGTGGTCGTTGTAACGTTACAAATAGACTACCTCAAGAAGAGATTGTAAAAAATATCCCTGGAAATGGCCGCTTTTTATTTAGCCCTTTTTCTGTATTTAATAATGAGGATATCATCGAGTTTTTTGAAAATCTAGGAGTTGCTTTAAAAGAAGAAGATCACGGAAGAATGTTCCCAGTTTCTAACAAGGCGATGGATGTTGTAAATGCTCTATTAGATGAATTGAAAAGACTACAAGTAGAAATCAAGTTAAATTCAGTAGTTTCCAAGTTGTTAATGAATGATGAAAAAGTAATTGGTGTAAGACTATCTTCAGGTGAAGAAATCACTTCCGGTGCTATTGTCGTAGCGGTTGGGGGCAAAGCAGTTCCTCAAACCGGATCTACTGGAGACGGATATCCTTGGGCAGAAAAAGCGGGTCATACTGTCACGGATTTATATCCGACAGAGGTACCTCTTTTATCCAATGAGACATTCATCAAATCGAAAGAACTTCAAGGCCTTGCACTTCGAGGCGCTGGTGTTTCTGTGTTAAATAAAAAAGGAAAACCAATAATTACGCATGAGATGGATATGTTGTTTACTCACTTCGGCTTAAGTGGACCAGCCATCTTAAGATGCAGTCAATTTGTTGTAAAAGAACAAAAGAAAAATGGCGGACAACCTGTCTCTGTTCGAATTGATAGCCTTCCAGAACAGAATGAAGAACAAACTTTTCAAATGCTTCTATCTGCTTTGAAAGAGGATCCCAAAAAAGCAGTAAAAAATGTGTGGAAAGGTATTGTTCCTGAAAGATGGCTATTGTTTTTACTTCAACGTACTGCTATTCAAGAAAGTGAAGATGGCCAAAATCTTCCGCATGAAAAGATTCGTGCACTCGCACATGAGTTAAAACAATTCAATGTCTTTGTTTATGGGACACAACCATTAGAAAAAGCCTTTGTTACTGGTGGAGGTGTATCCATCAAGGAGATAGAACCAAAAACAATGGCGTCGAAGAAGAAGCCTGGACTCTATTTTTGTGGGGAAATATTAGATATCCACGGATACACAGGCGGCTACAATATCACCTCTGCTCTTGTTACAGGTAAAATTGCTGGAATGAGTGCCGCAAAATCGATTGAATTATAAGATAATTTATATTACAATATACGTTAATAAGCGATTAGGAAGAATAGTAACTTTATGAAATGCTCTAGAGAGCTGACGGTAGCTGCGAGTCAGTGCAAGCAATAAAGTGAATGGGCTTCTTAGCTCCAAAGCTGAACGTATATAATCAGTAGGTTTTGGCGTTCGTCTACGTTATAGGACTCGCAACTGTCAGGTTGCAATAAGTGGATTACAATAGTAATCAATAAAGGTGGCACCACGGCTCTCCGTCCTTTGCGATGGAGGGCCTTTTTGTGTTTAGTTGAGTTGAGCTTAGATTAGTTAAGAATAGGAGAGCTGAGAAATGACAGTTGAGACAAAAAGTTATCAAATGAAAGAAATCCAAGGAGATATGATGACTCCTATATCCATTTACCATTCTTTGCACGGAAGGAAAAAAGTGTTATTTGAATCCTCCGCTAAGCATGAGGAAAGTGGAAGATACTCCTTTATTGCAGTTGACCCTATCGGGGAACTAACCGGAGACCAGCATGGATATTCACTATCCGTCGAAAATCGTGCAACCGAAAGTGAACACAGGTCAGTGATAGAAAAGCTTAAACAGATGATGCCAATTCATCAAGACTGCTATCCATTTTCTTTTTTTGGTGGTGCTATTGGCTACTTCGGATATGAAACTGCTTTTTATAATGAAAAAATAGGAGATTTATTAAACGACGAATTAGATATGCCAGATGTACATGTTATGTTTTACGATACGTTTATTATTTTTGATCATCTAAAACAGACGGTTTCCATAGCTGCGATCGATTTATTCCAAAATGGGCGTTCTTCAGATTCGATGACTGATGCTATTGATAAGATATTGTCTGAACTAGAGCAGGGACCGATAAATCCTGAACGAACGGAACCCTCTCTCTCTTTTAAACCACAGATTCAGGAGAAAGATTTTACGAATATGGTGGAAACAGCAAAGGAACATATTTTAAAAGGCGACATATTCCAGGTTGTCCTATCTCAACGTTTTACCTCTCCATTTGACGGAGACCCTTTTTCGTTGTATCGACAGCTTCGTACTTCCAATCCATCTCCTTATATGTTCTATATGGACTTTGAAACTTACACTATCTTGGGGACATCTCCCGAAAGCTTAGTAAAAGTAAAAAATGGAATAGTAACAACGAACCCTATAGCAGGGACAAAGCCTCGCGGGAAAACTCCTGAGGAAGATGCTCGCATTGCTCATAATTTATTGCATGATGAAAAAGAAGTTGCAGAACATCGAATGCTCGTAGATCTAGGACGTAATGATATTGGTAAAATAGCTGAAATAGGAACTGTTCAAATTGAGAAATATATGAAAGTTGAATACTATAAATACGTCATGCATATTGTGTCTGAGGTGACTGGACAACTAATTGAAAATGCACATATTTTAGATGTGTTAACTACCTGCTTACCTGCTGGAACTGTTTCAGGTGCACCGAAAATTAGAGCTATGCAGATTATAAATAATTTAGAACCAATGAAACGTGGGATCTACGCGGGGGCTGTCGGCTATGTATCTGTTACAGGTAATATGGATTTGGCACTTGCCATTCGTACAATGGTTGTAAAAGATCATTATGCCCATGTTCAAGCTGGAGCTGGTATTGTCCACGATTCTATTCCAAAGAGCGAGTATGAAGAAACGATTAATAAAGCTAAAGCTCTCTTGGAGGTGCAACGATGATTTTGTTAATCGATAACTATGATTCTTTTACGTATAATTTATATCAACAAGTCAGTATGTTAGGCAAAGACGTTAAAGTCGTTCGGAATGATGCTATTACTATTGAAGAACTAGAAGAACTGAACCCTGAGGCTATTATTATCTCTCCTGGCCCTGGTACTCCTGTAAATGCAGGTGTTTCAATCGACATTATTCAGAAGCTATATAAAAAGTATCCCATTTTAGGTATCTGTCTTGGCCATCAATCGATTGGCGCAGCTTTTGGAGCAAAAATTGTGCAGGCAAAAACCATTAGACATGGTAAAATGTCCACCATATCTTATAGTCCTCAAGCTTTGTTCAAAACTTTCGAGGAGCCAATTTCAGTCATGCGATATCATTCACTTGTGATAGACGGAGAGTCATTAGTAGACGAACTAGAAATTCTAGCAAGGTCAGAAGACGACAATGAAATAATGGCCATCAAACATGTCGACTACCCTTTATACGGCCTTCAATTCCACCCGGAATCTATTGGGACAGAACAAGGAAGCCGAATAATGCAGTCATTCATCGAAAGCTTCGGAGAAAATATATAAAAGGGAGCTCCTAGGATCGTTCTAGGAGCTTTTTTGATCCGAAAAATCTCTTACAGGTGTTTTAGTTGGAATTTTGGAGGGTTTAGTTGTAAAAATGAGAGGTTTAGTTGGAATTTTGAGCACGCTAGTTGGATTAACCAAAAAATAGAAAAAAGCTGCTTATCCCTATTAAGGACAAGCAGCTCTATAGGATATTAACATCTAACATGCTTGCGCTTAAAACCAATTCTTCCTTTATCTACTGCTGTTTGAATACTGTCGTAAGCATTTAAGAAACTGCTTTTTTTGTTGTCTCTTTTGACTTCAACTATGCCTATTTCCTTTGCAGTCTCCAGTGCTTTTTCATGCAGAGGTACATAAGAAGTTCCCACAGTTAATATAAAGTTATTCATCGAAGATTTTGTTCGTTCAGGTGATTCATGAATCTTATTTTTCACCATATCAAGCATATTAGACATTTTACTTTCTGAAAACTCAACGTCTTTTCGATTCCCCAAAAGCCAGCAGTAGCAACTCCACCCTGCTGACATTTTCAACTCCTCGTCACTTATAATCCATTTGTCCGCAACTTCTTGAGCGATATCGGACTCTGACAAAGTTACAGCTACTACAAAATCAGAAAGCATATAAAAATATGCTGAATCCATCCAGCGATTATAATCCGCTTCAGTCATGCCGTTTGGATCTGCAATAATACCGGCAAAATACATGGCATCATAGTTCCCTGTTGCGTATAGCTCATCCGCTAACTGTTGATTTATTTTTATTTTCTTTGAAATTGGTTTCATCACACCAGTAGCCACGCCGAAAAGTGGCTCATGTGCTCCATTGGATATGTATATTTTTTTAGTTCTTTCTTTACCAAGAGCTTCGAGTTCCTGCATAACTTCTTCAAAATTCATCTATTCGCACTTCCTTTATTTTTGATTTTCACAGATATAACGCTCGTTCAAATATCACTAAATCATTTTAATCCAATCTATCCTTGAAAGTAGGACTCAATTCACTCCATACATCAAACATATTCCCGTCTAAATCATAGAATACAAAATTGGTGCCGGGATGCCCCCGATTTTCAATTTTCCCAACACGTACTCCCTTTTCCTGAAGAAAGCTGTTAAATTCTATTAATCGATCTATTCCATTCACTTCAAAAGTCATTGTAAAATGTTCCTGTTCATAAATATCCAAAAAACAAGACCGTTCTCCTTTTTTGGCCTTAACAAGAAAAAAACTTTGATCTGCAAATTCTAAAATCGCTTTGTCCATATTTCTAAAATTTTCAACAGCTCCTAGCATTTCTTGATACCATAATGATGATTTCTCTGGATTAACAACTGGTATGTATGTAGTTCCCACTCTTTTAATAAATGAACTCATTGCACACATCCCTCCCATATTCTTATAACCTTCATCATATCATTTTTCAGAACTTTCAAGGCATATCAGTAAAATAATTCAGAAAAATACAAACTTTAAAACTCTAGGAATCGTTTATATATGGAAAGGAGTTGTGGTTTTGATAAATATTAATGACCTAAAAACGTTAATGCTGCAATTTACAGAACCCCTAATACGTTTGGCTTATTACTACGTAAAGGATCTCCAAACGGCAGAGGATATTGTACAAGAAGTATTCATAAAATTTTATCATAATCAGAACAGTTATGAAGAGCGCGGTGAGTTAAAGGCATTTCTGACAACAATGACTGTTAATAAAAGCAAAGATTATTTAAAAAGCTGGACCTATAGAAAAGTACAACTGCAAAACAAACTCTCCACGCCAACTAGCAAACGAAATACAGATGAACTGGTTAGAAAAGACGAGCAAGCAATTATTGGAGTAGCTATCCTTGAATTGCCTTTAAAACACCGAGAAGTTCTTATTTATTTCTATTTTAACGAGATGACCATTGGTGAGGTTGCCCATATTCTTTCTATTCCAGAAGGCACTGTAAAAACTCGATTGAGGCGTAGCAAGGAATTATTAAGAAATCAACTGAAGGGAATAGAATGGCAGGCGCTTTTAAATGAATAACTATATACCTTCTAAAGTAAAAGATTTAACAGCGAGTAGACAACGAGTTATGCGAAACGTATTGAAAGAAATAGAACTAAACGAGGAAAGACCAAAATATAAATGGCGATATGTCGTGATTAGCACACTACTAACAATGAGTGCTGTGCTTTTTGTCTTAAACGAATCTATTATGGAAAATGAACAACAGTCTGCAACTGAATTACCATTAGATTTAACCAAACCCACATTTTCAGAAGAACAAGGTTTACTTTATCTTAATGGGGTTACATTAGGTGACTCACAATCGAAAGTAAAAGAAAGCTTTGGTGAAAATTACTCCGTAGAATATCAGGAGGATGGCAGTATTGCTGACTTAATATTAGATTATGATGGTAAAGCGAGATTTTATTTTTATAATGATAAATTAGATTTAATAATATTCCAAAAGACAGATGAAAAAAACTTTGATAAACTTTTTAATAATTTTGATGGGATTAAAGTTATTTCTTCAACCGATGCTGATCGCTTTATTTACTCTAAAGAGACTTCTCATATTTTAAAGGCTACATTCATTCCAAACGGGAACCTTTACTTGTATCTATCATATGCCGGCCCGGATCTCTTAGAAAATCCTGATTTTTTAAATTTAGAGCAAGATGAGATTCTTGAATCACACGATAGTTATGATTTAAATATCGATAGTCCTAATTATTATCCTCTTGAAGAATTAGTTAAGATGACACCAGAGGAATTAATAGAAATAGGTTATCCTAACCCTTATGAATTCCAATAGTTATTGCAAATAAAAAAGTTGCTTATTTCTACTAACCATTCAACAAAAAAATCATCTCAACTCTAAGAAAAGCATAGAGTTGAGATGATTTTAAATACTCTTATTTATAGTCACAGCTTCATTAAATTACGATATTGACCATTTTACCTGGAATTGCAATAATTTTCTTCACTTCTTGACCATCCAACCATTGTTGAACTTGTTCTGAAGCAAGAGCTAATGCTTCCAACTCTTCTTTTGTTGCATCTTTAGCAACGTTCAATTTTGCACGTACTTTCCCTTTAATTTGAACTGGGATTTCTACTTCATTGTCTACTAGTTTCGATTCATCAAATGTTGGCCAAGATTCGTAAACGATTGTATCGTCATGTCCAAGAATACGCCATAATTCTTCTGCAATATGTGGAACGATTGGAGAAATAAGCTTCACAAATCCTTCAACATATTCTTTTGAAATTTGCTCCGCTTTATATCCTTCATTGATAAATACCATCATTTGTGAAATAGCGGTATTGTAATGCATTGCTTCAAAGTCTTCCGTTACTTTTTTAACTGTTTGATGATATGCTTTTTCCATATTATCAGAAGAAGTATCCGTAACTTTAGCACTCAACTTACCTTCTTCATCGACCAATAGACGCCATATACGATCTAGGAATCTTCTTGATCCATCTAAACCATTTGTAGACCATGGTTTCGAGGAGTCTAGTGGCCCCATGAACATTTCATAAAGACGAAGTGAATCGGCTCCATGACTTTTCACGATATCATCAGGGTTAACTACATTCCCTTTCGATTTAGACATTTTCTCGTTACCTTCTCCAAGAATCATCCCTTGGTTAAATAACTTTTGGAATGGCTCTTTCGTAGTAACTACACCAATATCATAAAGGAATTTATGCCAGAAACGTGCGTACAATAAATGAAGTACTGCATGCTCTGCTCCACCTACATAAATGTCCACTGGAAGCCAGCGTTTCACTAGTTCTGGATCGACAAGTGCCTCGTCATTGTTTGGATCGATATAACGTAGGTAATACCAGCAGCTACCTGCCCACTGAGGCATAGTATTCGTTTCACGACGGCCTTTTTTACCGGTTACTGGATCCACAACATTAACCCATTCCGTAATATTAGCTAGTGGCGACTCACCTGTACCACTTGGTTTAATATCTGTAGTAACTGGAAGCATTAACGGTAATTCAGACTCTTCTACTGGTGTAGAAGTGCCATCTTCCCAATGAATAATTGGAATCGGCTCGCCCCAATAACGTTGACGACTGAATAACCAATCACGTAGACGATACGTAATTTTCTTCTCACCTTTACCATTTGTTTCAAACCATTCAATCGCTTTGGCAATTGCTTCTTGTTTGTTTAAGCCATTTAAAAACTCAGAATTAATAAGTGTGCCATCAGCAGTGTAAGCTTCTTGTGAGATGTCTCCACCAGCAACTACTTCCACGATTGGCAAATCAAATTGTTTTGCGAACTCGTAGTCACGCTCATCATGTGCAGGAACTGCCATAATAGCACCAGTGCCGTATGTCGCTAATACATAATCAGCAATCCATATTGGCATCTTCTCTCCACTTACTGGGTTAACGGCATAAGCACCTGTAAATACACCTGTTTTATGTTTTGCAAGATCTGTACGTTCAAGGTCACTTTTTAATTTCACTTGATCTTTATAAGCTAGCACTGCTTCTGCTTGTTCCTCAGTAGTTATAGCATCCACAAGCTTATGCTCAGGCGCTAATACTGCATAGGTTGCACCAAAAATTGTATCCGGACGTGTTGTAAATGCACGGAAGGATTCTTTCGTGCCTGCCACTTCAAAAGTAAGCTCCGCACCCTCTGAACGTCCTATCCAATTACGTTGCATTTCTTTTAAGCTGTCTGGCCAGTCAAGATCATCTAAATCTTCTAAAAGTCTGTCTGCATAAGCAGTTATACGAAGTACCCATTGTCGCATCGGACGACGTTCTACTGGATGCCCTCCACGCTCTGACACACCGTCAATTACTTCTTCATTAGCTAAAACAGTTCCTAATGCTGGACACCAGTTTACCGGCACTTCATCTACATATGCTAGGCCTTTTTTGTACAGCTGGATGAAAATCCATTGAGTCCATTTGTAATAAGAAGGATCGGTCGTATTTACCTCTCTGTCCCAGTCAAAAGAAAATCCTAAATCCGTCATTTGACGTTTAAAAGTAGCAATATTTTTTGCCGTGAACTCTGCAGGATCGTTCCCAGTATCAATTGCATATTGCTCCGCTGGAAGTCCAAAAGCATCCCACCCCATTGGATGAAGAACGTTATAACCTTGTTTACGTTTAAACGAACTTAGAATATCCGTTGCGATATATCCAAGTGGATGACCTACATGTAGACCTACTCCTGAAGGATAAGGGAACATATCCAATGCATAGAATTTTGGTTTAGACGGATCATCTGTCATCTTATACGTTTTGTTTTCTTGCCAATACTTTTGCCATTTTTTTTCGATTGCTTCATGATTAAAGCTCATAAATTTTCCTCCTCCAATGTATGAAAAGCGGAAGCGCCTATTTCTGCCTCGACAGGCAAATGTGTTTAGGATAGATCTGTAAAGTGCACCACATCCTGTGGCATAGCAGACATAACCCGCATCGTGCGGACCTAGGAAGAAGCACCTCAGCCACATCAGCTATTTCACATTTGCCCCGAGAGGTTAGACTCTAAAGCTAGACATAAAAAAACTCGCCCCTTAAAAAACTAAGGGACGAGAGATATACTCACGCGGTACCACCCAAATTAGTGAAAACTTCACTCAACTTGATTCCTTAACGCGGAAAACGGTACAAGCTACTATCAGTTCACTTATACAGACTCAAAGGCGAGTTCAATAATTCGTAACGCTAACTTACACCATCCGTTAGCTCTCTAAAGATACGAGATTTATTTACTAATCCTTTTCACAGTCGACTTCTATTAGTTTTAATAATAATGGATTCCACTTTAAAATACAAGCTGATGTTAAATAGAGACATTTTCTATTACGTTATTAATTATAAGTTCCGCTTCTGTAGCATCTATAATATCCTGAATAGAGTAACCCTCGAATACCTCTTTCAATTCAAGTCCATTTTCTGTTACTTCTATCATTGCCCGTTCTGTTATTATTTTATTCACAACTGCCTTGCCTGTTAAAGGTAATTCACATTGTTTTTTAATTTTTGCAGAACCGTCTTTAGCACAATGATCCATAATGACGATAATTTTCTTTGCACCGTGCACGAGATCCATTGCCCCTCCCATGCCTTTAATCATCTTGCCTGGGATCATCCAGTTAGCGAGGTCACCTTTTTCGGATACTTCCATCGCACCTAAAATAGCCACGTCGACATGTCCTCCGCGAATCATCGCGAATGACTCTGCACTATTGAAAAAAGCCGAGCCTGGAATAGTCGTTACTGTTTCCTTACCTGCGTTGATAAGGTCAGGGTTAACTTCTTGCTCGGTTGGGTACGGTCCAATACCAAGTAAGCCATTTTCCGATTGTAAAACGACCGTTTTATCGGGAGAGATGAAATTCGCAACTAAAGTCGGAATTCCAATTCCTAAGTTTACGTAGTTTCCATTTTCAATTTCTTTTTCTGCTCTTCTTGCAATTTTTTCACGTGAATTCAATCGAAACTCCTCCTTAAGAACGTGTCGTTAAACGTTCGATTCTTTTTTCTTGTTCCGCTTGGAATAGACCTTGAACATAAATGCTTGGTGTATGTATTTGAGCAGGATTTAAATCTCCTGTTTCTACAATTTCTTCTACCTCTGCAATGGTAATTTTACCAGCAGCAGCCATCATTGGATTAAAGTTTTGCGCTGTCATATTATAGATAAGATTTCCGAATTTATCTGCTTGAGCTGCACGTATGAAAGAATAATCCGCTCGAAGTGCCTCTTCTAGTACATATTCTTTTCCATCATAAACTCGCACTTCTTTACCTTCCGCCACTGTAGTACCTACACCAGCAGGAGTAAAGAAAGCGGGAATTCCAGCCCCACCAGCACGGATTTTCTCCGCTAGAGTTCCTTGTGGAGTCAATTCCACCTCTATTTCACCCGAGATTACTTGTCTTTCAAACTCTTTGTTTTCTCCAACATATGAACCTATCATTTTCTTTATTTGCTTATTTTTAAGTAGCAGACCTAGACCCCAGTCATCCACGCCACAATTGTTCGAAATAACCGTTAAGTCCTTCACACCTTTATCGACTAAAGCCAGTATTAGCTGTTCTGGAATTCCAACTAGTCCAAAACCTCCAACCATCAGCGTCATTCCATCTTGCACCCCTGCAACAGCCTCTTTAGCTGAATTGTAAATAGGTTTCATGCTCCAATCCCCTTTCATCTAAGCTTGATACATTATTATTTTCTCAAATATTCGACAACTTAGCAAACTATATTCTTATACCTAGATTCTAAGCATTATTATTCTGAATCGCACCTAGAATTGAATCCAAAGTTTTTATATAAATAGAATACCTATTGACTAGTATAGCCACCATCCAAAACAACTGCTTGCCCGGTCATTCCTTTAGCGGAATCGCTAGCTAAAAAAAGAGTTAGATCTGCAACTTCCTTCACTTCTAACAGTCTTTTTTGTGGAACTAGAGGATATAACACTTCTTCCAATACAGATTCCACTGCAACATTTCGTACTTTTGCTAAATCTTTGAATTGGTTTCGAACGAGTGGGGTATCCACGTAGCCTGGGCAAACTGCATTGACAGTTATTCCATCCGCTGCTGTTTCCAGAGCTGCAACTTTCGTAAGTCCAATTAAACCATGTTTAGCTGAGTTATACGCTGCTTTCCCAGCAAAACCGACTAAACCATTTATAGATGCCATATTGATAATTCTCCCGAATCCGTTCTTCCGCATATGCGGAAGAACGTGTTTAGTTGCTATAAACGGAGCAGTCAGCATTATTTTTATCAATAATTCAAAGCGTTCTGTTGGAAAATCTTCCAACATTGCAACGTGCTGCATACCGGCGTTATTAATAAGAATATCCACACTTCCATACTTCTCTATAGTGACATTAATTGAGTCAATAATATCTTCTTCCTTTGTCACATCGCATTTAAGACCTAATACATCATCCCCTAAAAGTTTTGCGGCTTCTTTTACTTTTTCTTCATTTAGATCTGTTAGTACTACAATCGCCCCAGCCTTATAAAATTCATGAGCAATCTCCAACCCAATGCCCCCTGCTGCTCCTGTAATAAGGAGCACTCTATCTTTTACCATTTTATAACCTCCAGAAATATGTCGTATAGTAATTTTCAGTAATTTTAAATCCCTAATCCAAACGAGAAGAGAATAATCGCAATTATTACACCAAGTGTTGGTACGACTACAGTGGTCGCAGCAACTGGCCAATAAGCTGCACTATGTTTTTCACCACAGATTGATTGAATAGTAGTGACGACATAGCCATTATGCGGCAATGAATCAAGGGCACCCGAAGAAATGGCTACGACCCTGTGTAATGCCTCAGCATTTACTCCCATATCTAGATAATGCGGGGCTAACAATGGCAATGCAATTGTCTGACCACCCGATGAAGAACCCGTCATACCAGCAATTACCGATACCGCAATTGCAGCACCAATTAGAGGTGAACCAGGAATATTTGTCATTGCCTCTACTGCCGTTGTAAATGCAGGTACGTTTTTAGCAACTCCTCCGAAACCCACTACTGCGGCAGTATTTCCGATTGCTATAATCGCACCGACTGTACCTGCTGAAAATGCTTCCCAGAAATTTTTAGAATATTTTCGTCCAACAATATAAGTGGCAATTACACCACCAAGTAATGCAATTATTAAAGCCGACTGCGCAAGTTTATCATGGAAAATATATGAGATTATTAGTACTACTAGTAATGGAATCATTGCTAAAAACGGATTTGGCAGATTTCTATTAGTATCAAATGTTGGATCTGTTTCACGATCTATAAAACGTTCCCCTTTATTGACAGCCTTTTGAATAATACGTTTCAACCACCAGTATCCAAAAGTGGCCATAAACAAAGCGACAATTATACTTACTTCCCAACCCGCATATGCATCAGTTCCTAAATATTGAATTGGGATCCAGTTTTGAATTTCAGGTGAACCCGCAGATGTCATCGTAAACGTGACAGATCCTAAGGCTAATGTCGCTGGTATAAAACGACGCGGTAAATCCGCTTGTTTAAACAAAGAAATAGCCATTGGATAGACAGAAAAAGCAACTACGAAAAGACTTACTCCTCCAAATGTTAATACTGCACAAGCTAGGACAATAGCTAGTACTGCATACTTCATCCCCAACTTACCAACAATCCACTTGGATACGGAATCTGCCGCACCACTATCCTCCATGACCTTTCCGAAAACCGCTCCAAGTAAGAACATCAAATACCACGAAGCGATAAAACCAGTAAAACCTGACATATAACTCGTAACATAATCAGCCTCATCTTTACCAGCAAGCTGGGAAAATAAAGGCATTCCACTTGTCACAGCTACCAATAATGCTGAAATAGGACCAGCTATTAAAATATTAACGCCTTTCATAGTCAACACTATTAGTAAGGCTAAACCTGCTATAAGACCGACCATACTCAATATTTCCATTTACATTTCCCCCAATTATTTAAGAGTAATAAGTTGTATTTGTAGCATCCGTGTATAAAAGTGATTGAAATAAATAACAAAATCAAGTAAGAAAAAATTAAGTGCGCGATCATCCTAATCGTAAATTCATTTACAACCAATTTTCTTTGCTAGTATCCAAAATCTAAACTCTGCAGTGAATAGATTTCTTCCTTGGTTAACTTTTGAATACAAAATTTTAAAAGCGCTTTCATAAGTCATTAAAGCACAACCATAATTTTCTATCAATATAAAATGTGACAGAAATGTTAACTGTAAATATCCTTAAAATCCGAATTTTCGGATATAAATTTAATCAAACTTGTTATCAAGAGGTATTTAGAAATAAAATAAAAATCCGTTTTTCTGGATACGTGTCCAGAAAAACGGATTTAGGTCATAAGTTGTGTTTTTTTATCTTCTCGTAAAGTGTTGATCTACTGAGTCCAAGTTGTTTGGCAATTTGTCTTTTATCAGACTCTTCCTCTAAGTAAGATTGAAGTACTTTCTTTTCTACTTCTGCTAATATATCCTCAAGCGTCCCCGTAGTTTGAAAAGAAGGTACATTACTTAACTTAATCTGGGAAGGCAGAGCGGAAGGCATAATAGTATCTTTTTCTGCTAAGTAAACAGCAGCCTGTAAAATATTTTGTAATTCCCTTACATTACCTGGCCAATGATAGGATTGAAGTAATTCCCGAGTTTTTGTTGCGAGTGTGATATGTCTTCGCCCCGCGTGAAGCATGAACTTTTGTAAAAAGAAATTCAGTAAATCAACAAAATCTTCCATTCTTTCTCTTAAAGGTGGAATTTTCAATGTAATTGCTTGCAAACGATAATATAAATCCTCCCTAAATTTCTTTTCCTCAATTAGTTGAGAAAGGGAAATGTTGGACGAAGCAACTATTCGAATATTTACTTTTTCCCTCTGTTCCGAATTCAGTGGAGTAATTTCCTCTTCTTGCATTGCTCTTAATAACTTTGCTTGAAGTGTCAGCGGAAGTGCACTAATTTCATCTATATATAGAGTCCCTTTATCTGCTTGTTTAACTCTTCCATTTTGGACAGTTTCAGTAAGTGGATTATATACACCAAATAGTTCCCTTTCCAATAACTCAACCGGAACTTCTGCACAATTCACTTTAACAAAAGGAAAGTCCGAGCGTTCAGAAAGCTGATGTATGCTATGTGCAAACATATCTTTTCCAGTTCCACCCTCCCCTTCAATTAAGACTGGAAGATCACTAGGTGCTATTATTCCAGTCGTTTCTTTAATCTTCCGGATAGCTGGTGAACTTCCTTTTATGTCTTCCAATCTGTACTCGGTATAACTATTGTCTTCTATATTTAACTGCATTCTTTCCATTGTGGTACGAACATGAGAACTTAGTCTTTTCCAATCGGACATATCTCTGAAAATTACACTTCCAAAAGCCCCAACAATCTTTCCATCTACAAAAAGAGGAACTCGATTCGCTAGCATATACGTTCCTTTAATATAATGTGGAGATGCATTGTCTGGAACACCAGACTTTATAACTTCATGCATTTTCGTATTTTCAATAATATCAGCTACTGGTTTACCTATCGCTTCCTCTCTCGTTACTTCAAGAAAGCGGCAATAATCTTCGTTGATATATAGAATTTTCGAATCTGCATCTACTACAACAAACCATTGAAATGCATTTTCTAAAATTTCGGCAAGTACAGAAGTTGGTAAATGTTGTTGAAAATTATCCAAACTAAATCACTTCCTTCTCCAGCTCTGCTTTCTTCAGTGGTCGATCATATAAAAGCGTAGGAATTATTGCTAACCCTATTAGCAAAGTGAAAACAAAGAACATGGCTTGAATACCATATACATCTACTAAAATACCTCCAGCTAACGGACCAATCATTCTTCCAATAGTAGCCATGCTATTCACTATACCTTGATAAAATCCTTCTCTCCCTTTTGGAGCTAACTGTCCAGCCAATGTTGGTACTGCTGGCCAGATAAATACCTCCCCGAGTGTCAGGATTACCATTGCAACGATAAACATTGTATAATCTTCCGCATAAGAAACAACAACAAATGACGCCATAAATATAGCTATGCCAAGAATCATTTGTGTTTTTATCTTATGCTCCAATCTATTTATAATTGGCTTTATAAGTGGCTGAGCTGCCAATATGAGTCCACCATTTATAGTCCATAGTAAACTATATTGTTTTAATGTTATACCTAAATCCAACACATGAGTAGAAATGGTAGAAGTCCATTGTACATAAGCTACCCATGTAAACATATAACCGATAGTGACAATTAACAACGCATAAAACGGTGCTTTTTGTTTGATTTTTTTAGAACTTTTCAGTACAGAAGCATTAATATTTGGTGCAAGTCCCATTTTGCGGTAATAGACGCCTGCAACCACTAAAAATAATACATAAGTCAATAAATTTGCTAGAAAAATATTATTAATATTATGATCTGCAACCAATCCTGCCACGGCCGGACCAAGAGCCACTCCTAAATTTTGGGACAAGTATATAGCATTAAACGCCTTACGACCACCTTCGGGCCAGACACTACCTACTAACGCATACATGCTAGGGAAAATAATACCACCACTAAAACCTAAAATTGCCACAAACCATATATATTCTGGCCATCCATGCCAAAAAGTTAAAAGCATAAGTGAAATCATTGACAATATAATTCCGAACATAATAGATTTATATCCACCTATTCTGTCAAATAAGTAACCACCAAGTAAGTTACCAATAACTCCAGTTCCAGCATTAATCATTAGCACGATTCCTGCCATCGTTAGTGTTTGTCCTAAATGCTCATGCATATATATTGTATGTAATGGCCATAAAAAAGAATTTCCCATTGTATTGATAAACATTCCAATTATTAAAAACCATACTGCTTTTGGCAATTGTAACACCCCATTTCTATTGCACTCAGAATATTGTATTCCTTTTCAAATAGCACTTCAAGAAGATTAGAACAAACTTCTCAAAGTCATGTTAAAATAATCCTGTTAAGGAGTGAAGAATATGAATGAAAATAACTTTCCATTCCCTTCAGATGGGAAACGATATTATACATGGAATCGACATTTAAGAGATAGATTTGGCATGAAGATTTTCAAAATAGCTTTAGATGCGGGGTTTGATTGTCCAAATAGAGATGGTACTGTCGCTTTTGGCGGCTGTACTTTTTGTAGTGTCGCAGGTAGTGGAGATTTCGCTGGCGATAAAGTAGATTCTATACCAGTGCAATTCGAAAAGATTAAAACAAACATGCATGAGAAATGGAAAAACGGAAAATATATAGCTTATTTCCAAGCTTATACGAATACACATGCCCCCCTCCCTGTTTTAAAAGAAAAATTTGAAGCTGCATTGGCCTTAGAAGGTGTGATAGGGATTTCTATTGCGACAAGACCTGATTGTCTACCCGATGATGTAGTTGAATACCTAGCTGAGCTCAACAAACGAACATTTTTATGGATAGAGCTTGGACTACAGACAGTTCACGAGCGAACTGCTAATTTAGTAAACCGTGCCCACGACTTCCCTACTTATATAGAAGGAGTCAATAAATTAAGAAAACATGGAATTTCTATATGTACGCATATTATAAACGGGCTACCCTTAGAAAACCGAGACATGATGATGGAAACCGCTAGAGAAGTTGCCAAACTCGATGTTCAAGGGATAAAAATACATTTACTTCATCTGTTAAAAGGAACACCAATGGTTAAACAGTATGAAAAAGGAATGTTAGAGTTCATGGAGCGTGACCCCTATATTCAGCTAGTAGCTGATCAGCTAGAAGTTTTGCCTCCTGAGATGGTCGTACAGCGTATAACTGGAGATGGTCCCATTGACTTAATGATTGGACCAATGTGGAGTGTAAATAAATGGGATGTATTAAACGGGATAGATGCGGAACTTGCTTCACGAGAAAGTTATCAAGGAAAACATTATGAAAAAAGTGGTGTAGTAAAATGAAACTAAAAAGAGTACTACCTTTTGCGAAACAATTGCTCATGTCTACGGTTGAACCAGGAGATACTGTAGTAGATGCAACTGCAGGGAATGGACACGACACCTTGTTTTTAACCGAGCTTGTTGGTGAAAATGGACATGTTTATGCTTTTGATGTCCAGGCCGAAGCTATTCAAGCAACTAGCGACAGATTAGAAGAAGCAAATAAATTAGAGCTAGCGACATTAATTCAAGATGGGCATGAAAACCTACACCTTTATATCCAGCAAGAAGTTTCAGCAGCCATATTCAATCTAGGTTATTTACCTGGAAGTGACCATGAAATTATTACTACGGGTAATTCTACATTACAGGCAATTGAATCGTTACTTCAACTTCTCAAAGTTGGTGGAATGATCGTACTAGTCGTTTATCACGGTCACCCCGGAGGTAAAGAAGAAAAAGAGGCTTTACTGAGCTATGTTCAACAATTACCTCAATCATTTGCTCATGTATTAAGCTATCAATTCTTAAACCAACAAAACAATCCACCATTTATCATTGCAATTGAAAAGATGAAAAAGTCTATATAGACTAATACAACCATAAAAAGAGCTCAAATTCAGTTATGAAATGAGCTCTTTTTATCATTAGTGCCATGTATAGTTTTTGAGTAATTTTCCACACAACACATAAAATACACGGTTTGGATAGTAAGAATTTTTCTTATTCAATAGTTCAGTAGCATTTTCCACAGCTTCCTCGAGTGTGCTAAAACTAATTAGTTTTTCAAATGAAGAATAAAGAATAAACGGTGAATCTGCATCCATCTTTAAAAATAAAAATGTATAATAATTATGCTTTTCTTCTTGATTATGCCCGGGGTTTTCAATTACTTCTAAGTCATTTTCAGGAAAGTAAGTCCATTTTTGTTCTTTTAAAATACCGATACGTTTCATCACCCAAAGATTTGTGTAACCCATATCAATTTCTTCGTACATCCGATTCTCTATATTCTTTAACTGCTCCTCGAACATTGGAAAATGTGGACTTCGATTTGTCATATATACAAAATACTTACGATTGTCTTTTTCATCGAGCAATTCTTTTTCTAACATGTATCATGCCCTCCGTTTTCAAAAATGCTGATTTTAAGCTATGCCCTTTTCTTCCCAACTGCTAAAAGAGATGCCAGATGAACCGCATACTACCCCTTATGAATATATATTCTTTTTTCCCATGTAATAATCCTTTTTAAAAAAACTATATGTAAAACTAAATCCTAATCTTGTTCCTACATAAGATATTACAGTTTATTATTAGAATATTTAGGGAAACATAATGATATTAATAATATGAGAGCTTACATAATCCTTTCCAAGCGATTCAAAATATACTTTTCTTTAGCGACCCTCTATAGCACATAGTTGCATATATAGAAGTAACAAGGGCAAGTTATTAAGAAAAGAAAATGTAATATGACATAGCTTGTGAAGTCCCTAAAGCTTAATGAGAATAAATTTAAAGGAGACACTTCATGCCGAAAATTGCTTCGATTAGTACATATAACCCTCCATATTCCTTGGAACAATCAAACATAGAGAATCTAACAAAAGAACTATTTCATGATAAGATACCCCAATTGAACAGACTATTAAAGGTGTTTGAAAATGGAGATATTCAAACTCGCCATTTTTGCGTGCCCTTAGAATGGCACCAAAGTGAACATAGCTTTGAAGAACGTAATAATTTGTATATTGAGTTAGCCACACAATATAGTGTGGAAGTAATACAGCGTTGTTTAAATAGTAATGAGTTTTTAGAAACTCCCTTGCATCCTAGTGAAATTGATGCCATATTTTTTGTTAGTAGTACTGGTATATCTACCCCGAGTATCGATGCCAGAGTCATGAATCATCTTCCCTTTTCAGATCGTATGAAACGGATTCCACTATGGGGATTAGGCTGTGCCGGTGGTGCCTCAGGGATAAGTAGAGCATTCGATTATTGTAAGGCGCATCCCACCTCAAAAGTATTAGTAGTTTGCATAGAACTTTGTAGTTTAACCTTTCAACCAAATGACTTTTCAAAGAGTAACCTAATTGGAGCTTCGCTGTTTGCAGATGGAGCCGCTTGTGCATTAGTTTGTGGAGATGAGGCAAAGCTGGCAACAACAAAATCAGTTCCTCATATTACCGCAACTGCTTCTAAATGGATGCCAGATTCTGAAGATGTAATGGGTTGGGATATCAAAAATAATGGATTGCATGTTGTATTTTCTAAAAGTATCCCTTCTATCATTTCTACATGGTTAGGACCCTTTATAGATGAATTTTTAAGTGAGCAACATATTAAGAAGGAGCAACTAGCGAACTTTGTGGCCCATCCAGGTGGAAAAAAAGTATTACAAGCATATGAGCAAACATTACAATTAACAGAAGAACATACGAATATTTCACGTGATGTATTAAAGAAGCATGGGAATATGTCGTCTCCTACGGTTCTTTATGTGCTAGAGCAGTTTATGAAGAAACAACGCTCAAATGATGAATTAGGTTTACTAGTAGCATTAGGACCTGGTTTTTGTGGGGAAGCTATTTTATTAAATTGGAGGGATTAGTTTGTTATTCTTCATCCTTATCTCACTAGTGATTATTCAGAGACTTATTGAAGTGGCTGTTGCAAAACGCAATGAAAAAAGAATGCTTGCACAAGGGGCTTATGAAGTGGGAGCATCTCATTATCCATTTATGGTTGCAATGCATGTTTGTTTTTTTATAAGTTTGATAGCAGAAGTTTTAGTATTTGAACGAGGTCTTTCTCCTTTGTTCCCAGTATTTCTGCTACTCTTTATATTTGTTCAATTGCTCCGTGTATGGTGTTTGACCTCTTTAGGATCTTTTTGGAATACAAAAATAATCATCTTACCAGATGCAAATGTTGTTAAAAGTGGTCCTTATACATTCATGCGACATCCAAACTATGTAGTTGTTTGTGTGGAGATTGTTTTATTGCCACTCATGTTCCAAGCATATTTTACGGCTATAGCTTTTACCCTTTTAAATCTGGCGATGCTCTCTGTCCGGATTCCTACAGAAGAAAAAGCTTTGCGGGAAGTCACTAACTATGAAGACAAATTTAAAAAGAAGATTTCGGCATCATAGCCGAAATCTTCTTTTCTTATTTAGTCATTTCTTTATTGGCAGCTTCTTCTACTGCTCTGGCAACTAAATGATGCAATGTTGGATCCAACGGGTTTGGAATCAGTTCACCTGGTTTAGTATGCTTAACAATTGCTAATGACGCAGCGATTAACATTGGATAAGTAATCTCTTTTGCGCCAGCATCTAAAGCTCCCTTGAAGATACCTGGGAATCCGATAACATTATTTACCGAGCGTCCGTCCGCAGCAAATGCTGCTCCTGCCGCAATTGCATCAGATGGTAAAATCTCTGGATTTGGGTTTGATAATGCTAGTATTATTTGCCCTTCTCGAACCATCTCAGCTTTAATAAGGCCAGAAACTCCAGTTGTAGCAACAATAATATCACATTTTTCCATTATCGCTTCTAATGATTCTGAAGTTTTTCCGCCGTAATTAGTTAAACGCTCTTGTGCAGCTTCTTGTCTATCTAAACCGTAAACTTCCTCTACTCCATATGCCATTAACATACGACAAATTGCTAAGCCTGCGGCACCAAGTCCAATTTGTCCGATTTTTGCATGTTTAATATCCACGTTAGTAGCTTTACAAGCAGACAATATTGCAGCAAGTGCTACTACGGCTGTACCATGTTGGTCATCATGCATAACCGGTATGGATAGTTCTGCTTTTAATCTTTCTTCAATCTCGAAGCAATGTGGAGAGCCAATATCCTCCAGTAAAATTGCTCCAAAACCTTTGTGAATATGTTTGACTGTTTCCACAATCTCATCTGGATCGCTAGTATTTAATAATATTGGTATTCCACTTAGTCCAACAAATTGGTCTAACAGTACCGCTTTTCCTTCCATAACTGGCATCCCTGCAACAGGTCCTATATTCCCTAGACCTAAAATAGCAGTTCCATCCGTTACAATAGCAACAGAGCTACCAATGGAAGTAAAATAGTTCGCTTTTTCTGGATTGTGTAAAATCTCCATACAAACCGATGCAACACCCGGTGTGTAAATACGTTGAAGATCGCGTAGAGAACGAACATCTAGTCTGCTCTTCATCGCAATTTTACCGCCTTCATGCGCCTTTAGTACATCATCAGTTACAGCATGAATTTTCACGCCGTTATCAATCGATTCTATATTGGAAATCACTTGATCTAATTGGGTTTTTGATTTACAAGTAATAGTAATATCTCGAATAGTTGTTAACGCACCACTTTTAAGAGTAGTAATGTCCCCGATATCTCCCTCTGCCAGACCGATTGCAGTTGCGACTTTAGCAAAATTACCAGGTTTTGAAGGTGTTTCTACAATAATGTTACGAATAATATGTTGGCTTTGCATGTTAAATCTCCTAACTCTATTCTCTTTTTCAACCAACAAATTATAACATAAATAACATACCTATGCCTTGACATCTCTTTTAATAAATGTCATGAAGCTTAATGCTATAAATATTATTGCGTAAACTCCAAGGACAGCTAGTGACATAAAGAGAGTAGTTTCTTCTATAAAAAATTCTTTTCTCAGATGTTGTGTTAAGTCTGAATGTGTTAACCAGATATATTCCACTGGTATATACTTTTGCAAAAGCATAATAATCATAGGTCCCATCATTAAAAATAACATAGACAAAGCTATTGCAATAGAAGGTGAACTAAATACCGTTCCGATAAAGAATGCAAAAAGGATAGACATAGTGAAATCCCCTAGAGAATACACGTACGTTAAGAATATATCTTTCATCGTATTTGTCTGTTGCACTACCCCATCAACAATAGTCAAATCAACCCCAGTAGCTGTTCCAAATAAGATAAATCCAATTACAGTTGTAAGAACAATTGTCACTAATATTAAAGTAAATCCAAATAAGAATATCGTTATTAGTTTAGATGTTAATACTTTAAAACGACTAACCGGTCTTGTTAAAAGCATCTTAATCGTACCATCTGTAAATTCCTGCGATACAATCGACGCGCCTGGAATCACAGTCAATAATGTTATTAGCACCATTATAGATGCCCCAAATGCCATATTCCCCTCCATACTTTGGTTCACTTGAGGTGCTGCGTTGTTGTCTAAGCGATACTGCGCCATTTCTTTTTGTTCCTCATACATTTGAATGGACCATTCATCTAAATCTGGAGTTTGAAGCTGTGTATTAGCGTCTGTAATCATAGCTTGTTGTTCCTGTTTCCAATCTGAGTCATTCACTTCTTCCATAAATACCTTATCTAACACACCAACACCGATAATAACTAATAGTAAAATAACTAAAATTGCCCATGTGCCTTTTTTATGCCATAACTTCATCCATTCATTCTGTATCAAATTAAACAATTTGACCGCCTCCTGTCATTTGAAGAAACTGCTCTTCAAGTGTTTCATGCACGGCTGAAACAGCAAATATTTGAACCTGTTGTGCAACTAATTCATTGATAAGATCAGGTACCTTATCCTCTTTTAACTCAAGTAAAAATACCCCTTCTTGCGTTGTAAATACATAGTCATTTGAACTTAGATAGTTTTCTACCAGTTCGAATGGCTCAGCCTTAAGCTTCATACGTGCCTTTTCATCGCTTTGAATCATCCGTTCATCTATCAGCTTACCATTTTGAATAACAGCAACCCTATCACACATTAACTCTATTTCTGATAAAAGATGACTAGAGACAAATATAGAAACGTTATTTTCCACGGCTATTTTTCGAAGATACGTCCGGAACTCTCGAATTCCTGCAGGATCTAAACCGTTTGTTGGCTCGTCTAGTATTAAGAATTTAGGATCATGCAGTAGTGCTTGGGCTAATCCTAATCGCTGCCGCATCCCCAATGAATACGTCGATACTTTCTCATTAATACGCTTTGTTAAACCTACTTGTTTAACTACTTCATCAATTCGTTCTTTTGAGACATCTTTGTGCATTCGAGAGAAATGAATTAGGTTCTTGTATCCCGACATATATTTGTACATTTCCGGATTTTCTACAATTACCCCTACATTCGAAATTGCCTTTTCGTAATCATCTGCTATAGATGCACCCTCAATTGTAATTGTTCCACTAGTTAGACGCATAAGACCTGTCATTAAACGAACAGTTGTTGTTTTACCAGCCCCATTCGGTCCTAAAAACCCAGTAATTTGTCCTGGAAATAACTCTAGTGACAGATTATCAATAAGTGTTTTTCCTTTAATAATCTTCGTAACATTTTTTAATTCAACAATTGGTTTTGACACTTCAATTCACCTTCTCTTTCGTTACATATTTCATCCAGCTCACTGCATCCTGATTGGTTTCAAAACGGATTGTTTCTAAATCATCCTGGGCAATTACTTTTCCTTGCTTTAAGACGATTAGTTGATCGAGTATAGGCTCGACTTCATGTAATTCATGCGTTGATAAAATGATGGATTGCTCCTCCATATTTGTATAGCGAATGAGTCCCTTTATCAATGATTCCCGTACAATTGGATCCAACCCAGAAAATGGTTCATCCATTACGTAGTAGGCAGTATTTCTACCAAGTGTGGCTGCCATTTTTGCCCTACCACGATTTCCTTTTGACAGCTTTTTCAATTTCACATCTACATCTACTTCTAAAAAATTGGCTACTTCTAATGCCTTATGAATAGAAAAATCCGAAAACTGAGATGCATAGAATGTGAAAAGCTCCTTAGTTGTATAAAAGCTATAAAACAAATCCATATCAGGTAAATATGCTATGTCAGCTGCATGTCTCCTAGATAAGGACTCATCGTAAAGAGAAATAGTTCCTTTTCTTGGTCTTTGTATACCAGCAATTATTTTCAGTAGAGTAGATTTCCCACTGCCATTCTCCCCAGCTATACCTATTATCTGCCCGATTGGAAAAGAAAGTGATATATCCTTTAGTACTTCCTGTCTTTGGTAGTTATACGAGACATGTTGAAGTTGAATCATTTACTCTCTTCCTTTCTTTGCAAAATTTGAATGATTTCTTCTTTTGAAAAACCAAACGCTGCAATAGACTGAATAAATTGAGTGACCAATTCAACTTTCATATCCTCTCGCAAATGCTGAATTCGCCCTTCCTCTGTTGTAATGAAGGTACCTTGACCGCGCTTAGTATCTGTTAGCCCCATCATCTCAAGCTCCTTATATACACGTTGTACAGTGTTGACATTAACACCAACCTCCAATGAGTATTCTCGAACAGATAGCATTTTGTCACCAGGCTGTAAATTTCCTTTTAAAATATCCCCACAGATTATATCTACGAGTTGGCTATAAATAGGTTTGTCACGAGTGAAATTCTGTGTCATCTCGTTACCACCTTCTCCAACCATTTACAAATGAACCAAAATAACAGAATAAAGATAATCCACATAAAAATTTCTTCTACTATATAAATTGAACCTATATCCAGGGTAAAATCACTTGTAGCAGACTCTGGTAAGTAAGTACCTAAAAATTTTAAAGATACTTCACCTTGCATTAATAACTTATCAATAGAAAGAAAACTAAGTACTTTTGGTAAAAAAATAACAACTAACAAGAAAACCACTAAAGACAGAATTACAGAAAATTTACCAATCCAGTATTTACCTTCTACATACAATGTCCAAAATAATAGCCAAATAATAGTTAAAATAATACCCGCTATTAGCAATACAACTAGCAATAAAATTTGAAGATAAAGCATCTGAGCAAAGCTACCAATTATCATATCGGACAAGAAATAGATGCCAGCTGTCGTAATGAATATATTTCCAATAAAATATATTCCTAGGCTAAACAAAATTTTCGCACCAATCAACGTGTGCATTGAATTTGGATTATGTAACCACGTATCTTTTTTTCCATTGTCCGTATTTAGCGAGTTATTAAACTGGACTAGGAGATTTACAATACTAAAACCAAGCATTATAAACATTAATCCCATTCTAATTTCCTGTACGCTTGGAACAGATGCTAGATATTTCTCCAATAATATTGGAAGAATGAAAACAACACCCAAACTCATTACAGCTGAACCAAGTAGCCACGACTTGTACAGAGCCAATTCCTTTAATAATAATCCCTTCAATTTTCCAACTCCTTTATTAACAGTATATTAGTGTATTAGTTATATAGTACACTAATACTATATAATGGAATATTCTTATTTTCAAGTGTTTTAATTAAATTATCAGAAAGAGCACAAAAAGTATGTTGCTTATATACAATGAAACCCCGTCAGTATAATTGACGGGGTTGTTTTTTCTGTTATTTATCTTCGTCTTCATTTTCAACTAAGAACTTTAATTTAGAAAGTTTGTTATGCCAGAATTGTTCATAGTAGTCCAACCACTGCTTCACTTCCGTCAATGGCTCCAGCTTTAAATGATACACTTTTTCTCTGCCTAACTTTTGACCTGTGACTAGACCGGCTTCCGTTAGAACTTTTAGATGTTTAACAATTGCTGTTCTGCTCATATCATAATTAGAAGTAATTTCAGCAATGGATCTCTCTTTACTTGCTAATAGTCGAAGGACGTCTCTCCTCGTTGGATCAGCAATAGCTTGAAAAACATCTACTTTTTTGAGCGATTCACTCATTAAGATTCAACTACTTGTTTAAATTTATTTTGTACAATTCCATTCCAACCTTGCGCCATTGTATCACGAACATCAGCATTCGACTTTTTAGCTTTCGGTACAATAGAGTCTGCTTCCTTCCATCCACCATGAATCAATGTGAATTCAGTTTGAGAACCAATTTCTTTCAAAAGAAAAGTTATAAACCAACCATCTGTATCCCATTGAAAAGAAAGTTTATGTGGTTCGTCTATTTCAACTACCTTACAAGGAGATGGGCCAAATGGTGATTGGATAGTAAATTCAAATCCAACTCGAGCTTGAAAATCATTGGACATAAACCAAGCTGAAATTCCTTCCGCAGTGGAGACATAGTTCCATACTTTTTGAATTGGCGCTTCTACTAAAACTGTTTGCGTTATATCAGGTAAATTTTTTTTCACTTTTAAATTTCTCCTTTACTACATAAATGCGAAACCCTTAGGTGTCATATTATATAGAACCAAAAGGTGTTATGTCAATCCGCACAAAACTCCCCTCTACAATTTAGTAGAAGAGAGTTTTAGTTTTAAACAATATAGCCTATATCCGTTAACACATTATTAATAAATGACTGAGAGTAAGTAAAGATTTCTTCTCGCTCTGGTTCGTGATAGAGGTCGTGAAAACAATTTTTCCATTCTTTATATTGATATTCAGAAAGTTCCTGCCTCTTCAACCATCTTGCTACAGCATTTGTCTCGGTAATCTTATCTCGTTCACCAGTCATAACGAGAATTGGTTTATTTGGAATAGAGATTTCCGATTGATTTACTGTTTTTAGGAGTGTTTGAAGCTCCTTGTACCATTCTGTTGAAATAAAGGTACTATAAGTAGGATCAGATACAAATTGTTGAATTACCTCATAATTTCTCGTTAACTCATTTAATTGAATATCATGATTGATTTTCTGCGGTATGGACAACTTGGCTAGTGTATTGGTCCATTTGGATGGGAGTTTTTGAAGTTGGAGCCATGGAGATGTCAATATTACTCCCGCATATTCAATATCTAGTTTTCGTAAAACTTTAATAAGTAAGGTTGCTCCAAGGCCATGCCCCATTAAAAATATAGGTAGGTCGTATGTAACTGCCACTTGCATCGCTTGTTTTATGTAGTTCTTATATAGTTCGAAGGATTCGTCATGAATATTTTTTGATTTTTTTAATTCTCCATGACCGGGCAAGTCACCCATAACGATATGATAATTGGAGCTTCTCAACTTTTCGATTAACCAAGCATATCTTCTATGATGTTCATATGCACTATGAACAATAACTATTACGGCTTTAGGCTTTCCTTCTGTTTCCCATTTCCACATATAAACAAACCTCTTTTCTTCCTTGCATTTCCACGGTATTTATTTTCATTCAAACTGTATCTCTGTTACCATTAATTATAATCTATTTTCAAAAGGAGCGTATGTTAAATGATTTATCCATATAAAGGGAAAACACCAATTATAGACGACTCTGCTTTTATAGCTGATTATGTCACAATAACAGGTGATGTGACAATCGGTCCAGAGACTACAATTTGGTTTAATACGGTAATTAGAGGGGATGTTGCTCCTACTATTATTGGAAGTAAAGTTAGTATACAAGATTTAAGTTGTCTGCATCAAAGTCCAAATAATCCACTCATCATAGAAGATGAAGTAACTATTGGACATCAAGTCACTTTACATAGTTGCACAATACGTAAAGGTGCATTAATAGGGATGGGATCCATTATTTTAGATGGAGCTGAAATTGGAGAAGGTGCATTCATCGGAGCAGGTAGTCTAGTACCTCCTGGCAAGAAGATACCTCCCAATTCTTTGGCACTAGGAAGCCCTGCAAAAGTCGTTCGTGAGCTAAACGATGAAGATAAGGCCGATGTCCAAAGAATTATCCGAGAATATGTAGAAAAAGGACAATACTATAAATCCCTTCAAAAATAACATTTGTTAGTGATTATTTGTCTTGATTGATCGATTAATAACTTTCATCGATCGATTTTATGACTCAATCGATCGATTATCAGCACCCATTGATCGATTCTTATTATATTCCCCATGAAAAAAGGCTTTCCCTTATAGGAAAGCCTTTTTTGAAAGATAAGCGTATATAAAATTTTACTGTGGACACTGTGTTTTTGGGTGAAAGAATGAATAGTACTACTGATTTGCGTTTCAGGTGGACGCGTTCGGTGGGGTGAGCGATGAGCTATCACCGCCGCTACGCGTCGTTGTGATATCTCATCTGTCTCACTCATCCCACCCGAGTCGCCACCTTGCACTCCAATCTATTAAGCAAGTAGTTACTCAACAAGAAACAACACAGCCTATCGCTTACATGATAAGAGTAGTACAAAGTTAATATAGTGATAAAACAGTCTGTTGAATGAAGGATTCTATCCTGTCATGAAGGATGAAGATAGTAGATTTTGTAACAGTGGAAATAAATGAAAATAGCGAGTTTTTACTAAATAAAGAAGCGAAATAGCGAACGAAATTGCATCTTCGTGAGCTTCCTCTTTTCAGTAGGAAAGAATTTTATCTCTAGTTAGCCAAAAATGCACTAACCTGTTTCTTAGAGTTATAGAAGGGCGACGGACAGACAAACGCCATAAGATTACCGAAAAAAGGTGTGCTGGTTGGTTGTGACTTCCGTCACAACCAACCAGCACACCTAAAAATTCAATCGGTAATAATATAGCAAAACATCTGTTCAAAGCCATTCAAAAACGATAGAAACGGGTTTTGAACTTAATGAACTGGGCATGTACCTAGCCTTTTTTGTTCATACTATTATAATCCAGCCATTTGTTTTAATTGTGCAGCTTTATCTGTTTTTTCCCATGGCACATCAATATCTGTACGACCAAAGTGACCATAAGCAGCAGTTTGTTTGTATATTGGACGGCGTAGATCTAGCATTTTAATAATTCCTGCTGGACGAAGGTCGAATAGTTCACGAATATATGAAACTAATTTCACTTCTTCTACTTTTCCAGTACCAAAAGTTTCTACAGCAATGGAAACAGGTTTAGCTACACCAATTGCATAAGCAAGTTGTACTTCACAACGATCAGCAAGACCAGCGGCAACAATATTTTTAGCAACATAGCGTGCAGCGTATGCAGCAGAACGGTCTACTTTTGTTGGATCTTTACCAGAGAATGCTCCCCCACCATGACGAGCGTATCCACCGTAAGTATCTACGATAATTTTACGTCCTGTTAAACCAGCATCTCCTTGTGGTCCACCAATTACAAAGCGTCCAGTTGGATTGATAAAGTATTTTGTATTTTCATCTATTAAATTTGTAGGAACAATCGGATTGATCACTACTTCTTTAATATCTTTTTGAATTTGTTCTAACGTAATTTCCGGATGGTGTTGAGTAGATATAACTATTGTATCGATATGAACCGGATTATTGTTCTCATCATACTCTACAGTTACTTGTGTTTTCCCATCTGGACGAAGATAATCTAAAGTTTCATCTTTACGGACTTGTGCCAATCGGTGAGCTAGTTTATGCGCTAAACTAATTGGTAACGGCATAAGCTCTGGAGTTTCATTACAAGCATAACCAAACATTAAGCCTTGGTCTCCTGCTCCAATTGCATCTATATCAGAATCGCTCATAGATCCTTCTCTTGCTTCTAACGCTTGATCTACACCCTGCGCAATGTCAGGTGATTGTTCATCAATAGAAGTTAGCACAGCAGAAGTTTCTGAGTCAAAACCATACTTCGCACGTGTATAACCAATTTCTTTAATAGTAGAACGAACTACTTTTGGAATATCTACATAAGTAGATGTAGTAATTTCTCCAGCAACTAATACTAACCCTGTTGTTACACTCGTTTCACAAGCTACACGAGCATTTGGGTCTTCTGCTAGAATTGCATCTAGAATTGCATCAGAGATTTGATCACAAATTTTATCTGGATGTCCCTCTGTCACTGATTCTGACGTAAATAATCGACGTTGTGTCATAGATTGTTCCTCCTATATCCCGCGAGATTTCTCTCAAGAATTGATACGGTACTCATTCCCATGTCAAGCCATTCAAAATGTTTCATGCATTTTCTTCACATAATAGTACATGTAAGTTAAATGCATTGAAGTTAACTTGAAGCCGTTTCGGACTTGGCACACAAGGATAAAGGGCGATGTTCAATAAAAAAACCTCTCACTCACGTAAATATACATGAGGAAAGGTATTAGTATCATAAGCACCTTTCACTCTTATCAATCAAGGAATTTCACCTTGTCTCAGGTTTGGCACCTTTGTAATAATGAAAATACTACAGGTTGCCGGGTTTCATAGGGCCTGACCCCTCCACCAGCTCGGGATAAGAGTATCCGTTCAATTTATCATCATACGTAAGTATGTATAAGATGTCAACTATTTTTGTTTGTATTTTATACACAAAAGAAAAAATTAAAAGTGAATAGTATAGACTAATGAAGCTAATGTGTTATACTAATTCACATATCTAGAAAACTTCCTCTTTTGAAGAGGAAATATAAAAAAAGGATGGTATATTCAAAATGAATTCAATCGAAACAGTGAGTGAACTGAAAGCATTGTTAGCAGGAAATAACGTTAGCAGCCAATTGTCAGTGCCACAACTTGTGGAAAAAGCTACAACAAGAGGAGAAGCAGTACTAACTTCTACTGGTGCAGTTAAAGCTGAAACAGGAAAATATACTGGCCGTTCTCCCCAAGATAAGTATATAGTAGATGAAGCTATTTCTAAAGACAAAATCGATTGGGGCTCAGTAAACCAACCAATTTCTTCTGACATTTTCGAAGCATTATATAAAAAAATGATTAACTTCTTAAACAAACAAGATGAAATATTCGAGTTTAAAGGATATGCAGGAGCAGACAAAGAATCACGTTTAGGTATTCAAATTATTAACGAATACGCTTGGCATAACCTTTTCGCTCATCAGCTATTCATACGACCAACACAAGAAGAACTTGCTACTCATACGACTGATTTCACTATTCTATCTGCTCCTAACTTTAAAGCAGATCCAGCGGTAGACGGTACTCACTCAGAGACTTTTATCATCGTATCTATGGAAAAACGCACAGTTCTAATCGGTGGAACTGAGTATGCTGGCGAGATGAAGAAATCTATTTTCTCTATTATGAACTACTTACTACCAGAACAGGACATTTTACCAATGCACTGCTCTGCAAACGTTGGGGATGATGGAGACGTTACATTATTCTTCGGATTATCAGGAACAGGGAAAACTACCCTTTCAGCAGATGCTGGTCGCAAATTAATCGGAGACGATGAGCACGGTTGGTCGGATAACGGTGTGTTCAATATCGAAGGTGGCTGTTACGCAAAATGTATCGACCTAACTCGTGAAAACGAACCACAAATTTGGGACGCGATCTCATTCGGCACGGTCCTAGAAAACGTAGTAGTAGATGCAGAAACTCGCGTAGCTAACTATGCAGATAACTCATTAACCGAAAATACACGTGCTGCATACCCAATTCAATATATCGATAATATTGTAGACCCTTCAGTAGCAGGTCACCCAAATACAATTATTTTCTTAACTGCGGACGCTTTTGGCGTATTGCCTCCGATTAGTAAACTAACGAAAGAACAAGCAATGTACCATTTCTTAAGTGGCTTTACTTCTAAACTTGCTGGTACTGAACGTGGAGTTACATCGCCACAACCGGTATTCTCGACTTGCTTCGGTTCGCCCTTCCTACCATTACATGCAACAGTGTATGCAGAAATGCTAGGCAAGAAGATTGACGAGCACGGTGCACAAGTATTCTTAGTAAACACTGGTTGGACTGGCGGAGAATACGGCGTAGGTAACCGTATGAAGCTTTCATACACACGTACAATGGTTCGTGCTGCAATTGATGGCAAACTAAACAATACCCAAACAGCAACAGATGCAGTATTTGGTTTAGCTATTCCTACAGAAGTAGAAGGAGTACCTTCTGAAGTACTTATCCCTCGTAATGCATGGGCAGACAAAGCAGCATATGACCAAAAAGCTGCTGAGCTAGCTCAGTCATTCCGTGAAAACTTTAAAAAGTTTGGTACAGTTTCTGAAGACATTTCCTTTAAAGGCGGACCATTAGCTTAATAGAGTAAACATCAAAAAGAGTCCAAATTCGAATGAATTTGGACTCTTTTTTTATATTTGTGCTTTTATTTGCTAAAAAGAATAATAAGTATATTTTATTGCAAAGGATGATTAAGTCAAATTAGCATTATTCTAGTCACCATTAGTCTCATGATATTCACTATCCGTTATTTTAGGAAATATTTCTACAAACTTTTCGGCTTCCTCTTCATTAACTTTATATAGAATAATTTCAGAACCATAATGACCTATTTCCATCTGTTCAACCCCATCTTCTTGAAAGAACATTGTATACCACTTTAAACCACCTTTTGGATCAACAGAATAATTTCTAAAATAGAGTCTATTTTCATCCGTTAGATTAATAGTAATCACTTTCATCAATCCTTCTGTCTGAACGGAAACAGCTCGAGAGTTTAACTCTTCTAACACTTCTAGTTCTTCCAACCAACAATGGATCACTACTTCTTGGAACTCGTTTGTATATTGATCCCACAAATCCTCCCAAAAACTCGTATCTATGGGAAACGAAGATTTCCCCTCTACACTCATTGCCTCAGTTGTTACTACAACATTACCCACTATAAAACCCCTCTCTGATATTTTTCATCCAATGACATGCATCTTTTACTACACGTCTATTTATTTTGCTCGGAAAAAAATGTGTGAATTCTGGATAGTACCAGGTTTCAACTGGTATACTATTCCCTACTAATGCATGCTCTAAAACCTTTGCATGCTCAAAAGAGACATTTTTATCTTGTTCACCGTGAATTATAAGCGTGGATGTCTTCATTTCCTTTATAAGAGGTAATACATCTCGCTCTTCGTATCCCACTGGGTATTTGCTAGGAGTACCACCAATGACTCGTTTCATCATCTTTCTCATATCTAATCTTTCTTCATATGTTAGATATATATCGGACACACCCGCCCACGTAACTAAAGAGGTAATATCATTACGTAGAATAGCAATCCATAATGCCATGATTCCACCACGAGAAAATGCAAATAGGTGAATCCGTTCTGCAAGGCAATATTGCTTAAGTATATCTACTCCGTAGATAGCATCCCAACGATCTTCTCCAGCGAATTCATCTTTTCCTTCACCACCACGATTGCCACGATAATATGGCGCAAATACGATAAAACCTTCAGAAGCAATTTGTGCGATTCGGGCGGGTCGAACCATACCAATACTTTGCATACCACCACGACAATATAAAATACCTTCATAGTCTCCTACTTCTTTTGGTGACGCTAGCATCCCTTTGACACGTAGTCCACAGGACCAATATGTAATTTCTCTTAATACAATATGAGGATTGGGCGATGGATAAACTCGAACTTTTTCAATCGTTCCATTTGCTTTCAATTTCTTTCACCTTCTTTAAAATGGCTTTCATTCCATCATCTTTCATATGGAAGCTCAAATAATTACTTTGTGTAAGTTCTTCTGAAGATAACCAAAAGGCTCCTTCTGTTTCAAAGTTTGTCTTCTCTTTATTAATATACCCAACTTCCGCTACATAAACAGTTTTACAAAAAGGGATATTATCTATTACCATATATTCTGCAAGCCATGCTAACTCCACTATATCCACATTTGTTTCTTCTTTTGTTTCTCTAATTGCTGCTTCAACTAAAGTCTCTCCCTGCTCTAACTTACCACCTGGAAACTCTAAACCCCTTTTAGGATGCTTCGTCACCAACCATTTGCCTTTATATTTTGCTACGACTAGTACATGTTCAGATGGGATTGCAAAGCTACCTTGCTCAAAAGATAACAATACATCATAGCCATTTAAATCTTGGAAAGAAATCATATCCTGACTCCCTTTGTTTTCTTTCAATTTTAGCATATGTATATAAAAAACTTAGCCCATGGAGAGCTAAGTCTAAAAGTAACTATTATTTTGGGGGTCCCATTTTATAATCTTCATTTCCTTCTTCTCTATTTTGTGCAATATTCTGCTTGGATTTGTCTTGAGGGGATAGGTTGAGTAAGGAACTAACATTTCGATAAGTTACTGGATTTTCATTACCTTTTCTATTTAAATTTTTACTCATAATTGAATCTCCTTTCTTCTTTGAAAATAAGGTAGCTGTTCGATAAATCGTTTAGAGTCATCTGAAGAGAATTCATGAATCCATGCATACACTTTCTTGAGCCTTCTATCATATTGGTCATTTTCCCCATCCACATGATATGGCTTTACCAATTGTGGTTCATGAGCCCGTAGAAAGTTTCTGCTTTGCACTGACTTCAGCTGATAGAAAAGTTTTTCAAATACTTTTATTTCATTTCTGGTAGCTGTTACTTCGTATTCCCACTGAGATTCTTCAGGATAAGCATATACTTGCTGACTTTTAACGGAGATATACACTTTGTATAAGGTCATTTTCACACATCCTTTTATAGAAGTTTGTGCAAAAAGCAAAAAAACATGCACCACTAGGGCACATGTTTTTTAAGCTTGAGGATATACTTTTTAATCATCATCTGTCTAGGCTACAGCGCCTAGCCCCTCGAGTCGTTTCAGAATGTCAGGTAAAGGCAAAAAACGCCTTTAATGTCATTCCTCCAACACTTTTCGAGGCTAACATAGGCGCTTTCGCTTTTCTTATTAAGCTTGAATATCTACAACGGTTCCTTTATGAGGATGTGTTGCAGCTGATTGAGACATGCCTTCCAACATTCCTATTGCTGCTACAGTTTCCATGTTCATAGCATTTCGCAAAACACTCATTTGCACGGTCTGTTGCAATTGTAGTAAGTTAGATGACATTATGGAGTTTATATCCAAAGAAATCCCTCCCTAACAAGCTTTATATCGGTAAATTCAAATTATTATTAAATGTATATTATTTTTTAGCAGTGTTAGCGTTAGTATCTCCTAAAAATGCATTTAACATCCACTGATGTTTTTCAGTTTTTTGGTAAATTGCATTTAATACATCTTCTGTCATATCATCTTCATCTTTGGCTGCTTCTTCCATCCCTTTTTTAAGAGATTTCATAATTTTATCAAAATCATCTACAACCGTTTGTACCATATCGTCAGCCGACTCTTTACTCGAAGCTTCTTTTACTTCTGAAAGCTCCAAATGTTCTTTTAAAGTTGCTGTAGGTTTACCACCAAGTGTTAATAAACGTTCAGCAATTTCATCCATATTAAGTGTAGCTTCGTTATATAATTCTTCAAATTTAGCATGTAAAGTAAAAAATGACGGACCCTTTACATACCAATGAAAATTATGTAATTTAGTGTACATAACTGACCATGTTGCTACTTGTTTGTTTAGTTCTTTGTTTAATGCTGCTGACATAAAATTGTCACTCTCCCTTTAATAATAGTTGCTTTCTCTTTTAATATACCTCTAACTCTCATACAATAAACATAACGATAAGTTTAATTGGAGTGAATAAAAATGGTATTTTGGATATTAGGTGCAGCAATAATATTAAGTATTTTCGGCTTTACCTTTTTGTACAAATTAGCTATGAATGAGAAACCATCGAAAATTGATCCTCAACCAAGGGATGCTGATTAATACATGAAGCATATTATAATATCTATTTTTCGTTTTTATCAAAAGTTTATTTCCCCACTGTCTCCACCTAGTTGTCGCTTTTATCCAACCTGCTCTCATTATGGAGTTGAAGCACTTCAAAAACACGGAGCAATTAAAGGGAGTATTTTAACTGTAAAGAGAATATCGAAGTGCCATCCTTTTCATGAAGGTGGCATTGATCCCGTTCCTGATGAATGGCCTTTGAAGAAAAAATAAACAAAGGCTATTTTTTCTTGCATTTTTTCCGAAAGTCCTGTAATCTAATGAAGTTATCATTTTTCAAAACGTAATCATTACTATTTAGGGAGTGAATTTATTGAAACGAATTTTAATATGGAGTAGTCTTTGTCTTGTATTATTCCTTGCAGCTTGTGGAAAAAGTGAAGAGAAAGCTCAAAATACGGATGAGAAAGTTCAAATATATACAACCGTGTACCCATTACAATACTTTGCTGAACGTATCGGTGGAGAATCTGTACATGTCTCTTCTATCTACCCTGCTGGCGCAAATGAACATACTTTTGAGCCTACACAAAAAGATATGATGGCACTTGCAGATGCTGATTTGTTTTTTTACATAGGACTTGGCTTAGAGGGTTTTGTAGAAAATGCTAAAAAGACATTGGCAGATGAAGAAGTGAATATGATAGCCACTGTGGATGCAATTTCAGACGAGCAATTAGAGGAAGAAGCGACTTCAACGGATTCTCACGATCATGAACACGAAAGTGAATCATCAGAAGATCACAGCCATGAGGGACATGATCACGGGGATATCGATCCGCATGTTTGGATGTCACCTAAAATCAGTCAAAGTCTTGCGCTTTCTATTAAAGACTCTTTAGTAGAGATCTCACCTGGCCAACAAGAGACTTTTGAAAAAAATTATGATGAATTAGTTAGTGATCTTCAACAACTAGATGCAGACTTTGAAGAAATGGCGCATAATGCACCTAACAAAACATTTTTTGTTTCTCACTCAGCATTTGGTTATATTGCTAACACATACGGGTTAGAACAACTGGCAGTAGCTGGACTAAATTCACAAGATGAACCTTCTCAAAAAGAACTGACTAAATTAATCGATTTGGCAGAAGAAAAAAATATTGAATATATTTTATTTGAGCAAAATGTATCTTCTAAATTGACTGAAGTGATTCAAAAAGAAATTGGTGCAGAAAGCTTGGTTTTGCATAATTTAGGTGTGCTATCGAAAGAAGATATCCAAAACAAAGAAACTTATTTTACATTGATGAATAAAAACCTCGAGACATTAAGAACGGTTTTGAAATAAAATTGTAAAGCTTCAAAATTCATAATAAAAATCGGGAAAAGACGGCTAACTCTTTACGTTCAAACCTGTCCCTATCGTTTTCAAAGGACTATGGACAGATATTACTATAATGATTACCGAATTAACTTTTTAGGGATAATCTTATGGCAATTGTCTTATCCATAGACCTCTTCAACTCTCAGAAACAGGTAAGTGCACTTTTGGATAATTAGAGATTAGATAATTTCCTATTGATAGAGCAGAGATGATGACAGTCTAAGTACGCGACATCGTGTAGCAACGACTGCCTGAACCGCATCGTGCGGGGCCGAAGATACAATTTCGTTCCCTATTTCACTTCATTATGGGGCAACCACTTACTACTTCTATTATTTCTACTAGTATAAAAGGTAATTTATTTTCTTCGTCCTGACAGAATAGTACCCCTTCATTTAGCAGAAAGTGATATGCTCTGCAATATCCTATTATTAAGTACCACACATTAAATAGATTGTAGTGAAAGCTGGCACCTCGCCCGCGGAAAGCGTCCACCAGAAACGGAAATTAGTAGCATTATTCATTCATTGATAGTTTATACTTTCTTATCTTTTAAAGCTATTCATATCAAATTTAATAACTCTCTTCTCACTAACTTATTTGCCCCGTTACGAGGTAATTCTTCTATAAAGTAATATTCTTTTGGCAATTTATAAGAGGCAATCTGTGTCTTCATGAAAGCCGCTAACTCTTCAATAGAAACTAATTCTTTTACTACAACAAAAGCTATTGGAATTTGTCCCCATTTATCATCTTGTCGACCTGTAACTCCTGCTTCAACAACTGCTGGGTGTTTAACTAATGCTTGCTCTAACTCTGCAGGATAAATATTCTCCCCGCCCGAAATGATTAGATCTGAGCGACGATCTACAACAAACAAATAACCTTCCTCATCTAAATAACCTATATCTCCAGTATGTAACCAACCATTCAATAATGGTTTCTTAGACTCGGCTGCTCCAATATATCCTTTCGTCACATGTGGCCCTTTAATACATATTTCTCCCATTTTTTCTTCCCCATCTATCCGAACATCTGCAAAGAAAAGAGGTTTCCCAGAAGATCCAAGCTTACGGATAGCATCCTCACTTGATAAGGTAGTGGTCTGAGAAGCTGTTTCTGTCATGCCATACGTTTGTAATACTGGTATATTCCGTTCGATTGCCCTCTCTAAATAAGACAAAGGAACAGGACCGCCACCAACTAAAATCGATTGAAACGAATCAGGGAAATACTGATTTCTATTTTCTAAAACGGATACGATGCGTTGAAGCATCACCGCTACTAATGACATTCTTGTGGCAGCACCTTCTAATATTTCAGCAACTACTTTTTCTGGATCAAATTTAGTATGAAGGCTAACAGTCATTCCATATAATACAGAACGCATTAGAATAGAAAATCCACTTATATGAAACAAGGGTACTACACATAGCCAGCAATCATCGGGATGAATACCTAGATGTAGTGCGGAACCAGTTGCGTTCATCACATGATTTTCTAATGATTGCCGTACTCCTTTAGGACTTCCCGTAGTTCCAGAAGTATACATAATAGAAATAGTACGACTTTTTGGCCAATCTCTTTCCATAGCATATACTTTTCTTTTGTTGTTATGAATATCATGAAAAGAAAATCTTTGGTTATAATATATTTCTCTTTCATAGTTATCTACAAGTAAAATATTTGGCTTACTATCATGAAGCTGATAGTTTAGCTCTACTTCCTTTAAACGTTCGTTTAACATAACTAATTCACAACCAAGTTGAAGACAACCATGTATGGCAATTACTAGCTCTGCATTGGAGCTTGATAAAATAGCAATCCTCATACCGGGCTGAATTCCTTTAGCGTGTAATTTCTCTGCAAATTCATTGGCTTCGTTATAAAGTTGTTGAAATGTCCATGCCTCTTCCCCAAACCGTAAAGCAGTGCGTTCTGGAGTCAAATAGGCACGTTTTAATAGTAAATTAGGAAACATGTTAAACTCCTTTCTTTAAACTAATACTTAATATACCTCGATATTCTATGTAAAAAAACCAGGCAAAAAGAAGCCCGGTATTTTAAAAACAAAACATAGATATGTGTTGATTTCCGCTCCGAGCGGACGCTTTCCGTGGGCACGGCTTCAGCCGCTTCCCTCGCTTTCGCTCAGTCCAGGGTCTTCAGCTCATACTATTCCCACTGGAGTCGCCGCTCTGCGCTCCAATCAAAGAAAATCCATTTTCATCTTTCCTAATAAAATAGTATTCCTTAGCAAGCGAACGATTTTATCCATTCTCTTCACTTGGACAACTCTTATCATCTAAGCGAAAGACTATGGTCAATATTATCGTGGAGTACTACTCACTTAATTGATTGTAGTGAAATGTGGCGACTCCAGCGGGATAAGCGAGAAAGTTGAGACCCCGCAGGGAAGAAGCGGAGCGCCTGACTGAGGAGGCTCGACTCGCCCGCGGAAAGCGTCCACATATAACGGAAATCAGTAGTATTACTCTTTCTTAATAGTTCTGTAAAAAAATTGTTTATGCTGTATTTTTATATACTTGCTTATCTAGTAAAAAAGCTATCCCATAAAGGATAGCTTTTTTGTACTCGTCATTCACTAATCACGGGAAACGTGGGAATTGCCCGAAATCTGGTTTGCGTTTTTCTTTAAATGCATCTCGGCCTTCTTTGGCTTCATCCGTTGTATAGTAAAGCAATGTTGCGTCACCTGCTAATTGTTGAAGCCCTGCTAAACCATCCGTATCTGCATTCATCGCAGCTTTTAAGAAGCGAAGTGCTGTTGGACTCATTTCTAGCATTTCTGAACACCACTGAACAGTTTCATCCTCTAACTGTTTATATGGAACTACTGTATTGACTAAGCCCATATCAAGAGCTTGCTGTGCATCGTATTGACGACATAAATACCAAATTTCACGCGCTTTTTTATGTCCAATAATACGTGCCAAATAGCCAGAACCATAACCAGCATCAAATGATCCAACCTTAGGACCAGTTTGTCCAAATCTAGCATTGTCCGCTGCAATTGTTAAATCACAAACAACATGTAAAACATGTCCGCCACCAATTGCATAACCAGCTACCATTGCGACAACCGGTTTAGGTATTACACGGATTAGGCGTTGTAAGTCTAGTACGTTTAAGCGTGGAATCTCGTCTTCTCCAACGTATCCACCATGTCCACGTACTTTTTGGTCTCCGCCTGAACAGAATGCATGCTCACCTTCACCTGTTAAAATAATGACACCTACATTTTTATCGTCACGAGCACGAGAAAATGCGTCAATCATTTCCATTACTGTTTTAGGGCGAAATGCATTACGCACCTCAGGACGGTTAATAGTTACTTTAGCAATTCCGTTAAAAAACTCATACTTAATATCTTCATATGTATGTAATGTTGTCCATTCACGAGTCATCTTACATCCTCCTTTAAAATAATATCCTTTACTATTGTAGCAAACAATTCAGGATTTTCCACATGAATTGCATGGCCTACATTCCTAACTTCTGTATGGGCCGCGTTTGGAAAGTAGTTTTTCATCTTTTTCGCAAGATTACTAAATTTTTCATCTAACTCGCCTGTTATTAAAAATGTAGGTGTAACAACCTCATCAAGCTTTTCCCAATAAGAAGGTTGCACTCCAGTGCCAAATCCACGTAAACTATTTGCCAACCCAATTTCAGTCCCTGCTAGTCGCTCTTGTCGTATAACCTGCTGTTTCTCCAAGGATAACTTTCTTTGGGATTGAAACAAAGGTATTCTTTCCCAAAAATCTACAAAAGATACAAGCCCTTCTTCCAATATTCGATTAGCAAGCTGCTCATCGGATTGTTTTCTATTGGTGCGTTCTTCTATATCTATAAGTCCGGGAGAACTACTTTCTAGAATTAGTCTTTTTACAGTGTACTGACTTGCATAGGCTAGAGCTAACCTACCACCCATTGAATAACCAACAAGCGTAAAATTATTCCACTGAAGCTGTTGAAATAGTGCATGAAAATCTTTTATCTGCTCCTCTGCTGAATAACGACCTGAATCCATAGGTTTAGAAGTCCCCCCATGTCCTATAAGATCAATTGCAAGGAGATCAAATGTACTGGGTAGATGTGAAATTACTTCATCCCAACTATGTGTAGACCCCGTAAATCCATGCAAAAAAACAATTTTTTCTTTTGCACCCTTATTATATCTGTTGCTATGAATATCAATTCCTCGGATATTGACTGTTATACTTTCCAAACCGAATCCAGCTCCTTCGAAATCGCAGCCCATAATTTTCGATGTGTCTCTGTATTTACTTGTCTATTCGTGAATACTTCGATAATACGAATATCCTTCGTCTTTTCCTCGGCTAAAGCTTCTTTAAAATCTTCCTTCGAGTGAACTGCATTGTACTGAGCATTATACATAGTGGCTATATTGGAAAACTCTAAACCTGTCGGAGTACCAAATAAATGCTCAAAATAATTGGTTTCTGTAGATTGAGGGAGATAAGAGAAAATTCCTCCGCCGTCATTATTCATAACAATAATTGTCATATCAGAATGGTGGAACCGACTAACTATCAAACCATTCAGATCATGTAAAAACGCTAAATCTCCAATCAATAAATAACCAGGACGATTTAGTGCTGCTTGAACTCCAAATGCGGAAGAAACTACCCCGTCTATTCCATTCGTTCCTCTGTTTGCGTAGAGTTGAATATCCTTTGTGGTTTTATTGAAAAAGGTATCAAGGTCTCGTATTGGCATACTACTACTAGCAAATAAATATGACTTATCTGGTAGTGCTTCAAACAACAAACCTGCTAATGCACCTTCATCTGTTTCATGCTCCATATAGCTGTTCACATGAGCAGTCGCTATATTATTTGCTTGAGTCCAGCAATCCGTGTATGTAGAAGAAGACTTTGTATCTGTTTTTAGCCATAGTGATTCAGCATCCACTTGTACATGATGCGTAGCAATATGAAGTGAATCACGGAAAAGTGGACTTTCGTCGACAACCATAAATACCGTAGGCTTACACTCTTTTAAATAAAGCATAAGTGGTTTAGAAACTGGTTGTGCTCCAAAACGAATTACGACATTTGGAACAGCCATCTCTTGAAAGGACTTGTTTTTCAGAATGGCATCGTATTGATCAATACATAAATCCATGCAATCCGCAGGTATAGATGTGCGTAAATTCGATAACGGATCAACAAGAACTGGCCATTGTACCATTTTTGCAAATTCCCAAAAACCATCAGTAGTTTGAATAGAATCTCCTACGATAAATATGCCTCTTACTTCATTTTGAAGCAAATCTTTATACCACATTAAAAATTCTTCACTTGGTGCCAACTTTCCAATCTCGGGTACATGTATGTTCATTGTTGGTAAAGGCTGTTCCATATCAAGTAATAACGGCTCACGGAATGGTACGTTAATATGAACAGGTCCCATCGGAGCAGTTTTGGAAGTAGACACTGCACGCTGAATATGACGCTCTACAAACGCTAAATTTGCTTCTGATTCCGGTAGAGGAAAGTCTACTGCCCATTTAACATGCTTTCCATATAGATGAAGCTGGTCTATTGCTTGAGGTGCTCCCACTTCTCTAAGTTCATGTGGACGATCAGCTGTAACAACTAATAGCGGTATACGAGCATAATACGCTTCTACAATAGCTGGAAAAAAGTTTGCAGCAGCGGTTCCAGAAGTACATAAAAGCACAACTGGAATTTTCTTAGCTTTCGCAATGCCAAGAGCAAAGTAACCGGCGGAACGTTCATCTATTTGTCTATAAAATTGAAAACCCTCACTTTTGGCAAATGCATATGCCAGAGGAGTAGACCGTGAACCAGGACACATCACTATGTCCTGAACACCTGCCTGTCTAATTGTTTCTACAAAGTGATTTACATAAGATGTTAAATACTCGATGTTAGTCATTCATATTTCCTCCAAGTGTTCGAAGCATTGGACGGAACTTCACTCGTGTTTCTTCAAATTCCTCTATGGAGGATGATTCGGCAACGATTCCGCCACCTGCATATAAATAGGCGTGTTCATTTTCTACTAAAGCAGAACGTATTCCAACAGCGAACTCCCCGTCTCCTTCAGCGTTTATCCAGCCAATTGGAGCAGCATAATACCCACGATTCATCTGTTCCGATTCGCGAATAATCTTAATCGCATCCTGGCGTGGCTCCCCACCTAGTGCTGGAGTAGGATGTAAAGCCTGTACTAGCTCAAAAAGCGATGAATTCTTTTTCAGACTTCCTTCAATCGGAGAATATAAATGCTGAATATCTCTAATTTTCATAAGCTTTGGTCTAGTGGGTACTTTGACGTCTTCACAATATTGCATGAATACTTTTTTAATCATTTCCACTACATATTTATGCTCACCTAAATTTTTGGGATCTGATAATAATGCCTCTCCAAGCTCTTTATCCTCAAGAGAATGCTTTCCTCTTCTCGTAGAACCGGCAAGTCCAGCAGATTGGGCTTTGTCATTTTCTACTTTAACAAGTCGCTCTGGTGTTGCACCAAAAAAGATTTTCTCTCCATTTTCTAATCCAAATAGATAACTTTCAGGTTGCTCCATGGAAGCATTATATATTGCTGTTGCTGGTGAGAAAGTATCAGCAAATGTCAGTTTAAGTGATCTAGCTATAACTACTTTTTGGACTTCATCTTTTCGAATTCTCTTCGTTACATCCTCTACAGCATGTAAATACTCGTTCTTCAACCGGTCTTCTCGTTTGATCAAGGACGGTTTTTCATGTACCCTTAACTCTTTTACTTGAGCAGTGTGTATTAACGCATCTCTTTCTATACGTAACAGTTCAAACGTTTCCGTACTCTTTGCTTCGTCCGTAATATAGTGAATGTTCACGAATGCCTGATCATGTTGGATAACTAGCTGAAACGTAGACACGACAAAGAATGCAGAAGGAAATGTATCCCATTCCGAAGAAATCTTGTTTTTTGGATCGAAAGCAAACCCGCCAAATAGGATAGGAGATACATCCGCTTTTTCCTTTAATGATGACTGGCAAAGTTCCTTCCATTTTGTATCAATATCCTTATATCTATTATCTTCTAAGTTATTTGTAATAGTATGAGCATGTCCCAATCCTACTAAGGTCAATGTCTTCTCTTTGTTTTGCCAAAAATAACGTTTCCCTTTATATAATTCATCCCCTGCTTCAAAAAAAGCTTGTGCAGATAATCTTGATACTTCTATTGTTTCCGTATAAAAACGGTATTTTGTATTAATGGTACCGGTGGTTTTCGGCATAAATATGACCTCCGTTTAGTAACTACTCTTTTATCTAGGTTAACTAATTTACTCTACCTTTAATCATACATCTTTCTACACATTTCAGCACACATTTAGCTATAAATTTATGTTAAAATTGATATTGGATTCTTTTAAAGGAGAGAAAAAATATGTCACACGAATTTCAAGCTGACAAGGGCTGGCGCGTATGGTGGAAACTGACAAGACCACATACCCTAACTGCCTCATTTGCACCAGTTTTTCTTGGTACAATGATTGCCCTATACGAGGCAAATATTGATTGGCTATTGTTTATTGCTATGTTATTAGCTTGTCTACTGATACAAGCTGCTACAAATATGTTTAATGAGTATTATGATTTTGTACGAGGTCTCGATAGCGAGGAATCGGTCGGTATTGGTGGGGCAATTGTTAGGAATGGTGTAAAACCCAAAACGGTAATGCAACTAGCTCTATTGCTATATGTAATAGCTGCTATATTAGGTATCTATATTTGTTATGAAAGTTCTTGGCTATTATTAATAGTCGGTGCAATTTCTATGGCAGTGGGATATTTCTATACTGGGGGACCTTACCCTATTTCTAGTACTCCCTTTGGTGAGCTTTTCAGTGGGTTATTTATGGGGATGCTTATTGTTTTAATTGCAGTTTATATTCAAGTAGGTTCAGTGCCTTTATTCGCTGTATTTTTATCTGTACCAAGTGCTCTGCTAGTAGCAGCAATCATGCTATCTAATAATATTCGCGATTTAGTAGAAGACACAATAGGCGGACGAAAAACGATGGCTATATTAGTTGGTCGGAAAACAGCAATTACAATTCTAGCTTCCTATTTTGTTTTGTCTTACCTATGGATTATAGGTTTAGTAGTTTTGCAAATAATAACTCCATGGAGTTTATTAGTTTTATTGAGTTTAAAAAAACCTATACATGCGATAAAATTATTTAAACAAACAGAAAATCCAGTTAAAGTTGCGCCTGCTATGAAAGACACCGCTCTTACGAATACGATTTTTGTATTCCTTTTAGGCTTAGGTCTATTGATTGGCTATTATTTATAATATTTTAAAAAACCAGAATGCTAGTAAAAAGCTAGCACTCTGGTTTTTTTCTTATTTATAGGATAATAACTCTGCTTTAAGTACACCTTTTTTATCGACAAGCTTGATAATTCCGATTCCAGGTGCGATATAGAACGTGTAGCCATAGTTTGTGCGAACAACTACCACGTTTTGGAATGTTCCGGCTTTTACTTTAACCGTACTAGTAGTACTTTCCACATTTACATTATAAAAAGCTTGACTGTTGTCCTCTGTTAAATAATATTCTTTCGTTGTTTTTCCTTCAATCAATGGAAAAGCAATATCAAGTATGGCCCAATCTGTATGACCTACCCCAAATATTAAACGATCTTTATGTTCAATATAAGTAAAACTATTTAGGGAATTACCTTTCTTCATTAAAAAAGCTTCCGTCACATCGTATTCAGAATTATAGGAATCACTAACAGTAAATTCATTTTGTGTATTTTCAGTAAAGCTTGGAGAATAAACAAGCTTCATCCCTGCTTTTGGAGTTAGCCCACCAATTACTTCTTTATTAAGCAAAGCTAGCTTACTTTTAGATGGAGTTTCATATTTCACTTTAGAACCTTTTTGTACGAAACTACTTGCCCCTACTCCATATAAGCCACCATTTGTTCCCTTATACGTATAGACTCTATATTCATCACCTTTTTTTAGTGTGCGTACTTTATTAAGTGATCCATTGGAGCCAACTTTAACTAAATTCGTGTCTGCAAGAATTGTTACTTTACCTATTTGCCCTTGTTTTAACTCTGTTTTTCCCCACATAACTTTGTTTGTAGCTGCGTCTGCTTGCATGTTACCTAAGCTTGTGAAGCCTACCGCTAGTACAAGTATGAGCATAACTTTACTAAATTTTTGAAACAACTATAACCTCTCCCTTCATTGGAAATTATATCATATTTTAAAACCACTATAAATATAACCTTAGGTTCATTATTCATGCGGTATCACTGGTCATTATGTTGTATACATTCTATTGACTGACCTTTCCATACATAGAAAAAGGGAAAGGAATAAAATAAAAGTTAAACATAAAAAAAGGTAACCAATGATTGGTTACCTTTTTTTGAGTATGACCCCTACGGGATTCGAACCCGTGTTACCGCCGTGAAAGGGCGGTGTCTTAACCGCTTGACCAAGGGGCCAATATATGGCGGAGAAGGAGGGATTTGAACCCTCGCGCCGGTTGCCCGACCTACACCCTTAGCAGGGGCGCCTCTTCAGCCACTTGAGTACTTCCCCATATATGGCTCCGAAGGTAGGACTCGAACCTACGACCAATCGATTAACAGTCGATTGCTCTACCACTGAGCTACTTCGGAATAATGGTGGGCCTAAATGGACTCGAACCATCGACCTCACGCTTATCAGGCGTGCGCTCTAACCAGCTGAGCTATAGGCCCATTATTTTGGAGCGGGTGAAGAGAATCGAACTCTCATCATCAGCTTGGAAGGCTGAGGTTTTACCACTAAACTACACCCGCATTAAATGGTGGCTCAGGACGGAATCGAACCGCCGACACAAGGATTTTCAGTCCTTTGCTCTACCGACTGAGCTACTGAGCCTCTTCAATCTTAAAATAAAAGCTAATTGTTTAGGCTATATTTACAATTGATATGTATTAATATTATTAAATAAATGGCGGTCCCGACCGGGATCGAACCGGCGATCTCCTGCGTGACAGGCAGGCATGTTAACCGCTACACCACGGGACCATTTGGTTGCGGGGACAGGATTTGAACCTGCGACCTTCGGGTTATGAGCCCGACGAGCTACCACTGCTCCACCCCGCGACAATAAAATACTTAAGGATTATTATTACTTCCACAAACAATAAGATAAAAATGGAGGAGGAAGAGGGATTCGAACCCCCGCGCGGTATGACCCGCCTGTCGGTTTTCAAGACCGATCCCTTCAGCCGAACTTGGGTATTCCTCCAAGACATTGTTGGTGGACCTTGCAGGACTCGAACCTGCGACCGGACGGTTATGAGCCGTCTGCTCTAACCAACTGAGCTAAAGGTCCTTAAGATGGCGGCAGAGGGAGTCGAACCCACGACCTTTCGGGTATGAACCGAGTGCTCTAGCCAACTGAGCTACACCGCCATGATTTTCAAACTAATTTTATAAATGGTGGAGCCTAGCGGGATCGAACCGCTGACCTCCTGCGTGCAAGGCAGGCGCTCTCCCAGCTGAGCTAAGGCCCCATAAATAATAACTGGTCGGGAAGACAGGATTCGAACCTGCGACCCCTTGGTCCCAAACCAAGTGCTCTACCAAGCTGAGCTACTTCCCGTTATATGGTGCGCTCGGCAGGACTCGAACCTGCAACCTCTTGATTCGTAGTCAAGTGCTCTATCCAATTGAGCTACGAGCGCAATGTTTCAAAAAAGTGGTGCCGAGGACCGGAATCGAACCGGTACGGTAGTCACCTACCGCAGGATTTTAAGTCCTGTGCGTCTGCCAGTTCCGCCACCCCGGCACTTTAGTGAATCTTTGGAGCGGAAGACGAGGTTCGAACTCGCGACCCCCACCTTGGCAAGGTGGTGTTCTACCACTGAACTACTTCCGCTCGGTTATTAAATTAAATGGTGCGGGTGAAGGGAGTCGAACCCCCACGCCTTGCGGCGCTAGATCCTAAGTCTAGTGCGTCTGCCAGTTCCGCCACACCCGCATACATAATTCACTGAAAAAGTGATGAGCCATGTAGGATTCGAACCTACGACCCTCTGATTAAAAGTCAGATGCTCTACCAACTGAGCTAATGGCTCGGAAAATGGTGCCGGAGAAAGGACTTGAACCCTCAACCTACTGATTACAAGTCAGTTGCTCTACCAGTTGAGCTACTCCGGCAGGAGTAAATATATGGTGGAGGATGACGGGCTCGAACCGCCGACCCTCTGCTTGTAAGGCAGATGCTCTCCCAGCTGAGCTAATCCTCCTGGGTAAGTTATGTATTTATTGCAAGCCCAGCGACGTCCTACTCTCACAGGGGGAACCCCCCAACTACCATCGGCGCTGAAGAGCTTAACTTCCGTGTTCGGTATGGGAACGGGTGTGACCTCTTCGCCATCATCACTAGACTTGAATAATTATTGAAAGACAAGTTTTATTATACCAACTCTGTAGAATATTACAAGAGTTATTTTAAAAAAATTTTATTCTTTCAAAACTGGATAAACGACATTGTTACGTTAAACAAATTTGGTTAAGTCCTCGATCGATTAGTATTCGTCAGCTGCACGTGTCGCCACGCTTCCACCCCGAACCTATCTACCTCATCGTCTTTGAGGGATCTTACTTACTTGCGTAATGGGAAATCTCATCTTGAGGGGGGCTTCGTGCTTAGATGCTTTCAGCACTTATCCCGTCCACACATAGCTACCCAGCGATGCTCTTGGCAGAACAACTGGTACACCAGCGGTGTGTCCATCCCGGTCCTCTCGTACTAAGGACAGCTCCTCTCAAATTTCCTACGCCCACGACGGATAGGGACCGAACTGTCTCACGACGTTCTGAACCCAGCTCGCGTACCGCTTTAATGGGCGAACAGCCCAACCCTTGGGACCGACTACAGCCCCAGGATGCGATGAGCCGACATCGAGGTGCCAAACCTCCCCGTCGATGTGGACTCTTGGGGGAGATAAGCCTGTTATCCCCGGGGTAGCTTTTATCCGTTGAGCGATGGCCCTTCCATGCGGAACCACCGGATCACTAAGCCCGTCTTTCGACCCTGCTCGACTTGTAGGTCTCGCAGTCAAGCTCCCTTCTGCCTTTACACTCTTCGAATGATTTCCAACCATTCTGAGGGAACCTTTGGGCGCCTCCGTTACACTTTAGGAGGCGACCGCCCCAGTCAAACTACCCGCCTGACACTGTCTCCTACCCGGGTTACGGGTATGGGTTAGAATTTCAATACAACCAGGGCAGTATCCCACCGACGCCTCCTCCGAAGCTGGCGCTCCGGGCTCTAAGGCTCCTGCCTATCCTGTACAAGTTGCACCAAAATTCAATATCAAGCTATAGTAAAGCTCCACGGGGTCTTTCCGTCCTGTCGCGGGTAACCTGCATCTTCACAGGTACTATAATTTCACCGAGTCTCTCGTTGAGACAGTGCCCAGATCGTTACGCCTTTCGTGCGGGTCGGAACTTACCCGACAAGGAATTTCGCTACCTTAGGACCGTTATAGTTACGGCCGCCGTTTACTGGGGCTTCAATTCGCACCTTCGCTTGCGCTAAGCACTCCTCTTAACCTTCCAGCACCGGGCAGGCGTCAGCCCATATACTTCACCTTACGGTTTTGCATAGACCTGTGTTTTTGCTAAACAGTCGCCTGGGCCTATTCACTGCGGCTCTTCTAGGCTATGAACCCAAAAGAGCACCCCTTCTCCCGAAGTTACGGGGTCATTTTGCCGAGTTCCTTAACGAGAGTTCTCTCGCTCACCTTAGGATTCTCTCCTCGACTACCTGTGTCGGTTTGCGGTACGGGCACCTTTCACCTCGCTAGAGGCTTTTCTTGGCAGTGTGAAATCAGGAACTCTAGACATACGTCCTCGCCATCACAGCTCAATGTTAAAGAATGCGGATTTGCCTACATTCACACCTTACTGCTTGGACATGCATAACCAACAGCATGCTTACCCTATCCTTCTGCGTCCCCCCATTACTCAAACGGTGGTTTGGTGGTACAGGAATATCAACCTGTTATCCATCGCCTACGCCTATCGGCCTCGGCTTAGGTCCCGACTAACCCTGAGCGGACGAGCCTTCCTCAGGAAACCTTAGTCATACGGTGGACGGGATTCTCACCCGTCTTTCGCTACTCATACCGGCATTCTCACTTCTAAGCGCTCCACCAGTCCTTCCGGTCTGACTTCAACGCCCTTAGAACGCTCTCCTACCACTGATACCAAAGGTATCAATCCACAGCTTCGGTGATTTGTTTAGCCCCGATACATTTTCGGCGCAGCGTCACTCGACCAGTGAGCTATTACGCACTCTTTAAATGATGGCTGCTTCTAAGCCAACATCCTGGTTGTCTAAGCAACGCCACATCCTTTTCCACTTAACAAATACTTTGGGACCTTAGCTGGTGGTCTGGGCTGTTTCCCTCTTGACTACGGATCTTATCACTCGCAGTCTGACTCCCAAACATAAATCATTGGCATTCGGAGTTTGTCTGAATTCGGTAACCCGGGATGGGCCCCTAGTCCAAACAGTGCTCTACCTCCAAGATTCTAACGTTTGAGGCTAGCCCTAAAGCTATTTCGGAGAGAACCAGCTATCTCCAGGTTCGATTGGAATTTCTCCGCTACCCACACCTCATCCCCGCACTTTTCAACGTGCGTGGGTTCGGACCTCCAGTAAGTGTTACCTTACCTTCATCCTGGACATGGGTAGATCACCTGGTTTCGGGTCTACGACCACATACTCATTCGCCCTATTCAGACTCGCTTTCGCTGCGGCTCCGTCTTCTCGACTTAACCTTGCATGGGATCGTAACTCGCCGGTTCATTCTACAAAAGGCACGCTATCACCCATTAACGGGCTCTAACTACTTGTAGGCACACGGTTTCAGGATCTATTTCACTCCCCTTCCGGGGTGCTTTTCACCTTTCCCTCACGGTACTGGTTCACTATCGGTCACTAGGTAGTATTTAGCCTTGGGAGATGGTCCTCCCAGATTCCGACGGAATTTCACGTGTTCCGCCGTACTCAGGATACACTCAAGAGAGAATGAATTTTAGACTACGGGGCTTTTACCCTATCCTGCGGACCTTTCCAGATCGCTTCGTCTAACTCATTCCTTTGTAACTCTATGTAGAGTGTCCTACAACCCCAAAAGGCAAGCCTTTTGGTTTGGGCTATTCCCGTTTCGCTCGCCGCTACTCAGGGAATCGAATTTTCTTTCTCTTCCTCCAGGTACTTAGATGTTTCAGTTCCCTGGGTGTGTCTCAGATGCGCTATGTATTCACGCAAATGTACTGCTCCATTACGAACAGTGGGTTTCCCCATTCGGAAATCTCCGGATCAAAGCTCACTTACAGCTCCCCGAAGCATATCGGTGTTAGTGCCGTCCTTCGTCGACTCCTAGTGCCAAGGCATTCACCGTGCGCCCTTATTAACTTAACCTAAAAGTTAAAAAGTCTTACACGTCGTGATTACGTAAATAATCACAACAGAATTTCTTGTTGTTTATTGTTTCAATGTCGTTTTATCCAGTTTTCAAAGAACAAGAGTTGAATCTTCATATAAAATGAACATTCAAAACTGAACTGCAAAACGTTAAGATACGAATAAAGATTCGTATTCCGATATTATCCTTAGAAAGGAGGTGATCCAGCCGCACCTTCCGATACGGCTACCTTGTTACGACTTCACCCCAATCATCTGTCCCACCTTCGGCGGCTGGCTCCCGTAAGGGTTACCCCACCGACTTCGGGTGTTACAAACTCTCGTGGTGTGACGGGCGGTGTGTACAAGGCCCGGGAACGTATTCACCGTGGCATGCTGATCCACGATTACTAGCGATTCCGGCTTCATGTAGGCGAGTTGCAGCCTACAATCCGAACTGAGAACGGTTTTATGGGATTTGCTCACCCTCGCGGGGTTGCGACCCTCTGTACCGTCCATTGTAGCACGTGTGTAGCCCAGGTCATAAGGGGCATGATGATTTGACGTCATCCCCACCTTCCTCCGGTTTATCACCGGCAGTCACCTTAGAGTGCCCAACTAAATGCTGGCAACTAAGATCAAGGGTTGCGCTCGTTGCGGGACTTAACCCAACATCTCACGACACGAGCTGACGACAACCATGCACCACCTGTCACCGCTGTCCCCGAAGGGAAAAGCCTATCTCTAGGCCGGTCAGCGGGATGTCAAGACCTGGTAAGGTTCTTCGCGTTGCTTCGAATTAAACCACATGCTCCACCGCTTGTGCGGGCCCCCGTCAATTCCTTTGAGTTTCAGTCTTGCGACCGTACTCCCCAGGCGGAGTGCTTAATGCGTTAGCTGCAGCACTAAGGGGCGGAAACCCCCTAACACTTAGCACTCATCGTTTACGGCGTGGACTACCAGGGTATCTAATCCTGTTTGCTCCCCACGCTTTCGCGCCTCAGCGTCAGTTACAGACCAGAAAGCCGCCTTCGCCACTGGTGTTCCTCCAAATCTCTACGCATTTCACCGCTACACTTGGAATTCCGCTTTCCTCTTCTGTACTCAAGTCCCCCAGTTTCCAATGACCTTCCACGGTTGAGCCGTGGGATTTCACATCAGACTTAAAGGACCGCCTGCGCGCGCTTTACGCCCAATAATTCCGGACAACGCTTGCCACCTACGTATTACCGCGGCTGCTGGCACGTAGTTAGCCGTGGCTTTCTAATGAGGTACCGTCAAGGTACGAGCAGTTACTCTCATACTTGTTCTTCCCTCACAACAGAGTTTTACGATCCGAAAACCTTCTTCACTCACGCGGCATTGCTCCATCAGACTTTCGTCCATTGTGGAAGATTCCCTACTGCTGCCTCCCGTAGGAGTCTGGGCCGTGTCTCAGTCCCAGTGTGGCCGATCACCCTCTCAGGTCGGCTACGCATCGTCGCCTTGGTGAGCCGTTACCTCACCAACTAGCTAATGCGCCGCGGGCCCATCCTGTAGTGACAGCCGAAACCGTCTTTTAACATCTCCCCATGTGAGGAAATGGATTATTCGGTATTAGCCCCGGTTTCCCGGAGTTATCCCAATCTACAGGGCAGGTTGCCCACGTGTTACTCACCCGTCCGCCGCTAAATCAGAAGAAGCAAGCTTCTTCGTCATTCGCTCGACTTGCATGTATTAGGCATGCCGCCAGCGTTCGTCCTGAGCCAGGATCAAACTCTCCATAATAGTTCAGTTCCAGTATGCAGAGCACATTGAAAGCGAACAAATTAGAACTAGTTTAAAAGCTCATTTTGTTTTGCTGGCATCATCATTAAATGATGTCCAAAATTGTTTTGCTATCACCCTAACAAGTTAGTTGAAAGCTATGTTCCTTAACGTTTTGCATGTTCAGTTTTCAATGTTCATGTTGTTCGCGTCGTTTTGACGACTTTATTAGTATAACTTATTTCAGATTTGATGTCAAACACTTTTTTTAAACTTTTTTAAGTTGTTTGTATCTCGTTCCGAAGGACAAGTATTAATATACATCGTCTAGAACGAAAAAGCAACCCTTTATGTGAAAAAAACTTTAATATCTATTAAACTCTTGAATTGTTGCGCTCTTACAATCACTTAATAAGTTCTTCCAGAATAACTCATGAGAAATCTAGCCTTCTTATTTCGGTTATAAAAGACTTCCAAACCTATATAGCAAATTCAATCAGCGTGATTTCAAATATTAGTTTGACTAATAGAGATCACTCTAAAGCAATAATGAAATAAGTTAGAAATTGATACATACGTCAGAACTTTATTTTAACATCTTCTATACTTATAATAGAAGATAACAAGAAATCTCCCAATCTACTACTATGCTTTTAGTTTCAAGTGCATCCACCTTAAGTATAAATTATCACTCTACAGATCTCCATATTTAATGTCCTTCTTAGATTAAATCGATTTGTAAAATATCTTCAACCCCTAAAGAATAAAGGAGGAGTTATCGATGGAATGGGTAAACTACTTGGATGATTATACTGAAATTACATTTAAATTAATCTTTGCTGCATTATTAAGTTTAATAATAGGTATAGAAAGGGAACTAAAAAAGAAACCTATTGGATTAAAGACAAGTATAGTGATTGCAACATTTAGTTGTCTCCTTACTTATATATCAATAGAAGCAGCTTACACCGCCATTCCGAATGATGCTATTAATATTACAATGGATCCTTTGCGTTTAGCAGCACAAATAGTAAGCGGTATAGGTTTTCTCGGTGCAGGAGTTATACTCCGTAAAGGTAATGATACTATAACTGGTTTAACAACCGCAGCTATGATTTGGGGAGCTGGCGGAATTGGTATAGCTGTAGGTGCTGGATTTTATATGGAATCCGCTCTTAGTGTAATTATTGTAATAATAGGAATTGAGTTAATCCCTCCCCTTCTCACAAAAGTAGGTCCAAAACGGCTGAGATCCAAGGAGCTATCTCTAACAGTTGTGGTAAGAAATCCAGAAAGCATTCCCAAAGTATATGACTATTTACAAGGAAGCGGTGTTTATATAGAAAGTATTCGCATTAAAGACGTCACTTTAGACAATAATACAATTAAACATGAAATGAATATGAGGTTATCAATAATCACTAAGAAAAATACTGCAGAATTTTACGCTACCATTAAAAAACAAAAATTTATCGAATCGGTAGATGTAGAATCTATTTAAAAAGGAGTAATCATATGGGAGAATTATTTAGATTGTTAAAAGGTGGTAATAAGCCTTCATTATTAGCAGCAGTTGTAAATACTATTATTGCAATTTTAAAAGGTGGTGCGTTTTTCTTTACAGGAAATGTAGCTATGTTTGCAGAGATGATGCACTCCATTGGCGATGCAGCAAACCAATTCTTTGTTTATATTGGGTCATCCTTATCTAAGAAAGCCCCTACGCCAAGATTTCCAAATGGTTTTGGACGCTTAGTAAACCTCGTTTGCTTAGGCGCTGTAATTATTGTCGGAATTTTATCTTATGAAACAATTATAGAAGGTTGGCACCATATTCAACACCCGACTGAATCTACAGGTGTTGCCATTACCCTAAGCGTACTTGCTATTGCCATAATTTTGGAATTTGCCGTCTTATATAAAGCTGGAAAAGAGATTTTGCATGAAGTCGGGATTAAAGGAACCGCCTTTTCTCCATTAACAACAAGCTTTACTCACTTAAAGAGAGCTAAACCTGCAACAAAGCTTGTTTTTATGGAGGACTTAGTAGCAACAGCAGGAGGAATATTAGCGTTTGTGGCAGTTTTAATTTCCCACTTTACTGGTTTTTTACAAGCGGAAGGTATAGCTTCTATTATGATCGGTATTATGATGTTCTATGTAGTAGGGAAAGTATTCTTAGATAACGCTCGAGGCGCACTAGGGGAAACAGATGAACAAATGCTCACTCATATTGCTCATATTGTTTCTGAGAATCCGCATGTAAAGGATATTCAAAAGCTTGAAGTTATAAAAGAAGGTGAATATCTCCATGTGGAAATAATTATTGAGATAGATCCTCAATATTCTTTCGCCGAGGTGGACGATATTCAGGATAAAATTAAAGAACTTATTTTAAATCAACAAGGAGTAACAGATATTACAATCTCCTTTGATGAAGATGACGGAATCAGAACGTGGACTGAACATCGAGATCAACGTACCGTTTTAAAAACACGTGATTAGTGTTATCGAAAACAATATTAATAAGAAAACCACATGACGAATTCTGCCATGTGGTTTTCTTATTTCTTACTATTATAGACAAGCTGTTAAAATTGTTTTTGTATCTTCTGCATTTAACTTATGGAAATTACCATATTCTCCATAAACCATTGCTTTTTCTACCATCAAATCGATCTTGCTTTCATCTATATTGTAATCACCTAATGTAGAAGGTGCATTCAATGACTTCCAAAACGCTTCTAAGCGATCAATTCCTTCATACGCTACTTCTTCTACTGATTTACCTTCAGAATTCACGTTAAAGACATTAATTGCAAGCTTAGCAAAACGCTGAGGATTTACTTTTACATTATGACGCATCCATCTAGGGAAAACGATAGCTAGTCCTCCACCGTGTGGAATGTCATAAACTGCTGAAATCGCATGTTCTAAATTATGACTTGCCCAGTCCCCGTTGTACCCCATTTGTAGGAAGCCATTTAACCCTAATGTACCTGCAAATAGAATAGTTTCACGGTGCTCATAGTTTGTAAGGTCTTCTATGAGTTTTGGTCCTACTTCTATTACTGTACGAAGAGTACCTTCTATCATTTCATCTTGAACTGGTGTATTTGTCGCATTATTATAATATTGTTCGAACATATGAGACATCATATCCACTATTCCATAAACCGTTTGATCAAGAGGAACAGTGAACGTGTTTACTGGATCCAAAATAGAGAATTTAGGATAAACTAAAGGACTTCCCCATCCATACTTCTCTAGAGTTTCTTCATTAGTAATAACAGATCCAGAATTCATCTCTGACCCGGTTGCTGCAAGAGTTAAAATAGTTCCAAAAGGTAAAGCTTCTTGTGGAACCGCTTTACGTGAAACAAAGTCCCAAGCATCTCCGTCGTATTTAGCTGCAACTGCGATAAGTTTCGTACAATCAATTACGGAACCTCCACCAACTGCTAGCAAAACATCAATGCCTTCTTTTTTACAGATCTCTGCTCCCTTTCTAGCTGTGGATAGTCTAGGGTTTGGTTCCACCCCTGCAAGTTCAAAAACTTCCATTCCTGTTTCTTTTAATTCAATCATAACGCTATCATATAAACCATTTTTCTTGATACTACCCCCGCCGTAAACAACAAGGACTTTCTTTCCGTATAATGATAATTCCCCTTTTAACTTTGATAGTTGATCTTTACCAAATATCAATTTTACAGGGTTATAAAATGAAAAAGCATTCATTTGACATCCTCCTCTTTCCATACTTTCTTAATAATAAAAAAACCGCTTGTAAAAAACAAGCGGTTCACCTTACTAGTACTTCAATTATATTATACCCATCCACGGAAACGTGACGCTTCCGCAGTTTTACGTACACCTACCATGTAAGCAGCTAAACGCATATCGATATTACGAGTGGATGCCACTTCATAGATATTTGCGAATGCATCTACCATTTTCTTCACTAGTTTCTCATCTACTTCTTCTTCAGTCCAGTAATAACCTTGGTTATTTTGAACCCATTCAAAGTAAGAAACTGTTACACCACCAGCACTTGCTAAAACATCAGGAACTAATAGAATTCCTCTGTCATAAAGAATTTTTGTACCTTCTGTTGTAGTTGGTCCATTGGCAGCCTCTACTACGATCTTCGCTTTAATATTATGAGCGTTTTCAGCAGTAATTTGGTTCTCAATAGCAGCTGGAACTAAAATATCACAATCTAATTCTAATAACTCTTGGTTAGAAATCGTATTTTCAAATAGAGTTGTTACAGTACCAAAGCTATCACGACGATCCAATAGATAGTCAATATCTAAACCATTAGGATCATGTAAAGCTCCGTAAGCATCGGAAATAGCAATAACTTTTGCACCTTGATCACTCAAAAACTTAGCTAAGAAGCTTCCTGCATTACCAAAACCTTGGATAACAACGCGCGCTCCTTGCATATCAATATCACGTTTTTTTGCAGCTTCATTGATAATAATAGTAACACCTTGAGCAGTCGCACGGTCGCGTCCTTGTGAACCACCAAGTACAAGTGGTTTACCAGTGATGAAGCCTGGTGAATTGAATTGGTCCATACGACTATATTCATCCATCATCCATGCCATGATTTGAGCATTTGTAAATACGTCTGGAGCAGGAATGTCTTTTGTCGGTCCAACGATTTGTCCTACCGCACGTACATATCCACGGCTTAGACGTTCAATTTCTCCCATTGACATTTCGCGCGGATCACAAATAACTCCACCTTTACCTCCACCATAAGGAAGGTCCACAATACCAGCTTTTAATGTCATCCACATAGATAAAGCTTTCATTTCATCTGGTGTTACACCTGGATGAAAACGTACTCCACCTTTTGTAGGTCCAACAGCATCATTATGCTGTGAACGGTATCCAGTGAATACCTTTACTGTATTGTCATCCATGCGTACTGGAATTCGAACTTCTAGCATCCTTAGTGGTTCTTTCAAAAGGTCATACATTGCTTCGTCATAACCAAGTTTGTTCAGAGCCTCTTTAATTACAGCCTGAGTTGATGTAAACAGGTTTAAATTTTCAGCCATTTTATATTTTCGCCTCTTTAATATTTAATAATTTCTTCGGAACCATTGTAACATAGAATTGTTGATATTTGTCTAAAAATTATTATTTATTGAATACTTTCTGGATTCTTTCAATTGCCCAATCTAACTCTTCTTTTGAAATGATTAGAGGTGGAGCAAAACGAATTACTGTATCATGTGTTTCCTTACATAATAAGCCTAATTCTTTAAGCTCTTCACAGAATGGACGTGCGTCTTCTGTTAATTCCATTCCAATAAACAATCCACGACCGCGTACTTCTTTAATAGAAGAATGTTTAATTTCTTTCAATGCATCCATAAAGTAATTTCCTAGTTCTAGGGAGCGAGCCGCTAATTTTTCATCTATCAACACGTCTAACGCTGCGATTGAAACCGCACATGCCATAGGGTTACCACCAAATGTAGACCCATGAGATCCCGGATTAAATACACTTAGAATTTCTTTGTTTGCAACGATACATGAGATTGGGAAAACTCCACCGCCTAATGCTTTTCCTAGTATATACATATCTGGATCTATATCTTCCCATTCAGATGCGAACATTTTACCAGTACGGCAAAGACCAGCTTGGATTTCATCCGCGATAAATAAAACATTATTCTCGCGACATAATTCAAGCGCCGCCTTCATGAATCCAGCAGGTGGAATGATAATTCCAGCTTCCCCTTGAATTGGTTCAATTATAAATGCTGCCGTGTTAGGAGTAATTGCAGCTTTCAACGCTTCTAAATCACCATAAGGTATTAACTTAATACCTGGAAGCATTGGGCCAAATCCTCTTTTGTATTCAGGATCAGATGAAAGTGAAACCGCTCCCATAGTACGACCGTGGAAGTTTCCATTACAAGCAATTACCTCTGCTTGGTCAGCTGCTACACCTTTTACATCATATGCCCATCTACGAGCTGCTTTAAATGCTGTTTCAACTGCTTCTGCTCCAGTATTCATTGGTAAGACCATGTCTTTACCTGTTAACTCACTAACTTTTTCATACCATGGACCTAATTGGTCATTGTGGAAAGCACGAGAAGTTAGAGTTACACGATCCGCTTGATCTTTTAACGCTTGAATAATCTTCGGATGACGATGTCCTTGGTTTACTGCCGAATAAGCAGAAAGCATATCCATATATTTGTTACCTTCAGGATCTTTTACCCAAACACCCTCTGCTTCAGATACTACTATTGGAAGTGGGTTATAGTTGTTTGCACCAAATTTGTTCGTTTGTTCAATCATTTGCGATGAAATAGTCATGCTTTCATTACCCCTTTTTTTTAAAATGAAGGCAGACTTCAAACAAAGTCTGCCTTGGAAATTTTAAAGCATTTCAGATGTTGTTTTCGCTTGCATATGAAGTTGGACATAATCTGGTCCACCAGCTTTTGAATCTGTACCAGACATGTTAAATCCACCAAATGGTTGGTAACCAACAATAGCACCTGTACATCCACGGTTGAAGTATAGGTTCCCTACATGGAACTCTTCACGCGCTTTTTCTTGATTCAAACGATTATTTGTAATTACAGCACCTGTTAAACCGTACTCTGTATTGTTTGCAATTTCTAATGCCTCATCGAAATCTTTTGCTTTAGAAATACCAACAACTGGTCCAAAGATCTCTTCTTGCATAATACGTGCAGTTGGAGATAGGTCAGCAATGACAGTTGGTTGGATAAAGAATCCTTTAGAATCATCTCCTGTACCACCAGTAACCAAACGACCTTCTTCTTTACCAATTTCGATATAACTCATAATTTTTTTGAATGAAGCACCATCGATAACTGGACCAACAAAGTGCTCATCACCGTCAGGAATACCAACCGTTAAAGCGTTTGTTAATTCTTCTACTCTGTTCAACACTGTGTCGTAAACGTCTTCTACGATTACTGCACGTGAACATGCAGAACATTTTTGACCACTGAAACCGAATGCAGACTTCACAATAGATTGAGCTGCTAATTCTAAATCAGCCTCTTTATCCACTACGATTGTGTCTTTCCCACCCATTTCAAGAATAGAACGTTTAATCCAAATTTGCCCTGGAGCTAATTTAGAAGATTTTTCTACTATTCCTAATCCAACATCACGAGAACCTGTGAAGCTGATTAGACGAGTACGTGGATGTTCTACCATGAAATCACCAATTTCAGCACCAGAACCTGGGATGAAGTTTACTACTCCAGGAAGCATACCCGCTTCTTCTAATACTTCTACAAATTTATAAGAAACGACTGGAGTTGTGGAAGCTGGTTTTAATAGTACAGTATTACCTGCTACCATTGCCGCAACAGTAGTACCAGCCATGATTGCAAATGGGAAGTTCCAAGGTGAGATTACAACCGCAACACCTAGTGGAATATAGTTATATTGGTTATATTCACCTGGACGACTTTCAACTGGTGCACCATTTTTTAAACGTAACATTTCACGTCCGTAGTATTCTAAGAAGTCAATTCCTTCGGCAACTTCTACATCAGCTTCAACCCAAGTTTTACCCGCTTCTCTTGATAATAGAGCAGAGAACTCAAATTTACGACGACGAATGATAGCTGCTGCTTTGAAAAGAACGTCTGCACGTATTTCAGGCTTAACTTTTTTCCAAGTTTGGAATGTTTCATCAGCAATATCCATAGCCTTAGAAGCAATTTCTTGTGTAGCTTTAGAAACAGCACCAACTAATTCTTCTTTTTTTGCTGGATTATAAGATTTAATTTTTGCTTCTGTAGTAATACGTTCTCCACCAACGATTAATGGGAAATCATTTCCTAGGTATGCATCAACTACTTTGTATCCTTCTTGCATCGCTTTTTTATTTTCTTCTTTTGAAAAATCCGTGAATGGTTCGTGTTTGTAAGGTATCAATTTAATATCCTCCTTCGATTTGGGTGCAAAAAAAATTTGCAGTTCTAATTAGTTTACATATATAATAATGCAAAAGATTGTTGCGTAATTCAAGTAAAAAATTCTAAAATGTGAAATATTTTTTTGAGGTGAGCCTTTTGGACGAACAAATAAAAGATTTTCTACCGTTTTATAAATTTGCTACCGAACAGGTAGCAGTTGGTATTCATGCCATTGACTTAACAGGCAAAACCATTATTTACAATGAAAAAATGAAAGAGATTGAAGGGCTAAATTTAACTGATGTTGTAGACCGTTCCATCTTCGAACTTTTCCAATTTGAACAACAAGAAAGTACATTGTTAAAAGTTTTGCATAGTGGCGAACCAGTATTACGAGCTAAACAGACATACTGGAATCGTAATGGCCAAGAAATAACCACTATTAATGATACATACCCTATATGTCTTGAGGAAAAACTTATAGGAGCAGTGGAGTTTTCTCGCGATATTACCGCTCTAGAGAGACTAATTTATCAGCCTTTAAAGAGGTACAATGAATCGATTACCCTTTCTAGCATTACAGCAGTTTCATCAGAAATGCAAGATATATTAGAACGTTCTATTAAGGCGGCACATGTACGAATGCCTGTCCTTTTAGTTGGAGAAGCTGGAACGGGCAAGGAATTGATCGCTGAAGGAATTCACAACCAACTCTCCCCAGTAAACAAACAGTTTATCTCTCTATACTGTCATAGTTCAGATAGTTTTTTAATAAAAAAATTTCAAAAAGAGCTTTCTGATATGTCACACTGTACAATATTTTGTGAAAGAATTGATTTATTATCCCTCGAATTACAAAATGAACTTTTGCAAATTCTATCTGCAAATGAAGCAGGACAAAACCTTTATATTGCAAGTATTGGCGAGGACCCAGTAGATCTTATTTCTTCGAATAAGTTAAGCAAGGAACTATATTATTATTTTGCCCAGGTAACAATCAGTATTCCACCTTTGCGTAAACGTACAGAAGATATCCTTCCTTTTATGTATGATTATTTTAATCGCTATTTAAACCGTTATGGTTCCACTATAAAGGATATTGAAGAAGAAGTTGTTCAAGCTTTTTTAAAGTATGAATGGCCGGGTAATTTGAAGGAATTGGAACTGCTCCTAGATGAAATAAGTTCAATGGTAACTACAGAACAAGTGTTAAAATTTGATATGTTACCTCTACACTTTAAGTTAAAGGTCCAGGATTTTAATGTGACTTCAGGAAAAGCAGAGGATTTTGTGATAACTTCGGATAAAGAATTGGTTCCTTTAGATGAATATTTAAGATCCGCAGAAATGTATTACTTACAAAAAGCTTTAGATAAATTTGATGGCAATATAACTAAAGCTGCGGAAGCATTAGGCATGAGCCGTCAAAATTTACAATATCGAATACGGAAGATGAAGCGATAAGAGATTCCGCTTATACAAAATATAAAAAAAAACAAGAATGAGTTCATATTGTTGAACAACATTCTTGCTTTTTTTATACATAAGGATAATCTCTGCGAGACCTAACCCTTTTTACAGTGCTGATTTTTTGATCCAGTCCCCTAATTTTTCCTTTAACGAATTAAACCCTTCTTCATCATGTTCATCTATACGATCTTGAAGTGATTTCCGAGGTCTATCGTCACGTTTTGGTAGTGTCGGTTTTTCCTGGAGTTCTCTCATGGACAAGCTTATTTTACCAGCCTCATCGTCAATCTCTAGAATTTTCACCTCTACGCCTTGCCCTACAGTTAAAAATTCTTCCACTTCTTTTACATACCCGTATGTTATTTCTGAAATATGCACTAGACCCTGTGTTTGCTCATCTAAGCTTACAAAAGCTCCGTATGGTTGAATCCCTGTAACTTTACCCGTGACAACATCTCCTACCTTATAATTTTGAGTCATAATCCGTTCCTACTTTCTTATATACGATATAGTCATGTTAAATTATAACATAGTAGGAAGTATGACGGCAAAAATCACTGTGTCGGCATAAAAGGTGGTCTCCATCCATTGTCTGTTTGTATTAGTTGAAAGCCAATAACGTTCTCCTGTTCATCAGGGTATTTCGTTAATGTAACAACTCCCTCCCCATTCAATTTTTTTTCAAATTCCATTTGTTTAAATTCCAGTCTAATATCTTCTATATGTTGATGTTCTGCGTTCATGTATTCATCTTTGGGTATTTGAAGGTGCCGATCATCCTTAATATATAACTCATACTGTGTTTCGAAATCCTTTAGCTGAGCTGAATAATAGTACAAGCCTACAATTTCTACAGGAGTGGCCCCTTTTAAAACTGTTTGATCATAAGTTCTTACAAAGGATTTATATAAATCATGAACGCGCTGAAGTAGTTTATCATCCACTGGTTCTACTTTACTTATTAAGTAATCCTCTTCTCCTTGAATTCTCCATATATCATCATTTTCCAGACGGAGAAGTATATCGTAGCTGACTTGACTTCCTTTTTCCTGTCCAATATAGGTTTTCAAATTATTATTGTCCGGGATTAAATACTCTTTGTTAAAGTATAGATTTTTTGCACTATCTCCAATGATATTTTGAAAAGTTGGGTTCTCTAAAAATGCTTCTTTTTTATATTCATTTTTAAAATCACTAGTCATCAATTCCCACATCATTTCATGGTTATCTTGCCCATCAGCATAATGATACAAGAGCGTGATATCCATAGGTCCAGTTCCATGTAATACTAGTGGATTAAAGTTCTCATTGAACTTTTTATACAATTCATGAATTCCATACATTGTATAAGGAGTCTCTAAACTATTCTCCACTCCATCAGGCAGTATAGAAATCCAGTCTAATTTGTTCGTTTCTAGTTTGTTATCCAAGGCTAAGAGATAATAATCTCTTAGCTGCTCTATGTCCAATAGTTTATAGGTCTCATTGTATGTCCAATCACTTGATTTCATTGAACCAACGATAGGCTTCATCATTGTAGCTAATGGTGACACACCCGGAATATTTACTAGTGACTCCCATGCCATCTGGGTTTCAATATTTATTTTATTGTCATCATTTAATATTTCACCAATGTCTGATGGAAAAATAATTTTTTCTGCTAACTCAAAGTAATAATTTTCCCAGCGAGAATGTATTGCCGAACCTTCGCTTGAATTTAGTAATGTAAATTCTATGCTGGCTAAATAATATCCTAATTGAGATAGTTCTTGTTCCTCTAACAAAGTGGCTATCCCGTGACCTGGAATTAACTCATACATTCCTAAATAGCGCGCCTCATTTTCATCTAAAATGGAGAAAAGGTCTCTTGTGAATAAGGCCCAATCAGGTATAATTCGAAATTCCGTTCCTTCCAAATTTACACCTAATTTCAACCCTTCTTTAGGCAAGACTTCGATCATGCTTTGTATTTCTTTTGAGAGATTATATCGATTGGCAATGAGTACATGCTCACTTAGTCTTCCCTCATGTTTGGCAACTTTAAGAGCATCTTCATTATCTCGTAGAATTTGCTCATAGTAGAAAATTAAATTCTCCGTTTTAGTAACAAAATCATCTACAAAATAGGAGCTTTCTTTACTATTTATTTTACCTCTTTGTTTAGCAACTTCTATCATTTCAGAAGGAAGATTTAATCCTTCAATAGCCAAATCATATGCCTCTTGAATAGAAATATCATCATTTTTCCCCTCTAGAGTCCCTGGGGCAATTTGGGAGGAAAAAATATTATCAGCGTACTGAACAAAATCTAATGTAGTAAATTCCGCATCATTCATCTGAAGAATTTTTTGACGTTTTAATCGTTCGTCTTTATAACGGCTTTTAAATTTTTCTATATCTTCATCGCTGTAGTTTTCATCACTAGTTGTTGTATTATCTGAGTCGGTTAGATATGTTGTTCCTAAAAGTCCAATCACTAACACACTTGCTACGCTCACTGCCCATACGGTAATTCGTTGCCGCTTTGATCCTCTAATTTTCTTTTCTATCGGAGGAACATTATTCTCATTTTCTATTTTTTTAAAAATTTCACCGGGATCAATAGATGAAGGCAATCGATCATAGGATGATTTTAAAAGATTTAAGCGTTCTTCTAATTGTTTATCGTCCATGCTTGACTCCTCCATTCACTTGTATAGCAGATTTTAATAATGCTTTTGCTCGCATTAACCGTATTTTTATCGTAGATAAGGGTACATTTAATACTTCTGCAATTTGTTCATATGATAATTCATGAAAGTAAAACATAATAATAGGATGACGATATTTTTCATCCAGTGCTTGGATAGCATTATGGAGATGCCGGTCTTCCTCAAACACTAAAACTCGTTCCTCCGCTGATTTCGTTGTATAATTTAATCCGACTTCTACGTGCAATTTCTGTTCCTTTTCCTTTTCTTTTGTTTCTTTTCTGTAGTAATCCCTTGCAGTATTTAAGGTGATTTTATATAACCACGTCGTAAACCGATCACGCTGAAATTGATGTAAGAACCTATATAGCTTCACAAATACCTCTTGAGTAACATCTGGAATGTCATGAACTTGAACACCACACTGAAATGCAAATTTTTCAACGGTTCTATGATGTATATGTATGAGTTCTGTATATGCGGTTTTGTCCCCTTTTTGCGCTCTTTCTATTAACTCGACCTCTAACATATTCCTCCCTCTCTCTCTAGTGCTCTAATGATGATACGAAAGATTATTGCAGTTTGTTTCGTAAAATAAATTAACATTTTCTATAAATCCTCATGTACAATAAAACAGTCCTATTAAAGGAGGAATTTTCGTGACAAATCGGGATCATTTTGGATCTAAAATAGGATTTATATTAGCGGCAGCCGGAAGTGCAATTGGACTAGGTGCTATTTGGAAATTTCCTTATATGGCAGGGACAAACGGGGGTAGTGTGTTTGTTATCTTGTTTATCTTATGTACTTTACTAATAGGTCTTCCTATCTTGCTTGCTGAATTTGTAATTGGGAGAAAAGGTCAAGCAGATGCTGTCACAGGCTTCAAAAAACTTGCTCCGGGCAAACCTTGGTTTCTAATCGGGTGGGCAGGTTTTGCCTTTTCATTTATCATATTATCATTCTATAGTGTTGTTGGTGGGTGGATTATATCTTATTTGTTCCGCGCCATTACATTTAGCTTAAATGGTAGTAGTGAATCATTCTTTAATGATCTGTTCGATACCGTGATTTCAAATCCATGGGAGGTATTAATTGCTCAGGCAACTTTTATCCTGTTAACAATTTGGATTGTATCTGGGGGTATTAAAGGAGGAATTGAGAAAGCTAGTAAATGGATGATGCCCATCTTGCTAATTTTCTTTGTAGTACTAGCTATTCGATCCCTCACACTAGACGGTGCTATCGAAGGGATTAGGTTTTTATTTGTACCGGATTGGTCCTACTTTACATGGGAGACTGCATTACTTGCATTAGGCCAAGCGTTCTTCTCTTTAAGTGTTGGTATTTCTGGAATGATTACTTATGCATCTTATTTACCGAAGGAGACTAATATTAGCTCATCTGCACTTAGCGTCTCTCTTTTGAACATCGGTATATCCATTATGGCAGGTCTTGTTATTTTCCCAGCAGTCTTTGCATTAGGCTTCTCACCGGACGCAGGACCAGGGTTAGCGTTCATCATTATTCCAGCAGTATTTGATCAAATTATTTTCGGTCAATTTTTCCTAATTTTATTCTTTGTTCTCCTATTGTTTGCAACACTTACTTCTTCCATCAGCATGTTAGAAATAGTTGTATCAATTGGCATTAAGTCTAAATATGATAGAAGGAAACGGGCTGCTTGGAGTTATGGCTTCCTCATTTTCTTATTAGGTATTCCAAGTGCCTTATCTTTTGGTATATTAGCAGATGTTCGCATCTTAGGTATGTCGATTTTCGACTTCGCCGACTTCTTAACGAGTAGTATCGGATTACCGCTGGGAGCATTGTTTATATCATTATTTGCTGGTTTCCATTTTTCTAAGTCCACACTAATCCAAGAACTTAGATTGAATGATTTTCTACTGAATTCTTGGCATATTATTGTGCGTTTTGCAGCTCCAATCGCTATACTTGTGGTATTCATCCAAGGTGCTATGAAATTATTAATGTAAAAATTGTACTTTTTCTGACATTAATATCAAAAGTTTTAAGAGGAATTATGTTATAATATAATCATTAAGATAGGGGTGGGTTTAACATGAAAAAAGGTTTACATGAGCAATTACGTCAACTTAGAGAAGAGCGTAATATTACGCTAGAAACTCTTGCATTAAAAACAAGAATTGGTACTGGTAAGCTAGAAGCCTACGAATCAGGCGTTGAACAACCATCAGTTCAAACAATTCTAAGATTGTCCAATGCACTTGAAGTTCCAGCTTCTAACTTATTAGACGGTATTAAAGAAGCTTAATCAATAAAAAAAGCTTTCGGTTTAATAAAACCGAAAGCTTTTTGTTTTTAAATAATACATTTCATTTCATACTTTAAAGCGATTAGCTTATAAGATATCTCTACGCATTTTTCTAATGGAATCCATTCTTCAAAAGAATGTTCATAAATTTCTTGAATTCGTTTCGCTAAATCAGATGGATGGTCAATATTTTGTAAATAGGCGACAACATCTGCCGTTTCTGTTTCATATGCATTCTCTCCAATGTGGAAAGGATCCCATTTTTGTAATGTCCATACCGCTCTTCTATTCATTTCAATTGTGTCCATTTAGTTTCACCTTACTAGTTTTATTAGATAGGGTTATAATAACATAATAAATATAAATTGAAAGGGGAAATCACTTTGTCCATTTTTTCTACTGTTTTTAATCGTCGGAACACATATTCTGCAAAATGGGATATGTTAGAGGAAGTATATTCTATCAATAACGCTTCGGAAGTACTCCCTATGTGGGTTGCGGATATGGATTTCGCCATCCCTTCTGTTATCATTGAGGCATTACAAACACGTATGGAGCACCCAGTATTTGGTTACTCAATGGCACCTGAAGAAACAAAATCATCGCTTACTAAATGGGTTGCAGATAAGCATCAAGTAACTATACAAAATGAGTGGATTATGTTTCGCCAAGGAGTAATACCAGGAATAGCGGAAGTAATTGAAGCCTTCACGGAAGTTGGCGATAAGGTGCTTATTCATACTCCAGTCTATCCACCATTTACGACCATCCCTACAAATTTAGGGAGAGAAGTGGTTACAAGTCAGTTAATAGAAATGGATAATTCCTATGAGATGGACTGGCATTCATTTGAAAACTGTTTAAAGAATGATGTAAAAGCTTTTATATTATGTAATCCACATAATCCGGGTGGAAAAGTTTGGAGCAAAGGCGATCTAACGAAAATGGCTGCACTTTGTCAGCAATATAATGTATTAGTATTATCTGATGAAATTCATTCGGATCTCATTTTTGAACCAAATAAGCACACTCCATTACTTAATGTAGCGGAAGATCCAAATAATATTATTACTTTTTTTGCTCCAACTAAAACGTTTAATCTTGCAGGTATTCAAGCAGCTGCTATGGTGGTTCCTGATGAACAAAAACGTAAAGTATTAGAGAACCTTGCAATGAGTCGTGGATATATGGGCTTAAATATATTTTCACTTACTGCCCTTCAAACTGCATACGAACAAGGTGGTCCATGGTTGGAAGAACTATTAGAGGTATTAACTGTAAACATGGATTACGTGATAGAACATCTTTCCAAATTAGAGGGCATTAAAGTTTCTAAGCCTGAAGGCACCTATTTGGTTTGGATTGATTACCGTGGGACAGGCCTTTCTGAAAAAGAAATGATGGATCGTCTATTAACTGTTGGTAAGCTTGCTCTAGAACCAGGATCCAAGTATGGAAAAGCGGGAGAGGGATTCTTGCGAATGAATCTAGCTTGTCCTCTATCCACCGTTCAAGATGGCGTCGAACGTTTTAAAAAATCACTTGAATAGAAGTATTTTAAAGCACAATCATTTCATAGTACTAAAAGACTTTTATGAATAAAAAAACAAGGCACTTTCTGTCCGTTTTGGTCAGCTAGTGCCTTATTTCATTTTCTATTTCTTACCCTTAGTCATCTAATATCTTCACTTTTCGCTTGAAATTCACAGTGCATATTATTGTGGCACCCTGAAGTGAAGTTCTATGCGAAAATTGACCAAGCTTATTGTCTTTCGGAACGACGATATCGTAAATCACATGTATGGACTTAGTTAAGAGTTTCTTTGTTTGAAATCATGGGACGTATCAACTGAGTATACAGGAAGAGAAAAATTCTTTAGATAGAAGAATAATTTCTTCCTAATAAGCAGATGATACTAGTTAATTTGCGTGGAAGGTAGCGACTTCAACTGGAATGCAAATCAACGACTCCCCAATTTAAAATAGCGAGCAAGAGAACATAAAATGTTCCCTTACTCGCTATAAAATACCTTTTAGGACTTTTTCAGAGCCCTCTGTAAATGGAGGGTCTCTTTGTATATGCACCTATAGTAATTGTCATACTATTTTAGAGACTATTTGTGAAGTTCATCTTTTTTTGCTTGCATAATTTTTTCTTCTAAAACTCTTGCTTTCTCAGCGTCTTTTCTAGATTTTTTCAATAACCATCTAAAAACAATTACACAAAGCGCTACTAAAACAACTAATTCGATTACAACAGGTATATATTCCGATTTATCTTCTGGGAAATACAAAAAAGCTAGATGTAAAAACGAAAACATATAGACACTCCTCTAATTATTTCTGCGTGATTTCGATTGAATCTATTGTGATATCGACTAGTGGCTTGTCCTGAGCGCCTTTCTTAACTGCTGCCATTTGGTCCACTATTTCCATACCTTCAATGACCTGACCAAATACAGTGTGTTTTTGGTCAAGATGCGGAGTTCCGCCCATTTCTTCGTAAGCTTCAGCTATTTCCTTTGGCCATCCACCATCGATCATTTGCTTAGCTGTTGCAGGTGGTTCAGAAGCTTGAACGATGAAAAATTGACTACCATTTGTATTTGGTCCTGCATTTGCCATCGAAAGAGCTCCCCTTAGGTTGAAGAGATTCATCGAAAACTCATCTTCAAATTCTGCTCCGTAAATACTTTCTCCCCCCATGCCAGTACCAGTTGGATCTCCACCTTGGATCATGAAATCTTGAATAACACGGTGGAATATTAAGCCATCATAATAACCGTTTTCTGCATGTGTTAAGAAATTCTCCACTGTTTTTGGAGCTAGTTCCGGGAATAATTTAATCTTAATCGATCCCATTGATGTATTCATAGTTACTAATGCTTCATTTGAAGCAACCTCTTTAGATAGTTGTGGATACATGATTATCTCTCCTTCTTGTTGGGTATCAGAATTAATAGTAGAATCTTCTTTTTTTAACTCTACTTTCGATGCTTTGGAATCATCTGTTCCACAAGCACTTAAAAAGCAAATAGTTGTTGCTATCCCTATAATTACTAATAGTTTTTTCATGAATCATTCACCCCAAATTAGTTTACCATAACAATACACCAAAATTCAGTGACAAAGTATCTAACTTTCTTCGACACACTAAATGTTCTATACTAGTAATAGTACAAGCTAAGAAAACAATAGAGGGAAGGGATTTCAGTGAGCGTACAAAAGCGCAATTTTACGATCATGTGGTTTTCAATCTTTCTAGTTTCTGCCACGATGACAATGATTATGCCGTTCTTATCCTTATATATAAATACAATGGGTGATTTCTCGGAAGCGTATGTACAAAAATGGTCGGGACTCGTATTCGGCGCTACATTTGTTTCTGCATTTTTAATGTCACCTATCTGGGGAAGAATAGCTGATAAATATGGCTATAAACCAATCTTAATCATTAATGGATTTGGGATTGCAATTAGTGTTTTGTTAATGGGGTTTGTTAATTCTGTAGAAGCCTTCTTTGTCCTACGTTTGTTTATGGGGATTGTCACTGGATTCATCCCTACCTCTTTAGCCTTTATAAGCTCTCAAACTCCAAAGAAAATTGCCGGAAAAACAATGGGTACTTTACAGATGGGTAGTGTTTCTGGTACATTATTCGGTCCCATTATTGGTGGGTTACTAGCAGATACATTCGGTTTTCAATATACATTTATGATTACTGCAACAGCTGTCTCTATTGCGGCTTTAATCGTTCTTTTTGGAATACATGAAATTCGCAAAGAGAAAAAAGAAGGAGATCATGAATATTCCAGAAAAACTGTTATCTCCAGTATATTTCACCACCGTCTCGTGTTAAATGTTCTAATGATAACTTCCTTAATACAAATTGGACTTTTTAGTATTCAACCACTTTTATCTTTATATGTTTCTCAATTAACGAACTCGAAAGAAGTTGCCCTTCTTGCAGGTATTACCTTTAGTGCTACCGGAGTAGGAAGTCTACTGTTTGCTAGAACTTGGGGAAAACTAGGAGATTCTATTGGATATGAAAAGATATTATCCTTTCTTCTAATTATAGCCTTTGTTTTTATCGTGCCTCAGGCATTCGTCACCGAATTATGGCAACTGATAATACTGCGTTTCTTGTTCGGTATTGCATCTGGTGGATTAATACCAATTACTACCGCTTTAATACGAAGAGAAGCCCCTATCGAGGTTCAAGGTGAACTAATGGGATATAATACAAGTTTCCGTTTTTTAGGTAATATAATTGGACCAATGTTTGGAGGATTTATCAGTGGTTACATCGGTATTTCATCAGTCTTTTTTGTTACTGGTGCGTTGTTCTTAATAGCATTCGTTATTATATACTACGCTAGAAAAAAACCTCGAATAGATTTTGAGGATGTGTTAATAGAGGAAGAAATGCATGCAAAATTAACTTAAAGATAGCACACTTTCCATATCGAAAGTGTGCTATTCTTTTTATTAGAAAAGAGAATATATGTGACATATTATCTGTCCAGATCCAGCGCCTTACCCATCGAGTCGTTACAAAATGTTTTTTATTTTGCGATGCCCTTCTCGCAGAAGAACCACGATGTCGTAAATTTAAATTGACATACCTTAGCTCTTTCCATGGGAGACATGGGTGTTTGCGCTTTAGTTATTAGATTATTAGAATTGGAGTGCAAGTTTATGCGACAAGCATTTGGATATATTATTGTTCTTCTTTGCTTTCCTCTCATTTGGATTTTATACTCGTTTATCCATAGCGAAATTTTAACTGCATCAGAGTTTAAAGAAAGTTTAAAAGAGGCAATTCCACTGAATACACCCGTTATTACATCTCCTATAGTACTGTTGGATAAAGATAAGGAAATTTTCTCAGAAGATTATGTTGAGTGGCGAGATCCCCTGCCATTAGAATCTATTCCTCTCTTCGTACAAGAGGTGCTTATACAAAGTGAGGATGCAGAGTTTTATAATCATATTGGCTTTAATTTCAGTGCGATTTTCCGTGCAGTTTTTGCCAATGCTGCCGCAAATTCCAGCGACCAGGGGGCAAGTACGATTACTCAGCAATTAGTGAGGCTACGTTACTTATCTACAGAAAAAACGTATGAACGAAAAGTTACGGAACTCGTCTATGCCTATGAGATGGAAAAACAAACAGAAAAAGATGAGATACTTGAGAATTATCTAAACGAAATATACTTTAGTAACCAAGTGTATGGAATTGGGGCAGCTGCAACCTACTACTTTGGTAAACCGTTAAATGAATTAACGGAAGCACAACAAGTATTCATAACCGCTATACCTAACAACCCGTCTCTATATAATCCTTTGGAAAACTTCGAAGCTACAAAGAAACGACAAGAGTTGTTGATAGAGGTATTAGTGAAAAACAACAAAATTTCTGCAGAGCATGGAAATAGCTTAAAAAACGAACCTATTGTTCTTCAGACTAAGACAAAAAAACAATTGTATCCAGTTTATAGCACCTATGTGTTAGACGAGCTAAAGTCCCTGATCAGTAGTAACGAGGGGTTTCAACAGAAAATAGAGTCTGCCTCCAATGAGCAGCAGGCGGTGTTTCTAAAAAACGAATTACAAACTCGCGTAAACGAAGTAATCTCGCAAGGACTAATCGTGCATACCGCATTAGATCCTCATAAGCAAAAAGAAGATGTAACATATATCGATAAACTCTTAGACAGAACAAATGATTTACAAGCAGCTTCTATCGTTATTAATAATGAGACAAGAGAAATAGTCAGTATGTTCGGCGGAAAAGATTATAAAAAGTTTGATTTTAACCGGGCCAATCAAGCAGTACGACAACCCGGTTCAGCTTTAAAACCTTTACTCGTATATGGTCCCGTTTTTGAAATGACTTCATTAACTCCAAACAATGAGATTAGTGGGGGGAAACTATGTATTATGAGTTATTGTCCGCAAAATTATGGTGGGGCCATATACGGCAATGTATCGCTAAAACAAGCATTTCGATTTAGTCACAATACACCCGCTGTGCGTCTATTACAAACTGTAGGGATTGAAGAGGCATTTGCGAAATTAGAGCAATTTCAATTTAATCACTTAGTTCCGGGAGATCATACCTACCCTGCTGCTCTAGGGGGGTTAACGAATGGGGTTACAGTCCTGGAGATGGCTGATGCTTACACAGGCTTTATCAATGGAATGTATAAACCGGCTCACGCTATTCAAAAAGTAACGAACAAGAATGGCGATTCTCTATATGAATGGCAAGAAGAAAAGATCGAAGTCTGGTCTCCTACAACTGTGCATACAATGAGAGATTTACTAGCAGACGTGGTCGCTAATGGGACCGGCAAGGGCATAAGTGTGCAGTCCTCTTATATTGGGGCTAAAACAGGAACAACCAATGATTTTTATGATTACTGGATTACAGGGCTTACAGATACTTATACAGCTGCAGTGTGGATTGGTTATGATATGCCGAAAAATATGAAACCGATAGAATCGAAAAAGATTCACCATAAAATTTTTAATCAAATAATGAATTGAGAAAGTCTGTTTCTATCGTTTTCGAACGGCTCTGATTAGTTACTATGCTAATTGATTATTACCGAGTCATATTTAAGGGATGCTAGTTTGTTGTGACGTCCTTCACAACCTACCAGCATCCCTTTTTCTCGTTTTATAATTGTGTCTGTCTTCTTTGTACCACTCGGAGACACGTTAGCTTGGATTACTAGAGAAAGGATACCTTCCTATTCAGTAAGCAAGCTCTCTCTCGAAGATGAAATTTTGTTCGCTATTTTGCTTCTTTATATAATAATTTTTTCTAATCTCTACATACCTCAAAAAGCAGTATCTACAATTTTTCGAATGACGGACTCAACATCCTCCTGCTTTTTAATAACAAATAAATGCTCGGCTTCATCTCCAGTGGGAGCTAGTATATCGCCTTTTTTTGTTTCTGCCTGTTGGCGAAGAAGTACTTCATCAAAAGTGGCAGCCACTCTTAAGATCGATGTACTACGCTCACTTTTTGTAATTCTCTCTTTTAAAACATGATCAGGTATTTCAAAGTTTACGAGGATACAAGTAAACCCTTTGTTTTGATAATAATCGATTAGTTTCAAACGACCATTCCGATTGCGATTTGAGTTACAAAGAATCATATGACAATTTGTCTCATGAACAGCATGATGAACAATAGCTTGTGTAATTGCATACTTTATCGTATTACTACCCTGCTTGGGCAATAAGGATTGATAATGCGCATGAAGAAACTCCGCATGATTATCTTGATCTATCACAACTGAGTTGAGAAGCTCTTTTTCTAAAGCTTTGGCAAATGTAGTTTTGCCACTGTGCGTTTTTCCAACTGTCATAATTACTAACCTTTTCATTAGACAACTCCATCGTCATATTTTAGAAATAGAATTAGATAGAAGGAAGGTATACTCGCCATTCCTTCCATGCTTCAAGGTAGGCAACCAAATCTTGAGGATGCACTTTTTTACAAATACCAATACGTGTATACATTTGAAATAGAACCTCTTCCAAAAGTTCCACCTTAGTAATGCGCTGTTCTTGATGCAACAATGAAAACGAAGAATATAAGGTTTCTAGATTTAAATCGTCAGGAGAGGAACAAAATGCATATGTAAAATCATAAATCTTAGGACCAATTAATGGTGATGGGTCGATAATTCCATTTAATTTGTGGCTGTTAAATACGAAATTATGCACACCTGCATCTCCGTGAAGGTAATATTTCTCTTGTTGGTATTCATAAGTATTTAGTTTATTTACTAAAAGCCTTACTCTCCTGTGTTCTTCATTCGAAAATAAATCCCCGATATTAGCTTTAGCATATTCCAAGCTTTCCAGATTAAAGTCAGCCCATAAGCTTCTATTTATACCTGTTATTCTCCCACGGCTAAAATTCTCCTCTGCTTTTTCATAATGATTTATCATTTCTTCAACTATAATCTTCATCCATTCTAATTTAGATCCGCGATTTATATGAGTGTCTCCTGAAATATACGAGTAAACAATAAACTCATTAAATTCATCCGTGTAAAGTACATTTGGCAATAACTTAATGTTTTTATAAGTTTCAAGAAATTCATTAGTCGCGGCAACAACTTTAGGTTCATCTTTTTTTAACACATATAACGGCTTCTTTTCAGAAGATAATCTATATATAGTTCCATCAGTTGTGCCACTTTTTATTTCTGTCCATTCTATAACCTGTTCTTGAATGATATGTTTGTTCTTTAGAGTGTTTATGATTTTGTCTATAGTTTCCATATCTCTACCCCACTATGTCATAATTCATTTTAGCCTTATACTGCATACTCCTTTAAATGTCCGTTCTATAGTAAATCTTAAAGAAACGGTAGACTGGCAATTATCCCATTGTATAGTTTGATAATTATATATATGACCAGAGCCATAAATAGACTCCAGATAATAATTTCAAACATAACTAAACCAAGTGTACCGACAAGACTCATTGAACCACTCAATTTATATACTACATACACAAAATATATAAAAGTAGTTAACAAGAATATAATTAGTAGTAACTGAATGGATTGAAATCCTACTAGAGAAATTATTGCCCCTATAAAAAAGATTACAAAGCCACCACGGGCCTGCGCCATTGTTTTTCCTTCATAGTCCTTCGAGAAAAATAACATACCTATTTCATGAATGGTTTCAGCAATAAGTTTTAATGCAGAAAAAACCATAAAATAGATTAATGCCAATATAATCAGTAGAAATAGTTTTAGTTCTATATCAGAAAGAAATTCTCTCATCCCACTGTACACTCCGATTACCTTAAAAAGGTCTATAACTTTATTCATCGAGAATGTTGCAAAGGATAAACTGAATAATACGATTGTAATTAATGGTAAAAAGCCAAACACATAAGGGTTCTTCATAAGTACTCCTTTAATTGATAAATGCTATTTTTGCGTAGATTATTGAAACAAGTGAATACTTTATGACATTTCCAAAACGTAGTTCTACTTATTTAACTAATCCTAATTATCATATCGAATGAAATAGACTATACGCAATAGTCCATGCAAATAATAATTTTTTACGTTATAATTTGAGGTGCATATAAATACATACTTATCTGAAAGGAGGATTCCCCTTGTCCCTTATTTTTGCTATTTTCTTACCTATAATAGTGGCCTTCGTGATTCCTTTTCTGTTCAAGAAAGTTTCTAATATTCATACCGGCTGGTTTGTACTACTTGTTCCACTTGGATTGGTTGCCTTTTATGGCACCTATATCCCTGACATCATGGCCGGTAATACTTACATGGAGGAGTTTGCATGGATTCCATCCTTGGATATTTCCTTAGTTTCTTATCTGGACGGGTTAAGTTTACTATTTTCTTTACTAATTACTGGAATCGGTATGTTAGTCGTTCTCTATTCTATTTTTTACTTGGATAAAGAAAAAGAAAAACTAGGAAACTTCTACGTTTATCTATTGCTATTCATGAGTGCAATGTTAGGCGTTGTCCAATCGGATCATCTCATTAGTTTATATTTCTTCTGGGAGTTAACCTCTATTTCGTCTTTCTTACTCATTGGATATTGGTATACAAAGGATCGCTCTCGCTTTGGCGCTCTAAAATCGATGATGATTACTGTATTCGGTGGGTTGATGATGCTTGGAGGCTTCGTAATACTAGGTATAATGGGAGACACGTTCTCTATTCGTGAACTAATCGACCAAGCTTCTTCACTCGTCAATCATGATTTATTTGTTTGGGCACTTGTCCTAGTACTAATTGGAGCTTTTACAAAGTCAGCTCAGTTTCCTTTTTACATATGGTTACCGGATGCGATGGAAGCCCCAACTCCGGTAAGTGCTTACTTACATTCAGCTACAATGGTTAAAGCAGGCTTATATTTAGTTGCCAGATTCACTCCAATATTCGCTTTATCTGAAGTTTGGGTTTGGCTTGTGACTGGAGTAGGATTGTTAACATTATTCTGGGGTTCTATCTTTGCTGTGAAACAAACAGATTTAAAGGCTATACTTGCTTTCTCTACAGTGAGCCAACTCGGGCTGATCATGTCCTTACTTGGAATTGGGTCAATCTCCTATCATGTTACAGGAGACTTAGTAACCACCTTTACATTCGCTTCTTTTGCAGCAATATTCCACTTAATGAATCATGCTACATTTAAAGGTAGCTTGTTCATGATTGCAGGTATTGTTGATCATGAGACAGGTACACGAGATATTCGTAAACTTGGCGGCCTAATGAGCTTGATGCCTATTAGTTTTACAATCGCTATGATCGGTAGTTTCTCCATGGCTGGTATTCCATTATTTAATGGTTTCTTAAGTAAAGAAATGTTTTTAGATGCTACGCTTTCCTTGCAGCAATTTAATGTACACTCTTTAGATTCCTGGTGGATTTTGTTTCCAGTAATTGCTTGGGTTGCTAGTGTTTTCACCTTTGTGTACAGTTTGTATTTCGTATTCCATACATTCCGTGGAAAATATAAACCTGAACTATTGCCAAAAAAAGCACATGAAGCTCCTCTAGGAATGCTAGTGTCTCCTGCAATTTTAGCAATACTTGTAGTAGTAATATTCTTTGTTCCCAACTTTTTTGGTAATACGTTTATAAAACCTGCAGTAGCTGCCATTCAGCCGCTTGCATATCAAGTACCAGCAGATGTTGGATTTAAGATTAAAGCATGGCATGGTTTTGAATCTACAGCATTGTATATGACATTAGGCATCTTTTTAATAGGGTTCCTCTTATATAAAACAATTGCTAAATGGGTTCCACTATACGAAAATATGCCTGCTAAGATTTCACTGAATAGATTTTATGATGGGCTGATGAATCTCTCAGACAAAGGTGCAAACCGATTATCTTCTAGTTATATGACTGGATCTATTCGTTCCTATTTAATCTATATGTTTGCAGCATTGATAATTCTGTTAGCTTTTACAATGTGGATAAAAGATGCATTTGTTATGGACCTCACTAATCTAGCTCCAATTCAATTTTTTGAGGTATTGATTTCAGTTGTGTTAATCATCAGTACAATCACTATTTTAGTTACCAAATCTAGACTAACAGCTATCATTGCTCTTGGTGCTGTTGGATATACTGTAGCGTTATTTTATATCATCTTTAAAGCTCCAGATTTAGCATTAACACAGTTAGTCATTGAAACTGTATCGGTTGCACTTTTCTTAGGTGCCTTCTATCATCTTCCGAAATTGAACAAGTATGAGAAAGGGAAAGAAGATCGTCGTTTCCGATTGAATAACTTTCTAATTGCTTTAGGTGTTGGTGTCATGGTGACGTTGATTGCTATAGCTTCACACTCTCAAAAGCTCGTTTCCTCCATCTCTGAGTATTATAAGGAAACTGTTTACTCAGAAGCAGGTGGAGGTAATATCGTAAACGTTATTTTAGTCGATTATCGTGGCTTTGATACATTATTTGAAATTAGTGTACTTACTATTGCTTCACTTGGAATAATAGGTATGATTACTGTTCGCCTAGCAAAAAAGAAAGGAGATAGAAAAGTTGAAAACAAATGATTTAATAATCCAGACTACTACGAAATTAGTATTTTTCATCATCTTTCTATTTTCCATTCATATCTTTTTTGCAGGTCACTATACACCTGGTGGAGGATTTGTAGGCGGATTAGTCATGTCTAGTGGAATTGTTTTGCTGATGTTAGCCTTTGATTTGAAAACTGTACAAGACATGCTACCTATTAATTACACCTTAATTACTGCTATAGGATTATTAATAGCCCTATTTACTGCAGCAGGATCCATTTTCTTTAATGTTCCTTTCTTCACTCATGTCTATGATTACTTTAACTTACCATTACTTGGTGAAACCTCTATTCATACAGCTATGTTTTTTGATACAGGCGTATACTTAGTAGTGGTAGGCGTTACGATGAACATCATTCAAATGATAGGAGGAGATGAATAATGGAGATCCTCATGTCCATTTTAATCGGCTTTCTATTTATGGCTGCCGTCTATTTAATACTTTCTAGAAGCTTGTTACGTATAATAATTGGCACAGGTTTACTAAGTCACGGAACTCATTTACTGTTGCTGACTATGGGTGGATTAGGTGGGAAATCTGCTCCAGTATTAGCAGATGGCATCACTGATTATGCCGATCCTTTGCCACAGGCGCTTATCTTAACCGCGATTGTGATTAGCTTTGGAGTGACTGCGTTTTCTCTCGTTTTAGCTTATCGTGCATATAAAGTTGTTGGTACCGACAATATGGATTTGATGAAAGGAAATGAAGACAATGATTAACTTATTATTATTTCCTATCCTAATTCCTTTCCTGTTTGCTGCTGTTCTATTACTATTCCCGAAAAAAGTGAAAGCGCAACGAATTGTAACGATGATTGGTTTGCTATTTGCTTTAGCTTCTTCCTTTGTCCTACTTTACAAAGTAAAAGTAGATGGTGTACAAGCACTTACTTTAGGCAGTTGGGCACCACCATTCGGAATTACAATGGTCTCGGATATGTTCTCTGCAATGTTGGTTACATCTTCTCTGCTTATTGCGTTCTTTGTAGTGTGGTATAGCTTTAGCTCTATAGGAGAGGAACGAGAAAAGGCATTCTACTACCCCGCCATACTATTCATGCTCACAGGTGTAAACGGTGCATTTACAACAGGCGATATTTTCAATCTGTTTGTATTCTTTGAAGTGTTGTTAATGTCCTCATATGTTCTAATTGTTTTAGGAGGAGAAAAGGTTCAATTAAAAGAATCTATCAAATACATAATCGTAAATATTGTATCTTCCTCGTTGTTTGTTATTACTGTAGGTTATTTGTATTCCGTAGTCGGCACACTGAATATGGCAGACATCTCTGTCAAACTTGCAGAAATAGGTCCGTCAGGAATTGTGACAGTGATAGCTGTATTGTTCCTCATCGTATTTGGGATTAAAGGTGGTATATTCCCATTATTTTTCTGGCTACCAGGATCATATGCAGCGCCACCTATCCCAGTGATTGCACTGTTCGGTGCATTGCTCACTAAAGTAGGAGTATACGCAATTATGCGAACTTATACTCTGTTTTTCACCACCGATGTTGGGTATACACATACTTTGTTAATGATACTGTCCATCCTTACTATTGTTGTAGGTTGCATTGGGGCATTAGCCTATTTCGATGTCAAACAGATTATTATATACAATATCGTGATAGCAGTAGGTGTTATATTGTTTGGAGCCTCCGTGATGAATGAAAGTGGAATGATGGGATCTGTGTTTTATTTGATCCATGATATTCTCATAAAAGGCGCTCTGTTCTTATTAATAGGAATTATTATTAAGATAACTGGAACGTCAGATTTACGGAAAATGGGCGGACTTATGAAGCGTTACCCGATGTTAGGCTGGGTTTACTTAGTTGTTGCATTCGGACTGGCTGGTATCCCCCCTCTCAGTGGTTTTATAGGGAAACTTTTAATCGTACAAGGTGGTTTTGAAGGAGATCTATTATGGCAAAGTATTTTCATACTAGCTTCCAGTCTTATAGTTCTACTTTCAGTTATTCGTATTTTCATTTACGCATTCTGGGGGGAAGAAAAAGGAGAACATCTTATTAGTGATAAAAAGTACCATCATTTATTAGCTCCTGCTATAACATTAGCTACTATTACTGTTCTATATGGTGTTGGTGCAGAATACTTGGTACCATTTATGGGAGATGCCACAAATGTGCTCCTTGATCCTTCTCTATATATTGACGCTGTATTTGAAGGGGTGAAATAATATGGCTTTTCAAATTTTATTGAATGTATTAATAGCACTTACTTGGATGTTCCTATCCGTGTCATTTAAGCCTACGACATTTATAGTCGGTTATATATTAGGATTACTAATGCTGTTCATGCTTCGTAAATCCTTTAGCTCTCGATTTTATATGGATCGTCTGTGGGCTGTTGTGAAGTTAAGCAGCCTTTTCCTAAAGGAACTTGTCATGTCTAATTTCTCTGTTTTAAAGTTAATCATCCAACCAACTATGCCTATTCGTCCGGCGATCTTTGCTATGCCGACAGTACTCGAACAGGATTGGGAGATTACCCTTTTGTCTAGTTTGATCACATTAACACCAGGCACCGTAGTTATCGACATTTCAGATGACAATAAAACACTATACATCCACTCGCTAGACTTTGAAGATATTGATGAAGCTATAGATTCAATTCGAAATACGTTTGAAAAAGCCATTTTGGAGGTGAGCAGATCATGATAACCTTTCTCTGGGTAATAGTAGTGTTAATCAGTTTGTCTATCCTAGCCTTTGTTTATCGTCTAGTAAAAGGTCCGTCTACACCTGACCGTGTTATTGCGTTAGATGCAATAGGAGTAGGACTTATAACGCTGATCGGGCTTATATCCATACTCTTTGATACTGTCTTTTTCTTAGAAGTTATATTATTACTAGCTGTTCTATCCTTTATAGGAACAGTGGCATTTTCTAAATTCACGGAGAAGGGAGAAATCATTCAACGTGACCGTAATAGCTAATATACTTATCATTGCTACAATTTCCTTTGGAACCATCTTCATCTTAGTAACTGCAATTGGTTTAATACGTCTACCCGATGCATTCTCCAGAGCTCATGCCGCGTCAAAAAGCGCCACTTTAGGGGTTATGAGTATTCTGCTAGGGGTCTTCCTTCATTTTTGGCTAATCGAAGGTCATTTCAATTCTAGAATATTATTAGGGATTGCCTTTCTCTTCATCACCGGACCAGTAGGAGGTCATATGATGGGTCGTGCAGCTTATCTATCAGGTGTAAAACTTTCAGATCAAACAGTCAGAGATGATCTAGCTGATGTGATTAAAAAGAAAAGAGAAAAGCTTCAATAAGAGCTGTTTAATATTAAATCTAACGAGCATGTTTTGAAAAAATTCAAAACATGCTTTTTTTTATGAATTAATAGTTTGAAAGCGCGCTCTCTCGTGCTTTATTCGTAATATTTATCATAAAGAAATATAAATTTCCTAGAAATTATTATTTTAGCAAACTTTTTTACCTGATCACCCGTCTAAATAGTAGTATATTAATTTATAATGTGAAGTTGAAAAATAATAAAGGAGAATACCACCTATGAACAAATTCCCTAACAAAAAACGGCGCCTTTGGATTGAGGTTGCTTGTATTGGTTTAATTGCACTTCTGAGCATGAGCTTTATCCTACTCAGTTCCTCAACAAAGGGCAATGCAAACCAAACTAGCAGCAATGGAAAAAATACAAAAATAACAAAAGAAGATTCTACTAAAGAATCAGCTTTTCCTGGAATACTTATTAAAACGGAGGTGTCAAATGACGAGTATTCGCCTTATTCAATACAATACCCACATAGCAAAGTAGAAGCATTCAATGTACATATCAAAAAATACATAGATGAACAACTTGACACTTATTTAAGTACCATGCAAGAAAATAAACGAATCGGTAGTAAGATCCCTGGTGAATTGAACATCGCATTTGAAATATTTCCACATACCTCAGGCTCTTTTTCATTTGTTATAATTACCGGAATGTATACTGGAGGAGCAAATGGATATACAGAATTTAATACGGTTAATTTTCACCCCGAATCAGAAAAAATTATAGGAATAAATGATCTATTTGGAGATGATGAATCTAATCTGGTAAAGCTTTCATCACTTGTACGAGATAATATTAAGAAAGACCCCAGCCTGAAAGATCAGGTGCAAGAAGAGGAGATGTTGCTAGCTACCGAACCTAGGTGGGGTAACTTTGAACAGTTTGCAATAATAGACGATACACTTGTTATCTATTTTGATGAGTATGAGATTGCTAGCGGGGTTGCAGGTGCACCGATTATCGCTGTCCCCCTTTCCGAGTTAAACGAACAACTGCTTGCACCTTATAAGCTTGATAATTCAGTGGATACATTGCCGAAACCTCCTGTAGAAGATAGTTCTATGGATGTTCAAGTGGAAAAAAACAGTAAAGATGAGACTTCAACTCAAGTTGACCAACAAATTGATGATACTAAAACGAAGCGAGTTGCTTTAACTTTTGATGATGGACCAGATCCAAAAGTTACACCTAGTATTCTTACAACTTTAGCAAAGTATGATGCAAAAGCGACATTCTTTATGCTTGGGAGCAGAGTAGAATTCTACCCGGAGATTGCAAGCGATGTGTTGAAAGCCGGACATGAGCTTGGCAATCACACATGGACTCATGCAAAATTAACTAATATGACCACAGATGCAATCTTGGAAGAGGTGTCCAAAACAAATAACATCATCGAACAATCCACTGGACAGGAACCAACCGTTTTTCGTCCTCCCTACGGTGCTTTCAATGATGATTTGGTGAACATTTTGAACTTACCGGTTGTATTATGGGACGTAGATACACTTGATTGGAAACACCGTGATGCTTCTCAGCTATTAGTATCTGTGAAGAGCAGTGTTCATGATGGAAGCACCATTTTAATGCATGATATACATTTATCCACTGCTCAAGGACTAGAAGATGTACTTGTATATTTGATCAGCGAAGGATATACATTTGTAACTGTATCGGAACTTGAATGATTGATAGAATGAATTACTGGAAAATTAGTATTTGCTTTTTAAATAGGACTAGCTCATAAATAAATTCAAACGAACCTCTCACCTCTCCTTTTTTGGTCCGATTCGACATATCCCCCTTCATTGGGAGAAATAATCGATTCTAGATCTCTTATTTTTACTAAAGCTCAATCTACACTATAAATAAAATAAAGCTTCTGTACCCAAGGACTAACCGAGGATACAGAAGCTTTTTTACCAGTATTAATTTTATTAGTAATAACCACCATAAAAAGGATATGGTGAATATGGATAGTAATTAGGATATGGATAATATGGATATGGTTGCCTATATCCACCAACACCTCCGTATAATGCAGAACCTACAAAACTTCCGAGTAAGCCACCTACAAATGGGCCACCAAAGCCTCCGAAGCCTCCTATGCCTCCAAATCCTGGACCTCTGTAACCACCAAAGCCGGGTCCTCTATAACCTCCGCGCAATCTTACCATGTTACTCCTCCTTTCCCCTCAGTGTATGCCACTAGGGAAAGCGAGGCTGTGTGTTTGCCCTACGCCCTACTCTTCTTCTGCCATTCTTTCTACTAATGTTGCTAGTGTACGTACCATTACCCCGGTACCACCTTTTGGTCCAAAGTCATGAGCTGATTTTGTATCAGATGTACCCGCAATATCCAAATGAATCCACGGAGTTTCCTCCACAAATTCCCCAACAAATCCACCACCGAATATCATATGGCCATCTCCACCAGGTGAATTATTTAGATCTGCAACATCACTTTTACGAATACGTTTTTTATCGTTTTCAGTTAGAGGCAGTCTCCAAACGAATTCTCCTGTTTCTAATGAAGATTCCATAAATGTCTCGAAGAATTCTTCATTGTTCGTTAATGCACCGGTTTTATCGTATCCTAATGCTGTTATAACGCCACCAGTTAATGTCGCAACATCTACAATATAGTTTGCACCTTGTTGCTTAGCATATGTAACAGCATCTGCTAGAACTAAACGACCTTCTGCATCTGTATTTAAAATTTCAATCGTTTTACCACTCATGGATGTAATAACATCATCTGGTTTGAAGGCATTGCCTGAAATCATATTGTCTGTAGAAGCAATAATAGCAATAACATTTTTGTTTGGACGAAGCTCACCAATGATTTGCATTGCACCTAAAACAGCCGCAGCTCCTCCCATATCTCCTTTCATCCCAACGATGCCAGTTTTCGTTTTAATAGAGTATCCACCTGTATCAAAAGTGATACCTTTCCCTACTAATCCTACAACATCTGTCCAGTCGTCTGTTGCTTGATATTTTAATGCGATAAGTCTTGGTTCTTCAACTGAGCCTTGGTTTACAGCAAGAAGTGCGCCCATTCCAAGCTCCTCAATTTCTTTCTTGCCCAGTATTTCAGTTTCGAATCCGTATGTTTCGCCCAATTCTCTTGCATATTCACCCAACTGAGTAGAAGTCAGCACATTACCAGGCGTGTTCACAAGAATTCTTGCCTCATTTACCGCATCTGCATAAATAGTTCCCACTTCAAAATACGAGACGATCTCTTCATCCTCTTCGTCCATCAAAAGTTCAATAGATGGCAGATAGTAGTCCGGAATATTAGAAGATGTTTTATACCCTTCATATGTAAATGAACCCATGCCAATACCTTCAGCTGCTAAATAAGCTACATCTGCTACAGTTATAGCATCTGTTGTAAATGAAGGAAGCCAGATTCCTAGTGATTCAGGTTTACTAACTAGTAATTCTTTCCCAACAAGTCCAAATGCTTCGCGAAGTCGTTCTTGTGTTAATTGTTTACGATCACCTATACCTACAAACAGTACTCTTTTTACGGATTCATGGTTAGAAACAGGTATTTTAACGATTTTCTTTAAATCGGTGGAGATATCCCCACTTTTTACCCAATCTCCAATATGCTCGCCAAAGCTCTTTAAGAAAGTATCCCATTTTGGTGTGTTTTCTACATGCTTTGAAACTGCCACTACAAGAGTTTCAGATTGTACTTCTTCAAACAAGACTTCATTTGTATGGATGATCATTATTTTTCCCCCTACTATTTTCGGATATAATCTTATTATATAGGAACCTTACTTATTTTTCGACTAGTAGGAGTGTGTTATACTATCAATAATATAAGTTCAAAATGAAAGGCGGTGTCTACTTTGGCAATCCTCCAAAACACTCCACTACTAGCTGCACTTTTTTCTATTTTCTTTGCACAATTCGTCAAAATTCCAATTCACTTTTTAATGACGAGAAAATTAGATTGGTCGTTATTCACTTCTACCGGTGGGATGCCTAGTTCTCACTCAGCTGCTGTTACATCTTTATGTACGGCAATAGCTTTTGAAACAGGACTCGATTCAACATTATTTGCAGTTGCTACGGTATTTGCAGTAATTGTTATGTTCGATGCAACGGGTGTCCGTTTTCAAGCAGGTCAACAAGCAATTATGATCAATCAAATGCGTCTTGACTTTCAACTATTCGTTGAACAAACCAAAGAATGGTCACATAAAAAAAATGATGAAAAGTTAGAAGAGCTTAAAACGTTACTTGGTCATAAACCAATTGAAGTTTTTATGGGTGCTATAACTGGAATACTAATTTCCGTAATCATTTATAACTTTCTACTATAGGAAAAACCAAACAAAGAAAAGGATGGCTCCATTATGGAGCCATCCTTTTCTATTAAAACATCTGATATCCATTTTTTCTTAAAAACTTTATGACAAAGCCTGCTGCAATAGTACCAACGAGTCCGCCAGCTAATATTATAATATCAGCCGCATGAAGAGAAACAATTTTTTCCCCTAGAGCGGAGAAAGCTGAACCTGGTTTTGTAAAGTAATCAAAAAATCTAACTTCATCGATGATTAATACCACAACAATCGGATAAAGAATGGCCATGAACCATGTCATACGAAGTAACATATTCAATAAGAAAGCGATCCCAAAAAACATGACAAAAAATATAACAACTGAAAGTATCATTTGAACTAACATAAACTCCATATTATATAACCTCCGTAACATCTGTAAATAGTTTACCTTAACGGAGGTTAGTATTCAATGAACATATTTGTTTTCACTTTTTTGTCATACTTTCTTCACTTTCTTCCAGATCCATTACAGCAATTACAAGTCTCAGATCCACCTAAGCGAAGTTGGAAATATCCCTCCCCTTTGCAATATGGGCAATGCGTATTCTTTGTCTCTTTTTTTATCAATGTAATCGACTCCTCTCTATATTTCTTAATATTCAGATAATATATCACATACAAAATAATTTGTAAAGGAGTAATATAATTAGGAACAAAATACAGTTTTCTACTTAGTAAATGGCTAAAACTAGCTCCAACACTAGAGGAACCCTTAATAAAATACTTTTTTTCTATTTATGGATGATCAAAAAAGAAGCTCCCACTAAATTTAAGTGGGAGCTTCTATAGTTAACGGAAATTATAAGCTGAATTTACCTTTTTTCACTACTAGTGGAAGTCCACCGATCATGTAAAGGGCACGATTATCGATTACTTTTTTCATAATTGATGCTTTTGTACCTGTCAGTTTTCTTCCCATTACATCCCCAATTGCGTCATGCTCTCCAAGAGAACATACAGCTCCTTTTAGGTTGGGTACAAATTCTTCTGTTGGGTTACCATTAATAAGAGCTACAATATTTTTAGCAACAGTTACTGCTTGTTGCATCGCAATTTGAGCAGTTGGTGGATATGGGCGATTAATAGCTTCATTAATTAGTAAAGCACAGTCACCAACGATGAATACGTCTGGGAACCCAGGAGCTCTCATATCTTTTTCAACTTTAACGCGCGCACGCATATTTTCAATACCGGATGTTTCGATTAAGCGACTTCCGCGAACTCCCGCAGCCCATACAACTGTACCAGCTTTGATAAATTCGAATTCTTCTTCGCCTTTTTTAATTTTTACGCCTTCTGGAGTTGCTTCAACTACTGGAGTTCCAATAGAGAATTCAATTCCTTTAGACTCTAATTGTCTTACTGCATATTCAACTAGCTCTGGATCAAATCCTGGTAAAACCATTGGAGCAGCTTCTACGCAAACTACACGTACTTTTTCTTTCGGTACATCATATTCTTTACAAAGTTTTGGAATACGATTTCCTAATTCACCTAAAAATTCAATACCTGAGAACCCTGCTCCACCTACTACGATAGTTAAGCGAGTATCATCATGTACTTCCTCAGTAGACCAAGTAGCAAATTGATATTCAATATGATCACGAATTTGACGAGCAGCATTTACATTAGCAATTGAAAGTGCATATTTATCTAAGCCAGGAATACCAAATGTTTCTCCTTCAAAGCCTAAACCAATAACTAAGTAGTCATATGTATACTCACCAGCACTCGTTGTAACTTTCTTAGTATTAACGTCAATAGCATCAACTGTAGCTTTTACAAAGTTAACTTTACTAGATTGGATTACGCTTTTCACATCATAGCGAACTTGATCGGGACTTAATGTACCAGCAGAAGCTTCATGTAACCAAGTGGATTCATAATGATAATCATTTTTATTGATCAATGTAATATCTGCTTCATTTGCACCTACTAATTTTTGAAGGTTTACTACTGTAGATAGTCCACCGTATCCTGCACCTAATACTAGAATTGTTGGTCTTTTCACGAAGATCGCAACCACCTTTTTATATTTTTTAAGAAAAGTTATTACACAAAAATAACTTCTAAACGCTTCATCTTTGTCTATTTTCCGACAAAAACTCTTACTTCCTATATTAGACCTTTTCTCACATGATTTCAATACATTGTTATTTAATTGTAAAGGTCTGAAAATACTGAGATTGAGGCTCCTATCTTTCCAAAAAGCGCCTTAGGCTAAAGCTGAAAAATCTACTACAAAAAAAGAACATTTCCTTCTACAGAAAATGTTCTTTCCTCTATTAGCAGCTTTCCGGAGTTCCTTCTTTTTTAGCTGTTCTAAATGACGTTCCACAACCACAAGAAGCAATGGCATTAGGGTTTTCTATCGTAAAACCGCCCCCCATTAATGATTCTTTATAGTCAATGGTTGTTCCAGTTAGGATAGAAGCATCTTCTGTCGACACTACTATATCTATTCCATGCTGATGAAGTTCTATATCTTCTTGCTGTTTTTCTTTTTCAAATCCCATTCCGTAAGTAAGACCGCTGCATCCACCACCATTAACTGAAACACGAAGAGCAGAGCCTTCTTCTCCATTATGTGTCATCATTTCTTTTACACGGTAAGCTGCCGCTTCAGATAAAATAACTATTTGTGACATCTGAATCACCTTCCTTTTCTTATTTATATCATATCAATGTTATTACTATGTAGACAAGGAAAACCACTTGAATATTTACTTAGCTTTCATCACACACATTAGGTATAATGGAACTATATAACGTCACGTGAAAAGAGGACTAAAGATGGAACTTACACCCTATTATCAAAAAGACATTGAATGTTTACATTGTAAACAAAAATTCAAAACAACAAAGGTCCGCTCCAAATTTATCAAAGTTGAATCACACCATACAGATTTTCAACCAATATATGAAAATAAAGAAATAAATCCTTTGCTATATAACATATTCGTATGTGAACATTGTGGATTTTCATTTACAGATGACTTCACAAAGTATTTTGCACCAGGAGTGAAAGAAATAATCCAAGAACAAATTTCCAGTAAATGGGCACCTCGAACATACGGTAATGAAAGGTCGATTGAAGAGGGAATTATGACCTATAAACTCGGAATTCTATCCGGCACTCTTAAGAAAGAAAAATTTGTAAATATGGCCGGTTTAGCGTTACGTACTGCATGGTTATACCGTTTACAAGACAAACAAGAAGAGGAAATCCGGTTCTTAGAAATGGCACGTAATCGGTATGCCGAGTCCTATTCAAACGATGACTACAATGGCACACAAATGTCTGAGTCCCGTATGCTCTACTTAATAGCGGAACTATCGAGAAAAATCGGTGATATTGAATATGCTACGCGATACTTTTCTAAAGTAATTGAAAAACAAAATAGTTCTCTAGAACCGACTATTGTTGAAATGGCAAAAGATCGTTGGCAGGAAATTCGTGCGAAAAAAGAAAAAGAAGCCATAGGTTAGGCTCCTTTTTCTACTTTAAGATAAAATCTATTTTGCAGGAACTCTTTCTACAAGAGATTCTCTGCAAAGACTCCAGTGCCATACCTGTCGAGGCAGACATAGGTGCTTGCTTATAATTATTATTAGAATACTTGTTCTACTTCTACTACTCCCGGAACTTCTTCTAGAAGTGCACGTTCAATACCAGCTTTAAGTGTAATCGTTGAACTTGGGCAGCTGCCACAAGCTCCTAGAAGACGTAGTTTTACAATACCATCTTCAATGTCTACAAGCTCACAGTCTCCTCCATCTCGAAGTAAAAATGGACGCAATTTATCTAAAACCTCTTGAACTTGTTCATTCATTGTATCAGTCATTTCTATCGACTCCTTTCGCTATAATCATTATAATGTGAAGGAAGGAAAAAATCCAATAAAGAATTCCAAGGAGGTCATTATTATGACGTTTCAATCTATACATATAGAAATTTATGGGGCTGATGTTGTTTGCGCAAGTTGTGTAAACGCACCATCTTCTAAGGATACATACGAATGGTTACAAGCTGCAATCGACCGCAAATTTCCAAATCACAAAGTTATTTTCAACTATATCGATATTGAAAAGCCAATTGAGAATGAAAAACAACAGAGTATCGCCGACCGAATTGCGGAAGATGAATTCTTTTATCCACTTGTAATGATTAATGATGAGATGATTGGAGAAGGGTATATCCAATTAAAACCAATCTATGCTGCCCTTGAGAAATATGGCTACACAGATTGATCAAAAAAAGCTTCCAAGTGCTCTCTAAGGAGCCTTCGAAGCTTTTTCTATTACCCATTATGACGTTTATACATCCACAGCAGACCAGACTTCATCAAACGTGCAATACGTCCAGTGACTGAGATATCCGCTAAATAGGCAAATCCTTGTTTTTTCCCAAGAGAGCCCATGAATCCTTTAAGCTTAATTTCTGGCATCTTTTCAGGAAGTGGTGCATCTTTCCAACGCGCTTGAAGCACTTTAACAATTTGCTCAGCTTGCTCTTCTGCTAACTGGGCACTTGGTGCTAATGGCAGTGATGCTGCGTCACCAACAACATATACATTTGGATAGCTTGGTAAGTCATGATACTGTGTTAATATAACACGACCGGTTTTATCTTTTTCACCAGGTAATGCTCTTACTGGTGCTGCTGGTTGTATACCTGCTGTCCATACAACTACATCTACAGGAATTACTTCTTCGTGATTGTATAATTTGTTTGGCTCTACTTTTGTAATATTTGAATTACTAACTACATCTACATTGTTATTATCAAACCACTTTTGTACATAATTACTTAATCGTTCTGGAAAATCTCTCAGAACACGCGGACTGCGGTCAAATAATTTAATTGATAAATCTGGGCGACTTTCACGAAGTTCACTCGCAAGTTCTATTCCGCTAAGTCCCGCTCCAACAATACCTACAACAGAACCTGATGGTAGACCACCAATTTTATTGTACGTATCTCTTGAACTACCAATCGTTTGAATGCTATAAGTAAATTCATCAGCACCAGGTACATTATGGTATTTATCCTCACAACCTAGTCCAATTACTAATTCATCATAAGAAACTGCTTGCCCATCAGCTAATAACACTTGCTTGCTATCTACATCTATTTCTAAAATTTCTCCGTATGTTACCTTTAATTTTTCGTTTTCTGGGAAAGCTACTCTAATACCGCTATCTGGAGATGTTCCAGCAGCTAGTGCATAAAATTCTGTTTTTAAACTATGAAACGGTGTTCTGTCTATTAAAGTAATTTCTACATCATCAGGAATATTATTTGGCAATAAGCGAAGTAATATTCGCATATTTCCATATCCCCCACCTAACAATACTAATTTTCGCATAATATTCTCCCTTAAATTTAATGTCATCTCAAATTATAATAGATTGTGATACATTTCACAATAGAACTTCTTAATTGACGTTTTCTTTAAAAAAGAGTAGCATGACCATGTAGTGAGGTGAACAGCTGTGAATCCTATGGTTGAATTTTGTATAAGCAACCTTGCAAACGGGTCCCAAGAAGCATTTGAAATATTAGAACAAGACTCCAATTTAGACGTTTTAGAGTACGGTTGCCTGAGTTATTGCTCCCTCTGTTCTGAAACTTTATTTGCTATTGTGAATGGTGAAGTTGTAGAAGCAAATACCCCAAGCGAACTTGTCGCAAACATATATCAATTTATAGAGGACAACCCTCTATTTTAAAAGACTGTACTTTGAGCACAGTCTTTTTATTTTGTCCATTCGCTTAAAGATTCTAGAAAATAGGTAGGTTGCTCTGCCTGAAGCTTAACTTCTGCAGTAGAATTTACCCCACTGTTCACATGTACTGTGTCAATCCCCATATGAATTCCGGTCAAGATGTCTGTTTGATAATTATCGCCAATCATGACCATCTCTTCTTTACTAAATCCATATTTTTTTTGTATAAACTCTAACATAAAAGGTTGAGGTTTCCCCATATAGATTGGTTCTACTCCAGTAGAATGTTCCACTAACTTTGTAAAGGCTCCATTTCCAGGTAAAAATCCAATTTCAGAAGGAAAAGCATGATCACTATTAGTAGAAAGGAATGTAGCGCCCGCTCTTACGGAAAGACAGGCAGTTGCCAGCTTCTCATAATTAATATGACGATCAATTCCAAGTACGACAACATCTGCCATGCCAGTTGTAATCGAAATATCTCGTGATTTAAGTGCATCTTCCAAGCCCAGTTCACCAATCATAAATACTTCTTTACCTGGCATAAACTCATTAATATAATTTGCAGCTGCAATAGACGATGAAATAATATGTTCCTTATCTACTTGAATATCCATTATGGCCAGTTTTTCCTGTAGTTGTTGTTGAGTCATAGAAGAATTATTCGTCACAAAAAATGGTTGGTTACCATTGCTTTGTAAATAATGAATGAATTTCACAGCCTCAGGAATTGGTGTTTTACCTCTATAGACAGTGCCATCTAAATCGATAAAGTATGCTTTATAATTTAACATTAGAATCCTCAGGTAAAAAGGCAGAAACTGGCCCTAATTCATTTACTAAATAAGTTTCTACAGCTGCCGGGAATGCCTTTAAGAATGGTAAATTATTCGTCAGAACTTCCTCTAATTTTTTATGGTCCACCGCATAAAATTGGCGAACAAGCACTTTTCTAAACTCAATAACTTCTTTTAATGGTCCATCCATCTCAGCAGAAATAACTTTCTCATCCGTTAAAATATCGATAATATCATCGTATCCACCAGGATCACGCATGATAAACCCATCGATCATTGAATTGCCTACGTCGATAATAGATTCAATAATATTATGACCAATTCGCTCAAACGCTAAGTTAGATAATTCATCTACTTGCCAATCTTGTTTTGTTTCAATAAGGTTCAACAATTGGTTCATATGAGCCAATGTTAAAGCAATTTTTTTTCTATCTACAAAATACATGGAAAGGCCTCCTAATTGTTGTTCAGTTGATATATACTCCTATTCTATAGTACCATAATTCTAAGGTAGGAAGGAGTGTCACACAGTGGAGCGATTTTATTTGTACGATGATGTAGAGGATACTAAAACGAGATTTGTTGGCTTTACAGGAGAATCCCAAAGATATGATTTAGCTATTTCTCAAAGCTCTCGCTTTTTTGGAAAAGTACTTGTAATGGATATACAATATGGACGAGCTGCCATTATAGGAGCTGATGATGTGGAAGAACCAGGCTATCTCGAACATGTATTTAATAGATCAGAAGAAGAAGCAGTAGAATTACGAGATTATCTTCGAGAATTGTTGAGTTAATATAATATAAATAGCTAGTTGTGGTTTCATATCACGACTAGTTTTTTTATTGCAGTAGAGTTAGAAATAATATCAGTTTACACAAATAGTTAATCCTTAAACCAGACTAGTGTGGAGAATTTTTGAGGGATAGCCCATATCTGGTTGCAAAAGAAAAAACCTAGAGCAGATCATAGTTGATCTTGCTCCAGATTTTCATTTACTTCTATTATAGCTTCGTCAGGAACAATTTTTGGAGCAACCCCTATTTTTTTTATAACAAAGTAGGCGCATCCAAAATTACAATATTCATATAAATAGTCTTTCATCGTTCCTATTTTCGTATCAAATGTAGCTTTATGACTACGATCCTCAAAAAAACCTTTAAGACGCAGCTGACCGTAACCCCAGTCACCCATAATATAATCGTATTTAGTTAAAATTTCACTATAACGATCTAAAAACGCTTCTTCTTTAAACGCCTCGCGATAATCCTCTATAATTTCATATGTAAAGCCTTCTGCAATTATCATTCAATCACCATCCATTAACTATTTGGAGTAGCTAGAAGTTGTTCACCTTGCAGTTGTCTTTGCTTAGCCGCAGCGTTTACCTGTTCATCTGCATGGTAGCTACTTCTAACTAGTGGACCAGCTTCACAATGGGAGAATCCTTTGCTCATCGCAATTTTTCGTAATTCTCCAAATTCTGCTGGGGAGTAATATTTTAGTACCGGTAAATGTTTTTTCGAAGGTTGCAAGTATTGACCAATCGTCATGATATCTACATTGTTCGCACGAAGGTCGTCCATTACTTCCAGAATCTCTTCATGAGTTTCCCCTAAACCTAACATTAGTGATGATTTCGTTGGAATACTTGGTTGCATTTCTTTTGCACGACGCAATAATTCGAGTGAACGATCGTATTTAGCTCTCGCTCTAACTCTTGGAGTGAGTCGACGAACCGTTTCAATATTGTGATTTAGAATATCCGGTTTTGCATCCATAATATTACGGATATTTTGTTCAATACCGCCCATATCAGAAGGTAAAACTTCTATTGATGTAAAAGGATTTTTCCGTCGAATCGCACGAATGGTTTCAGCAAAAACTTCAGAACCACCATCTTTTAAATCATCCCGAGCAACTGCTGTTACGACAGCATGTTTTAAATTCATAACTACAACCGAATCTGCAACTCTTTCTGGTTCTGCCAAATCTAACTCATTAGGTAAGCCAGTTTTTACAGCACAAAAACGGCAAGCACGTGTGCAAATAGCTCCTAAAATCATAAATGTAGCTGTTCTACGTGAACCCCAGCACTCATGTATATTTGGACATTTTGCTTCCTCACATACTGTATTTAAATTATTTTCACGCATCAGCTTTTTAAGACCCTTGTATTCATCATTCGTATTTAACTTTATTTTTAGCCATTCTGGTTTTCTTTGGTACTCTGTTTTCGTTGGTTTACACGATGTCATTTCATCCCGACCCCATTCTAAATAAACTAACTACACTGTTGTCAATGTAACATATTATTTAATTGCAAACAACCATACAAATACCAAAGACAACCAATTTTAAAACAACTAAGCTACCCTCTTACTCTTAAAATTCCAAATCGTGAAAAATAGAATAAGGATGACCACTACTGTTATAAAGCCAAACATAACAGAACCTGTAAGACCTAATACTAAATAGCCAATTGCAGCAATGACTGCACTAATAATGGCATATGGTAATTGAGTCATTACGTGATCGATTACATTAACTCCTGCACCAGTCGCTGACATAATTGTAGTGTCTGAAATAGGCGAACAATGGTCTCCAAAAACAGCTCCCGCTAAAACGGCCGCTAAAACAGGGAGTAATAACTCAGGCTCTACTACCATGATGATACTTGCACCAATTGGTAATAGTATCCCAAATGATCCCCATGAAGATCCAGTTGCGAAAGCCATAAAAGCTGTTAAAACAAACAGTAAGACTGGAATAACCCCTGCCGGAATATTATTATCTGTAACGAGATGAGCTAAATACTCACCAGTTCCTAAAGCTGTTATTAAAAATGAAAGGGACCAAGCAAATATTAAAATGCAAATAGCAGGTAACATTGAATTTATACCAGAAATAATTCCTTTCCCCAGTAAGCCCAAATTAGCATCTTTGTTTTTCTTGAATTGACGCGTATACAATAGTACAGCTAAAATACTCGATACCATCCCACCTATAAATAGAGAGAGCGGAACATCTGTATTTTCAAAAATAACAAATATGTCCATTACTTTTCCTGAAGCCTGATAGCCTGTCCAAAACATTGCAAAAAGAGTTACTACTATTAATGATACAATCGGAAGGATTAGATCCTTTACTTTACCAAAATTATTTTCCGGGAAATTACCTTGTAAATCACCTGGATTTGATTTATTTGGATCAAAAAGGACACCAGTTTCTCTTGCAAGTGTTTCATGTTTTTTCATCTCACCTAAATCATTGTCTGTCCATGCGGTAAAAAATACCATTGCAAGCGCAGCAATGACATAGAAATTCATCGGTGCCATTAACATAAACGCTTGCAGTGGAGTATAGTCTGTTACCGCATGGGTAGCAAAGATAACACCCAACTGACTTATTAGAAACGCACCCCAGCTAGAAACAGGAGAAACTACACAAACAGGTGCAGATGTAGAATCGATAAAATAAGCTAGCTTTGCACGAGAAACACGATGAGTGTCAGTAATTGGACGAGCAATCTGTCCTACAGCAAGTGCATTAAAATAATCGTCTACGAAAATAATAATACCTAAAAAAGCTGTAAGGAGTTTAGATCCGCGATTTGTTTTAATACGTTTAACTGCCCATGCAGCAAATGCAGTACTTCCTCCTGACAGACTAACAATCGCAGTAACCACCCCAAGCAACAATATAAACAATAATATATAAATATTATACATATTCAATCCATTATCCCAAAATGACGTGATAAAGGAATCCCAAAGAATGATCAATGAATCAATCGGCGAAAAGCTTTCTACTAACAAAGCCGCTGAAACAATCCCGACTCCTAGTGATAGTAAAACTCTTTTCGTAACAAGTACCATTACAATCGCTAGTAATGGCGGTAAAATTGAAAAAATCGTATTTTCCATCATAATTTCCTCCTAATATGAAATGCATAAGCGCCTACTCCAGCCCCGACTAGCGTTGGAAGCCTGACGGTAAAGGCGTACTTTGCCTTAACCATCAGTCTGAAACGACTCGAGGGGCTAGGCGCTGAAGCTAGACAATATGAAATGCATAAGCGCCTACTCCAATGTAGGCAGTATGAATTCGCGACATCCTATCGCAACGACTGCATGGCCTACACCTTATATACCCCAAGACTCGATGAGATATGAGCTGACACTAACGAAAATGAACAAGTGCATTATGCCTTAGAATATAAAAAAGCCAACCTAATATAAATATAGGTTGGCTTTTAGATAAAATTTCAAGCAAAAATTTTATACTTTGTAGCTCTCCATTTATACATATGTATAAATGACAGTGTTATTTTTGTTCAAAATAACCCCAACAAGATTTGACTTGACGGTCAACATCTAATTTCGGCATAACTTCCTTTCGTATACAATCACAGTTGTCATTCTCCTGTAAACTACTCTTTTGTTATGCGGCCTCTACCTATTCTTATTCATTTCCACTAGTATAGCAGTAAAAACAATATTCTTAAGGATTTTTATTTTTCAGGTAATGGCAATGGTACTTCTATTGATGGAGCAGCGTCCCCGTCTCCTCCTGTGTAAATGTAAGGAACCTGGCCTTGCACGATTCCCATTGCCACAGGTATACTCTGTTCCACCGTACTCATCTTACTTGCCAGAGGAACTATTATTTGTACATTTACCGTAATGTGGATATTAACCTCCACATAAGCATTGTTTATTCCAAACTTAGTAATAGAAGGAACTACATTCGATTGAACATTTCCGATAACGTGAAAGCGTATAGGAATTTTAGGGCCTAAGTTACCTATGATGGGGATATTCGTCGCTTGCCCAATCGGAACGAAGAATACAACTCCCCCCTGATCCTCCATCGTTTGTTTATCGTACTCGATGTCATCTAAATACGGTAGGCTAGAAAAGTTCCCCTGCTCAGCCTGCTCCAAATGAGACTGAACTAACTGATTTGTATCAGATAGTATACGATTTATAATTTCTGTATTAAATCGAGTTGTTACCATTGTAGTACTGTCTGATGGCACCTCCTCGATTATGTCATTTACATCGAGCGTATTTGAAATTCTTGAGTTAATTGCTTTATTTATTACCATGGATGCTATTTTTGTTGTTTGTACTTCTGCATATTCCAAATAGGTAGCTGTCAATTGTTTATTAATATAATAGATGAGGCCTCCCACTGACAACATAAAACAAACTAAAAAAATGGCTAATTTCCGCTGATTAGTAAAGAAAGTCAATCGTTTTTTCTTCTTTCTATAGAACAAAAACAATCCCCCTAATTACTACTTATGTAAGAAAGAGGATTTTCATGACTCATATTCACTTTTTTCAAGCTGTCCATACCATTTCACAATATCTCGAATCATTTCTGGCATAAAATACTGTTTGGGAGCAAATTTTAAAGACGGATAAAAGTAACCAAATGTAAACATATCTAAAGTTGCCAATGTATATACTTTTTCTAGTTCAATAGGAGATTCATTTACTAGAACTATACCACTTTCTAACTCTATTAGCTGTTCATATAATATGACCCCAAGGTATTTACCTCTGAACCCTAACCCTTTTACTTCAAGCGTTGGCCATTTTTCATTTTTCCCTGTTCGGATAACTTCTAGTAGTTCTGCACCGGTTAATGTAATAACACAAGGATTTATCGGATGAGGCAAACATTGATGTAGATCTCTTGCAGTAATCGGCCCCTGTTGAAGATCCTTTAAGAATATCCCCGCTGGAAACATGGCACAATCCGCTTTTGTAAAAGCTAGAAGTGCTTTTCCGAAAAAGCGGGATAGATCCGATTCCTTAAACCAATCCTTCTTCAATAAAAAAGAATTATAAAAAGCAATATTAGACATCTCCGCTATTCCTTCATTTTCCCAAGCAGTCTGTAAATCGTTTGAATATAGTGGAACTGGTAGTGCTTCCGTAGGAAATAAAACTGCCTTCTTCGATTGGATAACTTTTGCTACATGATCAAATTCCAACGTGACAAGTCCGACATTCATACCGAATTTACCGGTAGCAGCTTGCAACGTGTTCCCAATTACTTTACCTTTTTCAAACGTGTGATGTGTATGTGAACCCAATATCACATCAATTTGTGGTATTTCCAAAGATAGTATTTCATCAAGTGATTTCCCTAAATGTGACATACAAATAAGAACATCTACTTGCGGACGAAGTGTATTACATACCTCTTTCAGTCGGGTAATCGGCTCTTGAATTTGCCATCCCAATTTTTCATAGTAAATACCATAGTCAGCAGTTGCCGCAACAATGCCAATCCGTATACCAGTTGGTGTTACATGTATTTTGTGGGGTAATACCCAAGAAGGAATATTTCCTCCTAACTCCGTGAAATTGGAGACAATCACTTCAAAATTAGCATCTATGTACAACGTTTCTAATTCTTCATGACTTAGGGTAATGCCTTCGTTATTTCCTATCGTTACATAATCATACTTGGCATCATTTAGAAGATGCACATTTCCCTTTCCAAGTGTACCCTCTGTATATATATTCGAACGATCTAGATGATCTCCAATATCTAATGTTAAATAGGAAGCCTTGTCACCAAGGTTCTTCCGAGTATCTGAGAGAAATTGCTGAATAGCGGGCCAGTTTTCTAGATGACTATGCAAATCATTTGTGTGGAATATATAAATCGTCTCTCTCATTCTTTGCCCACCCTATCCATTACATATTTTACGTTAAAATAGTCCTTCTATAATCGATCGTACACCTAGTAATAAAAGTACAATTCGTAAAGCCAAAACTAGTGTATCTGAGTTCAACTTTTTATTTAACTTTGCTCCTATCTTAGCTCCGATATAGGCAGCAGGTATAACCGGAATCGTATACAACCACGGTACATTTCCTAATGAAATATGTGTGACAGAGTTCACTATAGACGACAGAAATACCATGAACATAGACGTACCGACAGCCACATGAGGCGGAAACAGGAATAGTAATATCATCGCTGGTACGAGTATAGATCCTCCACCAATACCAAATAGACCCGATGCGAATCCAACACCAAAAGTTAATAATAATGCGAACCAAATTGGATATCCATATACAAATGTTTTATCGCCATCATTAAAGGTTTTCTTTTTCCCATTTTCCACAAACCATCGAACAGGACTTAAACGATCTCTTACCAACAATAAAGTAGATAAAATAACAAGTAAGATACCAAAGTATAAATTAAAAGAAGGTAAGTCCAGTCCTTTGTTTACAAATGCTCCGAGTATAGTACCAGGAATACTACCAATGAAAAAAATAAATCCACTTTTAAAGTCGACCGTTTTGGTTTTCATATAGGATAGAGTAGAAGAAAGTCCTGTGAATATCATCATAACCACAGAAAGACCAACAACGCTTTGCGGAGTAATATTTGGTATTAAACTAAGAGAAGCTCCAAAAAACAAAATAGCCGGTACTAAAATAACGCCTCCACCGAGGCCAACCAATGCTCCTACAATTCCAGAGAAAAGCCCACTAATTGCTAGTATAATCCATTCCATTTAAAAATCTCCTTCAAAAAAATCTAATTGTTTTGGAGCAAGTCCTTCAAAATCTATTCCTAACATACTTTGAAATGTTTTGGCATTACTGGCTGCATGACCTCCAGAGTTATTATTAAACAACACAACAACCTCTTTTGCCTGCTTCTCTAAATACTCACAAATACCTTTAATAGAAGAAAGCTCTTCTTTATTATAATCGTATAGGTATCTTACTTCTCTCCACTTCACATTATTGCCCGGATTAACCCACCCATAAGTATTTCTACCATGTAACCTTACGAGTACCTTGTTCGTAGTTGCAATTGGAACTAAAGGAATACTACCATCCCCAGCCTGCGGTTCATCACAAACACTATGATGAAGACCATTCTCTTTTAAAAAATGAAGTGTAGAATCTTTATATTCAGAAGAATACCAAGATTGGTGACGAAACTCAATAACCACTTCAAAGTCCTTTAGTTCTTCTCTCACTTTACGTATATATTGTACATTTTCTTTTGTGCATTGGAACCAAGGAGGAAATTGTGCAAGTATCATTGATAGCTTTCCCGAATTTTTAAATGGCATAACCGATTGTCGATATAATTCAAACATTTCTTCGATCGAATCAAAAGGAAAATCACCACGTAAATGACCCGTGATACCTTGATAAGCTTTTACAACAAATTGAAAATTATCTGGCGTTTCTTTAATCCACTTTAAGCTATTTTTTATTGGTTGAATTGCATAGAATGCTGCATCTAATTCGACCACTGGAAAATGTGCACTGTAATCTTGTAACCTTTCTCTTGCCGAGGATACATACAAGTCAGGATGATCCCCCCACCCTGTTAGGCCAATTTGAATCATTTACAACACCTCACTATTATTACTATAATAGCATAATCACTCAGTTGGGTGTATTCAGCTGTATGCACTACACGTATTAGCGTATTGACCCCCAAAGGATGAAAAGATGGATAATAATTTTTTATTTAGCTAAAATATATAAGTGTCGTCGTTACATATAGCCCATTACGCTTTTTTGAAGCAAAGGGAGGAAATAACATGATGAAAGTAGATGTATGTATAGTCGGTGCAGGTCCTGGTGGTGCCCTTCTAGCGTATTTATTGGCAAAGAAAAATATATCTGTTGTATTAATAGAGCGAACAAATCAAATCGGAAAAACGTTTCGTGGAGAACATTTAAATGAAGAAGGCGAAGCGATTCTAAAAAAATATAACTTATTTGACGAAATAGAAAAGCTCGGGCTTTTACGAATGAAAAAACTTGAATATTGGCAGCATGGGGAAGTATTTAAAACTATTTTACCTCATCCCGAGATCGGACATCTTGGTATTCATGTTCCTCAAGCACATTTACTACAAGTATTGATAGACGCTGCAAAGAAATATACAAACTTCCATTTAATGCTGAATACAAAAGTTGATGAACTTTTACAAGATGAACATGGCTCCTACACTGGAGTAAAAGCATCCGAAAATGGAGAAGAAATTATTATTGAAAGTGAATTGGTTATTGGTGCAGATGGTCGTTATTCGACCGTACGTAAGAAAGCTGATCTGGATGTAACCATTCGAAAACACGGATATGATTTACTCTGGGCTAGAATACCAGCACCTGTAAATTGGGAACCGTCTATTAGGATGACTTTAATTGGAGGGAAGCAAATTTCCCTATTTACACAGGCAAAGGGTTATATACAAATTGGTTGGAATATCGAAGAGGGTTCTTTTGCAACACTTAGAAAACAGCCTTTTACTCCATTTATCGAGCAACTCATAATGGCTTTTCCAGAACTTGAACAAACCGTTCGAGAAAACATTCAATCTTGGAAGGATTTTGTTCTATTAGATGTGTATAGTAGCTCTAGTGAGACTTGGGGGAAAAAAGGGTTGGCTTTAATCGGAGATGCAGTTCACACGATGACTCCTACTGGAGCATTTGGATTAAACAGTGCTCTAAAAGATGCGGATTACTTCTCTTCTTTAATCGACAAAAATACAATTACCTCTCTTAATACTGCTGATTGTGCTTCAGTAAGAAAAAAAGAAGTTGCTAAAATTCAAGCTATCCAAATAGAGAAAGAACAATCTTTTGCTTCTCAGTTTGTTGTGATGGTTTAAAAAGAGACAGAACCAGTCAAATTACTTTGACTGGTTTTTGCATACTATTATTTAAACGTAACTTTTCTATGCGCAACTGGAGTATCCTTAAATGCCTGCAATAGTCCATCTTTCTCAATCTGTTCTTTCCATACTTCTTTATACGTAAGCTTTACATTTAGTTCGCTCTTCAAGGGGGAGAAGGATAAAGTAACGACTTCATCGCTTTCCCAACTAGCTATAATTGGCTCCTGCTTGACGAATAGGAATAATTGTGGAAATCCATTTTTAAAAAATGGATGCAATTTATCATTGTTTCCTGGCTCGTGTAAACAAATAAACAAAGATAGAAAATCTGAAAACTTCAGCAGGTCTAAATGATACATTAACGTTTCTTTCTTTTTCTCATTGCCGACAATACCTAATTCATCATAAAGTCGATTCTGTCTTTGCTTTTCTATATCCCAAAATTTTTGAACTGCAGTTTCATCAGCATCTTGGACAAAAGAGGAGTAATGTAAACTACACAATAAACAAGCATACTTACTCATTTCCTCCACTTCGTCTAATCCTTTTTCATAAAAAGAAATCTTAAGATCTGTAGGATAATCTATAAACGAGAAAGGCTGTTCTAATTGATCATTCCATACTGGGGACTTATCCGGATCTATCCAACCACGGTCATGCTCTTGAATGGCGAGAACGACTTCCTGCACATCTTTAGAATCGTAATAAAAATCATCTTTACAATGTTCTGCTATTTGCTTGGAAACTTGGGCATGATCATCTTGAGTAACCATGACATAGCTTTTTTCTCTTTCAAATACAATCATTGTCGATACCTCTCTTCACAAAATACTTCTACTACTTTTTGAGTACCACTTAATAGTTATAACCAAACCTAACAGTTTTTAGCAATTTGCCTATTTAGAGTATAAAAAAATGCAACAAGGTGAAGTAACACCCTGCTGCATTTATATAATTGGATTAACCGATAGAGCCTTCCATCTCGAACTTGATAAGACGGTTCATTTCTACAGCATATTCCATTGGAAGTTCTTTTGTAAATGGTTCGATGAAGCCCATTACGATCATTTCAGTTGCTTCTTCTTCACTAAGTCCACGACTCATCAAGTAGAATAATTGTTCTTCAGATACTTTTGAAACTTTTGCTTCATGCTCTAAAGAAATATTATCATTCAAGATTTCGTTGTAGGGAATTGTATCAGAAGTAGACTGATTATCCATGATTAATGTATCACATTCGATATTCGCACGTGCACCAGTAGCTTTACGGCCAAAATGAACGATACCACGGTATGTTACTTTACCACCTTGTTTAGAAATTGATTTCGAAACAATAGTAGAAGAAGTATTTGGAGCTAAATGCATCATTTTCGCACCAGCATCTTGGTGTTGACCTTTACCAGCAATTGCAATAGAAAGAGTCATACCACGAGCGCCTTCACCTTTTAAGATAACGGCTGGATATTTCATCGTTAATTTAGATCCAATATTTCCGTCAATCCATTCCATTGTTGCATTTGCATCACAAACTGCACGTTTTGTAACTAAGTTATAAACGTTGTTTGCCCAGTTTTGGATTGTTGTATAACGGCAATAAGCATCTTTTTTAATAATGATCTCAACAACTGCACTATGAAGTGAATTTGTTGTGTAAACAGGAGCTGTACATCCTTCTACATAATGTACAGAAGCACCTTCGTCTACAATAATTAGCGTACGTTCGAATTGACCCATGTTTTCAGAGTTAATACGGAAGTATGCTTGTAATGGTGTTTCCACTTTAATGCCTGGTGGTACATAGATAAACGATCCACCCGACCATACTGCAGAGTTAAGTGCAGAGAACTTATTATCGGAAGAAGGAATTACTGTACCCCAATGCTTTTTGAAAATATCTTCATTTTCACGAAGAGCAGAATCAGTATCCTTAAATATAATACCCAAGTCTTGAAGCTCTTGCTTCATGTTATGATATACAACTTCTGATTCGTATTGTGCAGAAACACCTGCAAGGTATTTTTGTTCTGCTTCTGGAATACCTAATTTATCAAAAGTAGCTTTGATTTCTTCTGGTACTTCATCCCATGAAGTTTCTGTTTGTTCAGAAGGCTTCACGTAATACGTAATTTCATCGAAGTTTAATGACCCTAAATCTCCACCCCATTGAGGCATTGGTTTTGAGTAAAAAATTTCTAACGCTTTTAAGCGATAATCTAACATCCATTGTGGTTCTGATTTCATACGTGATATTTCTTCTACGATTTCTTTCGTTAATCCACGTTTAGAACGGAAAATGGATACGTCTTTATCGTGGAAACCATATTTGTAATCACCAATTTCAGGCATTTTTTTAGCCATCGTATTTCCTCCGTTCGTCTGTTATTCTTTTTCTTCTGAAACGCCTTTTTCCATTGCCTTCCAAGCTAAAGTTGCACACTTGATACGTGCTGGAAACTGAGAAACACCACTTAATGATTCTATATCTTCAAGATCTAAAGAGTCATCATAATCTTTCCCAAGCATCATTTCAGAAAAAGTACTAGAAAGTTGTAAAGCTTCCTCTACAGACTTTCCTTTAACTGCTTGTGTCATCATAGAGGCAGATGCCATAGAAATCGAGCATCCTTCTCCATCAAATTTCGCATTTTGAATTTTACCATCTTCCACTTGAAGTGTTAAATGGATGCGATCTCCACAAGTAGGGTTATTCATATCAATTGTCAAAGCGCCATCCTCGATACTACCTTTGTTACGAGGATTTTTATAATGATCCATAATGACACGGCGATAAAGTTGATCTAAATTAGAAGACATCGTTAAAATACTCCTTTGCTGAAAGCAATCCAGTAACTAGACGATCTAAATCCTCTTCTGAATTGTATATATAGAAACTAGCACGAGCAGTTGCCACACATTGCAACCATTTCATCAATGGTTGTGCACAGTGATGTCCTGCACGAACTGCAATTCCACTCATATCTAAAACTGTTGCAACATCATGTGGATGTACATCATCTAAATTGAATGTAACAATTCCTGCACGTTTCGCAGGATCGACAGGTCCATAAATGGTTAACCCTTCAATTGTAGACATTCTTTCCATGGCGTAAGCAGCTAACTCATGTTCATGCTTTTCAATTTCATCTAAGCCAATTTCCTCTAAGAAATCAATTGCAGCTCCAAGACCAATGGCACCAGCAATTATTGGTGTTCCCCCTTCGAATTTCCAAGGAAGTTCTTTCCACGTAGAATCATACAAACCTACGAAGTCAATCATTTCCCCACCAAACTCGACTGGCTCCATTTTATCCAATAAAGCTTCTTTTCCGTATAGTACCCCTATTCCAGTAGGCCCACACATTTTGTGCCCAGAGAATGCAAGGAAGTCACAATCAAGTGCTTGAACATCTAATTTTAGATGTGGTGCAGCTTGAGCACCATCAACTACCATTACAGCTCCATGTTCATGTGCAATTTGCGTAATTTCTTTAATCGGATTCATGGTTCCTAAGACGTTCGATACATAAACGATTGACACAATTTTAGTTCGGTTAGTAATAGTTTCTCTAACCTTCTCTAAAGAAAGTGTACCATCAGCTTCTAAATCGATATATTTTAATACGGCACCTGTTCTCTTAGCTAGTTGTTGCCAAGGAATAATATTGGAATGGTGCTCCATATGCGTAATAACAATTTCATCGCCCTCTTTTAGGTTAGCTTGGCCGTAGCTCTGTGCCACCATATTGATAGCGGTTGTTGTACCACGAGTAAAAATAACTTCTTTAGTAGACTTAGCATTAATAAATTTTCGAACCTTTTCACGTGCTCCTTCGTAACTATCCGTAGCTCGGTTACCCAGCGTATGAACACCACGATGCACATTTGCGTTTTCAAATTCATAATACTTTTTGATCGCTTCTATTACTTGAATTGGTTTTTGAGAAGTAGCCCCATTGTCTAAATAGACTAATGGATGACCGTTAATCTCTTGGTTTAAAATCGGAAAATAGCTTCGAATCTCTTTAGTATTGAGCATTAGCGAACTTTCCTTTCAATAACCTCCGTCAGTTGCTTCTTCACGCCTTCTATCGGTAATTCGTTTACGACAGGAGCAAGGAATCCATGAATTACTAGACGCTCTGCTTCATGTTGAGAAATACCACGGCTCATTAAATAGTACAACTGAAGTGGATCTACTCGGCCAACTGATGCTGCGTGACCTGCTGTTACATCATCTTCATCGATTAAAAGAATAGGATTTGCATCTCCACGTGCTTTTTCGCTAAGCATTAAAACACGAGATTCTTGCTCTGCGTTAGATTTAGTAGCACCGTACTCAATTTTACCAATACCATTGAATATAGATGATGCTTCATCTTTCATAACGCCGTGCTTAAGAATTTGACCTTCTGTATGTTTGCCCCAGTGGATTACTTTTGTTGTAAAGTTTTGCTTTTGTTTCCCGCGACCTACAACAACCATTTTCACATGACCTTCTGAATTATCTCCAACTAAATGTGTTGTATTTTCAGAAATAGTATCCCCATCATTCATCATACCAAGTGCCCATTCAAGAACTGCATCACGACTTGTTACACCACGACGATTAACGTATGTTGTAAATCCTTCTGCTAGAACATCAACTGTTCCAAATGTAACTCTTGAATTGTCTTTGGCAATGACTTCCGTCACGATATTAGCTAATCCTTCTGCATGATCCACAGTAGATAAGTAGTTCTCTACATATGTTACAGAACTATTTTCATCAGCTACTAGTAAAGTGTGATTGAAAAGAGAAGCTGTTTTATCATCATGTAAGTAAATAACTTGAATTGGTTCTTCGATTACTACATTTTTAGGTACGTATAAGAATACACCACCGTTTAATAATGCAGCATGAAGTGCAGTTAGTTTATGTTCTGTTACTTTGACACCATCGGTCATGAAGTATTGTTGAACAAGTGCTGAATGCTCACGAATTGCAGTGTATATATCTGTTAAAATAACACCTTTTGCTTTTAGCTCTTCTGATAATGAAAGAAAAGCAGGTGTATTATTATGTTGAATGTAAATGTTTTGTTGCTCTGCATTTACGACAGCCTTCACTTCTTCAGGTAATTCTGCTAAAGATGTAAATTTGCTGCTCTCTACAGTATGAACTGGAAATTCAGTGAAATTCCAATTAGTAATTTTTGTTTTATCTGGTGTTGGCATCGGAAGTGTTTCAAGTTGACCAAATGCTTTTAGACGAAGTTCTGTCATCCAGCTTGGTTCTTGCTTACCTTCTGAAAAGGAGCGGATATCTTGCTCGGTTAATGCCAATTTTGTTTCAACCGTCATGCTTATTCGACTCCTTTCTTATGCTTCTTGTCCAACTGTTTCGTCTTCAATTCCTAATTCTTCTTTAATCCATTCATAGCCTTCTGCTTCTAGTCTTTGAGCAAGCTCAGGTCCACCAGATTTAACTACGCGACCTTGCATCATTACATGAACATGATCAGGTGTGATGTAGTTAAGAAGACGTTGATAGTGAGTGATTACTAAGCTTCCGAATCCTTCTCCGCGCATTTGGTTGATCCCTTTAGAAACAACTTTTAAAGCATCGATATCAAGACCAGAGTCAATTTCATCTAAAATAGCGAATTTTGGTTGTAACATCATTAATTGAAGAATTTCGTTACGTTTTTTCTCTCCGCCTGAGAATCCTTCATTTAAATAACGTTGTGCCATATCTAAATCCATTTCTAAAAATTCCATTTTGCTATCAAGCTCACGGATGAATTTCATTAGTGAGATTTCATCGCCTTCTTCGCGGCGTGAATTGATCGCTGAACGTAAGAAATCTGCATTTGTTACTCCAGTAATTTCACTTGGATATTGCATTGCTAGGAATAGACCTGCTTGCGCACGTTCGTCTACTTCCATTGCTAATACATCTTCGCCGTCCAATTCAATTGAACCAGATGTAACTTCATATTTTGGATGACCCATAATAGCAGAAGCTAAAGTAGATTTACCTGTACCATTGGGCCCCATTACTGCGTGAATTTCGTTCGTATTAATTGTTAAATTAACACCTTTTAAAATTTCTTTACCGTCTATTGCAACGTGTAAATCTTTAATAGCTAAAGTCGACATTTAATAACCTCCATTAAGTAAATACGAATGTATAATCATTCTAATTTATTATCATTCTAATCTTAACCCAAACGAAGGTACCTTGCAAATCTTTTGAAGCATATTCTATTTAATATTGTAGAATATACAGATTTACTGTTTTCTATTGACTTTTCACTAAACTATTAGGTAAATAGTAATCTTCCTTTATTTTCATTAAGAACTTTCTAATTGAGAATGGATTTCACTATGAAGCTAGTGTAAACAAAAAAGAATCCACGGAGAAATTCTCCATGGATTCTTGTATATTATCCCCTAAATGCTTGGGCATCAAGTTTAGCCGCTAATTGCATACATTTTTCATGATCCTGCTGTCGCTTGTTTTCGACCTGCAATCGTAATTCCTGACTTTGTCTCAATTCATCGTATCCAAAACCATGTACTCCTCTAAATGCGTGGTCCATCTGTTCTGTATAAGGTAAATCTTCCGAACTGATAATGAATCATCCTCTCTATTTTTGAGTTCATGATTTATATACCCAACTAATTCGGACTTAAACATTTATTTATAAAAAAACTTAATTTGTCTTAGAAAACTTATCTACGATAATCGCAAGTGCTCCGTCACCAGTTACATTTGTCGCTGTTCCAAAGCTATCCTGTGCAATATAAAGAGCAATCATTAAGCCTATCATAGCCCCGTTGAAGCCGAGCATTGTTTCCAGTAAACCTAATGCTGCCATAACGGCTCCACCTGGAACTCCAGGAGCTGCGATCATTGTTACACCAAGCATGAATATAAATGGTATAAACGTAGATAACAGAATATCTTGCCCATTTATAAGCAATACGCCAATGGAACATGAGACAAGCGTAATTGTACTCCCTGATAAGTGAATAGTTGCAAAAAGAGGAATCGTAAAGTTTGTTACTTTATCGGAAGCACCCGTTTTCTGCGCCTGTTTTAACGTCACCGGAATAGTTGCCGCTGAAGACTGTGTACCTAAAGCTGTAAAGTAAGCTGGCGACATTGTTTTTAACATCTTCAAAGGATTTTTTCCAGTTACAGTACCAGCAGCAGTATATTGTAATAGAAGCATTACAATATGCAGTGCGATAATCATGACAAACACAACTCCGAAAACAGATAATACTTTTGCCACTTGACCACCGTACGCCATATTCATAAATATCCCAAATATATGTATCGGTAACAACGGAATAATAACAAACGAAATTACCTTTTCAATAATCTCACTAAACTCTTCAAATGCATTTTGTAACGTATTTCCTTTTAATTTAGAAATTCCAATTCCCATAATAAAGGAGAAAACCAATGCTGTCATAATATCCATCATTGGAGGAATGGGCATTTCAAACAAGCCACCAATTAAAAACTCCTCTGGATTTTCTAACTTCACGCTCTCTTTCCCACCTATAAGCTTCGGCAGTAAATTTGAAGCAATAAAGAATGCAATAAAACCTGCTACTAGAGTAGATAAATAAGCAATACCCGTAGAAATCCCTAGTAATCTACCTGAACCTTTTCCGAGTTTAGCTATCCCCGGAACGATAAAACCAATAATGATGAAAGGAACAATAAATCCTAAAAATGAACTAAAAATACTATTAAAAGTAGCCATAATCTCCACTACTATTTTAGGGACAACTAATCCCAATAAAACACCAGCTACTATCGCTACCACTATTCGGGGCAATAACCCAAACCTTTTCATGAAGTGTCCTCCTCAAATGTACAAATGTGTTATTTACAACTTTCATACACTTTAGCACACTCATTTATTAAAGTGAATAGGATGAGTAATATACGTAATATTCTATTAATATAACCTTTGTTTATAGTACGTAGCAGAGCTTTTTCCACATTCCATATGCCAGAGTTTGAAAGTATTCTTTTTGCCTCATTTCTATTGTTTAGTAAAAGAAAATCTCTGCATTCTTTATTAGTGATCGTTTCTTTGCAAAGTGAAAAATAAGTAGAAATTGCTTTATAATGTGCATAGGAATTGGTCTTGCTACATTTAGGGCAATACCACGTACGTATTATTTTTTGCATCCCAATAAAACTACAACTTTCACATTTTACTCCTAGTTTTAAATCTTCAAATGGAATAGAGAAATGATTAATAAGAGGAATAGTAGAAGGGGATGGGCACTTTAGGAGAATTCCTTTTATTTGCTCCATGTCACCCTCACTAAGGGTTGAATTAATTGTGGAAAAATTTTGTAGATAAGACGGTAAGACGGTTTCATTCTTATAAATCACTGTAACGGCATTGGTAGATTTTCTAATCTAGCTCGGGCGCATGGCTACTTCTCGGGCGTTCCCCGGATACTCGGGCGGATACCTCTCTAGTTCGGGCGCATGGCTCTGGTGCTCGGACCGATACGACTACTTCTCGGGCGTTTGCCAAATCCTCGTGTGCAAATCGCAACCACAAAAAAACAGACATCCCAGGATGCCTGTTTTCTCTACAATATTATTATTTTACCGGTACTACTGATCCGCCCCACTCGCTCAGGATGAAGTCTTGGATTTCTTTAGATTTTAATGCTTCTACTAAAGCTTTAATCTCTTTATTGTCTTCATCACCAGAGTTTACTGCGATGATATTTACGTATGGAGATTCATCTGATTCTTCAATAGCGATTGAGTCTTCTAATGGATTAAGGTCAGCGTCAATTGCATAGTTAGAGTTGATCAGTACTGCGTCGCCTTCTTCATTTTCATATAACTGAACCATTAAAGCAGATTCATAGTTAGCATCAAATTCAAGGTTTTTCTCATTTTCCACAATATCTTTTACTTCCGCTTTTGTTTTATCAATGCCGTCTGCTAATTTAATAAGGCCTTTCGCTTCTAACATTGCAAGGATACGTCCATGATCTGCAACAGAGTTACTCATTAAAATAGTTGCCCCCTCTGGAAGCTCTTCAATAGAACCGTATTTTTTAGAGTATAAACCGATTGGCTCGATGTGAATACCGCCTGCGTTGGCGAAGTCATATCCAAAATCAGCTTTTTGCGATTCAAAGTAAGGAATGTGTTGGAAAAAGTTTGCGTCCAAGTCTCCTGAATCTAAATCTTTGTTTGGTAATACATAATCTTGATATGATTCTACAACAAGTTCAATTCCTTGTTCTTCTAGAATTGGTTTAACTTCTTCTAATATAACTGCATGAGGTACGTTGGATGCACCTACTACTAGTTGACTACTTTTTTCATCTCCACATGCTGCAAGGGTTAATGCACTTACTGATAGTAATGCTCCAGCTAAAAATTTCTTCATTCAATATCTCTCCCTTTTTATCCTATTATTTCTATGTGATCGAGTACTCTCGTTAACACCTATTATCGTTTGTCTATCTTCGTAGTAATTACATCGCCTATCCACTGGATGATAAATACCATAATTAATATTAATACCGTGGCAACAAGCGTTACGTCTGTCCTACCTCTTTGGAAACCATCTAAAAAGGCTAATGTTCCTAGTCCCCCAGCTCCGATAATACCAGCCATCGCTGTATATCCAACTAGTGAAATCGCTGTAACCGTTATGCCTGATACTAAAGCAGGCATAGATTCTGGCATTAATACTTTCCATATAATAGTAGAAGTTTTAGCACCCATCGATTTTGCAGCTTCTAGCACACCTTTATCAATTTCTCGTAGAGCTATTAACACCATACGGGCGTAGAATGGAGCAGCTCCGATTACTAAAGCCGGGAAGGCCGCATTTGGACCACGCATTGTTCCGACCAAAAACTTCGTTAAAGGTATTAGCAAAATGATCAAAATAATAAATGGAATGGAGCGGAATATATTGACGAAAGCTCCTGTTAACCAGTTTGCTAATTTGTTCGCCCACGCTTGATGAGGGCTAGTTAAGAAAAGTAGAAGACCAAGAACTAGTCCAATAATAGCTGTTAAAATTGTTGATACTGCAGTCATATATAATGTTTCAACTGTGGCTTCCCACATTTTTGGCCAATCAACATTAGGAAACAAATTATTAATCATTGTTGATCACCTCTGTATTTACTTTTTGTTCGTGTATATATCGAATTGCATCATCTATTAGTAGTGCTTCTCCTTCTAACTGAAGGATGAGCGTACCAAATGCACCAGTTTGTGTATGCGAAATATTTCCTTGAACAATATTTACTTCCAAATCAAACTGTTTGATAAGTCTAGACAGTATTGGTTGTACTGTCTGCTCCCCAACAAATACGAGCTTAATCAGCTTGCCATTTGGATAAAGTTCTTTTAATTGCTGTATTGTTTGCAACGCCTTATTGGAATCACTGACCTGCGAAACAAAACGCTTCGTAATCGTTTGTTGCGGATTTTGAAATACATCTAGCACATTTCCTTCTTCTACTACATGACCTTTTTCCATAACTGCAACGCGACCACATATCTTCTGAATAACCTGCATCTCATGGGTTATTAATACAATTGTCAGACCTAGTTTTGCATTGATACTAACTAATAAATCTAAAATAGAATCTGTAGTTTCTGGGTCTAATGCAGAAGTTGCTTCATCACAAAGAAGTACTTCTGGACGGTTGGCTAATGCGCGAGCAATCCCAACCCGTTGCTTTTGTCCACCTGATAGTTGTGAAGGATAATAATGCCCTCGCCCTTCCAGACCAACCAAATCAATAAGTTCCTTTACTCTTTGAGAACGTTGAGCTGGTGGTATACCGGCGATCTCCAATGGGAAAGCAATATTCTCTTCAACCGTTCTTGACCATAACAAATTAAAATGTTGAAAAATCATACTTACCTTTTGTCTTACTTGGCGAAGCTTCACTTCATTTATCTTTGTGATGTCTTCATTATTTACGATGATTTCACCTGAAGTTGGTTTTTCTAATCCATTTAATAAGCGAATGAGTGTACTTTTGCCAGCACCACTATAACCAATAATGCCAAAGATCTCACCCTTTTTTATGTCAAGATTCACCTCTTCCACTGCAACAATCGTACCTTGTTTCGTACTAAATTTTTTGGAAATATTTTTTAAACTAATCATGGGAACCTTGCCCCCTTTCTTTAAACTATTCTATACCTATCTATTATTAACAGGTTGTTGAAATTTACTTTGTATTAAAACCTTATTCTTCCCATTTTCAACTAAAAAAACCCTCCTGCAAAAGAGCAGAAGGGTTTAAAGTTATCCAATTTAATAACATTTATCCATTCTCTCATTTCCCAAAGCATTTGCTTTGCGTGACTTGGCACCATTTCATTTACATGACGGTTGCCGGGCTTCAAAGGGCACTTCCCTCCACCTCTCTTAATAAGAGTAAAACTATTAATTTGTCGGTATATCGAATGTTATCATACGACAACTTGGTCGTCAATACTTTTTATCGCATCCAAGATAAATGGAACTGACTGAAAGGCATATATTTTTTTATATACCGTTCCACCTTTAGCGATTAGCAGACATGGCACACTTTCAATTTGATAATCCATAGCAAAATCTCCAAGATAGTTAATATTTGCTTGACCAATTAAAAAAGGCTTTATCTCTTTTATAACTTGCATCATTTTACTAGCAACTTGGCAGGTTCCACACATAGGTGTATAAATATAAAATATGGTAAGCTGCCCACTGTTCTTATGGCTGTTCCATTGTTCTAAGGTCCATTCATTCATATTACATCATCCTAAAGTAAATATTGTCTTTTCACTTTTATATTAACACTTTTTAATATAGAAGCCAAAACTTTGAATGGTGTGGTCGCTACTTCGCAGAACATCGGATTGGTATATAGATGAATCGCTTCAGGGTATTCTTTTCTCACGACAGAGCGAATTTGCTCACCAGACTTATCTGCATCCAGAAACGCATAAATAGGAATGCCTTCATAAGGACTTAAAATTTCTTCTAGCCTGACATTCGATATCGTTCCATTGGTGCAAATAATTTCTGTTGATTCATCCAGCAGTTTTAAAAGCTTTAATTTATCGGATCTACCCTCAACAAGAATTATCTTTTCACTAAAGACAATAGCCATTCAGCCTCTCTCCCAACTATGCCCTTTCCAATATTATATGAAAAAAACGCCGATATTAAGCGGCGTTTTCGAAATTATTCTGAAATTAATTCTTCGTATTTTTCTGGAGAAAGTAAACCATCCACTTCTGCTGCATCAGATGGTTCAATAACAATCATCCATGCATTTTCATAAGGGGATTCGTTAACATACTCAGGGCTATCTTCTAGTTCTGTATTTACCTCTACTACTTTACCGCTAATTGGTGCATACAGTTCAGAAACAGTTTTAACCGATTCAACACTTCCAAACGGATCTCCTGCTTTGATCTCATCTCCAACTTGTGGAAGTTCGACAAAAACGATATCTCCAAGTTCAGATTGTGCAAATTCAGTAATACCGATACGGACATTTCCGCCTTCAGTTTTTACCCATTCATGCTCTGCTGAGTATTTTAAATCTTTAGGTGCGTTCATATATATACCCCTCTCCATTAATAATACATTCATCTACTATATTCACATATTTTAATAGTAAAAACAAGTGACTTTAAGAAGTCTTCCATACATCCTCAAACTGTTGGTCCTTGAAGCCTAGCGTTAATTTATTCCCGTCAAAAACAATTGGTCGTTTAATAAGCATTCCATCCGAAGCAAGTAAGGTTAATTGTTCGTCTTCTGACATTGTTGGAAGCTTGTCTTTTAGTCCAAGCTCGCGATATTTCATACCGGAAGTGTTAAAGAATTTTTTTAGTTCTAGTTCACTTACCTCAAACATTTTTTGAAGAGTTTCTTTCGTTGGGGGACTTTCAGCTATATGATTGTCTATGTATTCTATTCCGTTATCTTTTAACCATTTACTTGCTTTTCTGCACGTTGTACATTTTGGATAGCCATAATATTGAATAGACATGTTGTACCACCTTTTTCTTTTAATCATACATAAAAGTGGAAAGGATAGGCAATTATTTTGAATAAATTAATATATGATTGAGCCTCCAATCAAGAAAAACCGAGCAAAGTGCGCCCAGTCCTTTAAAAATAAGAATATAGAAATGCCATTAAATTCCGCTTCAAGCGGACGCTTTCCGTGGGCCCGGCTCCAAACAACTAGATCCGCTTTAAATGATCGGATAATTAATTATAAAACCACCTTAATATACAAATTTCTTTTTAAAATAAGTAAGGCTGAAATGGAATCCTATCAAAGATAATGTTCCTAACCAAGCAGACGGTTTTATCCCTATATTAACTTTGACTACTCTTAATATCTAAGTGAGAAGCTATGCAATATTTTAAAGTCGAGTACTACTAACTTAATTGATTGAAGTGAAAGGTGGCGACTTCTGCGGGATGAGTGAGACAGATGAGATATCACAGCGACGCGCTAGCGACGGTGATAGCTCATCGCTCATCCCGCGAAACGCGTCTACCTGAAACGCAAATCAGTATTAGTAATTATTCATTCTTTCACCCTTAAAACACAGTGTTCACGGTACAATTTTATATAGTCCTAATCTTCAAAAAAGCCGATCCACAAGGAATCGGCTTTTTCATGAATTGATTAAAGAACGTATTTTTCTGCTTCGATAAGTTTAACCGATGCTTCACGTTTTTTCTCAATTACGTTGTATGGAGTGTAGCGAGTCAATTTGCGTAAAGCAGAAATCATCATACGTTGGTTATCTCCATCTACAGCTGCAATAAGAGTTTCTTTTGCCGCTTGTTCGATTTCGATAAACGCTTCTTGTGTAAAGATTTGTGTATAAAGAAGTTTTTGTGCTGCTTTTTCTTCTCCATCACGACCGATAGCTTTTTCTGTACGAAGGACTGCGGATTCCATAGCAAATAGGTTATTAGCGATATTCGCAATGTTCACTAGTACTTCTTGCTCTGCCTCTAGTTTTGTACCAAAACGTTGAGCAGCAAGCCCAGCTACTAAAATACCAATTTTCTTCGCATTAGCTACTAATACTTTTTCTTGTGCAAGTGCTTCTGTTCCAACCTCTTCAGGCATCATCATTAATAGCTCTTCTTGTAAGCCCGCAGCTTTTTGAAGAAGTGGCAATTCACCCTTCATTGCTTTTTTCAGGAATGTTCCTGGAACGATTAAGCGGTTGATTTCGTTTGTTCCTTCGAAGATGCGGTTAATACGAGAGTCACGGTAAAGGCGCTCTACTTCATACTCTTGCATGAAGCCATATCCACCATGTAATTGAACAGCTTCGTCAACAATGTAATCTAGAACCTCAGATCCTACTACTTTGTTAATAGAACATTCAATTGCATATTCAGCGATAGAAGCAGCGATTGCTTTTCCGTCTTTTTGCTCTTCTGGGCTTAACTGACTCATACGCTCTTCAAAGTATCCTACAGTACGGTAGATTAAGCTTTCTGTCGCATATAATTTTGAAGCCATTGTAGCTAGTTTGTTCTTCGTTAAATTAAAGGAAGAGATTGGTGTTTTAAATTGTTGACGTTGGTTTGTATAAGCGATTGCTAATTCTAACGCACGTTTAGATCCACCGATTGTACCTACCCCTAATTTATAACGACCAATATTTAATATGTTGAAAGCGATAACGTGACCGCGTCCGATTTCACCTAAAAGATTATCAACAGGAACTTGAGCATCTTGTAAGATTAATGTACGAGTTGAAGATGATTTGATACCCATTTTCTTCTCTTCTGCTCCTACAGACACGCCTGGGAATGTTTTTTCTACGATAAATGCAGAGAATTTGTCTCCATCCACTTTAGCGTAAACAACGAATACATCTGCAAATCCAGCATTAGTAATCCATTGTTTTTCCCCATTTAATACATAATGTGTACCTTCAGCATTTAACTTCGCCGTAGTTTTTGCGCCTAGTGCATCAGATCCTGAACCTGGTTCTGTAAGTGCATAAGCAAATATCTTCTCACCTGATGCAGATGACGGAAGGTATTTTTGTTTTTGTTCTTCATTACCAAATAGAACGATTGGCAGTGTACCAATTCCAACATGTGCTCCGTGAGTAATGGAATATCCACCGGCTACAGACATTTTTTCTGAAATTAGTGCAGAAGAAATTTTGTCTAAGCCAATTCCACCATATTCTTCTGGAATATCAGCTGCAAGTAGACCTAGGTCACCCGCTTCTTTTAATAAACGAACAGAGTGTTCAAATTCATGATGCTCCAAGTTTTCTACCACTGGAAGTACTGAGTTTTTAACATACTCCTCTGTCGTTTTCGCAATCATCTTTTGCTCGTCGTTAAAATCCTCTGGTGTAAATATACGACTAGCGTCCAAATCTTCTACTAAAAACGCTCCGCCTTTGATTGCCTCTTTTAATTCGTTCATATATATTCCTCCTATTTGTTTAAAAGATTCTTATAGTAATTCGAAAACTCCAGCAGCTCCCATACCGCCACCGATACACATTGTAACAACTCCGAATTGCTTCCCTTGACGTCTTAACTCACTCATCATTTTCAATGTTAAGATTGTTCCCGTCGCTCCAAGTGGATGACCAAGTGCAATTGCTCCACCATTTACATTCACCTTATCCATATCTAAGCCTAAATGACGAACAACTTGAATTGATTGAGAAGCAAATGCTTCGTTGATTTCCCAAAGATCGATGTCCTCAATGGATAAACCAGCAAGTTTTAATGCTTTTGGTACTGCTACAATCGGTCCAATCCCCATTACTTCAGGAGGTACTCCACCAACTGCAAAAGAACGGAATTTTGCAAGTGGTTTTAATCCTTGTGCTTCAGCAACTTCACGATCCATGATTAGAACAGCGCCTGCTCCATCAGAAGTTTGTGAAGCATTTCCTGCCGTTACGGATCCACGAACATTGAATGCAGGACGTAATTTTGCAAGTGTTTCCAGTGAAGTTCCGACACGTACGCCTTCGTCCATTTCGAACATGAATTTTTTCTGTTGTGCTTTATTGTTTTCGTCTACAAAATGCTTGATAACTTCAACAGGTACAATATCATCATTGAACTTTCCTGCAGCAATTGCAGCTGCTGCTAGTTCATGTGATCTTACTGCAAATGCATCTTGGTCCTCACGACTAATACCATATTTCGTGGCCACTTGTTCTGCTGTGTGCCCCATTCCCATATAGTATTGCGGAGCTGTTTGTGCTAGATGTGCGTTCGGGCGAATGGTATTACCCATCATTGGAACCATACTCATAGACTCTACGCCACCAGCGATAATCGCCTCCGCGTGACCTAACATAATACGCTCTGCACCATATGCAATGGACTGTAAACCAGATGAACAGAAACGATTCACTGTAATTGCTGGAGTTGTATCCGGCAGTCCTGCTAATGCTCCGATATTACGAGCAACGTTCATCCCTTGCTCTGCTTCTGGCATTGCACAACCTAATATAAAATCATCTATCGGGCCATCGTATCCACCCGCTCTTAGTAATGTTTCTTTAACTACTAGCGCTCCAAAATCATCTGGACGAACCGTCGCTAAAGAACCTTTTTTCGCTTTGCCTACTGGTGTTCTTGCCCCAGCTACTAATACTGCTTCACGCATGAGCTCTCCTCCTTTACCTTTATACAACTCTAGTTGCGTAGTGGTTTACCCTTCACTAGCATGTGTTGCATTCTTGCTTGAGATTTTGGATCTGCAACTAAACTTAAGAAAGCTTCTCGCTCTAAGTTAAGTAAATATTGCTCATCTACAAATGTACCGTATGGAACTTCTCCACCTGCAACAACATATGCAAGCTTTTTCGCAATTTTAAGATCATGCTCACTGATAAATCCTGAAAGGAACATTCCTTCAGCACCTAAAACAAGTGCCGCAAATCCTGGAGATCCTGATACAGGAACTTTTTCACGAATTGGTGCTTTATATCCTGCTTCTGCAAGAGATAGTACTGCTTGCTTCGCATCATAAATTAAGTGGTCTGGGTTAACACTAATTCCATCTGCAAAATTCAAGAAGTTGTTTTCACGAGCTTCTTCAGCTGATGTAGAAACTTTTGCCATTGCTATCGTTTCAAATACTTTGCTTGCCACCGATAGATAATCTATCTCGACACCGTTTGGAAGTCCTTTTAAGTGCTTAATATAAAGCTCTTTGTTACCTCCACCACCAGGGATAAGGCCAACTCCAGCTTCTACTAAGCCCATATAAGTCTCAGAAGATGCTTGGATATGAGCAGCCGGCAAGCATGTTTCTGCTCCCCCACCTAAAGTCATTCCAAATGGAGCTACTACAACTGGTTTAGCCGAGTATTTAATTTTCATCATTGCATTTTGGAATTGACGAACAACAAAATCTAATTCGAAGATATTATCATCCTGTGCTTCCATTAAAATCATTCCAAGATTTGCTCCAACACTGAAGTTTTTCCCTTGGTTACCTATAACAAGACCTTTGAAGTTCTTCTCAACTTCCTCCACCGCAAAGCTAATCATTTGAAGGATATCTAGACCAATCGAGTTCGATTTAGAATGGAACTCAAGCAAAGCAACTCCATCTCCTAAATCTATTAAACTAGCACCCGAATTAGATTTAATCACGCCATGTTTTTTCTTATATCTTTTTAGGTCAATTACTTTATCACTTACGGCAACTAATGAATAATCAGTTCCGTTAAAATAGTATTGATCTCCATCTTCTTCCTTATAGAAGGATTCGAATCCTTTATCAAGTAAAGACTGAGCGAATACTGGAATTTCAAGTCCTTCAGCAGACATTTTTTCAACGGATTCCTTTACTCCGATGGCATCCCATATTTCAAATGGACCTTGCTGCCAACCGAAGCCCCACTTCATGCCTTGGTCAATTGCAACGATATTATCCGCAATTTCTCCATGTAATTTAGCCGAATAGATTAGTGTAGGACTTAAAATGCTCCAAAGTAATTCACCAGTTCTATCTTTTGCATAAGTTAATGTTTTCACTTTTGCAGCAAGACCTTTTTGTTGCTTAGCCATTTCCATTGAAGGCGTTTTCAATTTCTTCATTGTTTCATATTCAAGAGTTTCAGGATTTAGTTCTTTAATTTCTTTTCCTTCTTTTAAGAAGAACCCTTGCCCCGTTTTAGCACCAAGCCATTTGTTGTCCAACATCTTTTGCATAAATGCAGGTACTTCAAATACTTTTTGTTCCTCACCAGTTGTTTGGTCAAATACGTTTTTCGCAACATGTGCAAATGTATCTAAACCAACTACGTCTAATGTACGGAATGTCGCAGACTTAGGACGACCAATTAGTGGTCCTGTCACCGAATCTACCTCTCCAACTGAATATCCTCTAGCTTGCATTTCACGAAGTGTTACAAGCAAGCCATAAGTACCAATGCGGTTGGCAATGAAGTTTGGTGTATCCTTTGCAAGTACTACGCCTTTTCCTAATACATCTTCACCAAATTGCTTCATGAAATCCACAACTTCAGGAGCTGTTGTATTAGCCGGAATAACTTCTAAAAGTTTCAAATAACGAGGAGGGTTAAAGAAATGTGTTCCTAAGAAATGCTTTCCAAAATCTTCTGAACGACCCTCCACCATAGCATTAATACTAATGCCTGATGTATTTGAACTAATGATTGTGCCTGGCTTACGAATTGCATCTATTCTTTCATATAAACTCTTTTTAATTTCTAAGTTTTCAACTACTACTTCAATAATCCAGTCGACGTCTTTTAGTTTTTCAAGATCGTCCTCTAAGTTGCCTGCCGTTATTAACTGTAAGTTTTTCTTAGCACTTAGTGGTGCAGGTTTTTGCTTCAACAACTTTTGAATAGCTGTCCCCGCGAATTTATTTCTTACTGTTGGATGCTCTATAGTTAGTCCCTTTGCTTCCTCATCTTTGCTTAACTCTTTTGGTACGATATCTAATAGTAATGTAGGAATGCCGATATTCGCTAAGTGAGCAGCAATTCCTGACCCCATAACTCCTGAACCTAATACAGCGGCCTTTTTAATTTGATATGTCATATGCAAAGCCTCCCCTTCATCTTGAATGAACGCTCATTCATTTTATTCACAAAAAAAATAGAAGCAATCTCTATGTCTATTAGTTTAGACCAAAATTTAAATTTTCGCAATAATAAAATGAATAAATAATTCTTTTTTCTTTCTCCAACATAAGAAACAGTGTACACTGTAAACAAAGTCATAGGAGGTAAATAAACATGCAAAAAATTACAACTACTGAACAATTCAATGAGATCATTTCTGGTGATAAAGAGGTATTAGTAAAATTTGAAGCTGGTTGGTGCCCTGATTGCCGTCGTATGGAAATGTTCATCGATCCGATCGTTGAAAAATACAACCAATACACATGGTACGAGGTAAATCGCGATGAACTTCCGGACGTAGCTGAAAAATATGAAGTAATGGGAATTCCAAGCCTTCTTATTTACCAAAATGGCGAGAAAAAAGCACATCTTCATAGCGCAAATGCAAAATCCCCTGAGCAGGTTACAGAATTTTTAGATGCACAAAGTAAGTAAGAAAGTATCTATAGTAAAATACATCTAACCTTTATACTCGACGAGCTTTCTGCAAGAGCATGGTAACAGAATCATAGCTACCAAGAAGTATATGGATAGAAAGGCTGTTTCTATTAGAAGCAGCCTTTTCTTTTAGAATCGGTTAAAAGATCACTAATCGGAAGAACAGAAAATAATAGAGGTGCTTACTTATATGTCTCACGAACAAGAAATAATGGAACTTAAAGAAAAAATCACTTACTACGAAAAAATTATCAAAACAATCTCTACACCTATTATTCCATCAATCGTTCCCAAGACTATTTTAATCCCTATCGCTGGCTATATGTTTAGAGAACGCTTTGAAAATATTCAAACTAAAACGCTTCAATATATTGGAGAACATAAAGAAATTGAACAAGCAGTATTTGATTTTACTGGTGTTAATGTAGAAGATGTGGAGGCCTTTGACTATAACGAACTTGCACTGGCTATTTCCAGTTTGAATAGCTCACTTCGTTTAATGGGTATTCGTCCTATTTATGTTGGTTTCAATCCTCGTTTTATCCGTGAAATTGTGCATGCTAGTATCCAAGTTGATATTGAAACGTATAAAAGTTTCCGTGAAGCATTGAAAAAACTTTTAGGTGAATCCGATAATACCATTAACATTAAAAAATAATGATCAGGAGAATTGCTTATTGTATAGCGATTCTCCTTTTGTTTTACTTTCGCTCTAGTAATTTAAAAAGCCGTAAAACAAATGGGCCCATTTTTTGGTTTAAACCATTCATCTAGTATTTTAGGATCTATCTGATGTATCGCTGCTTCTCCGATATTATATAGTGATTCTACCGTTACACAGCCCATCCACCACGAACTTAAATCATGGATTCCAATAGTAATATTCGCTTGTATATTATCTTCAACTTTCTGAATCGCCCATCGCCCACTACTATAAGATAATTCATATAATCCATGTTGATCTGTAATAAATGTATCCTCAATTGCCAATAAAACTTTTGTCTTATCTTGAGGTTTTCCTAGACCATGAAAATTAGTGCCATTAACAAATGACTCTATACTTGTAATTCGATACATAATACCAGAACCTGTAGTAGCCACCTCATGATATACACTTGGAATTACATGATTGGAATCGTTCGATGGATTAGAAAGACTATATACAAATGATTGATCATTCGTGCGGAAAACAACTCGATCTACTTGATCCTGTTGTGAACTTACCCATGAAGCGAGTTGCTTATAGGCATTTGGGTTACTCCAGATCCATTCATGAATAATCATATGATGATGTAGAAAATGACTATCTTTTACTGGTTCCAACGTGAAACCTAGAGCCCCGACTAAACGATTTTCCTCCTCTACACCAACATAATATGTTTTTCTCGCTTTAATATACTCTCTTTCCTTCCAAGTTCTTTTCAACATACCATGGTTGTTTTGTGCGTATTCATTGTAGAGAGTTACAATCGCCTCTTCATCCGAAGCTGTTAAAAATTTCACTCGGCCTTTATTTCCATCAGCTAACATTTCTCCGGGTTTAAATTTAAATTCATATCGTAGTGGGCCATAACCATAACCCATTTTCCTATAAAAACTTGGATTAAAAGGATAAAGTGATACAAGAGCGACCTTTTCCTGTCTAGCATAGTTATGAAAATAAGATAGAAGTTGATAAGCTACTTTTTCTTTTTTATGTAATAAATGCACTGCGACCATACCAATACCAAATATACGTTGAAACTTTCCATTTATATTGCACTCAAAATCATTCACACGAAAAATCCCTAGAAGGTCATCTTGTTCATCAAAACAACCAAAGAATTGAATTCCATTAGCTTCCCTTTGTTCTGTTTCCAATCGCTCTATTAATTCTTTTTTCTTTTCATCGGTTTGAATTAGCATTCCAGGATAAGCTAATGAAGCTATATCGGCAGCCTTTTTTAAATCCTTGCTTTGCAGTAATCTAATCATTCTATTTCCTCCAGTATTATCGATTGTGTTAAATTGTATTATAGAATAGACGAACAATTTAGAGAATAATAATTTGCTTCAGATATAAAAAAAGAGTTTTCCCATGAAAAAGGAAAACTCTATTATTAGGAGGGCGAACATGAAGATACAATTACCGGTTCAAGGTTACTCCCAATATGATACTACAATTCAAGCTAACTACCGCGCTTCTGCGTGTGGTCCAGTCACTGCTTACGTGTTATTAAATTATTTGTTCCCAAATACTAGTTACCATCAGCCAAATGATTTGTATGAAAAATTGGGAGGTACACGTATTGGGTTATTTACCTATCGATTTATACGAAATATGCGTAAGTTGCTCGGGCCGAATTGGATAGTAGACAAATGTACGTTACGAGATGCACTGGTCGAACTAAAAAGTGGCAGAGCAGTTGCCTTAAAATTTGATAAGTACTTTTCACTAAAGTGGAATAAAAAATTTACGTTTTCCTATCACTGGGTTCCACTTATTGGCTATGAAATAGTTGATAGTGAAGTAGTATTAATAATCCACGACAATGGAGGTAGAAATCGTCCAAGTCAAATTAGAAGAGTTCGCTATTCAGATAATGCACCGATTTTGACATTTGTCCAAATTACTCCAATAGGAAAATAACTATTTTTGAAGCTGTCTCGCCAAAATAGTATAACCATGCTCATATAAGAAATCGTGTTTCGCTGAAGGGATTTCTTTTAATACTAAATGTTCCAGCTCCGCTCCAATCGGGACATCTCTTCGAATAGTAGCTAACTCTTTAGAAAGCTTTAGCATTTCCAAATCCGTTTCAATTTTAGTTCGTTGACCAGCTTTCAAAAGCGGTAAAGCCTCTAACACCTTATCAACTGTTCCATAGGTTTGAACAAGTTGTAAAGCTGTTTTCGGACCAATTCCCTTTACACCCGCATAGCCATCACTAGAATCTCCCATAAATGCCTTCACATCAGGGAAAAGCAATGGAGAAATGCCGTATTCTTCATAGAAGCGAGATTCATTATATATATCATAAATAGAAAAACCTTTTTTCGTGAACGCAATTTCTGTAGATGGCTCCAGTAATTGAAGCAGATCCTTATCTCCACTCACTATCGTAAACCTTGCGTCATCCTTCCATTTATGTGTAATTGAAGCAATGGTATCATCCGCTTCCATTCCAGCTATTCCAAAGTTCATCCATCCTAAATGCTCAGACAACTCCTGAGCCATATCAAACTGTGGAATAAGCTCTTCAGCTGGCTTTGGACGATTTGCTTTATAGCCGTCATATAACTCATTCCTAAATGTAAGCATCCCTTTGTCCCAACAAACAGCCATATGAGTAGGTTGCATCAAATTTTGTGCTGCTAATACATGCCGAGCAAAACCTTGCACCGCATTTGTCGGAATTCCTTTATCATTCTTGAAATAGTTACCAGACATCGCTGTGGCAAAAAACGATCTAAATAATAATGCCATTCCATCTATTACTAATACATGTGGTTTTTCCTGAATCATTTCAAACACCCTTTTTTTGAAGTTTACTTATTATAACATGGGGAGGTTCATTCTATTAAACAATGGGTATATACTAGGAAACTAATAGAATGGAGTATGAAAGATGAAAATACATAATGGATCTCTTTATTGGCCTACTACTACAACACCATTTACACCAAAAACTACTTATGAAAAACTAGACATATATGATGTAGTCATAGTTGGTTCTGGAATGTCAGGTGCACTTACAGCACTTGCTTTAGCTGAAAGTGGTCTCAAAATAGCGATACTAGATAAACGTGAAATGGCTACAGGCAGTTCTAGTGCAAATACCGGCCTGTTACAGTACTCCAATGATATTATGCTACACGAACTAATTGGACAAATCGGAGAAAAAGATGCTGTTCGTTTTTACCAACTTTGTTATGAGGCAATGGATGATCTTGAACGGGTTGCGAAAAAACTTCCAAACGAAGTAGACTTCATACGCAGACCAAGTATATGCTATGCGAGCGATGAAAACGATGTAGAAAAGATAAAAGCAGAATATGACACATTAACAAAATACGGGTTCCCATGTGACTACTGGGGAAGAAATGAAATGGCCGAAAAAATGCCTTTTACCAAACATGGTGCCTTAGTTACTCATGGGGATGCAGAGATTAACCCACTTAAGTTTGTTCATGGAGTTCTTACAAGAATTGAGGAACTGGGTGGACATTTATTCCCTTATACGGAGGTAATGGATGTATTTGAGGACAACGATTATTTAGATATCCGAACATCTAATAACACCTTTAAAGCTAAACAAATCATCTATACAACTGGCTATGAAACTCCCCCAGTTGGCAAAAGAATTGGGGCAGATATTAACCGCTCTTTTGCTTTCGTTAGTAACCCGATCTCGAAACAAAGTGATTGGTATGAACAAGCGTTAATTTGGGAAACACAGCGACCTTATTTATATATTCGCTCAACAGTTGATGGAAGATTAATAGTTGGGGGATTAGATGAGGATAAAGCTGAGGCACCAGACTCTGAGGAAGTTATTCAACAACGAGCAGAAAATTTGTTACAACAAGCAAGAGAGCTCTTCCCCGACTATGATATTCAAATAGAATACGCATATGCAGCAAGCTTTGGAGAATCTATTGATAATATTCCATTTATAGGGGAACACCCAACGAAGTCCAATCACTATTATCTACTTGGATATGGTGGAAATGGTACTGTCTATAGCATGCTAGGCTCTTATATTTTAAGAGACTTAATAATAGGAAATAGAAACGAAGATGCCGATCTATTTCATCTTGAGCGGAGATATGGTGTGAGATAATTATACGAAGGGTCCTAATTCTCCCTTCGTATTTTTCATGTTATAATAACTTATACTATATCTGTGATAATTTCTATTGAGCATTTTACTCAAGATCAATAACTCTAATCATTACTAGATAATCACTATCATCCTCAATAATCTTAAAACCAAGTTTAGTATATAGTTTTATTGCAGCCTCATTCTCTGAAAAAACTTTCAAAATTATTATTGAATAAAAATTATCTATTGCATAATCAACACACATATTCATTAATGTTTTTGCAATTCCTAGCCCTTTGTATTCTGAATGTACACTAACATGGTTAATAAATCCGTAAGATCCATTATTATAATAACAACTTATAAGTCCAACTAATTTATGACTGTCGTGTGCACAAAAAGTTATTGCATTATTAATAATCTTTTCAGCAAAATAACTTAATTTAATCCGCTTATTAAGAGGAGGATAAAAATCCTCATTACACTCTTGTAAAAGAAGATAAATACTCTCATAATCACTTTTTCTCGAAAAATTTATAGTCATCTTTACTGCTCCAATTCGGCTAAGCCAAATCCATACTTTCCAAATTCATTTCCGTTATATAACATATAAACCTTATTATCAACTTCAAAAATATGCGGATAACAAATCATTTCAGAATCCCAATCATCCTTACTTGGATCTATTCTTCCTACTTCATCATTTCGAGTCCAAGTGAGACCATCTTTTGAAAAGGCGTAACCCATTCTATAACTATTTTCAGAATTCACCCTAAAATCATATGATTTTCTGAAACAAAAAAACAAATGGTAGCCATGACTATTTATTAGAACTGTTGGCAAAGCCTGACTCTCGTCCTCTAATACATCTATAATTATTGGTATACCGTCTCTTACCCAATTCATCCCATCATTTGATACAGCATGTGCTATTTTATAAATTCGATCTGGTTCCTCTTCATCGCGATACTTTTTCCATTCAGTTCCAAAAATATACCACATATGATATTGATCATTTATCTTTCTCACAAAAGGATCTGCCACAAGAAATGGTTCATTTAAATTTGCTGTTAAGATTGGTCCACTTCCAATTTTCTCAAAAGTTTCTCCACCATCACTTGATTTAGCAAGACCAATACCTGTGTTTACTGATACGGACACTCTCCTAGACCAGCCTGAAGTAAAAGCCCATATCTCCCCATCTACCTTTAAAGGATTAATAGGAAAAATACCATGTTCATCGAAGCATCCTCTATTTCCTAAAGGGATGACTTCATCTTTACTCAATTTAATGATTTCTGTCATATCTTTTTTCATATCGATGAATGCTACTTTACTTAAGAATTTTCCTGATAAATCTGACGTTCTAGTTGAAAAATAGATTCTAATAAAATTTTCAAATACAACAACTTGAGGTGACTGTGCATAATTCAAAGAATATTCTACAGGATTAAAAATTCTGCCTATCTTTCTCCACTTCATTACAATTCTCCTCATAAATTAGTATTAAATCTCTGTGGAATAAAGTTTCGTCTTTACTTATTAAGAGGATCTTAGAAAATCTAGGTTTAAATCTACTAATTCTGCCATTCCGAATCCATATCTGCCAACATCATTTCCTAAGTAGAACATATATATTTTATGTTCTACTTCGAAAACATGTGGATAAGCAACCATTTCGGTATCAAAACCTTCCATAGAGACATCAATCCCAGCTAGATCATCTCTTCTCGTCCAGCTCAATAAATCTTTGGAATAAGCGTATCCAATTCTGTAAGCATTTGAACTATTAGTTCTATAATCATGAGAATCACGATAACAAAAGAACATATGGTAGTATCCCTCTTTATAAAAGACATCTGGACTTGCTTGAGCTTCATCCTTATGTAGTTTATCTACTATTAAATTTTCGTTATATTTTTCCCATTTAACCCCGTCTTCTGATACAGCCATTCTAATTTTATACACTGGTTCCGTCTTAGAATCTTTCTCCACCCAAGCACTTCCTGCAATATAAAAGAGATAGAATTTCCCATTAAATTTTCTTATCTTAGGACCACTAATGATGAATGGCTCATATGGTGTGGTAGAAAGTATAGGTCCATTACCACATTTCACAAAAGTATTACCACCGTCATTGCTAATAGCCATTCCAATCGAAACATCGAACGGAACTGATTCGCATCTATTCCACCCACCATAGTATGCAATAACTTTATTGTTTTCTGTGTCATCATAAATACTGAAAGGGTAAGTCCCAAATTCATCAAATGTTCCTAAATCCCCCAATTGTAAAAGCGGTGATTTGCTCACGTTTTTAATAATTGTTAGATCTTTTTTATCTACATCAATAAAAGCAACAAAACTTTTATATTGCCCATTTTCATCAATCTTTTCCCTTGTATTAAAATAGACCCTTATAAAATCCTCTTTTACTAAAATACAAGGAGCTTGAGCAAATTCATACATCCACTCCTGCTTCGATTGAGTTAAAGGATTGAAAATAATACCCTTTTTTTCCCATTTAAACATAAAAGTACCCCACCTTCTTACCATCACATTTTAATATTTTTTCTATGTTTTTAGTCTCCCAATTACTTTTGAATTTATCGTTTCTTTTACCCATAAGTAATTCCGGTACGTTTTAGCGCCAAATGTATTTGTAGAAAAGATAATTTTTCTTGTACTTGGGTTAGCAAGGTTTTGCAAATCAATATTGATAGGTAAAATTCGAGTAGATTGCTCCTTCATATTTCTTGACTTCAAATAGTTGGAAAGTTTAACAGGACTATCCCCACTCTCAACTAATCCATCTAAATAAAAAACAGCACTCTTCTTCTGTTTAATTAGCGCATCAAGAGCGAACATAATTACCCTATCCACATCTCTTCTCTTTGCAATGATATCTATAGAATTAAGTACTCTAAGAGGCAAAAACTGAACTTTATAGACAAACCATTTCTTATTCAACTGAAATGGAAAGAATGCAATAATTCTATTATTTTCCTTCACCGCATGTATTTCTATATTTATTTCGTCAACGAATGACATCCACCAATTATAAACATACTCATACTCTATAAATGGATTTTTATTTTCATTTTCTTCTAAAATAGCCTTCCATTCTTTCTCGTATATACTCAAATGTTTATACGATTTAATTAGAATGAGCTCCAAATGATCCTCCGTTTTTGTTAGGTTTGTTCTACAAGATATAAACTTAAGATAACTAATTTATGATCAGGACAACTCCTGTTTCCCTCACTTATATAAGCTCCCAATCGGTTAACATTAAAATTATTTGCTCTGTTGAATTAAACATCATGACATCCAATATTGATATATTAGATACTCAATAATTTTATTCCAGTCTTGTTTTAAACTTCTAAATAACTATAAGAGTATCATTCCTTATTATTGATATATCCCATGTTTACATCATTATTTATTCCATAGCTACCAAATAATTCTTTCATTTTTAAGAATTTTTTCAAGATACTGAAGTAAATCTCTGCAACGCCATCTCAATAGTAGTCTGTATGAAACCTAACTTCTCTCCGACATCATACCGTTTACCTTCGAAATTATAAGCATATACTTTCTGTAACTCATTTAACTTTTGAATCGCATCAGTAAGTTGAATCTCTCCGCCAGCACCTGTTTCTTGCTTATCAAGAAATTCAAAAATCTCTGGTGTTAATATATACCGTCCCATGATTGCAAGATTAGAAGGCGCGGTACCTTGTACGGGTTTTTCCACAAAGTTACTAACCTGATAAAGTCTCCCCTCCTCTGAACTTGGATTAATAATTCCATATCGATGCGTTTCCTCATCAGAAACTTTTTGTACACCTACTACGGATGACCCAATTTTATTATATTGCTCGATCAATTGTTTGAGACAAGGTTTTTCAGCTTGTACGATATCATCCCCTAGTAAAACAGCGATTGGCTCATCCCCGATAAAATTACGTGCACACCATACCGCATGCCCTAATCCTTTAGGTTCTTTTTGTCGTATATAGTGGATTTCAACCTTAGAGGATTGATTAATTTTATCTAGAGATTTTCTTCAAGCTCAAAATTTCTATCAAAATGATCTTCTATCGCACGTTTTCCTTTACCGGTAACAATGATTATATCTTCTATACCAGATTCTATTGCTTCCTCCACAATATATTCGATTGTAGGTCTATAACAATAGGTAACATCTCTTTTGGCATTGCCTTAGTAGCTGATAAAAAATGCGTTCCCAAGCCTGCTGCTGGAATAATTGCCTTTCTCACTTTTTTCATTCGTAATCACCTATTTCATTTATTTTGTAATTTCAATATTTTTCACATGTTGTTCAAACATAATCAATCTATTGAACTGCCAAACTGCCCATCTTTTATCAAAACAAATTCATTAATGGATTACTTGAGAATACAAAATTACGCTTTCTGTGTTAGAACGCCAGTTTTAAAATCATCAAGAAACAGGTTCACCTTATGCAGACTTGGATAAATAAATATAATATATTAGTGAATGGACAAGTCAAAGTTAATAAATACCCGAATGAATACAGCAGTTAATTGCCAGTAACTATAAAGTAACTATATATGGGGAAAAATAAGGCTGCATTATGGCTATCCTCAATTTTTCACTCCCATTTTATTAGGAGATACATTTTTTTGATGTTTAATAATGTTTGATAATGTTTGATAAAATTTAGGAAAGTAGTAATTAAGATTAAGAATTATTTTTTCTTTAAGACTTAATTTAAGATAATAATCTTTGTATATTTTTGAGTGTTTTAATACTTTTATTTTTCGTTCCAGTAGAAGTATTTTTATTTCTCTTACTTTCTTAGCCTTTTCTAATTCTCGTTTAAATTGATAATTAGAGTAATCGTTAAAATCATTTAATATTTGTATACATTCTTTGTTAATTTCTATATCATTGCGAATTGCTTCTTTACCAACTAATGTTCTATTTGTCCAAGATCCCTCTACTCCGGTCCTATATGCTGACATAACCTCATCCATATAGAAAAAATACCCATAATTCGCAATTATTAATGCTGAAGGAAAATCTCCTATACTAGTTTTTCGATACCACCCTGGCAAATTATCTGTTAAATGTTTTCTATACAATCTTGACCCTGTTGGAATAAAGCTTGGAGTTGCTTTTAAACAAATTTCGTCCATTTTAACGATTCTACTTTCTTTATCTATTCTTGCAATAGTACCAATCGATTCTTTAGAAACATTAACGAATTCCGTTGCATGAAAAACTAAGCTACATTCTGGATTTTTTTCTAAATAATCAACTTGTTTTTGTAATTTTTTTGAATCAGTCCAATAATCATCGCCTTCACACAATGCCAAATACTTACCTTGTGCTTTTTCCAAGAGTCTATTTTCATTTTCTTCCGGGCCTACATTTGTATTAGAAGTAATTATTTTAATTTTGTTTGGATTTTTCCTCACATATTCTTCTACTATTTGCCTAGTATTATCAGTACTGCAATCTTCACCAATCAGAATTTCAAAATCAAAGTTTGTTTGTTGCATTAAAAAACTTTCTATAGCATCAGAGATATATTTTTCATGGTTATAGGTAGTACAAACAACACTTACTAATATACTCATAGAATTTCTCCTCTGTTCTTCGAACTACTATGACTTTACCCTGCAACTTTTTATTTTTTTTATTATCTTGTCAAGTATTTCTAAGAAACCATATTCTTTTATAACAAACACCAGGTTTATCAAGAAACCTCCAATTTTTTTTCCAAATAGACTTCTATACAAAACTCCCTTTTCATGTATCTCCTTTTGTTGTTCTGTATGCCAAGAGGCGTTAAAATGATGTATTGAAAAGGTTTTTTCAGTAACAATAATTTTGCCAGATTCAAAATCTTTAGGACTTAGGTATATCGTAGGTAGAAAAACGACATCCTCTATAATTTGACGAGTATTGTTTAATTTTAGACCTTTTCTAGCTAATATTTTTGTATTTCTTTGTGGACAAGGCGTTAAATCAAACCTTCCATCCTCTTTAATAAATGGAATTTTCTTGTAGTCATTCATAATTTCATAAATTATATTATTATTTTTTACTGCACCAAACCCTAATCCTGTATTAATATTTCTTTCATTTTCAAATCCCATGAATCCTGAATAACCCAATAGATCATCAAATGATTTCAATAATTCTACATCCGTGTCCAGATATATGCCTCCATTATTATAGACGACATGTAAACGAATATAATCTGTTACGAAAGCCCATCTTTTAGCTTCATACGCTTCCTTAACATATTGATTGCAGCTGATATCAAAATTACTCTCATCCCATCGAATAATTTCATATTCCGGACAATATTTCGTCCAACTTGCAATGCACTTCTCTCCAAAATTCGGTAATGGATTTCCACCAAACCAGCAGTAATGTATTATTTTAGGTATTTTGTTCAAATAATAATCTCCATCCGCGAATTTTTTCGAAAACCATATTGAATAAAATGAAGCAAGCTGCTTTTACTATCGTTAACTAAATTTAAGTTTTAAATATCTATATAGGGAAATGCTTACTGCGTAAACTATTGATTCTATTCTTGTTTTAAGAAAATAAGCATTTCTTAATGGAAATTTTTTATCAATAACTTTGGTGTAAAAATTTTTTTCATACTTCCCGTATGTCGAAGTATTTATATAAAGCCTTGCTAAATAATCTTTCAATATTTTTTTATTTAATTCAGAAATATGTTGTATATTATATTCAACAATCAACTCATTACAAGTACTCAATACATCCTCTACATGTTTTTTTCTATTTTCTATTTGTGTAATGGAATTTTTTCGAATTAGGTAATGATAAAAAGTCATGTTTATATACACCACTCTTTTCGCAGCTAGTAATACTCTTGGCGTCCAGTTTTCATCTTCATGTAAAAGGTCCTTTTTAAAATACAAATTATTTTCTTTTATTAGATCAGTACGATACATTCTTGTACAAACAGTAACGGAAAATTTTTTTTTAGATATACAATCGACTACGTATTCTTCACCTGTAAATACTTTATTTTCTATAGTTCCACCGAACATTTTAGTTCTGTTAACTATTGAATTTGATTCATTGACAATAGTTCTATAAGAATCCCCACAGATAATATCTAAATGATTTTCTTTCGCAAATAAAATCATTTTTTCTATTGCATCTAATTCAATAAAATCATCACTGTCAACAAAAAGTATATATTCCCCTTGCGCAACAACTAAACCATAATTTCTCGCATCCGATAACCCCCCATTTTCTTTATGAATTACGCGAATTCTATTATATTTCAAAGAATAATCATCACAAATTGCTCCACAATTGTCTGGAGAACCATCATCAACTAAAATAATCTCTATGTTTTTGTATGTTTGATTGACTAAACTTTCTATACATCTTTTAAGATAATCTTCCACTTTATAAATTGGCACAATAACCGACACATCAATCTGATTTTTAATAGCACATCACCTTCTTAAAAAGCTTTCAATATATCGTTTATAAAAAATCCCTAAATACGTGAATAGCTTCAAGAATAAAATGGATACATGTATATTATTTGCAAGGGTTTTATACTGTTGGTTGTTTAATCTTCCTCGGTATCCATATGCCATAACAGCACGCCATTTTACCTTTAGCGTTATTTTATACTCAAGTAGTTCTTTAACAAAAAGAGTATACCCCCTAAAATTACTGCAAATGAGCTCCTCTCTTCTTTTAGTTAAACCATCTTCTCTATATTCGCAAATATAATTTATTTGATTAAAATACCTTATGAGATAACCAGAACTTGCCAATCGATTCCAAACAATATCTTCTGTAATAAAGTTTTCTCCCTCTATTTCTGGGAATTTAAACTCTTTAAAAATACTCGTTTTTATAACTTCTGATTTATCACCAAATATATTATGTTTTTGTCTGTCTAAAGCTGAGCAATCTAAAGAGTATCCTCTAAAAGTTTTTCCTACCACGTCATTTTGGTTGAATCCTTTTAGACCCGATACACCTACAAAATTTTTAGTGGAAAATGAAATCGAATTAATCCAACTACAAATTAATTCAACACTATCCCTAGTTATATAATCATCAGAATCTACTATAAAGAAATATTCTCCAGCAGCCATGTCTAGACCCAAATTTATTGCACGGTGTTTTCCACCATTCAAAACTTTTTTATATTTAATATTAAAACGCTTTTCATTTTTTGCTATTCCTTCTATATAATCCTGTGTATCATCAGATGATCCATCGTCCACAACTATCCATTCGAAGAAGTAACATGATTGATTTACTAACGACTCGTACAATCTTACTAAAGTAAGTCTCCTATTATATGTAGGCGTAAAAATAGTCACCTTTATCATCTTTAAACTCCTTAAAAATACCCATATATTAATCCATAAACTTGATTTAGATACATTCCTGTTGACAGAATCAAAATCAAAACTACGTATATTATTTTGATTTTTGGGGAAATAATCTTACTATTAAAAAATGTAAAGAATAATGGCATACAAATTAATACAACAAAAAATATATTTCTCTGAAAAAAAACACTGTGGAAAAGTGAACCTATTGTAAAATAAAAAATCAATTCTAAAAAGTTATAGTATTTCTGGTTATTTAAGAACATTTCTCTATCTCTATTCTTTAACAACCAAAACATAGTAATTATCAACACAAGTATTGAAAGTCTTGCGATTGTAAGCCTTAAACTTATTACTCTTTCTTCTTCAATATAAAGTATTAGCAAGTTGGCTAGAGTATTAGTAAAACCCAGACCAATATTTTGTATTATTTTTGCAATTTCCAAATAATAAAACGTCCATGTTAGTAACAACATCTTAATAAACAAATGAAATTTCCTTATATTCACTAATCTAATAAACAAAAACATACTGGAAGATACGTGGATTAATATTGGAACAAATGATAATATTTTATTTCGTAAATTTTTTTTAAAGTAATATTCACTTACCACTGCATAAGCTAAAATTGTAATTGAAAAATAATACCTTATACCAGATATTGATTCAATTAAAGGAAAGAAGGCAAAATGAAAATAAATAAACAATTTAGTTGAGTAACTATCGATTTTAAATGTGTTGATGTATTTATATAACAGATAAAAAAACAAACTATAGCGAATTATTGTAATCAGAAAAGGCAACAATTCATTGTAATTTGTTTTAGAGACTATACTAAATAAAAATGACGTAATTATTTCATGTGAGTAATAAAAAGAAGCACCATAATATCTCATTAAATCGAGTACTTCATAATGTCTATATAAATCTGTGTATTTTGTTGGTTCATAATTAAATGCAAGGATAGAGAAAGATATAATTGTTATACAAATGCATAGCTTGAAGTTACTTCTATGATTTTTTACGCGGAAGAATAAGCTTACAAATAACCAAGTAAACGAGAGAAATATCCAACTGATTGCAAAATAGTTAGTCATATACATGATATCTTTGAACATTTAATTCCTCGTTTTATATTATTCTTTAAACGTTTTATAAGCTGTTTCCAAATAGACCTATAATTAACACTTTAATTTTACCTCTTAAAGTTAGCCATGATCCATTGTAGTGGTGAATACAATAAGAGTTATCTGTAATTTTATGTTGCTTTTGTTTCACACTATCTCCATAATCACTAGGACTGAAAAAGTCTTTAGGGTATAAGTGTAAATCTTCTTTTAATTCTTGGTATCTATTAGTTAAATTTAAACCAAACTTATCTATTGTCGTGCTTGTTATATGAATTACATTGGGAGTTAGATCTAAACTGCCATCATCTTTATAAAAGGATCTATTCTCATAATATTTTAGAAGCTCTTTCGTCCATGGATGACCTTTCTGAGCACCAATTATTCCCGTACCAATATGCTTTGTGCTTTCAAAACCACTAAAAGCACTATGTTTCAAAAATTTATCGATTGGCTTTATAATCTCCATGTCCGTATCTAGGTAAACACCACCATGATTGTATAAGGCATATAATCTTACATAATCAGATACGAAAGCCCATTTTTTATTTTCATATGCCTCTTTAACATATGAATTAGATTTAATATCAAAATTCTCTTCATTCCATTCAATTATTTCATAATCTCTTAAATTTTCTTGCCAACTATTGATACAATTTATTATTAGTTCTGATTTAATCCCTTTACCCATCCAGACGTAATGAAGTTTTTTTTCAATCATTGTTTACTCCTTAATATTCTTAAATATACAAATTTCCTCATATTGTTTGTCATCAAAACTCGAGTCCCAAAGGAAATTATATTGTTAAATAAATATTCGAATTCATTAATTAAATTATTCTTGAGCATATAACCGAACAAACCCCTTTGGTTAATAAAATAGTTCCAACCTCCTCTTCTTAAATAAGTTTCATTATTTACTCTCATTTTTACTAAAGGCTCATTAATATTTTTAAAAGTAAAACCATGCTGAACCATTCTTAACCATAAATAATAATCCTCATTAAAATGCCAAGGTTTATAATTACCTGCTGTTATTACATCGTTTTTTTTAAACATCACACTAGGATGAGCTATTGGATTTCTATATTTTATCTGTTTCCTAATTTCATCATTTTCAGTTTTCACACGCTTATAACTAATGGGGGAATCTGGATCATCTATAAACTCTTCTATTGCCGTTCCAACTACACTTAAATTTTTATCTTTTATAAATAAATTTAATTGTTTTTCACATCTCTCTTTATCCGCAATATCATCTGTATCCATACGAGCTATCATTTCGTTTCTACAGTTAGATAATCCAATATTCAAAGCTTTTCCTAACCCAACATTTTCATTTATCAATATAATCTTTATAATATGATTATCTTTAAACTCTTCCAATACTTTCTCTAGTTCATCAGTCAGTTGGCCGTCCTGAATTATTACAATTTCATCAGGTATAATACTTTGATGTAACATACTTAGGATACTTTCTCTTAGATAATCAGGTTTTTCTTTGTAGTAAACGGACATTAAGACAGAGTATTTTAAACTATCCATAAAGAACCTCTACTCTCCTATCCATTAATTCTGCATTAAGATTGCGAATTATCGCTCAAGTTTTTCTTTTTTCTTCAGACAGTGGGATACTGTGCCCTCCCTTTTAGCATTGAAACTACTTTTTCAAAAGGGTTCATTGTAATCTATATGCTTGAAGAAAATGAATTATTCAATATAAGAGGTTTATTAAAGAGACTATAGTGGGAATACAAAAGATCCTACAGATAAATAGACCAGACCAATAGACCCTTCAAAGTAAAAGCTAATTTACAGGGTCTATTTTCTGTTAATATCACTGTTGCTTCTACTTTATTATTTGGGGGTTATCTATCCTTATAATTATTCTCAAATCTCCATGAATCTCGGCACATTGTTGTAATATCACGTTTCGCAGTCCATCCAAGATCTTTCTTTGCCTTCGCTACATCTGCATAGCATAATGCGATATCGCCAGGTCTTCGTTCTACGACTTCATATAATATTTTTATACCAGACGCTTGTTCGAAAGCATTAACTAACTCTAGTACACTAGTACCTTGACCGGTACCCAGATTATAGAAATGAATACCTGTTGTGAGATTTTCTAGTGCCGCTACATGGCCTTCAGCCAGATCCATCACATGAATATAGTCCCTAACACCTGTTCCATCAACTGTAGGATAGTCGCTCCCAAAAATACGAAGTTTTTTTAATTTACCTTTAGCAACTTGAGTTAGATAGGGCATCAAATTATTTGGAATACCATTAGGTAGCTCACCAATTATTCCACTTTCATGAGCTCCTATCGGATTAAAATACCTAAGCACCGAGACCGAGAAAGCAGGATTCACTTTTGCTATATCAAACAAAATTCGCTCACTCATGACTTTCGTTTCTCCATAAGGGTTAGTAGTTGGTAGTAGATCCATTGTTTCTACAAATGGAACTTGATTCTCACCATACACAACCGCTGATGAGCTAAACACGAATCGCATTACCTTATATTTTTGACAAGCTTTAGCAAGAACCATCGTACTAACTAAATTGTTATAGTAATATTCTAATGGTTTTTCAACAGATTCCCCTACCGCCTTAAGACCAGCAAAATGAATAACACCTTCGATAGGATGGTTTGAAAAGATGTTTTCCACAGCTTCCTCATCAGTCACATCTATATTATAGAAAGTAATTCTTTTACTCATTATTTGTGTAACTTTCTTTATTGTCCATTCTTTACTGTTAGAAAGATTATCTGCAATAACCACAGTATGACCTGCTTCGAGTAGAGCAACAGCAGTGTGGGAACCGATGTATCCTGCTCCACCTGTAATAAGGATTTTCATTGATTGAGAACCTCCTGTATGTTTAATTACTATACATAAACATTACTATTGAAAAATAATCTAATGTCTCTCTCTTCCTAACTATTTTATATTGGCTCTCTACTTTAGCTATATTGGAGCTCCCTCTTTAATGAAAGGAGGATTAAGGACTTTTGTGCATTCACCTATATTATGGAAAATTATAAATTCTCCAACTTTAGGGATTTCTCCATATTGGTCAATTATCAGATAATCTTTTTCCATGCATGTATAACCAATAACATTAAATTCTTTTCGAGCAGATTCTAAATGTTGGTACCATTCAAAGGCACTGCATAAAGGATAGAAATACTTTCGTGTAAATACGTTATACTCTTTTAGTTTCTCCTGTAGCCAATCTCTTGATTTACCATATAACTCTTGGTCTATTTGAATTACAAAATACTGATAACTGCTGCATTCGTCTTCTAATTTCGTCAATACGTTAATACCGGATACGTCTTCAAGTACGATTCATATGCTCTTTTTTATTTTATGCCTCTTCTTGCGTTCGGTTTCCACAAGCCTTAATACTTCAAGTCCAATTACCGCCCGAAACTATTGACTCTAAAAGTCAATGCTCCGCCTTCGACAGTATTAAATAGTTTTGTTGCATGAAAACTGAACATCGTCATATCCCCATACTCGCTAAAGGCTTATTATTATAATTTGTCCCAAAAGTATGGGCTCCATCATAGATTACTTTCAATTTATATTTGTTTGCGATTAATTGAATTTGTTCGACATCACATGGATTTCCAAATGTGTGAACACCAAGGATAGCAGAAGTTTTTCCGTAATGAGGGGTTCGATTTTTGCAGCGTCTAGGGTAAGTGTTGTGGGATCTATATCACAAAAAACAGGCGTTAAATTATTTCAATCTAATGCTTGAACTGTTGCGGGAAAAGTAAATGGAGTAGTAAACTTCTCCGGTTAGGTTTAAAGCTCTTAAACCTAAGAGTAATGCGGATGTGCCATTATTAAATAAAGACAGATTTTCTGCAAGCAAATAATCTTTTAATACTTTTTCCAAGTTAATCTGCTGAGGACCATTATTAGTAAGCCATTTGCTTTCCCACACTTCATTTAATTTACCATAGGGAAGAAGTGGTCTAGTGATATATATAGGTTCCTTAAACATTATTTCGTTATTAACAACCTCCTAAGTTATTTAATAGTGGTTCTCGTAATATTTATATATTTCCTTTAAATGATATTTTATCTATTGTCCATTTTTTTGAGCTTAAAATAAACGGGTGTATTAATTGATACACCTCACTTAATTGTTTAACTCTAAAGATTTTACTAAATATGATATAAACTATAATCCCGATGAAAATTTGACATATTAACTTGATAAAAGGTAAGTTTGGTAGGATATAACCAGCTAAAAAAACTAAGGCCCCCATTAGGATGGAAATGAAAAACATCGGTGCTAAATCTTTAAATTGATTTTTAGTAGAATAATCTATTAATCTCGCAGAAAAATACGTATTTATAAATAAAGAGATAAAAGAATCAATAATGGCCGTCCAAATTAATCCCAAGATGCCAAGGTTCAAATACAGTGCTAAAGAAATTAATATAGTTATCATTACTTTTTTTAAGATTTCTAGAAGTAAAAACAAGTCTGATCTTCCTTTGACTTGAAGAATATTAAGATTTAAAACGTGAATAGGATATAACATTCCTGCTATGCACAACAGTTGAAAATAGAGTACTGAAGGTAGCCACTTTTCACCAAATAGCAGTTGAAATAGCGGAGTTGCGATAACAGCTACACCTACCATTAGTGGAAAATTAACAAAACTACTTATCTTAATCATCTTACTAAATATGGCCTTCAATCTTTCACGTTCATCTTGAGCACTACTTAATACTGGATAAGTTACACGTTCTATCGTAACTACAATAGATTGGGAAGCCATATCTCTAACTTTTACTGCGTTTGTATAATATCCAAGTTGAGAAGCAGTGTAAAACTTTCCAATAATTAAAAAAAATAGATTCGTATAAATGGAATCTATAATTCCAGAAAGCAGTAGTTTAGATCCAAATTTAAAAAACTTGTTAAATGATCTTATGTTAAACGTTAATGAAGGAATCCATCGATTAATGTACCATAATAATAAAGTTTGCATAGTTTGAACAACCATCATATTAATAACTAAACTCCAAACTCCAAAACCTAGGAATGCCATCGAAATGGATATACTACCAGCCGTAAAGAATGCTATGATATTTATCTTAGTTAATGTTTTGAAGTTAAGGGCTTTAGTAAGCTTTACTCTTTGAATTATTGCCAATGAACTTATAATCAAAGTTATTGATATTACACGTATAACTTCTAATAATTGGGGAGTTTTAAAAAATATACTGATTGAAGGAGCACTAATAAATAAAATAAAATAAATTAATATAGAAATGAAAAAGTTAAAATGAAACACTGTAGAATAATCCTTCTGACTTGTATTCTGATCTCTAATTAGAGCTTGAGAAAAACCACAGTCAATTAAAGAGTTTGAAATAGCAATTAATACTACGATCATACCGATAACTCCAAAGTGCTCTGGTAATAAGAGTCTAGCGAGTACAATTTGAATAACAATCTGAATTCCATTATTTGCGAATAAATCTGTGACACTCCAAAACAATCCTCTTAGTGTCCTCTTCTTTAAAGAGCTATCTTGTTGCATAACTATGTTCGATACCTTTATTTTTAAAATAGATTAATCTGAAATATACAGATTTCATCTTCCAGAACTTAATATTGCTATTTATGCCTATTACAATTACTAATCTCCCTTTTTTTTCTACACGTATTAACATATTGTCATCTCCCCACCATTACATGTACTATTTGTCCATCACTTCACCCATAATACTGCTGAAAATAATGATCTTTCCCGGTTAATAATCGATTCATAATACTAGTGATGACTCCTCCATTTTGCTTTGGACCAAAAACATTAGAAAAACGAAGTATACAACTTTTTAAACCAAATAGATTTTCATATAACTTTACATACTTTTCCGCTGAAAGTTTAGATAAAGCATAAAATGAAAGAGTAGAAAGTTTACTATCCTCTACAACTGGTAATATAGTAGGATTTCCATAGACTGCTGCTGTGGAGGAAAAAATACATTTCTTCACCTCATATTGCTTAGCAAACCTTAGAATATTAAGAGTCCCAACTAAATTTGATTGACAATCTTCCATTGGATCAGTTATCGAGTTTAAGACAGAAGATTGCGCCTCTAAATGAATTACATAGTCTGGTTGTTCGATTCGAAATACATCTTCTAACCCATCGTTTGTAATATCCATCTTATAAAACGGGACATCAACTACTAAATTATTTGCTTTACCTGTCGATAAATTATCTAATGCAATCACTGAAGTTTTTTCCTTAACTAATGCTTATACAACATATGAACCGATAAAACCTGCTGCTCCTGTAACTAATACTTTCTAACGTTCTCCCACGATATAATAATGTTACGATTCCTAGAAATTAACTTTTGTATACAACTTCAAATTTAAACAAGGATTAATATATATAGATATTACTATTTATAAAATCATCTAACTTTTCTCTCTTTCTAACAATACTAATTTGGCTTCCTGTCCTAGCGATGATTGGTGGTCTCTCCTTAATGAAAGGGGGATTCAAAACTATTGAATAGGCACCTACATTGTTGAAAATTAGGAAGTCACCAGGTTTAGGAATATCATCAATATAATCAGTCATCAAGTAATCTCTTTCCATACATGTATAACCAACAACATTGAAATTTCCTATCTGGTAATCTCCTTGGTTTGTTTTGACAAAATCCATAGATGTATTTTTTTTGCTTAATTCTGACTTTATATTATGAACACTTCCATTAACTAGCACAAAATATTCATCACCATTTTTCTTCACGTCAACTACTTGACAATAAAATTTAAAAGTATCTACTACTAAAGCTAATCCTGGCTCTACTATTAAACATGGTTCTTTTATAAAATGTATTTTCTCTTTATTCATAATAGAACAGATCGTAATAGCATAGTCATCAAAGGTTGGGACATTTTTTAGATTCATTATTTTTGGTACATTCCCAAAGAAACCTCCACCAACATCAATGTATTCAAGTGTACTTGCTATATACTTTTTTGAAAGATCGCATAATGTTTGTGTAACTTTCTCATAAACTTTTAAGCTCCTTGTCTGGGTAGATATATGTCCGTGAAGACCAACGATATCAAGGTTATCTATACCAACTAACTCACTTAAAGCTTTCTCAAAATTTCCATTTTCCACACAAAAACCAAATCTGCTTTTTACAAATCCATCTTGAATTGGATTCATTCCATCAATAGTAATTTCAAAGTTTGCCCTTAATCCGACCTTATAATTTCTTTTATTATTCTGGAGAACATAATCTTTTACAATATCGATTTCATAAAACGAATCAAGATTAATAATACTTTCATTTTCTAATGCTAACGCTATATCATCTTTTGACTTAAGAGGACCATTAAAAATAATCTTCTGTGGATTTACTCCTATTTTCAGGGCTAGGTCATATTCCAATCTGGAGACAACTTCAGCAAAGCCGCCTAAATGAGATATTTCTTTTAAAACTGTAGGCAAATAATTTGTTTTATAGGAATATCCAATAATGAAATTGTTATATCTACTGCTAAACGCTGAAAACATATTCAAATAATTCCTTCTCAATTTTTCTACGTCAAACAAATAAAATGATTCACCATACTTTTCCTTTAGTAGCTTAAGATTTTCTAAGCTATCATTTTGAATACTTTGCATATATAACCCCTTTTTAACTGAAATAATAATATATCATATCAATTGAATACTTATATATTGCTTCATATTTTTCATATAAAATTTTAGCTCTTCAGAAGAATTAAATTTAAGAATAACCTACTATTTTAATCGAACACCATATCTACATTTAAGACACCACTAATAATAACAAATCTCTAAACATACTTTATTTGATAAGATTAATACTGATTAATATGAATTCGATGGTAAGTTTAGCTTGTCGCCTACATAAACTGCCGTTTCTGTTGCATGCTCTGATGAATAAGAAACAAGTTCTATCTAGGTTCTTTTACATACAAGCTCTAATATGGCTTTTTTATCCGTGTACTTACCCGATAGTATTCATTGCAATAATCTACTCTGCTGATCCTCATAGAAACATTATCTAATGCAATTTCTACACTCCATTTTTAAATTAAATCGTACTGCTTCAACATTTTTTTTACTTCTTCTTTGGAATTAAACATCAACACATCGATAATTGAAAGATTAGAGATAAATTCATTCTCAAACTGTTTATAATCTAATGATCTCATTTTGATGAAGTGCAAATTAATTCCATTTTCAAGAAAATATGTTTTATCATATAGCTCTACTCCACCTACAGGATTAATATAAGTATCCTCTGACAGTGCAATACAATTAGCAATGACTCTATCTTTATTTTTTAACGAATGATCCATTTCAATATTGGAAGAAATAATAATTGATGTTTCAATTTCTAAATAAGTTGCTACAGTAACAATTGAGTGGTGAATATATTGAAAAAGATTCTTGCTTTCATATCTAAAACATTCCTCAATAATTGGAAAGACATTGTGATATTGCGGAGCTCTTTTGTACGCATCTTTAATTTTTTTTAAAATTTTCTCTCGTTCTACATCGAATGAATCGAACAATACCCTTTCTCTTATATCAAGTGAATCTGAATCGTGTTTTACAGGTAAAGTAAATAACGAATCCACACCATTTAATAGTATTCTATTTCGACGAATCCAACTTTTTTTTGTGAATTTTATATTGTCGTAGAGAATAAACCGATCTACTGCATTTATTAACTGCCAGTACCCTAAATAAGGGAAAAAATAAGGTTGCATGATTGCCACACTCATCAATGCTCCCCTCCTTTACTATGATCTGCTAACGTTTTGATTTGACTACGGTATATAAGATCCATCCTTTCTTTATTCTCCACATACCATTGAATTGTCATTTCAATTCCATGATTAATGGAGTATGATGGAGCCCAGCCCAAATCTCTCGTAATCTTGGTGTTATCGATTGCATATCTTCTGTCATGCCCAAGACGGTCTTGTATATATTTGATTAAGTCCTCGCTTTTGTTTAAGTAGCTCAAAATTGTTCTGACCATCTCTATATTTTCTTTCTCATTGTCTCCGCCTATGTTGTACACTTCTCCAATCTTGCCTTTATGAAGGACAGTGTCTATTGCAGAGCAGTGATCTTCCACATGCAACCAATCTCTTATCTGTTTACCATCACCGTATACCGGCAAAGGCATTTCATGTAATGCATGATGGATCATAAGTGGAATTAATTTTTCAGGATACTGGTATGGGCCATAATTGTTCGAGCATCTTGTAGTAACTACCGGTAGTTTGAATGTTTCATAGTAAGCACGTACCATCATGTCCGCGGATGCTTTAGATGCTGAATAGGGACTATTCGGCGAGAGACTTGTCTCTTCTGTAAAATATCCTTCTTTTCCTAAAGTACCGTATACTTCATCCGTAGAAATTTGAATAAATTTAACGTTTTCTTTGTAGTCGATGCAGTATTTGTCTGATTTATTGACCTTCCAATATTGTTTTGCTGTATCCAACAAAGCTTGTGTGCCTACCACATTCGTATTTAAAAAGATTTCTGGATCATCAATACTTTTATCCACATGAGATTCTGCTGCAAAATGGACAACGGCTTGAATATCAAATTGATGAAAGAGTTTAGTTAGTAGTTCCCGGTTTCGAATATCTCCTTTCACAAAGTGATATCTTTCTGTGTTTTCGATATCTTCTAAATTCCGGAGATTTCCGGCGTACGTTAATAAATCCAGATTAACTATGATGTAATTATATTTTGTGAGCATATGTCTAATAAAATTGGATCCGATGAATCCTGCTCCGCCTGTAACTAAAATATTCATCATAATCCCCTTTATGATCTATTGGAATTCGCGACATCAACCAAATAATTTCCGTAATTTGTCTTCATTAATGGTTCGGCAAGTTGTAGCAATTGTTGCTTCGATATATACTTCCTTCGAAATGCAATTTCCTCAATACAAGAAACGTATAATCCTTGACGGTTTTGAATGGCTTCTACAAAATTGGACGCTTCTAGGAGTGACTCATGGGTACCAGTATCGAGCCACGCTAAGCCCCTACCCATAATTTTCACTTTTAAATCTCCTTTACGAAGATATTCATCAATTACAGAAGTTATTTCAACTTCTCCTCGTTCAGAAGGTTTTACTTTTTTTGCTATTTCCGTAACTTTATTATCAAAAAAGTATAAACCAGGTATTGCATAGGAGGACTTCGGATTATCTGGCTTTTCTTCAATGGAAACTGCATTGTTTTTTTCGTCCACTTCTACAACACCATACGCTCTTGGGTCTTTCACGAAACAACCAAAAATTATAGCACCTTCTAATAAGTTCGCTGCTTCTTGCACAGTATTTCCAAAATCAGAACCATAAAAGATATTGTCTCCCAAAACTAAAGCTATAGATGATTTATCAATAAATTCCTCTCCAATAATAAAAGCTTCAGCAAGACCACTTGGATTTTCCTGGATAGCATATAACAATTTCATGCCAATCTTACTTCCATCACCTAATAATTCTTTAAATCCTTCTATATCTCTATGAGTTGAGATGACTAATATTTCTCTTATTCCTGCAAGCATTAATACGGAGAGAGGATAATAAATCATTGGTTTATCGTAAACTGGCAGCATTTGCTTTGAAATTACTTTTGTGAGTGGATAAAGTCTTGTACCAGATCCACCAGCTAAAATTATTCCTTTCATACGCAATCACGAATCACTTTACAGATTTTCTCCACTGCCTCTTTTTGTAATTCTCCATAATACGGCATGGCCAATACTTGTGTAACTACTTTTTGTGCTACAGGGAGATTTTCTTTTCGTGCAGATTCCAAATGATCGTACCATTGAAAATCGCTACAAAGAGGATAGAAATATTTACGTGTAAACACATTGAATTCTTTTAATTTCTCGTGAAGCCAATCTCTTGATTTACCATATAACTCTTCGTCTATTTGAATGACAAAATACTGATAACTACTGCTTTCGCCTTCTAATTTCGTCAACACGTTAATACCGGGTACGTCTTTCAAGTACGATTCATATGTTCTTTTTATTTCATGCCTCTTATTGCGTTCAGTTTCCACAAGCTTTAATACTTCAAGTCCAATTACTGCCTGAATTTCGTTTAACTTTGCGTTTAGACCTGAAAGAACGACCTCCTCTGGATTTGCTATTCCAAAATTTTTTAGGAGGTTCAGTTTTTCAACTAAACTATTATCTTTAAAAGTCAATGCTCCACCTTCGACAGTATTAAAAAGTTTTGTTGCATGGAAACTGAACATCGTCATATCCCCATACTCGCTAATAGGATTATTATTATAATTTGTCCCAAAAGTATGGGCTCCATCATAAATTACTTTCAGTTTATATTTGTTTGCGATTAATTGAATTTGTTCTACATCACATGGATTTCCAAATGTGTGAACACCAAGGATAGCAGAAGTTTTTCCCGTAATGAGGGGTTCGATTTTTGCTGTGTCTAGGGTAAGTGTTGTGGGATCTATATCACAAAATACAGGGGTTAAATTATTCCAGTCGAGTGCTTGGACTGTTGCGGGAAAAGTAAATGGAGTAGTAATCACTTCTCCGGTTAGGTTTAAAGATTTTAAACCTAAGAGTAAGGCGGATGTGCCATTATTAAATAATGACAAATTTTCTGCATGCAAATAATCTTTTAATACTTTTTCCAAGTTAATCTGTTGAGGACCATTATTAGTTAGCCACTTACTTTCCCACACTTCATTCAATTTTTTATAAACGACTTGAAGATTTGGAAGAAGTGGTCTAGTGATATATATAGGTTCCTTAAACTTACTTTCTATAATGGGATAGCCTCCTCATATTTTTGCATACTACTAACAGGATCTTCACCAATAATTTGGATATCCTTATAGCCAATCACCCCAATTTTCGCTTTCAATATAGCTGGATCTACTTTTTCTTGTTTTAGCCATGATACAATTGCTTTTGGGAGATTTACACCTGCATAGTGACTAAATGGATATCCACCACCGATTCGTGCATTCATTTCCAAAATATAAGAAACTCCATCCACTACGAAAGCATCAACATCTAAGTTTCCGATATGATTGGTAAAAGTTGCTAGACTTTTACCGACAAGCTCTAAAGCTTCATCCTTAGACGTTTCAGCAATATCTGTTTCTCCGGATCTCATTGCATATTTTTTCTTAACGATCGTATTCATGTATTTTCCATTCAAATCATTAATTATATCTAATCCATATTCCTGTCCACTTAATTTTTCTTGAATAAGTACCGAAAGTTGATTTTCCTGATTTGATTCATATAACAGTAACGAATCTTGAATATCTTTTTTAACCTTTTCAAATAATACCTCTAGCTCATTAGAATTATCAGCATCAAAAATAGAAATGGAACCCATGCCCCATCTAGGTTTAATTATTAGTGGAAAATTTATATTGCCTTGTTCAATTGCATTTAGTGCATCTGAAACTTTCAAGAAAGTTTTAGGAGTTTGAAAGTCATTGGTAATAAGAAATTTATATGTTTCCCATTTATCATTGCATATATTAATTATCTCTTTATTAGAAACAATTACATTAACGCCAATATCTTTGAATACTTTTATATTGTTTGTAAGAATTGGAAGATCAATATCGAATAGGGGAATGATTGCTTCAATGTGATTTACCAGGCAATAGTTTTTTAAAAAAGGAATATAGTTTTCATCGTAAATAAGTGGTGTTATGACAGATTTGTCTCCATACATCATTGCAGTGGAATTTACACTATTCGCTACATGTACCTCGCCTCCATCTCCTAGAGCCTCTTTAAAATAGTTAACCAAATAACCTCTTCTGCCCGCAGATGTTAACAGCAAATTCATATATCTTCCCCAATCTATATTTTTGTCTTTTGTAATAGTGAAATTATTAATCCATATATAATCTCTGATTCTTTGATCTTCAAAAGTTTGGGTAGTCCAATTTGTACAATATCCCAATCATTATTGAATTAAAAATGGAGCTATTGCATAAACGTAAATCCCCATGAATAATGAAGATGCATAATATCTTTTAGCAGCTCTAAGCTCGAATAGGAAATCTTTCTTGCTAAGTAATACATATTAAGCAATGAAAGATAAGGGTTCATTACTACTGCGTAAATCCAATGGTTCCTAGCTTAAATTTGAAAGAAAGAACAAAATGTATGGTGAAAAGACTTTGATAAAATTTCTAGTCTTAAAGCATGTCAGATACCTTTGACTTGTAAAATATTTAAGTTGGTAGCGTGAGGTCAATATAGGGGTTTCTGCAAATGCAATTAATTAAGTATAATTATAAGTATCGGTAAAGTATTCTAACGTTAATATTTTCTCCTAATATCAGTCGTTGGTTTCATATCTCTTTCTACTTCACCCATAATACTGATAATAATAATGATCTTTTCCAATTTTATAATTGTTAAGAATAGTTCCTAATATGTTTGCTTTGGAAGCCTGGAGTACTTCTTTTGCTTTAATAGCATTACCTTTTTCTGTAGAACCTGAGCTAATAACTAGAATAGTACCATCACATTTGTCTGTGAGGACTTGTGCATCTGAAACGGACAATATTGGTGGAGCATCAAATATGATGATATCGTATTTCTCTTTTACTTCTGTGATTAACATATCCATGGAAGGCAGTCCTAAAAGCTCTGCTGGGTTGGAGGGTATTGGTCCACTTGTAATGAGATCTAATCCATTTACTCCCGATTCTTTTACTACTTGGTTTAGATTCCAATGACTTGTTAGTAAATTAGTTAGTCCTGGAGTAATTGTTTTAAGAAATGTATAATGCATAGTCGGCTTTCTCAAGTCTGCATCGATGAGGAGTACTTTTTTTCCTTCTTGCGCAAATACAATGGCAACATTCGCTGCTATTGTGGACTTTCCTTCTCCTATAGATGAAGAAGTAAATAGAATTGTTTTAATTTCTCTGTTTGGCATGGAAAATTTTATGTTTGTCCGTACCGTACGAAATTGTTCAGAAATAATTGTTTGTGGATTTGAGCTTGTCACAAGTTTTCGAGCTATCGGTTTAACTTTCTTCCTTCTCTTAAACAAGGTTTTTTGCCCTCTTTCTATGGAGTGACTTAGGTTCTTTTGTTTTCTTTAGGTATTTATTTGAAATAGGACTGATAAGACCTAATATTGGTAGACCTAGTAACTCTCCAATATCCTGCTCGTTTTTTATTGAAGTATCTAAATACTCCATTAGAAAGGTTATTCCAATTCCAATCATTAAGCCTATGACTGCGGCTATCCCTACATTAAGTATTAGATTTGGCTTTATAGGTAGCGTATCCTTAGTGAATACTGCAGGTGATAGAATACTAACGTTATCGACATTCATTAAAGCTATAATTTCTTCTTGAAAAACTTTAGCTGTCATATTTGCAATTTCGACGGCCTCTTGTAAATCAGGATCTTCTACTCTAACGTTTACAATCTGTGAGTTTTGTTCACTAGACACTATTATTTGTTGATTAAGTAACTCTGGCGTTGTTTTTAGATTCAAGTTATCAATAACTTTGGAAAGAATAACTGGGCTTTTAATAATGACATTATAAGTGTTGATTAATTGAAGATTTGTATTAATATCCTGACTACTAAATTGATTTTGATCGAATTCCTTCTGATTTATGAGAATTTGAGTCGATGCTTGAAATATTGGGGTGAGGTAATAGTAACTAAAAGTACCAGCAATCGTCATAGATAAAACTAATATTGTAATAATAAGTGCAAAACGTTTCTTTATAATTTTGAATACTTCTTGTAAGTTAATTGCTTCTTGCGCTATAATGATCCCTCCTTATACCTGTCCATTTAAATTACATCCAATTTGAAGTTATATATAATAATATTTTTTAAAACTAATAGGTAGTAAAGGCTGAATCTCCGTACCATATACGATATGATTTGCGTTTTCACAATAATAACTAGCATGACTTTCGGAGAACTCTCTTTTGACATATTCCAATGCCTCTTTTAATAAGAACGGTCTTTTTAAATAATGGTGAGCATCCGATGAAATAAAGTGCACTAAATTATGTTTGATAAGCTCTTTCGTATACTTTCTTAAACTTCTACCATTATGACCGAGTAAACTAGACGCTGTAATTTGAACAAGAGCTCCTTTACATATGTATTCGTAAAGTAACTGTTTGTTTTTTCGAAGAACTCTATTTCTTTCTGGGTGTACAATGATCGGGATGTATCCTCTTAGCTGTATTTTGTAGATAACATCTAGAGTATCAGCTGGTATATAAGCATTTGGAAATTCAATCAATAAATACCTACCACTATTTGCGAGCGTGAGAAGATCTTTTTCAAGTTCCATCAGTACATTTGTTGATAAATGAATCTCTTGCCCTGGTAGAATTTTCAATTTTATATTTCTTTGTATCAGCTCTCTATATAAACCTGCAACTGCCGCTTTAACTTCTAAGGTAGAATTACGATATTTTCTATCTAAATGATGAGGGGTTGCGATAACATGCGTAATGCCATTAGCAACAGCATTTTCTGCAAGTAATAGAGCTTCTTCGATAGTCCTAGGGCCATCATCCAAACCTGGTAAAATGTGATTATGAATATCAACTAGCACGCCCTACTCCTCCCTCCCTAGATTTATTCACCAAGCTCCTTTTCCCGTAACTACTATAAAAATTGTTTGTATTATGATCTTCAGGTCAAGCAACAGAGAGCAATGCTTGACATAAAATAAATCATGTTTTACCTTTTCTCCATGTGTGATTGCGGAACGACCATTCACCTGCGCATAACCTGTGATACCTGGTTTTACCAATAAGCGTTTCTTTTGGGTAGGAGAATAATGATTAGTAATTTCAATGATTTCTGGCCTAGGACCTATTAAACTCATATCACCTTTTAAGACATTCCAAAGCTGTGGAATTTCATCTAAACTATATTTCCTATAAAATTTCCCCGGCTTTGTAATTATTAAGGTTGGTGGTGTTGTAAAAGCAAAGTTTTGTGGCACTTCATCTTTCCATTCATATTGATGAGAGCTAGACTCAATATCCTCTGTATACATTGTTCGAAATTTCCAAATTATAAAGGATTGATTATGTAATCCTGCCCTAGTTTGCTTGTAAAAAACAGGACTACCTGTGAATATAAATAGAATAATAGTCAAACATATAATAGCTGGAAATAATAAAACGAGTAGCAATGAACTAGCTAACACATCAAATATCCGTTTACCAAATCGTCGATAAAAAACCGGCGTATCCTGTTCAGAAAATGTATGATCCAAACTTTCCAGGGGCTGTTCTCCTTTTAACAATATTTTACTAAGTACTTAGCAAAGTATATTCAATATACCTATTAAAAAAGAACTAACTTTCATATTCTTGGACAAGTTATTCTAACCGTATTTCCAATAAATGAGTTAGAACATATTGTTTATCGGACAATATAGACCAAGAATGTTTCAGAAATTTATTTCGGAAACTTTTATTTTATGAAAAAGTATCGACAGCGAAGGATTATTAGATTTAGTGGGAATTTAAACGGGGTAGTTGGAATTTCGCGCAGTTCAGTTTTAAAAAGATATTATTCCCATAAAAAAAAGCACGACAGGCTATTTCTCCTGTCGTGCATTTATATTCTTGCAAAATGATCGTATACATCTTGTAATGTATCGCAGCCTAGCATTTTAACTTTTTCCAGATAGAGGCTCCAAAGCTTGGCGGTCATTTTTGCATCTTCTAATGCATGGTGCCTTCCTATTACTGGAATGGCATTATGTTTACACAAATCTTCTAAAGAACTTAATTGAATATGGGGTTCTACAATTTTATAAAGAAAAGACGTATCCACTATTCTTTGCTTAAAGGGGGTGTGGAATACTCTATTACTGGTGTATTGCAGAAAATTTCTTTCGTGATTCGCATGATGTGCTACAAGTGTACAGTCTTTTGCAAACTTTAGGAATTCGATTAGTACATCCCCAACATGTCTGGCTTCCTTTAATTTTTCGTTTGTAAGCCCTGTTAAATTAACTACCTCCGTAGAGATTTCTTTACCAGTGTTTATAAGCGAGTAAAAAACAGCATCTTCTTGAATGAAAGAACCACACATTTTTATGGCACCAATGGAGATAATCTCATCGCCTTGTTCGGGTTTAAAGCCAGTCGTTTCAATGTCGAACACGACCACATCCAGCTCATCTAACGGAACTTTTAGAGTATCTTCTTTCTTCTTTTCTTTTTGCAGATTTCTTAGAAAGGCCATTTGTTGCGCGTTCTGAACATCCCCTATACCGACATTTGACCGTTTCCCTTGAATACCTCTTAGTATTTGCATGAATGGTTCAAATGCCATTATGGCCACCCTTTTTCGTCATCGCAATTACTTCTCGATGTAATTTAATACCACCTTTAATAATCCGTTTAATACCTTTCTGTTCGGTCTTGTTCAGTTCTTCAATGTGTAAATAGTGTGTATCAGAATAGCTGTCTACTTGGGATAAGGACAGACGATAGGTTAATAAATCCACAAAATTCCTATCACTATATTTTAGTAAGCTCCTATATTTTTGCATCTTAATTAGTTTATTCATGCGAGCTAAAGTGGAAGTTTCCATTACCCCTTCTTTTATTGATAAAAGTCGAATGGCATTTACATATGGTAAGAATCCCGAATATTTTAAGTTTACACATCCGTGATATAATCCATGCCTTTCCACTAATAGCTGGCCAACTGGACCAATTACATTTTTAACATGTTCTACGTTAGCAGAAAATCGACTTAGTAAAATAGGATGCTGTAGTTGGTATTCATAAATGAATGACTTTAATTGATGCATGAATTCCCCCTTGCCATGCAGTACCCTAGCATCATAAAAAATTTGAAGGTAACGAATCGTTTCCCAACTTTCATCTTTCACCCATTCCTGGAGTTGTGCACACCAATTATCAAATGACTTGCACCACATAGGATTGGAGCTCATCACTTTACCTTCACAATATGGATAACCTACTTCATAGAGACCTTTCGAAATTTCTGCTCCAAACACCTGAAAATACAGATCATTTACAGCATTAGACTTTTCATAAATAACCCCATGATCCTGATCACTGATTAACCCTTGTTCTAACCGTCCTCCACTACCAGTTATAAACCAAGAAAAATCACATGGAGCTGAACCAATTTCCATTTTCTTAGATGCTACTTCCAATACTTTAAGCATCACCCGATCATGAAAATCATTGAGAGAAACGATGTCATCTAGGAAGTTTGTAATATTTAGTTCCTTCCATTCTCGAATAGATTCATACGTTTCCACAAGTTCACGCCCTTTTATATAAAAAGCCCCTAAATAATAGAGGCTTTTTCAATTTAATTTAGTGATTTAGATTCTTCTAAAATCATTTGTTCTGGATAACCATAGTTGCCATGTTCGCTCATATCTAGGCCCATTAGTTCCTCTTCTTCTGTTACACGAATACCACCCATGACTTTTTTCATTATAAAGAGAATAGCATAGGAAACTACGAATGCAAATAACCCACAAGACACCACACCCATAAGCTGAACTCCTAACTGATCGAATCCACCGCCGTAAAATAATCCAGGTTTACCAACAGAGGCAAGCTCTGGTGTTGCAAAAAAACCAGTAGATAATGTGCCCCATACCCCAGCAGCCCCATGAACAGATAATGCGTAAATTGGATCATCCACTTTTCGCTTCTCAAAAAATCTAGCGCTATAGAATACTAATACTCCTGCGATTAAACCAATGACTACAGACGCCCAAACATCTACGAATGCACAAGAAGCTGTAATAGCGACCAATCCTGCTAAAGCACCGTTTAAAATGGTAGGAATATCTGATTTACCTAGTACTACCCATGATATTAATGTGGCAGCCACCGCGCCTGCTCCAGCAGCCAGTGTTGTATTTAATGCAACATATCCAAAGAATGCAGCATCTACAGAAATAGTACTTCCAGCATTAAATCCAAACCAACCAACCCAAAGTATTAGTACTCCCAGTGCTGTATAAACTTGGTTATGTCCTGCAAGATTGTTTGCCGAACCGTCTTTATTGAACTTCCCAATTCTCGGTTTTAGAATCATTGTTGCTGCAAGGGCAGCCATCGCACCAGTTAAATGAACTACAGTGGAGCCGGCAAAATCCTGTTTACCATGTTCAGCCAACCATCCTCCACCCCATACCCAGTGAGCAATTACAGGATAAACGATTATTCCAAAAAGAATGGTGAAAATTACATATGCGGATAATTTTGCACGTTCTGCAAATCCACCTAATGCAATCGTTACCGCGATACCAGCAAATGCTAACTGGAAAACAAAGAATACTGTTGTGGCAAGACCAGCTCCTTCTATAATTTCTCCACTATAGAAAAAGTCTGTCATACCTACGAAGAAGTTCGCATCGCCTCCAAAGATAAATCCGTAACCTACTGCCCAGAACACCATTGATGCTAAACCAAATGTAAATATTGTTTTACCAGCAACGTGGCCAGCATTTTTCATTCTCGTCGAACCAGCTTCCAATAATATGAATCCACCAATCATAAATATAACTAAAATTGCAGCAATCATGGTCCATACGCTGTTCATCAAATACATTACATCTTCCATTTTCATCTCTCCTTTTCTAATGTCAGCTTAACTATCTTATGATGTAAGAAAAGCTAACATAACTTATAATATTCATTTTATTCGTTTTTGATTAGATGTCAACACAATTTTCTGAATATATTTTACTTTCTATTTATCATCACTTTAAAACCTTTGAAATTCCTGCTTTTCTTCTCAAATATTTCTATTCAAATAAAAAAACTGTCATCACTGTTTTTAACAGTGATGACAGTTTACCTATCATATACCTATTTTTTGTTCCATTTATTCGCCGTCACTATCTTCTTCTTCTTTCCCTCGAGAAGGGAGTATACCTAGTTTCACCGCCAACTTTGGAAGATTCATTGCGATGAACATTAAAATAACTGTTATGATCGCTAAATCATATGCACCATAACCAATAGTTAATCCTACACAAGCAGTAATCCAAAGGTTAGCCGCAGTAGTTAGACCCCGCTTTACATTATCCTTATCTACCCATATGACACCTGCTCCAAGAAACCCAATACCACTAATTACTTGTGCGGCTAAACGCATCGGATCCATATATGCTCCTTGGTTTAGAGAAGACAACGCCATTGCTAGAGTGGATCCTAGGCAAACTAGAATATGCGTCCGGATTCCTGCTGGTTTATTTTTTATCGCTCTCTCTAAGCCTATAAAGAAGCCTATAAAAGTGGCTACACCCAAACGAATGTATAGGTCATAATGCGAATTGAACAAAGTAGTAATAAACTCCATAATGCAAATCCTCCTAATAATACTGTTCCGATAACATTCTATAAAACTTTCTAAAATCCTTTAAACGTAATATTATCACATATTGATTAAGTAATTGAAACAATTCATCCAGTTGATCAAATACTGAATATGAAAATGCAACACCTATTAAAAGATCAGCATCAAAAAAGAAGCGAACACTAAGTAGCTTAGCGCTCACCTCTCTATTTAGATTACAATGTAAATTCACCGTTCTGAATCGTTTCACCGAACCAGTGGTAACTATCTTTTTTGGTTCTTTCTAAAGTTTCATAATTCACATGCACAATGCCAAAGCGCATACTATACCCTAAAGCCCATTCAAAGTTATCCATTAGCGACCAATATAAGAATCCTTTTACATTTACACCAGAATCCATACTTCGCTTCAATGCCGTTAAGTGAGTCTTTAAGTAGTCAATTCGTTTATGATCGGCGACTTCCCCGTTTTCAGGCTCCTCATTATAACACGCGCCATTTTCGGTAATATATATTGGAACATTGCCGTAAAGGTCTTTAATTTTGACCAGAACTTTATAAAAACCTTCCGGATAGATAAACCAGTCTATATCTGTTTTGTCATATCCCATATCTATATTTTCTAAATCAAATAACCCTTCATTCTCTTTATAACGCCCTACATTCCCCGTGTAATAGTTTATCCCTAGAAAATCGATTGGTTGTGAAATAATTTCGAGATCGCCATCTAAAATGGTAGGAGTAGCTCCTTTTTCTTTAAACCATTCAACCATGAAGGAAGGATAGCTCCCTTTAAATACAGGATCAAAAAACCACTCTAAATTCCAAGCGTTACCTCGATTGCACGCTTCAATATCTTGTTGTTTCGTGCTATATGGTTCAAACCAAGTAACATTTGGAGCATAACCAATTTCGCCTTCTATATTGCTGTCTCTAAATTGTTTCACCGCACGGCCATGAGCAACCAATAAATGATGCGCTATATCCGTCGCTAATTGGAGGTTCTGATTCCCTGGTGCATGCTCTCCAATATAGTTCGACAGGAACGAGGAACACCAAGGTTCGTTAACCGTAATCCATTTTTTTATCTTGCCATCAAATTCCTTAAACATGAAATCGGCATATTGAACGAAAGCTTCGATTGTTTCGCGGTTATCCCAACCACCCTTGTCCTGTAAGGCTTGTGGTAGATCCCAATGATACAAAGTACACATTGGTTCAATGCCTTTTTCTAACAACGAGTCTACTAATTTATGATAATAGTCGACTCCTTTTTGGTTAACTTCTCCCGTACCATTAGGGAAAATCCTTGGCCAAGCAACAGAAAAGCGATACACATCTGCTCCCAAATCACGTATTAGCTCTACGTCCTCTTCATACCGGTGGTAGCTATCGCACGCTACGTCTCCGGTGTCTCCATTATGTACCTTCCCCGGAGTTTTAGAAAAGGTATCCCATATCGATACCCCTCTACCATCTTCGTTTGTTGCACCTTCAATTTGATAAGAAGCCGTTGCCGCTCCCCATTTAAAGTCTTTTGGAAACTGTATAATTGCCATTTGTTGCCCACCCTTCATTTATCGTTTTTTCGTTACCTCTTCTACGGTACCCGAAGAATTCCTGATTACTAGTTCTGGATCTACGAGTGACGGCCTTAAACCTGTTACTCCATTTATCAAATCGTTTAACTTTATCGCTGCCAATCTACCAATTTTCTGTTTATCCTGCTTAATAGTAGTAAGAGCAGGCTCCATATAACGACAAGCCTCTACATCATCACAACCTAGCACTTGAATATCCTGAGGAATTCGAAGTCCATAGTCTTTAATCGCTCTCATTGCACCTAGAGCCATCATATCGGATGCGGCAATAATTGCTTTTGGCAAAGATTCACCTTGAAGTATTATTTCCATTGCTTCGTATCCACTAGATTCAAAAAAGTTTCCGTGTTTAATCCATTGTGGTTGCGCTGTCATCCCAAATTGACTCATTGTCTGCAAAAATCCTTCTAATCGCTGATTCGATATATCAGAGCTGTCCTTCCCTGCAATATAACCAACATCTCTAATAGAGTTCAAATATAGGTATTCCACTGCAAGCTGTGATACTTTAAAGTTATCTGTCATGACGTAACTAGAATTTTCCCCAGTCAACTCAAGGTCTATCCCTAGACAAGGTATATCACTTTTATCTAACTCTGAAACGGCTTCCTCTACTTCTTCCCCCGCAATTATCAAACAGCCATCTAAACGATAATGCCGCGACCTTGCAAGATAATCTACACTGTCCTTATCGAACATTTCATTGGAAAAAATGATAATATCATAGCCCATCGCACCAAGTGTTTTTTGAAAAGATGAAATTACCTCATTGAAAAAAGGATGGTTAAACTCTACATTTATCTTCCCTGCATAGATCAGTCCGATTAGGCTGGATTTTTTGGTTGCAAGTGATCGTGCAGAAAAAGTAGGTTGATAGCCAGTTTTATCAATAACCTCTAATACTTTACGCTTTGTTAGTTCACTTACACCATCGTAGTTGTTAATCACTTTAGAGACGGTCCCCCTAGAGACGCCCGACATCTGAGCAATATCACGTATAGTTAAAGTCGTCATTTTACATCCCTCATATTCCATGTGCTGACCGCAATTATTTAACCGATCCCTCGGCAATACTAGATATAAATAGTTTATTGAATAACAAGAACACTATTAAAAGTGGTATTGTAGCCCAAAATACGCCAGATAACAACATACCGAAATCTACTTTAAATTGAGTGTTTAATGATGCTAAAGCAACTTGAATTGTATAGGATTCAGGGTCTCGAAGCACCGTAAACTGCCATAAGAACTCTCCCCAAACCGAGGTGAACACAATAATTCCTAGTGTTGCAAAAGCAGGTAAAATGATAGGTAATACAATACTACGGTATATTCTGAAAATCGAACAACCATCTAATCTTGCTGCTTCGATCAATTCATCTGGTACAGATTCGCTCACATATTGTCTCATTAGAAATATTCCTAATGGATTTAGGAAAAATAATACCATCGCTGCAAATAAATTATCCAATAATCCTGCTTTGGCCACTAACAAATACTGTGGTATTAATCCAAGTTGCGGCGGAATGATGATAGTGAACAATATAGCGAAGAATAGAATATTTTTCCCTGGAAATTTCAGCTTAGAAAATGCAAAACCAGCTAGTGAACTTATAAGTAACACGACAATCGTTACCGTAAGACAAACGATTAATGTATTGAACATCGACTGGAAAAATGGAATCATATCTAATACTTTTTGGAAATTTTCCTTTAACTGATCACCTGGAACCATTGCTGGAGGTATCGAATTATATGCAGAGCTATGTCTCGTTGACATAACAAACATCCAGTAAAAAGGGAATAACGAAAAGAGCGATATTACCGTTAAAAACAAGTACATTCCTATACGCCCAATGCCCCACTTTTTAGTACCAACATCACCTTTCATCTATGTTTCCCTCCTATCCCTTCCAAGCCTTTTTGTCAGTAACATATTAATTGCAGATGCAACTACGATGAATAACAACAGAACAATAGCAGCAGCAGATGCTGTCCCGAAGGAAGATAACTTAAAGGCATCTCGATATAAATACATAACAACTGTCATTGCTTCATCCCTTGAAAATGCGGTGTTACCTAAAAACACTGTTGGCTCCGTAAACAATTGCATCGCTCCAACTGTCGAAAAGAAGACAGTCAATATTATAAATGGTTTTAATAACGGAATCGTAATATATCGAAGTTGTTGGAAGATGCTAGCGCCGTCTATTTTAGATGCTTCATACAACTCATTTGGAATACTTTGCATCCCTGCTAAGTAAATAATGGTGTTGTATCCAAGCCAGCGCCAAAAAACCATCGTAGAGATCGCAATTTTCGCACCCCATTCAGAGGTCTTCCAGCTCACTGGATCAAAACCAAATAATCCAATAATATAATTCACTAACGCTGTTTCATTATTACTAAAAAACACACTAAATACTAAAGCAACCGCTACCATAGAAGTGATATATGGCATGAATATTGTGACCCGGAAAAAGGCTTTAAATCGTAAATAAGATAGGTTCAATAAAAATGCTAGTATCAATCCAATTACGAGCTGAGGAGCAGTACCCATCAGTCCAAGGATGACGGTATTATAAACAGATTTCCAAAATAGTGGGTCACTTAGTATTACTTGAAAGTTATTTAACCCGACAAACTCCATTTCCCCCATACCGTTCCATTTCTGAAAAGCGAGGATTAAACTAAAAATTGCCGGATAAAGACCAATTATCGCAAATATGATAAAGAATGGGGATATATATAAATACCCTGAAAGCATCTCTTTCATATCTTGGGATGAAAAACCTTTCCTTCGTTTTTTTTGCTGTTTTTCATCTAAAGAAACCATACACTCGTCCCCCTACCTACATACAGAGTATATCCGGCGGTTATACCCGCCGAATATGTTAAACCTTTTCTGAACTTAGCGATCTAGTTTAGTTTTAATACGTTCGATCGCTTCCGTCCATTCTTTCTCCGGATCAGCACCAGCCTGTGAGTTAACTAAAGCAGCAAGGATTTCATCGTGAACGCTTGTATAATCCTTACCTTTATATACTTTTCCAATCTTTTGTGCAGATTGAGCAAATACTGTTTGTGTGGACTGTCCACCAAAATACTCATCACTTGCTTCTTTAAATTCAGCCATATCATATACAGCAGGAGCAGAAGGGAAAAGACCATTGTTCTTGAATGATTTCAATTGATTTTCAGGTGAAACTAGCCATTTTACAAATTCATATGCTTCTTCTGCATGCTTTGTTTCTTTAGGAATTGAAATGTAAGAACCACCCCAGTTTCCACTGTATTCCGTCGGTAATGTAGCAATACTAAATTTTCCAGCAGCATCAGGCGCATTTGATTCCATCCACCCTTTGAACCAAGCAGCTCCTAATTCAACAGCAAAGTCGCCATTATTCACACCATTTGCCCATTCAGCGGACCACATTGCATAATTTCCGACTAAACCAAGCTCATTCATATCGATCGCTAAGTCATATGCTTCTTTAACGCCGTTGCCGCTTTCATCTATCATTAAATTTCCTTCTGCGTCAAAATAACTTTCCTCTAACGCATCTAGTTGCGCACGGTACATCATTTCCATACTAGCAACCATTGGTTTACCAGTTTTTTCTTTAATTTTTATAGCAGCATCCTTAAAATCTTTTGGAGTTGCGATTAAAGCAGAAACTTCTTCTGGATCTGTAGGTAATCCCGCTTCTTCAAATATATCTAATCTGTAGTAAAGGCCTTTTGGACCAATATCCGTTGGAAGACCCATTAAGAACTCTCCATTATCATTTTCAGCAATTTCCCATTTCCAGTCCAAATACTCTCCTTTAATATCCTTCGCACCCATATCGTATAAATTCACAAAACGATCTTGCGCATCACGGAAACGATCCAATTGGTCAAGCTCAAGTGCTGCTATATCTGGTGCCCCACTACCAGCAGATAGAGCTGTAAATAAGTTATTATGATGATCAGCAGTTTCTGATGTTTTTATTTTAATTTTGATATTTTCATTTTGTTTTTCATATTCTTTTACAAGTTCTTCATAACCAGTAGCACCGAACATCCAAAAGTTAAGTGTGACTTGTTCCTTGCCATCTGCTTTTTTACCTGAATCATCAGTTGATGAATCGGAACATGCTGCAACGAATAACACAAACAATATGGATAATGAAGCGATTAGTAGTTTTTTTAGTTTCATTATGATTTCCCCCTGAATTTTAATAGTTTACTAGTATTCATACAATAAAACCCCTTTACTCCAAACCGCCCTCCCATCTTATATTTAATCCCATCAAGCTCCGCATCTTCGGTGTCATTACAATCATCTTATTTATAGAAACCGGTTTCCATAAAGGTTAAAAAAATAGGAAATAAACCAAATTTCTATATATAAAAGCGCTTTCAATTTCCATTATAATCTAATTTAAAATAAAATCAATTAGTTTTTTGAAAATTCTTATAAACCGGTTTCCATATCATTTAATCTATGTATGGAAGTTTTCAAACATACCTTCTTTTTATCCTTTCTATAAAGTAACTTACTTAGGTTTTACTACACCTCAAGCCCTAGACTAATTTCTATCCAAAGTTCAATGCAGAATCCTACCCCCTTTTATACAATTAACTGGTAATCAAACCAGTCTTAGGAAGGAGCGCACCTGGTAAATCAGTATAAATTGTCTTAAAGCCTTAGATTTTAGCATTTTTCTATTTTGATTCACAGGCAATTAACCTAGGAGGAAACTTTACTATGTCATTATTTACAAAATGGGCTTTCGGGAACAAAGCGGCAGTGGCAGTACTAACTGTATTAATACTAGTTATAGGGGTTGTAAGTTATTTTAGACTGCCTATGGAATTTCTACCAACAGCGGATAATCCTCAAGTAACTATTATTTCCATGAGCCAAGGGATTGATTCTAAAACGATGGAGTCTGAGGTGACCCTCCCAATTGAGAGATCAGTTACAGGATTGAATGGCAAAACGTCAGTCTTTTCAACAACGGGCGATGGATTTTCAAAAGTAGATCTGTTTTTCGAGGCAGGATATGATATGAAGCAGGCAAAGTTAGATGTTCAAGATGCTTTAAATGGGATATCCTTGCCTCCCTATATATCTAAGCCGATTATTTCACAGCTTAACACTTCGATGATTCCAATTGTTAATATTGCCGTTACCTTTGAAGAGGGTTTAACTGAAGAAAATAAGGAGTTTGCACGAAACAAACTACAGTCCATGTATCAAGAGATAAAAGGGGTCTCTAACGTAGATGTATATGGAGTAACCAATTCCGTCATTTCTGTTGTCATTGATGATGAAAAACTGTCCGAAAATCAAATTCCACTTCAGTCCATTGTAGGGATTCTTCAAGGTCAAAATATTTCTGTCACAATCGGTGAAAAAATAATAGACGGAAAAACAAGCAATATTAAAGTAATCGGAGATCTTACAAGTCTAGATGAATTAAAAGCTCTTCCGATTACACCTGAAATAGCTTTGGGAGATATCTCTACTATTGAGGAAACGAATGATTCAAACTTCGTTAGTCGATTTAATGGGATGGATAGCTTAGATATTAGTATTACAAAAGATAGTCAATCCAACGCGGTTACGATTAGCAAGGAGATTGAAAAAGTAACAAAAGAAATAAATGAAAAGTTTGAGCAACAGGAATCAGTTATATATATTTCTTCCTCCGACTTGGTGGAGAATTCTGTTCACACGATGATAAAAGAGGTACTTCTTGGTGCACTTTTTGCAACGATTATAATCATGCTCTTTTTACGAAATATACGCTCTACATTTATTACAATCGTATCGATTCCATTGTCTCTTTGCTTTACATTATTCTTACTATCATGGTCCGGCGTAACATTAAACATCTTAACTCTAGGTGGCGTCGCTGTTGCAGTGGGTCGACTTGTAGATGATAGTATTGTAGTCATTGAAAATATTTTCCGCAAAATGCAATCAGAAAAATTCTCTATACAAATGATTATTGATGCAACTAAGCAAGTAGGAGTCGCAATAACTGCTTCCACATTAACAACAGTAGCGGTTTTCCTGCCAATGAGTTTGTTAAATGGTGGACTTCAAGAATTCCTTTTACCATTTGCTTTAACCGTAACCTATTCATTACTCGCCTCTTTAATCGTTGCATTGACAGTTGTCCCTCTGATGAGTGCGGGATTATTGAAGAACGCTAAGATTCCTGAGCATAAGCCCGCAGTTCGTTTCCCTAAATTGGTTACTTGGTCTTTAAACCATAAATGGATCGTGTTTTCGGTTTCTCTCCTTCTCTTCGTTGGTTCTATTGGAGCTTACTTCGTCATTCCTAAAGGAGCTGTGGATAGTTCTTCCGCTGACTATGTAATTGTCACACTGGCTTACCCAATTGATACACCGATGGAAATAGTGAAGGAAAAAACTTTTGAACTGGAATCCTCTATTCTTGCAAAGGAAGAGGTTCAACACATATTTACTCAAATTGGTTCTCCTCCTGAAGCAGCTCATTATGGTTGGGTCGGTTCTTCCACAGAAGCAACTTTCAGCATCTTTCTAGAGGATAAAAAGAACACCGACTTTCTAGTGAAAGAAATGGAAATTCAAAAAAAACAATATTCAGATGCAAAGTTTGAAGTAAGCACTGCTTCATTTATGATGGGTGGAGCTAGTCCAAATATAACAATTGATATTATCGGAGAAAGTATACTTGAATTAGAGAAGGTAGCAACCGAAATTATAGAGAAGGTAGATAGATTAGAGGGTGTAGAGGAAGTTACGACTAACCAAGATGAAAAGAAAACTGTTCACTCCCTAATAGTTGATCCTTCTAAAGGCAATACAGAACAAATTGCATCCCAGTTAGCAGTACTATTAAACAAAACACCGATAGGAACAGTTAGTATAAATGACAAGCAAAAATCTGTAATTCTGGAACCTCTTCTGGATACCGTAACACCCGATGAGCTAAAAGATATTCCTGTTATGACCCATGAAGGAATAGCCCCAGTCTCTTCCGTTGCGACTTTACAAAGTGAGGAACGCTCTACCAACCAGATTCATATAGACGGGGATGCATACCTTCGAGTAACAGCATCTGTTGATCCTTCCAAACTTTCCGAAATTGCAACAGCAGTTAATTTAGCAATATTCGGGGACCAGGACAATACAGGTATGGATATCCCTGAAAATGTTGAGGTATTAATAGGTGGTTCAAGTAGTCAACAAGCGGAAGATTTTACAGATTTATTCCTAATCATGCTTGTTTCCATTGGAATTGTGTTCCTAATAATGGTCATTACTTTTAAGTCTATCAAAGCTCCTATTGCCATTCTTTGCTCACTACCTTTAGCTGCAATAGGCGCTATTTTAGGAATTCTTATCAGTCGTATTTCCTTAGATATTACTGCCCTTCTTGGTGCATTAATGCTTATAGGTATCGTTGTAACCAATGCGATCGTACTGTTAGATCGCGTGAAACAAAACGAGCAGAAAATGATTATACGGGATGCGCTCGTAGAGGCAGCCGCTACGAGAATGAGACCAATCTTCATGACAGCTATTGCAACCATTTGTGCAATGCTTCCTCTATTGCTGAAAAAAGCTGAAACGGGAAGCTTAGTATCACAAAGTCTTGCTATTGTTGTTATTGGTGGGTTGGCTATGGCTACCCTGCTAACATTAATAGTAATACCATGTATATATGAATTATTATATTTTAGAAAGTCTAGAAAACAACGCGTTAAACAGATTTCCAATGAGGACACCTCTGTAGAATAAAGTTATTATAACGAAAATAAACAGACCATAGCAACCAGCTATGATCTGTTTATCTGTTATTATATAATCCTCATTACCTTATCGCGAAGGTCTAGCTTCTTGACAATTAGAGCATTTTTTTTGATTACTCGCTTTAAACTTTGTAAATGTTTTTTCAAAGTTCGTTCCACATGAACATTTGAATAGTAGTTTTTGTGAGTAACCTACGTATTCTTTTGAAAGTAATGTACTTTCTGAATTTTTACTAACATAATTTCTTATTTCATCTATCGTCCATTTTTTATTCATATTGACACCTCCGATTGCGATATTATTTAAGTATAAGAAGAAGCATCGTCAACCTTCTGTTCAACAAGATTCATGAATCCTAAATCTACCTCAATGAGTTATTATACCATCACTTATAGGCTCCTTGTACAACATTTCAATAAAATGTTGTTTTTAATATACTTATGTGCTATACTAATCTTCTAGTAAGAAATAAGTTTGACATCGATACTATCGATTATTATTTAGTCGACATTAATGGGTGCCAAACCCGCAGGAGTTCTTTAGGAACAAAGAATTCTTTAGAAAAAAAGCATTATCTCCTTGGAGGTAGTGCTTTTTTTATTGCCTAGATTAATGTAATTCTTTTGAAGGAATTATAAACTTTTTCCCTAAAGGGAATTAAACATTAAAATCATTTATTTCGAATGGAAAAACAATACTTCCCATTTACAATGACTAATACTAAACCCATTACAATAATAGAGAATAGTTGAGATTGATCTGTCGAAATGGAATAGAACGTAGAAAGCACAATACCAATAAGTAGACCAACATTCAGTAAATTATAGGATTTATAAAACCCAATTAACATGACATGTTTTTCACCTTCATCCGATATTTTTAACAGTTTTTCTGCATACTTGGAATCAGATAAATTGGGGATATTTCGTTCTGGGTATACTAATTGGATTAAGTTGGTCATGAATATTGTGAACAAATAACTTACAATCATAGTAGCGATGGCAATGATTGTTAAAACTATACTCTGTAATGTAATTACTGTTGTACACAAGATCAACACGGAAAGTACTATACTAGACTGAACTAGAAATGAGTAATCTGCAAATTTTTTATAGATCAATAAATCTACTTCATCTTCTTCATCCCCTTTAGCATCCGTGTTATACAGTTTTTTTACTTCCCAATATAATTTTAAGCTAACACCTAACAATATAATAATGATACCGATTAAAGTTATCGCTATAACTTCGGCATACTCCATAAGATCTATAGTGAAATTATTGAGCATAAGTGTAGCGACAACAAACCCTATTACTGCACAAAGCAGTACTTGTATCACTGTTTTCATTATAATTCATCCTCCTCGATTAGAAATATACTTTCCACCGGTTCATTGAACACACGTGCAATTCGAGCAGCAATTAATAAAGATGGTATTAGTTCTTCTCGTTCTATTAAACTAATTGTTTGTCTGGAAACTTTAGTAAGCTTTGCAAGTTGTGTTTGGTTCAACCCATCACGTGCCCTTAGTTCCCTCATTCGAGTTTTCATAAGGAATCCCCTTTCTTCATAATAGCGTAACAAAAACTCGTCAACTTGACAAGTATATTAGTCAATATGACTAATAATTAAAACAAAAACCTCCTAATCACAATTGATTAGGAGGTTTTTATCTCATTCTTTATAAGATTAATTTTTTGAAATCTTGTATGACCCTTTTTATTTATAAGATAAAACTTACAATAATCGCTGTTAATACACTTACTAATGTTGCTCCGTATAACAGTTTCAAGCCCATTCGTGCTACAACGTTACCTTGTTTTTCATGAAGACCTTTTACAGCACCAGAAATAATCCCAATGGAAGAGAAGTTTGCAAAAGAAACAAGGAACACAGAAATGATTCCGATTGATCGTTCACTTAGATTTGATGCTAAATCATTTAATGAAAGCATCGCTACAAATTCGTTTGTAACTAGTTTGGTAGCCATAATACCACCAGCTGTTACTGACTCTGAAACAGGAATACCCATTAAAATTGCAAATGGAGCAAAGATATATCCAATTATTTCTTGGAATGAAATTCCTAATACCATATCAAATAAGGTATTTACTCCTGCCATAAGTGCAACGAATCCGATTAACATCGCCGCTACTACGATTGCAACCTTAAATCCATCCATAATATATTCGCCCAACATTTCAAAGAAGCTCTGTTTTTCTTCTTGAACAACGAGGATATCTTCTTCTTCAGTGACCTTGTATGGATTAATAATAGAAGCAATGATGAATCCACCAAATAGATTAACCACGATAGCCGTCACGACATATCTCGGTTCCACCATTGTCATATAAGCCCCAACAATAGACATCGATACGGTAGACATCGCTGATGCACATAGTGTATACAGACGTTGAGACGATAATTGTCCAAGCTGCTTTTTCACCGTGATAAATACTTCCGATTGGCCAACAATAGCAGATGCTACCCCATTGTATGACTCTAATTTACCCATGCCGTTTACTTTACTTATTCCCCAGCCCAACCACTTCATAATGAAAGGAAGAACTTTAATATACTGTAGAATACCAATTAGCATTGATATGAAGACGATTGGAAGTAAAACATTTAAGAAGAAAGGAGCTTGTCCTTCATTCGCAATGCCACCAAATACAAAGCTGATTCCTTCATTCGCAAAATCTAGCAATTTTGTAAATACGGCTGCAATCCCCTCAATAACAATTAATCCAAACTTAGTATTCAGTAATATAAAAGACAAAACTAATTGCAAGATAAGCATCTGGATAATTGGTCTGATTTTAATTCCTTTACGATTGCTACTTGCAACCCAAGCAAGTCCCAGAACAACAATTAAGCCCACGATTGAGATTATATAATTCATTGTATGCCTCCACAAAGATGTATTCTTATAAGGTTGAACGTCTGACAACCTTCTCACTTACTTATTAAGTATACCTTCATTATTCCTGATGTCCAAATACAATGTTTGCAAGTAGAGAAAGTAAAAGTATATTTTATGTAAGCGTTCACTATTTTGTAACACTATATACGCTATCATTAGAATTCACCTCTCAAAAAATTATTTATATCGCCTCAAAAAAAGGCGTAGAATAACATTTTTAAGCTTTTTATTTTTACAAAAATACAACAAAAAAAGTTTAAGATACCATTTATAGGGTATTTTTTACTCATAAACTAAAAAAAGTTTAGGTGAATAGAAGGGTATTAAAACCAATTTAAGAGAAACTAAGAAAAAAGGAGATGTTAACTGCTGGGAAATTAAACATTATTATTTATATCATTTTCATTTTTCTAGAAAGGCTATTTAAAAAAATTTGTTCTGCTTTCTTTTTGGCATCATATTATGGTTAATAATGGTATTTAAAATTTTATACTAAAATTATACATACACGAGGAGTGTAACAATGAAAAAATTAACTGGATCTCTAATTACTATGGTTTTAGCTCTATTTTTAACGGCATGTGGAAGTGAGTCTACTAGAACATTTGAATTAGAACAAAATGGTGTTATTACCACCATGGTATACACAACTAAAGGCGATAAAGTTACTAAACAATCGACCGAAAACATTATCCAATATGATTTAGCGGGTATTCCTTCCAAAGAAGAAGCACAAGAGCTTTTTGCTCCACTTGTAGAACAATTTCAAGACATTGATGGAATAACACATAAACTAGAGTATGAGGATACGAAAGCTATTGAAACGTTAACTATAGATTACGAGGTTGCAGAATACGATGACATAAAGAGCTTACCGGGGATGGAGTTTACCGAAGATCCTAAAGATAATGGAGTGAGTATGAAAAAGTCTCTTGAAATATTAGAAAGTCAAGGATTTAAAGAAGTAAAATAAATGTATTAATATTTAAAAGCCACGATTACCGAATTATTCTCGGTAATCGTGGCTTTTTAGATTTAATTATATAGTTTTAAGAATTCACACTAACTACTTTAGTTTTACCTTCTCTACGCTCTTTCGCATGCTGAGCTGTAGCCGTGAACAATACATCAGATGAAGAATTCAAAGCAGTTTCGCAAGAATCTTGTATAACACCAATGATAAACCCAACCCCAACTACTTGCATAGCAATGTCATTTGGAATGCCAAATAAATTACATGCTAATGGGATAAGTAGCAATGATCCCCCTGCAACACCTGATGCACCTGCTGCAGAGACAGCTGCAACGACAATAAGCATAAGAGCAGTCACAAAATCTACTTCAACACCTAATGTATTTACAGTTGCTAGAGTTAGAACAGCAATAGTCACTGCTGCGCCAGCCATGTTAATAGTAGCACCTAGAGGAATTGATACTGCATAAGTATCCTCATCTAATCCAAGTTTTTCACATAGTTTCATATTTACTGGAATATTTGCTGCGGAACTACGTGTAAAGAACGCCGTAATACCACTTTCTCTTAAAACCATTAGAACAATTGGATAAGGATTTTTTCTCGTATAGATATACACAATTATTGGATTCACTACAAGTGCGATAAACACCATACACCCAACTAATATTAATAGTAATCTACCATAATCAGCTAAAGCCGAAAGACCACTTGTTACAATTGCATCAAATACAAGCCCCATAATACCAAGTGGTGCTAAATTGATCACCCATTGTACTATTTTAGTGATAGCATCCGAAAAATTACCTAACATATCTTTTGTATGTTGATTTGCATTTTTTAGTGCAAAGCCAAGAACAATCGCCCACATTAATATCCCTAAATAGTTAGCATTTACTACTGCATCAATTGGATTAGCAACTAGGTTAAATAGTAAGGTCTCAATAACTTCAGCAATACCTTCAGGGGGAGTTAGTTCTTCTACTCCTGTTGTAAGCGTTAGTGTAACTGGGAATAGAAAACTTGCTACTACAGCCACTGCTCCGGCAAGTAATGTACCAATAGCATAAAGGCCAAGAATTGATTTCATATTCGTCTTTTTACCACTCTTATGTACAGCAATTGCGTGCATTACTATAAATAATACTAATATCGGCGCAACTGCTTTTAATGCTCCGACAAACAAAGAGCCAAAAATAGAAATCCAACTTGCGCCAGTTGGAACGGCTAAAGCTAAGATAACACCGACAATAATACCGATAACAATCCTTTTTACTAAACTCATTTGATTCCATTTAGCTAATAAATTCTTCATCATACTATCCCCCATAGTTTTCTCCCTTTAGAAAGAAATACAAAATTCAATTTCCCCATTAAAATAATATGTACTTATTTTAACTTTAAGTAGACTGATATTTTATTTTAGCACAAATTTTTAGAATCTTGCATTGTTATTTTTTGTTACAACTTTTTGAGCTTCTTTTGTAAACCAGGTATTTTTAAACCAATAAAAAATGACGGGAGTGTTTAGGCTCCCATCAAAATTTTAGTTATATATTATTTCTTAAAATTATTTGCGTTTTGTTGTGCTTTACTGTTAGCTTGAGCATTTTGTTGTTTCACTTCTTGCACATTTGTTTGACGCTCTTTTGATACGCCAAATTCCGATCCAAATTCGCTAGACATGTTTTGAGATCCAGCTTGTCCTGCTTTTTGATTTGCTTGAGCATTTTGTTGTCTCACTTCTTGGGCATTTGTTTGACGTTCTTTTGATACGCCAAATTCTGATCCAAATTCGCTAGACATGTTTTGAGATCCAGCTTGTCCTGCTTTTTGATTTGCTTGAGCATTTTGTTGTCTCACTTCTTGGGCATTTGTTTGACGTTCTGAGGATACCCCAAATTCTGATCCAAATTCAAACTTGTTTTGTGAAGCACCTTGTCCATTTTGTTGCGCTTTTTGATTTGCTTGAGCATTTTGCTTTCTAACTTCTTCTGCATTTGTTTGAGCTGCATTCGGAACGTTATTGTTATTGTTGTTTGCCATTGTTCTTCACCTCCAAAAATTATGATTGCCATAACGGAGGTAATTATTATTAGCAAATATTGGATATGTTAATTTACATTAACAATACATTCTCTTTCATGTTCCGGTAATAATATGTAACAATGTATAAAAAATTTTCCTTCACGGGAGGATTGGTTAAGCTTCTATACCTAAAGAGGAATATCCATTTTCCATGATCTTCTGCACATTGCTTAGTTCATTTGCAAACAAAGTAAATGCCTCCTCATCATGTTGATCGAGTGATTCATTCACTTTAAAATTCAAATGCATCATTTTTAACTCTAAATCCATAAGGGAGCAAATTCTGCCTTCGTTACTAAGCTCTTCAATATCATCCACTTGAATAAGAAATTGAAACTCTCCATTAACAGTCACCAAAAAATGCCACCTAAGAGAATCATCGTACTTTTGCTCATCTATTATCGTCCATACATCACTTGGATGGAACTCAATTATATGTTTATGCTTTTGTCCTGGACAGCAACAGCTTACTTCATGCTGAAACATTTCTAGTATTATAAAATTTTCATTCATAAGATGTTCCTCCCTCGTTATTGGTTTGCACTGAAAGACCTTGTTCATACAATACGGTTCTTTGTATTATCTTAAAGCGGAAATTAAATGATAATGAGAATCACTTTCATTTACTATTGTATAGGATGATTATTGACCTCGTCAATTCATTTAATAGATAACCTTTAAAATTGATGAATCATTAAGAAAACAAAAAAGACCAGAAGTTAGTTCTTCTGGTCTTCTCACTTATATTTAAATTACATCATTTCGAAAATGAGGATGAACAAAACATCGTCATAAGGACTGTTCACTCGTAAATTTAACTTTTTACATGGTAGCGGCCTTTAGGTATAACTAAAGGTGTATCGGAAATTGGATCTTGGATCACAACACAATTCAAGTCAAAAATAGATTTTACTAAGTCACTTGTTATGATGTCCGAAGGTTTTCCTTCTGCGACAAGCTCACCTTTATGGAGCGCAAAGATATAATCTGCATAACGAGCAGATAGGTTGATATCATGCAGCACCATAACGATGGTAGTCCCATATTTTTCATTAAGGCTTGTTAGTAAATCTAAAATTTCTACTTGATAGGTGATATCTAGAAATGTTGTTGGTTCATCTAGTAGTAAAATATCCGTTTGCTGTGCAAGAGCCATGGCTATCCAAACTCGCTGCCTTTGACCACCGGATAGCTCGTCAATATCAAGATTAGCAAACTCCGTGATGTTCATAAAATCCATTGCTTCCTCAACTGCCTCATAGTCCTTCATAGACCATCCACTAAACAAGGATTGATGTGGAAACCTTCCTCTTCCAACTAAATCGGCAACTGTAATTCCTTCCGGTACAACAGGTGATTGCGGAAGAATACCTAATATCCGTGCTAATTGCTTAGGTGGGTATTTGTTTATCGCTTTTCCGTCAAGCGTTACATCACCTTCTGTTGGCTTTATGAGCTTTGCTATCGTTTTAAGAAGTGTAGATTTTCCACAACCATTTGCACCAATAATTACACTTATTTTATTTTTAGGTATTTCAAGGTCAATTCCTTGAATAATTGTTTTATTGTCATAGCCGGAAAACAATTTATCGGCTCGAAAACTGTGTGTGTTCCCCATTACAATTCTCCTTTTTGGTTCATACGGATTAGTAAATATATTAAGTATGGTGCCCCTAGTAATCCTGTGATAACACCTACAGGAAATCTATACTCAAATGCAAATTGTCCAATAAGATCGGCAATTAGAACAAGATTGACCCCTACTAACCCTGCTGGAAGAATATTAGATGAGCTAACACCAACTAGTCGATTTGCGATTGGCCCTGCTAAAAATGATACAAAAGCAATTGGTCCCGTTGTTGCTGTAGCAATTGCAATCATAAAGACAGAACTGACTATTAGAATAATCCGTAGTCTATCGGTTGAAACACCTAGGGAAGAAGCCATTTGCTCACCAAGCTCTAAAATGCCTAATTGCTTCCCAAATATAATAATTATTGGCGTGAAAAGTAATACAACGATTATTAATGGAGGCAACTCACTCATCTTGGAGCCATTCAAACTGCCTCCAAGCCATCTGATTGCTCCAGCTATATCTTGTTGAGCACTCTTCAGGAGTAAAAAAGAAATGACAGCATCTAACATAGCTTGAATCGCAATACCGATAATGATTATGCGACCGATGGAAAATGTTCCCCCGCGAGCTAATAAATACATAACAATTACCGTTGCTAAACCACCAATGACGGCTGCAATAGATATAGTCGAGTTGCTCGTATGCAATACAGTTATACAAAATACTGCTGCTACACTTGAGCCCGATGTAATCCCCAAAATATTTGGATTTGCTAATGGATTTCGCAGCATCGTTTGGAAGACATAGCCTCCAACACCAAAAGCAAATCCTGCAAATACCCCTGCGAGCATTCGTGGAAGTCGAATTGTATTCACCGCAAAATTGGCTCCAGAAATCTCTTCGCCCAATAGGGTCCGCACAACAATATGTACTGGATAAATTGTATTGCCGAGCAGCAACATAGCAGAACTAAGTACTACAGCTAAAATGACGAGGAGCGTCGTAACAAAAAGCCATCGCAGTCTTCTCTGACGCATCCCTTGCATAATAAAATTAACTTCAACAGATTGATTTTTCATAATGACCGCACTTTCGATTTCTTAGCTAATATGATAAGTATAGGTGCACCAATAAACGCAGTTAGAATACCAACTTCAAGCTCTCCTGGACTAGCAATCAGTCGGCCAACAACATCTGAAAACGTCAAAATGATGGCCCCTGCTAATGCCGACATCGGTATTAAAAAGCGTAAATCTGGTCCAATAACAAAACGCATAGCGTGTGTTGCCAACAGACCGATAAATCCAATTGGACCTGCTAAAGCAGTAGCAGCTCCACACAAAACAACTCCGGCAATGATGGCAAAAGCACGTAATATACCAGGGCGTACTCCTAAACTAGTCGCAACATCATCCCCTAAGGCTAATGCATTTAAAGCAGGTGCGGAAATAAACGCTATTAAAAGCCCAACGATAAGAAACGGGAGGAAAATCTTGATAGAATCCCAATTTCCTGATCCAACGCTTCCCACCTGCCAAAATCTAAACTGATCCTGAGCATAAGCGCTTGGAATAATAATTGCGGTGACAAGCGAAGAAAGAGCTGCACTAGTTGCAGCTCCTGCTAGGAGTAACTTAATAGGCGTAGCACCACCACGCCCCATGGAACCAATTCCAAACACGAAAACTGCTGTAATGCTCGCTCCGATTAAAGCTAACCAAATATATTCCCCTGCTGTTGTGATGTTAAAAAGTGTAATACCTATTACAACAAATAACGTGGCACCTGTGTTCACCCCTAAAATACTAGGGTCTGCTAATGGATTACGTGTTACGGCTTGCATCAACACACCTGCAATTCCTAAAGCAACACCACAGCACAAACTAAAGACCGTGCGGGAAATTCGTTTGCGCACTACGTTGGCTCCATAAGAATCTTGGTTTGTATAAAATAAGCCGTCCATCAGCTCTTGATAACTTACAACTCTTGCCCCTAACATAAGCGAGGAGACGATGCTAACAATCAACAAGATGATTGCAATCACCAAAATGAGCGTAAAATGCTTTGGCAAATGTAAATCTAATTGCTTCTTTTTGGAATCAGTGGTGCTATTCATTGATCTTGTCTATAGCTCCTCCGATGAGTTCTAAATACTCGTCAATCGTATACGCGATTGAAAGTGGGTTTGGAGTTCCTGCAGCTACTAATGGTGTATCACTTGTGATAAATGCTACAGAACCTCTTTCAACAGCCGGAATTTTACCAAGTAAAGGATCTGCTTTAATGGTATTGTATAATTCCTCATCACCATATCCTACGATAATATCTGCATCAAACAACGCTTCTACATTTTCCGCACTCAAGTTTAACGAATAACTTTTTGGATCTGTGATTAATGATGAAATACTTTCAGGAGCCGTTAGCCCTAATTCTTCTAAAAATGCTACACGTGAATCCACTGGTGTATAAATGTGTAATTGCGATAAATCCTGCGCAGAGAAATTCACCCAAACAACTTTTTTACCTTCGATTTGTGGATAAGCGCTTAATTTTTCAGCGATTAAATTTTCCGTATCTTTAATCAGTTGTTCGCCTTCTTCTTTCATCCCCATACCTGCCGCATTCAATTCAACCTGCTCGCGCCATGTAGTAGTCCATGCTGATGTTGGATATGCTACAACTGGTGCAATTTGTGTTAATGTTTCATATTCTTCTTCTGTAATACCTGAGTATGCAGCAAGGATTACGTCTGGATTTGCATCTGAAATTGCTTCAAAATCTAACCCATCTGTATCTTGAAACACGTTTGGATCTGTAGCCCCAAGTTCATCTAATTTTTCTTTTGTCCATGGTAGTAAACCACTATCATCTTGAACGCCAAAGTTTGCTGCTGAAAAACCAACTGGCACAACACCAAGCGCTAAAGAGATATCATGGTTTGCCCATTGTATAGTTACAATACGCTCGGGTTTGCTTTCAAGTACTGCCTCTCCTAAAGCGTGTTTAATTGTCATTGGGTATTCTGTTTCTGCTGCTGTTTCAGTTGAAGTATCTGAATCCTTTTTATCTACTTCTTCAGTTGTTGAATCATCTGAACATCCTACTAATACTAAAACTGCAAAAAAAGCCATTGCAAGCATTAGTAATAAAGATTTCTTGTTTTGCATATGTAACCCTTCCTCTTCTATAAAATTATCAACTCTTATTAAAAAGTATAATTTCTATTAATACGTAAATATAATTATATGCAATGAAATAAGACTGATTATCATTCTCATTTAAATTTAATGTTATTTTAAACTCCTGTCAATATATATTTTTAGATAATTTTTAATAATAAATATCTCCAGTTGCTTTTTAAGCTTTAACAATATTATCTTTATGAAATGTATTTCCCCTTAAATAACGTTCCATCAAAAAAACCTCCAAATATAATAATTTGAAGGTTTGAAACGCGGGGTCTTAGATGCTATTTTTAACTGGAATAACGCACACCTTTTTTTAATTCTCCTTGTTCTTCACAAAAAAGTAAGCAGTAATCCATGTAGGACAAAGAAAAAAAGCATCCTTATAGATGGATGCCTGTAGCTAGTTGTCGCTACGTGAATGTTCCTTACTTATGTGAGCGTTACTACAAATAACCACATTCCTGTTATTTCGTATTTGCTTTTCTAAATCCTTGTACGATATCTAGAATGCTTAAAAATAACCAAAATACAATTAAAATGATGATAAATAAGTTTTTAAGCTCAAATGATAACTGCCACAAATCCTCTAAATACATATAGAATTCTTCATTTATAAGTTGATCATTACTAATAACGATGATAAATACTATGGTAGAAACTATATTTCTTACCGTATTCATAATTGCCAATTTAGATGTCCATTGACGAAGGATGAGTTTATAAAATACAAAAGCAATTTCTATTATTAACGCAACTATTACAATTAGCCAATACGAATGTAATACTTCCTGATTAAATGTAGGGGTGATTAATTCTATTTTGCCTTGTACTTTTTCATAAACACCTAGTAAATGACCAGCATTAAAGTAAACTGAAATAAAAATAGCAATCCACAACAGGTGACCAAATATATCTCCAGTGGAAATTTTCTTCTCTTTCGAAATAAGCGATATGCTTTTTAAATCATCAGGTGTCCATTCTGTCCAACCCGGTGTGAGTGGTGATTTGCTTTTTGAAGTATCCTTGCGTTCCAAAATGGCAAAAACGAGCGTAATCCAAAAGAATGTCTCCATTGCTGCACTGAACATACCCCAAATACCATGACCTAGGATCAAAATGATTACATTAATAATTCCGTTAACAATGTCTTCTTCCCCACTATAAGAAATGACATTTTCCACAACAATAACTAAAAATGCGAGTATCGCCACGATTGGTATCACGATTTTCAAAAGAGTCATGTACGTATCAAAGTATCTAGGACCTATTAAATACATCGGTCGATCTGAGTATTCACTAGCAAGTGATGCTGGGTTTCCTAGATTTCCTAGAACCTCTTTTACTTCTTTCTCTGCGTATTTTTCTGGGAGCATATCTTCAATAGTTGACCTTAATTCAAGTGCAATATCATCACGACTTTTTTCAGGAAGTCTGCGTGTCACTTCCTGTATATATATATCAATCAGGTTCATTTTCAACATCTCCTTTTAATAAGTTTTGAAGTTCCTTCGTAGATTTTTCCCATTCGGCTTTTAACTGCTCCAAAATTTCAATTCCATATTCGCTTAATACATAATACTTTCTCGGTCTACTTTCCGTTGTATCCCAGCTGCTCTCGACTAATTCCTGTTTTTCTAAGCGCCGTAGCAAAGGGTATAAAGTGCTTTGCTCAATAGAAACACTCGACTTTTCTAGTAATTGCACCAAAGAGTATCCATATTGAGGTGTTCTTAGCTGGCTCAATACAGCAAGTGTCAATGTTCCTCTACGTAACTCAGTTATTAATGAACTTAACAATTTTTCCATGTTTCACCTCACTACCGTATACTATGTGTCGTACACTATCTTATACTAGGTATCATACACTATTATTTAATTTACAGCAATATACTAACTCAACTAACGAAAAAATGCCCGTGAAGTTTATAAACTTCACGGGCATTTTCATCATCATTTGGCAATACATCTTCATGTGTTTAACTTAACCTAGGGTGTGCGCTGTCCCTGGTTAATCATTAATAAGTAATTCATTTGCTATTAGTCTATAGGAGTTTCTTCTGGCTTCAGCAGAATATGTAATGGTACTAAGCATAATTTCATCTGCTTTATAGGAAGCTTGCAAGTCGATTAATTTCTCTTTTACTTCCTGTGGATTACCGCTGATTATATTCTCTTTCATATTATCAAGTGTAACTTTTTCTCGGTCATCCCATTTATATTGCTTTGCCTCTTCAATAGATGGAATACCTTTGTGCCCTTCCCCTTTTGCTTTCTGCAATTCCCATATAAGCGAACTTAACAATAACTCATTCGCTTTATCCGTTGTTTCTGCACAAATAACAGAAACAGTTATCATCACTTGCGCTGTTTGTCCTTGTTTCCGAGGAGTGAAAGCATCTAGATATTCCTGAATAATGGACGGTCCATCATTGTCACTCATAAATTGCCCAAATGTATAGGCCATCCCATTTTCTGCAGCGAGCAAAGCACTTTTTTTACTAGTCCCTAGAAGCCATGGAACTGGTGCTACTAACGGAATGGGAGACGCGGAAATTTTCGAGTACTCGTGTTCAGCAGGAAAATCATCATCTAGGAAATGCAGTAAATCCTTCACTAAACTAGGCATCTTATAAACATTTTGCAAATAATTATCCGATAAAGCATTGGTTGCTTCAGCTGATCCTCCCGGTGCACGTCCTATACCTACATCGATACGATTAGGAAATAATGTAGCAAGTGTATTATAAATTTCTGCCACTTTGAACGGTTTATAATGAGGCAATAACACAGCTCCCGAGCCGATTCGAATTGTACTAGTATTTGCTCCAATATAACTTAAAATCACTTCTGGAACCGAACTTGCTAAGCCAGGTAAATCATGATGTTCCGTAACCCAATAGCGAGTATACCCTAACGCCTCTCCAACTTGTGCTAACTTCAACGAATCCTTTAAAGCCTCTTGAGCTGTTTGATTGGATGAAATCGGCGATTGATCCAGAATACTTAACTTCATCTTTAAGCCCCCTTCTTATATCTCCGTCTCCAGCAAAGTCAATTTATATTCGCCCACTTGCCCTTGCTCATATAAGTTAGTAATGGAAGTTGAGTAATTCCTAATAGTTCCCCGGAAAAATAATAATTCGTCTGGAACAGTAACTTCAAAAGTACACTTATACAATAAAGTCGCAATATCATGATAATCTTCACTTGTTACGTCAAACACTATTGAAATTTGGTGTAAACCATTTACTTTTTCTTGTTCATAATGATTTACTTTTATTAACCTATTATCTAAAATTATTTCCTTTACCATTCTATCTTCAGATCTTTCGCTCATGTCCGTTACCTCCGAATGTAAGTATTGGATTTAGTGTACCATCTTCGAAGGGATTTTGAATGGTCAACGATTCGTATGGTCAATGCTTATTATAGGTTGATTTTCACTTAGTACATCAATAAAATAATCGGAGGCTATGTACAAGTGATGTTCCAGCTGGGAATCTTCCGATGTTGGTAAAGAAAGGTCAATATTCTTATACCAAGATTTGAAACTCGAATTTTCTATTTTGTAAAAGGTGGGATCGTATGGGAACTTTTGCAATCCCGCGGAATCCCTTTCTTCTCGTAATTTACCAATAAGGAATTCAATATCACCTCGAGTCCATTCCTTAAGAATACGGAAATGACGAATGGCATAAAAACTAAAATCATATTGCTTGTAGATGAATTTGAATTTCTCTTCACTATTGAACGCTGTAAAGATTAACACAAAGTCTTCCCCGTCATATTGCAAAGACACTAAGTTCATTTGTACTTTAAAACGATCAAATGGATTTTCCTTCAGTGGTTCCCAAATGATTAATTTACCAGTCTCCAAATTATATTTCCCCCTCACATATAATTTATCTTACGTTCAGGCAGACCTAATGGGTGTTCACTATTACTGTTAGAATATGATAATAGGATAGAGAATCGGTAGTTAGACTGTAATACAATTTAAGCACCATTTCCCTGCAGATAGATCAGGAAAGAGGTGCTTTTTATTCGAAAAATTCTTTATGTAAATTACAGTGAATCGGTATCAGCCTTCACTGCAATTATCTTTAATTCATTGCCATACTCTAGAGATACAGTTTTTCTAGCTTGAATAGAAGTTCTTGCTGTCACCGGTATCGATTGCATTTTGCCATTTACTTCGGCCTCCACTATAAAACACTTTGCACCGCATTTCATGTGTATCCCCCCTTATATACTCTACTTTTGTTAATTTATTTAGCATTGGTTTTCTAACTACTACACATCGCCTAGGGACTACAACTGTCCAGTAAATCAGTATCCAAACGCATCATAAGAAACCTGAATATTATTATTAAATTATATCATTCATACCTATTAGATTTATTCAGTAAAGCCTTATCTTCCATCCACTTCGCCTGATTTTCACGTTTCCCTCAATATTTAAAAAATCACTCGTTAGATTATTCTCATATTTGCGATATATAAAAATAGTATGATAAAATATATTGAAATTAATTCCAGAAAGGAGCATAAGTAAATTCCTTTTAATTCAAATATTTAAAGGAAAAGTTAACCGTTAGCATTATATTCTCACATAATAACTTACTAGCTTTGAAAATTTAATAGTCTAAGAGGAGATTTGCACTTGATAACGGACAACAAAGAGCAAACTATATTCGATCACGTTGGCAACAAAATAATGACAGATAGAGAGATTGACATAGTCACTCGTTTAGAGGAACCACTAATAGTGCTATTGGGTAATGTGTTAAGTAATGAAGAGTGCGAGGAACTAATCAGGTTGTCTAAGGACAAATTGAACCGTTCCAAAATTGGAGCGTCACGAGAAGTAAATGAACTGAGAACAAGTAGTAGTATGTTTTTCGAAGAAAGTGAAAATGAAATTGTTGCGAGAGTTGAAAAAAGAGTCTCCTCTATCATGAACATACCTATAGAACACGGAGAAGGCCTTCAAATACTCCAATATACACCCGGTCAAGAGTATAGAGCTCATAATGATTTCTTTTCATCCACTAGTAAAGCAGCAAACAATAATAGAATCAGTACACTTGTTATGTACTTAAATGATGTAGAAGAAGGTGGAGAAACTTACTTCCCTAAACTAAATTTTTCAGTAACACCCAAAAAAGGGATGGCCGTTTACTTCGAGTATTTTTATAATGATCAAAATATAAACGATTTAACTTTACATGGTGGAGCACCAGTTATAACAGGTGAGAAGTGGGTCGCAACCCAATGGATGAGAAAACAAAAAGTAAGATGAAATAGTGTTTCTTTAAATGAACAGCAGTTAAGGATTATTATTCCGACTATTTAAGCAAACTATTAAACAGTCTGAATAGTTATTCTTGTTGGAAATACCGTTCTAAATTAATAATAACCTAGATATAATATATGATTTGATAGAAAAGCCTTCTAATTCATCCTTATCCTTTGAATTAGAAGGTTTTTAGCTGCCATAAAAATGCTAGACAAAGTTTGATAAAATTTACGTTAAAGAAAAAGGGATTATTGCTCCTTACTCGAATGGTTACATAGGTGTTAAAAAGGAGGAAGTTTGAAATGATGAAAATAATTAAAGGTAAGTTTGATACTGCAAAAGTATTTACAGAAAATATTGATGACGTGACAATGGAACAGATTAAATCATTTTTAGATCAACAATTTGTAACAGGTGCCAATGTTCGCATTATGCCAGACTGCCATGCAGGAAAAGGGGCAGTTATTGGTACTACCATGATAATAAAAAACAAAATTGCTCCTAATCCTTTTAGCAAAGATATATGTAAATCACAAGATTCACTTTTGTTTGAATTAACATGAATGTTTCTACACAAGGACATGGTTTTAAAAAGTTACAGTTTCTCCAAGAAGACCAACTACTCACGCTAAAATAACGCAAAAAAGAGGTCCTCTAACATCTCATAGAGTAATCCTCTTCCAACATCTATTATTTACTTTCATAAAATCCTTCTGGAATTCCTTGAATTAATGGTGATGCTTCACCAGAATAGAAAATACGTAAATCGTGGAGAGACCTCGTGCAGCCTACATATAATAATTTGGCATCATACTTTGAATCTTTATAGTGAGTTGCATCCACATCGATAAGTAGCACTGCATCAAATTCCAACCCTTTAGCTAAATACACCGGTACGACTGAAATACCACCTGCGTATTTACTTTGATTTGCTTCAATGACGTTCGCATTAATCCCTGCAGTTAGTAACTTTTCATGTATCGAACGGCATTCAGCATCTGTTCTACCTATAATCGCAATCGTCTTGAGATTTCCTTTTCCTAAATCTTGTAATACCTTCACGATTTCGGTATTTTGATCATCCGTAGCAATCACTTTCACTTTTTCACCACTACGAAAAACTGGTGTTGCAAGACCTACTGGAACTTCAGCATGCTTAATGACCTCATTTGCAAATTCAATAATTTCCTTTGTCGAACGATAGCTTCTCGTCAGTTCATAATAACCCGTTTCTTGAAACAATTCTTTAAAGTCATTCCAGTCCTCAATACCTTGATAATTATAAATTGCCTGAGACAAATCGCCCAAAATGGTAAAAGAATTTCCCAGTGTAATCTCTTTTAAAAGATAAATTTGAAATGGCGAAAAGTCTTGTGCTTCATCGATGACAACATGATGAAATTTTTGTTTGCCCTCAATTCCTATTAATTGGTGATGAATATAGAGGAGTGGTGCTAAATCTTCTACATTTACTTCTTTCTTTTGGCAATTCTTTTCTGTTTCTCGTACAAGCCCTTCTGGCAGTAGTTCTACTATTTCTTTTCGTTTCATCAAGGATGTATAAAACGATAAAGCGCTTATTTTCGGCCAAAACTTCATATATGCATTTAATCTTATATTAGCCTCTTTTTTCAGTAGCTTTTTCTCATTGGTTCCTTCGACCTTTTTAAGCTCTATCTCTATCCAACGCTTGATTCGTGCAACTAATCGTTCCCTGCGCTTTGTTAATGGATAATGCTTATATTCAACCAATAACCACTTCTTAATTTCATCTACTGTTATCTCAGCTTGATCCCAAAGTTCGAGATTCGTTGTTGGTACTAGATTTTCTTCAAATTGAATGAGACTTCTTTCAATAAATGACTTAAACTTGATTGACCCCTTCAATTTATCAAGCATCACTTTATTATTGTCACGATTAATTGAAAAAGCTTCTTTTAACTTTTCTTCTGGTTGTTTTAATTTCACCGCATTATCTAAGAGACGTAACGCCCACTCTGGAAAAGTAGTTTGTTTAATATTACCTACTCCCAGTTCAGGAAGTACACCCGAAATATAGTCTAAAAACAAACTGTTTGGTGCGAATATGATCATTCTATCTGCTTGTAGCTGTTCACGATATTCATAGATTAAAAAAGCAAGGCGATGTAAAGCGACAGTTGTTTTCCCACTCCCTGCAACACCTTGGATCAATAACGGTATATTTTTCTCAGCTCGGATAATTTCATTTTGCTCAGATTGTATCGTTGAAACGATATCTTTTAATTTATTATCTTTATTTTCACCTAATCGGTATAAGAGAAATTCGTCTGTCAGGGATACATCTTCACTACCTTTTATATACGTATCTACCACACGCTCTAGTTCTCTTTTACGAATGGCTATGTTTCTTTTTAAATAGACTTCTCCTTCTACCAATCCATCAGGAGATTGATAAAAAGCCAGTTCTTCTCCACCATTGAAGGAATAAAACATACTCGCAACTGGTGCACGCCAATCAATCACTATTGGTTTCTTGGCTGCCTCATCCGAAACACCGACTTTCCCAATATATAATGGATTTGGCTCTAAATGGCTATCCTCCCTAAAATCTAACCGACCAAAGTATGGCTCCTGTACACCAATTCGTAAGTTTTGCCGATTTAACTCCCTCATACTCTCAAGAACTTGCTCGGTATAGTTATCCCCGTGATAAACTGGAATACTTTCTAGCTTGTGTATTCGGTCATCCAGTTTAGATAAAACTTCTTGCAAACTCTTTAATTCCTCTTCATATATAGTGTCCATTATGATACTCCCCCCTAAACTTTCTAAAATTTCAGTCGAGTTATAATTGTATAAAATATGTATATAAAAAGTCAATTGTTCCCTATGTTAGAAACAAACGTGGAATTTACAAAGTTTACGTTTGATTGATACTCAGTGAAACTAGGTAAAAGCCACTACACTGAAGAAAAACCCCTAGAGTCCCGAATGACTTCTCCACAGGATATTTCTCTTCATTATTAGTTAATTTTTGATGTAAAGTATTTATCCGCTAACTCTTCCTTCATCTTCTCTAAGTTCTTTTCAACAGCCTCTTCACTCGTTTTCCACTGGCATCCTTCTCTTGTTTATTTCATATAATATGGAAAAGGAGGTTTTTTAATGTTACCAGCTATACTATTACAGCTTGCTTACCTATTTATTTTCATATGGTCAGTAGCAATGCTAGTGCAAGACTTTCAAGGAACACATAAGAATTGGTTAACCGTATTGTTACACATCTCTGTTGCAATCGTTTCACTAAACTACTTACTGGTTTCTCTTGGCATAAGTATCTAACCATTAAATAAGCCATGCTTACCTACGTGTAAGCATGGCTCATTTTTTTGAGGTGATGGGTCATGGAATACTCTTACTAAAATTCTGTATATTTTTTATTACTCCCGAATGACTTCTCCACAGGATATTTCTCATCATTTTTAGTTAATTTTTTATGTACTGCGCTCACAACATCAATATTAGTTTCATTAGCAAACAAAAGTGCATAAGTTATTATATCTGCTAACTCTTCCTTCATTTTCTCTAAGTTCTTTTCAACAGCCTCTTCACTCGTTTTCCACTGAAAAAGTTCCAATAGCTCACTAGCCTCAAGTGATAATGATAATGCTAAATCTTTAGGGTTATGGAATTGATGCCAGTTGCGTTCGTCTCTGAATTGCAGAATTTTTTCGCTTAGTTGCTCAAGTTCACTCATGTGTTTCACCTGCTTTTTGATATTCTAATAATTTGTTTCGTAATGCATCATCACTTGTATAAATGTATAGTCCTTTGATTCCACGCTTCATTAGAATATTGATGGAGTTAAGAACGATTTTTTCTTTTGCTTCATTTACATTGGCAATGCCTTCTGTACCTGTATAAGCACCTTTATCCATATACTTACTTGTATCAATGACAATTTCATCTTTAGCTGTATCATACTTAACAGATGGCCCGAGCACCACACCAACGTAATTTAAATCGAAACCTTGAATTGTATAAATAGAGCCAGCCTCGTGTACCGTTTCTGGTTTTTCAGCCCAGGTATATTTCGTACTTGTAGTATTCCAAGGCATCTTGTACTCACCATTTGACTCGTTCACATAATAGGTACCACCATCTTTTTTATGTAAGTAATCAAATGTTGAAACCACTCGACTTAGCCCAAATTCATTGTTTTGGACCTTTATTTTTTCATGCATATCTTCCATTGTCTCAAACACTTTGAATTCATAGTTCATGTCCTTAGGTATTGGCAATAATTGCTTATGTTTGAAAGCATTAATCCAGTTAATAACATCATCATTGGCTTGCATACGGAACTGGTTGGTTAACTGATACTCTTCATGATAAGTACTTTTCCTTTTTAATTGCTCTAGGGCTGCTGCCCCCCATAAGCTTTTCAATTTCAGAACCTGACTTTGGTCGTAAATAATGACAACTACTTTTGCTAATTTTAATAGCTCCTCCAAATGATTGTTTCCATGGAAGTTATTATACGTATCTGGCTTTGTAAGCAATAAATGAGCTTCGTCTACAAAAATGATGTCGGACTTTTTATTCTGTTTTTGCAGAGAATTAATTAAAGGTGTCGGCTTAGCAAAATTCTTCCCTTTTAAATGCTTCACCTGTTTCGCAATGCCTTTATACGTCTTAAACATCTCTTCATGATTTACAGCTAAATAATTTTCTGTTTGATAAAGTGGTGAAGAAGCTTCTTCTGTCCGCTCTTGAATCGTATTAAAAATAGAGCTTAAAACAACGCTTTTTCCTACTCCAGCTTCCCCTTCAATCACTAATAAACTGCCATATTCTTCTGTATTTACTTTTACTTGTTTCTCACAAAACTCAAGTACTTTTTCTTTTAATTCGATTTGTTCTAAGGATAATTCCTTGAATGGCGACAATTTAAAAATATCTTTATTTTCGATTGTATGTAGCTCATGATTAACTAGTTTTTGGTCATATAATTTTTGCCAAAGTTCTATAAATAATTGTTGATCATAGTATGACTTGTTGTAGTAATTGTGGGTAAAATCGCTAGCCGTTTTACTTTTGTTCTGTAACGTATACTTTTCATCACCAAGGAAGTAATTAATAAGCTTCGTTTCCAAATGAAACGTTGCCGAACGATTAAACTTTTCGTGCTTAATCAGATTAATTTGATCGATGTTTTTCCGTGCTTTTAAATGTGCTTTCATACGGTTTTTGAAATACACTGTCTCGCCGATATAAGCTTCCTTATTCCCATTTAGCACATAAATAACGGGGTAATTTAAGTATTGTTCTGTGTTGTTTATTTGACTAATGCTTTCTTGTTTGAATGGCCATGATATTACTTCTATTGCTGACAACGTCCCCCCTACTTTCTACGTGTTTATTCAGATAATAGAATAAAAAATTCAATAAGTCTTCTTTGTATTATTATATCAAGTCATTAGAACTACTCAACATTTTAGGTACTCAAGCTTTTTGAACATATAGTGTTTTTAGCTGTATTCCAATAAAATTCAATGCAAAAAAATCTGTTTCTAATGGATTTTGACTTAATCGATTTCCTACGAAACCGCAAGTATGGAGATATTGAGATTTGAATACGATCCAGAAAAAAATATATTCGAATTTAGTAAACAATTATCATATAATCCCATAAAGCGATTGCATTATTTCGAGATGACTTTCTGACACGGAAGGGGATATGAATATGATGGATATTATTATTGATATGCTTGAAGAGGAAAATAAGAAATGTAGTGAATCACTCGAGAGGCACATCGAAAGTAAGGATAAAGTTGATTTTAATCAGTACCTCAAACATCATCATAGAGCAGGAGTTCTCATCGAACTAGCGGAACGGTGTTTGGAATCTTTAGAGAATCAATAGATAAAGTGTGTCTAATAAGATGCTGACTGAAGTTCCTATCTTCATAAATTGAACTAATAGTATTTCTTATTTCCTCGTTAGATAACTTTTGTAATCTAACTTGCCAACTTTGCTTACCTATTTATTTTCATATGGGCAGTAGCTATGCTAGTGCAAGACTTTCAAGGGACACATAAGAATTGGTTAACCGTATTATAGCTTTTGTAAAGTACGTGGTCTATTACAAACAAGCTACATTTGGCATTTGTTTAAAAACTACTTCCATTCCATAACTTATCGGTGTCCAATTTTATTACTGGCAATACTTTTTCTACTTTCTAACTATGTTTCTTCATTCTTTAGATGGTAACCAATTCGCAAAGGCTAATCGCCATTCAGGAGTGTTAAAGAATTGATTAAATGTTTGAGTTTCGGAATGCTAAACTATAAAAGGTTAAGCGGGACAACTCCTCATGCCCAAACTCCGTTACTTTGGTTGAATAGATTCATGATAAGGTCAATGTACCTTTAGAATAACCCAATCACTGAAACGGTTGGACCAGTTTTCCTTTGTCTATTTTTTAAAAAGCTTTATAATGATAAAAGATGTATTTTAGTTAGTATTCTCTCTTAAGGATTTTGTATTAGTAGGTTTAAGGGAAAGCTTAAGGTATAGAAGGCGGGCGGAAATTAAATGAAAAAAGTTGGATTTGATTCGGAGAAATATTTGCAAGAACAATCTGCCTACATCTTAGAACGGGTGCAGCAGTATGATAAACTTTACTTGGAATTTGGCGGAAAATTGATAGGTGACAAACATGCCAAGCGTGTCTTGCCTGGATTTGATGAAGATGCGAAGATCAAATTATTGAATACACTGAAAGAAAATGCGGAAATCATCATCTGTGTGTACGCTGGAGACATCGAGCGGAACAAAGTCCGTGAAGATTACGGTATCACTTATGACCAAGATGTCTTGCGCTTAATCGATGAATATCGGGCATATGGCATTTCTGTCAACAGTGTGTTGCTCACTCGTTATCAAGGACAGCCAACTGCCAAAGTATTTATGAGTAAGCTTGAGAGAAGCGGAATTAGCGTCTACACCCACAGTGAAATCAAAGGTTATCCCACAAATGTGGACGCGGTCATTGGCGAGGAGGGATTTGCGATGAATCCCTATATTAAAACGACAAAGCCAATCGTGGTAGTAACGGCACCTGGACCGGCCAGCGGTAAGCTTGCAACCTGCCTTAACCAAATGTATCACGAGAATAAACTGGGAAATAAAGTCGGCTATGCCAAGTTTGAAACTTTTCCCGTTTGGAACTTGCCGTTAAAGCACCCGGTAAACATCGCTTATGAAGCGGCTACCGTCGATTTGAAAGACGTGAATATGATTGACAATTATCACTATGAAGCATACGGGACAGTAGCGATTAATTACAATCGTGATATGGAGACGTTTCCTGTCATCAAACGGATTATTGAAAGGATTACTGGAAAAGAGTCTGTTTACCTCTCACCAACCGATATGGGTGTTAATCGTCTGAAATCGGGTATCACCGACGATATGGTCGTGCAGGAAGCTGCCAGGCAGGAAATCATTCGGCGAAGTTTCAGCGTAGAGAACGACTATAAAAAAGGGCTTGCCGATGAAGATAGTGTACGCCATATGCAAGTGATTTTGGAAGGGACTGACTTAAAGAAAGAGGATCGGGTACCTGTATTGCCGGCCCGTAATTATGCGAAAGCAATCCAAGAGAAAATTGACAGCACGAATCTGCAAGCCGTAATTGCGATAGAACTACCAAATGGCGCGATGATTACCGGTCGAACGACAACTTTGATGGATGCTTCGGCAGCCGCGATTCTGAATGGGTTGAAGAAATTGGCCAATATTGCCGATGAAATTGATTTGTTGTCACCGATGATTTTGCAGACGATTCAACGGTTAAAAACCGATGATTTGAACAGTCGAGTCCCGACACTAAGCGCCAATGAAGTGCTGATTGCACTGGCAATCAGTGCGGTCACCAACCCTACTTCTGAGCTGGCTTATAAGCAGCTGCCAAATTTAAAAGACACACAAGCTCATTCTACGGTTATAATGAATAGAGAAAATGAACAGACCTTTAAAAAGCTTGGAATCGACATTACCAACGATCCGGTATATCCGACTGAAAACCTGTATTACAATTAGGTTTTGGTAAATGCCTGCCTTTTTCTTGTTATATGGAAGGCTAGGCAAATGTTTTTTTGTTTATAGAGTTAACTAAAAAGGTGTAGTCTTCTCCATATGAGAAGACTACACCTTTTTGGATTAATGGATTAAAAATGTCAAAACCCTATCATATCAAGGGTTTTGACATCTATTGTAATCCAATGATTTCTAAAAATGGAGACGGCGGGTGTTACTGATCTAATAACTTAAAAGCTTATTAGATCAACGTTCACAAGGCTTTTTTGGCCTTCGAAAATTGCTCTTACAAAGGAATTAATAAGGTGTATTAAAATTGCTTACGGAGACAAGAAATTATATTGTAATGGGCTTGTACAACTAAATTGTTTCTTTTTAATAAGAAAGGAAATTATTCTTGTATATGATATAGTTAATTACATTTACATTCATTCACTAACTATGCAAGTAAATATTATTTTACAAAATGAACTTTGAAAGACGTTCTTTTATTGCTTTTGTTATTCTAATAAATCTATTAGAAATCTTATCGTTATCAGATTTTGTAAATCGACATATTATTAGGAAAGGTTGGGGTTCATACATAAGAATAATAAAATAAATAATATAACTCTCAAAAATATACACACCTTTTCCTTTTGAATAAGTTACCTAACTTATGTATAACCCCACATCGTAATCACATTGTTTAATATAATACTGGATCTCCCTGATAAAGCAGTCACCATTCAATAATAGTGGCTTGTATAATTATTTCATCAGAATATAGGACAAACTCGTCAATCACTCTACAAGTAAATAATCACAAAGATATTGAACATAATTAGATTCTAAAACACTTTGAAAATCTACATGAGAAAAAATTTTTTCTGCCCTGTTAGTATTAATATCAAACCCTAGTCTTCTTAGGATCCTTGAATCAACTATTTTTATTTTGTTCTCTTCAAACCCTAATATGACTTGTATTTTTTTATAACCTTTCTTAACTATCTCTTCATATGTACCAAACTCAAATGAATTAGTTAAAGTACATTTTGCAATACATGCAAGTTTAGTATTTCCCTTCCCATCAGTTATAAAAGAAGTACCATATATATCATCATAGTTTTTTGAACCTATTACTGATATTAGCATATAACTTAAACTTCTAGCTGGGGTGTCAGTAAGAATAATTTCACAATTTTCCAATGATTGAATTTGGCTACGATATTTCTCGAGTTGATCTCCATTACAAATACCTCTTGTTTCTATAATCAAATCCATAGGTTCTAAAAAAAAATCTGGAACAATATGTTCTCCACGGCGTTCACTTAACAAAACAGAAAAAGGTTGTACATAGATATCTTCACTATCAATATTGTAGTTTCCCTGTGTAATAGCATCATAGAAATAGACTTCACTTGGATACCCATAATTATTAGGGGTGTACAAATCAAATCCTATAGTTAGATTTTTACCCCCAAATGTATAATCATAATTACAATCATAATATGAATAATCATTTGGACATGAATGCCCACTGCCACTCCAACCAAAAGTAATTTCCTGTGAGCAAGTTTTACATATAGTCTTATAATTATAATCAATTTCCTTGTATTCTCGTACTTGCAATTAAACAAACCCCTTACTTTTGAATAATTTTGATTGTATTAGAAATAGTACCTAAACTAATAATAACCTACCCAGTTAGGCTGATATTTTTTAGTTGCTTTTTCTACAGCATTAATCCAATCTCCTATTTCTTGGATTTGTCCCTCCAACTCCTTTATTGACATATTCGTTGAATCTGCTTTTTTCCACAATATTTCTAAGGCATACTTTACACCGTCGTATGGATAATGGATTGAATCATGTGCTAATATACTATGAAAACCATCCTTTTTGGAACCATCTAATGATCCATCTGCAGAACAATTAACATCATATGATAAATGCTTAAAATTCCATCCAGTCATTGTTCTTTTTACAGAGTATATATCATCATGACCCCATCGCGAAGAATAAATTCTCATTTTCATTGGAGAATTCAAATTATAATCTCCCTCTATACTATCCCATGCTATTTCTCCATTCTCAAAAATAACTCTATACAAATCTTCAATAGGATGAAAGTGATTATAATATCCTTCTGTATTTTCTTCAGGAATAATGTCTAAATTCATAATTGTTTGTTCTGGATACAAAGGTATATGTATCCAATGTAACATTGCAGCTGTTACTTTTGTTTTTTTAATTATTTCATGAGCTTTTTCAGTAGGTTTAAAGTTCATATATATATCTTTTATTTCTAGATAATTATTCTTCAATTCTTCCTCTAATTCTTGTTGTCTGGATGAATAATGATCATAGTTAGTAGAATATAAATTAAACTCAGATACAATCTCTCGTTTTATTGAGTATTTCCCATCTTTAAAGTCAAATATATCATTTATATTTTCTTCAATATCTGATTTTTTAAAAAATAGTTTTTTATTTATGCTTTCCTTATTAAAATGCTGTTCTAATATATTACTACCTTTAGATAATGAAACTTTATATAATTTTAATTTTAAATTTCTTAATCTGGCTTCTTTATATTCCACACTAAATCCTCCATTTTTAATTAGAATACTTTTCTCTAATATATTTTGTCATTCCTTCTATATCCGGATATACAGTACTACTATTTATTCCAACTTTATCAAGCTCATTGATAATAACTCTCTTATATATAGAAGGAATAATTATTTTTATATGTTGATCTTGCTTCTGTATATCGTTCATAACATGATCAAAAGGCTTGATATTTCTAAATCTATTTAAAGCCTCTTTTAAGCCATCCAAATCTATTTGATGCTCTGTTTCTATTGAGTTATAACCTTCAACTTTTTGACATATATGTTCAATATCAGATTCATCGAGAGGAATAGTGATTATATCCACAAATTTGTCTATATTTTGCACAGGAACGTTGCTATTATTTCTTTTAAGATAATCCTTTAACATATACTTAAAAAAAATGTTAGCCTCATGATCACTAGCTTCAAAACAAATAGAGAAATACCCGTTTTGTCGTTTTATTCGCTCATTGGTAAATCTAGTTTTAAAAAATTTATATTTTTTGTCAGACTCATATATTTTGGATAAAATAGGGAATAACCCTTCAATTATATCTGATTTATTACCATACCTAAATTCCAAAAAAGATTTAATATCTTCATATGATTCGGTATCAACATCTAATATCTCTGGACAATTAACGACAAACACTATTCCATCCTTACTTAGCTCTGTACTACCACTTACACAAGCAAAATAAATTGCATTAAAAATATTACCAGTCCAATCAACTAATCTAGTGGGAATTCCATAATGCTGCATATCACAACCTAATTGAATAAAATTCTCAGAATTAAACTGATTATGATTTAAATGCCTAATCTCTGAATATAATAATGCTTCTTTATTTCGATCATATCCATTTCTAAACAGACTACTTTCAATACCCCATTCTTTATTAGCCTGTCCTCTAAAGAGAATATCATTTTTATGGGATACTATAATATTTGATACCTCTAGAGCTTCTTTTAAGCTTCTAATATTAAGTTCGATATTTTTGAAATCACCTTCACTAATTTCTCTTAATTCATTATCAATTTCTAAAATATAATTCTCATAATTATATAGCACATCTGATATCTCATAAATTATTGAAACTACTCTACATGATTTATATTCTCCAAATCCTTCCAAATATCCTAAGAAGCATTTATTGTTATTATTGGTAACTAATACGTAAAATGGAGGTTCCTCAACTAAATCAACATCCACTATGATGTTATTAAATAAAGCTATATCACCATCGCTAAAGTCATTTTTCATTATGTATTTAATCAATGTTTTTTATTCCTTCCATATTTATACAGTTATATTTTAATATCATTCAAAATGTACACTAAGCTATCATTTGCTTTTACATTTAAATCTCTTAAATTATTTTTCGAAAACATCAAATGCTAGAACGTCTGTTAGTTGGATACATTCTACATTTTCCCCTTCACCTTTATCATCACTTTCTTCTGAAGGGAGGTTAAGGAGTAGACAAACTCATTTCAGTATTTAAGAATCTCAAATACCTCATTTAAACTCCTTAAAATTTTGTTCCCTGTGTCAGAAACAAACATGAAAATCATAACATTCACGTTTGTTTGAATTAACGTGAATGTTTCTAACACAGGGTAGCTGTTTAATTAGCTGTTTTATTCATAAGCTATAACAAAACGCAATCTATAATATACTAGCAAATCTGAAGCAACTCATATTGCAACCATCTATTATACAAATTGCATTAAAAGATGGCTATCTAATGTTTTATCGAGAATGCTCTCAACTCTAATGTCAACATTAGTAAATTCTTTTTTTAGCGCCTTTAAATTTATTTTCCGTCAAATCTTCAAAAGCCTTTCTCCACAAATCGAATACTCTATGATTTGTTCCTTTACCATTCTTTGATAATTTTACAATATGAAAACCGTATTCATTTTCACATCTAACCATAAAACGTTTGTGTCTTATTGAATATATGCGACCACTTTCCGTAATTTCATATAATCCTTCATAGCCTTCGATAGTCTTACTAAGTTCACCCTCCAATTAAAATACCTCCAATTAACTTACCGTAAAATTGAAGAAAAAAATACATATCTCTACTCTGCTCCGTAATTCGAAACCTACGGAACTCATACAATTCTTATTAATATAATCGCAATTAGAAGAATTGCAGTAGTTAAAATGGAAATTTTCTCTATACGTTTAGCTGACTGTTTCTGATTTTCAGCTGATTGTTTAACTGTTTCTTTCAGTTCCACATTTTTCTGTTCTAGTTGATTGATTTGTCGCTGTAACTCAATTATTGAATTGTTTACAGTTGATACCGTAGAAGACATCGATACTACTTGTTGTTCAAGCAAATTAGTTTTTGATTGAAGATTCCGAACGTCTTTTCCAACTATAGATGTCTCTTGCTTAATCACACTAATATTTTCTTTTAAGTAATGCTCTGTCTCAGAAAAAGAACTTACCACCGTAGAATTTAGTTCTTTAAATCGATTTTCATTTTTCTTTAATTGCGATTCAAACTCCTTCGTTTTATCAGCAAAATGCAATTGAATGGCTTCAAGTGTTTCAGTTGTCTGCTTAACACTTTCTAACTGCTTCTCCACCAATAAATGTTGAGCCTCAATTTCCTGTAAATATGTTGATGCTTTTTTGACATGTTTAATTTCGTTGCCTAGCTCACCAATATACGTTTCTAATGATTCAATTTTCTCTAATTGTCCCACGGATATTCACCACCAATTCTAACTTCTTTAATACTGGAACTTAAATGTTTTACAAGTTGACCATAAGAAAAATCATCTTCTAATGATTGATAAACAAACTTTTTATCTTCTACCGAATTGAATCCGTTGTTTATTAAAACTTCACTCAAAATAACTTTTTCTTCCTGTATTAAAAATTCATTTGCTACATCTACAATGGATAACAATATTTCTTTTCGAAGGCCTTCTTCTAATGTTGTGATATGTTTAATAGATTGAATTAAACGCTGTTTAGATTCTCGATTTAAAGAACCTCTACTAACTAAAGTAGTAATACCTTCTATTAAATTTAAAGCTGGATCATTTTTATAACTCTCTAGAAATCGACTTAATGTAATCGATAAATCTTTTATCTCACTTTCATTTTTGGGTACTGTCTTGTCGTTTGTTTCCACATAATATATTTTCCACCAATTATTTAAATTATGAGGGTTGGCAACTGTTTTTTCTAATAAATACACATCGTCATTGCGTTTAAAATAAGTTTCTAATTTATGTTGAAAGTCATCTGAACTCTCAAACTCAAATACGTAATTAAACATATTTTTAAGTGATTGTTTACGAGAGTATAAAACATTATCGTTATACCATTTAAGTAAAATATAAGCATATTTATATAGGGGTGAAACAGAGTGGCTTTCATAAACCTTTAAATAATCTACCAACTCTGCATTATTATATATAGCTGTTTCAGTAAAGGTAGAATCATATTTTTGAATATGTTTAAAAACACTAGCCTTAATATTCTCTTCATCATAATCAATTAGAGTCACAATAATTGCATTCGTCTTCCATTCGATTACCCAATCGTCTACAAGTCCAAGTAGTGCCAGTCTGTATATTATTTTTTCATTATCTCCCTGTTTTGGGATATTCACTACTCCGTTTTCTCTGAGATACTCAAAATAGAAATCACAGACTATCAATGTTTCTTCTTCAACATCCTTCAATCCTTGTTTCATTAAATACATGATACTATTTAAATCGCCCTTTAAAACCCTTGTTGTTTTTTCTATTTCATCTAACTTCGTAGTTAAACCAAATAAAATATTTCTTTGATACTCCGTTAACTGATCTTTTGTAAATAAAATATAACAATCAGAATCAGAACGATCCCTACCCGCTCTACCTGCCTCTTGATAATATGATTCTAGAGAAGAAGGAATACCGTAATGAATTACCGTACGTACATCGGGCTTATCGATTCCCATACCGAATGCCTTTGTAGCAACTAATACATCTAATTCATTATTCATAAATGCACTTTGAACATTTTCTTTATATTTTGCAAAGTTTTGCGTGTCAAAGTCCTTTGGCTTACTTCCGCTATAAAAAGCCGTTTTTAAGCCCAATTGATTTCTCAGCTGGTTACTTAGCTTAAAACATCCGTTAGGTCCACCTGCTGTTTGAGTAAATACAAGTAGAGGATAAGGTTTTTTATTTTCTTGTACTATCTTAGCTAACTTATCTTGTTTCTCAAACTTGGTAGCCTCAACAACATGAAAATTTAATTCTTTTCGTGTAAAGTCTGAGATAGTTTTTACATTTTGGCTAGAAATATCTAACTCATTACGAATATCTTGTAATACTTTTGATGAAGCTGTAGCGGTTAATGCTAAAAAGGTTGCGGTAGGCGCATATCTTCGTATAGTTCGAGCTAACGCTAAATAAGATGTCCGAAAATCATGTCCCCACTCGGATAGGCAATGGGCTTCATCAATCACAGCATATGCAAATTGCTTGTTTGCTTGAATCATCTGGATTCGATTGCGAAATTCTTGTTGTTGAAACCTTTCAGGCGAAATAACTAAAAACAAAAATTTTCCCTCTGTAAAACCGTTTAAATTATTTGATGCAATTTGAGGTGGCAAATCTCCGTTAATATAATCGATACAATCGACAAAGTGTTTATTCTTTAAATTTTCGACTTGATCAACCATTAACGATTTTATTGGTGCAACGACAAAGCTAATCGCTGGCTGTAAAAAAGTGCAGATTTGATACGTTAAGGATTTACCTCCCCCAGTTGGTAATAATCCTACTGTGTCATTTCGATTTAATGTATTAATAATAATATCAGTTTGTCCTGCATTAAATGTGCTAAATCCATAAAGCACATCTAATATATATTGAAGCGACGGCAAATGTTGCTCTTCTTTTATTGCATAATTCACGATGTAACCTGTATTCATTACACGGAAATTATTTTCTTCAAAATAATCATCCCTTATATAAATGATAGAAGGATCATTTAATGTGTCATCCCAATACTTCCCAACTAAATTATCAATACAAATGTATTCTTTTCTCATCGAAGAATGCACATGTATTTTAGGGATTGAAATAGACTCATTAAACAGTTCCCCAATAACTTCAAACCATTTATTTAAATCCTCCAAAGCTAGTTGAAGTGATTGAGCCTGCTGCTGAGTACTTACTGCAAAATCCCACTGTTTATCGCTAAATAGCAGATGCTCACCTTTAACTAATTCTATGACCAACATTTGAAAGCGGTAAATTTCCGTTAATTGATAGTGCAATTGATATAAAGATGGATTTTCTAAATACTTTTCGTACAATTTAATTTTCGATTCGTGTTTATAATAGTTTTCTCGAAGCTTTAAGATAAGATTTCTATAATCTTTATTTTTAATTTGCGTAGTTGAAACCCGAATCACATTGATTCCATATTTACTTAAAAACTTGTCCCTTTCCTGATCTAGCTTTTGTTGTTGTCTATCTTCATGATGTATACCATCCACTTCTATAACGAGTTTTAGTAAAGGACTATAGAAATCTACTTCCTGCTTTTCAAAGTTACTATCAGGAATAATATGATTGATTGGACATTCTGCAATAAATAAATCTGCTAAAAAGCTTTTTTGTTTATATATTTGACGTAAATCTTCATAAAGCGTTAAAGCAGGATACGACTGATTCGTATCATCTCCCCGAATGGAACGACTCCAATCTGTTGGCAAAGATTGAATAAACCGAACATCATCCATTTCATGTAAATAAGATCGTTTTAAATGAAGTTTCTTACGTAAAAATGGTGTAGCAATCGTTGGATTTCCTCGTACAATAAAGTTTTGAATTATAGAAAGAATAGGATTATCCGAAGTCTTAGAAGTCTTATATGATACATTTTTAATAACAAAATGGTTATTCACCTTCGCGTAACCGGAATTATAATGAAACATCAGAAACATCCTTTAAAATATTTGTTGTAAAATAATGAAAATGAATTGTGTACACTTGTTACTTACTCACTACTTCACTTAATTTCTCTCAAAAACGAAAAAACTAAATTATTGTGAACATTAGCATATAAGTAAATTATACCATGATAAATATACTAAAAAGAATATTTTCCCAATAATATAATAGCTTCCTAAACTTTTAAGCTAGGAAGCTCACAATAAATATCATCGTCAAAATAGATATAGAAATTAATGTAATTTCTTATCATGGCTAAAGGAATGCTCGTACTTTTTCAAGCGTACGTGAATAAGATCCATTGTACAATTTACCTGTGTTAAAAACCGATATGATCATATTTCTCGTAATAAAGGAATTCTGTTAGTATCTGTAGCCAAAGTGAATTAATGGCCATTTCTAAATGATTGCCCCCTGCGACACCTCCATTGTCAAAGTAGCTACCCTAATATCAAAATCTATTTATAGTTAAAAATCTTTAAAATACAGTGGAATATCAATTACACTTGTTTTTTTAGACATTAAAAACCTCCTAATCATATAATTAGAAGGTAGTTTCGATTCAAATTTAGTAGAGTCATTAAAATTTATTAATTAGCTTTTTAGTATACCAAACAAAAAATTCCCTAAAATCATCTCATCATATTAAAAATTCCATTTAATATCTATTTTGCATTTTCCATTACTAACTACACTGATTATAAATATTTTAACTAATTAAATATTCTAGAATTATTCTTCTTCGTAGTAAATCTTAGCCCATGAAATAAATTGAAATGCTTGCTTTTCAATTGCTAGTGATTTAATCATTTCAAATTCTGCAGATGTAATTTTCTCACCATGAGCAATTTTATTACGAATTGGATGAATAGATTTTAGTTGGCTTGCAAAATCTTCGATATTTTCAGATAGATAAGGCAAAGAATTTTCTCTTAAATAAGTACAAATATCTGCCCACATCATTTTCTTAGGTTTATCCCACTTTTCATTTAATCCAATTAATATTCTTAACTCCTGCTCAAATATTCCTGTATAATGGATTGCTTGTCCGATATATGAAATTTTATCACTAGTCTTTTGAGTAAAAGTTGATTCACGTAATAAAGCTGTTGCTAATGATTTTTTTGATTCTTCTTCAAGACCGTGTAATGAGTGTGCATATTTCTCATACTCATGATAAAGTTCATCAAGAGGGTTAAAGTCAACAAAAATATGTTGAATAGGTTTATCTACCAATTCTATATCCCAATTGATCAACTTATCCCCTGTATCTGTATATAGATCCACTTTCTTAACGTAACACCCATCTGGAATACCTTCTTTAATTATCTCATAACCAAACTTATTTATTGCTCGCATTGCACCATAATCTGCTGTTTCCATATCATTTAAAAGCATATATTCACCAAGGTTTGACTCCGCTATCATTTCAATCACTTTACGTTCTGCAGCAGATAGACTTGGTTTTTTTTGAGATATTCTACGATAATTACGCAATTCCATAAAAATTTGCTCTTTAGATGTACCTTTTACTTCAAACGATTCTCGAACCACTTTAATAAAGTGTTCTTCCATGTTATCTGTAGTAGCTAATTTCAGCAAATCCTTTGAGATAAATTCAATATGCGAATCATATTTATTGGTTCTATTTAGGTAGATATTTAATTGTTCAAGTTGTCCCAAAGCCAACTCTCTAATTCCTCCTATTAAATCATGAGAATTGCGGGCTACTCTAGATTCATCAAACTTCACACCCTCAATTTCACTACTATCTTTTTTCATGCAACATTTCTTATATTTCTTTCCCGATTCACAATAACATGGCTCATTTCGACCTATCATTCCCATGTACTCTTTTCCCTCTTTCTTCACGAACTTAATCTTATTACCTTTTTTGTCTTACAAGCATCATTTTTTGCTTTGCTAATACAGCTCTTGTTCTTTCTAGACCATCTACATAGCTCTGCAAATCAATTGTCACTTCTGGACATAGTTCATGTAGCTTCATTTTTTTAAGTTTGAAAACTAGTAATTCTTTATCAATTTCTTTAATCGAGCGAATGAGTTCGTTGACTTCTTCGCGCACACCATTCACTTTAGAAAATCGTAATTCAGACTGTTTACCCGCGATTACTTTTTTCGCCTGATGAATTTCATTTTGTTCAATTAAAGCAAGAACAATATGAACAATTTCAAACTTATTCATTTTCAGCAATTGTCTCTTTAATTATTCTTTCAAACGTCTCCGCAGCAATTTTTTTAGACTCTACATCTACGTCTTTAGCCATTAAAATCGTTGCCAACTTTCCTAATAGATCACTTACAATCTCACCTTTTGAAACAATTGTCTTACGGTTTTCTTTTAAAGTGGCCACTTCACGTTTTGTTTCTGCTTTAAAACGGCGAATTTCCGCATCCATTTCGCTTACTTTCGCTTTACTAATTTCACGGACAGAAATAATATCAACGATTTTGCTACCGACCTTCACTAAATCCGTAACCGTCTCGACTTTCTTCATATTTAATTCATGGTTATTATTAATTTGCAGTTTTTCTAATTCATTATCTTGTTTTGGTGACGTTGCTACATTACCACCAATTATTTCACCTGTATAAACAACTTCTTCTAATTCTAAGCCTCTACGACGATTGCTCATGCTATTAACCCCTTGTCATTTCATTTAATAGGTTTTGAAGATCATCAATTTCTTTTTGCCAAGCATCCATTTCTTTGATTTCGAGTGTATTATCTAATTGATTAAATGTTGAAATCAACTCATCAAAACACTCATTCACCATTTCAATATTTGTTTGACGTAATTCTACCATATCTAATTGGACATCTTTTAAAGTATCTTGTTGCCAAGTATTAAGCGCTTTTTGTACATCTTTTATTAAGCGACTTTGCCAACGATTTGCCTCAATTACATAGAAAATGCCTTCTAGTGCAATAGTCACCGCAATCGTTAAATTACGAGTAGAGGTAGCACCAATTTTCTTTAAAAATTTCGCTAATTGGTTATATTGATCACGTGTAAATTTTTTACCAACTAAACCACCAGCTTTTTTCATGACCTTTTTTCCTAAGTTTGCAACACCAGCTCCCGCACCACCTCGGCCACCAAATTTCGATAAGAAGGATTTTAAGATTGTATCCGTCGTTCTTGTCGCAATTTTTTTCGAAAAACCTTGAAGGATTGGCTCAAACTCATTTGATATTATTTCAATATTTTTTGTAAAATCAATAAACGCTTGGTTAATTAATTCATTTAATTTGTCATTTAAAATGGTTATTTCCTGATCTATATAATCCGTAATTTTTCTACGTTCTAGCTTTTCGTAACGTGGCATTAAATGAGCGCTTGTATAACCAATACATTCCTCAGCAGAAGTCCACTTATTCGCATTTTTTATTTCACTAGAAATGGATTGGTGCATATGATTATTGGCAGTTTCAAAAAGACGTGGTAATTTTACTTCAATTGTATTAAATGTTTTTTGAATTAACTCATACGCTTCCTTTTGTTTATCCTTTAATTCCTCAATTTCTTGTTGCACTTGCTGAATCGATTCATCGGATAATCGAACCCCTACAACTTTCTTTTGCCATTCTAACTGAATATCTTGGAGTAACTGAATTTGATAGTTTAACAGTACGTCATTTATAAGTTGTTGACGCTCTGGTGATTGAATTTCTTTCCGAACCGCATCCCATAAACCTGGCGCATGTGGTAGCTTTACTTCATTTCCTGAGATTGATTGTACAAGGAAATGTTGGATATCCTCATGCAACAAATCTTTCGCATAGGTAACGATTTCCTTTATGCGGGCGTTATCACTTGTAATTCCCTCTGGTACACGATTAATGACTAAAAAGAACGTCAAATCATCTTGCAAATAATTAGAAATATATTGCAGGAATTCGGCATCCGCCTCTCCAATCCCTACCCGATAATTCACGACATAAATAATGACATCACTGTTCGGAACAAATTGTGTCAATACTTCCTCATGTTTATCATGTATGGAGCCATACCCAGGAGTATCGAATAATCGCATACCTTGAAGTTGACGTGGCATCATTGGTACATGTAAGCGAAGACGCAGTACATCCTCGCTTGGCGTTAAACATTGTTCATGAAATTGAGCATCTGTTAATTTGCGTAATTTCGCATTGTTTACTAGAGCATAAGGGGTAATTTTTTCATCAATGTCATATTCATATAATTCAACAATCGTTCCCGTTGTCGGTCTGGCAGAAGTATAAATCACTTCTTGTCCTAATAAACCATTAATTAGTGATGATTTTCCCGAACTTGTTTCTCCTAGCATTGTGACAAAGCTTTCAGGATAATCTACACGTTCTTGTAAGAGCTTAAACATTGTTGAAAAGGATTCATTTTGAAGCTTATCCACAAATGGCTGAATCCTGCTCATATTTTCTAGTAAATTCATGTCATCCCTCCAACGAGTGTACAAATGCTAAATCATCTTCTAACGCTTTCTTTTTCGCTTTGTACTCATCAATTTCAATAAAGCGCATTTCACGCACTTCTTCATATACTTTTTCAAGCATCTCTGCTTGCTGCTCTGTAATTAGCTCAATCGTTTCTTCAATATGTAAAACGAAGTCACGTAAATTATCTTTTAAAGAATTTTCTAGTTTTCTAGCAAAATCTTGAATTTTTGGTTCTAATTCACTCATCGTTGAACGTTGGCGATTTTCTTGCACAAATTTCTTCGATTTACTACCAATGATACTCCCTATAATACCAATGGCTGCACCAGCTATCCAGCCTACTGGATTAGAAGCCAGTAATATCGTTCCAATCCCTATACCAAGTGAAATAGCTGTAGGAATTGTTTTTTCTATTTTAAGTTTTTGGTTTTTATTAAACTCTTCATAATTAACAAACCGTCCATCTGGCTGTTGAATTAGAATAGAATCGTAATAGCTTTGAACTTCCAACTTTAAATTCGTCATTTTCTCAAGATATTGCTCCATACAATCATCAGAAATATCTTTTTGACTATCTTGAAAGGCCATTGCTAATCGATCGCCATCTACAACATTCGATTTAACAACACGATGCATCGTTGCACGTAAATCTTCTTTATGTTTTTGTATTTCTGATTCTATCCAAGACACTAATTGACGTTCTTCTTTACGGAACATTCGTTTTAATTCACGTAACACTTTATCATTCTCTTCCAACTTTTCCTGCATAACGCTTTCCTGCTCACGTAAAAATTCATAATGCTCTTCTGGACCTTTTTCATACAGTTTGATTTGCTGTTGAATTGCTTCTTTTACATCCATTATAGCCTGTCGTTCTAAATTGTTTTTTTCATCATTAATCATCGAGCGCCAATTACTTGTCACTTCCGAAATAAACCTTTGAAACGCAGGAATACCTGAAGCATCGATTTGCTGTTGATTTTTAGTAAACTTACCCGTTAAAGCGCCGTAAACATTAATAATACGAATATCCAAAGAATCATTCATTTTATAGGATTTTTGAATTTCATTTAATATATAGTCATTATGCTCTTTCCCGTCTTCTACTTCAGTATCCGCCTCGTCATTCCACTGATTTTGAACAAACCAAGCTTTTGATAACTTTGGCCAAACCATTTTTAAAAAGTTAGCTTCATTTTTTAAGATTGGTGGAACACTACGAATCATAAAAATCGCAGCTGATAATTTTTCTATGTATTCCATTGTCGTCTTCACATTGCTTGGTGTTAAGCTCCCAACACCAGGTAAGTCTACAAAGACAATCCCATTTTGAAGCAGCTCATGCTTTTTGTAAACTTGAATGATTTTTACATGCTTTTCATTACCTGGATTGTAGCTATTATGTACGTATTGCTCAATCTCTTTATAATTTCCAACAGTAATTGGGCTTTTATCCTCGAAGTGAACAACTATTTTTTCATCACCATAGCGAATTTCCACTGGTACACAAGTGGTTTCATCAGCATCAACTGGTAAAATATAATCATCCATTAACAACGCGTTTAAAAAGCTACTTTTTCCTGTACCTTGAATCCCTAAAACCGGAATATAAAATTCATCATGTTGTTGATTTGATATTTTGTGTTTCAAATTTTCGAAATACGTCAAGTTGGTAATTGGATCTTTATCAGGTAGTACTGCATTTAAAATTGAAACAAATTTTTCATTTGTTAATACCTTTGTAGACATCAATAATCCTCCCTTTTGGTAAACCACTTTTTATAAAATGGTAAACGCTGATAAGCTAAATCTTTTTCTAATTCTGTCAATTTCGCAAATAAAACTTGTGTATTGATTGCTTCTAGTACTGTCAATTCCATTTGATTCATACGATTTTGAATAGCCAGGAAGGAATCTTTTTGATCAATCGATTTTAAAAGGAGTTTTGTCTTACTTTCAAGGATTTCATGTTGCTTTGTCATTGAATCTTCTAACATTTTTGATTGTGTCTTTTCAAAAGTCGCCAGTGATTGAGCTAGTACTTCATTTGAATGAATTTGCGTTAATTCTAATTTTTCCATCGTTGCTGATAATTGCGTTGTTAATTTATGAGAAAAACTAGACACTTCTTGACTGAGACTCGTCATTATGGCATTTGATTGCGTTGAAAGGTTTTGTTGCTGTTCCTCAAACATGTGTTGCTGTTGCATTTTTTGCTCATTTAATTGAGCTAACAGCTGGGTAAAATATTCTTCCTTTTGGGATATCTGTACCGTGACGTTTTCTAGTAATTGTAGTTGTTCTTTTACTTGAGTTAAAATCCAATTTAAATCGGTCATATATTCATCTTTGATGACAGAAAGTTTTGTTGCAAATTCATCTATCAATTGTGAATTTTTATTTTTAAAATTGTCCAACCCTACTTGAAAAAGTTTTGTGTTTTGCTGTTCCATTCCATTAAATAAATTGGAAAGTTCTTTTTGAATCGTTTCAAGTTGTCCATTTTGGAGAGATTGTAACGCTTGCATTTGGACATTATATTGCTTTTCTAGCTTCGTCACACTGCGTAAAGTATCTTCCACGTCACGTGACACTCTAGAAATTGGCTTTATAGATGAAGAAATTTCATCCCTCATATTTTCCATTTCTGCTTGGACTATTTCATTAATTTGCTGAATTTGGCTCGCTTGATCATTGATAGATTTTTCTATACTAGATGAAAAGCTTCTTTGAATACTTTTTATTATGCTTTCTTCTAATTCCGACATTATATCTTTCGTCGATTCATCTATTTCAATCATTACGGATTTTGTCATTTGATATTAACTCCTTTTCTCTTTGACACAGCATTTACATATTGTTTGTAAGCAAACGCAATATGCGATGAACTTAATAAATAAGGCATTTTCTTTTCAATCAAATTCGTCAGTTTCGTCACGTTATGTACTTTCGTATCAGAATGATCTAATTCTAAATGGATTAAAGAAAATAGCGGACTTTGGTCATTGATTAATCGAAGACCATTCTTAAATATTGGTATACTCTGTACTTCATCAAACATTTCTGCAGCTTCCTCATAGGCACCACTTTCAATAAATTCAACAAAGGATTGCATTACTAAATTGCAAGGCACTTGTTTTTTCTTTAAGCCTTCAACAACCTTACTCTTCATAATTTGCGACTTCGCTTGTCCAACTTGCACAATATTAACTAATAAATAGGCATTGAGATTCGATTGCTCTATCCAGTCCATCAATTTCTTTTGATTTATTGTCAGGGCATTTTCGTAAATAATACAATATTCTTGTAACATCAAAACACCATGTTTCTTTAATTCTAATAAGTTCTGATTACTTATCGTCAATGAAGGATAGCGTTGTATAAACTGAATTAAATTATGCTCATCCCAGCTAAGTATTAATGTTTTATCATAATTTTGTATTTCTTTATTAGCTGCTTGCACATGATTAAAGGATGTATGATAAATATTATTGACAAATAATTTACTCATTTTATAAAGCGAATATGTGGTTGGCTCAATGACCATTTCCACCATTTTACCGGAGTGCATAATTGGTTTATTATGTTTGATCTTTTTTGCAAACTGTTGAATTTTCACTTCATTCGCTTTTAAGTCACTTTCCAATTGCGCAATAAATTGTCGAATTGTATCGAGAACCGATGCTATGCTCTTCAGATTTTTACGTGCTTGCTTTTTTTCAAGTATGGCAACCTTTTTATCCTCTAACAGTAGTTGTAAGCTGTAGATGGCTTCCTTTAACTGGTTCGCCCACTCATCCACTTTTTGAGCTAATGCATCTTGCATTACATAACTGACGCTCTTTAAATTTTGACAAATCTCCTGTTTATCAAGAATATCGATATCATCATAAACCGTTTCATAACCCCAGTCTTTTTTAAAAAGTCCACCAATTAACCGTTTTGCCCCACCCATTACCCCGTCTGATTTAACTCGTTTTGATATTTGTTTCGTTTTGGAACGAATTTCAAAATATCGAGTATTACGTCGAGTGCTTTTTTGCGATACCATATCGCGCATTAATTCATTTATATCTGCACCACTAGATTGAATTAATTTCGTAATTTCCTGATGCTTCGATTTTATATCCTCAATAAAATCATTTTCAATTATGCTCATTTGCTTTTTAATTGTTGATATAGCAAGATCAGCACCGATAAAATCGTTTTCATCTAAGGAATTAATATTTTGAATTTGAACTTCAACTTGACTATTTAACTTAGAAAATTGATGCTTTAAATGACTTTTTTGGCTTATGAGTATGCCATTAGCTTGCTCCATCGTTTGCAAGTCCTTATCAATTTGTTCTTTTAAATTCTTAATCTCACGCTCAAAAGTAACTTGATTTCCTGATAGTTTTTCTTCTTCCAGTAAAATCGTTTGCATTTGGTGAACTAATGCACGACCCCTTGTTTTAAATAATTGAGGTCCAATTTTTTCACAATACGACTCAATCATATGCATTAAGTGATGCAACTGGGATTGCTCTAATTTTTTTGCATTGTTTTCATTTCTTGCGTCAACAGCACGTTTAGCAGACAATTGTACAATTTGAACTATTTCATGTAACGATTTGTCTACATTGTCTAAAATGCGTTTTGTTCGTTCAATATGCTCCTGGGCTATTTGTTCGCGCGTTTTTTCAATTACCCCATTAACACCGATTTTTGGTTCAATGGAATCGAGCATATTTTGAACAATTATCATTGGCTTAAATTGATTTTGAATTTGCTCTAATATTCGGTGAGTTGTTGCATCTGAATTGGATTTCAACGTCACGACATATAAGCAAAGATCAATTGTAGGTAATAATGTAGATAATGTAATTTCCTCATGGCGCTCTAGTCCATAAGCATCTAAACCTGGACTGTCAATAATTTGAATATTTTTTGGCAGAAGAAAATTCTTTGATTCTACATGAATTTCTTTTACCCTATATTTATTTTCCGCATTATTATATTCATCGCCATATTTTTCTAGGGCTGCTTTAATATTATTTTCATTGATATCTTCTGTTTTACCATTTTCAAAAAGAATCTTTGCTTTAGTTCGCTCTCCCTTAGAGCAAATAATAATCGATCCTGAACTTGGACGAACAGCAGTTGGTAAAATTTTGTCCCCTAAAAGTGCATTTAGCAAAGTAGATTTCCCACTACTCGTTACCCCAATCAAACCAATCCGGATTGTCTCATCCTCCCACCGGTCCGATTTATGCTTTAATTCCATAATATGAGGGAGAAAATATTTCGATAGCTCTTCCTTTTCACTAAAAAGTGCTTCTAATTTATTGATGTATTGTTTTTCATTCATGTATTTCCCCTACTATTCCAAGTATTATAATTTAGCTCTTTTGTCCATCCTTTTACTGTTTCTGAAATCACACCAATATGCTCTTTGATTTCAAACTTAATGCCTGCCATTTTATATCACCTGGACACTGAATAAACAGCTTGTAATTCTGTTGCTTTTTGAAAGTAAAACCTTTTTTAATTGCAACAAAGTGTTTTTCACCACTTTGAATTTTAGGTAATTCTGTAGGACGTAGAAGTCGTACTACATTTTGTTTAGCTATAAAGTATAATTCATCTTATTTGTTTTCTTCTACAGCTAATGCCCAGTCAGGGTTGTATACTATTATCATTTTCTTAAAAATAAAATAATATCTCTCCCGCCGCCTATAAGTTGAAATGTTATAAAAAGATTCTTTTTATAACATTCTCTTCTGTACTCTACCCCAATGCCTTTTAACTTGCCTTCGAATCATACTTTTTACTGGTAATTGATTCATTTTTCGATGAGCTTTGTATGCATAAGAGATGAAATTACCATAGTCTTTATATTGATACCCTAAATGCGTATATAAGTCATAAAGCTCCTTTTTAGGACCTGGACGACCAGTAGCAAATGAAATACGTTTGCTTGTATTCGCCTTCCTATATGCCCTTGAATAATATTTAAATAGGCTCTTTTCACGGATTTTTATTAACTTGCCATTCGTTACAAAGCCCAAATAATCTAATGTTGCTGGCTGCAGTTGCTCATTTAAAATATCACCATTTTGATATAGCCGAATTTCTGTTTTTTCTTTTTGAATATCCAGACCATCCTCTTTATATTTCTCCATGATATCTAATAACTCATCTCGTATTGAATGGACTGTATCTGTGGCCTGATTTGAAATCGGAATAACTAAAATTAGATCATCACAATATCTTCTATATAGGGATTTCTCATGTTTTTGTTTTGCCCACTGCATCATTTCTTTATCGAAGTCTATTAAATGAACATTTGAGCATACTGCGCTCATTCCAGACCCCTGTGGTATTCCAAAATTATTTTGATTTACATGCAGATGTTCCTTTTTAAATTCTCTAAACTCAATCGGCTCCATTATTTTAGATAATTTTATTTTCTTTAGCTTCTTCTCACCGTGCTTAATCTTTAAAAAATGATTAATATCAGTCTTATTGACATATGTAAATTTCGTTAAGCTTCTAAATACCTTGTACCAATCATCTGATAAGCTATCCACATTCAATACACGCTTTATATTGTTTTTTAATGTTTTATGTGAAATATTATCAAAGAATCTAGTGAAATCCATTGAAATAATTACAGCATGTTCTTGCTTAAATAAATGTTCAAATACTTCATGCGCAAAGTTCACACTATTCTTACCTTCTTTATTATTTCTATAAGCTACTGCTATTTCATCGATATTATTGTCTTCAGCAAATGTGTTATAAGAGTTGTTCAATAAATCACCGTAATATTTATAGATATAGCTATCTTTATGTGCTGAGTAGAAAATTTTTCTTACTTTCTTTTTCTTCTCTTTCCTTTTGCTCTTCTTCACATGATCGTATAATTCTGGGATTGTTACGTACTTTTTAAAAATTATTTCAAAGTGAATGGACGGTAAAAAAGCATATGAAGCTACCCACTCACTATCTTGGAGTTTAGACTTCATATGCTCTATTTTAATATGTTCATCGAAATGTAAATAATTCTTTTGTTTATACTTTGACCAGTTGATATTAGAAGAGCTAGGAAGGTTATGTAATCGTCGTGGTCCCTTACTCCGTTTCATAACAGAACAACCTCCTAGCCTAATGTTGTGTCATTTATTCATAAGAATAAATGCTCTGCTGACCACTATATTTCACTTTGTTAAAAGCGAAAATCTTTAAAACACTCAATTATAATTACATTAGGGAGGTAATTACAACTGTGATAAGTTTGATTGATTTGCCAGACCTGCAACTTCTATTACTGTTTCTAGAAATCATATCGTTGCTTTGTGAGTTTCTTAACGTTAAGAAACTTGCAAAGCTTGAAACCTATCTCTCCCATAACCATTTTTATGAGACTATTAAATTATACTATCTATACTATACTTAGTCAATTTCACCTATTATTCTTCAGCTTAATATTACTTTGTATATCTTTGCACTCCGAGTATTCATTCATTATTACATGATTCCTAATCTATTGTACGTCTTTATCAACGTCCATGTGTACGGACCCCTTTTGCCAAATATAAACGAGAACACTATCCCTTCTCTTTATCATCCACCACAAGCATAATCTGTAAGGATTCAGTCCAATTCAGGACAACTCAAAGGCATAAAAAAAGCGCCATAAACGTTGATAAATCAACATTTATGGCACTCAGTGAAATTCAGTACATTTCACAATATGGAGACGGCGGGATTTGAACCCGCGTCCAGAAAAAATGAGATGTTTATAATCCCAATGGTATCAGTACTTCGTTCAATAGGCGATTACTACATATGTAGTACGTAGTTCAATCAACCTTCTTATCACCAATTATAGAGAAAGATTTCCATTTGTCAAACTAATTAATAAGGTGCTGATGTGCCTGTTTCCAAAAAGAGAACACCTAAAATTCCATCATTGGATTTTTCGTGTAGAGCAACTTTCATATTTCTACCACGAATGTCATAGATGTTATTTATTTTAAACTGCTCACGATTTATTGCATTATCCTGTACATCTATAAAAAATGTTACTTGCATCATATTGATTGCAAACGCTTGGTCTAACTTCCTATCCCATTCTTTCATTACTCCATACAAATTATATGGCTCTCCATATACATCTTTATAAATCGGTCTACCGAAATCATCCTTCTTACCTGTATCAATTCTTTCTATTAAATCCCTTACAGTGAAATAGTAATTACAACTTGTCATAGTAGCACGATACTTATTATGTCTTTTAGTTTTAACTTCCTCAGTAACTAAATAAGTATGCTTTCTGTATTCAACTAAATCACCACGTTTAAATGGTTGTAAAGATGATAAGTGACGATTTTCTTCCAGTCCTAGATATGCAGTAGTTATTACTGCTTGTTGAGGAACTCCATTTATTAATACCGTTTCACTAATATGATTCAAACTATCATTGAGCAACTTAGGATTAGTTAAATAATTCATCTGCTCTCACCTCACAAATACAACATGAAAATATCGGAATTAGAAGTTTGATCCGTTTTCATTTGTCGTATAGTTTTATATAGTTGGTCAATACGTTGAGTTAGGTTTTCATGGAATTGTGAAACGCTCATATCATCCATTTTAATGTTCTTCATTAACTCAGGATTGTTTGCTACTGATTCCAGTACAGATAATGCAGTTTGATAAATGGCTTTCTTCTTATCTAATGAAGTTGCAATATATTCATCATGTGCCTTTAATCCATTCTCCTGTAAGTAGATGATTAATTCCTGTTGGTCTAACTCAATCCCCTTTGTTTCCATTTGTAACCGTTGAATGTTATTCATACGCTCATTCCTCTCTGTTTGTCGGTATTTCCTCTTTAGATAGTTGTTCTAAATACTTACTTATCCCTTTTGGTAAAGGAACACCTATATGACCTAAGTTTTCAGTAATACTTAACCCTTCCATTCCTATATAGAAGAAAACAGCCATTGTTCTAAAAACAGGTACACCTGATGCAGTTAATAAATCCAATAAGTTAGCAATGATAATAACTAACATGATTGACGTTTTCTTTAAGAATCCCCTATAGGACACTTTAGAATTTAACTTTTTCTGTGTCGCTGCTTTTATTAAACCTGTGATTATATCAATAGCCATGAATACAACTAATATTGTTAGTGATATGTGCCACCCTCCTATAAGAAATGAAAAGAAAGTTCCAAAGATGGTGAAACCAAATAATAATTTCTCTATGATAAACACCTCCTATGATGTTAAATTTGGACAACAAAAAAAGCACACTCGATTGAGGTGCTTTTACGCTTTGATAATATCTAATTTCCCCATCTGTTTCCTGTTTTTACAGTTCCAACGGTGTTTGAAGTGTTTTCTCTAATTAAAATTTTAGCAATCTTATCCGTTCTTATTAAAGTTCGATGCTCTTTCTCACGAATAATATTTTTAACTGTAATAATATCCTCTTGAAGTTCTTCGATTACACTGTCTTCCACCATATCAAATGTACCGTAATTTAAAATCTCTTCTCCTAATACAGTGTCTTTATCACTATAATAACTAATTTTAAATTCCATACTAACTCACCTCCCCTTTATCTACTTCATTCGACAAGTAGGAAGGTAATTCCTTTTATGGATATAAAAAACACCCTCGAATTAATGAGAGTGTCTAAAGTTCGATTCAAATATTTAATTTAATATTTTGTATAGAGATATAATATTATCACCATATGCTTGATACCAATCATCATTACTATCATTAGTATTATTTAAAACAAAGTTAGTTTCATCTTCCAATCTAATTGTCAATTCAGTAGTGTTAGAAGTGTATCTATTAAGAGAGATACCTTTACTCAATGCTTTTGTTTTATGATGATTAACATTTATTGGAAAAGTATGTTCATTTTTATCAATAGTAAATTTAACGTTTATTATTGCGTCTTTATAGAAATAATAAAATTCTGTTTCATTGGTATTAAAGAAATTCTTAGCATAAAAACCGATACAATCTGTAATTCCATGCAATTCTTTAACTTTTTCATGTGCATTTACAAATACAAAAGAAATATATCTAGAATTATTATTCTCTAAAAACTTCTCAAAAGTGCTTAAATCCATATTACTCACCTCCCTTATATCTACTTAATTCGACATAAAGGGAATTTTATCCTCCTTTGGATATAGGTAAATCCCTCCTATTTGATTGTTTCCCATTGCACAATTAACTTCTATCTTAAAGGTTCTCATTTTACTTTCTTTTTCAGTTTTTCTATTCTTCTATCGAAAGATGTATTTTCTTTTACCCTCTTTTTAATTGCTAATTCGGATATATCTATTGCTTCTTGGAATTTACCAGTTCTTTCATAGGCAATCGCTAATTCTCGAAAAGAAGGATATGAAGGGATTCCCTCCTCCTTCTTGTAATATGATAATTTAATATACGCATTACAAAATTCTTCAAATAGTTGGCAATCTTTTTCTAGTACTTCAATCTGTTTTGAATAAAATGATTTATCTAATTTTATCATCTTCTTATATTCATCCGAAATATTCATATAATTAAAGTGAGTATCTATAACATCAGGGGTTTGTTCTTTTAATGACCACTGTAACAATTGATCCTTTATCTTTATATCACTTATACCTTGTGCCATCACAATTAGAAAATTACTCTTAGAATAACCTACACTTTTAAAATTTCCTTTATCTATTTGTTCAGGATTAGTACCTAATCCTTGTGACCATCTTTTCTTTACTTCATCATGTTCTTTGCTTGTTAGATTATTTAACCAAAAGTCCTCAATTCCATAGTACTTAATATAACCGCCAACTCTTTCTTTCTTCTTGAATATATTTAGCATTTGGACACTCCTATAAATATATTTATCCATATCCTACCATGAAAGCGGAGTATTAATTTTTTATTAAAATCCAGTTAATTCTGCTGATGACGGAACTTCTGTACCATCTTTAGTTAATCCAATTAATTCTTCAAAGTGTAAAGTTTCACCTGCGTCTAATTTGACCATAATTGATTTTACTCTATTAATTGATCCATCTGAGTTAAAGAAAGCAATCTCGCCAATCTCATCAATAGATTGAGATGAATTATTTGTAATTGAACCATAAGCATTTACAAAAGTACCATCTGAGTTGGCTGAGAAATTAGAGAGTGAAAGGTTTTGTGTGTAACTTTCCGATGCAATATCAGAATAATCTCCAGCATCTAATTTCGCTATTTCTGCTTCAATTTCACTAATTTCATCTTCCAAAGAATTTCTCACTTGATATTCCTGATACTGATTAATTCCCACAAAAAATACAGTAATAAAAATCAAACTACCAATAACTATAAACCAATTTTTTTTATCCATTTCATTCCACCCCTTAGAATATATTCTAGTCCATAGTACCATGACGTTTTACTCAAAGATAGGGGAAAAGAAGGAAAATTTATGTGCGTGAAAAAAGTGATATGGTAGGCGGTTCATTTCAATTTTAGGGGTATCACACAAAATATTATCCATATAAATACAGGAGGGGATTAGAACTACGGTTCTACTCCCACCTGAATGTTGATTTAAAGCCATTGTTCTATAATGACTATTATGATACCGTACAGATTATCAAGTAAAATCAAATTTTTATTAGATTATGGATAGATAGTTGTCAATCCAATACTCCTGAGTTCACTGTAATTATTACCCATATCGTATTATTAATTAAATGGGAAATCAAAAAAAATCTCAGTAATATACTGGATTCATTTTTTACATAACATATACGAACGACTGTTCTTATATAACAGGCGAAAAATTTTGGATATATACACTCACACTCTATACCCTTGATACGTCTACATTCTCATTAAACTATCCTATCCCCTTAACACTCGACTTGAAGCAATTACCCCACTCACATCTACCACTCGACTTAACAATATTTTCACACAATCTAAAGATAATACTTTCACAAAAACCAATATTATTTTTCCACAACGAGTAGATATTTTTTCTCATATTATTTACTTACATTACTCACTCAACTATTTACCTCTAGTTCACGTTGAACCTGACCTTTATTATTTCCCTCACTATTTAAACGTTCCATCTCTTGACCAACATCACTAGTCATTGGAGATAGTTCAAGCATACTCTCCATACTCAATGCACCCATCTCTCTTAATGCTCTCAGGTTGCCAATAACCTCTGCATTGTTAGATGGTAAGTCATAAGTAAACAGAACATCAAACGTTGACCATGCTTTATCATTAATGTTTACACCTTTGTATGTTAGCAATGAACGTATTCTATCCCATCTCTCATAGAATCCCTTACGTAAACACTGCTCATTCATACCACCCTTAACACTAGCCAATGAGAATAATAAGCGTACAGATTGCTCACTTACATTGCTTATCTCTGCTCTCCCCATTGATACAGAAGGTGTCATACTTATATCTAATAGTGATTGATACAACTGTGTATACAGAATATCAAATGCTTTAGCATCAATAGTAGCCGATTCAAAAGAGAACGTTCCTCCATCATCTAACTGAATACCCCCTCCTACAATATGTTGAGGAATTGAACCTTTCAACTGTTGACCTGAGATAACTGGAACTGGATTAATCATCTTGTATAGACCGTCAACTGTCTTACTAATTAAATCCTCCATGTTGTCTAGTATCCCTATGAAATCATCTAACTGACTTCTTCCTTCTGTTTCACTATGTTCATTTGTAGATACATAAGCAACTGGCAATCCACTTAAATTTGCAAACTGTGAAGTCATTTGAAGTGATCCACCTTCATTTGTCCACTCTTGAACCTTTTCATCATCATAGATAACATAATAGGAAATACTATCAAATACATATTGCTCAATGAATCCAATCATTTCATTATGTTGATTATAAATAGGAAACCCTTCGTCACTATTAATAATTTTTGATGTGATATAACCCTTCTTATCTAAATAGATATACTCATACACATTCCCAAACTTTAAAAGTTTATCAAGGATAGCAATATTCTTTTCATTAAATTTACCTAACTTATTGACCACTTGAAATTCCTCTACCATCTTTTCCTTACCTGTTATTTGTATAGGATTTTTTAATAGGAATTGTGTTTGGAATGACAAGATAGTTTTTGCCATGTTCAATACAATTTTACGTGGTTCAACCAATTGACCATTATATTGATATGAAGGACGACTTAAAATATTGTGGTGTCCTTCTAAGTAATCCTTTTTGTTCTGTACATCTAATACTCTTGATGTGTTATGAAATAAAGTTGCTTCATCCACAAACCAACCTGTTTTATTTTTATATTTAACTTTGATGTATTGTTCTAAATTCATCTAATCAATCCTTTCAAATTTTGTGAAGTTCATAGTGAACCTCTCTATTAATCCACATACCACTTATTCGCTTTCATTCCCTGTACTGCAAGAGCAGAAGAAATTACACTATCATCATGATGCAGGTCGCTGTTCCCCTTTTTGTTTCCAGTACGTCCGTTTGTTTCAATAAACATCTGCATTTGATTAAGAGTTACCTTGCACTCAATATTGATTAGTCCTAATTCAAATTGCTCTTTGAAATCTGAAATCATAATAGGTTTCGTTTTTTGAGATGTTAAGAATCCGACTTTTAATTTCTTCTTCCCTTGCTCATCAAATGTTTTCATCTTATACATATTGAGATATTGCTTCTCTTTACGTAATCGCTCAATGACTGCTAACCCGTATGAATTAGATTCAACTGTTAAAAATGCGTAATTAAAAAAATGCCCTAAGTCATATATGACCTGAGCAAATTCGTATATCGTTATTTTGTTATGATAGAAACTCATCACTTGTTGTCCATCTATATCGAATACTGATATTGTACTGAAATCTTGACCGCTGCCACTTGCAGTATCAACACCAAAGAAGTATTTTTTCGACCTCTCAGGCAATTCAAACAAGGCAAGTCCCCGATTAACGTATTTTAAAACGCTCTCAGGTACAATCTCAGACACTTCATTCTTAGATAATGGCTCATTTGTGGCACTCATACGCTTTAATACTTTAGTTTGGTCAAATACACTTCTTCCAGTGGATATAAAACTTTCAATTGGATTGGAAGGGAACTCTTGCATGAATTGAGTTTCATCTTCCATGTCTTGTATCTTCCATCTTCGCCACATTAACTGCTTTAAGTTTGCTCCTGAGTTGTGTAATACAATTTCATCATCCTCAAGTTCATCCAGTGATAAACGTTTTCCTTTGTTGGTTGCCTTGTACCATAATTCTGCTTCTGCATAATCAAACTTGAATTGTTTGGAATATAATTTGTGGAAGAAAGGAACAAAATAATCTACATATTTTGATTTACCTTTCATGGCTTGTGTGTAGAGTTTATAGAAGTGGTTGCCTGTTCCGTTGGAGGTTGTCTCTATTGTTAGTTGCGAGTGTTCACCTTTTGCAAGTGATTGTTCCACTGATAATAATTGTGTTTCTTGTGCTTGATAAAATGCAAACTCAGATAGATGAATATATGTGTACGTACTTCCTCGACCAATACTTTTTGATCCAGCCGTTACACTTGAAATTCTTGAACCATTTGAAAAGAATAATTCTCCCCTGTTGTCACGCTTAGTTGTTGGGAACACATTAGAAAACTTCTCTCTAGGGATACCTTCATTCATCATCTTTAATTTATCAAAGAGTGCTTTTGCAGAATCCCCTTTATAACTAACTATAAGAATGTTTTCATTTGGTTTCGTTAATGCTCTCCATAACGCTTTCCCTAATACAAATGTAGATATTCCACTTTGCCTTGCTTTACCAATTATTATGAAACGATTCTTACTCATTAGGTTGTTGATCTCCTGTTGAGCATCATTGATTTCAAATTTTACAAGTTGGTTCTCATTGTCTGTTATGAATATAAAATTCTTTGCAAATAACTCAAAATCATCTAATACCTTTTGGAGTTTACTCTCAGGTTTCTTTGTAGTCATTCATCACAACTCCAAATCATCATAAGCATTTTCAGAACTCTTTTTAGTTGGTTTCTTACTCTTGTATTCTTTATTCATAGCGACAATTTGCTTTTGTATTTCAAATAAAAGTTTAGTCGCCTTTTCATCTCCTGATTTTGCTTTCTCAGAAGTTGTTTCATATATAATTTGCATATCTTGTCCAATTTTCGACTGCAAGAGTAGATTCATTAGAAACTGATATTCCTCGCTTAATTCCCACTTTTCGTAGGTGAAGAAATCTTTTGCGTTAATTTCTTTTAAGATTGATTCCTTAGTACGTGGATTCCTCATGCCATAATTATTTTTCCATTTGAAATACAATTGTTTTTTAATCGTTAATTCCTTTATTGCTTGATTTAGTTCCATCTTCTATTCCTCCTAAAGATTTTCATGTAACAAAAAAAGACGTCAGTTCAATGAACCACCGTCTTAAAACATATCTTCTATATTCTCTACTTCTTGTTTTTTAGTCATGATTGTTTTTTCTGTATTATTAAATGGTGTAGTACGGTATGCATTTACATTTTGGATTTTTTGCGTTCTACCTTTGACTGCTTCATCTTTATAGTTACCAATATTTTTATAGATGATTTCCCTCTCTACTGCTTCATTAACTTTTGTTTTTGCTGTTTTATCAGTGACTTGGAGTATTCTTGCCCATCTGTCATAGGAACAATTAAAGTTTCCATTTCCACTATTTATCCATCTAGCAACTGCACAATAAATGTAATAATCACTCATAGAAACAAATGAATCAAACTTGCTATAGTCGATCTCAGTATGACCCTTTAATGAAGAATTACCAAATATTATAATAATCAAGTCACTTGGTTTATAATCTTTAATAATTTCTCCATCATTATTAATAAGTTTGAAGTTTTTTAGTATCTCTCTTTTACTGTTACAAATCCTAATTACTTTCTTTTCCATTAAAGACAATAATCCTGACTTAATTAAATCAATACTTCTTTGTTTACTTGAACCAAATTCAATTGGTGAAGATTCATGAAGAAATGTAATACTTGTTTCCGTCACACCTTCATAATTTTTCTTTCTTAATAATAAGGAATATAAATATAATTCTACTTCTGTAAGTTGTAAACTTCCATCTTCCGAAATTAAACGGTCTGGAATCATAAAAAATGGTTCTCTTGGTTGGATTCTCTTATTCATTTATAATTCTCCCATCTCATAATAATAAAAATACACTAAAGTGTTTATCTGTATATAGTGTTTATCTTTAAACTGTGTAATATTTGTATACTATTCTATACACTTTTATCAATTATCAATAAAAATATGTATAGGATGTTATACACTTTTTACACACCCTTAAATACAACAATATCACACATCGGAATTTCTGTATAATATTTAATACACTTTTTACACACCTTCTATTTTTGATTAAATTTATCTAATGCTTTCTGTAACTCAGGTGACTTCTTATATAGAGTGAATATCTTACTGTTTTTAATAGAGATGGCTTTAAACACATAATTTATTCCACACTCTTTTAGATGATTGCTCATGCTTTTCGTATAGCAAAAAAAATAATCTTTGGTCATTTCATTCATGCTGATTCTCCTTTCTTATAAGTAGATACCATTCCTTTATTTCTATGAGTTAGTGCATAAGAAAACACATTGTTATTTTTCATCAAGTCATGTGTATCACTTGTAGAAAATCTTTCATTAGTAAACTCTTGAACTATTGAAAATTGTCCACTAGGAATTTCTAATCGGATACCTAAATGTTTAGATGTATTATCTAAATTGAGATAAGTGTACAATTCACCAGTTTTACGTCTGTAAACTCTATCATCTTGTTCCTTCAATTTACGTGTAATTCTTTCAAATACTGAAACATCAAATTCATTCAGAATATCTACTAACTCAGTAAATCCTAATAGTTCTAAATACTGTGTATGGACTGCATTGAATCGCTTATCATAGTGTCCTTTAAATCCACTGTCGATTGCTAACAAGATAAGTTTCCCTTCTAATGATGTAGGTAGTGGAAGGTCATAAAGTGACCACATCATGATTGCAGTAGACATAGCAAATTTATCTGTGTAATTTTCTGTTGAAACTTTTAGGATCGAATTAATATTTGCTGATTCAGGATTAGAAATTGAAGTACCATAAAACTTAGTTAGATGATTGTCGTACGTCTTACCAGTTTTTATTGCTAAATCTACACCAATAGTTTCTCTCGTATCCTCTAAATCTTTTTGATATAACTTAGAGAATGAATAGTATTGATTCACTTCATATCCGAACACTGCTTTTCCAATTGCACATGATACGATTGAATCTATATCATTCGTCATAATTAAAGCAGCGTCTTGCTTTTGGTGTATCCATTGGGGAAATAAATCTTTAAGTTGTTTGTTCATATTGAATGAATATCAATACAGTTTCCTATGATTTGTTGCTTCCTTTTTCGCAAGTGGTTTCACTAAACCAAGTAAAATAAGCCGATTAAATCGACTGAGTACATTAACGAAAAAGGAAACTAAGTTGAGTAATTCATTTGTTCAACTCCTTCTTATTTGTGATTTTCTTTAAGTATGTTTGTTCTAGTATTGTTCGATATATTCTCTATACTTTTTTATCTTTTCTTTAGACATGGCAACTTGTTGATTTTCAAATCTGCTTAATAAACTAATTGAGCAATCCACAAATTCTGCTACTTGTGAAAGTTTGATACGTTTCCTTTTTCTCATAACAAATAATTCTGTTTCTGTCATAATGATTCTCCCTTCTCATGCAATTAATTGAATTTCTTATATTAAAAAAGCACTCACCATTTAGATGAGTGCCATTTGTGACTATGCTACTGTAATTACTGCTACCGCTTTAGGAGAACCTACTTTTAGAGAATATTCCCCAACAATTTGACCTTTTGTACTGTCACCAGTTTTTGCAAGTGGTTCAAAGTGTGCTTCACGTAAAGCAACCATATTTACATAAGCATCATTAAATAAAATTCCTTTAGTCGCTGGAACATGCTTAGATAAAACCACATTTACAGTACCAAAATTAGTATTTACGGAATCTACAATTAAGCCAAAATTATTTGTTTGATGAACATATGAGTAAGAATCTTTGTATACTGCATCAATTTTTTCTTTCACATCTGCATTAACAAATAAGTAATATACCCCTTCTGACAAATCATTGTTCCAAAGGTTTTGCATAGTATTTTTGATTAGTTCCTCTACATTTGCACCTGTTTCTGCATTTGAAGAATCGGCACTCTCAACAATACCTGACATTTTACGAATGAATGGTGTAACTGATCCATCTGCTTTAGTTCCATTAATTAATACTTTTTCAAGATTAATTTTTAACTCTAAAAGACGGTCTGCAACTTCTTCTGTAAACTTAGTTGATTGCATAGCATCTGCCGTACCTGAGATAGATACTGCTTTCTTGAAAATTTGTAGAATTGCAGTTAATTCACGTTTTGATGATGCTTGAAATTCTGTTGTATCTGCACCCTCAACTGCTGAAATATCCTCATCATTTGAAATAGTTTTTTCTTTAAATGTGTATACTGTTGCAAGTGCTTTTTCTACACCTTTAGATAATAGTAAAGAAGCAAATGGAGTTGATTGTACTCCTAAAAGTGCTAGTTCTTGTGATAGTGAAATGCTTTCTGTCGCTGTAAAACCGTTGTTTGATGTAATCATAATTTATATTTCCCCTTTAATTTTTAGTTTTATTTGATATTAAAAAGACGCTAGTTCAAAAAGAACCAACGTCTTACTTTTTAAATAAGTTAGCAATTTTATAACCAATAGCGTTTTTAACGTCACCGTTTTGTATTGCTTGTGAATAAGCATCCTGTGTTCCGTTTGTTTCCTTTGGTACATATCCATTAGATACCTTTATGTCATTAACAATCTTAGTCAATTTAGCAACCATTTTAGTTAAATCCTCTGAGTTATCTACATTAATAACTTCTGCAAATGCTTCAAGACCACTTTCTTGTAAAGTCATTGATACTTTTTTATCAAAAATATCTTTTTTCATTTCTTTTATTTCTGCTAACTCGCCTTGAAGTTTTTTATTATCCTCAATTAATTCATCCAGTGTTCGTGGAGATTTTTCTTCGGTAACTTCCTCAACTTGTTCAACCTCTTGTAACTCTACTTCTTCTGAAACTACTTGTTCATTTTCCATGAATGATTCTCCTATTCTAGTTAAATTTTACGTTTACTTCTTGTCTTGCTAAAATCGGCTTTTCATTAAAAATCCCACTGTATTCAAATATAAAATCTGAACCAGTGGTATCTGTGTATTCATATTCAAATTTTCCCTGTCCGTCTGTTGCTAGACCAAATGTAATTTCTTCTATAAGAGTTTTCTGTTTGTCATATATCGTTAATTTAACATCCTCAGGAGTAACTTTATTTCCGTCAAATGCACGAAATTGCACTTGCAGAAGAATTGTACTTTTTGCGAACATTTATATCACTCTCGTTTCCGTTTGGTTCTCTTTCGTATTTGTATCTGATTGATTGGTTATTGTTTTTACATTTGAATGATTTTCAATCATATTCACTAAGGATTGATTTTCTACCATATCTATATTTGTAGGATTTTCTATCACATATGCAGTAGCATAAACAACTTGTCCTATTTTAATAGGTATCTGTATATCTGTTACTATTTGGATTGGATTAATTCCACTGGATACTATTCTTACAGTTCTAACAAATCTAGTAGCGTTTGATCCTATCCTATTTACAAAGGAAGTAACCTCATAATCTTTGGTATTGGCATTTTGTAAAGTCGTGACATTTGAAACTATCTCATCTATATGTGATGTGACGTTTTTCATCAAGTGTAGTGTACGTGTGGATTCACTAGAGATGCTTGTTGAGTATGATAAAGCAATACTCACCTTTCTTTTAGAACGCTCTAATGAACTAGAAATGATGTTTAAATGACTGTTAAGATTGACTATTATTTTTTGTGAGGGAATTGGAGGAACACCAAAAACTTTAAGATATGGATAGTTACCGTTTTGGAATCCCCAAACTGTATCATCAAATCCTACAAATGAGGATTGTTCTTTCATTTGGGAATCAGTAAGACCTATTCCAAATTCATTAGATGTTGCAACTAATCCTGTAGTATCAATATTGTAATAAGAATTAACTAATCTAGTAGAAGAAACTGTACCACCTGATACACCAAAAATACTAGGAGGATTAATAGTTTCTCTAATTGTAAAAGAACCATTGAAATAACATGAAAGTATTTTAGCAGTAGTAGGAGAATCCATTCGTGCAATTCCAGAAACATGATTATTTCCTGTAACATGAGCAGTAGAAAAACAGTTTTCAACTGTACCACCATTCATTCCACAAATTCCACCTATATGATAATTTCCATCTACATTTCCGTTTGTGAAACAGTTACTAATTAATGAAGTCCCAGTAGTTCCACCTGCAACAATTCCTGTATAGAGTGCAGTAGAAGAAACATTTGCATCAATAAAAGATACATTCTTTATTATTCCTGTTGCAGTATCCAACAATGATACAAAACCTACAAAGTTTGAACTGCCTACAATTTTAATTCCTTTTATTGAGAATCCCTTACCATTAAATGAACACTTAAAACGTGTTGCAGAAGTAGAGCCACCAATTGAAGTAAAGTTACCAAATTTAGACATATCAATATCATTGCCTAACTCATAATATGTGCCTGTTGTAATCTTATTTCTAACATTATTGAGGTCTGTAGGAGTTTGAATGATATAAGGATTTGCAACTGTTCCTGTACCTAACATCTAATCAACCCCTAAACTAAAATCTGAGGTACTTGTAATTTATGAATTATTGTCAATTGGTCATCTGCTGATTCAAATGTAAATGGAGCAAATACTTCTGTCGCTATTGGAGAACCATTTGTAGCAACTTCTAATAAAATACTTTTCCCAACTGTTTTACCTAGAAATGTACTATCCCCTGTAATTACTAATTTATATTCTATTTCTTGTGTAGTAGCATTCCCAGTGACTTGTAAACCATCTACAATTCCAAAACGTTTTAACGCAATTCCTGTAGTATCTTGAACCTCTATATAATTCCAACTTGATAAAATGTATTGTCGTATCTTCTCGTATCCATGATTATTAATTTGAGCCATCTATATGACCACCTTTAATTTAATTTTGTGCATAAAAAAAGGACACCGAAAAATATCGGTATCCTCAAATTCTAGGTTGAAAGCAAGTAATGACACTTACTCTCAGGTGTAACTAAATAATGAACGATAGGGGGTAACTACTCCCCTATACGAAAATAATTGAATGATGATTAAAAAATAATTGACTTTTATTTGCCTCTACATAGAACCTAATATATACCTAAAAGTGTGATGTTTCTATTTATCCTATTTGAGCAAAGAAATCTTTATCCTTCTTATCTTGCAAACGTTTTAATCTATATTTAAAAGCAGATTCTTTCATTTCCAACTTCTCTGCAAAGTATCTCTTATTGATATTTATAATTTCATTCTCTTTACTAAATGTAAATGGTGAAGTGTTCCGAGCATCTATTTCAATCTGTATAAACTTCTTCAACTGACGATAAAAATTTACTTGCTTGTTGGTCAACTTGCCTTCATTTACTCCTAGCATATTATCTATAATTGTTTGTTTCATTTTCATCTTATCTGTTCTAACAATATACTTTTCACCGTCTATTTGATGAACTTTTGTTCCCAGTAACTTTGTTAATTTTCTATACGTTCTATTTCTAACTGATTTTGATATAAAACCAATTATTTGTTCATCTGTTTTTGTTAGGTCTACCTTTGGAAGTAACTCATATAGTGAATCCAATATTAAAGATGATATTTCATCATGCAGTTTCTTAATGGAACGATTAACAGAAGGTGAGATATTTACATGGTCGCTATAAATCTTTTTGAAATCATACCAATTGTCATAATTCAGGTGAGTTTCAACTTCTTTTAACACGCTCTTAGGAATCTTATAAAAGTCATCTACATGATAATGATGTCCTAAAGAAGTTAAGACAGAATAAACAAAGTCCTCACCGTCAAATTTTGCTTTTTCTAACTGTGATCCTGTATCTAATGCCCATTTCATATTCTTTGCTTTCTTACTGTGTCGTGACAACATGACTTTTAAGTTAAATCCAATGCGATATTCAGGTGTGTTTTCATTTGGTGTATACTTTGCTCTCCAACGTCTAAACACCTCTGTACGTTCTTCCTCGTACTCTACATCATATATTTTTACTTCATGTTTGGTACAAACCATTTGAACATCTACCATATCCGATTCAGCAAGTTTTAAAAGGTTCGCTGCTAAATCATATTTACCCTCTTGATGTGCTTTAATTTTCTCTATAAATTCCATTAATGATTCTCCTTCAAATATAATTAGCCACCCTAAAAGAGTGGACACCATATCTGATAACGGAAATATAATATTTTATACTTCTACTATAGTCAGAATATGGGATAATATCAATCAAACTCAAAATTAATTATTTACGGTTAATATTGCATTTTATTCGATTCTTAAAACCCTTATAAATAAGGCATTTTAGAAGTTGTATTATCGAATAAAAGTGCAATTTTATTTGATATTCAAATATTTGCATAAAAAAAGGAAGCATATTTGCTCCCTCTTCTCTTAATTACTATCTTAAATATTTGTCTACCGTATCAAGTACAGATTCAAAAATCATTCTTCTACTATAATTCGCTTTGGTTTTGTTCTTTTTGTTAATTGTATACTGACAAACATCACCAGTGTGTGTAACTAACATAAATATGGCATACCTTGGGGCATCAATCTCAAATCTATTTTCCTGTATAGTGTAGTTAAGAACTTCACCTATTGTTTTTTTTAGTTCTAAATATTTTTTCAAAGTATACAATACTTGATTTACTCTCGTTGGATCTTCCTCTAGCATTAAAACGAATTCAAGTTCACGCTCATCTTTTATAAATTCACTATAATCTTCTCTTTTAATATTCATTTTTAATCCTCCTCATATTTGTGCTTCTCTTCTTTTTTCTTTTTGTCTGACCATCTTTGACCTAAATTCAGAATACTATACACGTTTTACCATTTCAACTTTCTCGCTTTTATCTTTCCACCTATTTTTTATCAATTATATTTAGTAATTTGATAGATTAACGCTTGACTACAGACCTCCCTTTTGGCAGATTAGGATGTTGCTCTAGGAAATAGGGTGCAAGATGTTACCTTATACCTCACAAACTATTAAAAGTAAGTAAGACATAAAGTAACAACTGCATAGGCGTCATAGTCGTGTCTGAGGTTTCTAGTTATGCCCCTGTTTAGTTGTGAAGTTTCCTTCTGTATCGCTCATTGAATTACTGTCCTCAATGTGTGGTAGTCATAATGCTTGTCCACTTGCGTATACTTACCCTAACCGTAGTTAGCCAGTAATCCATACCGTACCTTAAAGATGTACTCTCTAATTCATCACACTGAAAACAAGGAATCAGTTTGATTGTGATATATCCCTTTTGTGCAATGGTAGGAGAACCTTTCCAGTTTTGTTTAAAGTCGAGTTAGTGGGCAACCTAGACCGATTTACACTAAAAATGGGTGCATTTAATAAACCCTGTTGCATCTCCCTAAAAAATTAGGTATAATGAAGGATAAATACACTTATGGTCAGAACATTAGTGTGATTCATATTTAGTTGAGAAGGTCAGGTGCGTCAACACCTTGCCTTCTTTTTTTGTGCTTATAAAAACTCTCGTAAATCAGTGGCTACTTGATCTGAATCTAAATCCAAATACTGTGTAGTTACCCCCAAATCACTATGCGAGAGGGCTTTTGATATGAGAGCAATATTCGCTCCCTTGTTGTATAGATTGGTAGCGTAACCCCTTCTTAAAGCGTGTGCGTTTATATTAGGTAGGTCGTACTTTATGGAATACTTGTGTAATTGTTTAGAAATTGCGTTATTAGATGATTTACTATCATTTATAGGCAATCCATTTTGTGTGATAAATATGTTCTTATTTTGAACTTTGTAATAATCACGAATTTGGTTATTTTGTTCAATTAAAACTTTCAATAAATTTGCAAGTTCTTTGTCAATTGGTAAACGTAAAAACTTATGATTCTTTAATATTGTGCCTTCCATATTTAGATATAGGTTTTCAAAATCAATGTGCCGTTCTGTTAATTCACCTAGTGTACGGATTCTGATACCTGTTCTGTACAATGTTAAAATTGCTACCGTATCCCTAAATCCTATGAAGGTATTTTTATCTAATAGTGAAAGCAGAATATCAACATCATTTGCTTTTGCTGATTTCTTTACTTCTTTATCTATTTTTATTTGAATGTAACTCCAAAACTTTTCCTTCAACCAACCATTATTATGAAACTTACCTAATACTGCTTTAATGGATTTTAATCGAATTAGTTTGGTTGCCTGTGCTACCTCTAAAGAATCCAAATAGTTATAAACTGAATCTGCATTAATATCCTCTACGTATACCAACTTGTTGAACTGTACAAATTGATTAAATATGTAATTGTAACTGTCAATTGTACGTTCTCTATTTCCTGCAATTCTCATCTGTTGAAAAATTGTTGTTAATGCTTTAGGAATCGTTATAGAATCTTTTTTTATATTTTCATTTTGCTTAGAAATTTCTATCTCATTTACATCCACCGAAAATATTCCTCTTTTTCTTCCCATAGAAAAAAACCTCCTAATCAATGATTAGAAGGTTGATTTTTTGATATAACTACATAGAGGAAACTTATGCAAAGTTTAATCTCGTAGTATATCCCTATTGAGTTGAAAGTGTTGATACCACTACGTTTATAGTAGTTTTTTATATGGAGACGGCGGGATTTGAACCCGCGTCCAGAAACTCTAACACTTAAGCTTCTACGCGTGTATCTTGCCTATTTAGGTTTCGCGTAGCACTATGCCGACAAGCGGGCGTTGTGTACGCTATCTTGGAAATCTCTTGCAGACAGCTCAAGTTGCACTGGCTACCGTATCCCACTAAAGTTGAGCTTTACCTAGCCACATGGGCGATGGGTAGATAAAGCAGATCCGAGCTTACGCTGCGAATGCTAAGTTGTTGTTTGTTTTGCCTGTTGTTATAAGTTCCGTTTTTACGGAGCCGAGCCTCCGACGCGCAACTCAAGCTCAGACTATCCCTGTCGAATCCATAACGTCCCCGTTTATGGAATAATGTAAGCTTTGTTACATACCTAACTATACATCAAATATAGTCAAAATTCAAGAGAGACATTCTACCAGTTATGGTTATCCTCTTATCTATTGCTCTCTTTAAATGCTCGATCCATATCGCGTTTTGCTTCTTTTTTCTTCAACACATCGCGTTTATCATAATCTTTTTTCCCTTTTCCGACGCCTATTAAAACTTTAGCGAAGCCGTTTTTCATATACATCTTCAAAGGAACGATCGAATAGCCATCTCGTTTTGTATCACCGATTAACTCACTTATTTGTTTCTTGTGTAGCAATAGCTTTCTTGCACGCAATGGATCATGGTTAAATCGATTCCCTTGCTCATATGGACTGATATGCATATTCGAAATCCATGCTTCGTTATTCCGAATACGTACGAAGGAGTCTTTCAATTGCACTTTAGCATTACGTATAGATTTAATCTCAGTTCCTTGCAATACAATTCCAGCTTCAATCGTTTCTTCAATATAATAATCATGATTTGCTTTTTTGTTCTGTGCAAGAATCCTGTCTTCATTCTTTTTAGCCATTTCATTCACCCCTCAAAACTCAAAAACTGAGAGAGAGCGATTTAGTGATCGCTCTCTTATTTTTTCTTTGGACGTTTACGACGTTGTGATTTTTTCGCAACAGACTCGTAAAACTTCTGTTTCTGTTTTGGTCCTTTTGCTGGTCCTGGCTGCGATTTTTCTCGACTGCCTGACCCACTGCTTGCTCTTTTAGAGGCATTTATAACTTTTGGTGCTTCTCTTCTTGTACGTTGGAATGCTTTTTTCATCCCTACAATTTCAAAGTCAATCGAAGCTTCTTCTGGTTTTACGGCAGATACTCGAACCGTCACCTCGTCACCAATGCGGAACTGCTTACCACCACGTTCTCCAATCATCGCCAATTGACGATCGTCAAAACGATAATAATCATCCGTCATATTCGTAACATGTACTAGGCCTTCAATTGTATTAGGAAGTTCGATAAACAGACCAAAGTTTGTTACAGAACTAACAATACCTTCAAATTCTTCGCCAATCTTGTCAGCCATAAACTGAGCTTTTTTAAGTGCATCAGTATCACGTTCTGCATCTACAGCGCGACGTTCCCGTTTAGACGTATGCTCTGCAATATCGTCCATGATAGCTCCCCAATGATTTACGGTAGCTTGGGACACATCTTCATTTACCAAATATGTGCGTATCAAACGATGTACGATTAGATCCGGATAACGACGAATTGGTGATGTGAAGTGCGTATAAAACTCGGTTGATAAACCAAAATGTCCTAGACATTCAGAATAGTATTTCGCTTGTTGTAATGAACGTAGAAGCATGGTAGAAATAACCGGTTCTTCAGGCATTCCTTCAATGTTTTCAATAATTTCCTGTAACGCTTTTGGATGAATTTCGTTACCAGTACCTTTAACGACAATCCCGAAATTTGTTAAGAAATTAAAGAATCGTTCTAGTTTTTCAGGCTTTGGATCTTCATGAATACGATAGATAAACGGTACGTCCATCCATTTAAAATGCTCGGCAACTGTTTCATTGGCAGCAAGCATAAACTCTTCAATCAGACGCTCTGCTACAGTACGTTCTCTTATAGCAATATCTGTTGGCCAGCCATCTTCATCTACAAGAATTTTCGCTTCTGGGAAATCGAAGTCAATTGCTCCGCGTCTTTCACGTTTCGTACGAAGAACTTCCGCAAGCTCTCCCATTAGTTCAAACATAGGGACTAAGTCTTTATAGCGTTCCATTAATGCTTCGTCTTTTTCTTCAAGAATTTTGTATACATCTGCATACGTCATTCTTTCCGTAGTGCGAATAACACTTTGGAAAATTTCATGTGAAGTCACCATTCCTGAACCGTCGATAATCATTTCACAGGATAATGTTAAACGATCTACTTGAGGGTTTAACGAACAAATTCCGTTTGATAGACGATGAGGAATCATTGGAATAACACGGTCTGCTAAATAGACACTTGTTCCACGGTCATAAGCTTCACGGTCTAATGGCGATCCATCCGTTACATAATGACTTACGTCAGCGATATGAACGCCAAGTTTATATGTACCATCCGAATTTTTCGTCACGGTTACCGCATCATCTAAGTCTTTAGCATCTGCTCCGTCAATTGTAACGATTACTTCGTCACGAAGATCACGGCGATTCTCTAAATCTTTTTCATCAATTTGGTCTGGAACAGCTTCTGCTTGGTTAATCACTTCTTCTGGGAAGTCAATCGTAATACCATGCTTATAAATAATAGAAAGTATATCGACACCTGGATCATTTTTATGCCCTAAAATTTGTGTTACCATCCCGGTAGCGGACTTTCTTTCATTTGGCCATTCGGTAATTTCTACGACTACTTTATGCCCTTCAATAGCGCCTAATGTATCGCCTTTAGCGATAAACACATCCATAGGGACCTTTTTATCGTCTGGAATAACAAATCCAAAGCCTTTATTGTCCTGGAATGTTCCGACAACCTGCGTCATGCCGCGTTGGGTTATTTTAATAATCGCACCTTCTTGGCGATCTCCAGATGAATCTTTGGAAACTCGTACAAGTACTTTGTCTCCGTTGACTGCTCCATTTACTTCTGTAGGTGGTATGAAAATATCATCATTTCCGCTCTCTTCTGGAGTAACGAAACCGAATCCTTTTGCATGCCCAATGAATTTCCCAGCTATTAGATTCATACGTGTAGGAATTCCATATCTATTCGATCTAGAGCGAACGACTGCACCTTGTTCCTCCATTTGAACAAGTGTTTTTACTAATTCTTTAAAATCATCTGCATCTACCAGATTAAAATGCTCTTCCAACTCTTTTGTTGTTAATGGTTTATATTCTTCTGTGTTCATAAGTTCAAGTAATTGTTCTTTCATATTTTCCATCAAACATCCCTCCTTTTTCAGCGTGTGCACTTTTGGACTGTTTTACACATTCCAATCAAGCGACTCTAAAAAGTTTAATATATCTTCGTGTAATTGTTCCTTTTCCGAGTCAAGTGTAATTACATGTCCTGAATTCTCATACCAATTTAGTTTTTTCTCAAACGATTCTGCCTGTTCATATATATAATCTGCAGAGGTAATATCGATTACCTTATCTTTTTTCCCTTGAGTTACGAGTAACGGAGCATACACATGATCTACATGCTCACGGACATTGTAAACAAACTCTCTTAGCTCAGCCAATGTCTCCATTGGTGTTTGTCGTATAGCCTCTACTTCTTCTTCTATTTGCTGTTCGGATTTTCCTTCATACTTTTTATATTCTTTTGCATATTTTAATACACCTTCAAACATAATATCAGTTGTTCTCATCGTCATTGGGGAGCACATCGTAACAATACCTTTTACAGGTACTGTATACCCTAACTTCAGGGAGAATACTCCTCCAAGAGATAACCCAGCAACAGCAATTTCTTCATAACCTTCTGATTTTAGTCGGTCATATCCTTGCATGACATCCTTCCACCAATCCTGTGGTCCAGTTTCCAGTAACTCTTCTGGTGGAACGCCATGCCCTTTGTAATGAGGAGCTAAGGATGTATACCCATTTTTTTCTAAAAACCGTCCAAGCATACGAACATCTGAAGAATTCCCTGTAAAACCATGAAGTAGCAATACTGCACGTTTTCCAGCTTCAAAGAAAAATGGCTTAGGAGTTGAAATTCGCATATGTAAAACCTCCATCAATATTAAGCTATATACATTATTCGCCAATACTAATTATTTCATTAATTAATGTAATATGCCCGAATAATGCCTTATATTTCATATGTATAAGAAAACGCCTAACCAATCAGAAGTCGGTCAGGCGGTTCGCATCTGTTTTATTATCAAAAAGGCTTAGGTGTATAATACACTCGCCAGAAAAAATCATCCTATCAATAGATTAGGATTAAAATTTAGTTACGGCAATAGTCAATATGAAAAATAGAACTGCAAGTACAATCGTTACTCTATGTAAGACTAAGTCCATACCGCGAGCTTTCTGTTTTCCAAAAAGTTGTTCAGCTCCACCAGAGATGGCTCCTGAGAGACCAGCACTTTTCCCTGATTGTAACAATACAACAACGATCAATGCGATCGCAACGATGACTAGTAAAGTCATTAATAATGCGTGCATTTATTCCACCTCCTGATAAGAACGTTCACAACATATCTAATTTTACCAAAAAACACGAACATTGACAACCTATCGGAAAAATATTTAGTTAAAAAAATCTGACTCCTCTGTGTATTAGCTTGAAATTTGTTTACTCGCACTCGCATAGAATTTACTAACCTTCCTCCATCAGCCTTAAAGCTTGGATTTAATCTAGGTTAAGAAACTCATAAAAAGAGATTGATCAATTGATAGAAGTTATATAAAGGACTTACATAGGGCCGCCCTTCTTGTTGCCCGACTTTACTAAGTGTAATATTCAATCCTTCTTTAACCATAATGCAATTTGCAAGGTAATAGCATCCTGAAGAACGGATGGATTATAACCGGTTATTTCGCATATCTTGTTTAAACGATAGGTCAAGGTATGTCTATGAATCTCTAATGTCTCCGCACATATTGCTAGCTGTTGGTTGCAGTTGAAATACTCTTGTAATGTATGAAGTAGTTTATCATTTAATCCTTTTAACATACGATTCGTAAAGTGCTGTGCTTCAGATGACTCTCTTTTTTTGAATAAAGAATAGAGTTCTACGTCTTCAAAATACGCAATAACGTTTTTCGGGTTGCCGTATTGTAAAGCTACCTTCGCAGTTTCATAGGCGTAGTGAATACTATCCAGTGTCTCTACTACTTGTCCGACCCCTAGTCGAAGAGGTTTATATTTTTTCAACTTAGGACTGAGCATCGTTAATTTCTTTTTCATTTCTTTTTCTTCCATCTCGGAAATAAGGACAAAATGTTCGTGCAGTTGATAGTGTCCTAGTAAAATTGAGTCGTTTTGAAAAAAATATTCAAGGTCTTGCAAAATAGTTTGATAGGACGCTGATTCTGGATTTAGTTCAATTGCCCATGCGTAAAAGGGAGGTTTTAGTGAAAAACCTAACTTTGTCATCCTTTCGAACATAACCTTTTGTATGCCTTGGTTATTCATAAGCTCTAGAAAAATCATCTCTTGCATTTTTCGTTTCCACTCTCGTTCCGATACAATTAGCGCTTGATGCACCATCATTTCTGTTGTGAGTTGTACAAGTGTTGCAATTTCTTCTATTTGTTCAGGATCTCCTGTAATGCCTATAACCCCTACCAAATCATTTTGATAGAATATTGGCAAATTTATTCCCGGCTTTGTCTTTGGATATAAATGTTTGTTCTGTTCCGTAATCCATAAAGGCTTTTTCGTTTGAGCAACTATTAAAGCTCCTTCATGAATACTTTCGATACGCAATAGGTCACCTGAAGCTAAGATCATGCCGTTTGTTTCCATAACGTTAATATTACGTTGAAGTCGCAACATTGTTTGGTCAACAATTTGTTCAGCAAGCTGTTTTGTAATCATAGTAGAACCTCCACGAAGTATAAAAACGCGCTGTTATAATACAGTAAAATTTATACATTAAGTATAACGTATTTCTTTTAAACTATCATTATAATTCTATGTAAGCGCTTTATTAATTGGAGGTATTATAGTGAAAATCGTTGTCAGTCCTGATTCTTTTAAAGGATCACTAACCGCAACAGAGGCTGGGCAAGTAATAGTTAGAAGTATAAAGGAATTCGATTCAACAATTGAAACTGTACTACTACCTGTTGCAGACGGAGGCGAAGGAACTTTAGAGCCGCTTATCTCTGCAACAGAAGGAAAACTAGTTTTCGTGGAGGTAAATGATCCAATAGGTCGTCCTATTCGAGTAGAGTATGGAATTCTTGGAGACGGCGAAACATGCGTCATTGAGATGGCTAAAGCCTCAGGGTTAACTCTTCTATTAGACCATGAAAGAAATCCGCTTATCGCATCTACTTTTGGGACAGGTGAATTAATCCGACATGCATTAGACGAAGGATATCGGAAATTTGTTATTGGTATTGGAGGAAGTGCTACGAATGATGGCGGCACTGGAATGCTGCGTGCTCTAGGGATGAAATTCCTTAATGAAGTTGGAGATGAAATTTCTCATGGTGCCGAGTCACTGCAGTCCCTTCATGAAATTGATGCAACTGAATTCGACTTGCGTATAGCAGATTCTCACTTCGTTATTGCATGCGATGTAGATAATCCTTTCATAGGGCCAAATGGAGCTACAGCTATTTTCGGACCTCAAAAAGGTGTTACACCCGAGCAGGTTGAATCAATCGATAAAAATCTAGCAAATCTAGCAAATAAGATAGAGAGTTTAACAGGAATAGCCCTTCATGATCGTCCAGGGGCAGGGGCAGCAGGCGGACTTGGAGGTGCATTTTTAGCGTTTTTTCCAGTCACATTAAAACCAGGTATTGAAGTTGTCTTGGAAGCTGTTAATTTTCATCAACAAATTGAGCACGCAGACTTTATTATTACAGGAGAAGGAAAATCAGATTTTCAAACCCTTTCTGGAAAAGCGCCAATTGGCATTGCGAGTGTGGCTAAAGCAAAGAATATTCCAGTCATATTAATCTCCGGTCTTATAGCTTCAGATAGTATTTTGGCATTATCTAATCACTTTGATTTATTAGTGAGCGTTACAGATGATTCTGTTTCGCAACAGGAGTCGATTGAAAATGCGGAACATTTTTTAGGGATTAGAACAAAAGAGACTATGTTTAAGTTATTACAAAAATAAAAAGGGGTGTATCATGTGTTACTTTTAGTCATATTAATTGGAGTCATCTTAGTTGTAGTCTTAACGGCGGTGTTCAAGCTTCACCCATTTTTAGCATTATTGATTAGTGCCTTTTTCGTAGGTATTGCTTCAGGGATGCCATTACTAACAGTAGTCGAAAATGTAAATACTGGTTTCGGTGGACTGATGACGAGTATCGGTATTGTCATTGTTGCTGGTACAATTATAGGCGTTATTTTAGAAAAATCCGGTGCTGCTTATCGTATGGCAGAAGTTGTACTTCGAGTTTTAGGGGAAAAGCGTCCACAACTTGCCATGTCAATTATCGGATATATCGTGTCAATTCCTGTATTTTGTGATTCTGGATTTATTATTCTATCGAGTTTGATGAAGTCTTTAGCGAAGCGTTCCAAAGTGAAAGTTGCTTCAATGGCTGTCGCATTATCCACTGGGTTATATGCGACACATACATTAGTTCCACCAACTCCAGGGCCAATAGCAGCAGCTGGAAATATCGGGGCTTCAGACTATCTAGGAACAATCATTTTAGTTGGTCTATTAGTAGCAATTCCTGCAGTTATAGTAGGTTATATTTGGGCGGTAAAAGTAGGGTCAAAAATTGATGTAGAAGCGGATCAGGAAGAGGCACTTGACTATGATGAGATTATCAAATCATTTGGTAAAATGCCATCTACATTCAAATCATTTCTTCCAATCGTTTTACCTATAGCGCTGATCGGTGTTGGTTCAGTCGCGGCTTTAACAGGTAGCGAATCAGGCTTTACACATTTCTTGCAATTCTTAGGCGCACCAACTGTCGCGTTAATATTGGGCGTATTTTCAGCCTTCTTATTGTTACCCGAAATTAGTGAAAAAACATTGTCTGGTTGGATTGGTGATGCGTTAAAAGAAGCAGCTCCAATTCTATTAATCACAGGTGCTGGTGGATCATTCGGTACAGTCATCAAGAATTCTGGTGTTGCCGATATTTTACAAAAGATGGATTTAGGTGCTCTATCAACAGGAGCATTATTCCTATTAGTACCGTTTTTAATAGCAGCGGCACTTAAAACGGCGCAAGGGTCTTCTACAGCGGCACTTGTTATAACATCTTCGCTCATAGCTCCAATGCTGCCTACATTAGGTATTGAAGGAGCGATGCCATTAGCATTAGTGGTTATGGCTATAGGTGCGGGTGCAATGACAGTCAGCCATGTAAATGACAGCTACTTCTGGGTAGTTACACAATTTAGTGGAATGAAAGTAACAGATGCATACAAGGCACAAACAATGGCCACCTTACTTCAAGGTGCTACAACAATTATTGTCACTATGCTCCTTTGGTTGATATTTGTATAAGTAATAAAACACCACTTCTTCCTTTTTATAAGGAATAAGTGGTGTTTCTTATTTATGTATTTAAACGTAGTAAGTCCTCGCGAAACTTTAGGTTTTGATATCCCTGGCTTTTATAGAACGTAGAATTTTACTTTCTATTTAAGAAAAACTGGGGCAAAAAAATGCCCGGTCCTTGTAGGTCAAAACCTGTTTCTATCGTTTCCAAAGGGCTTTGGACAGACGTTTTGCTATATGATTACCGTTTGAATTTTTATAGAGCTGTTCGTGACTGACGTCACGAACAGCTCTTTTTTTCGGTAATCTTATGGCTTTTGACTATCCGTCGTCCTTCTACAACTTTTAGAAACAGGTTAGTTCATTTTTGGATAACTAGATAAAAAATACTATCCTATTCATAGTAAAGAGATGATGACAGTCTAAGTACGCGACATGCAACGACTGCCTGACCCACATCCCGCGGGCCTGAAGATGCAATTTTTTTCGCTATTTCGCTTCTTTATTTAGTGAACAATTTTTATTTCTCTTTCATTCCACTATATAAGAGATAATCCACTTTCTTCTTTCCTAATAAATTGTATCCCTAACCCCGTAGACAGTTTTCTCTCTCTATTAACTTTGACTACTCTTATCATCTAAACGAGAGGCGATGGTCCATCTTCTCGTGGAGTACTACTCACTTAACTGATTGGAGTGAAAGGTGGCGACTCTAGTGGGAAGAGTGAGACAGATGAGATATCACATCGACGCGTAAGCGACGGTGATAGCTCATCGCTCACCCCACAGAAAGCGTCCACCTGAAACGAAAATCAGTAGCATATTTAGCAGTAAAAAAGCAGTTAGCAACTTTCGCTAACTGCTTTGTTTCATTATTTTTTTAAGTTATAGAATGTTTCTCTGCCTAAGTATTGCGCAGTTTCATATAACTGATCTTCAATACGAAGTAATTGGTTGTATTTTGCTACACGGTCTGAACGAGATGGTGCACCAGTTTTGATTTGGCCAGCGTTTGTTGCAACTGCGATATCTGCAATTGTAACATCCTCTGATTCACCAGAACGGTGAGAGATTACTGCTGTATATCCAGCACGTTTAGCCATTTCAATAGCATCAAATGTTTCTGTAAGTGTACCAATTTGGTTTACTTTCACAAGAATAGAGTTACCTACACCTTGTTCAATACCTTGCGCTAATTTTTTCGTGTTTGTTACGAAAAGATCATCGCCAACTAATTGTATTTTTTTACCTAAACGTTCTGTTAATAATTTGTGACCAGCCCAGTCATTTTCATCTAAGCCGTCTTCGATGGAGATGATTGGGTATTTTTCGCAAAGCTCTTCATACCAAGCAACCATTTCTTCTGAAGTTTTTACAACGCCTTCACCAGATAAGTGGTATTTGCCATCTTCTTTGTTAAATAACTCAGAAGCTGCAACGTCCATTGCAAGAAGTACTTCTTCACCTGGTTTATAACCAGCTTTTTCAATTGCCGTCATAATGGTAGAAAGAGCTTCTTCGTTAGATTTTAAGTTAGGTGCAAATCCACCCTCGTCTCCAACTGCTGTGTTTAATCCAGCTTCTTTTAATACTGATTTTAAGCTATGGAAAATTTCAGCACCCATACGTAATGCGTGGCGGAATGATTCTGCGCCTACTGGCATTACCATAAATTCTTGGATATCAACGTTATTATCCGCATGCTCTCCACCATTTACAATATTCATCATCGGCACTGGTAGTTGCTTCGCATTGAATCCACCTAAGTATTGATAAAGTGGAATGTCTAGATAATCTGCAGCTGCATGTGCAACAGCAATTGATACGCCAAGGATAGCGTTTGCGCCTAAGTTCCCTTTATTTTCAGTTCCGTCTAATTCGATCATTGCATGGTCAATTTCTACTTGATCCAATACGGAGAAGTTTTCTTCTAGTTCAGCTGCAATAATGTTGTTCACATTTTCAACTGCTTTTAAAACACCTTTGCCTTGGTATCTTGACTTGTCACCATCACGAAGTTCTACTGCTTCATATTCACCAGTAGATGCACCAGACGGAACGATTGCGCGTCCAAATCCACCGCTTTCTGTAAATACTTCTACTTCTACTGTTGGGTTTCCGCGTGAATCTAATACTTCACGTGCTTGAATTTGTGTAATAATTGGCATTTTTAACTCTCCGTTTCGATTAGTGTTTTACCTGTCATTTCAGGCGGTGTTTCTATCCCTAATAAGTGTAACATGGTTGGAGCCAAATCGGCTAAAATTCCGTCACTTCTTAGTGTTGCATTCTTCTCTGTAACAACCACCGGTACCGGATTGGTTGTATGGGCTGTCATCGGTTGCCCTTCCACCGTTGTTACTTCATCTGAATTACCATGGTCGGCAGTGATAATTGCATGACCGCCTTTAGCTAAAATTGCATCGACCACTTTACCTAAACAATCGTCTACTGCTTCTATAGCTTTAATCGTCGGCTCTAGCATTCCACTATGTCCAACCATATCGGGGTTAGCAAAGTTTAAAATAATCGCATCAAATTTATCATGTGCAATTGCATTCAATAGAGCATCTGTAACTTCATAGGCGCTCATCTCGGGCTGCAAATCATATGTAGCAACCTTTGGCGAGTTGATCAGGATACGTTCTTCACCTGGGAAAGTTGCTTCTCTCCCTCCACTCATGAAGAATGTTACATGCGGATACTTCTCTGTCTCTGCAATACGTAATTGGGTTTTGCCATGCTTCGAAAGAACTTCCCCTACTGTGTTGTAAAGATCTGCTTTTTCGAATACCACATCTGCCACAACATCATCACTATAATGAGTAAATGTAACAAATTTTAAATTCGTTGGATGCTTGTCGCTTAAAGGAATACTATCAAATGATGGTGTGTTAAGAGCCATCGATAATTGAATAGCACGGTCAGGACGGAAGTTAAAGAAAATAACGGCATCGTTCGTATCAATCGTTACAGCAGGCTTTGCATCTTCTTCGATAACGAAAGGAACAACAAATTCATCCACAATATCTTCTTCATAGGATGCTAAAATACCAGCTGTCGCTGATTCTGCTGTTCTTCCTAAACCGTCTACAATAGCTTTATATGCCAGTAAAACTCTTTCCCATCTACGATCGCGATCCATCGCATAGTATCTACCACTAATAGAGGCAAATTTCCCTATGCCGATTTCCTTCATTTTCTCTTCTGTTTCCGTTACATAACCAATGGCTGTACGAGGACCTACATCGCGTCCATCTAAAAAGCCATGGACAAAAACGTCTTCTAATCCTTGTTCTTTAGCTAGCTTCAATAATGCAAATAAATGCGTATAGTGACTATGAACGCCACCATCCGAAAGTAATCCCATTAAGTGTAATTTTCCACCTGTTTGCTTTACATGGTCAATGGCAGCTAAAAGTTTAGGCTCCAAGAAAAATTCCTCTTCACGAATTGACTTGTGAATACGAGTTAGATTTTGGTATACCACTCTCCCAGCACCAATATTTAAATGACCAACTTCCGAGTTACCCATTTGGCCTTCTGGTAAGCCAACTGCTTCTCCAGACGCCGTTAAGGTTGCATTCGGAAAACTTTTCCAATATCGATCAAAATTTGGTTTGTTGGCTTGAGCGACTGCATTGCCAAAGGTTTCATGACGCAAGCCGAAACCATCTAGAATTATTAATGCTACTGGACTTTTAGGCATTTGCACCGGCCTCCAACAGTTTTACAAAAGAATCTACTTGTAAGCTTGCTCCTCCTACAAGTGCACCGTCAATATGCTCTTTAGATAAAAGCTCTACAATATTTTCAGGTTTCACACTACCACCGTACTGAATACGAACACTATTCGCCACTTCTTCACCGTAGCCATCAAGTATCGTTTCACGAATTGCTTGGCAGACATCATTTGCATCGTCAGCAGTAGCTGTTTTCCCAGTACCAATCGCCCAAATAGGTTCATATGCAATAATAGACTGGATTAGTTGTTCCTCTGTTAACCCTTCAATTGCTGCCATTACTTGGTTAGATACGATCGTTTCTGTTTCGTTCTGCTCACGTTGCTCTAAAGTTTCGCCTACACAAATGATTGGTGTCAGGTTATTTTCAAAAGCAGCTTTTGCTTTTTTATTCACCGATTCGTCTGTTTCATTGAAATATTGACGACGTTCCGAGTGACCGAGTACTACATATTCTACTCCTAGGTCTTGTAGCTGATGACCACTAACTTCACCAGTATAAGCGCCCTCTTTTTCCTCGTGCATTGTTTGTGCTCCGACAGAAACGAAAGAACCCTTTGTCGCTTCAACAAGCTGATCTAAAAATAGCGGTGGAGCGCAGATTACTGCATCAACTTTTGTGCCATCCACTTGTTGTTCTTTTAACTGAAGTGCAAATTCCTTTGCCTCCGCAAGTGTTTTATACATCTTCCAATTCCCTGCTATTACTGGTTTACGCATATGACATCTCCTCCATTACTTATCGTTTAAAGCAGAAACTCCCGGTAAATCCTTACCTTCCATAAACTCCAAGGAAGCTCCGCCACCAGTGGAAATATGGTCCATCTTCTCGCCAACATTAAACTTTTCTACAGCTGCTGCTGAATCGCCGCCTCCGATGATTGTATAGCCAGCTGTTTCAGCCATTGCATTTGCTACTGCTTTTGTACCTTCTGCAAATGCATCCATTTCGAATACGCCCATCGGTCCATTCCAAATAATGAGCTTACTATTCTTAATAACATCCGCATATAATTCTCTTGTTTTTGGTCCAATATCTAATCCCATCCAGTCGGAAGGAATTGCATCAATGTCCACTACTTTAGTGTTTGCATCTTTCGAGAATTCATCTGCAACTACTACATCTACCGGCAAATGGAAGGAAACGCCTTTTTCTTTTGCTTTTTCTAGGAAGCCTCTCGCAAGCTCCATTTTATCTTCTTCCAGTAAAGAAGTTCCAATCTCATGGCCTTGTGCTTTCGTAAATGTATACGATAAGCCCCCACCTATTAGGATATTATCTACTTTGTCCAATAAATGATCGATAACGCCAATTTTATCTTTTACTTTTGCCCCACCAATGATGGCAGTAAATGGACGCTCAGGCTCTGCTAAAGCTTTGCCTAATACATCTAACTCTTTTTGCATTAAAAGACCTGACACAGCTGGTAGTAGTTTTGCAATACCTTCCGTTGTAGCATGTGCACGATGAGCAGCACCAAAAGCATCATTGACAAAAATCTCTGCAAGCTTGGCAAAAGATTTAGCTAGCTCTGCATCGTTCTTTTCTTCACCTGCATGGAAACGGACATTTTCTAATAGAACAACATCTCCGTCATTCATTTCTAAAACTGTTTTCTCTACTGATTCGCCGATAGATCCTTCTAATTTGTTCACTGGCTTATCCAAAAGTTTTGCTAAATGTTCTCCAACTTTGGTTAAACGTAAATCTTCCTTCACTTCACCTTTAGGTCGTCCCATATGGCTTGCTAGAATTACTTTCGCACCCTGTTCGATTAAATAATTGATCGTTGGTAATGCTGCACGAATTCTAGTATCATCCGTGATAATCCCATCTTCCATTGGTACGTTGAAGTCTACACGACAAAATACACGTTTTCCTTGTAAAGCTACATCGCTCATTGTTTGTTTTACCTTCATGAGATAAGCCTCCTTCTATGTTATGAAAAGCACAGGCGCTGATAAAAGCACCTCATTCATCTATTATGTTAAAAAAAGGAGCTAGGGGTAATCCCTGGCTCCTTTACCCTCTTTCATTATAGAGGTTATTTTATCGATTCGCCACGTAAAATCACATTCATATTATGTGTATTTCCTTGTCAAAACGAAAATCTTATAGTCCTTTTTTAGCCATAAGTAATGCAAGGTCGATACAACGTGCAGAATATCCTGATTCGTTGTCATACCAAGCTAATACTTTTACTAAGTTATCTCCAAGTACCATTGTAGAAAGACCATCTACTGTAGAGGAAGCTGTATTTCCGTTATAGTCTCTTGAAACTAAAGGAAGCTCGTTATAATCCATAATTCCTTTTAAATCACTTTCAGAAGCTGATTTAAGCGCTGCATTTAACTCTTCTGCTGTAACATTTTTATCTAATTCTGCAACAAAGTCTACGATTGAAACGTTTGGAGTTGGTACACGAACTGCCATACCATCTAATTTCCCTTTCAACTCAGGAAGTACTTTAGCTACTGCTGCTGCTGCTCCTGTTGTTGTAGGAATCATTGATTCTGCTGCTGCACGAGCACGACGGTAATCGCTATGCGGTAAGTCTAAAATACGTTGATCGTTTGTATAAGAATGTATTGTTGTCATCATTCCACGTTTGATACCAAATTGATCTTGTAATACTTTAGCAATTGGTGATAAACAGTTAGTAGTACAAGATGCATTTGAAATAACATGATCAGTAGCTGGATTGTATTGATCAGCATTTACACCCATAACGAATGTAGGCATATCATCTTTAGCTGGTTGTGATAAAATTACTTTTTTAGCTCCAGCTTCAATATGCTTGCTAGCTTTTTCAGTTGTGCTGAAAATACCAGTACACTCAATTACGATATCTACTTGTTCTTCTTTCCAAGGTAGTGCTGAAGGATCTTTTTCTGCGAACACGCGAATGTTTTTGCCATTTACTACAAGGTAATCTCCTTCAGAAGATACGTCTGCATTGAAAATACCGTGAATTGAATCATATTTCAATAAATGAGCAAGCATTGCAGCATCCGTTAAGTCATTGATTGCTACTACTTCTAAGTCTTTTTGTTCCAAAGCTTCTCTGAATACTTTACGTCCGATACGTCCAAAACCATTAATCGCTAATTTTACTGTCATTTTAAATTCCTCCTAGTTGTTTTGTTCCATTATTCTCATCATTTCTTGTGCTGCACCTTCATCGGTTACTAGAACCGTTTGAGCTGGTGCTTGTTTAAAATATGAAAGTAGAGCATTTGCTTTTTTAGTTCCTCCAGCTACTGCTAGAAGATGCTCCATATTTTCTAATTGCTTAAGTTGAACGCCAATCGTGCGAATTCTGTGTACTGCTTCCCCTTGGCTATTAAAGTAATAACCAAAAGCCTCACTCACCGCGCCAATTTCTTCCAAGCGTTGTATTTCCTCTAAACTTGAATTTCTTCGGCGGGCCATCTCAAGTGCATCCCCAATACCATGAATTATGATGTTTGTGCGTTCATATAAATCCACCATTTCTTTTATAAATGGCTCTTTTTTCATCGTAGAGTATGCTTCCTCACTCAAGCTATCTGGCATATATAATGTTCGGTATGAACCATTCATTTTATTTGCAAATAGGGAAGCAATTGTATTGGCTTGGAGCCTAACATCCTTACCAACTCCACCTCTTGCGGCTATAAATAATAGTCGCTTCCACTTGTCCGTTTGATGAACATAATTTGAAATGGAAGCAATCGTTGTACCACCAGTAACAGCAATGATGAACTCATCCGATAGAATACTTTCCAAATATTTAGCTGCTTCTTGAGACTGAAGCAAAGCAGTGTTTGTATTAGTATCTACATTTCCCGGAACAATTATCACTTCTTTTATATTTAAATAACTTGCAAGCGATTTTTCGAGTTGTAATCTACCTGACCATTCTCGAACAACTTCTTTCAGCTCTATCAATAAATCATTTCCGCTAGAAGTTATACTAGCGCCATCTCTTGATATTTCTATGAAGCCTTTATTGCGCAAAAAGTCCAATTCTTTTCTAGTTTCTCGTTCAGACAATCCTAGAATGTCACCGATCACTCTACGACCATAACCAGGAGACAATTGAATCGTTTGAAGTATTTGATATCTTTTTTGTAGCAAGATGCTCATCTCAGGCATTAACTTTAACTGAGCCTGTAATAATGAATCCATTTTTCACATCCCAACCACATGTGACGTTTTTGTCCCACGGTTACTATTTTTGTCCCATGCACTTAAAAAAATTTAATTTCTAAATTAAGCTTACAATACTATATTCCCAATAGCAAGAATTTGAAACCTATTTCTACACAAATTTATCCAGAAATTTTTCCAAACATACTTATAGCTGCTTCAAGTACTTCTACTACTACTTTATATTGCGATTGGGTGTTCATCGGTTGCGATTACGGATTACTATATTGCGATTTAGAAGTTGGTTGTTGCGATTATGCCCTGCTATGTTGCGAATCAGAAGTTGGTTGTTGCGATTGCCTAGAAAATTATCTAAGCAACGCTTCCAATATAGTTGCGTAATCTACTTGTCCATATTGAATTATTTTATCTTCCAACTCGATCACCGGAATCATCAGCATATATTTTTCATGCAGTGTATCATCTTCTTCAATATTCACTTCTTTTATGTCAAAAGCTACGTCTTCTCTTACCAGCTTCAACATAAGCCTAGCATCATCACATAAATGACAGCCTGGTCTTGTGTAAAAATGTACAATCATCTATATCATCCCTTTTAATAATCATTTCATTCATTTTATTATAATCTTTTTAATAAATAAAATCGCTCATAACAGTTTAAAGGGAAAATAAAAACGATACTTTTAAACTCACCGTTCGTCTATAGCTATAAGGGAGGTCAGAGGATGGAAATAGAACAGCTATATAAAGAACACAGCGACAAAGTTTATAGCTATATATACTTTCTTGTTCGACACAAGGAATGTGCGGAAGATCTCACCCAAGAGACATTTTATAAAGCATATAAAGGACTTGGCACCTTTAACAAAGAAGCTGCCACTTCTACTTGGCTACTAAAAATTGCGCGTAATGTTACTTACGACTATTTTCGAAGGAAAAGGGTCGTACAATTTTTCTCCTTCGAGAAAGAACATGATTTAGAAAACAAGGAATTATCGCCCGAATGTAGTTATGAAAAAAAAGAACAGCTTGCTAGAATGTATAACTCCCTGTATACCCTAAAAAAAGACTACCAAGAAGTATTACTCTTACGGAAAATACAAGAGTGTTCCATTCAAGAGACCGCTTATATACTTGGTTGGACAGAAGCTAAAGTAAAGATGAAGATGACACGAGCACTTAAGGCACTGAAAAAGGAGTTTCATCAGGAAGGAGGTCACCCAAATGGATCCATCAAAAGAATTCGATAAGCTGTTGGCAGAAATGAAACATGTAGAGCGGTCAGAAGAAGCAAAAAGAAATACCTGGCTAGCATTAAAAGCAAAAGTGGAAACAAAAAGAAAACGCCCTATTATTCCTGCTTTTATTTCATTGGCTATAATCGCAATCGCTTCTTTTCTAATTTTCACTTATATAAACCCCTCCGAAACAGAGCAATCTTCTCAAGCTATCGATAACGAAAAAATTATACGAGCGGTGTTAGAGAGAGAATATAATGGACCAGATATGGAGCTTGCTCGCTTACAAGACGAGTGGTGGGACCTCCAAAGTGTAACGGAAACGAAGAACCAAGAAGAGTACGACCAACTTCTACAATCAAAGAAATACACAGATTTAATGGATTATTATTCAACTATTTATGGTGAATATTTTACTGAGAACATGTTAAAAAATGTAATTGCGTCGAATTTGATTTTCAAATATAACTATAGTCTTATAGAGAATAGCATCGAAGTGCATTTAGAAAATGTCAAAGTAGTACAGGAAAAAGAGCATCCAAATATCTATCGTCCCATTATCGAAGTCTCCCTAACTAATAACGAAGGTCAGAAAGTTTTCCATACATTGAAAGAAGAATTTATCTTTTCTACATCTGAGCCTGGAAAAATAGAGAGTTATAATGGTGTGAGGGATGGTGGAGGTATCGAACTTCAAGAGAAAATTGAAAACTTCCCTGCATATGTGGAAGATAATCAGGATGTTAGAACACCTCTTATTGATATTTCCTTCGATACGCTTTGCTTTAATACTCGTAAGAATGTCCAAGGTGAGAAAGTAGAATTTGAATCAGGTTGTACTTCGGACAACAATAAGATAAATAATATTATGGAAAACTTTGATGACCTTCCTATAAAAGCGGCAACTGAACAAGAAAGTACGGAGAGGTCGGCAGCTCTTCCTCAAATCGATAATTATCAAATTTACTTAACAAATGCTGCAGATAAAGGAAATACGTTGTATACAATTACCATATTCGATGATGGGGTGCTAATGTTCGCAACAGGTGCTGACTTTGGAAACCTTGGCGATATCACTATAGAATCTCATGTTGAGATGTATGAAAAAGTCAGGCTGATGTTAGAGGAATTCGCTGAAAACGAATAAAAAAACCAACAATTTGTTGGTTTTTTCTAGTTTATACCTTATTTAAGAAACTTGCTTTAATATTTACCACTTACGACCTGCTCCTCCACCACCTGAGCTACCGCCGCCAAAACCTCCAAAGCCACCACCGGAACTTCTACCACTAATACCACGTCTTCTACCAGAACCGGAACTACCTCCGCCTCCAGACATTAAACTAACAATTATATATATGACAACCACCCCTACAATAATTGTTCTAATCATGGATCCACCGCCATCTGTAGAACCTACAAGAGGAGAAGGACCTTTGGGACTTGTTAACTCCCCGTCCCAACCGTATTCAGTAGCTACCTGATTATATAATAGCTGATAAGTCGAAAGAATAGCACCTGGTACATCCCCACTCTCTAAGTAAGGAAAGGTGTAATCATCTAAAATTCTACCAATCTTACCATCCGGTAAAGCTCCCTCTAAACCGTAGCCGACCCCAATGTATACATCACGGCCTTCTACTTTATCAGGATCCATTTCCAAGATAAAAAGTACACCATTATCCTTCTCTTCATCCCCTATACCATAGCCTCGCATTACATCTACAGCATATGTCGCTACATCCTGACCTTCTAAAGACTCTACTGTCATTACAACGATTTGCGAACCAGTAGCATTTTCTAGGTTTTGTCCAAGCCTTTCAATTTCTTGTTCTTGCTCTTCTGTTAGAACGTCATAGAAGTCTTGCACATATAATTCACCTGGTAAAGGCTCTGGATAATTAGATTCTGCAAAAGTTAATAATGGGAAGAGGAATGTAAGGAGAAGTGCAAATGTTATAGCATATGCACTTTTCTTCATCACTCTCCATCTCCTTCAAAATCGACTACGGGCGCTTCTTCCGCTCCCTCAGCTGATTTAAAGTATTCTTTCTCATCGAAGCCAAACATAGACGCTACGATACTTCCAGGCATCCGTTTTACTTTTTTATTGTAATCCGAAACAACTGTATTATAATCTTGTCTTGCTACAGAAAGTCTGTTTTCTGTACCTGAAAGTTCATCCATTAATTGTCTAAAGTTTGCATCAGCCTTTAGTTCTGGGTAATTCTCCACAACAACTAATAATCGGCTCAAAGCACCCGATAATTCATCATTTGCCTCAGCTTGTTCCTCAGGTGAACCCGCTCCTGCCAATCTTGATCGTGCATCTGCGATATTTCCAAGCACTTCTTCTTCATGTGCTGCAAAACCTTTAACGGTACTAACTAAGTTCGGTATTAAATCCATTCTACGTTGCAGTTGGTTTTCAACTTGCGCATACGCATTATTTACGTTTTCTTCTTTGTCTACAAATCCGTTATAACTTCCCATAAATATCCCTGCGATTATCGCAATAATTACAACGACTATAATAATGGGCACTAATAATTTTTTCAACTCGCTCACCTCTTCAATAATTATAGTATTATTGTACCTTTAATTCGAAAATACAAAACCTATTATCGTTTACGGACCAAATATATATAAGTTTCATCTTATCTTTATATAGAAGTAACTAGATTGGATGACTTTTCCGTTTCTCCAGTAAACATATTTTAGATATAAATCAGCTTAGCTAACCATTTCATACTATATTTACATATTTTTAGTACTTCATTGTTTAGGTAATTTATTCAGTGGTAATGATTAATAAATGAAATCTTTCTTTTCATTCAAAAAAACGAGGTGATTGGATGAGTAATTCACTACCGCAAAATGCCGTTAATACATTAGAACAACTTCAAGGTAAATTTCCTGGTTATCGACGTGCCCATGCAAAAGGCGAATTTTATGAAGCCACTTTTATTCCAAACGGAAATGCGATTCCATATACGACGGCACCTCATCTTCAACAGGAACCAGTAGCTGCTACCGTTCGTTTTTCCAATAGTCCGCCAGATCCCTCTGCAGCAGATTTCTTATCTCCAGCTAAAGGAATGGCTATCCATTTCCAACAGCCAGATGGTTCTATTAGTCATCAAGTGTGTACAACAGTTCCAATGTTCGTCACAAAAGACCCTAAAACCTTTATAGATATGCTGAAAATTTTAGGCTCTCATAAAACTGGTATTCACTCCGTAGATTTAGGTTTAGGAGTGGCTAAGCTTCTGACAACCTTTCCAGAGCATAAGAATACATTGCTCACTCTTAAGGAACAGCTAAAGCAACCTCCGATTAGCTATGCGGCTTTAAACTACTACCCTATTCATGCATTCTTTTTAGTTAATGCTGAAGGTAAAAGACAATCTATAAAATACGAATGGCATCCTTTAAAAGATGAAAAATCCCCTTCTATCTTGGAGAACATTCATTTATCGAAGAATTATTTACACGAGGACTTAGAGAAGCGAGTCGAAAAAGGCTCTGTCGGATTTGAGCTCTATATTCGATTAGGGGAAGAAGCAGATCCTACCGATGACCCTACCGATAAATGGCCATCTGATAGGCAAAAGATATTAGTAGGGCGTTTAACAATAAATAAAAAGGTACTACCTACTGAAAGTCTATTGTTTGACCCTACAATAGTGGGAGAAGGTATCGACCTTTCCGAAGATCCGATTCTTCATTTTAGACATGATGCTTATGCAGTTTCCTTTGATAGAAGAAATAAAGAGGACGAAAAAACACCCTAAACAATACAAACCCAAGTATTTTTAAACTAATAAAAACCCTCCGTTTATATAGAAAATAAACGGAGGATTGAAATATCTTATGTATAACTATGTTGAAATAATATGCCCTCGGCGAGGATCGAACTCACATTACAAGCTTCGGAGGCTTGTGTGTTATCCATTACACTACAAGGGCAAGCGACTTATCTATTATACAAATAGAAGGCATATAATTCAAGCAAACATTTCAAAGCTTAACATTTGACCTTCCTTGACCATTATGTGTATGATAAAGTTACAACTGAGGGAACTTTTCTCAGTAACTAAATAATTTAACCCACCTTTGAAGGAGGAAATCAGGATGAATTTAATTCCTACTGTTATTGAACAAACTAATCGTGGAGAGCGTGCATATGACATCTACTCTCGATTATTAAAAGACCGTATCATTATGCTTGGAAGTGCTATCGATGACAACGTTTCAAACTCAATCGTTGCACAATTATTATTCCTAGAAGCAGAAGATCCAGAAAAAGATATCTCTATCTACATCAATAGCCCAGGCGGAAGTATTACAGCTGGTATGGCAATTTATGATACAATGCAGTTCATCAAACCTGATGTACAAACAATTTGTATCGGTATGGCTGCTTCTATGGGAGCATTCCTACTTACTGCTGGAACAAAAGGGAAACGTTATGCGCTTCCTAACGCAGAAGTAATGATTCACCAACCACTTGGTGGAGCACAAGGGCAAGCAACTGAAATCGAAATTGCTGCAAAACGCATTTTACATTTACGCGATAAGTTGAACAAAATTATTTCTGAACGTACTGGTCAACCAATCGAAGTCATTGCAAAAGACACAGATCGTGATAACTTCATGACTGCTGAACGTGCTAAAGAATACGGCTTAATCGATCATATTATCGATCGTAGCGAAATGAAAAAAGCATAATCTATCCTCTATAATCCCAAAGGAATTTATTCCTTTGGGATTTTTTTAAAGGAAATTTCCTCACTTCAATAAAAAATTAATTTCTCTTATCAGCTCATGATTATTTTTTATGCTATATCCTCTACTACTTTTATGAGGAAATACAATTACATTTTCCTCAACAAATATATAAATTTGGTCATTCGGATTTGATGTTGACACTATCCGATATTCTGCCTTAAGCGGATCAAACGATTTCTCCATTATTGATAGTTTCTGCCCTTTTAGTAATGCTTTCATTGCTTGCTGCTTTTCTAATGATGTATTGGTTTCTGTAAAATTTGTCTTATTTATTTCCTCTATCCTTAAAATAGTATTACTACTAAAAAACTCATCCGTTAATTCATTTTCTATTAGTGTACTTTTGGATAATTGAATACTTGCTAAAACGATTAAGCATAAAAAGAATCCTAAGATGAAATTCTTTTTCATACAGTCACCACCTATCTTATTCACTAAGATATCGTTAAATAGTTATGGAGCAACTACTTTCCTAACTTCTTGAGTTTTATAATGCCTTATTTTCCTCAAAAAAAATAGCCCTTTCGTCTAAATGACTAATGAGGCCGTTCGTTTTTATGATTCACTCGAGATGAAGTTAGCTAAAGCTTCTACTGCTTCCTCTGCATCGGAACCGTCTGCACTTAAGCCTACTTTTGTTCCTTTGCTGATCGCTAAACTCATAATTCCCATAATACTTTTTGCATTCACTTTTTTAGTATCTTTTTCTAAATAGACATCTGCAATATAACGATTTGCTTCTTGTACAAAAAGTGCAGCCTGCCTTGCTTGAAGTCCTGAAGATAATTTTACTTCCACCTGCTGTTCTGCCATAGTCTACTCCCCATTTCTTAAATTGTCTCTCCATTACGAAGCGCATTTGCTATTTCATCTATTTTTCGCAATCGGTGATTAACACCTGATTTACTCACATCGCCTGAGGAAACCATCTCACCTAGTTCTTTAAGTGTAACATCTTGATACTCTACACGTAACCTAGCTATTTCACGAAGTTTTTCAGGTAACCGATCTAATCCGATAGAATTTTCGATAAAACGTATATTGTCCACTTGGCGAATGGCTGCACTAATTGTTTTATTCAGATTGGCCGTTTCGCAATTTACTAGTCGGTTAACACTATTTCGCATATCTCGAATTATTCGAACGTCTTCAAATTTTAGTAATGCTCTATGAGCTCCTGCAATACTTAAAAAATCAGATATCTTTTCTGCTTCTTTTAAATAGGCGACAAACCCTTTTTTTCGTTCAATTGTTTTCGCATTTAGTTCATATCCGTTCATCAAATCTACTAGTGCATCACTATGTGTTTTATAGGAAGAATAAATCTCTAAATGATAAGAAGAAGTTTCCGGATTATTTACTGATCCTCCTGCTAAAAAGGCACCTCTAAGATAAGCACGCTTACAGCAATTTTTTGAGACAAGATCTTTGGAGATAGAATATTCAAATTGAAAGCCGTCTTTTAGAATTTGAAGATCTTCTAGCAGACTTTTTGCCCCATCTCTAATACGACAAATATAAATATTATTCTTTTTCAACCTCATTTTTTTTCGAACGAGCAATTCTACTTGATATGGATATAACGATTTTATCAACGTATATAGTCTTCTAGCAATAGCTGCATTTTCTGTTTGTACATCTAAGCTTAACATTTTGTTGCTAAAAGAGAGAGATCCATTCATGCGTATAAGCGCTGATAGCTCTGCCCGTGCACAGCAAGGTTCTGATTCTTCCTGGGTCATCTCTTTTTTTGTTTCAGAAGCAAACGACATTTCCGTTTCCCCCTTTCTCCTGGACGGGTTAAGTTTTTAAACCGTCTGCGTATTCTACAAGCCATTTCGCCACTTCGGTTGCATCATGACGGACTGCACCGCCATGAACGACTGAAATGTCTTTTTTTACTATATCTATATTCAACTTTTTTAATTGGTCAATATCTATTTTAACAGGAGATGCTTGCTCTTGTTTATACATATACTGAACATTTTCGGGAATTTCTTCCTTACTTATCAACACAGCATCTAAGAAATTCTCTCCGACATGTTCGATCAGGGCATTTACATGATCATATGCAGAATAATTCCCTGTCTCCCCTGCCTGTGTCATTAAATTACATATATACACTTTCTTTGCGTTCGATTCCCTAATTGCTTGTTGAATATCTTGCACTAATAGATTAGGCAAAATACTAGTATATAGACTTCCTGGACCAATAACAATAACATCTGCCTGACGAATGACATTAATCGTTTCTGGCAACGGTTTCACGTCCGTAGGAGTAATAAATACTTTTTCAATTTTTTTGCCATACTTAGGGATTTTAGATTCTCCCGCAACGGTTGTTTGATCTTCAAACAATGCATGTAAAGTTACTATTTGATTGGCTGCAGGTAGAACTTTTCCGCGAATATTTAGCACTCGACTCATTTCCGTTATGGCATGCGCAAAATCCCCTGTTATAGAGGTTAGGGCAGCTAACATTAAATTGCCTAGTGAATGACCTTTCAATTCCTCTGACTGAGAAAATCTATACTGAAACATTTCTTCTACTAAAGGCTCCACATCGGAAAGGGCTGCTAACACATTTCGAACATCCCCTGGAGGCGGTATATCATATTCATCACGTAGTCGCCCAGAGCTACCACCGTCATCTGCGACCGTTACAATTGCTGTAATATCCAGTGGAAATTTCTTTAAGCCACGAAGTAATGTAGACAGACCCGTACCTCCACCAAGTATCACCAATTTTTTACGATGTTTTGTAGATCTCATTCCTTCAATCCTTTCTAATAACAACATCGCGGTGCGTTACAAGGGTTTTGTCGTCTGCTTTCAATGACTTCCCAAAGTATTCGGCTAGCGTAACAGAGCGATGTTGCCCTCCGGTGCATCCAAAAGCAATAACTAGTTGGGTTTTACCTTCTCTTTTATATTGAGGAATCATGAATTGGAACAGATCTGTTAACTTTTCGATTAAGGTTTTAGTATCGATCCACTTTAATACGTAACTAGACACCTCTTCGTCAAGCCCAGATTTTAAGCGTAGCTCTTCTATATAGTAGGGATTAGGTAAAAAGCGTACGTCAAACACTAAGTCAGCATCTATCGGAATACCATGCTTGAATCCAAAAGACATGACGTTCACAGTGAAGACTTGACTGCTTTTGGAGGAAAACTCTTCTTGTATTTTCTCTCTTAGTTCCCGTGGTTTCATCTTAGAAGTGTTGTAAATGTATTGTGCTCTTCCCTTTAAATCAGAAAGTAATTGTCGTTCTTTTTTAATACCTTCTAAGGGTAATCCGGAGTTAGCGAGTGGATGCGATCGACGTGTTTCCTTGTATCGTCTAACTAGTACTTCATCTCCGGCATCCAAAAATAGTAATTTCGGTGTCACCTTTGTTGCCTCTTCTAATTCATTAACAGAATCTGCTAATGAATTGAACATATCTCCACCACGCAAATCCATTACCACTGCGATATTCCGTGGTTGTTTGTTGGACTCTATCATAAGTTTGATAAACGTACTTAATAGTTCTGGTGGTAAGTTATCAATACAATAATAGCCAAGGTCTTCAAAACTTTGGATAGCTACAGTCTTTCCAGCACCTGACATTCCTGTAATAATGACAACTTCTGTTTCGTGCTTTTGAAGACTATCCATTGTTTATTCTCCCTCCGTTGACTGCTGAATTGTTTCCTTTATTAAGGCAAAATTAGGTGTATATACAAAAGTTCCATATTGCATACCTTTTTCTTGCGCAGCAAATAATAGATTTGTTCGATCACCTTCGGCCATAGGAAGATGGTGTAAGCTTTCGACTGAATGCCATTCTAATATACCCTCGGTTGTTACTTCATAAGGTATACCTTCTATATCTCTAGCGACGAAGGTAAATAACATCCATTCATCTACACGCTTACCTTCTTCTTCGATAACCATTGTGTAAATTCCTTTTAAGTGTGGCTGTATAGGAACAGTATTAGTTTCTTCTGTAAATTCTCTTACGGCAGAAACTAGAATAGATTCTCCTATTTCCATCTTACCGCCTGGTGCCACATACCAATTTCTTCTTGGTTTTTTTAATAGTAGTACTTTATCATCTTTACATACGAGCAGGTTTGCTATTCTTTGCACAAATCTTCACTCCACATCTATCATGTGTTAATAAACTATATTATACATTAATTTTCATAAAAAGAGGCTGCTTCACGATTAATATCGCGAAACAGCCCGTCAAATGTTTCTATATAAAAAGGGGGGTCAATTTATATTCTTTACTATACACTTTGTATATTTCAAGACGTTTACAATCAGATTAAAATAAAGTTAAATTAAGCGTTTGAGATTGTTTTGTCTTTCAATTTTTCAATATAGTGTTGCGCAGCTTGTGCAGCAATACTTCCGTCGCCTGTTGCAGTAACGATTTGACGAAGCATTTTCTCACGAACATCTCCTGCGCCGAATATCCCAGGTACAGTTGTTTCCATTTTTTCGTTTGTCACAATATACCCATTGTCATTTAAAATGCCTAAGTTTCCAAAAGGTTTTGTTAATGGAAGCATCCCTACATATACAAATACACCGTCTGTTTCAAATTCTTTTTCCGTACCGTCCACAGTAGACACTAATGTAACACTTGCTACTTTACCATCTTTGCCATGAATTTCTTTTAAAGTGGTGTTCCAGATAAAATCAATTTTCTCATTTGCAAATGCACGATCTTGAAGAATTTTTTGTGCACGTAACGCATCACGACGATGCACAATAGTTACTTTGTTTGCAAATTTCGTTAGGAACGCACCTTCTTCAACAGCAGAGTCTCCTCCACCTACAACTACAAGGTTTTTCTGTTTAAAGAAAGCTCCATCACAAACTGCACAATAACTAACTCCGCGGCCACCAAGCTCAGTTTCGCCCGGAATTCCCATTTTTTTATATTCCGCACCAGAAGAAATAATGACTGCTAATGCTTTATATTCTTTTCCACTTACCTTAACTGTTTTGTAAGCTTCTCCATCAACAATTTCTGACACATCGCCGTATGCATATTCCGCACCAAATTTTTTCGCATGATCAAACATTTTAGTGGAAAGCTCAGGTCCTAAGATCATTTCAAATCCAGGATAGTTTTCAACTTCTTCTGTGTTTGCCATTTGTCCACCTGGAATCCCACGTTCAATCATTAAAGTGGAAAGGTTTGCGCGTGAAGTATATACCGCTGCTGTCATTCCTGCTGGTCCAGCACCAATTATTATTACATCATAAATTTTATCTACAGTCATCTTCTATTCCTCCTACATACATTGCTACTATCCTCAATCTATAGGATTTTTTCATACGCTTCAACTATTTTGCCTACGCATCAAAAAGAGGCAAAAATGGCATTAGTTCGTTAATATATTTAGTCAATGTATTGGTCGTAATACCATATTGCTCGGCATAATATTTTTTCGTTACATTTTTAGAACGAGACGATTCAAACATATACTCCGTTGCTGCTGCTAATGCACTTGGATTTTTGAAGCTATAGCCTTTTTCTAGTGCACGTTCCACTAGTACAAACCACATTTGAAATAGAAATGTGTCTTCATGTTCCAACGGCTTATATTTATCATACAATAAATCTGTCGCTGCAATAGCCCGTAGGAAAGCTTTCTCCGCAGGTGATTTTTCATCAAAATCATGCCCCAATGAATTGGCAAGGAATAGTTTTTCCATCGTTGTTAGATTGTCTACAACAATCCATTTAGGATGTGAAATAATTTCTTGACGATGCTTAGATTTCCCTAACAAATAAAACCCATATATACGTTCACTCACATGCTTATGCTCGATTTTCTCTAAAATATATTCCTTTTGAATTTTAGAAGCCGCATCATCTGATTCACTTTTCTGAGGTAACCAAGGTTCAAATCCAGCTTTTTCGGGATCTAGTTTTAATAACGACTTCCAAGCACTTTTAGCAATCTCTTCATGACCAGAGAAATAAGCAGAATGAGACAACCAGAAATAGAATCCTGGATCCCCTTCAAAACCTTTTCGCTGTAAACTTCTCAGCCATTTAAAGGCTTGATCATATTTGCCTATTAACGCAAATGTTGCACCTAACTTATAGCGATGTTCAACAAAGTAAGGGTTTATCTTTGCTAATAACTCTACGATTTCTTCCAGATCTTCTACATTTTTTTCATAGTAATGAATCACTGCTAAATTACATAGCGCGTGGATATTACCTCTATTTTCATGTAGGACATCATGTAGTAAAGCTTTCGCTTGTTCCTCTTCGCCAATATAAAAATAAGCAAGCGCCAAATTATTAAATGCCGCCCAAAAATCTGGATGATCCACCACGATAGATTCTAATAGCTCTACCGCCTCAGCAAACTTCCCTTGTTCCATCAAACGTCTCGATTTTTCTTGTAAAAATAACGCTTCACCAGATGGTGCATCTACTTGAAGTGAAACTATATCTTCCTGCTCAGTGAAGTCAACAATTTCCATTGCTTCTTCCGTATACTCCCCTTGTATATCCATTTCCAAATACATCTGAGCAAATTTATTGGCCTCTACAAAATTCCCGAGATGGGCATTTACTTCCGCTAAAAAGAAAACTATTTCAGACTCATTACCATCAATAGCATGGGCACTTCTCAAAAGCTCATGAGCTAGTTCAAAATTATCTATCTCCATTTGTAATATCGCATATTGTAGCAATATCATGGGATCATTAGGACTAAGTTCTGCTGCCCGTTTTAAATATTTATGTGCTTTTTCATATTGGTCTTTTTGTAGTTCATCTAATGCTTTTTTATAGTAGTATTCACCCGTAGGTAAAAACGATATGATATTTTCTCTAAGTATTTTTTTGCTTTTTTTATTCAATATAATCCTCCGAAAAATAATAAGGAACGTTAAAAACGTCCCTTATTAGTATATTCTTCAGTATATCACATATATTTATTTTTTATCTGCTTTGGCTTCATGTCTCTTCTGTAATACTTGCAGTAAGTCATAGAAACTGACTTGTTGGTTTTGTAAAAGAACTAGTAAATGATATAGAAGATCTGCTGCTTCCCACTTCAGCTCTTCTCCATCATTATTTTTGGAAGCAATAATAACTTCAGATGCCTCTTCCCCCACTTTTTTACAAATTTTATCTACACCCTTTTCAAATAAGTACGTTGTATACGCACCTTCTGGCATCGACTGCTGTCTTTCTTCGATAACATTAATAAGAGAGGAAATTGCATTAAAGCCTACCGTGTCATCCATTTTCTCTACTGTCTTATGGAAGCATGTATCTTCTCCAGTATGACAAGCAGGTCCCGCTGGCAGTACTTCTACTACTAATGCATCCGAGTCACAGTCTGTCTTAATAGAAACTACTTTTTGCGTATTTCCCGAAGTTTCGCCCTTATGCCAAAGTTCCTGTCTGCTACGGCTAAAAAACCATGTTTCTCCGGTTTCTACCGTTTTTGCATAAGCCTCCTCATTCATATACGCAAGAGTTAATACTTCTCTTGTCATCGCGTGTTGCACAATTACAGGTATTAAACCTTTTTCATCAAATGTTAAATTAGTCATGATAGTTTTACTCCTCTTTCATTCGATATTACCGAATGGTTATTTACTTATTTAATCGATTCTTGAAGTGCTTCAGAAAGCGTAAACCGCTCATTGTACAATGCTTTACCTGTAATTACACCAGCAACTGTAGTCGTTTGCGCTAATTTTGCTACGGCTGCAATATCTTCTAACGAACTAATTCCACCCGATACAATAATAGATAATCCGGTTTCTTCAGCAAGTTCTTTGTTTGCCAGTAAGTTTGGTCCTTGAAGCGTTCCATCTGTTGCTATGTCCGTAAAGATAACGTGTTTGGCCCCTTTAGAAGCAAAAAACTGACCGACCTCAACGGCAGATTGCGTAGAGGTTTCTAGCCACCCGTGTGTAGCTACCATGCCATCTTTTGCATCTAGTCCAATGACAATTCTGTCACCGCCGAATTCTTCCAATAACTCTACTACTAAGTCCGGTTGTGAAATAGCAAGACTTCCTATAATTACCCGATTTACACCCTTATTCAAATAAAATAAAACGTCTTCTTTCGTACGAATGCCTCCACCAATTTGTACACTAACTGGTAGCTCTTTTGCAATGCGTATAACTACGTCGGCATGAATTTTTTCGCCATCTTTTGCCCCATCTAAATCCACTAGATGAATCCATGTAGCACCTTCATCCGCAAACTTCTTAGCCATATCGAATGGAGAATCTCCATAAACGGTTTCTTGCTCATAATCTCCCTGATACAGGCGGACACATTTTCCACCTTTCATATCAATTGCGGGGTAAACTTGAATCGACGTCATATTATTCTCTCCTTCTTATGTAAGTAGACCTTTTGTAGAAGGAACGCCCTTCACTCGATCGTCTTTTGTAATAGCATCATCAATAGCTCGAGCTAATGCTTTGAAAATTGCTTCAATCATATGATGTGTATTTGCCCCATAATGAACGATTACATGTACATTCATACGTGCCTCCAAGGCAAATTTCCAGAGAAATTCATGAACAAGCTCTGTATCAAAATTCCCTACTTTTTCAGTTGGAAACTGTGCACGAAACTCTAAATGTGGACGATTCGAAATATCAATGACTACTTGTGCTAATGCATCATCCATTGGTACAAAGGCATTACCATAGCGTTTAATACCTATTTTGTCTCCTAATGCTTCTTTTACCGCTTGTCCTAGAACAATACCGATGTCTTCTGTCGTATGGTGATCATCAATATATGTATCTCCCTTAGCTTTAATAGATGCATCAAATAAGCCATGCTTAGTAAATAAATCTAACATGTGGTCCATAAATGGTACTCCTGTATCTATGTCCGCTTTTCCTTCACCATCTAAATCTATTTCAACCCATACCTTTGTTTCGTTCGTCATTCTTTCTATTTTTGCCGTTCTCTTGTTTGTCATTGTGAATCCCCCTTATCCCAACTTCTTGACTCTACAGACCTAGCATGCCCTTCTAGTTGCTCTAGTCTCGCTAAGCGTGCAATTTTAGGATATTGCTCCTGCCACATTTCTTTCGAATAGTAGACGACACTTGTTTTCTTCACAAAATCATCTACACATAATCCACTTGAAAATCTTGCCGTGCTATTTGTCGGAAGTACATGATTGGTACCCGCAAAATAATCACCTACTGGCTCACTACTGAATCTCCCGATGAAAATAGCTCCAGCATGCTTAATTTTTTTACTGAGTTCCTCTGGTTGCTTTGTAATAATTTCCAAATGCTCTGGTGCAAGTTCATTAACCGCATCTACCGCTTGTTCTAATGATTCTGCAATATAGATATATCCGAAGTTTTCAATAGATGCACGAGCAATTTCTTCTCTCGGAAGAAGCTTTAATTGTCTTTCTACTTCTGAGGAAACTTGTTCTGCCAGAGTTTCACTTGTAGTAATTAAAACAGAGCTTGCAAATCGATCATGCTCTGCTTGCGCCAGAAGATCGGCAGCTACTTCGTCTGCATAGGCAGTTTCATCTGCAATTATCGTTATTTCACTTGGACCAGCTATCATATCGATTGCAACTCTACCAAACACTTCTCGTTTAGCAAGTGCTACAAAGCTATTTCCCGGTCCCGTAATCTTATCTACCGCTCTTATCGACTCAGTACCGTAGGCCAAAGCCGCTATAGCTTGAGCACCGCCAACTTTATATATTTCGGTAATGCCAGCTATACGAGCTGCTACTAATACTGAATCAGGTAGTTTTCCATTACTCGATGGTGGTGATACAATAACTACCCTTCCTACTCCTGCTACTAATGCAGGTATTGCGTTCATTAATACCGAGGAAGGATAAGCAGCTGTTCCACCTGGTACATATAAACCTACCGCATCTAATGGTGAAATTTTGTATTGAATATAAGAATTGTTAGCTAATGGGAAGTCTATTTGTTTGCGAACCTGCTCTGTATGAAATGCGCGAATATTAGCAGCTGCCTCTTCCAAATCGCCTATCAGTTGTCTATCAAAATTAGCATACGCTTCGTCCATCTCTTCTTTGGTTACTTTGAGTGATGTGAGTTTTGCGCCATCCCATTTTTCTGTGTAACGAAAAAGTGCTAGATCACCATTTTTTCGTACATCCGTAATTACCTCACGAACTGTCGTTAAATGATCGGCATTTGCTTGTTCCACCGAACGCAATAATGAAATTGTATTTGTAAGCTTTTCTATTCTCATAGGATTCCCTACCTTTTGTTCAATTCATTTTTTAATTGTGCAATAAAAGCATTAATCCGTTCACTTTTTACTCTGTAGCTTACTGGATTGACGATCAACCGCGAGGAAATGGGTACAATTTTTTCATATTCTACTAAGCCATTTTCCTTAAGAGTCTGTCCAGTGGAAACAATGTCGACAATGCGATCTGCAAGACCGATCATTGGAGCCAGCTCAATCGATCCATTCAACTCTATGATTTCGACTTGCTCTCCTTTTTCCTTATAGAAGTTTGTTGCGATTCTAGGATACTTTGTAGCAACACGTGGAGCAATATCGTTCATCGTTGTGTTCGGAAGACCTGCAGTAGCAATATAACAATTACTAATTTGTAAATCTAACAGTTCATGGACATCACGATGCTGCTCTAGTAAAACATCCTTGCCCGCAATACCGATATCCGCTACACCATGTTCAACGTATACAGGTACATCCATCGGTTTTGCCAATATGAATTGAATGCGCTCGTCGGGAGCCTCCACGATTAACTTTCTAGAATCATCAATCTCGGCCGGTAAGTTAAATCCTGCTTGGACAAATAGTTTATATGCTTCTTCAAAAATACGCCCTTTTGGCATTGCAATTGTTAATTCATTCTTCACGGAAAGAACCACCTTCGGACACGATAATGACTTCATCGAAAATTTGTTTAAACGCTTCAATATCACTTACACTCTCCGCGTATTGCAGTGTCACATATTCGGATGCATTTCTTCTAGCTTCCGCTAACACATTCGCTTTAGAAAAAGATCCTTTATCAAATAGAAGAAGTGTGCGCTTTTCTTTCATTAGTTGCTTCGGTAAAACTTCCAATAATCGATCTACTCGGATTCCAAATCCAGTAGCCCCTACTTTTTCGTTGAACTGTTTAAATAACTCATCATATCGACCACCATTTCCAATAGAGAAGCCACTTCCTGCCGCATGAATCTCAAACAGCATGCCTGTGTAATAGCTCATATGACTTGCCAAAGAGAAATCAAAAGATACAACCGAAAAGTCATTCAATTGGAATTCTAATAGAGCTTGAAGTTCTTCCACTTGATCAATCAAATATTGTTGATCGTCATTAAGGAATTGACGGAAATCAGAAAATACATTGGAATCGATTGTAAATTCTATTATTTTACTTAGTCTGTCTTTTTGTTCTTCTAGTAAGTTCATGCTTTCTAACATTTGTGAGAAACCTACTAAATTCTTCTCAACTAATAGTTGTCTAAGCAATTCAACCTCTTCATTATTATTTGTGTTGTTTGTCAAGAATGCCGTTAGAATTTCAGCGTGACCGATTGTAATTCGGAAGCCTTGAACTCCTAAATCCTTCAACAGTTCGATTGCTGTATAAATTATTTCACTATCAGCATAAGGACTAAAATCCCCAATCAGTTCGAGTCCTAGCTGCTCAAACTCTGCTGGTCTTCCGCCTTCTCGCTGTTGTGCTCGAAATACATCCGCATAGTACGCTAAGCGTAATGGATTTTTCTCCTTCAATAACTTAGAAGCTGCTATTCTAGCAATCGGCGTCGTCATATCGGGACGTAAAACTAGCATCTCGCCTTGGTTGTCTACTAGTTTAAACAATGATGATTCATCAATAGCGGAAGCCTTTCCTATTGTTTCGAAATACTCCACGGAAGGCGTTTTTATAAAGTCGTACCCTTTTCTTCGTATAAAGTCTCTTGCTGTTAATCGTATGTATTCTTTTTGTTCGTTTACTTCTGGAAACGAATCTCTCATTCCAAGAGGTTTTTCAAACATTTGAATTTTGCTCACATTACCACTCCTAAAAATACTTTAGTACACTAGAGAACTAACAAGATGAATTAATAAAATTTTATACTATTTTAACCATTTCGTCAACTTGTTGGTATTCCCTCTTTTTGAGTGAGATATATTTTATGGAGAGAATTTATCAGTGTAAATAAGGAACGAGATTGTTTAGTTGGAATTTTATTGCTGGTAGTTGGAATTTTGAAGGGGGTAGTTGGAATTTTTGCATGTTTAGTTGGAATTTTGAGCCCTTTAGTTGGAATAGCAAATTTTTCCCACACAAAAAAGGCTATCCAAAATAGGATAGCCTTTTCATTAGTTTTTACTTCGTTCTATCATTTGTTCCTTCGTATAAATAATGCGCATTGGGTTTCCTCCAACAAAGCATCCTTCTGGGACATCTGCATTGACGAGAGTTGCCGCAGAAACAATTGCGTCATCTCCAATTGTAATGCCAGGTAAAATGGTCGTATTTGCACCAATCAATACTCGATTACCAATTATGACATCACCGATACGATATTCATCGATCAAATATTCATGTGCTAGAATTGTCGTATTGTAGCCGATAATGGAATTGTCGCCTACTTTAATACGCTCTGGGAACATGACATCCACCATCACCATTAAAGCAAAAGAAGTTTCCTTTCCTACCTCCATTTTCAAAAAGGTCCGATAGAAAAAGTTCTTCCAACTTAAAAATGGGGAATATCTAGCCGCCTGTATAAAGATAAAATTTTTCATCACTTTCCAAAATGGAACAGTGTCGTATACATGCCATAGAGAGTTTGCTCCTTTTACAGGATAACGCTCGGTCCTTCTCATATATGCTGCCCTTTTACTATATCTAGTAGGTCACTCATTTGATGAAGCATATAAGTAGGATTATAAGTAGCTAAGTGTGCTTCTCCTTTGATGGACCAAGCTACAGCTGCTGTATCAACATCAGCTCTTTGCCCTCCTACAATATCATGAAAGTTGTCGCCAATCATCAGTGCGTCTTCTTTATTAGCTCCAATTCTTTGAAGTGCTATTTGGATTGGCTCAGGGTCGGGCTTAGTATGCGTAACATCCTCGAATCCAACAATCGTATCAAATAATGTTTCACACTCCATTAATTGGAGACCTCGATCAATCATTTCTCTTCTTTTAGTAGAAACAATGGCCATTTTATAGCCATCCTGCTTTAGTTGTCGTAAAGTATCTACGACACCTTCAAACGGTGCTACCATCTGGTCATGTCTTTCTAGGTTCCATTTACGATAAGAAGCAGTTAAAGTCTCCGTTAATGTTGGATCTATTCCATCAAATGTTTCATATAATGGTGGACCTAAAAAAGGTAGCACATGCTCCCGACTATATTTCCCCGGAAATGTTTCTCCTAATACGTGTAAAAAAGATTCAATAATTAGTTCGTTCGTATCTAATAATGTGCCGTCTAAATCAAAAAGTAGTGCTTTATAGTTTTTCACGGGACTACCACTTCCTTATGTTTACTTTGCTCCGCTTTCCTCCAAACATAAGCAACTACAATTGTTAATACGAAAGCGGTTATTAATCTTATTAATAGTAATGGCCATATCGGAATTCCTAATGGCATAAAGATCAATGTATCCTCGACCACTGCGTGACATGCCACTAAGAATATAAAGACCAATGTTGCATCCTTTTTACTAACTCCATCCTCTTGCACTGCTTGAATCATTACACCTGCGCCATAAGCAAGCCCAATCGTCAGGCCTGCTACAAGTGTAAGAGAAGCATTTGGTTGTACGCCAATAACTTTCGTAAAGGGAGCTAGCTTTTCTGAGAACTTTTGCAAGTAATTTCGGTCTTTCAAAAATTGGATGATGACCATTAATGGTATAACGATTAGCGCTAATTGTATAACACCGAACGTTGCCTTCTGTAAGCCAAGCAAAATAATTTCTCCCCATCCATCAGGAACTTGCTGACTTACTTTTAGCGCGCCATATTTTGCTACCTCTCCGCCTCCTTGCCACACAAGATTAATAATGACAGCAGAAAGGATTGCCAAACCAAATCGTACAACCAAAACAACCCATAATTTCACTCCAACGCGAAGGGCAACTCCAGTTTCAATGAAAATATTATGTGAAAAGGAAAGCATTGTCGCTAATATGAAAACTTCTTTTACAGTTAACTCCAAAGATAGTATACCTGCGATCCCGGCATATAAATTTAATGCGTTTCCTAGCACTAAAGGAATTGCTGCTTCTCCCCGAAGTCCCAATAACCCCATAAACGGCGAGATGAAATCAATAATCCAAGGAAGAACAGGAGTATATTGTAAAATCACTACAATTAATGTAATCGGGAAGATTACTTTACTTAATGTCCATGTTGTTTTAAGACCAGCTAACAGTCCGTTTTTCAACGTCCCCATCTTATCCCAGCTTTCTTACTTATCCTGATAATGAACAACAGGTTTGACTGTCATTCTTCTATATATAAATACAATTAGAGCAACTACAATGGTCACTATTGAAACGACCTGTGCAGTTCGCAACTCCCCTATTAAATAGAGACTGTCCGTACGCATTCCTTCGATGAAGAATCGGCCAATAGAATACCACACTGCATAAAACAGCACCATTTCCCCTCGACGTAAATTCACTTTTCGAAGCAATATTAATATGATCACGCCTACAAAATTCCAGATGGATTCATATAAAAAAGTTGGGTGATAATATTTTCCATCTATATACATTTGTTCAATAATCCAATTGGGAAGCATTAAATTTTCTAAGAAAGTTCTCGTAACTTCTCCACCATGAGCTTCTTGATTGATGAAATTTCCCCACCGACCAATAGCCTGACCGATTAAAATACTCGGTGCTACTATATCTGCAACCTTCCAAAAAGAAGAGCCGCGTTTTTTGGTGAAAATATAGGCCGTGATAAACGATCCTATCAACGCCCCATGAATGGCAATTCCACCATTCCAAATTTCAATAATTTTGCCAGGGTTTTGACCATAGAAATCCCATTTAAAAATAACATAGTAAATTCGCGCACTAAGAATAGCAATGGGAACCGCCCAAATAAGTAAATCGGTTAAATAATCCGGATGAAATCCTCGTTTTACCATTTCTTTTTGTGCCACGAAAAATGCTAATACGATACCTAGAGCAATGATTACTCCATACCAACGTACTGATAACGGTCCTAGCGAAAAAGCTACTGGATCAATTATTTGTAACAAACTCATATGTATCTCCCTTCAAGCATCATTTAATAATCCACTTCTGTATTTTGTTCTATAACATCATTTAGGCGTTTAGCGAAATCTTCCGCAGCATTTACACCCATTTTTTTCAATCGATGATTCATGGCTGCCACTTCAATTATAACTGCTATATTTCGACCAGGGCGAACTGGAACAGTTAACTTCGTAATTGCTGTATTAATAATTTCCATTTTCTCTTCTTCTAGACCTAGGCGATCATATGTCTTTTTCTCATCCCAGATTTCTAATTCGATTACAAGCGTTATACGTTTATAACTCCGAATTGCACTTGCTCCAAATAAGGTCATTATGTCGATAATACCTAATCCGCGGATTTCTAAAAGATGCTCGATTAACTGCGGCGCACTTCCAACTAGCGTGTCCTCGCCCTCTTGTCTAATCTCTACACAATCATCCGCTACTAAACGGTGACCCCTTTTCACTAACTCTAACGCCGTTTCACTTTTTCCGACTCCACTTTTTCCGGTGATTAGCACACCAACCCCATAAATATCTACAAGTACCCCATGTACTGCAGTTGAAGGCGCTAACCTACTTTCTAAAAAGTTTGTAAGCATACTTGAAAATCTTGTAGTAGGCAAACTTGTCGTTAATACAGGAACCGAACTTTCATTGGATGCAGCGATTAACTCCTTCGGTACTTCCATTCCGTGTGAGACAATGATGACCGGTGTATCTTGTGCACAAAGCCTTCTCATTCGTTCACTTTTTTCTTTTGGCTGTAGTAAAGCAAAAAAAGAAATCTCTGTCTTTCCTAAAAGCTGTATACGATTTGAAGGATAATGTGTAAAGTAACCTGCAATTTCAATTCCTGGTCTGGAAATATCACTCATGGAAATGTGACGTCCAATACCTTCTTCCCCACTTATTAATGTGAGATTCAAATGCTCTTTTATATCTTTCGTCGTCACATGTGACATACCCCTTAACTCCCTTCGTCCTACATTTGCAAACCTAGTACTTATTTTATCATGATTGTCTACTTAAATTGTATCCATTTATCTTTTCTTCTTCTATTTAAGAGAGGAAGGGAGGTTTTTCCGATGAAAATTATGTTGGATGCAGGCCACGGACCTAATACTGCGGGGAAACGTACACTAGATGGAAAAATGAAAGAATTTGAATTTAATGAGGCTGTTGCACAGTTTGTGAAAAAGGAACTGACTGCTTTCGGACTAATAGTTATTAATAGTCATGACAGAGGGAGGGATGTTCCTTTAAACGAAAGAACAGCGTTAGCAAATAAACTGGGAGTGGATGCATTTATTTCTATCCATGCAAATGCATTCGGGACAACATGGAATAATACGAGTGGAATTGAAACCTTCACCTATACGAAGCCTTCCAAACAGTCCACTATTCTCGCATCGCTGATCCAAAACTCTTTATGCTCGATTACCAGAAGATCGAATAGAGGAGTGAAAAAAGCAGACTTTGCGGTTGTTCGAGATACAAGAATGCCTGCAGTACTAGTGGAATGTGGATTCATGACGAATAAAAATGAAGCAATCTTACTTCAATCCACGAATTACAGAATTCACTGCGCAAAAGCCATCACCTATGCAATTCTATGTTGGATTCAACAGAAACGTTAAACTTGAAAAGATATACTGTAAAAAATACGTCCATACATAGGTATGGCGTTGTTTTCCGCTCTGGTCGGACGCTTTCCGTGGGCACGGCTTCAATCTCCTCGTCACTACGAAAACACGTGCTCCTGCTGTTCCCACTGGAGTCACCGACCTGCGCTCCAATCAACAATATCCACTTGAGGTAAACGAATAACTGACTACAATAGTACGTATTTATTCATAAGTTTATATGGAAATAATTAATGTTGAAATGAACTCTAGTACAAAGAGCGTTAAGTGAAGACTCCGCAGGAACGTACCAATGGAACAAAGGATAAGTACGCCACATCGTGTAGCAACTCCCGCGGTAAACGTACATCTAAAACAGAAATCCGTAATATTATTTTATTATCTTTGCACATAAAAAAATGGAGGGGGATATTATCCCCCTCCATTTTTTCTTATTCTCCTTCTACTGTATAACGGACAACAACAGATCCTGTTTTTGCATCACCGTATACTCGTAAAGGTACAGCTTCGGAATCGACTATTTTCGTAAATCCAACCTTTTTGTTTAACAGCTGCTCAGATTGATTTAAGTGCGTAACATCAGCCAATTGAACATCTATCTTACCAATTTGGGAAGTAGCTTCGCCTTTAATCGAAACATCTTTAGGAATATACAGTTCGACCGTTCCAGCTACTGCCGTTCCTTCTATTTTACGTGCTGCTTTATCTTTTGTTGTTAAAATAACATGTCCACTTACCGATGAGCCCTCAATTTCTTTAAGCTTGCCATCTACGTAAATACGACCATTCATCGTCTCTACTTCAATTGTTTCTCCTACAACCCTTTGAACTTGAACCGACCCATTAACCGTTTCTATATCAGCTCTTTCAAACTTCAAGTCCTCTAATTCTACTTTTCCGTTTGTAGTCTTCACTTTAAATGAATTCGCTTCTAAATTCTTAGCTAAGAACTCACCATTAAACAATCGAGCAGAAATATAGTTATACTCTTTAGTCGGTACATATAACGTTACTTGAACAGAAGTGGTTTTCATATCACTATACAGACGTAATTTGTTTCCTTCTGTTGTAAATATAAACTCCTCACGGAAACGTGCCTTTGCTTCCTCTTCAGATGAATTCTTAAAGGATTTAACTTTGACACTAGCATGCGCATGCTTTTCTTCCGACGGAAGTACTTCCACTTTACCATTCGCAATATTAATAGAGATATCTGTGAAATCTACATCCGCTTGGACGAATTCTTCTTCAAATACAACCGGTTCTCCAAATGGCATTTCAAAATCTTTCATTTTGTCGACGGTACCTTGCATAAACTGCATAAATCTTTCACCCATCACGGTAAAATCACGCTTCAAGTCCTCGACGAAATCCGTATTATTATTCGATGACTTTTTATATTCTTTTTCCTCAGGGACAAACGGTGTAACAGGTGCTGTTTGTTTTCCAAGCTCTTCTAGTAATGCCAATGCTTCTTGTGCAGTAATCGTGCCATTTTCAACCATATCTAAAATACGTTTTCGTTCTTCTTGCATAGTGAAAGGCCTCCTCATGAATTTATACTATAAATCATTTTTACTTACATTACTTTATACGAATGAAAAATCAAAAAGTTTCATCATGTAGTGGATACTGGACTTTTTTTCTTTTTAGTTGCTTTCGCTACAACATCATCCATCCGTTGTCGATCTCTTTCTAAAACGGTTTTCAAGTACTTCCCTGTATAGGAATCTTTTGATGCAGCAATTTTTTCAGGTGAACCTACCGCAATGATGGTACCACCCTTTTCTCCACCTTCAGGTCCTAAATCAATCATATAATCTGCTGTTTTAATGACATCTAAATTATGCTCAATTACTAGCACGCTATCACCGTTATCTACTAAACGTTGAAGTACGATCAATAATCTTGCGATATCATCTACATGCAGACCCGTAGTTGGCTCATCTAAAATATAAAATGACTTCCCGTTAGAGCGCTTGTGTAATTCAGAAGCCAGTTTAACCCGCTGTGCCTCACCACCAGAAAGTGTTGTAGCAGGTTGTCCTAATTCCATATACCCTAATCCTACATCTACAATCGTTTTTATCTTCCGACTTATTTTTGGATGGTTCTCAAAAAAGGCATAGCCATCCTCTGCAGTCATTTTTAATATATCCGCTATATTTTTACCTTTGTAATGTACTTCTAATGTTTCACGATTATATCTTTTACCATGACAGACTTCGCATGGCACATAGACATCTGGCAAGAAATGCATTTCAATTTTGAGTATTCCATCTCCGCGACATGCCTCACAGCGGCCACCTTTTACATTGAAGCTAAATCTTCCTTTTTTATACCCTCTTACTTTTGCTTCATTTGTTGTTGCAAAAAGGTCTCGTATATCATCAAACACTCCAGTATAGGTAGCGGGATTAGATCTTGGGGTACGACCTATTGGCGATTGGTCAATTTCAATTACTTTTTCTAACATTTCTATACCCTCAACACCTTTACTAATACCAGGTTTTACTCGAGAGCGATTTAACTTCTGTGCTAATGATTTATATAATATTTCGTTGACTAATGTACTTTTACCAGATCCTGAAACTCCTGTAACAGCGGTAAATACGCCTAACGGAATATCTACACTGACATTTTTTAAGTTGTTTTCAGAAGCGCCTTTTATTTTGATAAAGCGACCGTCTGGTTTTCTTCTTTCAGCTGGAAGTGGAATGAACTTTTTCCCGCTTAAATATTGTCCTGTTAGTGACTTTTTGTTTTTCATCACTTGTTCAGGAGTTCCTGCAGCGATTATCTCTCCACCATGCACTCCTGCACCAGGTCCCACATCTATCAAATAGTCAGCAGCCATCATTGTATCTTCATCATGCTCTACTACAATTAAGGTATTTCCTATATCTCTCATGTTTTTTAGCGTCTCAATTAATCGATCGTTATCCCGCTGATGTAAACCAATAGAAGGTTCATCTAAAATATATAACACACCAGTCAGTCTTGATCCGATTTGAGTAGCTAAACGAATACGTTGGGCTTCACCTCCGGATAGAGTTCCTGAAGCACGGTTCAATGTTAAATAGTCTAATCCCACATTTTCTAAAAATCCTAATCGTTCATGAATTTCTCTCAACACAAGACGAGCAATTTGCATATCTTTTTCTGATAAGGACAACTCCGCGAAAAATTTATTTGCTTCTTCAATGGAGAACCTTGTAATTTCACCGATATGAAGGGAATTTATTTTTACCGCAAGCGTTTCCTCTTTTAAACGATAACCTTTACATGCTGGGCAATCGTGTTGCTCCATATATTTTTCCATTTGCTCACGAATATAATCCGATGATGTATCTTTGAATCTGCGTTCAATATTAGCAAGGACACCTTCAAATGACATTTCACTATCACGAACTTGGCCAAATTCATTTTCATAGCGAAAACGAATTTTATCGTCCCCTGATCCATACAAAATTTTGTTCCATTGATCGATTGGTAATTTTTCAACTGGAACATTCATTTTTATTTTGTAATGCTTACAAACGGCTTCTAATAGCTTCGGGTAATACTGAGAGCTTGTTGGTTGCCATGCGACAATTGCTCCATCTGCTAAGGAAATACTTTTATCTGGAACGACTAATTCCGCATCTACTTCTAACTTAGTACCAAGTCCGTCACACTGCCCACAAGCTCCAAAGGGACTGTTGAACGAGAACATACGAGGCTCTAATTCTCCGATAGAAAAACCACATATTGGACAGGCATGATGTTCACTAAATAGAACTTCTTCGTGCTCCATAACATCTATTAAAACTCTACCATCTGCAAGTCTTAGTGCAGACTCTAGGGAATCACTAAGTCTTGGGGCAACTCCTTCTTTCATGATAATTCGGTCGATAACCACTTCAATATTATGTTTTTTATTTTTGTCTAGATTGATATCATCATCTAAATCGATTAACTCCCCATCAATACGTACTCGAACGAAGCCTTCTTTTTTCATCTCTTCCAAAAGTTTGACATGCGTTCCTTTACGACCTGAAACAATGGGTGCTAACACTTGCATCTTTGTTTTTTCGGGGTATTCACTTAAGCGATCGACCATTTGTTCAATCGTTTGTGATGAAATTTCAATATCATGATTGGGACATATCGGTTTTCCAACTCGCGCATACAATAGTCGCATATAATCATAAATTTCCGTCACCGTTGCTACAGTGGAGCGTGGATTTTTACTAGTTGTTTTTTGATCGATGGAAATAGCTGGTGATAAACCCTCAATAACATCAACATCTGGCTTTTCCATTTGTCCTAAAAATTGTCGTGCATACGCAGACAATGACTCTACATAGCGTCTTTGACCTTCCGCGTAGATAGTATCAAAAGCTAAAGAAGACTTACCAGAGCCAGAAAGTCCAGTCATGACTACTAGCTTGTCTCTTGGTATTTTCAAGCTAACATTTTTTAAATTATTTGCACGTGCACCTTGAATAACGATTTCTTGATTTTTCAATACATATCACCCTTCCAGCTTCAGTTCCAAAATAGCATCCCGTAATTCTGCAGCTCGTTCAAAATTAAGTGCTTTAGCTGCATCTTTCATTTCTTTCTCTAATTTGTTTAGAAGTGTTGCTTTTTCTTCTTTCGATAGTGGTTTTCCACTCATTAATCGTTGAGCATATGTTTCTTCCTCTTCCGCAACTTTTGTTGCACGGATAACATCGTTTATTTTCTTTTTAATTGTTATTGGTGTAATACCATGTTTTTCGTTATACTCCATTTGAATTGTCCGGCGACGTTGCGTTTCATCAATCGCTTTTCGCATGGAGTCCGTCATTTTGTCCGCATACATAATTACTTCCCCATTTGAGTTACGGGCGGCACGACCAATTGTTTGTATTAAAGAACGTTCAGAACGTAAAAATCCTTCTTTATCCGCATCTAATATAGCTACTAAAGAAACTTCCGGTATATCTATACCTTCTCGTAATAAGTTAATCCCTATTATTACATCGTACGTACCTAGACGGAGCTGTCGAATAATTTCTGTGCGTTCTAGAGTTTTTACTTCCGAATGTAAGTACTGAACCTTAATTCCTATTTCTTTTAAGTAATCGGTTAAATCCTCTGACATTTTTTTAGTTAGTGTGGTGATTATTACTCGCTCATTTTTGGCAGATCTCTCATGAATTTCATTGATCAAATCATCTATTTGTCCTTCAATAGGCTTGACAGTTATGACAGGATCTAAAAGTCCAGTTGGTCGGATAATTTGCTCTACCATTTCTGGTGTATGCTCCAACTCATAAGGACCTGGTGTTGCCGAAACAAATATAGCTTGGTTTATATGTTTTTCATATTCATTAAAAGTTAAAGGTCTGTTGTCTAGTGCAGATGGCAATCGAAAACCGTAATTTACAAGCACAGATTTTCTAGCTTGGTCACCATTATACATTCCTCTTACTTGAGGTAATGAAACGTGACTTTCATCTACTACGAGTAAAAAGTCTTTTGGAAAATAATCTAGTAATGTATATGGAACTGCTCCAGCCTCTCTTAAAGTTAAATGGCGGGAGTAGTTTTCTATGCCTGAACAAAAGCCCATTTCTTCCATCATTTCTAAATCATATCTTGTACGCTGCTCTAATCGTTGTGCTTCTAACAGCTTATCCTCGCTGCGTAAGTAAGCCAGCTGTTCTTCCAATTCTTTTTCAATATTAGCTATCGCTAGCTTCATCTTTTCTTCCCGAGTAACGAAATGGGATGCAGGAAAGATAGCAACATGATCTCGTTCTCCTAAAATTTCTCCCGTAAGCGCGTTAACTTCACGAATCCGATCAATCTCATCTCCGAAAAATTCTACACGAAGACATCTTTCATCACGTGAAGCGGGGAAAATTTCTACTACATCACCGCGAACACGAAATTTTCCACGTACGAAGTTTAAATCGTTTCGTTCATATTGAATGTCGACGAGTTTACGTAATAACTGATTGCGTTCAATTTCCATTCCCGTTCTTAGCGATACGACCATTTCATTATATTCTTCTGGATTCCCTAATCCGTAAATACAGGATACAGACGCAATAATAATAACGTCTTTTCTTTCGAATAAAGAAGAGGTTGCAGAATGGCGAAGCTTATCTATTTCCTCATTGACACTGGAGTCTTTTTCTATAAATGTATCGGTTGAAGGAACATACGCTTCTGGTTGAAAATAATCATAGTAACTTACAAAGTACTCAACCGCATTGTTAGGAAAAAACTCTTTAAATTCGTTATATAATTGACCTGCTAATGTTTTGTTATGTGCCATCACTAGCGTTGGTTTGTTTATCTGTTGGATAACATTTGAAATAGTATATGTTTTACCAGTACCTGTCGCACCTAGTAAGGTTTGATATCTTTTTCCTTCTTTAACACCCGCAACTAGTTCTTTTATCGCTTCGATTTGATCTCCCGCTGGCTCATACGGAGCTTGTAATTCGAATATTTGTTCCATACATAAGCCTCCCATTTTTTGAATAATTTCAGTTTAACATACTCTTTTTTTGTTTCCTAATAAAACGAACATACGTTTTTTATCTATCATAAAAGCCACTGTTTTCAGTGGCTTCAGACTGTGACAAACTCAATTTTAGGTATATAGAGTTTAATATTAAACTCGGCAAGGCCCACCACTTCGCTTTCCGTGGGCTTGGCTTCAGCCTCCTCGTCACTACGAAAACATATGCTCCTGCGGTTACTCGTCGCAAAGACATTGGTCAAACAAAGTTCGAGCAATGTCTTTCCTGCGGGGTCTTCAGCTCAAGCTATTCCCACTGAAGTCTTCGTGGTGGACCTTCCCTTATAAACAGTTCCAATAGAGTATTCAATATCTTACTTTTAATAGGACAAATAAACATCCTTCGGAACATTTATTACTATTCCTAACCGTTTATAAAAATGCTTTTGTTAATTTCATTATTATCTTTTAGATGCTTCTTGCGCTAAATATAAGCCTACTTTGTTGTTCTGCCTCCAGATAGCATCCCACTTCGATAAAGGCACAGGAATATCTCCTACATACGGAGAAATTTCTAATGTGATACCTGGCATTTTCGTTTGTTGGATAAACCAATCAGCAGATGCCCCTGAACCGGGCAAATATTGAGGAGGCATTACTTTGTAGCCAGTGAGCTTTGATAATGTTTTTGCCAATGCTTGATCTCGCTTGGATTCTGCTTGCTTTTGATAGTTAAACCAGTACATAATTTGACCTGAAGAATGGTAAGAAATATACGTTTTAAATTTGTGTTTTTTGACGAAATCTCGAAATGCTTGTGACTCTGGTTCACTAAAAGCACTAGGTCCTTTATATGCCATATATGCAGGTTTCTTATGACCGCCGGTAATCTTATCCCAACCAGACGCAAAGTTATCATTTAAATCTACTCCACGAATATTGGATTTCCACCTATTAAAATTAGTACTTCCATTTATCTTTGTAGCAAGTGCCCCATTTTTTAACGATTTTGGTCCGGATTGAACAAGTTTTACACCATCAGGATTCATCATGGGGATAAACCAAATAGCAGTTTGATCCAATGTCTCACGAACATTATATCCACCATAAACAGATTTGTTTTTGTAATGAATGCTATATGTGTCAATCATTTCAACTACAACGTTTGTCGTCATATGCTCGCGAGCATGTAAAGAACCATCTAGTAGAACTTCCTTTTTGCCGTTTCCTATTTTCATCGCATACATAGGGGTACCTTCTACAGATTTACCTATTTGCTCGAGCTTTGTAAACTCTGGATATAATGTTGCAACTACTTGAAGTAAATAAGTCATTTCTTCATAAGTTAAAACTTTTTTCGGTTGCAATAAATCCATATGGACAAAATCATTCATATTTATCCTTGCCTCTTGTCCAAGAAAATAAATAACACCTTTACTCTTTTCTAATGCTATTAAATCCACTGATTGATTGGCGGAAAGAGTTGCTATTTGGATTAATTGTTTATTGTAAATAGGTACCTCATCACGATTATATAATTTCATTGGATATTTCGCTTTTTTGCTAGTATCTATTATAGGTTCCGTCGTCGTAGGAATCGTACCTGCCAGTGGAATATAGTATACTTCTTTACCCACTTCTACTAAATGATAGACAGAAGCAGTTTTAGTACGAGTTAAAACAGCTTCTTTTAACAGAATTCCTTTTTGCACTAGCTTTCCTTTTGTCATAATATAGTATGGGATTTGATCCTCCACTACTTTAAAACTCATTCGCTCTTGTTCAAACAAAGTGCTTGCTTGACTACTATGGATAAATCCTTGTACTCCATTAAAATCAATTTTATAATATCCTTCCTGTAAACCTGTTGTTTCGTACACATCAGCTTTTGTACCATCTAATAATATAGAAGAATCAATGGAGGCATCCGTTAGTACTTGATAGGTATCAAGGGTTTTAATATCCCATCTGTCTTCTGCTTGGACAATAGTTGGTAGAATTAATAGTAAAAATAATGCTGTCAGCAAACAACGTTTCATTTATTGCATCCTCCTTCTTTAACACTTATAGTGGTAAATCTTTCAACTTCTCTTAGCTTAACGTACTATTTTGTCAAAAGAAATAGAATTTTGCGATATAAAAAAACCACTTCAATAGAAGTGGTTTTTTACGTTAGATTTGATTATTTAGGACTGTTTAGTTGATGAAGTGCAGTTGTATAATCCATAAATGCTGCCATGTCTTTCTGATCCAATGCCTCATCTATTAATGTTAAGAGACGTTTACTACTTTGTTCCCGGTGGATTATGTTCAAAAACATATCAAGATATATTTCGTTTAACAAATTTTCAGCAGAGCTTTCCTTCCCTGCCTGGCCCATTGCTTTCAAGAAATCTGCATATGAATATTGTTTGTCCATCTCCATCACCCCGATGTCTTTTTTCTATTATATAAAAGCAACGAGCTACTTGCAATCATTTTTAGAAAATTAAGATTACATAGTTAATATGTAATATTCCGAAATTTCGGTATATATACTTGCTTTACTTCCAATATTAACTATAATTGAGGTATATAATACAAAGGGGTGGATTTTTATGTCGAATAAAGCAGAAGAAAAATCTTATTTTATTTCATTTGAAACCGCTGTACTTCAACCTTTTATAGTGAATAATATGATATTTACGAAAGTAACTAACTTTTCAGGTGAATCCCATATTATAGGTAAAAAGCCTTTTGATATTGTTCGTCACTCTTGTTCTTTTTATGGCTCTTCGTTTCAGCATACAGTACGATTATCGAGAGATGCGATTGGAAATTATTTAAAGTTACCAATTCTTATAGCGCATGACTTCGGAAATCCATGTATTTTCTTACCAATACTCTCGCCAAAATCTGATTTAAATGTGTGGTTCTCTTTGAAGGCAATAGCAGGATTTTATCCGTCTGAGGAAGGTTGTGTCGTTGTTTTAACAAATGGCCAAAAAATAATTGTTCCTTCTTCTCCACAAACAATAAGTAGACAGGTCGGATTTGCTAATATACTAAATATGCATTTACTGAAACGGATGAGCTATTTAATAAACACTGGTTACACCACGCAAACTCCACGAATTCAAAAAGACACACAGTACTAACGAAGTTTTTCTACTACTGCCAAATATATAGATAGTAGTTCTTCAACTCTATTGCGGAGACGAACATTTAAGTAACGACGATGTTCTTCATAGCCACCATGAAAAAATACATACTCTGTGAACATATCATCTCCTTCTCCCCGAAGAACTTTCATACTGTGACGCTTCATGTACATATGCGTCTGTTTTAACTCTTTTTGTACTTGCTTTCCTGCTTCTTCTACTAAAACGATATACGGACGCTTCAATTTAAATGGAGCATTTTCAAAAATAGTCCGATCTTTTTCTAAAATAGTCAAGACCATTGGAAGATAAATCATGTTTTCAAGATATGGAATTGCCTCTTCCGGTATTAATGGCATAACTACTCCTCCTTCTCCTTTTAGGAACGTACGTTCTTATTTTTAATTGTACTACTTTTATCGGAAAAAGCAACAAACGAGTTATTGGTATATAAATGAAACATTAGAAAAAACAATCACTAAAAAGAACAACTGCCATCTCTAAAATGGCAGTTGTTCTTAAGCTACTATATCCATAGCCCACCTACGGGCTTCTAAATAATATTTGTTTAATGTAATATGATCAATACCCATAGCTCCAGCACCTGCAATCATAGCATTCCATCTAACTTCGTCGCATGCTACGGCAAGTTCTAAATAAGGAGTCATATCGGTACTTTTTCCTGCTAGCGTCTCTATTACCTCATCTGTGAGAGGCAGTTCTTGAAGCAAAAGAGTCATCTTTTGATGCAATAATGTATCTATTAAAGAAAACATTCCTACAAGAAAATATTCAGAAGAGTTTCGTAATGAATGATTTTTGGCTAACAGCTCACAAAACTTCGCACGGAATAAGGATGCTTCAATTAGAGCCATGCCATCGCCATTTGAATTTACGGTCGACTCTCTTAACATTAATACATATAACCAATGATTCAATTCTTCTAAGCCCAACATCACTACAGCTTGTTTAATGGAACGAATCTTAGATCTTTTTCTGGAGGTTGGGGAGTTAATAATTTTCAAAACTTTAAAGGAAAGCGACACATCACGCTCTATTTCCTCTGCTATTTGTTCAATAGAAGAAACTGGGTCACTAAGTAAGCTAATAATACGAAAATACTGTGCCATATTAGCTGGTACATCTGTTCCTTTAATAATTTCAGGTTTAGCAAAAAAGTACCCTTGGAATAACCCGTATCCAGCTTCTTTTGCCTGATAAAATTCTTCACGCGTTTCTACTTTTTCAGCTAACAGAACAATATGAGGATAATTGTTCTTCACAATTTTTTCAATTACTTGTCTTTCAGAAGGTTTACTCAACATGAAATCTACTTTTATAAAATTAACTAAACTAAATAATTCATCATATAAATTTATATTTTCATGTAATATAAAATCATCCAATGCAATTAAAAATCCGAGTTTTTTAATATATTTAAGCTTTTCAATTAAAGTCGGCGTAATCGAAATATCCTCTAGAACTTCCACAACAACACGTTTAGGTGGAATCTTGTCAAATACTGTATTATCTAATAAGTTTTCTGTAAAGTTAATAAAGCATAATTTTTCTCCAACAAGGTTGTTTATACCAATCGTTAAAAATGAATGAGTTAATACCTCTAAAGTCGCAAAATCTCCGTCTGTAATAGGAAATACATTCGTACCACTATTACGATACAATAATTCAAAGGCAAAAATATGCTCATTTTTTGTAAAGATTGGTTGTCTTGCCACAAAAACATCCATACAAACTCCTCAAATCCTAAATATTCAATATGTCTATTGTAGCAAATATTTCCAAGGAAATCGATGTATTTTCTAATTATTACCTGCGGATGACAGAAAACTTGGAACATGATATGTTTGGTAATGGGGAAGAACATCGAAAGGGGAGAAATAATAATGGAATCTATTCGTTATACACAACAGGGGAATATAGCATATGTCACGCTAAACAGACCAGACGCATTAAATGCATTTAACTATGAAATGCTACGTAAACTCGGAGATATTACAGAATCTATACGTATTAACCCTGATATTCGTGTTGTTATTTTCACGGGTGCAGGAGAAAAATCATTTAGTGTTGGTGCAGACTTAAAGGAAAGAAAAACATTAACTGATCAACAAGTTAAACGGAATATATATAAAATTGGCGAAGTATTTACAGCGATTGAAAACCTTCCTCAACCCACTATAGCTATGCTAAATGGCTATGCTTTTGGTGGCGGAACAGAATTGGCGCTTGCCTGTGATTTTAGAATTGCTTCAGATGATATTCTACTTGGCTTGACGGAGACAAGTTTAGCAATAATCCCAGGAGCTGGTGGAACTCAACGTCTGCCAAGACTTATAGGAGAATCTAAAGCATTAGAATTGATATTAACTGCTAGAAGACTAAAAGCAGATGAAGCGATGTCCTATGGATTAGTCACAAAGGTAACAACTCGAGAAGCTCTCCAAGAAGAAACAGAGGCATTTGCAAAACTAATGCTTGCAAATGGACCTATTGCTTTGCAGCAAGCTAAATTCGCTGTAAAACACGGGATGAATGTTGATCTACAAACTGGCTTAAGTATTGAAAGAAAAGCATATGAAATTACAATACCTACAGAAGATCGATTAGAAGCATTACAAGCCTTCGGAGAAAAAAGAAAGCCGGTTTTTAAGGGGAAATAAGTTTCTGCATCAATAAATGCTTATTAAAAAAGGATAGATAATCTGCTTGAAGGTGCAGTTATCTATCCTTTCTTAGTTATTTATTTTTCTCATTCTCTTTTGAAGCTGCTTCATTTATATCCGTGAATTCTGGTTCCTCCCCGAATTCAGTTCCATATTGAAGGTTTCGAGAACTTTGTCTGCTTGTTCCGAATTCTTCTTCCTCAGACGTTCTAAATAAAAGTGGAATGCAGATTAAGCCGCTTATTCCTACTAATGCATAGATCACTCTAGAAAAAGCTGCAGTCTGACCTCCAAAAATAGAAGCAACTAAATCGAATTCGAAAAAGCCGATCAATCCCCAGTTAATTGCACCAATTATAACGAGGGCTAAAGCAAGCCGATGTATAAATCCCACTGATTAACTCCTCCTTCATTAGTTCTACGAATGATAGCGACGATATGGGATAACATATCGAAAACAACTAAGATTCGTTCTTATCTTTTACCAGAAATAACGATTCATACATGAAGAGAAATTGAAATATTAAAATACGTGAAAGTGTTCGCTTAAACTAAACTGCAGAAAGTTGCAGAAAGGAGATGTTTGTAATTAGAGGAAATCCAATAAAATTTAATATACGAAATTTGAGTTATGTAATAAGGTCTGCAAAAGAGGAGGATGCGAAAACTTTAGCTGAAGTGAGGTTGCAGATAGATGGCGAAACAGAAAATATGGATAGAGAAATGGGCGAAGCATACATAGATGAAGCTAGTTTTAAACAACTAATCATTGAAGACACCAAAAGTCCTTATAATCTATTTTTAGTTTGCGAAGCAAACGGTAAGGTTGTTGGCTTTTCAAGGTGTGAAGGAAGTCAGTTGAAAAGAATGTCTCATAAAGTTGCATTTGGCGTTTGTGTACTTAAGAATTTCTGGGGATACGGCATTGGTACAAACTTGTTAAAAGAAACAATTAAGTTCGCTGATACAAACGAAATTAAGAAAATTACTTTGAACGTACTGGAAACTAATCAAAAAGCCATCATGCTTTATAAAAAATATGGTTTTGAAGAAGAAGGAGTATTGAAGAAGGATAAGCTACTATCAGATGGGAATTATTATAATACCATAATCATGGGAAGATTTAATGAGTAAAGACAGACGCTTTTAACAACTAATGCATCCTTAGTGGAACAATAATAAGCACCTCTTAATGCAGCAGGAACCCGAGTATGATTCATCTCCCATGAATGAAGAAATACGTCTTCGATACAGTGTGGCCGCTGGAGTCAAAATAATACTATCTTGTGAATCGTTGTAAAACTACATACCTTCACAAAAAGCTCCAGCGAGATTCTATACCACAAACTGTAAAATCAGCCGACTGTTTTCATTTTATCCTTTTTCAAAAATCCCATTTTTGTTTCGGAAATTAGAATAGCTAACAAAATGAGAAATGCTCCAATAATCATTCTTCCTGTCATGATTTCACTCAAAATGATAATGGAAAAGACCATGCCCCAAAACGATTCAGTAGCTAATATAATGGCTGCCTTTGTTTCTGTAATATATTTTTGAGCCACTGTTTGCATGAGAAAAGCAATCGTTGTAGAAAAAATTCCTAAGTATAACAGATTCAGCACACCTTCAGATTCGACGGAAAAACTCGTTTCTCCTCTAAATAGTATGACGATACAACCAATAACTGCTGCAGTAACCATTTGGACAATCGTAAGCACAACAGGATCTTCCGTCTTAACAAACTTAGCCGTGTAAAAAATATGAAAAGCAAATCCTACCGCACAACCTAAGGTCAATACATCTCCCACATTGATGTCCGAAGATAATTTTAAAGATAGGACAGCAATACCAACAACAGCGAGAATAGCACCAGTTAGTTCGTACATATCTATTTTTCTTTTATATAAAAGAAATCCTATAAATGGAACGATAACAACATTCACGGCTGTTAAAAAAGCGTTTTTGGATGGTGTTGTAAATTGGAGTCCCACTGTTTGAAGTGCAAAAGCAATATATAAAAATATCCCTAATAGCGCTCCTTTAATAAGCGTACTTTTGTTTAGCTTATTAAACTTTTTGAAAAATATAAGACTTAATATAACCGCTCCGATTAAAAACCTGCCAGCTAAAATCTGATACGGCGTATAATGTTCCAAAGCTACTGCACTTGCTACAAATCCACTACCCCAAATAATAGCGGTAAGTACTAATAATAATTCTCCCATATATTTAAACATTATTCCCACCAACCTTATTATACTAAAACTAGTATAGCGTAAATATTCACAAAAAAAGCGCCTTCTTCTACAATATTTTCATTGTAGTGAAAGTCGCTTTATAACTAGGAAATACTCTCTTGTAAACTTTGATTTAGTTGTTGACTTGTCTCTTTCTTTTGAATTAACCGGACAAAAATATTATTAGCAAGAAGAGCCAGAATGATAAAACCTACTCCTATAATTTCAAAGGAAGAGATATGGTTACCTTGAACACTTGAAATAACAAGTGTCGTAACAGGAACAAAGTTAATAAACAACAAAGCATTTAAAGGCGAAAGAATACTAACACCAATATTCCATCCAACTAAAGCAATAACTCCAGGAAAGACAATCATAAATAGCAGATGTGGACTAACTGTTTGAATAGTACCAAATGTCGGCACAGAGACGTATCCTACCATCGTTGCTATTGCTACAATGACAACTGCAGAAATCGTACCTAGTAAACAGCTTAATGTCGAATAACGAAGCACAGACCAGCCTCTAAACTTGTCTCCACCCATTGTATAAATAACCCAGCCAATAACCGCGATGAAAATCAATATAGATGGAATTATATTATTGGTAGCAGTCAAAAAGGAAGTGATATCACCTTTAGTAATAACAAGTATTGCTCCCACAAAAGAAACCACCACACATAAAATTGTAAATGAATAAGGACGGCGTCTATAAAATAGCCAAACGATTATAATTGAAATCATGGGCATTAACGATTCCATAATAGAAGCAACCATAACACCTGGTTCTCCTAGTAAGTCTTCACCCCAGAAAATAAGTAAGTTATAGACAGTAAAAGCCATTGTCCCAAAAAACCATAATAACCTTCCCTTTCCCTCCAATCGAAACGCCTTTGGTCCTTCCTTCCATAGTAAAAGTAAAACTAAAATTATGGAGACTGCTCCGTAGCGGAAAATAGTAAAGTAAAATGGATCAATATAAGTAAAAGCATGATGCGCTACCGGAAACATTGCTCCCCATGACACACTTGCGATAAAACATAATAAGGCACCTAAAAAAATATTATTTTTCATAAAATTTATTCTCCTTCTCGTATTCCCTTATCTATTAAACGTCATGATTACCTATCATGTAAAATGATTATTTTTGATGTTATGTATCATTTATTGTGATATCATGTAATTTTACAAAGGAGTGAATGCAAGGTGGAGTTAAAAGACTTAGAAATATTTCAACTTGTTGCTCAAAAAGGAACAGTTACAGCAGTCGCAAAAGAACTGAGTTATGTTCAATCCAACATTACAGCACGTATTAAAAAATTAGAAGTAGAGCTAAATACACCATTATTTAACCGCCATAATAGAGGGATGAATTTAACACCTGAAGGAAAAAAGCTATTAGTATATTGCGAGCAAATTTTATCATTAACCAACGAAATGAAAAAGGTAGTGCAAAATAAAGAACACCCATCGGGAAAATTAGAAATTGGAACAGTCGAAACTGTTATAAAACTACCAACTATTTTATCTGCATTTACTAAAAAGTATAAAGAGGTAGACCTTTCTCTCTTCTCAGGTGTCACAGAAAAACTGCAGGAGGAAGTATTGAATCATCGATTAGACGGAGCTTTTGTTACAGAAACTACTCCCCATCCAGAGCTTGTCTCCCATGATGTTTTTCAAGAAGAACTAGTATTAATATCGAATATAAATACTACAACTCTAGAACAACTGAAAAATGAACCCTTTTTATGTTTTAGCAAAGGCTGTGGATACAGAGCGAGATTAGAAGCTTGGTATAAAGATGAAAATATAGTTCCTAAAAAAGTAATGGAGTTTGGAACGTTAGAAACGATTTTAAGCAGTGTTGTCGCTGGCTTAGGCATCACTTTTATCCCAAGGTCAGCAGTGTCACATTTAGAGGCCCGTGGACTGATTCACTGTCATTTATTGCCTACGAAATACAGTGAAATTAAAACCGTATTTATCAGACGTTCCAATACGTATTTAACAACTACAGTTGAAAGATTTATTGAAACTATTGATTTGAGTAATGGTGAATCCTCTGAGCTGCTACAATATTAGATAAAAATGAATTCCTTCCAAAAAAGCGTCATCTCTTGAAAGTCAGAGATGACGCTTTTTGTATAGGAAAGTATTCCAGTTTATATAGCAAAATTAGAGCCTGCTATAATTTCATCAGATGTCTTAAGCAGCAATTCCTTCATAACAAAAGGCCCATGCTTTTTATTGTACGTATACACAATTTGATAGCCAATATGATAGCCAATCCACTTCGGAAACGGCGTCTTATTTTGACCAAATAAGTAAAGCTGGTGATTTTTAATCCCCTTTATGTGCAAGCCAGGTACAAAATGCCTTTTCCACACTTCTTTCGCCTCTTCCAAGCGATACATATTCGTCCAAGGAGCTATCCACTTTTTTCCGTACAACTGTTTTACCGCAAACTCGCCTAGCCCCTCAATAATCACTGAATCTGCTAAGGAGATGGCTGAAGACGGAGAACTTAAAAATTTTAATCTACATACATGATTATACTCATGGGCTACTAATGCTTTAATCTCTTCTTTGTTAAGCTCAGGAGAGACGAAAAGAAAAAGTACATTTCGATAAGCGATCCCGTTTTTACGGGGAAAATCCTTTCTCCACTGTGCACTTTTTATCGGATAAATATAAATAGAAACCTTTGGACCTCCCCATAATTCTCGCAAATATTTATATTCTTGTTTCACAATATCCCAAACATGATTGAGTTCTAATTTTCGCACGGTTTTCTTTAAAGACTTCCATTCAGTCGGTTCAAATAAACCGTTTTTTAAAAGTTCGTATTGTATGACCTCCGAATTTACCTCTGGGAAAAACTTCATAACTGAATCGCATATAATCTCTCGCTGTAAAGTCTCAACCCCTCTCCCATGCTGTTCTTCGCATTTTTCAGCAAATGTAAAGAGTAAATTTCTCGTTTCTTTGACCGACATGAACCCTCTCCTTTTTGTCTTATAGCATATGTTTTTAATTTATTTTAGTTACCGTGTATAGACAAGTGTCTCTAGCAAGTCCACAGGACCAACATAAACTAACAGAACATACTTGTATGTAGTTTTAGGGAGAGGAGGACTATAGATGAATCAAAATGATATGTATAATCTCTGTTGTAGCTATCAGGGAAAACGAGTAAGAATTGTAGATAACCAAGGGCGAGTACATCGTGGAGAGGTTACAAGAGTTAATAGAAATATGGTATGGCTTCGTCCTGATGAAAATCTTGGTGGTTACGGACTTGGATTTTTCGGCTTTGGAGGATACGGATCGGACTTTGGCTACGGTATTGCACTAGGTGCGATTACCGGCATCGTACTAGCTTCCGCATTTTTTTGGTAATAATGAAGAGAGGTTACAGCCTCTCTTTCTTAAATATATTGAAATTCCAACTAAACCTGTTCATATTCCAACTAAATGATATATAAGCAACAAAAAAGCACACCCCCTCTGTCAAAGGGATATGCTTAATCCAACATTATGCGAGTGCTTGTGTTAAATCCTCTAATAAATCTTCCACATCTTCAATTCCTACTGAAATTCGGACAAGCCCCTCTGTAATACCAAGCTCAGCCCGACGCTCACTTGGGATCGATGCATGAGTCATTCGCGCAGGAACTGAGATTAAACTCTCCACCGCACCTAAACTCTCTGCAAGTGTAAAGTAGCGAAGCTTCGCTAAAAGCTCATCTGCTTTCTCCCCACTTCCAACATCGAAGGAAATCATTCCGCCAAATCCTGTAGACTGTTTCTTCATCAAGTTATGTCCTGGATGAGTAGCTAGACCAGGATAAAAAACGTTAGAAACAGCTTCATGATTATTTAAGAACTCTGCAATTCGTTGAGCATTTACATTATGCTCTTCCATCCGAATACCCAGTGTTTTAATACCACGCATAAGCAACCAAGAATCCTGCGGCCCAAGAACTGCTCCTACAGAGTTTTGAACAAAGTGTAAGTCGGTTGCTAGCTGATCCGAGTTTACAACAACAAGACCTGCCACAACATCACTATGTCCACCCAAATATTTAGTCGCACTATGCACGACAATGTCCGCACCAAGTGATATCGGTTGTTGGAAATATGGCGTCATGAACGTATTATCTACAATAGTTAGTAATCCTTTTTCTTTCGCAAACTTGGAAATTGCTTCAATATCGGTAATTTTCAACAATGGATTTGTAGGGGTTTCTAAGAAAATTGCTTTTGTATTTTCATGGATAGCCGCTTCAACATTCGATAAGTCTCCAGTATCTACGAATGTCGCTTCAATGCCAAAGCGATTCAATACTTTAGAAATTACGCGGAAAGTTCCACCGTATACATCATCCGTTAAAATAACATGGTCACCTTTACTAAAAAGCATCATAACAGAGCTTGTTGCTGCCATTCCAGATGCGAAAGCAAACCCTGCAACCCCTCCTTCTAGCTCGCTGATTAATACTTCCAAAGCATGGCGCGTCGGATTGCCAGTACGTGAATATTCATAGCCTTTGAATTTGCCTACTGCCTCTTGTTTATACGTACTTACTTGATAAATAGGTGTCGATACTGCTCCAGTTGCCTCGTCCCCAACAATTCCTGCATGTATTAACTTCGTTTTAGCGCGCATCCTTATTCCTCCTTGAAAAGTTCATAAACGTTCTGGCTTAAATATCGTTCGCTCGAATCTGGGAAAATCGTTACAATATGACTTCCCTCTTTCGCTACTTCTGCTTCCTTCAATGCTGCATGAAAAGCAGCTCCAGATGAGCTTCCAACTAGTAAGCCTTCTTTTTTTGAAAGTGATCGTAATTGTTGAAATGCATCCTCATCTGTAACAGTATGGATTGCATTAAAATAGGAAGTATCCATGAAGTCCGGTAGAAACTCCATACCGATTCCTTCTGTCACATGAGAACCAGATTCACCACCATTTAATATGGATCCGACCGGTTCTACAATAACTGTTTTAATCGATTCTTTTTGTTTTTTCAAATAGATTGAAGTACCCATAAATGTTCCACCTGATCCTGCACCTGCAACAAAGACGTCAATTTCACCATCTAAATCTCGCCATAATTCAGGTCCGATTGTCTTTGTATACGTAGCTGGATTTGCAGGGTTAGAAAATTGAGAAGGAGAGAAAGCATTTGGTGTTGTAGCCACTAGTTCTACAGCTTTTTTAATCGCCCCCTGCATGCCTAAAGCTGTATCTGTGTTTACTATCTCCGCCCCTAATGCACGCATTAATGTTTGCTTTTCAACACTAAATTTTTGTGGAACAACAAAAATAACTTTATATCCTTTACCAATTGCAGCTAAAGCAACTCCTATACCAGTATTACCTGCAGTAGGTTCAATAATGGTACCGCCTGGTAGAAGTTTCCCAGACCTCTCAGCATCTTCAATCAAAGACAAGCCTAGTCGATCCTTTACACTGCCACCAGGATTAAAATATTCAAGCTTTGCGAAAATACGGCAATTATTAGGAATAGGAATATGTTTTATCTCTACTACGGGTGTGTTGCCTATTAAATCTTGTACACTACTAAAAATGTTCATTATGCTTCCTCTTTATAAATTTGACGCCATTCATCTTTTTTAGCTAGCATGTCAGAAGCTATTTCTTTCGCACCTTCCAAGCTATGACTTGCAGCCCAACCACATTGGACTTCATTGCAAGCTGGAACCTCTGTTGCTTGTAAAACATCTTGTAATGTTTTTTCTAAGATTTCCAGAATTTCCTCAAAGTTATCATGATTGATAACAGATAGGTAGAAACCAGTTTGACAGCCCATAGGACTCAAATCCACTACTTGATCAGTATGATTGCGAATATTTTCTGCCATTAAATGCTCTAAAGAGTGTAGACCAGGCATTTCCATATGCTCTTTATTTGGCTGTTTAAAACGGATGTCATATTTTAATATTACATCGCCACTGTTCCCTACTTTTGTACCTGCAAGGCGTACAAATGGTGCCGCTACTTTTGTGTGATCTAAGTTAAAGCTTTCTACATTCATTTTTTTCATCGTTATCGCTCCTTATTTTATGGTTGCGTCCATTAACCAAACATAATCATTCATTTTCACGAATTCTACTTGAAAACCTGCTTCTGTGAACAATTCTTTTAGTTTAGGAATCGTTGTATAATATTCTCGTTCCAGATCTTCTACTACATTTAAGAATCCACGATTTCTTTCCTTAGCAATTTGTGCTTGTTTGGCTTCCTCTGTAAGAAAAACAGTATCTGCAAAAACGACCTTTCCATTTTTCGAAAGTAGGTTAGCATATTTTTTCAGTGCTATTCCTTTTTCATCATCCGTTAAGTGATGAAACACATAAGTGCTTACAAATGCATCTATATTTTCATTTTGTACATCAAATTCAAGTAAATCTCCATCAATTAAGTTAATAGAAGGAAAACGTTTAGCGGTTACTTCAAGCATCTTAGTATTAGGTTCGATACCAATAACTGAAAAACCTGCTTCTAATAACTTGGCAGTTAAATTCCCAGTTCCTGTTCCAAATTCAATAATAGTACCAGAAACACGGTTAGCTACCTCACTTAAAATAGTTTCATAGCCTTCGAATACATCTCGATACTCCGGATCTTTACCCGAAACGGACGCATCATAAGAGTCTGCCCAACCATCAAAAATATCGACAAATTCTCTGCCCATTTTTTAACCCCTTTTTGAATCATATTATTCCTACTTGCATACTTTGTTTTAGGCTTAACAATATTAGTTATATCATATTCCAACAAATTGTCAAACAAAAAAAGAGCTCTCTTTGGAAGAGAAACTCTTTTAAATTACAATGGGAAAAATATTGGAATTGCAATCATCATAATGATGAACATAATTATTTGTAAGGGTATTCCTGCCTTGATAAAGTCAAAGAATTTATATCCTCCTGCTGTCATTACTAATGCATTAGTAGGAGACGCTACAGGAGTCGCAAAAGCCATACTTGAAGATACAGCTATAGCGATTAAAAATGTATACGGATTTGCATCTAAACTAATGGCTGCAGTCATTGCTATTGGGGCAAACAAAACGGCAGTCGCAGTATTACTAATAAATTGACCAAATACCATCGTCACAAAGTAAATACCAGCTAACACTCCCATTGCACCGAACCCACCAAGAAGATTAACTATCCCTTCAGAAAGAATTACCATACCACCCGTTTTTTCAAGGGCAGTTGCCATTGGAAGCATGGCGGCGATTAAAATAATACTTTCCCAGTTCATCTTGCCATACGCATCATCCATATTACGCAGACACCCAGTCATGACCATTAAAGTAGCGGCTAAAAGAACAGAAATGACTGCAGGAAACACTTCCAAAACCATTAACCCAATCATCAATAGCATAATTGCTCCAGCAATTGGCGCTTTCCCACTAGCAGCAGCCATACTTGCATGCTCTTTAGGTTGCCCAATAATCACAACATCTTTTACAGCTCTAGACAAAAGCTCAATCTCTTCCCAAGCTCCTTGGACCAACAACGCATCCCCGAATCGCAATCGTACTTCCGCCATTTCGGTTAATACATATTCTCCTTTGCGATTAATGCCTAGTATATTTAAGTTATATTTTTCTCGGAAACTAATACTTCCAACCGTTTCGTTTATCAAATTGGAATGTGGAGTTAATAGTACCTCTGCTATACCCAATTGTTTAGAAACGAGTTCCTCTGCATTCGTTGCTTCATCAACCTCTAAGTGAAAATCTCTCACAAATTGCAAAGTATTTTCTAGTGGACCTTGAACATATAAAATATCCTTGCCTTCAATCACACTCATAGGACCAGCCATTTCCTGATAACGGATAGGTAGGATATTCATGCCTTCCATCGACTTACGGTCAATTTTCAAAATAGCAAGATGATATTTTGCAGGAAGCTTTAACTCCGCGAGTTGTTTTCCAATAATCGAAGAACCCTCTACCACTCGAATACGATGCAAGTTACCACCTAACTCATAATCTGCTGCCAGTTGCTGTGGAGATAATTTATGCCCTTCTCCGGCATTATTTTTTCTTTTATCATTCGGCAACACATATTTTCGAGCAACAAGAAAATATAAGATACCAGTAGTGATTCCAATAAAGCCAAGTGGGGTAATTTCAAAAAAACCTAGTTTTTCAAATCCATTATCTACAAGGACCTGGCTGACAATTAGATTGGCCGGTGTGGCAATTAGTGTCATCAGCCCTGACAAGCTACTAATATAAGATAGGGGGATTAAATACTTAGACGGGCTGCTATTAATACTGATGGCAATGCTAATTACTATCGGTAGCATTAAAGCAACTACCCCCGTATTACTCATAAATGAGCCAACACTGCCTGTAATAATAAGTAATAAAACGAATAATTTCCTCTCGCTTTTCCCCGACCATTTCAACAATAAATTCCCGGCAGACTGTGCCAGACCTGTCCGAACAATTCCAGCTCCCACAACAAATAGCCCTGCAATCATAATAACGACAGAATTAGAAAACCCTGCAAGCGCCTCAGTAGGCTCTAACACACCTGAAATAACGAAAGCTAAAAGTGCAAGAATCGCGACAAGGTCTGCACGCACTCGATTGCTTATAAACAAAACGATACTGATCGCTAAAACAACAAATGTAATAGTTAATTGCATAATAGAGCGAATCCTTTCTTACATAATTCTACCCTCATTATATAAGAAGCCCATGTAAAGTTCCTAACCAAAGCTATAAGTGAAAACGTATTCTTTTGGAAAGGTCACAAGATATACAAAAATGATTCAAACCGTTTCTTTTTTGTAAATTGCATTAATAGCGTCCCAATCAAGGGGTCTGGTCATACTAACTTCGCTTTTCTCCGCAGACTTAAAACCGAATTGTTCGTACAGGGTATGAGCATCTCTTGTCGCCAAATGAAAATTAGTGCCTTTCAATTTCGGATTTTCAGTAATAATTGTCATTAGCCATTTACTAAGTCCCTTTCCTCTATACTCGGGAAGTACGAAAACATCGCCCAACCAAGAATATCGGACAAGATCTGATACAACACGAGCAAAACCTATTTGTTTTGGATTGCCCTTAGTTGGATCCCCCTCATAAATCCCATAGCAAAGAATGGAATTCTCAATCGATGCTTCAACTAATTCTCTTGAAGTACCTTCTAACCAATAGGATTCTTGACTAAGAAATTTATAGATAACATCCTTATCCAATAATTTTTTATCCGTACTTATATAAAATTCTTCTTTACTAGTAAACTCAATTTCTTCTTTATACATTAATCTATCTCCTCTCTACTATGTATTACTCATTTAATATAAGTAGTTCCAATTATATAATATTTAGGTTATGTTAAATAGAGAATATTCAACTTATTATTTTAACTTCATGGTCAAATCTTTAGTAATTTTATTCTCTCATTACGATTGTTTATTGAAAGGAATGATTCTCCCTATGAAAGGTTTAAATAGGTTACAAAAAGGCGACAAAATTGGAATTTATTCACCTTCATCACCGATTACGCATTCTTCTCCCCAGCGCTTTGAAAGAGCTAGAACTTTTTTAGAAGCAAAGGGATTTGAAATTATAGAGGGAAATTTAACTGGGAAACAAGACTTTTACCGCTCTGGAAATATTCAAGAACGTGCTCAGGAGTTAAACGAGCTTATTCGTAATCCTGAAATCCGCTGTATTATGTCTACCATTGGTGGGACAAACTCTAACGCTATTTTGCCATATATTGATTATGAAGCTTTTAAAAGAAACCCTAAGATCATGATTGGCTACTCCGATGCTACCGCAATTTTACTCGCAATTTATGCTCAAACTGGAATACCAACATTTTATGGCCCAGCATTAGTGCCGTCATTTGGAGAGTTTGAACCCTACGTAAATTATACATATGATTATTTCAAGGATATTTTAATAAACGAGCAACAAATTCCTTTCAATATTCCACTCCCCCCTTATTGGACAGATGAGCCACTCAATTGGGAATTTAAAACCTGTGACAAACAACTAAGACCGAATGAATGGACTTGCGTAAATGAGGGAACTGCTGAAGGTAGATTAATAGGTGGGAATTTGAATGCTATGTGTGGTATTTGGGGAAGCCCGTTTATGCCTTTAATAAAAGATGGAGATATCTTGTTAATAGAAGACACGATGAAATCTGCAGCTGTTGTGGAAAAAAACTTCAACCTATTAAAGTTAAATGGTGTATTTGATAGAGTTTCTGGAATTATATTAGGAAAACATGAATTATTTGATGATCAAGGAACCGGGAGAATGCCGGCTGATATTTTAGTAGAAATTATGGGAGTTCCAACAATTCCAATTCTTACTGACTTCGACTGCTGCCATACCCACCCGATGTTAACAATGCCTATTGGACGACGAATTAAAATGAATTCTGGTGAAAGAGAGATTGCACTAATGGAGCAATGGATAAATTGATAAGGAAATTAGAAGCAGTTTTTATAGATCGTGATGGGACAATTGGTGGCACAGGTCATTTTATACATCCAAATGACTTTGTTCCTTATGAGTTTAGTAGAACAGCGATTCAGTTACTACAATCCCAAGGAATTAAAATATTTGGATTCACCAACCAACATCGAGTGAGTCGAGGAGAGGCATCCATAGTGGAATTTCAAAAAGAATTTCTGTCCTATGGTTTTGATGATGGGTTCATTTGTCCACATAGCCTTCTCGATTCCTGTGTATGTCGTAAGCCAAATCCTGGCATGTTACTTGAGGCTGCTAGCATATACAATCTCAATCTTAAAAATTGTGTAGTTATTGGGGATGTCGGTGGTACTGATATGCTAGCTGCTCAAGCTGTTGGAGCGCTGAAAATATTAGTGCTTACTGGTTGGGGAAAAGGCTCCTTATCACAGTATCGAGTCGAATGGAAAGATGTAGAACCCGATTATATTGCCGAGAATTTACTGGAAGCAGTCAAATGGATATTAGATCAATAGAAAATGCTGCCTGGAGCAAACCCTTGCAGCATTTTGTCATTCTTAAGTCATTTGATCAATATACTTCTCCAAAATTGGCTCTAAGTATTCCTCTTTTAAAGAAAGATCATTTTGTATAAAGGAATGCACACTTTCTTTATCTAATGCGACTAAGAGGAACTCAGCAAATTCTGGTTGTTCGCCTTTTCCTATTATACTCATATTGTGTTTTTCTAATATAACTTGTAATTCATTCGATGTAAAAGTCACATTCAGCTCGAAAACAACAGCCCAAAAATCATTTAATCCTCCGTGCTTAACAAACATTGGTCTAAAAGATTTTGTATAGGAGGGGTTAATAGATAAACCCATTTCTTCAATCAATTCTTTTTCGATACTTTTCTCCAAATTAAATAACTCACCTTTTAAATCCGACTCGTCTAAACCTCCACCTGTAAATTGTAAACGACCTGGTGTGGAAGTATGTTTGTTCATTTTCCCAAATGCAATGTAATTGTCTTTTGTAATAACAGCCACACAAGTAAAAATAACTTTGCACGGAAATACTTTTTCTTCATGACGAATCGTATATAAATAATGCTTGTAGTCTGTTTTTGCTACAGTAATTTGAAGTTCCTCTGAATTTCTACAAATTTTTTGAATGGTAAAGACTTCTCCATTACGAAAATGTGGATTTATCTTTAATTGTTCATTCCAGAAGTGTTCATGTTTTTCCCTCATTTGTTCTGGTAATTCGTATGGCGTTGAATCATATTTAACTGTAACTATAGACGGCGTTTCTTCAATCACTATTGGCTCCATTCACTATCTCCAATCTTTCAATTGTAGTAATTATGCATCCCAATGCTTCTTCTTTAATTGCAAAAATGGAGTCATTCAAGCTCTTCCCATTCTTCTCTTAATAAACCCATTCGAATAGAGTCATAATATACACCGTTAAAGAATCGACATTTTCGAAGTCTTGCTTCCATTGTCATTCCTAACTTTTCACCGACTTTAATCATCCGTTCATTGCCTGACCAGGTTGTATAGCCAACACGAACAAGTGGTAGTTCTTTAAATAAATGATTAATCCACATTCGGAGTGCCTCTGTACCTATTCCCCCACTCCAAAATTGGGGTTCATAAATGACAATCCCCATTTCTAGCCAAAGGGATTCTTCATGCTCCCAGTAGTAACAGAGCGAGCCGACTAATTCTCCATCTACATAAATCCCCCACATATCTTCTTGGTTGGCGAGTTGATCTTTCTTTTCTAAAAATTGTTCTAAAGTTGAAGGAATATGGGGATAATAAGGTGCATCCCATTTTTTCCATTCGGGAGCACTTTCCTTTGCACTTAATTCCCACAGTCGAACAAGCTCTTTTTCGATAATAGGACGAATCGATACAACTTTCATCTTTTAACTCCAATCTATCATGCTTTGTATTCATAATTTTATCACAATATAAGTATGATAGACTGTTCCCAATACGTATATTATTGTGATAGAGTTTTATCTTGCAGAGTATTAAATTTATAAGGAGTGACATAGCTTGGGTGGAAATCAGCAGTTACAGCGAGGATTAGAACAGCGACATATCACCTTGATGTCATTAGGAGCAGCAATCGGAGTTGGTCTATTTTTAGGTTCAGCTACAGCCATACAGCTGGCAGGACCTGCTATTCTGATTTCCTATATTGTCGGAGGAATAGCCATTTTCATTATTATGCGTGCACTGGGTGAAATGGCCGTACATAATCCAGTTTCAGGTTCATTTAGTCGGTATGCAAAGGATTATCTTGGCCCTCTTGCAGGATACATAACTGGATGGAATTATTGGTTTTTATGGGTAGTTACTTGTATGGCAGAGATTACTGCTGTTGGAGTATATATGAAAATGTGGTATCCAGACACAGCCCCTTGGATTTGGGCATTAGCGGCATTAGTTATTATGACATTGGTTAACTTAATTGCTGTAAAAGCTTATGGGGAATTTGAGTTTTGGTTTGCACTTATTAAAATTATTGCCATATTAGCGATGATTTTTGTTGGGCTAGGTGTCATTCTCTTTGGTCTTGGTAATGGCGGAGTTGCTGTCGGCATAAGTAATTTATGGTCGAACGGCGGATTTGCGCCAAATGGAGTTACTGGCATATTTATGTCCTTACAGATGGTCATGTTTGCTTATTTGGGTGTCGAAATGATTGGTGTAACTGCAGGGGAAGCCAAAAACCCTAAAACGGTTATTCCAAAAGCAATCGACACGGTGTTTTGGCGTATTTTGCTTTTCTATGTCGGGGCATTGTTTGTAATCATGTCCATTTATCCATGGAATGAAATAGGAGCCAATGGAAGTCCTTTCGTTTTAATGTTCGAGAAAATTGGAATTGGTCCAGCAGCAGGTATTATAAACTTTGTTGTGCTTACAGCAGCATTATCTAGTTGTAATAGTGGTATTTTCAGCACAGGACGTATGTTATTTAATTTGGCTGAGCAGAAACAAGCTCCTAATTCATTCGCTAGCATTAGTAGAACGGGAGTACCTTCCAAGGCTATTATCTTTTCTGCCTTCTTGTTATTAGTCGGCGTTGTATTAAACTACTTAGTTCCTGAAAAAGTATTCATTTGGGTAACGAGTATTTCGACTTTCGGAGCCGTTTGGACATGGGGAATTATATTATTATCCCAATTGAAATTCCGCAAAACACTTACAAAAGGGGAAGTATCAAGGCTTTCCTATAAAGCTTTGTTCTACCCAGTAGGTTCTTATTTAGCATTAGCTTTCTTAGTATTGGTTCTTGGCCTCATGGCTTATTTCCCCGATACACGTATTGCCCTAATCGTAGGTCCTATATGGATAATAGGGTTAGTCTTTGTCTATTACAAAAAAGGATTTCACAAAAGATAATAAGTTTCCGATTCAACAAAACCCCTTCATTTCAATATCAGAAATGAAGGGGTTTTCTCTATTTTCAAAGATATTTTGCAAACCAGCTTGTGATTTGGTCTAGTCGTGTTTGTCTTAGATTTGGGAACCCTACTCGAGATAAATTATGATCAGATTGAGGGAAACGAACGAAACTTGTCTCTTTCCCCATAGCTTTTAGCGTAATATATAGCTGTTGTCCTTGTTCGATAGGACAGCGATAGTCATTTTCACTATGCAAGATCAATAAAGGTGTCTCTACATTAGCTGCATATTTAAGTGGAGAAGCATCCCATAGTTTATCGATATCTGTCATATCAGTGCCAATTTGCCATGGTGTGAAATAGTATCCAATATCAGAAACTCCATAAAAACTAATCCAATTAGAAATCGAACGCTGCGTAACAGCTGCTTTAAAACGATTTGTATGACCGACGATCCAGTTAGTCATAAATCCACCATAGCTCCCACCAGTTACACCTAAACGGTTTTCATCAACCCAGTTGTTTTCCTTCAACACATAGTCTACTCCAGCCATGATATCTTCATAGTCGCCACCACCGTAGTCCCCACGAACCGCGTCGACGAAATGTTGACTATATGAGTGACTTCCACGTGGATTTACATATAATACTCCATACCCTTGGGCTGCTATTAGTTGAAGCTCATGGAAAAACGTATTTGCATACATCGTATGAGGTCCACCGTGAATTTCCACAACAAGGGGATACTTCTGTCCTTCTTGATAGCCCGCTGGCTTCATAAGCCAACCATGTACATCCCAATCGTTAAGACCCTTATACACAATGGCTTCTGGTTCGACAAGCTCTACCTCGTTTATCAACTCTTCGTTAAAGTTAGTGATTGTAATTCTTTCACCAGTCGCCAAATTTAGTTTAAATAATTCCCCGGGAAATATTGTATTACTTATTGTCGCCAGAGCATAAGTTCCATTTCTAGCGATATCGTATCCATATACATGCTCGTTTTCTGGAGAAGCCGGGTAAATTTCACCATCCAAAGATGCAAAATACAGACGAACGTCTCCCATTGTGGATAACTGGAAATATAGGTGATTCTGGTTAGTCCAAACAACATCAGGTGCATTTCCTCCTTGTTGAATATCCGCCCCTGCATAGTCACCTACTGGCGCGTCTATCCCTTCTGTTAGTATTTGGAGTTTTCCAGTACTCACTTCATATACATATACTTCTGCATGCGTTGCATTTTTAAATGTGTGAAGCATTCCACCAAAAGCGATATATTGGTCATCCGATGAAAATGTAGCTCCTCCAAAGTGTCCGTCTTCTTCAATGATTACTGATTCCTTCTTCGTTTCTATATCGATTAATAACATAGGTTCATGGAATGAAAAATCTTGATTTTCATCACGATTAACACCCATTACTAGTTTTTTTCCATCATGAGAAATTGCTTGTAGACTATGATTAAATGTACCTTCGGTGAAGGCTGTAATTTCCCCTGATGCTATTACGATAGACCCTATTTGTCGGTAAGTATCTTTTGGTAATAATCCTACACCATCATTATGGTACTTCATATTATCTACCACGTAAGCTTCTGGTAGTTTGTCTTCTTTCTCTTCAGCTTCGTCTGTCCAGCTTCTCCCATCTTTTAGAGATGCAGTGAACCAAATCTTTTTACTACAAGGAGACCATATAAAGCTCGAAACACCTTTTTCAAATTTCGTCAGCTGTTTTGCTTCTCCACCTTTAGCCGACATTATGTAAATTTGGTTTTTATCGTCACGATTCGATATAAATGCTAATTGTTTACCATCTGCAGACCATTTCGGAGAGGATACTTTTTCTTTTGCATGAGTCCATTGTGTTACCTCACTCGTTCCGATCTTCACATGATATAAGTAAGCATAGTACTTGTTATCCTTTTTGTGCATTTCCGTACGGATGAAAACTGCCTCATTCCCGTCCGGTGAAATTACTGGATTGGTGATTGATTGTATTTTAAATAAATCAGTAGCTTCTAATTTTCGTTTTGCCATTATTAATATCTCCCTCTATTTAAATTTCTCTCCCTATTTATTTCGACAACCGAAATCTTTTTCCTTCTATTTTCTATGAAAAGTTTATATAAAAAAAAGCTCCTCATAGATACATGAGGAGCTTGAACAAATTTATCTCTTAAACTGTTTGTGGTTTTAAAGAACGACGTAATATTTTACCCGTTGTGTTCTTCGGAAGTTCCTCTAAGAATTCAATCTTCTTCGGCACTTTATATTTTGCTAGTTTTTCTAAACAATATGCTTCCAGTTGTTGCGCTGTTAATGTAGGATCTTTTTTTACAACAAATGCAAGCACTTCTTCTCCAAAGTTTGGATCAGGGATTCCGACAACCGCTGCCTCAACGATACCTGGATGTGCAAACAAAACTTCCTCCACTTCACGAGGATAGACATTATACCCACCTACGATAATCATATCCTTTTTGCGATCTACGATAAAGAAATAACCTTCCTCATCTTGTCTAGCCAGATCCCCAGTATATAACCACCCATCGCGAATGGCACTTGCTGTTTCTTCCGGCATTTTGTAGTAACCTTTCATCACGTTAGGTCCACGAACGATTAACTCTCCTACCTCACCTACTGAAACTTCTTCCCCAAGCTCATTGACGATTTTGTTCTCCACATTTATGATATTTGTTCCGATTGAACCAGGCTTGCGATCACGGTCAATTGGGTTAAAGCATGTAACTGGTGATGCCTCTGACAATCCATACCCTTCAGATATACGAACATTGAACTTGTCCTCAAAGTTATGCAACAGGGCTACAGGTAAAGAAGATCCTCCTGATATTGCTAAACGTATACTGGAAAAATCTTCTGCATTTCCTTCAGGGAATTGATACAAGAAATTATACATTGTTGGAACACCTGCAAATACAGTAGCTTGTTGCTCTTTTGCAATTTGAAACACTTCTTGCGGGCTAAATCTTGGAATTAATAGTAGTGTTGCACCCATTAATAATGGAGCATTCACAACAACCGTTAAAGCGAACACATGAAATACAGGTAACGTTGTAATTACGCGATCCTCTGTATTAATCTTTAAGTATTCTGCAACATCTCGAGCATTGGAGTAAATATTGTTATATGTTAACATTGCACCTTTTGGATGACCAGTTGTTCCGGAAGTATATAAGATTACTGCTATATCATCTGGATCAGTTTCCACAGCAGACGTACCCATAGCAGCTGAAGAAATCATTACTGAAAACGGTTTCACTTTTGTCTTCAAGTTTTCAGGTAAAGCAGCTAGTTTTTGAACCGTGTCTGGTTGTGTTTCACAAATAATATAATTTTCAACCGAAGTGAAAACCCCTGCAGCTTTCTCTACTAATGGTAATAATGCATCAAGAGCAATAATTACTTTAGCGTCGCTGTTTTTTACAATATAACTGATTTCATCCGGCGAATAAATTGGGTTTATCGGAACAGCGGTAGCACCTATTCGCATAGTGGCATATAAAGAAATTAAAAAGTGTGGTGAGTTACCTAGTAAAAAACCTATATTATCCCCTTTTTCCACACCAATTGACTTTAAAGCCCCTGCAAATAACTCCACTGATTGTTCAAATGCTGCGTATGTAGTATCTTTCCCCATAAAGTTATAAGCAATCTTCTCTGGATGCTCACTGGCAATCTGTTGAACACGTGAAACTAAACTCATATTCTCGTCCCCCATCTTTTTGAATGAATGACCATTCATTATCCCATATTCATTATATAAGAAAAGTTTTGACAATTCAACAAAAACTAGAACTTCGAACTCTAGAGGCTATTTGAAACTCGTGAAAAGGAAGGCTACTTTTGTAGAAGAAGGTATAATTAAGAACATGCAGAATATATAGCTTACAAGGAGGCATGAAAGGAGTAATTTATTTGAAATCTAATATTTCTCTCGTTGCATTTTTAACTTCATTATTCTTAATAACTGGTTGTACGCCTAGTAATTCCTTAAAAACAAATGAAACAAAAAAGGAAGATGTAATCAGTAAAGTGGATGAGAAAGTATTAAAGATGGTGGACTCGGAAGAACAGTTTTCTTATTTAACTGACTTGTCGGAAGAAGAATTAAAGTCCTATAAACAATTTACGGAAGAATATGATACAAAATACTTAAAAGGTTTTTCACCAGAAAATATTTTACTTATATATATTCATTCAGCAGTTATTGATGATATCGAAGCTATCTATGCGTTGGCTTATATGGAAGGTGAGTCATTGGAATTCGACAATTTTAAAGATAAATATTACACGCACCTTAACATATCCAACATGGAAATAGCCTTAGATTTCAGATATTATGATTCAATCCAGGTAAAACAAGAAGAGAGTAATGGCTTATTAGTCGAATTATTGGTTACCTATGGCAGGTTCACAGCTACGACCTTAATGGAATTAAAAAAAGAAAATGATATATGGAAAGTTGTTCTACCTAACATATTTAATAAGTGAGCTATGTTTATCTTTTCCAAGTTAGTATAAAATCAGAGAAAAATAAAATGGTCTTAAAAGGGCATATATGGGAGCGAATATTGTGAAAGGAACTCATAAAATAAGGTTATTTGTTATTTTGAATAGCTTATCCCTTACTGTTTTGCTTGCTCTCTATTAAAGTGGGGCAAATAGTTTAATCACCGGTACTTATACTATTGCCATGTTTGTTATAACATCCACTGCACTTGTAAAAATAGTTACAAAACAAAGTGAATCCTGATCATCGAATCTGAATAAATAGCTAAATATAATAGAGGTACTTTTTCTTATAAAGTTAAATACTGCGTCGGCAATGTATTGCTCAGTTCAATGGACTGGGTTTTTTATTTTGGCTATGTTAAAGGTAAAGGATGATTTAAAAATACTACAAATAAAACTGAGCTGTGAATTGTATCTCCAAGCTCCGTTTACTTTGATGTCCATTTTTTTACTAAAGCACCCGTTAGTTGAATAACTTCTAGTCTTTACTGGAAATAACATTTAAAATAATCAAAAATACTTTTTCATTAGGCTAAGTTAAAGGGTAGGGTTGTTTTTTTATGAAGCGATGTAGTTTGTGAGATGTTACACTTAAACTAACGAAGCAGGTCAGTCTAATGAGATAACTAAAGGAGTGTTGTTCGTGGAAAATCAATATAAATGTATCTATGATATAGATAAATACAGAGATGCTAGAATTAAAATAAATGGAGATGGTCAAGAACTCGAATTCACATTTATGGTTACATTCGTTTCAGTTCCTCACTTCTTCCATATTCTTTTACAACTTTGGACTGGAAAAGTGAACAAAGCTGAAATAAACGGTTACGGTTTTGCAGTGACATATTATTTAACGGTGGAAGAGAAAAACCTATGTGTTGAAACTCTCACTTTTGGCAATGGTGCTTATAAACCTATTTTCACCAATTATAAATTTGACTTTGAGAGATTTGCCAAAGCATTAGCTAAAGCATTTTTTGATTATTTCCAAGAGCAAAAGAACAAAGGACTATATCCTCTTCCTCTTGAGGTTGATGAATACTGTCATCACTTATCGAATAAAGTAATTGAAAACTATGAAAAATTCTCGACCATCATCAACGAGAGTGAATTGAATATGATTAGACCAGTAGAGGAAAGAAAAGGTAATACTTTGTTAGATGATGTACTTGCGACTTACCTTTTAAAATCCGAAAAGGAAGGTATTGAATTTCTCCTAAAAAACGATTACAAAAAAGTAAATGGTTTAGGTTATTACGTTGTATCATTCCACGGAGAAGGACTAGAAGAAACAGTATTACAAACTGTATTTGACGATTCAAACGATGCCGTAAATTGTATGGAGTTACTGGTACAAAGCTTAGATAATGGTTGCGGTAGAGATATATTAGGTATTTAAAAGAGGAGTAGTTTTCATTTAAACTAACAGATACTTTAGAAAAGAGGAAATCAAATTAAAATGAGCTTGGAGGATATCTCCTAGCCCATTTTTTTTGTTTTAAATCCACCTCTACCTTTAACATAGCCTTTCATTATTAAATTCACCAACGTTTACTAATTGGTGAAGTTCGACCGATTCCCCTTCATTTAAACTTGCGTGCTTTATGGCATTATCTAGTGCCTATGAAAAAGAAAAATCCTCGTAAACTCTCGCAATGGTCCATTCAATAACTAATTGATTACCTATCCTCAATTAAATTCACTTCATTTAATATATTTTGTATAAGTAAGCGAAACATCATTAGGTAACTTATTCTACGATTCCCACTTAAATCCCTTCTTCAAGTAACCTGCTTACTTTAGTTCAATAATAAAAGGCTTTACTCCTTCTTGAAGTAAAGCAGCTGTTAGTTGAATAAGATTAACGGAGTTTCACACTGTAAAACCTCATTGCTTTTGGAATACCTTCTATTTCAAAGACACCATTCATAATTAAATGTCTCACTCTATATTCAACAAACTGGTCGCCAATATATTGATTTAAATTCCCAATGACTTCACCGATTACTCTCGCTGATTTCATAAAATCTTTATTCTTTTGCTCGTTATGTAAGTTTCTTGCTGTATTAATTATATAGTCATCGTAAAAATCTTCATTCACGCTGCATATTTCTGTATTTGTCCATATTCTAAGAACTTCATGTTTAGTGGATAGCTCTTCCCATTGACCCTCAAACTTTTTCCGTCCCTCTTGAGACAAAGGTTTAACCGCACTATTTTTTTCGTAGATTAATCTTAATTTCTCAGGTGTAATTTCTCCTGTGTGTAAAGGGAGGTATTCAATCTCTGATATATGAAATTGATTTTTATAATTTGTAGTTGTATCTATTAAAATAATATTGTTTGTTTTTTCTCTCAATAAATATAAAACGTACCTTAAAGCAGTTTGTTCATGAGAGTTATCACCTATCCAAATTTTTATTGGTACGTTTTGAGGAATAGCATTAATGTTTATGATTGTATTATTAAAATTAACTTGATACTTGTCCATAACTTCTTCATCAATATTAATATGGTTTTTTAACCATTCATACCTTTTGGTAAGACCTATCTCTTTATGCAATTTCCAAACTGGACCAATAGAAAACAAATCCGAAAAGGAGATAACTTTTTCCGTAATTTGTGATTCCATATCTCTTAGTACCATTTTTAAACTACCTGAAGGTGAATCACCGAATACAATATGTACAACCTTATAGTCATTTTCATTTTCATTCTCATTAGTTATTTTCGTGGATTTATAATTAAGAAAATCATTATATATCTTTTTCAAGTCTTCTGTAAACTGCTCATCTGAATATTTTGTTTCTTCAACCATATTAATTCTAAATAGAAGTTGAAATAAAAAAAATTTCACTTCATCTTCACTCAATTTTTTAACTAATTCCTTTAATTCGTTAACCAATTTAATCAGCCCCTTCTATGCAATATCCTAATATAAAAATCCTTTTCCTTATTCAACTAAACTGCTGCGTTAGTTTAAGTGTAACATTTCACATTCACATAAAAATAGACCATCAATTTTTTGATGATCTTGCTTAACTAAAACACCCGTTAGTTTTATGTAACAATACTCCAAATTTCGCTCTACTATTAATCCTCTACTTTTCCATTACGTGAAACTGTTAAGCTGCTTTTTTCTTTATTGGCCCATTCATAACTTAATTCTTTACCATTGTTTAACTTTACCGAAATATTATAGTAGAACGGATAAACTCCCGCATCTTGACGAAAAACCTTTATTTCTTTGATATCTTCTTTAGAAAATGATTCAATTTCAACTAAATCAAATACGACAGCAGCTAGAAGTTCTTCTCTCTCTTCTCTCTCACCTAACCGATAGTTTTGATAACTAAAATATATTATTACTCCTAAAAAAATTATCAAAGCAAAAACATTTATAAGCCATTTTTTCTTCATAGGATTATCCTCACTTGGTGTTGTATTTTCAAATAAACCAATGCATGAATCCTAACACCTTATTCAATTAACCTGCTTCGTTAGTCGAATAAGAATATTTCCACAACTATTAATTTTTTACTTCACTACTGCCAATTTCTTCTGGTCCAAATTCCCAAAGACCATCAAAACCCTTCATTTCATACTTTAAAAACCCATTGGCATCCACTTCAATTATATCTATAACTGCGACTGCTTTTCTAGGTTTCATAATATTGAAATAGACTATACTATCCAATTTTTTTCCGCCATTATTAATATAATATTGTAAATATAAACTTAAATCGCCAGTATTTATTTCTTCACTGCTACCAGTTATTTGAGTTGATTCTCCAGCGTTTAGACTTTTGATCGTTCCTACCTCTTTATAATCTGTCTTATTGACGCTATATGAGAAAATAAGATTAGGTAGACTTTGATTACTCAGATTATTTACCTCAATAGTAACCCCTTTATCATATTTCCAATACTCTCCTTGATTTTTCATTTCCAAAAACAAAAAAAATAAGTATAAAACAATTACATTCATAACTATCGCCAATGCAATAAGCAGAGCTATATATCTTTTCTTCAAAATAACACCCTCTTCCACTATAGGGATTATATCAAACCAAATACCAAAATTTATTACTTAGCTTCTTCAACTAAACTGCTGCTTTAGTTGAACAAGAAAAGAGAGCTGACCTATCAGCTCTACGTTTCACTAAAGCACACCGTTAGCTTAATAAAAACAACCCTGTAATTTGGGAACCAACTTTTTATAATCGAGGATAAAATCTCTTATTGCAAGCACAGCAAAATAAGAAGATACTTCTGTTTTTGCTAACAGACATTCTTCATAAACCAAGCTAATATTCAATGTTTTTTGAGGTTCTATCTCACTTTTCATTAGGGATATCGCCAATTGATTATATATTTCTTGTATATTATTATCGATAGACCTTTCTACCGATAACTGCCCTGCAATGCTTTCCCACCATACTTGAAAAGACTTGTAGATTTCAGCATATTTCTTTAAGTTTTCTAAATCAATCACGAATAATCTTTGATAAAATAAATCTTTTTCTTCATAAAATATTCTCATGTCGTTACTTTGGGGTTTAGATATGCTTATCCTTTCTGCAATTTCATCCCATAAATCCTTATAATTTAATTCAAACTCTTCATTAAAAGCTATTTTTGATGGGAAAAACGGGTATTTGCATTCTTTTTCACTCTGATTTTGATTAAGATAAATATTTTGTATGTATATCAAAAAATTCAAATTATAAGATGCACTTATTGTTATTAATAGTGAATTTCCCAATTCTTTTCCTCCATTCTTGAAATAATAATAATCGGTCTTCTTAAACTAACCTGCTGCTTTAGTTGAATAACAATAAAAGCTGTCTCTCGACAGCTCTGTTCTGCTAAAGCACTCATTAGCTTAATAAAAAGGGGTGTCAGTTATAAGGTTGACTAATTTACTACTTTCCCTTTGACATTCAATATTTTAATTTCATAAGAATCAATATGGGATACAGAATTTAGTTCCTTAGAATGAAGGACTTCATTTACTGTCTCTTCAATTTCCATTGCTAACTTTTGTGCATCTTTATCTGAACTTTTTATTGATGTATGAATGGTAATGGATTTTTGATAATGAGTACCTATATTTCCAATTACGTCATAACCTTTAAGACCTTCCATTATAGTCTTTCCTAAATGGAGAATTTCTTTTTGTTCTTTTTTAAATTCTTCGGGCATCTTAAATAAATCCCATCTCTCAAAAACAACTGTATAATCTTTTAATGTGGAGGTGTTAATTACAGTTTTTGCAATAGACTCCATATCCTTTTTTACGGTATTAAAATACTTTTCATCCCCTACAACTTGTATCAGCAACTCTTTCTTTGAAATCGTTTTTATATCAATCACATATTTCTCAGCAAGTTTTTCTTTTACCTTTTTCAATAGTTCTACCTCTTTAGTAATTAAAGGTTCTTGTTCTTCTTTATTTGCAATAGAAGAATCAACCTCTAAAGCCTTATTTAACAGGCTAAATGAAGCTATTCCCACTAGGAGTATCCCAGCAATAATCAATATCTTTTTTATCATACTATCCCTCCTGTTAAGAAGGTATGTAATAAATCCTCCAAAAAGTCCCTAAAAAACAATGTACTCTTCTTAAAGTAACCTGCTGCTTTAGTTCAATAAGAAAAAATGCTTTACTCCTTCTTGAAGTAAAGCACCCGTTAGTACAGTTCCTTATTTTCATGTCTTTTTGCGAATGTAGAAGGCTTAAATGAAACTTTATATTTCCCTTCAAGTTCCTTCTTTACTTTTTCTGTTAGCTTTAAACCTTGTTTATTATGTACCTCTTCAAGTTCAATCCCATTAGGAACTATTCCATCATTAGCCCAATCAATCCACTCACCATATTTCGATATCCATTCTGCTAGATCTGACCTTAACTTACTTGAAATCGGAACATATGTAATTTCAAAGTTACAAAGACATTTATTACACCATATAGCATCAGCACCGATGTCTGCTTCTACCCTTAAATCATATGTTACATCACATTTACATAACTCTATCATATTATTTTTCGTCTCCCTTTATTAAAGTAAACTGCACCTTTAGTTTAAGTACATTCTTTCACAAACTTTTAGATGCAGGTAAATTCCATAATGCTTTACTAAAAATCAATCTTTACCTTTAACATAGCCTTTATTTTTATATACATTGCACTTCTTGCGATATTAACACCAATCGATAACCTTTAAACCTTCCTTTTTTACTGAATATGGGCAATGTATCTCCAACGGATCAAAAAGAAATAAGAGACTTGAATAATCGTGAACGCTATTAACACGAGTAACATTTCCATCGCTATCGAAACGGCAGCTAGATCAACCCAAAAGGCTTGTAAAAACATAAATGAAAATGTACTATGCACCATAGCCAATCCCCAGGGCAAGAAAAACTGAGGGATTAACTGACGATTTACGATTTTCACTAGCTCTCTATCCGTAACACCCATTCTCCGAAGTACATCATATTGTTTTTTGTCACGCTCAAGATCTGTATAAAGTTTAAAGTAAACAAAACTGCCAGCCGCAAGCAACAATACCGCTGCTACCAGTAGACCTGTAAATAACAATAAAGAAAACGTTGCCTGGATAAGTGAATAATTTAAACCAGGATTGGAGAAATAGAAGGAGTTGGGATTTGTATTTGAAGTACCCATGGACTGTGTCATAATTCTATCTAAATCTGTCCCAACATCCTTCGTCCGAAGCCACTCAGAAACGTGAAAAGCATAATAGGTTATGTTAGATTCCCTCAAGCCATGCCCATATAAAGGCTCGGTTATCAGCCCATAATCCTCATCACTAATGATTAATGATTTATCTCCAAGAGCAAGTGAAGGGAAAATCACCTGTTTATAGACTCCTTTAATTTGAATTGGTACATTACTTTCTTCTAACACTGTTTGCTCATCTTCTGTTCTTATTTCTTCAGATGCCTCACGCTTATTCGGAATGACCAATGCTTCCCCATTTTGAAGGTCAATCAATGGAATCTTCAATGCAACCGCCAAACTATTCACTTCTGATTCCTTTATAAGATTTACACGGCTACGTAAATTGGAGGAAGTTTGTTTTTTTACGGTGAACTTAACCAACTCGTAGGATAACCCTTCCTTTTGGAGTTCCTGAGATAATTTCATCACATGCTCTTCCTCAAAAGGATTGTCCCAATTACTAGTGTAAAAAATACTAATCGGGTTCATCTCCCGATATTGCGCTGTAAAAGATGTAAACGAAGTCACGACTCCAACCGAAAGAAAGGCTAAAGTCGAAACAAGCGTTACTATAAAAAACATTCGAGCATTTTCTCTAATTTTTATAGAAGCTTCTGCAAAAGCTATTAATCGGAAAGAATGCCAATATAAATTCTTACGCTTTCGTATAACTCCTAAAATATACAAAATACTGTCGGTATAGAACAGATAAGTACCTATAAAAGCCAGTATAATAATGACAACGCTCAGGTAAACCTTAAGTTGAAATAGTGAAAATATAACTAAACTATAAGCCGTTAAAAGTAGCAATAACCCTAAAACTGCTCTTCCCTTGCTGTAATTCTCCTGTTCATTTTGCTTACTATATCCTTTCAACAATTGAATAATATTCTTTTTACGAATAAATACTGAACTACCAAACGAAATAATAATATACAAAGATAAAAATACAAGAATAGTTAATGTAAAGGGTTTCCATGACATATATAACGGCAGACTATCTAGTAAAAACATTTCACGAATAACCATAAAGAAAAATTTAGAAAAGGCAAATCCGAAAAAGATACCTACAGATGTGGATACAACGCCTAAAATCATTGTCTCTAAAAAAATCATCCGATTCAGCTGACGCTTGTCCATTCCTAAGTTAAGAAGCACTCCAAATTCATGCGACCGTGCCTGTAAAAAAGCGCTCATCGAGTAAAACAAAAAAAACAAAGTAAATATTATTAGAATTACCTGCGCAATGAACATTCCACCAAATGCAATATTTTGCAAAAATTGATCTTCAATATTAGGGTGAAACATTAACATAGAGTAAACAAAAAATACTAAAACTGAAAAAATACTAGCTAGTAAAAATGCAGCATATACCCGCGCATTACGAATGACATTATGATAAGCGAATTGTTGAAAGGTCATTTACATTTCCACCTAGTAATGATAAGACATTTAAAATACGTTGAAAGAACGTTTGTCTGCGGTCATCTTTATAAATTTCATTAAAATATTCGCCGTCTTTTATAAATAGAACTCGATCACAATAACTCGCAGCAATCGGATCATGTGTCACCATAATGATGGTTGTTTTACTTTTTTTGTTTACATTAGATAGTAGTTCTAATACATCCTTTGCAGCTTTTGAATCTAGATTTCCAGTTGGTTCATCTGCCAGTATGATGGAGGGCTCATGTATTAATGCGCGTCCTATAGCAGTTCTTTGCGCCTGTCCGCCTGAAATTTCAAATGGACGCTTTTCTAAAATAGTGGTTAGGTCAAGCTGTTCCGCAATCTTATTAACTTTCTCTTTCATGACACTTACCGGCTGACCATCTAAAGTTAGAGGTAAGACCATATTCTCTTCCACTGTTAACGCAGGAAGTAAATTAAAATCCTGAAATACAAAGCCAAGCTGTCTTCTACGGAATAGGGATAGATCATTGCTTTTCAACTGCAATGGATCTAGACCGTTGATCATTATATCTCCAGAAGTCGGGCGATCTATTGTTGATATTAGATTTAGTAATGTTGTTTTGCCACTCCCTGAAGGTCCCATAACTGCTAGAAACTCACCCTTTTCAACCTCGAAGCTCAGTTGATTGATCGCTAGATGCGCTACTTTTCCTTCATAAACCTTCGTTATTTCTTCCAGCATCAATATCGACATCGAGCTCACCTCGTTCTGTAGATTCATGTTGTTCAAAAATAATAGATACAGTAGTTCCCTCTCCAACAGTGGATGTGATTTGAAGCTCATGTCCTAACCTGTGACAAATTTCTTGAGCCAAATATAATCCCATGCCAGTAGATTCTCCCGTTTTCCTTCCATTTTCTCCAGTGAAGAAGGCTTTCGTTACCCTTTTCATGTCAGAGCCAGGAATACCTATTCCCTCATCTCGCACGGACAAAATTACTTGGTTATGTTCAAAGGTAGTTTCAAAGTATACCTTTTTGTTTTCTTCAAATGTATATTTAATAGCATTTGTTATAAATTGAGCTATTACAAATCGTAACCATTTTGAATCTGAAGTAATCACACAATCTTCTGCAATCGAAATGACTGGGAACACATGACTTCCTATAAACAAACGCTTATTACTCGAAACCACTTCGGTAACAAGTTGCTTTATATCAATTTGTTCAATTTGCATATCTTCTTCAAATGTATCTAATCGTGCGTTCATCAGAACTGCTTCGAGACCACGCTTCAGACGATCCATTTCCTCCGAAACACCAACTGCATCAACTTGATCATTCCCTTGCGTCATTAACTCGATAACGGAAATAGGTGTTTTCATCTGATGCACCCAACTATTCATAAATTGGAGATGTCTATTTTGCCTCGCATATAAAAGCTGTACTTCTTTTTGATATAGACGGTAAATATGCTGCAAGTACGTCTCTACTTGTTTGATCTCTGCGGACTGCGACTCTCGTTGTAAGACACCCTCTATTTCAGTAGGTACAGAAAGAATCTTTTTATAAAATGCATACTTTTTTACAAATAAGGTCCCTAAAAAGGTCATTGTCAATATACTCGTAATAACTATAGAATACACTGCAGTATCAACATTTCGGAAGCCATCTAGCCAATACAATAGCATGACAAATAATACTAATAAAACCTGAAACACTAAAAAAACTAAATGCTCCTTTATGAACAATCGAATCATATTATGACTCCTCCGGGCTTAGGATTAATCTATATCCCGCTCCTCTTACCGTCTCAATCGTTGATATGACCTTATAGTCACTTAACTTTTTTCGAACTCTTGTCATATTTACATTTAATGTATTTTCATCCACGAATGACTGGTCATCCCACAGCTCCTCTAGTAGCTGCTCTCTGGTCACAAGCTTCGGATGATTGCGTAACAATAATTCCAATATCGTACACTCTTTCTTTTGAAGCGGAATTTCACCATTGGGCGTATGTAACTCCATACGCTCCATATAAAGTTGGAGCCCGCCAACCTTCACAATTCTCTCTTCCTGCTTTGCAGCATATTCACCATACGTTCGTCTCAAATGACTTCTTATCTTAGCTAAGACGATTTCATAGTGAAAAGGCTTCGTGATAAAATCATCTCCTCCATTTTCTAGAGCGAAGATTTGATCCATTTCTCCAGATCTCGCGGAAACAAATATAATCGGACAAGTCGTCAATTGACGCAATTGGCGACACCAATAATAGCCATCATATGACGGTAAATTTATATCTAGTAAAACAATATGTGGATCAAATGCAGTAAACTCCTCTATTATTTGATCGAAGTTCTCTATAGTATGTACCTCATAATGATATTTTCTTAAAGTATCTGCAAGCAAAGATGCAATTTTTCGGTCATCCTCTACTACTAACACACGATGCGTTGTCACAAATATCCTCCTCCACAAAAACAGTTCTTACTTTATCATATCAAAAAAGAGCCCAACATACGTCAGACTCTCTTCCATTTATCAATAAATTAATTGAACAAGCTCTTCTTTTGTAATACCACTGAAGTAATTTGGTACGTCTACGTTTGCTAAAAGAGTCTAACCTTTTACTAACTTGGTTAGTTAATTGTCTTTCATCTATTATAACGTAGTAAGAAATTATGTTGCAATGATTCTACTGTAAGTAGTTAAATTAGATGAATTTACAGTGAACCAATGGCAGTTTATCTGAACGAAGAAAAAAATAATTATTAATATATGTGTGAAGTTCTTTGATATTTTGAAAATTATGCTCCTTCAAGATTTTATAAGAAACGGTGGCAATATCGTCCTTTTGCGAGATCAGCTGAGTCACAGCAACATTGAAACCACTTCTCTCTATACCAATCTCTCCAATAAAGATAACGAACAAGTATTAACCCGGATGGAGACCAATCGTTTAAAGCCTGCGGATAGAAAAATAAGAGCTACTGAAAAGGACAGACGGCTTAGTAGGCTGTCTGTCCTTTTCCTTATGTGCTTTACTACTGAACTACAACTTTTAGCCTTATTTAGTAAATTTCCTTAAATAAGTATTTTGCGGACATATGGGTGTCCTTATTTCTTCTACCTTATAAACATCTGCATTTTCGGCATGTACCCATGTTCATTATTGAATCAGATTCAGGAACTGTCGTGTCCGCTCTTCTTTTGGATTTGTGAACATCTCGGACGGCTGGCTTCGTTCGATGATCTTCCCTTGATCCATAAAGATAACTTCAGACGCTACATCGTTTGCAAATCGCATTTCATGGGTAACTACGATCATGGTAATGCCTGTCCCTGCGAGATTTTTCATGACCTGCAGTACTTCTCCTACGAGCTCGGGATCCAGTGCAGAAGTCGGTTCATCGAACAGCATCACTTTTGGCTCAAGCGCAAGAGCTCTGGCAATCCCAACACGCTGCTGCTGTCCGCCAGAAAGCTGATGAGGATAATAGTCAAGTTTGTCTCCAAGCCCTACTTTAGTCAATAGCTGTTCTGCTTGTTGGCGGGCTTCTTCTTTAGATTTCCGTTGCACGATCATCGGCCCTTCCATGACGTTCTGAAGAGCCGTCATATGAGGGAAAAGATTGTAGTGTTGGAAAACCATTGCTGATTTCCTTCTGAAAATATCAACTTCTTTCTTAGGTACAGGCTTGGAAAAATCAGTCGTTTGGCCGTCAATGGTAATGCTTCCGGCCGAAGGAACTTCCAGTATATTCAGGCAGCGAAGCAATGTCGTCTTTCCGGAACCGGAAGGCCCGATGACAACGACCACTTTACCTTGATTGATTTCCAGGTCAATTCCCTTCAAAACTTCAAGGTCGCCAAATCTTTTGTGCAGTCCATTAATTTTTATCAACCCTATTCTCCTTTCTACTTCATCCGTTCAATTGATTTATATCGATACATAGCGATCGAATCGATTTTCCAATCGGCCTTGGACAAGCGAAAGCAAGAAACAGATGATCCAATACAGAATAGCAACTTCAGTATAAAGCAGCAGGACCTCATAGTTGAATGCAGCAATCTCTTGCGCTCTTCTAAACATTTCTGTTACTAGAATCGCAGATGCCAAAGAAGTATCTTTCACCAGGCCGATGAATGTATTCGAAAGGGGCGGGATGGATACGCGTGTAGCCTGAGGCAAAATCACTCGGCGCAATGTCTGGGAATAAGTCATCCCTATCATTTGTGCAGCTTCCCACTGCCCTTTAGGAATGGACAGGATAGCCGCACGTATCACTTCAGAAGCATAGGCACCCACGTTCAATGAAAACCCAATGACAGCGGCTGGGAACGGATCAATGACAACTCCGACTGATCCCAAACCATAGAATAGAATAAACAACTGTACCAATAAAGGCGTTCCCCGAATGGCGGAGACATACACGCGTGCAATCCATTGGAACGGTTTGATGGTTGATATTCTAGCCAATGCTGTAAGAACCGCTAGTACAAGTCCACAGACGAATGTGATCAGCGACAATGGGAGCGTATATACAACAGCACCCTCTAGCAAAGGCAGGAGGGAGGATTGAGCAATATCTAGATAGCGCTCCATTTTATCAGGATCATTCCAAAACATTTTCGCCGAACCATTTCTCAGAGATTTCGTTATACGTGCCGTCTTCGATCATTTCGTTCAATGCTTCGTTTACAGCTTTCACTAGTGTTTCGCTTCCTTTGCGGAACATCAAACCACTTTGTGCAGCATCGTCAGCTTCTGCTACAACCTTGATATTTGCTTCAGGTTTTTGTTTTTGGAAATCAAGTACAGTCAATTTATCGTTGATTGTTACATCTACACGGTTTGAATTCAACAATTCAATTGCTTGATTGAACCCATCAATTCCAACTAACTCAGCCCCGTAAGACTTAGCCATTTCACCGTAGTTGCTTGTAAGGGATTGCGCAGCTTTCAAACCTTTAATGTCTTCAAATGATTTAACGTCATTGTTGTCTGCTGGTGTTACCAATACTGCAGATGATGAAATATATGGATCAGAGAAATCATATTTTTCTTGGCGTTCTGGTTTAATTCCCACTTGATTGGCAATCATATCAAAACGCTCTGAATCTAGACCCGGGAACATTGCATCCCATTGAGTTTCCATGAATTTTGCCTTTACGCCAAGGCGTGAAGCAATTTCTTCAGCAATCTCAACGTCAAAGCCAGTCAACTTTCCAGACTCATCATGGAATGTGAAAGGTGCGTATGTTCCTTCAGTACCGACCAATAGCTCACCGCTGTCTTTTACCTTCGCTAATAGATCCCCATCGGCATTGCCCGATTCGTTTTGATTTTCAATGCTGCCTTCGTTTTCGTTCTCTTTGCCACCGCATGCCGCTAACACTAGCACAGCAGAAATAATCAATAATAACAAATAGCTAAATTTTTTCATGTTATGATTCCTCCTAATTCAGATTAACTTACTTGGCATTCATTATCTTAATACATGGATACCCACGAGTCAAAGCAAATATCTCCAATTATTAATACCCAAATTATTAAGAATTATCACATTTATTTCGATCATTTTTAATATAGTAGAAGGTCCATTTATCGTATGAAATCAAGCTCTCTTTACCAGGCATTGTTAAATACTCAAAGAAACATTTAAAGATTTTTCATATCTCTGTTTTTCTCTGTTCAACTCGGAAATTCTAATATAAGTTACTTCAAAACTAGGGTAAGGAGTAAATTCTTTCTCTACAAAATTTCCCATATATTTTAGCTCTTGTTTCGTCATTCCAGTAGAAACATTTCCGCCGTATTGTTCTTTTCACAATGTTAGGTGAGGTACAAAGTCATCAAGTTCAAAATATTTTTTAATTAAGTCATTTGATGGTGAAATTTCTCGGACTATCTCTCGATATAGGCGTTGTAAGTCATTTGAATTAACAATTAAATATAAAATATTATCACCAAAAGTAAAATGGACATGGCTTCTCTCAAAAGACCTATCCCAGGGTAGTGAATATGAAACAGTAATATTGATAAGACTCAAAATGCTTAGAAAAATATTCTGACCATTTTCTAAACTTCCCCTTCCCTCCTCAATAACTTGAGTTTTATAATATTATTTTCGTTAAGAGATTGTTGGATATATAGGAATTGCTAAACCGCTCACATTATCCCTCCTCTTCAAACTAATTCTTTGACTTCCATTATCGTTGTAACTACAATGGTTACATCGAGAGGGTGACTTGTATGAAAAAATTTAGCAGCCGTTATTCCATTGCTGTACATATACTATCGCTAGTTGCATTAAGTCCAACTTCATGTACTTCCGATTTCATTGCTGAAAGCGTCAATACGAACCCTGTCATTATTCGCCGTATTATTGGCATGTTGAAGAAAGCTGGGTTGGTACATGTACGTGCCGGTGCAGGAGGTGCCTATTTACCAAAGGAATTTGATGAGATTACTTTACTTGATGTGTATAGAGCAGTTGAAGTTGCAGACGATGGTGATATTTTTAGTTTTCATGATGAAACCAATCCAAAGTGCCCAGTAGGCGCAAATATTGAGTCTGTTTTTCGGACAAAGATGTTGCAAGCACAATTTGCCATGGAGCACGAATTGGCTAAAGTTACACTCAAACAATTAGTGTCTGAACTAAAAGAGAAAACCGGCTCTATTTAGAACTATTTTTTTATACTAGTTGTAACGTTATTAGTTACACTAAAACCTCTTGAATTAATCTGCAAATAGAAGGGTAGGAATTTTATATGTCAATCGTTATTACAGGTGCAACAGGTCATTATGGAAACCGTGTCATTCAAGAACTATTAAAAACTATTCCTGCAAGTGAAATTATCGCTAGCGTTCGCAATGTAGAAAAAGCTGATGCGCTTGCCGAACTGGGTATAGAAGTTCGTCATGGCGATTACATGGACTATGAGTCGATGAAAACATCGTTTGAAGATGCTTCAAAAGTTCTTTTTGTTTCAGGCCCGGATTCAGATAATACTCTTCGTATTCGTCAACATGCAAATGTCGTCCAAGCAGCACGAGATGCTGGTGTAAAACACATAGCTTACACAGGTTATGCATTTGGTGAAACATCCCAAATCGATCTTGCACATGTCCATATGGCAACAGAGTATGCAATTCGTTCAACTGGCGTACCCTATACATTCTTGCGTAATTCACTTTATTCAGATGTTTTCATTGATGAAAGCTTAGCTGGATCAGTATCCGCTGGTGAAATAGTAACAAACACAGGTGATGGCAAACTAAATGCCGTAAGCCGTGAAGATCTTGCATTAGCTGCTGCTGCTGTATTAACGGGAGAAGGACATGAAAATAAATCATACAACCTTGTCAACCCATCACCTTGGACTTTCGATGAGCTAGCAGAAGTTGTTTCAGAAGTTTCAGGTAAACAAGTTTCACATAAAAAGGTATCATTTGATGAAATGAAAGATTATCTTGGCAATGTTGGATTACCTGCACCAGTAGCTGAACTAATTGCAGGTATTTACCATACCGTTGCAGCTGGGGAAACGGGGAAAACTTCAAATGATTTAACAAATCTTATCGGACAACCAACTCCATTGAAAAAATTGGTTCAACAAGCATTGAAAGCATAAATTTAAGAATAAATTAGGTCCTTTTCGGAAATAAACATCTTGTTGCAAATTAAAAATACTGATAATACAGGAGGCTATTTAATGTCATTACAAGGAAAACGTGTTGTTGTTGTCGGTGGTACTTCAGGGATCGGATTGGCTACTGCCAAAGCATTTTTAGATGAATCTGCTCAAGTAGTAGTTGCAAGCCGTTCTTCTTCCAAGTTCGATGAGGCAAAAAAATTGTTGGGTCAAGATGTAGAAGGATATGAGCTAGATTTTCGTAACGATAAGAGTGTAGCTAACTTCTTTAAGAATGTAGGGAATTTTGATCACTTGGTAGTAACTGCAGGAGAAGGAACAATGGGGCTATTTAAAGAGTTGCCAGTTGAAAGAGCGAAAGAAGCATTCGACAGTAAGTTCTGGGGTCAATATGCCACGGCTCTTGCCGCACTCCCTTACTTGAATGATGCGAGTTCCATCACGCTTACATCAGGTGTTTATGGTCAACGCCCACCTCAAGGAGCATCTACATTAGCAGCAATTAATTCTGCAGTTGATGGTTTAGTAAGAGGACTTGCTGTTGAGCTATCACCAATGCGCGTAAATGTTGTATCACCTGGTATTGTAAATACACCGATATACGCAGGAATGCCAGAAGATCAACGTGAAGGCATGTTCACAGGAATTGCTGAACAACTTCCTGTGAAACGCATTGCACAACCTGAAGACATCGCGCAATCTTACGTTTACTTAGCAAAAAATGGATTTACAACTGGATCTGTTATTAATATAGATGGTGGTGCACGATTAATTTAATTTATTTGATAGCATTCCTTTTTGGAGGAATGCTTTTTTTTGCTTGCAAGTATTGGAGATATGACTCCACCTTGCGGTGTGCCTTTATCTGTCTTGTATTTCTTGCCTTCCTCCATGTATCCACCTTTAAGAAACCTACCAATTATTCTTAGTAAGTTAGGGTCAGAAATTCGCAGTTTTAAGAACTCCATCATCCATCTGTGGTCAACGTTGTCGAAGAATCCTTTGATATCTACATCTACTACGTAATTTACTGATTTCTTTTCCATATAATGATTTATTATCTTCAAAGCATCGTGGCAAATTACGATATGGGCGGAACCCAAAAGAGCAGTCTAGAAAATCTAGAAAATAATTGTCATAGATGGTATTTAGTATTTTTGTAACGCCTTTCTGTACAATCTTATCTTCATGTTCCGGTATCCCCAAAATTACACTTTGTTAAAGGATACCCCGTAACCTATAAAACACCTTTAAATTTTCCTTATTGAATTATACTGCCGCGTTAGTTTAAGCGTAACATTTCACAATGCATATCTGGACAACTTAATGTTTTGGACATAAAAATAGACCATCGAAACGATGGCCAGATTTTGCTAAATCACACCGGTGCCATTGAGCCCAACCGTTAGTCTGACTTCAACGATCACGGTGCATCACAGACTGTCGCACTCTTTACTTGTAGCACTCATGGGAGATTAATCCTACTCTGGTTATTGCACCAACCTGCCTTTATTCTAAGAAGAATGGAGTTGATTCTTAATTTACTTTTTAACTCAAAACTCAATATAAACATTCTGAAGGCTCAGCCTTTTTTTAAAAAAGCTATTTCTGAATCTCTTTTGTTATGCAATTTTATGGATTATGAGCGTTTTTTAATTTTCATGGGAGTTGAAGAATGCTATAAACTTCAATGAGCTTAAAGTAAGAATCTAATTAGAGTCATTCCTTCTAAAGTATTCTCTGGAACCTACTCTTATTTCTTTTGGAAGAACTTGTTCGAGTTCCTCATTTAACCATGAAAAAGTCTTACTACTTTGGAACTCATACATTTGCTATTCTGCCTCTAGTATTACTAAATTAATCAGCTCTTTCCCTTAGTCCACTCACCTTCATCTGCCTATTTAGTATCGTAAGTGCTTTCTCAATAGACATTCCTTGCCTCATAAATTTAGCCGTCTCATCTAACTGTACTAAATTCCTTAGATTAATCTGTTTCATAAAAATACCTCCCAAAATATAATTTTAGAAGGCAATTTTCAAACCGAATTGTACAAGGGAGATTTTCCCTTGGCTAGTCTCTTGTTAGAACTCTCATTTCCAATAAACGTTGATATATAGAGCTTTCAACTAAGTTTGATACTCAAGCCCAACATACGTCAGACTCTCTTCCATTTATCAATAAATTAATTGAACAAGCTCTTCTTTTGTAATACCACCGAAGTATTTAGGTACGTCTACGTTTGCTAACGCCGCTTCTATGCCTTCTTTGCTATATGGTTTGCCAGTTAGTAGCTGTTCTACTTCCGCCATATCACCTACACCGAAGAAGTCGCCGAAGATTTTCACTTCTTCCATCATTCCTCTATTTACATCTAAACGCACATCTACTCCACCTACTGGGAAGCGATGTGAATGTTTCATATTAAATTTAGGTGATTTACCGTAATTCCAATCCCATTGCTGGTAACGCTCTTCTGAAAGCTTGTGGATATTTTCCCAGTCCTGCTCTGTTAACTCCCAATACTGGATATTTTCTTCTCCTTCAAAAATAGAAGCAAGAATTTCTAAACGGAACTGTTCGATTGTCATAGGATTATCTAACAGCTCATTAATGTTTGTTACGCGACTTCGTATAGATTTAATACCTTTAGATTCAATTTTTTCTTTACTTACTTTTAAAGCTGATACAACAGCATCTATATCTGTATCAAACATTAATGTTCCGTGGCTGAACATTCGGCCACGAGTAGAGAATTGTGCATTGCCAGAGATTTTTTTACCTTCTGCCAAAATATCATTTCTTCCAGATAGCTCTGCATTTACACCCATTTTTGCAAGTGCCTCTATAACAGGCAAAGTGAACTTTTTAAAGTTACGGAAGCTTTCTCCATCATCCTTTGTTAAAAAGCTATAATTCAGGTTTCCTAAATCATGGTACACAGCTCCACCACCTGAAAGTCTTCGAACAGGAATAATCCCATTTTTCTCTACAAAATCAGTATTTATTTCTTCCACCGTATTTTGGTTTCTTCCAATAATAATGGAAGGCTGATTTATGTAAAACAGAAGAAAAGAATCCTTTTCTATGTCCATTGTGTTTAATGCATATTCCTCAATTGCTAAGTTAATGCGTGGATCTGTAATTCCTTTGTTATCAATAAAATACATGTTCATCTCTCCTTTAACATTATTTTATCAAAATTTCAGATAATATGTTGACAAATTGAACTGTGTTATAATACACTAATAATAATAAAACCAGTTATATAACAGATGGAGGTGGAACAACTATGTTAGAAAACGTACTTGAATTTTTCCGTAACCTACCCGCGAAGAAATGTGCTACCTGTGGTGACACAATTGAAGAACAACATGAATGCTACGGGAACCACTGTGATAAATGTACAAAACTTTAATAATGGAAAGAACTACCCACTAGAAACCTCCCTTTCTAGTGGGATTTTTTGTTCGTAAAAAGGAATACATATGCATACACCCCAAGAGTGAAATTCTTGGGGTGTTTGCTATTAAATATAAAATAATTGCTTACAATTCAAGTTCACAGGGCCTTGCTGTATTCAAAAAAAACCCACCTCTTTTACGAGATGGGTTAAAAGTTTAAGCCTCAACTGTTTCTTTAGAGTGGCGTTTTTTGAACATTAGCATGAAGTAACCAAAAGTTAAGGCAAAACATACTATCATAAACCCTAATAATACACTGTTAGTTGACCAGAAATTGCTCATGTTTCCTGTTGAAATGGAAGCTTTAAAACTTTGGACTGAATAAGTCATCGGTAAGAATTTATTAAAGATTTGTAACGGCTGAGGTATTAGCTCCAATGGGAACGTACCTGCACTAGTTGTCAATTGAAGTATTAAGATGACAATTGCTACAAAGCGACCTGGGTCACCTAGAACTGTTACAAGCAATTGCACAATTGCCAAGTAGGTAAAGCTTGTAATGATTGTTGATAATATGAATAACCCTACACTTTGCGGCTCTAATTTTAAGGCAAACAAAGCGATAGCTACAACTACTAATGACTGAATTATCCCTACTATTCCCAATACGGAGATCTTACTGAAAAACCAAGATGACCCGCTTGTAGGCTTAATCGCAGACTGCACGAATGGAAATACGATCGATATTAGTAATGCTCCAACAAATAATCCTAAAGATAAGAAGTATGGTGTAAATCCGGTACCATAGTTTGGTACTTCATTTACTCCTTCAACTTCCACATCTACTGGAGAAGCAACCATTTCGTAGGTTGACTCATTTGCGGATACCTCTTTAGATTTTTCACTAGCATCCATTAAGCTGGATTGTAAAGTTCCAGTTCCTTCTGCTAATTGTTCTGTTCCCTCCGTTAATTTAGCGGAGCCAGATGCTAACTCTCCAGATTTTTCTGCCAATGTTCCAGTTCCAGTTTTTAACTGATTTGAGCCAGATGCTAACTCATTCAGACCAGCTACTAAACTAGAGGAGCCATTATATGCTTGTTGAATACCTGTTGTAAAATCGCTCATTTTAGATGCAAGTGTACTAGTACCAGTTGCTAAGCTTGCAGAACCCTCTATTAATGCACTAGAAGAGCCATTTAGTTTGGAAATCCCTTGCTGTGCTTGTGTATAACCGGCACTAAGCTGATTTGCCCCGCTGCTCACTTGAGTAGTACCTTTTTCTAGTGCAGCTGTACCATTAGCTAGCTTTTCAAGACCCGCTGATACTGTAGAACTACCCGTTTCTAACTGTTTCACTGTTTCAACTAGTTTTGCTGCCTGTTCTGCTGGTAATGACTCAGATAACTGAGTTAACTGTTGAGATAGTGCTTGAATCCCAGCAGTTACTTGAGTAGAACCTTCGGATAACTGATTCGTACTGTTATTAATAGTTGCACTGCTAGACTGTAATGTAGCTAAGGAATTTATTAATTCCTTTTCTTTTTCACTTAATAATTGATAGCTATCATTTAGTTTAGCTACGCCGCTTGTATATGTTTGAATTCCACTATTTAGTTGAGCTGCACCAGTAGCTGTTTGATTGACTCCGTCTGCTAATTGCTTTGAACCACCTGAAAGTGTTGATAGTCCACTATTTAACTCGGTTGAACCAGTTGCAGCTTTCTGTATGCCATTTACAACTGTACTAGTACCATCTTGAAGCTTGATCGTACTGCTGGCCAATTGCTCTAAATAACCTTTTAAGTCAGATGCTCCCGTATTAATCTCTGCAGCACCATCTTTTAATTTACCAGCTCCATCCGAAGCCTCGGCAAATCCATCTCCCAGTTTTGTAATAGAATCAAATAATTGCTCCGCATAGGTTTCAGAGACTTGCTTATTCACCTCTGCACGTATTCGGTCCATTGCAGTTTCCCCAATTTGAGAGGATAGGAAGTTATATCCTTCATTTGCTTTGTATGTTATTACCATCTTTTGGGGCTCTTCATCTAACAATGTTGTTGCATGTTGTGAAAAGTTTTCAGGAATCTCGATTAATAAATAATAGTCCTCATTTACTAATCCTTCATCTGCGTCTTCTTTTGAAACAGAAATAAACTTAAACTGTTCACTTTCCTTTAACTTCTCTGATAGGTCGTCCCCTAACGATAGAGCAGTATCATTATACGTAGCACCTTCGTCTGCATTTACTACTGCTACAGGTAGATCACTTAAGTTTGCATAGGGATCCCAAAATGCCCATAGGAACATTCCTGCGTACATAACAGGTATAAACAATACCGCTATTATAGAAATGAGTAACTTTCTATTTGTGAAAATATTTTTCCATTCTGATTTAATCATTAATATTCCCTCCTAGTACTGTATGACCAATTCGTTCAGTTGGTCAATTTTCTCCAAAAAATAAGTCTCAAATAATGAGACTATGAAAAATGGTATCTTGAAAAAAGTCTGTTATTTCCTTTTCTGTTAACGGTTTTTCGTGTGTTAGATTCCAGTCGTTAACGAACGCCAAATACCCTTTTAATAGTAAGTATGCAACGAGTTCACTATTTACTTGACGAATTTCTCCTGCATTAATATACTTATCAACCTTCTGTTTAATAAAGGAAACAATTGCTTGCTCAATTTGCGCCCTTACCTGTATTACTGCGGGGGTTCTCCATTCCTGTTCCTCTGCAATAATTTTAGCAAACAGTTGGTGAGTGTCCCGGAATTCTAGCATTTTCATCAAAGCGGCATATGCATTTTCTTGGAAAGAAGCTTCTTCATTAATCACTTTTGTCGCTTCCTGTTTCATCTCCGTAATTACACGAAGTACAATTTCTTGAAAAAGTACTTCTTTATTTTCAAAAAAGGTATATATTGTTCCTTTTCCTACATTTGCAATTTTAGCTATTTGCTCCATCGTTGTAGCTTTAAAGCCAAACAAAGAAAAGGATTTAGTTGCAGCTTCTAATATTTCCTGCCTGCGATCCATTCGCTACACCCCAATCTAAAAAAATGACCAGAAAACCGTTTCGGTCATCTAGTCATTATAATACACCCATCTTATTTCATTGGCAAGGTATTTATTCGTGATTCATTTCACTCATTGAATTATCACTATCATCTGGCAATACCTTACTCATATCGGGTTCACCAACAATCATTTCCTGCTTTGGCATAACATGAAGTCCCCTTGCATTTGTATGAGCAAACATATAATAAACTCCATCATGATCAAATGAATAATTTGCTTCATATACGCCATCTTCTGTTAAATTTCCCTCTATCATATGCCCTTCGTCACGCAAGCCTGATTCCCATACCTCAAATTCAACGCTAGCATCATCCACTGCTTCATCCGATTGCGTTACTTTTGCAGATAAAACAACATCATCTACAGAAAGTGTTTCAGCTGTTTGGATGTCTACTATCACTTCTTCCAGTGTGCCTTCATTATTACTTGTTGATGGACTTTCCGATACTTCTTTATCTCCGCAACCTACAAGTGTCATCGTTGCAAATACTAGAACTGCTAATGTCTTTTTCATAAAAACTATTCCTCCCAAATTGGTAATGTTATATAAACCGTTGTTCCTTTTTCTACTTCACTTGTGAATATTAGCTTGCCTTTTTGCATTTCGATAAGTTGAGAAGCAATGGATAGTCCAAGACCAGTTCCCCCATCTATACGACTTCTAGCCTTATTCACACGATAAAACCTTTCGGTAATACGTGTCAAATGCTCCGGTGCTATTCCACACCCTTCATCTTGAATATGAATAGTTGTGTCATTCTTTGCTAGTTCATTTCCTATTTTGATGGAGGATGAGACAGGCGAATAGTGAATAGCGTTTTCTAAAATATTGATTAATATTTGTTTGGTCATTTGCTCATTAGCTTTTATAATTGTATCCTCGTCTATTGTAACAGTAAACGATATTTGCTTTTTATCTGCTAATGTTTTGACCAGCTGCAATACCTCCCGCACAATCTCCGATAACACTAAAGGCGATATATGAACTTCCTGATGCTGTTCAGAACGTGCTAATGTTAGCAAATCATTTGTCAGTTTCTGCATACGATTAGCCTCTTGCACAATAAGTGTATAAACCTCTTTTTTCTTTTCTTCTGGAACAAGATGTTGTTCAAATGCTTCCCCATACCCTTTTATATAACTAATCGGCGTACGTAGTTCATGGGATACAATAGATAAGAAATCTCTTTTTTTCTCATCTTCTTCCTGAATAGACGTTGCCATTTGGTTAAAGGTTTTAGCAAGTTCCCCAATTTCGTCGGTCGATTTCACATCAACTCTTGTGTCGTATTTTCCTACTGCCATTTCATTGGCTGCTACTTTTAGCTTATCTAGCGGCACGAGAACTTTTTGCACTGTCTTTAAACTGATCCATGCCATTAAAAGGAGTAGTAGAGATACTGTTATCAACAAAAAAATGACATCCTTCGAAGCCATTTCCGTCATTTTCGTTAATGGTACATAGACATAAATAATTCCTTCTAGCCTATTTTCATCGACTAAAGGATAAATAACGGATACAACTTCTCGGTTAAATCTCTTTTCATAACCTCGTTTAATGACTGCCTCACCTTCAATAAGCTGAGCGCGTTCCTCAGGACCAATTAATGACTCATAATCTATATCAAAAGGAATACAAGCACTAAGCTCTTTCGGATTTCGTACAGTAAAAACCTCTACGTCCGAAAATCGATTGAAATCTTCTGTTTGTTTGATGAAGTCATTTGTAACTGCCCCACCCTTATACGTACCCCGTAAGTTTTCTGCTATCTCTATCATGGAGGTTTCTGTATCCTCCACATAAAGTTCTTCATAAAGAAAATTAGTGAATATCATTAAGAAGACAATCGTGATAGTTATGAACAATAAAAGCAACATCCAAATTTTTACGGATAGTTTTTTCATTCTACTACCTCAAACCGATAACCTATTCCCCACACCGTCTCAATATATTTCCCAGCTTGTTCTCCCAGCTTTAAACGAAGTGTTTTAATATGCGTATCAACAGTACGCGTTCCGCCTTCATAATCCATTCCCCAAATTCGTTCTAATAGCTGCTCTCTGGAAAATGCTTTTCCTTCATATTTCATGAATATATGAAGTAATTCATATTCCTTTAACGTCAGTTGAATTTTTTCATTATTTACTGTAATTTGTCTACTTACTACATCATGTTCAATAATTCCTACTTTATGATGTTCATATGAGTTTATCCCAACTCTACGAAGTATAGCATTTATACGAGCCATCAATTCGATAGCTGTAAAAGGTTTGATGACATAGTCATCCCCACCAAGCTTTAACCCTTTGACTAAATCTGTTTTAGCATCCAGTGCAGTTAAAAAGATAATCGGTACTGGAGAAAATGTTCTTATTTTCTCACAAACCTCAAATCCATTCATGCCAGACATCATCACATCTAGCAGTATTAAGTCTATGTTGGACATTCGCACTTGTTCAATTGCGTCTTCTCCATTATCCGCGTGGAGGACATGATGACCTGCTTGATATAAATGAAGTTCAACTAGCTTGCGCATTTCTCTTTCATCATCTACGACTAATATAGTAGTCATCATTCAATCTCCCTTACGATTAACTGGAATGGGCCTTTTCCGACCTGCAGTTTTTTGGTAATCTCCCCAGACTGGATAAAATATAATTGATGATCATCATAACCAGCAAGCACCATACTATCACCAAAGGAGCTTATCCAAAACGGGTTTGCTCCTGCTTTGATAGAGTTTAAAACCTCACCAGTTTCGGATATTTCATAGACTGAACTACTACCGTGACTTACGGTGAAAACATGTCCATTTTTCGCTCTAGCCATATTAATAGGCATTAATGGAACTTCAATTTCACCTATTAGTTCACCAGTAGTTATATTCATTCTTTTAATAGAGCGATTAGGACTACTTCCTGCACCGTGGCCGCCTAACCAAAGTTCGTTGTCCTTTATAAATAGACCATGAGAAGAAGTCGGAATCGCCCACTCATCTACTTGTTCTAACTCCATAGATAGTTTAGAGAGGAATTCATCTTTAAAATTGACGACAAAAAGATTATTGCCATCAGAAATCATTGCCATTGGATAATTTCCAGTAGCTTGAGTCTGTATTTTTTCCCCTTTTGTATTATAAAGGGAAACTGTATTATCTATAGCATTGGTAATATAGATTTTTTCTTCATATACATACGCATAAGTAGAGCCTTCACCTACGTCAATAGTGGCTACCTGTTTACCTGTTGATAATTCAAGGAGCTCTGCCTTTTCAACGGTGTATCCATAAACTAGAAGTAAATCATCTGTTGCTAATGCAAAACCAGTGTAGGCCTCTTCTAGCTCCCATGACTCCATTATTTCAGCTTCATTTGATATAAAGTCTATGCTTCCGGCTAATGTATTCAAGCTAGCAATAAAATCCGTATCCGAGGGGATGGCTGGAAAGCTTGCCTCTGAACACCCTCCTATAAAGCAAAGTAATAAGAGCATATATAACTTTTTCACCTATCCACCCCCATTTCTTTCATTATAACGAGAATATGTGAAAAAAGTTTGAAATAGATTTCAATTTTTTGTTCCACCTAAACACTAAAAAATTACCCTAAACATCATTCAGATGTCTAGGGTAATTTAGGTAACTATTATTTTAAGTGTTTTAAAACGACATCTGCCATTGCATCGATAAATTGAGGTTGTGCATTTGGCATTTCAGGGCGTACATAAGTCGCTTGGATATCATCGCATACTACTTTACATTCATAGTCATTATCGTAAAGAACTTCTAAATGCTCTGCAACGAATCCTACTGGCGTGTAAACAAATGTTGTATATCCTTTTTGTTCGTGTAATTCACGAGTTAAATCTTGTACATCTGGTCCAATCCAAGGCTCAGGAGTTTGTCCAGCACTTTGCCAACCCACTTCGTAGTTTTCCACGCCTGCTGCTCGTGCAATTAAATCTGCTGTTTCTTGCAATTGTTCGGGATATGGATCGCCTAATTCTTTTATTTTTTCTGGTAATGAGTGAGCAGAAACGATTAAACATGCTTTTTCGCGTTGCTCTTCCGTCATTGCTGCGAATGCTTCGCTTACTCTGTCACTCCAGTATTGGATGAATTTTGGTTCATCGTACCAGCTTTCGATTGAAGTAATTTTAAGGTTACCCAGCTTTTCTGCTTCCTCTTTAATACGACCATTATATGATTTAATAGAGAAAGTAGAGAAATGTGGTGCCAATACCATTGATACTGCTTCTGTAATACCATCTTTATGCATTTCTGCAACTGCATCCTCTAAAAAAGGCTCGATATGTTTTAAGCCAATATATAACTTGAATTCAATCTCATCTTGCAATTCATTTAAACGGTCACATAATCCTCTTGCTTGGCTTTCAGTGATTTTAGCAAGTGGGGAAATACCTCCAATTGCTTCGTAACGTCCAGTTAAATCAGCCAGTTGCTCATCACTCGGTTTACGACCATGTCTGATATGTGTATAATATCGTTCAATATCTGCTTCTGAGTAAGGAGTTCCGTAAGCCATTACTAATAATCCCATTGTTTTTTTCATCATCTTCACCTCATAAAAATTTAGTTTGATTTTGCTGCGATTAGTTCTTTACTATAATCATGAACAAAAGAAGTTAAACGTTTAAGTGTTTCCGGTTCTACTTCTGGGAACACACCGTGTCCAAGGTTAAAGATATGCCCAGGCTGAGCCACACCTTGTTCTACGATAATTTTCGCGCGTTTTTCAATTTCATCCCAACTGCCAACTAAATAAGATGGATCTAAATTCCCCATTAAAGGCTTTGTCAGTCCTTTTGCACGGGCTTCTTCAATAGATAAGCGCCAGTCAATACCGACTACATCAACAGGAAGGTCATGCCATTCCTTCGCTAAGTGGCTAGCACCAACACCAAATGTAATAAGCGGAACGCCTGTTTCACGAAGCTCCGTGAAAATACGTGTCATAACCGGTTTGATGAAAATACGGTAATCTGCTACATTCAAAGCCCCTACCCACGAATCGAATACTTGAATAGCCTTCGCACCAGCTTTTACTTGAGCTTTGATGTAGACAATAATCATATCTGCAAGCTTGTCCATTAATGCAAACCAAGCCTGTGGTTCTGAAACCATAAATGCTTTTGTTTTGTTATAGCTTTTTGAAGGACCGCCTTCAATCATATAACTAGCAAGAGTGAATGGCGCCCCTGCAAATCCGATTAATGGAACATTTAGCTGCTCAGTCGTTAATAATTTAATCGTATCCAATACAAATGGCACATCATCTTCAGGAGATAAATCCCCTAAGTTTGCTACATCTTGAACTGTACGGATTGGATTAGAAATTACAGGGCCAACTCCATTTTTAATCTTTACATCTACGCCTATTCCAACAAGCGGTGTTACTATATCTTTATACAGAATTGCTGCATCGACGTTGTAATTATCTACTGGTAAACGTGTAACATATGCACAAAGTTCAGGTTCGTGTGTAATTTGCTCTAAAGAATATTTTTCTTTTATTTTTCTGTATTCAGGTTGTGATCTTCCCGCTTGCCTCATAAACCAAACTGGCGTGTGTTCAACTTGCTCTCCACGTGCTGCACGAAGAAGTGTATCGTTAAATTTAGTCATTAAAGGTACCTGCCTCTCATTATATAAACGTACTGTTTTTCCTATACGTTACAACTATAGACGTTCTTTTTTCTAAAGTATAGCCAAACAGTGCATTTGTCATAAATTTGTCCGGAATTCTGTATGATACTTGTGTATTATGTTTTTAAAATCATTAATATGGGAACGATATAAGAAAAGAGAGAAAGGGAGTTAATTTCATGAATTTATATATGACATCCGGGACTCCGGAATTTATGCAGTCCATAAAAAAGAAACATCCAAACGAAGAACTCTTCCTATTACACGGAACTGGAAATTCCGTTCTAATCCACGAAACCTCCAATAAATCAGTTTTTCAAGTGCCCAGAAAATATAAAGTGCTAGAATCGGCAGGGAACTTTTCACACAATGGTTACTTCGTTTTACAACATATTCCCATTACAGATGAAGGGAAAACAATTTTCGAGCACAAATACACAAACCTTGGTCCTACTGCGCAAAATGAACCAGGTTTTATCGCTTTAAGAGTGCTAGAACCTATTAAATCCGAAACATATATCATTTTATCGGAATGGACTAGTCCGAGTAGCTATGAAGTATGGGAAAAAACAGTCAACCTAGATTTTAGTATGATTGCAGATAAACAAAATTTGTTTACAAGCGCACCATATATATCTACTTACCAATCCATAGAAGAAGAGGAAGCTTTTTAAAGCTCCCTCTTTTTTTCTTACCATATAAGAAAGTATATAAAAGTACCGCAAGAACATCGGTTTTACAGGACTTTTTAGAATGAGTCTGCTGATTTCCGTTACATGTGGAGAACAAAGGCTAAAGTGCGCCACGTCCTGTGGCAAAGCCTTTGTGACCAACATCCTTTTGGCCTCCGCGGGCGAGGAAGAGGCTGAAGCCGTGCCCACGGAAAGCGTTCGCTCGCAGAGGATATCAACTGCATACCCAAGTTTCTGTTTTTAAAGGACTAGCCGTCTTTTTGCCTGGTTTTTATTATGTTATATTTTGCTTACCCGAAGCGTCAGTTCAGAAATAACGATCATCACAATCGGTATGAACAGTAACTCCATTATGAACCCTGCTTGTACTAAAATTACGATGAAGACGAAAATTGCCTGAATGAGTTGAATTATTCTTATCAGTTTATCAACAGCTTTTTTTCGTGTACCCTCTTTAATAGGAAACAGTAAATCCATTCGGAATTCTTCTCCTGTCGCTAAAGACTGGCGGAGTTGAATGACCGTAGCAAATGAAAGAGCACTAGTAAAGATGATCGCAACGATTGGAAACGGTATGAAAATGGCCCCGATCATAGCGAGCGCTGTAAGACGAACCCATAAATAGAAATAATCATTTGTACGGACAAATGTACGTACCACTAAATATAATTGTGTGTGTTTTTGTTCATAGGGTGCAAGTTTGTAAAGAATATCAAGCCACTTTCTTCTTTTCGTCATCCCCTGAATATGCGGGACATCTGTAAAGTAATTAGCAAAACGATAAAAACGCATCATACGTGCTTGCTCTACTTCAATGAAATGATCAAAAGGAAAAGGTACTTCTGCTTTTTTCTTCTTCCAAGCTATTAAATAGAGTATTTGAATAATAACGACCGCAAGTAAAAATAAATAGGTACCACTTAGTAAGAAATATAAACCGGCAAACAATAAAATCATTCGCATGAAATAATCTACCCACACATTTTTACCGTTGGATGCCCATCGATATTGGAATTCCGTTTGGATACTCCAATACTTCCAAATAAGGATCGCTCCGAAGAAGAATATTATTTCTTGTGATGTGGAACCAGCTATTCTTGTTAGCAGTGGTATCGACACAACCAATGCTGCTAACGGTACTATAATGGATGAAAAGAAAGTCCATGTAAGCGCGAGTTTTAAATATTCACCTAGTTTTGTTTCTAATGGAAGAAAGTAAACACTATCTGCTTTTTTCATTAACGTAACTGGCGTACTCAAAGCGAGTAAAATACTCACGATGAATGATACAACTAAAAAGGCGGGAAAATCCTTTGGAGCTGTATTCAACCATTCACTATACGTATAACCGGCTGCCCCAATTACGAATACAATGACAATTGCAATATGCCCAGAAATAATATACTTCAAGTATTTTTGCAATTCATTTATATAAAATATAAACCGTTTACTCCATACTTCACGCAAATTATTCATTTTGTTGTTCCTTCGTCATTTCGATGTAAAGATCATCTAATGTTGCATCAGGCATTTGAAATGCCGCCCGTAAATCGTCCATTGTCCCCTGAGCACGAATTTTCCCGTTATGCAAAAGTAGGATACGATCACAGTATTTTTCTGCAGTAGTCAATATATGTGTGGACATTAATATGGATGCCCCTTCATCTTTTCTTGTTTTCATCTGCTCCAGTAATGATTTAATACCTAATGGATCCAGACCTACAAACGGTTCATCGATAATGAACAATGTTGGATTCACTAGGAACGCACACATAATCATTACTTTTTGTCTCATTCCTTTAGAAAAGTGCGCTGGAAACCAGTTCAATCTTTTTTCCATACGGAATTCTTTCAATAATGCTTCTTTTCTTGCCTCAAAAACAGATTCATCTAAATTGTAGGCCATCGCTGTTAGCTGAAGATGTTCCTTTAACGTCAACTCATCATATAACACTGGCGTTTCAGGTATATAGGAAAACGATGTACGATATTGTGCTGGATCCTCTTTCAATGTTTTACCGTTAAGTAGGATTTCACCCTTTAGAGCGTTCATTGTTCCGATAATATGTTTGATGGTAGTACTTTTACCAGCACCATTCAACCCGATTAACCCTACTAGTTCTCCCTTTTCAATCGAAAAGTTTAAATCATGTAACACAGGCTTTCTTGTATAGCCACCTGTCACGTCTTTGACTTCTAATACAGTCATCTTACGCACCTCACTTCTTATACATAGTTTACCAAAAAAAACTCAAAAAATCTTCTATCATTCCACAGCCTGTCCTATTATATGTTAAACTTTTCATAACGATGAATATGGAGGCTATATGATGAGTGAATGTATTTTTTGCAAAATAATTGATGGTTCTATTCCAAGTGCGAAAATCTATGAAGATGAGTATGTGTATGCTTTCATGGATATAATGCCATTAACAAAAGGTCACACACTAATTATTCCTAAAAATCACAAAGAGAACGTGTATGATTTATCCGAAGAAGAAGCTAGTAACTTATTCAAAGTTGTCCCTAAAATTGCGAGTGCTTTGAAAGAAAGTTTCGGTCCAGTGGGCATGAACCTATTAAATAACAATGGAGCACCTGCCGGTCAGAGCGTATTTCATTTCCATTTACACTTCATCCCGCGTTACGATCAAACAGATGGCTTCCGTCCAACTTGGATCACAAAAGAGAAAACATTTACTCCGGAGATCATCCAAAATTTAGCAGGAGAATTATTTGAAAAATTGAAGAAGTAATTCTTGCTATTACTACATCGAGCAAGTAAAATCATATATAAGTTTCTTGCTAACGATCATGAGGATACGTTAGAGGAAAATAACAAACAGAGCATAGAATAGCTGAGGAGAGATGAGAAATGAATACGAAGAATTTAGTTTTGATGGCCCTTTTAGTAGGTGTCGGAGCAGTACTTTACATTATTATCCCAGGAATTAATGGTGGGATGAAACCAGACTTTATGCTGACAATGATGTTTATAGGAATACTATTATTTCCTAACGTAAAAAGCACATTCTTACTTGGTATTTCAACAGGTGTTATTTCTGGACTGTTTTCTACTTTTCCAGGAGGATTTGTTCCAAATATCATTGATAAAGCAGTAACAGCATTTGTTTTCTTAGGTCTTGTATTATTATTAAACAAATTAGCCAATAAGGTTGCAGTTGGTGTAATCCTTACAGGAATTGGCACACTAATATCAGGTACAGTTTTCTTATCAACTGCTATTTTTGTATTCGGAGCAGGTGCAATTTTCCAGGAATTATTTGTTATTGTAGTAATTCCAGCGATTGCTATAAATGCAATAGCATTCTTCATCATCTATCCGATTATAGGTAAATTGATTAAACGTACTAGTTTTGAAACAGCCCTAACCGTATAAATATAAGCTAACTGCTTTCCTTTTCGAAGGAAAGCTTTTTTTCTATAGAAAACTATCTAATTAGCGACATATAAATAAATTTCTAAAGTGATGCTCCGTCCAGACACAAGTGCCTTGCTGCTGTGCAAATTGCCTATCGTGGAGCTTGCCCTTTTGTTATATAAAATAATATGTTTTAATTATCATAAGGTAAGGAATAATACATATAAGCAAAGGAGTGAATTATTATGAAACTAGCACCATTATTTTACGGGTTAACAACTGGTTTACTAGTTGGGGCTTCTACTGTACTTATGACCACTCCAAAATCAGGTATGGAAGTTCGATCTTCCTTAAAGTCTACCTCTAATGATTTTAGAGACAAGCTTTCGGACATAAAGCTTCAACTAGCAGATGTTAAAAGTTCAATAAACAACTTAACAAATTCTTCAAAAGAAGTAGTACCAAGTACAATTGAAGACCTTAAATCTAGTATTGCCCAGTGGAAAAACGAAACTGCACCTCTTCAAGCCCATCTTCAAGCAGAAATTTCGTCTATTCAAGAAGCAATGGCAGATTTAGAAAGTAAGTTACCAAAGAAAAAAGAAGCAACAATATAATATGAAAGGAGGATATATTCCAAAATGGGATATATCCTTTTTTTTATAAACGGTTTCACTCTAAAATTATCCAAAATATTATTATAAAAATAATAATATTTATTAAACTTGTATTCACTTACTTACTTTCTTGCTATAATGTTTTTAAGAAATTAAATACAGAAAGCAGGGTTAACATGGCAGATCAATTTTATACGAAGAAAGAAGCAATGCTTTACAGTCAGCGGATAGCGCAACTATCTAAAGCACTTTGGAAAGCAGTAGAAAAAGATTGGCAATCATGGATAAAACCTTATGACTTGAATATTAATGAACATCATATTTTATGGATATCATATCACCTTAAAGGTGCAACTATTTCTGATATAGCAAAATTCGGAGTCATGCATGTCTCCACAGCATTTAATTTTTCTAAGAAATTAGAGGAACGAGGATTACTTTCATTTTCTAAAAGAGAAACAGATAAGCGAAATACGTATGTAGATGTGACCAAAAAAGGACAGGTACTTTTAGAAGAGATGTATGAAAATTACCATGAGACTCCACACGCTATACTGGAAGGCTCTCTCCCTATCAAAGAGGTATATGGAAAATTTCCAGATTTCATGGATGTAACTGCTGTTATTCGCAATATTTACGGGGACGATTTCATGGATATCTTCGAAAGATCATTAAAAAATCTCGAGAGTACAATTGTAGCAAAAGACTAATAATACGAGGTTAATAATCCCCCATAAATAAAGAGGTTGCTTTTTCTAATAAAAAGGATTATCTTATGTATCTAAATTAAATTTATATATATAGGAGTTGCATACCTTGCACTGCTGGAAAACAATTAATGTGAAAAAACAATATGGCTTAGAAAGATTATTTGTTCTTTCTTCTTTAGTAGTAATTATGGTTTTTTCTTTTGCATATGCCTTATTAGGAATTATTAATGATACACATAAATCGGATGATTACTTTTGGATATTTACGATAGCATTTTTGGGTGTTTATCCACTTCATAAAATATTTCATTTTATCCCAATGATTGGACTTAAAGAAAAAATAAAATTTATTGTCTTTAATCAATTTAGATTTATTCCCACTGTACATTTAAGAATAATAGAACCAATTCAAAAAGGTAGATTTCTTTTCATCTTACTAGCTCCTTTTATTTTCTTAAATGCTTTACTTGTCATAGGAGCGTTAGCAGTTCCTGTTTTTGCACACTATTTTACTATTTTGTTTGCTTACCATTGTGGAATTTGCTTAATCGATTTAATTTATGTAAAAAACTTAAGTAAATCACCTAAGTGCGCTTTAATCGAGGAAACAGATGCAGGGTACGAAATTTTAATAGCGGAATAAAACTATTAACAATATGTAACACTTGTATATCCTCCTCATTGTTTGTTATGCTTAGTCAGTATATGAAGGGAGTCTAGACATGATTATATTCACATTAGTTCTATTCTCAGCATTTTATTTGCTACAAATTAACCGAATGACATATGCTTTAGTAATGTCAAAAGAAATACCGGAAGAGAAACATCCGAAGATTTTTCGTACGATCAATATCCTGATCACGATTCTTCTTGTTTCCTTTTATGTTGAGCTAGTTTACGCAGTTTAAGAGAAAAAAAGTGGACCCAAATCTTCATAAGATTGGGTCATTTCTTTTTTTCACTCTACAAATACGAGAAACTAAGATCGTTTTTTAGACGATCTCAGTTTCTCCTATTTAATTAGTAGAGAAACGCTGCGCCTACAATGATCAATAGAATAAATAAAACTACGATCAAAGCAAACCCTGAACCACCGTTATATCCGCCGCCACCGTTATATTGTCCGCTCATTTAAAACACCTCCTTTTCCATGTATCCTATGCGGCATTTTAAATGTTCGGTAGGCAAATGTAAGGGAACTATTTTTGTTTTTATTTCGTTTATGTTATAGTAACTACGGCAACACATAGAAGTTAGGAGAGAATATTTCATGAAAAAAACAGTATTAACATTAACACTTGCAGCATCAGTTCTTGCTTTAGGAGCTTGTAGCGGGGACTCAGACAAAAACAGTGAAGTTATTGCTACATCTAAAGTCGGAGATATTACACAGAATGATTTGTATGAAGAGATGAAATCATCTATCGGCGATCAAGCATTCCAATTGCTAATGATTGAAAAAGTACTTGCAGATAAGTACGAAGTGTCTAAGGATGAAGTAAACACTCAGTTAAAAGCTGATAAAGAGCAGTACGGGGAAAGCTTTGAAGCAATGATTGCTCAACAAGGCTATACTGAAGAATCTTACAAAAAATTCTTAGAACTAAACCTATTGCAAGAAAAAGCTTTAATAGAAGATGTTAAAGTAACAGAAGAAGAAATTAAAGCAGAATATGAAAATATTAAAAATGAAATTAATGCTCGTCACGTATTAGTAGCAGACGAAGAAACAGCGAAAAAAGTTAAAGCTGAATTAGAGTCAGGTAAAGACTTTGCAGAAGTTGCAAAAGAATACTCTACGGAAGAAGCAGCTCAAACAAGTGGCGGAGAACTAGGTTGGTTTGGTAAAGGCCAAATGGTTCCAGAATTCGAAAAAGTAGCATTTGGTTTAGAGAAAAATGTAATATCTGAACCAGTTAAATCGGAATTTGGTTACCACGTTATTGAAGTAACGGATACTCGCACAATTGAGAAATCATATGAAGATAAAAAAGCTGAAATTGAAAAACAATTGAAGTTAGAAAAAGCAGACCAATCAAAATTATTACCAAAAGTGGCTAAAATGATGAAAGACGCTAAAATCGAGATTAAAGATGAGGACTTAAAAACATCATTAGATCAATTTTTAGCAGCTGCTGAAGAACAAAAAACACCAGCTGAAGATGCAGAAGCTAAAACAGATACAACTGAAGATGCTGAGGCAACTGAAGACGAAAAATAAATAACACAAGTAAAAAGGTTGAACATGACGGAAGTCATGTTCAACCTTTTTTATTTTGCTCTCGTTCTTTTTTCAGAATCCTATTATTCATGTGAGGAACGAAAAAGTGCAACTTAATACATAAAATAATTATCAATATGATCTTTCTTAAAGCACCTGTGTTTAAGAAGATATGTTTAATTTCCCTAGTAAAATGTGGAAGACGTGAATGAACCAACACGCATAAGCACCCAAAGATTTAAACACGTATTTAAGATTAATAATCTACTTTATTTAAAGTAGACACTAATGCTTCATTTTTCACTTCCAATATATAATCAGTAAAAACATGTTCCCTTCCACCATTTTTTTCATACCACTCTTTAATGCGTTTAATATGAGCATTGTCAGCTTTTACATTGTTCTCTATTTCTATATAATCGTTATAACTGTCATATTCCCAAATAGCAAATATTTCTGTGGTATTATCATTGTTATCCGACATCCATCGCCCTACCAAACGAGCTCCGTGCTTTAGTTGATTAGGTAAATTAGTATTGTTGAAGTGTTCATTAAACTTCTCTACAAATTCATTTTTTATAATGTAAAATTTTCTCCTATAAAATATATATGTACCTCCTATAACTTAAGTATTCTAGCACCATATTCTGAGGGCTCAGCTTATTTTAATAGTAATTTCTGTTATGCAATTTTATAGATATTGAGCGTATTAAAATCTTCATTGGGTGTGATAAGCTCACCAAATTAGTCATTAAATTTTACCGACAATTGCATAAAGAAAACCTATAAATAATGCACCCAACGAAACAGAAAGTAACGAGATATACTTCATTAACCCTTTTTCTTTCTTAAAGAAAGCACAGATGCCAAGCACTATGCCTGTTAGATAGATACCAAAGCCAATGCATATTCCCCACCAACCAAAAATATCAATATTAATGGGTGGGAATGCCATATATGCACCAAAAATTCCAACAATAATTAATATAATGGAAATCTTACTGAACTTTCTTTTCATGTGTTCATCCCCTTCAATTCTATCTATTCTCTATTCCTTTAAGATTTCCCTTGTTCAATTAATCTCTCTATACTTTTTAACTTAAAAGGGTGCTTTACTCCTTTATGAAGTAAGCACCCTTTATAGAATTAGTGCGTCTGTTAGTTGTAGCTTCACAAACTACGAAAATGATCGGTAATACAAAGCCAAAAAAAAACGTAAAGGCTTCGCACCTTTACGCTTTTTTTGTCTATTCAAATGTTGGCTTATAGAATGAACGGTTTTCTAATGGGAATAATCGCTCGGAGAATTCACCAGGGTTTGTTTTGTCTAATGCACGATTAAGCATATTCATCTTCGCATCAATATTATCGATATAATGGAGCATCTCCGCTTCACGAAGTGCAGGACGTTTTGGACTTCCCCACTCTTCTTTACCGTGATGAGACAGTACCATATGCTTAAGAAGCATTACCTCTTCTCCCTCGATTTCCAATTCTTCGGCAGCTTTAGAAATTTCAGTTACCATTATGGTAATATGTCCAAGTAAATTACCTTCCACTGTATATGTTGTTGCTACAGGTCCTGAAAGCTCCACTACTTTTCCAATATCATGTAAGATAATTCCTGCATATAAAAGATCCTTATTTAACGTTGGATACAAATCGCATAACGATTTTCCTAATTTTAGCATAGACACAACATGATCTATTAGTCCAGAAGCATAATCATGATGGTTTTTAGTCGCTGCAGGGAACGTCATAAATGATGTCTGATGTTTTTTCATCAGATGTCTCGTAATACGTTGTATTATTGGATTTTTCATTTCAAAGAAGTATTGTAAAAGCTCTTCCATCAATTCTTCTTTTGGTTTTTCTGAAGATGGAACTAAATCATTAATCGAAATGGTTTCTTCCGCTTTTACTGGGCGAATACTTTTTACACGTAACTGGAACTTTCCACGGTAATCTTGGATTTCCCCACCGACACGTACAATTTGACTCGCACCATAAAGCTTTTCATGCTCATCATTTGTATCCCACAGTTTTGCTTCAATATCTCCACTCTTATCTTGCAATATTAGTGACATAAATGGTTTTCCAACGGTTGTTACACCTTTTGTAGATTGTTTTATAAGTAAGTAGTGATCAACTGGTTCGCCTACTCGCAATTGTGTAATGCCTTTCATTTCACAACCCCTACCTTTCTAGGTAATAATGTCGCTACTTGTATGACGGATGCGTCTTCCCATACATATTGCATGTTGTCATGACAAGTAAAATAGAGTAATTGGTGTTCTTTTTGTAGCTCTGCCATTAATTGTACCACTTGTTGAAGTCTGACACGATCGAAATGTACAAATGGATCATCCATGATTATGGGAAATGGTGCTTTTCTTTGCAAGGAAACTGCTAGGGCCAGGCGTAAGGAAATATATGCTTGCTCTTTTGTCGCTTGACTGAGCTCTGCAATTTTAAAGCGTTGTCCAGTGGTTTTAACTGCCTCAAAGTTCCCTTCTGGTGATAAGATCAATTGTACATATGATTGGTTTGTAAGCAATTGAAAGTAATGTTGTGCATTTTCTAATACTTCTGGAAGTCGCTCTTCTTTTAACTGTTTCATCATCTGTTTAATCGATTCAACAACTACTTTTTGAGCCGCCCATTTTTTTACGAGCTCATGTAGTTCTGCTTTTTTCTGTTCTAATAATTGTAATTGTTCACTCTGCTCTTCATCCTCTAATAATCTTTTCGTTTGATAAGACAAAGTTGCTTTTTCATCATTATATTTATGTCTCTGTTGTTGTAGCTGATGTAGTTCTCCCTTACACTTGTCCTCAAATGTAATTTCAAAATCGTTCAAGTTTATATGTTTTCCAGCTAATTGCATGTGGATATGGCGTAATTCCTTTTCAAGCTCCACTTTTTTCTCATAGAGAGAATTTGCCGTATAATAATCGCTTTCTAAATCCACATTTGCCTCCTGATATAATAGGCGGATTTGTTCGGTAAAAGACTCTTGAAGTAAAGCAAGCTCTTTATATTTCTTTTGCAGCTCGGAAATCCTTGTCGCTTTATACTGCTGATCTTCTAACTTTTGCTTTTCAGCTAAATAGAAATCTCGTAATTGGTGGAATAGCATATCTTCTGAGAGATTAAAAGGAACTTTTTCCAATGCTTGTCTATACAATTCCTGTATTCGCAGACCAACTTCATAGAGCTTTGTTTCCATTTGGTCTAGCTGAATTTGCTGTTCTTGAATTAGGCGAAGTCGCTTAAATAGTTCAGGTAATAGACTTGGTGATAATTGTTCACTAATATGATAGCTTGTCAAAAACTCATTTACCTGTTTTGATATATTTGTTTTATTAGTTTCTAACTCATTAATTTTTTGCTTCAAATGTGAAATCTCTTGTTGTAGTGACTGCAGTTCCTTGTTTAATAAATCTGCATATATTCGAACATCATCCGATTGCTTCCATGTATTCATCATGAAAGTAAATCCTGCATATACAATTCCGCTAATGATAATAGCAGTAAGAGGAACTATCCAATTTGATTGTGCAACACCTATAATAACCCCGATAAGAACAATAGCTGCAATAATACCAAACATTATTTTATTGGTTTGTTGAGCCGAAGAGGATTTATTAACCTTTTTGGACTCTATCACTCTTTGTTGTAAATGGAGTAAGTCCTGTTCCTTCATTTGAAGTAATCTTTTTTCTTGCTGTATCTCAAGCTCCAAGTTTTTTTCAGTTTGAAGCGTCGTAACCAGTTTGTCCTCTTGCTGTATGGAAACATCTGCGTGGACTATATGCTGTAAGCTTTTTTCCCAGTTTACTCCTACTAGAGCTAACTGCTGCATTTGGCTTTGCAGTGTTTTACTTTGCTCCTCTTCTATTTGTATTCGTTTGGAGCGAAGCTGATGCCATTCTGCCTCTCGATTTAGAAATGATTGTAATCCCTCTATTTGCGATGAAGTTAAGCTAGTTGTATTAATCGTTAAAGAATCTAACTCTTTTTTCACTTGCTCCATCTCTATAGAATTACGATTCAACTTATCTTTCGTCAACTCAAATCTTCGAATACCATCTGAAGGAAAGGTCTGTTCTTTTACTAAGTCGAGCTCCAGATTTAAGTCCATTTCTGTTTCTTTCAATGGTTTCAGTTGCTTCCATTCCATATAGCGTTGTAACTGCTGAGAAATCTCTTTTTCTTGTTGATCTAGTTCCTCAACTATCGTTTCTATTTCGTTCAGACGTTTTATAGCAGGTTCGTATTTTCCTACTTCTTCTAGCTGATGCTTGTAGGCAGTCTCCAGTTCACGTAGTTCTTCTATCTTTTGATTGATTAAAGGTTTTCTGCCAGTGGGCTTAAATAGCTCTCCCATATCTTTTATAAATTGATTTTCGACAATCGCTAATGTATCGATGCCGGTTGTTCCTGAAGATAATAACGTTTTCGTAAGCTCTTCTTCTGTCATCTTCTCGAAGCCCTGTAACTGAAGTAAAGAAAAAGAAAAAATGGCTTCAAAGTCTGAGCGTGAATAAGCGTGGAGAATACTAGACAGCTCCCTTTCGCCTCCACGGGTCCCATCTGGATAATATAATGTAACCTCTCCACTTGCTTTCCCTTTAACTCGCTCAATCGTTACAAGCTGTCCTTGATCATCAATTATTTCGACTTTACCTCCATAAGTAGCACTGCTTTTAGGTTCATAGCGAAGTAACTGTGCATTTCTTTGCGGAAATCCAAATAAAATATGCAGGATGAATTGTTGAATAGTAGTCTTTCCTACCTCATTTTCACCAAAGAACACATTTATACCATCGCTAAGTTTAATCTCTATATTTTCATGCTTTCCAAAGCCATATATTTGAAGCTTTACAAGTTTCAATTGCTACCCCTCCTTGCAATAGCCTCTAAAACTAATGATTCTGCTTCTTTTACGACGTCATCCATAAAAACTTGATCTAAGGGCTGTAAATATCTACTCCCTCTAGAATGCTGATAAAGTTCATTTAAAGCGAGCTTCCATTCTGAAGTGTTCCATTCATTCAAAGAAGATAATAGCATAGTAGATTCAGGGCTTTTCTCAATGGGAGTTTCTATATACAGTTCTTTGATTATTAAAAAGTTATTTGCTTGTTCGAGACTCTCCTGGATTAATACTTGCCAATCATCTTTATTGCTAGATTTTAATAATTCAATCGTTTCATCTGTCATCCCATTTAACGTAAGTTCCAAGATTGCTTTTCCGTGTATTTCACTGTAATTTCTTAGTGCAGTTTCAATATGGATGATTAATTCATTTGCATGGATTATATCTGCACAATCTATAGAAAGTTTGTCATAAATAAAAGCAGATGATGGGACAAATTGAAGGTCTACTTGATTGTTAAGTAAAGATACTTCATAGAAGCCTTTTATGCCACTTTCATTGCGGTGCCTACTTTGCGTATTTCCGGGATAAACAATAGGTGGTTCGGAATGGATTATTTGACGCTTGTGTATATGACCAAGCGCCCAATAATGATAGCCTTTCTCTAGCAGATCACTTTTTCTAAATGGTGCATATACATCATGCTCCTTATTGCCTTCTACACTACCATGGAGCATCCCAATATGAATTTCCTCATGATTAAAAATTGGAAAGTGGCTATGCATTGGTTCCTGAATATGACGTTCTTTATAACTAAATCCTGTAATATGGACTTTTTCTTCTCTTATTAAGAGTGTTTTGGTTTCTACCTTTTCGCCAAATACATGAACATTTGCAGGCAATTGAAAACGAACCCAATTCCCACTTAAATGATCATGATTGCCATGACAAATGTAAACCGGAATATTTTCTACATTCAGAGCTTCCATTCCTTGTTGAAATAAATGCTGTGCACGGAGACTCCGATTTTCCCCATCATAAATATCGCCAACTATTAATACAAAGTCCGGTTTACTTTCCACCGCGTAATTAATCATGTTTTGAAACGCTTGAAAAGTACTCTCCCGTATTTCTTTCCACCTTTTTTTAGGAATAGAGGAAATACCTTTAAAAGGGCTGTCCAAATGTAAATCTGCCACATGTAGAAAACGAATTCTTGCCATCAAGTACACCTCATCCAAAAATAGAATATTTGTTCTTATTTTACCATAAGGAAAAGACTGTATACAACTAAATGTGTACAGTCTTCTACGATCCTTCTTAGTTATCTTGATTTGCAACAAATGCTCCGATTGTATAGGAAAGCATATGAACCACCCAAAGACCCGTTAATAAGAAAAAGGTCAGCCCAGGTCCCTCCATTACTATGACAATCATCCAGACAACTAAGATTGCAATAGTCGTCGCTACCCATGAATAGGAACGTGCTTTTTCATGTATTCTATTGTATCGTTCATCAAACCATCTCTTTTTCTTACCGATTTTCCGATTGATCATGAAAACTATACCTATTATTACAATTGCTAATGGCAAACCGATTAAAAATGTAAGTAAATCAAATTTTTCATACATCCTTCTCTTCCTCCTCGTAAATGAATAGATCCTCAATCGTACATGTAAATAGTCTGGATAACTTAAAAGCCAAATTAATCGATGGATTGTATTTTCCTTTTTCTAACGATATTATTGTTTGTCTGGATACATCTAGCTTTTCTGATAGTTCATCCTGTGTCATTCCAAATGCCATCCGTTTATCTCGAACGTAGTTTTTCAACTTGCCCCTCCTTTTTTGTAAAGTTAGCTTTACGTAAAGTTTACTTTACTTCTCACTTTATTGTCAAGCTAGCTTTACATTTTGTTTTCATAATTTTTTGTGTATAATATATAGTAGAATAATGAAGGGGTGTTTGACTCATGAAACCATACCGATTTACTGCCTTTGAACCAACCGGAGAACTAATTTTAGAGGAAACTTGGGAATATGAAAATGACGAAGAAGCAAAGGAAAAAGGAGAAGCAATTATTGAAGAAAAAGGCTTTTCCAATAAAACACATCGTTTAGTAAATAGTTCTGGGAAACTAGTATTATTTCATGTATAGAACAACAAAAAGGACTTAACCATTATATTGGCTAAGTCCTTTTTTTATTTTTCATATAGACCCGATAGGCTTCAATAGTGCTCATTTGAGTAAGCCCGTAGAATATTCTTCGTTAATGCAAATTTCTAGTAAATTATCATTTCCACCCATCAATATATTGTTTGTTAAAGTCATATCAAGTCTTTTCATGAATTATTTGATTTAAAGTATGATGATCGCATGATTTAATATGATCATCTACTATGCCTATTGCTTGTAAAAAGGAATACGTTGTAACAGGTCCCACAAATTTGACGCCTCTCTTTTTTAACTCTTTGCTAACCTGTACTGATAATGGAGATTGAGCAGGGATTTGAATGTCTGTCTCCCAATTATTAATAATTGGTTTAAAATCAACAAAGTGCCATAAAAAATTGGAAAAACTCTTAAATTCTTTTTGTATCCTCACTACTGCTTCTGCATTGGTGCGAATGGATTGAAGCTTCGAAAAATGTTTAATGACATTGTAATTTTCTTTTATAAACTCTAAATCCGTGTCACTCAGACTAGCACAATATTCGATGTCAAAATTTTGAAAAGCATCTTTGTAAGCTTCGCGTTTTGCTAAAACAATACTCCACGACAATCCAGCTTGTGCCCCCTCCAACGTCAACATTTCGAAAATATACCGGTCATCCCAACTAGGTCTGCACCATTCTTCATCATGATAAGCTTGCATAAGCTCACTGCTTTGCGGCCATAAACATTGTTCCATTAATAGCTTCACCTCTTTCATCTTGTTAAACTTACTGTACCATTCTTAATAAGATAACTGCATGTCATATTTAAATCGAGTATTGGTCTTGTCCGTAGCATACCTAAAACAATATCATTCTTTCAGCATTTAATCCGATCAACTTTTTCAGTTGATAGTTTTGTAATCTCCCATACTGAGCAAGTCAAAAGCGGTTAAACATCAAAAACGGAGAGATTGATTTAATGAAGACATATTGCACCATAATTGTATTCCATATTTCGACCGTAGTTGAAATGTTTAGAAGTTATAATAGACATAAATAACTCAGTATAATATGTAGGGAGATAAAAAAATGAATACTTTCAAATTTACATTGTTAATACTCTTAACGACATTTTTAATGGGTTCTTCTTTTGCAGTAGGTAAAATAGGTTTGTCTTATTCATCCCCTTTGTTATTAGCAGGATTACGCTTCACACTTGCTGGATTCATAATGGCGGTAAGTGTTATCGTTATAAAAAGACCGCACCCAGTATCTAAAGGAAACTGGATAAAGATGCTTATTATTGGTACTTTCCAAACTGCCGGTGTTATGGGTTGTATTTTTTTGAGTTTACGAACCATTACAGCTAGTGAATCCTCAATTCTTACATTCACTAACCCGTTACTTGTTGTTGTATTCGGTACCTTATTTTTAAAATCACGCTATAAATTTTATCAATGGATTGGTGTACTTTTAGGGTTAGTAGGGGTAAGTATTGCAGTAGGTGCCCAAATTGAATTAAAGATTGGCGTTCTTTTTGGCATTCTTTCTGCTGTTTTTTGGGCAATTTCCACATTATTAGTTAAAAAATGGGGGGCACTTTTCAATACGTGGGTTCTATCCGCTTACCAGATGCTTTTTGGTGGATTACTACTTCTACTTGGCAGCTTTATTCTTGAAAAACAAGTCTTCATTTTGAATAGTAATTCATTGTTCATTTTATTATGGTTAAGTATTATGTCTTCTATTGTCCAATTTGCCGTCTGGTATTATCTTTTACAAAAGGGGGATCCAGGAAAAACGAGTGCCTATTTATTTTTGGCACCTTTCTTCGGTGTATTATCTGGTTGGTTACTATTAGGGGAGACGTTATACCCTTCTATCATCGTTGGTGGCTTGTTTATTATTATTGGTATCTATCTTGTAAATAGGACTTTTCAGAAGAAAAATAACCTAGTTAAAAGAACTTTATAAAAAGTTCACTTATCTTAATTTCACAAATTATCCCAGCAGTTTAATTGTCGCTTCCATCCTCTTTTGTTATTAATAAAGTATGTAATCAAATGAAAAGGAGGATCAGCTAAATGATCCTCCCTGTAAATCTTATCTTCCTTTAAACTCGGGTTTTCTTTTTTCAACAAATGCTTTAATACCCTCTAAATGATCTTCGGTTCTTCGCATTGCGGATTGCGTAACAGCTTCTTTTTCTAGAACAGTTTGCAATTCATTTATCTTCGTTGCGTGTAAGATTTCTTTTGATGCGATCATAGCAGCAATTGGAGATTGGATTAGTTTTTGTGCATAGGATGCTGCAGTTGCAGAACCTAAACCATCGGATGCAATTTCATCCACAAGTCCGATTTTTTGTGCTTCTTTTCCAGAGAAAAGCTGCCCGCTCCACATCAGTTGTTTTGCTTTTGGGATCCCTACTCTTTCCTTTAAGAAGAAATGGCCTCCACCGTCTGGAACAAGCCCAATTCCGATAAAATTCATAGCGAGTTTACTATTTTCCTCTGCTATGATAATATCGCAGCCTAATACCATACTAAAACCTAATCCAGCAGCAGCGCCGTGAACTGATGCAATAGTAATCTGTGGTAACTTATATAAAGCTGTAGCAATTCTTGTAAGATACGTCATCGCCTCGTCAATGTCTAAAGGATTCTCTTTATCTAGCATTGCTTTAATGTCTCCACCAGCAGAAAATGCTCGCCCTTCACCTTTTATAACTAACACTTGAACTGATTTTTCTGTTTGCAGAGATTCTAGACTTTCTGCTAGCTCTCTCATCATTACCCCATTCATCGAGTTCATCGCTTCTGGACGATTCAATGTTAAAGTCGCAATACGACCATCTTTTTCTAACAATATAGTTTTGTACATATACATTCCCCTTTATAAGTGAATAGTCATTCATTCTTGTTAAATTCGCCATTATACTATTAAAGTCCTTCTTAGAAAGGGGAAAACTATTTATAGCTTTTAGTTACCCGCATTCGATGAGGATTTACTAGCGCAACGGAGTATTTATCCATTTCTCCTGTAAATGAAAAAAGGAACCTCTCCATAGTAGGAGAAGTTCCTTTCATTTGTTTTCTTAGATACCTTCATAAAGTTCTTGAACGGGTTTGATCAATACACGGTTTACTTCTTCAATAAGTTGGCTCAAAGCCATTTCAGCTTGAAGCATATGGAAAATCTTTTCGTTTCCTTGTGCGAGCTGAGCCGTTTTTTGTGCATACTCAATCTCTTCTCCAGAGATTTCTTCACCATTCATTTGCTTCTCTTGAAGAGACATTTGAACTTTGCGGAAACTTTGGAATAATACTAGAGCCTGTTCGTCAGCTTTTACAGATTCTACTGCTGTTTGTACGTTGGAAAATTCATCTGTTTGACGTAGTGTTTTTTCAAGTTTGTTAATGTCATCATAAATGTTAATCATGTTGTAAGCTCCTTTAGGGTTAATTAGTAAAGAAAACGATTAGTCCTTGAATAATACCGATAAGTCCACCAAGAACACCACCTAGAATGGTGATCATTTTGAACTCTCTTTTCGATATACCAAGAACAATTTCCTCTAAGCGAGATACTGGGAAAGTATCTACTTGCTCTTTTACCATATCTTCTAATTTCATTTTACGCAAGACTTCTTCTAGCTTTGTTTCTGCTTCATGGAATGCAAATGTCGTCACTTTAGGTATAAGATATGACTCTGTCCATCCAGTTGCTCCAGGGAAGTAATGGAGGAAATTATAGTTTAATCTTTCTTCCACAGCCAATTGTCCTGTTAAGTATACTTTAACGTTTTTAACAATTGGTTCAAAGTCAAAGCCGTCCATCATTTCATTGAGCGGGCGATCTTTTAACTTCTCCCATTCGCTTCGTACTATTTTTTCTAACATATTTTTAGTACCTGGAGCTCTTAGGAATTTTAGTATTTCCGGCTGAACTTTTCCAGCAAGTGATGAAGATTCCCCCATGAACATTTGTATCATATTGCCAAGCGTCCCTTTTGTAGAAAGGAAATCATCAATTAGATTTTTCACCGTCATTCTGCCTTCTTCTGATTCGAAGAAATCTTCACCTTTGAGTAGAATGTACGAAACTATTTCTCCGACTTTAGTGTCCGCTTTTAGTTGCCAATCTATTGGTGCAAGTTGACGTATAGTTTCTTGTTCAAACCTAGTTTTTAATTGACTAAATTGAACGTCCACCTGTTCTTCTATTTTATCATTTACAATAGTCGGAACATTTTCTAGTCCAGCAAGCTTTAACCAATCTGTTATCGTTTTATCCGACTGAAAGATTTTATCGTTTAGTTGCTCGGTTAAAAAATGATTTGCCTTTTGTTTCATTTCTTCGTTAAAATATTTTTTCTTGAAAATATCAGGTGTCAGCAAATGTTGAATTACTGTATTACCTAATTGTTTTGCAAGTTCATCACGTCTCTTAGGGATGAGACCAGGTGTGAATGGAATGCGCCAAGACCCTATATATTTTGCCTCATGAGGTCTGAATAGCATTTTAATAGCAAAGTGATTAGTTACCGCTCCGATTGCTGCTCCGACCACTGCCATAAATGTGATTGTCCATATAAAATTCATCAATTTCACCTTTTTCCTCTAGCTTCTAGATTATTATAGCAGAGGAGAGGCAAACACTAAAAGAATTTACAATAGATGAAGCAAAGTAGTAAGACGAATTGCATGCTCCGTTTCATCGTGCATCGCAACAAATAGAGGAGCATATGCTTGTTGGATTGGTATTTGTAAGAGCATTTCCTTATACAGTTCTGCAGCCTCTAATTCATCTCTTATCGCATTCTTTAAACACTCTTCCATGTCTGTACATAAAGTGGGTTCTGGAAAGTTTTGTACAAATGTACCAGTGAGCATATAATAGAGTTGTTGGAACATTTCGTAATGGCTTTTTTCATCCTCATAAATATGTTCGATAAAACCTTGCCAGTATGGATCATCCGTCAATTTATACATAGAACGATAAAAATGATAATCCTGATATTCATTAAGTATTGCTTGCCTTAGCTGATCATTAAACAATTCGATGCTCCTTCACTAATCATTTATATTAGTGTATGCGAACAAATTCACTCACATGAAAGGTTGATATTCTTGCTACAACACTTTAGCTTCAAACCACTCTATGAAAACAAACAACTACCTGGTTGGTCCGTCTCTTTCTTTTATAAACAACAAAGATACGCTGCAGAATATGAACCGGATGGCACGATTAAGTGGCTAGGTGAAACACCTGCTGATGAAGAAACAGTAAAAAAAATGATACATGAGTTAATGCTATTTCACGTGTATGACTGAGGTGTCACTGTGCAAGAAGCACTCATACTTGTTTCTTGCGCAAAGCACGCTTACGCCCAAACAGTAAATAAAAATAAGTAGATGCAATAATATAGAGAATCCCTGTAATTGTAAATGTATAAGCATATCCCCAGTAAAAGCCAAATGTCATAACAAGCCCTGTCGAAATTGCACCAGTACTTGCCCATCCTACATTAAAGACCATTTGATTTACCGAGTTAGCAAGTCCTTTATATTTATCTTGTACTAGTTCCATTGCAATTGCACTTTGGATAGGATTCCCCGCGTTCATTAGAGCTTGGCGCATCAAAAATGCAATCGAAGCGATGATTAATGAATTGGTGTAACCTGTGATGAACAGAAATGGAATCGATAGTAGCTGAAAAATGACCAATGCCTTAACTTTCCCTACCTTCTTCACAAGTGCTGGTCCAAGTAGCATCGCCACGGCTGCCATCGCTGATCCGAGTGACAAGATAATTCCAATATAAGTGTTCGATGCATCGAATCGGTTCGCAAAGTATAAGTTCAAGTAAGGAATAACTAGACCAGACCCTGTTCCTATTAATAGATTTGCAACTCCAAATAACACAATAACCTTCATATTTTTTCTGAACCCAGTCGGAGCATTTCCTTCTGATTCCTCGGTACTTGCCTCTGTTTGACCTTCTATTTTTTGCGTTGGTTTCAGCTGAAACAATGGAACTATGCCCATCGTAAATATAATCGCTCCAATAATTAGTACATACATAATAGAATCTACTGTGGAGATATTCCCAATTAAATGAAGCGCATCTGCTAATACCCCTCCTCCAAGACTTCCAATAACACTTGCTATAGTCATCAACGAAAAATGAATACTAAAAAGATGCATTCGTTCTCCAGCAGTGGAGTTTTCAGCAAGAAAAGGAACACCGGATACTTGCACCAATGCCATAAACAACCCAGTAAAGAAAGCTGCATAAACTAAGCTTTGTTCGCCGGTGACCAAACTTCTATAAAATAAAGTACCAGCAGCAAAAATTGCACCAGTAATAATAATTCCTTTCCTACCTAGCCGGTCGCTTAGATATCCAGCCGGTATTAACATAATCGCTGAAGCAAGAGATGTCATAGAGATGATTTTACCGTTCAATGTTTCTGGAAACCCGAGTTCCTTTATATATAGATTGTACATAACTAAAAATACACCCATCCCCACTTGAATGAGTACATTGGCAAGCATGAACATTTTTATATTTCTATTGAATAAAGCGATGCTCTTTTTCCAATTTGCAAACCAATAAATCATAAGGTACCTCTTCTTTTTTTTTATTTCGGTACACTAAATATACGATTATCGTTAGAAAATTTCAATATATAATTGCGAGCTTGGCGGATAAATATTTCGATTGGATTCTTGGAGATGTTTGGTGGGCGGATAAGTGCATTGTTCGGGCACATGGCTTGTTCTCTCGGGCGGATAACCTATTCGCTCGAGCGTTCGGCCGCTTGATGAGCGGATAAACGGGCTGCTCGGGCGCATAGCTCAGTTTCTCTGGCGGATAACCTACTTTCTCGGGGATTCGACCGTTTGAGGGCGGATAACCTATTCAAGAAAAAAAGGGAATATCCCCGCATGTGTTATACATGCTGAGATACTCCTGCTTGTAGTTTATACATTTGTTCATAGCGACCTTGTAGCTCTATTAACTCGTCGTGCGATCCACTTTCTACAATTTCTCCACGGTCTAGTACTAAAATGCGATCTGCATTCTTAATAGTAGAAAGTCGATGAGCAATGATAAAAGTAGTTCTTCCTTTTTTCAGTACATCCATTGCATGTTGTATAATTTCCTCTGTTTCTGTATCAATATTAGATGTCGCTTCATCCAAGATTAATATAGCAGGATCAAATGCAAGTGCTCTAGCGAAGGAAACAAGCTGTCTTTGACCAGATGACAAGGTGCTACCCTTTTCTATTACAGGCTCATCTATGCCTTTTTCTAGATTCTTCAACACTCGTTCCCCACCAACAGCTTCTAAAGCTGCTATAACCGTATCTCTAGAAATACGAGGATCACTTAAACTCACATTTGACTCTATCGTACCTGAAAACAAATAAGGGTCCTGCAACACGATGCCCATATGATCTCGAATTGTTTGTCTAGGTACAGTCGTTATATCTATACCATCGATTAGGATTTTACCTTTAGAAGGATCATAGAAACGGAACAATAAATTCATAATGGAACTTTTCCCAGATCCTGTATGACCAACTAATGCTACTGTCTCTCCTTTGTTGGCAACAAAGTTTAAATTTTTCAAGACATATTCATCTGCTTTATAGGCAAATGATACATTTTGAAATTCTACATTCCCTTCATATCGTTCCATACGTTCGTCTTTTACATCTTCTCCAGTTTCATCTAGTAATTGAAATACTCGATGACCAGCAACCAATGATCTTTCTAACTGAGCAAATTGGTTTACAATCCCAGTGATTGGATTAAATAAACGAGTTGTATAGTCTACAAAGGCATAAAGCATACCTGCTGAAATGATTGTATTTGGTTCCATGGATAAGCTTCCGAAATACCAGATGAACATGACGAACATAATCGTACGAAGCACACTTACTAAGTTAAACGAAGTTGCTGAATCTAATGTAAGTAACTTTTTCTGGTACGTATAGTGTTCATCATTCATCTCTTCAAATTCGCGTTCCATCTGCTTCTCACGTTTAAATGCTTGAATAATAGACATCCCTTGGATGGATTCATTTAGCATTGCATTCAAATCTGCAATTTTCGTACGAACTACGTGATTATATTTTGATGCATACTTTCGATAAGCAATCATCCACACATATACAATAGGAACAACAAAAAGTGCCATGAGAGCCATTTGTACATTTAAGATGAACAAGGCAACATAAACCCCTGCAATCGAAATGATACTAGTCGCAAACTGAGAAAGTACTTGCACATACAAATTACGAATAGCTTCTGTATCATTCGTAACACGCGCAACTACTTTTCCTGCCGGCAAGTTGTCAAAATACTGTATCGGCAAAGTTTGAATATGTTGAAAAACATCATTACGCAGCTTTTGAACAACGCGGTTAGCACCAACCTGTAAGTTGATGAACATAAAATATCTAAAGATCGCTGTGACAATGGCTAAACCAAAGTAGACAGCAAGTAACATTAGTATCGGCTGAAGGTTAATAGCCCCTTCTGTGATATGGTCGTCAATAATTTTCTTTGCAATAAATGGACCAGTTAGATCTGCAAACACTGCAATAGTTAAAAAGATTAGACCAAGGATAATTGGTTTTTTATAAAATAACGCATAATGGTAGAGTCGTTTCCCTGTACTCATGACGACACCCCCTCTAGCTGCTGACGATCAAACTGCTCTTTGTACCAACCATTTTGTCTTAGAAGCTCTTGATGTGTTCCTTCTTCTATAATAAGACCTTCATCTAAAACGATAATATGGTCTGCATGTTGGATACCAGACAATCGATGCGTCGTAATAATTGTTGTCTTTCCACTGCGTTCATTTTGTATATTTTCAATAATTTTGGCTTCTGTCTTTGCATCTACTGCAGAAAGTGAATCATCTAACAGTAGTATTTCTGGATTTTTAATAAGTGCTCGAGCAATGGATACACGTTGTTTTTGTCCACCGGATAATGATACCCCTTTTTCTCCAACTAACGTTTCTAAGCCCATCGGTAAGTTCATCAGATCCTGTTGGAAATGCGCTAGGCGAATTGCTTCCTCTAGTTCATCTTCTGTTGCATCCTCTTTACCAAATAGAATGTTTTGACGAATGGTTCTCGAAAACAAGACATGATCCTGCGGTACATATCCAATCCACTCTAGCACCTGATCTTTCGTTTGTGCGGAAATTGCGGTCTCTCCAATTGTTAGCTGTCCAGCACCAATCGGATATTCCTTTAATAATTGCTTCATAAAGGTAGTTTTCCCAGAACCCGTTTTCCCTACAATCCCAAGTGTCTGACCTTTCTCTAAGTTCACTCGAATATCTTGAAGATTTTTCACTTGGGACAATGGGTATTGGAATCCAACATCGGTAAAACCAATTGACTCCACATTGTCTAAGTGAACTGGTGAAGTTGGATCTTTTACATCCTGCTCATAGTCTAATGTTTCGTGCACGCGATCAAGCGAGGCATTTCCGCGTTGCATTACATTGATCAGTTCCCCGATTGCAAACATTGGCCAAATTGCCATACCTAAGTAAACATTAAAGGTGATTAAATTTCCGACTGTCATTTCACCTTTGGATACTAGATAAGCACCATAACCTAGTGCAACTACATAACTGATACCAGTTCCTACCTTCGTAATAGGACCAAAAAGAGCATCAATACGTTCTACAACCATATTTTTCTCATAGACTTCTTCACTCATATCAGCAAAGTTCTTTTCATCTGCTCTTTCCTGAACATAAGCGCGTATAACTCGAACCCCGGCGATCGATTCTAGAACACGGTCATTTAAATCACCAAATGCATCTTGAGCTACCATATATTTTTCATGAATAATTTTCCCTAAATATTGCATTATAAAAGCTAAAATAGGTATTGGTAAAATTGCAAAGATAGTAAGCTTCCATGAAATGATAAAGCCCATTGCCAGTATTAGTGCAGCCATGTACATAGTAGAATCGATTAATGTCATAATCCCAAATCCTGCTGTAGTTGCTACTGCGTTCAAATCATTCGTTGCACGAGCCATTAAGTCACCCGTACGATTTTTTTCATAAAATGTAGGAGTCATATTCAAAAATTTCAAATTTAACTTTGACCGTAAAATACGCTCGATTGTAATCGAACCACCAAACAGTTGGTATTGCCAAACAAAGTTTAATATATAACCTACTATTATTATTCCAATAAAATAGAATACATATTGCATTAACGACTCTCTAGTCATATCTCCCATAGTTATGGAATCGATCGCTTCCCCAACTAACCACGGTGGTAAAACCTCCAGAGCACTAGCAATTATTAGCAAACTAACTGCTACTGTATATCGCTTCCAATGATCCTTAAAAAACCACTTCAATTTAAATAAAACAGAAAACATTATATAACCCCTCTTTTCTTCTTTCTACACATTACTTAATAACTAGCCACCTTCAAGAGATTCCTTTAATAAAATTTGCTTTGTCCGTTGAATTGTTTCCATAACCAACACTCCTTTTTATTTTTCACCAAAAATTGGAAGTCAAAAAGACAGAAAAAAGCGCATTACCCATCTAGAGGTAATGCGCTCAATAATAGACAATGGAATACAAAAGTCTATTATTAAATCATTTCCGATCTAATGGAAGGTATGAACAACTTATTAAGTTAACAGCGCTATCTTTTAAACGAATCATTTGTCATACCTCCATTTCCATTTTTTTGTGTATATTAACATTAGCATACCGAAATTTTAATTGTCAATACTTTTTGAATTTTTATAATGAATGAACAATTGCGCCTAACACAATACTGATGAGTACTACTTTGAATGGCGCTAACTTATACACCACTAAAAGTGTAAAAGTAATTAACACAATTACAAAATGAAACGTACTATTTACCGCACTTGTAAAAACAGGATCATAAAGTGCCGCAAGAAGAATTCCAACAACGGCTGCATTCACTCCCTTTAAAGCTGCTTGAATCCCTTTTTTTGAACGAATAATAGACCAAAATGGCAATGTTCCAATGACCAATAAAAAGGAAGGTAGAAACATCGCAAAAACGGCAAGCAATGCTCCACCTGTACCAGCAGTTATCTGTCCTAAAAAACCAGCGATCGTGAATAATGGTCCCGGCACTGCTTGTGCTGCTCCGTAACCAGTCAGGAACATATCAGCAGATAGCTCAACCTCTCTTTGTAGCATTGGTAATACAACATGCCCACCACCAAATACAATAGATCCAACGCGGTAATAAGTATCGAATATCGCATAATAGACAGATTGTACAAACGGTTTTAGTAATGGAAGCAAAGTGAGCAATGCGAAAAATAATACCCAACTAATAATGCCAGTCTTTTTACCAAAACTTAACTTCATTTCAGGTGCTGGTTCTATTGCGTCATTTTTATAATAGAAAAAACCAAAAATACCCGCTATGAGAATAATCGTAATTTGTCCAATTGCGGTAGGAATAAGCAATGTTAATATTGCGCATCCTATGGCGATACTTATTCTTATACGATCTGGTGCTAATGATTTTTGCATACCTATTAACGCATGCGCTACTACAGCAACAGCCACTATTTTTAGTCCTTGAATCCACCCACTATCAAAAGATCCTGAACTCGATATGAATGCAGCAAATAACATTAAAATAATTACAGACGGCATTGTAAAACCTATCCACGAGATTATACCTCCCAATAATCCCCCTCTTAATAATCCAATAGAGATTCCTACTTGAGAGGAGGCCGGTCCAGGTAAAAACTGACATAGCGCAACGATATCCGCATATAACTTGTCATCTAGCCATTTTCTTTTTTCCACATATTCTTCCCGGAAATAACCAATATGAGCAGCTGGTCCTCCAAATGAAGTTAAGCCAAGCTTAGTAGATGCTTTCAGTATGTCGATATATTTATTTTTCATTTTTACCTCCTCTACGGGCATAATCTTTATTATCTAATAATTTTTAGCGTCTAAATGTTAAGATTTTGTAAAAATTATTAATAGAATATCTCTATTTAAAGTAGAAAGATTTGTAATTTCTTTTTTTATATTTTATTATTAAACGTATAAACTATTTTTTAGAAAACAGGAGGTGTACACTTTGTCTTACCCCCCATTTGGGTTAGGGACAAAGTAATTATTTGGACATAGCCATACGATTGGCAGCATTTGCTGTCTTAATCGCATTCACTGCATTTTTCGTTGCGAGTGAGTTTGCAATTGTAAAAGTAAGAACTACAAGAATTGATCAGCTTATAGCTGAAGGAAACACTAAGGCGATAAATGCCAAAAAAGTAGTTTCCAATCTGGATGAATATCTATCTGCATGTCAGCTCGGGATTACCATAACAGCTTTAGGGCTAGGTTGGCTCGGAGAACCGACAATTGAACGGATTTTACATCCGGCATTTACTTATTTTGAGCTCCCAGAGAGTGTTTCCTCTTTACTTTCATTTATTATTGCATTCTCTCTTGTAACTTATATACATGTAGTTGTAGGAGAGTTAACACCAAAGACGTTTGCTATTCAAAGGTCTGAACAAATTACATTAGCGGTAGCAAAACCGCTTATCATTTTCGATAAACTTATGTATCCAGTTATTCACGGGATGAATGGTTCTGCTCGTTTCTTAGCAACCAAAGTATTTGGTTTAAATGCTGTATCAGAGTCAGAAGTAGCCCATTCCGAAGAAGAACTTCGTATGATTCTTTCCGATAGCTTTAAAGGCGGAGAAATCAACCAAGCTGAATACAAATATGTTAACAAAATCTTTGAATTTGATGATCGTATTGCAAAAGAAATCATGGTTCCACGCACCGAGATTACTTCTATTGATAAAGATTTTACATTAGATGAAGTATTTCAGTTGATCGGTGTGGAACAATATACAAGATATCCAATAACTGACGGTGATAAAGACCATATTATTGGACTTGTAAATATGAAAAACTTGTTAACTGCATATATAAAAGATCCTACGAATGCAACCACACCCGTAAGTGATTATATGCAACCGATTATCCGAGTTATTGAGAATATGCCAATCGCTGATTTATTACTTAAGATTCAACGTGAACGAATTCATATGGCAATCTTAATGGATGAATACGGTGGTACTTCAGGACTTGTAACTATAGAAGATATTATCGAAGAAATCGTAGGAGATATACGTGACGAGTTCGATACTGATGAACTTCCAGAAGTTCAAAAGTTAGAGGAAAATCATTATATTCTCGATGCGAAAATGTTAATAGAAAATGTTAACGACCTACTTGGTATAGATATCGATGAAGAGGATATAGATACTATAGGTGGTTGGTTTATGACTAAAAGCTACGAAACCATTAAAGGTGAAAAGATTCAGGAACAAGGCTATGATTTCATGATTAAAGAAGTTGATGGGCATCATATTCAATATCTAGAGATTATTAAATCTGCACCTCCAGTTGAAGAACTAGAACCGATAGTGGAATAAAAAAATTATTAGATTTCAAAAAACGACTCTCAAATGAGGGTCGTTTTCCTATGTCTATAATTGTTGAAGTGAGGAAACATTGTGGAACTATATACAAACTTACGTGAAGGGGAAAAAGGTGCTTGGATTAGCATTGGCGTATACTTACTTTTAAGTACACTTAAGTTAACTGTTGGTATTATCGGTTCATCTGAAGCCTTAAAAGCCGATGGTCTAAATAATTTTACAGACATCATTGCGTCCGTTGCTATTTTAATCGGATTGCGAATTTCTCAAAAACCACCAGATAAGCATCACCAATATGGACATTTACGGGCAGAAACCATTGCCTCCCTTGTTGCCGCTTTTATTATGGCGTTTATCGGTATCCAGGTTCTCATTCAAGCAGTACAACATCTTGCTAACCCTATCCAAGAGTCACCTTCCCTTTTAACCGCAATTGTTGCCTTGTTTAGTGCCATTATCATGTATATTGTTTATAGATATAATTTAAACCTTGGAAACCGTATAAATAGTGCTGCTCTAAAAGCGGCAGCTTATGATAATCGCTCTGATGCACTTGTTAGTATCGGTGCAACTATTGGTATCGTCGGCTCTATTTTAGGTTTTCCTCTTTTAGACGGTATAACTGCCCTGTTAGTTGGTATCATCATTATCTATACCGCCTATACTATTTTTCATGATGCAGCATATACGCTATCCGACGGTTTTAATGTGGACGAAGCTGAATCCCTCTCTACGATAGTACGACTAGTCGAGGGTGTGGATGAGTTAACCGATTTTAAAGCGAGAATGCATGGAAATTTAATGTTTGTCGATATTACGGTTACAGTGGATCCAAATTTAAACGTGTTGAATAGTCATCGTATAACAGAAGAAATAGAACATCGTATTATGAAGGTCAAACCTTTTTCAGTTATCTTAGTCCACATTGAACCAAATATGGACTTGCTCGATCAGCAGTAGATAGTTTCTGCTGATCGAGCGATTTTCTTGCCTGATGGATCGATTATTGCGGAGGATCGATCGATTCTTAGTTGCCATCGATCGATATGTTAATCAGAACAAAAAAAGCACGGAGAATCGCATAGTCATTGCGATTCTCCGTGCTTTTCATCGTCCGCTTGGTTCTGTTAGGCCGTGTTTTACTGCGTATAGGGCGGCTTGTGTACGATCTTGAACATATAGCTTCGCGAATATATTAGAAATATGTGTTTTGACTGTTTTTTCGGTGACAAACAAGGAGGATGCTATTTCTCTATTACTCTTTCCTTTTGTCAACTCAGATAATACATCCTGCTCTCTAGGTGTTAAAGGATGTTCTTCATGTGGACTTGGTACAACGGGCTCCCACTCTTTTTCTAATTGAGTTGTTGCCTCTGGATGTATCGTATTTTCTCCGCGCATGAGCTTACGAATGGCATCAGCGAGGTCATCCGGTTCTATATCCTTTAACTGATAACCCGCTGCGCCAGCTTTTAAGGCAGGAATTACATGATCTCTATCTGAAAAACTAGTGAGCATTAGTATTTGAATTTCCGGATTAGTAGATTTTATAAGTTTCGTTGCTTCAATTCCGTCCATTACCGGCATCACTAAATCCATTAATATAACATCGGGCTTTAAACTTTGTGTTAGCTCCATCGCTTCTTTTCCGTTAGTCGCCTCCCCTACAATATCCATATCCTTTTGGGTTTTCAGAAAAAACATTAATCCTCTTCTTACTACATGATGATCATCAGCTATTAATACACGTATCATAATTGCACCCTCCTAATAAGGTAATCGCACTAATATTTCTGTTCCTTTTTCGCAACCTGTCACCCAATCCACTGTCCCACCAACAAAACTAGCTCTATCCTTCATACTCTGTAAACCAATTGAACGGAGCTTATTGGGTTCCTTCATATGAAATCCACAACCCTCGTCTTTCACAACTAACAATACATCTGTAGAAGTGACCGTTAAGTATAGTTCTGCTATGAGTACACCAGAATGCTTCCGAATATTATTCAGTGCTTCCTGAGCAATTCTGAAGAGTGTTTCTTCTATAATCGCAGGTAAGTTAACAACGCCCTTTACTTTCACTGTCATTGTAAGCCCTAGAATATCACCATATCCTTTAAGGCCTTCAATAATTCCTGATTCTAATCCTTTGGGGCGTAGCTGCCAAATGAGGGCGCGCATTTCTGTTAGTGCTTCTTGCGTTAAATATTGAATTTCTTTAAATGTATCTTTAATATCCGGCTGCTCTGTCATTTCAATTCCTCCACGGGCAGTAAGCGTGACGGAGAATAGTAATTGGTTAACGGAGTCATGTAAATCTCGTGCTAATCGGTTTCTCTCCTGTACAAGAGCTACTTGCTGCTCCTGTCTTGTGAGGAGAATCCGCTTAATTGCTGACCCAATTTGAAAAGCCACCGATTCGAGCAACGCAAGCTCGCCGTCTGAAAATCGTATCGTGTTTGGAGTCGCAACATTTAATAGACCAAAGCTTTCTTGTCCGGATTGTAAAGGAACAGTTGCATGATGCGTGATGCCCCCACTGTCCTCATTACTCATTTTTCTTGCGTTTACTATTCTTTTACACTCAATAATATTGGAAGCTTTTTTTAACTCACCCTTTTGAAACCTGGACACACACCAGCAGCTATCCTTTTGCAAATGTCTGCAGTCATCCTGCTTTAACGCGTTCGGTAAATTTTCATGTGCAATTAACTGTTGTTTTCCTTTTTCATCAATAAAAAATATCCATCCAGTTTCAAATAAGGTACCATCTAATAGTTTTTGCAAGGCACCTTGTAGCATTTTCTCCATTTCCGTTTCTTCATTTAACAATTCCGCTATTTCTTTTAGTAATTCTATGTTCGAGAGTTCATTTGATAACATGTAAACTCCTCCAAGTATGTAATTCAGATAATTCCATAGTATCACTTATTTACTATTCACTGTAGGGTATGCGCATCATACTTTTGACCGAAAAAAAACAGGAAAAGAGATTTCACTTTTCCTGTTTTCTATATTAATCTACTAAGTATTGATTCATCTTAAACGAAAAATCTTCCTTCAAAGAATTTAGTTTTTCTTTACTTTCTACTTCTGTGCCACTAAGTACACCAAAATAATATTTGATCTTAGGCTCGGTTCCACTTGGTCTTACACAAACCCATGAGCCGTCTGCAAGGAAGTACTTAATTACATTTGATTTTGGTAAGAATAATTCCTCTGTTTCTCGTCCATCGGTAAACATTCGAGTGGAGTGTAAGTAATCCTCTTGGGAGGTAACATTTATCCCTGCTACTTCCGTAATCCTATTTGTCCGAACCTGCTCTAGTAAGTTTTTAATGGCATTCGCACCACTTACTCCTTTTTTCGTAACAGATTGAAGCCCTTCTAAATAGAAGCCATGTCTTTCATATAACATTGCTAAAACATCGAGTAAGGTCTTTCCTTGTTGCTTATAATAGGCAGCAGCTTCTACTATCGCTAACACGCTTTGCACCGCATCTTTATCACGTGCAAAATCTTTTATCAAGTAACCATAACTTTCCTCATAGCCAAATAGAAACTCAAACTCTTTTGTCTCTTCGTATTTCTTAATCTTTTCACCGATAAATTTGAAGCCTGTTAATACATTCTCTGAACTTACTCCGTAATATTCGGCAATTACACGACCTAGATCAGAAGTAACAATCGTTTTAAATATGCGACCATTAGCTGGGATGTTAGCCTTTGCTTTACGTTGTGATAATAGATATTCGATTAATATCGCACCGGTTTGATTGCCAGTTAAAAGTTCATACTTAGAATCCGATTTTACGGCAATACCAACGCGGTCCCCGTCTGGATCGACTGCTATTAGAATATCTGTATGATTCCTTTCGCCGTACTGAATTGCGTATTCAAAAGCACTTTGCTCTTCCGGATTTGGAGATTCCACTGTCGGGAAGTCTCCATCTGGCTCCATCTGTTCTTCTACATAGGAAATATGCTTGTAACCAACTTCGTTTAATATGCGTTGGACTGTTTTACCAGAAGCACCGTGTAAGGGTGTGAATACCACCTTCAGATCAGAAGAAGATGCTAATTCTTCGTTTTCTTGCACTGTTTTTAAGGCTTCCAAATAAGCTTCATCCAATTTTTCATCTAATTGAATTATTAATTGTTTATCAGGATTTCGTTGATCGATATGGAGTGCATCTCCTGCATCATTGACATGCTCAATAACAACCTCAGCGTCCTCAATATTTAGCTGCGCACCATCCTCGCCATATACTTTGTATCCATTATATTCAGGAGGATTATGACTTGCAGTAATAACTATCCCCATAAATGCGTGTAAATGTCTAACCGTAAATGACAGCTGAGGTGTAGTTCTAGGTTCCATATATAAATACGCTTTAATACCATTAGAGGCTAGTGTATTCGCTGCTTCACGCGCAAACTCTGGAGAATATCTTCGACTATCATAAGCGATAACTACTCCACGCTCCATAGCTTCTGCTCCAGCTCCCTTAATATAAGAAGCTAGACCTGTAGTCGCTTTACGAACAGTGTACGTGTTCATACGATTCGTTCCAGCACCAATTTCTCCACGCATTCCACCTGTTCCGAATTCTAGATCACGGTAAAATGCATCCTCTATTCTTTTTTCATCCTTGGCTAGGTGTTGAAGGTTCTCTTTCCAATCGGTTTCTAACTCTGAGAAGTTATTCCATTGGTCAAATAGTTGTCTATAACGCATAGGAAAGTCAACTCCACTTCATTATTTTTTATAATCGATACTGTATACATCATGACGTCTATCTTTTAAATGCTTAACTGTCCCGTCTTGACGTTGACGACGGAGGATTTCTAAATCTACATCCCCTATTAAGACCATCTCAACGTTTGGTTCTGTTTCTCCCACAATACCATCACGTGCAAATTCAAAATCAGAAGGTGCGAAAATGGCAGACTGTGCATATTGAATATCCATATTTTCTGTTTGTGGCAAGTTTCCAACTGTACCTGAAATAACAGTATAGATTTGGTTTTCAATAGCACGTGCTTGTGCACAATAGCGAACTCGTAAGTATCCTTGACGATCCTCGGTACAAAATGGAGCGAAGATAATATTTGCACCCATATCAGTAGCTATGCGGGCAAGTTCTGGAAACTCTATATCATAACAAATTTGAATCGCAATTTTCCCACAATCCGTATCAAATACTTGTACAGAATCGCCTGCACTAATTCCCCACCATTTACGTTCGTTCGGTGTAATATGAATTTTATATTGCTTATCAATTGCACCATCTCGGTGGAATAAATAGGCGATATTATAAATTTCCTCGTTTTCTTCTTCCACGAAGTGAGAACCAGCAATAATATTGATATTATAACGAATAGATAAATCTGAGAATAACTCCATATATTGCGGAGTATATTCTGTCAGTTTACGAACTGCCTGACTTGGCGATGGTTCATTCAGGAAGGACATTAGCTGTGTAGTAAAGATTTCCGGGAACACTACAAAATCAGATTGAGCATCGGAAGCTACGTCCACAAAATATTCACATTGGTTAGCAAACTCTTCAAATGAATTTATTTTACGCATCATATATTGCACTGCACAAATTCGTACAGGATAGCTTGTTTTAAAGTGACGTTTAGAAAGTGGAATATAATCGACATTATTCCATTCCATCAGCGTTGCATATTTGGCAGACGCCATATCATCCGGTAGATAATTTGGGTTAATACGCATTAGCGTAAAGCCATTCATCAATTGGAAGGTAAGAACTGGATCATATATTTTGTGGCGAGAAACAGATGTCACATATTCTCTTGGAGACATTTCTTCTGCAAATTTATGATAGTTAGGAATGCGCCCTCCGATTATAATGGACTTTAAATTGAACTGTCTTGCAATATCTTTTCTGCCTTCATATAAACGTTGACCAACCTTCATTCTTCTATATTCAGGATGCACCATTACTTCAATACCATATAAATTATAGCCATCTGGATTGTGGTTCGTAATGTAGCCTGCATCTGTTACATCCGACCAAGAATGACGATCATCATACTCATCAAAATTTATAATAAGACTAGAACAGGAACCAATTACTTTGCCGTCTAGTTCTGCAACCAGTTGGCCTTCTGGGAAAATAGTTAAATGGCTACGTAAATGAGATACTTCCCAAGGGTCCATACCCGGAAAACATTGTCGTTGTATTTCTAAGATCGACTCTATATCGGAAAAAGACGTTTGTCTTATAATCATGCTTTGTTCGAATGGGGATAAATCAAATTCTTCTGTCATTGTATCGGCTCCTCTTTCATCAGTATCTTTCATTATATAGCTATTTGCTCTTCAGATAAAATATTTTACATGTATTTAAAGAAGGATTATACTTTAATTTGAGTTCAAAGTAATTTAAAGGAGTTCCTATGACAAAAAAACTGGAAAATCTATTACTATTTATGTGGACAGTTTCCCTTACTGCAACATTAGGTTCACTCTACTTTTCAGAAGTAAGAGGATACGAACCATGTGATTTATGTTGGTACCAGCGTATACTCATGTATCCACTTGTGCTAATATTAGGAATTGCATATGTTCAAAAAAACCCTAAAATTGCAGTAACAACTTTTATATTCTCCGTGATTGGTGGATGTATATCTGCTTATCATTATAGCATTCAAAAACTTACTTTCATGCAAGAATCAGCACCCGCATGTGGTAGAGTAGCGTGTACAGGAGAATATATTAACTATGCAGGTTTTATAACCATTCCATTTTTAGCTCTTATTGCATTTATTATAATTGCAATTACAAGTGTTTTAGTATGGAGGGACATCAAGGAGGAAAAGTAACTTGAAAAAACTACTTATTTTTGGTGGTATTATCGTTGCAGTCTTTGTATTAATCTTTGTGTTAAACTCTCAGAAAAACAAGGATGCATTAGCGAATAATCCATACGATACGGATGATCTAAGACAATCTACTATTGATCTTATCGATGATCCGAACTATCAAAATATTATTTTACCAGAAGAATTGGAAAAAAAGATTGCTACTGGAGAACCTGTGACAGCTTACTTCTTCAGCCCAGAGTGTGTACATTGTCAAGAGATGACACCACGACTGACACCGCTTGCTAAAGAAAATAAAGTTGAAATTGTAAAATACAATGTACTTGAGTATGAAAAGGGTTGGAATGATTACCGTATCAAAGCAACACCAACAATGATCTATTTTGAAAAAGGCCAAGAAGTAGTTCGAGTAGAAGGTGCCATATCTAATAGTCAAATTCAAGGATTCTTTGATGAAGTCGTTTTAAAATAACCAAAAGGGTCATGTCGAGCTGACAGACCCTTTTTTTAAAGGAGTTAGGAAGATGATTCATACATTAACGTATACCGTACAAGAAGATGGATTAACCATCAATAATCTATTTCAAGAGAAATGGAAATTAGGCAAGAAGTTAATACATGAGTTACTTATGCAGAAAGCCGTAAGCAACAAGAGCGGAGAACTTTTACAATGGAAGCTTCCAAACAAAAAAGGTGATGTACTCGTTATTAAATGGGAGGGTGAATCTTCAAACTATCTCCTTTCCGATCAGATTCCTTTATATGTAGCATATGAAGATGAGTATTTACTAATCGCTTCTAAACCACGCGGAGTATCGACGCATCCTAACGAAGATGGTCAAAATCATACCTTTATGAACACTGTGACAAATTATTTACACAATAAAGACCATCATTACGGCGAACATGTACATCGCATCGATGAAGGCACAAAGGGATTAGTAGTTATTGCAAAAAATCCACTTGTCAAAGGTATGCTCGATCGTATGCTGGAGAACAAAACAATTGTCCGCACGTACGAGGCAACTGTAGAAGGTCAAGTGAAAAACCAGCATGGCACCATTCGAGCAGCTATCGGTAATGATCGCCACCATCCGACGCGCAAAAGAGTTTCTCCGTCTGGGCAAAATGCTATTACTCATTATGAAGTTGCAGGGAAACATGAACAATTCACGAAAGTACATGCCATTTTAGAAACTGGACGTACCCACCAAATTCGAGTTCACTTAGCTCATCTAGGACATCCAATTGTTGGAGACGAACTATATGGTGCTAAAAGAACACCAACTAAAATGTATGAGCTGCATGCATTTAAAGTCCAATTTAATCATCCCATAACAGGTGAAGTACTCGTTATAGAAGATAAACGCCAACAGAACTAGGTTGATGCTAGGGCAGTAAATCAGTGGATGTTGCGAATAAGTAGTGAAATGTTGCTTCTATACTAACCGACGTTGCGAGTATGAATTCAAACGTTGCACAAATGAAAATGCAGGTGAGATTTTTATTTCTCATCTGCTTTTTTTAATTGTTTCACTTCGAGTTTACTTGAAACTTTTCATCGGTAAACATGTTACTTTCTCTGAGAATACTCCATTTACGTTGCTCATTAAACTGCTGTGCCACACTATTTGCTTTGTCTGTGATACTTTGTGGGTAGGCAAGTATTTCAAGTAACTTAATGGCATTCCTCGATTTTGAAGGACCTGAATGAATATTGTAATCAAATCGAACTTCACCATTTTCTACCGTTTCTCTAAAATGATAATTATCATACGTCTTTTCCACAATTTCTGTTAGTTCAATATCATGTGATGCAAGAATATTGATACCATTGTTTACAGATAACCATTCCATAATTGCTGCGGATGCCGCAATTCGTTCTATTGTATTTGTACCCTTTAAGATTTCATCAATGAAAGAGAGACAAGGTTTTTCTTCTTCTATTAGACGAATTATACGTTTTAGGGATTTTATTTCTGCAATAAAATAACTATCACCGTTTAGCACATTATCTTGAACGGCCATGGATGTAACGACATAACTAGGTTTCATACGCCAACTTTTTGCAACTGCAGTATTTACTGTCTGAGCTAAAATCGCATTAATAGCAACGGCTTTCATATATGTGGATTTCCCCGATGCATTAGAACCAGTAATTAGAGTTGATTTCCCTAAACTAGATGTATTTGAAACTGGTTTTTCTATAAGTGGATGAATCATATTCTCGAAAAATAAACCATCCTCATCAGTAAAAGTTGGAGTGCAATATATATCTAGTGATTTGCGATAATACCCTATTGCAATGGCTGCATCCAGTTTTCCTATTAGCATCCAAATTTCACGAAATTCCTTTTGATGAGAAGCAATCGTTTTACTAATACTATTAAATGAAATAAAATCCAATAAAAAAAGGATCCGTATATATTCAAATAAAAGATCCAGTTCTCCAGTACCTCCACTTCCAAAAGAAGCTAACCTATTAAAAGTTATTACTTTTTTAATAGGTCTTACATTCTCTTTGAGGCCATCTAGATGTTTAAATAATATCGAGTGCTTAAGAGAAGCTATACGGTTCCCACCGGATATAATTGCAGCTGCGTATCCAACAGAATAAAGATTACTTTCTAACATAGTTTTATTTCGATAATAAACGATTCCATTTAATGTAAAGGAACACAACAGACTAATAATTCCATACTTAAGATTAAGGAACATTAAAAGTACGGATATAACTGGTATTAGAGCTAAAAGCACATAAATAGAAGCATACTTTATCTTGGTCTCTTTCTTCTCCAAAAAATAAGATGAAGAATTGGTATAATTTAATTTACCAAGACTTGATAAAATTAGAAGTATTTCTTCTCTTACCCCTTGTTCTGTCGATAATAACTGATAAAGTTCCTCATTATTTTGTTGTCCAACTCTGGAGGGTTCAATGTCTCTTAGCTGGTTAAATAAATACTCTGAGCCGACAGTAGATTGCGTATAGTTCATCTTCCTGAAAACTTCATCCATCCCTAAATCATCCCAAGTTAATTGATCTATTCCGTCATAATGCCTATAATGATTTCTTTTGTTCGACCAAAATGATGAAACTGAATTAAAATCTATATTCTGTGAAACAAATGTTCCAGTATCCCATTCTTTCCGAAATCTATTCAGTTTTTTCCTATTTTTGGTTGCTAAATGATAAACCACAATAGAAACCACAATAATTGCAACGACAACTAAAATTATTTTTGTCACGATAAACACCCCTACATAAATCAGAAATATATCCATATCTAACGCTTGTTTACTTGGTCTCCATAACTCCAATTATATTCTTCATTTATTTATCTAATTTCACTTCAAATTGAGGTTTCGTAACATATTCCATGTATTTTACTGAGCCATTATAATTTAAATACACTTCATATCTTGTTCTAATAGCAGGAGCAGTTATGAACTCTAATACGCTTTCCTTTTTAACCCAACAGGATTCAGAATTTTCTTCAGATGTACTTAACACTCCTCCAGTAGGCTTACATACAAAATCGAACATTACTTTTGTAGGGACGTCTGTAACTTCGTCATACCATCTATAAACTCCTGTGTTGGAATAGGTTCCTATTAAATGACCTACCTCGATATCAATTCCACTTTCTTCTTTAACTTCTCGAACTAATGCATCTATTAGGTTTTCCCCCCAACCTCCACCTGTCCCCCGGGATAAACCCATCCGCCATGGTGTGTTTTTACTAAAAGTATTTCTCCGGTCTCATTTTCAACAATTCCTCCAACAGCCACAATATGCGTGGGCATCATCATTTTACTTACCCCCTTCGCTTTCTAATCTTTCGTAAAAAGATCTAAGTAAAATATCCTATTAAAATTACATATCCAAAATTCCTAATAATAGGATGACTTTCTATCGGTAAAACTAATAAGACAGCAGAAATAATCATAGTTGGCTGTATAGTTTAAAACCAAATACGAACAATAGGATTGCGAAAACCCACTTCAAAACAATCGTCCTTCTGCATCTACTTCTTCTCTATTTTTCTCTAACTTTTTCCACTTTAAATAGTTATAAGAAAAATCCCAAACAATCATTACAAAACAAAAGATAGAGAACAGGAGAATTAAGTACGATGGCCATTCACTAACTTTCTTTATCATAATTAAACAAAGAATTAAAAAAGGAGCTGTCCAAAGTGTTCGTACCATTTTTCTTCTATAGGTTAGCTTGTGATAAACAAATACAAAACCCTTATCTACTTTTTCCTTGTCTTTGTACAGTTTCGACAAAATAAAATTGAAAAGTATACTTACGAGAGTAATTACAAATAATATGAAGTAATCTGTGCTAGAAATAATAATCACTCCTCTACTTTTACGGGTTTTCAGAAAGGAAAATCTTTGTCAGATGATAAGCATGAGCAGTAAAAAGCTGTGTTTTGATCTTATTTGTTTTTATAAGAGAACCTAACGATTCAAAATCTAACAATTGTACACATATCTCCTCGGTTTCGTCTAGTTCTTGATCAAATTGTTTATATGCATCTAACAGGAGGTAGGTTCTAATTTTATTGGTTTGTGTAGCAGGATTAATCATAAATTCACCTAGCAAAATAGGTGTTTGTCGTGAAATGTACCCTGTTTCTTCTTTAACTTCTCTTATAATGCCTTCCTCATCCGTTTCCCCATGTTCTCTTTTACCTGCAGGAATTTCTAAATAGATATCATTTCCGGCATGTCTATATTGCTTTACCAGTAGTATTTTATTTTCCTTAGTTAGTACAACAGCATTCACCCAATCGGAATACTCATTTACAAAATAATCATTAATGACCATACCATTAGGTAGCTCACATATATCTTTCCTAATATTTCCGTATGAGCTTTTATGGACGTATTCTGTTTTTAACGTTTTCCATTGCTTCATAACCCCGTACTCCTTTACCTCATCATCTCCATAAAAATATATAGATTGTATATTGCTGGAATTAGCAAACTCAATGCGAGGCAAATAACTGCTCCAAGTTTGGATTGTTTAGTTAAACGTGCATCCTCTTGTTTTAAGTATTGAAAAAAAGTAAGTGTAAAATAAAAGCATAATACTATAAAAACGATAGATAAGATGCCTAGCCAATTTCCTGTTCCCATAAAACCTTCCATTAAAGTCTCCTCCTAACACTCACCACTTAAGGATTAAAGCAAATAATATATACAAAGTCCCTAACACTACTTCTCTTATTATCACTTTTTTATTTTCTTTTTGAAGATAACTTTCTATAGCATCTACCATAAAGTTAATCCCTGCTAATATGAATACTAATCTCACATAAAAAATATCTAAATTATTCCATATGGTCATTATTAGCATTGCAATCATCAAACTTATCAATAGCACCTTTAATATTATGAACGGCTTACTACTTTTTTTCTTGTAAGTCTTTTCAAAAAATATATTCATTATTGACCTCATCTAAAATTTATTCATGTATTATTACTAATACGCTTAAATATGTAATAGGTTTCATTATTTCGTAATATTTTCCAATATAAATAAAAACACGATAGTTTCTCTTCCAAATCAGGAGAGATACTATCGTGCAATATTACTTAAATCATCTTATTAAAAACTAAAGTTATCTGGATCTTTACCAGTACGCTCATTTAAGTTAAGTGCATCTATATTTTTCATATCCTCGAATGATAACTCAAAATCATATACATCCATATTTTCGGCAATTCTAGATGGATTTTCTGACTTTGGAATGACGATTAAATCATGTTGCAGGTGCCATCTTATAATGGTTTGAGCAGTAGACTTACCATATTTGTTACTAATACGTTGTAATGTTGGTTCCTCTAATATTCGTCCTCTTGCAAGTGGAGACCACGAAGTTATCGCGATTTCTTGTTCTGCACAATACTCACGTAGATCAAACTGCGTAAGGCGTGGATGACATTCAATTTGGTTAACCATTGGTTTAACGTTTGCTTTAACAGAAATAGCCTCCAAATGATGCTGATGATGATTGGCAACACCTGTAGCTCGAATTAGCTTTTCATCATATAACCGTTCTATTGCTCGATATGTATCTACAAAAGTTTCTGTAATTGGCCAATGCGTTAAATATAAATCTACGTAATCCATCTCTAAGAGCTTTAAAGACTTTTCAAATGCTCTGAGAGTTTGATCGTAGCCTTGATCTGTATTCCACACCTTTGTAGTAATGAATATATCTTTGCGTGGAACAATCGATGATCTAACTGCTTCGCCCACTTCTTTTTCGTTGGCATATAAACTTGCCGTGTCAATATGACGATAGCCATAATCTAGAGCAGCGGTCATTGCTTGAATTGCCATATCAGGTTCAGTCATTTTATAAACGCCTAATCCTAATCTAGGCATCTCAATTCCATTTGATAACTTTTTTGTTGAATGTATATTTAAAGCCATAGTTCTCATCCTTTCTTAGGAGGAAAACGACTGAGTTACTCAGTCGTTTTCTCTTTTCTTCATGGAAGATGTATCTTCGGATTGGGCTGGATCGGACACTCGATTATCTTCTTCTAGCTCTTTGTTGTCTCTCATTCTATCCATTTGTTTTCCTAACTGCTTTACTTCTTCCATGTTTGTTGCCATTGAACCGTTCTCTGGACCATTTTTGAATTCGTTCATATCAAAAATCACTCCTTTTCTTTATGTTAGTAGAATATTCGAAAGGTTGCAACATTCAAATGAACGATTTTTGTCAAATTTCGTTTTTTTGAAATATTTCTTTTTCAAACAAATTAGGGTATACTAGGTGCAGAATACTATAGAGGAGGCACTCCATATGAAACTAATCCTTATTCTTGGTGTTAGTATTTCGTTCCTTGTGGCAATTTTCACAGCAGGATACGATGACAAACCAGGTGCATCTGAAAAATAATCTATTGTTAAAACGGACGAGTCATTTATGACCTCGTCCGTTTTTTTAGTGAACCCAATCATGATACCTAGCTCTTCTTAGTGCAAGTTTGGATAGTTTTGCTGACGTAATGCCTCGTAAACTAGAATGGCTGCTGTATTCGATAAATTTAACGAACGAATATTATCGTTCATAGGAATTCTCAATGCACGATCAGGATGTGCATCGATAAACTCTCTTGGCAACCCTTTTGTTTCACGTCCAAAAATAAAGAAATGATCCTTCTCCGTATCACTAAAATCAAACGTAGTATGTGGCTTAGCCCCAAACTTTGTAATTAAATAGTATTCGCCAGATGGATGTGCTGCAAAAAACTCATCGAGACCATCATAATAAGTAATATCTACATGTTCCCAATAATCTAATCCTGCTCGCTTTAGCATCTTATCATCTGTGGAGAATCCTAAAGGTCGGATTAAATGTAATTTAACATCTGTTCCGGCACAAGTTCTAGCTATATTCCCTGTATTAGCAGGTATTTCTGGTTGATATAAAACAACATTAATACTCAAATATTCCACTTCCTAATTCTCTACTGTATAATATTCTAACCCTTTTCGAATCTCTTCTAAAACTTCATCCACTTGTTCACTTTGTTCAGCCTCTTGAAGGGCTAGCAAGCCTTCTTGTGTATTTATTTTACCTATTGCCCACGCTGCTGTACCACGGATGACTGGTCTAGCATCATGTTGCATTAAATCTATTAGTGCTGGAACAGCTGCCTGCTCTTTAAAATGAGCTAATGCAATTATAGCATTTCGCTGAATTGGATTCTTCCCTCGCCAAGCACCGGACATATGACCATATGTTTCTTTAAATGTGCGATTCGTCATTTTAAGTAAAGGTAGTAGCAAAGGTTTCACTAACTCAGGTTCTGGCTTAAACGCTTCTTGGTGAAGATTGGCTTTGCCTTTGTTTTTTGGACAAACTGTTTGGCATGTATCACAACCATATATGCGATTGCCAATTTTTGCTCGAAATTCATCTGGAACCATTGTTTTCGTTTGGGTTATAAAAGCAATACAGCGCTGGGCATTTAGCTGACCACCTTCTATTAAGGCTCCTGTTGGACAAACATCTAAGCATAATCGACAATCACCACATTGGTCCTCCATCTGCTCACTAGACTCAAAAGGAATAGACGTAATCATTTCTCCTAAATAGACATAAGAACCAAACTCAGGAGTAATAATAGCGCAGTTTTTTGCACTCCATCCTATTCCGGCGCGCTCTGCTACGGCACGATCCGAAAGTTCTCCCGTATCTACCATTGAACGCAATTTAGCATCTGGAATATGCGATAAAATATATAATTCTAACAGTGCTAACTTTTCACGTAAAACTGTATGATAATCTATACCCCATGATGCGCGTGCGAAGATTCCTCGTCTTGCACCTTTCACACTTTGAGGGGCATCTTTCATTTTTGAAGGATACGCAATTGCAATAGATATAATACTACTAGCTTCTTCTGACAAGTTTTCAGGATGCACTCTTTTCTCAATATCAGGTTCTTCGAATCCAGAGGCATACCCTAACTCCTGCTGTCGGATTAATCGATTTTTTAATTCATGAAATGGAGAAACAGAAGTAAATCCAATTTTGTCAATTCCAATGGATGCTGCATAATCTATGAGGTTTTCTTGAAACTGAATGATATTCACAAATGTTCTCCTTTCTTATGCTACACTTAAGAAAAATAATTGTAAGGATGGTTGATATGTTAGTAAAATTGGATGATTCAATTACTGAAATAGAGCCCTCATTTAAAATAGGCATTATTCATTATACCAAAATTATTGTTACTTCCTCACCCCAAATGCTTAAAGGAAGACTTCAATTATTTCAAGAGCAACTTTTCTTTGAAATGGACGACAAGCCCGTAAATGATTTCGCGGGGATTAAAGAATGGAGAGCTCTCTGGAAAAAGTTCGGAGCAGATCCTAATCGTTATCGCCCTTCAATGGAAGCTATGTATAGAAGGATTGCAAAACAAAATTATATCACACCCATGCATTCTGCTGTAGATTTAAACAACTTCTTCTCTATGCAATATGAAATTCCAATGGGTATATATGATGTGGCGAAAATTCAAGGTGAAACAAACATCACTATTGGAACCGAAGAAACAACTTATGTCGGGTTAAATGGCAGAGATAATACATTAAAAAATATTATAACTCTACAGGATGAGGCAGGACCATATGGAAGTCCATTTGTAGACTCTGCGCGAACAGCTGTAACAGAAGATACTACAGAAGCATTACAAATCGTATTTCTACGTCCTTCCTTAAAGGTAGAGGAAAGTAATAAATTACTTGAATCTATGGCTTCCATGTTTACTCAAATACATGGCGGTGATTTTAAAACAAATATTTTAAATACAAACTTTCATACGAGCAAAGGAGAATTATAATGGTCCTCAATATTTGGTTTAATAGATGGTTTTCAACTGTTTCACACTACATGGAGTTGATACGTCATAATCCCGATCAACAAGAATTTATCATTCATGGAACACATCCTAATTCTGACACTGTATATTTCAATTATTGTGATGTGTTTAGTACAGAGCCAGATATTGAGGGCGAGGATTATATACAGTTTTGCTTAGACTATTGTATACAAAATCAGATTCATATATTTGTTCCACGAAAAGAAAACGTGCTTATATCTCGGCACTTAGAAAAGTTTGAAGACATCGGTGTGTCAGTGTTGGTTTGTCCGGATGGTGATTTAATGGCCATGGTAGATAACAAAGCAGCGATGTATCAATCTTTACAAAACCAAGAAAAGGAAGGTAACTTTATCGTTACTATTCCATCCTATCAAATTGTTAACAATGCGCTGGAATTTAAAGAAGCCTATAAACAATTAAGTAAGGATAATACGAAACTATGCATTAAACCTGTCATTGGAGAAGGAGCAAGCGGATTCCGAATTATTGATAATGATGCAGATACGATTCCTTTTATATTCAATACTGCTTCTTCTCAAAAAATTTCATATGAAACTGCTCTTAGAATCTTACAAACGCAGGAGCATTTCCCGGACTTAATGGTTTTGGAATATTTGGATGGCTATGAGTATAGTATAGACTGTTTAGCTGATGCAGACGGAACACTACTTACCGCAATACCTAGGAAAAAAGCAAATGGACGTATTCGAGAAATTGAATACAACAAAGATTTAATCGAAATCGCAGAGAAAATGGCAATACAATATAAAATTCCTTATGTATTTAATATCCAAGTTAAATACAAAGACGGTATTCCTAAGCTACTAGAGATTAATCCCCGGATGAGTGGTGGATTGCATATCAGCTGTCTAGCAGATATCAATTTCCCCTACTATGCTATTAAACTATTGCTAGGTAATCAGTTGGAGCCTCTTTATCCTAAATTTGGTTTGAAAGCAACACACATAGAACAGCCAGTAATCCTATCTTCAGAAGATTCTTCGGTTTTAGTTTAAGTAGACAAAATGGTGAAATTAGAAAAGGAGTGATTATTGATGGTAAATTTGAACAAGATTGAGCTTAAGAAAAAGGGACAGTCCATTAATCTTACTAAAAACAACAATAATATCGGAGAAATTTTAGTAAATCTCCAATGGGATCAACAAGTTAAAGCAAAATCTACTGGATTCCTTTCTTCCCTACTCGGTGGAAAACCTAAAGGTGTAGACTTAGACCTAGGTTGCTTATATGAATTAAATAACGGCGAAAAAGGCTGCGTACAAGCTTTAGGTAACGCTTTTGGCACACTAAAGCAAGCACCCTATATGGAACTCGATGGTGATGATCGTACTGGTTCCCTATCAGGAGGAGAAAACCTGAGAATTAACGGAAATAAAATAACAGATATAAAAAGAATTTTGGTGTATTCATTTATCTATCAAGGGGTAGCCAATTGGGCAGAAGCAGATGGAGTTGTTACATTAACATATCCGGCTGGCCCAGCTATTGAAGTGAAGCTAGATGAACATCGTAATGGACAAATAATGTGTGCAGTCGCAATGATTGAAAATGTAAATAATGAGACATTTAAAATTGAACGCTTAGTAGAATACTTCAAGGGGCATAAAGAGATGGATCATGCGTATAACTGGGGTATGAATTGGGTAGCAGGATCAAAATAATATGTTTCGTCATCAAAAAAAACAACCACTTAGGGTTGTTTTTTTTAATCACTACTATTTTTTAGTAGGCACGACCGAACCATACAGTATGTTTCGAATCCTTCCCACAGTTAATACATGTTGCTTTTTCTGCTGGTGGGTTGAATGGAATATTACGAGTCGTAAATTTCGTTTCATTCTTCACATTCTCTTCACAAGCATCCTCCCCACACCATCCTGCAAGAATCCATCCAGGAATTGTGCCATTTTCCGTTGAATCCGTAAGATGTTGTTTTAACTGCTCTAGAGAATCTACATTTGTATGGGAATTCTCATCACGGAATGCACGAGCTTTCTCCAGTAAACGTGTTTGCATAGTAGTTAACTCTTCTTCAATACGTTCTACTATAACAGCAATTTCTACTGATTCTTTTTCTGTCAGGTCACGTACTTTGATCAGCGCTTGATTGTTCTCTAAATCACGAGGTCCTAATTCAATACGAACCGGTACACCTTTAAGCTCCCATTCATTGAATTTATAACCAGGAGATTGATCTGAATCATCAAGACGAACACGGATACCTTTTGCTTTCAATGCAGCGTATAGCTCATCTAGTTTCTCCATAATAGCAGGGTTCTTCTTCCAAGGACCCACAGGAATTAGCACTACTTGGGTTGGTGCAACACGTGGAGGTAATACAAGACCCTGTTCATCACCATGTACCATAATAACTGAACCGATTAAACGAGTAGATGTTCCCCAAGATGTTGTATGCACATGCTGATGCTTGTTTTCTTTGTTTAAGTATTTGATATCAAATGCTTCCGCAAATTTTGTTCCAAGGTAATGAGAAGTCCCAGCTTGAACAGCTTTTCCGTCTTTCATCATGGCTTCGATAGAATAGGTATCTACAGCTCCTGCAAAACGTTCGGAAGGTGTTTTTTGACCATCATATACAGGAATTGCTAAAAGCTCCTCTACAACCTCTTTATAGATGTTAAGCATCTGCATTGTTTCCTGACGTGCCTCTTCCTCGTCTACGTGTGCTGTATGTCCTTCTTGCCATAAAAATTCAGAAGTACGGATAAACGGAAGTGTTTTCTTTTCCCAACGAAAAACGTTAGCCCATTGGTTAATAAGAACTGGCAGATCACGATAACTCTTAATCCAATTCGAATACAAATGACCAATCATTGTTTCTGATGTTGGGCGTAATGCTAAACGCTCTTCTAATTTTTCACCAGCTGCCTCAGTAACCCATGGTAATTCTGGCGCAAACCCTTCAATATGATCCTTTTCTTTTTGGAAAAAAGATTCAGGAATTAGCATTGGGAAATAAGCATTACGGTGACCTGTTTCTTTAAAACGTCTGTTCATCTCATCTTGAATATGCTCCCAAATTTCAAAGCCATCTGGTTTAAAAGCAATACACCCACGAACTGGTGTGTAATCCATTAAATCTGCCTTTTGAATGGTGTCAATATACCATTTAGTAAAATCGTTTTGCTGTTGATTTGTCATTTATATTCCTCCTATTTACATCAATGAAAAAAGCACAAAGTCATCCTCGTAAAAGGACGTCTCTGTGCTGAATAGACGTGGTACCACCTTAGTTTAGCTTAAAAATTTTAAGCCCTCTAAACGTTTGTTAACGAAAACGACTCGGTTATGTTTACATAACATCTCCGTGATAGGTTTCAATAAGAAGCGGTGGTATAGCTTTCAGCATTGGCTATACTTTCTGTTTCACAATTCTCATTTACTTGGTCACTTCGTAGATTGTATTACTAATAATATACCAAATATCCTACTTTAATACAATGTGAATAAAGCTCTGCTAATAATTTTATGTTTTTTTATAAAAGAGCAAGCCTTGGAACTTGCGATTATCTTAGGCGAACTTGCGATTAAAAAAATCTAATTTGCGATTTGTGGTTAGTATCTTGCGAATCACCCATTTAAACACTTTCGAGTATCTTAACCTATAAAACTTTTTCATGGAGGAATTGGCGTGGGTTACTTTGTAAACGTAGAACAAGGTGTGAATTTATTTGTAGAGGATATTAATCCTAGTGCAAGCAAGACAATTGTATTTTTACATGGTTGGCCTTTAAACCATGAACAATTCGAATATCAGTATGATGTTCTCCCATCAATGGGCTACCGCTGTATAGGTATTGACTGGAGAGGTTTTGGAAAGTCAGATAGACCAATCCATGGTTACAACTTTGACAGACTAGCAGATGACATCCATGCAGTAGTTAAATCACTCCAGTTAACCAACTTTACTCTAGCTGGCCATTCTACAGGAGGAGCAATCGCTATACGATATGCGACTCGTCACAATGCTTACGGATTATCGAGACTGATTCTAATCGACGCCGCTGCTCCAACTGGATTTACACAAGAAACAGCGAACCGACTTCTTACAGAAACATTAAACGACCGACCTAAAATGATGCAAGGTGTAACAGATACTTTCTTCTTTCAATATATTTCTGCCCCATTCTCTAATTGGTTTAATGGATTAGGACTACAGGCAGCTGGATGGTCCACTGCAGCAATTATCAACACTTTAAGAGATGAAAAGCTTGATACTGATCTTCCTAAAATAACAGTTCCTACATTAATCGTTCATGGTGTGCATGACAAGCTTGTGCCATTTAAACAAGCTCAAGAGCTTAACGAAGCCATAAAAAATTCGCATCTCGTTCCATTTCACTATAGCGGACATGGGCTTTTCTGGGAAGAACGAGAAAAATTTAACGAGCTAATCAAACAGTTTGTTGGATAGGTTTTACTTACTATTAGAATTGGTTCACGGGAGGGCTTAATAAGCTATCTTGTGAATCTTTTCAAACTCTACCTTTAAGAGTCTCACTTACTAAAGTACATATATAGTTTAAAAAATTAAATGAAAGTGGGTCTTTATTCAAACAATAATAAATTTTACATGTTTGCACGAGCAAACTTATATGCAACTAGATTTAACAACTTTGTATCCCCTCCCGAAATGCAAAGTTCAATTACACTTCTAGTTTTATTTCTCATCACCTGTAACAGTAGTATATAATGAACGTTACAAACATAACTAAGGAGTACGAGTTCATGCAAACATTGAAAAAACTTTCCGATCGACTCTTTTACCTGCCTCCATATCAAAAGACAGATCGACCGATATTAGCTGCTATTGTAGGGGACAAACAGACTCTACTGATTGATGCTGGTAATTCTTCTAATCATGCTAAATACTTTAAAGAGCAATTAGCTTCCTATCATCTCACAGGGGATATTCTGGCTCTCACACATTGGCATTGGGATCATGTATTTGGCTTACGTGAAATGGATGTTCCTTCAGTTGCCAATTCCATGACCTATAACAAAGTAAAAGAACTTCAAAAGCTATCATGGGAAGATAAGGAGTTGGATGGACGTGTCGAAGCAGGGATTGAAATTCCTTTTTGTGCAGATGCGATAAAGCTAGAGCTAGGAAGTATGCGAGAAGTTATCATACCAGATCCCACTATCATTTTTGACAAGCAAATCAAACTTAATATAGGTGGGGTTACCTGTATCATTGAACATGTTGGTGGAGATCATTCACCTGATTCGAATCTCATTTATATAGCAGAGGAAAAGACATTATTTCTTGGGGACTGTCTCTATGCAAATATGTACGCAGAAAAGTGGCATTATACCATTGAAAAGATGTATAAGCTTTTGGAGAAAATTGAAGGCTATGACGCAGAAATCTTCTTCCTATCTCATCATCCAGCACCTTTAACAAAGGATGAATTTACTTCTTTTGTATCATTATTAAAGACAAGTGCAGAATTAACAAATAAACATAAAGGAAAAATAGAGGCAATTGTAGAAGAGATGTCCTCTCTTTTTGACCGTGACGTGACGGAAGACGATTTAGAAATAATCGAGTACTTTGTAAATGGTTTTGCGTAACATGTATCGTTGCTAAAGAGAATTGCACTAAATTCCAAAGGAGTACGGAGTTTGCCGTGTTCATTCCTAACTATTGTAGGAACACACTAAATGATCAAAAGCTTTGTGTTAGTTCATAAACATATAAAGCCCAAGAGGTGATTTCTCTTGGGCTTATTCTTATTACTATTGAAACCGTGAGTAATTTCTTTTTCTATTTATAGTACAACTATGTTATCTACATTTTCCCAAAAAAAGAACCCTTGAAATATCAAGGGTTCTTTGCTTTTATACCGGTGGCCGGGGTCGAACCGGCACATCCAGAGGATACGGGATTTTGAGTCCCAATAAAAATTGATATTCTTATAAAGTCATATATATCAACATAAATTACTACTTAGCTAAAATCAACGCACGTGATTACTAATTAGATGGCCACACAGTTAAGGTTGATACAAGATCAGCCCATTGGAATACCAACAAGCCAACAAGTATGATTATGTTATTATAACAATGTACCCATATTTTTAATTAACCTAAATATTGAAGACGAGAGGAAGAAATCCTAATGTCACTAACTCCAATTGAAAAAGCTAAAAAGGTATTACCAGGTATTGAAGTTGGCAACTTTTGTTTTGATTTCAACGGCCAATGGCAGGGTGATTATTATGACGAATACTTTAAATATTTTAATCATCCTGATCCTGAATTACGTAAGTATTCTCTTTTAATCTTTATGTCTGGTCTTGGAGATACGTGGTTGGGATCGACCTCCGTCTTCACGCCACTTAAAGAAAGAGAAAAATATGAATATCCTGAACCAAATAAAGCTTATATTTTCGAGGATTACATTAAATCATTCTTAGAAAATAGAGAAAGTATTAAAAAAGATTATCCGTTACTATATGAGAACCTGATAAGGTATTTAATAAAGTTGGATATTAAAAAACGATTTGAGGATTCATTTCTTGAAGTTGATAAGGAACTTTTTGTGGAACTTAGAAAAGTCCTAGATGAATATGATGATTCACATTTGAGTACAGATGATCACAATGGAATATTAAGAGAGTGTGGATTTCCACCATACCAACCTTTCTAAATTCATATGAAAGTTATAACCAAGGATCTCACTTCGGTGGGATCTTTTTATTTACATTTATTTACTTTATTACCAATTAAATTTCAACTCAAAAAATCGTTTTGGGACGTTTGCAGTAAGCGGACATTCACATGTTAATATCGTTGAAGTTGTGTTTTTTTCTGTAGGGGTAGGCGGTATCATTTCAAAATAGAATTCATCTATCTAGATCAATGCAAAAAAAATGAACTCACAAACATTCAATACCATATCAGTATCGTTAGCTAGTGAGCTCTTATATTAGTAAAACTTTCGAATAAATCCATAGGAAACTTTATCAACATCTAGACCATGCAGTTTGAGATTAACTTGATTCAAAATCGACATTCGATTTCTCTTAATCCCTCGCACTTTCAACCTATCAGTATAATATTTTGTGATGATTGTTGCTGCATTTTATTCTGAATGCCTGTTCACCTATCTCTATTCTAACTTCTTTAAGATGCTCCATCTTCTCCTGCATATTATATATATTCACCTTCCATTGCGTAATTAAATGAATAAAGCTTTATTTTCGGTCTAGAAATTATTGGACGATTAGTCAGACAATCGTATACCTGTATCTAACATCACTAAAAATATTACATAATCTCTAACCCCTACAAAGCTCTTCTGAATTTTTATATGAGATGCAAGGAGTTCTAGCTCCTTATCATCTAAAGTTTCAATAACCCTTGATCGATCACGTAACTTTTTAATATTTTTCATAGGATTTGGCATCAATAATTTATTCTTATATAAGAAGTTATAAAATGATTTTAAAGCTCTTATCCTAGTGTTAATACTTACAATCTTAATTTTACTTTTCAGATGAAGAATTATCTCTTCTATATCTTTCTGTGTAAGTTCTACAAGTTGCTTAACAATTTTCATTTCTTTTAAAGTGTTCTTAGTAGCTGCAAACTTGTCTATGTAGTATCTCAATGTCTCAGCTCTTAAATTTCTTATCAAACAATCTCTCTCAAACTTCTGAAAAGCTTCTTCATCTGTTATTTTTAATTTAATCAAGCTTAGCTCTTTTTTTGATAAACTGTTACTTCTTCTAGACATACTGATTTCCTCCTATGCATGGGATTCGAAGCACGGGATTTTAGCTTATTTCAGTCCTTTTATTTAAACAACAAAAAAGACCTCTAACAAGTAGTTAGAAGTCTTGATATGTATGACTTTAAGTCACGATTTTATACCGGTGGCCGGGGTCGAACCGGCACATCCAGAGGATACGGGATTTTGAGTCCCGCGCGTCTGCCAATTCCGCCACACCGGCAAAATAAATACTAGGCAGTTATTAAATCATTTTTAAAAAATTGGAGGCGGCAACCGGATTTGAACCGGTGATAAAGGTGTTGCAGACCTGTGCCTTACCACTTGGCTATGCCGCCGTAAAGTAATTGGAGCGGAAGACGAGGTTCGAACTCGCGACCCCCACCTTGGCAAGGTGGTGTTCTACCACTGAACTACTTCCGCAAACTGGGGTACCTGGATTCGAACCAGGGCATGATGGAATCAAAATCCATTGCCTTACCGCTTGGCTATACCCCAATGGGGCGACTGAGGGGAATTGAACCCCCGAATGCCGGAATCACAATCCGGTGCGTTAACCACTTCGCCACAACCGCCACAAATAAAAAAAGAGCTAACTACTAAGGAATATGGGGCGACTGAGGGGAATTGAACCCCCGAATGTCGGAATCACAATCCGATGCGTTAACCACTTCGCCACAACCGCCATTATTCAAAGCTAACTAAAAAAAATTGGCAGGGGCAGTAGGAATCGAACCCACATCAAAGGTTTTGGAGACCTCTATTCTACCGTTAAACTATGCCCCTAAAAACTGGTGGTGGGGGACGGATTCGAACCGCCGAACCCGAAGGAGCGGATTTACAGTCCGCCGCGTTTAGCCACTTCGCTACCCCACCAGTGTATGGTGCCGGAAAAAGGACTTGAACCCTCAACCTACTGATTACAAGTCAGTTGCTCTACCAGTTGAGCTATTCCGGCGTATAAATATGGTGGCTCAGGACGGAATCGAACCGCCGACACAAGGATTTTCAGTCCTTTGCTCTACCGACTGAGCTACTGAGCCAAATTCGATTGTGCTAAGCTGCGAATCTCTTTGTCAGCTTCATTCGTTCAGTTAGTCACGTACTTTAGTACGTTCCTTCCATCACTCAATCGCTTCCTAGACCTTCTTGCTTATCACCAATCTTTTAAAAAATGGCGGTCCCGACCGGGATCGAACCGGCGATCTCCTGCGTGACAGGCAGGCATGTTAACCGCTACACCACGGGACCATTTGGTTGCGGGGACAGGATTTGAACCTGCGACCTTCGGGTTATGAGCCCGACGAGCTACCACTGCTCCACCCCGCGACAATACTATAATTGCTAATTTGTTCAAAAGAAATGGTGGAGGATGACGGGCTCGAACCGCCGACCCTCTGCTTGTAAGGCAGATGCTCTCCCAGCTGAGCTAATCCTCCTGGGTAAAATTACGATAAGCTTCGCATCTCTGCGTCAACTTCATTCGTTCAATTTAATAAATGGTGACCCCTACGGGATTCGAACCCGTGTTACCGCCGTGAAAGGGCGGTGTCTTAACCGCTTGACCAAGGGGCCATACTTTTATGTAGAAAACTAATCTGGCGGAGAGCAAGGGATTTGAACCCTTGAGACAGTTTAACCCGCCTACACGATTTCCAATCGTGCTCCTTCGGCCACTCGGACAGCTCTCCTAAAATGGCTCCGAAGGTAGGACTCGAACCTACGACCAATCGATTAACAGTCGATTGCTCTACCACTGAGCTACTTCGGAATAATACAGCCTAGCAACGTCCTACTCTCACAGGGGGAGACCCCCAACTACCATCGGCGCTGAAGAGCTTAACTTCCGTGTTCGGTATGGGAACGGGTGTGACCTCTTCGCCATCATCACTAGACCTTATTAATTTGAAAGACAATACTTAGTATAACAAAACTAGAAAATAATTCAAGCTTTTTTTATATTTTTTTTTGTACTTTCAAAACTGGATAAACGACATTGTTACGTTAAACAAAATTTGGTTAAGTCCTCGATCGATTAGTATTCGTCAGCTGCACGTGTCGCCACGCTTCCACCCCGAACCTATCTACCTCATCGTCTTTGAGGGATCTTACTTACTTGCGTAATGGGAAATCTCATCTTGAGGGGGGCTTCGTGCTTAGATGCTTTCAGCACTTATCCCGTCCACACATAGCTACCCAGCGATGCTCTTGGCAGAACAACTGGTACACCAGCGGTGTGTCCATCCCGGTCCTCTCGTACTAAGGACAGCTCCTCTCAAATTTCCTACGCCCACGACGGATAGGGACCGAACTGTCTCACGACGTTCTGAACCCAGCTCGCGTACCGCTTTAATGGGCGAACAGCCCAACCCTTGGGACCGACTACAGCCCCAGGATGCGATGAGCCGACATCGAGGTGCCAAACCTCCCCGTCGATGTGGACTCTTGGGGGAGATAAGCCTGTTATCCCCGGGGTAGCTTTTATCCGTTGAGCGATGGCCCTTCCATGCGGAACCACCGGATCACTAAGCCCGTCTTTCGACCCTGCTCGACTTGTAGGTCTCGCAGTCAAGCTCCCTTCTGCCTTTACACTCTTCGAATGATTTCCAACCATTCTGAGGGAACCTTTGGGCGCCTCCGTTACACTTTAGGAGGCGACCGCCCCAGTCAAACTACCCGCCTGACACTGTCTCCTACCCGGGTTACGGGTATGGGTTAGAATTTCAATACAACCAGGGCAGTATCCCACCGACGCCTCCTCCGAAGCTGGCGCTCCGGGCTCTAAGGCTCCTGCCTATCCTGTACAAGTTGCACCAAAATTCAATATCAAGCTATAGTAAAGCTCCACGGGGTCTTTCCGTCCTGTCGCGGGTAACCTGCATCTTCACAGGTACTATAATTTCACCGAGTCTCTCGTTGAGACAGTGCCCAGATCGTTACGCCTTTCGTGCGGGTCGGAACTTACCCGACAAGGAATTTCGCTACCTTAGGACCGTTATAGTTACGGCCGCCGTTTACTGGGGCTTCAATTCGCACCTTCGCTTGCGCTAAGCACTCCTCTTAACCTTCCAGCACCGGGCAGGCGTCAGCCCATATACTTCACCTTACGGTTTTGCATAGACCTGTGTTTTTGCTAAACAGTCGCCTGGGCCTATTCACTGCGGCTCTTCTAGGCTATGAACCCAAAAGAGCACCCCTTCTCCCGAAGTTACGGGGTCATTTTGCCGAGTTCCTTAACGAGAGTTCTCTCGCTCACCTTAGGATTCTCTCCTCGACTACCTGTGTCGGTTTGCGGTACGGGCACCTTTCACCTCGCTAGAGGCTTTTCTTGGCAGTGTGAAATCAGGAACTCTAGACATACGTCCTCGCCATCACAGCTCAATGTTAAAGAATGCGGATTTGCCTACATTCACACCTTACTGCTTGGACATGCATAACCAACAGCATGCTTACCCTATCCTTCTGCGTCCCCCCATTACTCAAACGGTGGTTTGGTGGTACAGGAATATCAACCTGTTATCCATCGCCTACGCCTATCGGCCTCGGCTTAGGTCCCGACTAACCCTGAGCGGACGAGCCTTCCTCAGGAAACCTTAGTCATACGGTGGACGGGATTCTCACCCGTCTTTCGCTACTCATACCGGCATTCTCACTTCTAAGCGCTCCACCAGTCCTTCCGGTCTGACTTCAACGCCCTTAGAACGCTCTCCTACCACTGATACCAAAGGTATCAATCCACAGCTTCGGTGATTTGTTTAGCCCCGATACATTTTCGGCGCAGCGTCACTCGACCAGTGAGCTATTACGCACTCTTTAAATGATGGCTGCTTCTAAGCCAACATCCTGGTTGTCTAAGCAACGCCACATCCTTTTCCACTTAACAAATACTTTGGGACCTTAGCTGGTGGTCTGGGCTGTTTCCCTCTTGACTACGGATCTTATCACTCGCAGTCTGACTCCCAAACATAAATCATTGGCATTCGGAGTTTGTCTGAATTCGGTAACCCGGGATGGGCCCCTAGTCCAAACAGTGCTCTACCTCCAAGATTCTAACGTTTGAGGCTAGCCCTAAAGCTATTTCGGAGAGAACCAGCTATCTCCAGGTTCGATTGGAATTTCTCCGCTACCCACACCTCATCCCCGCACTTTTCAACGTGCGTGGGTTCGGACCTCCAGTAAGTGTTACCTTACCTTCATCCTGGACATGGGTAGATCACCTGGTTTCGGGTCTACGACCACATACTCATTCGCCCTATTCAGACTCGCTTTCGCTGCGGCTCCGTCTTCTCGACTTAACCTTGCATGGGATCGTAACTCGCCGGTTCATTCTACAAAAGGCACGCTATCACCCATTAACGGGCTCTAACTACTTGTAGGCACACGGTTTCAGGATCTATTTCACTCCCCTTCCGGGGTGCTTTTCACCTTTCCCTCACGGTACTGGTTCACTATCGGTCACTAGGTAGTATTTAGCCTTGGGAGATGGTCCTCCCAGATTCCGACGGAATTTCACGTGTTCCGCCGTACTCAGGATACACTCAAGAGAGAATGAATTTTAGACTACGGGGCTTTTACCCTATCCTGCGGACCTTTCCAGATCGCTTCGTCTAACTCATTCCTTTGTAACTCTATGTAGAGTGTCCTACAACCCCAAAAGGCAAGCCTTTTGGTTTGGGCTATTCCCGTTTCGCTCGCCGCTACTCAGGGAATCGAATTTTCTTTCTCTTCCTCCAGGTACTTAGATGTTTCAGTTCCCTGGGTGTGTCTCAGATGCGCTATGTATTCACGCAAATGTACTGCTCCATTACGAACAGTGGGTTTCCCCATTCGGAAATCTCCGGATCAAAGCTCACTTACAGCTCCCCGAAGCATATCGGTGTTAGTGCCGTCCTTCGTCGACTCCTAGTGCCAAGGCATTCACCGTGCGCCCTTATTAACTTAACCTAAAAGTTAAAAAGTCTTACACGTTGTGATTACGTAAATAATCACAACAGAATTTCTTGTTGTTTATTGTTTCAATGTCGTTTTATCCAGTTTTCAAAGAACAAATAATAATCTTTGGTGGAGCCTAGCGGGATCGAACCGCTGACCTCCTGCGTGCAAGGCAGGCGCTCTCCCAGCTGAGCTAAGGCCCCGGGGTTTAAAAAGGGTATGGTGGGCCTAAATGGACTCGAACCATCGACCTCACGCTTATCAGGCGTGCGCTCTAACCAGCTGAGCTATAGGCCCTCTTTGAATTTCCATATAATAAATATGAACATTCAAAACTGAACTGCAAAACGTTAAGATACGAATAAAGATTCGTATTCCGATATTATCCTTAGAAAGGAGGTGATCCAGCCGCACCTTCCGATACGGCTACCTTGTTACGACTTCACCCCAATCATCTGTCCCACCTTCGGCGGCTGGCTCCCGTAAGGGTTACCCCACCGACTTCGGGTGTTACAAACTCTCGTGGTGTGACGGGCGGTGTGTACAAGGCCCGGGAACGTATTCACCGTGGCATGCTGATCCACGATTACTAGCGATTCCGGCTTCATGTAGGCGAGTTGCAGCCTACAATCCGAACTGAGAACGGTTTTATGGGATTTGCTCACCCTCGCGGGGTTGCGACCCTCTGTACCGTCCATTGTAGCACGTGTGTAGCCCAGGTCATAAGGGGCATGATGATTTGACGTCATCCCCACCTTCCTCCGGTTTATCACCGGCAGTCACCTTAGAGTGCCCAACTAAATGCTGGCAACTAAGATCAAGGGTTGCGCTCGTTGCGGGACTTAACCCAACATCTCACGACACGAGCTGACGACAACCATGCACCACCTGTCACCGCTGTCCCCGAAGGGAAAAGCCTATCTCTAGGCCGGTCAGCGGGATGTCAAGACCTGGTAAGGTTCTTCGCGTTGCTTCGAATTAAACCACATGCTCCACCGCTTGTGCGGGCCCCCGTCAATTCCTTTGAGTTTCAGTCTTGCGACCGTACTCCCCAGGCGGAGTGCTTAATGCGTTAGCTGCAGCACTAAGGGGCGGAAACCCCCTAACACTTAGCACTCATCGTTTACGGCGTGGACTACCAGGGTATCTAATCCTGTTTGCTCCCCACGCTTTCGCGCCTCAGCGTCAGTTACAGACCAGAAAGCCGCCTTCGCCACTGGTGTTCCTCCAAATCTCTACGCATTTCACCGCTACACTTGGAATTCCGCTTTCCTCTTCTGTACTCAAGTCCCCCAGTTTCCAATGACCTTCCACGGTTGAGCCGTGGGATTTCACATCAGACTTAAAGGACCGCCTGCGCGCGCTTTACGCCCAATAATTCCGGACAACGCTTGCCACCTACGTATTACCGCGGCTGCTGGCACGTAGTTAGCCGTGGCTTTCTAATGAGGTACCGTCAAGGTACGAGCAGTTACTCTCGTACTTGTTCTTCCCTCACAACAGAGTTTTACGATCCGAAAACCTTCTTCACTCACGCGGCATTGCTCCATCAGACTTTCGTCCATTGTGGAAGATTCCCTACTGCTGCCTCCCGTAGGAGTCTGGGCCGTGTCTCAGTCCCAGTGTGGCCGATCACCCTCTCAGGTCGGCTACGCATCGTCGCCTTGGTGAGCCGTTACCTCACCAACTAGCTAATGCGCCGCGGGCCCATCCTGTAGTGACAGCCGAAACCGTCTTTTAACATCTCCCCATGTGAGGAAATGGATTATTCGGTATTAGCCCCGGTTTCCCGGAGTTATCCCAATCTACAGGGCAGGTTGCCCACGTGTTACTCACCCGTCCGCCGCTAAATCAGAAGAAGCAAGCTTCTTCGTCATTCGCTCGACTTGCATGTATTAGGCATGCCGCCAGCGTTCGTCCTGAGCCAGGATCAAACTCTCCATAATAGTTCACTTTCAGTATGCAGAGCACATTGAGAGCGAACAAATTAGAACTAGTTTAAAAGCTCATTTTGTTTTGCTGGCATCACCATTAAATGATGTCCAAAATTGTTTTGCTATCATCCTAACTAAGTTAGTTGAAAGCTATGTTTCTTAACGTTTTGCATGTTCAGTTTTCAATGTTCATTTTGTTGTGTCGTTTTTTGCGACTTCTCTAATTTACCATCGTACTCGGTAAGTGTCAAGAAGTTTTTCTAAAAAACTTTTTCACTATTATTTGTTTGAAATAGTTTGTGTTGTTTTTGACGACGCTTATTATAATACCATGCATTTATTTATTATGTCAACAATAAAAACGAACAAATTTCATTGTTCGTTTTTAAATGTTGTTTCTACATCATCACTTTGTAGTATCTATGCATGATCGCGTTGCTTTTGGTTTGCTGTTCTTCAATTGAAATATACCCTTTATCTATTAGAAACTCGATAAAAACCTCTAAATCTACAGAGTAGTTTTTAAGCTCTTCTTGCTCATGAATTTCTTGAATCGTCCAAAACTCTTTTGACCCAAGTACTTCTATAATGTGTTGTGCTCCATCTTTTGATCGGGAATGAATCAAAAAGTCACTCGCTAAAAACAAAAGCTCTAATCTTTTTTCTAATGATTCATCACTAGAGATTAACTCATCGTACAATTTATATATAGAAGGATCTAATGCTTTTACTTGATTCCATACCATCACTTCTGGGTGCATACCATTTTCAAAAACAGCTAATCGTGCTAGATGATGTAAAGAATCTACCATATGATTATAAGCATCTAAGAAATTACGTTGTTCAAAAAATAGCTTCCCTTCTAAATACCGTCTCGTTAGTTTGGCAAACTCTATACCCATTCGAGCTTTTCTTCCGTTTATCGGAAATACGTATAGCTCTTGTTTTAAACTTTCTACATATTCATTGCGATCAAATACCACACGACCGTTGATTAACCAATCCACCAGTTTCGGGTTAGTTCCCAACAAGAGCCATTTTCTTAACTGCTTTTCTGTAATTATATGAAGCGCAGTTTTTTTATCCTCATACGTATAATGCTTTGTAAAAACAGGTACCTCAGATTCTTTCGTTAATATTAATAAAATAGAGTCAAACATATCTGTAATAGGACTAAAATCTGCCCGTTTCTCTACTAAAATAACACCAAGTGTATTAGGTTCACTTGCTCTTTCTTGATAAATCGGTCTCAATAATGCTTCCAAAATGAAGCCTCCTTTATTTACTTCTACTATAAATTTTCGACAACTTTTCTATATTTCCTTCTATAATTCATTCCTAACTTAACTTTATACTAAAATATGATATAGTGTATGTAGAAATTAGGAGGCTGAAAAATGAAACCCTATAAAAACAAAATAAATCGTATACGTTCGTTTGCACTTGGACTTATATTCTTTGGTTTTATCATTATGTACGGTGCAATCTTTTTTAAAGATAACGGTATATTAGTTACCATTTTCGTAACGCTGGGGCTACTATCTATTTTAGCTAGTACAGCAGTCTATGGCTGGATTGGATTATTATCAACAAAAGCAGTGCCTGTTGTATGTCCTAACTGTGGTAAGCATACTAAAGTATTAGGTAGAGTAGATATGTGTATGTATTGTAAAGAACCTTTAACGCTAGATCCTAATCTTGAAGGTCAAGAATTTGATGAAGCATTGAATAAAAAAAGATAATGGACACTTTGCTTTTTTAGCAAAGTGTTTTTTCTATTCTAAGTAGGTAGAAGGTGGAAGTGAAAATGCTATGTTTTCAAATAAAAAACCGAGCGTGTCTTACTACGCTCGGTTTTGCTTATTGAACTTTAGTTGCATGCTCTTTGCATGTTGGACAAACACCGTAAATTTCCATTCGATGATAACTTACATCAAACCCAGTTAAATGAGAAGCTAAATGTTCTACTTCATCTAATCCAGGATAATGAAAATCAACAATTTTACCGCAAGCATCGCAAATCATATGATAATGATCATTCGTAACAAAATCAAAACGACTAGAAGAATCGCCGTAGGTTAACTCTTTAACGAGTCCTGCTTCTCTAAAAACACGTAAATTATTATAAACCGTTGCAACACTCATGCTAGGAAATTTACTTTCTAGTGCTTTATATATATCGTCCGCTGTGGGATGTGACATAGATTGGATAATAAATTCCAGTATCGCATGGCGTTGAGGTGTAATTCGTACACCAGTCGATTTTAATGTATCTAAAGCATCTCTTAAATGTACTTCCGTCATCGCAATGCACCTCTTTTCATATTCATTCTTTAATTATAATTGTTACAATAAGTATAAATAGAAAGGGCATGAACTGTCAAATTTATTACTCGTTAAGGAAAGATATACATAGATTAGTAACCCTTTTCCAAATCAATCTCATTTTCCAGTGGCTTTTGCTTCATCCAAGCATTTAAATTACTTGAGAAAATTTGTAGCGCTCTTATTACATATTGAGAAGAGTGACTGGAGATATGTGGAGAAACGATTACATTATTCATACTCCAAAATGGGTGTTCTGCGGCAAGTGGTTCCTTCTCAAATACATCCAGTACAGCATATGCGATTCTCTCTTCTTCTAATGAACGTAGTAAGTGTTGTTCTTTCACTAAATCACCACGTCCAAAATTCATAAAGATTACACTCTGCTTCATAGACTGTAAATGCTCGTATGTGATTAATCCCTTTGTTTGCTCCGTACTTGGTAGAATGGAAATAACAATATCCGCTTTCGGTAAAACTTCATTTAGTTTATCGAAGGTAACTATTTCGTCCATAAATGGAGGCAGTTTTCCACTGCTATTACATCCAATTGTGTGCACGCCAAAAGCCTGTAGTATTCTTCCTACTTCCCCGCCTATTGCACCGGGACCTAATATGATCGCAGTTGAACCTAGTAATTCGGTTGGAGACACACGTTTAGACCATTCCCCTTTTCGTTGATTTTCATTGATCAACGGGAGTGACTTCTTAATAGAAAGTATATGGGCTAAGATCGTTTCTGCCATTGGAGTTTTGTGAATTCCACGTACATTGGTAACGACAATGCCTCGCTTTGCAATTTCCAGTAACGGCATTTTTTCTAAGCCAGCAGAAGCCACCATAATCCATTTTAGCTGTTCGGCAGTTTTGAGATGAGGTGCATCTATGTCTTCGCCGTATGTAACTAGAATTGACGCTGACTTTAGCAGTTCTTCATTTAAACCTTTTTGAAATATAAATTCTGCATCTGGGTACTTTTTTACTAATTCATCCTGTTGCTCCGGCTTTGGTAAAAAAGAAAACAATATATTCATATTATTGCCCTTCAGTCACTAATGATTTTAATGTTAGAAGTGCTTCTTCTACGTGTCCGTCGACTTTAACTTTATTCCATTCTTTTACGACCGTTCCAGTAGGATCGATTAAAAAAGTAGAACGTTCGATACCCATATACTCTTTTCCAAAATTCTTTTTCAACTTCCATACTCCATATGCCTCCGATACTTCATGCGTATCATCTACTAATAGCGAAAATGGAAGACCATGCTTGTCTATAAATTTTGTATGAGCCTTTTCATCATCTGCGCTAACTCCAAGAATAACTGCATTTAAATCAGTGAAACTTGTATGAGCGGCTTTAAAATCACATGCTTCCGTTGTACAGCCCGGTGTAGCATCCTTTGGGTAAAAATACAAAACGACATATTTCTTCCCTGCAAAGTCTTTTAATGAAATAATTTCTCCTTTTTCATTTTTCAATGAAAAGTTAGGTGCTACCATGCCTTCTAGTTTTTCCATCATAATCCCTCCTATTATATATATATCGTAACGAAGTTAGTCACTTTGTTCAATTTTCTTAGCAATTTTCAATATTATTGTCTACAATTAAGAGGAACTTAAAGAATTAGTATACTAGACAATAATTGAATAGAAACGTTATACTTTCTATCTGTAAACAAACTGAGCGGAGGCTAGGACATTGAAACAAACACAATCAGAAAAAATTCAAATTGAGGCACTAGAACATATAGTAGGTGGTGTAAACAGTCCATCACGATCATATAAAGCAGTAGGTGGAGGAGCACCTATCGTTATGGAAAGAGCAGAAGGTGCTTATTTTTATGACGTGGATGGCAATAAATATATCGACTATTTAGCGGCATACGGACCTATTATTACAGGTCATGCACATCCTCATATTACCGAGGCCATCACAAAAGCGGCACAAACTGGTCTGTTATATGGGACTCCAACAAAACATGAAGTAACCTTTGCAAAAATGTTAAAGGATGCTATTCCCTCAATGGACAAAGTTCGTTTTGTTAACTCAGGAACAGAAGCAGTAATGACAACAATTCGAGTTGCTCGTGCTTATACTGGAAGAACAAAAGTGATGAAATTCGCGGGATGCTATCATGGCCACTTTGATTTAGTACTAGTTGCAGCTGGTTCAGGTCCTGCTACATTAGGTACTCCTGACTCTGCGGGTGTTTCTAAAGAAACAGCGAAAGAAGTAATTACTATTCCATTTAATGATCCAAAAGCTTTTGAGGAAGCTATGGAGAAATGGGGAGACGAATTAGCTTGTATTTTAGTGGAGCCGATCGTAGGAAACTTTGGCATGGTAGAGCCAAATGAAGATTTCCTTCCACTAGTTCATAAATTGGCAAAAGATAAAGGTGCACTAGTTATTTACGACGAAGTAATTACCGCATTCCGTTTCCATTACGGCGCAGCATCTACTATGTTAGAGCAAACACCTGACTTAACAGCATTAGGTAAAATCATCGGTGGAGGTCTTCCAATAGGTGCTTACGGCGGCAGAAAAGAAATTATGGAGCAAGTTGCCCCATTAGGACCAGCATACCAAGCGGGAACTATGGCAGGTAATCCAGCGTCTATGCAAGCGGGTATTGCTTGCTTAGAAGTTTTACAAACTCCTGGGTTATATGATGAACTCGATAGACTAGGTGGACTGCTTGAGGTCGGTATTTTAGAAGCAGCCAAGAAAAATAATGTCACCATCACTATTAATCGTATTAAAGGCGCACTTTCTGTTTACTTCACAGATGTGAAAGTAGAGAATTATGAACAAGCAGAAGCAAGTGATGGGGAAATGTTTGCGAAGTTCTTTAAGTTAATGTTAAACCAAGGTATTAACTTGGCACCTTCAAAATACGAAGCTTGGTTTATCACAACTGCGCATACAGAAAGTGATATTCAAGAAACACTTTCTGCAGTTAATAATGCATTTGCTAAACTTCAATAAACAAGTGCGCTGTTTCTTACGAAAGGATTGGATTTAATGAAATTAGGAGCTCGTATATTTAAAACTGGAGTAGCTATTGTATTTTCTTTATTCATAGCTGAATTACTTCAGCTTCCCAATCCTGTATTTGCAGGAATAGCAGCTATTTTCGCCATTCAACCTTCTATATATAGGTCGTATAAAACAGCCACTGAACAAATTCAAGGGAACTTAATCGGAGCCATTGTTGCGGTTATCTTCTCTTTAGTTTTCGGAAAAGATTATGTAATCGTAGGATTTGCTGCAATCATCACCATTACAATTATGCTTAAACTAAAATTAGAGAAAGCCTTAACACTTGCTCTTGTTACGGTAATTGCGATTATGGAAATACAAGGAGATGACTTTCTACTATTTGCAGTATTACGATTTGCTACCATTCTAGTTGGAGTAATATCTGCTTTTATTGTGAATTTAGTATTTTTACCTCCTAAGTTTGAAAAGAAGCTATTCAATGCAATTCACTATACACAGGACGAAATAATTCGTTGGTTACGAATAGCAGTTCGACAAGCATCCGATCATCAATCGACTAAACAAACCATTAGTCAATTAAATGAAAGACTTGTTCGTGTTGATCAAATATACTCATTCTTTAAAGAAGAACGTGGATACACTAAGAAAGCAAACCACACAAAGGGAAGAAAATTAGTCGTCTACCGCGAATTAATTTCGGCTTCCTATAAAAGCTTAGATGTACTAAAAAAGTTGCATCACCATGAGCATGAATTTACTCTTCTTCCCGAACATTTTCTAATGATGATAAAGGAAAGATTGGATACTCTATTAACCTATCATGAACAGCTCCATTTGAAATTCATCGGTAAGTTAAGACCCGAGCATATTGAAGAGAACGATTCCGAGGCATTTTTACAAAGGCAAGAAGTAATGGATATTTTCGTCAAACAAATTACTATTACACAAATGGAAGAGGAGTTTTCTTCATACCATCTGCTACATTTACTATCTGCTATTTTAAGCTATGAGGAACAATTGGAACATGTGGATAAACTCATCACCTCATATCAAAACTTTCATAGCGAAGAGCTGACTGTTGAAATTGAAGAAACACCTTATTAAAAAAACTGGTTGATCGTGAGTTTTCTCGCGACCAACCAGTTTTTTTTAGATATTAGTAGTTGGATCGTCCGATTATTGTATTACCAAATACAACAATTAAAATAGTAACGCCTCGTAAAAGTTCTTCTAAAAAAAATGCCACTTAGCGTTAGAATGCTAAGTGGCACGGTTATTAATTTTTCATCTTCGGATCTAGTGCATCTCGGAGTCCATCACCCATCAAGTTAAATCCTACAACTGTTAACATTATTGCTACTCCTGGGAAAATCATCGTCCACGGTGCATTTCTTAAATACATACGGGCATCCGCTAGCATTTTCCCCCATTCAGGAGCAGGCGCTTGAGCTCCCAATCCTAAGAACCCTAGAGCAGCTGCTTCAATAATAGCTGAAGCGATTGCCAGTGTTCCTGCAACAATAACCGGTGCCATAGAATTAGGTAGAATATGAGAAAACAAAATTCGAATGTCCCTCATCCCAATTGCTTTAGCAGATGTTATGTACTCTTCTTCTTTAATACTTAGAACTTTCGAGCGTATTAGGCGACCAAAGTTAGGAATATTAATAATCGCAATAGCAATCAATGCATTTTGTAAAGACGGTCCTAAGACAGAAACTACAGCAATGGCCAATAATATACTTGGAAAAGCTAACATGATATCGAAAATTCTTGAAATAATCATGTCTATCCATTTCCCATAGTAACCTGCAATAATACCTAAAATACTACCAGCTACTACAGAACCAATAACAGAGAAAAACCCTACCATTAAGGAGATTCTAGCTCCATAAATAATTCTAGAGAATATATCACGACCAAAATCATCCGTACCAAACCAATACTTACTAGACGGTGGTTTCAATCGATCTGTTAAAAGCTGATCATTAATACCTTGTGGTGCAAGCCAAGGACCAAAAAATGCTAAAAATAAGAAGAATAAGACAATCCCTGCTCCTACAAGCGCTCCTTTGTTTTTTCGAAAGCTACGCCATGCATCTCGCCAAGGACCGGTCGACGTTTCTTTAGTTACTATTAGTTGATCATTTGTCGCATTCGGAACCATTTCGGACATATCTATTCCTCCTTTTAATCATATTTAATCCTCGGATCTACTAACCCATATAAAATATCTACAAATAAGTTAATCATCACGAATATAAAAGCGACAACCAATATACCCGACTGAATTACTGGATAATCACGGAACGAAATAGCTTCGTAAATATACCTGCCGATTCCTGGCCATCCGAAGATAGTCTCCGTTAAAATAGCGCCTCCAAGTAAAAGCCCAGTTTGAAGTCCAATTACAGTTAATACGGGTATAATTGCATTTTTTAAAGCATGTTTGTAAACTACAAAAAACATTTTCTGCCCTTTAGCTCTAGCAGTACGAACATAATCCGCTCTCATTACTTCAAGCATACTTGATCTAGTCATACGAGCAATTATCGCCATCGGAATTGTTGCTAACGCAATACCAGGTAATATTAAATGTTTCAGTACAGTACCTAGTTGATCGAATCTTCCCTGTATAATTGTATCTATTACATACAAGCTCGTGATGGAGTTAATGGGATCTCGAACCTCTTCTCGACCAGTCGTTGGAAGCCATTGTAATTCAATACCAAAAATCCACTGTTCCATCAAACCTAACCAAAAAATTGGCATGGATACTCCGATTAAAGCTAAGACCATTGCCATATAATCGAACCAAGAGTTTTGGAACCAAGCCGATATAATACCTGCATTAACTCCAATTATTACTGCAATAATAATGGCAAAGAAAGCTAGCTCCATTGTTGCAGCCAAGTATGGCCAAATCTCTTTAGCAACTGGTTGAACCGTTCGCATAGATTCGCCCAAATCACCTTTTAGGAGACCAGCTAAATAGTCAAAGTATTGTGTATACCAAGGCTGGTTCAAGCCTAGTTTAATCTCCAATGCTTCTATCGCTTCTTTAGATGCTAATTGTCCTAATATTACTTGTGCGGGATTACCAGGAATTGCTCGTATGATCATGAAAACAACAAATGTCATACCAAGTAATACAGGTATCAATTGTAATAATCGTTTACCGATATAGTGAAGCATTTTCTTCACCTCTCTAATTTAAATTAAGAAAAGCACAAACGCCTATGTAATTGGAAGTCAGTATATGATTATGATCGTCGTGTCACAACTACTGACCCTCATCATACGCCCCTGATATCTTGAAGCAACTCGAGGGACTAGACGTAGGAGCTAAACAAATGCTGAATAAATACAATTTCTAATTTAATGAATAAAGGGGAGAAATCACGAAGACCTCCCCCCTTAAGCTTATTACTTAAAGTCGACCTTGTTTAATCTATCAGAACCAGTTGGATGTGGGAAGAAATTAGTAATTTCAGCATCTCCAGCTAGTAATGGTGTTGAGTGAGCAAGTGGAACCCACGGAGCATCCTCAAAGATTAATTCTTGTGCTTGTTTATAAAGTTCATTACGTTTGTCTTCGTCTACTTCTGTTTGTGCTTCGATTAAGATTTTATGTGTCTCATCGTTTTTGTAGTAGCTATAGTTGTTACTTCCGATATTATCTTCGTCAAGTAAAACATAGATAAAGTTGTCCGCATCTCCATTATCACCAGTCCAACCTAATAAGAATGCATCTGCTTCACCATTTTTAGCTTTTTCTAAATAAGTAGCCCATTCATAAGATACGATATTAGCAGTAATACCAACATCAGCTAAGTTCTTTTGAATAGCTTCAGCAACTTTTGCACCATCTGGCATATAAGGACGTGGTACAGGCATTGCCCATAGTTCCATTTCAAAACCGTCAGCCATACCAGCATCTGCTAATAATTGCTTCGCTTTTTCTGGATCGTACTCATAACCCGGAATATCTTCATTGTATCCACTAATAGAAGATGGCATAGGGTTTTTCGCTACCTCTGCACGACCTTCAAAGAAAGCGTCCACAATAGCTTGTTTATCAATTGCATAGTTTACAGCTTGACGAACTTTTGGGTTATCGAATGGAGGACGAGTATTTGTTAACCCAAGGTACCCAACATTCATAGATGGACGTTCGAATAGTTGTAGAGCTGCCTCTGACTCAACTGTAGCTCCGTCCGAAGGATTTACACCATCAGCTAAATCAATTTCTCCAGTTAAAAGAGAGTTTAAACGAGCAGAGTTATCAGGAATTGCACGGAAAACAACACGATCTAATTTCGGCTCTTCTGAATTCCAATACTCTTCATACTTTTCAATAGTGATAGAATCATTACGTTTCCACTCTACAAATTTGAATGGTCCAGTACCGACTGGGCTATCTCCATATTTATCTCCTGCTGCTTCAAATGCAGTTGGACTTGCAATAGCGAATGGACTCATTGCAATATTTTTCAAGAAAGGTGCTTGTGCACGCGTAAGTTTGAATATTACCGTGTAATCTCCCTCAGCAGTAACTGATTCAATTACATGACCTTCATCACCAGCATATCCACCGAACATAGACCCATAATATGGGAATAGATCTTCAGAACCGCTAGCCCAACGTTCAAAGTTTTTAACAACTGCTTCTGCATTAAAATCAGTTCCATCATGGAATTTTACACCTTCACGAAGTGTGAATGTATACGAAAGTCCGTCTTCTGATGGCTCCCACTTTGTAGCTAATCCTTCATTAATTGTTGTATCTTGCTCACCAAAGTTTAATAAAGTTTCTTGCACGTTTTGTGTAACTTTGAATGATTCACCATCCGTTACAGCAGCTGGATCTAGTGAAACAGAATCTCCTCCACGACCAAAGATTAATACTTTATCTTCCGCAGTTTCTGTAGTTCCCTTGTCATTATCTTTTTTTGTATCGCTGTCTGATGAATCGTCAGATGAACACGCAGCAAGTACCATAGTAAGTGCAACGAACATCAGCAGCAAAAATGACCATATCTTCGTTTTTCCCATTTGGACCCCTCCAATTATTTATTTATTATCAATGCTGCAATTGCTCATTATATAAATGGCATGCAACAAAATGACCTGTTTTAGCTTCTTGTAATTGTGGAACATCCTTCACACAAATATCCATCTTAAAAGGACATCTTGTATGGAAGGTACACCCAGAAGGTGGATTTGAGGGACTTGGAATGTCTCCTTCTAAAATAATTTGTTCCCGTTTAAACTCCGGATCTGGAACTGGAACTGCAGAAAGTAAAGCTTTTGTATAAGGATGTAAAGGTTCAGCATACATGGATTCACTTGTAGCGAGTTCTACCATTCTTCCTAAATACATTACCCCTACACGATCACTGATATGGCGAACAACTCCCAAATCATGAGCAATAAAGATATAAGTTAACTTGAGCTCCTTCTGTAAATCTTGCATGAGATTCAAGACTTGTGCCTGTATCGAAACGTCGAGTGCCGACACTGGCTCATCCGCTATTATCAACTTCGGATTAGTCATCAATGCTCTTGCTATTCCTATACGTTGCCTTTGTCCTCCACTAAATTGATGTGGATAACGTTTGGCATGATAGCTACTTAAACCGACAATTTCTAGAAAGTCATGTACTTTCTTTTTTCTACTCTTTGGGTCTCCAATATTATGGACAATTAAAGGCTCCATTAGAATCTTTTCAATTGTATGACGTGGATTTAAAGAAGCATAAGGATCTTGGAATACCATTTGTATTTCACGTCTAGCTTTTCTCATCTCATCATTTGAAATACTCGTTAGTTCTTTTCCGTTAAACGTCACTTTTCCTTCAGTAGGCTCTAGTAATCTCATAAGCATCCTGCCTGTAGTAGATTTACCACAACCAGATTCACCCACTATTCCTAGAGTTTCTCCTTCATTTACAAAGAAAGAAATATCATCTACAGCTTTCACATTACCTGTATGTTTTCCTAACATCCCAGTACGTATTGGAAAATACTTTTTCAATCCTTCAACTTTTAACAGCGGCTCTGTCATCTTGCAAAACCTCCTTTTCATCGTATAAGAAGCATCTTGTTTTATGACCTTCCGCTGTTTCATATAGAGGAGGATTTTCTTCCGTACATCTTCCTACTACAAATTCACAGCGAGCTGCAAATCTGCAACCTTGTTTGATGGATCCAGGCTTTGGAACACTCCCAGGAATAGAGTAGAGGCGCTGTTTTTTATATCGCATATCTGGCACAGAAGCAATCAAACCTTTTGTATATGGATGCTGTGGGTTATTAAAGATTGTATCCACGGTGCCCTCTTCTACTACTTTTCCTGCATACATCACTACAACTCGTTCACAAGTTTCAGCTACTACGCCTAGATCATGCGTTATTAATATTACCGCCGTATTCAGCCGTTCGTTTAACTCGCGCATTAACTTTAATATTTGGGCTTGAATAGTTACATCTAAAGCTGTTGTCGGTTCATCAGCTATCAAGAGCTTGGGATCACAAACTAATGCCATAGCTATCATTACACGTTGTCTCATTCCACCGGAGAGCTGATGTGGATAGTCATTCATAAGTTCTTCTGCTCTCGGAAGTCCAACTAGTTTTAGCATTTCTATCGCTCTTGCTTTCGCTTTCTTTTTGTTCCAATCTTTCTTATGTAAGGTTATTGCCTCTAGTAATTGATTTCCAATTGTAAATAAAGGATTTAATGATGTCATTGGTTCTTGGAAAATCATTGCCACATCGTTGCCGCGGACTTTGCGCATTTCTTTCTCAGAAAACTTTGTTAAGTCTTTGCCCTCAAACAATATTTGACCACTCGTAATTTTCCCTGGTGGACTTGGAACTAGTCCCATGATGGAAAGAGAAGTAACACTTTTTCCACATCCTGATTCTCCAACAATACCTAGAATCTCGCCTTCTCTTACATGAAAATCAATATGATCTACGGATGGAATAACACCATCATCTGTGAAAAAGGACGTTTGAAGATCTTTCACTTCCAAAATTGTTTGTCGTTCACTCATGATGTTCCCTCTTTTCACAAATATTCGAATCTTCTAACTAAAGTACTATAAATGATATTTTACACAAAAAATTCTGTTATGCAACACTTTTCTGAAAAGTCATACGACTATCCTCCCTTCCTAAATATAAAAAAACATCTTATAAGCGGAAGAAACACTTATAAGATGTTTGAGTAATTATTCTGTATCAAGTTGTTGAATTTGAAATAGATTGTAATAAGTATTTTTTTGTTTCATCAATTGCGCATGTGAACCGTTCTCAATCACTTTACCATTTTCAATAACGATTATATTATCGGCATGCGTAATAGTAGATAAACGGTGTGCTACGATTATGGTCGTACGATTGGAAGCTAGCTTCTCTAAAGAATCCTGTATTAAAGATTCACTCTCTAAGTCTAATGCTGAAGTTGCTTCATCTAGAACTAAAATAGATGGATTTTTCAAAAATACTCTGGCGATCGCAACACGCTGCTTTTGACCTCCTGAAAGTTTCACTCCACGCTCTCCGACTTTTGTTTCATATCCTTCAGGAAGCTCCATGATAAAGTCATGTGCGTTTGCTGCTATAGCCGCTTCCATTACTTCTTCATCTGTAGCACCAGGTTTCCCCATTAATATATTGGACTTGACCGAATCACTAAAAAGAATATTATCTTGTAGCACTATACCAATTTGCTTTCTTAAGGATTCAATGGTGACATCACGAACATCCTTACCGTCAATTAGTATTTGTCCCTTAGTAACATCATAAAATCTAGGAATTAAGCTAATAATAGTCGATTTACCACCGCCACTCATACCTACAAAAGCTACTGTTTCCCCTGCATTAACACGGAAATCGATATCCTCTAAAATCATATGTCCATCTTTTTCATACTGGAATGATACGTTAGAAAATGTCACTTCTCCGTTAGAGGTTCCTAAAGTAGAAGCACCTTTTTTATCGACAATATCATACTCTTCATCCATTAGCTCAAATACACGATCCATCGAAGCGAATGATTGCGTTAATGTTGTGGATGAATTGACTAAACGTCTTAACGGGCTGTATAAGCGCTCCACATAAGCAATAAATGCAGCCATTGTCCCTACAGAAAGTCTTCCATGAATAGCTTCATAACCCGCATAAGCAATAACAAGTAAAGGAGCAATATCTGTAATCGTATTAACTACTGCAAATGCTTTTGCATTCCATACTGTTTGTTTTACTGCTGCATCTAAAAATTCTCCATTTGTCTCATTAAATAATTTTTGTTCATGTTTTTCTAGCGTAAAGGTTTTAATAATACTCATTCCTTGTACACGCTCATGTAAGTAACTTTGAACACCAGCTAATGCTTGAGAACGCTCTTTTGTTAAATCCCGTAATCTTCCGAAGAAGTATTTAACGCTGAATGCATAGAATGGAAATGCTAATAATGTAACTAAAGTAAGCTTTACATTCATCGTTAACATGATGCCGATAGCGATTAAAATAGTCGCTAGGTCCAACCAGACGTTCATCAATCCAATCATGACAAAGTTTTTCGTCTGCTCCACATCATTGATAACTCGAGAAATAACCTCGCCAGCACGTGTGTTGGAGTAGTACTTTAAGCTAAGCTTTTGTAAATGGATATACATTTTCTTACGTATATCAAACAAGATTTTATTACTCACTAATTGCGCTAAGTATTGTCTATAATACTCTATTGGTGGTCGAACGATTAAGAATACTAATGCAGTCCCGCCAAGCCAATATATTAATTGAGTCATTTTTTCATCATTGGTTAATGCTTCTGCTCCGATAATATCATCAATTACAATCTTGATAAGAATCGGAATAAATAATGGGATAGCAAATTTTATAACCCCTATGACGATTGTCAAGAAAATTTGAAAGTTATACGGTTTTACAAATTCCATATATCTTTTCATCGAATTCATATAAAAACTCCCTTCTACCATGAGAAAAACCTGTTGCATATTTCAACAGGTTTCTCTAACTACTCATTCAACTGTTTTTGGAAATGATAACGACTTGTCCAAGCCTCAATAAAATCTGGTGCAAACGGACCTTTTCTTTGTTTGATCCAGGAAATGAGCTTCTCGACATTTCGATTTAAAATACCATCAATTTCTTCTGGATACTTCATTTCTTTTTTATGTTGCTCATATTCGTCTTCATCCAGAATTGTGTAGGTCATATCAGGAAATACCTTCACATCTAAATCATAATCAATGTACTTTAGCATTCCATTGTTATAGACAAACGGAGAACTCATGTTGATGTAATAGTATACACCATCTTCTCGTAGCATACAAATAATGTTAAACCAATATTCTGCATGAAAGTAACAAATAGAAGGTTCTCTAGTAATCCAAGTTCTACCATCGGATTCAATTACAAGTGTTCGTTCATTTGCTCCAATTACAATATTTTTGGTTCCTTTTAAAACCATCGTTTCTTGCCAGACCCGGTGGATTCGACCATTATGCTTGTAGCTGTGAATTTGAATAGTTTCTCCTTCATTTGGAATCGCCATGATTTAGCCACCTTTTCATCAAGCGTAAATTTAGAATTTTTATACTTATTTTCTTATTATAGCAATTCAATGTAAAAAACTATAGTAAAAAAATCAGCGAGGGTTATTTACCCTCGCTGATTTTTGGTGAATCCATGTTATTTAGTTCGGTTAGAAGAACGATTTGCTTGTGGACCGCTAGCTTGTTGTTTTTTCAACTCTGCTTGACGATTTTGTTCTTTAACTTTTTGAATATCAGTTTCAGAAGCAAACTCTTGGTTTTGGTTCTGCTGTTTTCTGTTATTCTTCATGGATTGTTCACCTCCGTACATTCCTATCATGTGCAGATGGCATAATTTTATTCATTCTTTGAGTCAATTTCATATAGTGTGCTAGCAATAAAAGAAGTTTCACCCGGATGTGCGCTGCCGCACGCTACGCATGAGCCTTTAAGGATGAGTCACTCCGTTCCTTCACCCTTTTAAAGTCTCATTCTTCGCGCTCATGCGGCTTGGAAGGCGCACATCCAACCGACCACTGTGTATGAAGTATATAGCTACTATAAATAGATAGTCATTTATGAATCTAGCTTACATTTGCATCTTCGCCTTCAAGTTTAGATAGACAGTCTTCATTATACCAATATAAGAAGTTTTACTCAGATGTGGCCGTCGCACGCTACGCATTTATGTCTTCCTAGCTGAAAAATTAGTGGGAGTGTAAGACACTACATTTTTAACGATCTTCCGCCATCGACAATAATTGTTTGGCCTCTAATCATGGAAGCATCATCAGATAGCAAGAACATAGCTGTTTTGACCATGTCATCTATTTCTACCATCCGTCCTGCTGGTGTATTTACTCTGGCATCGTCTAGTAATTCATCTCGATTTGGAAAATGCTTGAGTGCGTCAGTGTCGAGCGCACCACCAGATACAGTATTTACTACAATTCCTTTAGGTGCAAGCTCCACTGCTAAATACCTTGTGAGTGATTCTATTGCGGCTTTTGAAACTCCGACTGTTGTGTAGTTTTCTAAATAACGGATAGACCCTAAAGAACTGATCCCCAAAATTTTCCCACCGTCTGGCATTAACTTAGCCGCTTCTTGGGCACCAAATAACATTCCTTTGGCGTTAATATTCATTGTCCAGTCCCAATGTGATTCCTCTAATTCCATAATAGGTCTTAAAACACCGGAAGCAGCATTGCTAACAAAAATATCTAAACGACCAAACTCTTCTTTAATAGTGTGGAACATATCACGAAGCTTTTCCACATCTCCTACATTCGCCTTTACTAAAAGTGCTTTTCTTCCTAGGTTTTCAATTTCCTTCACTGTCTCAAGAGCAGCGGTTTTACTTCGAGCATAGTTTACGACGATATCATATCCGTTTTTGGCAAGTTCGATAGCAATAGCTTTCCCTAAACCTCTGCTACTACCTGTAACTAAAGCTACTTTATTTGTTGTCATTTTCAAATCTCCCTCTCTTTCCATGCATTCCAAATTTTCAACATCGGGACGGGCATCGGTTGTAGATTTATTTCTTCTATAGTAAGCCACTTACAACGATTAGGAAGCTCTTTTTCTTGCTTCAAGATTGCTTCAAAACTTTCCATTTCCCATACTAGGTGCGAAAACACATGTTTAAACTCATTTATTAACGGACCTTTTTCAATCTCTATTCCGTAATCATGTTCGACAATCTCTTCTACTGTATGGTTAGGCGTTGGTAACTCTACCATTGGGAATTGCCACATATTCGCTAGTAAGCCTTTAGAAGCTCGTTTTTCAAGTAATACATGTCCATCCTTATTCTGTATAACTACTGTTTTCACTTTATGGGTCTTTGATTTCTTTTGAATTGTTTTTATAGGCAACTCATCTTGCACACCTTCAAAAAATGCAGAGCAATTTTCTCTTAATGGACACAAAAGACATTTTGGTTTAGTTGGGGTACAAATTACTGCACCTAGTTCCATAAGACCTTGGTTAAAGGCAGAGGGATTTTCACGATCTATCAAATCCATTACTGCCTCTTCAAATATTTTCTTTGTTTTTGGCTTCGCAATGTCTTCTTTTATCAATAAGACTCTAGAAAGTACACGCATAACATTGCCATCTACAGCATGTTCTGGCACTCCGTATGCAATACTTAAAATAGCACCAGCAGTATATGGACCAATACCTTTCAACTTGGAAATTTCTTTTCGATTGGAAGGTACAACGCTATTATAATGTTCAACTACTTCTTTTACACCACTCTGTAAGTTTCTGGCACGGGAATAATAACCTAATCCTTCCCATTCTTTTAATAGTTCTCCTTCTTCTGCATTAGCTAATGATTGTGGTGAAGGATATTTTGCGATAAATCTTTCATAATAAGGAATAACCGTATCCACTTTTGTTTGTTGTAGCATTACTTCGGAAACCCAAATTTTATATGGGTCTGTTGTTTTCCTCCACGGCAAGTCACGTTTTTCTTCTAAAAACCATGAAACTAGTGATTCACTAACATTTTTTTTGTATAATTCGTTCACTGTAAAATCCTTCCTTGCGATTATTGACATTAAATTTGGGTATATGAATAGTAGCGGCTTTGTTTTTTAACTAATCTATTTTAAGATGTAGTAAGCTGTAATCCTAAAGGAGCTGGTTGTATGGACACAGGTACACATGTTGTTATGGGTGTTGCACTAGGCGGTCTCTCTCTTATTGACCCCGTTGTTGCAGGGAGCACACTTACAACGACTGCAGTTATAGCAGGTACAATTATAGGCTCTCAAGCCCCTGATATAGATACTGTTCTAAAATTACGCAATAATGCAGTTTATATTCGACATCATCGTGGAATTACTCACTCAATTCCAGCCGTTATTTTATGGCCTATTTTAATAGCAGGTGTGTTATGGCTTATTTTCCCTGAAGCCAATTTACTGCATTTATGGTTATGGACTTTTCTTGCTGTATTTGTACATGTTTTTGTAGATATCTTCAATTCTTATGGAACTCAAGCTTTAAGGCCATTTTCAAAGAAATGGGTTGCCCTGGGAGTTATTAATACATTTGATCCAATTATTTTTGGTATTCATGTGGTTGGTATACTTTTATGGATGTTAAGCTTAAATCCTGTACCAACTTTTCTTACTATGTACGCTATTATTTTCCTGTACTATATTTTACGATTCGCCGTACAGCATGCAGTGAAAAATTCTGTCAAGCATACTATTCCCGATGCAGATGAAATTATTGTTGCACCTACGATGAAATTTTTTCAATGGAGAGTAGCTGCAAATTCTAAAACGCATCATTATGTAGGAAGAGCATACGGCAGATCTATCACTATTTATGATAAGTTCGAACGTAATCCGCTGCCCGAATCTGATTTAGTAAAAGCTGCTTTGAAAGACCAAAATATGAGTGCATTTACTTCGTTTTCTCCTATTTACCGCTGGGAGATTACGGAATTTGAGCATATATATGAAGTAAGACTAATTGACTTACGATATCGCAGTAATGACTTTTATCCATTCGTAGCCGTGGCACATTTAAATGAAGATTTAGAAATAGTCAATTCCTACACAGGTTGGATATTCAGTGAAGATAAGCTACGTAAAAAGCTAGATTTCATCCCACATAACTAATAAAGAAAAAACGCTAGGATACATTTCCTAGCGTTTTTAATTGCTAAAATCGTCGGTCTCCAATAAATGTTTATACTTCTCGTTCGTATTTGCAAATTCATGTAGCTGTGCACCGTAGCCATCTATCCATTTTCTAATGACCATTTCTGTGACAGCAGCCCCTTTATAATCATATCCAGCTTTGGCATACGAGGATTCAAAGTCTGACCATAGTAACTCTATCCAAGCTCTTGCCTTTGCAGAAGATAGCTTATCATTTTTTTCTAGAAGTGCGAAAGTTAATTCATCTATTTTTGTTTGCATATTATTTTCTTTCCTCCAGTGATTCTAGCATTGAGATTGGCAAGGCTTCTTCATATTTTTCTCCACCTAATCTGTAACCCCATGCAAATCTTCCTTTTAAGTATTCTACCTGAAAAAACACACCAGGATCTCCAATAATTCGGTACATCTCACCTGGTTTAATAGTAGCAGGATCTATTAGAAAAGCTTGGGCCATCAATGCTTTTCTTTCGTAAACGGCATATTCATTTACTATTCCTAGTTGCTCGGCTTTTCGTGATTTCTCTTTTAAATTTGCAATTTCCGTTCTAAGCTCTGGTACAGTCATATCACCATATTTTTTTTCACTCATCTTGCTCTTCCAACTCCTTCTTTTCTATATATAGATCAATTTGTTCTGCAGGAAAACCTTTTTGATATAACGCTGTCTTTATACGTCTTCGTAAATCGTTTCCTTTATACTTAGTCGAATGTTTTCGCCAAATTTTGTCTCCCTGCGTAGCAATTATATCGATCCATTCTTCTTCATTTTTTTCTAATTCGAATGTTGAAAGTGCTTGGGTAATTATACTAAAATTATACCCTTTTCTTTGAAGTGTATCTTGGACTTTTTGTTTTATCTGCCTTGGTGTTTTATCCTGATTTTGATTGATAATCTTTTCTGCCAAAGTTCTCGCTATATCTACTTGCTCTTCTTCTGAATAATTGCCCAATACTTTCTCTTGAAGATCTTTATCAATTCCTTTTTTCTTCAGTTCCTGACGTATTGCAGTAGGTCCTTTTTTGCTATTTTTCTTTTGTGTTTCTACTAAGGCTTTCGTAAAGCTTTCATCATTAAGAAAGCCATACTCATATAATTTTCGAATTGCTTCTAATATAACTGCTTCACCATACTCATTTTGCAATAGTTTTTGTTTTACTTCGTACTCACTTCTCATACGGTAACTTAAAAAGTTAATGGCTTTGTTAAACGCCTTTCTTACTTCATCGTCAAAAACAATTTCATCTAGTGTAAATTCTTCGATGACTTTGCCCTTAGATAATTGGTACTTGATCAGAACTGCTTCATCCAAACTAAATGCATACTTTTCATCCAAATATAAATTATACCGTTCATTATTATTCTTTTGTCGTCCAATTCTCGTAATAACCGGCATTTTCACTCTCTCCATTCGCCTTTCTTCAATTATAGCGTATAAGTTGGTTGGTGATAAATGATTGAACTGTTATGATAAAACTAAGAAGGAGGTTGAAGATAAATGAAAATTGCAATTACTGGAGGAACTGGATTTGTAGGAAGCGAACTGACAGAGTTACTGTTGCAAAAAGGCCATGATGTATATATACTATCTCGTTCTAAACAGGGAACGGAACATGGCATAACATATGTACAGTGGCTATCTGAAAATGCCCACCCTGAAAAACAGTTAGAAGGCATCGATGCTTTTGTAAATCTGGCTGGTGAGTCCATTAATAATGGGCGATGGACAGAAGTACAAAAACAAAAAATCTATGACAGTCGGATGCAAACAACGGATGAACTGCTCCGGATATTAAAAGCGCTTGCTGTAAAACCGAAAGTACTAGTAAATGCAAGTGCGATTGGCATTTATCCAGCCTCGACTAGTACAAGATATACAGAAAAATCGAAAGAAGTTGGTACTGACTTTCTAGCTCGAACAGTTCGAGATTGGGAGCTGAAAGCTAAAAGTGCAGAAGAGCTTCAGATACGTGTTGCTTATGGTAGATTCGGAATTATTTTAGGTAAATCTGAAGGTGCACTTCCATTGATGGCATTACCATACAAGCTTTTTGTTGGTGGACCTATTGGAACAGGTGATAATTGGATGTCATGGGTACATGTTAAAGATGTTGCAAGTGCCTTATTATTTGCAATAGAACAACCCATTAATGGTCCATTTAATATTACTGCGCCCCATGCAAAAAAGATGAACGATTTTGGAAAAACCTTAGCAACTGTATTGAAAAGGCCACATTATTTTCCCGTTCCATCTTTTGCTTTAAAGTTTGCTTTAGGTGAAAAAAGTCAGCTTGTCATAGAAGGCCAACATGTTATACCACAGGTTCTACTGGATGAAGGTTATACATTCCATTTTCCTAATTTAGAAAGTGCTTTACGCGCTATTTATAAATGAATAACTAACTCTTATTGGCGCAACCTACTTAAAAAAGAAAGGTTGCGTTTTTATGTGGAAATCTCACCTAGTAGGAATTATTATTGCAACAATCATTTTAAGTATTGGATTTATGAATAAACCTTTTTCTGCCCAAGCTGATAAGGAAATACATTGGGGCTTAAAAAAAGCTACAAATGAACAACAAGCAGAAGCAGGTGGAGAAATGGATGCCTTGCTCAAAAAACATGGTTCCATATATAAGGGATCTGCAGATGAAAAAATTCTATATTTTACATTCGATAACGGCTATGAAAACGGCTATACCGAAAGTATTTTAGACACTTTAAAAGCTGAAAATATTCAAGCTACATTCTTTTTAACTGGGCATTATTTAGAAAGTGCAACTCCTTTAGTAAAAAGAATGATTGCAGAGGGACACCAGATTGGCAACCATTCATATGGACACCCGAACTTAGCAAGACTCTCTAAGGAAGGTGTCAAAAAAGAACTGCAAAAATTTGATAAACGTTTAAGTGAACTAACTTCATTAACCCGAACAACCGTCACTCGCCCACCGGAAGGCATTTTTAACGAACAAGTGCTAGAGGCTGCCAATGAAATAGGACATCAGCATATCTTTTGGTCTGTAGCTTTTATTGACTGGCATAAGGATCAGAAAAAAGGCGGTAAATATGCTTATGATGAGCTAATGTCTCAAATCCACCCTGGTGCAATCATCTTAATGCACACAGTATCTCCTGATAATGCAGAAGGCTTACCAATGTTCATCAAGGATGCTAGAAAAATGGGATATACATTTGGAACACTAGATGATCTAGTCATGAATAATCTGGATATTCCGCTTACTTTGCTTCCTGAATAAACTCCTTTATAATAGAAGGAAGATTATAAAGGGAAACTTCATTCAGTGATGATTTTCCACTGAATGTTAGTTGAGCCAATCGGACTTTTACTTGGAGTTAATCCCCACTGGCTATTCCAGTGGGGATTTTACTGCAAGTTAAAGCGGGATAAAGGACGTGAAGGTATGAGTGAAAAATCAGTTATAGAAGTAGGACAAGAATTCCCCCTGACGATTAAACGACTTGGTATCAATGGAGAAGGCGTTGGATTCTTTAAACGTAATGTTGTTTTTGTTAAAGGTGCACTTCCAGGAGAAGTAATTACTGCGAAAGTGACAGTAGCAAATCCTAAGTATGCCGAAGCAGAAGTTAAAACATTAAGAGAACCGTCTCCGCATCGTGTTACTCCACCTTGCCCAGTATATGAATCCTGTGGGGGATGTCAGTTACAGCACATGACTTATGAAAGTCAGCTGCTTGTAAAAAGAGATTTAGTTATACAGGCTTTAGAACGATATGTGAAAGACTTAGCCCCATCAATTGATGTAAGACCAACGATTGGCATGGAAAACCCATGGCACTATCGCAACAAAAGCCAATTCCAAGTGAGAGAATTAGGCGATAAAGTTATTGCTGGATTATACGCGGAAGAATCCAATATGTTAATCGATATTAACGAATGTTCCGTTCAACACCCGGCTACTACCCATATTACAAATGAAATAAAAAGATTCTTGGAAGAAATGAAAATTTCTATCTATGATGGAAGAAATTCTAAGGGAGTCGTCCGCACAATTGTCGTTCGTACGGGTATGAAAACTGGACAAATTCAAGTTACCCTTGTGACAACTCAAAAGAAAATGCATCAAAAAGAAGAACTAGTTCAAAAAATAAGAGCAATTGATCCTAATATAGTGTCCATTAGTCAGAATATCAATGCAGAAGATACTTCGCTAATATTTGGTGATACGACGATTAACTTACATGGGAAAGAAACGATTCATGAAAAGCTTGGAGAATTAGCTTTCGATTTATCTGCTCGAGCATTCTTCCAGTTAAATCCGGAACAAACAGTGCATTTGTACAATGAGATCGAAAAAGCTGCGGCTCTTACAGGAGAAGAAACAATCGTAGATGCTTATTGTGGTGTCGGCACCATCGGACTATGGCTTGCAAAAAATGCCAAAGAGGTTCGTGGTATGGATATTATTCAAGAATCTGTTCAAGATGCTAAAAAGAATGCCAAGCGAAATGGCTTCAAAAATACACAATATGTACATGGTACAGCACAACATTGGTTACAAAAGTGGAAAAATGAAGGATTCGTTCCAGATGTATTAACAGTAGATCCACCACGCGCAGGTTTAGATGATGAATTGTTAAAAACGATCTTGGATATTAAACCAAAACGTTTTGTTTACACATCATGTAACCCATCGACACTTGCGAAGGATTTAGCTGCTCTTAAAGAAATTTACAATATAGAATACATCCAGCCTGTTGATATGTTTGCTCAAACTGCACATGTTGAAGCAGTAACATTATTAATACTAAAATAATAAAAAATCCCGAGAATTATTTCTCGGGATTTTTTATTTTTTCTATCAGATTTTAATGATTATTACTTTTCTCACTCCCCACCCTCATCATATCTTAGTGAGTTTCAATTTGGAGATCATAGGGAAAGATTAAATTGAACATACTTTTAAAGGAGGAGATTTTTTTGAAAGCTGTCACATATCAAGGTGCCAAAGATGTCCAAGTAAAAGAAGTTCCAGATGCCAAATTAGAAAAACAGGATGATATCCTCGTACGTATTACCACTACAGCTATTTGTGGATCAGATCTTCATATTTATAGAGGTGCCATGCCTACTCGAAAGGACTATGTCATCGGGCATGAACCAATGGGAATAGTGGAAGAGGTTGGACCAGCAGTAACGAAAGTTAAAAAAGGAGATAGAGTAGTTATTCCATTTAACGTATCATGTGGCGAATGTTTTTATTGTCAAAATGAGATGGAAAGCCAATGCGATAACTCTAATGATAATCCAGCCTTGGACGCAGGGGGTTACTTTGGTTTTACCGAACGTTATGGTAATTTCCCTGGGGGTCAGGCAGAATACTTACGTGTACCATATGGAAACTATCTGCCGTTTTTAATACCGGAATCTTGTGAACTAGAAGATGAATCTTTGTTATTTCTTTCAGATGTTCTTCCAACTGCCTATTGGAGTGTTGAAAACTCTGGCATGAAAGAAGGAGACACCGTTGCCGTTTTAGGAGCAGGTCCTATCGGTCTGATGGTACAGAAGTTTGCTTGGATGAAAGGTGCAAAGAGAGTAATTGCAGTGGATCATTTAGATTATCGTTTAAAACATTCTATAAAGATGAATAATGTTGAAGTGTATAATTTTGAACAATACGATGATATGGGTTCACATATTAAAGAAATTACTAACGGTGGAGTAGACGTAGTGATTGACTGTGTAGGTATGGACGGTAAAATGTCGATGGTTGAAAAAGTGGAACAAAAGCTAAAACTCCAGGGTGGAACATTAAGTGCTCTAGATATCGGAATAAACGCAGTAAGAAAGTTTGGGACAATTCAATTAACAGGCGTTTACGGGTCATTGTATAATATGTTCCCACTAGGTAATATTTTCGAACGAAATGTAACCCTAAAGATGGGACAAGCCCCAGTTGTACATTATATGCCTACCTTATTTGATAAAATTACGAACGGTGAATTCGATCCAAAAGAAATTATTACACATAGTATGCCATTAGACAAAGCAAGCGATGCTTATAAAACTTTCCATGATCATGAAGAAGAAAGTATTAAATTCGTGTTAAAACCTTAATTATATATAATACATTGGACAGACATTCAACTTGTCTGTCCTTTTCTCATGACATAAGATTCCATTCCGATTCAAGGCAATCTTCAATACTTTTTTGCAAAGGATATAATTTTGGTCTTTTTTGAACTTCAATCAAAAAGCTTTTTAAGAATGACTTGCAGTTTGCATATAAATACCAATACTCTTCTTCCTTCACTAACATTTTCTGTTTATGTAATTCATCTGGTATTTGCTGTAACAATGATTGTATTTCTTTTATTTCTAGGCCTCGTTCGAGCATCTCCAGTATTGGAACTAATATTCTTTCCTCCTCTTCGTGAATGTAAACAGTAGTGGAAACAAGGACTTTATCCCACAGTGCATTTAAGATTTCTCCAAAGTATTTTTCGTCCACTTTTTTACTTTTTATCAATTCATCCAAAGTATCTGCGACATGCGCTACACTGTGAGCCCATCCTTTATATGGAATATATCCTCTTAAGTCTTTTTCAAGATTAATATAATCTACTATTTTATTTTTCACTTGCAAAATTACATCTTGGCTAAGAAAGTCATCTTCGTTGTCTCTAGATAGGATAAGTGCTATTAAAAGAGTAGTAAAAGACCTTGTGAATACAGTATCTGTGTCTTTATCTCCAATACCTTTCAATAACAAATCCTTTAGTGCCACTTCTAATAGTTCCTTCAACAGATCCTGATCTAGCAAATTCTTGTTTATTATTAAATGATAAAACCAGCTATATATTAATTGATCTCTCAACTCGCCATCTGAAGAACCAATATGTTCAATCATCGATTTGATAATAATGACTGTTTCCTCGGCTTCCCAAATTCTTTCCCCACTTTTAAGCTCCGATAATATCTCTTTAAGTTCCATTGCTTCCATTTGAAAATATCATTTCCTTCCATTCTTCATTAAACAATATCTATTTGTTCATTTTAGTTGATCTTCAAACTATTAATTTCTTAATTACTTCATTTACAAAAAGGAATCTATCTATATAGACAAAAAGAGCCCCTATAAAAATAACGATATAAATAGCTGATATTATAAGGGCTGGCTTAATACTCCCTTGTTCCAGTAAGTTAACAAGATTAATAAAAAACATGGAGAATACTATAATACCCACAAGCCATAGTACCTTCAGAAAATTTACCTCATAATCTATCAGCGCAACTTTTAAGGTGGATTCCTCTGTTTTGATAACCTTATGTTGCTCCGAGTAAAGCATACCTTTCTTAGTTATAGTAAAAGATTGCTCATCACTATAATCTATTTGATGTGCTGCTGGATATAAATCCAAGGTGTATGTGACAAGCACAAAAGCTATGAGAAGCAAGTATAGAAGTAAATTTATATACTTTTTTTCTGCATTCAGCGTTATCATCGATTCCACTCCTTTTTTTGAAGTAGTGTATTTATTGATTATACGTAAAGTAAGCAGAAAAGTTACACAATTACGGTTATGGTAAAGATACATACATCATTGTTGTGAACGTTATCACTCAAACTAAAGGGGCTACAACAACTGGCATCATATTGATGGAGTAGCTTCTTATCACATATCACTCCAATCAAATAGTACCTGATGCTCATTCGCATCAAGTACTAAAAAATTATGAATGAACCGTTTTCCGCTTCATTCGCCATAAGAAATAAAGAACGGGTAAAATTAGGAATGCAGATGCCGAAATGCCTCCTGCAATTGTTGTGTATAATGCTAACAATCCTACTAATGGGCCCCCAACAATTTGTCCAAAAGCATCAAGTTGCCCAAACATGGAAAGTGTTGTTGCTCTACCTTTCGATTCAATTTGTTCATTTGTAATGATGCTCATTAATGGATAGTTTACGTTTCTCAGTGCACTTGTCACCCAGTACATCACCACAGCTACCCAGAAATGACCTGTCCATGCGAAAATTAGCATCGTTCCTGTCAACACAGCATTTATAAGCAATAGCACAGCCGCGTAGCGACCTTTCACGTTTTTCTCAACAAAACGTAGTACGACAATATTAAGTAAAAATGCAATCGCATAAAAAGCACCGAACCAGTAGATGGACTCCTCTTCCGACAAATTATAGTCAGTAATGAAATGGGCACCATATAAACGGTCGAATCCTTCACTCGCAAGTCCCCATAATAATGTAACTACCGCTATGCTAACTAGCATAGTATTCCCACGAATCTGTGATAGTCCAGCTTTGATAGTGGTAACCATATGAGTTACACCCGAGACACCTTTTTCACGTGTTACTTTGACAAACTTGGTTTCGGGTAGCTTGATGAATGCCCAGAATGAAAGGGCAATCAGCATGACACCTGCAAATATAATCGCCGTTTGTACCGACCAAACAGCCGCAATTGCCACACTGGCCAAAATTGCTGCGAAACGTGCAAAAGAAGAAAATTGGGAACCACGAAGGAACGTGGTGTCTAAGTCTTCGCCGTCTAACTCATCCGCAATCCATGCTTGTTCAGCTCCACTTATAAAAGTCCAGCCTATTCCCCACATCGCAGAAGCGAAAGCAATCGCCCAAAATTCTGGCGTACTCCCTTCAAGGACATGTGCCAAACCAATAATAACTGTGCCCAGTGCTAGTGAACGCTTTCGTCCGTAGTGATCTGCATACAAGCCAGTTGGCATTTCAAACAAGAGAACGGAAACTTCCATAATTGTGCCGATTAAAACCAGTTGCAATGCATTTAAGTCTGCTTGCGTTACATAATAAATAGCATTTAATGTAAATACGATTTGGATAAAAAACGATCTAGAACTTGTGATTGTATAATAAAAATTTTGTATGCTCACTATAATTCCTCCGATTTAGTTGATTCTGGATTGAATCAAATCGGAGATCATATTATTAAACCAACATGCCCTCCAATTTGAATGAAGAAGTCAGTGTTATTCTTTGCATATGAATCTCTCCCTTTACTATAATTAACTCAGACTAACCTATTATTCAGAATATTGTCAAGAGTTGTTTATATAATGTTATTTTCAGGGATGGGACGTAGGAAATGAACTTAAGAGGGAGATTTTCATGGAAATAAAAGAAGTAGATAACAAAGTGATAATAGATGACTTTGAATTTTATGGTCAAATTGAACAAGAAAAGTATTGTTCTACATGCAAGTTTAATTTAGTTTATTATGATAATTTTGATACGTATTTTTGTCCTAAATGTAATAGTTGGATAGAATCTAAATGTAGTGACCCTAGTTGCAAATATTGCCCTAATAGACCAGAAAAGCCTTTATCTTTAAAATAGCCAAAAGAAAAAGCACTAAGGTTGTTCTTAAAAAAGAACAACCTTAGTGCTTCGCTATTACAGATTAAATTGGTTAATTGCTTTTTGAAGCTGATCGGCTGATTGTTGTAGAGTTTGAATCGTTTTGTCTAAGTTTTCAACTGTAGCCACTTGATAATCTGCTGAAACAGCAACAGTTTTCGTTTGTTCTACTGACTCATTTACAATAGCGGTAACTTGCTCCATGGATGCAAGTACTTCTTCGGAGCTTGCAGACATTTGTTCTGTTACAGCTGAAACATCTTGCACTTCTTCATTTACACGGACAACAGATTCCAGTACCTTATTCAAGTCGTTTCCGATCTCTTCGACGGCTAATGATCCACTTTGTACATCTTTTGCGCTTCTAGCCATTTCTTCTAGTGCTAGAACAGTTACTGTTTGGAATCCTTGAATATGGTCACGTATTTCTTCCGCAGAGTTTCTCGACATTTCTGCTAGTTTTCTAACCTCATCTGCAACAACAGCAAAGCCCTTCCCTGCTTCACCTGCCCGAGCCGCTTCAATAGCTGCATTTAATGCTAGTAGATTCGTCTGATCAGCAATACCTGTAATCACTGTAACCATCTCTTCAATGGATTGATATTTTTCTCCTAGATCTTTCACATGTTTTTCAGTTGCCAGTACAGAAGCCTCGACGTTTTTAATCTGGTGAACTACTGTCATAGAATTTGCTGCACTTGAGGTAACAAGTTCTGTCATATCACTAGATGATGTGGCCACTGAGGTAGAAGAATCTGCAATTCTCTGGATGCCAATAGTCATCTCTTCCATAGCAGTTAGAGCTTCATCATTATTTGTTTTCTGTATTTCAGATCCAGAAGCTATTTTATAAATACTCTCTGATATTTCATCATTTGAGGATCTAACTGACTTCATTACTTCCTCTAATTCATCAGATACTTTTAATAGCGAACCCGCTGTTCCATTCATATTTGTTAAAATAGAGGATAATTGAACAATGGATTTTCGGAATGATTTAGCAAAATCGGATATTTCATTATTTTGTTTTAATGACACCGTTTTTAATACTTCCTCAGCCCCTCGAAGGTCTCCATTTGCAAACTTAATAGAAGCATCTTGCATATTTGTTAGTGGCTTCAAGGCAGTTCGAACATAACGATAGAGTACTAAAGTGATGACTGTACCTAACAGAATAACCATTATCAAAGAAAAAGGAACAGATTCTTTTAAGCTTTTTTGTTGAATTACTTGGACATTCGCTGCAGAAATATCAACTCCTACAATCCCAATTATTTCTCCTGCTTCATTTTTCAAAGGAGCATACGATGATAGGTATTCCCCGTATTCTTCATCCTCAATTAAGTCTGTGTAGCTTCCACTTTCAGTTAATGCACCTTCTACAGCTTCATAATTTGTTCCTTCACTTATATCCCCTGGTAAATAAGCGCTATCATCATCTTTTCCTGCAGCATCGACAATGATAGTGGCTGTTTCTCCTTCTTTAGGAATATCCGTAATATACGCATATAATATGCCATTTTGTATTAGTAAATTATTTAACTCTTCTCTTAACTCCCAGTACTTCTCATTTTGTTCAGGGTTCTTTTTAAATTCTTCATAGGCTGGAACATCTACTAGCGTTGCGATATTTTGCGCAATATGTATGCCATTTTCTCCTAATGAATCTTTTACAGTTTTGTTCGTGTTGTAAACAAGGACAGTGGTAAATAATGCTACGAGTAATAGTATCCCTACGACAATATAGAGTGTAATTTTACTTCCTAACTTAGATGATTTTTGCTTCATAACAATCGACCTTTCTTCTGTGGATTGGAGATGAGTATAAGAAATGATAATGAACCTAACAATAGAGCTATAAGTATTAAGAAACTTAGGCCATCAAATAGTTGTATGAAAAGCCCACCTAAAAACGGTCCAGACAAGCTTCCTAAACTAAAGAAAATTCCACAGAGTAAATTGCCAGTTGGTAGTAATTCTTTTGGTGTTAAATCGGTCATATACGAAATACCAAGGGAAAACGTTGAACCTACAAATGTACCTGCTATAAAAAACATACTTCCTATGACTAGAACGGAAGTTTCGAACATACTAGCTATACCAAATGTTAAAGAGCCCATGGCCAATGCTACGATCAACACTTTTCTTCGACCAATGCGATCACTTAATACCCCTAATGGTAGCTGAGATACAACACCCCCGATAGAAAATGCTGCTAATATATAAGAAAGATCTGTAACGTCTAGAGCATTACGTAGTGCATACACAGGATAGATTGCGTTCAGTGAGGACTCCAAAAAACCATAGCTAAACGGTGGTATAAATGCTATCCATGCAACTGCAAATGCTGCTCCAAAGCGTTTCCAGGTCCCAGCTATTAAGGCACTATCGGAAAAAACTTCAGGCTTCTCATTCTTAATGAAGAATACAAGAACCCACGCACTTAAACAAAGGATACTCGATACAATGAACGGTAAACCTTCAAAGATCTCCACTAATTGGACAAATAAAGGTCCCACCGCAAAACCTACGCCAAATGATAATCCGTAAATTGCAATATTTCTACCTAATCGATGCTGTGGTGAAAAGCTAGTAATCCAAGTTTGTGTCGAAAAATGAAGAGCATGATCACCAATTCCGATCAATAGCCGCAACACAAACCAAAAGGCTACACTTTTCCACAAAGGAAAAAGCATTAAGGACACAATAACAAGAAGTCCACCTACAATTATTATCGGTTTGTATCCGAATTTTCGTAGAGGTGGTTCCATAAAAGGAGAGATTAACAACGTACCTATGTATAATCCAGTTGCACTTAATCCATTTAAAGTAGCACTAACACCATCTTGTTCAAAAATTACAGAAATTAAAGGAAGCAACATCCCTTGCGAAAAACCAGATATCGAAACAATAGCAACTAATATTCTAAAACGTCTTTTTTCTTCTAATGTAAATTCATGCATATTAATACCTCTTTTTATCCAAACTAATTTCATATTAGCTTTAGTTTAGCAGAGAATAAGAATGGGTAATATATAAATTTACATAACAAAAGGCTCAGCCGATATCTCTGTAAGATAATGGACTGAGCCTTTACATATAACTATTATTTACTTGTATATTCATAACTGCATTTTCGGCCTGTCTGCCGGTGAAATGTCTATACACCCTCTTTCAACTGATTAGAATGGTCGACTGTTCACTACGGCCTCCCTTCTATGTATCTTATTGATACTTTATCATATAAACAGAATATTGTAAACATTGTAAATATACAAATCATTAAATTAACTCTTTAGACCTATCTTTTCTTTACAATTTCCTATATCCTATACTAAAGTGAGGTGTTATTCTGTGGGTAAACAAATTTCAAATCCAGAACAACAAGTATCTTATTTAAAAGATCGACTTCAAATGTTTCTAGAAGTTTTGGACACAATCGAACCTGAAACAACTGAACTTGAAGATATAGACCGCCTGATTCAAATGATGGACGACCTTGAGTTAAAAGTTGAACAGTTTAAAAACACAAAAGAATAATTAAGAAGTTCGGAATGAAATCATTCCGAACTTTTTTTTCGCAGATGGATGGTTGTAGTTCTCGGGCGCATACCTACTTCGCTCGGGCGGATAAGCCGTTCTCTTGGGCGATCAGGCGTTTCGTGGGCGGATAGCCGTGGGTCTCGGGCGCATACCTGCTTCGCTTGGACGGATAAGCCTTTCTCTTGGGCGCTCGGGCGTTTCGTGGGCGGATAGCCGTGGTTCTCGAGCGCATACCTACTTCGCTCGGACGGATTAGCCGTTTCCTTGGACGCTCGGACGTTTCGCGGGTGGTTAGCCGTGGTTCTCGGGCACCTAACTTCTTCTCTCAGGCTGATGACCACTCTACTTGGACACTCGGGTGATTCCCGACGGATACACCTCTCTCCTAAGCCTCTACTAGTATGAGAGCATTTTCCCCTGAAGCCGCTGTCCCCGCACTTACGCATTCCATGTATTTATTCCCTCAGCTACTCTTTTTTTCATCTCCATAAAATAGTATACTTGTAATGTTTGTTACCTATTTACATATAAAAGGAGCGTTCACCTCATGCAATTGGAGCAATTAGAAAAAAGTATTTATGATTTAATTACCGAAACTTCTACAAATTTACCTAAGGATGTTCGACGTGCGATAAAAAAGGCAAAAGCTGCTGAAAATGCTGGTACTCGAGCTGCGATGAGTTTAGATACGATCACAAATAATATTCAAATGGCAGATGATAATGTTTCTCCTATTTGCCAAGATACGGGTTTACCAACTTTCAAGATTAAAACACCTATTGGCGTGAACCAATTAGAAATTAAAGCAGCGATTAAGCGTGCAATAGCATCAGCTACTAAAGATGCAAAGCTTCGTCCGAATGCTGTTGACTCTTTAACCGGTGCTAACAGTGGGGATAACTTAGGGGATGGTCTTCCTGTCGTTAAGTTTGAGCAATGGGAAAACGACTACATTGAGATGAAGTTTATTTTAAAAGGTGGCGGCTGTGAAAACAAAAATATTCAATATAGCCTGCCTACTGAGTTAGAAGGATTAGGTCGTGCTGGTCGTGACTTAGACGGAATTCGCAAATGTATTTTACATTCTGTCTATCAAGCACAAGGACAAGGCTGTTCAGCTGGCTTTATCGGAGTAGGAATCGGTGGGGATCGTTCTTCTGGATATGATTTAGCCAAAGAACAATTATTCCGTCATGTAGAAGATTCAAACCCAAATCCTGACCTAGCAAAATTAGAGCAATATATAGTTGAAAAAGCTAACACACTAGGCATTGGTACAATGGGCTTCGGTGGAGAAGCTACATTACTTGGCTGTAAAATTGGAGTAATGCACCGTATTCCTGCAAGTTTCTATGTGTCTGTTGCTTATAATTGTTGGGCTTACCGTCGTATGGCGATTAATATTAACTCCACTACAGGTGAAATTATCGAATGGCACTACCAAGATGGAGAGAAAATTGAGTTCAAAGACCAATCGTCCGAAGAAGCTCCTCAAAAAGTAGTAGAATTACAAGCTCCTATTACAGAGGAACAAATTCGTGCACTACAGGTCGGAGATGTTGTCTCAATCAGTGGTCGTATGTATACTGGCCGTGACGCAATACATCACCACTTGATGAGCCATGATGCACCAGTTGACTTAAATGGGCAAATTATTTATCACTGTGGTCCTGTCATGCAAAAAGATGACGCAGGTGACTGGCATGTACGTGCTGCAGGTCCAACTACATCTATCCGTGAAGAACCTTACCAAGGCGATATTATGAAGAAATTTGGCATTCGTGCAGTAATCGGTAAAGGTGGAATGGGTCTCAAAACACTTGCTGCTCTTTCTGAACATGGTGGAGTTTACTTAAATGCAATCGGTGGAGCTGCTCAGTATTATGCAGATTGTATTAAAGGCGTAGAAGGTGTGGACTTGATGGAATTCGGTATTCCTGAAGCTATGTGGCATCTTCGTGTCGAAAAATTCACAGCTGTAGTAACAATGGATTCCCATGGTAATAGCTTACATGCTGATGTAGAAAAATCTTCACTTGAAAAACTATCAGCTTATAAAGAAAAAGTATTCAGTTAATGTAAACAGTTGACTTATAAAAACCTCTAGATTATAATAATTATAAATTAGTAATAAATACAAAGTGGATTTCCTATTGGAAGTCCATTTTCTTCATTTATAAGGACTATTAATATTGAAAATCATTATCAAGGAGGTTTTTATATGACAACAATAACTGAGAGTAAATCTACCCCATTATTTCTTGAAACTTTAAAGTCTCATATTGAATTGATCGCAGCTCTTTTCTCTGGGATACTAATCCTCATAGCTTGGCTGTTAGGAAATACCGAGCAAGAAACTGCATCAATTATTTTCTACTTACTTGCATTTATAATAGGTGGATATGCAAAAGCCAAAGAAGGTTTAATAGAAACATTTAAAGAAAAAGAACTAAATGTAGAATTACTGATGATACTTGCAGCAATAGGCTCATCCATCATTGGTTATTGGACGGAAGGTGCCATTCTAATATTTATATTCGCTGTAAGTGGTGCCCTTGAAACGTACACGATGAATAAAAGCAAAAAGGAAATTTCCTCTCTTATGGAGCTTCAACCTGATGAGGCGTTGCGTTTAAATAATGATGGCACTTGCTCTCGCGTTGCAGTAAGTGAGCTTTTAGTAGGTAATCACTTAATTGTAAAGCCAGGTGAACGAATTCCTGCAGATGGTAAAATACTAAGCGGAACTACTGTGATTGACGAGTCTGCTATAAGTGGCGAGTCAATCCCTGTAACTAAACAATTAAATGATGAACTTTTCGCAGGAACTGTTAATATGAGCGGTGCTATTACGATGGAAATGACGAAGGATAACAAGGACTCGCTATTCCAAAAAATTATTAATCTTGTGCAAACAGCTCAAGATGAAAAATCTCCTGCTCAACAGTTTATCGAACGCTTTGAAAGTACGTATGTGAAAGTGGTTCTAATTTCAGTAGCATTTATGCTGTTCCTTCCCCACTACCTACTTGAATGGGACTGGAACACCACATTCTATCGCGCAATGGTTTTATTGGTAGTGGCATCTCCTTGTGCTCTGGTCGCTTCAATCATGCCAGCCACTTTAGCAGCAATTTCGAACGGTGCTAAAATGGGGATATTATTTAAAGGTGGAGTACATTTAGAAAACATCAGTGAGATGAAAGCAATCGCATTAGACAAAACTGGTACATTAACAACCGGGAAACCCGTTGTAACAGATTATTTAGTTAGACCAGATTTAGATAGAATAGCTACTTTAACAAAACTTGCAACTATTGAAGGTCAATCCAATCATCCACTAGCCCAGGCACTTACAGCCTTTGCAAAATCTGAAGGTGTAGGAAATTTACCCCTTATTCCTATTGAAGACAAACCTGGATTTGGAATACAAGCTACTATCGATGGAGAGACAATACTAGTTGGAAAACCGGACTTTGTTAATAGGAAAGATGCCTTTGCCTTTCAAAATGGTATCGCTATTACACTTGCTGAAGAAGGAAAAACAGTTATCTTTATGCGAGATGAAAAAGGAATAGCTGCAGTCGCTGCATTAAAAGATACGGTCCGTGAAGAAGCAAAGGCTGCGATTAAACAACTTCAATCCCTTGGTATTAAAACGGTAATGCTTACAGGGGACAATGAAAAGACTGCAAGTGTCATCGCAAAAGAGGCTGGTATTGACCAATATATTGCAGAGTGTTTACCAGAAACTAAAGTGAAGCATATGAAAGAATTACTACAGCAACATAAGTTTGTTGGAATGGTTGGAGATGGTATAAATGATGCTCCAGCACTTGCAACAGCAACTACTGGATTTGCCATGGGAGAAGGTACAGATGTGGCACTAGAAACCGCTGACATTATACTAATGAAAAATGATTTATCTAAAATTGCGTACGCAGTGAAGATGTCACGTAAAATGCGACGTATCGTTAAGCAAAATATCGTATTTTCCGTAACGGTAATCGCCCTACTCATTGTCTCTAATTTCCTTCAAGTAGTAGATCTTCCATTAGGAGTTATTGGTCATGAAGGCAGTACCATATTAGTTATATTAAATGGATTACGTATGTTGAATCGAAATATATAGGAGAACTTAAAAAGAAACAGAAGACCACGTTTAAACGTGTCCTTCTGTTTCTTTTTTTTCTAATGCTATTTTACGTTCCTGCATAACTGCATTTATTTGACCGCCAACCAACAAAATATTCCCTGATATATATAACCATAACATTAATACGATGATTCCCCCGATACTTCCATAGGTGGACGAATAGTTAGAGAAATTACTAACATAGAAAGAGAATCCTAATGATACTAGAAGCCAACCAATCGCTGCAAAAGCAGCTCCTGGTAATACACTTCTTAAGAATAGTTTTGTATTCGGGACAATCCAATATAACGCGATTAAAACGATAAACATGATTAATGGACTAATCGTCCACCTTAAATTATTCCAAAGGGTTACAAAACTTTCTTCAAACCCAAAGTATGAGAAGAGAATTGTTCCGATTTGCTGACCAAAGACTGGTAATACTAGTGCTACTACAAACAACATAATCATTAATAACGTAAACACGATAGATAATAGTCGAACAATTATAAAGGGTCTTGTTTCTTCCAATCTATATGAAAGATTTAACGACTTAACTATTGCATTCACTCCATTAGAAGCAGACCATATCGTACCAATGATCCCGATGGATAATAGCCCACCATTTCTATTTGTAAGAACTTCAGATAACGTATCACTAATAAGAATATATACTTCCTGTGGCGCGATGTTCTCTAATAGACGGAAGACTTGCGCCTCGTCTATATTTAAGTACGGCAACAAAGTAACTATGAAAATTAGTAAGGGAAATAAAGATAATAGAAAGAAGTAGGCTAACTGAGCTGCTAATCCTGCAATATCTGTTTTTTGAATATGTTGTATTAAATGCTTTATGTATCCCGACCATGTTGTAAGATCATGGTGCACGTCTTCCTTTTCCTTCTTCTTTATATTAAGAAATTTTAACTTCTCGTACCAACTACTATTTGAGGATGAAGGGTTCGCATGTTCTTCAGTCTTATGAAATTCTTTCACTTCATCCTCTCCTTTCGTTATGGCCATTACTTTTTTGGTTCAAAAATACTTTTTTCTTCTTGTTCAGGAACTACAATTGATTTGTATTCTTCTTTTGATTGGGAAAATGCATCTTTTGTATCTGTAAATAAAGTTTTAACCTGAGGCGTTATTTCTTTAGCCTCGTTCACTTTTTCTGTTAAATACATAGCATCCGATGAAAATTGATCATAGACAGACTTCCACTTTGTTATTTGCTGTTCAATATTGTTTTTTAACTCTTCTCTATTTTTGCTGTAATATTTAATTTCATTTCGTACGTATCTTGTTTTGTTCATAACTGAATCTCTAGTTTTTCTATCTAGTAGGGTGATTGCTCCCCCCACAACTGCTCCATATAAAATGCCTTTTACAAATTTATTTTCACTCATCCGAATTACCTCCAAGTTTAACTATATAGATGATTTAATTATACCCTCAGTAAAAAAGAATCAAACAATAATTTTATATATTTAAAAAATATCCTTGACTAGAACTCATAATTTTACGAATATTGTAACAAGGATAAATAATTTGAAAGGATGATAGAGTTCATTTTAAAAAATATGGAGGTTCTTGTCGATGGAAAAATTAAATGAGTTTTTAGGTTCCGTTTCAACTTTTTTATGGGGTATCCCACTTCTTGTATTAATAGTAGGTACAGGTATTTATTTGACAGTGCGTTTAGGAATTTTACAATTACGCTTGTTACCTGCTGCTTTAAAGCAAGTTTTCTCCAAAAACCATGATAAGTCGGCAGAAGGAGATATTTCACAGTTTCAAGCTCTTACGACTGCACTGGCTGCAACAGTGGGAACTGGTAATATTGTTGGGGTTGCCACTGCTATAGTTCTAGGTGGACCAGGTGCAGTATTTTGGATGTGGGTTTCCGCATTCTTCGGGATGGCAACAAAATATGGAGAGGCCGTACTAGCAGTTAAGTATCGAGTAAAAGATGCGAATGGCGAAATGGCCGGCGGACCTATGTACTATTTAGAGCATGGCTTAAAACAAAAGTGGCTAGCTGTTTTATTCGCAATTTTTGGAGCAATTGCGGCATTCGGTATTGGGAACGGTACTCAATCGAATTCCGTTGCTGGAGTAGTTAATGCTACGTTTGGTATTGATAATTGGATAACAGGAATTGTACTAACTGTATTTGCTGCTTTAGTTATTTTAGGTGGTATTAAATCTATCGGTAAGGTTACGGCAATTTTTGTTCCTGTAATGGCTATATTCTATGTAGCTGCTGGATTAATAGTCATGGTTATGAATGTTACTGCAATACCTGAAGCTTTTGCTACGATTTTCAAAATGGCGTTCTCTGGTGAAGCCGCTGCTGGTGGAGCAATCGGTGCCGCTATTCGTTACGGGATTGCTCGTGGAGTTTTCTCCAATGAGGCTGGTTTAGGATCTGCTCCTATTGCGGCTGCTGCTGCAAAAACAGATCTTGCAGGTAGACAAGGACTTATCTCCATGACACAGGTGTTCTTTGATACATTTGTCATTTGTTCCATTACTGGTATTACAATTGTTATGTCTGGTATATATACGGATAAAAGCTTAGCTGCAAATGAAATTACAACCGGAGCATTCGGCCACTTCTTAGGTGACCTCGGACCAATAGTAGTGGCAATTGGATTGATATTCTTTGCTTCTTCTACCATTATCGGATGGGCGTATTATGGCGAGAAATGTTTCCAATATTTATTTAAAAATCCTTCTCTTCTAATTGTATATCGTATTGCTTTTGTTTTGATGGTATTTGTTGGGTCAGTTATTTCTCTAGATTTAATCTGGACGTTCTCTGATATTACCAATGCATTAATGGCAATTCCTAACTTAATAGGTCTTCTAGGACTGTCTGGAGTAATTATTTATGAAACGAAGAAAATCCAGGAGAAATTAAAAGAAGAAAAAGAGGCATCAAAATCTATTTAGTGTTTGACATTGTAGGCGTAGCGTGAAATGATAATTCTAATGTATGAAAGGCAGGTTACTAAGAATGGATCTATCACAACCCTCAGCGGAAAATGTAACGTATATGATTGAAACAATTAAAGAGAAGCTTCGTATGGTCAATGTAGACGCAATGAGAGCAGAAGACTTTAATGCAACACAATATGAAGATCTTGTTTACTTATATGAAATGGTAAAAAAACGAGATACTTTTAGTCCAAGTGAAATGCAAGCAATCGCATCTGAACTAGGAAACTTACGTAAATAATCATATGATAATGGTTGACCATGAATTCGTTCATGGTCAACTTTTTTATTTTATTCCATTTAAGAGATCAAGGAAGAATTAAGGCATATTACCACTAGATAGCCATTTACTTGCTCTTGATGGAGATTTACTTTCGGAAAGAATAATTTATCCATTTATATTTCAAATGTTTTCCATAAGAAAAACCGAGCAAAACACGCCCGGTCCTTTTAAAACAAATACGGAGTTATGCCATTGATTTCTACTCCGAGCGGACGCTTTCTGCGGCCTCGCCTTTGTTCTCCATATGTAACGGAAATCAGTAGTGTTATCATTCTTAAATACTCTGCAAATCAAGTGTTCATGCTGTATTTTTATATACTTTCTTATCTTGTAAAAAAGGGCTATCTATTGTCTTCTTCCGAGAATAGATAGCCCTTATGATTATAGATTATTTAACTCAACTGCAATTTTAGATCCAACTCGAGCATTATTATAAACTAGTTCGATGTTAGCCTCTAAAGATTTACCTTCTGTTAACTCTTTTACTTTACCTAGCATGAATGGAGTTACGTCTTTTCCTTTGATGCCATTTGCTTCAGCTTCCTGTAAAGCAGTTTGGATAATCGAGTTAATATAAGAGTCTTCTAAAGAATGTTCTGTTGGGATAGGGTTTGCAATTACTGCTCCTCCATCTAACTTAAGATCCCATTTAGCTTTTAACATTTCTGCTACTTCTTTTTCGCTGTTTAAACGGAAATCCGCATTGAATTCACTTGTCGTTGTATAAAATGCTGGGAATGAGTCAGTTTTGTAACCTACAACTGGAACACCTTTTGTTTCTAAGTACTCTAGAGTTAAACCGATATCTAGAATAGATTTTGCCCCTGCACAAACTACTGCAACGTTTGTATTTGCTAGTTCTTCTAAATCAGCTGAGATATCCATCGTTGTTTCTGCGCCTCTATGCACCCCGCCAATTCCACCTGTAACAAATAGCTTAATGCCGGCCATTTCTGCACAAATCATTGTCGTTGCTACTGTAGTTGCACCAATTTCTTTTGAAGATACAACGTATGCAAGATCTCGTCTAGAAGTTTTTCTTGCATTTTTGCTAGTTCCTAGTGTTTCTAATTCTTCATCAGATAAACCGATTTTAATCTTCCCGTCCATGATAGCAATAGTCGCTGGAACAGCACCATTGTCACGTACAATTTGCTCTACTTTTCTAGCTGTTTCTACATTCTGAGGGTATGGCATACCGTGTGAGATAATCGTCGACTCTAGGGCTACTATAGCCTTTCCTTCTTGCATACCTTTTGCTACTTCTTCTGAATAAGTGATATATTGTTTCATTTTATAAATTCCTCCATCTCATTAGTTAAATTATTTCTGGAAAGTTCTGTTCTTACCGTTTCGCTTGAACGAATTGTATTACTGGCATTTAACATACCTGTTTGTATTGCAGTTGAAATAACATCACCATTTAACCAAGCATATAAAGTTGCGGATACAAATGCATCTCCTGCTCCTGTTACATCAACTACATTCTCCACTAGTATTGCTGGAAAATGCGACGTTTCCATATCACTACCTGCATACATGATGCCCTGGCTCCCCCAAGTTATAGCTACATAAGAAATACCTTTTTGCACAAATAGTCTTGTGGCTTTTTCCCAAGATTCCTTATCGTTAATGCTCTCACCTAAATACGTTTCAGCCTCATCTTTATTGGTGATTAACCACTCAATCCCCTCTAAGGATTCAGGCATTCTATCCATTTTCGGGGAAGATACAGGTATTAAAGCTAGCGGTATATTATGTCCAATAGAGACAGTTCGGATATATTCTATTACTTCTTTCGAGCAGTTCATGTCTATAATGATTAGCTGTGCATTGGTCAAATGAGCTTCGTGTTTCTTTAAATATTCCACAGTTAACTGTTCATAAATATCCATATTAGCTAAAGCAAGGAGCATTTCTCCAGTCGAATCTAACACTGCGGAATATGTTCCAGTTGTGTAATTTGGTAACTTTTCGACTGAAAATAAATTCATCCAATGACTAGAGGCTTTTTCAATCGCTTCGTATTCCATATCGGTTCCTACAACAGACAACAAGCGTACAGATTGCCCTAGTCTACCTAAGTTTTCTGCAATATTCCTTGCAACCCCTCCTACACTTTGTATGCTGGATGTAGGATTGGATGTACCCATTTGGAGTTTATTATTCAATGTATATTTTCTATCTACATTCGCTCCGCCAATGCAAATAATTTCTTTATTCTCAGGTAATATATACGCTCTTCCTGTAATATTCCCATTTTTGATTAATTGGGAGATTATATTCGCAACGGCTGGTCGAGACATTTTTAATTCATTCGCTATTTCCATTTGAGAAGCATACGGGTTTTCTCGCAAGTACTTTAAAATACTTGTTTCTTTTGAATTCATTTACCTTCCACCTCCTCACCTTTTTAAACTTATGTTTTAATTATAAACTTTTGTTTTAAGAAGTCAAATAAAAACTGACAACCATTAATATAGTTGTCAGTTTTTCTAGTTACTCAGGTTTATCATTTAATGTACCATCTTCTAAAACACGTGGTTGAATGAGTACTTCAACTCTTCTATTTTTTGCTCTATTTGCTGGAGTATCATTTGCAGCTACAGGTTTAAATTCACCGTAACCCTTCGCACTAAAATATAGAGGATCTATCGTATTGTTGCCTGCTAATATTTTTAGGAAGTTTACTGAACGCATTACACTCAGCTCCCAGTTAGAAGAATACTCACTACTAGAGATCGGAATATTGTCTGTATGACCAGTAATAACTACATTTCTTGGTGGATTAAACACTAATAAATCAGAAATATCTTCTGCAATTTGACGATATTCCCCTTTTACTTCGGCTTCCCCAGTATCGAATAAGATACTATCTCTTATAGTTACAAGTAATCCTTCATCCGTAAGTTTCGTAATAAATTGTTTTTCAAGTGCGTTTACTGCTATATATTCATCGACACTATCTTGAATTTCGGACAGTGCTTGCTGATCTTCCAAATAAGCCGTACTCTCTCCGTCTTCTCCCTTGCCTGAATCGTTAGGAGTATCAGGCATTTCCACCGGAGACGGTTGTTCAAAAATACCAGTCCCACCATTAAGAACTTGATTAAACGCTTGAGACATTTGTTCCAGTTTTTGCTGATCTACTGAACTAGTAGCAAATAACACGATAAATAATGCTAATAATAAGGTTAAAACATCCGAGTATGGAAGAAGCCATGCTTCACTTACTTCCTCTTCATGCTTATGTTTTTTATGCTTCTTTGCCAAGGCCAGCCTCCCCGCTTTCATCTAAAACTTTTTTACGCTCAGACATAGATAAGTAGGAAGCTAGTTTTTGTTCAATAACTCGCGGAGCATCTCCTTCTAATACAGAAAGTATCCCTTCTAGCATCATTGTCTTTTGTCTAACTTCTTGTTTCGATTTACGTTTTAATTTATTTGCAAATGGATGCCATAAAACATATCCAGTGAAAATACCTAAAAGAGTTGCGACAAAGGCTGCAGAAATAGCATGAGCTAGTTTATCAATATCACTCATATCACTTAAAGCAGCTATTAAACCTACTACTGCTCCAAGTACACCAAGCGTTGGAGCATATGTACCAGCTTGAGTAAAAATTTGAGCACCACCAGAATGTCTTTCCTCTAGTGCGTCAATTTCCTCTGTTAACACATCTCGAATATAGTCTGCATTTTGTCCATCTATTGCTAATGTAAGGCCATTTTTTAAAAATGGATCTTCTACATCTGCTGTTTTACTTTCAAGGGCTAATAATCCTTCTCGTCTTGCTAAATCTGCCCAACTGGAAAACATTTTAATAACTTCAACATCTGGTACTAGTTTTGTTTCTTTAAATATAACGCCAAAAATCTTCGGTATTCTTTTTAATTCGTTCATTGGGAATCCAATAACTATTGTTGCAATCGTACCGAAAATGATGATTAAGATTGCTGCAGGATTTAATAATGCACCTACGGTAACACCTTTCATAATCATCCCAACAAATAACGATACAAATCCTATTATTAAACCAAAAACTGTAGACTTATCCATTCAACTTCCCCCACATTCTATTTCTCTACTTTATTTCGGCTATTATCATATATTATTAATAAAATTTACCCGAATGTTTAATTAAATTTCTTAATTATGAACAAATTTTTACTAATAGACAAATTTGAATATTGATAATACATGTTCAATACTGATACTATGGAGATAATAATAGAAAGGAAGTATCTAAATGACATCTTTCAACACAAAACTAGAAAATTATGCTTCTCTTGTTGTAGAAGTAGGAGTTAATATTCAGCCTGGTCAAAATTTATTTATCGCCGCTTCAACGGATAGTGTGCAACTTGTTCGATTAATTACTAAAAAAGCATACATAGCCGGAGCTAAACAAGTATTCGTAGATTTAACAGACGATGAGATTACTCGTCTTCGATATGAACTGGCACCCGAGGATTCGTTTGATTTCTTCCCATCTTGGAAAGCACAAGAAAAAGAACTATTAGCTGATGGTGGTGCAGCATTTATAAGTGTTGTCAGCCAAAGTCCCGACCTATTAAAAGGCATGGATTCTTCTAAAATTTCAGCATTCCAAAAAGCTGCTGGTCAAGCTTTGAGCAAGTATCGTCAATATGTGCAATCCGATAAAATAAGTTGGTCAGTAATTGCATCTCCATCTACAGCTTGGGCTAAAAAGGTATTCCCTGAGCTATCAGAAGAGGAACAAGTACCCGTATTATGGGAAGCAATCTTCCAAGCGGTTCGTGCGGATGTTGCTAACCCAACGCAAGCATGGATTGACCACGATAACCTTTTACACACGAAAGTAGATTATCTAAACGAAAAAAATTATCAAAAGCTTCATTATACAGCTCCAGGTACGGACTTAACTATTGAATTACCAAAGGGTCATTTATGGTGTGGAGCTGGCAGCACAAACGAAAAAGGATTTTCTTTCATGGCTAACATGCCTACGGAAGAAGTATTCTCTGTCCCAATGAAAACAGGCGTTAATGGTTATGTAGCAAGTACGAAGCCATTAAGCTATGGTGGAAATATTATTGATAATTTCACTATTACTTTTGAAAATGGTCGTATTGTTAAAGTGGTGGCAGAACAAGGTCAAGAAGTTCTGGAGAACTTAGTGGCAACGGACGAAGGGTCTCATTATTTAGGCGAAGTTGCACTTGTACCACATGACTCACCGATATCTAATTCAAATCTATTATTTTACAACACTCTTTTTGATGAAAATGCATCTAACCATCTAGCAATCGGAAGTGCATATGCTTTCTGTTTAGAAGGCGGCAAAAAAATGAGTCGTGAAGAACTAGCAGAAAATGGATTAAACGAAAGTATTACACATGTTGATTTCATGATTGGTTCAGATAAAATGGATATTGACGGTATAAAAGAAGATGGGACTACAGAGCCAATATTCCGTAATGGGAACTGGGCATTTTAATTGTTAACTATAATTCAATATTTTACTAGTTACTATTCTTTCGAATTTGGGTTATAATCAAATAAACAAGACTAGTGAGGTGTTTAATAATGGCTTTATTCATATCTACAGTACTTGGATTTTCTGTAGTAATGGGAATCGTTGGTTATGCGATTTTACATTTCTTCGGAAAAGGCATGAATTCAAAAGATTCTACTACGATAGATCCAAAACCTTTTCAATAATACCAAAAACAACCGTCGAGTAAGCTGACGGTTGTTTTTTTATATGTTATGTTATCTCTTTTTGTTCTCAAATTAACTACAAAACTATTACAAAGAGATGACAAACCAATACTATTCGGTTATTTTTATGTCCTCCTCTATTTCTATTGACCTAAAATCTGATGAAATATATGTAAAATACCATAATGTGACAAATGGCAAACCTCTGTTTATCTATTATACTTATTTAGTATGATTGGAATAGGAGGAAGACAAATGTTTTCAAACTCACATATTGGAATAGATTTAGGTACAGCAAATACATTAGTTTATACAAAAAGCAAAGGCTTGTTAATAGATGAACCTACCATAGTAGCAGTAAATACTAAAACTCGTGAAATTGTAGCTTTTGGTGAAGAGGCAAAAAAAATGGTTGGCAAGACTCCCACTTCTATTGAGGTAATACGTCCTCTAAAAGATGGCGTAATTGCCGATTTTGATATTACAACACAATTATTAAAACTTATTATGCAAAAAGCAGGAAAAAAACTTGGCACTTCTTTGAGAAAACCAACTGTTGTTGTATGTACCCCATCTGGTGCAACCTCTGTTGAACGAAGAGCTATACAAGATGCTGTAAGACAAAGTGGAGCAAAAGAAGTTCAGTTAATGGAAGAACCTGTTGCAGCTGCAATCGGTGCTGGTCTGCCTGTAGATGAACCAGTGGCAAGTATGATTGTGGATATTGGTGGAGGTACTACGGAAGTGGGTATTATTTCTTTCGGTGGTGTTGTCGCATCTAATACAGTAAAGGCTGCTGGTGATCGTATGGATGAAGCGATTATTCACTTTGTCCGAAAAGAATATAATGTCATAATTGGCGAGCCTACCGCTGAGCTTATTAAGATGACTATTGGACATGCTTTAGTTCCCCATGCAGTAGAACAAATGCAAGTTACCGGGAGAGATGTAGTGAGTGGATTACCAAAGACCATTTATCTATCGTCTACTCAAGTTCAAGGAGTTTTAACAGAATCACTGGAAACAATTTTAGAAGCAATTCGCGCTACGTTGGAAACTTGCCCGCCTGAACTTGCTGGAGATATCGTCGATCACGGGGTAATACTAACTGGTGGTGGAGCACTACTAAAAGGTATTTCCGAATGGTTAACTCAGGTCATTGAAGTTCCAGTTCACCTCGCACCGGAACCATTACAATCTGTTGCTATTGGGACAGGGAAATCCTATATTGTCTCAGACCGAAAACAAAAACTAGCGAAATAAAATAAAGTTCACTTAATGGTTTCTAGACCTTAAAATATAAAAATACCTAATGAAAAAGCAAAATACTGTTCATTCAGATGAACAACATTTTGCTTTTTTGTATACTATTAAATTGAATAGGAAGTACTAAGTATTAAATAAAGCAATTATCTTTCATTTCCTATAAAATATAATTATAACCTAAAGGAGGAATACGATGCCAAGCTTACAAGAAATTCTAACTTACAATGATCATTTTGTAGAAAGTAAACTTTACGAACCTTTTTTAACTACAAAGTTTCCAAACAAACGAATTGTTATTTTAACTTGTATGGATACAAGACTCACAGAAATGCTTCCAAAATCCATGAATTTTAAAAATGGCGATGTCAAAATCGTTAAAAGTGCTGGCGCAATTATCAACCATCCATTTGGTGGAATCATGCGTAGTCTTATGGTAGCTGTTTATGAGCTTCAGGCCGATGAGATATATGTAATTGGTCATCATGATTGTGGAATGAGTGCTATACAAACCGATAAAATGATTGATAAAATGATTACACGTGGGGTAGATCCTCGTGTATTAGATACGCTTAAAAATTCTGGCGTGGACTTAGAAAAATGGTTGGAAGGTTTTTCTAACGTAGAAAGTAGTGTCTTACATAGTGTTGAAATGATTCGTAATCACCCGCTTATGCTTCCGGAAATCCCTGTTCATGGTCTAATTATAGATCCGGAAACCGGGCGTCTAGATTTAGTGACTGATGGGAATATCGACAAGAAATAAACTATTTCCCGGGAAATCGACAGGGAGACTTACAAAATAATGAATTCTAAAGAAAACCCACCTATTCATGAAAAATGAATAAGTGGGTTTTAAGTTTGTTAAATATCTTCTTCTGTTAAGGATGCATAGATAAAATGATCCTGCCATTTACCATTGATATAAAGTAGTTTTCGTAGTAATCCCTCTTGGTTGAAGCCATTTTTCTCTAATACTTTAATAGAACCAGGGTTATTTGGAGATACAAATGCTTCAATACGATTTAGTTGGACATGCTCAAATCCGAATATTTTCACAAGGTGAACCGCTTCAGAAGCAATCCCTTTTCCAATATTGGATTCGTCCATAGAATATCCGATAAGCCCACTAGAAAAAGGCATTCTTTTAATACTGTATAAGGATACACTACCAATCATTTTGTCTGACTGATGTTCAAAAATCCCGAAGCTATACTCTCTTTTTTCCTTTGAGAGCATAAGAGATTCCCGAATTTTCTCCCGTTGGACAGAAGTAGTATAATAATCATCCCGATGCAGCGGTTCATAAACAGACCAATACATCTTATTGCGATAAGTCAGATCCGCTAGAGCTGGTGCATCTTTCGTATTTAATGTTCGTAAATAACATGTATCTCCTTCTAGATAAATCAAACACCTTCACCCTTTTGCGTTAGTCAATTGAATAAACTCTTTAACATCTTGGATACATAGATCAATTCCTTTTATCCAAAATGCTTCTTGAGTAATGTCTTCATTTAAATGTTTCATCGCTAAGTCTTCTACCGACATTACTGCCGTATCTTGCAATAATGCAATGTACTTCTCTTCAAAGTTCGCACCTTCACTTATAGCTTTAGCATAGATACTTAAAGAGAATAAGTAACCAAATGTATATGGGAAGTTATAGAATGGTACTCCCGTTATATAGAAATGCAGTTTAGATGCCCAGAAATGAGGATGTGTTGTATCTAATGCATCCCCGTATGCTTCCTGTTGAGCTGCAACCATTAAATCATTCAAACGAGCAGCAGATACTATTCCATTTTTACGTTCCTCATAGAATCTAGTTTCAAATAAGAACCTAGCATGGATATTCATAAAAAATGCTACACTACGTTGAATTTTGTCTTCTAGTAAAGCAATTTTTTCGTCATCAGTTGTTGCTTCCTTTACAGCAGCATCGGCAACTATCATTTCAGCAAATGTGGATGCAGTTTCCGCAACACCCATAGCATATTGACGGTTCATCCAATGTACTGGTCTTAAAGCATATGAATGGAAGGCATGACCCAATTCATGAGCTAACGTAGAAACATTGGACATAGACCCACTATACGTCATGAAAATGCGTGATTCCTCTGATACAGGCATTCCTGTACAAAATCCTCCTGGACGCTTGTTTGGACGATCCTCTGCTTCAATCCAACCTTTTTCAAACGCATTTCTTGAAAATGACTCTAACTTTGGTCCAAATTCTTTAAAATGTTTTAATATAAACTCAGCACCTTGTTGATAATCCATTTTCTCTGTAGAAGTACTCACGGGTGCTTCTAAGTCGTACCAATGCATTTGTTTTTCGCCTAGCATTGCCGATTTTTTGTTTAAGTATTCTACGAATGGAGCTTTATTTTTAGAGATAGCTCCCCACATTGCATCTAGTGTTTGTTCACTCATACGATTAATATGAAGAGGTTCTTCTAAAACAGAATTCCATCCTCTTTTTTCATAAACTGCAAGGCGGAAGCCAGCAATATGATTCAATGTTTTTGCAAAGAACTCCTCTTTATCTGTCCAAGCAGCCTCAAGTGCTTCAAATGATTCTTTTCGAATCGTTGCATCTTCATGGGAGCTCAGATTGTTAACCTGTCCAACTGACATTTCTTTTACTTCTCCATCTATTGTAAGTTTAATACGAATATCACCTACAAGTAAATCATAAAGTTGTCCCCATGAATGATAGCCATCTACCTCAAGTTTAGTAATTATGTCTTCCTCTTTTTCAGAAAGCATTCTTTTTGCTTCTTCTCTCCATTCATTCAACACAAATGCAAATGAAGAAAGCTCAGGTGTTTGAAGTAGGCCTTCCCATACAGATTCCTCTGTTTTACTTAACACTTGTTGAATTGTGAGCATTTGAGAAGAGAATCTAGCATAAAGTGACCCTATCTCCCCTTCTAATAATGCTGCCTGCTTATCAGTTGTATCCTGTGCCATAAAGCAACCTATTACTGCTCCAGCTTCAGATAAATTTGTTGCGATATCTTTTAATTGTTCTATTGTTTGCTCAATAACGGAGACATCTGCTATAGATGTCGGTGAGTTAAAGTCTTGGAGTTTTGCGTCAAAACTGCTTAGCTTTCCTTTTACTTCATCCAAATGGCTTCTTAAAGATGGAGAGCTACTACCCCCTTCAAAAAAGCGATCAAGATCCCATACAACCGGATAAGTTTGTTCAATCATCTAAATATTCCTCCTATATTGACAATTATATTAGATTTCTAGTATATCATGTTTTCCTCATACAGATTGTCCCAATTTCGTCACATAACATTCATAATTCTAATTTGTTGTTGGTATATATCAAAGGTATACTTATTAAATAGAAGGAGGCAGCTGAATGTTTAAAATAATCCTTTTAATATTATTTTTTATATCTACTGTAATCGTTAAATTACTATCTATTCTACTTCCCATAAATGGTCAAACTAGTGGCGAGATTTTCAATAGACTTCCCGTCTTTTTTACTCCAGCAAATTATGTGTTTTACATATGGATTGTTATTTTCATCTCATTAGCTTGGTGGATTTGGAATATGATGAAAGATTACAAGTCTTCTCATCCTATCCCTACTAGACGAGTTCTATTATACGGGGCATCATCTGTGTTATATATTTTGTATATATTCAGTTGGCATTACGAACTGTTTGGTTATGCTTTTGGTATTCTCACTGTCTTACTAAGCAGCTTATTTAAATTATATTTAACCTATCCTTTAGATGATATAAATCGAAAAAATCGATTACCAATTTCCTTCCTATTAGGATGGACATTTATCAGTTTCTTCATAAATCTATCTTATCTCCTCACGTTTTATGAATTCGGTGGATTTGGTATGACAAAATCACTTTGGGGTGTTATCTTCTTAACCATTGCGACAGCAATAGCTCTTCACTTCCGCTATCATTATTTTGATCGTCTTATGTCAGTTGTGTTTATCTGGACTTTCGTCGGGGTTGCAATCCAACACAACTTTAGTCAACTGCTCCTGACCTCAGCGTCTCTTTTCCTAAGCTGCGTCTTGGTCGTTGGGATAATTTTCCTTAAGAAAGGTTCCAGAACCCCTTAAGGTTTGAACAGACATTTTACAATATTATTGCCGAGTAGAGGCTGTTTGTGGTAGTTGTCACAAACAGCCTCTCTTTTTTCGTTAAACATATTTATCTGTCTCCTACAACTTTAAGAAATAGTTAATGTATTTTTAAATAACTAGATATAAATGTTTTCTAAGCGAGGAGGCTGAGGCAACGCCCATGGAAACCGTCCATCAGCCGAAAGTTACTATCAAGCACTTACTTCGTAGTAGGATAATTCATATTCTTAATTTAAAAAACGCCTTCAAAAGAGTAAACTCTTGAAGGCGTTTTGTTTTAATCTAATTTAGTTAATAAAATTGGTGCACCTTTTGTGACAACAATTGTATGCTCAATCTGTGCTACTAAGGATTTATCAGGAGTGATAAATGTCCAACCATCACCTGATTCCACAATATGCTCTGCCTTCGCAGAAATAAATGGCTCAACTGCTAAAACCATTCCTTCTTTTAATATTGTTGGATCCCATGCATCATAATAATTCAATACATGTTGAGGAGCTTCATGAAGTGATTTCCCAATACCATGTCCAGTTAGGTTCATAATAACATGCAAGCCATTATCTTTGGCTTCTCTAGCTACTGCTTTACCAATTTGGTTCAATCTTGAACCTGCTTTAACTTTTAGCATTGCACGCTCAAATGCACTCTCAGCTACAGCACACAACTTCTCTTTCTCTTCATATCCTTCGCCTACGACAAAAGAAATTCCTGTGTCTGCAAAATAACCATCAAGCGATCCTGAAACGTCTATATTCACGATATCACCATCTTTTATAACACGAGCGCCTGGCATACCATGAGCTACTTCCTCATTAACACTAATACAAGTATATCCCGGAAAATCGTATTCTCCCATTGGTCCAGAAATCGCGCCATGCTCTTTAAATAGCTTTCCGCCGATTTCATCTAACTCTTTCGTAGTCACACCAGGTTTAGTAGCAGCCTTCATTACATCTCGAATTTCTGCAACAATACGCCCTATTTTTTTTAATGCTACTAACTCTTCGTCAGTTTGTACAATCATCTTAACAAGATCCCTTCTTCACTAAATGTATTCTAATCATACCATATTTAGTGAAGATTCGGCAGTGTGAGGCGCGGAGCTTTAACAAATAATATCGAACAAATGAAAGCTGCTACTAAAAATACAGGAATCATATAAGTAGAATTATAGATCAACGAATACAAAATAACATTTTGCTCACCAGCAAATTCACCAAAGAATAGAATACCTGAAGTTACATGTGCTAAATAACGAAGAAAAGCTGCGATGAACGTTCCCAAGACAACTGCTCTAACCATTTTCATTTTATCCTTTTGTTCAAATGCATGTAAAAACGCAGGTCTCAGAAAACCAGCAAAACCAGCTACCATAAATGCGATGAAATAATCTATTGCTACTTGTGCTATCACTATTTCAAATGATAAGGGAGCTGCGTAAAAACGGCCTGTAACGACTTGTAATACACCTATTAAAAATCCAGTAGTTAAACCTGCTACAATACCACGACGAAAAGCCATTAAAATAACAGGTACTAAAACGAATGTAACTGATCCACCTTGCGGCATTCCAAAGCCGATCATATCTAAAACATATCCTAAAGCTGCAAAAATAGCGATTTCCATTAATATTAATACTCGATTATTCTTCATGACAATCCCCTTTTTTGACCACAAAAAAAACGACCCCCGGGATAGACCCAGACATCGCGCGATTGTCAGTTTCCATCCACATCCCTACGCAAGTATTAACTTACAGGTTCGAAGGGTACTATCTCAGCCGTATCAACGGCGCCCCTTGTGGTTTGAATTATTTAGTTCGAGTTCATTGTAGCTGAATAGATAAAGTATTGCAACCTTCTTTTGTTCTTTTGTTATACTTGTAAAAACTATATGCGTAAGGGGATGTTTACATGATTACATTATTAAAAGATTTAATACGTATCAAAAGTGACACATTGGAAGGCGCAAATAATGCTTTGTTATTTTGTGAGAATTGGCTAGAGGAACGAGGTATTACTACTACGATCTTAAAGCATGAGGAAAAACTGATGCTTGTGGCAGTAATAGGAGACGGTGATAAATGTATGATTTGGAATGGTCACGTAGATGTTGTTCCAGGAGAAACTTCACAATTTCAGCCTTATATTGAGGGAGATTATTTATATGGTCGTGGAACAGCTGATATGAAAGCGGGAGTTGCTGCGATGATGCAAGCCTTTTATGAGCTATCTAAACAACCTGAAAATCTTGCTCAAAAAATTCAACTACATATCGTAACCGATGAGGAAACAGACGGAGAGACATCCAAATTTTTGGTCGATCAAGGATATATCGGTGACTTTGTTATATGCGGAGAACCTACCCATCTACAAATTGGCTTACAGGCAAAAGGAATTATCCAGTTTGATGTAATACTTAAGGGCAAATCTAGTCATGGCAGTCGTCCTTGGGAAGGAATAAATGCAATTGAACAAGCGTTTCTTTTTGACCAACAGCTTCGCACACTTTCTTTTTTAACAGCAAGCAATGAGTTCTATGATTATCCTTCCTTAAACTTGGCAAAAATACAAGCAGGAGAACGATATAACGTAGTTCCTGATGAGTGCATAGTAAGTTATGATCTTCGTTACGTACCCGGACAAGATATGCATAGTATTCTTTTAGACCTCCAAACGTTGACAGAAGAATTTCCCAATAGTGAAATACAAGTGCACACTACCGCTCCTGCAGTAACAACTGAAGCTATTAACCCATATATCGAACGTATTGCTCAGGTCACTTCACAGTTTATAGGAAAACCTGCTGTGTTATTTGGGCAGCATGGAGCAGCTGATGCTCGCTTTTATGCAGAAACTGGAGCAGGCGCTATTGAGTTTGGACCAAGTGGTGGGGATTGGCATGGTGAAAAAGAATATGTATCTATTTCCTCTACGGAAACTTATAAAAACATCTTAGTCTCCTTAGGTAAAAATGAGAAAAATATCATAATTTCGTAGGATATATTAGAAAGAATAGAGGTGATATAAACTGGATAATCCAAGAATTTTATCAGCACTTTCCTATTTTAGTGTTTTGTTTGCTCCCTTTTTATTGCCCATCATCGTTTATTTTGTCTCACAGGATTCTGAAGTTAAATATCATGCAAAAAAATCCTTAATCTCTCATATCATACCTGTTGTTTTATTAGTAATTTTGTTCATTAGTATCTTTTCAAGTTTTATGCCTTTTACAACTGGATATAATGAACAGCCTACCCTTTGGATGGCAGTGGGACCTTTAATACTAATCGGTATATATATGCTTGTGTATGTTATAGTAATGGTTTGGAATATTGTTCAAGGCATTAAAGTATTAAGATAACGTTTATTTATAGGCTCTTAAGGGTACATAATTATTAATAACGAAAGCCAAGGAGCGATTATGATGAAAGTAAAAAACTTAGTCAAAACAGCAATTAAATTTGCACCAATTGTTTATCCCATTATCCGCAAAGTGTTAAAATCTAAAAAAACTACTCGCTAAAAAACTGTCCTCCTAAATAAGGGGACAGTTTTTTTAGTATATGAGGTGCTTTTGCGCAGCATTCATCAGTAAACTTGCAACTTCTACCCCTATTTAAGCAACTTCCCCCAAGCGTCAATACAGCTAAGCATTTGGAAAGGTAAGAAACATGCTATATTAGTGGCTTCAATTCTGTTAATGAGTAGTAGTTGTCCATTCCCTCTGCCTTAGCTACAGGAGATTTTCCTTCTTCTTTACTAGCATTCAGAATTTGTTCAAACGATAGTGGATTCGGTGCAGGCAACTCACTTTGGGTCACAAATATTCCCTTGTTGTACTGTGAAAAAAATGCATTTGCCATAATACGATAACCTTCCATCGTTGGATGGACATCTGCAGGATTTGGTAATAATGTCGTTGCATTAACTCCAAATGTCTCTTCTACTGACACATAAGTTGCTCCATTTGCCTCTGATTGTTTTTTTAATATAAGCTGCAAACGGTCTAACTCTTTTTTAATACCACTCTTTTGCGACTCTCTGACATGAGGATAAGCAAAATAATAACCCATGACATAAATTTTTGCTTTTGGTGTTAGTACTTGCACTTCTTTAATAATCTGCGCTATATTTTTTCGCGCATTATTTAAAGCAAAATCAGCTGGAATTTGTTGATATGCTACAGAACCACTCGTTGAATTCACTTGTACCATTTGTAGCAAATCATTTGCTCCTGCGGATATCGTAACTAACGTAGCCTTCTTCAGCAACTCTTTCGCTTCATCTGTCTGAATACTCTCAAGAACATCTGCTGTTGTATATCCTGGAAATGCTAATGCTTTTGAATAGAAAGCCAGCTGTCCTGTTGTAGTTAGTTTCTGTGCGATTAAGTCTGTATAACCAGTATCGATGGCACGATTTGGTGTTTGACCGGCTGCCAAAGAATCCCCAAGTGCTATATAGACTTCAGTTCCCTTTGCATCTACTGTGATAGAGCCAAATGAGATAAACAGAATGATTAAAGTACCAAGCATTTTTTTCAAACTACTCACTCCTTAAAAAGCCCATGCTCCTTTTTTGAATATAGGCTCCATTGATCCATCTGCTAATTCTCCCATAATATCCATGTCGCCACTACCAATCATAAAGTCTTCATGCACAATGGAGGTGTTAATACCCATAGCTTCTAATTCACTATGAGTTAAGCCACGAGCACCTTCCACACAGGTAGGGTATGCTTCTCCAATTGCAAAATGGTTGGAGGCATTTTCATCAAATAAGGTGTTAAAGAATAATACATTCGAAGCGGAAATAGGTGATTCATGTGGCACTAAAGCAATCTCGCCTAAATACTTTGCTCCCTCATCTGTTCCAATTAACTCTTGCAATAGTTTCTCACCAGTTGCAGCTTTAATAGAAGTAATCTTCCCATTTTCAAAAGTCAAAGTAAAATCATCTATTACATTTCCTTGATAAACAAATGGCTTTGTATTTTTCACATAGCCATTTACACCTGTTTTAAGTGGTGCAGTATATACTTCTTCTGTTGGCATATTTGCTATAAATGGTGTGTTTTGACCATTTTTACTAGCTCCGGACATCCAAATATGTTCTTTTGGAAGTTCCACTTGAATATCTGTTCCTTCTGCTTTATAGTGCAGCTTTTTGAAATGCTTATTATTTAGTAGTGCCGCTCTACTTTCCAGGTTATCAATATGTTCTTTCCATTGTTGAACTGCTGTGCCTTCGCCGATGCGCACAACTTGGAATATTAACTCCCAAAGAGCTTGCATTTGTTCTTCAGGCTTCAGATCAGGGAAAACTTTGGCAGCCCATTTCTCCGAAGGCATTGCAACGATGGACCATGTAATTACATCATTCATCACAGCTTTTCGATAATTTTCTAACGCTTTCCCACTTGCCTTTTGAAAGCTTGAAATACGGTCAATCGAAACACCTTCTAGTAGATCTGGGTTATCCGCGTCAATCCATAATAATGCGCCTTTATTTTCGATTAACTCGTCGCGCTGCATAGCAGCCCACTTAGGAAATTCATGGAACGCTTCATCTGGAGCAAAATCATAAAATGCGCGTGCATTTACTTCATCTGTATAGTTGACATCTACTCTTTTTGCGCCAGCTTCATAAGCTTTTTTCACTATTAATCGTGTAAATTCAATTGTATCTGTCGTCGTATTTATAAGAAGTGGTTGGTTTGGCTGTATATTCAGGCCAACCTTCACTACTAATTCTGCATACTCTTCAAGCTTTTGTTGAAAATCCATCTTTATTTCCCCTTTTGACTAATAGTTTTAGATGTCCCCTCGATTAACTCTCCGCGATACCATACTTTTTGAATTGGCTTTTTAGGAAGCTCTTTTGTCCACTTTTTAAAAGTCTTTTCATCGGAATAAGTTAATAATGTCATTACCTCTCCATCAGCACCCGCACGACCTGTGCGTCCTGAACGATGTAAGTATTGTTCCACTGAATGTGGTACATCTACATGGATTACATGAGTAAGTCCAGATATATCTAATCCTCTTGCTGCCACATCTGTAGCAATTAGTAAACTTACTTTACCGCTTTTAAAATCATCTAATGCTTTCTTCCGTTCATCCTTTTTCATTTCAGAATGTAGGGATACAATCGGCGCATCTCTATAAGAAAGTTTTGCATCCTTCATTAATAGCTGATCTAAACTATTTACAAATGCAAGGCCTCGCATACCTTTCAAGTAAGATATTCTACGCAGTAATTCAGTTTTATCACGAGGTTCTGTCTTCACGAAACTATGGATAACTTCTCCTTGCGAAGGAATATCTTCTGCTGCTACTTGAATACGCACAGGATTCTTCATCATACGTTCCGCAACTAGTTCTATTTCTTCTGTGATTGTTGCAGAAGTTACTATTAGTTGGCTTTCGACAGTTGCATCAACTAAACTTTTTACAGTTGTGCGATGTTCTCTGCTCAGAAGTTGGTCTCCTTCATCTAGGACAACGATGTTTATTTCATGCATTTTTAGTTTTTTCGTTTTTACTAGTTCTTGCAATCTACCAGGAGTTCCAACGACAATTGTCGGTTTCTTTTTAAGTACATCAATTTGTCTGTGAATATTTGCTCCACCAATTAATTGTGCAACTGAAATGTCTGTACCTTTCACCCATTCACGAAAAACCTCTACAATTTGCATTCCAAGTTCTTGAGAAGGAATGATTACCATTGCCTGAATATGTTTTTTGGTAGGGTCAACCATCTGCAAGATTGGAAGTACATAAGCAAGCGTTTTTCCCGTTCCTGTTGGAGATTCTGCAACAATATCAGAGCCATCCAGCATATGTGGGATTAATTGAGATTGTATAGGCATTGGTGATGCAAAATTTGCATCCTGCCATTTGTTTTGTAATGTTTCATTTAAGTTAGTTATAAAAGTCAAATTTGTTTCCACCTTATCCGTATTTAAGTCAAGTGTACCATATTTTTTATATCGACTATTATTTATAGATTATAGAGATTTAGATAAAAAAAAGTGCCTGTTAAAAAGGCACTTATTTACTTTCCTCTTCAGTTGTATATTCCTTCATTAATTCATAAAAATTCAACTCATATAATTGTCTTCCATCAATTTTATATACACCTTTATTTACAAATTCTTCAATAATTCCATCACGTTTTTGTTCTGTTTGTGATTCTTTTATCATCATCATGTTAATGTCTCCTTGCAAATTTTATTCCATTGTATTTTACCCATTCTAAGGTTTAATAAACTTGTCTTTTCATTCTTTTGAAAGCACCCGTAAATGATGGGAAAGCTTTACGAACAAAGTAATAGCATACATAGCCTAGAAATGTCCCAAGTGTATTCAGCCACAAATCATCCACGTCACTACTCCTACTTTGTGGAATCTGCATAATTTCAATAAATAAGGAGATACATAATCCCACAAATACAGGTAATATAAAAAGTTCCATCCTTTTAAATAGTAAAGGTAGAAGAAATCCAATTGGCATAAATAGAATGATATTACCAAGGAAGTTTATATAAAATGGTTGCCAAAAACCTAGGTATACAACTGACTTGTAGGTTTCTTCCACAACACGAAATAACTCCAAATTTACACCAGTAGTATAGGCAGGAACGTCCCCGGCTTTAGGTATTATTGTTTGAGAAAAAAGACCAACAAGTACTGAGAAAAACACTAATATTCCAATCTCATGTAAAGTCTCTTTAAGCTTAAATCCTCTCTTCTTCCAACGAAATAGTCGCCAAATGACGATCAATGGAAAGGCAATCCCTATAAAAAATAACATATCATCTAAATAATTTATGATTACATACATCTACTCACCTTCAAATAACTCTTCTAAAAATTTTTCCCTATGATCTAAAAAATACTTTGTAATTTGATAATGCGCTGTCAGTTCATAATCGATTTCCTCAATTTGTCCTTCATCAAAACTTAGGATCGTCGCTTCAGGATATCCTAATAATATTGGAGAGTGTGTCGCAATGATAAACTGGCAATTCTGTTCTTTGATCAAATCATGCATGATACGTAAAAATGCCAATTGTCTCTGCGGTGATAATGCTGCCTCTGGTTCGTCTAACAGATAAATAGCCCTACCATTAAATCGATTTTTAAATAACGACAAAAATGACTCACCATGGGATTGCTCATGAAGGGATTTTCCACCATAACTGTCTAACACACCAAGGCCAGGATTTTCTCTTTCCAGTTCATCCAGATGTGAAGCAAACTGATAATAGGATTCTGCACGTAAAAAGAAACCACTAGTTACTTTGGGCATCCAAGAAAGTCTTAGATATTTCCCCAATGCACTTTCTGCACCATCTACATCATAAAGGTTATTTCGACTTCCTCCAGCAGTATTAAACTCACATTTATCTGCAATTCCTTCTAATAATGTCGATTTCCCAGTCCCGTTCTCTCCCACAAAGAAAGTGACAGGAGAAGTTAACTCTAATTCATTAAAGTTACTAATTGCAGGAATGGTGAATGGATACTGCCTTTCCATTTGCGGCTCTTTGAAAAGGGTCACTCTATTTAAAAACATATGATTCCCCTCCCACTCATATCATAAATTATTACTTCTGAAGAAAGGTTGTTTGCCTTGGATCTACCTATTCGTATAGAAACGAAATATATTAAGAAAAGTTCGCCAAAAATTAACGTGTATTATCCTATAGTAACTAATCTACCCAATCCTGCCGTTGAAAAAAAGATTAATGCAGATATTATACATGAACTAAACAAGCTTTTAATTGAACAAGGATTTTACAGTGAACATTTAGTTGAAATGGTCGGTACCTATGAGATTAAAACGAATGAACGAGGCGTTCTCAGCTTAAGTTTAACTGTCTATTCGTTTACAGGTGGAGCCCATGGTCTTACAATTACGAAATCACTCACCTTTGATGTCAAGACTGGGAAGCAGTATGGACTAAGTGAATTGTTTAAGCCAGACAGCAATTATGTAAAAGTCCTCTCTGACATGATTGAAAAGAAAATTGTCGAGTGGGATGTACCTCTATTAGAAGATTTTACACAAATACGAAGTGATCAAGATTTTTATATAGCGGACCATTCACTTGTCATTTATTTTCAAGTGTATGAATGGACTCCGTATGTATACGGCTTCCCCTATTTTCCAATTACCATTAAAGATATAGAAAATCTTATTCGTGAAGGTGGTATTCTTGAAAAAATGATTCCATTCTAGTGACACACTCTCTTTAGTACGGTAAAGTATTATATAAATACGTACTGGGGGTTTATGGGAATGAAAAAAGCAATTTTCTTTGACTTAGATGATACTTTACTATGGGACAATAAAAGTGTGTCCACTGCGTTTCACAAAACATGCGTATATGCAGCCACTCAGGTTAATGTGGATCCATTTGCTCTAGAACAAGCCGTACGTTCAGAGGCAAGCACATTGTACGATACATATGAAACACGTGCTTACACTAAAATGATCGGCATTAATCCTTTTGAAGGGCTATGGGGAACTTTTGACGATCCTTCTGAAGATTTTCAAAAGATGAAAGCTATCATACCCGAATATCAGCGTTTAGCTTGGACGAAGGGATTAGAACAGTTAGGGATTTATAATGAAGAATTAGGCAGAGAGCTGGCGGAGTATTTCCCACGAATGCGAAAAGAAAGCCCCTTTGTATATGAAGAAACCTATGAAGTATTAGACCAACTAAAAGAAAAGTATTCATTATTATTAATGACAAACGGTTCACCAAGTCTTCAAAATACTAAATTAGAAATCACACCGGAGATTGCTCCATATTTTGATCATATCCTTATCTCTGGATCCTTCGGTAAAGGAAAGCCTGACCCATCCATTTTTGAACATGCCTTAGAGATTGTAGGATTATCGGCAGAAGAAGTATTGATGGTCGGAGATAACTTAATGACCGACATATTGGGCTCTTCTAAGGTTGGCATTCAATCTGTATGGATTAACCGCGAGGAAAAACCGGTAATTGAAGAAATAAGGCCTACATATACAATTGAAAACTTGAGAGAGCTTTTAACATTGCTCTCGTAAGAAAAACCGGGCAAAAAAACGCTCGGTCCTTTAAGATTAAGACCTGTTTCTATCGCTTTCGAAGCGTTTTGGACAGACTTGTTGCTATATTAAAACCGGCTAATTTTTGAAGGGGTTCTCCACCTGAAACGGAAATCAGTAGTATTATTGTATAGATCTTATTCTTCATAATACCTAGATAGATGAACTCACTGCACTAAATTTTATACTCTTCTTCTATTAAGAAAAGGTGGATCCTCGACATATAATTGTCGTGAATCCACCTTTTTATTTTATAGATCAATCGGTGTTGCATCAAAGATATCTTCTAATGCCTTAAGCTGCTCAACACCTGACTCTTCCACATGCTTATCAATTGAAATCATCATAATCGCATCTCCACCTACTTCAGAACGACCCACTTGCATCGCTGCGATATTGATACCTTCCGAAGCAAGCAGTGTTCCTACGCGACCAATAGCACCCGGTTGGTCTTTATGACGGATGAATAATAAGTAACCAGATGGAACTACATCTACGATAAAGTCATCTACACGTACGATACGGCCACCTAGACCATTTAATAATGTGCCTGCTACTTTTCTTGTTCCAGTCGCTGTTTTCATTTCAACCGTTATTAAACTTGTAAAACCTTTGGACTTGGAAGTTTTTAATTCGTTTACTGTAATGCCCAAACGGTCTGCAAGGAATTTCGCATTTACATCATTTACTGATTCACCTAATTTACTTTTCAGTAGACCTTTTATAGCATTACGTGATAATGGACGAGTGTCTAGATTTGCCAATTCCCCAGAATAAGTAATATTGACCTCCTCAGGTACTCCATCCGCAAGATCGCTTAGGAATGAACCTAATTGCTCCGCTAGATTAAAGAATGGCTCAATTTTAGCTAGGACATCCTTTGGTACAGAAGAAAGGTTAACAGGATTCTTCACTGTCCCATTTTGTAAGAAGCTCACAACGTCATAAGACACATCAATTGCTACAATCTCTTGTGCTTCTATCGTACTAGCACCTAAATGGGGTGTTGCAATAACCTGTGGAAGTGTTAATAATTTATGCTCCACAAAAGGTTCTTCCTCAAATACATCCAGTGCCGCCCCCGCAACTTTACCTGACATGATAGCATCATATAATGCATCTTCGTCGATAATTCCACCTCGAGCACAGTTAATAATTTGAACCCCGTCTTTCATTTTTTCAAAAGCTTCTTTATTTATTAAATGACGAGTTTCTTTCAATAGAGGCGTATGTACTGTTATAAAGTCTGCCGCTTTGATCACCTCTTCTACTGTACCAAACTGAACTCCTAGTTTCTCCGCTTTTTCAGCTGTTAAAAATGGGTCATAGGCAATGACATTCATACGTTGCCCTTTTGCACGGAAAGCAACCTCCTGCCCAATTCTTCCGAAGCCTAGAACACCTAATGTTTTGTTCTTCACTTCTACGCCGATAAAAGTTTTGCGATCCCATTTTTTATTTTTCAAGGAATGGAAGGCTTGTGGGATATTGCGCGCAAGCGACATAAGCATAGCAATAGAATGTTCTGCAGCTGAGTTCGTATTTCCATCAGGAGCATTAACAACGATGATCCCACGTTCTGTTGCAGCAGTTAAGTCGATGTTATCCACCCCAACTCCTGCACGGCCAATAATTTTCAAATTAGTTCCTTTTTCAATAATTTCTCGAGTAACCTGTGTTTGGCTACGAACTAACAATGCATCAAACCCACCAATTTTTTCGCCAAGTTGTTCTGGAGTTAATGAAGTATCAACAACGATATTAAATCCTTCTGCATTTCTTAATGGGAAAATACCATCTTCGCTTAGTGGATCACTGATTAGAATATTAAATGTCATATGAATCTTCTCCTTTTATTACGATATTTTTGTACGATTATTTAGCATCAAATGAAATTCCAGTACTCTTCCTTATTTTAAAAACATAAAAAAGCCCTCCACTCCCTACAAACATGTAAGGGGCGAAGAGCTTATACACTCACGCGGTACCACCCAAATTTTACTGCAATTATCTCGCAGATTCTCAATTAGTATGCTTAACGCGCATTTCACGGATGAACCTAAATCCTCTGTTTTCAGTCCACCAATTCTAGAGTGCTACTCTACAAACAAAATCACTGATTTACACCAACCATCAGCTCTCTGAAGATCTCAAATTGTAAAATCTATCTCCGTCAAAATTGTTTACGCTTTATTGAATTAAATTCATCATACTCACCAGTAGACTAATTGTCAATATAGTCAAAATACTTGAAAACGCTATCATTTTTATTTGTGTCAAAAAAACATTGATATGAAGCAGTTTAACAATCCAAAAAAACTTTATAAATATTTTTAATTCGTGTTCTAATGATATAAGCATTAAAAATATAATTAATATATGGAATTTAAATGTAAAGACGAACCTTATTTGTTTTAAATCAATTAAAGTTCGTATATATAAAATTATATTTTAAAAAAGCTATAAAGTTATTGACCTTAAAGAGTTTAATTTGTACACTGTATAAAACCATTTGTTTTTCCCGTGAGTACAATAACATTAAATTATAAGGATTTGATTATATGAAAGTAAGTAAATTTGGTGGAACATCTGTTGCAAGTGCAATCCAAATTAAAAAAGTAGCTGCAATAGTTAAAGCAGATCCATCTCGAAAATTCATTGTTGTATCTGCACCAGGTAAACGCTACGATACCGATAAAAAAGTAACGGACTTACTAATTGAATTGGCAATCGCTGCTATACATAAAGAAGAAGTAGAAGAAAAACTATTCAAAGTCTTGGATCGCTATAAAGAAATCGCACAAGGCCTAGAACTAGATGATACAATTTGTAACGTTATTGAAGAGGACCTACGTTCACGTATTAACAAAGACCAAAGTATTCTTGAATTATTTGTAGACAATATTAAAGCAAGTGGAGAAGATAATAATGCAAAACTAATTTCCGCTTATTTCACTAGCATTGGTCTCGATTCTCAATATATTAACCCGAGGACTGCAGGGTTGCTTGTAAATGATCTTCCTGAACGAGCACAAGCGTTACCACAGGCATATGACAATCTATATGCACTAAACCACCTTTCTGGCGTTGTTGTATTCCCCGGTTTTTTTGGGTTTACACCTAATGGCACTCTGCGCACATTCGATCGTGGTGGATCTGATATCACCGGATCTATCCTTGCAGCAGCAGTGAAAGCCGATTTATACGAAAACTTTACGGATGTCGATTCTGTGTTTTGCGCTAATCCTAAAGTAGTGAACCATCCTGCTGAAATTGAAGAAATCACATACCGTGAAATGCGGGAGCTTTCCTACGCTGGCTTCTCTGTTTTTCATGATGAAGCATTAATGCCTGTATTTAAAAGTGGCATTCCAGTATGTATTAAAAATACAAATAACCCATCAGCTCCTGGAACGAAAATAGTAGCTAAACGTAAAAACAACAAGCGCCCAGTAACTGGAATTTCCGCTGATAACGGTTTTTCTATTTTATATGTAAGTAAGTATTTGATGAACCGAGAAATTGGATTTGGTCGTAAGCTGCTTCAAATTTTAGAAGAAGAGCATATTTCTTATGAACACACTCCATCTGGATTAGACGATATTTCTGTTATTGTACGTAGTCATCAACTGGACCCAGAGAAAGAAGCACGTATTATGAGTCGAGTATTGAACGAACTTAAAGCAGATGATGTCCACTTCCGCCATCATTTTTCCATGATTGTAATTGTAGGAGAAGGTATGAACAATAGTACAGGACTGGCAGCACGTGCTGCATCCGCTATTGCAAATACTGGAGCAAATATTGAAATGATTAACCAAGGATCTTCTGAGGTCAGTCTGTCATTTGGTGTTCAAGAAAGTAGTGAGAACAAAATTCTGCGTGCATTATACAATGAATTTTTCTCAGCAGTAACAGTTGGTTAATGAAAAACGGATAAAAATGACGTGGGTCCTTTTAGATTAAAACCTCTTCGAAGGACTTTGAATAGACGTTTTGCTATATAGTTACCGAGTAAATTTTTAGGGATGCTAGTTAATTGTGATTTCCACCACAATTAACTAGCATCCCTTTTTACCGGTTTATATAACTTAATTCACTTATTAAAATGATATTAACTGGTTTAAAAAATTCGTTTTCATATAGTGAATGAGGGTCATCTGCTCATTTACTTTCCATTCATCACCAGTCTTCACATAGCCCATTTTCTCATATAAGTAACAATTTCTTTGTTCTTGCTTAATTGTATCTAGCTCCCACTTTATCGCATGTGGATACATGCCCTCAATACGGCTCATGACTTCTTGGGCTATACCTTTCCCTTGAAATTCCTCGAGAATATTAATCATGTGTAATCTCATCACCCCTGGCGACTTCGGATATACATGAACACTCCCTACCAACAATTCATCTTTTAAGATTTTAAAATAGTCCCCTGTCTGTAACCGTTCATTAAACCTTTCAAACGTCTGGAAAACAGGACTAGTATCATGGTCTTGGTATTTTTCATAGATAGGTTGAAACACTTTTTTTTGTAATGTAAATAGTTCAGAAGCGTCTGATAAACTAGCTTTCCTTAGAGAAATAGAAGACTTACTTATTTCAAAAAGCACTTCTAAAAGATGATAGGGGATAAAATCTCCACTTTTAACCAGTCCATATATTTCATCGATTGATGCCCATTTAGCATCCGCTACCTCTTCGTATTGTAAATTTAATAGATCCGTATCTATTTCTTGTTTGACTAGCCAATGGTCATCAAAACCACGAGAAAACTTTACAGTGAATATCTGCTCTGCGTGTTCCATTTGCAACTCAATGCCTAATTCTTCTTTCGTTTCACGAATAGCACCCATTTCACTAGTTTCTCCTACAAGAACAGCCCCTGCTGCTGCACAATCCCACATACTTGGCCACCCTTTTTTCCACGGCTGCCGCTGTTGAATAAGAAATTGACCTTTTTCATTCATGATCCATACATGAACTACTTGATGAAAGTCACCCTCCATCATCTCATTTCCTCTTATCCATATCTTTCCTGTACTCTCTCTGAACTCATTCATAATATCCCAACGTTCCATTTCTACACCCTCTTTACACCTTATTCGTTACAAATAGTATATCATTCAAGCATCTTAGTTTTAATCATGTTTGACAATTATTTTCATGTGTGAGATAATACCTTAGTTAACATTTGGTACGACATAGTTTTTCGATATTGGCATTCTGCTATATGTGTTTTTGATAATACTTATTCACACTGGAGCGGCTATAGGGTCGCAAGGACGTAAAAGAAGGTAGGGTTTACGTTGCTTAGGTTAGAAGGCAACCAGTGGAACAATTTACCGCGGCATTGAAAGGTTTCTTTCATGGAAATTATTCCCCGAGCTTTTCGGGATGAAAATTTTAAAATTCAAAAGTTATGTTATACCTATACAAAATCAAGGGGTGTTCTCATTATGAGAGCGCCCCTTGTCCAATTTATCCAGCTATTTCTTTTTTTCGTTTGTTGTATTCTTTGAACATCAGCAAATAGATGAATCCACTCAGTAAAGCTAAAGCTGCAAGTATCGCGAATGTCCACGTAAACCCAATCCAAGCTACTAGCGGAAATACTAAGGGTGCAATTGTTCTACCAATAGTATAGCGGAGACTTGCCGCCGCAAAATATTGTCCCCTCATATCGTCAGGAGCTAATTTGGACACAAAGCTTTCCTGTAATCCAACTGTTGCTAATTCTCCTAAAGTAAAGATTGCCATCGCTATTAAGAAAACCCAGAAGTTCGCTGTCATCGGGAATATAATCATTGCCACTGCGTATAAAAACGAAGATAGAAAAAACACCCACTTCTCCGGATATTTTGTCATCCACCTTGTAACAATTACCGTAAACAGTACTACTAATAATCCGTTTTCGGAAAGAAGAATACCAAACGAGCCTTCTCCTGTTACAGACCATTCCCTATTAAAAAGAGTACCAAGCACTTGCTTGTCGATAACCTCTTTCATATAAACTGGTATCAGCATATCCAATTGCATATAGGTTTGTCCTAGTAAAATACCTGCTATAACGAATAAGAAGAAAACCTTATCCTTTACGATTAATCCGTAAGTTTTAACCTGAGTGACAATCACCTGAGTCCAATTATTCGACCCGCTCGCCATCTTAGCCTTCATATCGTCGGGCAAAGTTTCTTCCGTTAAAAATCTAATTGCCAAACCAACGATACAGAAAATAATTCCCGAAACTAATAAAAGTATAAAACGGTGATTAAAGAATAATACCGCCCCAACTATTGGACCAATTACTACCGAAATATTTATAGACGTATAGAACACCGAAAATACAGTGCTTCGGTCTTTTTCCGGCACAACATCCGCGACAATTGCTTGACTTGCAGGATGATATAACGACCCTGCCATCCCCGCAATCGTAAAGGCTACAAAGCTTAGCATCGGTGAATCTAACCAGGGGGAGTTCGCAAACGCAAATAATATGAATGCCACCCCTTCTGCTATTGCTGAGAAAAACAGCATTGTCCGGCGACCAAATCTATCCGCACAATAGCCCCCTACCAAATTAGCCCCTACTGAAAAAACTTGAGATGCAACTAGTAAAACCCCTGCCATACTCGTGCCAAATTCATCAGCAAAATAAATAGCTAAAAAGGGAAATACCATCCAAAAGCTTAAATTACTAAAAAACTCCCCAAACAAACGGACCTGTAAACTACGATCCCAATCTCTTATTCTCATTCTATATCCCCACAACTCATAGTTTAGATTAGACTATACTACCACATTACTTCGATTTTCGAAATAGTTATTTTAAAAGAGCTAAACCACGAGTAACTATTTCTGAAAAAGCCCATTGAACAGCTAATATAGTCCTTAAATTTCCTCATATAGCCCATATGTTTCAGTAATGGCTCAAAGACCAATATAGCCCTTAATGTTTCGCAAATAGCCCATAAAAAAGCCTTACCACATCCCACAATGTAGTAAGGTTCTTGTTTCTATCCCCTATAAACACTTTCACATGTCCCAGCTGCTGGTTCATAAAAACAATGTTGTTTAAATTGACCTGTAAAAGGTTGATCGTACCATGTTGGCGGACATGGACCATAGGGATTAAAATACCAAAGAGCAAATTTTGCTGGATGGTCTCTCCAATAATCCAAAGTCTGTTTTGCTAATTTTTTTTCAACAGATCTTGCTCTTTCATAAAACAAATTACCCTTTTGAACAGCTTCAAAAGAATAATTTCCTCCTTGTATCTGAAAAATGACGTCTTCGATTGTTCTTACATCTCTAAAGTCTAAACAATCTGCGATAGCACGATTAACAATTACATTTCCAACATATAACATTCCTTGCTGTCCTTCTGCTTCGGCTTCTGCTCTCATCATCCTAGCCATTAAATCCACGTCTTTACTTCGGTAAGCTATTCTTGGCATTTTTTTCACCCCACAGTATAGTATGAAAAAAACCCATTATTGGTGTCTTTCTATGCTTGGCTATTACTTTAAATAAAAAGAAGATCCATCAATAATCTCGACATCTTCTCTCTTACCAATCACATCCATTAAGTAAAATAAGGCTTCATCCTTCTTTTTCGCCTCAATCATACAATCAATTTGAGGAACTGTTCCTTTGATGACATTTAAAAAACGGAAAAACATATCCACATCCACATAATCGGAATGATGACGGAATGCCGTCTCACTTTTAGGACTTGAGATATGCATTTTGATGGGGAGGGGCGAGTCATCCCATGTTGCAACTACGCGATTCCAATTATCTTCCCAATTATTATTACGATAATGCACAAGATGGTGGTGAAAATCAAATACAAGTGGAACTCCTAACTTTTCGCACAAATAAAGAGTGTCGTCGAATGTAAAAGAAGTATCATCATTCTCCAGAATAATCATCTTCTGAATGGGGTTCGGAACGTCATTCCAAGTTTCCACAAAACGCTCCAGTGATTTTTCTGTATCCTTATAATTACCACCAATATGAAGCACACAGCGATGAGTAGGATCTATTTGCATTTCCTTTAATATCGAATAATGCATTTCTAAAGTCTTTAATGAATTATTAAACACTTCTGGTTTAGAGGAATTCAAGATTACAAAATGGTCTGCATGAAAATCAATTCTCATATTGTGTTTTTTTGTAAACTCGCCTATCACTTGTAGCTTATCTTTTACCGAAGGTATCATATAATTCCAATCAGGAAGTTCTTCATGGTTGGCTAAAGGAATGAGTCGAGAAGATAAGCGATAAAAATGAATTTCACTAAAACGATTATGCTTAAGAATTCTATGTGTATTTTCTAAATTAGCTAGGGCAATTTGTTCTAGTTTGTAGATTGCCGCTTCCCGATCCCTATACTTTTGAAATTGGGTAAACGTCATTGTTTTAGATGGGGAAGCATTTTTTAGTTCCATGCTCATCGCAACATACCCGAGACGTACAATTGTCACTTTTATCACCTCCTCCCTTAGTATGGAGAAAATAACTAGGAAGTAGACTATTTCCAAGAAAATAAAAACTACGAAGGATCATCTCCCTCGCAGTCTCTCAAAAGTTATGAAATTTTCTTTCTTGGAATCATGTTAAACACAATATTTAAAACAATTGCAGTTATACTCCCTGCCACAATCCCATTGCTCGTCAAGATTTTCATGCTCGTTGGTAATTCCGCAAATAATTCAGGAACGACTGTTACTCCAAGCCCTATACCAATAGAACATGCAATAATCATTGAATTATCTTCTGTATCAGATACGACTTTACTTAACATTTTAATCCCTTGTGCCACAATCATCCCGAACATAGCAATCATCGCTCCACCTAACACAGACGCGGGAATGATTGTTGTTAGAGCAGCAATCTTTGGGATGAAACCAAGTACAATTAGCATTACCCCAGTTATATAAATAACCGTTTTCGTTTTCACCCCAGAGATTTGCATTAGCCCAACGTTTTGAGAAAACGTAGTATAAGGGAATGAGTTGAAAATACCACCTAATACTACAGCGATCCCTTCCGCACGATAACCTTTAGTTAAATCCTCTTTTTCTATCTTTTTACCAAGCATATCCCCTAAAGCAAAGTACACACCTGTCGATTCAACTAACGATACGATGGCTACTAACGTCATTGTAATAATAGGAGAGATTTCAAAAGTAGGTGTACCAAAGTAAAAAGGTTGAATCATATGGAAAAAATCTGAATCTCGCACTGGAGAAAAGTCTACTTTTCCCATAAATGCCGCTGCAATCGTTCCGCCTACAATACCTATTAATATAGAGATAGCTTTTATAAAGCCTGAAGAGAATCGGTATAACAATACGATAAATAGTAGAGTTCCAAAGGCTAATAGAATATTCGGCAAGGAACCAAAATCAGCTGCTCCTTGACCACCGCCCATATTATTAATCGCAACGGGTATTAACGTAATCCCAATAATCGTTACTACAGAGCCTGTTACAACTGGTGGGAAAAACTTCACAAGCTTCCCAAAAAAGCCACTTATTAATATAACGACTACCCCAGAAACAATAATTGCTCCATAAATAGCGGAAACCCCATAATCCCCACCTATAGCAATCATTGGTCCAACTGCTGTAAACGTACATCCTAAGACTACAGGAAGTCCGATTCCAAAAAAGCGATTACTCATAACCTGTAAGATGGTTGCCACACCACACATTAATATATCAATGGCTACTAAATATGTAAGCTGTTCTGTTGTAAGACCTATTGCTCCTCCAACTATTAAGGGTACAATTACCGCTCCTGCGTACATTGCAAGGACATGCTGAATTCCGAGCGCAGTATTTTTTAAGGCGCTATTCATCTTACAGTTTCCTCCTCAAAAAACTCAACTTTACCATTTGCCAATGATTTAATATTAGCTAGTGAATCTACTCGGATACCTTTGTCACGAATTAACTTTCCTCCTGGCTGAAATCCTTTTTCTATTACTATTCCAACACCTGCAGTATTTGCTTCTGCTTGATCTAAAATTTCTAAAAGCCCTAATGCCGCTTGTCCATTCGCTAAGAAGTCATCAATGATCAATACCGTGTCTTCCTTGCTTATAAAATCTTTTGAAACAGAAATATCATTTGTTTCCCCTTTTGTAAATGAGTGCACCTTAGAAGTAAATAAGTTGTCTGATAGAGTAAGTGATTTACGTTTTCTCGCGAATACTACAGGCACACCTAGTGTAAGTCCAGCAAACATAGAAGGAGCAATACCAGAAGATTCAATCGTTAGTATTTTAGTAATTCCAGCATCTTTATAACGTGCAGCAAATTCATTTCCTATTGCTTGCATTAGCACAGGATCTATTTGATGATTTAAAAAAGTATCCACCTTTAATACATTTTCTGATAATACTTTACCATTTTTAATAATTTCCTCTTGTAACAATTTCATAATCAAACATTCCCTCTCTATTTTCAATTTGGACAAACAAAAAGCCCGAATGATATTGCAACCACTCAATTATGGAGTGGAGCAATGTCATTCGAGCTAAAAAAGTCGAATAGAAATAAAATAGACTATGACAAAAATGCCATAAACTAAGTACTTCATCGCCACCCATAGTCAGCTTGTTTACGGTAAGCTGGTAGAAACTTGCAGGCCATATCCCTGCTATTATACGAGTTCTTATTATTTGAATATTTCTCATTATAGCATGCTTATCCCCATTTTCAATTACCCTTCAAAATGTTCAATGATTCATAAAATTCAGTCGGGACATCAAAAAAACACCCACGTTTTATGAAATCGTAGATGTTCAGGAGTGTTCAGTTTTCAATGACTTAAAACCTTGTATAAATGTTGATGGATTTTCTTGAATTTGGAAAGGAAAAACGCCTTGGTTTGTATGAAGGTATAATAGGCCGCCTCCAAACGAGAATGGTTTATGAGATACATCGTATACATGTTGTAACATAAACTGATGACGATCAGATATGAACCCATCTACTGTTAACTGAAGTTCGAACTTCTTTTCAATCTGCTTCATTTGATAATAAAAATCTATTTGTCGTTCAATCTCAATATAGCTTATAAGATATTTACTCATCTGTTGCACCTCCTATACCTCACCTATTTTAGCATGATTGAGGTAAGAATATACATTTTACAACTTTAAATCAGCTTCACAAATTCTGCTGCTTGGCTTTCTAATTTGATCGCTGCTGATGAAATATCCTTGAACTCTTCCAAAGCAGAACGTATTTCTTTCTGACTTTTTTCGATACTTGTCTGCGAATTACTATTACTAGTCGTTACTTTTTCCACTTGCTTCGCAATTCCTTCAATATTTTCACGTACTTCGACGATAGAATTCTCCACTCTGCCAGCTAATTTACGCACTTCCTGGGCCACTACATTAAACCCACGTCCGTGCTCTCCTGCCCTCGCTGCTTCTATTGCAGCGTTTAATGCAAGTAAATTCGTTTGAGCAGCTATCTCTCGAATGGTTTGTACAATTCCTCGAATCGAATCTGCTTGTCCTTGGAGGCTCTGCAAAGAAGCAGTATTTTCTTTGGAGCCAGTTGCAATTTCATCTATTCGCTGCAGCAGTTCCTCACTTCTATTAGTGCCAACTTCTGCACGCGTACTCAATTCCATGGACATTTCTTTCAGTTCTTCTGTCACGCTTAACAATATTTCATGGCGTTTTGTTACATTCGTTGCAACTTTAGTTACCCCTAACACCTTTCCAGTAGATCCGATTATTGGCATATAAGTAGCTTCTAGCATTACACTATTACCCAGTTTACTTTTACGCTCTATTTTATCCTGAAGCATATTTCCATCCATCAAATCTTTCCAAAGTTTTTCGTATTCTGGACTTTTTGTAAATGTGGGAAAACATAGCTCTTTATGCTGCTTTCCCATTAGTTCGCTAACGGAGTAGCCAATCTCTTTTGCAAAATTTTCATTTACATACGCAACACGACGGTCTAAATCAAATCGGATAATAGCTAAATTCTTTTCTAAAGCTTCTACCACGGTCATATCATTTACTTCTTCTGTTTGTGAATAATTCACAATCCCCAACCCCCATATTAATCTTTACATTGGTGCATAATCAGTTAGATCTAAATCAGTCTTTTCTCCTAAGATTAATCTAGCTAACTCAGAGCCAATAAACGGCCCTGCGGTTAAACCAGATGCCCCTAACCCATTGGAGAAGTAAATGGACTCATAACCAGGTAATTTTCCAATTACCGGAAGAAATTCTGGCGTGTATGGTCTAAATCCTACTCGAACTTCTGAAATCTCCGCACTTCTTAATGAACTAGCGATACTAACAGCATTTTCTATAAGCTCTTTCTTACCAGCCTCCGTCACGCTAGTATCATAACCGGTATTTTCTTCATACGTAGATCCAGCCACAACCTTACCATTATCAAATGTTAATAAATACTGATTCGTTGGGGGTAATACCACCGGCCATTCTCCAGTTTCCAACTCATTCACTTGGAAATGCATGATTTGGGCTTTTTGAAAACTAACTTTCATATCAACACCAAGCTCCTGTGGTAACTCATTACCCCATGCACCTGCAGTTAACACGATTGCATCTGCCTCCATTGAGTGACCATTCACTAGCAAAACACCATCCGAAAATGTAGCATCACCGTTAATCACTACTGCTCCAAGCTTTTTAGCTGCATTTATTAATGCATCACGCATTGCACTACCATCCACTCGTGCAGCTCCTTCCACGTACAAGGAAGTGAAGTCTTCTGAAATTAGAGGAAATCGTACTTTCGTTTCTTCTGGTGATAATATTTTCAATTCACCTATTTCTGGCGCATCTATTCTTTTTTCTAGAGCACGTTCTAACATTTTCTGTAGTTTTTTCGGATCGTTTTGAAGTGCAATAGCACCTACCCGCTTATAACCTGTGGATGATTCACCGAGAGATTCTAATTCTTCTACAAGTTGTTTATAGTAGCTTGCTCCATTTTTTACTAATGCGTACCACTTTTTATTTCTTCGTTGAGAAATCCAAGGGCAAATTATCCCAGCAGCGGCTGCCGATGCCTGCCCTTTATCGTGACGATCGATAAGGGTGACTTTCACATCTCGCTTAGCAAGATGATAAGCGGTCGATGCTCCTAGAATTCCTCCTCCTACAATAATATAAGATGACATCAATTACTCCACTCCACTATCTAAAATGGTAAACGTCCTATTTTCACAATTAATCTCTGCCATTGCGCCATATGGTAGTACAAATTTAGGTTCTGTGTGACCGAAGTTTAAATTATATAAAACTGGTAAATTTTCTAAAGAAAGTTCTTTCATGATTACTCGAATGGACTCCTTATATTCTTCATAGTACTTCTCATTTTGAGGCTTACCAAAAATTATCCCCTTTGCTTGTTGAAGGATTCCCTGAGTGCCATAATTACGTAACCAATATTCTACATTACCAGGTGTTGGTAACTCCTCAGACGTTTCAAAAAATAATATACTGTCTTTCCAATATTCTTTTGCTGGCCAAAGTGATGTACCTTTAGCAAATTCTAATACTTCGATACATCCTCCGATTAATCTACCTTGTGCTATTCCAGAACCTTGTAATAATTCATAGCCTTTATTTGTATTCATTTTCCGTTTTTTATCTTTGTTTTCGATAATCCATTCCAATCTTTCACTTGTCCACTCAGTTGTAGGTTTTACCTCACCTATTGCACTTGCTGTAAACAATGCCTTCTTCAATGCTTCTACCGTATATTCATGCATCTCTACATTTTCCGCGAAATCCGTCAATATAGCTGGTCCGTAAAAGGAGGATATCCCTGCTTTGTGACAAAATAGATGCGTGACAGTAGAGTCCGAATAGCCGATAAAAACTTTAGGATTATCTCGAATTACATCAAAGTCAATATAAGGTAATAGTCGAATGCTTTCGCTGCCCCCAATATTAGAAAAGATACCTTTAATAGTAGGATCCTTGAATGCATTCATTAAATCTTCTGCACGTGCTTGTGGGTTTTCATATAAATAGTCTCCACCCTTTAAACTATTTGGCATCGCCACCACTTCCAAGCCAAACACATTACGTAATCTATCTATTCCTTGTTCATACCTCCATCGAAGATCAGGTTCACCAGCGCCACCCCACGACAAACTAATAGTCGCCACCTTGTCTCCCGCTTTTAGCATTTTTGGTTTTTTCAGCATGATTAATCCCCCTTTTTAATTCATTATAAAGGAATCTATCCTTCATGAATGACTAATATGAAAATTTTTGGGTATAAAAACAATATACATATAATCTGCAACAGAGAAGGATGTGGGCAACATGAAATGGAAAGGTAGAGCCGGTAGTTCCAACGTAGAAGACCGCAGAGGAAAAGGTGGCGGTAAGGCCATTGCCGGAGTAGGTGGAGGAATCGGACTAATCATTGTAATTATCATTACGTTACTTGGTGGAAACCCAGATGATCTGATTGGTAATCTTGGAACAGCAGACCAGTCGAGCAGTGTACCCTATGAGGAATCAGAACAAGAAAAAGAGCTATCTGAATTCGTTTCCGTTGTTCTAGCTGATACGGAAAAGGTATGGGCAGAAATATTTAAAGAAAACGGTATGGAATACGTGGAGCCGACTTTAGTGTTATATACGGATAGTGTCAATTCTGCATGTGGTGCAGCTGGAGCATCCGTCGGACCTTTTTACTGTCCTGGTGACCAGAAATTATATATCGACTTAAGCTTCTATCAGGAACTACAAACGAAGTTCAATGCCCCAGGAGATTTTGCCATGGCTTATGTAATTGCCCATGAAGTTGGCCACCATGTGCAAACTTTACTCGGGACAACCGAACAAGTAATGCCTCTACAGCAGAAGCTAAGTGAAGAAGAATTCAATAAATACCTTGTCCGCTTTGAGCTTCAAGCTGATTATTTCTCTGGAGTATGGGCGAAGCATGCACAAGGTATGGGCTACTTAGAAGAAGGGGATTTAGATGAGGCACTGACCGCTGCAAGTGCAGTTGGTGATGACACACTCCAAAAACAAGCTATGGGCTATGTCGTTCCCGAAAGTTTCACACATGGTACATCTGAACAACGTAAGAGTTGGTTTTACAAAGGGTATGAAAACGGCACAATCCAGGGTGGAGACACCTTTAATAGCAAAACTCCATAACATATTCCCTTGCTTATCCCTATGCTATAATGGGATAAATAAGAAGATTGTGACAAAGGAGTTACATTGAAAATGAAGATACCTTTTACAAAAATGCATGGCTGCGGAAATGATTATATTTATATTAATTGTTTTGAGCATACTATAGATGATCCTAGTACACTAAGCCAGCAAATATCAGATCGCCATTTTGGTATTGGTGGAGATGGGATTGTATTAATATGCCCTTCCGATGAAGCTGATGCTAAGATGCGCATGTTCAATATAGATGGCAGTGAAGGTAAAATGTGCGGAAATGCTATTCGTTGTGTTGCCAAATACGTGTATGACAATAATATCGTTGCAAAAGAAGTGTTAAAGATTGAGACACTTAGTGGGATTAAAACGATAGAACTTTTTATGGAAAATGGCAAAATGACTACTGCTAAAGTGGATATGGGCAAAGCTATTTTAGAACCAGCTCTTATACCAGTTCAATCGAAAGAAGAAAATCCATTAATAAACTTCCCCTTGCAAGTGGAGGACATATCCTACCACATAACAACCGTATCTATGGGGAACCCTCATTGTGTTGTATTCGTGGAAGACCCGATGTTAGTAGACTTACCACTTATTGGACCAAAATTTGAGCATCATTCATTTTTTCCGGAGAGTGTAAATACAGAATTTATCGTAGTTAAGGACCGTAACACCCTCCATATGCGCGTATGGGAACGTGGCAGTGGAGAAACACTTGCGTGTGGAACCGGAGCTTGCGCGGCAGTTGTAGCAGCAGTCTTAAATGGATACTGTGATAGAGATTCCAATATTACTGTAAAACTTTTAGGTGGGGATTTAGTTATCCGTTACACCGATGAAGGAGTATTCATGACAGGACCTGCTGTGAGTGTGTTTGATGGAGAGATTCTAGTGTAACTATAATGGATGGAATAAAGGCTTCGCTAGTGAAAAACTAGTGAGGCCTTTTCGTTGTGAAGTGAGTTTATGGCCTATGTTTGTGAGTTTATAGACTGTTTTTTGTTTTTATGGGCTCTTGATACCGTTTTAAGGGCTATATTGCAAAGTTTATGGGCTATCTTCTACCTTATTGGTATAAATCACCAGTCTATTTAATAGACTATAATCTAGTGATATATATCTGTAATATTATTTATATTTGTCATGATAATGCCAAATTGTCGTAATATTCTCGTAATAATGTATTGGTAAGATATGCTTAGACTAAATAGCAAGGGGTAGAGTATTTGAGAAGAATTCTTGGGACACTCGTCATCACAATTGCACTATTGGTTAGCGGGTCAAGCATAAGCCTAGCCGCATCTTCAACTTATACGGTTCAAAAAGGAGATACTTTGTTTAAAATTGCTAAAACACACAAAGTGTCTGTATCCACTTTAAAATCTTGGAACAATTTAAAATCCGATACGATTAAGCTCAATCAAAAATTAAAAACTTCAGCAAAAACGGCAACTGCAGCAAAGAAAAAGAAAAACCCGTCTAGATCTACAGATGATAATGTAGTGAAGGAAATTGTAGTTTCTGCAAGTGCATTCACAGCAAACTGTAACGGTTGCTCTGGTGTTACTAGCACAGGTATTAACCTCAAACGTAATCCCGATGTAAAAGTTATCGCAGTTGATCCAAAAGTAATTCCATTAGGAACTAAGGTTTATGTGGAAGGTTATGGATATGCAGTAGCTGGTGATATAGGAAGTGCGATCAAAGGAAATAAAATTGACGTGTTTTTTTCCTCCAAAAGCGAAGCCTATAAATGGGGACGTAAAAATGTAAATGTTAAAATCTTAGAATAAAATATACAACCAACTTTCAACTAGAAAGTTGGTTTTTTGATGTAACAAATATTATTCCTCTGCATATTTCTTCATAGTACGATTGCGCATGTGGTACAAAATTTGTCTTTCCAACTATTTCATGAATCGGGCTTGTTGTTCCATCGTCTTCTACTCTGAAACCAATGATTTCTAGTTCCTCTAATTCACCCTTCCATAAGCTTACAAATTGAGAAATCTCGGCTCGCACAATCCCAGATACTTCCTCTGCCTGTAACGTAAATTGGTCCCATTCCAGTGAACAATCATATATAAATACATGTGCTAGCTCATTATCTATTAAATCAGCCGTTGTAACTGAATACTTCAGCACACCCAGTGAATACAGTTCCTCAAAAATGACATCGATTCCAAGTTCCTCTTTTACCTCGCGTATTCCATCAAAGACAGTTTCACTTTCCAACAAATGACCTGCGGCAGTAATATCCAATAATCCTGGATAATCCTTCTTTAAGTTACTGCGTAATTGTAAGTAAACATATTGTTTTCCTTCATGGTTACCAATGAACCAACATTGAAATGTTTCATGCCATAAACCGAGTCGATGGATTTCCTCTCGGGTCTTCACACCTATTGGGTTATGTTTATCATCAAATACCTTTAGTAACTCCTGCTCCATTTGAATCCCTCATCATTTATTTATTTTCAATCAGCTTTATGAATTAGTCAATTTATCCAACAAAATTGAACAAGGTTTTTATATGCAACTATTGAATCCATTCCATTACAAATAGTTTTTGTTCTTTCACATTTGAAATTACAAGGATATAGCTATTATCTTCCTCTAGTTTATAAAAGTATTTATCATTATTATCGTAAGTCACGGGATTCTCTTGAAATAACACATTCAGGTTCTGCGTATCCTTATTGATACTAACCACATCTTTTTGAAATGTTTTAAGGTGTCTTGAAACAGTATCAAAGGATTCTTCGTTAATAGGAATCCAACCATCTTTCTCCTTTAACTTTTTTTCAATAGACCTATACTTAAGGACATGAAAGGTTTCCCCCTCATTTGGAAACCCATTCCTTGTATGAAATACTGTTTCTATCTTATTTGTTATAGGTGCCGTAAATCCCCAATTCAATTTCCATTCAATAGATTTGGAAATATAGTTCCAGTTAACTATTACAGACCCTACCAATAAAAGTGGAATGGCAATCCATATTATTATTTTCTTTTGCATAAAAAAATTCCTTTAGACCTGAGTGAAAATAGCATTTATACAATCTCTCCCCAAATTCATTATTCAAGAAAAATGTTCTTTAACAAATCCGTATTAAAATCTTCTATATCCCCCACATAGGTTACGTCATTATGATCCTGTCTTTGATGTGAAGTGTTTTTTAATTTTCACGGGAGTTGAATTAGTTTTTTACATTTTAGGTATTATTGTTATTAGTTCAATTAAGTCATCTATTACCAGATCAGCCTGTGCGAGCTCATCTTCTTGTGCAAAATCGAAATTACATCCAATTGCAATTAAACCATTATCCTTAGCCGCATTTATATCAGAAAGACGGTCTCCGATTACTGTTGCTTTTTTTATATCATATTTCTTTAAAATAGTTTTAACTAAATCACCTTTATCTAGCGACTGTATTTGTTGAATACTAAAAGTTTCAGTAACCCAATTATCTAAATTATAATAACTTACTATTGCTTTTAAGTACTCTGTTAACCCATTACTCGCTATGTAGATGGAACAATTATTCTCTTTTAAATAACTGAAAACTTCTTTTACATTAGGATATAAAGCCCCTTTTCCACTTCTTATGTTTTTCACCAACATTTCCAGAAAGTAGGCATCAGTCTGTTCTCTGTCTACCATGGAGTGATTGGGTAACAAAGCTTCCCATACTTTTGGTAAAGGTACGCCCATAATTTCACGATATTTATCAATAGGGGTTACTGTATCCCATTTATTTAATGACCGTAAATGATTAAATGTATCATCTAGAGATATTTCTAAAATTTTATCTGTTTGAAATAGAGTTCCATCCATATCAAAAATCAGTGATTGTACCATTATTTCCTTCCTTCTTTCCATAATAGAATAGCTACCAAATTGCTACAGAATGACTATTAAATTCCTGTTGAACTAAACTTCGCCGGTAGTTCAACAAGAAAAGGCTTTACTCCTTCTTGAAGTAAAGCAACCAATAGCTCAATTAGTTAGTGTCAAGTAATAGTACTTTGTATTTTGTAATAAACTAATTAAATCAAATGATGCTTGGAAGGCAATATATATTGCAATACCAGCAAATATAGATATAATAATTCCGCTATCTTTAAGTATTTTTCTATCTTTCTTAAAGAGGATAACCGTTGTGATAATAACGATTAAAAAGTATGATAACGATGTAATTAGTTTTACTAATACTAATTTACTATCATTTACAGCATCCATAAAATTTATTAAATCCTTTTTATTGGCATCACTCTCTTTTATAATAGATATATCTCCTTTGTATCCAATCTTCCAAGAAAATTTATTGTTTTGTTCTTTTGTTACGGTGTACTCATAACCAAAAGCTTTTCCTTCACCAATAACCCCTAAATATTCCTGTGTGTCCTCTTCAGCTTGAGAACAAGCAGATAAGATTAAGGTGAAGCTAAATAAAATTAGCAGTATACATTTTTTCAATTGAATTCCTCCGTCTGTTAGCCAATTCATTACAGCCTTGTTCTGTTAAAGCACGGCGGTATTTCAATAAGAGCCTAAAAATTCTGTTTGAAGTTCTGTCTCTATAACCTTAGTTTCGAAGGAAACACTATACGCCTTAGCGTTAGGCCGAGAGCTTACTATTTTACTAATTCCTTGTTCCTTGTAATGAATAGCAACCCCATCATCTGTCGCAATGCCTGATTTTATTTTTTGGGATTCCATAAGTTTGTGATATGCAGCTCTTCTTTCTATTTCTCCATCGTAATGCGGACAATTACTCCCGTTTAAAAAACCCAAACATTTTATTGGTTCAAGTCCATCCCCATACGAGTCAGTAATCCCTTCTTCAAACCAACAAATGGAACCTGCACTTAACCCTGCCAAAATAACGCCTTGATTCCACGCTTTTCTTAAAATGTCGTCTAAACTCCATTCTTTCCACAAAGCTAAAAGGTTTTTAGTATTTCCTCCACCAACATAAAGTATGTCTTTCTCTAAAATAAAACTCTCCAGATCCCTTGTCGGAGGTGCAAATAATGATAAATGGGATGGCTTACAATCTTGTTTGTTAAAAAAGTTATAATACCTTGATATATAACTTTCAGAATCACCACTTGCAGTAGGGATAAAGCAAATTTGCGGATTAACTTTCTTTGCTTGTTCCAATATATACAAATCTAACAAGGGATTATCTGGTTCCATCGAAAAGCCACCACCACCAAGAGCAATTATCTGTCTCATCCACATGCTCCTTTCAGAAAAAAGTAATAGTAATTAGTTCTACAAATAATAGATAATCCCTTCTTCAATACCGGCACCTAAAGTACAAAAAGGCTATATTAAGGGCTCGGATTGATTTTAATGAATAAGGAATGGGTTTCTCGTTCTGATACCTATGTTAATATAAATGTTAGATTGTGAAGGTTTTCACTTAAACTAACGCAGCAGTTTAGTTGAATAAGAAATCAATATGGTAAAGTTGAGTAATAGCTGTTTTAAGGAGAGTATTGCATTTGGGATTTGATGTTGTTTTATATAATCAAGAAGGTAGTGAGATTGGATTTTACGAATTGAGTGAAAGTCTACATAATGAAATCTTTAATTCTAAGAAACTGTGGCGTAGTTATTTGGAACTCAGAAGATTAAGCGATTTTTATCTTACTAATGAGACTTTTTCAGGCGAGAGACTTTCCAACCTAATAACTGACCTTAATAATTACAAAGTATTTATTTCGATAAATAAAATCAACGAATATGAAGGATTTATAAAACAATTGTCCAGGTCGAGAATAGGCAAGGTACATATTGCTGGGGACTAAACTATATCTATTCTTGTTCAACTAACGGGTGCTTTACTTCAAGAAGGAGTAAAGCCTTTTTTCTTATTAAACTAAAGCAGCAATTTAGTTGAATAAGAGTTAGGATGACTACATATAAACAAAATTTTCGCAATAAACAAAGCGGAGGTAAATATATGTTAGTTTGGTGTGTGGAGGTTAGACAAATGATAATAATTTTTTTCTTAAAAAATATACTTTTTATCGTCTTTATTGTCTTTATTGTCTTTTTAATACTTGCATTAATTGAACTAATAAAAGTGTGTATTTGGCTTAATAAAAAGAAAGAAAAAATGATAAGAGCGGATGAGTACTACCTTAATTCATTTAGACTTTATCGTTATTTTGCTATAATGTCGCTCTCAGGTTTTTTATTAGAAATTTTAAAGAGTATTTTGTGAAATGTTCTTTTTGAACTAATGAGGTGCTTTACTTTTAGAAGGAGTAAAGCCTTTTTCTTATCAAACTAACGCGGCAGGGTAGTTGAATAACAATTGGAAGAGGAGGCGTTCGTATGCAAATTTTCTTATGCTTTTTATCCTTGTTTGTTTTAAATGGTCTAGTATTGGGTTCTATGGAAAGTGATTTATTAATTGATATTTTTGGTAACGCAGGTAAAGATATTTCAATTGCTTTTGGAATACTCTTAATCTATTTGATACGGAATCATTATAAAGCGATAAACGGAATAGTTTTTGGTTTGTTATTTTTTTCAAGTGTTTTTACTTATATAGGACTTATTATCTTTTTTGTTGATTAAAGATGATAAAAGTTAATTTATCTTTACTTGTTATATTGTGAAAAATTACACTTAAACTCCCATGAAAATTAGTTCTTTAAGAAATGAAAAATGACAATACTAAGAAGACCCCTACTTAATCGTTAAAAAAAGAGGAGAGCGTAAATAAGTCTATGGATTACGGTTGACTGGATTAAGGTTAGTATCAGTATATAACACTTCCTAACCATTTTCATTCTCTGTGGTGTAGCGCTGATTTTGCGCTACATGGATGGCTAACGGGTGCTTTACTTCAAGAAGAAGTAAAGCCTTTTTTCTTATTGAACTAACGCAGCAGGGTAGTTGAATAAGGATTTCAGAATGTGATTGTATCTGCAAGGAGGAAATGTTCAGTATGTTCTGTGAAGCCAGTTGAAATAAATTTGAGCCTAAAAAGCCTGTTGCACCTAGAATTATTATTCTCATATAACCATCATCCTTATTAGTTTGTTTATCAAATATTCGCCATTAGTTTATTGTTTTCCTTGTTTAATGTTGTTCAAGAATCGGGTAGGAGGGAAGAATTAGCTTACAGCCTCTCACACCACTGTATGTGCGGATTTATTCTTTAAGCAACAGGATCTCTGAAAGCAAAAAGAGCACGAAACCCTTTACTAAAATGGGTTCATGCTCTTTTGCTAGTGTAAATATTGAAATTGTATTAAATTATCGGAATTGTTTCTGACACAGGGACGCATCACTGGATAATAACTTCACTTCCATCCACTTTATAGGTTTTGATCGCATGTTTTGGGAATTTTGAAGAATATAATGATTCGGTCGTAACCACTACTATTCGTCCATTTTGATAAAATAGATCATCGATGTAACCACTCAGTGGATAGCTCTTCACTCTTTCCATTGTTTTATAATTGTAGACCTCTAGATTTTTTCTATTGGCTGTATAGAATAATCCACCCTCCAGATTAAAGGTAATCTCATCAAAAGGCGTATATAGTTTTGTAAAATACGTCATATTCATTGCCTTCGAATCGGAAGCAATCATAACGACTCCAGAGCCGTTAAAAATATATTTTCCATCAGGTGAAATACTTATATTTGTACGAAGATCATAATCACCGTGGTAAGGTGAATCGTATCCTTTTTTTATCTTACCATCTTCAATAAAATGGGTTTCCACATCTCTAGGACTAACAGTCGTATCAACAGAATAAATTCTATTCAAGCTTGGATGCATTTCTATATAACTCTCATCATCTGTATAACTGATTTTAGAGGTTTCCAATAACGTTTCTCTTGAATACCCTTGGATATTCCCCACTTGACTTGCCCCACTTGCTACATAAATGGTCTGATCATCTGCCAGAATGTCATATGGATTTGATTGAATATTAAATTGCTCCGTTAACATAAAATTAGCAGTATTAATTATTGCAACAGCCCCTTCCTGGTCTTGCAATTCCCCATAAGGACTACGTGGTCCTTTTAATAAAGCAACATATAGCTCATTATTATGTAGATATAATGTTTGGGGAACTAGATTCATGGGAAGTCGTCGAATATTACCTGTCATATAGTTAATCTCTAGAACATCTTTATTTTCGTTTAGCGTATAAATAATTGGCTCTGTTGGGTGTATTACCGTTTCCCGAATTAAATCTGTTAAATAGAAGAACTCATTAAAATCTAAGAGACTAACACCTGGAATAGTCTTTTTAATCTGATTAAGTTTAGTGATTAGTAGATTTTTAGCGTTTTCATCTTGTAGATTATTAACAGTCGCTTCAATTTGTTTAACCGTTAGAAGTAGTTCTTCTTTTGTTTTGTTCTTAGCAATAGAGGACTGAAGCTGATCCAATTCCATTTTTGCGCTTATTGCATGCATAGTGGTTTGTCTAGCTTTTTCTCCTGGTGTTTTGTATTTGTCTAATATTGCCTCTCTAGTTGACTTTCCATAAACACGATAGAGTAATATCGCTTGTTTACGAATCTCACTAGACAAATCATGGTAAGCCTTTTCCGTTTGCTCACTTAATGGATTGAAACCATATGCAAAATCCAAGTCACCTTTTTTTACAAGGATTTTATTACCAGACTTTAGTGCGTCGATATAAGCCATAGATCTATTTAAATGGATATCTACATTGCTTTCCATTCTTTTGGTTAATATCGTTTTTTCCTGTGTAGGCAATGTGTTAATCGCATTGTACGCTAATTGTCTAGCACGCTTGGTGTCGTTATAAAAGTTCATATTAGGTAATGTCACGGGATCTGAATACTTGATCTTTCGATTTTCTAAAGAAACTTCCCACTTTAAAACGGTGGCAGCGTTCTCTGCTTTTTTAACAAGCTTTTCTGCATCTGATACGGTAGCTGCGTTACTATTAGTAGGGACAATCAGAATAACAGCTGCTAAAAGGAGGATTCTCCATATAAACTTCCACTTCTTCACTTACTTTCGCTCCTTATCTAATTGTAAATTTTCAAAATCTTACCTATTTAGTCTAAGAGATTAATAAAGATAAGTATATTGGTAAAATATTCTACAGTCAGCAAAAAAGAACGCCCAACACTGAATTAGGTGGACGTTGCTTTTAGGACGACTCAAAGCTCGGTGACTTTACTACCTTCGACCTTATACATTTTTATAGCATATGTGGGAAGCTTGGTAGAGTATAATTCTTCGATAGTAACAACTATCAATTTCCCGTCTTGATAGAAAATATGTTGAATATTTCCGCTCAATGCATGACTCGTTACTTTTTCCATTGTTGCGTAATTATAGACTTCTAGATTGTTTTTATTACTTGTATAAAAGAATCCTTCATTTAGGTTGTAAGTGATTTGCTCAAAGGAGGTAGGTAATTTTGTTAGATACTTCATGTTTATCTGTGAATGATCAGAAGATGCCATAATTACACCAGAACCGTTAAAGATGTATTTTCCATCGGGAGAAATACTCATATTTTTCTGGAGTCTATAATTTCCCTGGTATGCAGTGTCGTAGCCAGGAGTTAATTTACCATCTACCACTAAATGCGTCTTGACTATTCTTGGACTTAGCGTCGTATCAATAGAATAAATTCTTTCAAAGCTTGGATGCATCTCTATATAACTTTCTGAATACACATGGCCCTCAGATGTTTCCAGTAACGTTTCTCTAGAATACCCTTGGATAGTTGTCCATTGACCAGAGCCACTTGATACGTAAATAGACTTGTCATCTGCCACAATATCAAACGGGTCGATATTCGTATCAAACTGTTCTGCTAATGTAAAACTGTTGGTATCAATAATAGCAATAGCACCTTCTTGATCATAACGAAAAGGACTATGTATCCCTTTTAAAAGACCAACATATAACTCATTGTTCTGATAGTAGATCGTTTGAGTTTCTAAGTTCATCGAAAGTCGCTTCGTTTCACCCGTTTCAAAGTTGATAGCTAGAACATCCTTCTTTTCATTCAGAGCATAAATAATTGGTTGGGACGGATGAATAACGACCTCTCTAACTAGATCAGATAAAAAGAAGAACTCAACTTTAACAGGCATATCCTTTTCTAAAATGCTCTTTTTAGCTTCATCTAATTGAGTTTGTAAGAGGGCTCTAGCTTTTTCATCCTCCACTTTACGGATATTCACTTCTATTTGCTGAACGGAAAAAAGCAACTCTTCTTTAGCTATACCATTCGCAATAGCTTGCTGAAGCTTTTCCATTTCAAGTTTTGAGCTTATTACATGGATGGCAGATTGTCTGGCTTTTTCACCTGGACTTTTGTATTTGTCTAAAATCGCATCTCTAGTTGACTTGCCGTATACACGATATAGTAAAATCGCTTGCTTTCTAATCTCACTAGATAAATCGTGATACGCTTTTTCAGTTGCAGCACTAAAAGGATCTAATTTATATGAACTATTTAGCGCATCTGTTTTTACTAGAATTTTCTTACCAGACTGTATAGCATCTATATAAGCCATAGACCTAGTCAGATGAATATCAACATTGCTAGCCAATCGAGCGCTTAGTATGTTTTTTTCTTGAGTAGACAGATTTTTAGTGGCTTCGTCCGCTAACTGCTTTGCACGTTTTGTATCATTGTATAATTTCATATTCGGCGATGTGATGGGATCAGCGTATTTAAGTTTCCGATACTCTAAAGAAATTTCCCATTTTAACATGGATGCAGCATTCTCTGCTTTTTGAACTAGCTTTTCCGCCTCAGAAAAGGAACTAGCCTTGCCTGTACTAGGCATTATCATAAATCCAAGGATTAATATACTAACTGACACAAATAAATACCATTTATTCACTTACTTATTCTCCTTATTCCGATGGAAATTTTGAAAAACTTTCTCACCTATTCTATAAGAAATACTATAGGGTGTATATTGGCAAAAAGTTCTAGTTCTCTTAGGATCATTAACAACACCTCCGTACAAGAAATGATTCGGTTACTATCCAGAGACTATATCAAACATGTGAAATACGGAATCTAGGCAATCAGTTAGGAAATGGCTAAGTGAACAGGATTTAGGTAGACTTTCAAACAAGGACTGAATTGTAGTGAATTATCAGAGTAGTTTCTAACACAGGGGCGCAACAAAAGAAACAACATAAACGGTTATTCAACTAACGGGTGCTTTACTTCAAGAAGGAGTAAAGCCTTTTTTCTAATTGAACTAAAGCGGCAGTTTAGTTGAATAAGGCGTGTGTTAAAATAAAGAAAAACACTAGGGAATGATTTGAGTGACACGGTTAAAAATTGGTGATGTTTTTGAGATAGTTACATCAAATGGAATAGGGTTATTTCAATATGTTCATAAAGACGAAACCATTGGAGAGTTAATTCGTATATTACCCTGCTTATTTAAGGAGGGTTATGTTATAGAAGATGAAATAGTGAAAGAGAAGGAATTATATCTTATTCATTTCCCTTTAGGAGCTGCATTAAATCAAAAGTTAGTAACTAAAAAAGGTAGTTATCCCATTCCACAAAATTTTAAATTACCTAAAAAATTTAGAAGTGAACATACGGTAAATGGTGAATTTATTTGTTGGCATCTCATTGATTATGATACTTGGAACAGAGAAAAAGTCGAAAGAATGACTGAGGAACAAAAGCAACTATCACCTTGGGGAACTTGGAATGACACCTTACTTAAACAGAGATTAGCTGAAGGATGGACATTAGATAGATGGTTTTAGTTTATTCAACTAACGGGTGCTTTACTTCAAGATGGAGTAAAGCTTTTTTCTTATTGAATTAACGAAGCGGGTTAGTTGAAGAAGAAAATCCTTTAAAAAGATTGTAGGTTTCAAGAGTTCGAATATACTGTAAATAAAGGAGAGATAAATATGATTTGGTTAATAGTTCTTATTATTCTTTTTGTTATTATCACCTTTGCTTTATTAGTTGACAGAAGAAATAATAAAATTAGTAACAATAATCAGAATCCGATTAATTCAAATGCAAAACCAGGAGAAAGTTCCAACATCTATTTGATGGGAGATAATAGACATAAAAGTGGAGAATAACTCGCAAAATTTACCGTGTTTGTGAAGTAATGTACCTTAACTTTAGTTAAACAAGGCCATCTTAAGGGGGGAAATAGTGACTAAAAGGCAATTTAAATCGTGGTTCTCATTTATGTTTGTAATAATAATCGTGCTAATTGCAAAAAGTTTATGGAAGAACGAAGAGGTTTATTGGGGCGAAATTGTTACTGTAATTATAGCTGGTCTTGTAGGAGGAATAATAGGGATAGCTGGGATATTAATAATAAAGATTTTTAAGAAGTTATTGGAAAAACAGGGACTTTAGCAGAACAGAAATATTAGGAGCTAGTCGTAAGTGTTATACAACTAACAGGTGCTTTAGTAAAAAAGGACAGCAATATAAAATGTACTTGAGATACATATCCCAACTCATTTTTAAGTACATTTTAAATCACCCTTTATCTTTTAACATAACCTACAAAAAAAGAGTTGCCGAAGCAACTCTTTGATCTTAAACTACAGCAAGGCAATTATTATATTGTCAAACTCCAGTCAGCTTCTTTCTTTTAGCTGTTCCAGTAATCGACGAACCTTTTCCTTCTGATTAGTTGTTTCTTCCACAAGAGGTTCGATTTCATACTTATCTTCTATTGATGAAATGTTCACTATGTCCCCTTGTTTTAGTTTAACTTTTATATCAGAACAGAGAATTTGAAGGATTTCTGTTTCATTTGGAGTTTTTAAAAAGACTGCATAATCTCCTTCAAAACGATCGAGCGTATATTTATTCGAATTCACTCACAATCTCTCCTTTGTTATTTAATAATATAGCTGCATCCCCATCATTTCTCCACATTTGCGTAGTAGTCCATTTCAAATAGCCAGCTCCCTCTTTTGCTTTGGGTCCACTTGTGACGTATATTGTTTTCCCTGCTTGCAAGCTAATGTTCGGAAACTTAAATGTTTGATTACCAGCTACGGAAACTAAATGCCATTCTTCTAAATTAACAGCTGACTCACCGGAGTTGGTAATTCCTACTATTTCGCCTCTAAGGTCTTTACTAGAAATATTAATACCTATGGCTTCCGTATTAGCAATTTCAGTTGGCCCAACATTACCATTTGTTATTACGTTATAATCTACTCCATCTGTTTCCACTACTATATTACCAACTATTGCTGTGGCATATAATTGTGAACTTATCCGCTCCAGTCTTGACTTCACCTCTGCATTTGGATGACCATAGGAATTATCTTTTCCATAACTTAAAATGGTAACCTCTGGATTTACTGCTTCTATAAAATCTTGCGAGCTACTAGTGTCCGAACCATGATGTCCTGCTTTCAAAACGGTTGCTTTAACATTCGTCTCTTCTAGTATGTCTTTCTCTACCCTGATATCTGCATCTCCCATCAATAAAAAGGAAGTTTCTCCGTAAGATAATTTTAATACTATAGATGCTTCATTATTATCAGCTGATTTGTCTCCCATATGTATGACAGAGATATCTAACTCCTCATCTAGAGGAATCGTATCGCCAGTTTTTGGCACGATGAATGGTATATTTTTGTCTAATATAAGCTGTAACATTTCCTTATACGTTTGAGAAGTATGTGTTTTTCCAGAGTCCACGAAATTTTTTATAGATATAGAATTCAACACGGAATGTAAGCCTCCGATATGATCGGCATCTGGATGGGTTGCCACAACATAATCGAGCTTCTCAACCCCGTGTTTTCGTAGATAATTTACTACATCTTTTCCAGCATCTTTTGTCCCCCCATCTACTAACAAATTTTTTCCGTCTGGCGATTGTACTAATATTGAATCCCCTTGCCCTACATTTATAAAATGAACCTTCATTTTGTCTCCAGGTTCCACTGGCACTTGTGAAGCTTGTATTGTTTTATCTGGTTGCTGATTGAATGTACAGCCACTAAGTAAAACGGCTATACATAGACTTACTAAAAATGTGATCTTTCTCATATAAAACCTTCCTTTTCGTACTTTGCATGATTCTACCATAGGACACTAAGATTCATATATTAAAGATTCCCTTGACAGTTGATAGCTATTCGCATAGAATAACTGTTTGTGAAAACTAACGTGGTTCGAGAACCTCCCACGGAAAAAAACTAAGGAGAAATGAATAATGAAAACAAAGACTATAGCAGTAACTGGTGTTATTGCCGCTCTTTATGTCGCGGTATCTCTACTAGTGGCTCCTTTTGCATTTGGTGCAGTACAGTTTCGTATTGCGGAGATGTTCAATCACTTAATCGTATTTAATAAAAAATACTTTTTTGGTATTGTATTAGGAGTATTTATAACAAATATGTTCTCTCCAATGGCCGCTTATGACCTAACATTTGGAGTAGCACATTCCATCATTACGTTATCGCTAACGATTTTGGCGACTAAATATGTAAAAGGAAACATAGCACGCATGATTATTAATACAGTGCTATTTACATTTACCATGTGTATTATCGCATTTGAACTAATGCTTGCGCTAGATTTCCCATTCTTCTATACATGGTTAACCGTTGCAGCTGGTGAGTTCACCGTATTAGCTGTCGGTATTCCGATTATTATCGCTTTAGATAAACGATTGAATTTTAAGACGCTAATCTAAATAACTTCACCCGATTCTAGAAAACTAGAACCGGGTGTTTTTTATTTTTCTATTAATCCTTTTTCCACTAAAAAGTCGTGGGCTACATCTTCGGGTTTATCTCCATCAATGTCAACTCTCGCATTCATCTTCAACATATCCTCTTCGGATATTTTACCCGCTAACTCGTTTAGCACGTCCTCAAGCTCTGGAAACTTTTCTAAAGCATCCATACGTACGACTGGAGCTGCATCATATTTAGGGAAAAATCCTAAATCATCCGTTGTCGTTTGCAAGTCAAATCGTTCGATACGTCCATCAGTCGTAAAGGCAGGTATAACATCGACGTCTCCGTTTTTCAATGCTTCATACATAACATTAGGATCTAGACTTTGCGTTTCAGAAAATACAAATGGATATGTATTTATTAAATCATCAAAGCCGTCTCCTTTTCTTTCATAAAATGCATGAGGGGCCCCAAATACCATACCACCAGTTTTAGAAGCTTCTACCAATTCTGAGTAAGTTTCTGCATTGTACTCATTATCTTTTGTATAAGCTAGTGTATACGTATTTTCAAATCCAAGTGGACTTAACCAAGTAGCCTCAAACTTTTCCTCATAGCCTTTCCTTACTTTTTCTAATACACTATCTGAGCTTTCTCCTACTTCAGATTCTTCTTTTAAAACATCCTTTAAGCCTGTGCCAGTGTACTCAACATAAAGATCAATATCACCTTTTTCCAAAGCGGGAGTCATAATTGCTACTTCTCCTAGACCTTCCTTATATTCCACATCAATATCTGTTTTTTCCTCAATATATTGGCCTAAAATTTGTGGGAGTATAAATTGTTCCGTCCACGGCTTCCCACTAATTACTAATGCTTCATCTGAATTCGAACAAGCACTTAAAAGCATCACTCCTGCAATTCCTACTAATCCTATTATCTTTTTCATCTCTTCATCCTCCAGTTTTCATTCCTTTTGGTGTAGCTTTTTTCTCAATCCATTTCAATAGCAGATCAAACAGAATTGCTAGTAACGCAACTGGTAATGCCCCTGCTAATACGAGCGAATTATTGTATGATTGCAATCCACGGTAAATTACGTCTCCCAACCCACCTGCTCCAACAAATGTTGCCAAGGTAGCAATACCTACAGTTAGAACTGTAGCCGTTCGAATACCTGCCATTATAAATGGCAAAGCAAGCGGAAATTCAATTTGCCAGAGCAACTGACCTTTCGTCATACCCATTCCTCTTCCAGCTTCAATCATAGATTCGTCGATATTGGAAATCCCGGTATATGTATTACGTAAAATAGGTAAAAGTGCATAAATTATTAAGGCTATTAAAGCTGTTTTAGCACCAATTCCTATTAATGGAACGAGGAAGCCAAAAAGCGCTAAGCTAGGTATTGTCTGAAAGATCGCGGTGATTCCTATAACTGGCTCTGCTATTCTACGATACCTTGCAACTAATATACCTAAAGGTAAGGCAATAGCAATACCAACGGCTAAAGCTACAAATGATAAGTAAATATGCTGCATAAACGCCTCTTGTATTAAATCTGAACGACTTTGAACCGTCTCTATAAAGGTACTCACTTATACCACCTCTTCCTTCGCTAATATTGCACGAAGTAGGATAGATTGATTTACAAAGCCCAGCACCTTGTTGTTACCCTTCACTAGAAGGCCATGTGTAGTTCCGTTTTCTAGTAAAGCAATAGCCTCTTCTATTAACATAGCTGCATCGACTTCTATATAAGGAGCTTCCCATTCGCCGTCAAAAAAGGAGGAAAAGTCCTTTAGCTCCTTTTTTCCAACAGATTTTTTCCGATTAATTCTTTCGATTCCGATATAGTTTTTCACAAAATCATTGATAGGGTTTTCTATTAACTCTGTAGGTGTCCCAATCTGCTCAATCATGCCATCTTTCATGACTATAACCATATCTGCAATTTTCAATGCTTCATCAATATCATGTGTAACAAAGACAATTGTTTTCTTTATCTTTTCTTGTAAATACTTTATCTCATTTTGCAATTGTTCCCGGCTAATCGGATCCAGTGCACTAAATGGTTCATCCATTAATATAATATCTGGATTCGCAGCTAGTGCACGCACAACACCAATTCGTTGTTGCTGACCACCACTTAACTCAAGTGGGTATTTTCGTAAAAACTGTTCGGGTTTAAGTCCTACCATATTCATTAATTCGTAAATACGGGTTGCCGTTTTTTCCTTTGGCCAGCCCTTCAAGTTTGGGACTAGTGCAGCATTTTTTTCAATAGTCATATGAGGAAATAAGCCAATGCGCTGAATTACATATCCAATTGTTTTCCTTAGTTCAACAGGATCGATAGCAGAAATTGCCTTGTCGCCTACGTAAATTTCTCCAGACGTCGGAGTTTCTAAACGATTAATAAGTTTTAGAAGGGTTGTTTTACCACAACCACTCGGTCCTATGATGACCACTAATTGCTCCTTTGGAATTGTTAAAGAGACCCCTTGCAAAGCTTTCGTTCCGTCTGGAAACACCTTCGTAATATTCTCGAAACGAATCAAATTGTATGCCCCCTTATCTATACTATATTTACTAACCTCTATGTATACCCTGAAAAGTTTAAGATAAAGCATTCGATTGCTCTATTTATGACTTTTATTTGAAATCTGTTTTAATGAATCTACTACATAGTTCAGATAGCTTTATAAGAAAGTTTTTACTCACTGTTAAACTGAATTTACTTGGCTCATCGCTCGTTTACTCACTAAGCGGATACTATTCCTAGTTTTTTACTCTCAACTATTAATGCAGCCATATAAAAAAACCGCCTCCCTTTTAGGAAACGGTTTACTCTATTTTTATTCTTTTACAAATTCGATTGTGCTTCGAACTGTATCGATTGGACGAACTAGTCCTTCAATTTGTTCGCGCTGTGGTTCTAGGAATGGAGGTAATGACAATTTTTCCCCAAGTGTTTCATAAGATTCGTCCCCCATAAATCCTGGACCATCTGTGGCAAACTCAAACAGAATGCCGTTTGCAACTCTTGAATACAAGGATTGGAAAAAGAAGCGATCGACAAATCCAGATGTTTTGAAGCCAAAGCTTTCCATCCGTTGTGTCCATTCATCTAATACTGCTCGATCTTCCACTCGGAAGGCTGCATGATGAACAGTTCCGAAACCTTGACGACCTGGAGGAAGTATGACGTTTTTTTCTATTATAACCTGTGCACCATTACCACCCTCACCTACTTCAAATAAGTGGAATGACCCGTTTTGTCCAATCTCTTTAAATAATAATACCTTTTCAAGCACTTCTTTCATGTAGTCAAATTCAGCAATGCGTATAGTAATCGGTCCTAGACCAGTTATAGCAAATTCTAGTGGGATGGGACCTTTTTGCCATGGTGTGCCTGCTGCTACACCATTATTGTTTTCATCTGATACTAGTTGATATTGTTGGTCGTCAAAATCTACAAATGATAACACCTGAGTTCCGAATTGCTCTTGTATGCCAGTATGTTTTACATTTAGGCGGTCAAAACGTTTTACCCAGTAATCTAACGCAGCATCAGTAGGTACGCGGAAGCCAGTACGATATATTTCGTTCGTACCGTGTGTCCCTTTTGGTATGTTTGGAAAATCGAAGAACGTCATATCCGTTCCTGCCCCACCAACATCGTCAGCAAAAAACAAATGATATGTTTGAATATCATCTTGGTTGACTGTTTTCTTAACGAGTCTCATGCCTAATACATAAGTGAAAAATCTATAGTTTTCTTCTGCACTACTTGTAATAGCAGTAACATGGTGTATTCCTTTTAAGTGATTCATCTATATTCCTCCAATAATTTATCTTTAATTTAAGTATCTCTAATTCAAAGTAATTTTATCATGGATATTAAAACCTGTCAATAATGCTATCCTTCCACAGATTTATAAAATAAAACCTCTAATAGAGTTAATTTTTCTTCCAATAAAAAAACTGTCCCATAGTGGAGACAGTTTTAGCTTGTTCATCAAACTTCTATATGTGTTCCAATGCTTTTTTCTTTGGCTTTTATATAGGCGCCCTTAGCTACAGCCAAATCAAAATAGGCCGCTCCTACAGATTTGAATATAGTAATTTCATCATCCTCTTCTCGACCATTTACTTGTCGTGCAACAAGCTGCCCTATTTCTCCGTGAACATCATTAAATGACCACTCCCCAATACTCTCAGCATGTATCAGTTCACCAGCTTCATCCTTCACTCCTGCTAAATCATCCACAACTACTTTAGAAGCACGTTTTATAGTTGTTACATCTAGCTCCAACATATGTGGTAAATAAGAACCTACACCATTAATATGTGTGCCTGGTTGTAAGTCATTCCCATTAAATACAGGTTCGACTGAACGAGTTGCACAGCAAATGATATGCGCCTGACGAACTGCTACAGATACGTCTTCTGCTATTTCAAAAGGAACTTCTATACCAAAATCTTTTAACTGCTCTCCAAATTGCTGTGCTTTTTTTGCAGTACGATTAAATAATATAATTCGATCGATATCTCGAACTGCAAGTACGCCTAAAGTTTGTTCAAAAGCCATGGCCCCAGTACCAATAACCGTCAATACCTTTGCATTTTTTCTAGCTAAATAATTGGTAGCAATAGCACTTAGGGCTCCCGTTCGTAATCGAGTTAAGTAAGAAGCGTTCAACATTGCCACATGCTCCCCATTTTTGGCGTCCGATAATAGAACAACCCCTTGTGTCGTTGGTTTTCCATTAGTTGGATTGTTTGGATAGATAGTTACTACTTTAACAGCAGTTACTTCCTCTACTAAATCCGCACTCGGCATGTAAAGGGCTGATGCCTCATGTTGTGGAAATTCGATTACAGTCCGATGCGGGTTTGAAATTTTCTCAGCTACTTTCGCCTTCAACACTTCTTCTACATCTTTTATTGCTTCATTCATATTATATGTACGCATAATTTGTTGTTCATTCACTATTAACATTATGTGACCCTCCAATGATGAAAAACTCGTCTTTTCACTCACGTGCAAAGACGAGTTTTGTTATTAGACTTTGCTTAATTCTTTTTCAACTTTAATACTTTTGCTACCTGGTTTTATTAACGGACTTTCCTCATCTAAGTTTTCCTGACTGCGGTCTTTTACTGCCCAAATAGCGATTAAAGAGATTACTGCTGTGAACATGATATATACTGCAACTGGCACATAAGAACCGTTAAACTGTAACATCAGGCTCGCCGCTACCAATGGGGCAGTTCCTCCAGCTAAAGCCGCTCCAATTTGGTACCCTAATGTAACTCCAGTATAACGAACCTTCGCATTAAATATTTCAGAGAACATAGTACCAAGTACCGCTGTAATTGGAGCCCAAATAATACCTAGACCGATTACAGTTGCCACAACTAGTAAAACAACTGATTGTTGTTGTAGCATCCAGAAATATGGGAATGCAAATAATAGCATCCCAATTGTACCAGCTACATACACTTTTTTACGACCGATTCTATCGGATAAGCTACCCATAATAGGAATCAATATAGTTGTAATAATCGTCGCTACCATTACGGTGTTCAAAGTCGTCGTTCTAGAAAAACCTAGTTCCGTAGTTGCATAGGAAACAACAAATGTTCCAAATATATAAAATGGTGCCGTTTCTACTACCTTCGCACCAATTGCTATTAATACTTCACGCCAGTGATACCTTAATGTATCTACAATTGGTAATTTAGGAATATCTCCAGTTTCTTGTACTTTTTTAAATGAAGGCGTTTCGTCAATTCCCTTACGAATCCACAATCCGAAAATTACTAGTAAAGCACTTAATAAGAATGGTATACGCCAACCCCAAGTCATGAAGGACTCTTCCGGTAGTAGAGTCATTATAGATAAGGCAACTGTACCCATTACCATCCCAATCGTTACACCCATTTGGGGGATGGATCCGTAAAGACCTCTTTTTTCTTTTGGAGCGTATTCAACCGCTAATAATAGGGCTCCTCCCCATTCTCCACCAATACCTAGCCCTTGGACTAAACGTAAAGTGATTAACAAAATTGGTGCCCAAATTCCAATCGCCTGATAGGTTGGAAGTAACCCCATTCCAAAAGTAGCGACGCCCATCAGTGATAGTGTAACTACTAGAGTTTTTTTACGCCCAATTCTATCTCCAATATGACTGAAGATAATCCCCCCGAATGGGCGAATGAAGAATGATAGAGCAAATGATGCATAAGCAAGTATTAGTCCAACTGATGGATCTTCTGTAACAAAAAATATTTGATTAAATACAAGTGCTGCAACTGTACCATACAAGAAATAATCGAACCATTCAATCGAGCTTCCTACTAAACTTGCAATCCAGACTTTCCTCATTTTCTTTGGATCCATCGCACATTTCCCCTTTAATAATTGAAGTGACACTTTAATTCTCCCGTTTTTAACATTCTAAATAGTTTTAAATTTTCTGTCAACATTATTTTTAATATAATAATTGGAAGAATAACAAAAAGGTAAGGTATGATGTATATATACATCATAGTTAAGGAGAATAATAGATGTCTTCTCATTCAATTGGTAAGATTTTAAAGGAATTACGAAAAGAACGAAAACTAACCTTAAAGGATTTAGCAGAACAAACCAATGTCTCCATCAGTTTCCTATCTCAGGTGGAGCGAGGAAAATCGAGCGTTACACTCGAATCCCTAAAAAAAATAGCAGACGCATTAACAGTGAATCCAACCGTATTTTTCCCAGATAGCACACAAGCAGAAGAACTAGAAGAAATAAGACAGCAATTCTATTACAAGGATTTATCCTGTGATATGAAAGAAGCATCCTATGCCCCTATACTAGTAACTCTCCAGCCAGGTGAAAATGAAGGAAATGCCTTTTCTCACGGAGGTCATGAATTTTTATTTGTTCTAGAAGGCACATTAACTGTTGTCGTAAATGAGTCAAAAAGGGAATTACAGGAACAACAATCCATAATGTTCGATGCGAATATGCCTCATTACTGGTATAACTATTCAGACAAGACTATCCGATTTTTGGTAGTTTCTTCTAAATAATAGACAACAGAAAAGAGCCCATATCATAATATGATTGGTCTCTTTTTTCATTGATATTTAATGGAATATCTAGGTGTTTCCACTTTCCTAAGAAACCATGCTACATGACTTATTTAAGGTGGTTTGTACTCTAAGTTATAAGGGAAAAGAACTAGAAAAGAGAGTTAGTAGGGGGAAGAAAGATGGTTAGAAAGAAGAAGAAGCCATGGAGTAAACGAAAAAGAATAGTGGTCGGTTCTCTATGTGCGTTTGCGGTAGTTTATATAGCAGTCATGCTGTGGCATACATATAAACCCTTACCAGAGGGAGTTTCTTTTAAAGGGGACATACATAATACAGATTCAGTTGAGATGATTACTGATCTAACCTATGCACAGGACCAAGAAGGAACTGGCATGGTACACGAAAATCATATATTTGAAGAAGTTTATAACATGATTGAGGAAGCAGAAGATTTTGTCGTAGTGGATTTTTTCTTGGTTGATGGCTATTACGATGAAAAGGAAGACTTCCCTAAGATTGCAGATACATTGTCTTCAACATTAGCCCAAAAAAAGATAGACCATCCAGATATGCCTATCGTTTTTATCACCGATCCTCTAAACAAGGGCTACGGGTCCTTTGAAAGTAAGTGGTTTAAGAAAATGCGAGAAGCTGGTGTAGAAATAGTTTATACCGATTTAGATCCTTTGCGCGATTCTACCCCCGTCTATTCGGGTATTTATCGTACCTTTTTCCAATGGTTTGACTTTGGAGGCGAGGGCTGGATTGCGAATGCGATGGCAAGTGAAGCCCCTAAGATGACAGTTGCTTCCTATTTGACTTTGCTTAATGTGAAAGCAAACCATCGGAAGGCAGTAGTTACGGAAAAAGAAGCAATGGTAACGTCTTCTAACCCGCATGATGCGAGTGGGTTTCATGGTAATATTGCCCTGAAAGTTACCGGTCCCATCTTAAATGATATTTTAAAATCAGAAGAAGCCGTTTCCTTGTTTTCCGGTGGTCCTAAACTGCCTCGTGTAGATACAAAAGAATCCAACGGACAATATCAGGTGCAGTATTTAACAGAGAAAAAGATTCTAGATGCTTTACTCGAAGACTTAGCAGCAACCAAAAAAGGCGATAAAATTTGGCTCGGGATGTTTTTTGTTGCTAAGCGAGATATCGTAAATGCACTAATAGATGCCGCAAATCGAGGTGTAGAAGTTAATATGATTCTCGATCCAAACGAAAATTCATTTGGTCAGGAAAAATCTGGACTTCCAAATCGTCCGGTAGTACAGGAAATGGTTGAAGATACAAAAGGTAAACTGAATATACGATGGTATAATACGGTGATTGGTCAATACCATACAAAAGCAATTTGGATTCAATCGGACGAGCATACGATTATTTCTAGTGGTTCTTCTAATTACACGGAAAGAACGCTAGATGATTATAATCTTGAAAATAATTTAAAAGTAGTAGCACCAAATGATAGTGAATTAGTAATCCAAATGGAAACTTATTTTGAACGACTTTGGAATAACGAAGACGCTATGTACACAGTAGAATTGGAAGAGTTCCAAGATGGATTTACTTGGTGGCAAAGATGGATTTATACATTGCAAAAGTTTACGAAAGTAACTACCTATTAACAAGATGATTCCTACAAAATATCAATATAATAAAAACGCTGAGTTAATTCAGCGTTTTTTATTATTCCATTATTCACTTCGCTTAACTATAGTATCACCACGACTTATTTTAAGTCACTACAATATGTGTTATATGCAAAGGCAGCTCAACTATCTTCTCTCTCAAAAACTGTGGATACAGATTAATAAGTTTAAGTTCATTCAGCGTTTTCCAATAATATGTATGTGTTTTTCCTTCTTCATCTACTACAAATTCATTATTATTTAGGAGTTTTTCATCTTCTAACTCCAGCAAATAAAAGAAGCAAATTTCATGAAATTGTTCATTAAGTGTTTCCTCTTTGAAAAAATTTTCATTTACCCAAAGCATTCGCTTTACTGTGACTTCCACGCCTAGCTCTTCTTTTATTTCACGCTTGACTGCATCTTCGCTTTTTTCGTTCATTTTAATACGTCCACCTGGGACATAATAGTATGGCTGACCTTGGTCTTGCATGATTAGCAGCTTGTTATCATGCACTATCAATCCCCCCACACGATAATTAAATCTACCTTCTGCCGTTTTAAAAGATATATCCATAATATCCCCTCTATTCTGGTTGAACGTTTTGTCCAAACTAATATTTCTACACTACTCGGTATTAGATTAATAAAATAAAACCTTTGAAATTAACAGCAACATAATAATTGATGAAATCGATTTGATCCAAATAATCTTTTTACTAATGCCTGCTCTACTTTCCAAGTAATTTATATAAGAAAATGTAAGAATAAATCCAAAGAAAGGTAATAGGTAACTAGAACTAAATTCAACACTTTCATAATATTTTATGATAGTTACTATTAAAAGAACCAGACCTAATGCTCCTGCATAAGCATAGAAATATAAAGTGAACTTATTGTTCTCCTCCAAATTATCACCTCCCATAAATAACCTCTGATTATTTTTTTATAACTTTGATAATCATAGTAGCAGGGAATCTTTTTGCTTTATACAATGAATAATATCTATCAGATACTTCTTCTTCAGTCGACTCATAATTAACAGATACATCACTTTCTATTACAGAGTCAATCGTAAATCCTACTTTAATCAATTCGTTAATATATGTACTTAGCTTTCTATTAGGAATTACCATTGGAGCATCTTCACCTTTAAAGTTCAGATATGTTGTAAAACCTTCCTCCTGGTATGAACCATTTAAACTAAATTGTCCATTCTCACTTGTAATATGAGCGTATAACGGATGATCCCAACTGAATACAAAGCTTCCTCCTTGCTTCAAATAGGAATAAATTAATCTAAACGTAGTGGTTAAATCAGTAGTCCACCCAATAGCATAGATGGAATAAACACAGTCAAAATACAATTTTGGTAATCCAATTTCAACTTCCATCGGGGAACAGAATAAATGTGTGTCTAAACCATCGAGTGTTTCCTCAGCAGCCTTAATTTGTTTCTCAGATAGGTCGACTCCCCATAGTTCTCTAGCACCCCTGTCCGCCATATATAATAATGAGTGTCCACTTCCGCAACCAATATCTAGCACTTTCTTATTTTCCATTTCTTCCAGTAATCCTAACTCTTCTTCAGTTTGAGCAAATGGGCCATAACTAGGTAAAGCATCTATACCATGAAAATGGTGAGCTACCATATCCCAACTTATCTTGTTCTGTTTTATGATTTCAGTAGTCATTTTTTAGCTCCATTTCTAAATTAATACACAGCTTATTTTTTTATATAGATAAATTAACGAATTTATGAGGAATGCACTGCAATCCCGTAACCATCTTCACCATGCCAGACTATCCGCTTATCCTTAAAACCTGCTCTCAAAACTGAAAGTAGTAATCTATTTCGCATTCCATATGAGTATTCTTTTACCCACTCTATTGCGTTGATATACTTTTTATTCATTGAATAAAAGATTACCATTTTCCACTCTAAGATTGAAACATAAATATTGTTTGCACTTTCGATAGCTAATATTATCTGAAAATATAAGTCACTAGTTCTTCAAACTCTTCTTGTGATAATTTTTCATCAATTGAATATTGAACCGATATTCCACTATATACTCCGAATGAAAGTTCATAGATAAATAGCACTCCTTTAGCGAACACATGGATAAGTCATTTTAAGGAACTCATAACAACCTCCATTTGTTGTCTGCATAAATGTCTGCACTTCCTTAAATCCAACTTTTTTATATACTTTTATAGCTCGTTGATTAAAGGCGGCTACTGATAATGTAATATGAGCAGGATTATACGTAACTTTAGCAAAATCTAGTCCTACTCTTAGGAACTCCACTCCTCTTCCATTTCCAGTTAGATTTGGTTTCAGTCCTAACCCTATATCAATCGTTCTTTTATCTACTCTCTTAAAACAAAAGTAACCAATAATATCTTGACCATTCATGACAGCAAATGTAGACTCCTTACGTTGATTTGGGTCTAAGAATTCAACAAGGTCCTCTTCATCTGCATCCATATCATAAAAAGAGTATTCATCATTATAATGCCAATTACTAGCTATATCTTCAGCTTGCGTCTGTGTCATTTTCTTTAATATATACAAAATTTCAATCCCTTCTATAATGCTTTCTACTCTTAAATTCTCCCGTATAGCAATTAATTCCTCTTTTATAAATAATATTTCTCAAGCGAAGGAGTGCACACATAGCCCACCCTTAAATTCCAGTTATCATTCCATAAACACGTTGTAACCCATAAAATCACCACTTTAGACCTTAAAGCTCTTACCATAGCTCATAATCGATAAAAACTATCCTAGAACAAAAAAATCACCTGGATTACTGTTTATTTACAGTAATCCAAGTGTTTTCGTTCATTAAGGCATATACTTTTCTTCGACTCTCACTACTTCATCATCTTTAACCGTTACATTATAAGGACCTTTAACACCTATTAAATAAGTGATAAATTCTTTTTCATCAACCGCTCTTGGCTCCAATCGATTTTCTTGATTTACTAAAAACAGTTCTGCATCATCAGCTAGTTTTATGCTTACTTCATCCATGTTTTCGTTATAAATTGCAAATCCATTAACAGCAAATGACGTAGGTAGATCTTTCTCTACATCTAATCCCAATTCCTTAATCCTATCCGTATCCGATTCATCAATCCATTCAACCTCATCCAAAGTGAGAAGCTTTGTAGAAAGCTCATAATTCATAATATTAACGAGTTTTTCACCTGCAGACATTGATTCTTTTGGTGTTGCTTCTTTTGGTGTTGCTTCTTTTGGTGTTTCCTTTTCTGCGCATGCGCTCAATACAATCACGGTTAACATGACTAGAATAGCCATGCTCGTCTTTTTTAATAACTTCATGCTGTAAATTCTCCCCTTTATATATAGGACACTTTTACCACAAAAAAAGTTTCAGTCCATTTAAACAATTAAGCGAACGATGTAGAAGGAATTGGTAACTGCTAGACCATTCGTTGTACTATTTTCATTAAATATTTTAGTAACTTCCTCTAAATCTTCTTCCTTTAGCTTGTCATAAACTGAAGCCTGCTGACCAAAGCTGCGTAATTTTAATACATCTAAAGGTGAATGAAGATATTCTGTACTTACTATATAGTCAATTTTAGAAGTGGTGTACTTATTATTCGCTAATTGTAATTTTATTTTATCTAAGAAAGGTGTACCCAAGGATTGTTCAAATAACTTTGGGAATATTTGAGGCAGTTCTTTGCCGAAGTCGTCTCCAGGATGAAGTCCCAGAATGATTCCTCCCTTTTGAACTATTTCAGCAAGGGGGGAATATGCCGAGGTAGGTCCCTTTCGTATGTAAGCACATTCAAACTCCTCTTTTTCGAAAGGCATCCCATGTTTTGTATTTCCAGCTAGGAAAGATAGATTCGACTTCTCATTTACATTCGCGATTTCCAAGAAGTTTTCGGTAACATCAAAACCTACAATCTGCCTTGCAAATGAACTACAATACTTAGTAAACTCGCCATGCCCACAACCAACATCCAAAACCTTTTTGTTTTTGATCAACCTCATCACTTCTTCATCAAAAACAGACTCTCCATTTGGTATGGTTATTGTAGAATTCCAATTGTACTTATAAACACGTTGCAATGCTGACAGTTGTTCATACCACTCTATGGAATGTGGTGTTACCCAGTCTGATAAGGTGGTCGGATTATTTAACATATACACTCTCTCCTTGCTTACTCCGGTTCCTAAACAAAAGCCATAGACAGCAAAATACACCAAACGCTACAAATTCCAGTGATAATACATACCACGGATAAGGGCCTAGAAAATCCAATAAACTCCCACCCTTTGGCTTTTCCTGTAAAAACATATAATTGCCATCTACTATAAAATTTATAGCGAATAAGAAAGGTAGCAATATATTCAAAATAACCATCGTCTGGATAAGCCCTTTAAAAGTTGGTCGGTAACCTCTCACCCATGTGAAATAAAGGGCAGTTAAAATAATTCCAAAATGTGTATAGAAGAAATGAAAGAACCTGAAGTGAGGAAAATTTATATCTAATACCGGGGTGACAACTGCCTGAATAGCTCCTCCAATTCCAGCAAAAAATACAAACGGATAGAACTTCTTGTTACCAGTCCAAAGTAAAACCATTGTAACGATTAAACTTATGCTGCATAGCTCAAGGGGCAATGAGTTTCCCCAATCCCACCTTCCTGTTTGAACAAGCCACATATAATAACAACCATCCATAATAAATAAAGTCAGAGCGAAAAAACGTTCCCTTAATTGGATTTTCTGTTGTTGATGAGACCACTTGTTTCTAGTAAAAAATAACAGCAAGATTAATATAAATAATGTAATAGCGGAAGTTAAATGTACTCCAGAAAACATTTTAAAGGCATATTCCAATCATTTCCCTCCCTATCTACTCTATTAATATTCGGCTTAGTCTTTTGAATTTCCTCTATAAAAACTACTCGTGTAATTCCCCGAGCAGCCTTCATCATTTGAATTTTATTTTGACGTTATTATATCCAGTCGATTTTGCTTGATAGAGCTCCTCTTCTGCTATTACAAGCATTTCTGCCATTTCTTTAAATTGGCTCACTACACCATGTACGCCACCCACACTACTAGTAATGTGAAAAGAATGCTGCTCACAACAAAACTTTAAGTTTAGGTTTTCAATAGCCTCACTCATATTATTCATCAAAGGACCTAATGTATCTCGACTAATATCCATAAAAAAACAAACAAATTTTTCTTCACTAAGACGTCCTATTTCTTCTTGTCGTCCATTCAAAAATACTTTTATACACTCTGAAATTTGTTGTAAACAATGTTCTCCTTCTTTACGACCATGAAAATCAATATAACGTTTGAAATGATCAATTTCCAAAATACAAAAGGCAACTTGGTAATCTTCTATTCCTTCTCTAGTTAAATCATTTATGGACTTTAACAATTGTTGACGATTAGACAGCTGTCCCACTTCATCGTCTGATATAGAAATGAATTTACTAGCTTTCAATACCTTATATCACTCCTTTGACTTTCTTTTTCTTTCACTCATTTTAAACAAAAACACCTAGCTCTTAAAACAGACTATGCTGTAAAGAACCAGGTACCCCATTTTAGTTTCATCTAATTACCGAAACTTTATATCTAACTTACTTTAACTGTTTTTCAGTAATATCACCAATAATTGGAAGCTTGTAGTATTTCCCATTGTAAGCCTGGTACATTAAGAAAACTACCAGTGCAAGGACAAGTAAAGGCAACCAGATACTCAGCATCCAACCGATTATTGGGATAAAAGGCAAGACCATACTTATTATAATAAGAGCTACCCCTAAAAATACGGACTGCAATGCATGAAAACGAATGAAGCTATTTTCCTTCTCTACAAATAGAAAGATAAGTCCGACGATGAAAAAATAACAAAGCATTCCAGCAATATTTTCATCTAAACCAATTGCATTATTTTTATTTACTCCTGTTTCTGTTTCCTTTTGTTTAGGAGAAGCAGCTTCTTCTTTACTGTTATTTTCCTGTTCGTTCATACATATCACCTCCTTGTTTTGATCAAGAGTTAAAACGATGAAGTCTATAATATGGTTGGTGATTTAGAAATACCACATTTATGAAAGAACTGGCTCCATCCTTTCATCATATGAAAATGTTCATTATTCAGCTACATAATCGGAACAATGTAAAAAAAAGATCCTCTTATTTAACATAAAGAGAATCTTTTTCCTTAGCTATACTTTAATTCGAAATGCTTTTACAATAATCCCGTCATTTGCTGGTTCAAAATCATATTGTGGTAAGCGTTCAAAGCCTAGGTGCGTATATAATGTTATGGCATTTTCCATAAAATCTGCAGTATGCAGTCCCATCTCTGTAAAACCTTTTTCTTTTGTGCGCTTCATACATTCATGGATAAGTGCTGTTGCTACACCCTTACCTCTAGCTTGTCGAGAGATAGCTAGCATACGTAACTCCGGATAATTGAGCTCTTCGTCCAGTAAACCTTCATAAATTTGTTTATCAGGTGCAAACAAAGCAACACTTCCTGCAATTTCTCCATCAATTTCTGCCACGATTCGTTCAATACCAGGTTTTGAATCTGCATCCGATAGAATAGATTGTTGAAGTGCATTCCAGTGGGCCTCCGGTATTTTAGGTGCATGCTCTTCATATGCATGTAATCTCATTTCACGTATATGAACTAACTCTTCTTCTTTCGCATTACGAATAATCATTTTTTTCATCTCCTTATTGAATAAGAAATTTCTCTTCCTTACCACTTAAAGCCTCACGGTCATGCTTTGAGTTGAAGATAGACGTATCCGGACCTTTTGGTAATATATTATTTGGTCCTTTTTGATCGTCACTAGCAATATGGTTTGATAAATGATAATGTATTTTAATCGCTTCAAAATCTGTTGTATCACCAAATCCAGGTGTTTGGTATAAATCACGTAAGTAACCCCATAAATTCGGAAAATCAACAATGCGGTTTCGATTTGTTTTGAAAGCCGCATAGTACGCAACATCGAAGCGTACAAGTGTCGCATATAGGCGAACATCTGAGTCTGTAATATAATCCCCAAACAAGAAACGTTGCGTAGAAAGACGATTTTCTAGTTCGTCCAAACGGGCAAATAACACGTCGTATGCCTCTTCATATGCTTCCTGGGAACGTGCAAAGCCACATTTATACACTCCATTATTCACTTCATGGAAAATGATATCGCTTAATGCATCAATCTCTTCTCGTAAATGCTCTGGATATAACTCAGGTGCATTTTCTTTGTGGAACGGCTTCCAAGCTGTCTCTAAATGATTGGTTAATCGGAAATAGTCATTATTCACAGCTTTTTTTTCTGCTATATCCACAATGACCGGAACAGTGGGTCTGCCTTCATATGTCGCATCTGCTTGTAAATATACTTCACTTATATATTTAATACCTAAAACGGGGTCAACGCCATTCTTATCTAAGGAAAACTCCCAATCTACCCGATCAATATTCGGACGCATTGGACTTGCAGTTCCTAAGCTAATAACATCTTCTAACCCAAGTACACTTCTCACAATGACAGAGCGATGTGCCCATGGACAAACAGCTGCCCAAAGTAGACGATACTTTCCTGCTTCTACTGGAAGTTCCCCAGCTTCACTTCCAAAAGTTGTTGAGAAACGATTTTTTTGACGAATAAATTTACCCTTTTCATCCACTTCAGTTGGACCTTGCTTCTTAGTCTCTTCCATGTCTCATCATCCTTTTCTATTAAACATAGTATTTCACTTGGTTTAGTTAAGTGTATGGATTTATTATCTTGAAGTCAAGGTAATAAATTTTAAAATAGATACCATTGTATCCAAACGGATTATTTAATTCTCAAAGTCTCATCTGTGTTATGAACATCCTAGCATCATAGCATTCTAGCTATGATGGCTGTTTTGGAAAAACAGCTTTTTTTGCTTTTATCGACTACTAGTGGACAATCCATGAATGGGTCGGATAGTTTATACAATACCAAATTTTAGGAATAGACTATAAGAAAGAAAACAATGATAAGGAGGTCATATATTTGGCATATAGAAGAAATGGAAATCCCCGTTTTTGTGTGTTCCCTGGTTATAATTGGTGTGGACCCGGTTGTAGTGGACCTGGTGCTCCTATAAATGATGTGGATGCGGCTTGTAAAGCACACGATGAATGCTATAGAAGAGGAAATAATCGATGTGAATGTGATCGTGAGTTTCTCCGTCGGCTACAGCCTAAAGTAAATAATCACACACCAAAGGGAAGACATGCCCGAACGCTCTATAATTATATGAAATTGCAAACAGCTTTTACTTGTAGAAACTCTAGATACTAAAAAACTAAATCCAAATACTTGTAAAATATATTTCATCCTAAAATCGTTACTTAGCAATACGTTTGTTTAGAAAGGATAAGTTTGTTATCATTTCTACAGGTAGTTATTGAAGGAGCGCTTATAGATGAATAAAGAACAAGTAGAACAGTTTCAACAGATGAAAAAGAAAATGACTCGAATGATGCTGTTGTATAAGTTTGCATTGAGTGAGCTTGAAACAAAAATTGAAATTCTTCGAGAAGAATTTTTAATGATCCATGATTATAATCCAATTGAACATACGAATTCCAGATTGAAATCTCCAGAAGGTATATTAAAAAAACTTAATCGCAAGGGTAAAAATATTTCAGTAGAAAGTATCCGTGAAAATGTGAAAGACATTGCAGGAATGCGTATTACTTGCTCTTTCATCTCTGATATATATCGAGTTTTTGGTATGTTGGAAAAACAAAGTGATATAAAGGTATTAGAAGTAAAAGATTATATTAAAAACCCAAAAAGTAATGGCTATAAAAGTTTACATGTTTTATTGGAAACACCTGTTTTTATGTCCGATGGTAAAGAAATTGTAACCGTTGAAGTGCAGATACGAACTATTGCGATGGATTTTTGGGCAAGCCTTGAACATAAAATCTTTTATAAATATGATCAGTCTGTACCGGAACAGTTATTAATCGAGTTAAAAGAAGCAGCCGATTCAGCATTTGCATTAGATCAGAAAATGGAACGACTGCATAATGAAGTAAAAGTAATCAAAAAAGAAAACAAAGTAACCGAAGTAGATGAATTGACTAAGTTAATAAGTAATTCAAACCAACAAATAACAATCCCCCCAGCTTTCTTAGAAATGTTGGAGAAAAGTAAGTAATCCGATAGTTGATAGCCATTACTAAGAAATAGGAGTGAAAATAATTCAATAAGAGTTGCAATGACTATTTGTCGTTGCAGCTTTTTGCGTTAATTGGACATCTCTCTAGACTAACTATCCATATCCCCTGCTCCTTTTTTCATAAACTAAACAGATATATAAAATAAAGAAGGAGGAGTTATTAAATTGAGCAAATCAAATGAGAACTTTTCAAATTCTCATCATCACAATAAAAGACCTAACATTCTTTTTATCATTGTAGATGAAGAGAGATTTCCGACTGTTTATGAAACTGAAGCAATAAAAGAGTGGCGAGTGAAAAATTTAAAAACGCAAGAGCTGTTACGCAAAAATGGAATGACATTTTCAAATCATTATATTGGGAGTACCGCTTGTTCACCAAGTAGAGCAACGCTTTTTACTGGCCAGTATCCGTCACTTCATGGAGTGACACAAACGACTGGTGTTGCAAAAGGTGCATTTGATCCCGATGTATTTTGGTTAGATCATAGCACAGTGCCTACTTTAGGGGAATACTTTCGCACAGCGGAATATCAAACGTACTGGAAAGGAAAATGGCATCTATCGGATGAGGATATTCTAATACCTGGTACGCATGACGCATTACCGAGCTACAATACAAAAACTGGTGTACCTAACAGTGCGCAAGAGCAAATTTATGAAAAAGCCAATAGATTAAGTGATTATGGCTTTGATGGTTGGATAGGTCCTGAACCTCATGGATCAAATCCGCGAAATTCTGCATCTTCGGCAGGTGTCGGAGTAAGTGGAAGAGATGAAGTTTACGCTAAAGAGGTAGTAGATTTAATACATTCACTCGAAAAAAATGCAAAATCACCTAACGATCAACCTTGGTTAATCGTATCCTCATTCGTGAACCCACATGATATTACCCTGCTTGGTCTATTCACACGATTCAATCCCTCCTATAATTTTGAGATTGATCCGACTCTTCCTTTCGTTCCACCAGCACCTACAGCAAATGAAAACCTACTTACCAAACCTTCTGTTCAGTTAAGTTATCGTGATATTTACCAACAAGCCCTTCAGCCCACATTCGATTCGCTACTTTATAGACAACTCTACTTTTCTCTACAAAAGAAGGTAGATGATGAAATGTACAAAGTATTTCAAGCCCTTCAATCATCCATCTTTTATGAAGACACAATAATAATTTTCACAGCAGATCATGGAAGCTTAGTAGGAGCACATGGTGGACTATTTCAAAAGTGGCATAATGCTTATGAAGAATCCGTACATGTTCCTTTAATAATTCATAGCCCAAAATTTTCAGTCCCTAGAGAAACGGACATAATCACAAGCCATCTAGACATTATCCCTACACTTTTAGGTCTTGCCAATATTAATGCAGTCGATGCTCAAAAAGAACTTAAGAAAAGCCATAGCGAGGTGCACCCATTGGTTGGACGAGATTTCTCCCCGTTAATAAATGGAAAAACCAATTTCCCTCGGGCAAACGAGCCTATATATTTTATGACGGACGATGAAGTGACAAAAGGATTAAATCAGTTTACTGTAACGGGAAAACCATATGAATCAGTTATTCAGCCAAACCATCTAGAAACCATTATTTTGAAATTGCCTACTGGTAAAGAAAAAACCGATGAGGTCTGGAAGCTTACCCGTTATTTTGACAATCCACAGTTTTGGAGCGATCCCGGTATAGAAGATAAAGTGACAAGTCAGGAGGATTCCACTCCAGTTACAGATACGAAGGAAGTAGCTATTTGTATAACTACCACGAAACAAACTCCAGTCGACGATGAATATGAATTATATAATGTCACTAGAGATCCAACGGAAGAATGTAATCTTGCATTTCATTTGAATGAAACTCCCGAATCCAAACTAATTCAAAAAGTATTAATAAGTATTCTCCAAGAACAATCCAAGCAAAAAAGATTATCTCCGACAAGTGGCACGGTTCCAGGTATGCCAACTTGTGAGAGCTAGGGAGATCTCATTAAATCACTTATACTTAGTATAAAAAGGTGCCGCCTAAGTCATTTTTCTGTTAATTGGTTCGACACCTTTTATATTATTATTTCTTCCGACAGTTGTTCTCTTATTGCCAAAGTCTCACAGCTACATTGGTATGTTCATAGCGTTTAATAATAATACATACTTTTTGATACCATTCATTACAAAGTGCATTTACTTCTGTGTATTCTTCCGAATCGATTTCAAAGGATTGGTCATCTGCAATAAATGGATATTCTAAAATAGGATTGATCAAATCATCCACCACTATTCTCAAACATAATGCTTCTATAGATTCAACGTCATCCTCATCATCATCTTCTTCATCTTCCTCGTCAACATCTTCTTCCATTTCGGCTTGATCATGCAATAGTGTACTGCCTAACAAACCTTTCCGCGGATATAAGTTTATAACCTCTCCCTCTTCTACTAAGCCAACCTCTAATACTTTAGAAAAGGAAATAGGATCTATACTAAAATCTTCTTCTATGGAATCTCTTTGAAGTATATAAAGAAAGTTTCCTACATCATCTATTAACATGACATTTAACAAATTGTTCGAGATCAGAGACTGTGTATGGGGAATTTCTGCAAGTTGTTCCTCTAATCTCCTTCTACTTTCAGCGTTTCTTCTATTTATAAAAAGTTTCCATTCTATAACTCCCCAAAAGAATAATCCCAATGAAATGACCAGATACAATCCAATTGCATTTGTACTTTCTAGTGAAAGTGATAATGCGAAATAAATAAAGAATAATAGAAATATAACTAGTATTTTCAATCTCATTCCACCTTTAGAATTCTGTTATAAGAGATTCTATTCGTGAAACTATGTCCTTATACTTAAGTCTTTGAAATTGTCTACTTCCAATCACCGAAATAGACGAAAATAAATTACCAACTTCAATCATTTAGCATATAATATATTATTTCATTAAAGCGGAGGTGTTTATGCTGATTCATACTGTTCAACAAGGGGAAACACTGAGTCAAATAGCTCGAGACTATCGTACACCCCTATCCAACATCATTAGCGCTAACCCATCTATAAACCCCAATATACTTTATATAGGTCAATCCATTGTGATACCAGGTTTTCCAGATCCTAACTCACTGCCATATCAAATCGAGGTTTCCATAAACAATCGGCGACTACGGTTGTTTAAAGATGGGCTTTTACAAAAAGAGTATCCTATTGCGGTAGGAAGAATGTTATTCAATACACCTGTTGGAGATTTTATCATTATAAACAAAGCACCTAATCCGGGAGGACCTTTCGGCACCATGTGGATGAGTTTATCGAAAGAACATTATGGGATTCACGGTACTAACGATCCTAGTTCGATTGGCAGAGCAGTATCACGTGGTTGTATTCGTATGAACAATAAAGATGTCGAGGAATTAGCAAGTATCATTCCGATCGGTACACCGGTTTCAATAAGGCCATAAGACAAACTGTTTAAAGAGACGCCAGGTCTTCTAAAAAAGAAAACGTAGGTAGGTATGCAGTTGATTTCTGCTCCGAGCGGACGCTTTCCATGGGCACGGCTGACGGTTTTATCCCTCTTTTAACTTTGACTAATCTTATCTCTAAGTTAGAGGCTTTGCTTAATCCCAGCAAGCGTTCATCTGAAGCAAGATCAGCTGTGTTATTCTTCAAGTCCCGCAACCTCAGTGTTCACCAGACATTTTTAAGTACTTTATTCAAAATAAAAAGAGATTACCATTAAGTCTTGAAAATAAAAACTTAATGGTAGTCTCTAAAACTATGTCTACTTGTCTCGATTAATAATATAATCCAAAAAATGCTTCAAAAAAGTTGTATCTCGTGGCACGTCATGTAATGATTCCATCGCAACACAGTAATTTTCCCACATCTCTTTTTTGGCATCTTCAACCCCTAATATAGAAACGAAAGTAGAGCTGTTATTTTCGGAATCCTTCCCAACGGTTTTCCCTAACAAAGCTGTTTCTCCTTCTACATCAAGGAGGTCATCTTTAATCTGAAATGCAATACCTGCATGGCGTGCAAACTTTTTCAATGCTTCAATTTCTAATTCACTAGTATTGGCAAGGATTGCAGGCATTAGAATAGATGCTTCAAATCCAAGTCCAGTTTTGTAGAAGCACATGTTATTTAATTGGTCCAAAGATAATTGTTCGCCTTTTGAATTTAAGTCCATTGCCTGACCTCTACACATATCGGCCGTCACTTGGGCAGAATACTGGATGAGTTTCAACACAGCTTTCGAATCGAACTGATCCAATGTCGTTTGCTCCCAAATAGCTTTCTGAGTCAAGAAAAGTCCTGTTAACTCTGCGATGGAAACATTATAAACCTCATGGAGGGTAGGCCGACCTCTGCGGAGTGAAGCATTATCTTGAGATGGAAGATCGTCAAAAATGAGAGAAGCTGTATGCATATACTCTAATGATTTTAAAAGTGGTTCTAGCTCTGAGCTCTTTAACCCATATGCATTGACTCCCATAAACCAAGTGACTATTGGTCTTAAACGTTTTCCATCACCTTGTAGACTGTAATTCGCAGCATCTATAATGGAATCAGGCGACTTATCAGGTTTTGGGAGATCTAGAACTTCGTTAATCTGACTTCGTATAGTTTTGGCGTTTTCTATAAATTCTTCCTGTCCCTGTCTATTATTTTTCAAGCTTGTAATCATATGGTCACGCAGTAGCTTATCGAAGAAATCTACATCATCTGCTTTTCGAACCATCTCTTGGATTAGTTTATTGAAAGTAGGGTTTCCAGAAGCAAAAAGGTTCATTACCTCCTTATATTTTCCGGAACCTACCCGCTCCTTAAATCTTTTAAGACCGTTGATAGCTCGGTCTAAAATAACTTCACGCGTCATTTGATCCGAATCATAAACATGATGAATCAAATTAGAGATTACTGTCCAGTACATTTCAAATGGATTTATGAGATCTGGCCGTTTATCGTGATACTTCAAGTAATATGTGTAGGGAGTTACCGCCCCTTCCTCCATATCATCAAACATATCTGCAAAATCATCCGCAAGTTGATTGTAGATTCCGTAAAAAAATGTTCGACTGTCAAAACCTTCATCCTCAGAAGCACCAATTACAGAACGAACAATCAATCGAGAAGATGCAGATTTTAGAATGACTGGTATATAAAGCTCCTCATTCGTATATTCTGGATAAGCCAAATCATTTTTGCGATCCACTTCTTGAGAGTTGAAAAACACATAAGATTGCTCGAAAAAGTTATTTCTTGTCTCTGGTCGCTGATGTTCCTTAATATATTCAAATGCTTCACTAAGTTCTGAGTGAATATAACCAATCAGTTCCGCATTTTCCCCTTTCCAATCACCTAGTTCGGGAACTATTCCCGTAGTAAGGGTAGTGCGTATCAGATTAGCATATTGTTTTTCTTCCTCTACTGTTAGAATTTTGGCATCTAGAAGATCGTCAATAAATGGATACGTAAGTCCATAGGAAAACCCTAGCCTTATCGCTTTATCAAGCCTATACTTTCGCTCTTCTGGAGAAACATCCCCATTCATTTCTTCTATTTCTTGCATGATTACCCCTGCAATGATTTTAATAAGTTTTCGTTGGGCATGCTCAGCCTCCATCCCTGTAGGAATATTAGCGGATACATTTTTTAACTTATTGATCAGCCAGATGAAAGTCGATTCCACGCCTTCTTTCTGAGCCAGGCGATACAAGGCAGTCATATTGAACATTTCACTATCATTCTCTCGATCTGTTGCTGAAGAGATAAGATGAGTTTTCAAACTTCCCACTACATTTCGGATTCGACTTTCCGTTTCTGGGGAATTCAACGCTTTTCCTAAATCTCTCATAAATATATATGAAATGCTTCGATTCAAATAATTATCTAATTTCCCTGTATAATTTAGCCACTTTATATAACTGTGATATCCACTAGCATTAGCTTTTCCTTTCCCCCTGGAAAACAGAGAAAGTATTGAATGGTGTCGTATATGATTATGTTTCCACAAATGTATATCTTCTGTAAGAACTTTCACATATGTCTTCTGTTGAACCTGCGTATAAAGTGATTGAAAATAATGATTGGCCTTCTCTTCTGCCTGCTTGTAACAAGCATCGGTATTAATGATTAATTCTTTGTTCATATCATTACTCACCTTCACTTCTTATTTATAAATTCCACTCCAATTACTATTATAATTATAACATTCAACGTATTGATGATTTACTTTAAGCTACAGAATTATTCCTCTTTCTATTTCTATGAGTCAAACCGCTGCTTCATAATAGCAAAAACAAAAAAAAGAGAACGAAAATCGTCCCCTTTTTTATCTTCTTTATAAACTGATACGCAGAAATAAATTAATTACTTTCAACTTCACCAGCTGATTCCCATCTATCTATTTCTGCACGAACAATTGGTGCCACTTCTTTGCCAAGTAGTTCAATTGCTTTCATCACGTCTTCATGAGGCATTGATCCAACTGGTACATGCAGCATAAAGCGAGTAATACCCACATTTTTACGTAGGAATATAATCTTTTCGGCTACTGTCTTCACATCTCCAACGTATAAAGCACCTTCCAAGCTACGTGCATCATCGAATGTCGAACGAGTATACTGGCCCCATCCGCGCTCTCTTCCTATAACGTTCATTGCTTGCTGTGTTGGTGGGAAAAATTTTTCTACTGCAATATCCGTAGATTCTGCCACAAACCCGTGCGAGTGCGATGCAACCGTTAACTTTGATACATCATGTCCTGCTTGAGTCGCGGCTTTCTTATACAGTTTTACGAGTGGCTCAAACTGGAGTGGGCTACCTCCGATAATTGCCAACACTAGTGGCAATCCAAGGAATCCAGCTCGAGCAACAGATTGCGGTGTTCCACCGCTCGCAATCCAAACGGGAAGTGGGTCTTGTACGGGACGTGGATAAACCCCACGATTCTGAATCGCAGCTCGATGCTTACCACTCCATGAAACCATTTCAGACTCACGTATTTTTAAGAGTAAATCTAACTTTTCTTCATACAATTCATCATAATCCTTTAAATCATATCCAAAGAGTGGGAAAGATTCGATAAAGGAACCACGCCCTGCCATGATCTCTGCTCGACCATTGGAAATAGCGTCTAATGTAGAAAATTCCTCAAATACTCGCACTGGATCATCCGATGAAAGTACTGTTACAGCACTAGTAAGTCTTATACTCTTCGTCCTTGACGCAGCTGCAGCCAGAAGTACTGCTGGGGCGGAAGCCGCATAATCCTTGCGATGATGTTCTCCTACACCGAATACATCTAGCCCAACTTCATCTGCTAATACTATTTCTTCCACTACCTCACGAATACGCTCCGCATGGCTAATTACTTTTCCAGTTTTTACATCTGGAGTGGTTTCCACAAACGTTGTTATACCAATTTCCACTTAATTTTTCCCCCAATCATTATTGCGTTCAATTGTTTATATAAGGATGCTTTCGGCCTTAATGATACCTTATTATCCTATTTATATTCAATTTATCAGTTTCATTGGAGAAAGAGGATTTTGGAATGATATTCTGTTTCACGGGTAAAAATAACTCGAGAGCGAGTATGTAAGGAACCATCCGCTAGTATTCAATAGAGTGAACGCCAGTAAAACTCAGTAACCCTTGTCCTCAAGCTTCCTCTCTCTTCTTCACTTCACTCATTAAATAATCGACAAACAGATCATCCCTTACTAAAGCTGCCTCATAGTTTCTCTTTAAGAAACGTTCGCCATCTTCAAAGCTTGTAAAGGTTTCTTCTAATTCGATTTTATTTTTTTCGAGAATCCAATCTTGATCATTTTTAGAATATAAGATGAACGTGTCATTATTCCTATTTTTATAAAACGAACCGAAAGCCGATTGTTTCAAATTATACTGATTTCTTTTTGCATCTTCTGGTATTGAGGACAGATGGAAAGTGTCCAAAACAAATAACTTATATGCTTCCTCCGTTAAAGTACATCCTGATGCTTTTTGATGTCCTCCGCCGCCGAACTGTCCAGCAACTTCCGAAACATCGACATGATCATAAATTGTACGAAGAGAAATTCTTTTTCCTCCCATGATTACAATTGCGATGTAATCGAGATGTGGAAACTCTTTGCCAAGTTCATTACCTAACTCCGAATGATACGTTTCTGCATAGACCACCCCAGCAATATGGTCTCCCACTTTTGCCTGTACAATCTCTCTTTTCTTGCGACGAATATAGCGATCAATCTTCTCAGATTCCATTTTCAATATTTTCTTTTCAAATTCATCAAAATCAAAATGGTCACTCGTACGAAGTCGTTCCATTATTTTTTCTTCAAATTCTTCCATCGATATTAAATAGAACAATGAGTTTAGGGAATGTGCCTGATGATTCCCGTTCTTTTCCCATTCCCATGTATCATACTGTCTAACTAATTCTACAAATTCTGTTACTGCAGCAGTTGGTTCCAATAATTTGTTGGATACAAGGTACTCATATAATAAGGATGTAGCAGAAGTTAATTTGCCTTCCTGATCTTCCACTAAAATATATCCCCATTCATAATCATTAAAGTGCAACGCTGATTTATGATGATCGATTAGTTGTACCTTCCCATTTGCATTGTAAAAATCATTTAATCGTTTTTCATTATCCCCGTTTGGCGTCAAATCCGTTACGAATAAAAATGTATCAGGTTCATCATTTTCTAAAAAATATTCAATCTCCCGATTAAGAGATGAAATCGAATTATAGCGCACCTTTACATTCTCACCAAATGCTAGCTTTGCTAAAATACCACATCCGACACCATCTAAATCATTATGGGACAATAATTTATACATTCTCTTCACCTCTTATATAGTATGGTTTTTACATACGAAACTTATTAATAAACTAATTTAAAAGTTATTTGGGTCAATTTCAAATTACTTTTATCAATATAAAATTGGACTCCGTTGATTGTAGCGCAAGGTGGCGACTCCAGTGACGAGGAGTGAAGCCATATCCGCGGAAAGCATGCACCTGGAGTGAAGATCAACTTTGACGGATTTTACTACTTAATATTTATTTTACAGGTAAACTGTTGCAATAGTATTAAAAGTCATGTATTATTTTAATAATTAAATATTCTCTTATTTCAATTATATTTGAAGTAAGGATAGAGGCGCAAAAACCATTAGTACACAATTAGAGGATAATGAGATCCTAGGACATTTGTGGAAAGGGGAATTTGCCGAAGTCGATAGAATCTCATTTTTCTTGAAGCTGGTTCAGCTGTTGAACAAACACTGAATTGTCATATAGGAGACTATATGGAGGGCTATCTTACGCACAGAAATATTACTCTATTTCTACTGCAACAACGAGCCCTCGTTGTTGCTTTTTCGCGTTTACTTAACTTGACTACAAAACAAATCTCAAGTTAAGCCTCCGGTGGATGTCACAGACTTTGGAGTTAATTGCGCTAGCGCAATTCAAAATCTGGACGCAATTACACCGAAGTGTAATTGATGAAGCCCTTCTCCCTGAATTTTTAATAATAAATTATAGGATGTGGAGAAGTTATGAATTTCGGACAAATATTAACTGCTATGGTTACTCCTTTTGATCATAATGAGGATATAGATTTTCCAGCTACAAGAAACTTAATAAATTACTTAATCGCCAATGGAACACAAGGTTTGGTTGTGTCTGGAACAACCGGAGAGTCTCCGACGTTAACTGATGAAGAAAAAGTACAGCTGTTTAAATTTACAGTTGAAGTTGTGAATGGTAGAGTGCCAGTTATTGCTGGAACCGGCTCATATAGCACAAAAGCTTCTATCAATTTAACAAAACAGGCTACTGATGCTGGTGTCGATGGTATTATGCTTGTTGTTCCTTATTATAACAAACCATCTCAAGAGGGCTTGTACCAACACTTCCAAACAATTGCTGCAACAACATCATTGCCTATTATGCTATACAATATTCCAGGTCGAAGCGTGGTCAACATGTCATTAGATACCATCATCCGACTTTCTGAGATTCCAAATATCGTTGCAATCAAAGAAGCTGGCGGCAATTTGGACACTATGTCTGAGATTATTAGTAATACTTGTGAGGACTTTTCACTGTATAGTGGCGATGACGGTTTAACAATTCCGGTACTATCAATTGGTGGAACGGGAGTTATTTCCGTAGCTTCGCATATTATTGGAAATGAAATGCAAGCAATGATCGCAAAGTTCAATAATGGAAATGTAAGAGAAGCTGCAAAGGATCATCGCAGACTATTACCCGTCATGAAAGCATTATTTGCAGCTCCAAATCCTACACCTGTTAAAACAGCATTAAATTTAAAAGGCGTTCCAGTGGGTGGAGTTCGCCTACCTATGGTTCCTTTAAATGCTGAGGAACTAACTACTTTAAAGGAAGTATTAACTACACTACCAGAAGGCGTAAAGTCTTAAAAAGAGCGAATTCCAACTGCTGGAATTCGCTCTTTTTTCTTTAATTCGTGGACATGAAAGATCATATACTCGCGGTCGGCCAATGCTTACCCGCGGAGAAGAATGGAATACTCGCGCTCCCTCTCTGGTTACTCGCGGACTGCCATGATTTACTGGCGCAACTGGATATATTTCCATTTAAGAAGTAACTCGAATCGTCCTTTCTCGCGGTCGATTGGTGAATACTCGTTATCGACCAATGCTTACTCGCGGAGAAGAATGGAATACTCGCGCTCCCTCTCTGATTACTCGCGGACTGCCATGATTTACTGCCGCAACAGGATATATTTCCACTTCTAATCATCCTTTCAGGATGTTGAGGAATGAAATGAATTGCACCATTTCTTATGACTATACTAAATGAGCGAATTCCCAGTACTACTGGAATTCGCTCTTTTTTAATTTAACTTCTATATTTAACCGCTAAGCCTTTAAGGAATTTGCGCGCAAAATTGTCTCCGCATTCTTTATAATTACGATGACCTGGTTTTCGTAAAATAGCTCCAAGCTCACCTTTTGAAACTACAATACCACCATCATGCAACACATCTAGCATATCTTCTGTTGTTAATTGTAGAGCTACTTTAAGCTTTTTCAACAGCATATTATTCACGTGATCCTTCTGCTGTACAACTGGCTCCGTATCTGCTGGCTGTTCCGGTTTTGGATCCTGCTTGCCTCTTTTATGTGTGATTAGTCCATTCAAAAACGATTCTAACATTTTATTATTACACTTGATGTGGTTTTCATCCTCTACTACTTCTTCCTCTTCACTTTCCTCTTTTGCTTTGGTAAGAATTTTGAGAACTTCCTCTTTAGTTACTTCCACACCACCAAGTTTAAATACCTCTACCATATCCTTATTCTTTATATCAAGGGCATATCTCAATCTGATTAATATATCATTATTCTCCATTTATAAACCTCCCAATGTCCGCATAAGTAGATATCATACGGAACTAATCATTACTAGAATAGCACAATGTGAGCTAGTATAAAAAAACTGGAAGAGAAATTTTTCATTTTCTCCACCAGTTCGATTTCATTTGCCTATGAATTGAAATCATATATTTGACCTTTTATCAAATAAGCTGTGCTTTCAGCGATATTCGTAATATGGTCTGCCGTTCTCTCTAAAAAGCGATTAACAAATAATAATTGTACAAGCTGACTTGTTTCTTCTGGATGTTCACTTAGATAAGCAGTAAGTTTTTTATATGTCTCTCTACTATATTGATCTACATTGTCCTCTAAATCTCCCACTTCTTTAGCAAGCAGGATATTTTCCTCTAAGAATGATTGTAATGCTTTTCGAAGCATTTCAATCGATATATCTTTCATCTTTTCTAGATGGGTAATATCTAGTAAAGATTCAGTATTGCCGATTTTAATCGTTGCTTTTGCAATATTTACAGCAAAATCTGCGACCCGTTCAATTTCAGATGAAATTTTAAGGACACCAATTATTTCACGTAAATCTCTGGAAACAGGTGATTCTTTTGCTATCATCCATATGGAGAACTGATTTACTTCTATTTCAAGATTATCAATCGCTGTATCTCCTTCAATTACTTTTAGAGCGATCTCCACATCCTGTGTTTTTAAAGCCTTAAAAGATTTTTCTAGAGCGACAACTGAGAGTTCACCCATTTCGATAATCTTACTCTTTAGTTCTTCTAAATTATTTTCAAAGTTTACACGAATACCCATTGGTAACCTCCTATTATCCAAATCGACCTGTAACATAGTCTTCTGTTCTCTGATCCTGCGGGGTGGAGAAAATATTATCTGTATCATCGTATTCTACTACTTCTCCATTTAAGAAAAATGCGGTTTTATCGGAGATTCGAGCAGCCTGTTGCATGTTATGTGTCACAATAACAATTGTATAATCTTCTTTCATATTGGTGATTAGTTCTTCTATTTTTAGAGTAGAAATCGGGTCTAATGCGGAAGTAGGCTCGTCCATTAAAATAATATCAGGTTTCATCGCTATTGCACGAGCAATACATACACGTTGTTGCTGACCGCCTGACAATCCTAGAGCCGATGTTTTAAGACGATCTTTTACTTCATCCCAAATTGCTGCACTACGTAAACTTTCTTCTACAATTATATTTAATTCTTTTTTGTTTTTAATACCTTGCATTTTTGGTCCGTAAGCCACGTTGTCATAAATACTCATAGGAAATAGATTTGGTTTTTGAAATACCATTCCTACCTTCGTTCTGAGTTTGATAACATCATTAGATTTATAAATATCTTCATGATCAATGACAATTTCTCCTGTAATTTTCACACCACCGATTAAATCATTCATACGATTTAGTGTGCGTAAAAAAGTAGATTTCCCACAGCCAGATGGACCGATTAAAGCTGTAACCTCTTTTTCCTGAATAGCAAGATCGACTCCGAATAATGCTTGTTTCTCGCCATAAAATAAATTTAAATCTCTTACATTGATTATAGTTGCTTCTTTACTTTGCTCCATATGCTAAAATACCTTCCCTACGTAATTTATTTGGTCATTAGCTCTGCATGTTCAATTACTGTGGACTTAACATACTCTTATTTATTTGTAGCTCTGTTAAATTTTTTCGAAATATATGTTGCCGAAAGGTTAATTGCTAATATAATTACGATTAAAACTATACCTACAGCTGCAGCAAGTTCAATATCTCCAGATTCTTGTGTAACTAGATACGAATGAACAGTTAAGGTTCTAGCAGATGATAGAATGCTGTCTGGCATAGCTGCCACGGTTCCAGCAGTTAAGAAGATAGCAGCTGACTCACCAACAATTCTTCCGACTGAAAGGATAATACCAGATAGTATACCCGGCATTGAGCTTGGTAAAATTACTTTATACAGCGTTTGTAATTTTGTTGTCCCAAGCGCTAGTGAACCTTCTCGGTACGAACCTGGAACTGTTTTTAAAGCTTCTTCAGTTGTCCGTATAATTACAGGTAATACAATAATCGTTAGAGTTAATGAAGCTGCTAATATCGACATACCTAATTTTAATGTTGTAACAAAGAACACCGCTCCAAACAAACCGTAAATAATAGATGGTATTCCTGTTAAACTTTCCGTTGCAAATCGTATTAGTCTTACTAATCGGCCTTGTTTTGCATATTCCTGTAGATAAACGGCTGCCAATATTCCAATAGGTGTTGCGATGACTAACGAGATAAGGACTGTGTATATAGTCGTTACGATCATTGGCCAAATACCACCATCTCCATCTGGAGAATAATCACCAAAGATAAAGTCGAAGCTGATCAAACCAATTCCCTTATAAAAGATAAAACCTACAATCATAACAAGAACGGCAACTGATAAGAAAGCTGATAACCACAAAAGTCCTCGGAGTAAGTTATCTTTAAATTGTCTCATCTTAGTTGCCTCCTTTGGAACTTATTTTTGCTAAAACAAAATTTAGTATTAAGATAAACGAGAATAAAACAATTCCCGTAGCAAATAACATTTCTTGATGAGTTCCGAATGCATAACCCATTTCTAAAGCAATATTTGTCGTTAATGGACGCACACTATCTGTTAAGCTAGTTGGCACGATTAAGCTGTTCCCAGCTACTAAGATAACTGCCATTGTTTCTCCAATTGCACGACCAAGACCTAATACAATGGCAGTCATAATACCAGATTTTGCTGCTGGTACAATAACTTTAAAAATTGTCCCAATTTGCGATACCCCGAGAGCTAGTGATCCTTCACGATATGTTTGCGGCACTGCACGAATGGCAGTTTCAGCAACCGTTACAATGGTTGGTAACATCATGATTGCTAGCACTAGAATAACTGCGATTAGGCTTTGCCCTTTCACTAAACCGAAAGTATTTTGTAAAAATGGAACAATGATAGCAAGTCCAAACACACCATATAACACTGATGGAATACCTGCTAGTAATTGTACTGCTGGTGAAATAATCTTTGCTAATCGTTCTGAAGCAATTTCAGCTAAGAAAATAGCTGTGAATAGACCAATAGGAACTCCAATGATTAACGCTCCAATTGTCGCAAAAATAGATGCAACAATCATTGGGAATATACCGAATTTATCTTCACTCGGTACCCAATCACTACCAAATATAAAATCTATAAAGCTATAGCCCTCCGCTACAAATGGATGGGCACCTTTATAAAATACAAATCCAATGATTAACAATAAAGTGATTACGGAGAGAAGTGCACAAATTAAGAATAGTCTTTGCGACACCTTCTCTAACATATACTTTCTCTTGTTTGCTTTGCCGATTTCGACGGTCTGCTTGTTAGTTGTTGGGATAGACACTCTTATTCCTCCAAAAGTAAGTCAAAAGTTTATGTTGTTGTCTTCCTAATTCATCTATATCTACTTTATAGGGATAGCTCCTGCTTCTGCTGCAATGAGTTGTCCTTCTTCACTTAGTATAAAATCTATAAATTGCTGTCCTGCCTCAGTTAATTGTCCTTCTTTATAGACAAACAAGAATGGTCTAGACAAGCTGTATTTTTTTTGTAAAACATTTTCTGCTGTAGCTTCTACACCATTAATGTCAATTGTTGAAATGTTCTCATCAATATACTCAAAAGAGATAAAACCAACTGCATGTTTATTGTTCGCAACTGTTGTTTTAATATTTCCATTACCGCTTGCAATGATCGAGTTTCTGATTAACTCTCCAGAGCTATATTCTACTATTTCTTGAAAGGCATCCCGTGAACCTGATCCGTCCTCGCGAGAAACTACTACAATTTCTAAGTCATCTCCACCAAGTTCACTCCAGTTTGTTATTTCCCCAGTAAAAATCTGTTTAACCTGCTCCATCGTTAAATCTTTTACTTTATTACTTGGATGAGTTACTACTACAATTCCATCATAAGCAATAATTACTTCATTCAACCCACTTGCAACTTCTTCTTCTTTTAAATCACGCGAAGACATTCCTATCTCCGACACCCCACTAATAGCGTTTGTAATTCCCGCTGAGGAACCAATTTGATTTATCTCGATATTCGTGTTGTCTTTCTCTGTATATTTTGCTGCTAATTTTTCAGCTAGTGGTCCTACGGAAGTAGATCCGGAAATAGATACTGTTGCATTATTACCACTTGACTCTGTAGTATCCTTGTTATTGTTTGAACATGCTGTTAATACAGTAAGTATAGACAGCAGTAACAATCCTATTTTCACTTTATTCAAGCTAATCATTTCTTACCTCCAAGAAAATAAGTTATGTCTGTTCTATGACGTATTTTGTCTAATTATAGAATAAAGGCAGAGTGTAAATTTTTAATACTACAATTGTAAAGCTTTTGTAAATTTAGTTAAAAACAAGTCAGTCTATTTTAAATATTTATAAAACTTACTTTAGAATTACTTAGGATGAGTCTAAATCAGTACTATATTACTTTCCATTTATTTCAAATTTATTCTACAGAGTACAACAATAAAATTGGAAATTACACTTTCAAATACTTCATACTTTCATCCATAGATTTTCGTTGCGGTGGGTGATAAATGGCTTATATGCTCTAGATATGCAGTAACTTTGGCATCCTCTTCTCTGGAATATTCATAACCTAGTCCTTCAGCTACAAATATAGCTGTGGTACGAAATAGAACTAACATTGCAAATAATGCTCTCCACATATCTTTATAACTTCCATCAGCATAAGTGGAGAGTAGTTCTTGCCAATTCTCTTCGGATAGGTACTTCTCCAAGTACTTACCAAATTTACCTATACTGACGGAGTAAGAGTGTTCAATACCAACCTTCCATTCAAGCATCTTTAACAGCATCGGTCTCATAATATTATTTAAATGCTCCGCTGCGTAAAGAATTTCACTTCTCCACAAGCCCTTCGCCACATATGTAGATACCCACCAAAACTCGTTACAGCAATCGGAGAAGAATTCTTCAGAAGGACGTTTTACCCAATAATCCTCGTCTGTTGGGGGCAGGAGTTCGGCAGAGTCGTTATCCTTGTCCATTAAAATAACCGTTAACTTATCCTCTTTGTAATATGTATCTTTTTCATCATTCGAAACTAGCGTAAGATCAATACGGTTTCCATCAGTAAACAACATTAGGTAGGAGAACCTACCACCTAAACCTGGTGGAAACATAGACATATTCTCGGGAGTTTGCATAATGATTAGTTCACCGAATACCTCTATCCAATGTGGATCTTCAATGAATGAATTCACATCAGTTACCACATAAACAATATCAAAATCCTGAAACAAGTCTTTTGGAGCATTGGGGTTCGTCCTTGAACCATTTAGCCCTACTGCTCGAATCCTTTCATCATTTGCTGCGTAACCTAAAACTAATTCAAATATTTCATCTGAAGTTCTCATGTTTTTTCTCCTTTAGTAAAAGGTGCCTGTTTCCAAATACAAAATTGTATTAGAAACAGGCACCTTTTTATTTATTGTTGCTCCGCATATTTTTTGAAATTGTTTAAAATTGCCTGCCAACCTTCTTGTTGCATTTCAATTGGATTAGTTGTTTCAGGCTCAAAAACTTCTACCACTTTCGTTTCGTTTTGTTGAGGAATGAATGTAATTTCAACTTTTCTCCCATCCCCTAATGTATAGGAGATGAACTCATGAGAACGCACTTCATCATATAGGCCACCAAAATCAAAGCCAAAGCTTCCATCTTTTGCTTCCATTCTAGAAACAAATTTTCCCCCAGCTCTTAAATCATTTTCAGCGTATGGCGTATGCCATTCTTCCGAGGCATTATTCCAATTTGTTATATGAGCAGGTACTGTCCAATATTCCCATACTTGTTCCACAGGTGCATGTATAATTGCTTCTACTGTTATTAATGAGCGATTAGTATCCATTCTTCCAGCTCCCTTTTTTAATACATTCTTTCTAAATTCGCTGAATCTATCCATTATTCCTTCTAAGTTTCCCCGAACTTAATTGGTTTAAAACAACTTAGGCTACCATTAGAGGAATTACCTTATATAACACCATTCGCTCTTTTTAAAGTTTTATTGTTAAGTGATAATGATTTACACTACACTTTTAGATTTTTTGCTCATAATTTTTTATATTGCCAGATTGAATTTTATAGTTTCTTAAAACCATACCATTTGTTTTAGTCATTCCAAACGTATCATAATAAGGAACCAAGTCATCGTCGCAACACAAATCAATCATATAAATGTCATTAAGTTCTTTTAGCATGTGATTTACTAATTCCTTGCCTATACCTCTCTTTTTGTATTCTGGTAAAACCTCCAGAAATGGAATATAGGCAGATAAAACTCCATCACTAATCGCAGTAATAAATCCAACTACTTGATTAGTACTTTCATCAATCGCCACAATTACTTTACTGCTTTTATTTAGCATTATTAAGTGAGTCTTGGGACTGGGGGGATTTGGCCAATCTACGAAAAAACCTTCTAACATATCGGTGGAAATATCACTGGTTGTATTTTTGTATTTCATAAATATCATCTCCTTAATGTTATTAACATATTAGAATAGATGATACTTATCAAAAGTAGAGTAACAATAATATGACCTCCCCGTCTATGTAATACTATTTGTTATAATTATACATATACACAAACAAATATTATAGACTCAACCTCATCAGAAAAACCGATCTACCACGCGGAAAGCGTCGACCTGCAACGGAAATATTCCAGGTGATTTTTATATACTTATCCTAAAACAAAAAAGACGTAGCTCCAGCTTTCCGGGTGAAGCAACGTCTTTTATCTCAATTAGTTACCACCGTTTCATAAGCGATTTCTACGATTAATCCTCTACTTCATATACTTCTGTATCCTGGGCTTTCTGATCCTTCTGCAATTGTTCGTTTATGCGTGGGTCTTGTAATCGCATTTTACTCCATTCCGCCTGTCCTACTTTTTTACTTACTTTCTGTATTTCATCTTCAAAAAACAGCATGTCCATTCCTCCCCCTATAAATTAATCAAAGAGGACAATATATAACTTCCCCCTCTCTATAAAATATGCAACTACTTAAGGGACACGGAGGTTATGAGCACAGTTAAATATAATTTAGTTAGATTTTCTTTGTAGCCGAACAGTTTTAATAATTCGAGATTAAATTTATAACGTATCCTTTGTCACGAATGTTATTAACATAAAGTTTTAATAAAAAACAACTACACTTTTGAGCAGTGTAGTTGTTTTTAAAGTGACATTGACTGACTGTGCCTTGCTAGATACTCTTCCTTCTCTTTATAATCTGGCATAATACTCCCCACACGTCGCCAAAATGATCGATCATGATTCATATGTGTAATATGACATAACTCATGAATTATTACATAATCGATTACTTCAATGGGAGCCATAGCAAGACGAAAATTAAAGGTAATCTTTTTACCTGAACTACAGCTACCCCATTTAACTTTAGATTCTACTATTTCAATGATTTTAGGTTTTACTTTCAGCTGTTTTTGATATATTTTTATACGTTCCTCGGTAATAGCCTTGCATCTAGTCATATAGAATTTCTTCAGATTTCTTTTAAGAAATTCTTCATTTAAATCACTACAATCTATTAATTCATGAAGAAATCTTTCTTCTCCCATGTATAAGAACTTGCCATTAGCATGATACTCTCTTGCCTGAGGTAATTCTCGAGCTTTTCTAATCTCCTCGAGTTTCTCTAGTATCCATGTGCCTTTACTTTCTATTGCTCCATTAATTACTTCTTTACTTGTGTCTTTTGGAGCTTTAACAGTAATGAAACCTGATGAATCTATATGAATAGATAGCTTCTTTCCATTTCCATACTGAACATTAAATTCAATTATCGTATTTTCAACTTTAACTTTCATAACTACCATTAACTTTGTACATTAATTTCCAACCTTTTTTTAATAAAATTATTTATTTTAATCAATTTTGTATTAGAATTTGGCAACTTATTTTCGTCTTCCAATTCAAAGTATAATTCTAAACCCTTAGAGAGCCTCGGAATCCCCTTGCGGCATAATAGGAATCTGCTCCATTATGGTACGTAAAGACAGTATCGTAGCGACTATCACAAAAGATAGCTCCTCCAAGTTTTCTTATATTGTCAGGAGTTTGCACCCAACTTGACGTTTTTAAATCGAAGTTTCCAAGATTCTGCAACTCTCGATACTGTTCCTCTGTTAAAAGTTCAATGCCCATCTCTGTTGCCATATCTATAGCGCTATTCTCTGGTTTATTTTTTTTCCTAGAATCCAATGCCTTACGGTCATAACAAATACTTCTGCGACCTTTAGGGCTTTCTGCTGAACAGTCCATGAAAATATATTCGTTATTCTCGTTATCATAGCCCACTACATCAGGTTCCCCTTCAGTTCTCTCCATTTCATAGAGTGTCCAGAGTTTATCATCATTCGCTTCTAGCTTTGATTGGACACTATTCCATTCCATCCCGTCATGACGGTTCATATTTTTCTCACAACGGTTCTTCAATATGTCGAGTAATTCCTCACGTTGCTCGTGTGACAACTGCCTATTTTGTTTTGTCATATATATCTCCTCCTAATTTAACTCAAGTCTTATTTAATTTATCTTCACACAGTTTAAACTTCATTTCAAGCTCACGCTAAATGAAGGACACCTCATTTGAAGCAAGGAGATTTAGGTGTTCCCTTTGAAAACTTCATTAAATTCGATACTATATGAGTAGAGTCAAATAGTATTGGAGGAATTAGCATGAAACTTATTGTTTATTTAGCAGGTCAAATTCATGATGATTGGAGAGAAGAAGTTGCACAAAAAGCAAACGCCAAAAATCTTCCTCTCGAATTTGTAGGGCCTCAAACAAACCATGATCGTTCAGACAATATCGGTGAAGAAATTCAAGGAAAACAGCCATCTAACCTTTATAAAGATGATGCTGCATCAGATATTAATAATTTCCGAACACAAGTCTTAATGCAAAAAGCGGATATCGTCATAGCTTTATTCGGGGAGAAATATAAACAATGGAATACTGCAATGGATGCTAGCACGGCTATTGCTATGAACAAGCCGACGATTATTATTAGACCTGAATCATTGACTCACCCACTAAAAGAGCTTTCAAACAAGGCGAATGTAACCGTAGAAACTGTTGATCAAGCGATAGATGTCATCCATTATATTTTTGATTGATATAAATACACATAAAAAACAGTGAGTACGAAATTCTACTCACTGTTTCTAATCATTCTACTGTTTTCTCCGTCTCTTCACTTTGTTCCTCGAATTTATCAAGCAAAGCACGCACTTCATCCGTTGACTTTGTATTCATCAATTGGTTTCTTAACTCCCCAGCTCCAGGGAATCCTTTGACATATATTTTGAAGAAGCGATGCAGTCCTGTGATTGATCGTGGTAATTCTTCTGCATATTGATCTTGTAAATCCAGTTGTAATCTTAGCAGATTCAGGTATTCAGTAGTGGAATGGTCCTTTGGTTCTTTTTCAAAAGCGAATGGATTTTTAAAAATACCTCGTCCAATCATCACTCCATCAATACCGTATTTTTCAGCAAGCTCCAAACCTTTTTTACGGTCAGGAATGTCCCCGTTAATTGTTAGTAGCGTATTTGGTGCTATAGAATCGCGTAATTTTTTTATTTCCGGAATGAGCTCCCAATGGGCATCTGCTTGGCTCATTTCCTTCCTTGTCCGTAGATGAATGGAAAGATTCGCAATGTCTTGTTTCAAAATATGTGTCAGCCAGTCATGCATCTCCTCTAGTTCCGTAAAACCAAGTCTTGTCTTCACACTGACTGGCAGTCCTCCTGCTTTTGCTGCTTGTATAAGTTCCGCTGCAACATCTGGACGAAGGATAAGTCCGCTTCCTTTTCCTCTAGTAGCCACATTCGGTACAGGGCATCCCATATTAATATCAATACCTTTAAATCCTAACTCTGCCATACCAATACTCATTTGACGAAAATACTCAGGATTATCTCCCCATATATGTGCCACCATTGGCTGTTCATCTTCAGTGAAAATTAAGCGACCACGGACACTTTTCATCCCTTCTGGATGACAATAGCTATCTGAGTTTGTAAACTCCGTAAAAAACACGTCTGGTCTACCAGCTTGACTTACAACTTGACGAAAAACAACATCCGTCACATCTTCCATTGGCGCAAGTACAAAAAATGGTCGTGGTAAATCTCGCCAAAAATTATCTATCATACTAAAATTCAAATCCTCTCACTATGGTGTTATCTGTTGGTTAAAATAATAAAGTCATTATTATAGTATAACCTAGCTTATATAATTTTTCTTCTACCATGTTTGATACTAAAAAATCTAAAACCAAACAGACGGTTGAGAAGTGCATTATCGCAATTCTCAACCGTCTGTTATATTTCATCAAAAATTTAATTATTATATTAATTGGATAATGCGATCTTTATATGAGCTAAGTGATGCTCTTCGTGCCAAGCCAGTTTTGCAACTTTTTTCGCCACTGTTATTTCGCCGTTTGTTTGATGAGTAAATACTCGTTTTAATTGGTCTTCAGTTAAATCCTGCCCTAAAGAAACAATACGCTCATTTATACCTTCTAGCATTTTTATAGAACTTTCTACAGGAAGTATTGTATCTGGTTGTATTGCCCACTTCTCCTCACTAAATCCTGGTACTACTGGATTCTCATCAGTTAAAGCTAGCTTCAAACGTTGGTACATATTCAACTGTGAATCTGCAATATGGTGAACAAGCTGACGAACTGTCCATGCACCTTCACGATACGTTTTGTTTAATTCTTCATCACTTAATGTGTCAACCGTTTCTCTAAGTCGCACCGTATACGTTCTAATTTCCTTTAACCATTCTTGAATATTTTCTAATGTTACTTTTTCAGGAACTTGTAATTCTCCAATTGGGTATCTAACATCCACTTTTCAAACCCCTTTTCCCTAATCTTTATTTTTGATATATTAACACTTAATATATCAATCGGCTCAGATGTTGTAAAGACTAGTTAACTAAGGACTATCCACAATCTCAGCCAAAGTGAGTGAATCCCCCTGCTTAGATTTCACTCTCTTTTATTTATATACTAAATCCCTCTAAAATTTCTAACATTCCACTCCTGCAATCCCAAAACCACCTGGTCCAGCATGGGTAGAAATCATTGCACCTGCTTGCATCCATGTGATTTTCTCGAAACCTGCTTCCTTCGCAATTTCATCCATTCGTCTCTTAACACTCTCATCAAGTCCAATAGAGTAGATTAAATACAGCTGTTTTCTATCAATATCGTATTGGTTTAAGTAGTCTCGCATGAGCTTTTCCGCAACTATGCTCATACTTCCACGATATTTTCTAGTTGAAACAAGCTTTCCTTCAACTAATTCGATGCAGGGCTTTATTTTTAATAGTACTCCTCCAATATAAGCAACGTTACTTACCCTTCCACCAGACCTTAGAAAATCTAAACTGCCGGGAAGGAAAGCCAGTCTTGTTTTAGGAACTACAGATTCTATTTTTTCCATTAAGTGAACATAGCTAATGGAAGGTTCTTCCTCAAGCAAAGTTACAGCATACATCACGATTGCAGCTAATCCACCTGTTACATTTAGCGCATCAATTAGAAAAAGATCTTCAAAATCTTCCGCTGCGATTAATGCACTTTGAAAGGAAGCAGATGCTTTGGACGTATATCCAATATGAATAATGATGCTATCAGGAAAATCTTTTCTAATTTTCGTAAACAATTCATGGTACTCATGTATATTCGTTGCTGTTGTAGATGGTATTTTTTTCGTGCGACTATGATAATCAAAAACATCCTCTACCGGTAACTCACCATCTAAGTAATCCTTCCCATCCATGATGACATGCATCGGCACTACTTGGATTTGATGTTTCTCAACCAGGTCTTTCGGTAAATCAGCGCCACTCTCTGTCGAAAAAATAATCCTACTCATTGAACATTCCTTTCAACCAACGCAACCATTCCTGCGTAATTAGTTATTTTATTTATCCTTAATATACACTAGACCGGGATATTATTCAGTTTAATAATCAGAAAATTTACATAAGAAGTGGAATATCAATACTACCTTGGAGAAAAATCTAATTGATTTACTTGAATGTTACGAAGGTAGACATATAAAGTTATGAATTCTTCCTCCAATTAATTCTAATACTTACTCACCAACATTCATGACGAATTAAAGATAGGTGGAATGAAAAAGCAGACGGATTTGAAATGCATTCCTGCCCTTCTAAACCATCCACTTATTTAAAGAAACTTGCATGTTAATTTGCCTCTTACGTTCAATAAATTTTAACCAAAAACACCTATAATCCTTATTGGAACAACGTAAAAAAGAACGGACTCTACTATTAGAATCCACCCAACAGTTCCAACCATTTCATAGGCTTCCTCCAATTTAGTGAGATCAGGACTTTTTACAACAATGAACGGATTAAACAAAAATTGGCGAGCATGAGCCGGTAAAAAACCGAACTCATACCAGCCAATTAGCTGCATTATTAAATGCTACCTTTTTAGGTATTACTCTTACCGCTTTGTTCCTTTTATACTAACTCCAACCACGAGACGACTTCACATTGTCATGATGCTGAGCATGGAGTAAAAGTTCAGTTTTCGTCAAGCAGGTTAATCCAAATGTTGCCGCCGCTTACAGTAATATAGTAGTTTTGCTCACTACCGCCAGCATTTTCAAAGCGGATGAACGTATTGCCATCATGCTTTGCCGTAAGCACGACATGGTTCCCATCTTTAATCTCGACAACGACAACAGACTCATCCTCCATCGAGTATGCCCAATTTCCATCGTCAAGGAATATATCCTTGGACTTGTCTACTCCAGTGATGCTAACAAACGTAATAAGAACTGCAGCTATGACAGTAAGCGCTGCGATGCGGTGCTTTTTCTTATCTAGCAAAATAAAAACGAAGAAAATGGCCAGAGCAAGGCAGAAAATAGAGCTGAGTAAATGATTCGGAAAATTTGCCATTGCAGTTCTGAAATAACGGACGCTAGCGGCGGAAAGATAACCTGTTGCCACGGATAGAACTAGGACACTGAGCCAGTTTTTCTTTTTGAGTTGGAATGCTATCACAGCACCAGGCAGGGTCAGAAGTGTGATTTTAAACCAGTATTCATAATAACGGAATATCTCCCAACCGTATTCGTAAAACGGAACCTCAATCAAAAAAATAAGAGGCTGGCTGACAAGGAAGAACACGAAACATTTAAGCGAAGCTTCCCACCACTTTTGGCAATTAACAATAATGAAAATGGCAAAAAGAAACCAACAGTCAACATAAATAGCTATGTCCTGAAATGAGGTACCTTTCAAAAAAGACACCTGATTGATTAGGGCAGTATATACGGCTGTAATAATAGCCAAAAGAATAACTCTTGGCCAGGTCATATTAAATTCACCGAAGTATTTTTTAATTTTTTCCATGCTTTCTCCTCTAAGTAAAACCTTATTTGACAGTAATCCCAACAAGCTTGTGTTTTTCCATGATTTATTTAACTAGATAAGTTCTAATTTGTCTAGTTTTTTTCTTTCATTAGGACAACTCGTTAAACGTGGTATTCCACAGCTCTTTCGGGAATTCTTGGTTATCTTATTGCATACGCAACAATCTTTTTCGATTTTAGTCTAGCAATTGGTAGTGCTTATATGCAATATATAGTTATAGATAAGTTAGGAAAATTTTAAATTTCGATTCTATCTCTTTTATATTTCATTGGATTGTTGGCTTATTTATTTGAATATAATAAGAAACCCAAAATAATTAGGGAGCTGGTATAGTGAGCGAAATAGATAAACGAAACAGATTAGGTGAGGAGCCATTTACTTATCAAATAACGAAAAATGGAACGGTAACAATCAATTACAAAGGTAAACAGATTAAAGTTGTAAAGGATAAGGAGGCTGAGCGACTTATAGCAAGAATTAAAGCAGTTGAAAATAATATGTTAGAAGTACAATTATTGTTAGCGAAAATTACAGGTAACTTTAAACGTGGAAACGAGAAAATGGGTAAGAATAAGAGAAAATAAATTAGTCTTAATTTTAGGTAGGTCGGACTAAATACTAAAATATAAAACGTTAAAACACTCAATTTAATGTGTTAGATCAGCGTTGCACCCGGTGTAAAAACAATCGAGGTAATTAACTGCAGTTCAAAAACCGCAAACAAACTGCTTTGCCAAAACCCATTCAATCGTGGATTTTGATACAGCAATATTTTTATTGATTAAACTAGCTCAAATTTATAAGTCCTTAATTCAACAATCGATTTTATCCCCCTGTTATTATTAAATTAAATCAAGAGATTATCATCTATAATAACAAGCAGATGGTTTAGATGTGCGATACTAGCACTTCTATACCTTCTGCTTTTAATTTCACTATTAGAACACATGACTTGTCAACTATTGATTAATCAACTATAATGACCATAGATTTATATTTCAATAAAAAAAGGGTGGAAAATATGATACAACAAAAAACTGCTTTAGAACAATTAATGGAGGAGCGTAAATCTGTGCGTAAGTATGAGTCGGGCGTTACGATTCCTCGCGAAACAATCGAGCATATTTTACAGCAAGCTACATCAGCTCCATCATCAAGTAACTTACAGCCTTGGCGCTTCCTAGTTATTGATGATCAAGAACAAAAGAAAGAATTACGCATTGCTGGTTTTAATCAGGCGCAAATCGAAACATCATCAGCGATTATTGCTGTATTAGGTGATAATGAAATGCATAAAAACGCTAAACAAATTAATGATTTAAATGTTGAGCTAGGCTATATGCCACGCGATATTGCTGATATGATGATCGCCAACTCGGAATCCACGTATAGCGATTTATCGAATGAACAACGGACAAACATTGCACATTTAGATGCTGGTTTAATTACTATGCAAATCGTACTTTTATCGAAGGATATGGGTTACGACACTGTAATTATGGGTGGCTTCGATAAAGCAGCATTCGCTCAAAAATATGAGCTACCTGCAAATGAGATACCAATGGTGTTAATCGCTATCGGTAAAGCGGCTATGCCAGCACGTAACTCATCACGTTTACCGTTTGAACAAATTATTCGCTTTTCTAGCTAAATAAGGCATTTCAGCTCTTAATTCATTTAAATTTGATTTTGTTATCCTTTCTAACAAACGAAAATGCTATTATATAGGTTTAGACATAGTGTCCCTCTGTTCAATGTCACATAGAGCATCTGGCGTACATTATGAAACACCTAAAAATCTTCTATAATAAATGCCGAATATGAACTCAATTTTTAATGCGTGCAAAACGAAAAGCAATCAATGTGAGGAGGAATAGTATGGAAGTTTGTTTGGATGATAAAAAACAAATGATTATGATGTTGAAAAGATTAGACCGGCATGTAACCCAAGTTTTTGAAAAAAGAACAGAAGTTAGTTTGACTAGATATGAAATTTTAGCTTCTCTAATTAAAAAGGGTAGTGTTTCACAAAAAGTACTTCAACAATCCTTAGCTATCGATCAATCGGCAATTACGCGACACTTAAAGTTGCTTGAAGAACAGCAATATGTCGAACGCAAACGTAATGAAAAAAACAATCGAGAAGTACTTGTAACGATTTCTGATAAAGGACGAGAATTATTAGAGGGTTGTACAATGTTTAAAGATCAATTTATGAATGATCTCTACGATGATTTTTCAGATAGTGATTTACAGCAACTCAAGCAATTTCTCACGCGCTTAAATCACAATGTAGAGAAGCTTTAAGTTTTGCTCATTAATGCGAAAATCTATTGTTTTAAAACAAATTAAGCATAGTAGTAGAAACCATGGCTATGGTCTTTACTACTACGCTTTTTTTATCTTTTATCCCATTCGTATTTGTCCGTTGGTGCTGATGAGATTAATTATATAAGTTCGGTTCCTATTCTTGGCGAATCGAGCCTATTTTTATTTTTTATCTTCAACTAAACTCATCTTCCCTTAAGGCATCCTTTGTTAATTATTTTTTCTAAAAGGGTTAATAACTAGCAATCTATAATATAATAGTTTTAATAATTAAAATTATTGAAATAATTATATGATAGAAGGAGAGTCATTCATGTCACAAAATATAAGTCCTAATTATTATAAAGAATTAATTGATTTACAAGATGTCGAAGGGGTGGAAGCTCAGTTTAAAAGTTTACTTGCTGTTCCGATTGAATCCATTTCTGATTTAGAAAAGTGGTTAGAAGACGAAAAGGATTTACTGTTTATAATCGATGAAGCGATGACAGGTCACCAAGTCGACTTCTACCGAAACACAGAAGATGCGGACATCAAGTCAACTTATCTTCACGATCAGCAAGCCATTCAACCACTTTTAATGAAATACGTAGCAAAGTTAAATGATAAATGCTGTGATTCTACTTATTTTACTCAATTAGATGATAACCGTTACGGCTTGATGCGACGTGTTCGTGAGTCGAAGGTTAAACTTTTCAGAGAAGAGAATATTCCACTACTTGTAAAGGAACAAGAGCTTTGTACTAAGTACGATGAAATTATGGGTAGCCTAACAGTTGAATGGGAGGGAGAGGAAAAGCCTTTTCCATTTATCGAATCCCTTCTAGATCATCTAGACAGAGCCGTGCGAAAAAAAGCTTATCACACAATGATGTCAGCCCATCGTCAAATTAAACCCGATATGGATGCCATCATGGACGAGCTTATTCAACTGCGCCATCAAATAGCTTTAAATGCAGGATTTGAAAATTACCGTGATTATATGTTTATAGAGAAAAATCGTGAATATAGCATCCAGGATTGTTATGACTTTCATGAAAATGTAGCAAAATATATTATTCCCGCTTGGAATCGACTCTCAAATGTTTTTAAAACAAAGCTTGGTGTCGATAAGTATCGCCCATGGGATAACACGGCTAAATTCATGAAAAACCCACCATACTCTGAGGTGTCTACTCTGATGGATGGCGTTTCTGAAATGTTAGGCAAAACTGACCCATTTTTTGCAGACCGTTTCGATTACATGAGAGCGAATGGGTTACTAGACCTCGATGACCGAAAAGGTAAAGTCCCAGGTGGTTTCTGTACTTCTTTACCTGTATCAGGGGATACTTTTGTTTTTGCGAACTTTAGTCCTTCCTTTTTCTCTCTTATCGCATTAATTCATGAAATGGGCCATGCAGTGAATGGATATTTTCAGTTATCCGAACACGGCCCCATTGAAGACTACAAAGGACGAAGTGAAGTTGCTGAGCTTTATTCTCATGGGATGGAATTACTCTTATTGGATAAGCTTGACCGTTTTTATCCAGAAGAGGAGGATTTTAAGAACGCACAGCGTGAAGAGCTGAGACGAGCATTTTCGATGTTAATCGGACCATTAGCAGGAGATCTCTTCCAGCATTGGATGTATACAAATCCTAAACACACTTCCAAAGAGCGAGATGAAAAGTACTTTGAAATCTCAAAACTTTATGGCTTTAACCCTGTTGATACTTCTGGCCTGGAGGAAGAAATTGGGATGAGCTGGGCTGGTACCCTTCATTATTTCCAAGTTCCTTTCTATCTTATTGAATACTCCATCTCGATGCTTGGTGCACTACAAATACTGCAGAATTATCAGAACAACCCAGAGAAAGCAGTTGAATCCTTTAAAAAAGGTGCAAGTGCAGACTACAATCAATCCATCGCAACTATTTATAAAGAAACTGGGGTAAATTTTGACTTTTCAGAGCCAGTTGTTAAACAAATGGGTGAATTCCTAGAAAAAGTAGTTCAAGACATTCATTAATAAAGTGTGAGTATGGGGACAGATCATTGTAGAGGACAATTGGGATTTTTCCATACAAAAGTTACAAATAGTGATGTCTATCCCCTTTGATTAATAGTCAAGGTTGTATTCATGGACTTACCTTCTAAAAATTATTTAATCTTTTTTAAAAAAACAAGAGAAAAGAACGAATTCCATACAACGGAAATTCGTTCTTCTTTTCATTATACTAACTCCAACCAAGCGACTGCTTCACAATGTTTGGAGTGCTGGTGGGTTTAATTATTTTGGCTCAATTCCTAGTTTAATAAAGTCGAGCCAAGGCTCGGTTCCTAAGCAAACTCTTCTCTGTTTGCACGCTCTACAGGTAATCCGCTATTTAAGTAACTATTTTCCCATCGATTTCATGAATATAAGAGTTTAAAACCTCAATTTGCTCTTCTAATTTTTCCTTGTGCTGAACTAATATAGCTTGCGTATTAATCTCTTCCTGTTCTAAACTCAGAGTTGAAATATTTTCTCGTATATCCTCAATCGACATGCCCAGATTTCGAAAACATTTGATTAATTTTAGGAATTCAATATCTTGATCATCAAATATTCGATGATTTTGTGTATTTCTTTTTATTGATGGAATTAAATCTATTTTTTCATAGTATCGAATTGAGCTTGCTGGAATTTCAACTAAGAGACTAGCTTGTTGAATTGTATACACGAGGCATCCTCCTTGACTTAAAGTATGGTTTAACCTTTAAGGTTGATAGTATCAAATCAAAAGGAGAATGTATAATGAAAAAGATTTTAGTAGTAGTAACAAATATTTCTAAATATCCAAATTTAGAACGCGCAACAGGATTATGGTTAAGGGAAGCTGTTCACTTTGCAGCTGAAATGGAAAAGGAAGGCTACCAAATTGATTATGTAAGCCCTAAAGGTGGTCACACACCACTTGACCCACACAGCCTACAAGCTGAACAAATGACGGAATTGGATTGGCAATATTATACAAATGATGATTTCTTAAACAAGCTAAGTACTACTTTATCGGCTGACGCTATTAACCCAAATGATTATGATGCTATCTATTATGCAGGTGGTCACGGTGTTATGTGGGATTTCCCAGAAGATGAAAACCTACAAAGCATTGCGAGTACCATTTACGATAAAGGTGGCGTTGTTTCTGCTGTTTGTCACGGAGTTGTTGGATTATTAAATATTAAAAATGGTGACGGTGAATATTTAATTAAAAATACTAAAGTGACTGGTTTTACTAACACAGAAGAAATTGCTGTTGGACTAGATAAAGTCGTTCCATTTTTAACTGAAGATGAACTTGTTCGTAAAGGGGCAAATTACGTAAAAGATGCTGATTGGTCGATATTCACTGTAACTGATAAACGTATCGTTACAGGACAAAATCCCGCATCCGGTGGCGCAGTTGCCAAAGAAGTAATTAAATTATTAAAATCACTTTAATCATACTTAAGTAAAATTACGTTATAATAACTTCTTACAGAGCTAATACAAGTTCGCTGAATCTTTAAATTAATGGAGCAAAAGCAGATGTTTTAAAGGTGAGATACGTTCACTTCTAATTTAGTTTCTTTAGTTAGAAAAGAAAAGCAATATGTAGAACATAAGCGTAATGAAAAAATCTTGATCAGATACAAAGATAACCTCAAAAAAGCTGTGCTAAAATCCCCTACAGCGTGGATTTTTGACACAGCTTTTTTGATTATATTTTCTATACTAACTCTAACCAAGCGACCGCTTCACAATGCGTCGATTGCGGGAACATATCCACTGGTTGAACCTCTTTTGTTTTATAACCGCCGTCTTCTAATATTCTCAAATCACGAGCAAGCGTTGCGGGGTTACAAGATACATAAACAACACGCTTTGGACGCTGCTCTATAATTGTCGTTAATAGTGCTTCATCACAACCTTTTCTCGGTGGATCCACTACTAAGACATCTGCATGCTTGCCTTCTTTGTACCAATTAGGAATAACTTCCTCTGCAGGTCCAGCCTCAAAGTATGTGTTAGTAAAACCATTCAGCTCTGCATTTCGTTTTGCGTCTTCAATTGCCTGTGGGACGATCTCTACTCCAAGTACTTGTTTGGCTTTTTGCGCTAAAAATAATGAAATTGTACCAATTCCGCAATATGCGTCAATTACTGTTTCTTCCCCTGTTAGCTGTGCATAATCCAGTGCTTGCTTGTATAGGACCTCCGTTTGTACAGGATTTACTTGGTAAAATGAGCGCGCTGAAATTTCAAAGCGAACATCCCCGATCAAGTCTTCAATAACGGCTTTGCCCCAAATAACGTTTGTTTCATTTCCAAAAATCACATTTGTGTTCTGGTTATTCACATTATGAACAATTGATTTCACATTTGGTTCTACTTCACGGATGAATTGAATAATTTCCTCTTGCTTCGCTAATTTTGCATGCTTCGTTACAAGTACAACCATCACTTCTCCAGTTGCCCGTCCTTTACGGACGACTAAGTGGCGTAGCTGACCTTTTTTCGTTTCTTCATTGTATGGAACTAAATCCAGTTTCAATGCATTTTCTTTTACTGCTCTTAGTAATCTATCTGCCTCATCTGATTGTATTAAACAAGTATTCGTATCTGCTATTCGATGAGATTTCGCTTGATAGAAGCCTGCAATAACTTGACCATTTTCTAAATCAAATGGTATTTGAGATTTGTTGCGATATTCCCAAGGCTTGTCCATACCTTTTACAGGAAGAACTGGTGCTTCTATTTTCCCAATGCGTTTCATGACATTGCGAACCATACTTTCCTTCCATGCAAGCTGTCCTTCATATGTCATATGCTGAAGCTGACAGCCTCCACATTGATAAAATACTGGACACGGTGCTTCTACACGAAATGGAGATGGCTCTACGATATTTTTTAACTTGGCAAAGCCATAGTTTTTTAATGTTTTAAGCACGTGGACTTCTACAGTTTCATTTGGCAAGCCTCCTGCTATAAATAGAGGATATCCGTCGACCTTTGCCACACCCGCTCCGTCATGTGTTAAATCTTCAATATAGACTGTTAACTGATCATTTTTTTGTACTGGTGTATTCAATGTTAATCTCCGTTCTAGTTATGATTGATTCATTATACCAAAAAGAATGCGTACAAGTCTGCTGACTCATACGCATTATCAATTATTTTTCAATTCTTCTACACAAAATCACAGTTATGTGAACCTTCTATATATAACAGAATTTTTAGAAATGTTATACTAGTTATAGCTTTATTTATTTAAAAAGCCCATCTTCCACAAACACTGGCCTGAATGTTGGAAAAAATAAGTTAAAAATAAATCAAATTAGATAATGAATGGAGGTAATAAGATGGAGCTAATTATGGAAATTATAGGTAAAGTACTACCCATTGTAATAGTTGGAGGCATTGCGATCTTTATTATTAAAAAGCTTGAGCATAAACAAAAGCAAGGTAAGACTGGCAGAAAAAATTCAAACGACCAACAAGATTTACTGGATAGTTTGATACCTGTAGGAATGCTATTTGGATGTGTAGTTGGGGTTATATTTAATATACTTTTCTCATTTTCATTATTATCCACTTTATCTTTTGGCTCTGGGGCAGGCCTACTACTTGGTTATTTTGCATATGAAATTTATAGCAGGACAGAGGTAAATTAATCAGAAAAACCTAACTAGAACTTTAGCTTAGTATAAGATTAGGATTCATTACTTCGATGTTTTCTATAGTCGTCATGAATGACTGGAACAAATCCGTTTTGTTCCAGTTTTAAATAGCGCTCCTCTAGATGGGTTATTATCTTTTGTCCCTTTTCTTTAGAAAACACACCATACTCAACATATTTGTTAATAATTTCTTTCTTTTGGTTAAGCGCATCTTGTTGTAAAGACTTCATCTCTTCTTGTTGTTTCGCCGTTAACTTTATATCTGCTGGCATTTCTGCTTTTGTTTCTAATGAAAACCCCATTATTCCCAAACACATTAAAATTGCTGTTATAACACTAACCCAATGTTTTTTCATAGACAAATCTCCTTCCTTCAATTTGTTTTATCATGTGCCACTAGGCAGCAATTATCCTTTTTTGAAAAACTGTATAAAATGCTATAAGTAGAATAAAAATAAAAAAGAACCTCATTTTGAGGTCCAATATTACTTTGTTTCTACTGCCAATATTTTAACGAGACCAGCTAATTGCTCCCATGAATGAATTTCATAGGTTGGTTCTATATTAGTTTGATTCTGTTTTCTATTTGGATTGAACCAACATGTATCAATTCCAAAATTATTTCCTCCTTGAATGTCGGAAGAAAGTGAATCACCAACCATTAATACGCGAGATGGATCTGAAATTTGTAGCTTCTCTAATGCATATGCAAAAATTTCTTTTTGAGGTTTTTGGAATCCTGTTTCTTCCGAGGTTATGATGGCTTCAAAAATATTCTTTAAAGAAGATCCATTTACTCGTGCATGCTGTGCATCTTTAAATCCATTAGTAAGAAGAGCGATTCGGAAATCTTTCATGCTTGCTAACATTTCTTCTACTCCCTCAATCAGATGAACTTCCTTCCCTAAATTTTCTATGTACTTCTGCCCGCATATAATCGGATCTATGTCTAAGGAATGTTCAGTAAATAATCGTTTAAAACGTTCTACTTTTAGCTCTGTTAAGGTGATACGACCATATTCTAGGTCTTCCCATAAGCTTTTACTTATAGCCTTGTAGGTATCTAGATAATCATTTAAACCATTTGGTAATCCATACTCTTCAAACAAAAAACGAAATGCATTATGTTCAGTCATTCCAAAGTCAAGTAAAGTATCATCTAAATCAAATAGTAGTACATCATATTTCATCAAAAATACCCCTTTCCTGTCCCTCCAATTGTAGCAGAATAGATATTAGACTAAAATATCATTTAGTGTTTTCTAATAAGAAGATATTCTTTCCAGGTCCAATAAATATTTTAATGGGCTATCTTATTAACTTTTAGGGCCTTCTTGCATGTAAGAGTGCTATTTATGGACTATATTTCATCTATTCTGGCCATATAAAGTTTTTAGGTCCATCTGACTGAAAACATAATAATGTCCCCGATCAAGTCGACCGAGGACATTCGTTTATTCGTCTTTCACTGCCCCGTCTTTAGAAGCTGCCCAAAAGGCTATGATAATGGAGCCGATTAATACGATGAATGGTGCATAAAATATCATAAACTCTGTCATAGTTTGCTCCTTCCTTATGCGTGATTATCTTCTTTTTTTCCACGTACATAATCTTTATTGAACAAAAACAATCTCAGTAGTAAATATAGCGATGGTATTAGTAAAGCAAGCCCAGCTATAAAAGCGACTATTAAAGCAAGAGCCATTGCTTCATTAGTAAAGCTGTCATAGATTGTTAAATGTGGATACAGCAAATATGGGAGATGCGCAAATCCGTATGCGAAGAATGCTATGAGAAACTGGCCTCCTAATAACACAAAAGCCAATCCGTAACTTCTTTTCGACCATAATAACCACACTGTACCGATGAAAAGTAATAGTGATAATGCAAATGCCCACCAAATATTAAGCATGTTTTCGTAATGCTCCGGATTATGTGAACGAAGCTCCACCATAATTCCACTCGCTGTTATTATCGTCGGCAGTGCCCAAATAAGTGCATACTTTCGCATCAGCCTTGTCGCATCTATGTCTCCTGCTTTATTGGCATACCAGGTCAAAAACACGGATGAAATATACAATACAGAAGAAAGACTTAATACAACAATCGACCATGTGAGTGGGCTTGTAAATAATCCCTCGTAGTCGAGAGTAGGCGAATCATTAATCATATGAACAAAGCCGCCTTCTGATATTGTTAATACAATAGACAAAGCTGCCGGGATAAAAAGACCAGCAAGACCATACATAAATGAGTATCCCTTGTGCCCTCTAGAACCATATGTTTCAAAAGCATAATAAGAGCCGCGAATCGCAAGTAATATTAGAGCTATACTTGCAGGAACTAGTAAGGTCGTACCATAATAAAATGCAGTTTTCGGGAAAAACCCGATAATCCCTACAAAGAAAAATACTAAAAATACATTCGTTACCTCCCAAACTGGCGACAAATAACGCTGTATAATATTCGTTAATATCCTCTGCCTTCCTGTGAGTAAACTATACGCGTTAAAAAAACCTGCGCCAAAGTCAATAGATGCAACGACTAAATATCCGAAAAGAAACGTCCACAACACAAAAATTCCGATGATCTCTAATGTCATAACATATCACCGCCCTTTTCAGCATGTCGGTCTTCTATTTCTTGCTCGACTGGATTCTTTCTGAACATACGACTTAAAACTACGATACTTCCGACTCCAAGTACTAGGTAAAGACCAGCAAATAAAATCAGCATGATATCGACATGTGGACTGGTGGTTGCAGCATCTTCCACCCGCATAATACCTCTTAGTATCCATGGCTGTCTTCCTACTTCCGCAAGCCACCAACCAGCTTCAATAGCGAGTATAGACGCTGGTCCTCCCAAAACTATGAGCCAACGGTACCATCTAGAATTGACAAAGGACCATTTCAGGATTTTACCAAGCCAGTATAGTCCCGAAAGTGCTACCATCGACATACCAATCGTCACCATAATATCAAACAAGTAGTGAATATATAACGGCGGTGTTTCATCCTCTGGGAACTGATCTAAACCAATCACTTCTGCAGTCGGATTGAAATGGGCGAGAATACTCAAAGCAAAGGGTATTTCTATTGCATACTTCACTTCTCCATCATCTAATATTCCATAGAGAATTAGTGGCGCACTTTCTTCCGTTTCAAAATGCCATTCAGCTGCAGCTAGTTTTTCAGGCTGATACTCCGCTAAATACTTTCCTGAGAAATCTCCAATAATAGCAGTAGCAATTGAAAATACTAACCCTACTTTCATCGTTAAGAATAATGCTTTTTTATGGTATATATGATTAGAGCCTTTCAATAAACGAAAAGCTGCAATCGCCGCTAACACAAATGCAGAGGTCATATATGCTGTTACCACTACATGAGCAACCTTTGTTGGCATAGCAGGGTTGAACATGGCTAGCAGCGGGCTAATATTCACTAATTCCCCGTTAACTATATCGAATCCTTGAGGGGCATTCATAAATGCATTTACCATGGTTATAAAAACTGCGGAAAATGAAGCTCCAATGGCAACTGGAATAAGTAACAGGAGATGCTTCTTTTGGTTCTCAAATCGATCCCAAGTATATAAGTAAATACCAAGGAAAATAGCTTCAAAAAAGAAAGCAAAAGTCTCCATGAATAGAGGAAGAGCTATAATATTCCCCGCAAGTTCCATAAAGTTCGGCCACAGTAATGACAACTGCATACCAATTGCGGTCCCTGTAACAACTCCTACCGCTACAGTAATGACGAATCCTCTCGCCCACCTACGTGCTAACAATATGTAATGCTCATCATTCTTTTTAATACCTACCCACTGGGCAATCATAATCATTAAAGGTACACCAACACCAATAGTTGCGTAAATAATATGAAACGATAAGGTCAATTCGGTTAAAACGCGACTAAAAAATACCGATTCTTCATTCATCAGCCTTCCCCCATTCTAGTTCCCAAATATTCTCCCCGCTATTGATAGCATCATGATTCCTGCCACAACAAAAGCAAGCCACATTAAATACTTCTCTTGTTTCTTATACATGTGCTCCACCCCTTTATCATCATATTACCCAAAAACAAAAATATTGAACTTTATCTATCGGTGTTTTCTAAAAGAATATAAAAAAGCTCAGCATTTAATAAAATGCTGAGCTTTTACTTAAGGTCTATCCTCTTCACGTATTTCATCAATCGGTACGAAAACCTCTATATGTCTGTGTAAATTTTGGAATGTGGCAGGTATAACTCCGCCGTATTCTCCGTCTAAATTTAAAAGAACCATATCGTCAGAAGTTACTTTAATATGTTTTGCTTTTTTAAAAATAACATGGGGATCCGTTAAATGTTCCCCCCGTAAGGCTAAAGATGCCACACGGATAAACTCTGCTATGTTCAACTTTTTCAATATTAACAAAGAAAACAATCCATCATTAATACTTGAACTTGGGGCAAGCTTTTCAAATCCACCGACCGAGTTCGTTAAACCAACTAGGAACATCATGGCCTCGTCTTCAAATACTTCCCCATCATATTCAATTCTAACTCTTGTTGATTTAATCGACGGAAGCATTTCAATCCCTTTTAAATAATAAGCAAGCTGCCCAAGCATTGTTTTCAGTTTACTTGGTACATCATACGTAAGCTCGGTAATTCGACCACCACCAGCAATATTGATAAAATAGCGATCATTAACTAATCCCACGTCAACTGGAATAGAATCACCTTTAACAATAATCTCCACAGCTTTTTTTATGTCTCTTGGAATATGAACTGCTCTTGCAAAGTCATTCGTCGTCCCCATTGGAATCAGCCCAATTTTAGGTCGCTTTTCGAATTCACTTACCCCTGCAACAACCTCATTTAGCGTACCATCTCCGCCAGATGCAATGATAATATCAAAGCCATTTTCCACTGCTTTCCTCGCTGCCTCTGTAGCATCACCTTCACGCGTAGTGGCGTGACACGATGTCTCATACCCAGCAATCTCTAACGTTTCCAATACTTCTGCTAAGTTCTTTTTAAATAGTTCTCTTCCAGAAGTTGGATTATAGATAATTCGTGCACGTTTCATACTTATTTCCTTTCTGTTTCACAATCTTTGTTATTATAAAGACTATGTTTCATCAAAAAAAGTTTCATTCCACTATTAAAAGAGTCGACTGTTGCCGACTCCTTTAAGAATTTGATCAGCCTAATTATTTTTGTAGTGCTGGTAACCAAGCATTACGAATTGCTTCATATACTGCTAGGTGAAATTCTTGATTGTTTACAAATTCATTAGACATTTGTGCGTAAAATTCTTTTTGAGTTTCCTCAAATGATGGGTCTTCTTTGGCTGGGAATTTAGCTCTGCCGTCCATTACGAATTGCTGAACACTCTCTGCACGGGGACCCCATTTAGAAATCACTTCACCATCTTTGCTTATCAACAAATAAACGGGAATTGAACGACCACCATTTGTTAAATACTGGTCAATTAAATCCAAGTTTTCATCGCGATAAACAGCACGTACTTCTACATTTGCTGCTTCTGCAATTTTACGCAATATCGCATTGTTCATCATTGCATCGCCACACCAGTCTTCTGTAATAACTAATATATGTGGCGCTCTATCCTTTATTACTTGGATGAATTCATCATCCGCTGGCACATCAAATTTTTCATAGATGCTAAAAGATTCTTCTTTTTTCGTAGTCATATCATCCATATATTGAGCTAGTGGTTTTGCATTTTCAAAATACTGTTGTTCTGTAGTCAAGTGAGTAGCCCCCTTTTTTCTAAGTATACTTCGTTTTTAAATGTTATTCAAACAAGCTAGACTCATGAATATATAAACTATATTATTGTTCGAAGTTTACACCCTGTAAATACAGCTTTCTCTGTTCCCCTTCACCGTTAACCACAAGCGTGGTCGCACAAGTCTTTCACTCATGTTGCTCATTGTCTTCTATTTTTACCATAATGGTTTCCTTTACGTTTATCGAATTATAGTCTTCAGATACAGCGTCTCTGAAAATGGAGGTGCTTTAATTTCATGTAATTTTCCGCTCTCTAAATCAATATAACCCAAGTGTACATTTTCATCCTCATTACTTAGTTGAGCAAATATCTTTATATGTTAGTGTCACAAACTGTGCCATTCATTTTCAAAAAAAAGACTGTCATCTTAAGACAGCCAATTTCTATACCATTAATTTTTTCTTCGATTCAAATAAAATGACATCATTCACTTTTTTATGTAGTTTACCTTCTTTGTAGAAAATGGCACTTCCATCAGGGAGAGCATAAATCCTACGATCGGAGGAAAGAGTAGACAATTCGTCATCAGATGCTTCGTTATAATGCACCTCCACACTAAAGTCCACTAAACCTAACCCTTTTATGACTATGGACTCCGGATAGTCATCGTCTTTAGTTAAAAGACAATCCTTACAAAATGCTAAAGCCCCTGCACTATAACCGATTAATAACCCAGGAAAATTTTCAATACTCCTAGCAAGTTCTTTTTCTTCAATCAGCTGAAGTAATTTTTCTGGTCTCCCGCCTATTAAATACAGAACATCGCTATCATTTATCAAATCTTCCATTTCACTTTTGGAGAGATCCTCATGCAATAATCTAAGTGTTGCATTTGTAAAGATAGAAAAAGCCTGTTTTAGATTTACCATCCAGCTGTCATAATTAGAAACTTCTGTCGCAAAAGGAACTACTAGAACTTTTGCATTTCCTTTAATCTTTTTCGTCAATTCTTCAAATATATCATCTAGCTCACCCTTTAAAACATGTCCCCCACCAATAAAACATAGCTCCACCTTGATTCACCTCTTTATATGTTACATAAATATTCATTTATCATAGCATCAGTTTTCTTGGAAATAAATATAATTTTATTCACAAATTTCTGTACTAATGAGTGTGATCAACTGCTATCCGAGAGAACTTTGCATTCATACAAGAGCAATAACCTACTTCCGAGAGCGTTTCGAATCCTTACGAGAGACACCTCGAAATATCCACTATACGAGAGCGATTGACTTTTATCCGAGAGAACGTTGCATCCATAGAGACGAGTTAAATATTCCCACAAAAAAGGATACCCACTTAAAGTGGGTATCCTTGAGTATTAGCGTTTAGTAATTTCTTCGTTCAAGATTTTGTTAACAAGAGGCGGGTTTGCTTGGCCTTTTGTTGCTTTCATGATTTGTCCAACTAAGAAGCCGATTGCGCGGTCTTTTCCGTTTTTAAAATCTTCAATAGATTGTGGGTTAGCATCCAGTGTTGCTGTAACGATTTCACGAAGTGCGCCTTCGTCCGAAATTTGTACTAAGCCTTTAGCTTTTACTACTTCCGCAGCGTCTCCGCCATTATCAGCAAGCTCTTTGAATACTTTTTTCGCAATTTTTGAAGAAATGGTGCCATCAGAGATTAGTTTGATCATTCCAGAAAGATTAGCAGGAGTAAGCTCTATATCCTTCAACTCTTTTTGGTCTGCATTTAGGTAAGCAGAAACCTCACCCATCATCCAGTTAGCAGCCAGTTTTACGTCTGCACCATCAGCAATGGTTGCTTCAAAGAAGTTCGCCATATCTTTAGACAATGTTAATACATGTGCATCATATGGAGATAATCCAAGCTCTTGGATATAACGTTGTTTACGCGCATCAGGTAATTCAGGGATTTCTGAGCGTACACGTTCTAACCATGCATCATCAATTACAAGATCCACTAAATCTGGCTCTGGGAAATAACGATAGTCATCCGTACCTTCTTTAACACGCATAAGAATCGTTTTACCAGTTTTCTCATCATAGCGACGAGTTTCTTGTTCAATAATTCCACCAGTAGATAATACTTCTGCTTGACGAATCTCTTCGTGCTCTAATCCTCTACGTACAAAGTTGAAAGAGTTTAAGTTCTTCAACTCTGTTTTAGTCCCAAATTCTTCTTGACCATAAGGACGAATAGAAATATTGGCATCACAGCGTAAAGATCCTTCTTCCATTTTACAGTCAGAAACGTCTGTATATTGGATAATTGATTTAACTTTTTCTAAGTAAGCATATGCTTCCTCAGGAGTACGAATATCTGGCTCTGAAACGATTTCTACTAGTGGAGTTCCTTGACGGTTAAAGTCTACTAGTGAATATCCATCTGCATGTGAAAGCTTCCCAGCATCTTCTTCCATATGTAGACGAGTAATCCCGATACGTTTTTTCTCACCATTGACTTCAATTTCAACCCAACCATTTTTACCAATTGGTTTATCAAATTGTGAAATTTGATATGCTTTCGGATTATCTGGATAGAAATAGTTTTTGCGATCAAACTTTGTATTTTGTTCAATTTCCATATTTAATGCGAGTGCTGCACGCATCGCAAAATCGACTACATTTTTATTCAATACTGGTAAAACACCAGGGTATCCTAGGTCTACTACTGTTGTATTAGTGTTTGGTTCAGCACCAAAATGATTAGGTGCGGATGAGAAGATTTTCGACTCTGTTTTTAACTCAACGTGTACTTCTAAACCAATAACTGTTTCAAAGTTCATGTTATTTTCCCTCCCATATTTGAGGAGTTTGTTTATGGAAATCAGTAGACTGCTCGTAAACATGTGCTACACGATAAATCGTGGACTCATCAAAATAATTTCCGATAATTTGCAATCCTAGCGGCATTCCATCTTCAAATCCACAAGGGATAGAAATTGCTGGCAAACCTGCAAGGTTAATTGGGATTGTTAATATATCATTGGCATACATCGTCAATGGATCTTCTACGTTTTCTCCAATTTTGAATGCTGGAGTTGGTGCAGTTGGTCCTACGATTACATCATAGTCCGCTAAAACTTTATCGAAATCTTGTTTGATAAGCGTACGAACTTGCTGCGCTTTTTTATAGTAAGCATCATATGTTCCAGCACTTAACGAGTAAGTCCCAAGCATAATACGACGTTTAACTTCGTCCCCAAATCCTTGCGCACGAGTTTCTTTATAAAGGTCCAATAAGTTTTCTACGTTTTCAGCACGGAAGCCATAACGAATTCCATCAAAACGAGAAAGGTTAGAAGAAGCCTCTGAAGAAGAAAGAATATAATATGTCGCTAAAGCATATTTAGAATGTGGCAATGAAACCTCTTCCCAAGTAGCTCCTTTTGCTTCTAATACTTTCAATGCATCCATAATAGACCCACGAACCGCTTCACTTACACCTTCTCCTAAATACTCTTTAGGCACGGCAATACGAAGACCTTTAATATCTCCAGTAAGAGCAGCTGCAAAGTTTGGAACCTCAACATCTGCCGAAGTAGAGTCATGTGCATCAACTCCAGAAATTGCTTCTAAAAGTAGTGCATTGTCTTCTACATTACGAGTGATTGGACCAATTTGATCTAAAGAAGATGCAAACGCTACTAATCCAAAACGGGACACACGTCCGTATGTAGGTTTCATCCCAACAACACCACAATAGGATGCCGGTTGACGAATAGATCCACCTGTATCTGAGCCTAAGGAGAATGGTACTTCACCAGCTGCTACAGCTGCTGCAGATGCACCTGAAGATCCACCAGGAACACGATCTAATGACCATGGATTTTTTGTTGTTTTATATGCTGAGTTTTCATTGGAAGATCCCATTGCAAACTCATCCATATTCAGTTTACCAATTGTAATCATTCCAGCCTCGCGCAACTTTTTCACAACAGTTGCATCATAGATAGGATTGAATCCTTGTAAAATTTTACTTGCACAAGTCGTTTCTAATCCTTCAGTTACGATATTATCCTTCACTCCGATCGGTAACCCAAATAATGGTCCACGTTCTTCAAAAGGAACTTTTTCTAATTCTGTAGCTGTTTCTAATGCTTTTTCTTTGTTCAAAGCTAAGAAGGCTTCTACCTCGCCATCTAGTTTTTCCACACGTCCAAAAGCTTCGTTAGTCAAATCTACTAAAGAAACTTCTTTACTATGTACAAGTGCTTGTAGTTCTTTAGCTGAGTGGTTAAATAACGTCATGATTTTCCCTCCTTACATCTATTAGTCCATTATTGATGGTACTTTTACTTGTCCTGCTTCTTGTTCTTTAACATTTAACATCATCGTATCACGATCTAATCCTTTTGTAGCTACATCTTCGCGTAACACGTTTACTAAAGGTAGGACATGTGTAGTAGGTTCTACATTTGTTGTATCTAATTCTTTTAATTGCTCAGCAAATTCCGTGATTGCTCCTAGTTGTAGCGCAAACTTTTCTGCCTCTTCTTCTGTAATTGCAAGTCTTGCAAGATGCGCAACATGCTTAACTTCTTCTTTTGTTAATTCCGCCATTTATAACACCTCCGAATTCAATAACCATACGAAATATCATATCATTTTTCACTCTACTTGAACAGAGTGTAGCCTATTGCGTGTAAATATGGACATAAGCTTCTTCATCGCCAGTTTTTTTAACAAGTAATGCTTCTGCACCATCCAAGGAATTAACCTGTAATTCTACATTCATCGATGGATTAAAATGATCCTTTACAAGTCCAGCCAAATACTGTGTAAAGCCAATTATCTCTGCCGTTCCATAAAACTGAATAGGAATGGTGATCGTCCATTTTTGTAGCTGTTTGTCTTTGAAATAACCAGTCCCAATAATGCTTGTATAGTTAGGGAAATATGTCTCTACATCCATTTTGAAGTTCCGGAAAATTGTATCTAAATCTCGGTACTTTTCTTCTGATTCAGCAGTTGGGAATAATATATATTCCTCATCATTTCCCTTCCAATCCGACACATTTTTGCCCGCTGGCGCAGTGCTATAGGAGAAGTATGTTCCTGGAACAACTGCATTTCGGCTATTTTGCTTAAACAAACCTACTACAATTGGAATATCTGCAAGACCATCTATCTTACGTAAACGGGTAACTACTTCTTCCGCAATTCTTCTTCCATTCTCTTCAATCTGAGCCTGGCTCAGCTTTTCTTCATAAGTAGCACCGTATTTTTCCTTCGTGTAATAATACGTGGAATTTAACGCCAATCCAATAGATATCCCAGATAGACTAACTTTATTATCTACTTTTTCCAAATAGTTTTGTTCCACAATATGCGTGATATAGACTGGAGCTTTTTGGGCTTTTTCTTCTCCAGTTAAACCTTTATCATCCGGGTTTAATCCACCTTCTGCTTGGTTGCTTCTTGCAAGCCATTTCTTCAGTGTTGTCGTATCTAGGTACTGTCCCTCCTGGAACAAATACTTATCAGGCGAGAATTCATTTTGTGAAATACGTAGAAGTCCAGTTTCCACTTCCTTCATATCGTACTTAGTAGACAAATTAGATAATACTAATCCTTTACTTGCACTTTCCTCATAAGGTAATAATGTTCTGTAGTATGTTTCATCTAGCTGCAAACTCGGAATTATTACTGTCTTGGTCTCTTCTTCTTCTGTATTTTGTATAACTTTTGTTTCGTCATCTAAAGAAGGAGCACACCCAGAAACCGTTAGTAATAAAGCCAGCGTCAACATGCCTATATGTTTTTTGGTCATGTTCGCCACTCCCTTTACTCCGCTATGGAGTCCAATAATTTTTGTTCATCCCAAACCTCAATACCTAGGCTTGTTGCTTTTTCCAATTTTGATCCTGCTTCTTCTCCGGCAATGACCAAATCTGTTTTCTTGCTGACACTTCCAGCAACCTTACCACCTAATGACTCTATTTTTTCTTTAGCTTCAGTACGTGATAGTTGCATCAGTTTCCCTGTTAAAACAACTGTTTTACCAGCAAATGGACTATTCTCCATTACATCTGCATCAATAATTCTACCAGTATACTGTAGGGTCAATCCAGCTTCTTTTAAGCGTTCAATCAATAACTGGACCTCTTCCTGCTCAAAATAAGTCACTAATGAATCAGCCATTTTGTCACCAATTTCAAAAATAGCTATAAGCTCTTCCCTTGTTGCTTTCATCAGTGCCTCAAAACTATGAAAATTAGCCGAAAGTATTTTGGCAGCTTTTTCTCCAATATGACGAATACCAAGTCCAAATAGCACTCGTTCCATTGAGTTTGCTTTAGATACTTCTAATGCTTCCACTAAATTGGTTGCTGACTTGAGCCCCATGCGCTCCAGCTTCACTAAGTCATCTACTGTCAATTTATATAAATCTGAAATATCCTTGATCAGTTGTTCTCTAAAAAGCTGTTCTACCACTTTTTCACCAAGTCCATCAATATTCATCGCATTGCGTGAAGCAAAGTGGTAAATACCTTCTTGGATCTGAGCTGGGCATTGCGGATTTACACAACGAAGTGCTACTTCTTCTTCGATTCTCACTAATTCACTTTCACATACCGGGCAATGAGTTGGCATTTTATATGGTTCCTCTGTGCCTTTTCTCTCTTCCGTTATAACAGACACTACTTCTGGAATAATGTCTCCCGCTTTACGGATAATGACATGATCCCCAATTCGAATATCTTTTTCACGGATTAAATCTTCATTATGAAGTGTAGCACGTTGTACAGTAGAACCTGCTACTTGTGCTGGTACTAAAATTGCAGTTGGCGTGACAACACCTGTGCGACCAACAGTTAAATCGATATCAATAATTTGCGTGACTACTTCCTCGGCAGGAAATTTATAAGCAATTGCAAATCGTGGACTCTTTGCTGTAAATCCTAGCTCTTCTTGTTGGGCATAGTCATTAACTTTTATAACAATTCCATCAATTTCATATGGAATGTCATGCCTTTTTTCTGTCCACTCTTCTATAAAGCTGAGCACTTCTTCGATAGAAGTGCACTTCTTCGTTTCCTTATTAGTCGGTAATCCCTGTGTATTCATAAAACCTAGTGCATCCAAATGATTGTCTATATTCTGGTCCTCACCATCTCCGCCCATTCCATAGACGAACATCGATAAATTACGGCTAGCAGTTATTTTCGGGTCAAGCTGACGTAAAGAACCTGCTGCCGCATTCCGTGGGTTGGCAAATAAGACTTCTGCTTGTGCTGTGCGATCTTCGTTCAACTTTGCAAAGGAAGACTTTGGCATATACGCTTCGCCTCTTGCCTCCAAGGTTACTGAATCTTTTAGGCGCATTGGAATCGAACGAATGGTTTTAATATTACTTGTAATATCTTCACCAATCGTCCCATCTCCTCGAGTAGCCCCTCTTTTCAAAAGACCGTCCTCATATAATAGGGAAATTGCCAGTCCATCGATTTTCAGTTCACATATATACGTTGGTGTTTCATCGATAATACCTTGAATACGTTTATCAAAATCACGCAAATCCCCTTCATTGAATGCATTAGATAGACTAAGCATTGGATTTGCATGAGTTACCTTTTTAAAGCCTTCACTTACGATGGAACCAACTCGCTGAGTAGGAGAATCTGGTAATATCAAATCTGGATTTTGTTCCTCCAAAGCTATTAGTTCATGCAAGTATTGATCGTATACGGCATCCGGAACAATAGGATCATCTAATACATAATAGGCATGTCCATAATCATTTAACAGCTTGTGTAACTCTTGTACTCGTTGTTCTAACTGATCCATCCAGGGTTCCTCCTGTTGTAGTTATACTTTTTCGATAGGGGCAAACTTAGCAAGCAGACGCTTAATGCCCGTAGGACTTGGAAATGCAATATCTAGCTCGGTATTCTCACCTTCGCCACGAACACTGACAACCATACCTTCGCCCCATTTTTTATGGGTCGCTTTATCTCCAACTTGCCAGCCCATTTTATCCCCACCAGACTCGTTATATGCTGGACGAGTAACTACTGCTTTACGAGTGTTAGCCATAGCTTTTGCATTTCGTTCTGGATTTTTGCCGATGTCTTTAGTCCATCCAACGACCTCAATAATATCATCTGAAATCTCTTTGATAAAACGAGATGGGCTATTAAAACTGCCACGACCAAAAATAGTTCGAGACTGGGCACAGGTTATCACAAGTCTTTCTTCTGCACGAGTGATTCCTACATAAGCCAAGCGTCGTTCCTCTTCCATTTCATCATCATCACCAAGAGAACGTGAATGTGGGAATATATTTTCTTCCATCCCTATGATAAATACTACTGGAAATTCCAAGCCTTTTGCGGCATGCATCGTCATTAATATAATATTCCCTTTTGATATATCTTCCTCTTCATCCAACTTATCTATATCTGAGATAAGTGCCAGGTCGGTTAAAAAGGCAACTAATGACTTATCTTCACTCTGTTTCTCAAATGCTTTCGTTACTGATAAAAACTCTTCAATATTTTCTAATCGACTTTCCGATTCAATTGTCTTTTCATTTTTAAGCATCGTACGATACCCTGTTTTATCAAGCACTTGCTCCACTATTTCTGTGACAGACAAAAACTCCTGCATTTGGGTTAAGTTATTGATCAGCCCTTGGAATTGAATAACAGAGTTTACAGCCCGAGCAGGTATCCCCATAAAGTCGACTTCGTTTAATGCATCTAAAATCGAACGATCTTGGTCTATTGCATAGAGAGCCATACGTTCAAAAGAAGTCGCTCCAATATTTCGTTTCGGCTCATTAATAATTCGAGCAAGTGATAAGTCATCATCGTTATTTGCTATTAGACGCAGGTAGGCAAGTAAGTCTTTAATCTCTTTACGATCATAGAACTTTGTACCGCCAACAATTGTATAGGCCATATTCGATTTTACAAGTACTTCCTCCATCACACGTGACTGGGCATTCGTCCGATATAAAACGGCAAAATCATTTAATGTACGATTCTCTAATTCCATTAAATCTTGAATTTTTTGAACGACATATTGTGCTTCCTGCTGTTCATTCATCGCACGGAATAACTCGATTTTTTCCCCATCGAGATTCTCTGTTCGTAAAACCTTCGGGTATCTACTCGTGTTATTACCAATGACGTCATTTGCTGCCTGTAAGATTCGTTGAGAAGAACGATAATTTTGTTCTAGCATGATGGCTTTTGCATTAGGATAATCTTTTTCAAACGATAGGATATTCTGAATATCTGCTCCACGCCAACGATAAATCGATTGATCCGAGTCACCAACAACACAAATGTTTTTGAACTTTTTAGCAAGCATTTGTACTAACTCATACTGTGCTTTGTTTGTATCTTGATATTCATCTACATGGATATACTGGAATTTGTTTTGATAAAACTCCAGGACATCAGGAACTCGTTTAAACAGCGTTGATGTTAGCATGATTAAATCATCAAAATCGAGTGATTGGTTCTTTCTCAATTTTTTTTGATAGCTTTGATACACATTTGCTACTGTCTTTTCAAAAGGATTCATCTCATTCATCTGTGCACGATACATATCCGAATCAATGCATATATTTTTGGCCCCACTAATCGCATTTAACATCGAACGAGGATCATATTGTTTTGAATCAATATTTTGTTCTTTTAAAACATTTTTAATAACCGTCAGTTGATCACTTGTATCTAAAATAGAAAAGTTTTTTGTATATCCTATACGGTCAATATCTCTTCTTAAAATACGTACACACATGGAGTGAAATGTAGATACCCACATTCTTTCTCCAGTCCCCGGTCCTAATAAGCCATCTATACGCTCTCGCATCTCTCTTGCTGCTTTATTGGTAAAGGTGATGGCTAGTATTTTCGATGGGTATACTTCCTTTTCTACGATTAAATATGCAATTCGGTGGGTTAGTACACGTGTTTTCCCTGAACCTGCACCTGCCATAATAAGAAGTGGACCTTCTGTTGTCTTCACGGCTTCTTCTTGTTCTTTATTCATACCATTCAATAAGTTTTTCGCGATGATTTCCATAGTGTACTTCCTTTCAAGAACATTTGTTCTCTAATCATATCGTAAATCTATTGTTTACTCAATGTCTTTACTGCTTCTACTGTTTTTAAAGCCTCTGCCAGATTGTCATATATATAATTACCAACAATTATTGTATCTGCATAGGTAGCCATTTGTCTTGCTTGCTCCTCGGTTTGAATGCCTCCACCATAAAACAGTTGAGTGTTTTTTAAACGTTTACTCACTTTTTTCACAGTTTGTACATCACCATACATTCCGCTATACTCCATATAGAAAACCGGAAATCTAAACAAATGCTCGACCATTTCCGCATATGCTATAATGTCCTCTTCACTTAACGGATGCAAGGCATTCGTCAATTTTGCAGCTTTACAATCAGGGTTTAAAATACAATACCCTTCTGGAATAATTTCATCCCAATTCATAACCTCTCCAAATTCCTTCGTAGCTGCATGATGTAAATCCTTCACCCACTTCGTTTCGGAGCTATTTAATACACTAGGTATAAAATAATAATCAAATCCAGGAGTTATAGCTTCAATCGTAGATACTTCTAACGCCACAGGAACGGCATACCTTCTAACCCGCATTAGCAAATCAATCACATTATCGAGTGTCACATTGTCAGAGCCCCCGATAATAATTGCATCTGTGCCAGATTCACATATTAGTTCAAGAGCATCTGCTGCTATATTTTTTGCTGGATCTAACTTGAATATATGTCGCCAATCTTTATATTCCAATTTTTTCACCTACATCTAATTAGTTAACATTCATCCCATTATAACAAAAAAACTGAACAGACATCGCTGTTCAGTACATGTTCTTACATATTTTGAAAACTTATATTTTTTAATCTACTCTTTAATGGTTGGCGTCGAATTTTCATCTGGATATAAGCGCCCTAACATTTCATCATAAGTACCGTTGCCGTAGTCGTAGGCACGTCTTACACGTGAAATGGTAGCAGTACTTGCCCCAGTTTCTTTTTTAATAGATTCATATGTTTTCTTCAAACGTAATAGATGTGCAACCTCGAAACGTTGTGCTAAGGATTGAATTTCGCTTATTGTACAAAGATCGTCAAAAAACTTATAACATTCTTCCATGTTCTTTAACTCTAATACTGCCTTAAATAGTTGTTCTGTTTGATTGCCTTTAATTTTTTCAATTTGCATTGCAGTCATCCTCCTTCTTGTTTATATTGGGTCTTCTAGATTGGTTAAGGTAAATAAGTGACCATTTCTTCTAAACCAGGGTTTGTCGGTATAAAACTGATCCATGTTTGACCAGGTACTAGTTTAGCAGGAACTCCATTTTCCATCGGCATCAGAATTCCATCGATATTCTCCCATTCGATTTCTTTCATAATACCTGCTTGAAAAATATACGCTCTTCCTCCATCATTTAAAGATAACTGACGGCGACCTGAACTATCAATAATTTTGTGCGGAATTTCCATGCATATTATATTGGCAATTTTAACAGCTTTGTCTGTCTCTTTATCTATTGTCAGAGCTCCAGCGGTCTCACGCTCATATAAACCTTCGTCTGAAATATACGTATATTCGTTTTCAAAAGTGGAGCCTGCACCGTAATGTATAGAAAAATTAGATACTGGATTCCCAATCTTTATCCCTTCAAAAGAGTCGAAGAAAGAGAACCTTGGTATTTTAGTAATCTCCATCGATGCCTTTACTTTTTCTGCACCTGCTAATACTTTATCTTTTGATATATACGAATTATGCGGTGCTTTTCGCTCCCTTGATCGTTCGAATAATATACCGTCGTATTGCATTCCGTTTATGTTATCAACTACTCTAGAACTTAGCATACTTTGAGCATCAGGACTATATCCATGTGCAACATAAAATGCATCTAGCCCTCTAGCAATGTCAACAAAGTAGTCTCTAGCACTTCTAACTGGACCCATTTTCTCTGGAATCTCACTTTGATAAACTGCTAAAAATCTTGTTACATTACCTTCTGCTAACATTTCGTAAATAATATCTGCTTTTGCAATTCCTGACTGTGGACGTGCAAGCGGATGATTGTTTATAGTGACTAGAATAGGTCTTTGTGTCAATTCTTTCTCTGATCCAACACCTGTGAAAGGTGCTGTGAACGGCAATACTACTTCCTCTTCTGTCTCTACAACTTCTTCCCCGACTTCCTCTATTGTATCGTCTACTGGTTTTACCTCTTCTGTTCCTTTCTCTTTATCGGAACAAGCTACAAGAAGTACACTAGCTAACATTAAAATTCCCCACTGTTTGAACACAACTTACGTCCCCCTACCTCATTAATGCTGGAAACAATACTTGTTTTTTCATCACATCAAAAATTCCTTTTTGCGTTATCCTTACATACGGTAAGTGTGTTGCTTGAAGAAATAACAATGTGTAAATAGCATCCCCATGCTTAAATCCTCTAGCTGCTAGTTCTCTTTTTAAAACTATTTCCTCTTCTATTAAATCTTCTACTGGCTTATTAGATAATACTCCACCTATCGGGAGTTGGACAGAACAAATGATTTTTTCTTCCTCCACAATAACAATTCCACCATTCATTTTTTTTACTTCCCGGAAAGCTTGTTGCATACTTTCTTTGTTCTTCCCGATCAATAAAATATCACCCGTATTAGAGTATGAAGAGGCGAAGCCCATTAGTGAAGTTGCAAAGCCTTTAATAAGTGTTGAAACTTTCCACTTTCCTTTGCGATCTATTAACAAAAGAAAACTTTCATCATGATTTTTGGATAATTCCATTTCAGTTGTATCATGGCTAATGGAATAGGGTTTGGTAATTACATCATTTACCATTTCTATCCCAAATGGCATAGAGAACTGAAAATCAGCTTCCGAAACGTCAAATGACAAGTTCAGATCTGGTATAGATGACCAATTGATTGGATCAAGTGCCCTCGTTTTTTGTTGTTCTTTTTTTAGCCAAATTCCTTTGGAAAGTACACTTAAAGGTACTGGACTGTGTTCATCCTTTAAGAAATTGAGATCTGCATAGCGCCCTGTTGCAATCACCCCATGTAGATTAGACATATTATAATACTTTGCCACATTAAAGGATGCCATCAAATAGGCGTCAATCGGTTTTACACCTGCATCTAGTGCAACTTGAATACATTTATCCATAACTCCATCTATATGAAAAGAAGGTGTTGCTCCATCTGTAGTCATCATTAAGTGATCAAAAATTTGAAGATCCTTTTCCAAAATATCCTTTAATAGTTGTGGAAGATCAGGACGTATGGACGAATGACGGAGAGTTACTGCATATCCCTGTAGAATTCGTCGTTCCACTTCTTCAATGGTCATTGCTTCATGATCTCCGTCTGCTCCTAGCAAACGCATTCTTGCAAGCGTGCGCTCGGAAGCTCCAGGAAAATGGCCTTCAATTTTCATACCGTTTGTCTTAGCCTGTTGCATCCAATAGAGCATTTGATCATCTCCAGAAAGCAAACGAGGCCATCCAGTCAGTTCACCACCCATAATGACATCCGAACGCTCAATCCATTCTCCAATCGTCTTAGAGGTAAATAATTCTTCTTCATTCTTTAACTCGGTTTGCGAATCAAAACGCGCCCACCAATAGAAGGAAAATGGCAGTTCTTTCAGTTCGTCCATTAATGAAAACGCTTTCTTATTTTCAAGCATCAAGAACAATGTTAAGTTATCCGCTATAAACGTAGTCGTTCCCAATTGCGCTGCATAATCTGCAAATGTTTGTGGATTATAAAGTTGGAATGGATGTACGTGAGGCTCAATATAGCCAGGTACTATTTTTTGACCAGCTGCATCATATACCTCAGTTTGGTCGGAAACTAGTGGCATTTCAGGACCCGTATAAACAATTCGATCTTTCACTATCCATATGTTTCCTGTGATCCACTTTTTTAAATGACTATGCAAAAAAGTTGCATTAGTAATTACTATATCAGGAGACTTTGTTCCATTGACCACATCAATCTGATGCCTTATTTCTTCAATTTTCCAAATGGGATATTGCATTGCATCCATTCTCCTTTCTTTTTGTTTACTCATAAAAATAATATTAGCATAGTACTTTAGTAAAGCAAAGTACTGAATTCTATTTTTGGTAATTCTTACAGGAAAGTTAGGAAATAGGAACCTAAAACGAATATAGAAAAACAGGCAAAGAAAAACATCAGGTTTTTCTTTGCCTGTTCAGCAATTATTGAAATGTACGCCAACCAATATCTTTTCGATAGAAGAGACCATCCCATTCTAACTTAGTGAGACTTGAATAAACTTTTTGTTGCGCTTTCTTTATAGAAGCCTCCCTTGCTGCTACAAGTATGACACGTCCGCCATTAGCGATAAAATCTTTATCATCTGCTTTTGTACCAGCATGAAAAACGAATAATCCAGTGTCTGTTAATGTCCCTAGATTTGGCAGTTTGGCTCCTTTTTTCACGTCAGTAGGGTAACCCTCTGATGCAATTACAACTCCAAGCATCCCCTCGTCCGACCATGATAGTTCAAACGGATTTTCATTCATCAAAGCTATCATAAACTCTCCAAAATCACTTGTCATTCGGGGTAATACCACTTGTGTCTCTGGGTCTCCAAAACGGGCATTGAACTCGATCACTTTTGGTCCTTCGCTTGTTAAAATAAGACCAGCATATAGAATACCTGAAAATGGAATTCCTTCCGCTGTCATCGCTTTAACGGTAGGAACTACTACAGTTTCATAAGCTATATCAACTATGTCCGAGGAGATTTGCGGAACTGGGGAATAAGCACCCATTCCTCCCGTGTTAGGCCCTTTATCTCCATCATAAGCTCGCTTGTGATCCTGTGCGATAACCATTGGATGAATTTGGCCTTTATGTACAAATGACATAAAGGAGAATTCTTCCCCGTCCAAATACTCCTCAATGACCACACGTGATGAGGATTCTCCGTATAATTGGTTGCCGATCATGTCTTCCACCGCTTTGTTCGCTTCATCCACAGTCATAGCAACAACTACACCTTTTCCTGCAGCAAGCCCATCTGCTTTCACAACGATGGGAGCACCTAACTTCTCAATATATTCCTTTGCTTTATCTACTTCTGTAAAAGTTTCATATGCAGCAGTTGGAATATTATATTTATCCATAATTTCTTTTGCAAATGCCTTACTACCCTCAATTTGGGCCGCAGCTTTTGTTGGGCCAAATATACGTAAACCTTCTGCTTCAAAATAATCTACAATACCCGCTGCCAGTGGTTGCTCCGGTCCAACGAATGTTAAGTCGACTTTGTTCTCCTTTGCGAAGGTTGCTAGCTCTTCAAAGGCCAACGCATCAATAGACACAATCTGAATACCACCTGACATACCGTCATTACCTGGAGCTACAAATACATTTTCAACTGAAGGTGAATCTATGAATTGTTGGGCGATTGCATGCTCACGCCCCCCACTACCAATTACAAGAATATTCATCTAGTAATTCCTCCTTAGTGTTTGAAATGACGTACGCCAGTGAATACCATCGCAATCCCATACTCATTTGCTTTGTCGATTGAATCTTGGTCTTTCACTGATCCACCTGTTTGAATAATAGCTGTAATTCCTGCTTTAGCTGCCACTTCCACCGTATCATTCATTGGGAAGAATGCATCTGAGGCAAGACCTGCTCCTTTTGCTCGTTCTCCAGCTTGCTCTAAAGCAATTTTAGCTGAGCCTACGCGGTTCATCTGTCCTGCGCCGACACCAATAGTCATATCTTCTGTAGCTACTACAATTGCATTAGATTTTACATGTTTCACTACGCTCCAACCAAGCTCTAATGCTTTCCATTCTTCCGCGGTCGGCTCTCGGTCTGTAACGACCTTCACATCTGCCTCTTTTAATCCGAACGTGTCAGGAGACTGCACTAATAATCCACCTTCTACAGATACAGTATTCCATGCATCTTTTTTCGTTTGTTCGTAAGAAATTGTGAGCAAGCGAATGTTCTTCTTCGCCGTTAACATTGCAATTGCATCATCGGAGAATGAAGGAGCAATAACAATTTCTAAGAAAATGCCAGCCAATACTTTAGCGGTTGCTGCGTCTACTTCACGGTTTAAGGCAACGATACCTCCGAAAATAGATGTTGAATCCGCTTCATAGGCTTTATTGAATGCATCCGAGATTGTTTCGCCGGTACCAACTCCACATGGGTTCATATGTTTTACCGCTACTGCAGCTGGAAGCTTAAATTCTTTTACTATTTGAATCGCAGCATTGGCATCTTGGATATTATTATAGGATAGTTCTTTCCCATGTAATTGAGTAGCAGAAGCTACAGAAAAATCAGAACCAAGTGGTCGTTTGTAAAACGCTGCTTGTTGATGCGGATTTTCACCGTAGCGTAATGATTGCTTACGTTCATATGTAAGTGTTAATAGTTCTGGGAATTCTTCTCCAATTAAGTCAGTCATATAGCCAGCAATCAACGCATCATAAGCAGCGGTGTGGCGAAATACTTTTGCAGCCAGTTTACGACGCGTTTCTAGTGTCGTCTCACCAGTTTCTTTTAACTGAGCAAGTACTTCCTCATAGTCAGATGCATCCGTTACAACTGTTACATACTGATGATTTTTCGCTGCAGAGCGAAGCATTGATGGACCACCGATATCAATATTTTCGATAGCATCTTCAAACGTCACATCTTGCTTAGAAATTGTTTCACGGAAAGGATATAAATTAACACAGACTACTTGAATAGGAGTTATTTGATGCTCTTCTAATTGTGCTTGATGAGAAGCGTCGTCATGCTTTGCCAATAAAGCCCCATGTATCATTGGGTTCAATGTTTTTACTCGACCATCCAAAATTTCTGGAAAGTTTGTCACTTGGTCTACTGATGTAATTGCCACACCATTTTGTTCTAAAAATGCTTTGGTTCCACCAGTTGATAAAATTTCATAGCCAAGTAGTTCCAACTCTTTTGCAAACTCGAGAATTCCTGATTTATCTGAAAGACTAATTAACGCACGTTTTGACACCATAATTCCTCCTTAAATTGGTAGTTCTAGTTGTGTTCCTATTATTATCAATTTTGATACTTCGAATTTGAGCTTCATCGCATCCGCAGCTACACTAAATTATTTGGATATATTTCCCGTTCCACGAGTAAACCTCGTTACATCGCGGGTAAACAACTCTGGAGCGCGGGTATTTGTTAAAGTTTCGCGAGTAAAACTATAGTGAGCGCGAGTAACATTCTTTTAAGCGTGGGTAAACTCACAAAACTACCGACTAAACAGTTGCTGCAATGCCTTCGGATACAAAGCATGTTCTACTGCATGAATACGCTCTTCGGTTTGTGCTCTATTGCCTTCTACTACTTTTACTGCTTGCTGAGCTATGATTGTTCCAGTATCCATTCCTGCGTCCACATAGTGAACCGTTACGCCAGTCACCTTCACGCCGTGATCCATTGCCTGTCCGATAGCGTCTTTCCCAGGAAAGGCAGGTAATAGCGAAGGATGGATGTTGATAATTCGATTGGGAAATGCTGCTAACAATACATCTCCGATCAGTCGCATATATCCAGCGAGCACAATCCACTCTACATCTAACTCTCGTAGTTTTTCTAAAATCAGTTGCTCATACACTGCTTTGGAAGGAAAACCGGCAGGCTTAATAGCAAGTACTTCAATACCCGCTTTCTCGGCACGCTCCACTATTAAAGCTCCTGGCTTATCTGTCACTACTAGAACAGCTTCACCAGGAAGTTTTCCTTCCTGCACTGCATCGTTGATAGCTTGAAAGTTCGTACCTCTCCCTGATGCAAATACAGCAAATTTTGTCATTCCGGTCATTACACTAAACTCCCGTCATGTGCTCCGTTGAAAATAACACCTTCACCTTTCACTACACGGCCAATCGTATATGCTTTTTCTCCGTGGGCTTCCGCAATTGCAATTGCTTTTTGCGCCTCTTCAGTTGATAGTGCAAGTACAAAGCCTATCCCCATATTAAACACATTGTATAAATCACGGTCTTCTAACTTACCTTTTTCTTTTAACAAATCAAATACAGAAAGCACTTCCCATGAACCAAGTTCAACTTCCACAGCTAACCCTTCAGGCATCATACGCGGTAGATTTTCATAAAAACCTCCACCCGTCACATGTGCCATCCCGTGGATAGAAAGCTCGTTATGCATTTCCATTACTGGCTTAGCATAGATTTTCGTTGGTGTTAAAAGGGCTTTACCAATTTCGCCTAACGCTTCATATCCTTCTACAACATCCTTTGGAGAATAGCCTTGCTCTTCAAAAACAATTTTACGTACTAGTGAATATCCGTTTGAGTGAACACCGCTAGAAGCGATACCTACTAGTACATCACCTTCTGTAATATTCTCCCCTGTAACGATTTTTGATTTTTCGCATGCTCCAACCGCAAAACCAGCAAGATCATATTCATCTTCCTCATAAAGACCAGGCATTTCGGCTGTCTCTCCCCCGATTAATGCTGCTCCAGACTGTACACAGCCGTCAGCCACACCTTTAACGATTTGTTCAATTCGTTCAGGAACTGCTTTACCTACTGCTACGTAATCTAAGAAAAATAGAGGCTCCGCACCTTGTGCAACGATATCATTCACACACATTGCTACACAGTCTACGCCGATTGTATCGTGTGAATCTGTCATAAACGCAAGCTTTAGCTTTGTTCCAACACCATCTGTTCCAGATATCAAAACAGGTTCCTTATAATTCAATGAAGACAAATCAAACATTCCACCGAAACCACCGAAAGTACCCATGATACCTTTTCTAGCTGTGCGCTCGACATGTGATTTCATTCTTTGCACGGCTTCATACCCAGCTTCAATGTTCACGCCTGCTTTTTCATATGCTTTTGACATGTAAAATCCTCCCTATCGAACAAGCTCTTTTTCATGTGGTAATTTCGTATCCGCATAGATACTAGTTGGATATTCTCCAGTGAAACATGCTAAACAATGCCCACAATTTTTTTCCACATCTGATCTGCCAATTGCCTCTACCATTCCTTCAACCGATAAGAATGTTAACGAGTCTGCTCCAATCAGTTCACGCATTTCATCAATTGTATTATTAGCAGCAATAAGCTCTGAATCTGAGCTTATATCAATCCCATAAAAACATGGATTTTTTAATGGTGGAGAACTTATAACGACATGAACCTCTGTAGCTCCAGCATCCTTCAGCATTTTCACAATACGACGTGAAGTTGTCCCACGAACAATTGAATCATCTACCATGACTACTCGTTTTCCTTTTACAACCTGACGTACTGGTGAAAGTTTCATCTTCACCCCACGCTCCCGTAAGTCCTGTGAAGGTTGGATAAACGTTCTACCCACATAACGATTCTTTATAAGACCTAACTCATAAGGAATACCTGTTGCTTCTGAAAAACCAATAGCAGCAGAAATACTGGAGTCAGGTACGCCTGTTACAACATCTGCATCAATTGTCAATTCTTTCGCAAGTTGCTTACCAAGACGTTTTCTAGCCATATGAATATTAATACCATCAATATCTGAATCTGGACGAGAGAAGTAGACATATTCCATCGTACAAATAGCACGGTCTTTTTTCTCTACATAACGCTCTGAACGGCAACCTTCATCATTTATTATTAATAACTCCCCTGGGTCAATCGAGCGAACTAGCTCCGCACCTATCAAATCGAAGGCACTTGTCTCAGAAGCTACTACATAGGCACCATCTAACATTCCTAAAGAAAGAGGACGCATGCCCTGTGGGTCCTGCGCTACATACATCGCGTGTTCCGTCATAATGACAACGGCGAAAGCTCCGTCCAATAAACGTAAAGCTTGTTTGGCACGATCCTCGAAAGAAGCAAGATTACTCTTCTTCAACAAATGGGCAAGTACCTCCGTATCCGAAGTCGTTTGGAAAATACTACCTTGCTGTTCTAAATTACGTTTTAAACGTGTAGCATTTACAATATTCCCATTATGAGCAATCGCAAGGCCACCAGTAGTTGAGTTGAACAACAAAGGTTGGACATTTTCAATTCCTGAGCCGCCGGAAGTAGCATAACGCACATGCCCTACTGCAGCATGACCTTCCAATTTCTCTAACTTGCCATTATTAAATACATCGTTTACTAAACCTTCGCCTTTTACTGCGCGTAGCCTAGTACCATCTGTCACAATAATTCCAGCACCTTCTTGCCCTCTATGCTGAAGTGCATGTAATCCGTAATAACTCATGGCTGCCGGATTTGGATGACCCCAAATACCGAAAACACCACATTCTTCGTTTAAGCCTCTGAGTTCAGTAAGCATGGTATTGCTCCTTTCCAAGCGGAACGGAATTCATCAACAGAACCGCTAATCCAAGTAGTTCCATCTTCATGTGAGATTACTAAATTATTTGACTCAGTTACTCTACCAATCTGTGTTGCATCTGCTACGATTTCTTCAAATTTACTAGCATGTTCAGCTTTTACCGTGACGATAAAGCGTGATTGAGATTCACTAAATAATGCACTTGTAGCTGATCCAGTAATAGTTACTTCAACTCCAAGACCATTAGCACCGAAAGCTTTTTCAGCTAAAGCTACTGCAAAACCACCTTCAGAGATATCATGCGCGGATTGTACAACACCAGATTTAATCGCTGTTAAAAGAGCTTTTTGACGAGTCACTTCTACTTCAAGGTCGATAGATGGAGCTAGCCCAAAAATACGTTTTTCCACTAACTTTTGTAGTTCTGATCCACCAAACTCTGTTTTAGTTTCCCCGATTACATATACAACATCTCCAGCTTGTTTCACTGATTGGGTTGTTACATGTGCAAGATCATCTACAAGTCCGACCATCCCAATTGTTGGTGTAGGGTAAACAGCAGTTCCACTACGTTCGTTATATAACGAAACGTTCCCACCAATAACAGGTGATTCTAATGCAATACAAGCCTCTGAAATACCGTCTGCAGATTTCTCAATTTGCCAGAATATTTCTGGGTTTTCTGGGTTACCAAAGTTCAAACAGTCTGTAATAGCAAGTGGCGTTGCACCTGAACAAACGACATTACGAGCTGCTTCAGCTACTGCAATCTTCCCACCAGTTACTGGGTCAAGATAGATATAACGAGAATTACAATCCGTTGTCATAGCAAGTCCTTTATTCGTCCCACGAACTCGAACTACTGCAGCATCTGAACCAGGGGTTACTACTGTACTTGTGCGTACTTGATAGTCGTACTGATCATAAACCCATTCTTTAGAAGCAATTGTTGGTTGTTGAAGTAGATTTAGTAAAGTCTCTTTGTAGTCCGAAATTACAGGCTCTACATTTTCCATTGCTTGAAATTCTGTATAGTATGCAGGTACCGTAGATGGTTTATAGTAAACTGGTGCTTCTTCTGCAAGTGCATCTGCAGGTACATCCGCTACTACATCTCCGTTGTGAATTAAACGAAGCATTTTATCGCCTGTCACTTTACCAACCGCTACACAATCTAAGTCGTACTTTTCAAAGATTTTAACAATCTCCTCTTCACGACCTTTTTTTACAACGATTAACATGCGTTCTTGTGATTCTGAAAGCATCATTTCGTATGCTGTCATCCCCGTTTCACGCTGGGGTACAAAGTCTAAATTCATCTCTATACCGAAGCCAGCTTTTGAAGCCATCTCCGCAGATGATGAAGTTAACCCTGCTGCTCCCATATCTTGAATACCAATTAACGCATCTGACTTAATCACTTCTAAACAAGCTTCTAATAGAAGTTTCTCCATAAAAGGATCTCCAACTTGAACTGCAGGGCGCTTTTCTTCAGAAGCTTCAGTTAATTCTTCCGATGCGAATGTTGCTCCGTGAATGCCGTCACGTCCAGTTTTAGCTCCAGCATACATGACTGTGTTACCTTCACCTGCTGCAATTCCTTTTTGAATATCCTCATGATTGATCAGTCCTACACACATTGCGTTAACCAGTGGATTTCCTTCGTAACAGTCGTCAAATTGAATCTCTCCGCCAACTGTTGGAATTCCGATACAGTTACCATAACCTGCAATACCAGCTACTACTTCTTCAAATAAATATTTCACACGTGGAGTCTTCAGTTCTCCAAATCGAAGTGAGTTCAGCAATGCAATTGGACGAGCTCCCATCGAGAAAACATCACGGATAATACCGCCTACGCCTGTTGCAGCTCCTTGATAGGGTTCAATTGCAGATGGATGGTTGTGGGACTCCATTTTAAATACAACTGCTTGACCATCGCCAATATCAACAATCCCAGCACCTTCACCTGGTCCTTGTAAAACATGCTTCCCTTTTGTAGGAAACTTACTTAATACCGGTTTAGAGTTTTTATACGAACAATGTTCTGACCACATAACTGAAAATAATCCGGTTTCTGTATAATTCGGTAAACGACCAAGAATTTTCTCCACCATTTCAAATTCTGAATCAGACATTCCCATTTGAGCATATATCTTTTGTTCTTTAATTTGCATTGGATTTGGTTCAAGCATGACTGACATGAGTTTCCCTCCACTGTTTCACTATTGATTTGAATAACGCTAGTCCATCTGAGCCACCTATAAGATCATGTACTGCACGCTCTGGATGTGGCATCATACCAAGGACATTCCCTTTTTCATTTACAATACCTGCTATGTCCTCAATGCTTCCATTAGGTCCTTCAGAAGCGTATTTAAAAACAATTTGGTTATTCTCTTTTAATCTAGTAAGTGTTTCATCGTCACAATAATAATTTCCTTCGCCATGGGCAATTGGAATTTGGATTATTTCGTCTTTTTCATAGCCAGTTGTAAACTGTGTAGCGTTATTTACTACTTTTAACTCTACGGTACGGCACATGAATTTTAAGTTTTTGTTACGCAGAAGTGCTCCAGGTAACAACCCAGCTTCCGTTAATACTTGGAACCCGTTACAAATACCTAGAATTGGTTTACCTGCCTCAGCTGCCTTCACCACTTCAGACATTACATTCGATTGGTTGGCCATAGCGCCACAGCGTAAGTAATCCCCATAGGAGAACCCTCCTGGCAATAAAATACCATCAAATTCGCTCAAATCCTTTGCATCATGCCAAACGTACTCTACTTCTTCTCCAAGTTCATCTTTGATCGCATGATACATATCTAAATCACAGTTCGATCCAGGAAATACGATTACTGCAAACTTCATTTGCTTACAGCCTCCTCAACTTCAAAACGATAGTCTTCAATCACTGTATTTGCTAGAAGCTTTTCACACATTTCCTTTACTACTGTATCTATATCACGAGTTCCCTCTTCAATCTGAAGTTCTAAAAACTTCCCAATACGAACATCCTTTACTTCGCTGTATTCCATTGAATGAAGAGCTCCCATCACTGCAGAACCTTGTGGATCTAAAACACTTTCACGTAACGTTACATACACTTTAACTTTTTTCATTTTGATAATCCTCCTAGGCGGGAAAGTATTATTTCATAAACTTCTGTTAAGCTTCCTAAATTACGTCTAAACACATCTTTGTCTAGTTTGTTATTTGTTTTGTCATCCCACAATCTACAAGTGTCGGGAGAAATTTCATCAGCAAGTAAGATTTCTCCATTTGCCGTTTTTCCAAACTCCAATTTAAAATCGATTAGGGTAACACCTATTTCTTTGAAAATGGGCTGAAGCACTTGATTGATTTCCAGTGCTTTAGTTTGAAGGGTATCTATTTCCTCCGGTGTAGCAAGTGCAAGTAATTCTATATGAGCATTTGTGAGTAGTGGATCTCCTAGTTCATCGTCTTTGTAGTAAAATTCCACGATGGTATGCTTTAAAGGTGTCCCCTCTTTAATTCCTAATCTCTTTGATAGACTTCCAGCTGCGATATTACGGACTACTACTTCAAGTGGAATGATATCCACTTTGCGAACAAGCTGCTCATTGTCTGAGATTTGCTCTACAAAGTGGGATTCAATTCCTTTACTTTTTAACTGTTCAAAAAGGATCGTTGTGATTTTATTGTTTAAAATGCCTTTTCCATCAATATCTTCTTTTTTCTCACCGTTAAATGCTGTAGCACTGTCCTTATATGACACAAACAATATATTTTCATCATCTGTTTCAAATAATTGTTTTGCTTTACCTTCGTATAGTAGGCGACCCTTTTCCACTTTCAATTCCCCCTAATCAATTTAAAGCTTAGTTAAGTCCTAAACGTTCAAAAATCATATCTACATGTTGAATGTGATAGTTATAGTCAAAGCAATCATCTAGCTCTTCTTTTGATAATAGAGAAGTAACTTGTTCATCTGCATCTACAAAAGTGCGGAATGCAGTTTGAGACTCCCATGCTTGCATTGCAAGTGGTTGAACAGTATCATATGCTGTTTCACGAGCTAACCCTTTATCTATTAATGCTAGTAATACACGTTGGGAGTAGATTAATCCTAAAGTGGAATCCATATTACGTTTCATGTTCTCTGGGAATACTGTTAAGTTTTTCACGATATTACCAAAGCGGTTTAGCATATAGTTCAAGGCAATTGTTGCATCTGGTAAAATTACACGTTCTGCAGATGAATGAGAGATATCTCTTTCATGCCATAATGCAACATTTTCATATGCTGTCATCATATATCCTCGGATAAGTCTTGATAGCCCAACCATGTTCTCAGAACCGATAGGATTCCGTTTATGTGGCATTGCAGAAGATCCTTTTTGACCTTTAGAGAAGAACTCCTCTACTTCGCGAGTTTCTGATTTTTGTAGACCGCGAATTTCTGTAGCAAATTTTTCGATAGAAGTAGCAACTAATGCGATAACACTTAAGTATTGTGCATGACGGTCACGTTGTAGTGTTTGTGTAGAAATTGGTGATGCAGCTAAACCTAACTTTTCACATACATATTGTTCAACAAATGGATCAATATTCGCATACGTTCCAACAGCACCTGACATTTTACCGGTTTCAATTACTTTTGCAGCAGCCTCAAAGCGCTCTAGGTTACGTTTCATTTCTTCTGTCCAAAGTGCTAACTTTAAACCAAAAGTAGTTGGCTCTGCATGAACACCATGTGTACGCCCCATCATTACTGTGTATTTATGTTCTCTTGCTTTGTTTTCTAAGATTTCGATGAAGTTTTCAATATCTTTTCGCAAAACAACATTTGCTTGCTTAATGATATAAGAAAGAGCTGTATCTACTACATCTGTTGAAGTTAGACCGTAATGAACCCATTTACGCTCTTCTCCTAAAGTTTCTGATACGGCGCGAGTGAACGCCACTACGTCATGTCTTGTTTCTTTTTCGATTTCTAATATACGTTCTACATCGAAAGAGGCATTTTTACGAAGGAGAACTGTATCTTCTTTTGGAATATCTCCAATCTCTGCCCAAGCCTCACAAGCTAGGATTTCTACCTCTAACCATGCATTGTATTTATTTTGTTCTGTCCATATTGCTCCCATTTCTGGGCGTGTGTAGCGTTCTATCATTTAACTTCCTCCTAATTTATAACCAAATTTTAGATTGTACTATTTCGTTTAAAGTTTCTTCAATATTAGTCGATAGGATGGTGACATGTCCCATCTTTCTATTCTCTTTCGCTTCGCTTTTGCCGTATAAATGAACCGACCAGTTAGGATACTTAGAAAGATTGTTTGTAACAGGTATTACATGCTGACCTAATATATTCACCATAACTGTTGATGTCCAAAGTTTTGGCTTTCTAAGTGACCATCCGCAGATAGCTCTTACATGTTGATGAAACTGAGAAATATTACATGTTTCAATTGAGTAGTGGCCAGAATTATGTGGTCTTGGTGCCAATTCATTTATTATGATTTCATTGTTCTCTAAAACAAACATTTCAACCGCAAGCGTACCAATTAAGTTTAAATGGTTGGCAATTTTCTCAGCGGCCTCTATTGCTTTTATAGTAAGTGTTTCATCGATTCTTGCTGGCACAATCGTTTCATGCAATATATGATTTACATGAATATTTTCACCAATCGGCAAACAATACGTTTCTCCACTTCCATTACGCTGTACAATGACGGATATCTCTTTTGTAAAGGGAACAAAGGATTCAGCGATACAGGCGGAGTGAGCAAACAAAGATTTGGCAAAGGATAATTGCTCTTTTGTTTGAATTATTTGCTGCCCTTTGCCATCATATCCTCCGCGAGAGGTCTTAACTACACAAGGGAAGCCCACTCTATCAATTCTTTGCTCTAACTCTTCATACGTGCTAGCTTCGACAAATTTCGCAATAGCTACACCAGCCGACTGAATTTCTATTTTTTCTAGAATACGATCCTGCGTAATTCTCACCAGTTCCGCTCCTTGGGGAACATACGCAATTTCTGATAGTCTCTTCAACCCTGTATAATCAATATTTTCAAACTCATAAGTTATAACATCACTTACTTCTGCTAACTCCTCTAACGCCGTTTCATCATCATACGGGGCAACAATTTGTATATCGGAAACCTGCCCGCAAGGAGAATCCATCGTAGGGTCTAAAACCGCTACCTTAAATCCCGCTTCTCTAGCAGCTAGTGCCATCATACGACCAAGTTGGCCTCCACCAATAATTCCTATCGTCTGTCCTGGATAGATTACTTTTGTCATTGAAGTTCACCATTACTTTCAAGAACTTTGTTTCTCGTATCTTCTCTTCGCTTTTCAAGACGTTCTGCTAACTCACCATCTGAGATAGAAAGGATTTGAGCGGCAAGCAATCCAGCATTTGTAGCTCCTGCTTTACCTATTGCAACAGTTGCCACCGGTACTCCACCAGGCATTTGAACAATCGATAATAATGAATCTAATCCGTTTAGTGCTTTAGATTGAACGGGCACCCCGATTACCGGAAGTGTTGTCTTAGCCGCAACCATACCTGGTAAATGCGCTGCACCTCCAGCTCCTGCAATAATCACCTGTATTCCACGTGATCTCGCTTCCTCTGCATATTCAAACATTAAATCTGGAGTACGATGTGCCGATACTACGCGTTTTTCAAACGGTATTTGCAGTTCCTCAAGAATTTCGCAGCTATATTTCATCGTCTCCCAATCGCTTGAGCTACCCATAATCACACCAATTTTTGTATTCATTGTTATCGTCCCTTCTGTCAGATTCACCTCGGCATCGAAACTAAAACTCTGAAGATTATATCGAGCATAATAGATTAACCTAAGGCTTATATGTTGTAAGCATAAAAAATTCCCCAAATAAACTACTCTCTCTATGAAAGAAAAGCAGTTTACTTAGGGAACATAATTGCCCAGTTTGTGTCAGGGAAAACATAAACAAACACACCCTTTTGCATTATCCATAAGTCGCTTTCCCTCATAGTCCAGTCATTACGGTGACTTGGTAGAGACGCTAAAGCCAATCCTTTAGCATATATGGGGATATAATCGTCTATTTCTATTCATATTTTAACAACTTATACGAAGAACGTCAACGCTTAAATACGAACGATTAATTTTCAGATAACTTTATTGTTCGGTTTTAGGAGTAATTACAACAATTATGTTTCTTTAATTCCTTTTAACATAATTAATTGTCTTACTGGAACAGGGGGACCACCTTCAACCTCTGCAAAAATTGGCTCTTCTCTCCGTCCAGCAATTTGATAACCATCTTCAGTCATTCTGTCTATACACTCTGAAATAGTTTCATTCTCTTCCACTTCAAACCATTTTGTTTCTTTCTTCATTTAAATAGTTTTCCCTTCTTTATAGATTTCACCCAAAATCCGCCGTGAATTGACTTGGGTTCATAGGCGATTATGAAAATACCCGGATCAAGATCTTTCAGTCTAGTATACAGTTTTAACTCATATTTCCTTGGTGTTAGTATTTGAAGAGCTTGTCTCTCACCTTGTCTACCATTCGCATGCCAATCTGTAACTCCATATCCTTCATCTCTCAATATTAAAGGTAAGTTTAGTTTAGTATCTGTAGAGATTGCATTTACCATAATATACCCAAGTGCCATTTTTTCTTCAATTTTCGTTCCAATAACAACTCCAGTACCATACCCAACTGCATAAGCAACCAAGTTTTGGATTTCATTTAAGTTATCTAATACTAGACCTAGTCCCACTATATAAATTACCGTTTCTACCATACTTATAAGTGCGGCGATATAACGGTATCCTTTTAATGTAAGAATCATTCGCAAAGTAAAGAAAGTAACATAAACAATATTAATAGAAAAAATAATGATTATCATTAAAATTGGAGATACATCCATTTCATCAACTCCTAACATATGTTGTTCTTCATTATCGCATATAGTGTCGCAATTTCAAGGAATTCAAGCTTTTAGATGAAATTGTATTCCTTTTATTATAAACTTCAAATTTATAATATTCTGATGACAAATTATACAAAAGATAGTACAATACACTAATTGGGTGAAGTCTGGATTTGAAATTGTTTTAGTTCATAAATACTGTTAGAGAATATCACCAATTTCTAGGGGGATCAGTCAATGCATGGACAATTTAGAAAAAGATATACACAAACAACACAAGAACAAAAAATGTATGCAGTACAAGAAGTTCTAAAAAACGGAAGAGGACGTAAAGATGTAGCAGATGAATTGCACGTAAGTGTCAATTCAGTTACAACGTGGATTAGAAAATATAAAGAAGATGGGAAAAATGCGCTCTCCCCATACTCTCAAGAAGAAATAAGTCGTCTCAAGGAAATTGAAAAAAAGTATAATGAGCAACAAAAAATGGAGTTACTTAAAAAGCTTCCCATTTATATTCACTTAAAAAAACTTTCATATCCCAGAAAGCTGAAGAATCTTTGAAGTTTTCATATGCTTCATTTATGAAAGTAGGGAGTGAATTTCATAAAGTATAAAATTAATTTTCTTACTTCTATTGAATTAAACTTAGTGCTGACTTTTTATATGGCGTCTAGTGATGTCATACTCCCACAAAGACCTGTGCAAGAGTTTAACCGGCCGTGGCTAAAACTTATGATGGCATAACATGTCTAGATTTCTATCGTTAGGGCTCTCTTTTGATTCTCCGGTATAATATACCTCTGAGCATCTCTCCTTACATTCTCGAGCTCTTTGGCCCTCTTTTTTACGCTTACTTTACCGTGAAAAATGCAGTAATAGTATAAAAATGAGAGAAATCACAGTGGGGTTTCTCTTTTTTGCTAAAGGGGCATAGTTGGAAGTTTGAGCTGTTTAGTTGGAATAGTAAAAAATCACCACAAAAAAGAGCACCAAAAATAGCCTCGCCAGGTATTGTAGGTAACGAGTACCTAAGCCTTTCTTAATTGTGGCTGTTAAAGAAAAGGATATCAAACTTCCTTGTTCCTAGTTGCAAATAGTGAACTTTACCCTTTGGATAAGCGGGTGAAAAATATCTATATCCACAAAAAAGTCGTTACCGATATAACTCGGTAACGACTTTTTTTGGTGCCCAGCGACGTCCTACTCTCACAGGGGGAGACCCCCAACTACCATCGGCGCTGAAGAGCTTAACTTCCGTGTTCGGTATGGGAACGGGTGTGACCTCTTCGCCATCATCACTAGACTCTTTCGGCTTCCAATATACGGCGCATTGCGTTGTCAACTTCATTCGATCTGTCAGTCACGTACGTTAGTACGTTCCTTCCTTCTCTCACTTGTTTCCTAGCACTGCTTGTATCTTGAAACCCTCATGTAAACTAGAGTGCTTGTTCACTCAAAACTGGATAAACGACATTGTTACGTTAAACAAATTTGGTTAAGTCCTCGATCGATTAGTATTCGTCAGCTGCACGTGTCGCCACGCTTCCACCCCGAACCTATCTACCTCATCGTCTTTGAGGGATCTTACTTACTTGCGTAATGGGAAATCTCATCTTGAGGGGGGCTTCGTGCTTAGATGCTTTCAGCACTTATCCCGTCCACACATAGCTACCCAGCGATGCTCTTGGCAGAACAACTGGTACACCAGCGGTGTGTCCATCCCGGTCCTCTCGTACTAAGGACAGCTCCTCTCAAATTTCCTACGCCCACGACGGATAGGGACCGAACTGTCTCACGACGTTCTGAACCCAGCTCGCGTACCGCTTTAATGGGCGAACAGCCCAACCCTTGGGACCGACTACAGCCCCAGGATGCGATGAGCCGACATCGAGGTGCCAAACCTCCCCGTCGATGTGGACTCTTGGGGGAGATAAGCCTGTTATCCCCGGGGTAGCTTTTATCCGTTGAGCGATGGCCCTTCCATGCGGAACCACCGGATCACTAAGCCCGTCTTTCGACCCTGCTCGACTTGTAGGTCTCGCAGTCAAGCTCCCTTCTGCCTTTACACTCTTCGAATGATTTCCAACCATTCTGAGGGAACCTTTGGGCGCCTCCGTTACACTTTAGGAGGCGACCGCCCCAGTCAAACTACCCGCCTGACACTGTCTCCTACCCGGGTTACGGGTATGGGTTAGAATTTCAATACAACCAGGGCAGTATCCCACCGACGCCTCCTCCGAAGCTGGCGCTCCGGGCTCTAAGGCTCCTGCCTATCCTGTACAAGTTGCACCAAAATTCAATATCAAGCTATAGTAAAGCTCCACGGGGTCTTTCCGTCCTGTCGCGGGTAACCTGCATCTTCACAGGTACTATAATTTCACCGAGTCTCTCGTTGAGACAGTGCCCAGATCGTTACGCCTTTCGTGCGGGTCGGAACTTACCCGACAAGGAATTTCGCTACCTTAGGACCGTTATAGTTACGGCCGCCGTTTACTGGGGCTTCAATTCGCACCTTCGCTTGCGCTAAGCACTCCTCTTAACCTTCCAGCACCGGGCAGGCGTCAGCCCATATACTTCACCTTACGGTTTTGCATAGACCTGTGTTTTTGCTAAACAGTCGCCTGGGCCTATTCACTGCGGCTCTTCTAGGCTATGAACCCAAAAGAGCACCCCTTCTCCCGAAGTTACGGGGTCATTTTGCCGAGTTCCTTAACGAGAGTTCTCTCGCTCACCTTAGGATTCTCTCCTCGACTACCTGTGTCGGTTTGCGGTACGGGCACCTTTCACCTCGCTAGAGGCTTTTCTTGGCAGTGTGAAATCAGGAACTCTAGACATACGTCCTCGCCATCACAGCTCAATGTTAAAGAATGCGGATTTGCCTACATTCACACCTTACTGCTTGGACATGCATAACCAACAGCATGCTTACCCTATCCTTCTGCGTCCCCCCATTACTCAAACGGTGGTTTGGTGGTACAGGAATATCAACCTGTTATCCATCGCCTACGCCTATCGGCCTCGGCTTAGGTCCCGACTAACCCTGAGCGGACGAGCCTTCCTCAGGAAACCTTAGTCATACGGTGGACGGGATTCTCACCCGTCTTTCGCTACTCATACCGGCATTCTCACTTCTAAGCGCTCCACCAGTCCTTCCGGTCTGACTTCAACGCCCTTAGAACGCTCTCCTACCACTGATACCAAAGGTATCAATCCACAGCTTCGGTGATTTGTTTAGCCCCGATACATTTTCGGCGCAGCGTCACTCGACCAGTGAGCTATTACGCACTCTTTAAATGATGGCTGCTTCTAAGCCAACATCCTGGTTGTCTAAGCAACGCCACATCCTTTTCCACTTAACAAATACTTTGGGACCTTAGCTGGTGGTCTGGGCTGTTTCCCTCTTGACTACGGATCTTATCACTCGCAGTCTGACTCCCAAACATAAATCATTGGCATTCGGAGTTTGTCTGAATTCGGTAACCCGGGATGGGCCCCTAGTCCAAACAGTGCTCTACCTCCAAGATTCTAACGTTTGAGGCTAGCCCTAAAGCTATTTCGGAGAGAACCAGCTATCTCCAGGTTCGATTGGAATTTCTCCGCTACCCACACCTCATCCCCGCACTTTTCAACGTGCGTGGGTTCGGACCTCCAGTAAGTGTTACCTTACCTTCATCCTGGACATGGGTAGATCACCTGGTTTCGGGTCTACGACCACATACTCATTCGCCCTATTCAGACTCGCTTTCGCTGCGGCTCCGTCTTCTCGACTTAACCTTGCATGGGATCGTAACTCGCCGGTTCATTCTACAAAAGGCACGCTATCACCCATTAACGGGCTCTAACTACTTGTAGGCACACGGTTTCAGGATCTATTTCACTCCCCTTCCGGGGTGCTTTTCACCTTTCCCTCACGGTACTGGTTCACTATCGGTCACTAGGTAGTATTTAGCCTTGGGAGATGGTCCTCCCAGATTCCGACGGAATTTCACGTGTTCCGCCGTACTCAGGATACACTCAAGAGAGAATGAATTTTAGACTACGGGGCTTTTACCCTATCCTGCGGACCTTTCCAGATCGCTTCGTCTAACTCATTCCTTTGTAACTCTATGTAGAGTGTCCTACAACCCCAAAAGGCAAGCCTTTTGGTTTGGGCTATTCCCGTTTCGCTCGCCGCTACTCAGGGAATCGAATTTTCTTTCTCTTCCTCCAGGTACTTAGATGTTTCAGTTCCCTGGGTGTGTCTCAGATGCGCTATGTATTCACGCAAATGTACTGCTCCATTACGAACAGTGGGTTTCCCCATTCGGAAATCTCCGGATCAAAGCTCACTTACAGCTCCCCGAAGCATATCGGTGTTAGTGCCGTCCTTCGTCGACTCCTAGTGCCAAGGCATTCACCGTGCGCCCTTATTAACTTAACCTAAAAGTTAAAAAGTCTTACACGTCGTGATTACGTAAATAATCACAACAGAATTTCTTGTTGTTTATTGTTTCAATGTCGTTTTATCCAGTTTTCAAAGAACAAGAGTTGAATCTTCATATAAAATGAACATTCAAAACTGAACTGCAAAACGTTAAGATACGAATAAAAATTCGTATTCCGATATTATCCTTAGAAAGGAGGTGATCCAGCCGCACCTTCCGATACGGCTACCTTGTTACGACTTCACCCCAATCATCTGTCCCACCTTCGGCGGCTGGCTCCCGTAAGGGTTACCCCACCGACTTCGGGTGTTACAAACTCTCGTGGTGTGACGGGCGGTGTGTACAAGGCCCGGGAACGTATTCACCGTGGCATGCTGATCCACGATTACTAGCGATTCCGGCTTCATGTAGGCGAGTTGCAGCCTACAATCCGAACTGAGAACGGTTTTATGGGATTTGCTCACCCTCGCGGGGTTGCGACCCTCTGTACCGTCCATTGTAGCACGTGTGTAGCCCAGGTCATAAGGGGCATGATGATTTGACGTCATCCCCACCTTCCTCCGGTTTATCACCGGCAGTCACCTTAGAGTGCCCAACTAAATGCTGGCAACTAAGATCAAGGGTTGCGCTCGTTGCGGGACTTAACCCAACATCTCACGACACGAGCTGACGACAACCATGCACCACCTGTCACCGCTGTCCCCGAAGGGAAAAGCCTATCTCTAGGCCGGTCAGCGGGATGTCAAGACCTGGTAAGGTTCTTCGCGTTGCTTCGAATTAAACCACATGCTCCACCGCTTGTGCGGGCCCCCGTCAATTCCTTTGAGTTTCAGTCTTGCGACCGTACTCCCCAGGCGGAGTGCTTAATGCGTTAGCTGCAGCACTAAGGGGCGGAAACCCCCTAACACTTAGCACTCATCGTTTACGGCGTGGACTACCAGGGTATCTAATCCTGTTTGCTCCCCACGCTTTCGCGCCTCAGCGTCAGTTACAGACCAGAAAGCCGCCTTCGCCACTGGTGTTCCTCCAAATCTCTACGCATTTCACCGCTACACTTGGAATTCCGCTTTCCTCTTCTGTACTCAAGTCCCCCAGTTTCCAATGACCTTCCACGGTTGAGCCGTGGGATTTCACATCAGACTTAAAGGACCGCCTGCGCGCGCTTTACGCCCAATAATTCCGGACAACGCTTGCCACCTACGTATTACCGCGGCTGCTGGCACGTAGTTAGCCGTGGCTTTCTAATGAGGTACCGTCAAGGTACGAGCAGTTACTCTCATACTTGTTCTTCCCTCACAACAGAGTTTTACGATCCGAAAACCTTCTTCACTCACGCGGCATTGCTCCATCAGACTTTCGTCCATTGTGGAAGATTCCCTACTGCTGCCTCCCGTAGGAGTCTGGGCCGTGTCTCAGTCCCAGTGTGGCCGATCACCCTCTCAGGTCGGCTACGCATCGTCGCCTTGGTGAGCCGTTACCTCACCAACTAGCTAATGCGCCGCGGGCCCATCCTGTAGTGACAGCCGAAACCGTCTTTTAACATCTCCCCATGTGAGGAAATGGATTATTCGGTATTAGCCCCGGTTTCCCGGAGTTATCCCAATCTACAGGGCAGGTTGCCCACGTGTTACTCACCCGTCCGCCGCTAAATCAGAAGAAGCAAGCTTCTTCGTCATTCGCTCGACTTGCATGTATTAGGCATGCCGCCAGCGTTCGTCCTGAGCCAGGATCAAACTCTCCATAATAGTTCACTTCCAGTATGCAGAGCACATTGAAAGCGAACAAATTAGAACTAGTTTAAAAGCTCATTTTGTTTTGCTGGCATCATCATTAAATGATGTCCAAAATTGTTTTGCTATCATCCTAACAAGTTAGTTGAAAGCTATGTTTCTTAACGTTTTGCATGTTCAGTTTTCAATGTTCATGTTGTTTAAGTTGTCGTCTTGTTTCAGCGACCTTTGTATCTTAACACCCTTTTGCTACCTTCGTCAACAGCTTTTTGTGAAGTTGTTGTGTAAAATATAATAACATTTTTTTCTGATAAATGCAACAATTAAATAGAGTTAATAGGAACCCTTCTAAACGCTAGGTTTCTATGAAAATAACGACACTTCCTTTAAACTCAAATCTATCTAGATTCCTAATTATAATATTTAAGATTCTAATTAAAATAAGATAGAACAAAGAGATAATACCCTCTTTAGTTTTCAAAGTTTAGTAAAGTTAGATGAATTTATCAAAAGGTACATCTATATAGAAGAAACAAAAAAGAGAAGCACAATGCTTCTCTTTTGTTTTACTATTTTTATAAGAAGATAAAGTAACAAAGGAATATAACCCATAAACCATACATAATCGGATGGATTTCTTTAATACGCCCTGCTACGATCATTGTAATTGGGTAGAATAAAAATCCAATGGCGATACCAGTTGCAATAGAATAAGTTAATGGCATTGCAATGATTACGAAAAACGCAGGCACTGCAACTTCGAATTTTTTCCACTCTATATTTCCTAAAGCAGAAACCATCAATACCCCAACTATTATTAACGCCGGCGCCGTTACATAAGAAGTAACTACACTTAATATTGGATAGAAGAATAATGCTAATAACATCAGCACTCCCGTTACTACTGCCGCGAAACCTGAACGCGCCCCAGCTGCAACACCAGCTGTTGATTCTACATAACTAGTAGTAGTGGAAGTACCCGCTACTGCTCCAGCTGTAGTAGCTATTGCATCTGCTAGTAACGCTTTACCAGCACGTGGTAATTTATTGCCTTTCATTAATCCCGCTTGGTTAGCAACAGATATCAATGTTCCAGCAGTATCAAAGAAGTTTACAAATAAGAAAGTAAGCACTACAACTAAGAATTGTGTAGTTAATAAAGAAGTTGGATCATTAAAAATTGGATCAAGTGCAGCTCCAAATGTTGGGCTTACATCTGGAATACTACTTACGATTCCGGATGGTAGTGGCACTAGACTGAAAATCATACCAACGATTGCCGTAATCAGCATTCCGTAGAATATTCCACCTTTAACGCCTTTCACCATCATAATCACTGTAATAACAAGCCCAAAAATCGTTAATAAAATGTTAGGGTCTGCTAAATCTCCTAGACCAACAATTACAGAAGGATCACTTACGATAATCTTAGAGTTTTGCAAACCTACAAAAGTGATAAACAAACCAATTCCAGCACCCACTGCATACTTTAGTTCGGTTGGAATTGCGTTTATAATTGTTTCACGAATGCCAGTTAACGATAGAAGTATAAAGATTACTCCTGCTACAAAAACGCCAGTTAAAGCAATTTGCCATGAGATTCCAAAATCTAGTACTACTGTAAAAGCAAAAAATGCATTTAATCCCATACCTGGTGCTAGTGCAATTGGGTATTTCGCCAGTACTCCCATTAATATAGAACCAAGACCTGCTGCAAGAGCAGTAGCTGTAAATACAGCACCTTTATCCATATGCATGGAATCTGGTAATCCCTCTATCCCATCAAGAGAAAGGATCATCGGGTTTACTATAAGAATATACGCCATAGCTAGGAAAGTTGTTAACCCTCCAATAATTTCACTGCGGTAATTAGTCCCTAATTCTTCAAACTGAAAATACTTTTTCATGATTTCCTCCAGTTATTGTCTGTATAACAGAAAAAAGCATACGACTAGTAAATCAGTCGTATGCTTTAGTATCTCAAGTAAGGGAAGAATTATCCTTCTTCCTCTTAATCGTAGTCGAATCATTTACGGTGATTCGGTAGAGACTTTTGGGCCTTATTCCCAACGTTATACGACGACATATTAAATTATATATGTAATATAACATCATTATTTTAGAAAATCAATACTAAATCCGAACGTTTTTATATAAAAACTTAATATAGTTCGTCATTATGACATTTCTAGTATTTCTTACTAATTCAAATACTCCTCATACTTACTACTGTAATCAAGAGCAAATTAGTAATTTCCATTTTAAATAGAAGGAGTATGTATTATATTAAAAACTGAACTACTATTATCCATTTAAAAATTCAAATAACTCTTTCTCCAATAACTGGAATAAGAAAAACACAGGAAAGGGTTTACCCTCCTGTGTTTTCATTTATATTATTTTTCCGTTTGGTTTTGTTTCTTTTTCAAATACTCTGCCCGTATTTTTTCTAGCTGCTGCTTTTTATCAAATTTGGCAGGCTTGTTTTTTTCATGATAACTCGCCACAGCTGCCTGACCTTTATTATCCAAAAGATATTTTCCCACTTTGTTCACCCACTTTTCTTGTCTTTAAAGAGAATCTATTCAACAAATATAATATACCTTATTTTACGGAATTAAACCCTATTAGCTTAACGCTAATCTAAAGATTAGATTTACGGTACTGAATGCACTTCTTAATATGAATCAACTCCAATGCTTCAATACACATCTCTATATAATACAGTTTCCTGATTCATTTTGAAACCTTCCTTCAATTCAATGATTATGAACAAAAATAAGACCTCCCTTTAATCATGAATTACATGAATAAAGGGAGGTCTTATTTTGAAACAATCACTCATAACCTTTAAATCCTTGATATAAGGTTTTAGTGTTTGGTCCTATTCCCACTCAATCGTAGCTGGTGGTTTACTCGTAATGTCATACAGTACGCGGTTGATGTGAGACACTTCATTGACTAAACGAACAGATACTTTCTCTAGAACGTCCCATGGGATACGTGCCCAGTCAGAAGTCATTCCATCAATAGAGGTTACTGCACGGATACCGATTGCGTAATCATATGTACGTGCATCACCCATTACACCAACGCTGCGGATGTCTGGAAGAACTGTGAAGTACTGCCAAATATCACGATCAAGTCCGGCTTTGGCGATTTCTTCGCGAAGGATGAAATCAGATTCACGAACGATTTCTAATTTTTCTTCAGTAATTTCACCTAATACACGAATTCCTAAACCAGGTCCTGGGAAAGGTTGACGCCAAACGATTTTTTCATCAATACCAAGTTCTAATCCTAATGCACGCACTTCGTCTTTAAACAATGTTTTAAGTGGCTCAATTAGTTTGAACTGCATATCTTCTGGCAATCCACCAACATTATGATGAGATTTAATCGTTTGAGCTGTTGCAGTTCCAGACTCAATAATATCTGTATATAGCGTACCTTGTGCTAGGAAATCCATACCGTCTAACTTAGAAGCTTCCTCGTCAAATACGTATATAAATTCATTCCCGATAATTTTGCGTTTTTTCTCTGGATCTGAAACCCCAGCTAATTTGTTCATGAAACGTTCGCGAGCATCAATTTTAATAACATTCATATTAAAACCTTCTGTGAAAGTCTTCATTACTTGCTCTACTTCACCTTTACGGTTTAAGTTATGGTCCACAAACATACATGTTAGTTGGTCTCCAATTGCTTTATGGATTAGTACCGCAACTACTGAAGAATCGACTCCACCACTTAGTGCACAAAGAACTTTTTTATCCCCAACTTCTTGGCGAATGTTTTGGATTTGCATCTCTACAAAGCTTTCCATAGACCAGTCACCTTTAGCATGACAAATATCAAATACGAATTGACGTATTAACTCAATCCCATAAATAGAATGTCTAACTTCAGGATGGAATTGTACAGCATAGAAATTTTTTGCTTCGTTTGCCATTGCAGCTACTTCACAAGATGGACTTGTTGCAATAACTTCAAAGCCCTCAGGAGCAACTGTTACATGGTCTCCGTGACTCATCCAAACGACTTGGTTTTCTGGAAGTTGTCCAAATAAAGGAGTTGCGTTTTTCACATTGATCTCTGCTTTCCCGTACTCGCGATGAGAAGCTTTTTCTACTTTCCCACCAAAATGCTGAGACATTAGCTGCATACCGTAGCAAATACCTAAAATTGGAACACCTAAGTCATAGATTGCAGAATCGATATGGAATGCATTTTCATCGTAAACTGAATTAGGTCCGCCTGAGAAGATGATCCCTGTTGCATTTACTTTTTTCAATTCTTCTGCTGTAACTGTATGTGGCAATAGTTCACTGTAAACACCAAATTCACGAATACGACGTGTAATTAGTTGGTTATATTGACTACCGAAATCCAAAACAACTATCTTTTCTTGTTCCTTTAATAATGGTGTTAAAGTCATTAGTTCCACCTCTTCTGATAATAATCCAAACGTACCCTCAATCTAATAGAATGATAAAAAAACGCGTAAGAAAGCATACCTCCTCTTTCTACGCGTTTATGTTCTCTACATCAAAAAGGTGAATGCATATGCCTAAAAAAGACATGACTGCATTCACCTTCATAGTCAAGTTGTTAATGGCAACTTGGTAGAAACATCCGAACCATATTATCGGACATATACGAGGGCAACATTGGTCATTTAATTTGACTTTAGTTTACAGGTAGTTGCCCTCAAAATCAACCGCTAAGCTGATTGATTAAATATTCCCAACTTTCTCTCATCGACTCATAATTTATGCCCTCTCGATTATTACCATATAAGCCTTTTTCATATGCATCTGTTAATTTACGCATATGCGTTTCTCCAAAGCCAGAATCTACATATTTTGCATAAGCAGATAGCGTCTGTCCTTGCTCTCTCTTCATTCCATATGCATCTAATTGTTTCAATAGCTGATGATACATTTTTTCAAATGTATCCCAGTCGTTTTTCCGCATTCGGCTCACCGGTATTAACACTTTGGATAACCACTTTCTTCGATAACGATAGGCTAGCATAGAAAGCAATACTAAACCGAGTAGTGTCCATAATATAGGTGCTTTGTTATTAGAAATCCATTTAGCAAAGTTACTCATGATTTCTGTAAAACCTTTGGAAACTTCCTTCTTATCTTTTTCAGCTTGAGGCTTTTCTGGAGTCTCCTTAGGTGTATTTTCCGGTGTTTCCAACTCATCTTTTTCATTGTCTATATCATAATTTAAATTGACAGCATTCGTAAATCCAATTGTAGGCTCGAATGTCATCCATCCAGTACCTGGAAAATAAGCTTCTACCCATGAATGTGCATTATTGTTTGTCACTTCATAAACTGGAACTCCATTATCACGTTCAACTACGTCTCCCGGTGCAAACCCCTTCACCCAACGTGCAGGAATTCCTTCCGAACGCAACAATACAACCATCGAAGTGGAGAAGTTATCACAATAGCCGACCTTCGTATCAAATAAAAACTGATCGACATAATCGGTATCACCTTCTGGAACTGCCGCCAAATCCTGATTGTAGCTAAAACCATTTAATCGGAAATAGCGTTCAATTGCTTTTGCCTTATCATATAAATTATCGGTATCTGCAGTAATAGAAGTTGCCAAATCCTTTACCCTTGAAGGTAATGTTTCGGGAAGCTGCAAATAGCGATCGAATTCACTAGATAATCCTTCTAAGTTTGCAGGCGCCGTATCCCTAAGTGCTTTTAAGCTATAGATTGGCTCGTTATAGGTTACTTCATAGGTTCCAACAGGTACTTCATTGTCTCCATTAAATGTATATAGTTTTTGATTTCTTTCATTCATTTTTAAAGAAATAGGCTCCATTGAGTCAACCCGCTCGATTCCATAAGGCTGCATGATAAAAGGATACGGTTGAGACATATAGATTCTAGCTATTAACGACTCATCTTCTGTCCCAGGTGCAATATCAGATTGAATCGGTTCTCCCAACCCGTAGTTCGAAAGGCTTGGAGGCTCTGTTGCTGAATTTACCCAGCCTTTAGAAGTATACATGTCCTTCGTTTCAATCTTCCAATATTGCTTCGTTGGACTAGTCGCATAAAATACGGGAGTATCATCGCTCGCAAAGGCTCCTCCCAAGCGCTCATCATTTTCTCCATAGCCGACTTTTTGTATTCCTCCACCAACACCTTTTCCATCTTCCCTATTATCTGCATTTGGACTGGTCGATAATAGAAAAGGCACTGGATCTGGCCAACTAGGACCTGCTTTTGGCAAAACGTAAGCGAGGGCACTACTAATAACTATAATACTTAACAAACTTCCAATACTTGCTACTATAAATGCACCATGTATTTTCTCATCTTGCCCCGATAACATTTTTTGAGCATATAATAAGCCCAAAATGAGGAAGCCAGATATTAACACGGTAACAATACTCTTCTCTCCACTATATGGACTAAATGTATCTAAGATTGTTATAAATAAAACCGTAAACAAAAAGAATAACATTAAGTTTTTACGTACTCGTATCCAATAGTTTAATAGATACGTAGTCATCCATAATAAAATGAAGAATAAAAATGTTCGGAAGGGGTCTGTCACCTGTACCCAATCTTGACTTATAAGAGAAGCGATATTTCCTACGAATATCCCCCAAATAAATCTCAATGCCTCTGTTGATAAGAAAGATAGATCTGTATAGATATGTATAATTACCCAACAAATAAATACTAACTTAACAGGAAATGCATATACCCATTTCAATTTTATAAGATAAAACAAAAAGGAGATTACTAAATACCAACCAAATAAGCTTAAAAAACCTGTACTCGTTAACTCGATAACTGGTTTTAACCATTCCATCATTAGGATAAAAACAAAAGAATAAATAAGTATAGATATTATTGTTTGCTGCGCTTTGTTACTCATGAACGTTTCACCTCCAAAAAGGCTTGGGCAAAGCGATCTTTCGTAATCGACTGTACTTGAAAACCTCTACTTGCTGCATACTTGTACATAGCATTCTCTTCACTTGTATTTTTTTCATTTTTGGATTTTATGACAAAACAAGTACACGCTCGTAAGTTTGTTGCATTTTTTTGTACATTATCCATCCATTCATAAGTTAGATTACTAGTCACATATAAAAGAGTTGTCGCATTGGATAATGATCGGTCATGCAAAATTACTTGCTCTAGCGGCTTCGTTAAATCGTCTTTTACCTTTGTTAAATGATATAGCACTCGTTGAAGATGCTGGTCAGTTTGAACTTCAGGCAAGAACAATCGTTCCTCTCCAACCGAGAGAAATGCAGAGGATGCCTGATGCTTTACAATCGCTTGCATCATTGAGGCTGTTAAGTCGACCACTTCCTCAAACAGAGGAGAAGGCGTTCGGTCCATCACCACGAACATATCCTGGGATTGACGATCTTCGAATTCTTTTGTTTTTAGTGTTTGTGTTCTGGCGAAAGACTTCCAATGAATCCATGATACACGATCACCCGATTGGTATGATCTAACGCCAGTTGCCATTGATGTATCTTTCATAGCTTGAATTCTAGAAGCAGCTGCTCCTTGGTCATATCTCGTTTCAATTGGAATGTAGACCATCTCAGTCAAGTTTGGAAATACGAGAATTGTTTTAGAATTTGTTACAAATACTTCTTTTTTCACCCAACCAAATAAATCGCTTACTACAATGCTTGTCCCTTCTAAAACATGCTCACCACGTGGAATATGCTCTATTTCATAAGTCCATCTAAATTCTTTTTTCATGCCCCAAAAGGTAAGCTGTTTCCATGAAGCTTCTGTAGCAAGAGAAGAGCTTACTTTTTCCTCCATTTGAACGTACATTAGTGGAAAACGACTTTTTCTCGTCACCTGAATAGTTGCTGAAAACCTTCCACCACTTTGAACTTTACCAGTTTCAATTATTCGTTCCACAACGATATCGTTCAGTGAATTCATATATAATAACAACGAATATAAAGAAATAGGGACGACCAAATAAAACAAAAACCAGCTAACAAACCCTCCCTGAAACATTGCATACACAAAAGCTACTACTAGGAGGAATAGAACGCCTACTACCCCTCGAATCTTTTTCCATCGATTGAGCAAATGCTTCATTGACTTATTTTCCTCTTAATAGGAACCGGAGTCCTCTTCACAATTCGTGCAAGTACTTCTTCAGACGAAATTCCATCATAACGTGCCTCAGGGCGTAAGATGACACGATGTCCAAAAACATAAGGCATCAAATATTGAATATCATCTGGGTTTACATAATCTCTACCATGAAGCAACGCAAGACCCTGCGACGCGCGCATTAATGCAATAGATGCACGTGGACTTACTCCTAGATAAATATATGTATCCTGTCTTGTACGATTAGATAGTTCAACGATATAGCTCTTTATTGTTTCATCTACTGTTACTTGCTTCACCTTTTTCTGAAGTTCGATTAACTCTTCTAGAGAAATGACAGGCACCAATGTATCAATCGGTGATGCATGTTCTAATCTATTTAATACTTCAATTTCTTCGCTTGGATGCGGATAACCCATCTTTAACTTAAGTAAAAAACGATCTAATTGGGCCTCTGGTAACGGGTAGGTCCCTTCATGTTCAATCGGATTTTGCGTCGCCATTACAAAAAATGGTCTTGGAATCGGCATAGTCACTCCATCAATGGTAACGGAAGCTTCTTCCATCCCTTCTAGTAGCGCAGATTGCGTTTTTGGGGATGTACGATTGATTTCATCCGCAAGCACTATATTCCCCATAATAGGTCCAGGTCTAAACTCGAACTCCATTTCCTTTGGATTGTAAATAGAAACCCCTAATACGTCCGAAGGCAATAAATCCGGTGTGAATTGAATTCTTTTAAAATCTGCTCCAATAGATTTGGCAAGCGCCCGTACCATCATCGTTTTACCTACACCTGGTACGTCTTCTAATAACACATGTCCTTGCGCTAATAATGCAACTACTGCAAGTTCCGCAATATCTTTTTTACCAATCATTACTTTTTCTATATTTCGAATAATCGTTTCTATCTGTGCTCGTTCTCTCATCATACTCCCCCTAAAATCACGTATAAATTGACTTGCGTGAAAATTTTTACAATACGCTATAAGCATACCCAAAATTTGCCTTAAGTACAAATAGAAAAAAAAAGTCGAGCTGCCTTTTTACTCGACAGTTCGACTTTTTATTTTTATATATCAGACTTTTTTATTATTTCCAAAAATCATCAAAAATGGTGACTGGCATATTACGTTTATGCATGGATCGAATATAGAAACCTTCAATTTTTTCTTCCGATTCCTTCGATACCGTTTTACCTTCTAAATAATCATCAATTTCATCATATGTTACGCCAAGCGCTACTTCATCCGGTAGAGCCGGTCTGTCTTCTTCCAAATCTGCAGTTGGAATTTTCGTATAGAGATGTTCAGGACAACCTAATTCTTTCAAAATCAGCTTACCTTGACGCTTGTTTAAGCGGAAGATTGGCGTAATATCTACTCCACCATCTCCGTATTTTGTATAAAATCCTGTTACGGCTTCTGCTGCATGATCCGTACCAAGGACCACGCCATTGTGCATAGCTGCTATAGAATATTGAGCTTTCATTCGCTCTCGAGCCTTTTCATTCCCTTTAGCAAAATCAGATAGGCTCACTCCAGCCTCCACTAAAGCCTTATCACTAGCATCCACAGCTTCTTTTATATTGATCGTTATACGTTTACTTGGCTTGATAAAATCCAATGCATCTTGACGATCCGTCTCATCAAATTGAATACCATACGGTAAACTTACTGCTATAAATGAATATTTATCCTCACCAAGCTCTTGATTTAATTCATCGACTGTAAGCTGAGCAAGTTTCCCTACTAATGTAGAATCTTGACCTCCAGAAATACCTAAAACCATACTTGTTAAAAAGGGGTGTTTTTTTAAATAGTCCTTCATGAAATCAATACTAATACGTATTTCTTGTTGTACATCAATGGTTGGTTTCACTTTTAACGCTGCTATAATTTCTTGTTGTTTAGCTGACATTAATACCTACCTCCATTTTGGTCAATAATATTATGTTCCATGTCCTTAATCTCTTGAATATTACGCATTTTATTGTCCCAACATTTTTGGCTCAAGTCCACTGGATACTCTTCAGGATTTAGAGAGCGTTTATACTCTTCCCACAATAGATCCAGGTTGTCATGCGCATATTTCCGAACTTCCGATAACTCAGGGATTCGATAAATAACTTCCCCATTTTCAATCACTTTTTCATGTAGATCCCTTGCTTCAAAATTGGTTACAAATTTAGAGACAAATGTATGCACTGGATGGAACATCTTTAAGCGTTCCTCATGTGTTGGATCTTCATCGTGCATTGTAATATAGTCACCTTCTGCTTTACCATTCTCTTTATCAATAATTCGATATAGTTTTTTCTGGCCAGGCGTTGTCACCTTTTCAGTAGTGGAAGAAATCTTAATCGTGTCTTCCATCACCCCTGCCTCGTTTGCAATAGAGACAATTTTATAAACTGCTCCAAGTGCTGGTTGATCGTATGCAGTGATTAACTTCGTTCCGATTCCCCAACTATCGACCTTGGCACCTTGTGCTTTTAAGTTCAAAATAGTATATTCATCTAAATCATTGGAAACAACGATTTTAGCATTAGGGAAGCCAGCTTCATCTAACATTTTTCTAGCTTCCTTCGATAAAAATGAAATATCACCTGAATCTAAACGAATACCGATAAAGTTAATCTTATCTCCCAGTTCTTTCGCTACTCTTATAGCTGTAGGAACCCCCGTTTTTAATGTATTATATGTATCCACCAAAAATACGCAATCTTTATGGCGCTGCGCATACGAATGAAATGCTTCATATTCATTTTTATATGCTTGCACTAGTGAATGAGCATGCGTTCCAGTCACAGGAATTCCAAACTTTTTCCCAGCACGAACATTACTAGTTCCATCTATTCCACCTATGTAGGCAGCTCGAGTACCCCAGATGGCTGCATCCATTTCTTGCGCACGTCTTGAACCAAACTCCATAGCGATTTCATCTTTAAGCACTTGTTTAATACGAGAACCTTTTGTCGCTATTAACGTTTGATAATTGACGATATTAAGCAGGGCCGTTTCTACTAGCTGTGCTTCCGCAAGCGTAGATTCAATACGAATAATCGGTTCATTCGGAAATACTAGCTCCCCTTCAACCATTGAATATACATTTCCGGTAAAACGAATAGTACGTAAATAGGCTATAAAGTCTTCTCTGTATCCAAGCTCTTCTTGCAAATACTCTAAATCACTGTCGGTGAAGTGAAAATCACGCAAATAATCTAGACATCTTTCTAGTCCTGCAAAAATGCCATATCCATTACCAAATGGGAGTTTGCGGAAAAACAATTCAAACACTGCTTTCCGTTCATGCATATTATCTGCCCAATAGGTTTCCACCATATTTATTTGGTATAAATCAGTATGTAAGGCTAAACCGTCATCTGGATAATTTTTCTTCATAAAAATCCCCTTTTTCATAACTATTGAAATAAGTATACACTATTTACCCTTTTTCTTTGCAAATAATCCTATCCCAATGACGCTTACAATTTCAGAGAAAACCTGACGTTTAAGTGTGACGTATTATCCTAGAGAGAATGATATCTACTCTAATTAATATTAGTAGTTTTAAAAACAGAAAAAGCTACTCAATAAGTTTGAATAACAACTTAATGAGTAGCTAGTATTTTTTTGTTTTATTATTCTCCCATTGGTGAAATTACATCTACAACATAGGCTGCAACTGCTTCGATTTCTTCAGCGGTCAGCGTATCTTTAAACGAAGGCATGGAAGTACCACCCTCTTCAATACGTGCTATAACATCATCTCTGCTTACAGCAACTTCACTATTTTGTAAATTAGGTCCATTATGGCCGTTTGCGCCTTGGTTACCATGGCAAGCTAAACAGTTTGCATCATATACAGTAATCCCTTTATCAGGATTTGCACTCACTGTGTCCCCTTCAGTCGGCTTTTCTGCCGGTTTTGTACCTTTCGCTGGGAACTTAATTACTTGCCCTTCTGGTAAATCTCCACCTAATTTAAATGTGTATATCTTATCTCCATGCTTACTACCTGCAAGTGCATTACCCGCAGCATATATACTGATGTATTGCTCACCTTCAATTTCATACGTAACGGAAGGTGCATTTGCTCCTGCATCCATCATGTATTCCCAAACTTGATCGCCCGTTTTTGCATCGTATGCAATCAAACGACCGTCATTATGTCCAACAAAAACAAGATTTCCTTTAGTAGTTAACACTCCACTATACGCTTGAGTATCCCACTTTTGCTGCCAAGCAATTTTGTTAGTTTTTACGTCGATCGCAGTGACAGTCCCCCGAACTGGAGCATCTAAAATTGGTCCAAAAATACTTCCAAAGTATTGATCTCCCTCTTTAAATTCTTCCAACTCACTTCTTTCAAAGGACATATATGTGTCATTACCTAATACATAAAAGTACTCGGTATCCGGATTATAAGCTGAAGGTGGCCAGTTTGCTCCACCAGTCGGTCCTGGCTTAAGTGTAATTGGAACATCCCAAAATGGTGTAAAGATACCTCCAATTTCACCTGTGAAATCAGATGATAGATCATTCTTCACATCTTCCTCTGTCACAACCTGAGGAACAAAGGCATCTCCAACAGGAAACGGTTGCGTTGCTGCCGTTTTTTGACGTTCATCCTGCGGTACAGGTTTTTCTTCTATACCAACAAGCGGCGTTCCATCGGCACGGTCTAATAGATAAACCCAACCAGTTTTACCTGCCTGCCCAAGCCCTTTTCTCATTTTCCCATCCATTTCTACATCATAAAGAACGACTGGGTTTGCTGGATCCATATCCCAAATATCATGATGCACTTCTTGGAAATGCCATACATATTGTCCGTTTTCAGCATTCACCGCGACGACCGAATTGGCATATAAATTATCCCCTTCACGGTTACTTCCATCTAAGTCTGGAGCGGTATTTCCAGTTGCAAAGTAAATGTACCCCAGTTCAGGATCAACGGATGGAGTATTCCATACCGGTCCTCCCCCTGTTAACCAAGCGTCACTATCTGCTGGCCATGTATCTCCGTTTATATCACCCGGACCAGGTATTGTGTAGAAACGCCAAACTTCAAAACCTAAATCTGCATCATAGGCCATTACACGTCCACGAATACCATATTCTCCTCCTGCTACCCCCGTATAGACTTTCCCATTATAGAATAGAGGTGCACTAGTGATCGTGTAACCTTCTTCCCACTCAGCTACAGTAGTTTCCCATAATACTTCTCCTGTCTTTTGGTCGAGTGCGATTAAACGTGCGTCCAGTAATCCTACAAATACTTTTCCGTCGCCGACCGCAACTCCACGAGTCGTCCAACCACAGCATACTGTATCCATTTCTTGCGGTATATCCGGATTGTATACCCATAATTGTTCTCCAGTTTTAGCATCTATAGCGAAAACATCATTTGCTCCAGTAGCGATATACATAATACCATCAACTACAATAGGAGTTGCTTCTCCAGAATATTTACCTTCTGCTCCTGACCCTCCTAAGCTACTAACCCAAGTTGGTTTTAAATCCCCAATATTTTCAGTAGTGATTTGGTTTAGCATCGAATAACGTCTGTTGTAGTAATCTCCACCATTTGTTGTCCATTCAGTTGAAGAATATTTTACTACTTCATCATGTATTAATGGACTTTCTTCCACTTCTGTCTCTTCCTCTGGTTCCTCTTTTACTGTTATGCTGGCATATGGAACTTCTCCGTTCTCTTCATTCAAGTTTTCAAAGTTTATTACTAGATATATCATAAAAAAAGCTACTAAAGTGATTACTAAGCCTATAAAGAATAGTGCAGATACTGATAATCCTCTACTTTTCATCTGACTCTCCCTTCAAAAATAGTGAAATGTCCGTTTAAATATTTTATGTTTCGAAATTGATAGAAATGCGGTTTCTTCGATAGTCGAATCAAATAAAAAAACTGTTCAAGAGTTTAGACTCCTGAACAGTTTTTTTAATACCTTCTTATTTAGTTAAGTCTTTACAACCTTCATAGATTAGATCAAACAACTCTTGAATGTCATTCTCTTCTACACAGGAGAATGCAACGCGGATGTCTGTTTTGTTGCTTGCGATTACTCCTACACCGTAATGATCAAGTAAATGTAGTCTTAAAGTTTCTGCATCCACTGCGTTTAACTTCAAGCACATGAAGTAACCCGAGTTGAATGGATAATAGGTCCAATATGGAGCGAATTTTTCATCCGCTAGGACTTGCTTTGTTTTTACTGCTCTACCCTGCATAATTTGGAACTTTTCTTCTTTTTCTTGTAAAAACTCTTCAGATTGAAGAGATTCCAACAGAATTGTCTGAGAAATATGAGATCCACTTGAAACCGTACCGCGAATTATTCCCTTCGTCTTCTGTTCTAGAGCATCTAATGTATCAGGACTCGCCGCATATGTGATAAATCCAACACGGAATCCCCAAACGTAATTTTCTTTTGTCGCACCATCAATTTTGACTGGCAAAATGTTTTCATGACTGTCCGCTAATAAACCGAACAACGATTCTTTAATAGAATCCTCATAAAATAACCCGAAGTATGCATCATCTAGTAAAACTACTAATTTCAAACCACCTTCAGCAGCATCCTTCAATACTTGAACGATTGCTTCTGCCTCTTTAACAGAAGGCGTAAAGCCCGTAGGATTGTTAGGGAAGTTTAACAAGACGATTGCTTTTTCCGTTTGTTTAGCAAGTGTGTCACGGAACGCTTCCACATGGAAACTACCAGCCTCATTGAAAAGAGGGAAAGTCTCTACCCGTCCACCTCTTCTTACTTGGAACACTGTGTTATAGTTCCCCCAATATTGTTGCGGTGTTACTAATACGTCTCCAGCATCCATGAACAAGTCTGCTGCAATACTTAAGCCATGTGTTAGTGCACTAGTTACTATCGGTGTACCAATTGATTTACCATTCATCGATGGGTTGTCTACTAACAGCTTTTCCTTCCATACTAAACGTAAAGCTTCCTTCCCCTGAGGAGGAGCATATGGATAGATATCATTTGGTTTATAATCTAATTTCTTTTGTATATGGTTGAAATGCATCGGTTCCCCATTTTCCGTTGCGATTCCAATAGTAGCATTAAACCGATGTGCTTTTTTCCCTGCTTCTGCACTTTGACTTAAAATACCTTTTGGATAGTACAAGTTTTTACCTAAATCGGACAACATATTATAGACTGCTGGGTTTTCTTTTTGCATTTTTTCATTTAATTGCGTTGCTAAAGCATTCATCTATTGGTACCTCCATAATATCTGATTTACAAATATTGTACTCTATTTAACTAAAGTATTATACCCTTACGTGAAATATATCATTCTAACCTTGTCACTGCACTAATTCTAAAATAACAGGACAATGATCACTTCCGAGTACCTGTGAATCTATAGAAGCATCCTTCAAAAAAGGGACTAGTTTTTCAGAAGCTATAAAATAATCTATTCTCCATCCAATATTTCGCTCTCGCACCTGACTCATATAGGACCACCAACTATAGGCATCTTCTTTTTCTGGATAAAAGTAACGAAATGTATCTACAAATCCTGCTGCAAGTAAATCGGTCATTTTGCCACGCTCTTGTTCCGTAAACCCTGAGTTACCTCTATTAGATTTAGCGTTTTTCAAATCTATTTCGCTATGAGCCACGTTTAAGTCCCCACACATAATTACAGGCTTTATAGCATTAAGTGTTATTAAGTAAGTCCGCATTTCATCTTCCCATTCCAGTCGATATGGAAGTCTCGTTAGATCTCGTTTAGCATTCGGAGTGTATACATTCACCAAGTAAAATTGATCATACTCCAGTGTAATAATTCTACCTTCATCCTCTGAAACATTATCACCAACACCATATTTAACAGAAATCGGTTTTACCTTCGTAAAAATTGCTGTACCAGAATAGCCCTTTTTCAAGGCATAGTTCCAATACTGTTCATAGCCGTGTAAGGGTAGCTCAATTTGACCAGCTTGCAGCTTTGTTTCTTGCAAACAAAAAATATCAGCGTTTACTTCATTAAAATATTCGAGAAATCCTTTTTTCGCGCAGGCTCTTATGCCATTCACATTCCATGAAACCAACTTCATTTTATATCCTCCAAGATAGAAACTTATGTAACTAGTTTTATGTTAATCATAACAAAGTATTGTCTCTTTTAAAAACAATGAGTAGGCAAGACAAGTAATGGGAATTTTTATAATTCCAGAGTTATGCTGATTAATATAGATCAATCCTCTTTTGGTTAAGAATTCTGTCATTCTAGCATATATTGGTCGTTAGATTGGGTTTCTATTTAGTGAGAAAAAGGGTACTTTATAAATAAGAGAATAGTAGAGGAAGTGTCGAATACATGGATGTATCATTAAAATCATCCGGGGCAAAACATAAAATGAGCGAAGCGAAACCTTGGGTTCGTCGCTTTGGTCGTTTTGGTTATATGACTATAGGTATTGTGTATGGAATGATCGGCATTCTAGCAGCTTTAGCAGCATTCGGACCCCGAGGAGAGATGACCGGAACGTCTGGTGTATTGCAATCAATCTCTGAAATACCATTTGGGGAAATTGCCTTATGGATTATTGGAATAGGTTTATTCGGTTATATCCTATGGGTTTTTATATTAGCAATTAAAGATCCTAATAATGTAGGAACTGATGTACAAGGTCTAATAAAAAGAGCGGGTTATTTCATTAGTGGAGTCATTTATGCAAATTTATCATATGGAGCTATAAAACTAGCAAGCCATACGGGAAATTCTGGTAATAGTGAATCTGAGAAAAACGTTTCCATTAAGTTACTGGAACAACCATTTGGTATATGGTTAGTTGGAATAGTTGGTGCAATAATTATTGGATGTGGCGTTTTCGAACTTTATAGTGGTATTAAAGAGAAATTCATGTCTGAATTCAAAACCTATGAAATGAATGGTATGGAACGAAATGTTGCTAGAATAACAGGGAAAATTGGTCTTATTTCAAGAGGGACTGTTATAAGTATGATCGGATTTTTCTTTATTCGCACAGCATATACAAATAACTCCGAAGAATCTAAAGGGTTTGGGGGTGCTTTGACAGAATTAGCAAACCAGCCCTTCGGAAAGTTTTTGCTAGCTATGGTAGCAATTGGACTAATCTTATATGGCCTCCACCAAATCATACTCGGACGCTATCAGCGCATGAACTTTGGTTATGAGAAATCTAACTTTAAAAAACGTTAAACATTTTCGAAGTATGCTATCTCTCATCCCTTATAAATGACTATCAGATTGATATATAATCTGATAGTCATTTTAGATTACATCGTTCTCTTTCAATAAAGACTGACTTACTCTTTACTTTTTAGTCATCTTCAGTAACACAAATATGGCGATAGCTAATGCAAATAGCCCAAACAAAATAACTAATGAGATAGCCCCAAACAATACTAAGCTCATAAAAACCCTCCTTTGGTACTAACTCTATTAAGCATGGACTTTAGACTTTTCTAGGGCAGTCCCTAAAAACTTAGCAAGCTCCAGCATCCCATATTTCTCTGCCTTAGCCTCTGCATCCGCATTGTAGTTCGTATTTGTGTTTACGTCATACGTGTACACTTCCCCGTTTGCATCACGAATAAATTCAATACCGGCTACATCAATTTTGTTTGCTTGCAAGAATGCTTCATATCGCTCGACCCAAGATACATCTATATCTTCTTTAACTTCAAACTTCATAGCTGGTTCTTCTCCCACTGGACAGAATGCATCTCCAATTTGACATGAATCTGCCGGACAAAGCTCGAATCCTTCTGAAGTATCTACTCTTACTGCATATAAATACTTACCACCGATGAACTCCGCTCTTGTAATATAAGCATCTGGTGATTGGATGTATTGTTGGATGAGCGTAATACCATCTACAGGATCTTCAAATGCTGGGCCGTTCACGTAAGCTTCCAATGCCTCTATTGTTTGAAATAATTGTACGCCTAATCCTTTACCAGCACGATTATGCTTTGTGATAAATGGCGTCTTCCCTAGCTTTTTAGCAGCTAAAATTATTTTCTCACTACCAACAGCAGCAATCGTATTTGGCGTATTGATACCGCTTGCTTGTAAAGCAGTATACTGATTGATCTTACTTAGTTCTAAACTTAACGCTTTCGTTCCATTAAATACTGTTCTTCCATGAAGCTCAAGCCAAGACAGTACTCCACCAGCTAATTCAGGTGCATATCTATGTCCTCTTGTATGGGAAGAAGCACTCATTCGGTTATAAAACACACCTTCTGGAGGCGCTGTTGTTAAATCTACAATTCCCTGGTTTAGATGCCATAATTCATACGGTAAATTTAATTCTTCTAATCGTTTTGTTAAATGAACCGTCCACTCATCATTTTCATGAATTATATATATTTTAGACAAAATCATCCACTCCTCTACTTCTATTCCTATCAAACTACTATGCATTAGTATATACCAATAAAGTTGGAGACAACAGCATAAAACCCTGCTCTTGGAGAGCAGGGTTCAGACTGTAGACAAACTTAATTTTAGGTGGAGTTGAATATTAAACTCGGCAATGCCCACCACTTCGCTTTCCGTGGGCTTGGCTTCAGCCTCCTCGTCACTACGTTCCTGCGGGGTCTTCAGCTCAAGCTAATCCCACAGGAGTCTTCGTGGTGGTACCTTGCCTTATAAACAGTTCTAATAGAGTATGTAATATCTTACTTTTAATAGGATAAATAAAACCCTTATGAATATTTATTACTATTCATAATCATTTATAAAATACCTTTGTCGTCAAACTGGAAAACCCTGCTCTTGGAGAGCAGGGTTTTCTAGTTAATATGGATCCGCTTCATGACTTTTATCAATTGCTTGTTCTGGTGCTTTATCTCCGTCTTTATTTCCCAACGGTTTTTGAGAGGAACCATTACTTTTAGCTTGAGCAAGTCCTTCTCTTAAATGACGCCCATAGTCTTCATCTGCTTCCTCCGCTAAAGCAATCATCTTTTCTTGAATTCGTGGGTCACAGGCAGACAGGTCATTTACTAAATTCGAGATGAGCTCCGTTTTTTCCCATTGCTCAAATTGTCGATAGGTTTCTCCTGCTTGCTTTGTGTTATTTTGACGGTCAATGGACTCGCGCACTAAGTTTCCTTTAATCATTGGAGTGTACTCTTTACCAGTTTGTGTTGCTTCCTTTAAGCCATCTAGTATAGAAGGTTCATAGTTGATATGAGGATTTTGGAACGGACCTCTATCTAACTTGTACGCCATTTGGCCACCGCTTTGATTGGTTGCAACACGTTTTTTGGGTGCATTAATCGGAAGCTGTAAATAGTTTGCTCCAACACGGTGACGTTGTGTATCTGAATATGAAAATGTACGGCCTTGTAGCATTTTATCGTCCGAAAAGTCCAATCCATCTACGAGTACACCGGTACCAAACGCTGCCTGTTCCACCTCTGTAAAATAATCCACTGGGTTTCGATCTAACACCATTTTTCCAACAGCCTTCCAGGGGAATAAGTCTTCAGGCCACAGCTTTGTATCATCTAATGGATCAAAGTCTAACTCGGGATGATCATCATCACTCATCGTTTGGACTAGTAACTCCCATTCAGGGAAATCACCTTTTTCAATTGCATCATATAAATCCTGCGTTGCATGATTAAAGTTTTTTGCCTGTATTTCCTCTGCTTCCTTTTGAGTTAAGTTACGAATGCCTTGCTTTGGCTCCCAGTGATATTTTACAAGGACTGCTTTACCTTCGTTGTTTACCCATTTATACGTATTTACACCTGACCCTTGCATCATTCGGTAATTTGCCGGAATGCCCCATGGAGAATAGATGAAAGTCACCATATGAAATGACTCAGGGGAACTCGCACAAAAATCAAAAAAACGTTCGGAATCTTGAATATTGGTTACCGGATCTGGCTTAAAAGCATGAATCATGTCCGGGAACTTTATCGCATCACGGATAAAGAATATTTTCAAGTTATTCCCTACTAAATCCCAGTTTCCATCCTCTGTATAAAACTTCACTGCAAACCCACGTGGATCACGTAGCGTTTCAGGAGAATGCCCTCCATGAATAACGGATGAAAATCGAACAAAAACAGGAGTTTTCTTTCCTTTTCCCTGAAATACTTTAGCACGAGTATATTTAGAAACTGCCTCGTCTCCCACAGCACCATAAGCTTCGAAATAACCATGCGCTCCGGCACCTCTTGCATGAACTACCCGCTCTGGTATACGTTCCCTGTCAAAGTGACTTATTTTCTCTATGAAATCATAGTTTTCTAACGTTGCTGGTCCTCTGTTTCCAACGGTCCTCATATTCTGATTATTCGTTACCGGATGCCCCTGCCTATTCGTAAGAGTATCTTCATTTTCCACATTTGTAGTGTTATTAGTTTGTTCTTCCTTCACTGTTCATCCTCCTAAACACAAGATAGAATTTACATTCCTCTCTATACTGTCCAGAACAATGAGTAAATATTCCAGTATTACATAAAGCTTGCTATAGAAAGTGCATACTTTCTCCAAACCGATACGTGAATCGGTTTCTCTACTTTCCTTTTTCCACTTACATATGTTTGTAAATCTCCTTTAAATGTTAAGGATAATGCTGAAAGTTGTTCGAAATGATATGGCTGCGTTAAAGGAGGTGCAACCCGGAACTGCGAGGACGGACATTCTTTCATAATTGTAGCGACAAACTGAGAACAAAAGAATGCATTCTCACGTTCTTTTTCAATATTTATCGCAACGTACACTAAGCCGATTAAATTATATTTGTAAAATTGCTGTTGCTGTTCCATTTGAGTGATTATACTTTTCATCCGTAAATATTCAGAATCCGTCACCCCACACTCATAAATGGCACAAGTAGCTCTTTGAAGCATTCCCTCAATCGGGTTTTCTTTTATAAACCCTCCATTAAAAGGGTTATGATGACTTTTTCTACCAAAGCTATACATCTCATTTAGTTCCTCATCAAAAGCAATAGAGGCATGGTTCAACTCTTTTTTTGTATACATGCCAATCGCTTTTGAAAAAAGTGTCCCAGTATTACTAAGAATGATATAAACCTTTTTCCCCATTTTTTCCACCTCGTTCAGAAGAGGTATTTTTCCTCTAATCTATTATCCTAATCATCCTCTATTTTTTAATAATTCCAAACGTACTTAAGGTGGAAAGTGACTAAGCCCTAAGCCGTAGATGGTTGATATAATTTAGTTTTACAGCCCGAATATAAAGAATAAAAAGCAATATTGAATGCATACATTTTTTCTACAATTATTATACGTCGAATATTCACAATACACTTTTCTATTAAACACTCTATATACATATGTCTAGTTGTTAGTCATATAGCCATGTATTAGTGATTGTGCCCATATTACAAACTTGTTACAATTTTCATTGCTTGTTATAACTATAAAAAAATATTATTCCAAAAAGATAGAATTTAAAGGAGAGATAATGTGACTCAATATAATTTAGAAGAGTTGAAACTATTAAATCAGTTTTTGTTTGCCCTATTTGTCGTTGCTGATTTTGCACTTTTTCTTCATTTCACTAATAATATTTTTCCCTGGTTCTCATTAATTGGCGCAGCTATTGGATTGTCCATTATTGTTGCTTGTTGGACCGGAAAAAAATACACACTTTTCATCGCCGCATTATTAGTAAGCACTGCCTTATTTTCAATCGTTTATAATTGGCAAACTATTGTACATTAATACATTTTTCATAAATGGAGGGTTTGAATATGTCAGAACAAGAAAAAAAGAGTCCTATTTTAGATAAGCGTTCATCTAGACGTACATTCATCAAAAATTCTGGTTTAACAGTTGGTGGACTTGTTTTGGGTGGAGCAATCGGTAGCTTAGTTGGAGGAAAAACTGAAACAACTACTCATACAACTACTGGCGGAAGTACTCATACGGCTATCGATTACAGTGATACTCGTCAGTTTTTCGTAAGACAAAAAGATTTTGATGCACTTAGTACAGCAGCGGAACTAATTTATCCAGAAGATGAGCATGGTCCAGGCGCTATTACACTCGGCGCTCCTTACTTTATAGACAAACAATTAGCTAGCCCTTGGGGTATTAATACGGATGATTATAGAAAAGGTCCTTTCCAACCAGGCGAAGTCCCTCTAGATAAAGCAGAAATTATGCTGCAAGGTGTTCGTAAAATAAATGAAGTTGCAGAGAAAGAGCATGATGGAAAGGTCTTCAAAGATTTATCGGAAGAGCAACAAATTACTATCCTTAGTACTTTTGAAGCTGGAGAAGTAAAGATGGATTTAGTAAATTCTGCAGCATTTTTTGGTTTACTAAGAACACTTACATTACAAGGTTGTTTCTCAGACCCACTTTATGGTGGCAATAAAAACATGGCTGGCTGGAAAATGAAAGAATTCCCTGGAGCTCAAATGTCGTATGCTTCCTATTTAGATGAAGAGGAATTTGTATTAATAGATCCTATTAGTTTAGGCGGACACAAACATTCATAAGGTAAAACAACAAGAGGAGGATTATTATGGTTACAAAATTACCAAAAGTTGATGTTGTAACAACTGGTATGGGCTGGACAGGCGGTATTGTTGCTGCTGAACTGACAAAAGCTGGCTATCATGTGGTTGGATTAGAACGTGGAGTAGAAAGATCCATCGAAGATTATTTACATGGTCATGATGAATTAAAATATAATATTCATAAAGAATTAATGCAAAAGTTAACAAAAGATACTATTACATTCCGTAATACATTAAACGATACTGCCAAACCAGTACGTGATGAAGGTGCATTAGTAGTAGGAACTGGTACTGGCGGCGGCGGTGCTCACTGGGGTGGCCAAACGTATCGCTATTTCCCATATGATTTTGAAATTCGTAGTAAAACGATTGAAAAATATGGTGAAGGTAAAATTCCGGCTGATGTTACTATTCAAGACTGGGGTATTACGTACGATGAAATCGAACCATATTACTCCAAGTTTGAACAAATGGCTGGTATATCAGGGGAACCCGATCCTTTAGCAGGACATCGTTCGATCGATTACCCAACACCACCACTAAAAAAATTACCACAAATGAAAATGTTTCATGAAGCAGCAGAGAAACTTGGATATCATCCATTCGTAGTTCCAACTGCAAATGTGTCAGAAACATATACGAATCCAGATGGAGAAACATTAAATGCATGTCAGTACTGTGCATTTTGTGGGAACTATGGCTGTGAGTACGGAGCAAAAGCAGACCCAATCGTAACAGTAATACCAACTGCTAAGAAAACAGGTAATTTTGAACTTCGAACAAATTCTATCGTAACGCGTGTATTATATGATGGAACAAAAGCAACTGGTGTTTTATATAAAGATACAAGAACTGGTGAGGAGTTCGAACAACCTGCCGATCTTGTTGTTTTAACAAGCTATATCTTTAATAATGTTCGTTTACTATTGTTATCTGGTATTGGAAAACCATATAATCCTAAAACTGGTGAAGGAATTATCGGTAAAAACTACACAGATCACCATACGATTACTGGAGCTATTGGTTATTTTGAAGAGAAAAAATTCAATAGTTACATCGGAACAGGTTCTTTAGGATCGGCTTTCAATGACTTTAATGCGGATAACTTTGACCATGCAAATCTGGATTTCATCCATGGTGGGCAGATTGAATTGCATTTATTTGGTAATGAACCTATTTCTAATAATCCTGCACCATTTGGTACGCCGACTTGGGGTAAAGAATTTAAGAAAAACTCTTTACACTATTTCTACCGTAACCTAAGTGTAGTTTCACAAAGAGCTATATTGCCTCATAAAGATCATTATCTAGACTTAGATCCAACGTATACAGATGATTACGGTGATCCGTTAATTCGTGTAACATTCGATTATACTGAGATGGACCATAAACGTAATGAATTTTTAGTTGAAAAAATTAATGAAGTAGTAAAAGAAATGGGAGCAGACATTATCGATACAATTCCAATGGCTGAGCATTTTGGTGGAAGATTCACTTTCCAACATGATGGTGGCGGTGTAATCATGGGTGATAGCCCTGAAAACTCTGCAGTAAATAATTACATGCAAATGTGGGATGTAGATAATTTATTCGTTTGTGGAGCTTCGGCATTCCCTCACTTTGGTCCAACGAATCCAACTCCAACTGTAGGTGCATTGGCTTACCGAGCAACTGAAGGTATGATTAAGTACTTAAAAAACGGCGGCGGACCATTAGTTCCTAAAAAATAATACAGTAGCAAGTGTAGAACCATCATTTTCTTTCAAAATGTGTTATATTAATAACGATTCTTTATAGAAGGAGGAGATTCTATGCCAAACATAGGGATACCCGGTTTAATACTTGTACTAATTATTGCTTTGATCATCTTTGGTCCATCTAAATTACCTCAACTAGGCAAAGCTGTTGGACAAACGTTAAAAGAATTCAAAACCTCGACTCGAGATATTATAAATGATGAAGAAAAAGATGATAAGAAAGTCGAAGCATCTGAAGTAAATTTAGATAAAAAATTATAATTTTGGTTGGTCCTGACATCTGTCAAGACCAGCTTTTTTTATTAGAATTAGCTTTTCTTTTTGAAATGAAATGAGCTATTATTGGTTTTAAATATTTCTAATAAATTATCTGCAATTTGCTCTGGTGTTTGTTTACACCCACCATGTATCCATTCAAGAATTACCCCATAAGAACCATACATTTTATATGTATTATAATGCTCTAGCTCAATACTTTCATTCGCTGCATCTAAATATACGATTCCCTCAAATACCTCCTTAAATTTCAAAAAGAATTTATCATTCATCCTAGGAATGGAATCTTCTAATGTTAATAAACTATAAAAATCTCTATTATCATAAAAGTGTTTAAAAAAAGCATTGGATGAAGGTAATATATGATTATAATCAACAACCTTTGTTTCAAGAAATGGCTTATGAAATGCTAATTTTAATTCTCCTAATACTTCTGCTAGCAATTCTTCTGCTAAGTCCTCTTTATCTTTAAAGTGTAAATAAAAGGTGCTTCTATTATAGTCTGCCTTTTCCACTATATCTGTGACCGTAACGTTTTTGTATCCTTTGCTCTTCACTAGCTGGATAAAATGCATCTTCAAGAGATTTTTTGTTCTCCGAATTCTTCTATCCCCCATCGAATAACTTTCCGAATTCATGAGCAATTCCCCCTTGTCTTTTTAAATATAGACAAAATTATACATGAATATTCAACCTTGAACCAATCTGTTTTAAGTTCGTCCATATTCCTATAGCCATTTAAAAGGAGTATGTGAATGCGAAATCTTCTACTATTTACTTATTTACAGGCACTTTCTTGTATATTTCCTGTAATCATCTTTTCAGCCTTAGCTCTTTCTAAATTTGTCAGTATCCCACTTATCCCTAGATATGATCTGATCCTACTCCTTTGTATAGCGGGGCAAGTATTTATGCTCATTTCCAAATTAGAGACTTGGGATGAATTTAAGGTAATTTGTTTGTTTCATATTATTGGTCTCGGTTTAGAATTATATAAAGTACATATGGGTTCTTGGTCGTACCCCGAGGACGCATTTAGTAAGGTAGGTGGCGTACCTTTGTATAGCGGATTTATGTATGCGAGTGTTGCGAGCTATATTTGTCAAAGTTGGCGAAGGATGAATCTCCATTTGTACAATTGGCCGAAACCCTTTTGGGCGGTAGGAATTAGTGTTCTTATCTACTTCAATTTCTTTACCCACCATTTCAGCTATGATATTCGTTGGATTCTTAAATGCTTATTGTTAATCATCTTTTTCCGCACAGTAGTGACTTTTGAGTTAAGAGAAAAAGTGTTTAAAATGCCTATGATTCTTGCATTTTTACTAATTGGCTTTTTTATTTGGATCGCTGAGAATATCGTTACCTTCTTAGGTGCGTGGCAGTATCCTAACCAAGCGGAGACCTGGTCGCTCGTGCATATCGGCAAAATTAGCTCGTGGTTTTTACTTGTGATTATAAGCGTTATTATCGTTGCACAATTGAAACGGGTGAAGAGCCGTTCCTTATAAATGTGTGAGGATTGATCGATTATTGTTTGTGATCAATCGATTATCGGTCGCTATCGATCGATATTCTTACTCGGTGGATCGATTATGGAGCATCATCGATTGATTCGACAGATATTAAGTGTTTTTTGACCGATTATCCATTTTCTATATATAAAAAACACTGCCAAGTTAGTTGGCAGTGTTTAATCTTTAGTCAACGACAAAATATCTTGCATCCGGATGAGCAAATACGATGGCAGAAACAGATGCTTCCGGTTCCATCATAAACTCTTCTGTAAGCTCTACTCCAATTACTTCAGGTTTTATCAATCCAAATAGCTTTGCTTGATCATCCAGATTTGGGCAGGCTGGATAGCCAAAGGAGAAGCGTTGTCCTTGGTACTTGGCAGCAAAACGGTCGCGCATGGTGAATTCCGTTGCATCTGGGAATCCCCATTGGTCTCGGATTTCTTGGTGAATGCGTTCGGCAAATCCTTCTGCAAGTTCTAAGGCTGTTGCTTGTAATGCATGGCTTTCTAAAAATTTGCCTTGGTTTTTCAGTTTAGCGGCTTCCCCACGAACTCCATGCCCTGCCGTTACTAACATTAGTGCTACATAATCCATTTCTCCACTGTCTACAGATTTTAAATAATCTGCTAAACACAGGAATGGCACGACGGATTGACGTGGGAATGTAAAGCGCTCGATTTCTGTTTTACCATCGGTCGGGTCATAAATAATGACATCATTGCCATCCGCCTGAGCAGGGAAAAATTGATATACCCCTTGTGGCTTCAATATATCAGATTGCAAATATCCTGTGACTAATTCATGTAATTCCGTTGCACGCCCGTCATTCTCTGCTAACAGTTTTTCACTATACCCTTTTAATCCTAAATGATGACCTATTAATGTGCGCATATTCACATATGGGTGCAAATGTGCGACAGAATAATCCTTTAATACATGTTTACGAACATCCTTTGGAATGTATACCTGAACATCCTCACGTACGGTTTTAACTGGTTTTTCTAATACAGCTACCGCTTGTTTGGCCGAGCGATTAGCTTCCGCAATTTTTCGTTTTTCTTGTTGAACACTAAGTTCGACTAATAGAGTCTCTTTATCTTCTTTATTTTGTAATCGATTGGCCAGGTCCAGACCCTGCATGGCATCTTTCGCATATAGAACAGGACCATCGTATTGAGCGGAAATTTTTGTCTCAGTAAAACGACGAGAAAGTGCTGCTCCGCCTACTAATATTGGCACATCAATACCTGCTTCTTTAAAGTCTTGAGCAGTGATGACCATTTGCTGTGCAGATTTTACAAGGAGCCCTGAAAGTCCGATCATATCAGGCTTTTCTTTCCGGATTACCTCTATTAAAGTGGCTGGAGTTACTTTAATCCCCACATCGATTACTTTATATCCGTTATTACTCAATATAATATCAACTAAGTTTTTACCTATATCATGCACATCGCCTTTTACAGTCGCAAGGACGATTTTCCCTTTACCAGAGTCATCCTCTTTTTTCTCCATGAACTGCTCCAGATATGCAACAGAAGCCTTCATCACTCCCGCACTTTGAAGAACCTCTGCAACTATTAACTGATTGTCATTAAACAGTCGCCCTACCTCAGCCATCCCCTTCATTAATGGACCATTAATAACATCTAGTGGTGCATCATACATTTGAAGTGCCGCTTCTAAATCCGGGATAAGTCCTTCCTTCGTACCTTCAATAACATAATAGGCAAGCCGTTCTGGTACAGTTTTGGGTATATCATCTTCAGTCTTTTCTTTCTTTTTATCTCGGTAAAAATCTGTGAAATCAGCAAGTGTTTTGTCAGTAGTCGTAAACAAAAGCTCATTGGCCATATCGATTTCTTGTTTAGGAATAGACGCATATCTCTCCAGTTTCTCGGTATTTACAATCGCGTAATCCAAACCAGCCTGCGTGCAATGATATAAATAGACTGCATTCAATACTTCTCGACCAACGGGTGGAAGACCAAAGGAGACATTACTTACTCCTAAAATAGTTAGTGCTCTTGGCAGTTTTTCTTTAATGAGGCGAATCCCTTCAATCGTTTCTACTGCTGACCCAATATATTGTTGGTCACCTGTTCCTACTGGGAATACGAGTGGATCAAAGATAATATCCTCTGGCGCAAGCCCCCATTTATTAACTAATAAATCATATGAACGTTCTGCGATTTCTAACTTTCGCTGTCTTGTAACCGCCATTCCTATCTCATCAATTGTGCCAACTACAACTGCCGCACCGTATTTCTTCACTAAAGGCATTACAGCTTCAAACCGCTCTTCTCCATCTTCTAAATTAATAGAGTTGATAATTGTTTTTCCTTGGGAATATTTCAGTGCAACTTCAATTACCTTTTCATCAGTCGAATCAATAACAAGTGGCACTTTAACTTTTTTCACTACCTCTTTCATAAAGTTAGTCATGTCCTCTAGTTCATCGCGGTCCGGATTTGCTAGGCAAATATCGATAACATGAGCTCCACCTTTTACCTGTGCCCGAGCAATTTCAGAGGCTTCCTCAAATTTTTCATCTACAATTAAACGTTTAAATTTTCGAGAGCCAATTACATTTGTTCGTTCCCCTATAAAGAGTGGCCGCATCGTTTCGTCGTATTGAAGAGGCTCAATCCCTGATACTACATGCCCATGACCTGCTTCTACGGGTTTACGTGGTGAAAGATCCTTTACCGCTTCTCGTACTGCTCGAATATGAGCTGGAGTAGTTCCACAGCATCCACCAACAACATTCAACCACCCTTTTTCCGCAAAGCCTCTCAGCTTTTTAGAAAGTGATTCAGGAGATTCGTGATAATGCCCTTCCTCATCTGGTAAGCCAGCATTAGGATAGCAGCTAACATATCCATCTGATAGCTCAGATAACGAACGGATATGATCGGTCATAAATTCTGGTCCGGTAGCACAATTCAATCCAACAGAAAGTGGCTTTATATGTTCGATGGAAATATAGAATGCTTCAATACTCTGCCCTGCAAGTGTCGTTCCCATCGGTTCAATCGTTCCAGAAATCATAATAGGTAGTTCTATCTTTAGCTCAGTAAAAGCCTGTTGGATACCAATTGTCGCAGCCTTCACATTCAGCATATCCTGGCTCGTTTCTAGTAAAATAACGTCTACTCCACCTTCTACTAGTGCTTTTGCCTGTACATAAAAGTCGTTTGTAAGTTCGTCAAACGTAATACCACCAGTAACCGATAGTGTTTTAGTCGTTGGCCCTATTGCCCCAGCTACAAATCGTGGCCAGTCAGATGTAGAAAATTCATCTGCACATGTTTTAGCAAGCTGGGCTGCTCGAAAGTTTATATCATGTGCCTGAGCACCAAGATCATATTCATTTAACACGACTGGGGTTCCACCAAATGTATTCGTGCAAATAATATCAGCCCCAGCAGCTAAATATTCACGATGAACATGTTCAATAACATCTGGTTTGACGATATTTAAATACTCATTACAACCGTCGTATTCTTCCCCTCCGAAGTCTTCAGGACTAAGATCTGCATTTTGTATCATCGTTCCCATTGCACCATCAATAATTAGTATTCTTTGTTGGAGCTGCTGCTCAATTAGATGTTTGGACATAGCTGAATCCTCTCTCTTTCTCCCGGTCAGTCTCTTGAATATAATGAATTAATTCTAGAGACATATCGTAACGGAAAAATGGTGTAATAATATAAATTCCGTTAAATAATTCCGCTGCGGTATCGATTAATTCCTTCGATATTTGAATACCTTCTGCAGTAGCTCGCACTCTATCTTCTCCACATAAACGCATACGCTCTAGCACCTCTTCAGACAATTTTATGCCTGGGACTTCATTGTGAAGGAATTCAGAATTTCGACTATTGGTTAGTGGCATAATTCCGATGAAAATAGGGGTTGATAAATGCTTGGTCGCTTCGTAAATCTCATGGATTTTTTCTTTCGAATAGACAGGCTGTGTGATGAAATAATCCGCCCCACACTCAATTTTCTTCTCTAGTCGCTTCACTGCACGGTCCAGCACACGAACATTCGGATTAAAAGCAGCTGCTACAGAGAAGTTAGCCTTTTTCCGTAGCGACTTTCCTGAGAAAGAAATACCTTCGTTTAATTGTTTGATTAGTTGAATCAGTTCTAAGCTTGATACATCATAAACACTTGTCGCCCCAGGGAAATCCCCAATTTTAGTTGGGTCTCCAGTAACTGCAAGAATGTCATGGATTCCGAGCGCATCTAGTCCCATCAAATGAGATTGAAGACCAATTAAATTACGATCACGGCACGTAATATGAGCAAGTGGTCTAATATTTTTTTGGTGTTTTAACATCGAACCCATCGCCATATTACTAACTCGTGGAGAAGCCAATGAATTATCCGCCATTGTCACCGCGTCAATTCCAGTTGCATATAGCTTTTCTGCACCTTCCATGAATGTAGTCGTATCGAGATGACGGGGAGTGTCTAATTCAACAATTATGGTCCGTTCTGTTTTCGCTTTTTCATGTAGAGCTTGGGTATTAGTTGGCTTAGCATCTTGAATAATAATAGGCTTTCTTGTCTCTACTACTTTATTGGTAATAGGGGTTAAATGCCCAATATGTCTTTTCACTGCTTCAATATGCTTTGGTGTCGTTCCACAGCAACCACCTATTAAGCGCACTCCTGCATCTCTCAAATATAATGCAGCTTTACCAAAGTACTCAGCATCGGATTCGTAAACTATACGTCCTTCATCTATATCCAGTAAGCTCGCATTTGGATAAGCAGATAAGAATGCCTTTTCTGGCAGCTTTACTCCTTCAAATGCTTGAATTGTATGATGTGGACCTAGTCGACAGTTGACTCCCACAATGTTGGCTCCAATTGTTTCAAGCTCATGCAGCGCATCATTTAGAGGTAAGCCATTTTGCAAAATACCCGGATCATGCATAGATACTTGAGCTATTATCGGAATATCGGTTAGTGTACGAAGATAAGTCATAGTAGTCTTTAGCTCTTCGAAATCATAATAGGTTTCAAGTAATAGACCATCTGGATCTCCTGCTAACAATTGGATTGCTTGTTGGTCGAGTGAATGAATAATTTCTTGGAGTGTAGCATCACTTTTTCGGATTCCTCGAATCCCCCCAATAGTCCCGAGGACGAATTGGTTTCCAGACGCGGCAGCTCTTTTCGCAATTTGAATAGCAGCTTCATTTATTTCTTTCACTTGATTTTCTAGTCCATAGCGAGCAAGCTTAATAGCATTTGCTCCGTATGTATTCGTTTGAATAATATCTGCTCCGGCCGCAATATAATCCTGATGGATTTTCTCTATAATTTCCGGTTTTTGAATATTTAACTCTTCATTACAATAGTCAATTCCATAAGAGTACAGAAGTGTCCCCATTGCCCCGTCTGCTGTCAGCATAGATGTCTGTAACTTCTCCAATAAACTCATAGTGCCTTCATCCTCCCATATAAAAAAGCCTTCTATGAAAAGAAGGCTTTACTAGTATGCAAGATACCACCTTCTCATCTTTCAAACTTTTGCAAAGTCTGCTGGATTTAGCACCTGACCAAATGAATGGCTGGTTGCTGAAGCGTCGTAGGGCCAGTCCCTCGGCTTCTCTTGATAAGAATTTCACTATTCAGTTTTCTAATTAGACATATCGTACCTTTATTCAACTAAAGCGTCAAGGTATATTTTGAACTTTCTATATACTCCGCTTTTGAGGTTGGATCGTCCTCATCGATCGATTTATCGTGATGATTGATCGATTATGGACGACGATGGAGCGATTTTTTGTGGTGGTCGATCGATTTTCGATGTGTATCGATCGATTATTCCTCTCGATCGATCGATTCTCCAATAATACGCTTCACCACTTCCATTTATACTCTATTTTACTCTGGGATGTTCCAGTTCGAATTAAATCCATAGATTGGAGAAGTCTAGATGCTACATGATGAGAGTTTATATGAAGGAATTTTCGACACTGCCGATTATTAATCGTATTCCCGATCAAAACAAACCACTCTCGAATGGCTTTCTCATGAACAAGCCTATCTACATGACCACAACGTATACAGTTCCAACCATTCTTCCTTTTTACCATCCCAAACATTTCACATTTTTCACAGCACACTCCAGTTTGTAAATCATTTGGGTTAATACCCCAGCGATTACACATCGGGTATGGGAAGTACGTTTTGTGACTCTTTAAAATTTCTGTACTCAATTTATGCAGCTCTTTTCTAGATATATACCTTCTTTCTCGAGGAATATTTCTTAGATAGATAGGAATTGTTTGATGGAGAATAGCGTTGTATTTTGTGGGGGGCTCAATAACTCGAACTTTGGAATTTGTTAATACAATTACTCCAAAAACAGGAATCGTCACACCATATTGTTTTAACCATTCGTCGAGTAAAAAAATATTCCTTTCAATCTGAACCTCTGGACTTTCAAATACATCCACTTTACCTTCTTCATTTTCTCTTTCTAATTGAGAGGGGTTTTGCTTAAAGCTCAACTTCCCACTTATATTCTTACTCTCCAAAACCACCGCAAAATACTGCGTGAAAAAGACTGTATCAATCTGGAACTTTCCATATGATTCTAAACTCACATCGTGCAATACCACATATTCAAAAGGAAATGAATATTTACTAAACACTCCGTCTACTCTAACTTCTCCATGAATACCAGCCAATGCCATATGCATTTTGGAATGAATCAATTCCTTCATTTCATGTGACTCATGTAATCGTCGATTCAATAACTGAAGACCTATATAGCTATATTCCTCCGTACGTGTTTTTACTATCAACCAACCACCTCCACCCGCATCGTAGCACAATAAAAGAAATTGTAAATTCCACTAAAAATGCAACTATTCCTTTTTCCCCATAAAAAAAAGACCAAAAGTGAATTTTGGTCCCGTAATTTACTGTACTATTGAATTTATGATTTTTTCTGCAGTTTCTCTGCCATTCTTAATACAAGCCGCAATCCCAACTCCGTAATAAGAACAGCCAGCTAACAAGACGTTTGGCATGTCATTTGCCATTTTAGCTGTTAATGATTGAATCGCATCTCCATGTGCTAAATGATAGTTCGGCATTTGCTCGTTCCATTTTGTTACTTCTATGACTTCAGGCTTGCCCGTTAATTTCAAGCTCATTTCAATATCTTGAAGCGCCACTTCCACTAGCTCGTCTTCACTCATGTTCTTCATGCTCTCAAAAGCCGGGTTCGAACTCTTATAAAACATACGAACTAATAACTGATTATTTTTTGATGTGTGCGTCCATTTCCGACTTGTCCACGTACATGCATTACATCTCACATCACTATTTTCCGAAACGATAAAACCAGTTCCCTCCGCTGGGAGCTGCTCGTCTGGAATATCAAAACCAAGATACACACTAATAAGGGAGGAATTTTTCAGTTTGTTAAAGTCCGTATCCAACTCTTCATCCTGAAGAATTACTTGCGCCACGTTATGAGGAGTTGCTAGTATTACACTGTCCGCTTCAATCGTTTCTCCGTTAGTCAGTAAAACCGAATAATAATCATCTTTCTTCTCTACTTTCTTCGTTGCCACACCTTTAATAATTGTTGAGTGGCTTAGCACTTCCTCTAAGCGATCGATAAGTGTAGAAAGTCCGTTTTGAAAGGAAATAAACTTCTTATTTGCTGAGGCCTGGAATTGCGCTTTGTTTTCTTCTAACCCTTTCATTATACTGCCGTATTTGTTTTTATAATCGATTAAGTATGGCAATGTTGAAGCGATAGAAAGCTTATTTAGATCCCCCGAGTATACGCCAGATAACACAGGAACAATTTGTTTTTCCACTAATTCCTTCCCTAAGAAATATTCTAAAAATGATCCGACAGAACTTTCTTTTGTGAAAATTTCATTTGGTATTTCTAAATCCTTTAACGCTTCTTTTTTCCCTAATTCGGATACTAGCGTACTGCTATTTAACGACTCGATACTTGCAGGGATACCGAAAACACTATCTGCAGGAATCGCATGGAGCTCATTATTTGTGTAAATATATGAAATGCCTGTTGAGTTGTACACTTTTTCATCTTCTAGTTGAAGCTCTTCAATTAGCTGAATGATGGATTCATTTCTTGCAACGATTGAATCTGCCCCAACCTCCATGATAAAGTCATTCTCCAGTACGGTATGGATTTTGCCACCTAAATACTCATTTGCTTCAACTAACACTAACTCTATATCTAATGACATTTCTTTTTTGAGTTTCTGCAAATAATGCATCGTTGAAAGGCCTGTAATGCCTCCGCCTATAACTACTATTCTTTTCAACATAACCACTCCTTATTTCACTTCATATAACTAGTATAAGCGTTTTTAAAATTATCGGATATGATTTACCTCACTACGAGAAGGTAAATTATGAACAAATAGAGAAAAACTAATTCTAAAGAAACAATCTCCATTAGTAAAAGCCTTGTATAATAACAAGGCTTTTTTATCGACTGAATTCACTATTATGCTAATTTACCCTTATCATTTGATGAATCATTGCTTTTCAGACTGTCTAACAAAACATAGCCAAATATAACTCCTGCTATATACGTGAATGTAAAATCACCTAATAGCGTTACTTCATTGAAAAATAACAAATTCTTTCCATAAACAATAGCCAGAAGCCGAATCATAGCGATATAAATAGATGGGATTCCAATTACAAGGACCTTTACCCAATCAATCGACCATCTCTTTTTATCTTTAATTTCTATGATCAATTTAGGTAATCGTAACAACATTCCCATAAAAATAGAGAAAATACTTGTAAATATTATAAAAGGTTTAATATCAAATACTATCGCTGACCTTTCTCTTAATCGCATTTGATAATCCATGCCCATATAAAAAACACCTCCAACTATTACCGTTGAAAGGAAAATAAATAAAAATCTTTTCATTCAAGCTCCTCCTTAATAGAACCAAAAGAAAAAATGGATAGACTAGCATTTCTAAGTGCTATATCTACCCTTGGTATTATACTTTTCTTAACACAGCTCGTATGGGACTTCCATCTGCCCCTTCAATTTTCAAGGGCAGAGCGATTAAATCATAATCACCTGGTTCTACCTTTTCGAGCAAAAGATTTTCAATTATAAATACATCGTTGTTAAACAGCGAATGGTGAGCTAATAGTTCCTTACTTTCGATACCGTCCACGGAAGGTTGGTCGGTGCCAATGAGATAGATACCCTTTTCCTTTAAAAAAGGGCCAATATTTTCCTTCAACGTATTAATCCTGTCTGGAAATTTTTCAGGAGATGCAGTATTCGTCGTTTTTAAAAGCAAACGTTCTACACCTGTTAGATCAAACCCTTCTAACTCCTCCCTACCAATTTCCGTAGCCCCAACGACACTCACCACTTTGGCACGACCAATATACATATTAACGTCTAGCATATCTAACGTTTTCCCTTCACTTACATAGTGAAATGGGGCATCTGCATGTGTTCCAGTATGCAAACTTGCTGTAATCGTCCCAACATTTGCAGCACCACCATCATCCTTTGTAGCGGTTAGTTCATATTCAAAGAGTGTATCTCCTGGCCATGTAGCTATTCTAGTAGAGATAGTTTGTGTAATATCGATCCATTCCTTATTCATATCCGTGACCCCCTATAAATTAGTGCGTAAATCCCAAAGTTCCGGGAAAAAACGATGATCTAATACATGTCGTAAATAATTCACACCGGAAGATCCCCCAGTGCCTTTCTTAAATCCTATTATTCTTTCAACCGTTTTCATATGACGAAAGCGCCACTGTTGAAGCCAGTCTTCCACGTCTACTAGCTTTTCTGCTAGTTGATATAAATTCCAGTGTTGATCGACGTTTTGATAAACTTCCTTCCATGCATTGGCTACTGATTCATCTCCCACATACGAAATGGAATAATCTCGATTCAATAATGAAGGAGCTATCGGAAACCCCGCTCTAGCTAATGCTTGAATCGAAACATCATAAATACTCGGTGCAAGAAAAGCACTTTCTAATTCTCTATGCAATTCTTCATCTTGCTCGTAAATCTTTAATATATGTTTGGACTTATGGCCAAGAGCAAATTCGATTTGTCGGTATTGAAAAGATTGAAATCCAGAAGCCTTGCCTAACTTATCTCGAAATTCTAGATACTCTGCCGGTGTTAATGTAGAAAGAACATCCCAAGCTTGAATAATTTGTGTTTGAATTTTCGTCACTCTTGCTAGCATTTTAAAGGCAGATTGCATCTTATCAGCCTGAATAGCATGAATGGCACTAGTCAATTCATGTAGGATAAGCTTCATCCAAAGTTCACTAACTTGATGGATAATGATGAAAAGCATTTCATCATGATGTCCAGATAATCTGTTCTGACTAGCCAATAAATTATCCAGTTGCAAATATTCCCCATACGTCATATCATTGCTAAAATCTGTATGAATGCCACTTTCCTTCTTTTCATCTTGCATATCATCCCTCCTTATTAAGCAACGACATCACGTTTGTTTTCATATTTTCTATACAGCTCTTCCTCCATAATCCTTTTTAAAATCTGCACAGTATTCCAAACGTCTTCAAACGAGTTATACAATGCAACTGGTGCCAGGCGAATACCATTAGGTGAACGAAAATCGGGAATGACTTGATGCTCTTTTAACGCTTTACATATACGAGCCGCCTCTTCATGCACTAAAAAGATATGACCCCCACGCTTTTCTGATTCACGCGGATTAGAAATGACAAAATTATACTCACCCAACTCCAAATCAATTAACATCATCAGATAATCGGTAAGTCTTAATGATTTTTCACGAATTGCTTCCATTCCAGCCTCTTGGAACATCTCTAGCGAACCTAATAATGGTGCACTGCTTAGTATATGAGGAGTCCCGATCTGATACGCACCAGCATCAGCTGCTGGTACCATTTGGGTAGACATATCAAATTGCTTCTCTTTATCTGACCCAAACCACCCTGCTAATCCAGGCTTTCTTCCGAAATGCTTACGGTTCACATATAAGCCACCTGTTGCACCAGGTCCACCATTCAGATGCTTGTAGTTACACCAAAAAGCAAAATCTACATCCCATTTATCTAACTCATGTGGTACAGATCCTATTGAATGACACAAATCAAAACCAATAATAATATTGCGCTTATGCGCCGCTTCCGTGAGCAATTGGATGTCTAATACTTGACCACTTCGATATAGCACACTAGGTAGTACTATTAGAGCCACATCATCGGTCAACGCATTAATAATATCTTCTTCCTCTAACGTATAGCCATCTCGACTTTTCACCATTATCATATGGTCTTTAACATCCAATCCATGCAAGGACAGCTGACTACTAATAGCATATATATCAGATGGGAAATTTAGTTCATCCACAACTATTTTCGTACGCTTTCCCTCGGGTCGATAAAAACTAGCAACCAACTGATGCAAGTTTGCCGTTGTAGAGCCCGTTATAATTACTTCGTCCTTTGAGGCTCCTACTAGTGGAGCACACATCTCACTTAATAACTCAGGGAAATAAAACCAAGGATACTGCCCTTTTGTCCAGCCATCTATTCCATATTCTTTCCAAGAATCTAGTAGGGTTAATACTGAATTTTCTGCTCGCTTAGAGAGTAACCCAAGGGAATTTCCATCCATATAAATGGTATTTGGTTGGACATAGAATTCGTGTCGATACATCCTTAAAGTATCTTGCTCATCTAATTTTTGGGCATAGTCTAGTGAAGTATTTCGTTCCATAGTAATTCCCTCCTTATAAACAAACTCATCTATACCTACTTCTGCAATTATCCGAAAATTCCTTCTTTCTATTTCTCATTATGTATTTACAATAAACACTGCTTCTTCATACATACAAAAAAGCGTTCGAAAATGGACTCTTCGAACGCTCCTTGTAACTATGCTATTTTTAGTCGTTATTAATTTGCAAATCAGTTAACACAATAACATTGGGATGATTACAAAGCCGTGTAACCGGAATATCCTCCGTTACATCTCCTTTTAATAACGCTTCAATCGCAGTTCTTTTCTCTTCTCCTACTGCAATTAAAAGAATGCATTTCGCTCTCATTATAGAAGCAATGCCCATCGTAATGGCTTGCTTTGGAACTTCATCAAGCGAGTCAAAAAATCTAGCATTTGCAGATCTAGTGGAAGCTGTTAGCTCAACCACATCTGTTTCACTTTGAAAGGATGTACCTGGTTCATTGAAACCTATATGCCCATTCACTCCGACACCTAATAATTGCATATCGACAGTTAGTGATTTTAACACGTTTTCATATTTTAATGCTTCTGCATGTACATCTTCAGCTACTCCATTTGGAATATATGTAGCTTTAAATGGTTTTGCCTCAAAGAGATGTTGTTGCATAAACGTATGGTAGCTTGCTGGATGTCCTTGAGGAACTCCCACATACTCGTCTAGATTTACACTATTACAGTGAGAGAAATCCAACGCACTACTTCGCAGCTTTTCATAAAGTGGAATCATCGTCCCACCCGTTGCTAATCCAAATGTAATTGCACCATTCTTTATCTGTGTTGAAAATATTTCTTGTGCCCGACTATATAGAGCATCATTGTCTTCCCATACTTCTAAATCTAATGCCATACTGAAAACCACCTTTTTCTGAATTGCGCATACTCACTAATTGCTAAATTTTTACGTTAGTAAAATTATCATTATATTCAATTTGGTCATTTGATGCAAATCGAGAGCAAACAAGCACTAATAATACTTTAGTTAAAATCTATTCGATTTTTATACTTTTCCATCATCTCTACATTATGCAATTGGCTATCTGAGAGATTTGCACTTTTAAACACTGGTAGTTGATCAGATTCCTTACTTATCTCCTCGATAATTTGCGAAATAAGTGCATTAAGAAGAGCAGCCCCAACAACCGTAGAAGATGGACCATATTGCAATCCCTTGTTACTCAGAAGTCCATCGCCAACAGGTATATGTGTATTTAAAACGATATCCACTACATCTTCTAGGCGCTTCCCGCTCGCGTGTCGACCTTCTTGATCTTTATAATTTAAAGACTGAAGAGAGATAACTAAAATATCCGCCTTTTTCCCTAAGAAAGCCATATCTATTGGAGCTGGATTGCGACCAGAAGTAGAAATAACAATTAGAATATCATTCGGTTGAAAGCTTATGTTGTCATTATTACGCTCGATGAACGTAGGATCTTTCTCGTTCTGTGAAGAAGTCAACGCACCTTTGTGTAACATTAAAGGCTCTATGGTAATCGGAGCAACAGGTACTAACCCTCCTGCACGGTAATATGCTTCCTGAGCTAAAAGATGGGAATGTCCACAACCAAATAATTGCACTATTCCCCCCTTTTTAATACGGTCACCAATTAGCTTAGAAGTATTATCTATATTTTCTTTTTCCAGTTCTGCAACCTGCTCCAGTAAACTATTTATTTCCTTCCAATAGGACTGCATTTGATCACCTCTATTTCCATTAACTTTCAAATACTATATTTCCTCGACAGATTGTTTTTTGTACATTCAATTCCAAATCCAATATAACCAAATCTGCGTCAAAGCCTTCCTCAATATATCCTTTATGGGATAATTTCAATTGTTTCGCTGCATTAGTAGAGGACATCGATACCAGTTCTTGCAAGGAACAACCCGTCGTTTGCTTCATATTACGAACAGCCTGGTCCATTGTCAGTATACTTCCCGCTAATGCGCCACTAGACAGATGTGCACCTTTTTCTGTGACATAAACAGTCTGTCCACCAAGATCGTATTCCCCATACTCTAATCCTTTAGCACGCATAGCATCTGTTATTAAAATAATTCCTTCAGCACCCTTCAAACGGTATGCTAAATTCACTGCCTTCATATGACTATGTATATAATCAACAATGATTTCCACTTTCATATGATCGTCTAGCAGAACTGATCCGACTACACCTGTATCACGATGATGGAATGGACGCATTTGGTTATATAAATGGGTAGCTTGCTTAGCTCCTAATTGTACTGCCTTTTCCACTTCATCTGAACTAGCATCTGAATGTCCGATTGAAGAGATAATGCCTTCCTCACTCATGGCTTGTACAAATTCAAAACCACCCACTATTTCGGGAGCAACGGTCACTTGTTTAATGCGATTTCCACTAAGTTGTTGCCACTTTAGAAACTGTTCAATAGAGGGCTCGCTAATATGTTCAATTGGCTGTGCTCCAGCCCATTTTGTTGAAATATATGGTCCCTCTACATGAATCCCTAAAACCTCTGCTTCATCTGCATTATTTACAAAGCCATTTACATTTTCAAGCGCTGCTTCAATCGCATCCACCCGTTGAGTGATAGTAGTTGGCAAATAGCTAGTCGTACCTTCTTTTACTAATGAACGAGACATTCCTCTAAGCGCTTCTTCTGTAGCATCCATCATGTCAAAACCAGCTGACCCATGAATATGCATATCGATAAAACCTGGCATAACTATCCAGTTCTTTTCAGTTCCATCTAAAAAGATATCTGCCTCCACTTGTAAAGCTTGTCCAATTTTCTCTACCTTACCATCTCGGATAAATAGATCCCCTGTAATTTCACGATCATAATTTACAATAGTCACGTTCGATATTAGAATTGTTTTACTCATTACTACACCTCCGCAGTTTGCTTAATAACAGTATAGATTAATAATCCCAAAATGATAAATAGAATCTGCATCACCATAAAGAAAAAGCCGTTTAATATGGACACCCAAATTAAACAGCTTTTCAATTATCTACTATTTACGTATTTTCTCAATTTCGTCTGCAACAAATTGTACGCTTGTTCCAACAATAACTTGAATATTTTTCGGACCTACTATATTAATACCTGGAACACCAGTATCTTTAATTTTCTTTTGATCGACTTTATCCATATCTAATACTTCTACACGTAAACGAGTTGTACAGTGTTCTACAGATGCAACATTGGCATCTCCACCTAGCCCATCATAGATTCTAGCTGCCATATTTGAAAACTTATCATCAGATGAAACTACAACAGTTTCTTCACTTTCATCTGTATCGTCTTCTCTACCTGGAGTTTTTAAGTTAAACTTCAAGATTAAGAAACGGAATAAGAAATAGTAAATAACTGCAAATACTAGCCCTTGTAGCAATAGCATAAGCGGGAAATTAGCGATTGGAATTCGAAGACTTAAAAGATAATCGACTAACCCTGCACTAAATCCAAAGCCTGCTGTCCAGTTAAAGGATGCTGCGATGAATAAAGATAAACCTGTTAAAGCTGCATGAACTACATAAAGTGCTGGAGCTAAGAACATGAATGAAAATTCAAGTGGCTCAGTTACACCTGTGAAGAATGACGCAAAACCAGCTGCAAGCATAAGAGAAGCTGCTTGTTTTTTTCTTTTTGTTTTAGCCGTGTGATACATTGCAAGAGCTGCTGCTGGTAATCCGAACATCATAATCGGGAAGAATCCGGCTTGGTACATACCAGTTACACCCTTAACGCCTTCACTGCTCCAAAACTTATTGATATCATTTATACCAACAGTGTCAAACCAAAACACTGCATTTAATGCGTGATGCAATCCTGTTGGTATTAATAGTCTGTTAAAGAAGCCATAAAGCCCAGCGCCTACTGCTCCTAGACTACTAATTGCTTCACCAAAGTTAACTAGTCCACCAAAAACGATTGGCCAAATATAAAATAGTGCTGCAGAAGCAACTAACATTGCAACTGCGGACATAATAGGTACTAAACGTTTTCCACTAAAGAATGCTAAGAAATCAGGTAATTTCACGTGACTGAAGCGATTATACATTGTTGCAGCAACAATACCAGAAAGAATACCTATAAATGCATTATTAATCTTTCCAAATGCAGGATCAACACTCTCTACATCGATTCCTTGTAATAAACCAACAGTCCCACTTGAAAGCATCGTAGTTACAACTAAGAAAGCTACTAATCCACTTAAAGCGGCTGCCCCATCTTTTGCCTTGGACATCCCTATCGCTACTCCTACAGCAAACAGAATAGGAATATTATCAATAATCGAGCTACCAGCTTTTATCATGAAGGCTGCAAATACATTTCCTGATCCCCAACCATCCGAGTCAATCCAGTATCCAATCCCCATTAATATTGCAGCTGCGGGTAAAACAGCTACTGGAAGCATTAACGAACGCCCCAAATTTTGTAAAAACTTCATCATAATTTATTCATCTCCTTTTAACTGATTTTTAATAAAAATATAATAGTATAAAATAATGCCGAATTATGAAACTTGCTTTCTTAACCGTTCAATATGCAGTGCAATATAACCTAACTCTTCTTCGGGAAACTCAATTCCATGGTCCGCCATAAGCTCTTTTGCTATTTGGCTTGCGCAACTATAACCAACCGGGAATTTCTTTTGAATCATCACTAACATTTCTTCATCCATCATATGAAGCTCAGATTGATTTAACCGTGTTAATGCAAAGCGTAAATGAGTGATTAACCGATGATAGGAAATATCGTCTTCCTCAATTTCAATATTCAAGTACTTTTTAATCGATAAAACCATGCCCTTTATTAAATTGGTTTGTCTTATTGTCTGATGTAAATCCCCCCCTTGAATTTTCATTGTGTGAATATGAAGCGCTATGTAAGCCGCTTCATCTACAGGCATTTCTACCTGACACGTTTTATTTATATGCTGAATTGCCCAAAGACCTATTTCAAACTCTGCTCTATATAGAACTCGAATCTCATGAAGCAGTCTATTGTTTAAATTAATGCCATCCTTTGCTCTTTCAATAGCAAATGAGATATGGTCTGTCAAAGCTATATGAATATGCTCATTTAATCTTGTATTTAAATACGCTTCGGCGTAAGTAATTATTTCTTCTGAAATAGTAAAATGTTCTTCTGGAATTCGACTTAATAGCTGCACTAGCTTATCATTTTCTTGCATAACAAAAATCTTTTCAATTTTGGACCCAATGATAATGTCATTCCGTTTCTTTTGAAAAGCTATACCCGAGCCAATAGCTATTTTCTCGCGTCCATCATGTAGAACAATCACAGCGTTATTATTAAGTATCTTTGTGATTTTAATGGAAAGTCAGCCTCCTTCACATACTATCCAACCTGAATTACTTCGAAGAAACAGACATTACCAATGTGTCACCCGCTACACTTGCTGACGCATCAGTATATTCTACAGTTCTTTCTGCACTATTCGTAATTACTACTGGTGTAATAATGCTTGGCACTTTATCTTTGATAAAATCCCAATCCACTGTCATTAGTTTTTGTCCTGTAGAAACTACATCACCTTCATTTACAAATACAGTAAATCCTTCACCCTTTAGTGTGACTGTTTCCAAACCAACGTGAATTAGCACTTCGGTATCGTCCTTTGTCCGAATACCTATCGCATGCTTTGTTTTAGAGATTAATACAACTGTCCCATCAATCGGCGCTACTACATCTCCTCCTGTTGGCATAATTGCTACTCCCTCACCCATCATTTTTTGACTGAAAACTGGATCTGGAACTTGTTCTAGGGGAATCACTTGACCAGATAGTGGTGAGAATACTTGTACTTTATTTTTTTTCATGAATTTAGCAAACATTAGTAGAACTCCTTTGTATAAAGATATTATGGAAATTGTCTTATTAAAATATATTGCTCCATGAGACCTAAAAGAACATAAAAAGGCATGGGGTAATGGAAAAGAATAATAGTATTATTCCCTCACAGTTTACCACCATGCCTGAAAATTTCAGTAACATGTGACCAATATGCGTATTTATAATCCGATAATATCATCCAGAGATCCAAAAAGCAACGTAAATTTAAATAATTGAAAGCTGTTTAAATTACTTAAATATCAATAAAGAAAAGTTCTTCCTTTTTCTGAAATCTTGTGAGCAAGGTGAATTGTTGAAACTACTAGTTCTGCATAGGTTACTTCTTTTTTAGGATTCAATACTCCTTTTTCCGCCTCCAATAATTCTAATGAATTAGCGAGTGCGACATAACCTAATAATTCCTTTTGTACTTTATCAGCATCTGTAAAAGGAAGTTTATAAATAGTCGAATTTTTGGCAGCCTGTTCGAGACCTAATGCACGAATATACCAAACTGCTAGCTGTTCTTTACTTACCGGCTCATCTATTGCAAAACTCTTTGTATCGGCTTTTAGGATTCCCATATCCACAGCACGCTCGACCGACTGGTATAGTGGATGCTTAGGATCGATATTGTCAAATGATTGTTTCTGATTGTCCTGCTCAGGATAATAATAGCCATCATACATATAAGTAAGTGATTTCATCATTACTTTTAGCGCTTCTCCCTTGGAAATAGCAGCATCTCCGTCAAACTGTTTTGGATCTTTGACATCAAGGATTTTTGCATTTATAAAATAATTTAGTTCCTCTTGCGCCCAAGGATGGGAAATAACAGTTGTATTGTTCTCTCCATTAAGCACTTGCCACTCACCTGTTAAAGCATCTAAAGTACTAAAAGATTTCTCATTGAATAATTGAGAGTAAACTAGGTCATAGTGGTTATTTCCCTCTTTTTGATTGGATTTCATATAGTTAAGTCTTAAACTCAATGCCTTAGTTATTATTTCCTTCGCTTCTTTTTCTGATATTGCTTTTTCTGGTGATGGCCAACTCTTCACCTCTTGATAATTAACATAAAGATTATTTAGTGAACCATCCTTCGCCACTCCGACATTAATAGAATCACCCGAAACCACAACTCCATTTACAACTCTCGGGAAATTAAACATAAAGCTACCCTGCATTTCATCCAGATATGCTACTTCTGTAGGTTTTGCATAGTTATGAAGGTAAGATGGAATCCACTTTTTCATATGTTCCACTGCTTTTTCAAGCGCTTGTTTTTCGGAAAGAGGCTTCGCTTCACTTGGCTTCTCACCCATCTGCGCTAAAATCTCGCTCTTCATATTATAGTACTGGATTACTTCACCTGTTTGTTTGTCTATCTCTATACTTGCTCCAGTACCGCCATTTGGAAAATTATACATATATTGAACACTAATAACTTCCTGTCCGTTATAATTAGTCATTTCTCTGATAGAGTCGATGTTCAACTTAACATTTTTCAAATCTATTTTCAGTAATTTCTCGGACATTTTCTTTGCTTCTTCTATAGTGATCCCATTCTTATAGTTGGCTGGGAGCTGCTTGGAAGAAAGCAGCGAAATCGTAGATTTTTTAGGGAAATCTACTGAGTATCCTTTGGAAGTTAAGTATTTTCCAGAAGAAGCATGAACACCAAGTAAATTTGGTGACGGTTGATATACGAGTCGTACATGTCGTTCACCAGTTTGGTAATCTGTTTCTACTTGATATTGCTTTTCCACATATATATTTTCTTTTACCTTTTTTAATACGCCATCTTTCACTTTTACTTTTTTCACGTCATCAAAAGTGGACGCTTTGTTAGTTTCTGGATTTCTATAAAAGCCAACAATTTCACCGTTTCCTAGAACGGAAACTTCAATTCGTTGGTCAGTAACAGAAACTTTGTTTTTCAAACGAGTGTAGGAAAATGAATATCGTATTGGTTCCGTTAATATCTGATTTGGATAATAACCATAAGAATCCGTCTCTAATTGATATTCACCGCCATCTAGATATTTTTTCATAAAATCTCCGGCTATCTTTTGCGCTTCCACTTTAGAAACTTTAGCTGGAAAAAGCGCTTCTGTTACAGTGGCAGGTTGATAAGAGAAGTTTTCTATTTGTAAGTCTTTACCTACAAACGAAACATTACCATATAACTGTTTTCCATCGATTGTTTTTGTGAAGTATAGATCATAACGCATTGTCTCGTCACCAGGAAAATAATAACCACCGTTCATCTGGAAATCGGAACTCTTCAAGAAATCGAATTGCTTTGGAAATAGACCTCGAAACTTTTTGATCAAATCCTCTTTTGTAAAAACATTGTCTGTTGATGCTGCTTGAATTTGTACAGGGGGTTGTTCTTTCAGTGTAGTAGTTGCATGGACGTTCGCTGAAAAAAGTCCGATTGATAGTGCAGAAGCGCCTAGTATGATACCAACATATTTAAAACTCATAAAAAAATCTCTCCTTCTTTTGCAGTCTTTGAAGTCTATGATTGCAAGATAGAGAAAATACCAATAATTTGGTATGGAATCTAATTATTAAAGTCAATGCCCTTTGTTATTTCAAGACCATTTTTTGACAATAAACGAAGTCGGTATGAATTCATCGCTGTTTCACCAAGTTGATCGAGCAAATTATAGTTAGCAACAGCTCCTACCATCGCTCCTATTCCAGGGAGTAATTGGAGCATTTTCACTAGATCAATATAATCCCGATATTCCTGTTGGAAATCTCGCCAATCCATCTCGCCAATTAAGCTCTTTTGTTGCTCCCAGTGCTCCATAATTTCTAGCGTTTCTTTTCTTTTTTCCTCACTAGAAAAAGCTAAAAGGAATATATGCAGTATATATAACCTTTCCTCGTATTCATCCGTGTCGAATCCATAAACCGTCGCTGCTTCAAAGAGAAACTTCATCTTAATTGATAATAGTAGCGGGAAGTCAGCGAGTCCAAGGAGTATACCTCCTGCTCCTGTCCCTGCTCCTTCTACTACAGCAGTTTTTCGGAACGTAGTAAGTTTTTCCTGTAAAAGTTCATCTCGCTCCTGAAGGTTAAGTTCCAGTGGCAGCCTTTTTTTCATTTTTATATTTGACCCAACAAGCGTCATCTTTACCATATTCTTAATACTTTCCGTTATCACTTGATGGACCTTTTCAGGAATAAGTCCGTTAACCTTTGTTTGTACATTCTTAGACGTACGACCTATTAATCCCGTTCGTTTCGTCATCTTCCTTTTCCAAAGAAATAGTTCCTCTTCAACTTTCCATCTATACGTATCCACTAGTTCTACCCCCTGATCTTTTACTATTATTATTCATTTTATCTTATTATAGCTATATTAAAATTAGCCCCTAGGTACGGTTGTATCTCCGCCTGAAGATGTAATAAAAAACATGATACCTATTGTGTTAGGTATCATGCTTTAAAGTTACAAGTATTTATCTTTTTTTCTTTTTAGCAAAGTTATTTTTCTCTAGCTTGATATATGCTGCCGATACATTTTCGAACTCTTCGTCGCTTTCCATCATGACAAAGTTTTTGTCTTCATCTAACCGGAAAAAGAAAATACCTATATCTTCTTCAGAATCTTCTTGTATATCCTCAAGGAAAATGACTGCAACATATTCCATCTGTTCTACAGTCAAATACCCTACAACTTTCATTTCTTGTTCTTGGTTATTTTCATCTAATACTTTAAATGTACTGCCAATATCTAGTTTACCTTCATTTTGTAACATTCCATTTACCTCCTACCAAAGCTATCCTACTAGTAATTGAAAAAAAGAGGAGATTATCCTCTCTTTTCTAGTTTTTCTATTCTTCGTCTTCTACTGCTTCTTCAGCTTCAAGAAATGCTGCAGATACTTTTTCAAATTCTTCATCTGTTTCGATTTCCGCTAAGTCCTCACCTTCAACTACTTGGAAAAAGAATACATCCATGTCTTCGTCGGTTTCTTCTTGCGTATCCTCCGCAAATGCAACTGCTGCATATTCTTTTTCTTCAATTGTTAAAAGCCCGATTACTTCGATCTCTTGTTCGCGATCTTCTTCATCTAATACCGTTAGGATTTCTCCTACTTCAATACTACCCATTTTTTCTTCCATTTCAAATTCCTCCTATTAATATCACGTATTCTTTCTAGTATTCACTACCCAATACAACTTGCATTTACACAAAACTTATATGATTTGTTTATCCATATAGTATTTCACATACATATGGTTTTATTCGTGGATCCATGCATATTCAAATCATCTCATATTCACGAGTCTTTAGCAAAATCCTACTCCTTTTCAAATTATACGCTTGATGATTCATTTCATTCCTTGTCCTTATTTAATTCTATATGTCATCCATTTCAGGGAACTCAGGTTACAAAATCAAATATCTCATTATGAACTTTTTCTTTAGCTCTAATGTCTTCAAACTTGAATGATAACGAGTTAAGTTGGAAATAATTAAATAAACATTAAGGAAGAGGAGTTTTGATGAAAACAGCAGATCTTCATTTAAAAGAATTTGTTAAATCTTATGAAATTCTCCCGTCCTCACTTGAAGAGAAAACAAAAATATTGAAAGAAATTTATAAAAACTGCGATGATATAGTTTTTCATCCTTTTTCTTCTGAACAATCTGCCTATCTTCTCATTTTTGTAAGTGGTCTAAGTGACCAAGAAAAGATCCACGAACATATTATTAAGCCCATACAAAATACAAGAATAGTTTCACCAGATTTAGCGTCGACTATATCTCATGTAACAAATATAACAAATGCAAAGCTTCTTTCTAATACACTACAAATCATTGACGAGATTGCAGATGGAAATACCATTCTCTTTAATGCTATAGAAAACCAGGCTGTTTCCTATCGTATTTCTAGTTATGAAAAAAGATCGATTGAAGAGCCTCAAGCAGAGTCTGTTGTGATTGGATCAAGAGAAGGATTTATAGAGTCTGTCAATACTAACTTATCTCTTGTTAGAAGAAAAATAAAAACTCCTTCTCTAAAAATGAGTTCTGTTGTAATCGGATCATATTCACATACTTCTATTTATATATCTTATATTGTAGGTATCGCCAATCTACAGATTGTAGAGGATGTAAAAGAAAGGTTATCGATGATTGATGTTGATGCCATTCTTTCTACTGCTTCTATTGAAGAAGCATTAGAAAGCAATTGGTCCTCTCTGTTTCCACAAGTTCAATACAGTGAGCGACCGGAAGTAGTAGCTGCAGCTCTTTTAGAGGGAAGAGTGGCTATTTTTATCGATGGTGTTCCATTTGTATTAATGGTTCCAGTTACTCTCTTTACTCTTTTGCAATCTCCTGAGGATTACACAGAAAGGTTTATCAACGGAACTCTTAGTAGGTGGCTCAGATATCTTTTTCTAATGGTTGCAGTACTCGCCCCATCTGCCTATATAGCGATTTTGACTTTTCATCAAGAAATGATCCCTACTACTCTTTTACTGAGAATAGCACAAAGTAGAGAGGAAATTCCTTTTCCTGCATTCTTAGAAGCTTTGCTCATGCAAGTAATATTTGAAGTACTTCGAGAGGCTGGGATTCGTTTGCCAAAACAAATGGGTTCCACGGTCAGTATAGTAGGAACCTTGGTCATTGGACAAGCGGCGATTCAAGCAGGACTAGTTTCCGCACCTATGGTTATGATTGTAGCTATTACTGGTATTTCCTCATTTTTGTTACCTCAGTATCCAATAAGTATAGTACTTAGATGGATTCCCTTCCCGATAATGTTCCTTTCTGGAATGTTGGGGCTAGTTGGTCTAATGTTAGGGGTTTTAATAATTGCTAGTCATCTTTGTTCACTAAAATCATTCGGTATATCTTATTTAGCACCTTTGACTCCAAATGATTCTTCTTTGTTTAGAGATGTTTTAATAAGAGTACCACTTAAATATATGAAAAAAAGACCGACTATTTATTCATCTATTAATCCTAATCGACGAAATGAAGGGAAATAAATGATTAAAAAACATCTTAGTTCCTTAAAAATATATTTTACACTAATATTAACTTCAATTTTTCTTTCCGGTTGTTGGGACGTAATGGAAGTCAACGATCTAGCCATAGTAATTGCTACAGGTATTGATCAAATAGAAGATGAGCAAATAGAAGTAACCTTTTTGTTATATGTACCTAATCCATCAGGGGGTGCAAGTGGGGAAGAAAGTGGATCTAGTAAGAATTCCTATTCAGTTTCAATTACTGGAGACACATTTTCAGATGCGGTAATGAAGCTGGAATCAGAAGTTCCTAGAGAAATCTTTTGGGGACACTCAAATATTTTTATCTTTGGGAGTGAACTTGCAAAAAATGAACTAGGTAAGCAACTTGATTTTCTTGTTAGAACTGGTGAACCAAGAGAACAAGCTCAAATTTATATTAGCCAAGAAAAAGCTAAAGTCGAATTAAATAAATTTGTCAATATAAATACCGCCGAATTATTTAGTAAGATTCCAAAGTCTCGTTATTTAAAGTCTATTACATTAAAAGATACAGAGGAAATGCTTGTAAATAATTCTCAAGCCGGTCTCATTCCTATTAGCAGCACTAACAGCATTAAGACTTCAGGAGATACAATCGACTCTTTCGCGGTCAAAGGGTCTGCTATTATATATCAAGGAAAAATGATTTCAATTATCACTGGGGATAAAGATATTGGCAGTCAGTGGCTGTTGTTTCCGAAGACTATTATTCCTATTACCATTAATCCTGATGGTGAAAATGGTAAAGTGACTGTAGAAACAAGTAAAAAGTCTAGCAAAGTTACACCTCTAATAGAAAAGGAAAAATGGATCATTAAACTTAAAGTAAAGTCCGATTTAGTAATTCTACAAAACTCCACAAACCTCGACATATATAATGCAACTGTTAAGAATGAATTAGAGAAAGAGTTCTCTAAGAAAATAAAAGAAGATATAGAAAATTTCTTAAATCATATACAAAAAGACTTAAAAGCTGATGTCCTACAATTCTATGAAGTATTTCATCGTAGTTACCCTAAGGAAACTGACGAAATAAAAGGAAACTGGGAAGAACAGTATGAAAATATAGAAATATCCATTCAAGTGGAAGTGAATATAAAAAATCCAGGAGTTACAAATCTTAATATCAAGAAGTAGAGCAGGTGTTATGAATTTGAATGATAATGTATTGACACATAAACAATTATTTTGGCTATTTTTAAGTATGCAGGTAATTATGAATATGCTACTTACACCCTCAGCATCAATTAAAATAGCCAAACAAGATGCTTGGTTGTCCTCTTTAATAGCAATATTAATTTCCCTACTTACTTTGTGGTTTTCTATAAAAGTCTGCACTAGATATCCAACTATGGAGTTTCATGAAATTATAGAAACAATTGCAGGGAAATGGTTTGGTAGGCTATTATCTATATTTTCATTAATTTCTTTTACAGTTGTATTAGCAGTAATACTTAGACAATACGGAGAGTTTGTCTCGAGCACTGTTTTGCCAAAGACACCTATTAGTGTGATAATATTTTGTATTTTAGCCGCAGCCATTTATCCAACTTTTCATGGCTTGGGAGTTATAGGTCGTCTAGCTGAGATTTTTGGACCCATTCTTTTGTTGGGAATTGTATCTCCTATTCTACTCGGTATAGTAAATATGGATTTTAAACACCTACTACCCTTTTGGTATGACAGTGGCATTTTAGATGTTTTAACCGGTTCCTTAGGACCTGCTGCTTTTTTGACGGATTGTGTATTAATATTATGGATTTTTAATCTTAGTAAATTTCATCCAAAAAAAGATAAATTTTTGATGTGGAGTATTCTTACAAGTGGTCTACTATATTTACTGACCGTTACGTCGATTATTACTACATTCGGAGTTAAAATTGCCTCTACACATTTATATCCTTTTTTAATTTTAGAAAGGTACATATCAATTTTTGGAGTCATTGAAAATTTAGATGCAATTGTAATAACGGTTTGGATATTAAGTATTTTCTTGAAAATTTGTTTATATTTATTTGTAACTAGTTACGGTTTTTCAAGGTACACCATTAAAAAGAACAGACAAAAGATGGTGTTTTATATCGCAGGTATAACCTACTTTCTCTCTCTGCTACCTCGCAATGTTGTTGAAATATCTATCGAGTTTCCTCGAGTAGTTGGCATACCATTTATTTTACCTTTTTGGGTAGGTCTACCTTTATTACTAAGCATTATTATTTTTATAAAAGATAAGAAAAAAAAGGCACAATAAGTACTTCGTTGTCTTAAACAATTATTATAAAAAGATTATGTGTATGAATTATATCTGTCAGTGCCTTCGGCGAATTCCTTTAACTTGTTTTTGCATCCTGTAAAATCCATTCTACAGCGCTTATAAGATCCGGAAATACAGCATCCGCGATAGGGTCACTTTTCCCTAGAAAAACTCCTTTTGTTCCGGCTTTTTTCCCAGCAATAATATCTGTGTCCGTATCCCCTACCATATAGGATTTGGACAAATCCACATTATACTTTTTACCCAGATCTACTATTAACTTACTGTTTGGCTTTCGACATGCACAACCAGACTTTGGCTTATGCGGACAGTACACTACCTCATGAATAGTAGCACCTTCCTTTTTTAAAACTGCAATCATATGGTCATGGATTCTTTGCAGCTGGGATTCCTTCATAAACCCCAATCCTACTCCTCCTTGATTGGTAACGACAAATATATGATCGAAGGAAGCGTTCAATTTCTTAATAGCTTCAGGGACCCCTTGTAAAAAGTATAGCTGCTCTGGTTTGTTCACAAATTTAACTCGCTCCGTGAGCACCTCATTGATTACACCATCCCGATCCAAGAAAACTGCAGTCTTCATGTGAAACACACCCTTGTTTAAGATTTAAATAGTCACTTTAGTTGTTCCCCAAACTGACTTTATTATTTAATATTAAACTTTGCTCTCTTCTCGGTAAATCATCGTAATTGATGTCCCTGATATGCCATAGTCTACAAAACCTAGCTGCCGATAAATATGAACTGCGCTTCTGTTATCAGGGTCAACACTTAAGGAGAGCGTTTTAAATCCATCCACTGCAGCCTGTTCGATTATCTTTTTCATAAGTAAAGTGCCTACTCCTAATCCTCTTGCTTCTTTCATAACTGCGATTCCTAATTCCGGAGTTTGATTGTCTACATAGCCATATCCCATATTAGATTCATCAAAAATTCTATACCAAACTGCTCCTACTGCTCTATTATTGGCATCAGTTGCTATTAATGCTATATCTCCTTTTCTTCCCCAATCTTCATAATACTTTTTTATTGAAGGGGAGTTTAATAGCTTTGCTTTATCTTTTACATCCTCCGGCATATAAATCGATTCATATAGCATATCCTTCAAGAATTCCAGTTCCTTATTCTCCATATTTTTAATGATCCACATGGTTTTTCACCTCATATTTAAGCCTATTGTTTAATTCAACAAATGAGTAATTATTCCTTCAGGTATATTGAGTAAGTACAAAAATAGTTGAAAATCAACATTCGCTGACTTTCAACTCTATTTTCATTTCATATATTTTTGTACTAATTCATAACAGCGTTCTTTCGTCAGCTGTGCCTGTGTAGATACGTATATAGTAGCTTCCATTGTTCCACCTGTAAAAACAGAGGACTCATCTTTAGCCTTTTGATCTCTTTGTTTAATCCAATTTCGCTGTTCCACTTTTAGACTACTCATTTCATCTGCAGACAGCTGTTTTTTCAATACACCATAGATCTCGTTTAAAGCTGCATCCCATTTATTTAAAATTTTTGACTTTGCTTCGTTCATCTCGGTTTGTGTACCATTATTGTATTGATTGTTTAAATCACCTAGACTATTTTCAATGTCATTTAGCTGCTTTAAATATTTATCTTTTGTTCCGGAGAGATTTACAGTTTCTGTTTTTTCTTTAGTTACAGGTTTTTCCTGGACTACTGGCTTATTCTTATTTTCCTCCACTACATTATTATCTTTATCTTCTTCAACAATAGTAGTCTCTTCTACATCACTTTCTTCAACCTCTTCTTTTGGCTCGTCTATTACCGTCTCGCTTCCTAGCTTATCGGTTTCTGTAGCCGGTTCTGTCTCCTCATTATTGCATCCTACCAATAGCATCATTGGCATTAAAAAAACCAATAAATTCTTCACACTATTCCTCCTGTTATATGCCTATTAAACCGGACTTTTTATAGTTAGTATTTATTAGACGTCGAACAAGAGTAAAAAGTTTGCAAAATTCTTTTATTAGTCGGCATCGACTTCATTCCAGCTCATTATCCTATAGTTCTAAATAATCTACTAATGAAAATAACAAACCAAGGATAATTATGGTCATTCCAAAACTGCTACCTGCTTCACCTGGTTTCAATACGAACGCAACTCCAAATAATATCATCGCAATACCTATTCCTATAACTCTTGTGTAAATTTTTCCATTTGTTATTTTTCGATTGCTAAGTACATTAGCACCGAGTACACATAACGTTATCCCGTAAAAGGTCAGCATAATATTTCCTGTTTTCTCGAATTGATTAATTGTGATATTTATAAACAATGCTCCAAATAATATGGATAATATTCCAATTATAGTTCTCATAAGACCTCCTTATTCCATCATTTTCCTGATGAAAAACCTTCTAACAACCTTCCCCCATGAGGTTCCATCGCTGCCTCTACTAAACAAATTACTCTGCTTTTATCGCCGGTTGTGTAATATGTATCAAACGCTTCAATAAATTGATTGGCGAAGTCTTCATCAAATGCTTTTAAAGAGCGAACAATCCATTTAGAAGTTCCTATCCAACGTTGGTTAGTTCTAAGAACAAATTCGCTTGTACGTTCTGCTAATGTGTTTGCGATGAATATTCCTTCTGCTCTATTAGAGCTTCCTATAAAATCATCTAATGTATCTGTAAGAAAATACCGTTTGATTTGTATAGTTTTCTCGGTCCATTTTTCTGGTCCTTCCTTTAAAAGTTCCTCCGCTTCTTTTTTTATAGCTTCTATAATCCCATCGTCTCTTAAAATAATTCCCTCTGACACCATTCGAGGCAGGGAAGGTTGTGCACGCTCTCGATCACTGTCAAAAAACGACTTATAGGAGCTTCCATTATGTACAAACACTTCAATTGGCCACTCGAATTCTATAAATGTCTCTCGATAGGAAGAAGGAAAGGTTTCATCAAAAATTACAATGTCTAAATCAGACGTTTCGGTCGCCTCTCCCCGAATGACACTCCCTGCTAACAAGGCCCCATTACAATTTGGAAAATACTTATGTACAAATTTTTGAGCTCCTTCTACAGGATTATTTTTATTCATTTCCTTCACCCTTTCCTTTCTAATTTAAATTCGATAGAAAGAAATATATCCCTGCATAGAATTTCCTTATATCGGAGAATGTTCAGGCTATTAATAGCTACTCTAAATCTCAGGCGATATAGAAATCCAATTAGTTTACTCATTAGTATATTTATGGACTATAAGCAAAAAATAAAAGAAGTGGTAATAATGCATTAGTTGCTTTAGAAAAGTTTGAAACAATAGTAGAGAAAATCCACATAGAATTTGGTAGTATGACACCATCATGTATAATTTAAGATAAAGTTTATATAACTAATAGCGGGAAACACAATATGCTTGCTAGGGTAAATAAATACAAGAAAAAGGTGAGCTCCAATTAATCTCACCTTTTATATATTAATTATTTTTTCTTTTGTTAGAGGGGTTTTTATTAATTTCATTCGTTATCTTATTTTTGGATATCTCTACAAACTCTTCTGAAAACTCCTCATCAGGATTATTCGTTGGGTTTTTATACAGCTCGTAACTATTATGAGTTCTGACATTGATTGTTTTTTTGTTGTTTTTACTCATGACTATTCACCTCCTAGAGTCTAATTTGCTCTAGCTGGAGAGTTTTATTCTTATTGAATAAATAGAGAGTAAGCTTACTTAGCCATTTCCTACTTATTGGATTTGTTTTTTATTTCCTTAGCTATTTTTCTTAAAGCTTTTTTGGAACCTCTTTCTATGTCATGGTTGAATTTCCTTTCCGTATAGCTTACAAATAATGTAGATAAATCATATCCTTCTGGGTATAAGTCCGCCGCTTTTCCCTCCAACACTATTCTTTTTATATTCTGCTTAATTACTTCATTGTTGTAGAAAACAGACACATTATTCTGGTGATCCTTTTTCTCATACACGATACCAAAATCGTCATTTTCAAGTAATTTTACCCTGTCTCCTCTTTCGAAGCAGTACGTTTCTACTTGTGTAGCCATGAGAGTAGTTGGTTTTTTAATCTTATTTTCTCTTACACGGCCTAAATCATATGTTTTACTTTCAATATAATTTTGAGCTTTTTGTAAAACTTTCTCCCGAATATTCATTTTTTTAGAAATCCATAGCGCATTACTTTCTCCCGACTTACCAATGAGAAGCTTATACATCGGCTCTAATACTTCACTATCAAACTGCATCGCTGCATTCATAAAATCACTATGGATTTCAGAATAGCGCTTTATCTCACCATAGTGGGTTGTTGCCACTGTTATACAACCCATTTGATAAAATTCCTCCAAGATTGCAATAGCTAGTGCTGCTCCTTCATTTGGTTCAGTTCCACTACCTATTTCATCGAAGAGAAGTAATGTATTATTTGTTGATACGCTCATAATTTCCGAAATATTTTTCATATGAGAAGAAAAAGTGCTAAGAGCATTTTCAATACTCTGATTGTCTCCGATATCAACAAATAAGTTATCGACCACCGCTATTTCCGTCCCCACATCAGCGGCTATATGAAATCCGGACATGACAGCAAGAGTTAAAATACCAATCGTCTTCAGCACTACCGTTTTTCCACCCGCATTTGGTCCAGTAATTATCAAACTACGATAGTTCTTCCCAATTTCAAAATCTAGAGGTACGATATTACCTGATAAAAGTGGATGCTTGCAATTTTTTAAATGGATATAACCATAATTGTTTAACTTAGGTTCAATACCATCGATGCTTTTACTGAATTTCGCTTTTGCAAAAATCATGTCATACTGAGCAATCAAATTAATATTAATAAGAATTTGTCTATTTTCCTCTTGAATCATTCCAGAAATAGTAGCTAAAATTTGATACTCTTCTATTGATTCTTCCGATTTAAGAATTGCAAGATCTCCGTTAAATTTAGTGATTGTTGCTGGTTCAATAAATACCGTAGATCCTTTAGAGGACGAGTCAATAATCGTACCCTGTACTTGGTTTTTATAGGACGCTTTAATCGGGATAGTAAATCTATCATCTTTTTTACTGATAAAAAATTCCTGTATATATTCTTTGTTGGCACTACTTTTGAGAAATTTATTAAGCCGCTCCTCAATCTTTTCTTCGGTTTTTACTATTTGATTTCGTATACGTTTTAACTCTCTGCTCGCTTCAGAATCTACGATATTCCCTCTAATAGAAGCATTAATCATTTCTTCAATCATCGTAAACTCCATCATGGAATAAGCATAAGAATGAAGAATAGGCGCAAAAAATTCCTTCCCTAACATGAATTTCTTAATCATCCTACATCCTCTTAAGAAGTCCGATATTGCTACCAACTCAGAGGGACCCAAAATAATCCCTTTTTCTAGTTTCTCCATTAGGTGATTAATATTGGAGATACCCTTTAATGGAAGATGATTTTCTGCATCTAACAGTCTTCTCGCTTCAGTTGTCTCGTTTAGTCTATTTTCTACTACTTTACTGTTTGGACTCGGAAAAAGATTATCCATTAATTCCTTCCCCAAGCTGCTAACACAGTAAGATTTCACCAGCTCTTTTAGTTCGTTATATTGTAATTTTTCATATGCCATCGTATTCATTTACTTACCTCCATTAAGAATAATAAAAAAATGCCCGCAAAAAAGTTTCCTACCACTCCATTTTTAAAAATGGATAGAAAGCTTCTGCGGGCATCTGCCAAGTATATTAGACAAGGCATATAAATCGTTCACAAAAAGTGAAGAACAAAAAGAGCACAGCAGGACAAATCCCACCACACTCTTCGTCCTAACATACATCATGTTAAACGAACTATGGAAAGGAAGCAGTCTTAAGGTAGGTATCCACATTGAAAAACAATGTAGAACAAGGCGTACTAAACAAGCTGGTTTATCACCAGATTTTTACACACCTTATTAAACTAATGAAAATTAGCTCATACCTACTTCAGACATACTTCACCACACCTTTTATTAGAATATTTACACTATAGCATCATTCAAAAAGAGAGTCAATCGGGAATTATGCTTGGAATTAGAAGCTCACATCCTAATATCTTACTCTCATTCTCTTGCATATACTTCTTCTGCGGCATGAAAACCGTCCTCAATTACAGTACTTTCAATATTATCTATATTCACTGCAATTGGGGGTAGTAATATGGATGGCACTTCCTTCTTCCCATTATTGACTTGTTGGTTGGCAGTTACTTTTTCTCCCTTTGCCATGGCTACCGCTATTTCCGCTACTTTTTGAGTAAGTATCTTAATAGGCTTATAAACAGTCATTGTTTGTGTTCCAACTACAATTCTTTGAACACCAGCGAGATCTGCATCTTGTCCCGCTACTGGTATTTGACTAATTAGTCCATGATTCTGGAGTGCTTGAATGGCACCGCCAGCTGTAGCATCGTTTGCAGCAATCACTGCATCAATTTGACCATTCGAATTACGAATAGCTTGTTCCATATTGGCCTGGGCATTTGCAGGAGTCCAATCTTTCGTCCATTGGTCATAGACAACGTGAATATCTCCACTTTCTATAAATGGTTGCAACACCTTAAATACACCTTTTTTTAAAAGATGTGCATTATTATCCGTGATGGCTCCTCCTATAAAGACGTAATTCCCCTTTGGAACAAGTGCCGTCATAGCCTCCGCTTGCATTTTACCAACTTGTTCATTATCAAACGAAATGTACATATCGACCTCTGCATTTTTAACTAGACGATCATAAGCAATTACTTGGATTCCCGCAAGATGTGCTTTATGGACGATTGCTGCTGTAGCTGCCGCATTATGAGGTACGATTACCAATAGATCGATACCACTTTGAATAAGTGTCTCTGCTTGTGAAATCTGTAACGCATCGTCACCATTTGCAGCAACAATCTCTACTTCTGCTCCTAGATTTTCTACAGCCTCTTTAAACAATTCACGGTCTTTTAGCCAACGCTCCTCTAGCAATGTATCCATGGAAAAACCAATTCTAACAGGCCCTTCCTCATTAACAACTGGACTATGTTCCGGCTCTTGAGTTTTAGGTACAGAGTTATCCGTGCAGGAAAAAAGAAACATGGTCATTCCGAAAAGACAAACGGTCATAAACTTACTTTTCATCTGTCTCCTCCTCTAGACTTCCGCTTTTTTAGTCCATAATGTTTTTCTATATTCTTTCGGAGACACGCCACACATTTTCTTGAATACTTTACTAAAGTAATTGGGTTCATGATAACCAATTTCAAAGGTTATCTCTTTTAAACTTTTCTCTGGGTCATTCAATAATTTTTTTGCTTTTTCAATGCGGCACTCTGTTAAATAGTCTATATAGTTGACGCCTAGCTTTTCCTTAAACATTTTACTAATATAAATTGGGCTCAAATTCACTCGATATGCTAGTGCATCCAAAGAAATATCTTCATGTGAATGTTCACGAATATACTGTTGAATTTGATGTATCTTATCAGCTTCTATTTGATCGTAATGGGCGTTATAAACAGCATTCATCTGTTCCAACAGTAATAGTGTTTCTGTTCGTAACTGTCTATAATCATTTGCCTGGAACGAGAAAAACAATGCATTCGTTTCCATTCCCATTTCATCCATTACACGGTTTGCCACCCAAAGTAATTCGAGTATGCGTTGCTGAGTATAGATCAATGAATTGCCCACATTTTCATATTGCTGAATTACTTCCAACAAACGGGTACGAATAGCAGCCCAATCCCCAAGCCGGATATGATCAAAAAATTCTTTTTGTTGCTGCTTAATAATATGATTATCGGTTTCTAAAGTAAGGGCTGGAACGTCCATATAAAATCTATACTTAACTGCTAAGGTTGTATCCATTGTCGCAATAAGCGCCTCCTGGTAAGACAGGCGAATTTCATCTAGATTTTCACATACCTGACCTATCCCTATGAACCACTCTGTCCCTTGCCGCTCAGTGCCCAAGGATAGAATGGATTTAGCTAAAGCTATCGCCTGCGATCGAAAGCTACTCTTAGAATCTCGAAAAATAATTAGAGGTAACTGCCTCCCGTTTAGAGCACCTATCCAAGCATCTCCAGTTGCTCTTACCTTTTCTTTAATCGATAAATAATAATGATGTGCACCTTCTGGCAATACAAGTACAACTACAAATTTTTCTAGTGTGGAACGAGTTTCAAGCATTTCTACAAGCATATCAATATGGACCTCATGAACATGGTCAAATAATAACTGGGTGACAATATCCGTTTCCGCCAAAGTCAGTGCCTGTTCCCACTTCTCGATTTGCATTTTACTATTATTCTCTGCCTCTAGCTCTTTCTGACACTCATCTAATACTCTTCCTACTGTTATAACAATTTCACTAGCTTTACTAGGCTTCAATAAATAATCTTTTACTCCAAGTTTGATAGCCTGTCTTGCATAATCGAACATATCAAAAGCAGTTACCATGACAAATTTGATAGTCGGATGAGAAACCTTCATTGCTTCAATGGCCTCTAATCCATTAATACCCGGCATCATTATGTCCATTAAGACTAAGTCAGGCTGAAAAGTATCTGCTAATTCGATTGCCATTTTACCGTTTTTCGCCTGTTCAATTAAAAGGTCAGGAAATGCCTTTTGGATAATGGCCTTCATTCCCTCTCGCTCAATTGGTTCATCATCCACGATTAATAGTCTCATCATTTACCTCCTCCCTAGTTTCTGGGATTTGTATGATTACTTTCGTTCCAATACCCTCTTCACTTTCAATCGATACTAAATTTTCTACACCGTAAAATAGTTGGAGCCTTTTCACTACATTCTGAAACCCAATTCCAGTGGAATGTCCTACATTTGTATCCAGATGCTCACTTAGTAGCAATTCTATATTTTCCTGAGAAATACCTTTCCCACTATCCTCTATCTCCATAATAATCCAGGACCCATCTCTTGAAATTCTAACCGAGATAGTACCTCCATCCTCTTCTGGTTCGATTGCATGTATAACAGCATTTTCGATAATAGGCTGAAGGGTAAGGCCAGGAATATTAACATGTAAGCAGGATTCATCGATATTTGCTTCAAAATGCAGACGGTCAGCAAAGCGTGCTCTCTGTATTTCCATGTATTGATAGAGCACAAGAACTTCCTCATACAATGTAACTGAGCGATCGATCCGCTTCAGATTATACCGCAGTAACCCAGCTACACTTACTAACAGATCACTTGTTTCCTCTGCACCGTCTAAGTAAGCTTTCTTGGACAAAGTATTTAATGTGTTGAACAAAAAATGGGGATTAATTTGGCTTTGTAAACTCTTTAATTGGCTCTCCTTTAACAGTAGCTTACTTTGCTGAAGTTCATGTTCAAGCTGTGCCTTTTGCTGAATCTCCAATATCAAGTCATTAATATTTATGCGCATTGTATCAAATGTCTGTGCTAGGAATGCAATTTCATCATTAGATTCTACTTTTATTTTTTGATTGAAACGACCATGTGCTAACTCGTTTGCAGCCTTCGTAAGCTGATGTACAGGTTTTGTAATACTGAGCGAGAACCAATAAGTAGCTAGAAGCAACACTGCTGTTACTAGAAGGAGTATCCAGATTCCTAGTTTTTTTAACTCCTCTGACTGATCGATGATTTCTCGGTAAAATAGATTATAGGTTTTTAACTCCCGCTCTAAAATAGTTAATGTCATTTCTGATATGTACATTGATATACGATTTGCCTCATTGAATTCATTAGTGGAGCCCTCTAATTCCTGCTCTTCTGAAAATAATATAGAACGATTGGCCGTCTCTACTAAACTATCGATTAAATGAATATAATTCGTAACAGAAAACGCATTTTCTTCATTGCGAAGCTTTACTACATCCTGTTGAACTTCCTCAATGGTTTTAATACTCTTTTCTATCTGTACTTTATGTATTTCTGTAGGATCCAACAAATAATTATTTAAGTCGGTTATCATTTTTTGACTAGCAATTGTTACTTCATTAAGGCGTAAATAACGTTGTAGAATAGAATTTGTTTGTTCTTGTGTTTGCTGATTGTAATAAGTGAGCGTCATCCAAATAATTCCCATGATGAGCAACATAACAGAAACGAGTAGCCAAATCTTTCGTTGAATAGTAGTCATGGCTTGTCACCATCTGATACAAGCATCTTGGTTTCCGTCAAATAACCACCAGAATTTAGAGGAACTGTCTCTCCAGAAATCCACTCCATGAGCCATTTCACACTTTCCTGGCCCATTTGTTCTGGTTTTTGTTCTAAAATGCCATCTAGTTTTCCCTGCTCCAAAAGAGTAGTCGATTCAACTCCGTCATCAAACGTATAAATATGATACGGCTCTACTTGCGTTCGTCTTCCTATTTCCTGAATCATAGGTCCCGCATAATTTGCATTAATCGCGATAAACGCAGTAGCTCTCGGCACATCATTCATAAGCTGTTGGGTTGTCGAAATCACTTGTTCGTTTGAGTCTTCTGTTCCTCTAATAATTATGTCAATCTCCGGATAATTTTCGAGGACATCTTGTATTCCAGCCAAGCGCTCTTTTTGGTAATATGCTTGAACTTCATCTCTAAGAACTATTACTTCTCCAGACGTACCCATTTCTTTAATCAGTTCATAAGCAACCATTTTACCCGCCCCAAATTGGTCGGATCCTACATATGTTTTGCGCAAGCTTTCTTCTACCGGAACATCGTTAGCTACTGTAATAACAGGTATTCCATAAAAAGCAGCTTTAATTTTGGTTAGTTCTTTAAATTCATCCGTGTCCAGGCCTTGAACAATGATTCCATCTACTTTGGAGTGAATGGCGATCTCCATCTTTTTCAAAAAATCGTCTTCGTTATTTCCATAGCTTCCCCATACTTCGAGCTCCACATTTTCTAGCTTTGCTTGCTGTTTTGCTCCTTGTCCAACCTTATTCCAAAAAGGGGTGTCCAGTTCTTGTGTTATCAATACAAGGCGAATGGAATCTTCCATCTCGGAAAGGGAAGCAGGTAATTCACTAGAGGACCGAAAAGCCTTTGTTGCAGATACAATTGTTAAATAACTAAAAATAATAATTAGTGCTCCTAATAATAGAACAATTGTTTTTCTCATTCACCTTCCCCTTTCCATAGGCTAGTTTCTTCCATATTAACACCTTCAATTAAATTGACAATCCTATATTCAGATGATTCCCAATCTTTTTATCCCTTTTACAAATACTTCACCGACTGGAGCAAGTATTGTTTCCCTTTCCATGAGTAACTATGAGTTGATCGCAAGTAACTCCATAATCTCCTAGATAAAATACAAGGCACCCCTTGAAAGAAAGGGTGCCACATTAACCTATACATTAAGCTCTTTGCTTACGTGTCATCACATCGAAAATTACCGCTCCTGCCAAAACTCCTCCACGGATCATGTATTGATAAGATATACCGACACCTAGCAAGTTCATCCCGCTTGATAAGCAAGCCATTACAATGGCACCAATAACAGCACCTGTTACTTTACCAACACCACCAGCAGAAGATACCCCTCCAACATAAGCAGCAGCGATTGCATCCAGTTCAAATAATGTACCTGCTGTAGTCGTAGCTGATTGTAGTCTCGAAGTAAATAGAATCCCAGATAATGCTGCGAGCATACCCATCGATCCAAATACGATATATGTAATCTTTTGTACATTGATACCACTTAAATGAGCAGCTTCTGGATTACTTCCGACTGCGTAAATATGGCGACCAAGTACGGTTTTCGTCGTTAAGAAATGATAGATAACTACTACTATAATCATAATGATTACTGTCCATGATAAACCATTGTATCCTGCTAAAATCCATGTAATATATCCAATAATTGCGGATATTAACACCAGTTTCGCACTGAATAACCCACTAGACATAACTTCAAAACCATAAGTCATTTTGTTGCGACGAGTAGAAATTTCATTGTAGACAAATAAAAGAATCCCAACTAAACCAACTAATAATGTTAATAGATGCAAACCATTTATTTGCATAATCGAAGGGATAAATCCATTCCCAATCGCATTAAATTGATCATCTTTAATAATAATAGTTCCAGTTTTTTCTGTTACTTGAAGTAATGCACCTCGGAAAATTAACATTCCCGCAAGCGTTGCTACAAAGGCTGGTATACCTATTTTAGCGATTAAGACACCATTAACCAATCCAATTAGTGCTCCAAGGATTAAAATTGCTGGAATAGTAATCCAAACCGACACGCCCATTTGCGTTAAAAATATTGCTGCAATTGCTCCTAAAAATCCTGCTAAAAATCCAACCGATAAATCTATATGGCGAATGACAATTACGAGCGTCATCCCTACTGCCAATACAGCGATATATCCTGCTGAATCCAATAGATTACTAATGTTTCTTGAGGACATAAATAGTCCGTTCGTCATAATCGTAAACGTTAACATAATGAATATTAACGCAATATACATTCCATAATCCCGAATGTTGGCTTTGACGAGTGCTTTTGCTTCTCCAAAAAAGTTCATCATTATCCCCCTTTTATTGCGTCGCAAGTTCCATTATCGTTTCTTGTGTCGCTTCCTCCATAGTTAGCTCTCCTTTAACGGAGCCCTCTGCCATGACATAAACTCGATCACTCATCCCTAGTACTTCGCCCAGTTCAGAGGAAATCATTATAATACTCATTCCTTCATTGATCAGTTCATTCATAATTGTGTAAATTTCAAACTTCGCCCCGACATCGATTCCCCTTGTCGGTTCATCTAATATCAAAATCTTAGGTCCTGTAAACAACCACTTACCAAGTGATACTTTTTGTTGGTTTCCTCCACTGAGCTTCCCGACAATCTGTTCTAGTGAGCTAGCTTTTATATAGAGAGAATCCTTATACGTTGTTCCAACTTTCACTTCTTCGTTTAAATTTAGTATTCCCTTTGTAGAAATTCCTTTGAGATGCGCTGCAGAAACATTACTCTTGATATCCTGTAATAGAAATAAGCCGTCTCCTTTACGATCTTCCGTTACATAGGCAATACCTGCTTTAATCGCCTCACTTGTATGCTTTAATACCTTTTTTTCTCCAAACATTTTCATATTACCCTGTATTTTATAGTTTTTAGGGTTACCAAAAATGCTGAGGGCAAGCTCTGTTCGACCAGATCCCATGAGACCTGCAATCCCGATTATTTCGCCTTTTTTTACCTCAAGCTTTACGTTTTTCACTACATTCCGACCGAGCTGTGAATCATAAGCAGTCCAATCAGATAATTCAAGAATTGTTTCACCAATTTTCTTATCGGGACGTTTCGGATAAATATCTTCAATATCACGGCCAACCATATTTTTTATAATGACGTTTTCAGATACTTCTCCCTCACTCGCATCAAGCGTGCAAATTGTCTGTCCATCACGCAATACTGTTACTTTATCTGCAATATTTATAACTTCCTTAAGCTTATGAGAAATCATAATGCAACTAATCCCTTGTTCTTTCAGCTCTTTTAGAAGTACCAACAAATTTTCACTATCATCTTCATTAAGTGCCGCAGTTGGTTCATCTAATATAAGCAAGTTAACGTCCTTACTTAGAGCTTTGGCGATTTCCACCAGCTGCTGCTTGCCGACACCTAATTCCTTGATAAGTGTTTCTGGAGTTACTCTTAACTTCACTTTTTGCAATAATTCGGTTGCTTGAACGATTGTTTTATTCCAGTCTACAAAAGGACCTTTTTTTTGTTCGTTTCCAGCAAATATATTTTCATAGACAGTCAAATCGGGAAATAGAGCTAGTTCTTGGTAAATAATACCGATGCCTACTTTGACACTATCCGAAATTTCATTGAACTGTTGAACTTTTCCCTCATATACGATGTCCCCAGTGTAATTACCATATGGGTAAACTCCACTTAACACTTTCATCAGAGTTGATTTACCTGCTCCATTTTCTCCAACCAAACAATGAATCTCGCCTTTTTTCACTTTGAAATTCACGTTTGAAAGTGCCTTAACTCCTGGGAATTCTTTAGAAATATTATTCATCTCTAAAATATACTCACTCATATTATTGCCTCCCTTACTTAAACAAAAAAAGTGAAACCTCAAACAGTAGGGAACTCATTAACATCTACTATCTGTTAATTGAACCATTCGGACATTTACGGCCATTTGCACTTTCACTTACGCCTTAGTCCTTTACCTTCTTGTAGAAGATAGAGGCCTACCGCCCGTCGATGCGGGGTAAAAATGGAGAAATAGTGATAGACGAATCTATCACTATTCCTCCTCTTCAACTGTTTTACTCTAGACCTGTAAATTCACTTGACTCATAATACTCAGAATCGATAAGTTCAGCTTTAACATTGTCTTTGTCCACTACGATTACATCCGTTTGTTTCGCTTTTACTTCCACAGATCCATTATCGTAAGAACCTGTTGTTTTTGGTGTGTTGCCATCTAGAACTTCTACTGCCATACCCATTGCATCTTTTACTAATGTACGAACATCTTTGAAAACAGTCATCGATTGTTGTTCGTCAATGATGTATTGAATGGAAGCTTTTTCTGCATCTTGGCCAGTTACAAAGTAATCAGTAATAGCACTATCAGATGCAAATACATCTGCGATAGAACGAGCAGTTCCATCATTCGGTGCAAGTATGGAAACATTTCCTTTTAGATTATCTGCTGCTGCTGTTAAATGAGTTTGTGCTTTGTTTTTTGCATCGTTTGGATCCCAGTTTGTAGTGATTTGACCAATAATTTTACCTAGCTGATCACGTGAAAGATCTGCTGAGTCTTTTAATGCCTCTGCTTCACTTGAATTGGCAATTTTAAAAGTTCCATCAGCAATTTTCGGCTGAAGCACTTTCCATGCTCCTTCAAAGAACAAGAATGCATTGTTATCAGACGCTGCCCCTGCATACAAGTAAAGTGGAACATCTGAGCCATCAGCATTGTCTACTAGATACTGCGCTTGTGCTGCACCAACTGCTAAGCTATCAAAAGTCACATAGTAATCTACTGCATCCGTATCCGTGATTAAACGGTCATATGCAATCACTGTTACACCCTCTTTTTTCGCTGCCTCTACTGCTGAAGCCGCTGCTGCACCATCATGAGGAGTGATGATTAATACTTTAATTCCTTTATTTAATAATGCTTCTACATTTTCTTTTTCCTTCGCTGAAGAACCTTGGCTGAATAGAATTTCTGTAGAATAATCCGAATCTGCTAAAGCGTCTTTGAAGCGTTGCTCATCTTGAACCCAACGTGGCTCATCCTTTGTTGGTAATACAATACCAACATCTACCGAATTACCTCCGCCATTATTACACCCTGCGGCCACTAATGCTAAAACCATTAATATAACTAAAAAAGTTAACCCCTTGAACTTCTTCATTCTTTATCCCTCTCCCTTTTTCTAAAAGTTGATTACTTCTTTATTATAAATTCAGAATATTTATATGAAAGCGCTATCAACTGTATTCTTTTATCATTACCTATACTTTTTTAGCTTTTAGAATAACTTGTAGGATATTGGGGTAGAATTCAGAGTCGATTGGCGATTATTACATTTTTCCATAAAAAAAGAAACCTTAAGCATCAAAATGCTACCGGCTTCTTTCATACCTATTTTGCGGATGAACCAGGTTGTGGTATATTCGCTTGCATCCTGTCTTCTTAACCATTTCTCCATTCATCTTCCCAGAATTCCTGCTTGTTATTTCCTACACTCTTTTCTTTATCCTGTACATATTGTTCAAATGATTCCATCAAACGTTCAAGCAAAATATTTTCTTCCTCGTACGTATCTATAGATTTCACTTCCACTGATGCAACATTTGGTGGAACTCCAGTTAACTTATGAACACTTACATCTAAGGCTTCCGCAATTGGTCTAATATATCGGCCGTCTGGCACATCCTGACGTTCCCAATTAGAAACAGTGCTGATTGTTACCTTTAACTCTAGGGCAAGTTCCTCCTGTGACATGTTCTGTTCTTTTCGAACTTTGCGCAGAACCTCTCCTTTTACTTGCATTGTATATTCCCCTTTCTAAACGTTATTTAAAAAGTAATCTACTAGTATTTACCCCACTTCATAAATATTATGTAAATTATCTGATAATGACTAGAAAGTACCTATACTGGAAAAATAGTTATTTAGACTGACTAAATAGATTTTGATATCTTATTGTTAATCTATATTTCTATGTTCTAAATCTTTTTCCCGATATAAAGTAAATGCGAGGAGATTCCTAAAACATGGGGATCATTAGCTTTCTCGGTTAGTAATCTAATAACTTTCTCAAACTCACTTGAACCTTTATCTCTCCAGTAGCTCCAATTATCACCGCTCAAGAGAGTACCTATATTAGAACCTATTAAATCTAGACTTTCAAATCCGTTTGCCTCCATGAATGGTTTTATTTCCTCTATATTAAAGTAATAAGCTCCTGTAAATCGTCCTTCCTCCTTATGGTTAAAACGTCCACTTTGAGAAAACTGGTCTATATTATCCATTTGGTTATTCGGCTTCCAATTTTCTGGATACATGAGAGACGTTAAAATATGTCTAACTCTCGGCATAAACGCCACAAAAACAATTCCACCCTTTTTCGTAACTCTATATAACTCATTTACCGCTTGAACACGCTCTGCTTCTTCTTGTAAATGATACAAAGGGCCAAGCATTAATGAGGCATCAAATTGGTTATCTTTCAGTATAGTAAGATCTGTTGCATCCGCTACATGGAATCCATTAAAATTTTGTTCTAACTTAAGCTCGTTTGCTTTATCTTTAGCCATTTCCACAAGCTGTGGAGTTAAATCGGTGAGTGTAACTCTGTATCCCTCATTTGCTAATCGCATAGAATATTTTCCCGGTCCCGCTCCATTATCTAGAATCTCTCCATTTAAAGGAAGATACTTTTTTAAATAATGCCAATTCACTTGGAACTCGATAGGCTCCCTATCCAATCGTCCCCATTCATCAAACCTATTATAATACTCCATAATAATGTTTTTCATATTGCCTCCTACTTTCTTTTCATTTTATAAGTAGTTCTTCACAATGGCACAAAGTTCCTTCAAAGATCTCAGTTTACACATATAAAAAAAGACCACTCACCCATTTAATTATGGAGAGTGGTCTTCAATTTTAAAAACTAGACCCTTGTATGATCTTAATGGGTTCTAGATTATATTCCCCAGTCCAGTTTCAATATTTCTTTGAATACATCTAACTTTTCTCTATCTATTTGATCTGCAATTTTTTTCTCTAATCCAGCCTTAAGGGATTCATTTTTTTCATAGCATGCTTCTCCTAAGGTAGTTAACCGAATGCATTTTTCTTTTTTATTGTGTGTTACTTGATTAACTTCCACTAATCCCTTTGATTCTAAGCTTCTTATGAACTTATGCGTTGCCTGGCGTGTAATATTTACTTGTTTATTAATAGAGGATATGGTCGGATTCTTTTTGTATATTCTTGCGATGATGAACCACTCTGAATTAGATATATAGATATCATTGCTACTATTCCATAATTCTTCTGTTACCTTTCGAATCATAAGATTCCTCTCACTTATTAGATCAAATAAATCTAAATCATTTATCTCGAAATTCAAGCACTTTCCCCCGTTCAATAATGTCCTTTACAAATATACAAGCCCTCTATCAAATCGTCAACTAAGTTGACTATTTTTATATTTGGGTTATAATTAGCTTAGTTAACTTAGTTGACAATATTCTTTAGAGGAGCATGTAAATGTTTAAAGTTGGCGAACTAATTGTTTATTCTACTCATGGCATATGTCAGATAGATGATATTTGTGAAAAAACATATTTCGATATTACAAAGAAATATTATGTTTTACACCCATTAGACAATCTGAAGTTATCGATAAGCACTCCGGTCAATAGTAAAGCGGTAGCTATGCTTGAACTCCTTGATCAAGCTGAGGCTAAAACAATATTAAATTCCTTTGGCTCATCGGGTATTGAGTGGATTGAAGATAGTAAACAACGTACAAAAACTTACTCTGAGATTATTAAAAGTGGTAATCGAAAAGGACTCGCAAAAGTAGTAAATACACTTTTACGAAAAAAGTATGATGCCCAGTTGGAAAATAAAAAATTAGTTGACCAGGACTTGAAACTATTGATTTCCGTTCAAAACATTCTGTATAGAGAACTGGCATATTCTTTAAATACTTCCTTTGAATCCATATTGGAAGAGATTTCAAACAGCATTCACTCAAAAATGAAAGTTTCCAGTACTGTGTGATATATTCTATACAAAAAGCCCCGACCAATTCAGTGAATTGATTGGAGGCTTATTTAGTTCTTTTCATATCAACGAACTTAAGAACATCTTCGATTCAATATAAGAATCTCCATAAATAAAAGGTTGCATATGACTCCCAGCCCCTCCATGGGACTGCTAGTTTTGATATTTCTTCTTTTGTTGGTTTATCTACTGTACCGGTTAAATTAGCAATATCCCCGAATATTTCTACCATTCTTCTTTTTTAATGTATATGTATACGCCAGATTGATCTGCTGTCCAAGAATCCCCCAAACTATTGCTTCAAATAATCTGGAATCCCAATATTACGAAGCCCATAAAACTCATCCACTGCATTATGTAGTAAGTAATCTTTTTTAGCCATTTCATAAAAAGGTCTTAAATCATTATCTAGATCCAACCATTCTCTTACATATTGGTGTACCTCGTCCGTTACCTTTTCACTGACAACGTAGTTATCCTCTAAAAAGTGAATAACAAGTTTCCCTTCAGTATTTTCACTAATTCTAACCAATTGAACTTCATCTATTACGGGGATTGCTTTTACGACTATATTATCTAGGAATGAGAAGCCTCTTAACTCTTAGATCCTATATGAAATTACCATTTCACTTTAACCCTTATGCATGTTAGAAGTACACTTTCTGCATCGAGGTTGAAAATTCCTTCTATTGATAACTACTAACTCTTTTACTTTTTACCTTTTCATAGACTTCACATATTCCATGTCTACGTAAAAAGAGACCTCCCATCAATCCAATAGAATGATGAGAAATCTCTAGAATAAATCTAACTAGCTATTCCCTTTAGGCTTTTTTGAAACCACTTTATGTATCGGGAATAATTGTAACTCCAATTGTTCGTACGGGGATATCTATTTCCTCTTGGTTACTTGGAAAAAGATAGTATTTAGTTAAAATTTCTTTTAGCTCATTTTGAAAATTTAAGAAATCTTCGTCATTCATTTTTAATTCGATTAAAGAAAATGCTGCTCCATCATGAGAATCGTTCGTTTCTTCTATTTTCTTTAAATAGTTTTGATATTGAGTCATTAATGTTAATTGATAGAAAGATACAAAATCAAGTTTTTCTTGTTGAGATGCTTGATTCCACTCCCCTTGATCAAGTTTCAGCTTCTCTTCATTTAACACATAATATTTCTCAGATACCGATTTCACCTTCTTTTCATTTATTACACGAATTATCTCGGAGTCTAATAACACTTGTATATGTCTGTAGAGAGTTGCTTGTGGCACATCCTTAATAATTTTGACCATTTCTAATGGTGTTAATCCATTTTCTTTATTTCTTAATAATGCTTGAGAAATTTTCATTCGTACTGGATGCATAAGCACTTCAACTTTATTTAACATTATATCCCCTCACTTGGTTATTCTTATTCTCATTATAAAGAATAAGAATAAGTAGTGCAAAATATAAAACATCATGTTATCATTATTGATAATGAGAATTACTTTTTAAAAAGGAGTTGGGATTATGCAATTGCATTATGGAATAAATGATTTAAAAGACTTTGATTTAATGCCTTTCTTACCTATCGTGCTCCCAGTTATTTTAGTAGGATTTATACTTGCTATGGTTGCATTAATAGATTTGTACAGAAATAAAAACAGGAGAAATAATGTACTTATATGGACACTAATAATAATTTTTGGCAATACACTTGGACCAGTTCTGTATTTTGTTATAGGTAGAAAGGATAGTGAGCAAGTTGACATTGGAAATTAGAAATGTAAAGAAAACTTTTAAAAACAAAACTGCCGTTGACAGCTTCTCGGTGGTACTACAATCAGGAGATTGTGTAGGATTAATCGGACCTAATGGGGCTGGGAAATCGACACTCATTAAAATGATCGCAGATATTATTAATCCAGACACTGGTGAAATCCTATTAAACGGAAAAAAAATTTCTTTGATGAAAAAAGAAATTGGATACTTACCACAATATCCAAATTTCTTCCCCTGGATGACAGCCAAAGAGACACTAATGTTTATGGGAAAACTTTCTGGATTAAATAGAGCTGTACTAACAAGCACTATTCCGAGTATTTTAAAAAAAGTCGGTTTAAGCGAAGAGGAAGACTCGAAAGTAGGTACATTTTCAGGTGGTATGAAACAGCTACTTGGAATTGCTCAAACCTTACTACATAAGCCCTCCCTCATTATTATGGATGAACCCGTTTCTGCTCTGGACCCCATTGGCCGAAGAGAAGTATTAAACCTTATCCAAGAAATAAAACAGGAAACAACCATCCTACTATCAACGCATATTTTAGGTGACGCACAAGAAATCTGTGAGCGATTTATAGTTATTAAAAATGGATTGAAAATCGAGGACACAACGAGTACTGAACTACTTCAAAGAAATAGCGAAGATAGATTGAATATTGAAATTACAGAAACAGATCATAAATGGGTTGGTATTATAGGAGAATTACCTTATGTGAAAGGAATAGAAGTAATTGGGAATAAACTAATGGTGAAAATGGAAAACCTAGAGGCTAACAAAAACTTATTACTAGGCAATGCACTGAAACATAATGTAAATATCTTAAAGTTTGAAGTAGGTAATGATACGTTAGAAGAAATTTTCTTAAAATTGGTGGTGGAGAAATGAATACTTTTATAGTCCTAGTTAACAAAGAATTTACCCAGATGGCACGAGATTTTAAGATTATTTGGCTTCCGCTAGTATTTATCTTGCTAGGGATTACGCAACCTGTAATGACATATTACTTGCCTGCTATATTAGATACTTTGGGAAGCGGTCAAGGCATTACGATTGACCCAAGTATGACAAATCAACAAGGTGGTGAGATTTTAGCTGGCACGATAGGTGCACAATTTGATCAGCTAGGAATTATGATTATTGCAATCTCTTTGATGGGAATCATCCAAACCGATAAAGCTAGCGGAATGTTAGCCTTTATTTTAACTAGACCTGTAGCTGTTTTCTCATACGTGGGAGGTAAAATTGCTTCTAACTATATTTTTATTGCATTTAGTGTTGCTGCTGGATACCTCGCATCCTATCTATACGTAAATTTTCTATTCACAGATGTTGCTGTTTCCGATATGCTCATCGCTCTATTATTTTATCTAATATGGGTTATTTTTATAGTCTCGTTTACAGCAATGATTAGCACACTTATAAATAGTCCAGGCCTTATCGCATTAATCTCCATTGCATTTTTAATAGGTTGTAGAGTTATTGTTGGCTTAAATTCAATAATCGATTTAGTAAATCCGGCCAGTATGAGTAAACATGCAATGGAAGTGCTCATAACTGGATCTGTAAATTCAAACGCATTTGTCAATTTAGCGGTAACGTTGGTTTGTGTTGCCGGAGCAATATTTGTAACAAACTATTGGATTTCCAATAAAAAATACAGTAATGAATGACCAGATACTCAAATAAAAAATTTAAATTAGGATTCCAGTATACAAGAATTGAACTAGTTTTAAATTGAAGCATTAATCTTTTAAATACCGTATCTGTATAATCTTTTGTATAATAAAGAGATAAAAAGTATTAGTTCATATTATTAAGTGATAAAATACAAAACTATCTTTATAAACTACAGGGGGAAATAACCAATGACGATTTTACTGGTAGATGACAATACCGTCAATCTATTTGTAATAGAAAAAATATTAGATAGCGCTGGTTATAAAGATACAGTTTCACTAACATCGGCTCAAATGTTATTTGACTATTTACAACTTGATCATCCTAATCCAACCTTTAATTCGGTTGATTTAATCTTACTAGACATCATGATGCCCGAAATTGATGGCATTGAGGCTTGTAAACGTATTAAACAAAATGAGAGATTTAAAGATATCCAAATAATCTTCGTAACAGCACTCGAAGATAAAAACAAACTAGCTGAAGCACTTGATATTGGTGGGAGCGATTATATAACTAAGCCAATAAACAAAGTGGAGCTATTAGCACGTATTCGCGTAGCCCTTCGATTAAAGGCAGAACTTGACTGGCATACCCAACATGAAAACAAAATTCAATACGAGCTAGACTTGGCCACACATGTCCAAAGAAGTTTATTGACCGCTCCTTTTAAAGAAGAAAAGATACAAATCGAAGTATCATACCTTCCTTCTTTTAATCTTGCCGGAGATATGTACTATTGGCATAAAATAAGTGACAATCGATATGCGATTGTTTTATTGGACATGATGGGACATGGTATTTCGGCTTCCTTAGTATGTATGTTTATATCCTCCGTACTAAGAGAGTCTATTAAGCAATTAGTAGAGCCGGAACTAGTTATTAAGGAATTAAATCGTTATATGCTTCTTTTACATAATGAAAAAATTGGAATCCCTTATTATTTTACAGCTATCTATATGGTCGTAGACACAGAAAAGAAAACGATTGAATACGTGAATGCTGGTCATCCTCCGGGATTCGCACTTGTAGACGATACTAAAATGGTTCCATTAGATAAAGGGAGCTGCGCAGTTGGTTTCTTCGATGAGATTGAGGTTAAAAAAGAGGTTATTACGTACGAGAAAGATATACAAATTATATTGTATACAGACGGAGTTCTAGAAGCTATGGATCCTTGTGAAATAGAATCTGAAAAAAAACTTGAACAGTTAGCTTCTAAAAGATGGAAACAATCACAGTCATTGATTGATAACCTATTAACAAAAGAACAACAAACTGCTCAACCTGACGATATGTGTGTGTTAATGATTAAATGCAACGAATAATTTAAAAAGTACATTCTTATATAAAAAAAAGCACAAATGTTATTTTACAACATTTGTGCTTTTTTAAATTTATTGGTTAACTTAGGAGAGATATGATAGTCAGCTATGATTAGAAGCTTAAAAAGTAAATGTAAATACTCCTCCTAAAACATCCTAAAGTAATCATTATCAAACCCTTTGATAAATACGTTCATTCCCTGCTATTTCTTGATACTTCTCCGTGACTTGAGAGAAACGGAGTGTTTCTTTGTCTCCCAATCCTAGGAACCCTTGAGGGCTTAAACTCTCATAGAATAGATGCTGTACCTGTTCTTGGAGATCTGCAGTAAAGTAAATAAGGACATTTCGGCATATAATCACATGAAACTCATTGAATGATTGATCTGTCACTAGATTATGCTGAGCAAAGATAATATTCTCTAGTATAGATGGATGAAAATAAGCATATTGATCATCTGCTTTATAGTACTCAGAAAAGGCGTAATTTCCTCCTGCAAGCATATAGTTTTTCGTATATGCTTGCATTTTTTGGATAGGAAAGGCGCCTTTTCTTGCCTTTTCCAATACTTGTTCATTCATATCCGTCGCATATATAACTGCTTTGTCCTTGAGTCCTTCTTCTTCTAACAAAATTGCCATGGAGTATACCTCTTCACCCGTTGCACATCCTGCATGCCAAATTCGAATCTCTGGATACTTGCGAAGAATAGGAACTACTTCTTTTCTAAAAGTCTTAAAGAAGCTAGGATTACGAAACATTTCTGTTACGTTGATGGAAAAATCATTTAGCAAGCTTTCTAAAAAGTGCTCTTCATGTATCACTTTTTCTAGTAACCCGGTAACTGTCTCAATGCCATTTATATTCATGCGATTGTGAATACGACGAGATATGGAAGATCGGTTGTACTGTCGAAAATCGAATCCTGATAAGCGATAGATGGCTTCCAGCAAGAAATCGATCTCCAAGTCTTCATGTTGTTTATATACTTCCTCAAGTTTCATATTTTCACCTTGCTTGTCCATCTTTTAAAACTCCCTTAAGATACTAACCATACTCGAAGAACAGAGAATAGTTGATCTAGATTTAGCGGTTTACTGATATAGTCAGAAGCACCAGCTTCCAAACACTTATCTCGATCATTCTTCATTGCCTTCGCTGTTAAAGCTATTACAGGTAATTCTTTCAATTGTAAATCGTTTCTAATTCTATACATTGCTTCATATCCATCCATATTCGGCATCATGATATCCATTAGTACTATATCAATTTCAGTATTGTCCTGTAATATATCCAAGCATTCAATGCCATCTTTGGCTACCAGGATATTCACTCCTCTTTTTTCAAGGGCCGTTTTAAGAGCGTATATATTACGGTAATCATCATCAACGATTAAAATATTTTTGTTTTGGAAAACATTCGTGTGATCATGCAATGAAACTAACACTTCATCTTTTTCAATTACAGTTTGCTTCTGGACCTCAAGCTTAGCCAAATCTGATACAAAAGCTGTGGACGGTTCGAATGATGCCTGAGTTACAGCTACCTCTGAATAATCTATATTTAGATGTTTGTCTAGAATAAGGCCGTTCGGAAGACTTGGAACAACTAGTTTAAATACGCTACCAACTCCTTCTTCACTTTGCAGTGTAATCCAACCACCAAGTAACCTTGCGAACTCTTTACAAATAGATAAACCAAGACCTGTTCCACCAAACTTACGAACGGTTGCACCATCCGCTTGCTGGAATGTCTCAAAAATTAGCTCATGCTTGTCTACTGGGATACCAATACCTGTGTCGGCTATCGATACTTCCAACCAATCTTTGCTTATTGCTCTCATTTCCTCTGTTTGCAGTTGTTTCTCAATTTGTTTAATCGTTAATGCAACGGAACCTTCTTCCGTAAATTTAAAGGCATTGGATAGAAGATTTTTTAAAATCTGCTGAAACCTTTTTTCGTCTGTAAAGAAAAGGTCTATTACATCGTCCTCTTTGAAAATATGAAACTCTAAATTTTTCTTCTGTGCAATAGGCGAGAATACATGCTCCATATGTTGAGGTAACTCACTTAAATTGACTTCTTCAAATAGAACTTCGAGTTTACCTGCCTCTACCTTAGAAAGATCTAAGATGTCGTTTATTAGCGAGAGTAAATCTTCTCCTGAAGAATGGATAACATTTGCAAACTCTGCATCCTCATCAGTTAAACGTCCTTGATCGTTTTCTGCTAGCATTTCCGATAATATCAGAATACTATTCAAAGGTGTTCGGAGTTCATGAGACATATTCGCCAGAAACTCCGATTTATAGTTTGAATGTAGGGTAAGTTGCTCTGCTTTTTCTACTAATTCTTTCCTAATTTTCTCTAGCTCTTTGTTTTTTGTTTCCGCATCCTTTGTTTTTTCTTCTAACTGCTCATTAATTTGTGTTAATTCTTCCGTTTGCATTTGAAGCTCTTCGGATTGAGTTTGTAATTCCTCAGACTGTACTTGTAATTCTTCTGTCATCGCTCTAGATTCGTTTAGTAGTCGAATAATTTCCATGCGTCCTATGACACTATTAATCGATAATCCAAAGGTCTCCACAATTTGTTTTACTAAGTCCTGCTGTAGCTTACTATATTCAGTCATAGTAGCAAGTTCCATCACTGCTATGACGTCCCCTTCAAATAATATAGGAACAATAAATATACTACGAGGAGGTACTTCCCCTAAACCAGTAGATATATAGCGATAATCTTCGGGTATTTCATTAAAGATGAAGGTTTGTTTCTCTTGCACACACTGCCCAATTAGCCCCTGTCCAATTCGAAAACTTTCTCTTCCAATATCCTTCTCGAAATTATTATCTGCAAAGGAGGCATTCTTTATGAAATGATTTCGGTTATCCTCTATTTCTCTTACATAAAATGCACCAGAAGAAGAGTTAGTCATCTTAGCTATTTCAGACATAAATACTTTTGCAAGTGCTTCTATAGAAGCAACACCTTGATATTTTGTCACAATTTCAGCAAGATTTGTTTGCAACCATTCTCGGCCATCCAAATTATCCAATAGATCATTGGTTGCATTTGCAAGTTCATTTATTTCATCATTCGTATTTACATGTATTCTTTCTTTCAAATCACCATTGTTAGAGGCAATTTTTTTAATGGTTTGTGTCACATCATTAATAGTTCTAACAATTGATTTCGAAACCTGGCTTGATATAACTATTGCAATGATAGAAACAGTTAAAAGCAGACCGAATAATCCTACTGTCAAATTATTATTTTGCTTATCTAACTCCTCTGCCCTAACTTGGGCAATCTCTCTTTCGGATTCACGGAAGTCGTTAAACTGATTTCTAATAGATTGCATGTATTCACGACCACGGTCATTGGCATAGAACTGTTGAATAGCAGCATCATCATTGTCCCTTTTCAGTCTAATCGCGTTCTCCCCAGCCTCCTCTATCCACAGGTCAGTTGTTTCTCTTACCACCTGTAGTTTTTGTTGCTGATCTGGTTTATCCGCCATTAACTGATACAGTTCCTTGAATTCAATCTGCCACTCACCAGCTGCTTTGTAGTAAGGCTCTAAATAGATTTCATTTCCTGTAATGACAAACCCACGCTGACCTGCCTGCATATCCATCACAAATTTCTCTACATTATTTGTCAGTGTTTCTACTTTATTATTATATTGAAGAAGAAAATTTCTTTCTTGCTGAAGTGAACGAATTTGATTGTTTAATATAATCACGGAAGCAAATAAACAAACAATAATAATGATGTATCCGATGGTAATCTTAGGACGTATACCAAACTTCCATTTATTCTCCATTTATATCCTACCTTTATTTTAGATTTTCTTATTTAATACTATAGCAATTAGCCGTAAAATAACAGTGTTCCTTAGACTATTTAAAACAAACTATTATTTAAAATATTTAAATATAAAAAAGAAGAAAGACCTCTCTCCAAAGCCATGTTTGGATGAAAGGTCGCTAAACTGTTGAATGTCATTATAAATTTTCACTGCGTTATTTATTATCATAATTTACTAAGTCGTAGTGCATAAAAATACTGTACAATTGGATGCTTTAGCTTAATCTTCTCAGCCATATTTAAAATTCGTTTTTTTCCAAGCCGTCTGTCTACCAAAGCTAGAATATTCATTAGAATATCATTGCTCTCTAGGCTTTCCTCTAGAGGAGTGGATAAAAACTTATTAGCTACAACGATAAAGTTTGATTTGCTTAATGATGACTGTGCTGACAAAAGCTCCTTTGCCAATTCTGATAACTTTCTGCTCCTTGCTATTACTAATAGGCGATCCTCTGGAACTAATCCCTTGGTTACTTTTCTCAATACTTCAATTTCCTCATTACTGATAGGAGTTTGTATACCAGAGTCATTCTTAATTTCTTGCTCTGTCTGATACCATTTGATTAATGTAGTTTTATCGCTCATATTGAATACATTCTTTTTATCGACCGCGATATAACAACTCCCTGCTTTATCGGGTAAATAACGGTAGCTAGTTGCACGGTATTCAACTCTTCCTTGTAATGCAGGACAGAGAAAACTCTCCAAATTTTGTTTCAATTTGCTCCAGGACATATCATTCTCCTTAATTTTCATACTGTATAAATAAATTGAGTTAGTTAAGCTGTTCTAATATTATCATACAATAATCAACACATCGAACATACTAAATGCTAGGTGATTTTAAAAGATATCAGGCTTTACCAAAATTTTTGATTTGGTGATTACTCATTTTTACTATATAGGAAACTTACTATTCATCCTTGTTAAATTGAATAGTATTTTAAAAGCATAAAAAATAACCACCTCTCTACTTACGTGAAGTGGTTATAGCTTTATTATATTAAAGCAAATGAAAAGAAGAGCCAAAATGGAAAGCTTTCTTTTATATTTCAAACGCAGTAAAACTACCCTCTTCATCAAAATCTTTAACTTTAATAACCTTATCGGCAAACTGTTCAACAGTATCTATTCTGCAACCTATTACAAGGGATAGCACTTTAAAATTCTTCTCCTTTTTCTTTCTATTAAATGCTTCAAGAAATGAAGCCGAAACCTTATCTTCTCCGTCTGTTACAAACACAATATCCGCTTGCTTAAACTTGCTTTCATTTATTACATTCAATGCTCCATCAAGCGGAAGCGCAAAGTTCGTACCTCCACCTAAGAAAGTTTGAGCTAAATTGATCATATCTGAACATTTTATTTTTCCTTTTTCGAATGTTAAAATCTGCGTGGAGGTAGAGAACAAAATTAAACAAAAATCCCTTCTTTGCTTTCTTGCAATTGACATAAGAGCTAATGTAAAGCCTTTGGATTGGGTGTCTAGCCTTTGCATACTTCCTGATTGATCTAGACAAAGTATGATTGGTCCTTTCCCCAATACTTCTTTCCCTATTTGCTCATATTGCATCGTCTGCCCTTCTACAAAGCGACGAAGGAAGTCGTTCTTAGTTATTGGGTGTATATATAAACCCAATTCTATCGGCAGTAATCTTTCCACATCGTTGCCTAACGTAATCCCACTTCTTTCTATTGAATCACTTTTATTGGGCTTTTGCTTATTACGAGCTATCTGTTTGAATCTTCCAGCCCAATCCGCAATTTCTTTCATCTTTTTATTAGATGCAATTTTTTCAGCTAATGAGATTTGGTCACGCAAAGGAATCTTTTTCAGTTCTGCATCACCATTCCCTGCACTGTAGCCACCAAGCAACGACTTCAGACTATCTTTCACTTGTTTTGTTTCTTGCATAGCGTGAACCAATGCATGGGAAAAGCTGTCACTGTTGATTTGAAGCATCCATTGCAATTTCTCATTAAACTTAGTCATCGCTTCTGTAAGATTCTCTTCTGACACCAAAGGTTCTTTTCCTATATACTCTTGCCGCTTTTGCTTTAGAAACTTCCTTTGAATCATGTGAAGTTCCTGCATCTGTTTCTGAATTTTTTCATCTTCCTGTATTTGGTCAACCAGCCATTGGTTCGTCCTCTCTCCGATTTTCACAGTGGCAATAGCTGACGACAAATCATCCAATCGGGTGAAGTTCCGGTATTCTACAAAATATTCATCCTTCATAATTCTTTCCATGAGTGTTTTATTGACCATAAGCATGTTATCTACATCACTTTCCGTAATTTCAGGTTTCATCTTATATAATGATGCCCATATGTCAGCTAGTAATGGTTCGAACATCGGTAATACACCTTCACCTCTAACCTTTTGAAGACCGGGTGACATCTCAAATACTTCTTTGAAGCGTCTTTTATCGAATGAGTCCGTGTTCAATACGGAAAGATTATCGATGTAACTTTTAGGAAATTTCACAGAGGTCATCCCTTTTCACATCTTAAAAAAGATACTCGTGGAACATCTTTTTTCTTTTAGGTTATCCAAATAACAGGGTTCTAAAATCCTATCCAACATTTCATGTTGCATCGAGGTTACTTTATTTAGTAAGACATCGATATCAGCCTTTCGACTTTCACTTTGATTTTTAAGCTTATTTAAATCAGCCACTAAGGCCATCATTTTTTGAGTCGCTTCCATCCCAGTCTCTGGTGACTGATCCTGGAGTATGGAGTAGAACACTTCATTTGCTTCATTTTGTAAGGAATAGAGAGTTTGCGTAATAACGTCATGTGCATGGTTCCGAATAATGTAAGACACGGCATCTTTTTGCTCCACCTTTTCCCAAAGAACATTTTCAAGAATCGCGATATCATCCATCTGGACAACTTGCCTTTGGTTAATCATTGCTTTCGCTTGTAGAACACTCAATGACTGCTTGAACCTTCTATCTGATGGGCGAATTCCTTCATCCCTTAACTCCACACGAATTTTCGATAGGGCTTTATATACCTCGTCAGGAATGACTACCCTATCGGTCAAAAACTGGAGATGCAGCAATTCTTCCATTGTCATGAATGGCATTTGTATAGTTTGACCAGCAGCTTTCAACATCGAGACAAAATTTGTTTCATCTGCGATAAAGTCAATCTCAAATCGCAAAAGGAAACGATCAAATAGCGCATCAAGCCCTTCGTCTTCCTCAGGGTATTCATTGGAAGCACCTATTACAGACATCAAGGGAACTTGAACTGGTGACCCATTATTATAGAATAGTCTTTCATTAATAAGCGTAAGTAAGCTATTCAAAATAGCAGAGTTCGCTTTAAAGATTTCATCTAAGAAAACTATATTCGCTTCCGGCATTTTAGATGTAATAATCCGTTCGTATACGCCCTGTTCCAAACCTTTTAACGACAATGGGCCAAATACTTCCTCGGGTGTACTGAACTTTGTCAGCAACCATTGAAAATATGCAGATCCCTCTATAATTTTAGATAATTCACTCGACAATGCCGATTTTGCAGTTCCTGCAGGACCAATCATGAGCATATGTTGCCTAGAGAGTAAAGCAACTAGAATTCCTTCAACCTCATTCTCTCGTTCAAAAAACTTTGAATTGAGGGCCTGTCTGATTTCCTCTAACTTATTGCAATTAGTAAATATCATTTTATATAACTCCTTACTTTGTAATATAAATAGAAGAAACCCTTGCTTGTAGTCTCACTTTCCCATTTCTCGAAAGAAAATATATGCGAGAACTGGTTTTAATACAGTTTGATTCAAACTCATTCACTTTACTCTTCCCATAACTATATTTTACTGAAAGATGGTTCTTCTCCTTCCAAAACAGAACTAAAAATACCTCTCCATAATTCAGCGAATTAATGAGAGGCATCAATATTTAATATAAATTAAAGTGCATAAACACCAAACTATCGTTTTTTTCCTAGTAACAGCACTACAGATGAGGTGAATAGAAAGTGAGTAGAAACTATGGCCATACGGATAAAAGAGTAAGAAAAAAGGTCTTTCAACAATTCAGCGAATTGATGAAAGACCTTCCTATTTAAAGTATTTAGAGGCGCAGATGGCCAATAAAATGACTACAATCTAATAAAACATGCTCTAACCTCTGATTTAATGAGGTTATTGAATTTTATTACATCATGCCGCCCATTCCACCCATGTCCGGCATACCCATGCCGCCGCCTGCTGGTTCTGGAATATCTGCTACTACTGCTTCTGTAGTTAAGAATAATGCTGCTACAGATGCAGCATTTTGAAGTGCTGAACGAGTAACTTTAGTTGGATCTACGATACCAGCTTCGATCATGTTCACCCATTCGCCTGTTGCTGCGTTAAAGCCGATACCAACTTCTTCACGTTTCAAACGATCTACAACGATAGATCCCTCAAGACCTGCGTTGTTAGCGATTTGACGAACTGGTTCTTCTAATGCACGAAGTACAATTTTCAGTCCAGTTGCTACGTCGCCTTCTTTAGTTTCTGCTAATTCTGCAACTTTGTTATATACGTTTACTAGTGCAGTACCACCACCAGCTACGATACCTTCTTCTACAGCTGCGCGAGTTGCGTTTAAAGCATCCTCAATACGAAGCTTACGTTCTTTTAGTTCTGTTTCTGTAGCTGCTCCAACTTTCACTACTGCTACACCACCAGCTAATTTAGCAAGGCGTTCTTGTAGTTTTTCTTTGTCGAATTCAGATGTTGTGTCTTCTAATTGAGAACGGATTTGTGTTACACGACCAGCGATGCGATCAGAATCTCCGTTACCTTCTACGATTGTCGTATTGTCTTTAGATACAACAACTTTAGAAGCGCGACCTAACTGTGTAATATTAGCAGATTTTAAGTCTAAACCTAAATCTTCTGTAATTACTTCAGCCCCAGTTAATACGGCAATATCTTCTAGCATTGCTTTACGACGGTCACCAAATCCTGGAGCTTTAACAGCTACAGCATTGAATGTTCCACGTAATTTGTTTAACACTAGAGTAGCAAGTGCTTCTCCTTCTACGTCCTCAGAGATTAGTAAAAGTGGCTTGCCTTGTTGAACTACTTGCTCAAGCACAGGAAGAATTTCTTGAATGCTTGTGATTTTTTTATCAGTAATTAAAATATATGGATTATCTAAAATAGCTTCCATTTTATCTGAATCTGTCACCATATAAGGAGATGCATATCCACGATCGAATTGCATACCTTCTACTACATCAAGTTCAGTTGTAAACCCTTTAGATTCTTCAATAGTAATAACACCGTCGTTACCAACGCGTTCCATTGCTTCAGCGATTAGTTCACCAACTTCAGAATCACCTGAAGATATAGCTGCAACTTGAGCAATAGACTCTTTGCCTTCGATTTGTTTAGAGATTGCTTTTAGTTCTGTAACTGCTGCAGCAACTGCAAGGTCAATACCTTTACGGATCCCTACTGGGTTAGCACCAGCTGTTACGTTTTTCAATCCTTCGCGAATCATGGATTGTGCAAGTACTGTAGCAGTTGTTGTACCGTCACCAGCGATATCGTTTGTTTTAGAAGCAACTTCTGCCACTAATTTAGCACCCATGTTTTCGAATGCATCTTCCAATTCGATATCTTTTGCAATTGTTACACCATCATTAGTAATAAGTGGTGAACCAAATTTTTTCTCTAGAACAACGTTACGTCCTTTTGGTCCAAGTGTTACTTTAACAGCATCTGCAAGTTTATCCACTCCACGTAGCATTGCACTACGAGCGTCTTCACTGAATTTAATTTCTTTAGCCATGTGTATAGTTACCTCCTGAATATATTTTGTAAAGTTTTATTATTAGCCAATTACAGCTAGTACATCGCTTTCGCGTAATATTAAAAAGTCATTGTTGTCATATTTCACTTCTGTACCTGAATATTTAGAGAAGATGATACGGTCTCCCTCTTTAACGTCAAGTTCAACGCGAGTGCCGTTTTCAAGTACTCGTCCAGTACCTATAGCAACAATTTTTCCTTCTTGCGGTTTTTCTTTAGCAGAGTCTGGAAGTACGATGCCAGATGCTGTTTTTTCCTCAGCTTCGATTAATTCGATTATGATACGATCACCTAATGGTCTTAACAAGTGAAACTACCTCCCTAAAATAGTAAAATGTAATATTATTAGCACTCTTACTCTTTGAGTGCTAACACACTTATAATAATAATTAATCACAGAACATTTTGCAAGTGAGAAGGTATCTTTTTCTTTTATTTCCTATTTCCTATACAATAAAAGGAGAAGGTACATACAGAGAGGAATCAAACTGTTCATGAAACAACAAAAAACCGGTATCTACATTTTAATTGTTTATTGTATTATGCAGTTATCAGGAGCTGTGTTTGCACCGCTTCTTTATAAGTTATTAGAAACTATGGAAATAGAAAATGCAGCCCTCATTGCTTCTGGATGGTGGGTATTTCTTAGTATGGGGATCGCCACATTAATCACCTTGTTCATTATTAAGAAAGACAATAATTACTTAAAACCTTTAAAAGGCAAGTCTAGTTCACTCCTTCAAACAGTTGGTTGGGGAGTTATCGGCTTTTTCCTAGTCCTTTTAGGTCAAGCTTATGCAGCTAACATTGAACAAAAGTTTGGTGTGGATCCTGGATCAGAGAATACAACCCAGTTTATCGAAATCGCCCAAGCTGTACCATTAGCTATTTTTTCCATCGTTATTTTCGCTCCTATTTTAGAGGAGCTCATATTCAGGCGCATAATCTTCGGAACATTATTACCAAAAACTAATTTCTTTGTAGCTGCTTCTGTTAGTGCGATTGTATTTGGAATTATTCACTTTGACTTTACGCACATACTACTATATGCAGTATCAGGATTTATATTCTCCTTTATCTATTACAAGACGAAAAGGATTATTGCGTCTATGATTTCCCATATGCTATTAAATGGATTCGTTGTACTCGTTCAATTTTACGGAGATGAAATCCAGCAATTTTTGAAGCAATATTCCAATATGCAGTTAATATTCTTTCAATAGTACACTCCTATAACTTCTAGTCATCACTAAAAAGCCTTTGACCCATTAGCATTGTGGTCAAAGGCTTCTTTAGTTATTCAGTATGTTCGTTTCTTATGAGATAAATCAAGGTTTGCAATTCGACAGATAAATCGATTGTGTGTACTCGGATCGCATCCGTTGTTTGAATACGAATTGGTGTAAAGTTTAGTATCCCTTTAATAGACGAAGTCCCTAGTTGGTCTGCTACTTGCTGTGCTGATCTACTCGGTAAAGTGAAAATAACTAACTCAATTCCATATTCCTCTAGTTTTTCTAGCATAACACTAGAGTGATATACAGGTATATCACTAATAGTCGTTCCCTCAACAGGTGCCTTTGTATCAAAAGCTACGACAATCTTAGTGTTATGATTTTTTTGGAAGTTATACTTCAAGAAAGCAGTTCCCAAACTACCAACACCAATAAGCGCGACATTCGCTGCCTCATCCTGATCTAGTGTTTTGCGGAAAAACTCCAGTAACGTTGGTACTTCGTAGCCGTAACCCTTTTTCCCGAGAGCACCAAAATGAGAGAAATCTCTTCTAATTGTTGCGGAATCAATCTTCATCGCTTCACTCAATTCCTGTGAAGAAACTCTTTTATGTCCAGCATTATCAAAGCTTTGTAAAAATCTATAATATAATGGAAGTCTTTTTGTAGTTGCTTGAGGAATTCTTGGTATATCTGGTTTCATAAAAATCCTCCTAGTTTAGTCAAACAAATCGTTTTTATCTTACTAGACATTTCTACCATTGTAAAGCTATGGCGTTGCAACAACAAGCCCTATCTATTACACTTAAGTTAGAATTGAGGTGCGAATACTGTGATCGTTTTACAAGTCAATCAAATAACAAAATCCTTTAACGGTGAAGATATATTAACAAACGTAAAGCTAGAGGTTCAGGACAGAGACCGGGTCGCCCTTGTTGGCAGAAACGGTGCTGGAAAATCTACTTTACTTAAAATAATTGCTGGTGAGATGTCATACGATTCAGGCGAAATCATTATGCCCAAAAACATTCGTCTTGGCTATCTAGAGCAACATGCAGGTCTAGAATCTAAGCTGACTATTTGGGACGAAATGAAGACTATTTTTAGTCATCTCATTAACTCAGAAAAAGAGCTTCGTTCCTTAGAATCACAGATGGCTGATCCTTCTGTATATGAAGATACCGAGGCTTATGCAAGAGTGGCAGCAACGTACGATGAATTGCAATTAGCTTTCAATGAAGCTGGTGGTTATCGCTTCGAATCTGATATTCGATCTATCCTACATGGCATGCAGTTCTTCCCAGAAGATTATGAGAAGCCAGTACAAGCATTATCTGGTGGTCAAAAAACGAGACTAGCATTAGCTAAAATGCTTTTAAGTAAGCCAGACTTACTCATCCTCGATGAGCCTACCAATCATTTGGACATTCAAACATTAAGCTTTTTAGAAAATTATTTAAAGAATTATAATGGTGCTGTTCTTATCGTATCGCATGATCGTTACTTTTTAGATCAGGTAGTTACCTTTGTGTATGAGGTATCTCGTCATAATGTAGCAAGATTTGTTGGGAACTATAGCTCTTACTTAACGCAAAAAGCAAAAAACTATGAATTAGATAGTAAGAAATATGAAAAACAGCAAGAGGAAAAAGCAAAGCTAGAGGAGTTTGTTAGTAAAAACCTAGCTCGTGCCTCTACGACTAAAATGGCCCAATCTAGACGGAAGGTTATTGAAAAAACAGACTGGATGGATTCCCCAGATGGCGATGAAAAATCTGCTTCATTCGGATTTACTATCGACCGACCTAGTGGGAATGACGTTCTCCGCCTAGAGGAAATTGCAGTCGGTTATCCAAACAATACAGTTTCATCTAACATATCCTTTTCTGTGTACAAACAGGATCGAATTGCACTTGTTGGACCAAATGGAGTTGGAAAATCGACTTTACTAAAAACCATTATGAAACAACTGGAAGCTGCTGGAGGCAAAATTCAATACGGAACAAATGTCCAATTTGGTTATTATGACCAAGAACAAGCGGCACTGACTGGCAATAAGACAGCTTTGTTAGAACTGTGGGATGAATGGCCATTGATGAATGAGCGAGATATCCGTAACGTATTAGGTCGATTCTTATTTACGGGAGATGATGTACAAAAAACTGTATCTACACTGTCTGGTGGTGAAAAAGCTAGACTTGCACTTGCCAAGCTCATGCTTTTAAAAGCGAACACCCTTGTACTCGATGAGCCTACTAACCATCTAGACTTAGACAGTAAAGAGGTTCTCGAAAATGCATTACTTGATTTCCCAGGGACGATTATATTCGTATCCCATGACCGTTATTTCATTAACCGAATAGCAACAAAAGTGATTGAGTTAGCAAGTGATGATGCAACCCTGTTCCTTGGAGACTACGACTACTACTTAGAGAAAAAAGAAGAAATGGAAGAGCTTGCTTTAGAAAATGCTGTCGTGGAAAATACGGTAGTTACCAAAGTGAACACATCCACCATAGATAAAGAAGCTAAGAAAAAAGAACGCCAGCTTCGACGTCAGCTAGAGGAATTAGAAAGTCAGATGCCGACGGTGGACGCGGAAATTACGATAATCGAAGAAAAGCTATGTGAACCGGAGATTTTCCAAGACCATGAAGCTGTTCAACAATTACAAATGGAACTCGATCAATTGAAGGAAAAACAAGATAACTTATCCAATGAGTGGTTGGAATTACAGGAACAACTGGAAGAAATAGCGACTTAAAGAAAAAAGGTAGTGTAACCAATTTTGTTTTGGCTTCACTACCTTTTCTTTTTGCTTTCTGATCTTGGTATTTTCTCCCTGACTACTAAAATTCTACAATTTTAGTATTAATCCTTCCTTTATATTAATTTTTCATTGAATGTCTGTCGTATGGTGTACATATATGTTGGTCAAGTGCTATTTTGCAATAATTTTTCTCCACATATTTATTCACAAAGAAAAACGAGTTATATCAATCTATCAACAGGTTTATCCACATTGTCCACAATTCAAAAACTTAGTTGTCCACAGCGCTGTGCATAACAATCATACTATATATAGTTTTATCTTAAGTTACACACATGTTATCCACAAATTGTGCATAAGTACGGATGTTCTCTATTGACAACTACTAAATTCCGTGTTAAAAAACCCTCTTTTCTTGTCGAAGAAAAGAGGGCATCAATTATTTGTCTAGGCTCTAGCCCCTTGAGTTGTTTCAGAATGTCGGATAAAGGCAAAAGATGCCTTACCGTCAATTCTCCGACGCTTTTCAGGGCTATTATAGTATTTCTGTTTTTTTCAGTTCCAACTATCTAATTCTAGTCCAGGCCTACCATTCATCGACATATTACCTCTATGACCCGCTGAAAATTTCGAATTTCCTGCAGCTGCAATCATCGCAGCATTATCGGTACACAGTTTGATGGGGGGAACATAAAAAGGTATATTTTCTTTAGTAAAAGCTTCTTCTAGTGATGTACGAAGTCCTTTATTGGCAGCAACTCCACCTGCCGCTATGACTTGTTTAACTTTAAATTCTCGTGCAGCACGAATTGTTTTTGTTGTTAATACTTCCACTACACTTTGCTGGAAGCCCGCCGCCAGATGGTTCGGATTTACTTTTTCCCCTCGTTGCTCGGCGTTATGCTGATAATTGATAACTGCTGATTTTAATCCACTAAAGCTAAAATCATAGGACCCTTCTTCTAGCCAAGCTCTTGGAAATTGCAGTGCTTCGTCACTTTCATTAGCTAGTTTATCGATATGTGGGCCTCCTGGGTAAGGGAGATTCAGTACACGTGCTACTTTATCGTACGCTTCACCTGCAGCGTCATCTCTAGTCTCACCGATTAGTTCGAACAGACCATCGTCCTTCATCAATACAAGCTCTGTATGCCCTCCAGAAACAACTAATGCAAGAAGTGGAAATTCCATCTTCTGTACTAGCGCATTTGCATAAATATGTCCAGCGATATGATGAACTCCGACAAGTGGAAGCCCATTCGCAAAAGCAAATGCTTTCGCTGCATTTATACCTATTAGAAGAGCCCCTACTAACCCAGGTCCTTCTGTTACTGCAACTGCATCTAAATCCTGAGGTGTCATGCCTGCTTGTTTTAATGCTTCTTCAATGACAATCGTAATTTGCTCCACATGATGTCTGGATGCAATTTCGGGCACTACCCCACCGAATCGTTTATGACTTTCAATTTGTGAAGCGACTACATTGGAAATAATCTCTTGCCCATTTTTTACTATCGATGCCGCTGTCTCATCACAGCTCGTTTCTATCCCTAAGATATATTGGTCTTTCATCATTTAAATTCCACCCACATCACAAGTGCATCCTCTCCGGTATCTGAATAATAATTTTTCCGTATGCCTCCGTCTTGAAAATTGAGTTTATGATATAAGTTCTTCGCTACATCATTTGAAACTCTAACTTCTAACGTCATGAGAACTACATTTTGCTCTGTTACAACACGGATAGCTTCACGCATTAAGCCTTCGCCAATTTTGTTTCCACGCATTCTTTCCGATACCGCCACATTGGTAATATGACTTTCATCCATCACTACCCACATGCCACAGTATCCAACTAACTCTTTCGTTTCAGTTTCAGCTACAAGATAGTGTGAATATTCATTTGTCGTCATTTCGTGCTCAAAGGCTTCTCTTGTCCACGGTGTATCGAAAGCTTCCTCTTCGATTAACAGAACTTGGTCTATATCATCTATTGTCATTTTGCGATACGTAATATTAGTTTCCATTTTTCTTCTGCTCTTTCATCCAGTTTGCCTCTGCTTCTGTAATACGTAAATACTCCGGCACTACTGTATGCACTTCGTCAGGCTCCATTTTTTTTGCCATTTCTATTAAAACTGCAGCATTTGGTAAATCGAAAGCAGCATTAACACGTTGCACCTTATCTCCAAGTACTTCCTTTATATGCTCCCAGTGAATTGTAACGTCCATCCCAACAAACAAAACTGGCTGTTCTAAATTATCTAACGTGGTCAGTAGATCTACTAAAGACATATGCGCTTCTTTTACTACTTCACCGTTTGTATAGATTCCAGCAAAGACATTACCGCGACGTGCATCCATAATAGAACACACTACTCCTTGGAAATAGGGTGCATTCTCGGCAAGTACATGTAAGCTCGATACTGAATATATCGGCACCTTTAGTGTCCATGCGAGCGTTTTTCCAATCGTAACTCCAATACGGACTCCTGTATAAGAACCGGGTCCTTTCGCTACAGCAATTGCCTCTATTTCATTTGGCTTGATATTTGCTTTTTCCATTAATTCTTCAATCGCTGGCATTGTTCCAATCGAGTGAGTAATTTTCATAGAGGACTGAATCGAAGCAAGTACTTGTTCGTCCTTTACAATAGCTACCGCTAGCGGTGTATGTGATGTATCTATCCCTAACCAAATCATTCAAAAAGCTCCTCACATAATTGTTCATATCGTTCGCCCAGGGGCATAAACGTAAATTTTCTGGCATTCTCATCTAGCCGTAGTATCTGAATCGCTAATCGTTCTGCTGGTAGGTCTTCTTCTATCAAATGGGCCCACTCAATAATACTGACCGCATCCCCGTAAAACAGCTCGTCCCACCCTAGATCCTCGTCACTATTTGCAAGTCGGTAAACATCTAAATGGTTTAACGGGAGCCTACCCTCATACTGTTTTAAAATAGTAAAAGTGGGACTGTTCACGTTACGCTTAATACCCAAACCTTTTGCCACACTTTTAGTGAATGTCGTTTTACCTGCTCCTAAATCACCTTCTAGAGTCAGGACATCCCCGGCATGTAAGCGAGCTGCCATTTGCTCAGCAAGAGCCTGTGTTTCTTGCTCCGAATTAATCATTCGTTCATATTTCATCGGTTGCTTTCCTTTCCAGTTATATCTCTAATGCTTCTATTATAATGAAATACGTCGAATATTGTAAGTGTGGGGTCTTTCAGTTAGCTTCTAGCAAGAACAAAAGCGCAAGCGCCTAGGTAAGACCCGACAAGCGCTGGAAGAATAGCAATAAAGGCGCTCTTTGCCTTTATTGCTATTCTGAAGCGACTCGAGGGGCTAGACGCTGAAGTCTGGACGAATAATTACTTGTAGAAGGTTATCCGAAAATCAGTAAAAGGTTCAGTAAATCCAGATTTCACGCTACATACACTTTCTCATCAGTTAAAAAAAAAGACCATTTCGCAACTTGTGCAAAATGATCTTTCACTTATTGAACTAACCGTACGATTTTCTCAACTGCTTGTTCTCCAGCTGCTGTCCATTTATTTTGGTTTTCAATTTGACCATCCTTATCAACTGGAGGTTGGAATTGATTGAACCCTGTAGATGTGAGCAGTGAATTCTCCTCATCATCTAACCCTATATTAACAACATGCTTGATCACATAAGGAGTTTGAAACTTAATCTGTGCGTCGTAATTATCTAACTCCCCTTCCACCACTTCAAATGGAAGTCGCAAGTAAATAGTTTCCCCTTCTTCTCGCCATAATACATTGTCAAAACTGCCTTTATGGTAGTCCCAATTTCCACCTATCGTATACCCGAGGCTATCTATTCTACTTCTTAAATCACCAAAACCGATTTCTTTTCCTTCTAACTCTGTTTGTAATTGCAGCATGAAAAATTCACTCCTCATTCGAATCTTTCTATTATCATTACCAACAATCGCTAGAAAAATACTAGCCTCTCATTAATCGGTCTACTAACTTTTTAAAGAAACCATCCTCAATTTCCATGTCCTCTATCTTTTCCACTATTACATCAGAAAGCAATTCATAGCAAGCTTCCCCAAAATGAAGTCCATCATTCTTCTCTCCAACTAATAACTCCTTATAGTTTGGCTTTGAGTATACAATTTGAAAAAAGTCGATAAAATAACTGTTTGTCTCTTCTGCCACCTCTTGAACGACCTGAGCATATTGTTTTAAACGTTCATTCGTTCGGTTGCTCTGAAGGGATTCATCAACGGGAGCTGGGCTTATTAATATAGTCTTTTCTGGACCAATCTGCTTTGTAAACAATGAAATATTACGCTTAAACGTATCTATATCTACCAACTTATCAGTTGCCGAATCATTTGCTCCAAATAATACAGTCACTACATCTGGACGTTTTGATAACACATCTTTGTTAAAACGAAACATCGCTTGCTCCGTTGTATTTCCGGATACTCCTGCATTGATAAATTTATAATTAGGCATTTTTGAAGACATTTTATGAGTTAATATGGGCGATGGATACCCTTCTTTTCTGGCAGTGATACTATCACCAAAACAAATTACTTCCAACATATAACAAAACTCCTTTTAAAAATATGTAATATACTTGAAACACATTATACGTTTATAATTACCCAAAAACGGATAAACAAACATAGATATTATGTTTTGGAGGAAGTTTTATGGCTAACAAGCGATTAACATGGGTCGATGTGACAAAAGGATTCTTAATGATATTAGTTGTAATCGGACATTATCCAGGTGAATTGGATTTTCCGTTTATCACATATATATATTGGTTTCATATGCCGGCCTTTTTCTTATTAAGTGGATTATTTTTCAAAGAATTAAAAGAGGAACAAGATACAAAAGTCTCTATCAAAAAAAGATTTCTACAGCTGATGGTACCTTATTTCTTTTTCCTATTAGCCATTACAACTGTTCGATATGGAATGGAGCTTGCAGGAGGTAACTTCGACTTATCCTGGTACATACAAGATTTATGGAAATTAGTTATTGCGGGTCGTTTTGCACGTGGTGCTTATGGAGTTTTCTGGTTCGTCACCACATTGTTCTTTACATATTTATTGTTCACATTGATGACAAAGTATTTAAATCGATTCAAACAAATAGTATTACTTATCGTATTTTACATCGTCGCACATTTAGAAAGTATTTTTGCAATGCAATATATTAGTGGAGCTCCAGATAAAGCTTCACAAACAATTCCAATGCTTTGGAACTTGGATGTCGTCTTAATGGCAATCGTCTATTTTTCTCTTGGCTATTATGCTAAATCTATTTGGATGAACATTACTAAAACGTGGTTTATCGGAGCTCTAATTGTGGCAATAACTGCCATAGTTACTGATAAACTTGGGGTTATTGATTATCACTTAAGTATGAAATTCCTTCGCTATGAACATTTACTACTAGACTTAGTTATACCCATTGCGTTCATAATCGTTATTCTTGGTCTGTTCCAAAGAATTACTACTATTCTTTCGTTAGACTGGTTGGCAAAAATTGAAAAACATTCAATTACTATTATGTATTTGCATATTTTCACTGATATTATCCTGAACGACTATTTCCAATACGGCATTATTGGTTTTACGACACTCGGATTAATCATACCGATCATAGCATCTATCATTATTCAAAAAATGATTCCATACGGAAGGTTCTTATTAGGAGATATTCGAGCAAAGAAACCCATTCAAATTTAATAGAAGCCCTACCAGAGAAATAATTGCTCTGGTAGGGCTTTTATTGTCGGAGAATTTATGTGAAAAATCATGCATCTTTGACATCATTAGATAGAGATTCGAATAACGACACACAATAAAATAGAACATTAGTTCTTTTTTGTGTTATAATAAGTTGGCAATTACATAGTAGGGTAGGCGGCTGGTCACTTTTCCGTTAGGAGGTGTTGCCATGACAACATACCAGATGATGAGTTTGTTGATCCAGCTTAGTGCTGTACTGATAGCAACCTTTTCCATAGTAGTGACCATTATCATTTTCTTTGTAAAAAAGAAATAACCGTCCCCTGAGCTAAAGGTTTGACGGTTATTTTCGACCTTGGACCAACCGCTCTTTCCGCGGTCTGTAATTGCTGACTGGATATTCGCGTATCCAGTCTTTATAGTCTCTGTTTCTATATCCATTATATACAGAAGGAGTAGCGCATTCAACCTATATGAGCATTACCAACTTTTGACTTAGTGGAAAACGATCGTCTTATTGCCTTCTACGATAACACGATTTTCTAAATGCCATTTCACAGCTTTTGTTAATACTCGTCGCTCGATATTACGTCCAATTTTCTTTAACTGAACTACGTCATCCCGATGATCTACTCGCTCCACATCTTGTTCGATAATTGGACCTTCATCTAAATTATTTGTTACATAATGAGAAGTAGCCCCAATCAGCTTTACTCCGCGTTCGTATGCCCGCTCATATGGACCAGCACCGATAAACGCTGGTAGAAATGAATGATGTATATTAATAATCCGATTTTCAAAATGCTCTACAAACTCTGGTGTTAATATTTGCATATAACGAGCCAGGATGAGTAAATCTACTTTGTACTGCTCCATTAAACGAACCTGTTCAGCTTCCACTTGTTTTCGAATTTCTTTGTTTGCTGGTATATAATAATATGGAATGCCTAGAGCCTCGACAAATGGTCTGGCGTCTTCATGATTACTAATGACTACAACTATATCTGTATCCAAATCTCCGTTTTGCCATTCCCATAAAAGCTCCATTAAACAGTGTGGTTCCTTAGAAACAAAAATTGCAGAACGTGTACGCTCACGTAAATAATTAAAACTATATTCCATATTATGCACTGCAGCAATTTGTTCGAAATCCTTTTCCATTTGTGCACACTTTCCAACTAAACCTTCACAATGATATGCAATTCGTATAAAAAATGTACCGTTCACTGGATCACTGGAATATTGGCTAGACTCAATAATATTTGAATTATGTGTGTGTAAAAATGTTGATAGCACTGACACGATTCCTGGTTTATCAGGGCATTTTACTAGCAATCGTCCACGATTTTCAAAATGACTGTTTTGATGTTGTGAGTTACTTTTTGCTTTCATGTTAATAGACATAGAAACAGCTCCCATTATATAAATATTAATTTTCTTATTATGCTACATTCTATCTGTCTTCTCAACCCTTTAGTAAATTAAATGATTAAAGGGGGGTACAATCGATGTTAAACATAGAATTTTACGCAAAGAGGGTGTGTACATGCATCAGAAACTGACGAAAAAACTATTTAAATTGTTTACAGGTGAATTGACCGCAACAATCATGTTTGGAGGTGTATGGCTACTATTTTTACATATGTATGAATGGGCAAATCCATACTTAACTTCTTTTCCCCCTTTATATGCATTTCTATTCCTAGAATTTCTATTATTACAAGGAAGTTATTATTGGTATTTAAAATGGAGACAAGCTAAGCATAGGGATTTCACTATATTGCCCGATTATCATCTGAAATTTTTTCGGATTCTAAAGCGAGTGAATCTTTTTCTTATAGGAGCTGGCTTTGTTCTATTGATATATGAATCGATAAATCATTCTAAAGCCTACTATTGGACCCTCTTTTTATATTTGTTTGCGCTAGCAGAGTATATAAATTATTACTATATTCGCTTGTCTTATCAATCTGTGGATGAGATGAAGGACTTTCTGCGACATAGAAAGTTACGTAGATCTAAATTGGCAGAAGAACTAAAACAATTAAAGGCTATCTCCCAATAACAGGGAGATAGCCTCTTGGCAAACTATTTTACAATGCTTTTTAAAATATTGTCGATAATTTGTTCATTAGCAATTGTTCCAGTGTATAACCAACTTTCGTCTGGGGAAAATTCATATACATTTCCAGCTTTTACAGCAGGAACACTGTTCCATAATGCTTCACTTAAAGCAGTAGAACCACTTGTTGTATCACTATTGATCAAGAATAAATGCTCTGCATCTAACTCAACCAGTTTTTCTAAAGATATTTCACTCCAGTTACCAGTTGCACTTGCTGAAATTTCTTTTACTACTGCAGGTGTCTTCAATCCTAAGTCACCATACATTACCGCACCACTAGATAAGTTTTCTCCTACTACGAAGAATTTCCCACCTACTAGCCATACAGCAGCTACTGAAGGATTTCCTACCTCAGCTTCTATCGTTGCTTTTGCTTCTGCCGCTTTTGCATCATAATCTTCCAGTGCTTTTTGAGCTTCTGCTTCTTTACCGAATACTTCCCCTACACGCTTTAGTTCGTCGCGCCAATCGTTGTTGACTTCTGTTCCAATTACGTATGTTGGAGCAATTTTACTGTATTGCTCGTATTTACCGCCTTCTACCATGCTTGCTGAATCCATGATGATCAAGTCAGGTGCGTATTCTTGAACTGCTTCGAATGGTAGGTCATAAGGAATCATTGGAACGTCTTTTAAATCGTCCTGTAAATATCCCTGTATGCTTGCTCCATCATTTACACTCCATTGTGCAACAGGAGTTATTCCTAATGCGACTAAATTATCTTCTAAGTATGAAGCTAGTACACGTTCTGGGTTAACAGGCACTACTACTTCATTGCCCATCGCATCTGTCAATGTACGTGTATCGCTTTCCTGTACGTCCGTTGCTTGTTCTTCTGCTTTATCTGTTGTGGACTGCTCTTTAGAATCTTCATCACCACAAGCCGCTAATGCTAAAGCTAAAGCACCTGCTCCTACTAATTGTATCCATTTATTTTTACCTAGTATATTTTTCATGTTAATCTCCCTTTTGGTATGATATAATAGAATCATTGATAATGATTCTCGATTTCAATTAGAATACAAATTCTTTCATTTGTCAATATTTATTTTTTCTTAAAATGGGGATAATGATACATATGAATACTAAAACAACATTAGATTATAAAAATCCTTTCACTAGCTCTGCTGTCATTATCATTGGCATCATACTACTTGCCCTTAGTGTGGTGGTATCTATAAATTTTGGGGCATCCTCCACCTTAAGCTATCAGGACGTATGGAGTGCTATTTTTCACTTTGATCCAACTAATTCTTCCCATGTTATCATTCGTGAACTTCGACTTCCCCGAGCTATAGCCGCTATTTCTGTTGGAGCTGCTTTAGCAGTATCTGGTGCAATCATGCAAGGGATGACAAGAAATCCATTGGCTTCCCCATCCATAATGGGGGTTACTTCAGGGTCATCTTTTTTAATAGCCATTGCGCTAGCTGCGTTACCAGGTATAAGTTACTTGGGCTTAATGATGTTCTCATTCGTTGGAGCGGGGCTCGGTGCAGCTTTAGTATTTGGAATCTCTGCTATGGCGAAGGGTGGAGTTACTCCGGTAAAATTAGCGCTAGTCGGCTCAGCCATTACTTCCTTACTTAGTTCCCTATCCACAGCTATTGGTATTAAATTCAATGTATCAAAGGATATCAGCTACTGGTATGCTGGCGGCGTATCGAGTATTCAGCCGCAACATATTTTATTTGCTATTCCATTTATCATCGTCGGACTTATATTAGCGTTAATCTTGTCGCGCTCTATCTCTGTGCTAAGTTTAGGAGAAGATGTCGCAAAAGGACTCGGTCAACGAACCGGTTATGTACAATTGTTAGGAACAATTGCTGTACTTCTATTAACGGGAGCTGCAGTATCCATTGCTGGGATGATTGGTTTTGTAGGTCTGGTAATTCCTCATATCACTAGATTTCTAGTTGGAGTAGATTATCGGTGGATTATTCCATGTTCCGCTATTTTAGGCGGTATATTATTGATCACTGCAGATATCGTTGGACGCAGTGTAAATCCTCCCTTTGAGACACCTGTTAGTGCAATTACTGCCTTGATCGGTGTGCCGTTCTTTCTCTACCTAGCACGTAAAGAGGGGAGAGGATTATGATGCCAAACACTTTAGCTAAAAATGAAGCCAAATATAAGTTTCTTATGATCACTACATTTATTTTAATCATTATGGCTATTCTTATAAGTATTAATGCAGGATATATGAAAATACCGATTGCCGATGTTATTGCTACATTGTTTGGTAATGGTACTCCTCAAAATGAACTTACTATATTTGAATTCCGCTTACCTCGAATATTCATGGCCTTACTGGTAGGTTTAGGAATTTCTATATCTGGTGCAATTTTGCAAGGAATTTCTGGAAATCCACTAGCTGATCCCGGTATTCTAGGCATCAATGCTGGTGCAGGTTTTACCATCGTGCTTTATATGTTCTTTTTTCAAGGAACTGTCTTTATAACTGGTTGGCTTTCTATTTTCATCATGCCATTTGCAGCACTAATCGGAGGATTTATAGCAGCATTTCTCATCTATATAATTTCCTGGAAAAATGGTCGTGTAACTCCTATACGGCTAATACTTGTAGGAATCGGGATTAATGCTGCATTTGGAGCAGGTCTAACTATTTTCCAAATGAAAATGGAGCCGATTGACTTTATGAAAGCGATCGTTTGGCTTTCTGGTAGTATTTGGGGAACAAATTGGACATTTGTTTGGATGATTGCACTTTGGTTAGTTGTCCTGATCCCAATTGTTCTTTATAAATCTCGAGTCTTAGATGTATTAAAGTTAGGAGACTCTATTGCAATAGGTGTCGGGGCCAATATTGAAAAAGAAAGACGCTTCCTTCTGTTCATTTCCGTAGCGATTGCGGCGGTTTGTGTATCAGTTGGAGGAGGAATTACTTTTCTCGGTCTAATCGCTCCACATATGGCACGCCGTTTAGTAGGTGCTTCTCATGCCAAGTCACTACCCCTAGCAGCTTTGCTAGGAGCACTGTTACTATTACTAGCAGACACCCTTGGCCGAGTCATATTAGCACCAATGGAACTCCCAGTCGGATTGGTTATCTCCGTTCTTGGTGCTCCTTACTTTATCTACTTACTTATAAAAACGAACTAAATATGTATTACTAAAAAAACAGATCAGCATAAGTCGCTGATCTGTTTTTTGGGATTTAATTGATAACTCTAAGTTTTACTTCTTTGACTCCCCAAGCGATAGCATTATCATGAGAAGGGATAAAAACATCAATTTTATTGCCTTTAATAGCTCCCCCTGTGTCACCAGCTATTGCTTCTCCATAACCCTCTACCCACACTCTTGTACCTAATGGGATTACCCGAGGATCTACTGCTATTACTTTTTGATTGGGGTTAGCTCGCAAATCGATTCCATATGCGGTCGTCCCTGAGCACCCTGCGCAATACGCTGTGTAAGCCGTGGCGGTAACCGTCATCTCTGCTCCATAACTTTCCGGCTCTTCTTTGGAAGAAGATACGGTTACTTTTGGTTCTTCCACCGTATTAGTTGGTGGGGAACTTCTAGCTACAGTTGTTGAAGCAGCCGCTACCTTCTTAATAGTTTCAGGGATACCAGTGTTGCTTACAGTTAATACATCGCCAGGTAAGATTAGTTCGCCTTCGATATTATTCCATTCCATCAGAGATTCCAATGAAATACTATGCTCTAGAGCAATCCTAAATAGATTATCCCCTTTTTCTACCGTATAAGTCTTAGGTTCCAGTAGAAAATCATAAGCTAGTTCGATATTTAGTGCATCATCAAAAAAAGAAAAATCCGCGACGCTATCTGAATTGTATATATCAAATTCTTCTCCATCACTAGTGGCGACTAGAAATGGATCAGCAGCGTACGTTACTGAGCTCATCGAAAAAGTAGCTACTAAAATCATTAACAACGTTTTTGCTTTCAATACTTTATCCTCCTTACAAGCAATCTTTCAATCACTTTTAAATTTGATTAAGTATTGCCCAAAAACTTTCAAAAACAAACATTCTAACAAAATAAAAAGAAACCATCCTCCCAAACATATAAAATCTGTTTGGAAAAATGGTGTTATATACACATAGTTTTCATCTAAATTACTCCAGGATTTTCAATATTATTTCCTGTCTTCCCCACTCAATTGCTCCATCATAAGTAGGAATGAACACATCAATTCGATTACCCTTTATAGCACCACCAGTATCCCCAGCAATTGCTTCTCCGTATCCTTCTACCCACACTTTAGTGCCAAGCGGAATAACTGTAGGGTCCACTGCAATCACTTTCTCTTCTGGATTAGATCTTAGATCGATGCCGTAAGCAGTTATGCCGATGCAGCCATAGCAATAGGCTGTATAGGCTGTGGCCTCCACTATCATCTCTTGCCCTGGTCCGTCTGGCGGAATAGTACTTGGGTGCTTCACTAGCTCCGCATCCTTACTTAGTATTAACTGGTCTTTTGGATAAATCACATGATCAGACAATCCATTCCACTCCATTAGTAAGTCAATGGGAACATTATAAGCTTCCGCAATATCATACAGATTATCTCCTTCTACAACTGTATGAATAGTTGGATCTGGAAGACTTTCTTCTACGATAGGTGTATCCTCTACCTTTGTATTTGGTAAGTCTAGTTGGTTTATCAATGGTTCTGAAGCACTTGCTGTAGATAAAGTTATACTTATAAATATTAGTGTAAATATTATAATTCTATTTTTCAATGTTATACCTCCGATGTACTTTTCAATAATCCCTTTTATGCATTGCCCTAAAAAAGAGAGATACAAACATTTCTGTCTATAAGTGCAATAGGTAGCTTTCCAAAGCGCACATTATATAGGTCTCTTAAAATCTGAAGTTGTCGACTGTTTTAATATGCATCAAAACAATTATTTTATGTAAGGTTTTATATGGAAATAAGTATTTTACATACATCGAATCATTATTTGTAACGCAAAAAAGAAGCTACCAAAGAGGATTGGCAGCTTCTTACTTTCTATTTAATTGAATATTGAACTATCATGATTTCAAGGCTTTAGATCACTTTCTTTTTTTATAACTCTACAAGTTTTCTTTTGCCTATTTTTTCTTCATACATCTTTTTGTCCGCTTCCACGAATAGAGCATCCATTTTCCCTAAAGAAGATGGACTATATGCATAACCAACCGATATTTTAACACGGTAAGGTCTACTTACACTATTAAAAAGATCAATTTCTTTTCGAAGATCCGTTAAATACTTTTCAATATGTAATAATTCAGTATTGATGAATATAACAGCAAATTCATCCCCACCTATTCTTGCTACTATCCCATTTTCAATTACTGTACTATTTAATAATTTGGCTGTTTCACGGATTAAAGAATCCCCTACTCTGTGTCCAAAATGATCATTTACTAGTTTTAGTTCATCTACATCACATATGAGAACTGCAACAGGGACATCTCTTTTCCAGTTGAAGTAATCTAACTGTGATTCAAAAAAACCTCGATTATATACATTCGTCAAAGCGTCATGGGTGACTTTGTATTCTAGTTTCTGTTGCAGTTCCACTTTTTCACTTATGTCTCTTAACACTCCTTGAATAGCAATTAGCCCTTCCTGGTCATATACAGGTGTAGCATATTCCTCAAACCAAATGTATTTACCATCCGCATTTTTCAGTCTAGTTACGATGGGCTTACTATAATCCAGTTCGCCATTATTTTTCTTCACTAAAATATGCCGATCATCCGGATGCACAAGATCACGAAAGATTATACTAGGATTTTTTATATGTTCCTGCATAGCACCCTCTCCAAAAAACTGGTCTACTACAGGACTTAAATAACGATATTTTAAGTTTGGCTTTACCTCGCAATAGTACATAATATCTTTTAAGTTTTCTACGACTTCTAGCATTGGGATTACAGAGTCTACCTCTTGTTGTAACTTTGACCGTTTAAAGTTTAATAGAACAATTACAATAATAAGTACTACTAATAGTACACTCAATATCCACATCCAAAAATTCCCTTCACATCTATCATAGTTATAATTGCATATAAAGTAGTTAAATTAACTCATGTCTTTTTTCCTGTTACTTTGACAATTTTACTATTTATAAGCCCTTAAAACAATGGGTGAAAGGTTATTTTTATATCAATTTGAAACCTAATATATTTACTCATATATGCCTAATTACCCTCAAAAAGAAATATCCGCTACCTCTAATTGGATAGAACGATTATTTCTCAGTTGAAAAGAATTTAAGACTTACACTAAGATTCACTCATAAATGCAAGGAAACTGCACCTAATAACCCCGCTTTGTTACCGAGTGTTGCCTTTACAATTTCTATGTCGGAATAGCTTTCCATTACTAGTTCCTTAACTTTACTGTTTACCAATGATACTAATTTATCCTGTTCCATAACTCCACCGCCTAATATAATTACAGGCGGATTAAAAATGTGGGTCAATGAAACTAAACCATATGCTACATCCATTATCCATGCATTCAGAATCTTCTCCAGTTCTGCATTACCTCTTTCAAGCCCTTCAAATATCGCTCGACCGTTCGCATACTTATGATCGACTTGAAGTGCTTTTTCAACTAAGGCTGTGGTGGAACCATACACTTCATAACAGCCTAAAAACCCACAAGTACATTTCCTTCCACCTGGATATAGAATGATATGTCCAAACTCAGCTGCTGAGCCATTAAATCCTCTATAGATACTAGAATTATATACAATAGCACCACCTATACCAGTTCCATAGGTTAAACATAAAAAGTCAGTATACCTTCTACCAGCACCAAACTTTTTTTCCCCTAACGCTGCAGCATTCACATCATTTTCTACAGCAACTGGGACATTAAAAGTCAACTCAAAAATATCCTTTAACCTCATACCAGTAAAATTAGGAATGTTATCATTTGCATAGGTGATAGAGCCTTCTTTACTATTAACCTGCCCTGCAGTACTAATGCCAATAGCTTGGAAGTCTACATAATTCATTTTGACTAACTGAATTATTCTTTCTATTAAATGGTTCCCTCCCATTTTAGCTTGAGAATCGAACTCTTGAAAATTTACTATATTACCTTTTTCATCAGAGATGCCAAGTTTAATAGATGTTCCACCAATATCGATAGCTAATATATTCATCGGCTTCATCCTTCTAGATCGAACTTTACGGCTTTTACAAATCTTTTCGTAATATCCATCGGTCTCGTAATGGCAGTTCCAACTACCGCTGAATATGCACCTAATTCGAATACTCTTTTTAGTTCCTCAGGTGTCCAAATTCCACCCTCTGCAATGATTGGAATTGGAAAATCTCTAACTAGGTTTGCAATCAGCTCCCCATCTGGTAATTTAATACCTTGAGTATATGTTGTATAACCACTAAGTGTAGTACCTAAGCAATCAAAACCTAATTCATATGCTTGTTTTGCCTCATCATAAGTGGAACAATCAGCCATAAACAATTGGTTACTATATTGTTCACGAATAGCTGGAAAAACTTCGCTAATTACTTTACCATCAGGTCTAATCCTACTAGTTGCATCAATCGCAATAATTTCGACGCCTTCCTGGTAGAGTAAATCTATTTCTTTACGTGTAGGTGTGATGAAAACATTCGATTCATCATAGACCTGTTTAATAATGCCAATGATCGGCAGGTTAACTGCTTTTTTAATCTCTCTAATATCATCAATGCTATTCGCTCTAATCCCCTTTGCACCACCCAACATCGCAGCATAAGCCATTCTTGCCATAATGTAAGGGCTATGCAATGGTTCTTCAGGCAAAGCCTGGCAAGAAACGATGAGTTCACGCTCGATGGATTTTAATATTTCCTCTTTACGTTTCATCTATATTCATCTCCATACTTAAGCCATTTGATATTTTTCGATTGCCTCATCGATCATCCTTTTAATACCTTCTGCTTTTCCTAAATCTTCTCCATGTAGTGCCTCTAATGGACCCCGGACACTTCCAATATTTATGCCTCTTATTTTTAAAATCTCTTTTATAACGGAATACATCGAACCATTCAATGAACAAAGTGCAATAATAATATCGTTAATATCATGTTGGATTTCTCTAGCATTTGAGAAGTTACCTGTTGCAATAAATTCCTCTGCCTTTAAGAATAACTCTGGCATTACTCCATACGTTCCGCCAATTCCTCCATCTGCCCCTATTAATCTACCAGACACATATTGTTCATCTGGTCCATTAAAAACGATAAATTCCTCATGGGCTGCTGCTTTAAATCGCTCAATATCCATCACTGGCATTGAAGAATTCTTTACGCCGATTAGCTTGTCATTTTTCAATAGCCTTTTCAGTAACGAAACAGAAAGATTATAGCCCGTCGTTTGAGGAATGTTGTAAATGATAAATGGCAATTCTGTTGAATTCATAATTTCCAACCAGTATTTTTCAATCGCACTTTCAGGTAGTTGAAAATAGATCGGGGGAATAGCAGATAACGCGTCATATCCTAATTCCTCCGCATACTTGGCTAATTCCACACTTTCCTTAGTAGATGGTGCTCCGACATGTGCGATGAGCGTCAATTTCCCTTGCAGGCTTTCCGCAACATACTTGAGTGTTGCCTTTCTTTCGGCAAGAGATTGATATATACACTCGCCCGAACTTCCCCCCACATAGAGACCCTTGATCCCTTTTTCATATAAATACTGACTTAGTTTTATTATTCTCTCTTGTGATATTTCCCCTGCATCATCATAGCAAGCATAAAAAGCAGGTATGATTCCCTTAAATTTTTTTAGCAATATAATCCCCACCCTTTTACTTGATAGAACCCATTGTAATTCCTTGTGTGAATGATTTTTGGAAAAGCATGAAGATGATGATCATAGGAACAGAAGCTAATGCAGCACCGGCCATCATTACACCGTAATCTGTTTTGTATTCACCCTGCATGGTTGCAATACCTAATGGCAGAGTCATCATATCCGTGGAACGTGTAATAACAAGTTGGCTAAAATAATCATTCCAACTTAACATGAAGGTGAAAATGGCCAAAGCACCGATTGCTGGTTTAAGCATTGGCAACACGATATGGAAAAATGAACGAATCTCACCACAGCCATCTATTTTTGCAGCTTCTAGGAGTTCATTTGGTATTGTTTGTGAGAACTGCTTCATCAAGAAAACTCCAAATGGCCAGCCAATTGCGGGAATGATCAGTCCCTTATATGTATCTACCCAGCCCAAATCTGCCAGCATCGTAAACAGCGGAACTAAAATAACCTGTTTAGGTAGTGCCATTGCAGCGATAAGTGCGATAAAGATAAGCTTACGACCAGGAAATACCTTTTTTGCTAGTACAAAACCTGCTGTTGCACTTACAAAACATACGGCAATCATCTCTGCACTTGCTATGAAGAAACTATTAAATGTCCAACGCCAAACTGGATTGTTAAATAATATTACCCAGTTATCCAGTATAGGATTTAACGGAAACCATTCTGGTGGAATTGTGATTGCTACAACTTGAGATTTAAACGCGCCAGTAACAATCCAGTAAAGTGGGAACAAAAAGAATAATCCAGAGAGGACTAATATAATTGTGGATATTATTTTAAATGCGCTTAAGTCGCGAAACCATTTTGGACGTCCACGCCCATCATTTTCTTTCTTCATTTTTACCGGAGATATTGCTTTCAAGATGTTTCCTCCTTTTAATACTCCACGTCATTCCCTAAGTATTTAAATTGAATGATTGAAATTATGCCAATGATAATGGCTAGAATTACCCCCATAGCTGAGGCTATACCAAAGTTACCTAAAAGAAATGCTTGTTGGTAAACACCATACATGACCGTCGAGGTACTATGAATTGGTCCGCCGGAAGTAAGTAACTGTATAAGTGCAAAACACTGAAACGAATTTATCGTAGTAATGACAATTACATACAAGCTTGTTGGCATTAGTAATGGCCAAATAATTTTGCGGAAAATTTGTCCTGGGCTTGCACGGTCAATTTGAGCAGCTTCTATATAACTGGCAGGAATATTACCTAAAGAAGCAACATATAAAATGATCGGTTGACCGACAGATGTTGTGATTAATATGACTGTTATGGCCATTAATGCTGTTTTTGGATCTCCAAGCCAGGATATTGGCTCCATTCCGAAAAAATTAGTTATATAGTTTAGCAGTCCAAAGTTTGGATGATAGATCCATCCCCATACGACGGTCACACTTACAACAGAAGTAACCGCTGGCAGATAAAAGATGCCTCTACAAAAGGACCGGATAAACTCACTTTTCTTGTAAATCGCCATTGCAACGAAAATAGAGAAGCCAATAACTATAGGGACTGCAACAGCTACTAATACAATTGTATTTATGAGTGACTTATGGAAAGTTTCATCATGATACAAGGTTACATAGTTTTCCCATCCAATGAATTCAAAGCTTGTAATGCTATAGTCGAAGAAACTCATATATATCCCTCTTAACATAGGATATACAACAAAAATGAGGAAAAATGTTAACGCTGGTAACAAGAACAAATAACTCATCAACCAATCTTGCAATTTGTGTTTGTTTGGCTTACGAATAGTTGCTAACAATTTACTACCACCTCAATCTAATTCTTTTTTTAGATAAGTATATAAATATGGAGGATGAACACTGAGTTCATTGAATTTTTAAAAATGAATAATACTACTGATTTCAAAGGCTAAGAGCGCCACCTCGTGTGGCAACGCCTTTGTGACCACACCCTGTTAGCCTCCGCGGGCGATGGCAAGCATCCTTTTGACTAATTTTTCTTTTTAGAAAGGAGCAAGACATCAATGATGCTGCTCCTTTTCCATCTATTCATACTGCTGTGTAATATCGGTAATACTATTTTGCAGATTTTGCTTTTTCAATCGTTGCATTCGCTTTTTCCGCAAACTCATCTAATGCTTCTTTCGGTGTTTTCGTTTCAAGAATTGCTTCTTGCAGCGCAGGGAACCAGAAAGTACGGATTTCAGCATAACCATCTGCAGTAGTTGGAGGATCTGTTATAAATTTACGTGCTAACTCTGAGTAGTCATATTCAGACCCTTCGTATATCCCCGTTACGGAGTTACGAGCTGACAATCCTCCAGTTTGTATAAGGTTCTTTTCGCCCCATTCTGGATCATTCACGATAAAGTCGATTAATTTCTTAGAAGCCTCTACCTTTTTGTCATCTTCATTGTTGAATACAGCTAAACCTCCAAGAAACGGCTCAAGCTTTGGATCTGAACCATCTGGAGTTGGATAAGGTAATAATACATCTTCAAAGTCTTCTGTTTTATTTGGAGCAAATAGTGATTTTAGTACAGCAGAATAGTTAATAGCAAATGCCATTTTCCCTTGCAGGAACAAATCATTATGATCTCCTGCTTCAAGTGAAGCTGCACCCGGTGCTACTAATCCATCTCTAGAAGCTTGCACAACCCACTCAAGTCCTTTTACACCAGCAGCTGAATTAATCGCTACTTCGCTATAATCCTCATTTAAAAATCTACTTCCACCTAGGTTCGTAATGTAACCTCGTGTTCCTTGATCACCTGCAACACTCTTTGCATAAAACCCAGAAGGAATAATATCTGGCGCTTTTTCTTTCACTGCATTTAGAGCTTTTTCATATTCTTCGACAGTCCACGTACGATCTGGTCGATCTAAAGGCAATAAATCAAGTTCTCCAATTTCCTCAAACAATGTTTTATTTACTGCCATCATGAATGGCCCTGTATTGAATGGGTACATGAAGACTTCCTCCCCAACCATCGATAGCTTTAACAAAGCTGGAGAAATATCACTCATTACCTCTTCTGGCATCATGTCATTTAACGGTGCAAGTAAATCTTTTTTACCCCAGTCAATAATTCTTCCAGGAGCATCGTAAATTACATCTGGCGCTGTATTTGTAGCAATAGCCACGTTAAGCTTTTCCGGACCACCTTCAAAAGTTAGCATTTCTAAATTCACTTTAATATCAGGATTTTTCTCCTGGAAAGCTTCTATAATTCCTTCTTCATACTTCCCTACTTCTCCATCTAGAGCCTGGAAGTTGGGAAAATTCCACCATGTTATTTCTACTGATTTTGCGTCACTAGAAGCTGGAACTTTTGTAGAATCATCTTTTTCTTTTTCACCAGCATCCTCACTACAAGCTGCCAAGAACATTGATACAACAAATGCAATTGCGATAAACAAAATGAACCTTCTCTTTGAACCTTGCATAGTATCCCCCCTATTACGAATCTGGAAATATCGGTAAGCGCTTTCATTACCTGTTTTTATCATAGAGTTATAGAGCTCTATCTACAATCCCTCTTATTTTACATTCATACTCCCATTCTGACCTATACACTCTAAACATATAAAATTATCTGAATGCTCATATAATTACCTATTGGGAAATTCTAATTTATCATGTACACTAGGAAAAAATGGCATAGAAAAATGTCTAAACGTCTTCTATAACAACAACTACTATTAAATCATTTTGGGGGAATATGATGTACAAATTAATGTTAGTTGAAGATGAACCTGTCATACGTTCTGGCTTAAAGCAATATTTTGATTGGAAGGAATTAGGGGTTGAAACCATTGTGGAAGCAGAGAATGGCAAAGATGGACTAGATACAGCTTTAATCGAATTACCTCACCTAATCATTACAGATATTCGAATGCCCGTAATGGATGGACTTGAAATGATAGGTCATCTACGCCCAAAGTTACCTGACGCTATCTTCATTATTTTAACTGGGCATAGCGAATTTGAATATGCACAAAAAGCTATTCACTACGGCGGGGTGCACGATTATTTACTCAAACCATTACAGTATGACAAGAGTTTTTCAGTAATTGTGGAATGCATAGAAAAAATCCGTAAGAAGCATTTAGGATCCCAAGAAACTATAGAGAGCACGCAAAATATACTGGATGCCTCTCTCATTTTGAATAGAATGGAAACGCTTTCTCAAGAGGATCTTCAACTGTTCAAAAAAATTGAATCCTATATAAAAAAGCATATTAACCAAGAGTTAACACTCAATATGGTTGCGGATCATTTCTTTTATAATCCATCGTATTTAAGTCGGTTATTTAAAACAAAACTAAATATGAACTACATGACCTTTGTAAGCGAAATCAGAATTCGCTATGCGCTAGAATGTCTAAAAGAATCCAAATACTCCATCAATGACGTGTCACTTATGTGTGGCTATAAAAGCTATAAACACTTCGTAAAATTATTTAAAAGTATTTCGCAAATGACACCTACGGAATACCGAAAACAATTAAGGATATAACATGATGAAACAACTAAAACGACTCTTTCAAATATGTCAGTTTAAACATGTTAACTATCAAATTTTCAGTCTAATGATTATAACAATTACCATACCGTTGCTAATTTTATCCGTTATTATATATATCTTCTCTATACAATCAGCAAAAAGTGAATATCAAAATAGTTCGAACCTGATTCTCAATAATTTATCATTTAATTTCGATCAATATTTGCGGAGTGTGGAAATTGGAGCTTTAACAGCTCATATGGATAGTAATCTTCAAAATGCATTAGAAAACTGGGGGAAAACGGACTCCGACAAGGACTATGTTCAAAGTCTAGAATACGAAAATGCCATTGAACACTTCATCAGTAGCATTGAAATGACTATTGATAATGTAGACAGTGTACAAATCTTTTTAGATAATCGTGTATTTTACTCGAGCTTTAAAAGAGCTGTTTATGATGTTAGTAACCTTTCAAGTGAGGAATGGTATAAACAAACGGTCGCACAAAAAGGAAAAAGAGTATTGTTTGGAACCCACCAACCCTTTCATCGCCCTAACTCTAGTGAATCTGTTATTTCTATCGCAAGGGTCATTAACAAAAGTGGTACTAGGAATCCTTTAGGTGTTCTACTAATCGATATCCGTTTAGATTCACTCCGCAATATCTTAAACCTATCAGAGAATAGCAATCGAAACTTCGTTATTATGGATGACGTTGGCAAGATTATTTATGCTTCTGATTTAAATCAGGTTAACTCTAACAAAAGATTTAAAACACCTATTCAGCAAGCAATATCAGATACTCAAACAGATAACGGAAGCTTCTATGCCGAAGTAAATGAAGTTAACTCTTTCTTTAACTATGTTACTTCTCCATACTCCGGATGGACAGTTGTACAGTATATCGAAGAACAAGAAATGACAAAGCATGCAGATATCCTTCGTCAGGTTATTTTATGGTTAGCACTCTTCTCCATAGCGATGGCTATGTTGTTTATGGTGATCTTATATTCACGTGTGACTAAACCTATTATCTTTTTAAGTAAGCAAGTAAAAAAAATTGGAAGTGGACAATTCAATGTTAACTTAACTAGTGAACGTCAAGATGAATTCGGAGTTTTATATCAAGGGATTAGTAAAATGACTACTAACTTAAAGAATTATATTGAACGAGCTTCTTATCTCAAGGCCCAACAACAACTAGCACATTATCGTGCTCTAAAAAGTCAGGTCAATCCACACTTTTTAGCAAACGCCCTCGAATCAATTCAAATGAAGGCGGTCATCAACAAACAACGAGATATTGCAGAAATGATTGGACTCCTGGGACAGTTATTCCGCATCACTATACAAAGTGGAAAAGAAACTATCACATTGGAAGAAGAACTCACACATATTCGCTTATATATACAAGTGCAGCAAATGCGATTTGGGGACAAAATACAGTATATCGAAAACTTAGCACCACATAGTAACTCCATACACATCGTACATTTTTCCCTACAGCCCCTAGTGGAGAATGCAATTATTCATGGTTTAGAACCGATGCTTGGACAAGGCACGCTAGAACTTTCTTCTACCTTTTCAGGCAAAGACCTCCTTATTAAGATTCAAGATAATGGAGTGGGTATTAATCCAGAACAAGTTCAGCAATTACGAGATTATCTAGAAGAATCATCTAATACTTTAACCGAGGAACATATCGGCCTTAAAAATGTACATGAACAAATCCGATATTATTTCGGTAACAAATATGGAGTCACTATTGATAGTGTTTTAGGAGAAGGCACCACTTTAACAGTTCGAATTCCAGCCCTTTCATAACATTTTGAAAGAGCTTGGACAAATGTTTTCTATATTCTTAACGAGTAAATTAATAGTGGTATTGGTTGGACATAATACACAGCCAGTATCACTTTTTTTCGTGTGGTTTAAATTGAACTAAAGCGACAGGTTAGTAGAATTAGTAGAAATAGATATCTGGAATATTATGTTAGAATATATCAAAGAACTTTGAAAGGAATGACTCTTTTAATGGATATAAGAAGACCTAGTGATTGCGAACTTAAAGAGGTTCTTTTACTTTCTCCACAAGCCGTATTTGACGGCACATTGGGTGAAGTAAAACCTACAATTGAAAAAGTAAAAAGTCTTATGGAACCACTATTAGAAAAAGGGAGCTATTATTTAATAGCAACAGAGAACGGTAAAATAATTGGGTGGATTCTTTTAGGGGCAAGTAAAGACCAATTTACTGATAAGATGAATGGATTTATTTATGAGTTATTTGTTAAAGAAGAATTTAGAGGGAATGGAGTTTCCAAACTGTTAATGAGAACAGCGATTGACCAGCTAAGATTAAATGGATACTCTGAAGTTCGTCTTAGTGCATTTGCAGGAAATCAAGCTATTAAACTTTATGAAAGAATGGGATTTAAGATAAGAACAGTTTCTATGAGCTTGCCATTATAAGCTTGGAAATTTTCAAACGAAGCTTTAGTAAAATAGGACATCACAATAAGTGAGCATGGTGAATATATCCTAGCTATTTTAAATAAACTTCTATCTTTAACACATAGCCTATTAACTTTACTATTTCTCTTTATTACCACTAACTTTAAGGATCAACAGCTATATTTGTCGCGAAGACGTATTGTATATAGCAGCGAGCCAAATCCTTTGACTTACTTTTAGTAACCTCCTATACTAACAAAGGACTAAAGTTGAAAAAATGACACAATATAAAGAGTCTGCTACTTATATTGTGTAACTTTTAACAACTAGCAGTCACACACACTTATAATGGAAATCACAAATTTCCACTAACTAGAACTTTGGAGGGAACACATCATGAAATTAGTAGCAATTGTAGGAAGTATCCGAGAAGATTCATTGAATTTGAAACTAGCAAAACATATACAAACACGCTATGCGGAGAAGTTTGAGCTAGAGATCTTAGATTTAAAACCGATTCCAATGTATAACCAAGATATCGAGCTAGATGCACCACAGGAAGTATTAGACTTTAAAGCAAAAGTAAAAGCAGCCGACGCTGTTCTTTGGATAACACCCGAATATAACTCTACGATTCCAGGTGTTTTAGGAAACGCTATTGACTGGATGAGTCGTGTAGATAAAGTGATGACTGGAAAACCATCTATGATTATGGGTGCTTCTATGGGTGCTATGGGTACGGTAAAAGCACAAATGCATTTACGTGATATTCTATTCGCAAGTGGTTTAAATTCACCTTTACTACCGATGAACGAAGTATACGTTGGATCAGCACATACTAAATTCAATGACAATGGTGAATTAACAGACCAAGCAACAGTTGAGTTTATTGATACAGTAATTGCCAACTTCCAAGAATGGATGAAAAATTACTTATAATACTGAAAAACACCTCTTCATCGAAGAGGTGTTTTCTATTTCCTTGCCTTAACTAGATGCTTCACAAAACCTTCGTACGCTTCTAATACACGTGTGTTCACTTCTTTTGTTTCAACTGGCATATTCATTTCCCCCTCAAATTTTGTAATTATGAAATCCCAGAAAGCCAATTGTAAAAGCATATATTTTAGTTTAATAAATATAATTTTGTCGCTATATTACTTGCTAAAAGAATTTAATTTATGTATGATACGGCTTTCGTTCTATCGCAAATCCAATTCGAGATGGAAATGGCAAATTAATAGCAGCCATTAACTGCTCCTTCCATGCAGGCAGGATTTCTAAAGAAGTAATGTTAAAAGAGTCCCTGCCACTTCTCCAAGAAAATGCTACGAGAATTAGGGAAGTTATGAAAATTACTAATAACTAAGAAAAGCTATATAAACACTAACTTCGTACAAGGAAAATAGTTCACTCACAAAATAATTTTTTTGACATTTCTCAAAAGAAGGTGTACAAATTACACTATACTTTGTACATAAGGGGGATATATATGGAATATCGTTCAATTGAAGTTAACGGTGGTACGCTAGCTTATGCTGAATATGAAGGATCAAAGGGTGTTATCATAGGCGTTCACGGCTTAACAGGAAATAATAAACAGCTACATTACTACGCAGAGCAACTGAAGGGCGAATACAGATTTATTTCTGTCGATTTAAGAGGCCGCGGCAATAGTTCCGAAGCTACAGACAATACAGGTATCGAACAGCACACACAAGATATTATCAGTTTAATCGATGCATTAAATATACAAAACCCGATATTAATGGGCTACTCAATGGGTGGATTCATCATGGGGAATGTAGCAAGTAAACGGGATGATGTGAAAGGTGTTATTTTACTAGATGGCGCTGCAACTTGTACAGATCATCAACGAAAAATAGTGGAACCCTCCCTTGGACGTATAAGCAAATACTATGAAACTCCAGAAGCATACTTGGAGGAAATCCAAAAAATTTATAGCAATCTTGGAGTAGTGTGGAATGAGCATATGGAAAGCGTTGGTCGTTATGAGATTGCTAGGGTAGATGATCATTGGGAAAATAAATCGGATGAAAATAAAATTCGCCAAGATTTCCAGAGCTTCTATGATTACAAACCAGCCGAAGTGTTTGCTGAAGTGCAATGCCCCGTGTTATTAGTACATTCTACAGGTGGAATCGGTACGATGCCTGCATTATTTTTAGCTGAATCATATATAGAAACACAGAAACATGCAAAAGATATCCATAAAATTACATCAGATAGCAATCACTACACCCTTGTTTTTGAAGAGCGTAGTGATATAAACCCGGTAATTAAGGATTTTGTAAAAAAATTATAAAAAACAGTTGATATTTGCAAGGTTTTATGTGAATAATTAGTTAATCATAAATATAAAGCCTATCTGGTGGCTACAGAGAAATGACCTTTCTTTGTTTTCCCCACTTGACTGTTGGCCTCATTACGCTCAAATGACACTACTATTGTGTTCAAGAGCGTAGTGTGGCCTTTTTATTTAATTAAAAAGGAGCGAAATGATATGTCTACTGGGTTAGATTACTTTAAAAAAGTTTACGATGTCGTACCTGGCTGGGTTCAGAAAATGCATGATTATAACCCATCAATGCTGGATCATTATACTGCATTACGTGGAGCAGCAATGGCTGAGGGAGTACTTTCAGTAAAAGAAAAAGATATTCTACTAGTTGGTATTAACTCTGCACGACATTATGCACGAAGCATGGTTTATCACACAAAAGGTGCAATTGATGGTGGCGCAACACTGGAAGAATTAGTGGAGTATTTACTTGTAGCCTATATTTACGGCGGTGAAGAAGCATTACAAATTGGTCTTCAATCCTTTGAATACGCTTTAGAGCTAACTGGCACTCAAGCCGAGAAGATTTCACACGATTCTACAGCTACTGATATTGTTCGTTATTACGCACAATTTGCTACAACGGATGTTAGTAAAGATTACTACAAACAGCTGCTAACTCTTTTTGTATCAGAAGATGTAAACGCTTTAACTGATAAATTGTTAGCATTAAACGTGGTGGATGAACAAATGAAACACATTTTGATGACCGGCATTTACACAACTGTTTTAAAAAATACAGAAACAGATTACTGGGCTAAAAAAGCACGTGAAAAAGGCGTAGACGAGCCTCGATTAGCAGAGCTTGGATACATTTGTCTTTTGACAGCAGGTATCCCCTCTTGGTTTGAGATTAGTGACGCACTTATCCAAAAATAACGGAGTGAAAAAAATGAAATTTTATAATACAGCTGAAGAGGCATTAGATTGTGTCCAAACTGGTCATACAATTATGGTTGGTGGATTTGGTCTCGTAGGTGGTCCACTTACACTAATAGATACGTTAGTAGAACTAGATGTTAATGACTTAACGATTATTAGTAATAACCTTGGCGAGCAAGGACAAGGCTTAGGTAAATTACTTGAACAAAAGAAAGTCAAAAAAGCTATTGGCTCCTACTTTACTGGAAATAGAGATGTAGGTGATGCCTTCCAACGTGGCGAAATTGAAATTGAATTATTGCCCCAAGGTACATTAGCTGAATCTATTCGTGCTGGTGGTGCTGGGATTGCTGGGTATTATACAAAAACTTCTTTTGGTACTAATTTAGCTAAAGGCAAAGAAACCAAAATGTTTAAAGGCGAGGAATACGTTCTGGAGGAAGCATTACAAGCCGATATTGCTATTATTCGAGCTTACAAGGCTGATACGCTAGGTAATCTTGTATATTACAAAACAGCACGAAACTTCAACCCACTCATGGCAACTGCTGCTAAAACAGTTATTGTCGAAGTTGAGGAAATAGTAGAAGCTGGCGAACTTAAAAGTGATGAGATCGCTACCCCACACCTATTCGTTGATCGCGTTATCCTAGCTAAAAAGATTTTGACAAAGGAAGGTGTCATCGAACATGGCTAATCCAGTTCAAAAAGCTATAGCTAAACGAGCTGCCCAAGAATTAGAACAAGGACAAATTGTTAACCTAGGCATTGGAATTCCAACACTTGTAGCCAACTATGTAAAACAAAACCATGTTTTCTTGCATACCGAAAATGGGATGCTTGGTGTCGAAGATGTTACCGAAGAGGATATTGACCCAAATATCGTCAATGCAGGAAAGTTTGCAGTCGGAGAAGCTATTGGTGCCTCTTACTTTGATAGTGCGACATCATTTGCAATGATTCGTGGTGGCCATGTGGACGTCGCAATTTTAGGTGTTCTTCAGGTAGATGAGCATGCTCGCATCGCCAACTGGGCTGTACCAGGTAAAAACATTATCGGTGTCGGCGGCGCCATGGATTTACTAGTTGGTGCTCGCAAAGTCATTGTAACGACTACACATACATCTAAGGATGGAAAAAGTAAAATTTTGAAAGAATGTAATTACCCTATCACCTCCACACGAAGTGTAGACACTATTATTACGGATTTAGCAGTCTTTAAATACATCGGTAGTCAATTACATTTAGTTGAATTAATGCCAGGTACCGATTTAGAAACAGTGGCAGCTAATACAGAAGCTACATTTATCAATAGCCTGAAATAAGGAGGAATCATTATGAAAGAAGTCGTAATTGTAGAAAGCGTTCGTACTGCAATTGGAAAGCTTGGCGGCTCATTAATGACTCAGACAGCTGATTACTTAGGTGCCGCCGTTATAAAAGAACTACTGACTCGCGCACAATTGGATCCTAATGAAGTCGATGAAGTAATTCTAGGTCAAGCAAAGCAAAGTGCTGATCAATCTAATGTTGCTCGCCTTGCTTCGCTAAGAGCAGATATCCCACTTGAAGTGCCCGGTTATACAGTGCATCGTCAATGTGGATCTGGTCTGCAGTCCATAAATAATGCTGCTCAACAAATTGCGCTTGGTTTAAGTGATGTAATTATAGCGGGTGGTACAGAATCTATGAGTACTGCACCCTACTATATTCGCAATGCTAGATACGGACTAAATGTAGGAAATAGCCAAATATTAGATCCAAATACTGAAAGTCAGCCCGGCTCTCAACCTGAATCATACGGTCTAAAAACAATGGGAGAAACAGCTGAAAATTTAGCTGAAAAATATTCTATCTCTCGTGAAGCTCAAGATGCCTTTGCTTATCAAAGTCAATTGCGCACAGAAAATGCTATGAAAAATGGCTACTTTGATAAGCAAATTGTTCCATATGAGATTAAAACACGCAAAACAACGGAAGTATTTAAAGTGGATGAACATCCACGACTGACGCCAGTAGAGAAGCTAGCTACTCTAAAACCTGTGTTCCGTGAAGGTGGAACTGTAACTGCTGCTAATGCTAGTGGGCGTAATGACGGGGCTGCTGCCCTTCTCATAATGTCAAAAGAAAAAGCGGAACAACTATGTCTGCAGCCAAAGGTTAAAATTATTGCCCAAGCTGCTGCTGGTGTAGACCCTTCTATCATGGGTATCGGACCTGTTCCAGCAACTAGAAAAGCATTAAAACAAGTTGGCCTATCTATTGAAGATATTGATGTGATTGAACTAAATGAAGCCTTCGCGTCCCAATCACTAGCAGTTATTGAAGAGCTCGGCTTAGACCAACGCAAAGTAAACCCGAACGGTGGGGCTATAGCAATGGGACATCCTATTGGAGCAACTGGTGCTATTTTAATGACGAAGCTTATTCATGAATTAGAGCGTACAGGTAAACGTTATGGGTTAGTTACACTATGTATCGCAGGTGGACTTGGCATTACAACGATTGTGGAAAATTGCCAAAGTCTATTGAAAAAATAAAAGAAAATTCTCCTAAGAGAATTTTCTTTTATCAACTAATAATGTAACCGCTTCAATATAGAAATTACTTTGCTATTTTTTCTAAGTATCTTTTCTGCGCAGACTTTAAAGCGACTATAACTGCCCCACTCGATGGTGCCAAATAATGCTCTTCAATACGTTCAATCAATATATTTATATCAGTCGTAAAGTCAAAATTTATTAACATACGTTTAAAGAAATTTTGTGCTAACTCCGTTATAAAAGTGAACTCTGCATCAACTATTTTATGTGTTTGTTTATCAATTTCAAGGACAATTCCAGCGTGTTTGTAGGTTTCATACATCGCTGTACCTTGTGGAGCTTTGGCATACGCAGTCACGAGTAAAGTATTCAATTGTTGCATAAATAGAACCTCCGTTAAATTAAGCTAGATATAGTTTATCATAGTTAATCTGAAAATTAGCTATTTTCATACACGAATAGATTTATGGTTCAAACTTCACCAAAACTTATATGGGAGTAATGGTTAGATATTAAACAATTTTAGGGGGATTTTTAATGGAAAGATTAACGAATTTCTTCACGTCTATCATGAAGAAGTATTTGCCAGACCCATTCGTATTTGCGATTGGATTAACCATTTTGACTTTTATTTTAGCACTAATAATTGAGGATATCTCTTTCCTTAATTTAACATCTTCATGGGGTGATGGCTTCTGGAACTTATTAGCCTTCACTACACAAATGGCTGTTATTTTAGCAATGGGTTATGTACTAGCAACTGCACCTGTCACTGACCGCTTTTTGAACAAGATTGCTTCGATGGTACATACGCCAAAAGCGGCAATTATCGTCGCTACTTTAGTCGGTGGATTTGGTAGTTACTTAAATTGGGGATTTGGATTAGTTGTCGGTGGAATAATCGCTAAAAAATTAGCAGTAAAAGTGAAAGGTGTCCATTATCCATTAATCATCGCTGCTGCATATTCTGGCTTCACCTTTTACGGATTAGGACTTTCTGCTTCTATTCCAATATTAATCTCTACACCTGGGCATTTTTTAGAAGAGAACATGGGTCTGATTGCTTTATCTGAAACTATTTTTAGTTTACCAATGATAATTACAACTATTTTCTTATTCATCACATTGCCACTTTTCAATGCGATGCTTCATCCGAAGGATCCAAACAATGTGAAGGAAATTGACCCTGCTTTACACTCCGATACGAAAAAATTAAAAATAAATGTATTGGAAGAAGATAACACATTCGCTAACAAATTAAATAATAGCCGTCTTCTATCTTATTTAATCGGTGCTTTAGGTCTTATTTACGTAGTAGTATACTTTGCTAATGGAAAATCATTAGACCTAAATATTATTAACTTTATCATCCTATTCTTAGGGATTATTTTACTTGGTACTCCCGCAAAATATACAGAGCATTTATCAGATGGTATCAAAACTATTTCTGGTATTATTCTACAATTTCCTTTCTACGCTGGGATTATGGCGATCATGGCTGCTTCTGGATTAGTTGATACCATTTCAAAAGTATTCGTTGATATTTCCACTCAGCAATCCTTGCCGTTCTGGGGCCTTATTAGCTCTTTCTTTATTAACTTCTTTGCACCATCTGCTGGTGGGCACTGGGCAGTACAAGGTCCTTTCATGATTGAGGCTGCAAAAGAATTGGGAACTTCACTCGGAGAAACTGCGATGTCGGTTATGCTTGGGAACGCTTGGAATGACTTAGTACAACCGTTCTGGATTTTACCAGCACTAGCACTATCACGTTTAAAGCTAAAAGATATCATGGGCTTCCTAGTAATGATTATGTTCTATGTTGGAATTGTTTATATCGTTGCTACACTCGCTTGGTCTTACTTTTTATAAAAACAAAAAAGGGTCATTGTTTTCATAACAATGGCTCTTTCAATTATCTGGAGGTTTCATTATGCACTCTTTGCTAAACGATTCTCATCTATCTAAAAAAGATAAGTCTTTATTATTAGTTGGTTTATTCGCTGCTCGTCGCGAAGAACAGGCTATGCTCTACTTCACCGAAGTAGCTGTTGAGGCTGACAATACAGTTAATGAAATTGCTCAACTAATCTCCGCTGCCATTATTTCTCGTGGAATCCCAACTTGGTTATCAGGTATTGAAGCTATTTCAAAAGCAATTGAACTAACAGGAAACGCTCAGTCTACAAAAGAACCACAAAATATAGCTGCATTTTCCACTCAAGAAGAGTGTGTCGGTTACTATCAATCAGAATTTGACCAGCTACCACAATGGATTTCCTATTTAGTAGATTACGCACCTGATACGTTATTAAAGTATAGCAATTTACGTACTACTTCCCTTCGTGATGGAGTCGTGTCCCGTTACTTAAAGGAATTGCTTTTGTATGCGATTAATATTTGTGATCAATATCCAAAAGGTATAAGTATTCACGAAACAAATGCTATCCAACTGGGAGCAACAGATGATGTACTACTAGACGTTCGGACTATTTGCATGTATGCGGTAGGAGTTCAAGCTATTTTAAAAGATTAAGGAGGGAATGTATGCAACATGTATGTATCATCGGAGGTGGCTTTATGGGCGCCTCACTGGCTAAGTATTTTCTAGACGCTAATATCAAGGTGTCACTATATGAAGGTTTTACAGCTCGTCGTGAGGAATTAATGTCAGATAAAGCTTTTCATGAAGTACACTTTTTAAAAACAATAGAACAATGTGAGAAAGTAGATTTTATAATTGAGGCAATTCCGGAAAATCTTCAATTGAAGCAACAGTTATTCGAAAGCATAGAAGATTACTTCCCTACTTCTACTACCTTTTGTACAAACACTTCAAGCTATTTAATCAGTTCCATAGTAGAAAATGTTAAACATAAGGAACGAGTAATCGGCACACATTTCTTTTCACCAGCACATATCACTCCATTAGTTGAAGTTACTCCAAGTACTTTTACAAATGAGCATCATATTCAAAAAACGATGGCCTTTCTTCAATCCATTAATAAAAAGCCAGTATTATTAAAGAAAGAAATTCAAGGATTTGTAGCAAATCGTCTTCAAAGTGCACTTTCCCGTGAAGCGATGTCCCTTGTTCAACATGGCATTGTCTCAGCCGAAGAGCTTGATTTTATAGCCAAATGGAGTTTAGGTATTCGACTAGCCAATACAGGTCCTCTTGAACAACGAGATATAAATGGGCTCGATACGCATATGGCTATTGTGAAATATGTTTATCCTACACTTGAAAATAGTACGGAACCCTTACCTATTCATGAAAATCTGATAGCAAGTAAAGAATTGGGCATGAAGACAAACAAAGGATTTTATGATTGGTCCAAAACCGATAAAAAACAGTATCTTTCATCTAAAGATGATTTTCTGTTGAATATTATTAGAGCTGTGACCGTTCAAGATAATGAGGTGGATAAATAAATGCATTACAAAGCACTCGTAAAAAATACAGCTTCTCCAAAGGATATAAAATTTGAAAACTACGAAATACCGGAATTAAAACACCATCAGAGCCTACTGAAAGTAAATGCTGTTGGAATATGTGGCAGTGATTTACATATGTATGATGGACATGGGGGCTATGATTGGGTAACTTACCCGCTTATTTTAGGACATGAAGTAACTGGTCAAGTCGTGGCAGTAGCTGAGGGAGAAATTCCTTCACAGCGGATGGTCATTAACCCATATAAAAGCTGTGGCATATGTGAATTCTGCCTTGCAGGTGATAGCAACCGCTGTGATTTCGATAATTACAAGTATATAAAAACACCAACGGCAGCATTGCGTTATGGCTTTCGCGATCCTGGCGGAATGGCAGAATACATGGTTGTCGACAATAAGAATCTAATCCCCATCCTGGACGAAGTAACAGATGAGGTTGCTGCAATATCGGAGGCACTAGCAGTCAGCTACACTGCTGTAGTAAAAATAGAACACTTTGCAGAAAAGTCAATCCTCGTAGTTGGTCCAGGACCGATTGGTTTAGGTGCAGCAGCTATCTTAGTCGGATTTGGGAATGCACAAGTAGCGATGTTAGGTACTACAGCTGATAAAGATCGTCTTCTGCTGGCGAAAGATATTGGAGTATCCGCGGTTTATGAAAATGCAGAGAATATTCCTCATGATCAGTTTAAAGGTTTTGATGCTATTATTGACTGTTCGGGTCATCCTACTATCCCAAGTACAGCGCTACGTCTTTTAAAACGAGGTGGTGAACTTGTCCTAGTTGGTATTAATCCTGCTAATTTTTCGGTTCCTATGGACCAAATTGTTCGTGGTGAAATCAGTATAAAAGGAAGCTACGGTATAACTCAATCGAATTATGAAGCCGTTTTATCGCTTGCAGCTGATACTCGCTTCTCCTTCCAAAAACTAATTGCGCAAACAGTGGCATTTGAAAATTGTCTGGAAGGATTTGAAATTGCATTAAACAAAGCGTCAGGTAAAGTCGTTATTAAAATGTAAGGAGGAAATTTTATGAAACTTATAGATTTATCTTTAGAAATTTATGATGGGCTTCGCTCTTACACATCACATCCGCCTATCGCTATTGCAGAGGAATCTACTTTTGAAAACTCCGGGCATCGTTATGTGGCTCCTTGTGAAGGCTTTGAATCTCGCATGCTAAAAATGTCCGATCATAGTGGTACACATATTGATGCTCCATTACATTTTATGCGTGATGGTGAATCTACTGCTGAAATGGACCTCTCTAAAACACACGGAGAAGCTGTGCTACTAGATGTATCCGATTTTAAAGACCCTTTTCAAGCGGTAACAAGAGAAATGTTGGAGGACGCTCAAAAACGTCAAGGTATTACTGTGCAAACGAATGATATTGTCCTCATTCGTACTCGCAAGCTTGCATGGGGAGAAGGCTCATTTTATGAAGAACATGCATTTGCACCTAGTGCTGGTGATTGGCTCGTAGAAAAACAAGTAAAATGTGTTGGATTAGATTTGGCTAATATCGACATCCACGACAATATGATGCGTGAAGTACATCTAAAGCTTTTAAGTGTTCCTATTTATATAGTAGAAAATTTAGTGAATCTAGATCAACTTCCTTTAAATGAACACTTCACTTTCATGGCACTACCACTTAATCTTAAGAATGCGACAGCTTCACCAGTAAGAGCTGTTGCATTTGTAAAGTGATTGGTTCCCTGTGTAGCAAACAAACATGAAAGTTCAAACATTCACGTTTGTTCAAACTAACGCGAATGTTTCTTACACAGGGACGAAAAAACGCAAACACTTGGAATTCAAGGGTTTGCGCTTTTCTATGCCCAGTATTCTATTTAAAGAGATTAATAGTTGTTATAATAATTGGCATACCGAAAACATCTATTAAGAATGCTCCTACAATCGGTACGATTAGGAATGCTTTCCGTGATGGACCAAATTTCGAAACTACTGCAGACATATTAGCCATTGCGTTAGGCGTTGCACCTAGACCATGTCCAAGGAAACCCGATACCATAATTGCTGCATCGTAGTTTTTTCCAAGCAACCGGAAAAGGACAAACACGGCGAATAGTACGATGAAGATTACTTGTACTAAAACGATGATAAATAACGGTAACGCTAAGTCTGCAATTTCCCATAGCTTTATGCTCATCAATGCCATTGATAGGAAAATACCAAGGGAAATATCACCGATTAAATTTATTTCTCTCATATTGATTAGTTCAGGCTTGATGCGATCCACCACATTGCGAACGATTACTGCTATGAACATAGCACCTACATAACCAGGTAAAACAAATCCTGTTATAGTAGAGAACCATTCGCCTACATATGTACCAACAGCCATACAGAAAGTGATTAAGAAAACTTGCATCATGAATGATTTGTCTGTAATCGGATGTTGTGATTTTTCAACGTATGCTTCTGTTTCTTCAGAAGATGGCTTTAAGTCAAATTTGCGGATTAAGTAGCCTATAACAGGACCACCAACCAGTCCACCAGCTACTAGTCCACATGTAGCTGCAGCCATCCCTATTGATACTGCGGATGGTACTCCTAATCCTTCAATTGTTTCCCCAAAAGCTGCAGCCGCACCATGTCCCCCTTCCATAGATACAGCCCCAGCCATAACGCCGATCAATGGATGAAGATCCATTAATTTAGCTAAAGAAACACCAATCACATTTTGCATTAAGGCTAAGAATCCACAAGCTAACCAATAGATTACTAATAATTTCCCACCTAATTTAACAAGTTTGAAACTCGCACCAAGTCCGATAGTTGTAAAGAAGGTAATCATGAAAATAGATTGTAGTGATGTATCTAACGTAATCTCGATTAGGTCTAAACCCTTCAAGATAGTTGCTAGAATTGCGAATAGTAAGCCTCCTACAACGGGTGCTGGAATACAAAAACGATTTAAAAAGCCTACCCTTTTAACTAAAAAAGTGCCTACTAAAAATAATGTTACTGCGAGACATAATGTTGTAATTTGATTTATAGCCATATACATTCCCCTTTGTTTATTCGAAGCTATTCATAATTACTTCATTTATAAAGTAAGCCCCCAATTTTGCTGTTTGATTGTTTATATCAAGAGAAGGATTCACTTCACAAATACTAAAACTTACCGTGTTTTTATGTGAAACCATCTGACGTAAAATGTCTCGAACTTTTATAGCGGATAAACCAAATGGAGATGGTGCACTGACACCTGGAGCTTCAGCGGCATTTAAAACATCCATACAAAGAGTAACGAGTAATACATCATGGGCGTCCATAAAATCTGTTAAATCTTTGTTAAACTGAGGTGATTCCAATTGTTCATCTAAAAAGTAATGCACATTATAATGAGCTGCTGTATTGAATAATGCCGTAGTGTTCCCATATTGTTGGATGCCACATACGAAATAATGTGCATTTGGATCCTCGTCTAAAATTTGCTTAAACATTGTGCCAGACGAGGTTTGTTCATCATAAGCACGCATATCAAAGTGTGCATCAATATTAAGCAAGCCTATGGACGCTTCTGTCCCTACTGCTTTACGCACCCCCAAATATTGTCCATATAACGTTTCGTGCCCACCTCCAAGTACAATTGCCTTCCCATTTGTTAGGATGTCAGAAACTTTATCTCCCAATTCCAGTTGTGCCTGTTCTAGTTCATGCCCCTCACAAACGATATCCCCAAAATCCATTAAAGAATTTGGCTGAACATGATTGCGCCATGGTAACGATGCCAACTGTTTACGCAAAGCAAGAGGAGCATCTTTTGCACCAACACGTCCATTATTACGCCGGACACCTTCATCACAAGAAAAACCTACTAAGCCAATTTTTCCATGCTCAGTTGTTGGTTCGACTTGAACAATTTGGTGATAACGAAAGTAGGCCGAATCCACCTCATGATCGATGCGACCTTGCCAAATACTCACATCCGTTTTTCTATACAATAGGCTCGTCTCCTTATAAACTGAAAAATTCATATTTTCATTATATTTATATGTATTTATAATAACAAATACTATTTTTTTATATTATAATAGTTTAAAACTATAAATGAGGTGCGAAATGGATTTACGGAGGATGTATTACTTCAATGCCACTGTAAAATATCAAAGCTTTTCAAGAGCCGCAAAATCTCTACATATATCCCAGCCTTCATTAAGCAATGCAATAAAAACCTTAGAATTAGAAATAAATGCACCACTTATAGAGCGCACAACCAAACAATTTCAACTAACGGAATTAGGCCAGCAATTCTATGAACGTTCAAAAAGTTTACTTGCTCAATTTGAAGTAATGGATACTGAGTTAAAGGAGTTAGCAAAAGGCGAGCAATTAGAAATTAGATTAGGCATGATTGAGTCAGCGAATCACTGGTTTTCACAAGTAATCATTGCCTATCAAAAACAATATCCACAAAACCAAATTACGTTAATCGATACATTGTACAATCAAACGGTTCGTCAAGCGTTATTAGGTTTAAATGTACATGGTGTTATTACAAACCAGCATATTGTCGATCAGGAAATAAAAAGCGAATTATTGTATACCGAACCGTACGTCGTGCTAACTAAAAAAGATCATCCTTTTGCTACAAAAGAGAAAATAAAGCTAGTAGATTTTGCGGAAGAATCCCTCATAATTGGAATGCCTGAATTTCAAACGAGTGCACAAATATTAAAAGCATTTGAACAAGAAAATATCACACCACATATTCAATATAAAATAGAAAGATTTGAGATGATTAAAGTTTTGGTAGAAGAAGGGCTCGGAATCGCTCTACTGCCCCAACAATATGTTAACCACCATTTATCCGAGAGCTTAATATCACGCCAAGTACACAGTGATTTTCTAAGTCGAAATGTATACTTAAGTACTATGAAAGACCGTACATTTCCAGAGAGTATACGAAAGCTATTTGAGCTTATAAAGACAATGCATTAAATAGATTGCAGCATAAACAAACGCCCCAGAGAAGTCTTTGGGCGTTGTTTTATAAAATGAAACTAAGAATCCCTTCAATTACTTATAAAGAAAAACCTTCAAATTTTCTTTCTTATCAATTGTAGCGAGCAGAACATTTTTTATTTCGGTCTGGTATTGTGTTTTTAAGTTTGAAGCTACCCATTGTTCGTCCCTATTGATTTGCATTAACTCCTTTAATTCCAATTTTCCATCCTTAATGATTAACTTTGGTAGATCAAAGGGCTCTGTTACTAACTGATAATTTGCAGGTGTAAGTGGATTATATTTTGGATCTAAGAATACGGAAATTTTCCCATCCGCCTCCCAAATAGCTAATGCCACTTTCTTTACATCTTCTACTTTTTCTTCTCTTAGCTCCTCCAATAACACATCAATAGAAATTCTTGCTTTTTTTAATCCCTGATAAATGATTTCTCCATCTTTTATAAGGTTAATGGGTGGAGGTGTCACTAGTCTTCTAAACCACGGCCATTTAAGGATCAGATAAATACCACAAAGATATAGGGAAACCAATACAATTGTTGTAATAACAGAACCTTTAAGTCCAAGGTTCTCATCAGATAATGGATGTGCAATAATATTTCCGATGACCAAAGCCATAACAAAATCTAAAAGTCTTAATTGGGAGATGGCGCGTTGACCCATCACTTTAGCTACAATAACTAAAAAGATAAATGCAACAATGGCTCGCAATACCCACTCAATCGAAGTAAGTGTTTCCTGACTCTGAAAAAAATCCATAGGACACATCCTTTCTTACAAGAGCTACTAATACTTAGTTTGCACGGATGTTATTCTATTAGTCATGATGACAGGATAAATTTATAGGAACATAATCCTTCAAAATGATTTGTAGTATTATAGGATAAAAGCGTTTGGATAAAAGGAGAGCAAAATGAAAAGTATATTGTTTAAGTACATGTCTAAATTCACTTCTCTTACTGAAGAACAGCAACAGACCATCGCTAATGAAATAAAGATCGACGAACTTAAAAAAGGAACAATCCTTTTTAGACAAGGTGATGTTCCTACTAAATGTTATTTTGTATTAAGTGGGTGTATAAGGCAGTATTCTGTAGATGAAAATGGAAAAGAAGTTACGTCCAACTTCTACACAGAAGAACAGGCGATTGCAGTTTTCAATAATCATAAACTAGACAAATCATCCGATTACACTTTCCTATGTTTAGAGGATTCAATCCTCGTCGTTGGGGATTTAGCTATCGAACAAAACATGTATACCAAATATACACAGTTGGAAGTAATGACACGAAAGATGATTGAGGAAAACTTTGCAAATGTACAAGATGAATTTGCTACATTTATTGCCTCTACTCCTGAAGAACGTTTTAAAACATTACTAATAAAAAGACCTCAACTAATTGATCGTGTCCCGCAACATCAACTGGCAAGCTATCTCGGAATAACTCCAGAGTCATTAAGTAGAATAAAAAAACGCTTGGAAATAGATAGTAAGTAAGAGGAAATCAAAACTTTTTTATAACTTTTCCACCTTTAAATAGTAGCCACAATCCAAAACCTAATTCCCCTGCTATCATAGGCATATTAAAAATAAATTCTATTGTAGTAATGATATTTTGATCGATAAGTAAAGTTTTGCATACATGAATACCAAGGTATCCTACTGCTGCTATTACCAGTAAAATAGAAATAATTTTAGGGATACTATTTGTCTGGAAAGTAATCCACCCCACTATGAATAGATGCAAACCAAAAACAATTAATCCAACAGCCCAAATCATTTCAAATGCTTTCAAATAGAAAGTAATATTTTCTTGAAGTTGATCGGTTACGGGTACATTATTGGAGAGCAGTAATACAAAGAGCAGGTTTAATATTCCTATTCCTAATATAACTGCATACGTGAGACGTAACCAGGAAGCCAGTAATGCTAACTCCTGATTAATCGGCTTGAGGAAGATATAAAATGACCAAGTGACTATTACGTCTAAGATTAAGATAATAATCCACCCCACTATTTCCACTTTAAATAGCGTTATGGATGAAGCGATATTATGATAGGTTGTGCTCACATCGCCAGGCACGACAAGACTATCGTGGACATAACCGTAAGAAAAGCCTGCCACAATGGCCATAATGATAAGTGCCATGCCCGAAATAATAGCAGCTGTTCTCAAATTTACGTTCCTTTGTGTACTAATAATAAAGACCCCCTATTACTATTTTGACTTAATTGTAATAGGAAAGTTAAAGTGATTCATTGACTTAAATCAAGATTGTCTGTTATTAAGAACAAAAAGGTGAAATTATTATAACTGATTGAACTGGAGATGATTTATTTGCGTTTATGGCACCAGAGTTTACTAAGCGTTTTGCCGAAGTCCCAGCTGCTGGCACAGTGGCGCGAGTTAAATAGTATTTATGCAAAGGAAGATCGGCATATTTTGATAAATTATATTTATGACTATCCGAAAGATGATTTATTTTCTTATACTGAACTAGTCCTACAGGAAATGCGTGCCCGAGAAATTAACATTCGCACTGTTGATAAAATGGAACGATACTTCGCAGATGGCCCTTTTGAAAAAGTGACGAATCCATTCGTTCTTCATCATAACAAGGAGTATTTAGAAATATGTTATTTCAATCTTAAAGAAAAATTTATTCGTGGACAGAAGGATTTTGATGAGGAGCGGTATGAAGCTTTGAGGGAGATGTATGAATCGATGGTGTGAAGTATTTAATCGCAAGATCGACTCCGAGAATCGCAATACATTTCCCGGAAATCGCAAGCTCAGGACCACAAATCACAAGTCTCATCGTGTTTTTGGGTGAATCGCAAATGAAATCCTTCAAATCGCATGTTCGACTCTGAGAATCACAAGATACTTCCTGGGTATCGCAAGTTCATCTACACTAATCGCAAGACCACCCAAGTAAAAAGCGTAAAGCCCCTTCACTCCAGGAGCTTTACGCTTTTTCTAATGGCTCATGTAAAATACTCTAACTTTGCATTCGGAAAGTATTTATCCATATAGCCGTAAAGATGGGATTTTATATCCTCCTCTTCGTCCTTTTGATAAATGTATTTCCCAATTCCATACTTGCCCCATTTATAGCGTCTTTTTTCTTCATCCAACTCTAATTTTGACTTTGGATAGTTTTTCTCAATGACTTTTTTCGCGGGCTTTGTGAACCGATGTTGGATGAATTCAAAGGTAATATCATCTCTTGCATCTTTTGGCAATTCCTCGTCTAGTCGTTCGAACATGTGACGGTAGCCTTCCTCCCAGCCATCATGAAGGTAGATGGGAGCAACGATAAAACCAAGCGGGTATCCTGCTCTTGCTACTTTCCCTGCAGCCTCGATTCTTTTATCCAAAGGAGAAGTGCCGGGCTCGAAATTTTTAATGACATAGTCGGCATTTATACTAAATCGGAATCGCGTATTTCCATTGTGTTTAGCATCCAATAAATGATCGACAAAATGGAATTTCGTTACAAAACGAAGCCTACCTAGTTCTGTTTGACCAATATGTTCAATGGCCCTTTTTAATGAATGTGTCAAATGGTCAATCCCCACAATATCGGAAGTACATGCTGCTTCGAATCGAGTAATCTCAGGTGCACGTTCCTCAATATAACGATCTGTTGCTTCGAAAATCTCCTCCACGTTCACGTAAGTTCGAATATATGGTTTACTGCCCATCGTCGTTTGTAAATAACAATAATGACAATGTCCCATACATCCTGTCGCAAGTGGGATTGCATATTCAGCAGAAGGCTTAGATGTATCAAATTTTAACGTTTTGCGAATACCTACGACTAAGGTAGATTTTGCGATGCGATATTTTTGAGCATCTGTTTCACCTGGTAAATCTCGAATTTGATTGTGTGAAGTAGTAAAGCGGATTTCGATACCCATTTTCTCGAACTTTTCCTTTAGTTCTTTTCCAAGCGGATAATCCAGTGCGTTAGGCTCAAAATAAACAAGCTGTGGTACGAAGGGTTTATTCATGCCGCGAACTACCTAATCCATTATTTTTGTCCATTCCATCACCTTTCTCTTTTTCATAGCTTGTCTTAAAAGTGAGGAATTATGAAAGTGGACTTAATTTTCGGTGAGTGTTCAAGACTAAGCATGAGATTCTAAACAAAGAAAATCCAGAAAAGAAACAGTACAAAACCGTTTCTTTTCTGGAATAGTTAAAACCTATCTTCTCTTTTAAAATAGAATATTCATTCTGTTTCAATGGTATAATAAAGGCACAATTGCATAGCAGAGTGGGCGGTTGGTCACTTCCTTTCAAGGAGGTGATGCCAGTGACCACATACGAAGCAATCAGTTTGTTAATACAGCTAAGTGCTGTAATTTTAGCAGCTTTTTCTATCGTTGTGACATTGATTATTTTCTTTGCTAAAAAGAAATAACCGTCCCTCAGCAAAGGTTTGACGGTTATTTTCTGACCCAGGACCAACCGCTCTTTCTGCGGTTAGCAGTTGTAGGACTGGATATTAGCGTATCCAGTCTTTCTTATTTTATGATTCTAAGTTCATTATATACAGAAACTTTTTTGTATTCAACAAATACGCAAGTTATTGCCTGTCCCTCCTTTGTCACTACACAGAGACAGCAACAGGGATCAGATTGCCTTAACTATCACTAGGATAATGAGACAGATGACAAAATCTGATAGACTAATAGAAACTGCGATATGATAATTAATAAGAAAGTTGGTGAAACTATGAATGTGTTCCTAATACTCATGCTACTCATCTCGTTGACTATAATTATAGCGATAACCATCTACGGATTAAGAGCAAAGACTAGCGAGAACATGATGCTATCCCAATCCCTACTCGCATTCTTTTTATTCAACTTTATATTAATAGTTATACCGCTCTTCTCCAAACTTTTTCCAGAACCAGAAATAGAGAATACTAGTGTTCTATTCACGCTTTTGTTTCCAGGGGGATTTTTCCATTATGCGGGCTTACTTTTCATCTTACTTTTTCCCACGGTTTTGGGTATCTGCCTTTCTATGACGATTCTAGGCATTAAAGGAATAACACGGTGGAAGACCAATAAGGACAAACTCTTGCTCGCAGTGTCCCTTCTATCCGCCACAAGCATCTTAACCTTTTCAATTACGATCATCTTATATCCTCTACTAACTATTTATATCGTGTGCCTTAAAATGGTGAGGACACAAAATAAAAAAAGCAATCCTATTTAGGCTCAAAAAAACTGGTAGAACGAATACTTTTCAACAAGCATTCATTCTACCAATTTTATATTTCTATTAACATTCCTGACTCTGCTAACTCAATATGTTTATTTCCTTGGTTTATCGCACTAACTACTAAATCGTTCAAATCACCGTAGTGTGGAAGATGTGTTAATAACACTCTTTTTGCTTTTGATTGGTATGCAAGTATTCCGGCATCCTTGGAAGTCATATGTCCCGAACCTTCCCCGTCCATTCCTTCATACAAACTACATTCCGTAATAAGAAGATCGCTATTAGAAGCAAAATCTATTAAATCTGGCGTAAAGCTAGTATCAGATGTGAACACAATACTTTTGTTGTCACATACAATTTTTACGCTATACGTTTCTACTGGATGTATATTCCGCATAAATGTACAGCTGAATGGCCCGATGTCAAACTGACTCTGTTCATTAAATGAAGTGAAACGAGAATAAGCAACAGCCTCCACTTGCTTTTGTATCCCATCGTCTGCCGGTCCATAAACACATAATTCTTCCGAGGCTCTACCTAACTGTGTATTTACCAGCCTAGAAAACAAATACGATCCAATATCACTGAAATGATCATAATGATAGTGAGTTAAAACTACATGATTTATATCATTTAAATCTATATAATTTTGTAACTCTGATAAGACACCACTTCCACAGTCTAGTAGTAATGAAATTCCTTCGTGCTGGATTAAATATCCTGAGCAAGGGCCATTCTTTTTAGGGAACCCTCCCCACATACCAACTACTCTGCATTCCATAGGTTTTAGCCTCTTTCTATGAATCTTTCTGATTCCATGATATTATCATGCGCTATTAGAGAGTCCCAAATTATATATAATACTCTTTAAAATATTCCTAGCTTATTAGTTTGCCCCTGCTTCCAACAAAATCTCTTCAATCTCTTTATATCCCTTTTCCCTAGCATGTTCCAACGGAGTTACCCCATCTTTATCTGCAAGATTTACATCTGCTCCGTGCTCGATTAATAAACGAATCGTTTGCTGCTGTTTTTCAGATCCATCATTTAAAATGATAGCCTCGAGCAAAGCAGTCCACCCTAGATTATTAACATGATTCACGTCAGTCTTTGTATTTGTCATAAGCTCGTTCACTACCTCTACATACCCATGTTCTGAGGCAGGGATGAGTGCAACTCCACCATATCGATTAGTGATCGTTGGATCTGCTCCAGCTGCAATCATTAGCTTTAAGATTTCCATATATCCTTCTGCTCCTGCATAAAGAAAAGGGTTATTAAGCATATTATCCTGAATATCTACATCTGCACCTTCAGCGATTAATACCTTGACCATTTCCACGTCATTTGCGTAAGTAGCAATCATGATCGCTGTTCTCCCCTGTGTATCCTGTGCATTGATATCTACTCCTTTATCAAGTAAATCTCTAACTCTATCAACCTCTTTGCCTTCTACTACTTTGAATAATTGCTCGTTCATCGTCTCATCCTCTCCTATATTCATCGCCATACAGCCTTGGAGGAATAAAGTTATCCCCATTAATATGAACAGTCTCTGCATATCCTACCCACAACTTTCCACCATCATCCTAACTTCCGCACACAAATGGATACAGCATATAAAAATTATTTAAACTCAACTACTCCACAATCCATTTCAAACAAGCCATCCGCGTATAGCTCTGGAGAATGTTCAGAACCAGATTTTGAATACCTCTCTACGTGACTGACATTAATATTATCGGCATCTGTAAAGTCAATATGGGCAATCGCTACCCAGTAAGCTAAACGATTTTTCTCATATAACGGGCTAGTTATCCGTTGACCCAATTGGTTATCAACGACAGCTTGCGCCTTCATACTTTTGAAACTACCTATGCCATTGCTAACTGCGCTATATGCCGCAAACAATACATACTTCAATTTAGAGGGATCGTGTATGACAATAGTTTCTTTTCCTGCTCCCCTACTATCACCATCTAGCGTAATAAAAGGCTTTTGGTTCGCATTCCCCATTGAACGGTAATACACTTTTCCTGTATCACCATTTTTCAATACATAAAAACAATATAAATCTAAATCCTTTTTACGATTCGCCCACTCCAAAGTGGCTACAATTTTATTGGACTTAGCTATCGATATGGATTCCTTTTTCTTCAGATTAATATTCATTTTCTCCAGGTTTGGCTTTTCTTTTTTAGGTGCTTCTATAGGAGGTGGAGTAGGATCACTCTGTATACTACTCTCGCTATTTTCAATCTCTAAACCATAATTTAAGCATAATGCCTCCAGCCCTCCATTAAATCCACTACCAATCACACTAAATTTCCAATACCCCTTATATCTATATAACTCACCTACCACTATGGCCGTCTCCTGCTGCAAGTCGTCACCAAACGAATAAGTATATAAAGTATTGCCTGTAGCAGCATCTCTTATAAGAAGCTCTAGCTTTTCTACTTCTTGAAAACGTAAATTTTGCGCGTCTCCTTCATGAATAGTCAAGGCAATAGCTATTTTTTCAATTGTTTCAGGAACAGTATTCAACTGAATAGTAATCGAGCCATCTAATATTGTTCCTTTCGCATAGCTAACTGATTTATCGGGACTGTGTGGTTGACCGTAAAAGATAAAATGTTCATCCTTTTCGCAGCGATCACCAGCTTGCAATAAAAAGGAAGAAATATCTAGCTCCATATCTTTTTTCGGTGTGGACCATCGTACAAAACATTCCAATTGTGTTGTATTTTCTAATGTAACCTTCTGCCCACGTTGTATTTGCATGAAAACACCCCTTTAGATTATTACTTACCATTATACAAAATACGCTATATTTTTTCTTTGTTTTCAGATTTTTACACACGTATTTTTTAAAAAATGAGAAAGCAGAGAAGGATACCCCACTAGTTCTAACCTTTCAAATAATCCCAGTTTTCTCTATAATAAAAGAAAAAGGGGGATTTTCAATGCCAGTCTACAACAAACTAGTACGCGATTTAATACCACAAGTCATCGAAAAATCAGGCAATAAATTCACTACTCGTACACTAGATCCTTCCGAACATTTAACGGAAATAAAGAAAAAACTATATGAAGAAGTACAGGAATTCCAAGAAACGATGAATCATCAAGATGCATTAGAGGAACTAGCAGACATTTTAGAATTAATTCATGCGGCACTTCCTATTCATGAAGCAACTTATGGGGATTTGGAGAAAATCCGAATTGATAAGAAACAAAAATGCGGTGGATTTGAAGAAGGGATTTATTTGATAGAGGTGGAGGATGAATAAGTTACGGCTTATTACGACGAATCTTATTCAAGACTTAACAAAGCTTTCCTCGGAAGCATCTAGTATTTACTGGGTAACTGCATATTCGCTATATTCGCTATGAAAGTTTCAATTTAGTACTTTAATTATTAGTCATAGCTATCTTTCTAAATCCATTGTTAGGTATTACCATTCAAGTAATAAAATCCAGTTAAGAAACATCTCCAAAATGCTTCTTAAATGGATTTATAAAGAAGAAATATCTTATTATATAGCGGGTCTACAAGTTTTTAAATTTTTTAATCCAATGAATTATGCATCAATATTATAAGATTTGTATTATATGTTTTCCTTCATCTGCAGTATGTGCAAATTTTGCAGATACTGATTTTTGGGGTTTGTTATCTTCTCGTTGGCCATCTAAAATCGGCTGTTATCTGATATTTACACAATGGGCGGCCATTTACTAGGAGAGGTTACTATTGCTTTTTACTTTGTCATCCCGACTAGCTTTATATTCAAATTAATACGTAAATTGAAAATATCCTCATGTTTAATACTCCCAATATCCACACTATGATTATTTTCTATATTGCGGACAAACAATAATCTTCCAGCTAAACGACTGCTACCCCCGTACTCACTTACAATTTCAAACACGGGATTCATCGCTCTATCAAAACCTCTATCATCTATTAAAATAGCAATTTCATCGCTATAATCGTAAAAATCATAGCCTTCTGCTTGTAGCGTCTTTTGTAAATTATTATCTAATATCTCTTCCGTTTTGTTATCTAATTGTAGAACATCAGCTTGAAATTTCATTATTTTAGTATCAAAATATAATAAATAAACCTGTAACATTGTACACCTCTTCAACATAATTTTAGTAGAATTTAATTAAAATAAAGCAATTTAGCAGCTTTCCACTAAAAAAAGTAGTAATATATATATTATAGCATATATATATGCAAGAACTTTTGTTCGTTTTATGGACTAGGTCTTAAAGTAGGAGATGAGAAAATTGATTTTTCAAAAAGGCGAATTATTTAACGGCCCAGGTGGTCTTAGTCTTGCTGCTAAGAAAACAGTCGTTATACACCCAGAAACAAATGAAGAATATCGAATAGAACATGCATGGTCAAATGATTTTGATCAAAATGCCTGTAAAACATTTGGATTAAACATTTGTGGAAATGAAAATGATCCAAGTGTAATTTGGGGACCAGTTGAAAAGTTGCCAATTGGCGATCGATCAGTGTTAAAAGATATCGATTGTTTTGCATTTGGCTTTCCATGTAATGATTATAGCCAAGTAGGTGAAAAAAAGGGATTAGGTGGATCATTTGGTCCTCTATATAGCTACGGCGTAAAAGTATTAAATGAATATAAACCAAAATTCTTTGTTGCAGAAAATGTTGGGGGCTTACAAAGTGCAAATGAAGGACGTGCCTTCATAAAAATCTTAAGTGAATTAGAGGCTCCTGGTGAAGTAGAATACGTGGTAACACCCCACTTATATAAATTTGAAGAATATGGTGTACCACAAGCTCGTCACCGCATCATTATCGTAGGAATTCGAAAAGACTTAGCCGATGCGGGCGTTGAATTTAAAGTTCCTGCACCAATAACACCAAATTCAGCAGATTATAAAACAAGTAAAGAAGCAATAGAAAATCCACCGATTCCAGCAGATGCACTAAATAATGAAATGCCACGTCATACGGAAAGAGTACAAAAAATGCTGAGTTATATCCCACCTGGTGAAAATGCTTGGTATATCGGCATCCCTGAAGAACTGCAACTAAATGTAAAAGGTGCACGTTTGAGTTCCATTTATAAACGTTTAGATCCAACACGACCGGCGTATACAGTAACTGGTAGTGGTGGTGGTGGTACACACATTTATCACTGGGAAGAAACACGTGCTTTAACAAATCGTGAGCGTGCACGTTTACAAACATTCCCGGATAATTTTGAATTCATAGGAAGTAAAGAAGCTATACGTAAACAAATTGGAATGGCTGTCCCACCTGCTGGTGCACAAATTGTCTTTGAAGCAATTTTAAAATCATTTGCGAAGATTCCTTATGAATTTGTTGAACCAACAAAGAAACTTCAACTAGAATTCCTTCAAAAAGAGAAAGCTAAAAAAGTTGCAAAGAATGATATTAATGCTGAAGAACAACAGTTAACTTTCAATAATATCTAATTCATAAAGGAGACATGAGAATGTTGAATGAACGTGTTCATCAAGGCATTTTACGTAAGTTTGAAGCTTTAAAAGGCCAAACGTTAGTTGGAAAACTCCCTATCAAGGGCGTTAATAAAGAACAACGTGTACCAGCTGATCAATTCGTAGAAGAAGATCACATTCTACATGATTTGATCCGGGGTTTCTATAAACCAGCTGGTATGCCTTTCTTAATCTCTTATCAGGCAACAGAATCAGACGAAAATTATGGCCAACAGATAATTTGGAAAGATAAATCACTCTATGAATTTGAAACGATTGAAATGAGACCACCTAGTGGCCCTAAAGATAACCGTAAAAAAAGTGATATTGCGGCTGCGCGCTACAACTTAGAAAATCAGACTCCGATTGGCATAATGCACAAAGTTGATAAGGGCATTAACGTAATTCTCGGCTTAGGTATGATAGTAGAAGAAGATAGCAACGGTATTTTCATCGTAAAACCATATTCTTTAACTAACAATACTTCTACTCTGTATAATACAATACCCAATGATCTGAAAATTTTTTTTGAAAATGATGGACTAGATAATGATTTAATTACCGAAATTGTTAAAGAAACCAAACAACGTAAGGGTCAGGAAAAATTCCGTAAATTACTTCTTAATAAATATAATTACTGTGCATTATGTGGTGTGGAGTCTATTCACACACGAGCAAGTCATATTAAACCTTGGGTAGTCAGTAATAACCAAGAGCGATTAGATATACATAATGGACTTTTGTTATGTCCAAATCATGATTATTTATTCGATAAGGGTTTCATCAGTTTTACAGGTAAAGGCAACCTGTTAGCCTCTCCAAAGCTTTCCGAAATTCAAATACAGTTTTTCAATGTTCATTCACAAATGAAATTAAATTTAACAGAACAAATGAAAGATTATATAGACTACCATAGAAATAATGTCTTTATAAAATAAATACTTTTCTGTATATTATGTATTGTATTTAATTGTAAAATGAATGTAGAGGTGGAATTCTGATGTTTATTACCCATGATTTGGAACAACATATTATTAAAGACATATACAATTCCGGATATAGAGTTCTTAATATTTTATCTGGAAGTGTAAGTCCTATACTAGTTACAAAAATATTAGATGAATTAACTGAGTTAAATTTAAAAATTTGTGTTGGAATGGTTTCCCAAGATGGCATTTCAGAGTTTACACATCTAGCATTCCAACATTTAGTAGGAAGATATGAGGATCGGTTAGAAATACATTATCATATCGCTAAACCCGGGCAACATAGTAACGTATTTTATTGGGAAGATCCATTGCTTTTAGGGTTAGAAAAAAAAATATTTGTTGGTTCTGCTACTTTTACATTGAATGGTTTCTACCACCGAAGTGAAATCCTGGTAGAACACGACGGAAATGTAGAGCAGATCTTTAATCATTTAAATCTGATCAATTGTAAAAGTGAAAACGTTTCCGATGAAGTTAAAATTCACCACGACAGAGAAATTGAATTATTGGTTTCATATGAAGGTGAACAATTAGATATTTTTAGTCTCACTGAGGGTGGAGAACTAGAGGGATATTATGAATCCATTAATATTCCTTTAACAATCAGGGGTGGTGAAACTCCACCAAAATCTGGAATAAACTGGGGCCATAATGGTCAAAATGGCTTAAGACAACCTACACGTACTGGGAACGAAGCCTATCTATCTATTTCTAAACAAGTACATCGTGAAAATCCACATTTTCTACCTGAAAGACGTGAAAAATTGATTGTTTTAACTGATGATGGTGAAATGTTTATATGTAAAGTTGCACAAGAAGAAAGAAAAGCTATTGAAACTTACGATAATAATAGTATTTTAGGAGCCTATATTAGACAAAGAATAGGTGTAGCATCAGGGGCCTTCGTTGAAACTAGAGATTTGATGAGATATGGTAGAGATTCTGTAAAATTGACTAAAATTCATGAAGGACTATATTTTTTAAATTTCGCCACAGTCTTAACTTTAGCTAATTGTGAAGACCATCTATGGAATATTGATGAAAGAGATACTAAGATACTACAAGAAGACAACAACATGCAAATCTTAATTGAAGCTGTATTTGTAAGAGTTCCCGAACTGAATATTGATGTTTATGGTGGATTATTATGTTTTTGGGATGAAGATTCAAATGAATACCATGCAGATTCAGACTTAATTATAATTAAAACATTGGGCACGGATGATGTGATTTATGATGAAAGTGGTAGTTCACTCATTGTTGCAGTCGCTAACTATTGTCATGCGGTAGGTAGTGAATTACAAATGGATTACCTAGAATCTTTAGACTGTGAAATAGTCATTGAAAATTAATAATACTTTCTGTTAAAGACAATAATAAATCATTAAGGCAGTTACATCTAACTTAGATTCAATAGATATAACCGCCTTATGTTTTTATTAAGATTTTATAATAAGTGGTAAATTTGCCTTTAAACTAAATCACTCAACACATTGGCGCATTCTTTTTTAAATCCTTCCCAACATTCTTCGGATTTTGCCCATTGCGTGACATTACGATCTCCAGCTGATTCTCTTAAATACTTAATAGAACGATTAGCAATGATATTAATAGGTTCTTCCCACTCTCCTAGACCTTGCTGCTTTATCCAGACATCTTTCAAATTGAGTTGTTTCCCATATAGAAAATTAAACATTGCGACTGAATAATAAACAACATTTGCGCGATATCCTTTTAAGCCTAATTTCCCAACAATCTCAGCAACATAATTATTTACAATACAACGCGCAATTAATAATTTATAGTAGTCTTGATCAATACTTTTAATAAGAGACATACCATCACTATCAAGATCGTATTTCCAATAAGTACTATTTAAAGCCATAAAGCGTTTAAAAGCTTCTTCTCCCCCCTTACTTGAAATATGTGGATAACCTTCCCAAGACATAAAATATTTTGCCAATTCAACTTTAGTTAAAACTTTCTCTTGAGGGTACATTTTCTTAAAGTCATTTTGTTCTTTCCCTTTTTTACGACGTCCAATATCGACCATATATTGTCCACGAGCTCGTTCGAAATACCATTTCTCTTCTGATTTACGATTATCTTGAGCTGGTACCCAAGTACTACGAGAAAATTTTTCAATATCTGCCATAAAGCGAGTATTCGCCAATAAATCTGACTTGTTAATTTTATTTTGTGTATTAGCATATTCAGAGATTTTAGAGACTAAATCATCCTCTAATGCATATTTATCCTGTTCTTCTTCAGCATCAACTTTGATAATCGTCAATTTGGCTTGTACATATACTTCCGATAAGTCTTCACCATTTTTATAAGCTTGATGAATAGATGCCGTTGTTTGACCACCATTAACAATTTGCCAACTTGTTAGATTCTTAATTTCATATAGATTAGAGTCACCAATTTTTTCAATAATGCCATCTTTCGCAACACTAGAAATCCCATTGTTGTAGGCAACAAAAATACCTCGTTGTGTAGGATTTTTCAATGTATCACGAATACCCTTATTAGTTCCTCCACGAGCTTGTAAAAATGAACGTACATTACGTTCAACCAACTTCGGTCCCCACTCATCATAAAGTTGCGCTAATAATTGAGCAGGAATATAACCTAAATAACATTCCAATACATAGTTCTCATTTAATTCCTCACCTGACGGTACTTTGAGCATTTGAATAGTGCCATCATATACCTCTGTAAAGTTAATATCAAAATCACGAATGCCTTGTTCAGCCTCTGATAATCGATAAATACGATCCATATCCCATACATGGACGTTTACAGTTTCAACCCCTGGAATCTTCATCTCAATAGGTTTGTTAGATAAGTAAAATGTATTAGTAATCACAAATATATTTACTTCGTCTATTTCTTTTTTCTTTTCCAAAATAGTCTTTGCCAGATCGTAATACTCTAAGGATCTATCTGAGTTTTCTAAAATAAATTGAGCGTTTGTAAAAAATCGCTTTGCTTGCTTAGATAATTCTTCTACACTAGTCTTATTAATTTCCGGTAATACATGGTAATCATGATCAATGTCATATTCTGCTAAGTATAAATTTAACTCTGTATAATCGTCGCTGAATGCATAAGCATTAACCTTAATTCTCTGTTCACTTTTACGACATTGTACTATATTGGGTTCATCCGCTAATTCCATAAAATGAAATATTTCCTGCATAAACGGTACTTCACGGCCACCCATTTCTAAATCTTTGCTCTCTATTTTATCAATAAATTCGTTATAAAATCCTAATTTTTGTTTACGCTCCTGCATCTAATCAACCCTCTTTATTTACACTATATAATTCAGTACTACTAACTTTAAAGGGTTTGCATAAACTTAAATTCAATGTATAAGAAACATTCGTCACACCCGCCGGTAACATATTTGACGTTATACATGGAAAATTTTCTTTGACCGAATAGACTGCCTCATCAGTTTTGACAAAGTACTTATCATCATAGATAGTTTCTACAATACCCAATTCTATTAACTTATTATTAAAATTCGCTAAACTAGCGCTATCTAGTTCACATAATACTTGTCTAATTTCTTCAATTATATCATTTAGTGTTGATCCATTTACATCATTTTCTTCTATTTCAATAACATATAAATAGATAGTCTTAATTAATTCATTCAACTCTAATTGCTTTTCATTAGAAATATGCACTTCTTGACTTCGTAATTTCAAAGATATTGTTTTAACCTCAATACCATAAGAACCCAACGAGAAATCTACACGATTTCCCATCGGACCTTTCCAAGAATCAACAATTCCGCTAGCTGCTAATGGATATCTATTAATCGCTTCATGAATATACGATAACTCCCCGAATAAGCCAATTTGTTGTTCACGGTTTAATTTAGCTTTCCTATCTTTCGTGAAAAATTGGTTCCAACGATCTAAAACCCTATAAATTAGGTTAAATAAACTTGTGCCTTCATTAGTTTCCATATTTTCCACGAGATTTTGAAGTACAGCTTCGAAAATTTCTTCACTACTTTCTACTTTTTGAGAAATAACTAGGAATCTTTTTTTTGAGAAAAAGCCTAATTGTTCAAAGTATTTCACTTCGATGCTCAGACCTTTCCATTTAGGAAAAGCGTCTACATCTTTGTCTCGCCATGTTTCTTGTGTTACATCAATGAACAACTGTTTTTCAGAAGTCTGTACATTAATTCCAATTAGAATATATGGATCATTGTGACTAATAATCTGACTCTGATGTAGTTGATGATTATCGCCACTCTCCATACTCTCAAGTAAATTATTGAAAGCCTCATTAATGTTAATCATAATTTAGCACCTACCGTTTTATTTTGAACATATCTTTTTATATGCCCTTGATTTGTCCGGTCTTCTGTTAATTGAGGAAAAGCTAATGCAATACCAATAGGCACTAAATGTTCATTGAATGCCACATCTAAATCTTTAAATACTGGTACATCTGGATGTAATGGGTAAATAATTAATAATGGATTTGACTGATTTCGTAGGATCTTATGATCAATCCCTTCTACTTTATCTAAATCAATGACAGATTGGTTTGCTGATACAATTGCTCCAATATCAACCACATCTGAAACTTTAGCACCTACACCTGTACCACGAATAGCAGCACCTTCAATCTGAATAGGGCCTAAATCTACTGGATATTTTCCAATCCCTTTTTCGATATTTTTTTTATTATTGATTGTGCTTTTTGTAAAGTCTATTACTACAACATTAAACTTCTCAAAATCACCTTTTTTATTTATCGTTTTAATATGACTAGCTAGCTTCTTACTATCAACAACACGTGCATTAAATGCTGTTCGATAGGTACTTAAGTAATCTACTACATGCTTACTTGCAACATTATAAACAACATGATGAACAGTTGAACCTTCCTTACGTTCAAATTGACCGCCTATTGTTGCTAGAAAGTTCTTAGTTGCTTGCATATTATCTTGGTAAAATGCTTCATTTAATTCGAATGAACGCGTTTGCTGAATTGAACCATTATAATAAGCAGCACTTTCTAAAGTACGTCTCTTACTTGGGCTTGTAATGGTCATAATAGGATGTGATAACATACTAACAGCATACTGTTCTGGAGTTACTTTCATCTTAGCTAACTTAGAAAATTCTTCTCGAAGCTCGATCATAACCTCAGCTAAATGATCAAAATACGATGCGATTGTATCTGTTGTATAAATACGGCATAAATCCATGTATCCACCTCTATATCCGAACCATCGTCCCATTTGCATCAAAGTATCATACATAGAAGTTGAGCGATAATAGTATGAAACTGTTAATCCCTCTAATGTTAAACCACGAGATAATTTATCCCCTCCAATAGCAATAACATTTAATCCACTCTTCTTGTATTTGTTATATTCTAAAGCATGTTCACTCTTCCCATTAATTTCCATAATTTGCACTTTACCAGTTACGCTCTTCAATTCATTTAATACTACGTCCCATGCAAATAATTCAATTTTTTCCTCTTTAATTCCAGCATAAGTTTCCTGGGTCTTTAGGTAATCTTCTAAATACAATTTCTTCAATTGTTCTATATACTTGCTTTCTTTATTTATCGTAATATCTTCTTCCATCTCGGTGTAGAAGGACTGAACTACTTTTTGCATATTCGATTGAATACCTGTATAACGAGAAACATGAATTAACATTGAATTATGTTGTCCTTCATGTTTTCTTAGATTACGAATAGATGTCGAAAGCAAGAACGCTAAAATCGCTTCCCTCATAGTATCAGGGACTTTTACAAATAAATCTGTCTTATCTGATTTGTTAATTTCATCAAATAAACTAGCCTCATCATCACGAATTTTACGTACTAATGGTGCCTTATTATCTTCCTCAAATCCTGTCGTATTAAAATATTCTTCAGGACCGCAGTAAGTAGGTGGTTTAGGTAAAGCTACAATAAAATCTTTTGGATATAAGTCCGTTCCAAATTCTTCATGGTTTGCAGATGAATCGATTAATAGGTTCGCAAATGGCGTTGCTGTATAAGCAACATAAGACTTTCTATTAAAGACATTTAATAAATCACGAATTAAACGGTTGATTGTTTTTGGTTTTTTACTTTTTTTAGGATTTGCTGTATCAACACTCGCTTGGTCAGCTTCATCATCAATAACAAGAACAGGTACATCAGTTTGTCCAAGTTCAACACTTGCCTTTAACTGTTCAACTAATGCCTCTAAAACATCACCATTTTTCTTAGTTACAATTAAAATCGGCTTATCGAGATTTCTCACACCAATAGCATTTTTTAATGAAATATCATTTGTAGCTGTCGTCCAAGTCTCAACTTGAATTCCACCCGACTGAACATTTGCAACGCCTACTTTTTGTTTTGTATCTGGATCCAAAATCCCCACAACTTCTTCTTCTAAACGTACCTGTGTTTGTGCACGTAAATCGTTATTCATTCCAGCTAATACAATCACTACTTTATAGCCGACATCATAAGCCTTATTAATTAAACCAGTAAAATTGGCTGTTTTTCCTGATTGAACATAACCTAATACAAGTCCCCGCACATCAAAGGGTTGGACTTTATTAGGATCACCAATAAGACTTAAAATTTCATCAGTAGATGTATCAATTGATGTGACTGTATCGTATTCCCATTTTTTATGATTTAGTAAATATTGTTTATAGCGATTCCAGTAATAAGTATACATAGGAGGGTTCTCAACGTTGAACCATGGTTCTAATCCAGCTTTTTTAATAACCTCATTTTCCGAAACTGGTATTGCAATTTTATAACGCTGATGAACGATAGCACTAAACCTTTCCAATTCTTCAATAGATAACTTTTCTTCAGGTTTAGTATTATCAATTGCTTTTTCAAATGCATCTTCTATACTATCAGTAAGCGTTTTAAATAATCCCATAAAACCATCAAAAGTTCCTAGTAATTTATCGATTTTCTCTTGATCCATTAATAACTCACGCCCTTTAAAAGAATATTCTTAATAGATTTTACACTAGCAGCCTCAAAACCTGTAGTCATTGAAATAACTTCTGCTAATCGGTCTATGACCGGCGGATTCGGAGATTCCTTTGCCATTTCGCCATAAGAAATGATAAGCTTTTTGAGTGTATCATCAATATCTTTACCATCATTTTTAACCATCTGAGATGTATCTAGAAGATTATTTGGAGATCCTATTTCTACAAATTTCAAGTAACTATTTAATAGTTTACGTGTTGATGTATCTAGATCATTTAGTAACTTTTCTAACATTGGATGTGTACGATTTAATATATAACTACTTCCACGCTCTGTATCTCGAATTTCCCATGTATTTAAAGAGCCCTTAATTTTCGCTTCCTGTTTACCGATACTACCTCTTTGAATCATCATATTTTGTGAAATTTGTCTATAATGTTTTGCAATTTCACGGAGCTTATCCTTGATTTCATCTGGAACAGCTACAAAAGACTTTTTAATATCAATTTTCCAATCAATATCTGAGTCATTTCCAAATTCCACTTTAATTCGTACCAATTGTGACGCTACATCTTTAGGAAACAGGTTAAACCACTCGCCAAAGTTTACTAAGCGTTGTTCACGATAAATGTAGAAACCCTGTTGATCTCGCCAGCCCTTTGTGCCGGCAGCTTCTTCATAATCTTGTTTGTTAAAAGTAGATGGATGTGGCAGAACAAAAGGCGTCACACGAATGCGCTTACCGTTATATCTAATTATTTGAGATTCTCCCTCGTAACGTCTTTCATTACCTTCTAAAAAAGGATTCCATGGAATCAGTTTTCGGTCATTAATTGTAATTACAAGTCCATTTTCAAGTAAAACATGGTAAACCATCTCTAAATATCGTTGTATTTTACGCACCTTACTATTAAAACTTGTTAGTTTAATAACCTTTTCTTCTCCAAATCTACAAAACCGGTCTAACTCATTGATTATAACAATTGTCCCCGATTCCCCTTTTAATTGCTGTTGAAAGCCCTTCAGCTCCTCTGGAACTTGCAGATGTAATTCCCATGCATTTACTTCACTAACATGATCCAAATTCCAAGATCGTTGCGAGATTTCTCCATTCTTCATTGTTAAAACACTTAGCATTTTCCCTAAAGAGAAAGAAGCTGTTTTTAACCCCATTCCATAACGCCCTAGCTCGTTTTCTTTACGAGCTAGACGAGGGTCCTTTGAACCAATGGTCATAGCATTTTGTAAAGACGCTTCATCCATTCCACATCCATTATCGCAAATAGAAATAATTCCATTACCCTCATTATATTCAAAATTTAAATAAACCTCCGTTGCCCCTGCATCTAAGCTATTATCTATAAGGTCTGCAATAGCAGTTTGTGGTCTATAACCTATGTTTCGCAATGACTGAATTAAGGAAGTTGCCAGAGGTTGGGTCTCTATTGTCCGCATTAGTATTCTCTCCCTTTTTGATAATAGTTTAAGAATAACAAAATACTTTATATTACGATAGCGGTCGCCATTGTTCAGGAAAATATTACATAAACTTATCACCCCTAAAATAACTATATCCATAATAAAATGTAATTTTGATGTATTAAGGAAGAAAAACTTGGTTGCCACTATTAAAATCTATAACAAATAAACGATCTTTTGTCAGAATTAACTTTTCTCTAATAGATGTATTCCCTTCTATTTAGATAATGACAAGCTTTATCATTAACAGAATTGGTGGAAAGAAGAGATGACTATTTACCATACGGCTTATTGCTTATCAATCTTTTAAAACGGTTCAAGAAATGGATATGCATGCTGAAAAGCATTTTGATGGTGCATTATAGAGATGAATGAGACGGATCGTGGTTTAGTCTCACTATTAGCTCAATATGCATGTAAATTTCCTGGTGCTATTTATTTGAAAATGGAGACAATTTGTAATGCTACGAATAAATCAGAGGCTTACAATAAGCTCCTTCTATCGGAAAATCCCTTCAATTCTATCCATTGATTTATCAATGAATTATTTAAAATAGACTTCGTCAAAAAGCTTAAAATATAAATCCTCATCATTTGGATACTTGAAATTGGGTACTTGTGTTTCATCATCATGCGGTAGGGACTCCCAATAAGCCCACGAATTATCAATACATGGTTCTATATGCGGAAGATATTGGCCTATTTCTTTTTCACTTAAAACCTGCTGCCCTGCTTCTCCATTCACAGCTACAACAAATCCAGCATATATGCCCCAATCAAACTCAACACGGAACCAAATATCTAAACCTGTTTTTATACCTTCTTTGTGTAAATAACTAATACCAGGATATGTAGAACTTTTAAAATGATAATACTTACTGAGTTTGTTGTGATAATGCCCGCTCCCTGTGTCTAGAATATACTCAAAATTGTTTCTAAAAGAGTGAAGCCCTCTTGAGTTAGTCAAAGTTTGAGGTTCATTTGACTCTAATAAAGGGTAGCTGAGGCTGTTTCATCTTGCTTGTTTTTGTGTTTTACAAAGGGACTCTTCGCTGATTTATTTAGCCATATTACTATCTATATTTTTGCTCACTCTCATCATTCTCGTTGCTGATTCTTTTAGTCTTTGAGCGTTTTCTAGTAATTCCAGTACTAATTCGTATGTTTCATAATTCGCTTTAACATCTAGTTGCTCCTTGTCTGTGTGTTCAAAATTATATCCTGCAGATAGGTTTACGCTTTGTATACCATGACTTGCCCAGATAGCCGTGTCACTTGAACCTCCTGCAGTCGTTTTCCAATGAGACATGCCCGATTGTTTTGCAATTCGTTCCACCCTTTGTCCAAATCGTTCTGTACAAAATGGGGAAATTCCACCTCTGGATGTGACAATGTCTCCGTTGCCACGACGGTCAATGACGAAAGCCATGTCTACATCCCAAAGGAATGTTTCATTTACTTCATATGCACCTACTAATCCAATCTCTTCTTCCACAGTGAAAATATATTTGATAGTTCCCTTAAAATTCTTTTCTGTTACAGATTTAGCGGTAGCTAAGATAACGTTTATACCTGCACGATCGTCTGCTCCCAAAATACCTTCACTAGATCTCCAAATGTTCTCTTCTTTAAGTATTTTTCTATCATGACTTATTTCTTCTACTGTATCTAAATGAGCATTTAATAAAACGGTTGGTCCATTACCAAATCTTTTAGTAGCTAATATGTTGCCATAATGATCAATTGCTATTTTATCCACATACGGTTTAATTTCTTCGATGACATGCTTTCTAATTTGTCCTTCATTGCCACTCGCCCCCGGAATAGATAGAAGTGTTTCCAGTTGTGCTTCGAATTCAATTACACTAATAAATGCATTAGATTCTTCATATCTTTGTGCAGCCTGATCTAATGAAATTTCCGATAATTTTTCTGCAAATGTCGGTAAGTCTTTTCTATTAACACGAAGTCGAGTTTGCCTAATATGATGTTGGTAAGGTAAGTCAATAAAGTCGAAAAGAACATGAGCTTTTTTCCTTCCTTCAGCAGTTTGAAAACCAATACTGGCAGAGTGTTTATCGTGTCCATCGCAAGATATAGCCGTCATACATCCTAGTCGGTTAAGCTGAGTTACCATTCCAGCAATGTACGTATCTAATGTGGCAAATGGTAAGTCGCTCACCTGATAAAGCATTTCTGTTCTACCATCTGTCATTTCTTCTAATTTGTTCACAAAAATCTCTTCTGTAACAAGGATCGAATCAATAAAAAGATCATTTTGAATCATGTAGAATTCTACACCTAACTGTTGCAAGAATAACTTTAAGAATTGACTATTTTCTTCGTTAAGTGCTGTTAGGTCAAATCCTTTCTCTGTTGAAGTTATTTGAAATCCGTAACGTGTGAATAGTGATTGCCATTGTGTGTTTTGCATTTTGCATCTCTCCTTTAGGTTTGTACTCGTAGTATATAAAAAGGACTGTGACACGCTTGTCACAGAACATAAAAACAGCCATTCTATCGAATTAATCCGATAGAATGGCTGTTTTTTAAATATGATGTTCTTCTCCAAGTGCAATAATAAAATCGATTTGCTTTATTTTATATCTTTCTTTACCACGAATAGCATAAATAAGATTTTCGTCATAACCAATCTTAGCAAAGGCTTCGTTCAACAAACGAGCACGTTTTCGATAGTTGACCCAATTTATTTCAGCATCGCCATCTTCACCTTCCACATATTCATTTAATTCATGTAGAGTTAGCGGTAAATCTTCTATACTATTTAAGAGTAACCTTTTTAATGTATTACTAAGTTTTCCACCAAGTTCAAGTTGTTCTCTATTTCCTTTTTTTATAAAAGGGGTATCTGCTAAAAAGCTAAGCAATAATTGATTCTCCGTTAAACTATCTAATATTTCTTCATATTCTTCCTGTGAAAGTCCGTTTTGAGCATCTTTTGTGACAACTATTATATTTGTTTTATTTATTTCATCTTTTAAATTGTCTAACAGATCCTCGATACTAATCCCCTCAACTTCCATATTTAATACACCAGGTTTAAATTCAGCTGCTTCTTTTATTGTTTCTCTTGCCAACTGGGCAGCACAATAACCAATAAAGAGTTTCGCTTTAATAAATTGATCTTCTGTTAGAGGAAAATTAGATTCTCCCCTTTTATGTATTTCTCGAGCATGTTGAAAGTCATTAATAGCTTTTAACCATTCCTTCTTTTTATACTGTAAAAATGCATATCTATAGTGCGCCTCTGGATTTCCTTTATCCATTTTAATAATGTTAAAGTATTGATTTTCCGCAACATTTCTATCTTGAACAATATCTGATTTTGCAAGAAATGCGTTTTCCATTAACTCCCCGATATATTTAAATTTCTCTTCCTCATTAAATATATTTACTTCATATTTTAGTTTATCTATTCTCTTCTCTGTATTTTCTACACGTATATTATTATTTCCCTTTCTGTCTTCTTCTAGCTGTAGTTCTAGTCTTTCTAATAATTCTAAATCTCTCTTTGACGGCTTTCTAGTTATCTTTTCCATTCATTAATTACCTCCCAAGGAATCTATTTATCTCTGACTTGTTGTGTAAGACAAGCACTTTTACTAGGTAATTACTATTCAATTACTGGCTACCGTTCTGCAACTTTTAGTGGTCGTTGAAAAAATATATTGTGGAAATGATTTAGAACTGACCTACTTCTCTGTACTCTTACATTTATTTTTTAAATTCCACGGTTTTTTTTACCAGCCCCACACAAAAGGGCAGCATATACATATAAATAAACGATTGGGGTTAATGGCATGAGTAAGTTCAATTCAGAAAAACTTTCTGTTGAATACAGGGATTGTGTCACCGCTACGGAGCCGATTATTTCTAGAAAATACACACTAACTCATTCTGATGTCACTGGAGAACTATTCTTAACAATTGGAACCCAGTTTGCGTGGGATAAAGTCAATCCTAAAATGAGAGATGAAGTATTAGGTGAATGGGTAACACATGAAAATTGTTTATATTTCAATGTATTTCTATATATCGATCAAGGAGAGTACGACTTAACTACAGCAACAAAACGAGATGAAGTTTTCCGACGCGAACTACCATTTGCTTTAACAGCTATTCGATATGGTGACAGGTTTTTATTCCACCTATACCCAGATCTAAATAATCCCTTAATCATTGTGAACTTTATATCCACTTATCCTCCACTTGCTAAACAAGAGGTTTGGCAGACTTTCAACAGTTTCACAACTTAATTTTCATATAAAATTGGAAAAGGTTGAAATATACGAAGCTGTTTTCTTCTTCATCCCTTACTTCCGTACGAAGAAAACAGTTCCTCTGACCTTTAGTAATTATTTTTCAATAAGTATTGCTCTTTAATTTGTCTACCTCGCTATTTTTCCTTTTCTACTGGACTGCACAAACTTACCTTTATACCATTTCTAAATTAGTAGCGAGGGTAAGACTCATATATCTATCTCGGTGTAGGTCCCTCGGTTATACATAATAAGCCAGAGTGTTGCATTAATCCTCCAATAGTTGTAAAGCTTCAATTGTTAAATCTAATTGACTTTCAATCTTTCGAACCATGTCTCTGAATAACTTCAATTATTTCACTCCCAAATTCCTCTATCTTTTTATCACCAATACCTCTTATTGTTGATAGTTCTATCAAAGTAGTAGGTTGTTTTGAAACAATTTCGTCTAGAGTCTGATTTGAAAATATATGAAATGCTTTCATACCTAAAGCTGTTGCTTTGTTTTTTCTAAATTTTCTTAACGCCTCTTCTAGCCCTGATACAGTCGGAGAATTTTCTACTAGTGTAGTTTCCATAGCTTCTACTGTTTCACCTAATAGTTTCATTTCTACTGTATCCTCGGTCTTTTCTATTTCATTTTCGATGTGAGACTCCATTAGAAAATTACTTATATCAGACATACGATTATCTAAAATTTGAACAGGTGAAGGTTTCTTTAATTCCTTTGATATGTATCCGACTAATCCATCTACACGTACAATTCTATCTTGTATATTCTCTTTTGCTTTTTTCAAGTCTAGTATTGTTTTGTTATTAGTAAACACAACTACTTGTTTAATAGGCGTCTTGTCCCCTATTACCCCATGCTCCTTCAATAAGGTTCGTAATACTTCTGTTTGTCTTTCTATTTGGCGTATTGGGCTGTAAAATCCTTCTTGAAAAACTACCTTTTCCCCCTTCATGACATTCCGTATAAAATCTCCCTGTTCTGTTACATGAATGTTCCCGTAGTAATTTTTCACTTCGACAACGAGTATAAATTTTCGTGTTATAACAATAAAGTCAATTTGGGCTTTCCATTCACCATGTTCCAAGTAAAGATCATGCAAAACATGAATAGGAATAAATGCGTTCATTAGCTCAAATTGAACACTTTTTTCACCGGATAATCCTAATTCAAAGATTTTAATTTTATTTACTAAGTCTTTTTGAGCTTCAGATGACTTCTCTTTTTCCAAATCAATTTGCATTTTATCGATTGTTTTTTGAGCAGTTCTACCTTCTTTTATAAGAACCGGTACTTTTAGTTCTTCCTTATCCTTTAAAGCTAATTTCACTCTTTCTAAAAATGACTTCTTAGCAAATCCCGTCACTTTAATCTCTCCTCAAAATACCTATTTTTCGAATATAGTTTCCTCTTAGCTAATTCTAATTACCTTCATAATATCACAATATTTAACTATTTTAACTGACTTTATTTTTAACACAGGAAGCCATTAACTCATGACTGTGAAAATTGCTTTGATTAAATTTCTTCTAATTTTATCCCAATAGAAAAAAACACTCTTCGTATTAGGTATTGTCTGTACCTAACGAAAAGTGTTTTATTTCATCCTATTAATTTCCGCCACGTTCATCCACATGATGATCATTTTGGCCATCTTTCACTTGAAGTTCTTCTTTCTGTTGGTCACTTAACTCATTAGGCTTTCCTTGCTCCACAGTTAGATCTTCTTGATTGGAGTTATCCTTTTCATGATTAGACTCTTTTTTCATCACATTCACCTTCCAATTTTTCTTCTTAATATTTCTTTTCCCTAAAAAATTCACTTCTAACATTTTTCTTTTAAAACTTAAGGATTCAACTATTTCTCCCATAAAAAAATCACCTTTTTACGTAAGCTTATATCTGTCCAGTTAATCTTTACCTATCATGTAGGATGAAAATTTAAAGAGACAAGTTTAAAAGGATAATTTCCAGAAAGTATTGTATGATGGGACTAAAATATGCTCCCTGTGTAACACACAACTTCAACACTACTTGGAATTGTTTCTGAGTTGTATCTTACACAGGGTACCTTTATATTTCTTTTATAAAAGAGCCATGACCAGAATTCTCTTATCTTCGACCTGTTTGATCCAGGTCTTTCTAGAAATCTAACTAAAGGAGTTTATTATGATTAATAAAAGAAAAATTGTATTGTTCATTGCCACAAGCTTAGACGGGTATATTGCCACAGAGGATGACTCTTTAGAGTGGTTATTTAAGGTGGAAGGTGAAGGTGATAATGGATATTCTGAATTCTATGACACAGTAGATACTGTAATAATGGGTAGACGCACATACGACTGGCTTCTCGAACAAGAATCAGAAAGCTTCCCTTATGAAGGTAAGGAATGCTATGTTTTCTCTAGAACCGTTAGTAAGGATAATGAGAACGTTAAATTCTTTAGTGAAAATGTAGTCGACTTTACGAATCAATTAAAAAATAAAGAAGGAAAAAATATTTGGGTAATGGGCGGAGGAGATTTAATCCACTCATTCATTAACGATAAATTAGTGGATGAAATGATTATTACAGTGTCCCCAGTTCTAATCGGAAAAGGAATTCCCTTGTTTAAAGAAGTGGATTTTGAGACGGAGCTTACTCTAAAGAGTATTAATCGTTTTAACCAATTTGCTGAGCTTCATTATGAAGTGAAAAGATAAGATACGCTCATGCGTCTTGTCCTTTTAAGGTTTCCTACTGTTTGTTCTAAACCACCATATTACTAAGCTCCTGAACCAATTCCCAATAAAAAAGCATCAGATTTTATCAATCCCTGATGCTTTTTTCGTTTTATCTATTCGGTGATATTCTGCTATTTGAGTCACTCGAACTCTCCTCGTATTTAGTTCATGATATATCTCTCTGCTATCTGTAAATGAAATATATCCATCCCGCTCATTTTGAATTAGTTCTTCCACTTTTTCTTGGGACTCGGCATAGATGAACCTTCTAATATAATGATCTTCATCAAAAAAGTACGTAACTTTGAATTCTTTCACGTCTACTATCTCCTGTTCTAAAAAATCCATGATTATTTTTTCAAAATTAATAGCTTCGATACTTACTATAATTTTCTATAGTATAACTAAGTTTTTTCACACTTAAACTTCTCTTATTTCTTTGAAAAACTGGAGGTGAAATTTTGAATGGATAAATTTAAAAAGGATTATCAAGTTAAAGAGTTAACCGGGGGTATTGCAGCATGGCAAGCAATGAACTTTCCAGTTTCAGCACTAGCCCAAGATGGCAGATTAACTGACAATTGCGGATGTTAAGTGAAGTTTTGATTGGAGTCGCTTCTCAAGATTATGTGATGAATATGGTTTATGGTAGATGTTAAAGGAGATTAGAGTGTTCTAATCTCCTTTAACTTCTTTAGACTTTCTCGGTTAAAAAGGTTTTGGATTCTTAGTGCTCTATCTTTTTAAAATAATTATAGACTTTTTCTAACTTTTTCTTTTGATTTCCCTTTGGACTTTCCATATTTCCAAACTCAAAGAACTTAACTTTCTTGATACCTACAAAATTAAATAAGGCTCTTTTCATTAGAATTTTGTGGGCATTGTTTAACCAAAGAAATGGATAGTTAGCTGGCCCCTTCATGGTAGACACACATACCACGGACTTCCCTTTCAATAGTCCTTCCGGGAAAAGTCCCTTCTTATCTTTATAGGCAAAATTAGAAGAAAATAATTGATCTACATACCCTAATAGCATTGCGGGTGGTCTTCCCCACCAAATCGGATAGATAAAAACAATCTTGTCAGCCCACATAAATTGTTCCCTATATTTTTCAAGACTAGGATCAGTATGCATATCACGTCTTCGCTTTTGTTCATTGAACACTAGAAGTGGATTAAATTTTTCTTCATATAAATCTAAAACTTGTAAGTCCTTTACCTTGGGGTTTTCGTTACTTCCCATAATTACATTTTGTAAAAAAGTATAGTTTAAGCTATTGTGGTTTGGATATGTGTAAATTAGTAGCAACTTCATAACGCACCTCTTTATTATCATTTGATAACTAAATAATAACATGTGATATTTTAATTATCAAATGATAATTGTTTTTTGACAATATCTTTGTTACCTTGTCTATAAGAGGTGAGGAAAATGGACAAAAATGCTCTTTTTTATAAATTAGTATCATTTACATCTTCTGTTCATCGAGTAACACAGGAATTGACAAAAAACGCAAAGTCAGATTCAATCTCGCAGGTTCAATATAACATTCTCGAATATATTTCAGTTAGTCAACCTGTGACTCCAAGTGAAATTAACGATTGCCAAAACATGTCAATGCCGAACACAAGTCGTGAGCTAAGCAAGTTAAGTAAGAAAAATTTAATCGAGAAATTAAATGATACCGAAGATCGACGAAAACAATATATTCGTCTTTCGAGTGATGGAGAAGCCATGATGAACGAAGCTTTTGCAACTATAGAATCTCGTTTTCTAAAGCGAATAGAAAATGCTTCAATAGAAGATTTAGATGATATTGAACGTGCACTAGAAATTCTTCAGGCGAAACTATTTTATTCATCGGACAAGAGTTAACAAGGGATTAAATAAATTTTTAGTGAAAATGAGATCAATATTGATCTCATTTTTTGTTGATCTTCTCCATTTAGCAGAATTAATTCATTCTACTTTTTTACATTACATTGTTTACTGATTTAGTTGTTAACCTCTCCAATCGATTCCATCTATTAGGTAACTCCGTTTCTTTTCTTCCCAGATTTAATTCTTCAATTCTCAACGAAAAATTTATTATTCGTTAATTCACTTTAACTTGATTACCAACTTGCTTTTTTAACACCAGGGATCTGCCCTTTGTGTGCTAGCTCTCGGAAAGCAATACGTGACATATTAAATTTGCGCATATATCCTCTCGGTCTGCCGGTCAATTCACAGCGGTTTTTCAACCGTGATGGAGAAGAATCCCTGGGTAACTTGCTTAACGCCCTGTAATCCCCTTTATCTTTTAATTCTTTACGTAGTTCCGCATAAAGAGCAACCATTTTCTGCTGCTTTTTATCTTTTGCTACTTTCGATTTTTTCGCCATTTAAATCCCTCTATATATCGTAATCATTACGCTTTAAAATCACGCAAAAAATTTTCACTTCGTTTCTCTGTGAATCGTTACCTTCTGAAGTCTTGGGCAGTATTTCTTCAATTCAATACGCTCTGGATTGTTCCGTTTGTTTTTGGTCGTTATGTAATTACGATCGCCTGTCTCTGTGCAGGCCAATGTGATATTCACTCTCATCTTATTTCCTCCTCTTTCATCTGTATTTCAAATGCAGGTAGTGGATCTGAAAAACTACTCCAATCCTGTACATACTCATGTTCTTTTAGCAGGCATTGGTTTAAGTCAGCTGTGATTTGTTGCTGGTCCATATCAATCCCGATAAAAACCAGTTCTGTCATCTTGATGCCATAGTCCATATCCCACTTTCCAGCTCCCTCTATACCAAGTGATGGACCTGCCTGAGAAAGTAATACTGCCGTATCATCCCGAGTTGCTAACCATAGAAATCCTTTAGCTCGTATTACTTCAACCGGCCATTCCATAATCCAACTCATTAGTCGCTCTGGATGAAAAGGTCTTTGACTTCGATAAACAAAAGATGCAATACCATACTCCTCGGTTTCAGGCACATGTTCTTCGTTTAACTCTTTAATCCACCCGGCACCTTGACTAGACTTTTCAAAATCGAATAGACCTGTATTCAACACTTCGTTTAAAGCAAGATTCGCGTCTACTGTCACTTTGATTTTCGCATCTGGATTCAAACTTTTAAGAACAGCCTTCAACTCACCAATTGTCTCTTCATCAACTAAATCAGCCTTATTTAAAACTAGCACGTTGGCAAATTCAATCTGATCAATAAGTAAATCGGCTATTTCCCGTACATCGTCATCAGACACTGCTTCTTTACGGTCCAGCAACGTTTCTCCAGATGAAAAATTCTGCCAAAATCCATTTGCATCTATAACTGTTACCATAGTATCAAGTCTACAAAACTTTGATAAATCGATGCCCAGACTATCATCAATATAAGTGAATGTCTGAGCTACCGGAACGGGCTCACTAATCCCAGAAGACTCAATTACAATATAGTCAATTTCTCCAAGTTGAGCCAACTTCTCCACTTCTACGATTAAATCTTCCCTAAGCGTGCAACAAATACACCCATTCTGGAGTTCAACGAGCTTTTCTTCCGTTCGCAAAAAACCACCTTGCTTTACCAAAGAAGCATCAACGTTCACTTCGCTCATATCATTTACAATGACCGCCACTTTAAGCCCTTTACGATTTTGTAAAATATGATTAAGTAAAGTTGTTTTTCCTGAACCCAAGTATCCACTTAATATTGTTACAGGTATTCTATTCTCCATTTTTCCCCCTGACCATTCAACGCTACTGATTGAATTCATAAATAGTAACGATTACGATTTAAATGATATATTGTTTCCAAATAAACTGCAAGTATTATTATCAAACTTAAAAAGCTGACTAAGAGTTTCTTCGTGATTTCAGCAAGGAGTTACCGAAAAGCAATAGATAAAAGCCATTTTCTATTCAATCAGAAAACGGCTTTGTCTATTGTAAATTTTTCAATTTGAACCTTATTTCATATAGTTACAACCGTATTCGTTTCAGCTGCTTCTATAATACCTAAAATAACTTTTAGAGCAAGAAGTGCATCTTCTCCAGTAACAAGCGGAGTCTGATCCATACGGATGCTTTCGATAAAGGCATCGATTACCCCACTGTTTGTTTGGTTGTTATTCGTTTGGATATTCTCTAGTTGGTATTGTACCTTCTCTCCATCTTTCGTAATCACTTCTAATTGGTGCTGATCACTATGATAGATTTTCACAATACCTTTTTCACAGTAGATAATAGTGCTATTATCTTCTTCTCCATAATACGTCCAAGAGAATGCAGCAGTACCTATACGTCCTTTTTTCGTTTTTAAACTACATACGATATTATCGCATACTTCTATCGGTTCGTTGTTTTCATCCACTTTGTCTAGTGCCCCCTGGAAGGCACTTACCTGTTCCATTTCATCATCTAATAAATAATGTAATAAATCTATCTTATGGATTCCTAAATCTCCAGCAACACCTAGGCCCGAACGCTCCTTTTGAAAAAACCAGGTGGAGTTAGATTTATTAATACCCCATTGTTCTGGTCCTGAGTGTCCAAATGTCGTTCTGAAAGTCAGCACTTTACCAAGCTCTTTACTTTGTATGATTTCTTTTGCCTTTTGATGCGCACGAGTAAAACGTTGATTGTGATCTACCATAAACTTTTTCCCGGATTTCTTTTGGGCATCCAGTATTTCTTTTGCATGTTCAATCGTAAGAGAGATTGGTTTTTCACACAGAACGTGCTTCCCGTTCAATAGTGCTTTTGTTGAAAATATATGATGAGATTCATTCGAAGAACAATCACTAATTACTTGAATCATGGGATCTGTTAATAATTTATCCGCATCCTGTTCGACTGTTCCACCAAACATGTCCGCTAATGCCTCTGCTCGCTCAGGATTTCGATCATAAAAAACGATTTCGTCCACGAATGGATTTGCTTTATATTCTGGTGCATGGCGCAATTTAGTAATCGACCCACATCCAATAATACCTACCTTTATCCCCATATGATTACTCCTACTCTCTTTTTTGGAATACTACAGCAATAATTATGATTAGTCCTTTTACAAACCCTTGTAGGTACGGAGATACGTTCATTAAATTCATCATATTATTCAGAATACCTAAAATCAGTACTCCGAAAAGTGTACCAATAATCTTACCACGACCACCTGTCATTCTAGTACCACCTATTATAACGGCAGCAATCGCATCTAGCTCATATTGAACTCCTGAACTTGAAGATGAAATAGAATTTAAGCGTGACGTTTCAATGATAGCTGCTACACTTACTAATAATCCCGCCAAACTATAAACAGCAATTTTTATACGGTCAACCCGAATTGCGGAAAGCATAGCAGCTTTTTCATTACTTCCAAGTGCATACACATATCTTCCAAATCTCGTTTTGTGCATCAAAATATAAACCAATGCAGTCATAGCGAAGAAAATAATGACGGGATAATCAAATATCCATAAATCATTATTCGCGATGGCAGTAAACCCCTTCACTTCTCCTGAAACGCTTCCACCCTCTGCAATATACAACGCAATGGAGCGCGCTGCTGCCATCATACCTAATGTAGCGATAAAGGAGGCAATCCTTCCTTTTGCAACCATTAATCCATTCAAGAATCCTGCAAAGGAACCAACTACTAATGCAGTAAAAATTCCAATCAATATACTCCCTGAAGCATTTAACGCTAAAACAGTCATGACACCAACTAACGCTAACACTGATCCAACCGACAAGTCGATACCACCTGACAGCATAACGACTGTCATACCTAACGCTACAATTCCAATAATAGAAACCTGCATTAGTATATTGAGCTGGTTATTAATATCAAGGAATCTTGGGTTCATAATAGAAGATGCGATAAAAATAATAATGAATGCAATTATGACACTGTATTCGGACCACAGCCATGTAAGACGACTTTTTGCATTTGAAACTTGCGGGTTATACTCTTTTACGTTTGTATTAGCCAATTTTAGCGGCCTCCCTTTTTGAGCCGGTTGCATAAATCATAATTTCTTCTTCCGTCGCTTCTTCACCTTTAAATCGTGCGGTTATTTCTCCTTGGTACATCACATTAATTGTATGACAAATTCTCATTACTTCTGGTGCCTCTGAGGACAATATAATCACCGATTTGCCTTGCTCAGCTAATGCTACGATTTGTTGATAAATCTCCTGCTTCGCTCCAACGTCAATGCCCTGGGTAGGGTTATCAAAGATTAGAATATCTGCTCCGACTTCAAGCCATTTGGCGATGATGACTTTTTGCTGATTACCACCACTTAACTTATCAATTGTGATACTTGGATTGTGTACTTTGATGTTCAACAGCTCTTTATAATACTGAAATTTTTCCCTTTCGATATTATCTTGAATAAATCCTGATTTCTCAAAATTTCCAATGGATGATAAACTCATATTATGAATCACACTTAAGTCTTTAATAATCGCATTTTCTTTGCGATCCTTTGGAACCAGACCTATACCGGCTTCGACCGCTTTTCGAGGATGATCTATTTTTATCAGCTGGTCATTGATTTTTATTTCACCAGTGTATTTTTTACGATATCCAAATAAACTTTCAAAAAGCTCTGTCCTTCCGTCTCCCGCCAAACCAGTAAACCCTACTATTTCTCCTTTTTTCACTTTAAAATGAATGTTCTTAAATAATCCTAGACTTGTTAAATTATTCACTTCTAACATTACTTGGCCAAATGAATGTTCATGTACAAAACGATTTTGAGAAATCGACTTACCAACCATTAGCTTAGTAATTGTATCTAGGTCTTCTTGTTCGACATTACCACTTTTAATCATTTCCCCGTCACGTAATACGGTATAACGATCACATACTTCCTTGATTTCCTTCAGTTTGTGGGAAATATAAATAATCGAAATTCCTGATTTCTTTAAGTTCTTCATTAACTCAAATAATCGATTCACTTCATGTTCAGCTAATGAGGTTGTAGGTTCATCCATAATAATAACGGTAGATTTATGAAGCAGTGCCTTAGAAATTTCTATCAACTGTTTATAGGAGGTTGCTAAATTTCTTACGTATTCCTTCGGGTCTATGTCCACTCCAAGCCTAGCTAATATTTCATGTGTTTGCCTACACATCTCTTCTACTTTTAAAAATCCTACTTTGTTTCGAAGTTCGGAACCTAAAAACATATTTTCATAAACTTTGAGATCAGATACCATGTTTAGTTCTTGATGGATAAAGCTAATCCCTTGCTCCTGAGATATCCTTGGATTGGTCATCTTGACTTCTTTTTCGTTTATGTAAATAGAGCCACTATCCGGCTGATGAACTCCCCCTAGAATATTCATTAAAGTAGATTTCCCGGCACCATTTTCACCTAACAATGCATGAATCTCTCCTTTTTCAATTTGAAGATTCACGTTTTTTAAAACAGGTACACCATTAAATGACTTCTTCACGTTCTCCATAGTTATATAAAGATTTTGAGTCATGGTATTTTTCCCTCCTACTATAGGAAAATAGGAAATACAACAACTGTTTTCACAACCATTGTATTTCCTAATATTCATTTAGAATTTAGATTCCGAATCATAGAACTCATCGACGTTTTCTTTTGTTACTTGAGTAGCTTCTTTTATGACCATAGATTCTTTTGGTTCATTCCCTTTTGCAATATCGGCCGCGATTTTCACGGCATCCTCTACCATCGTTGGTGAGTAAAGGAATGTAGCACTCATAAAACCATCTGCTTTGATATCTTCAAATACCGCTTTACCGCCACCAGCACCTGTTACAAATTGAATATCTGTACGATTAGCTTCTTTAATAGCTTGTATGACACCAAGTGCCATTCCATCATCCTGTGTAAAGACCGCATCTATTTGCGGATGTGCTTGTAAAATATTTTCCATCACTTCTAGCGATTTTTCAGTAGAAAAGTCACCACTCTGTGAAGCAATTATTTCCATACCTTCTGCACTTTCCATCGCCTCTTTAAATCCTGAGCCACGTTGTTCTGTAACTGAGCTCGGTGGTCCGGAAATTTCCACAACTTTTCCTTTTCCATTTAACTTTTCTACAAAATATTTACCGGCATTAACGCCGATACCTTCATTATCCCCTTTTACAACAACTGTAGCTGCATCATTTTCAAGCTCACGGTCTACTATTATTAAAGGAATTCCTGCATCTTTAATCTTTTGTCCTACAGGTGAAAGTGCTGCAGACTCAATTGGAAGCATGACAATAACATCCACACCCTGTGCGATTAAATCGTCTACATCATTTGCTTGTTTATTTGGATCAGCGGCATTTGTCATCACATATTCAATGCCATCACTTTCTTTTAGTGCCTTTGCTTGCTTCTCAGCACTATCAATTAGTGCTCCCATCCATCCATGTGTTGCAGAAGGTAAAGAAATACCGATTTTTAGAGTATCGCCTTCTTTTCCATCTGCAGAATTCGTATCATCACTACAAGCCGCCAAACTAAAAACTGTTACTAAAGATAAACATAGAATTAGAAACTTCTTCAACACCATTCCCCCTTTGTTTTTTAAAAGTCCCCCTTTTGTAAACGATTACATGTGAAACTAAGGGCAACGCTCTATTATTAATTAATTTCTTTTAATAACAGAGCGCTAATCTTAGTTGTAAACTCTCATGTAGACTCTCGAAGAACTAGTTCATAATTCAATATGACGTTATCCACATCATTCCCTCTGATCTTATCAATTAACATTTCCGCCGCCACTGTCCCCATCTTATACATAGGCTGAGCAATCGTTGTGAGTGTAGGATTTGTCATATTAGAAAAATCGATTTTGTCAAAGCCTATTACCGCTATATCCTTAGGTACATGCAATCCAGATGCATTTATTTCTTTCAGTGCTCCGATTGCCAAAAGGTCCGAAACTGCAAATATTGCCGTCGGGCGATCCTGTATTGCTAATATCTTTTTCACAGCTTGCTGTCCATGCTCAAATCCTAGATGCTTTGTATAAATAATATAATCATCGTTCATGGGGATCTCGTGCTCTTCTAATGCTCGTTGGTAACCCATTTCCCTCTGTCTCGCATATAAAAATTTCTCGTCGGAATTCATTAGGGCAATTTTTTTATGCCCGATTTGTATTAAATGTTTAACCGCCCGATAGGATGCTTCTTCATTATCTATTGTTACGTAGGGAATCCCACTATCGAGGTTATACTCACTACATTGAATGATGGAATACTTTTCTGCTAACTCTTTTAGTGTTTCGATATTAACTGCGGGATCCATTGAAATAATTCCATCAGCCATCTTTTTTCTAACAAGGTCAAAATAAATATTTTCTTTTTCCGGATTCGAATCTGTTTCACATAACAGGATATTGTAATTCTGACTCAGTGCAATTTGTTCTATTCCCTTAATAATTTCTAAATAGAATGGATTAGAAATACTCGGAATTAATATTAATAGAATTCTACTTTCTGAATTTCTTAGGTTTCTGCCTAACATACTAGGTTCATAATTTAAATTTTTTATAGCCTCTTCTACTTTAATTCGTGTTTTAGACGAAACTGTATTTTGTCCGTTTAGTACCCTGGATACTGTAGCTACAGATACCCCTGCTTGTTTTGCTACTTGTTGGATGTTTGTCATCTACTTAGTCTCACTTTCTCTGATTTCATCATAGAATAAAATGAAATCGTTTACATTTACATACTATTATATTCTGAATTATGCGTCAATATTTATTTTTTCATTAGAAAAAACTATTGATTTCCTTGAACATTTTATATATGTTAATAATGTAACGGTTTACATTACAGTATATTCTGATAAATATAGGAGGTTGTTTCATTGAAATTAGGTGTTTTTACGGTACTCTTCTCCGATAAAAGTTTTGAAGATATGTTAAGCTATGTTTCTTCTAAAGGAATAGAAGCAATTGAATTAGGTACTGGGGGATATCCTGGTGATGCTCACTGTAAAGTGGATGAGTTGTTAAATGATGATACGAAATTACAGAGCTTTAAACAAAAAATCAGTGATCATGGATTAATCATCAGCGCACTAAGCTGCCATTCAAACCCACTACATCCACAGAAACAAATTGCAGAGCCTGCTGATGAATTATTTTTGAAAACTATGCATCTCGCATCCAAACTAGGTGTGCCAGTAGTTAATACATTTTCAGGATGTCCGGGAGATCATGAAAATGCCCTTTATCCTAACTGGCCAGTAGCTGCTTGGCCAAACGATTTCCAAGAAGTATTAAAATGGCAATGGGAAGAAAAACTGATACCATACTGGAAAGAAAAAAATGATTTAGCACAATCACTTAACGTAAAGATCGGCTTAGAACTACATGGCGGTTTCTCTGTACATACTCCTGCTACACTATTACGATTAAGAGAAGCTTGCGGGCATATGATTGGTGCTAACCTTGACCCTAGCCATATGTGGTGGCAAGGTATTGACCCAGTGGAGGCCATTAAAATACTTGGACGTGAGAATGCCATCCATCACTTCCATGCAAAGGATACAATTATCGATCAGCAAAATGTGAACCGAAACGGACTTACAGATATGACCGAATATGCCAATATGCGTGACCGAGCATGGTATTTTAGATCTGTTGGTTTTGGGCACGATCAAAAAACATGGGCAGATATTATTAGTACTCTACGATTATATGGGTATGATTATGTAGTAAGTATCGAACATGAGGATGGGTTAATGTCGATCGAAGAGGGATTTACGAAAGCAGTCGAAAATTTAAAACCCATTATTGTAAAAGATTCAATCAGTCAGATGTGGTGGACGTAATTCTCCAAAATGGGAAACAGGTTCTTACACAACACTAAAAGTAATAAGAATCTGGCACCCTCAATAAAACTTTTTTTGCTGTTTCACAAGCATAAGGAATAAAAAAAAACGATTTCCTACTCGGAATCGTTTTTTGATGCTTTATCTGCTTTAATGCCTCTTGCCAAATATATGATTAACATTACTGTTCCTGAAATTGCAACGACCATGCTAACTAAGAAGCCTGTAATCCACAGACCAAAATCCATTGTTAAATCTGCAAACATAAAAATACCAAGCATCACTGCTCCTATAAACATCAGCACTGTACCAGTTCTTTTCAATGTTGAACCTCCTCTAGCTGTAACATAGAAATTATACTTATTTTCATCTTACCGAACTTACGCTTAGAATCGCAAGCAATACACGACTTTAACATGAACTACCTACTACAGTATCTAACTTTCTATAAAACTAATTGCTTTCGTAATTGGAAACTAATTGGAAGCACCTTTGCAAAACTAGGAAAATAGTGTTACCCTTAATAAAGGAAATATTTATATAAATGATTTTATTCTAAAAAACCAGACGATTTTCTCCCATCACTTTTCTATTCACACTCTACGTGAAACCATTCTATGCTGATCACAAGTTCAGCACCAATTGCTATTTACTTCTCTCGTCAAAGGTAGTTATCATTTTGATAAAACCACATTTTGAATCATTAGCTGTATGTCTTAGCAATGGCATAGAGACACCTCACTTTCCCAAAGGAATTGTAGGTAGTCCTTTTTTTGTGCGCCAAATTAATGTAAATATTTTCTATTTAAATAATTATTAACCAAGGAGGTACTTATGATAAAATTCGAACATGTTAGCAAAGTATATACGGATGGCTTTAAAGCTGTGGATTCAGTGAGTTTTGAAGTCCCAGAAGGTGAGTTTTTAGTTCTTATCGGACCTAGTGGTTCTGGAAAATCAACCACAATGAAGATGATTAATCGAATGATTCCGCACACAAACGGGACTATATCTATTGATGGAAAGGACATTACGAAGTTAAACCCTTCAGAATTACGGCGTAATATCGGATATGTTATCCAGCAAATTGGTCTTTTTCCACACTATACAATCGAAAAAAATATTGCAATTGTTCCAGAGTTAAAAGGCTGGGACAAAGAGAAGATTAAAGCTCGAGTGAAAGAGTTACTCATAATGGTTGACCTTGACCCTGAAGTGTACGGTAGTCGTTATCCCAAAGAACTTTCGGGAGGACAACAACAGCGTGTGGGTGTGGCAAGAGCACTGGCATCTGACCCTCGTGTCCTTCTCATGGATGAGCCGTTTGGTGCATTAGATCCTATAACTCGAGATCAGCTACAAGACCAATTAATAACTTTGCAAAGAAAACTAAAGAAAACAATTGTATTCGTGACACATGATATGGATGAGGCGTTAAAGCTTGGGGATCGTATTGCGATTATGAAAGACGGAAATTTACTCCAAATAGATACTCCAGAGAAAATATTACAAGAACCTGCTTCCAACTTTGTCGAGGAATTTATCGGTAAGGATAGAATTATACAAAACCCAGAACTGATGCCTGTGGTCAGTGTAATGACAACAAGAGTTGTTACCTCTTTACTTAATCTCTCTCCTGAAAAAGCATTATTAATGATGCGTCAACAAAAAATTACTTCTTTAATTATTGAAAATGATCTGGATGATTCATTCATTGGGCTCATCTCTGCCTATGAATTAATAAAAAAAATGAATTCGATTCAGTCAATCGAAGAAATCCTAATAGTACCTGAACATACCTTGACCATAACAGCGACAGCAAAAGATGCAATTATGATGATGCCAAGTGTTAAATACGGGGTTATACCTGTCTTAAATGAAGCAAAAAAAGTAGTTGGAATAGTGACTCGTGGGACATTACTCACTGCTTTGTCCAGTCAGTGGACAGAATTGGAGGGTATAAATGAATAATTTAAATATATGGGAACAGTTTATGCAACAAGCAGAAATGCGCTGGACAGAGGTACTAGAAGCAACTTCTGTTCATATACAATTAGTTTTCTTCTCTATGCTAATCGCAATTGTCCTAGGAATTGGTTTAGGAATTTTAATAACACGTGTTCCAAAGCTATCAACAGTAGTACTTGGTGGTGCGGGAATTATGCAAACCATTCCGAGTTTAGCACTATTAGGTTTTATGATTCCTATTTTCGGTATTGGTGTAAATACAGCAATTGCTGCTCTATTTCTGTATTCTCTTCTTCCAATTATAAGAAACACATATACCGGTATTAAAGATGTCAATAAAGCAACAGTAGAAGCTGCGAAGGGTATGGGTATGACAAGTCTTCAAGTGTTGATAAAAGTAGAACTTCCTCTTGCGATTCCAATGATTATGGCCGGTGTACGTACTGCTGCTGTTATTAATGTAGGAACTGCTACACTTGCAGCGTTTATCGGTGCTGGTGGTCTTGGAGATTTCATCTTCCTTGGGATTACTCGTGGTATAGACGGATTAATCTTACTAGGTGCTATTCCAGCGGCGTTATTAGCGATAATTTTAGAAATTTTCTTTACTTATCTAGAACGTTGGACGACGCCAGAAGGGTTAAAATAAGGTGATCATATGACGAAAAAAACTTTTATTAAATGTTTAGCACTACTTCTTTTAGTTACTACACTATCAGGCTGTATATTCAAAGAAGAGGATGCCTTAATAATAGGGTCTAGAAACAATACGGAAAGTATCATTCTCTCTAATCTTATGGGCCAATTAATCGAAGAAAAAACAGGTATTAATGTAACTTATAAAGAAAACCTTGGTGGATCTAATGTCGTTTGGACTGCTATGTTAAATGGAAAAATAGATGTTATTCCAGACTATACTGGTACGATCGTTATTAACTATTATCAAGAAACTACCGGTAATGCCGATGAAACGTTGGCAAAGACAAAAGAGTTAGTTTTAGCTGATGATATTACTGCTCTTGAATCTTTTGGTTTTAACAATACGTATACATTAGCCCTTGATGAAGCAGAGGCTGAATCATTGGGAGTAACAACATTTAGTGACTTCGCAAAAGTTTCCGATGATTTTATACTCGGCGCGGTTTTTGAATTTATCGATCGTCCTGATGGTTTACCAGGGTTTCAAAAAGAATACGATCTTCAGTTCAAGGATGTAAAGGGAATGGATCACGGGATTATGTATCGCTCCATCAATGCTAAAGAGGTAGACGTTATTAACTCTTATACAACGGATGGTCAGCTACAAATGTATAATTTACGTGTGTTAGAAGATGACAAAGGTTATTTCCCACCATATCATGCTCTTCCTCTCGTTCGAACAGAGGTATTGGAACAGTACCCTGAAATTGGCGAAGTCCTCCTTGAATTAGCAGGTAAAATTGATGAAACAGCAATGCAAGAGATGAATGCTAAAGTAGACAATGAAGGACAGATGGTTGAACTTGTAGCTAAAGAATTCCTTCAAGAAGCTGGATTTATCAGCAAAGAATAGATGTGTCGAAAACACCGATTCCTTTTCGGAATCGGTGTTTTATATGTTCCCTGTGTAGGACACTATTCAGAATAGTGTCCTACACAGGGAACCATTTATTTTATCGTCTCCACAAAATGCTTCAATACCCTAGCTGTCAGACCCCAAATTGTATACTCTCCATACTCGTAAAACCATTCCTCAATTGCACGAGGTCTCCATTGATATTTGTCTCCGTTGAAAATCTTGTCGTATGGGAAATCCATCGGAGGCATTGGCTGTACAGAAACTGTATGCATATAGGGCTCATGATTTAAAAGCCAGTTAACGGGGATCGTGAATACCGCTTCGACCTCGTCTTTGTTAAAGGATTCGATTTCGTGATGGTCGATCGTTGCCACAAATGGGTAGACAACAAATGATGGAGAGGCAATATATGCACTCATCTGCCCCAACACCTTGATACATGTTGGATCGACACCTAACTCTTCGTGGGTTTCTCGAATTGCCGCTTCCATTGGAGATGCGTCTGTTGGATCGATTCGACCACCTGGAAAACTGATGTCCCCTGGTTGCTTTCTCATCGTTAATGAGCGCACCTCGAATAGCACATGCCATTCGCCATCCACTTGTACTAGGGGTATTAAAACGGCATAACGTAGTGCCGTTTCCTCTCCTATAAAAAGCGGTTGCTTATCATTTAGCTCCTTCTTCAGCTTATCCAAAAACACAGAATCTCTCCCCCAACATTAGTATTATTCTATTATCGTAACATTAAAATTGCTGTCCATAAAATAAATGCCATCTTTCGCCAAATAAAGATGTAGTTTTCCTTTTTCCAATTAAATAACATAGAAAAAACACTCAGCTTGATGAAAATCCAACTGAGTGCTTATTAAGTGATATCCTAGCTAATACTATCAAAAGTTAATACGCTAATTACCGTACTTTTTCCTTTTTCATTTGCTTACTTCTCAACTGACCACACGCAGCATCGATGTCTGTTCCATGTTCTTGACGAATTTTGCAATTGACGCCTCTCTTTTTCAGCGTATCATAGAACGACAATACAGATGCTTGTTCACTTCTTTGATACTGGCTATGTTCATCGACAGGGTTATACGGTATCAAGTTGACATATAACTGATCTTTTATGTCATGAAGTAAATCGGCTAACTCCTCAGCTACTTCCTTCGTATCATTTACGTCCTTCAGTAGGATGTATTCAATCGTAATTCTTCGATTGTTTTTTGATAAGTAGTATTTTAGAGATTCCATTAGCTTTTCAATTGGCATGGCACGGTTGATCTTCATAATTCTAGTACGTAGCTCATTGTTTGGTGCATGTAAGGATATAGCTAGATTTACCGGAATTTTCGTATCCGTGAATTCATAAATTTTATTGACAATACCACTCGTAGAAACAGTTATCTTTCTAGCAGCTATTGCCAATCCTTTATGATCAATCACGACGTTTAGGAAGTCTAACAGATTTGTAAAGTTATCAAACGGCTCACCAATTCCCATCACGACAATGTGACTAACCTCATCTTTTTGCTCCAGTTGGTCTAGATGCAGTTGAATATTCATAATTTGTTCGACGATTTCTCCGCTTGATAAATCGCGGCTCTTTGCAAGTAAGCCACTCGCACAGAAGCTACAGCCGATGTTACAGCCTACTTGCGTCGTCACACAAACGGAAATACCATATTTATGTCTCATCATAACCGTTTCGATCAAGTTGCCATCTTGCAGCCTAAACAAAAACTTCATCGTTCCATCGGCTGCTTCTTGCTTTACATGTTCCGTAAGGGTTTGTATCGTATAATGTTCTTGCAATAATTGAATACATTCTTCATGTATATCTGTCATATCTGCAAAATTCGTAACACGCTTTCTATATAACCAATTCCAAACCTGTAACGCTCGAGACTTTTTGTGGCCACGTTCATGAAGCCACTCTATTAATTGATCTAATGTTAATCCATATATAGATGTTTTATTCATAACTATCCTCTTCTCTAAATTCTGCTTCTAAACATTTAAATTTCATTATAACATTTGAAGTATAAAACAGAGAACAGAAAGGTACATCCAGAATAGTCCGTCAATAACTTTAAACTTGTTTGGAATACATTGGGATAAATTTACTAGTTGTTCTTTCATACTCCGCCCATTCCGGATGTTTTTTGTATTTTTTCTCAAGTAATGGAACTCCCGATACAAAGAGCAATAGTAATGTAATAATTAGCGGACTATAAAAACCGATCCAACCATTTGGAACGGATAGCGAGATAATGAAAATCCCCCACCACATCGTTGCTTCTCCAAAGTAATTTGGGTGGCGTGTGTATTTCCACAATCCGTATTTCATCAGTCTGCCTTTATTCTCCGGTTTGCTTATGAACGCTTTAAGCTGACTGTCACCTACTACTTCAAAAATGTATCCAATAATCCATATTGCTATCCCAATATAATCTAACCAGCCTAATCCCATTTCCGAGGATTTATTGACCGTTATGATGGGCTGTGCAATGATAAACAGTAGGATAAGCTGAAGGAGATATACATTCAAGAACATCTTCACGTACTTCGATTTAGTCGTACCCCAACGTTTGCGCATATTCACGTATCTATAATCTTCATCTTTACTCCAATTTCTACGGAATAAATAGTACGCTAGACGAAGTCCCCATAAGGCCACTAAAATTGTAACGACTGCTGCACGTTCTGATTGAAATTCACTTACAAAAAAGCTATAAACCCCAACAATAACAAAGCCCAGTCCCCATGCAATATCTACTAAACCATTATTCTTTTTAACTTGCCCAATTAAAAATACGACAAAGAAAAATGCCAATAATACTAGTAATATTTCGATATAAATGTTCATATTCCTCATCCCCCCCTTACTCTGTTGTTAAAGCAATTGCTACGCAGCCAACCCCTGCATTCATCGCAACAATAGATGAAATATTAGTGATATATGTTGGCTCTTTTCCAATTAATAAACTGAATTCCTTCGCATATTGCCTTGCTTGTTGTTCAGCATCGGCATGTACGATAGAGTAACCTGTTATATTTTTACTTTGTGCTATATTGCTTACAAGTGCCTGCATTTTCTTTTTGCTAGAACTATCACTTAGAGCTTTACCAAGGATGATGCCCTCTCCATTTTCATCAATCGAAACAACTGGTTTCAGATTTAATAATTTGCCTGCCATCCCTGTTATCTTATTGATGCGACCAGATCTTGCCATATATTTTAGCGTTTTAACATGCACAAAAATTTTCGTGTTTTGTACAGCTTTTTCCGTTTGATACACTACCTCTTCAAAAGACTTACCTGCTTCAATGGATTCCGCTGCCTTTAAAACGATTAGTCCTTGCGCTGCCGAATTCGACTTGGAATCGATTACTGCAATTTTTTTCCCGGCGTCCTGTAGCTTTTGTGCTGCTTTAGTAATCGTTTCAAATGTCCCACTCATTCGATTCGATACTGTTACAACGACAATAGAATCATAGTTTGTAGAAACAAAGTTCAAGAAATCCTCCGCCGCTTTACGGGTTGGCTGCGAAGATGTTGGATAATTTTCTCCCTTATCCATTAACTCATATAAATAGGAAGGGCTTATCGTTAGTTTATCTAAGTAATTGCTATCATCCACAATCAGATTCAATGGAATCATATGTATTTGATGTTTGTCCATAATGTCTTTTGGTAGATCTGCTATGGAATCTGTTACAAGTGCAATTTTAGGCTTTCTTGCATGACCTGCTTCATATTGTCTTTGCATATCATCTGCTTTTTGTTGAATAATCTGTCCAAAGTTTTTTAATCGATGAAACAAATCTGCTGGTGTATTTGTATGAATATGAATGCGTATTTTATGTTCATTTCCTGCAACTATTAAAGAATCCCCGAGATCACTTAGAGTCTGTCTAATCTGATCTAAATCCAAGTTCTCTCCTTTTACAAGTGCTTCCGTGCAATACCTGTGACTTAAATCTGGGCTATCATGTGTATGAGTATGTTCAAGTGGGATAATATTTTCTTCTTTCCCAACGGATGTTTCATTGCTTTTCCCCGTTTGAATGAAGTGCCCAAACCCTTCTAAGAAATGGATAAAACCCTTTGCTCCTGAATCGACGACGGAAGCGTCTTTTAAAATCTTTAGTTTATTTGGAGTATCCTTCAATGATTGCATTGCGATAATCATTGATTTTGTAAATACCTCTGTAAAATCTGTTGCTTTATCCTTTAATGTATCTAAGGAATTTGCCCAATCACGCATAACGGTAATCATCGTTCCTTCTACCGGATTGGAAATTGCTTTGTGTGCGTATGATACTGCACTAGTTACGGAGTGAGAAAATCCTTTAATGGAGATTTCCTCTTTATCTTCTAACCCCATATATAAACCATTGATGAATTGTGCAAAAATAATACCAGAATTACCTCTAGCACCAACTAAAGCAGCATCCGCAATGGTTTCCATCGTTCTTTTAGCAGAGCTTTGTACTTTTGCTTCCTCAATGATGGCATTCATTGTAAATGCAAGATTAGTTCCAGTATCTCCATCAGCTACTGGAAATACATTGATTTTGTTGAGGTCGTGCTTTTGTTTAATAACCTCACGGGCACCCGCTAAAAAGCCAAAGTATAGCTTTTCACTATTCATATATTGTATGGTCATCCTTCTGCACCTCCGAAATAACTTATGACGAAGAATGTAATCATCGATGTGACACCACATAATACAGTTCCCCAAATAATGTCTAAAATGGTTACTTGAATTGGCCAATCCTTTAAGGTTGCAAGATTTGTCATATCATATGTAGCATAAGCAATCATCCCAAAGAATCCACCAGCTAAAAGCGCGTACTTCCAGCTATCCTTTGCAAGCGCGGGATTGATCACGAAGAATATTAAACCGGCTATGAATAATAGATAGAACAGACCCGCTGCTACCCAATTCACATCCGCTTTCATCAAATGTCCAAGCTTTTCTTGATATAAATTTTTAGAAATAAAACCGAGCCATATGATATCTATTAAGAAAAACACAATAATTGTTACTACATAAGTTTTTAAATACATTCTCTTAACCTCCTTAAAGATTTCAGTTTACGAACTTCTGTTGAATTAAAAATAACATTCTATTTTTCTTGTGTCAATACTTTGTATAACCTTAAATGTGATAGTTAGTACGACAATGACTGATTTACACGGTCAAAGGTTATACAAGTTGTACACACTTACAAGTGAAATGATAAGAGGAGGATAAGCTAGAATCACTTTACATTCCAACTAGAAAAAATGATCAAACCAAAAAAGAGCTGCCGGAATTAAACTCCGACAACTCTACCTTATATTTTAATTTCCCCTAATATTTTACGGCAACAACGTCATAACTGCGAAGAAATGGAGAATAGACGCTGCAAGTACAAATACATGCCAAACTGCATGATGATAAGTAAAAGCCCGCCACACATAGAAAACTGCTCCTACTGTATATAAGATACCACCTATAGCTAGCAGTATAAGTCCTTGTGATGATACATTCTCCAGAAGGGGTCTCCATCCAAATACCATTAACCAACCCATTACGACGTATAATAAGGTCGAAGTATGTAAAAAACGTTTCACAAAAAATGCTTTGAACACGGTGCCCCCAATTGCAAGCCCCCATACGATACCGAACAATGTCCAACCCAACGCACCTTTAATAGCAAGAAATAAAAAAGGGGTATACGTTCCAGCTATAAAAAAGTAGATAGCGGAGTGATCCATAATCTCAAAGAAATCTTTTACACGTCCTGCCGGAAAACTATGGACAAGTGTGGAGGACAAATATAATAGGACCATCGATGAACCAAACAACGTAAAACTTACGACATGCCAAGCTGTTCCCTGCATGGCAGAAGATACGATTAGTATGACAAGCGCGGCGATACTAAAAATAGCCCCTATCCCATGAATGATTGCATTAGCTATCTCTTCACGTTTTGAAAATATATGTGTATTGCTCATATTTTGCACACCCTATTTCTAAGTTCTTTCTTTATATACTATCACTTTGCTTTAAAAAAATCTGATAACATGCGTTCTAGATGTTAATAATGAGCCAAACTTAAGGTAAAAACAAAACAATTCTAGCCATATTAATAAGATCTCAGTTCACTACGCTCGTTTAGTTGGAATAGCTATTTTCTTCCATTAACAATAAAAAAATGCACAAAAAAAGACACCCTTAGAAAGGATGTCTTTTTTGCTAACTATGTTTAATTAATTCCGAAGAATTAAAGTTTTACAATGTTAACTGCTTGTGGTCCACGTTGACCATCTTCAACGTCAAATTCAACTTTTTGACCTTCGTCTAAAGATTTGAATCCGTCGCCTTGGATTGCTGAGAAATGAGCGAATACGTCGTTTCCACCTTCAACCTCGATAAATCCAAAACCTTTTTCTGCGTTAAACCATTTTACTGTACCTTGTGTCATGTAAAAAACCTCCATTTATGGTGAATAAAAAAATTCACATATTACGAAAAGCTACCGAAGACTCACGATTACCTTTAGTAATATGTGAATTCATTGTTTCTATCTAAGCAATTTAATTATTATCCTAACTATACAACACATCCCAGCAAAAAGCTAGTGAAATGATTATTATATTTTAAATAATATTTCTAACGTCTCTAAAACATGGTCCAGAAACACAGAAATATCACTTATTTGATCTTCATTAATCTTCTGATCAAACTTCACTTCTATAGTGTTTTTATAACTTGATAATTCCGTTCCAAATACAAAGCTGAGCGTTTGGGTCAACGATATATCGTCCTCCCAAATGTTATTAATCGCTTGTTCAATTTCTTCACATTGTAGATCGGGATTTTGTATATTTTTGATAAACTTCAACTCTAATGTACACCCTATATTTTTATTGCCTATTTCTAGGATTTCTCCTGCCAAATCTTCTAAAGATGCATCTAAGATTATTTCTGCTGTTATATCCTGCTGGTCAGCTAAAGTAAACTCAATCTTAAAAGCTCTCGCGATGACGGAAAGGTCCATGAGGTCGACTCGGTTTTTAATATCTATCTTACGTTCTATATTATCTAAATCGTATACATGATTTTCAAATGCTACTTTTAGATTTTCAAAAATAGTTGGATCATACATTGGTTTTCCTCCTGAGAACAATTTACGTGCGCTTTATCTATACTTGCCCCTGTTAAATGAAATTATACTGTTGCCAATGCCAACATAATAATTTGTCTAAAAGACAAGTTAATTGTCAAATTATTTCCCGAGAAATAAGTATAGATAACGCTCAATTTCGTCATATTAAACAGATCTTAACGCCAATACGAACAGGCATTGGCACATGTACTTTTCGGTTCACCTATATTATTGTTCAATTATCTTCGCAATTTCTATTCCTATATTATATAACATTTCTTGATCTTCTTTAAGCTGCTCCTCTAGTTGAACAGTTGTATGTTCCAAACTGCTTATTGTCTCATTAATGTGATCTATCGAGTTATTAATTTTGGAATGAGTGGACCATGCAGAAAAGATATCATCGAATATATAATCTGCGAATGTAACAAAACTATCTCTTTCAACAGATAAGTTCTCGACCTTTATTTGTTGGATATCTAACAGTTCTGTTTGAAACTTTTGTAAGGAACGCTGCGCAGCATGAATAGCATTTTCCGATTCATCCAGTTTACTATGCTTTAAAGAGGTTGCAATTAGTCCCCCACCTAAAAAAGTGTCCCAAGTAGAGTAATCCTTTGCGCCTTCTAGTGACTTTAGGGCTCTTCTCAAGGCAATCTTAGCCTCATGCCCCGCAGATATTGCTTCTGTTATTTCACGGCTACTTGATGTAAGAAATGTCTTTTGATCATATAACTCGTCGAGACGAGCTGCCTCCACCTGCTTGTTCCCGTATATCCATCCCTCTTTTTCTTTCATTAACGTTTCCCATTCCATATCAATAGATTTCCAGCGCGCTTGATCTAGCTCTCTTTCAATATCTACTATATCCTGTTCTAAATCTGTCACTGTTTTTTCTATTTCTCTGTACTTCGCTTCTATAGTAGCTAGCTCACTTAATTCCTTTTCTCGGATCTCGTCCTGCTTGCCAGTCCATGTTCGAACTACCTTCAAGATTGAAAACCCGTCAAGATTCTCCACATCTTTCTGTTCCTTTTTTAAACGCGACCAATACGTTTGCTTTTTATGTAATGCGACCTCTAAATGTTCCGTTAGTGTTTGGTGCTTTCTTTTTACCTTATCCCTATTTATAATTTCCGTTTTTAAAACTGCCTGACGTTCTTGTAATTTACCCCACATGTGTATCCCCTCCTACCTCTTATACGAGTTAGTAGGATATACGTTTCAATTGTCTAAAATATTTTTCAGTAATATAATAGCTGGCGGTATCACTTTTATAGCACTCCGATACAAATTTCTACCCCTCGTTTTAAATCTACATGAGACCAACTCGGAATTTTCCCATGCTGAATTGCTAATTCATGAGATGCTGGTATATGGATGAACCCGCACGGCATGCTTAGATTGTTCAATTTAGCATAATGTAAAGCCTCGTACATGACGTTATTACACAAGTATGTACCAGCTGTGTTCGAAATAGCAGCAGGAAGTCCTTGCTTCGTTAATTCGTCTACCATTAATCGAATAGGTAATGTCGAAAAGTAACCCGGATCTCCGTCTAGCTGTATTGACTCGTCTACTGGTATATGACCATTGTTGTCTGCAGCACCGTCTTTCACATTGATCGCAATGCGTTCTGGTGTAATCTTATAACGCCCACCAGCTAAACCTAAGGATATAACGGCATCTGGTTTTATCTCTTCTATATAACGTAGTAACTGAGCTCCCGCCTTCGTAAAGTCGACTGAGAGAACTCTGCTTGTTACTTCATACTCTCCTAATATCGACTTGTCTAATTCCTCTACAATTTTCATGGTCGGATTTACTGTAAATGCTAAAAATGGTTCAAATCCAGTCAAAAGTAGTTTTTTCATCCTTCACCTCTCCATTTCTTATCGTGACACTTTTTAAAATATCGTTTCAATTCATTCTTTCAACTTAGAGTTATTAATAGTTTACCAAAGATAATGCTATTTGAATTTTCAATTTTCCCTTTAATTAAAAAAGTACACAAAAAAGAGATACTCTCGAAAGAGTATCTCTTTTTAACAGTAGTACCTTTACTTAAAATTCCTAAGAATTAAAGTTTTACGATGTTTACTGCTTGTGGTCCACGTTGACCATCTTCAACGTCAAATTCAACTTTTTGACCTTCGTCTAAAGATTTGAATCCGTCGCCTTGGATTGCTGAGAAATGAGCGAATACGTCATTTCCACCTTCAACCTCGATAAATCCAAAACCTTTTTCTGCGTTAAACCATTTTACTGTACCTTGTGTCATGTAAAAAACCTCCATTATGGTGAATAAAAAAATTCACATATTACAAAAAGCTACCGAAGACTCACGATTACTTTTTGTAATATGTGAATTCATTGTTTCTATCTAAGCAATTTAATTATTGTCTTAACTATATAACATAATTAAGCATTTGTCCACTGAAATGATTAATAGTTAGATAATTTTTTTTTTTGAAGATAGAATCCCTCTAAATATGGATTATTTAGTAGTCTGATCAAAGGCTATTAATAATATGAATTAATAGGTTGTAATAAAAGTGAAACTTTTCTTATACAGCATCGTAACTAAGGGACGGAAGGAAGTGTATATATCGTGAATTATTTCTTAGTATTTTTGGGAGCAGCCATACCTTGGCTTGAATTAGGACTAGTCATTCCTCTGGGGATTATCTCCGGGTTAAATCCTTTAGCAGTTATTATCGTCGGTTTTATAGGAAATATGGTAACAGTACTTGCCCTTATTATTGGCTACGATAAATTTAAACTATGGCTAGCCAAACGAAATGAAGGAAAAGAACAAAAAGTATCCAAAAGAAGTGAACGCGCAAAAGCACTTTGGGATAAATACGGTTTACCTGGAATGCTCATGCTTGGACCTATTTTAATCGGTACACATGTTGCCGCGTTTATAGGCATGACACTTGGAGCATCTAAATTTAAAACTACGATATGGTCGACCATTAGTATTGGGGTTTGGGCAATAATATTTGGTGTTGCGACGTCCTTTGGTTTTGACTTTTTTGTACGTGAATAGATAAATAACGAAAACGGCACAATTAAATTATTGTGCCGTTTTCGTTATTTAATCATTATTATTTATTTCATGAAAACATACATATTGATTTTTCCCTTTATTTTTTGCCTCGTACATTGCTGTATCCGCACTTTTTAAAACTTGTTCTATAGTAGTACCGTCTCTTGGATATATACTAATACCAATGCTTGCAGTGACAAGTGTACTAATAGCATTAAACTGGTATTCCCTTCCTATTTCCTCTAATAGTCGCTGAACTATTCTTTCTAGTTCCTGATCATTCATTTGATCGAATAATACTAAAAATTCATCCCCACCATACCGAGCAACCAATCCATTCTTTTCTGCTGCAATAATTTGTACTCTTTGCGAAAGTTCTCTCAATAGTTGATCACCTATTTCATGACCGTATGTATCATTCACCTGTTTAAATCCATCCAGGTCAACAAATAAAATGATTAACTCATTCGTTGAGGCATCCATTCGTCTACTTACCTCTTTCTTAAATGCATAACGGTTAGGTAACCCAGTTAAATGATCATACAACGCTAACTGAATTACTTCATCATGCTTCTCTTCAAGTGAAGAGAGAACCTGATTAATAGAATTTTCAAGCTTGGAAATTTCGTCGTGCTGATTCTTTTTAACATGAATCCTCAAGTTTAAAGTTCCTTCTGCTTGAATATTATGAAGCTGCTTGGAGAGGTTACTGATCCGACTGATTATAAAACGATCTAACAGAAAAATTGTAAGAAGAACAAATATAATTCCTATAATTACTAAAGAAACTGCAATGTTATTAACTGTATTCTTTTTCTCCATATAGAAGCTTCTATCCATATTAAAGCTTATCCCCAATAATGACTGTTCTTTGTAGTCTTTTAGTAAAATCGAACCTTGCATTTGATCGGCGCCTGTGATTTCAATACCAATCCGTCCCTGCGTTTTTTCATTGTCCTGCACTTCATGAAACGTCAGATCAAACGACAACTCTTTTCCGATTCGGTTAATAGTACGTTCATCTAGATATTTCCCAATGATTAAAGTACCTACAGAAGGTCCATCTCCATTGCTTTGATAGATGGATTCAAATGATGCCAGTGAGAATCCATTCTTGCTCATTACAAGCAATTCTTCACTAGTATTTTCTACACTTTTAATAGCAGGTAGAAATTCTTCATAGAAATCATTCTGCAGAGGTACTATTTTTTTGTTATCTAAGTCATAGCCTACTTGCAATTTAGGTTTTTTTTCACTATCTATATAGATTATGTAGTTAATGTTCAGGTTAGCGAATGTCTCAGGTTCTAAGTTTCGTTCGATATATAGAGGATTTTGATCCACCATAAAATCATACGTATCATCCCAAATGGACCAATCTCTATTTATTTCCCCTAAATTATGTAATGTTGATTGAATTTTATTCTCTATCCTCTTTACTTCACCTATGGCAGTATCCCTATCTAAATCATTAGATTCTTTTAAAAGTACTGGTCTTAAAAATGACAAAAAGAGTGTCACTAATAGAATCATTGTAATACTGACTACAACAACAGCTTTTTGTTTTAGTTTCATGTTTTTCCCCCGCATTATCTCTCTATTAAGGAAGCTTTATATACACTCATACATACCCCAATAAACCTACGTCAAACATATTTTAAAGGGACTTATATATCACGTACACTTTAAATTTATAACCCTTTAGTCTCTATGGATGAGATTTCCCCTTAAATTAAATAGGTGTATAGAATCCCCTTAATGAAAGAGTCTTTCAAGCGTGGTTTAGGTGAAATAACATTGTACGTTTTGAATATACATATAAAAATAGCCGCAGTGTATAAACTGCGACTTAATATTTCTATTCTTTTAATGGAACATATCCTACTTTTTCCACAAGTGCTTGCCCCTGCTCCGATAACACCCACTCGATTAGCGGCTTTACATTTGGATTTTCCGTTCCTGCTGTAACAATATAGAACTCTGATGTAATGGGATAAGTATTTGCTCGTATATTTTCTTTCGTCGGTGCCACTCCATTTACTTCTAGTAGTTTAATCTCATCATTGTCGACCATTTCGGTGGAATAAAATCGAAATGTAAAGCCAATTGCATTCTTATAGTTTCTATATTGGGACACCTCATTTATGATACCACCCATTCCTGTAACTATATCCTTTGAAGGTGGCTGCATAAGCGGCATTCCCTTCATAAGTGACTGAAGCGCAGATTGAGAGCCACTGTCTTCCGGTCGTTGAAAAGCCCGGATTTCATCATTGTTGCCCCCTAGTTGTTTCCAGTTGGTGACCTTTCCCATATATATATCTGTAATTTGTTCTACCGTAAGGTTATTTACAGGATTTTTTTGATTGACAAAAAAGACAAATGCTTCTCGACCAATAGGAATCATCTGTAGCTCAAGTCCTTTTTTCACTGCAGTTTCCTTTTGAGCTGTAGATGGTGCTGCAGCAAAAATCATATCTACCGTACCATCAAATAGGTTCTCATAGGCATACTGTGTAGTGCTCACCATTACTTCACTATCGTATGAAGGATACACCTTTTCTGGATATGTCGCTTCTGCAATGGCCGCATATAACGGATAAAGTGCAGTTGCCCCGTCTAATATTGGTAAATCATCAGTTAGCTGAAGTGTCACTTTCTCCTCTAACTTAGTAACCTTACCAAATTGTGAAAAGGGTTCGTACTTACTTATATCCACCTCTGCATCTACTGTAGGTATCAAGTGAGTATACGCATCTTTTATAGGCGTAATGGCGCTGACTAATATGGCTGCTCCTGCGATAGAACCAAAAATAACTTTCCGCTTTTTTGTTTGAAAAAGATGAAGTAAATTAAACACAAACAGTAGATATAGCACCAATCCAACAGTTATAAGCAATGCAATATAATCGATTTTCCCCATAAGCAGTAGAAACAACGCACCGAAGCCTTCAAAGAACACCAATACGATTAATGCAAAAATGGAAACCAATACTGTCGCAAATTTAGACTCTACTTTCATCCCATTTCCCCCATTATTATTCTTTTTTAGTTAGTTCATTTAAGCGAATTTTTGCTTCCTCTTCATCAAACGAACTAAACCATCGATAATTTTTATCATCTAAAATACGATAATGCTGACTAATAACGTTTTGTTGCAATCGGAAATCTCCCTTTGAAATAATCTCTTTCCACCATACACGTCCACCCATTGATTTATCCTTCGGACGATTTATGCCGTCATGCGCTATTGTTTCAATCACTTCTAATGGATCATCCCCTAAAACCGACCGCAATATCTCACTATCATGAAACAATGCACATACTGCAATTACACTAGTCCATCCTGCTAGTACTCTCTCTTTCTCTATTTGGACAAGCGTTTTCTTAGAGATACCTATAATGCTCGCCATTTTTTCTTGTGAATAACCTTTTTCTAGTCGAACCATTCGAATCCGCAAGGAAATAAGCTGTGTTACATATTCTTTATCCATATATGGCTCCTCTAAAATGAATTTTCACTCTATTTAGTGTAATTTTACACTAAATGTATCTTAATAGCCAATAGTTATTAGGTTTTTTCTTTTTAATATAGGGAATGTGATAATTGAAAATTACTCTTGTAATTACGCTAGTTTTATCGTTTAATAAGCTAGTTGTTAAAAATTTTGTAAAGGAATGTGATAAATGAACAAGTTTACGGGAGGAATAGCATTATCTTTGGTAATCGCTATGTCATTGGGGGCCTGTGCGCCTAAAGAAGAGTCGACAGAAGTAAAAAAAGAGGTTACACCTGAAAAGGATTTAATCAGTGTAAATGAAGATTATCTATCAGCTGTCGACGTCGACTATGCCTTTGGATTCACAAAGAGCTTAGAAGAATTTAAAACAAATGAAAAACTTGGTTATCGGACTGCTGGATCAGAAGCAGAGCTGAAAACTGGAGAAAAAATTGCGGACGAAATGAAGAAAATTGGACTTACTGAAGTGACAAAGGATGAATTCACCTTAGACACATGGGAATTTGAAAAAGCGGACCTAACATTCGTAGATGAAAATGGCAAAGAGCATTTGGCTGTTTTAGGAGCATACCAAGTGAATTTTGATACGAATGGTGTAAAGGATCTTGAAATTGTCTACGGTGGTAAAGGGACTGCTGATGATTTAGCAAATCTAGATGTCGAAGGTAAGCTAGTTTTAGTTGACATAAACCAACGCGAGGAATGGTGGATAAACTATCCTGCCTACCAAGCACATTTAAAAGGAGCTGCGGCAGTAATTGCAGTTCAGGAAGCAGGTTATGCGGAAGCTGATGAAGATGCACTTAACGCTCAGGATGTCTGTGGACCGGATGATGCTCCTGCATTTTCTATGTCTCAAACGGATGCAAATCAGCTGAAGAAGGCTTTAGAATCTAGTGAGAATGGTACGATGACTGTAAAATTCGATGCTAAATCTACGGTCAAAATGGATGGAAAGTCTTATAATTATTACGGGAAAATTATCGGAAAAGACCCGGAATCATATATTATTTTATCTGCTCACTATGATTCTTACTTTACAGGATTCCAAGATGACCATGCAGCAATCGGGTTAATGATGGGTGTCGCTAAAGGGTTAGTAGACAGTGGCTATCAACCAGAAAAAACAATTATTTTCAACGCACTCGCTGCAGAAGAATGGGGAGTTTCTAACTCTCGCTATGACTGGTCAACCGGGGCTTATAACCAAATATTCAATATTCATCCGGAGTGGGTAGGAAAAGCTTTTGCCAATATGAACTTTGAGCTTCCAGCCTATGAGCACACAACACAAGATGAAATTCGTTCTGTCTATGAATTGAATAGTTATTTAACGGATTTTGCGAAGAATGTACCAACTGTAGATGGTGTCTATAAGGATGGAATTTCTGTCGTTTCACCACTGCGTACATGGTCAGATGATTTTTCATTTGGAATTGCTGGGGTTCCAGCCCTTCGTAATGATTTCCAAGACAGTGATTTCATGCGTACCCATTATCATTCACAATTTGATAATGAGGACACATATAACGCAGATGCATTCAAATTCCATTTAAATCTATACGGTTTACTTTCCATGCATTACGATCAAACAGCAGTCGTTCCACTAGACTTCACAACCCGTTTGACGGCAATGAAAAAAGTAATTGACACAGATACTTTTGGACAAGCTGAAGTTTCTTCCGACCAATTAGTTGCGGAGATTGACAAAGCTATTGCACTTGCAGAAGAAGTAAATGCAAAGGTCGCTAAAGTAAATAATGATTATTTTACTGCTTTAACTGAGGAAGATACCGAGGCAACACAAAAGCTATATGAGGAAAGCCGTGATTTGAATAGCGGTCTACTCGCTGCATTCAAACACGCTGAAGATCAATTCGTTCGTTTAACATGGGAAGATGCACAAATATTCCCACACGAACATGCACAAAATAATATTACTAATCTTATACTCGCTATCGAAGCTTTAGAGAAAGGCGATATAACTACTGCAGTGGATGAATACCTATGGGCTATCGACAATAATTGGTATGCCTACGACTTTGATAAAGAGGTATTCAATTACTTTACAAACTATGTGTTAGAAGCGCCTAAAGAAAAACTGATGTGGGGTGAAGGCAGAATAGTCGGTCACGAAAACCTATTCGATCCGATTAACTCATTGATCGAAAAAAGTGAGCAACAAGATGCCGACATATCCGCTGAACTAGCAACATTGAATGAAGTACTAGAAAGACAAAAATTATTATTGAAAACAACTACAGAGGAAGAAACAAAAGCTGTACAAGAACTAGGCAAACAGCTTGAAGCATTAAAATAATTATAAAAAAGGCTATCGGAGAGTTCGTGTGAACTCTTTAGATAGCCTTTCCTTTTTTCTATTTATAATAGTAAAGAACGAATCACTCTCCCATCCAAGTACGCCTGTATATCTTCCACCGCTTCTTCGTAGTATGTAGTGTAGTTTTTCTCTGTCACATATCCTAAATGTGGAGTAGCTAATACATTTGGCATTGTTCGGAAAGGATGGTCTTGAGGTAATGGCTCGAGGTCGAATACATCTAATCCTGCTCCGGCAATCCAATTTTTATGGAGCGCTTGTATAAGTGCTTGCTCGTCAATTATAGCTGCTCGAGATGTATTGATTAAATAAGCAGAGCTTTTCATAAGCTTTAAGTCCTTCTTACTAATAAGTCCTCTAGTTCTGTCGCTTAATACGAGATGAATAGAAATGTAATCACTTGTCTCTAACAACTCTTCTTTTGAATTTGCCAATTGAACACCTAGCTTATCTGTTTGCTCCTTCGTTAAGTTTTGACTCCAGGCGATGACATCCATTCCAAAGGCTTTTGCTATAGTTGCCATTCGCCCTCCTATTTTACCGAGCCCAAGGAGACCTATACGCTTCCCATATAAATCTGTCCCAACTGTACTCTGCCATAATCCATTGCTACGAAGTTCAGCGTTTTCTTTTACAATATGACGTGCCAAGTTTAGTATTAAAGCCCATGTTAACTCAGTTGGTGGCTCAGAAGAGCTCGCAGTTCCACACACAGCGACTCCATGCGCAGAAGCAGCCTCAAGGTCAATCGATGCATTTCTCATTCCAGTAGTAATCAGTAATTTAAGCTTCGGTAACTTTTTGAAGAGTGTTGCTCCAAAAGGTGTACGCTCACGCATAATAATTACTATCTCCGCATCACGAATGGAATCTACTAATTCATCTTCATCATTAAAGTGCTGAGAAAATGATACAACGTCGACCTTCTCTGTAATACTTGACCAATCTGCACTTTTTAACGCAACTTGCTGATAATCATCTAGAATAGCACAGCTTATCCTCATACTAATTTCCCCCTATCTCAAATAGTCCACAACAATTTGCACTAAAAGCAATATAGTTACCACACGTAATAATGGCTTCACATGCTTTGCCTTTAATTTTCGTGCAAGTCGAAGTCCAAGCTGCGCTCCAAGTATCGCCCCTAGCATTAGGGCAAATGTAACCGGCCACATTATTTTACCAGTAGAAATATACGTAATGGATGCTCCAAAGCAACTAGAAAACACACCAATTCGAGCAAGTCCTACTGCACGTATATAGGCAATTTTTTCACTCGCATATAAATATAGCGCTAATGTGCTGCTCCCTGGACCGAACATGCCGTCGTACATACCAATTCCCAACAAAGCTGGAGCTGTTTTTTTGTTTAGTTGAAAGATTTCCGTGCCGCCAAAATTTCCTTTTCCCATAAAGGAAGTAATAAAGGCAAAGCTCAATAAAATAATAGCAATTATCGTCAGTACCTCACCACTTAGAAAAGATGCTATCAGCCCTCCTATTATTCCTCCTCCTAAACAAAATACTAATACGGAAAGTGCTTCCTTACCCGTTACCTCTTTTTTAGTGAAGATTACTAGAAAACTTGAAAGCGAACTAACTGTATTAGAGACTTTATTTGCCCCAATGGCTGAATGCACTGGCAGACCCATTAATAACATCATTGGTAAACTTATAAGCCCCCCGCCTCCAACTAATGTGCCCACTACATTTCCTACAATTCCTATGATGAAAAAGATTAAAAACTCCATTTAACTGCCTTCTTTCAAAATCCGCTTCTGTGTATTTAGCATACATTGACTAATGTCATAAGTAAATTCGATAGTTATTATCGTTTTACATAGGAAAAACTTATCATTCTTGGAAGGATTAATTGTTCTCTTAAGGGAACTAGTAATACATGGAGGGATTATGATGAAAAAGTGGATGCTAGTTATTTCCCTAGTTTTATATGGTTGCGCAGAGGAAACTAAAAAATCACCTACCGAGGGTCCCATTGCAGAAAAGATCGCAACTTATTTGAATATCCCCTGGTCTATCAATTTACAGGACGATACATTTTATATATCAGAAAGGGTCGGAACGATTGCACGTATACAAGATGACCATGTTGTACATGAGCCCGTTCAACTTTCGGATAGTCTTTCCTCTGTATCTGAAGCAGGACTACTCGGCTTTGCGCTGAAACCTGACTTCCCTGAAACTGGTGAAGCTTATGCTTACTATACGTATGACATGAATGGAAAACCCTTTAACAAAATCGTGACTATTCAACGCCAAGATGGGCAGTGGCAGGAAATTGCCATTCATTTGGACGGCATTGAGACCGGCAATATACATCACGGTGGGCGTTTAGAAATTGGTCCAGACGGGTCTTTATATGTAACTGTCGGAGACGCTGGAAACCCAATTAATGCGCAGGATCCAGCTTCACTAAATGGGAAAATTCTTCGTATGAAAGATAATGGTGCTTTTGAAATATTCTCTATGGGGCACCGCAATCCACAAGGTCTCGCTTGGAATGCGGCGGGAACACTATATGAAGCGGAACATGGTCAGTCAGCAAATGATGAAATCAATTTGGTTGAACAAGGCAAAAACTACGGCTATCCAATCATTGAAGGAGAGGAAACGGAAGAAGGACTTGAATCACCTATTATCACTACTGGTAGCAAGGAAACCTGGGCACCTTCAGGCATTACCTTTCACCAAGGAAAATTATATGTAGCGACTCTCCGCGGTGAATCTATTAAAATACTGAATGTGGAAACTGGCGAGGTGGAGCAATCGATTACTGGGTTCGGACGAGTACGAGACGTATTCTCTGATGGGGAATCACTCTATTTCATCACCAATAACACGGATGGCCGAGGAACACCTAGTGAAGATGATGATGTACTATATAAACTAAAATAACAGGTATGATCGATCGATTATTGCGCGTGATCGATCGATGTTTGGAAGGCATCGATCGATTCCCCCGTGGGATTGATCGATTTTCCTTCCACATCGAACAATTATCACACGTTATTGATCGATTCTAAACAAATCCTTTTTGACATAGCAATTTGAATACCAGATCTTCCATTAAAACGTCTGCCCTCATCTATAAAACCTGATTTAATATACACTGCCTGGGCAGCAATGTTTGCTTCATTCACTCCTAGAACGATTCTGTTTACATGTGGAAAATGCTTCGCCACAAAAGATTGAAGCAGTATCATTGATGCTTGCGCAATTCCCTTCCCCTGATAATCTGGATGAATGGAATATCCCCTTAGTAAAATACTCTCTTCAATATCTGTGTAATGAAATTTATCCTCACCGGTATCTAGTACGAAAAAGCCAGCAACTTGATCATCTTCCGTTATAATAATGGGAGTATACGATGCATTTATATTAGCTCGCTCTAGCAATTCTAATGGATGTCCCGTAAATGAAAGTTGCTCCACAGATAGCGGATAATTTTCTAATGGTTTTCTATAACTGTCATTATACATAGTTAGATTTATCATGATTATCACCCCTTTAGATTAGAATATCACAGGAGGAGGAGGTTTTACCAAATGAAAATAGCAATAATAGGCGGGGGTATTGGAGGGCTCTGTGCTGCCGTAACCTTACAAAAACAAGGTTTTTCTGTTCAGGTATATGAAGCTAGTCCAACTTTTCAACCTGTCGGCGCTGGTATTGGAATAGGCTCTAATGCTTTGCAAGCACTGATGGAAATTGGTGTTGGGGAAGAGATATTTGCGAATGGTCATGCTCTTCATCAACAGGTATTTCTAGATACCTATGGGAATACACTCAATACGATAGATCTTACCGTACTAAAAGAGCTTTATGGACAAGAGAATATTACCATTCACCGAGCTGATTTACATAAGATTTTTCTGATAGCACTTAAACCAGATACACTTCATTTCAATAAAAATTACATATCTGTCGAGCAAAATGATAATCAAGTAACTGTCTATTTCGAAGACGGTATAACTGTGACCGCCGATATGCTCATAGCTGCCGATGGTATTCATTCATCTATACGGCAACAACTACTACCTGGCTCTGTTACTCGATACGCCGGCTACACATGTTGGAGAGGAATAACAGAGAACAATGGAAGAATTGATGAATACACATCTTCGGAATATTGGGCGACACAAGGAAGATTTGGGATGGCCCCGATGAAAAATGGCTTGATATATTGGTTCGCCTGTATTAATACAACGGCTAAAAATCCACAATTTCAAAAGCTCACTGCTCCGGAAATCGGTGATATATTTGACCATCTTCCAAAAGTTGTACACAACATAATTACAACTACATCTCTCGAGAGAATTCTTCACCATGACTTGTCTGATATTAAACCACTGCGGCAATTTGTTTTTGGAAGAGTAGTTCTTCTTGGAGATGCTGCTCATGCCACTACACCCAATATGGGGCAAGGAGCAGGACAGGCTATTGAGGATGCCATCGTTTTAGGTAACGGCTTTAAACAATTTGAACATGTGGATAAGGTGTTAGCATTTTATGAAGAAAAGCGAGTTGCACGAACTGCCAAAGTAATTAGGCTTTCTCGTCAAATTGGAGAAATCGCTCAAATCCAATCTCGCCCAATTGTCAGTGTTCGAGACTTTTTATTCCCTTTTATCCCTTCTAAACTTTTAATGAGACAATTGAAATTCTTATTTGATGTAAAACTAAAATAAAGTGCTCGAGTAGCAAGCACTTTATCTATAGTTAATACATTTGAAGCCCCAATGGATCCACGATCTCTATATGCTTCGGGACTTTTAAGTGAATATACGTGAAACCTCTTACCATCCTAATCTCCATGGTATCCGTTTGCTGAAATACGTTTAACTCATTAGAAAACTGTTCGAATGTAAACTCTTGCTCCACAGGCTCATGTATAACTAACTCATTCCCCGTCCATTCTGCTTCATGAAGGGGAATCTTATCTTCTATTTTTAATCCATATAAATTTATATGAGACCGGTATACCTTTCCTTCAATCTCTTGAGCAGTAGAGTCTATCCATTCCACTACCACTTTTGTAGAATATGAGTCATTTCCTATATATCCAAGAGTTAATGTGTTCCCACTTAGTTCATGAGTCCATTCTTCTTTAAGAAACTTCTGACTCAATTTGTTCTCTTCTTGTTTTAGTAACTTTTCTTCAAATACTTCGTTTTCTGTTTGTAATTGCTGTAATTGTTCTTCGGATAATTGTTCTACTATCGGTTCCTTTGGTAGTATTTCATATACAACTCCAACACCGATTAATAAACTGAAGTAGATCATTATCACAATTTTATTTAGACATAGACTCCCTTTATATTTTACTTTCTTCGTTATATAAAGAACTATAAGTATTCCAATGACTACAGGTATTAACCCAATAAAGAATATCATCCAAGTATTACTCATACTCTAACCCCCAAACGGTTAGAAATTGCAGTGGATGTCGCAAAGATCAATATCGCTATACCAAAAGTTTTTGCAACCAATATTAGCAATGAACTGTTCTCTACAAAAATGATTTCTGATATCCTTATCCAAGTCCCTGTCAGCAACACCATAATAATAATTACTAATGCCCCAAAGAACAGTAGCTTATGCATTTGAAACAAAGTGCCAGCTATATATCCTAACGAGCTGAACATCCATAAGAAAATAATCATCGCTAGAATAGTTAATAAAGAATTCATAGGATCATCTAGAATAGTAGGACCTTCTACAAACTCATTAGTACTATTAAACGTTAAAAAGATACGCATTAGATAAACTGTAAAGTAAGTAGTCACCCCTGCATAACAACTAAAAATCAATAAAACGATACAATTAGCTATATTGCCACTTAGACGAGTAGCTACAAACGAAAAGTCATCATAGCGGTATGCTCTTGTTGTAATTAGATTACCAACTGAAATAGCTAATAATGAGACAAAAATGAATCCTGAATCGATTGATGATATATTCAAATTAATAGATATATTATTAATGGAAGTTCCACTACTTGACCACCCAGTAGCAAAAAGTATCCCTAACACCTGTAAAATAATTAGTGAGTAGATCAATCCGCTATAAGCACTTAGCTTAAACTTTACCTGAGATAATACTACACTCGTTAGGCTAATGTTACTTAAAAACATCATCGATTCCCCCTTTGCTCTCACTCGTCATGTACATGCATACCTCACTGGCAGTTAACATCTGAATGTTGGCACCTTCTAAGCGAGCTCTTTTCAGCTTCGAATTTTTTTTAACCACTGCATATTGCTTTTGCTCATCAACTCTTTTTGAATGAAGAACTTCTTCCCCTGCTGTCCATTTTTCCACATCTGCAACTGGACCCTGAATAGCTACCGCATATTCCTTCACTTCATCTAAGTCTGCATGAAGAACAACTTTCCCTTTATGAATCAATAATATATCCTCTAGTAAATGCTCTATTTCTGATAAATGGTGACTAGATATTAAAATAGAGCGAGGATGTGCAATATAATCCTTTAGTAAAGCTCTATAAAAGTCTGTCCGAACCGCTTCATCCATTCCGTTTGTTGGCTCATCAAACATCGTTAACTCACAATGTGTAGACAATCCGAAAATCATATTAAACGTAGCTCTTGAACCTTTGGATAACTTAGAATGCTGTTGCTTGGAATCCAGTTTAAAGTATTGAAATAACCGATTGGCAAGTTGTGTATCCCACTTTTTATAAAAAGCTGGCGCACTTCGCAATATCTCTTCTAAGGTAAGTGAGTCTGGAAAAGTCATTTGATCATCCACTAAAATACTGTTTGCAGAAACCAGTAAATTATTATAAGGGTTTTTTCCAAATACATTTACTTCACCAGATTTATGCTTAGTTAAGCCTGCCAATATTTTGAGCAAAGTTGTCTTCCCCGCACCATTACGACCAATAAGTCCTGTAATTTTTTGATCTGTCAGTTGAAAAGTAATATCTTCTAAAGCATTAGTTCTTCGATAACCCTTGCTTACCTTTTGACAATCTATCACATTCACTGGATCTCCTCCTCACATTTATGGATGAGTTGTATTAATTCCGCTTTTGTTACTGATAACCTTTTCGCTTCTAAAACAATGTCTGTTACCATTTTCGTAAGTGTTTCATTTCTCCGTTTTTCCAGAATCATCATTTTGGCCTCTGGTGCTACGAACATCCCAAGTCCCCTCTTCTTATATAATGTCATTTCCTCTACAAGTATCGTTAGTCCCTTAGCAGCTGTAGCTGGATTTATATTGAAAAGCTCTGCCAACTGATACTGAGAGTATACTTTTTCGTTAGCCGTAAAACGCTCTGCAATAATTTCATTCTCCAACCATTCTGCAATTTGCACATATATTGGCTTACTGCTGTCGTTACTTAATATCACCTGAGGTTAATCTCCTCTCTCCTAAAAATCAGTACATTAGTGTTGTAATGTAGTATATAATATTAACTGTCATTTGTCTAGTTATATTTGGGCCTATGCATAGGCAAGTATTTTAAAGGAATTTGCAATGAAATAGAGAATAGATATATATAAGAAATGAGGGAAATTATTTATGAAATTAGGACAAGTAGCGATAAATGTGGAAAATGTGGAAAGAGCGGTTACATTTTATAAGGATGTTATTAATTTATCTCTGTTATTTGAAATGGATGGTCTAGCTTTTTTTCAATGTGGAGATACACGACTTCTCTTAAGTCGAGCTGAAAAAGAAGAATTCAATCACCCCAGCTCAGTGTTATATTTCCAAGTGGAGGATTTAAATAGCGAGGTTTTGAGAATGAAGGAGGCAGGAGCTACTTTCATTGATGAACCACATATGGTAGCAAAGGTAGAGGATACAGAAACCTGGATGACATTCTTTAAAGATACAGAAGGAAATACACTTGCATTAATGAACGAACGTTAATTTTTCAAAAACAAAAAAGAAGTCGTCACCGATATAACTCGGTAACGACTTCTTTTTGGTGCCCAGCGACGTCCTACTCTCACAGGGGGAAACCCCCAACTACCATCGGCGCTGAAGAGCTTAACTTCCGTGTTCGGTATGGGAACGGGTGTGACCTCTTCGCCATCATCACTAGACTCTTTCGGCTTCCAATATACGGCGCATTGCGTTGTCAACTTCATTCGATCTGTCAGTCACGTACGTTAGTACGTTCCTTCCTTCTCTCACTTGTTTCCTAGCACTGCTTGTATCTTGAAACCCTCATGTAAAATAGAGTGCTTGTTCACTCAAAACTGGATAAACGACATTGTTACGTTAAACAAAATTTGGTTAAGTCCTCGATCGATTAGTATTCGTCAGCTGCACGTGTCGCCACGCTTCCACCCCGAACCTATCTACCTCATCGTCTTTGAGGGATCTTACTTACTTGCGTAATGGGAAATCTCATCTTGAGGGGGGCTTCGTGCTTAGATGCTTTCAGCACTTATCCCGTCCACACATAGCTACCCAGCGATGCTCTTGGCAGAACAACTGGTACACCAGCGGTGTGTCCATCCCGGTCCTCTCGTACTAAGGACAGCTCCTCTCAAATTTCCTACGCCCACGACGGATAGGGACCGAACTGTCTCACGACGTTCTGAACCCAGCTCGCGTACCGCTTTAATGGGCGAACAGCCCAACCCTTGGGACCGACTACAGCCCCAGGATGCGATGAGCCGACATCGAGGTGCCAAACCTCCCCGTCGATGTGGACTCTTGGGGGAGATAAGCCTGTTATCCCCGGGGTAGCTTTTATCCGTTGAGCGATGGCCCTTCCATGCGGAACCACCGGATCACTAAGCCCGTCTTTCGACCCTGCTCGACTTGTAGGTCTCGCAGTCAAGCTCCCTTCTGCCTTTACACTCTTCGAATGATTTCCAACCATTCTGAGGGAACCTTTGGGCGCCTCCGTTACACTTTAGGAGGCGACCGCCCCAGTCAAACTACCCGCCTGACACTGTCTCCTACCCGGGTTACGGGTATGGGTTAGAATTTCAATACAACCAGGGCAGTATCCCACCGACGCCTCCTCCGAAGCTGGCGCTCCGGGCTCTAAGGCTCCTGCCTATCCTGTACAAGTTGCACCAAAATTCAATATCAAGCTATAGTAAAGCTCCACGGGGTCTTTCCGTCCTGTCGCGGGTAACCTGCATCTTCACAGGTACTATAATTTCACCGAGTCTCTCGTTGAGACAGTGCCCAGATCGTTACGCCTTTCGTGCGGGTCGGAACTTACCCGACAAGGAATTTCGCTACCTTAGGACCGTTATAGTTACGGCCGCCGTTTACTGGGGCTTCAATTCGCACCTTCGCTTGCGCTAAGCACTCCTCTTAACCTTCCAGCACCGGGCAGGCGTCAGCCCATATACTTCACCTTACGGTTTTGCATAGACCTGTGTTTTTGCTAAACAGTCGCCTGGGCCTATTCACTGCGGCTCTTCTAGGCTATGAACCCAAAAGAGCACCCCTTCTCCCGAAGTTACGGGGTCATTTTGCCGAGTTCCTTAACGAGAGTTCTCTCGCTCACCTTAGGATTCTCTCCTCGACTACCTGTGTCGGTTTGCGGTACGGGCACCTTTCACCTCGCTAGAGGCTTTTCTTGGCAGTGTGAAATCAGGAACTCTAGACATACGTCCTCGCCATCACAGCTCAATGTTAAAGAATGCGGATTTGCCTACATTCACACCTTACTGCTTGGACATGCATAACCAACAGCATGCTTACCCTATCCTTCTGCGTCCCCCCATTACTCAAACGGTGGTTTGGTGGTACAGGAATATCAACCTGTTATCCATCGCCTACGCCTATCGGCCTCGGCTTAGGTCCCGACTAACCCTGAGCGGACGAGCCTTCCTCAGGAAACCTTAGTCATACGGTGGACGGGATTCTCACCCGTCTTTCGCTACTCATACCGGCATTCTCACTTCTAAGCGCTCCACCAGTCCTTCCGGTCTGACTTCAACGCCCTTAGAACGCTCTCCTACCACTGATACCAAAGGTATCAATCCACAGCTTCGGTGATTTGTTTAGCCCCGATACATTTTCGGCGCAGCGTCACTCGACCAGTGAGCTATTACGCACTCTTTAAATGATGGCTGCTTCTAAGCCAACATCCTGGTTGTCTAAGCAACGCCACATCCTTTTCCACTTAACAAATACTTTGGGACCTTAGCTGGTGGTCTGGGCTGTTTCCCTCTTGACTACGGATCTTATCACTCGCAGTCTGACTCCCAAACATAAATCATTGGCATTCGGAGTTTGTCTGAATTCGGTAACCCGGGATGGGCCCCTAGTCCAAACAGTGCTCTACCTCCAAGATTCTAACGTTTGAGGCTAGCCCTAAAGCTATTTCGGAGAGAACCAGCTATCTCCAGGTTCGATTGGAATTTCTCCGCTACCCACACCTCATCCCCGCACTTTTCAACGTGCGTGGGTTCGGACCTCCAGTAAGTGTTACCTTACCTTCATCCTGGACATGGGTAGATCACCTGGTTTCGGGTCTACGACCACATACTCATTCGCCCTATTCAGACTCGCTTTCGCTGCGGCTCCGTCTTCTCGACTTAACCTTGCATGGGATCGTAACTCGCCGGTTCATTCTACAAAAGGCACGCTATCACCCATTAACGGGCTCTAACTACTTGTAGGCACACGGTTTCAGGATCTATTTCACTCCCCTTCCGGGGTGCTTTTCACCTTTCCCTCACGGTACTGGTTCACTATCGGTCACTAGGTAGTATTTAGCCTTGGGAGATGGTCCTCCCAGATTCCGACGGAATTTCACGTGTTCCGCCGTACTCAGGATACACTCAAGAGAGAATGAATTTTAGACTACGGGGCTTTTACCCTATCCTGCGGACCTTTCCAGATCGCTTCGTCTAACTCATTCCTTTGTAACTCTATGTAGAGTGTCCTACAACCCCAAAAGGCAAGCCTTTTGGTTTGGGCTATTCCCGTTTCGCTCGCCGCTACTCAGGGAATCGAATTTTCTTTCTCTTCCTCCAGGTACTTAGATGTTTCAGTTCCCTGGGTGTGTCTCAGATGCGCTATGTATTCACGCAAATGTACTGCTCCATTACGAACAGTGGGTTTCCCCATTCGGAAATCTCCGGATCAAAGCTCACTTACAGCTCCCCGAAGCATATCGGTGTTAGTGCCGTCCTTCGTCGACTCCTAGTGCCAAGGCATTCACCGTGCGCCCTTATTAACTTAACCTAAAAGTTAAAAAGTCTTACACGTTGTGATTACGTAAATAATCACAACAGAATTTCTTGTTGTTTATTGTTTCAATGTCGTTTTATCCAGTTTTCAAAGAACAAGAGTTGAATCTTCATATAAAATGAACATTCAAAACTGAACTGCAAAACGTTAAGATACGAATAAAAATTCGTATTCCGATATTATCCTTAGAAAGGAGGTGATCCAGCCGCACCTTCCGATACGGCTACCTTGTTACGACTTCACCCCAATCATCTGTCCCACCTTCGGCGGCTGGCTCCCGTAAGGGTTACCCCACCGACTTCGGGTGTTACAAACTCTCGTGGTGTGACGGGCGGTGTGTACAAGGCCCGGGAACGTATTCACCGTGGCATGCTGATCCACGATTACTAGCGATTCCGGCTTCATGTAGGCGAGTTGCAGCCTACAATCCGAACTGAGAACGGTTTTATGGGATTTGCTCACCCTCGCGGGGTTGCGACCCTCTGTACCGTCCATTGTAGCACGTGTGTAGCCCAGGTCATAAGGGGCATGATGATTTGACGTCATCCCCACCTTCCTCCGGTTTATCACCGGCAGTCACCTTAGAGTGCCCAACTAAATGCTGGCAACTAAGATCAAGGGTTGCGCTCGTTGCGGGACTTAACCCAACATCTCACGACACGAGCTGACGACAACCATGCACCACCTGTCACCGCTGTCCCCGAAGGGAAAAGCCTATCTCTAGGCCGGTCAGCGGGATGTCAAGACCTGGTAAGGTTCTTCGCGTTGCTTCGAATTAAACCACATGCTCCACCGCTTGTGCGGGCCCCCGTCAATTCCTTTGAGTTTCAGTCTTGCGACCGTACTCCCCAGGCGGAGTGCTTAATGCGTTAGCTGCAGCACTAAGGGGCGGAAACCCCCTAACACTTAGCACTCATCGTTTACGGCGTGGACTACCAGGGTATCTAATCCTGTTTGCTCCCCACGCTTTCGCGCCTCAGCGTCAGTTACAGACCAGAAAGCCGCCTTCGCCACTGGTGTTCCTCCAAATCTCTACGCATTTCACCGCTACACTTGGAATTCCGCTTTCCTCTTCTGTACTCAAGTCCCCCAGTTTCCAATGACCTTCCACGGTTGAGCCGTGGGATTTCACATCAGACTTAAAGGACCGCCTGCGCGCGCTTTACGCCCAATAATTCCGGACAACGCTTGCCACCTACGTATTACCGCGGCTGCTGGCACGTAGTTAGCCGTGGCTTTCTAATGAGGTACCGTCAAGGTACGAGCAGTTACTCTCGTACTTGTTCTTCCCTCACAACAGAGTTTTACGATCCGAAAACCTTCTTCACTCACGCGGCATTGCTCCATCAGACTTTCGTCCATTGTGGAAGATTCCCTACTGCTGCCTCCCGTAGGAGTCTGGGCCGTGTCTCAGTCCCAGTGTGGCCGATCACCCTCTCAGGTCGGCTACGCATCGTCGCCTTGGTGAGCCGTTACCTCACCAACTAGCTAATGCGCCGCGGGCCCATCCTGTAGTGACAGCCGAAACCGTCTTTTAACATCTCCCCATGTGAGGAAATGGATTATTCGGTATTAGCCCCGGTTTCCCGGAGTTATCCCAATCTACAGGGCAGGTTGCCCACGTGTTACTCACCCGTCCGCCGCTAAATCAGAAGAAGCAAGCTTCTTCGTCATTCGCTCGACTTGCATGTATTAGGCATGCCGCCAGCGTTCGTCCTGAGCCAGGATCAAACTCTCCATAATAGTTCACTTCCAGTATGCAGAGCACATTGAAAGCGAACAAATTAGAACTAGTTTAAAAGCTCATTTTGTTTTGCTGGCATCATCATTAAATGATGTCCAAAATTGTTTTGCTATCATACTAACAAGTTAGCTGAAAGCTATGTTTCTTAACGTTTTGCATGTTCAGTTTTCAATGTTCATGTTGTTGTGATGTCGTTTCGACAACTTATATATCATATCAATTCCTGATGTGATTGTCAACAACTTTTTTTAAATTGTTTTTTTGTTTAACGTCACTTGTTTAAGTGACAACTTGATAACTATACCACTTATAATGGTCATTGGCAAGGTCTTTTCCAATTTTCTTTTAGAATTCTATATTTAATGTAAGAACAGCTACTTTCCCTCCTGTTCCTACTATATGAAGAGATATGTATAGCGTTCTCTAAATAGTAAAAGCCAGTTATCATTAATAGCCAGCTGGCTTAAGTAAATACGGTTAATTATCATCTGGAAAGCTATGTTTACTGTTTGCTAATTTTTTCAAATCACCTCTATACAAAGTGTCTTTAAGTTCCATATATCTAAAAGGAATGAAGGGTGAAAGATATGGGACGCCTATTGATTTCAAACTAATCATATAAAAAATTAATACAGTTGCCCCTATAAATATTCCATCGGAACCTAATAAGTAACCAATCAAAATGAAACCAATTCTTAATATCCTTATTGATCCTAAAAGTCCCTTATTCGCAAGTACCAACGCAGATACACACGACATTCCTACTACAATAAGAGATACCGGATGTATTAACGTAGCCGAAACTGCTACGTCTCCGAGTAAAATAGCTCCTATAATTGATATTAAAAAAATGGCACTTTTGGGAACTCTGAAAGTTGCATCTATAAATAATGCTAATATTATGTTGAGTATTAATACTTCCCAAATCGTTGGTAAGAGCTCGTCCTTTGTAAATAATGCTTCATAGATTTTTGGGGGTACATAATCTTTACCATGTTTATCTAAGGCAATATAGATACCAGTAGAAAAAATAGCTATAAGAAATGAGAAAAAACGCATCAATCGAATTGTAAAACGTCCAAAACTAACATTATATTCATCTGGAGATTGAAATAATTCAGCGAATAAAGATGGGGCAATAATCACTTGCGGAGTACCGTCTACTAATACAATTACACGACCTTCAAAAAGAGCTGAAGCTGCTGAATCAGGACGTTCTGAAGATACTGTTAAAGGAAAAAATGACTTTGACTTACCTTCTATTATTTCAGCAACAACCTTTGCTTCTAAAATATATTTAACATCCAATTTCTCAATTCTATTACGTACTTCTTTTAATATTCCTTTATCTACAATACCATTGATGAAGAGTAGAAAAACATCTGTTTTAGCTATGGTTCCAAAAGTCATTTTTTGCACGCTAAATTGTTCCGTTTTAATAATTCCTCTCAAGATGTTAATGTTAGTTTTCGCTTTTTCAGAAAACCCTAAAGCAATTCCTTTAGGTGAACGTTCGCCTAGCGATTCCTCAACTGATCTTTCTACCCAATTAGCAACCTCAACAATGATAACTTCATGAAATCCGTCTATAAGTAAAACTGCGTTACCTTGGATAATAGCACTCAATAATTCTTGGTATGAATCGGTTACTTTTACTCCTGGAGTAGTAAGGATTGTATTAGATACATAACTTATTAATTCTTTACTTTGCGATTTATCTATATTTAAATTCTCTGCCAATGGCAGAATAACGGACTCCTGTAATAAAGTAGTATCAATAATACTATCTAAGTAGACTAGTTTTAATTTCTTCTCTTGTGATATTTCTTTATTTAGACCAACTGTCATTTCTCTAATCATTAAATCTGATGTATTATTGAAGCTCATTTTAATACGCTCTATATTAGTCTGAAGTTTATCTTGTAATAAATCCTCCATTGCATAATAACCACCTAATTGTTTATGTATATATTATGGGCTAAACCATTATTAGTTAAACAATAAGAGAGGGTCCAAAAGAACAATGCACTCCCTCATTTCGGTTGTTTTTTATTATACAACTAAACTGTATTCGTTAATTCAATAAGAAAAAGGCTTTACACCTTCTAGTAGAAGAAGGATTTTGTAGCAGACATTTAAATCAGTAATATTATCCTTTTATTAGGAGAGCATTGAGTCAGAATTAACTTCAGGCTTTTAACTTAAATAATAAACCAAAATGGTATTTAAGTTATTCAACTAACCTGCTGCGTTATTTGAAGAGTAACACTTCACAAACTATGAAAAACCAACCTGCATGTTTAACATAGCTTAAGGAAACTACATTCTCCTTTTTAATTCGTTAACACTCCAGAGCACGAAAGCGAATAGCCGACAGATTTTTTCGGCAGCTACACTCGAACTCTTCGTTTCTCAACTTGCTCGTACACTTTCTTATATAGTAACTGCCTTCGGCTTATTTTTTCAGTAAACAAAAAAAGAAGTCGTTACCGATATAACTCGGTAACGACTTCTTTTTGGTGCCCAGCGACGTCCTACTCTCACAGGGGGAAACCCCCAACTACCATCGGCGCTGAAGAGCTTAACTTCCGTGTTCGGTATGGGAACGGGTGTGACCTCTTCGCCATCATCACTAGACTCTTCGGCTTCCAATTTACAGCGCACTGCGTTGTATCTTGAAATCCTTATAAATAGAGTGCTTGTTCACTCAAAACTGGATAAACGACATTGTTACGTTAAACAAAATTTGGTTAAGTCCTCGATCGATTAGTATTCGTCAGCTGCACGTGTCGCCACGCTTCCACCCCGAACCTATCTACCTCATCGTCTTTGAGGGATCTTACTTACTTGCGTAATGGGAAATCTCATCTTGAGGGGGGCTTCGTGCTTAGATGCTTTCAGCACTTATCCCGTCCACACATAGCTACCCAGCGATGCTCTTGGCAGAACAACTGGTACACCAGCGGTGTGTCCATCCCGGTCCTCTCGTACTAAGGACAGCTCCTCTCAAATTTCCTACGCCCACGACGGATAGGGACCGAACTGTCTCACGACGTTCTGAACCCAGCTCGCGTACCGCTTTAATGGGCGAACAGCCCAACCCTTGGGACCGACTACAGCCCCAGGATGCGATGAGCCGACATCGAGGTGCCAAACCTCCCCGTCGATGTGGACTCTTGGGGGAGATAAGCCTGTTATCCCCGGGGTAGCTTTTATCCGTTGAGCGATGGCCCTTCCATGCGGAACCACCGGATCACTAAGCCCGTCTTTCGACCCTGCTCGACTTGTAGGTCTCGCAGTCAAGCTCCCTTCTGCCTTTACACTCTTCGAATGATTTCCAACCATTCTGAGGGAACCTTTGGGCGCCTCCGTTACACTTTAGGAGGCGACCGCCCCAGTCAAACTACCCGCCTGACACTGTCTCCTACCCGGGTTACGGGTATGGGTTAGAATTTCAATACAACCAGGGCAGTATCCCACCGACGCCTCCTCCGAAGCTGGCGCTCCGGGCTCTAAGGCTCCTGCCTATCCTGTACAAGTTGCACCAAAATTCAATATCAAGCTATAGTAAAGCTCCACGGGGTCTTTCCGTCCTGTCGCGGGTAACCTGCATCTTCACAGGTACTATAATTTCACCGAGTCTCTCGTTGAGACAGTGCCCAGATCGTTACGCCTTTCGTGCGGGTCGGAACTTACCCGACAAGGAATTTCGCTACCTTAGGACCGTTATAGTTACGGCCGCCGTTTACTGGGGCTTCAATTCGCACCTTCGCTTGCGCTAAGCACTCCTCTTAACCTTCCAGCACCGGGCAGGCGTCAGCCCATATACTTCACCTTACGGTTTTGCATAGACCTGTGTTTTTGCTAAACAGTCGCCTGGGCCTATTCACTGCGGCTCTTCTAGGCTATGAACCCAAAAGAGCACCCCTTCTCCCGAAGTTACGGGGTCATTTTGCCGAGTTCCTTAACGAGAGTTCTCTCGCTCACCTTAGGATTCTCTCCTCGACTACCTGTGTCGGTTTGCGGTACGGGCACCTTTCACCTCGCTAGAGGCTTTTCTTGGCAGTGTGAAATCAGGAACTCTAGACATACGTCCTCGCCATCACAGCTCAATGTTAAAGAATGCGGATTTGCCTACATTCACACCTTACTGCTTGGACATGCATAACCAACAGCATGCTTACCCTATCCTTCTGCGTCCCCCCATTACTCAAACGGTGGTTTGGTGGTACAGGAATATCAACCTGTTATCCATCGCCTACGCCTATCGGCCTCGGCTTAGGTCCCGACTAACCCTGAGCGGACGAGCCTTCCTCAGGAAACCTTAGTCATACGGTGGACGGGATTCTCACCCGTCTTTCGCTACTCATACCGGCATTCTCACTTCTAAGCGCTCCACCAGTCCTTCCGGTCTGACTTCAACGCCCTTAGAACGCTCTCCTACCACTGATACCAAAGGTATCAATCCACAGCTTCGGTGATTTGTTTAGCCCCGATACATTTTCGGCGCAGCGTCACTCGACCAGTGAGCTATTACGCACTCTTTAAATGATGGCTGCTTCTAAGCCAACATCCTGGTTGTCTAAGCAACGCCACATCCTTTTCCACTTAACAAATACTTTGGGACCTTAGCTGGTGGTCTGGGCTGTTTCCCTCTTGACTACGGATCTTATCACTCGCAGTCTGACTCCCAAACATAAATCATTGGCATTCGGAGTTTGTCTGAATTCGGTAACCCGGGATGGGCCCCTAGTCCAAACAGTGCTCTACCTCCAAGATTCTAACGTTTGAGGCTAGCCCTAAAGCTATTTCGGAGAGAACCAGCTATCTCCAGGTTCGATTGGAATTTCTCCGCTACCCACACCTCATCCCCGCACTTTTCAACGTGCGTGGGTTCGGACCTCCAGTAAGTGTTACCTTACCTTCATCCTGGACATGGGTAGATCACCTGGTTTCGGGTCTACGACCACATACTCATTCGCCCTATTCAGACTCGCTTTCGCTGCGGCTCCGTCTTCTCGACTTAACCTTGCATGGGATCGTAACTCGCCGGTTCATTCTACAAAAGGCACGCTATCACCCATTAACGGGCTCTAACTACTTGTAGGCACACGGTTTCAGGATCTATTTCACTCCCCTTCCGGGGTGCTTTTCACCTTTCCCTCACGGTACTGGTTCACTATCGGTCACTAGGTAGTATTTAGCCTTGGGAGATGGTCCTCCCAGATTCCGACGGAATTTCACGTGTTCCGCCGTACTCAGGATACACTCAAGAGAGAATGAATTTTAGACTACGGGGCTTTTACCCTATCCTGCGGACCTTTCCAGATCGCTTCGTCTAACTCATTCCTTTGTAACTCTATGTAGAGTGTCCTACAACCCCAAAAGGCAAGCCTTTTGGTTTGGGCTATTCCCGTTTCGCTCGCCGCTACTCAGGGAATCGAATTTTCTTTCTCTTCCTCCAGGTACTTAGATGTTTCAGTTCCCTGGGTGTGTCTCAGATGCGCTATGTATTCACGCAAATGTACTGCTCCATTACGAACAGTGGGTTTCCCCATTCGGAAATCTCCGGATCAAAGCTCACTTACAGCTCCCCGAAGCATATCGGTGTTAGTGCCGTCCTTCGTCGACTCCTAGTGCCAAGGCATTCACCGTGCGCCCTTATTAACTTAACCTAAAAGTTAAAAAGTCTTACACGTCGTGATTACGTAAATAATCACAACAGAATTTCTTGTTGTTTATTGTTTCAATGTCGTTTTATCCAGTTTTCAAAGAACAAGCGTTGAATCTTCATATAAAATGAACATTCAAAACTGAACTGCAAAACGTTAAGATACGAATAAAGATTCGTATTCCGATATTATCCTTAGAAAGGAGGTGATCCAGCCGCACCTTCCGATACGGCTACCTTGTTACGACTTCACCCCAATCATCTGTCCCACCTTCGGCGGCTGGCTCCCGTAAGGGTTACCCCACCGACTTCGGGTGTTACAAACTCTCGTGGTGTGACGGGCGGTGTGTACAAGGCCCGGGAACGTATTCACCGTGGCATGCTGATCCACGATTACTAGCGATTCCGGCTTCATGTAGGCGAGTTGCAGCCTACAATCCGAACTGAGAACGGTTTTATGGGATTTGCTCACCCTCGCGGGGTTGCGACCCTCTGTACCGTCCATTGTAGCACGTGTGTAGCCCAGGTCATAAGGGGCATGATGATTTGACGTCATCCCCACCTTCCTCCGGTTTATCACCGGCAGTCACCTTAGAGTGCCCAACTAAATGCTGGCAACTAAGATCAAGGGTTGCGCTCGTTGCGGGACTTAACCCAACATCTCACGACACGAGCTGACGACAACCATGCACCACCTGTCACCGCTGTCCCCGAAGGGAAAAGCCTATCTCTAGGCCGGTCAGCGGGATGTCAAGACCTGGTAAGGTTCTTCGCGTTGCTTCGAATTAAACCACATGCTCCACCGCTTGTGCGGGCCCCCGTCAATTCCTTTGAGTTTCAGTCTTGCGACCGTACTCCCCAGGCGGAGTGCTTAATGCGTTAGCTGCAGCACTAAGGGGCGGAAACCCCCTAACACTTAGCACTCATCGTTTACGGCGTGGACTACCAGGGTATCTAATCCTGTTTGCTCCCCACGCTTTCGCGCCTCAGCGTCAGTTACAGACCAGAAAGCCGCCTTCGCCACTGGTGTTCCTCCAAATCTCTACGCATTTCACCGCTACACTTGGAATTCCGCTTTCCTCTTCTGTACTCAAGTCCCCCAGTTTCCAATGACCTTCCACGGTTGAGCCGTGGGATTTCACATCAGACTTAAAGGACCGCCTGCGCGCGCTTTACGCCCAATAATTCCGGACAACGCTTGCCACCTACGTATTACCGCGGCTGCTGGCACGTAGTTAGCCGTGGCTTTCTAATGAGGTACCGTCAAGGTACGAGCAGTTACTCTCATACTTGTTCTTCCCTCACAACAGAGTTTTACGATCCGAAAACCTTCTTCACTCACGCGGCATTGCTCCATCAGACTTTCGTCCATTGTGGAAGATTCCCTACTGCTGCCTCCCGTAGGAGTCTGGGCCGTGTCTCAGTCCCAGTGTGGCCGATCACCCTCTCAGGTCGGCTACGCATCGTCGCCTTGGTGAGCCGTTACCTCACCAACTAGCTAATGCGCCGCGGGCCCATCCTGTAGTGACAGCCGAAACCGTCTTTTAACATCTCCCCATGTGAGGAAATGGATTATTCGGTATTAGCCCCGGTTTCCCGGAGTTATCCCAATCTACAGGGCAGGTTGCCCACGTGTTACTCACCCGTCCGCCGCTAAATCAGAAGAAGCAAGCTTCTTCGTCATTCGCTCGACTTGCATGTATTAGGCATGCCGCCAGCGTTCGTCCTGAGCCAGGATCAAACTCTCCATAATAGTTTACTTCCAGTATGCAGAGCACATTGAAAGCGAACAAATTAGAACTAGTTTAAAAGCTCATTTTGTTTTGCTGGCATCATCATTAAATGATGTCCAAAATTGTTTTGCTATCATCCTAACAAGTTAGTTGAAAGCTATGTTTCTTAACGTTTTGCATGTTCAGTTTTCAATGTTCATGTTGTTGTAATGTCGTTTTGACAACTTATATATCATATCAATTCCTGATGTGGTTGTCAACAACTTTTTTAAAATTGTTTTTTGTTTAACGTCACTTGTTAAAGTGACAACTTGATAACTATACCACTTATAATGGTAGTTGGCAAGGTCTTTTCGTATTTTCTTTTAGAATTCTATATTTTATACAAGAACAGCTATGTCTCACTCCTGTTCCTACTATATATAAAAGGGGTTTATTTAAGGGAACTACCCTCCTCTTCAATTCCAACTGTTATATCATCTCCAATTAACAAAAGGTATATTCTCCGTCCGTAGCTTTTTCTATTTCCTTTTTGTAGATCATCTTACATACCTTCTTATAGAGTTAAACAGTCTTCTACTTTCGTTATTGAATAAAATTAATCCCCAATAGTTAAATACCAATAGATCCTTTAAGGTTTAATCTCTTACTTTTTCATTTAATAACTCTAGAGTCTTAACCCAAATTAATCATATTTATTCCCAATTCTTATACAAAAAAATCCCTTAATGTCTGACTCCGCAACGAATCTTTTAGACCCCCGAAACCTCCAACTACCTTTGGCGCTAGTTCTTAACTTCTGTTCCTGACAGATTTCTCCGGCAACGGTACTCGAACTCTTCGTCTCTCAACTTGCTCCTACAGTAACTGCCTTCGGCTTATTTAAAAACAAAAAAAGAAGTCGTTACCGATATAACTCGGTAACGACTTCTTTTTGGTGCCCAGCGACGTCCTACTCTCACAGGGGGAAACCCCCAACTACCATCGGCGCTGAAGAGCTTAACTTCCGTGTTCGGTATGGGAACGGGTGTGACCTCTTCGCCATCATCACTAGACTCTTCGGCTTCCAATTTACAGCGCACTGCGTTGTATCTTGAAATCCTTATAAATAGAGTGCTTGTTCACTCAAAACTGGATAAACGACATTGTTACGTTAAACAAAATTTGGTTAAGTCCTCGATCGATTAGTATTCGTCAGCTGCACGTGTCGCCACGCTTCCACCCCGAACCTATCTACCTCATCGTCTTTGAGGGATCTTACTTACTTGCGTAATGGGAAATCTCATCTTGAGGGGGGCTTCGTGCTTAGATGCTTTCAGCACTTATCCCGTCCACACATAGCTACCCAGCGATGCTCTTGGCAGAACAACTGGTACACCAGCGGTGTGTCCATCCCGGTCCTCTCGTACTAAGGACAGCTCCTCTCAAATTTCCTACGCCCACGACGGATAGGGACCGAACTGTCTCACGACGTTCTGAACCCAGCTCGCGTACCGCTTTAATGGGCGAACAGCCCAACCCTTGGGACCGACTACAGCCCCAGGATGCGATGAGCCGACATCGAGGTGCCAAACCTCCCCGTCGATGTGGACTCTTGGGGGAGATAAGCCTGTTATCCCCGGGGTAGCTTTTATCCGTTGAGCGATGGCCCTTCCATGCGGAACCACCGGATCACTAAGCCCGTCTTTCGACCCTGCTCGACTTGTAGGTCTCGCAGTCAAGCTCCCTTCTGCCTTTACACTCTTCGAATGATTTCCAACCATTCTGAGGGAACCTTTGGGCGCCTCCGTTACACTTTAGGAGGCGACCGCCCCAGTCAAACTACCCGCCTGACACTGTCTCCTACCCGGGTTACGGGTATGGGTTAGAATTTCAATACAACCAGGGCAGTATCCCACCGACGCCTCCTCCGAAGCTGGCGCTCCGGGCTCTAAGGCTCCTGCCTATCCTGTACAAGTTGCACCAAAATTCAATATCAAGCTATAGTAAAGCTCCACGGGGTCTTTCCGTCCTGTCGCGGGTAACCTGCATCTTCACAGGTACTATAATTTCACCGAGTCTCTCGTTGAGACAGTGCCCAGATCGTTACGCCTTTCGTGCGGGTCGGAACTTACCCGACAAGGAATTTCGCTACCTTAGGACCGTTATAGTTACGGCCGCCGTTTACTGGGGCTTCAATTCGCACCTTCGCTTGCGCTAAGCACTCCTCTTAACCTTCCAGCACCGGGCAGGCGTCAGCCCATATACTTCACCTTACGGTTTTGCATAGACCTGTGTTTTTGCTAAACAGTCGCCTGGGCCTATTCACTGCGGCTCTTCTAGGCTATGAACCCAAAAGAGCACCCCTTCTCCCGAAGTTACGGGGTCATTTTGCCGAGTTCCTTAACGAGAGTTCTCTCGCTCACCTTAGGATTCTCTCCTCGACTACCTGTGTCGGTTTGCGGTACGGGCACCTTTCACCTCGCTAGAGGCTTTTCTTGGCAGTGTGAAATCAGGAACTCTAGACATACGTCCTCGCCATCACAGCTCAATGTTAAAGAATGCGGATTTGCCTACATTCACACCTTACTGCTTGGACATGCATAACCAACAGCATGCTTACCCTATCCTTCTGCGTCCCCCCATTACTCAAACGGTGGTTTGGTGGTACAGGAATATCAACCTGTTATCCATCGCCTACGCCTATCGGCCTCGGCTTAGGTCCCGACTAACCCTGAGCGGACGAGCCTTCCTCAGGAAACCTTAGTCATACGGTGGACGGGATTCTCACCCGTCTTTCGCTACTCATACCGGCATTCTCACTTCTAAGCGCTCCACCAGTCCTTCCGGTCTGACTTCAACGCCCTTAGAACGCTCTCCTACCACTGATACCAAAGGTATCAATCCACAGCTTCGGTGATTTGTTTAGCCCCGATACATTTTCGGCGCAGCGTCACTCGACCAGTGAGCTATTACGCACTCTTTAAATGATGGCTGCTTCTAAGCCAACATCCTGGTTGTCTAAGCAACGCCACATCCTTTTCCACTTAACAAATACTTTGGGACCTTAGCTGGTGGTCTGGGCTGTTTCCCTCTTGACTACGGATCTTATCACTCGCAGTCTGACTCCCAAACATAAATCATTGGCATTCGGAGTTTGTCTGAATTCGGTAACCCGGGATGGGCCCCTAGTCCAAACAGTGCTCTACCTCCAAGATTCTAACGTTTGAGGCTAGCCCTAAAGCTATTTCGGAGAGAACCAGCTATCTCCAGGTTCGATTGGAATTTCTCCGCTACCCACACCTCATCCCCGCACTTTTCAACGTGCGTGGGTTCGGACCTCCAGTAAGTGTTACCTTACCTTCATCCTGGACATGGGTAGATCACCTGGTTTCGGGTCTACGACCACATACTCATTCGCCCTATTCAGACTCGCTTTCGCTGCGGCTCCGTCTTCTCGACTTAACCTTGCATGGGATCGTAACTCGCCGGTTCATTCTACAAAAGGCACGCTATCACCCATTAACGGGCTCTAACTACTTGTAGGCACACGGTTTCAGGATCTATTTCACTCCCCTTCCGGGGTGCTTTTCACCTTTCCCTCACGGTACTGGTTCACTATCGGTCACTAGGTAGTATTTAGCCTTGGGAGATGGTCCTCCCAGATTCCGACGGAATTTCACGTGTTCCGCCGTACTCAGGATACACTCAAGAGAGAATGAATTTTAGACTACGGGGCTTTTACCCTATCCTGCGGACCTTTCCAGATCGCTTCGTCTAACTCATTCCTTTGTAACTCTATGTAGAGTGTCCTACAACCCCAAAAGGCAAGCCTTTTGGTTTGGGCTATTCCCGTTTCGCTCGCCGCTACTCAGGGAATCGAATTTTCTTTCTCTTCCTCCAGGTACTTAGATGTTTCAGTTCCCTGGGTGTGTCTCAGATGCGCTATGTATTCACGCAAATGTACTGCTCCATTACGAACAGTGGGTTTCCCCATTCGGAAATCTCCGGATCAAAGCTCACTTACAGCTCCCCGAAGCATATCGGTGTTAGTGCCGTCCTTCGTCGACTCCTAGTGCCAAGGCATTCACCGTGCGCCCTTATTAACTTAACCTAAAAGTTAAAAAGTCTTACACGTCGTGATTACGTAAATAATCACAACAGAATTTCTTGTTGTTTATTGTTTCAATGTCGTTTTATCCAGTTTTCAAAGAACAAGCGTTGAATCTTCATATAAAATGAACATTCAAAACTGAACTGCAAAACGTTAAGATACGAATAAAGATTCGTATTCCGATATTATCCTTAGAAAGGAGGTGATCCAGCCGCACCTTCCGATACGGCTACCTTGTTACGACTTCACCCCAATCATCTGTCCCACCTTCGGCGGCTGGCTCCCGTAAGGGTTACCCCACCGACTTCGGGTGTTACAAACTCTCGTGGTGTGACGGGCGGTGTGTACAAGGCCCGGGAACGTATTCACCGTGGCATGCTGATCCACGATTACTAGCGATTCCGGCTTCATGTAGGCGAGTTGCAGCCTACAATCCGAACTGAGAACGGTTTTATGGGATTTGCTCACCCTCGCGGGGTTGCGACCCTCTGTACCGTCCATTGTAGCACGTGTGTAGCCCAGGTCATAAGGGGCATGATGATTTGACGTCATCCCCACCTTCCTCCGGTTTATCACCGGCAGTCACCTTAGAGTGCCCAACTAAATGCTGGCAACTAAGATCAAGGGTTGCGCTCGTTGCGGGACTTAACCCAACATCTCACGACACGAGCTGACGACAACCATGCACCACCTGTCACCGCTGTCCCCGAAGGGAAAAGCCTATCTCTAGGCCGGTCAGCGGGATGTCAAGACCTGGTAAGGTTCTTCGCGTTGCTTCGAATTAAACCACATGCTCCACCGCTTGTGCGGGCCCCCGTCAATTCCTTTGAGTTTCAGTCTTGCGACCGTACTCCCCAGGCGGAGTGCTTAATGCGTTAGCTGCAGCACTAAGGGGCGGAAACCCCCTAACACTTAGCACTCATCGTTTACGGCGTGGACTACCAGGGTATCTAATCCTGTTTGCTCCCCACGCTTTCGCGCCTCAGCGTCAGTTACAGACCAGAAAGCCGCCTTCGCCACTGGTGTTCCTCCAAATCTCTACGCATTTCACCGCTACACTTGGAATTCCGCTTTCCTCTTCTGTACTCAAGTCCCCCAGTTTCCAATGACCTTCCACGGTTGAGCCGTGGGATTTCACATCAGACTTAAAGGACCGCCTGCGCGCGCTTTACGCCCAATAATTCCGGACAACGCTTGCCACCTACGTATTACCGCGGCTGCTGGCACGTAGTTAGCCGTGGCTTTCTAATGAGGTACCGTCAAGGTACGAGCAGTTACTCTCATACTTGTTCTTCCCTCACAACAGAGTTTTACGATCCGAAAACCTTCTTCACTCACGCGGCATTGCTCCATCAGACTTTCGTCCATTGTGGAAGATTCCCTACTGCTGCCTCCCGTAGGAGTCTGGGCCGTGTCTCAGTCCCAGTGTGGCCGATCACCCTCTCAGGTCGGCTACGCATCGTCGCCTTGGTGAGCCGTTACCTCACCAACTAGCTAATGCGCCGCGGGCCCATCCTGTAGTGACAGCCGAAACCGTCTTTTAACATCTCCCCATGTGAGGAAATGGATTATTCGGTATTAGCCCCGGTTTCCCGGAGTTATCCCAATCTACAGGGCAGGTTGCCCACGTGTTACTCACCCGTCCGCCGCTAAATCAGAAGAAGCAAGCTTCTTCGTCATTCGCTCGACTTGCATGTATTAGGCATGCCGCCAGCGTTCGTCCTGAGCCAGGATCAAACTCTCCATAATAGAGAACTTAAAAAGCTCAATTTGTTTTGCTGGCATCATCATTAAATGATGTCAAAAATTGTTTTGCTATCATACTAACTAAGTTAGTTGAAAGCTATGTTTCTTAACGTTTTGCATGTTCAGTTTTCAATGTTCAATATTCAATGATATTAAATAATGGAGCGGGTGAAGAGAATCGAACTCTCATCATCAGCTTGGAAGGCTGAGGTTTTACCACTAAACTACACCCGCATTAAATTTTGTTAAATTGTTATGTGACTGGTGCGGCCGAGAGGACTTGAACCTCCACGGGGTTATCCCCCACTAGGCCCTCAACCTAGCGCGTCTGCCGTTCCGCCACGACCGCTTAGTACTTAACAGAACAAGGTTGATTATACTCTCGAACACCTTAAATGTCAACAACAATTTGATGAGCCATGTAGGATTCGAACCTACGACCCTCTGATTAAAAGTCAGATGCTCTACCAACTGAGCTAATGGCTCAAAAATGGCTGGGGTACCTGGATTCGAACCAGGGCATGATGGAATCAAAATCCATTGCCTTACCGCTTGGCTATACCCCAACATGGCGGTCCCGACCGGGATCGAACCGGCGATCTCCTGCGTGACAGGCAGGCATGTTAACCGCTACACCACGGGACCGTTGAAAATACAAAGTAATAAATATAAATGGTAATGACCCCTACGGGATTCGAACCCGTGTTACCGCCGTGAAAGGGCGGTGTCTTAACCGCTTGACCAAGGGGCCATAATGGCTCCGAAGGTAGGACTCGAACCTACGACCGATCGATTAACAGTCGATTGCTCTACCACTGAGCTACTTCGGAATAACTTTTGTCGTTTTGTTTTACTCGACTTTTTCTATTATAGAGAGGGTTTTGCAAAACGTCAACTACTTTTTGATAATTTATTTAAGATTTTCAAAAGAAACTAACATTAGGTCTCCAAAACACTTGCCACAACGGTATTTCCTAGTATTTAAACGAATTTTCCGATTATATGAAAGAGAGCATTTTACACATTTATACGTATATCTCTTTTTACTTTTCCGGACTTTTCTCTCCACTAATGTAGAACAAAATCTAGGTGAGTTAGTTATTTTAAGTAACTCCCTAAAGTCAGTATCTCTATGCTGATAGCCTTTTCCTTCTATATGTAAGTGATAATGACAAAGCTCGTGTTTGATCACGCCTAGCAACTCATCCATTCCGTACTTTTCGAAAACTAGCGGATTCACTTCTATATTGTGCGATCTCAACATATACCTTCCACCAGTTGTTCTAAGTCTTTTGTTGAAATATGCTTTATGTTGAAATTGTTTCCCAAAGACTTCGTTTGATACATGACTTACTAGTTCGTGTAATTTTTCATCAGACATATTATCTCCCCCCTATTTAAAAAGAGGTTGTCCAGTGGCATATCTCCATTGGACAACTCTATTCGTTACACTTGTTGTTCAGGAGGAAGCATCGTTAATGCAATCCTTCCTTTGTTGGCATCAAACTGTTCTACCCAGACAGTAACTATATCTCCAAGGGAGACAACATCTAAAGGATGTTTGACAAAGCCTTTTTTTAGTTTAGAAATATGAACTAGGCCATCTTGTTTTACACCAATATCTACAAATGCACCGAAGTCTACTACATTTCTTACTGTTCCTTGTAACTCCATTCCTGTTTTTAAATCCTCTAATTTGAGTACATCTTTTTTCAGGATTGGCTGCGGGAATGCTTCACGAGGGTCACGCGCCGGTTTGATCAATGTATCTACAATATCCTTTAATGTGATCTCCCCTATTTCTAACTCTCTACTTACTTCTTCAATAGAAATTTTCTTTAATGCCTCTTCTGCTTCTTTTGTGCCTATTTGCGCCTTCTTAAGTCCTGCAGTTTCCAGTACCTGCTCCGCTCCCTTATAACTTTCAGGGTGTATTCCTGTTGCATCAAACGGATTTTTTGCATCTGGTACGCGTAAAAACCCAATTGCTTGTTCATAAGTTTTGGCTCCAAGGCGTGGAATTTTCTTAAGTTGTGCTCGCGAAGTAAACCTCCCTTGCTCGTTTCTCATATTCACCACGTTTTCTGCAACTGTTTTTGACAGCCCTGAGACGTATTGTAAAAGGGAAGCAGATGCAGTATTTACATTTACTCCTACTTGGTTAACCGCAGTTTCTACTATAAAGGATAAGGAATCGGATAATTTCTTTTGCGAAACGTCATGTTGGTATTGTCCTACTCCTACCGCTTTTGGATCTATCTTCACTAATTCCGCCAAAGGATCCTGCAATCTTCTTGCAATAGATACCGCACTTCTTTGCTCTACTTGTAAGTCAGGAAACTCATTACGTGCTGTTTCAGATGCTGAATACACACTGGCACCCGCTTCATTTACTATTACATACGCTACCTCGCCCTCTACCTCTTTCAAACAGTCCACAATGAATTGTTCTGTTTCGCGAGAAGCGGTACCATTTCCGATAGCTATTAAAGAAATAGGATAGTTTTTTAAGTAAGCAAGTACTTTTTTCTTGGAACCCTCCACATCCATTTTAGGCGCATGTGGATAAATAGCCGATACTTCTAGCAGTTTTCCTGTATCATCTACAACCGCTAATTTACACCCAGTACGATAAGCTGGATCGACACCTAGAATTACTTTTCCCTTTAATGGTTGTTGCAATAGTAGGTTCCTTAGGTTTTCGGAGAATATGTGAATAGCCTGAGCTTCTGCTTTTTCTGTAAGCTCTGCTCGAATCTCTCGTTCAACAGAAGGCTGAATTAGTCGTTTGTATGAGTCTTCTACCGCCAATTCAATTTGTTCCACTGCATCACTAGAGGATGGTTTAATCCAATGTGTTTTCATCACATTAGCTGCTTTCTCCATAGGAACTTGAAGAGCAACTTTTAAGATATCTTCTTTTTCCCCTCGGTTTACCGCTAATATACGATGAGGAACTATCTTTTTAACAGGTTCTTCGTACTCATAATACATTTCAAACACATTCTTTTCATCTAGCTCTGCCTTTTTGACCGATGTAATAATTTTACCGTCCGCACGGGTAATATTACGGATTTGCTCTCTTATTTTCGCATCGTCAGCAAATTGCTCAGCTAGGATATCTCTAGCACCAAGTAACGCATCCTCTACTGAAAGAACTTCTAGCTCTTCATTTAAATAGCCTTCTGCTAACTTAGAAATGGATTCTTTAGGGAAAGTCATGATGAGAGCCGCCAAAGGTTCTAATCCTTTTTCCTTTGCAATAGTAGCCTTTGTTCTACGTTTTTGCTTATATGGTCGATATAAATCTTCTAATCGTTGCAATACCGTCGCATTATTAATAGAAGCAGTTAACTCTTCGGTTAGTTTACCTTGCTCTTCAATTAAGCGAAGGATCTCTTCTTTTCTTTGTTCCAACTGCTGTATGTAATTATACCGATCTTCAACGGCTTTAATTTGGACTTCATCTAAAGAGCCTGTTTGTTCTTTTCTATATCGTGCTATAAAAGGAACGGTATTTCCCTCTTCTAGTAATTTTATAACTTGTTCAGCTTGTGATGATTTAACACCTGTATCTTTTGAAACAAGTTGGAGCATTTTCTTTATTTCCAATATGAACACGTCCTTTCTTTATAGTACTCAGTTTATCATATTTGTTACCTTCTAGAAAAAGCCAAACAAAAAAGCTTACCCTATATTAGAGTAAGCTTCCTACTATAAACGTTGAGTCGTCGCCATGTTCAATTTCTTTAAAAATCGTTTCATAGAGACATTCCGCATTCGAGGCATTTTTTATAGTGGATTTCGGACTTTTCATCACAACCCCGTCTGAGTGAAGCATGAACAAATCATTTTTTTCACAGGCATATGTTTGGGTATTAATCTTTTGCTTTCTGCCTGATAAGTAGCCCATCACGGGTAGAGGATAAATCATTTTATCGGTAGAGCGTTTATACATATAAAACTTCACATTACCAACACAGCTATAGGATATAGTTTGATGTTTATAATCTATTTTAACTATCGCTACTGCTGCACCTCTCTTACTAACCATTAACTCGTTGCAACGTAGTAGTAATTCATCTAATGTTTCTTCTTTATATTCCTCTAGAATCTTCGGGATAATATCTGCAGACTCTTTAGCCACAGGTCCATTTCCCAACCCATCTGCTATAGCACAAAGCATAAACTCATCTGTCTTTGTAATATAATAAGTATCTCCAGATTCTAGATTTCCACTTTTGGCTTCTTGGTATACAAACAAATCTACTTTGTCATCTGAAAAATTCATCATTTAACTACTTCACCTGACAATAAAATGGCCTCCTGTAATTTCTTTATAGCCTTTCGTTGAATCCTAGATACATGCATTTGGGATATACCTAGACGATCTCCTGTTTCTTTTTGACTAAGCTGCTCCATGTATGTAAGTTGAATGATTTCTTTCTCTCGATCTGATAATACATTTAGTGCATTAGCAACAAGTAAGCGTTGATCTGTTTTCTCGTATTCGCCATCTGCTTTACCAATAACATCAAATAACGTAATGGTACTACCGTCTGAGTCAGATTCAAGTGAATGATCCATAGATAATGCCTGATAACTTTTACCCATTTCCATGGCTTCAAGTACGTCTTCTACTTCTACACCTAGAAAATCAGCGATTTCCGGAATAATAGGAGAACGTTGGAATTCCACTGTTAGTGTTTCCACTGCTACTCGGATTCGTGGTCCAAGTTCTTTTATCCTTCTTGGAACATGTACAGCCCAGGTTTTATCTCTTAAAAAGCGTTTAATCTCTCCGATAATGGTAGGGATAGCAAAAGCTTCAAAGTTTTTTCCGAATGATGGATCATATCTTCGGATAGCTCCAAGAAGACCAAGCATGCCGACTTGGGCGATATCCTCATGATGCGATTTACCATTAGAATATTTTCGAGCAATGGATTCTACCAACCTAGTGTAATTCAGTACTAAGTTAGTTTGTGCCTCTTCACTTTCTGTCTCTTGATATTCTTTGATCCATCCCAATATTTTCTCTTTCGATTCTTTATTAGGAAGGGACGTGTTCGACATTTTCATCCACCTGCTCTACTCTGACATGTTTCGTCATAAATACAGTAACGCCTTCTTGGTGATGTACTTTAACCTCATCCATTAATGTCTCGATCAAATATAAACCAAGACCTCCTTCTCTCAAGAAAGATCCTTCCTCTAAATCATGATAAGGGCCGACTTTTGCTTTCGTTTCTTCAAAGTCAAAACTTTTACCATGATCCGCTACCATGATTTCTATTTTTTCATCGTATAATGCACAGCCAATAACCACTTCGCCTTCCTCATTATCCGCATATGCATGTTGGACTGCATTTGTAATCGCTTCGCTTGCAGCTATTTTTAAGTCTTCGATATCATCATACGTAAATCCGATACGATTGGCCAAACCAGAAATTGTGAGGCGAGCAACGCTAACATATTGAGGCTTTGCAGGCACCCGAATTTCAACATAATCAAACGGTTTCATCTATTTTCACCTCTTCATCTCTAGCCTGTATATCCATAATTTCCACTAAACCAGTAATATCAAATAAGCGCTTCAATCTAGATGAAAGTCCCGTTAACTCCATATGACCATTTGCAGCTATGACGCTCTTATAAAAGCCCACAAAAACACCTAGTCCCGTACTATCCATATAGGAAACATCTTGTAAATTCAATTCAACATGTATATTATCCTGTAAGGTTACCTCTGCAAGTTTCTCTCTTAAAATCGGCGCTGTAAAAGCATCGATTTCACCACCAATTAATCCTTTAATATGCAATTCAGCTATCGTTTGTAATTCAACTGAAATATTCATTTTTATTCCCCCGTTTTCGCTATATATAGTCTATTATCTATTGTCTATAGTCTCTATACCACAAAGCAGTTATTAATAAACCTCAAATTACTTCTTTTTGAAAATAACGAGTGTGAAATCATCTCGTTGTTCAAACTCCTGTAATTCCTCAAGCTTGTGAAACACATATTCCACCATATCTTGAGCAGATTGATCTCTTACGCTTTCAATAATATCCATCACGGTTTTTTGGTCAATGAATCCCTCTTTTGAACGGCATTCAGTTACACCATCAGTCATCATAACGACAAAATCGTCTTTTCCTAAAGAAATAGAGTGTTGTTCGTATTTAACATTGGGAATTACCCCTAACAATAATCCCTTTGCTTGTAGTTCTGAAAAACTATTAGACTTAGCACAATAAAATAAAGGTGGCTCATGTCCTGCAGAGGCATATGTAAATACACTTGTAGAAGTATCATAAGTTCCATAAAACATGGAGATGAACATCGAATCACTTACACTTTTCTCAACAATTCGATTGATGACATCTAGTACAACAATGGGTTCAGTTTCTGCTCCATTTAAACTATCCATCCCATACTTAATCATGGACATGCATAGGGCAGCTGGAATCCCTTTACCGATTACATCTGCAACGGCAATACCTACTGTAGTATCATCATTTAGAAAATGCGTGTAATCCCCATTCATTTCTTTTGCAGGAACAGAGATCATCCCTATATCTAAACTGTTCATTTCTGGCACTTTAGTTTTCAACAACGTTTGTTGAACATTAGAAGCCAGCTCCATTTCCATTCTAAAGTTTTCCTGTTTTTTAATTAGGGTCTGGTGTTCTTTTAGTGCAAGTCCATATCTAATCATCACTTCTATTAATAAATCAAAAGAATGCCAAACATTATTTGGCAATTCAGGCATAAGCTCTTCTAAAGAAGCCTTATGTATACTTATAACTTCCTCTGGAGAAATATTCTTTTGGATAAGTTGTCTACTGAAGTTTTGACCTTCATACAAATTATGTTCTGTTTGTCTTTGTGTATATTGCTCTAAAATCTCTCTGTATTGTCTCTTAAATTCTTGAGGCATACTTTGAATTACCTCCTATCTTAATAACTTAGATGCACTAATAGTGGTACCTTCTCCTAGGACAGTTTCAATTTTGAAATCGTCCATTAGTCGCTTTACTCCTGGAAGGCCGGCACCTAAACCACCTGATGTAGTATATCCATCTTCCATGACTTTACGAACATCTGCAATTCCTGGTCCTTTATCAGATGCAATGACAAGCAGACCTTTTAGGTTGCCATCAGTAATTTGTCTAATTTCTATTTTACCTTTACCAGCATATAAGTATATATTCCGAGCGAGTTCACTAATCGCTGTTGTGATTCTTGCTTGGTCAACTGTACCGAAGCCTACATCCTTCGCTTCATTTCTACCAAGTTGCCTTGCAGCAACGATATCCCACTCAGTTATTATATCAACAGAAGACCTTAAGTTCATGGACTAGTCCTCCAATTCTCGTTCTAATTTTTCCAATCCATTTTCTAAGTCTAGGGCCGTAACTACATTTTCGAGTCTAATGCCTAATTCTATGAGAGTAATAGCTACCGCAGGTTGAATACCTGTAATTACTACCTTCGCACCCATTAGACCCGACATACTGATTACATCTCCCAATACTTTTGCGATGAATGAGTCTATAAAATCTATTGGTGTAAGATCAAGCACTACTCCTCTTGCAGATGTTGTATGAAGCTTATCAAGTAAATCTTCTTGAAAAGAAAGAGCAGTTTGATCATCTAACTCCCACTGAATGGAAACGATTAAACAATCTCTCAATTTTAAAATAGGTATTCTTGTCATCATTATGCTTCCACCTCTACTATTGCTCGATTTGTTAAAGCCAGGGCTTGTTCAACGCCTTTTTGTAAAGTACTTGTTGTTGTAAAATCATTTAAGTTTATACCTAGTGTAACAATAGTTTGCGCAATTTCCGGACGGATTCCGACTAGCATACATTTAGCTCCGACTAATCGGACGGCATCTGCTGCTTGAATAATATGATGTGCAACCATCGTATCTACTACTGGGACGCCCGTAATGTCTAGCAACACAACTTCTGCACGATGCTTTACAACTCCCTGTAGAAGATTTTCCATTATTAGCTTTGCTCGTTCCGTATCAATTGTACCTACTAAAGGCATTACGGAAATTTTTTCGAAGACAGGTATTAAGGAAGCAGACAGTTCTTGTAGAGCAATCTTTTGTAGACTCACCGTTTTTTCCCACACTACCGAATAGGCATCTACAATGCTGTGATTCAAAGGAATAATCCAATTATTTAATATTTCTCTATATGATTGGAAATTACCTTCATCTAAGTTCTCTACATCGTCCATTTTTTCATAGATAATTTCTGTGAAATTGGTTAAGGCTTTTAAAACAAATGAGATTGACCATCCATAATGTACAATTTGAACGGAAAAATCATTTAACTTGGCCGTATATGTATCGCGGTCTTCCGTTAGACTTGAAATCATTAACTCTCCGAATTCACGAACTGTATTATCCACTATTCTATTAGACATAATCTGGAAGAAACGATCATCCTTCTCTTCCTCCATTTTTATTCTCCACTTTTCTAAAATTTCATCAATATTATCGTGAATATACGAAGCAATTCTGCTATTCATTGTTTTACATACATCTCCTCGTTGAATATTAGTAATTATATTGTACAGAATTTCATCTAACATTACATCTTTTACACTTGTCCATGTTTTACCTGATTAGTGACACTACCCTGTAATATAATATTTTGCAAACCAAGTAAAGTGAATTAGTTTTACCTTCAACTCTAACTTTGTTAAAAAAATTCCTATTAAAAAACACAATGTGTTTTTGTCGGTTCCACATTGTGTTTTTACTATGTATTAAAATTTAACAATCCCTAAGCTAATCCCTAATGCATGATCTACGTCTTCCATCACGTCTTCATCTAGGTGGGTGATTTTATCCGTAAGTCTGGATTTATCAATTGTTCTTAACTGCTCCAACAAAATAACGGAATCTCGTTCAAAATCATATTCTTTTGCATTTATTTCTACATGTGTTGGTAACTTTGCCTTTTGAATTTGAGCTGTGATAGCTGCCACGATGACAGTTGGACTGAATCTATTACCGATATCATTTTGTATCACCAAAACGGGTCTGGTTCCACCTTGCTCAGACCCGATTACTGGTGATAAATCCGCAAAAAAAACGTCTCCACGTTTTACGATCAAATTTTCATCCTCCACTTACGAGTCGCTCTGTCGTATGTTGAGCTTCATACTCTGCATGTAAACACTCCGTGCAAATGGATAGATTTATATGAGACATCTCAACATAGCCTTTCTTCATCGCTTCTCTTATAAGATTTGCCTGACCATTTTTTACATATTCATTTGCTTGGACACGAACGAAACTTTCTACGCCAGTTAATGATTGTTTTACGGTTTTTACTCCTTCATTAACCAATTGATTTGGAAGCTGAATGATCGCTTCCTTTTTCTTTTTATCACTTACCACAGCAAACACCTCCGACAAAACATTTCCCTATATGACAATATACTTCATCTTACCATTTCTATAGCTTAAATAAAAGACATTAAGAGAAATGGTTAGACAATTTATGCATATAACTTTAAGTTTTGTCGAAAATCTACTTGCTATATATTCTAGGGATTCTGTTAGAGAAAGTGCAACAAACTTCATAAGGGATAGTTTCCAATGCTTCCGCCCATTCTTCTATTAGAATCTCTTCATTTTCCTGTAAACCTAGTAATGTAACTTTTTCGCCAACCTCTATTTTTTCATCGAGACGAATCATGCATTGATCCATACAAATTTTCCCGACGATTGGCATCTTTTTACCTTTTATCAAAACAGACTGGTTATGAAGTTTCCTTAATAGCCCATCTGCATAACCAATCGGAATTGTTGCAATCCACTCATTTGTTGGAGCTACATATGTAGCTCCGTAACCAATGGTAGAACCCTTCGTTACCTTTTTAACATGTGCAACCTCAGTGTGTAACGAAAGAGCTTTTTCTAAGGGAAACGGAAGTTCTCCATTAACCCAAGAAGACGGCGCTATTCCATACATAGATATACCAAAACGCACCGCATTCCAGTGTTGGTCAGGGTATAGTAAAGCCGCTGCACTATTAGAAGTATGAACCATTGCGGGTCTTTGCTCAAATACATTTAATAATTGTTCGAATCTGGAAACTTGTTTTCGGAATAGTGTTTGCTCCTCTTCATCAGCAGTTGCAAAATGAGTAAAAACGCCCGTAATTTGCAACCAATCTCTTTTGCTGATAAAGGCAAGTGCCTGCTGTAGCTCTGTCACTTCTGTAAAACCAATTCTACCCATTCCACTATCGATTTTTATATGAAGCTTTAAAGGAATTTGAAGATCCTTAGTAGCAAGTAACCACTCATATGAATATGCTGTAAGTGTAATGTTTTGTTTAGAAGCTTCCTCTAAAAAAGAGAGCGGAGATGTACCTATTAGAAGTATTTCCGCTTCAATACCTGCTTCCCTTAAATGTAATGCTTCTTCTGGCGTGGCAACCGCCAAAAGATTGGCTCCTGCTTTTAATGCTGCCTGCGCAACTTCAATATCTCCATGACCGTAGCCATTCGCTTTAACTACAGCAATCACGGCAGTGTGTTCTGGAAGTATTTCCATGAGCCGTTTAATATTATTTTGTATAGCTTGTAAGTTTACTTTGATGAATGTAGGTCGGTATAGCTGTTGAGACATATAGTTCCCTCTTTTAATCAGTTTAAACCGATTATCCTACTAGTGTACTGAAGTAGTCAACCCTAATTACTTTAAACCACTAGTTGTCATAGATGCGGCAACTTCAATCATTTCTTCTTTCGTCAATGTAGAGGATGCAATAAAGAATGACATACCATCTTGCTCCCAAGAAAGAGACTGGTCAGTAATTGCACCAATTGCTACTCCTAGATCAACCGGATCTCCAGGTGAGAATACAGGAATAATAGAGGAGTCCCCCGGTTCGCTTCGATGTTGAATTATCGTAAACTCTTTGTCTCCACTATATGTTAAAATAACTCTTTTTTCTCCGTCGACTTCCACAACTTTTTCATCAATATTGTGCACTTGATCCCATTTTAACATTGGATAATAAGTTTCCATTTCAGCATTATCAATCTCTGCCGATGTCTCTACGGTTTCTTCCGTGCCTTCTGCTTTACCTGTAGGTGTTTGCTCTATTTTATATTCTGCTGCTGCATGTGTTTTTCCTAGCGACACTTTTTTAAATGTAATATGAATTTGCTCTTCTTTGTTTTCATTCATGATAGAAACATCTGTTGGTAGTAATGTCTTTTTATTGATGTAAATCTTTTGAGTTGGCAGCATAGTTTTATGGTTGTTACTAGTTTTTGTTTCAAAGACATATTTGTCACCTTCTTCTTTGAAGGTTGCCGTTTTATCTTTTTTTATGTCGTTGGCTAGTGAACCGATTAAATATGCTTGGCTATTTTCAGTTGGCCATTTACTTTGGAACTTATACGTTTTGTTCAGCGCTGGTGTTACGACAAATACACCTTCTGTGTTACGGATGATCATTTGGGTATTCTCTGCATTTGTATCCGATACCTGTACTCGGTAAAAATCCGGTTTAGTGTGCCAAACTTCCACACCATATACTCTTGGTTCTTCCCCAGTCATGATGCTCATCTCTGCTTCGAGCTCATACCCCTTTGCATCCACCCACTTGTTACTAAGTTTTTTCACAACATCTTCTTTCGAATCGGCTCCACATGCGGAAAGTACTAAGATTGTTACAATTAAAAAAAATAGTTTAGCCACGCGGCTCTTCAATCAGTCCATCCTTTCTATTATCACTGCGTTCATTCATTGTATGTAGATGGACGACCGGTTATGATTGTAGAATTACTTGAGCAGCCACATAAACTTTTGTATGGGTTATAGATACAAATCCATTAACTTCTATTCCTTTAAAATATAAAACAGGCTTACCTGAAGGTTCTTTTATAATTTCAATATCTTGAAAACTACAATCTTTCCCTATTCCAGATCCTCGAGCTTTTGAAAATGCTTCTTTGGCTGCAAATCTCCCTGCTAAGTATTCGATTCGTCTTGTCCCGGATAACTCATTTAATTGAACTCTTTCTTTTTCGGAAAGTACCCGCTCTTCAAACTTACGTGTTTTAGCAGAAATGGATTGGATTCTTTCTATTTCAGTTATATCTAATCCTATTCCAGTAATCATGAATGTTTCTCCTTTCCAAATATCCTCCTTACAGGATATACTAATAGTAGATAAATTGAGGTGAAATAATGTTTAGTAGAACAGAAAATTTTAAACAATACATAAAACTATATCCAGTTGTTTCTTCTTTGCTTGCATTGAATATTGTTATTCATTTGTTAACTTTAGTCCCTATATTTGGATCACAATTATTTAATTACGGTGTTCACTTTAACTTATTAATTAGTGAGGGTGAATATTGGCGTTTGATAACTCCGATATTCTTGCATGCAAACTTTGCTCATTTATTATTCAATATGTTCTCGTTGTACATATTTGGGCCAGAGTTGGAGCAACTAGCTGGTAAGGCTCGTTTCCTAACTATTTATATGCTAGCAGGATTAGTTGGTAATGTCGCTACCTACCTAATACACGATTGGAATTATACAAGTGTTGGAGCAAGTGGGGCTATTTACGGGATATTCGGTGCTTTTGGGGCTTTGGTTTATTATACGAGAAATTTCATGCCACAGCTAAAACAAATTATTATTCCGATTATTGTAATTGGAGTAATTATGACATTCCTGCAACCGAAGATTAATGTTACTGCTCACATAGCTGGGCTGATAACTGGTTTTGTACTAGGAATGGTTTACTTCCATCCGAAGCGAATAGCTGCTTGGAAGAAAAGACAGCGTAAGCTTAAATCTGTTTAAGGATCAAGACCAGATTCTATCGTTTCCTAAGTGCTTCGGACAGATTTACAGCTATTTTATTAACCGTTAATTTTTTGAGAGACTGATTGTGACTGTCGTCGCAATTAGTCTCTCTTTTTTCATTAATTTTATTCCTGGGCTCACACTTCATAAAAAAAGAACAGCCCTTACAAAGGCTGTTCCTTCTCTCTATCAATAGGCTCTATCCTAGTAGGTTCATACCATTTCAATAAGCTCTCTGCATCAGCTTTTTCAATATGAGGAATAGTAGTTGATGATCCAGACACGCCTGACTTAATAGTAGTCATAATAGAAGATACATTGGCTTTTTTTTGAAAATACGTAGTGCGAGCTGTCATTGCTTGAATACGTTTCTTTTCCATCCAAATAGATACTCTACTAAATAGACGATATTGCACAACAAGTTGTTTTTCATCCATCCAATATCCAGCCGTCTTATGCTGCCATGCTCCCCATAGGAAACTCAGTGGAAATAGTAAGAAGGAGAATAGTCCAAATGGAAAGAAGAAATAACTTACACATGCTGCAACTGGAATCATCCATAAAAAATCTAAACGATAGAAAAACTTTCTCGACCGCTTCGGAACTCTTGTAAAGTTAGCTTCAAATTCATAGTTAGGGAAAATTTGAACGAGAATCGGGTTTATTTTATCCTTTTTAATGAGAGGGATTAACCTAATTTTCTCATCCTTCTCTGCTAGTGATCCCCCCGCACTATCCACGATGACGGTCGCATGTCCCGTAAGCTGCCTTAAAGGATTTTCCACTATACGTACCGCCTGAATGCGAGATAAAGGAATAGTTATTTTTTTCTTTTCTAATAATCCCCTAGTAATAATAATCTCCTGATCTTCAACCCAAATAGTAAACTCATAGTAATTTATAAAAGTAATAGCTACTGATACAATCCATGCTACTAGCAGCGTAAAGAATACCAATAATGCAATTAGTAGAGCTCCAAAACGGATAAACATAATAATCTCATTATAAATTGTTTCGTATGGGATCAATTCCGAGAATTGCGAAACGAACACTGCTAAACCTGAGAAAAATACACCTACCCCGCCTGATGTACTAGCAAGAATGAATAAATCTTTTCGAGACATACGAAACAAGGGCTTCCTTTGCTCTTTCGCTACCTCTTCTTGTTGAAGATCTCCATCAGATATAGTTGATTCTTTATGTTTAGCTAGATTCATCTCTTTTTTAATTTGCTCCGCTGCTTCTTTGGTAATTGCGGTCAATTCAGCATCCGCTTCTTTTGTCGCACCCCCGCCAGCTGTTTCTACTTTCACCTTTATTAAACCAAATGGTCGATGAAATATGCCCTCTGTATAATTTAAACTTTGGATTCGTTCAAATGGGATATACCTTTTTTTCTTTACGAAGAGACCATATTCGATGCGAAGCTCTTCTTCTTCAAACCAATAACGAAACCTTTTCCATTCAATGATGCCACTAACTAACATTGCGATTAATAGTACGGCATAAATAATATAGATAATATAGGAGGTCCAACTACCAGAGCCTCCCCCAAATCCATTAACGGCAATAACTACGACTAATGGAATAATCATTTCTTTTAATACTTTTACAAAGTTAATAACCGCTGAAATAGGATGTAGAGTAAACTTTTCTTTAGACATCATCTTCCGCCACCCTTGCAAGTACAGAAATCCTGCCTCGAAGTTCATCCGCTTCCCCAGTTACGAGTGCAGGAATAGTATGACTCGTCGCAGCAGTTGAAATAGTAATAGAAGATAGATCATACTTTCTCAAAATAGGTCCCTGTTCCGTATCAACATGCTGTACTCTCACCATTGGCACTAAAGTTCTTTTCACGATAAACAAACCATGCTGTAATTCAATTTCTTGTTCACGCACTTCATATCTCCAACGAGTCCATCTAATTTTGGGGAACAAATAAATTAATAAATATCCTATGAGTAATATCACTACTACATCTACTATGTATAACCATATAAATTGTCCTGTAAAATAATTGATAACTCCTACTCCAATACCTACTAAAAGGACAATTAACGTTTGAAATAACCCGTAAATTCTCCAGACACGTAATCCACTTTCTGATAATTGATTGATTGGTTCTTGTCTCATATGAAACCCCCTCTTCCATCATTGTATACGAAACAAAGGATAAAATGTTTCAATAAATGGCAACTTCCATTTAAAAATTCTTCCAAAAGAAAAAAGGATGAACTTACATCAAAATGTAAGTTCACCCTTTATAAGTTCTTGTCTTAAATTATTTTTCGCTACGTGGTGAGCGAGTTCTTGTGCTACGTTGTGTAGAGCCGTCACGGGGACCACTGCTACGACGTGCGCCTGAACTTGGACGTGAACCGCCAGCTGATGATGAACGAGGTCCGCGATCGCTGCTTCCACTACGACCACCTGATGAACTACGTCCGCCACCGCCGCTACGGTTACCTTTGTAACCACCGCCGCCACTGCGTCCGCCGCCACCACGTTCTCCACGAGAAGGTAATGGACGTTCTTCAGAAAGAGAAATCGGAGTATCATCCGGTTCTTTCGTCATTGATTTTAAAGCTGCAGCAATTACATCTACTGCTTCAAATTTTTCAAGCATTTCTTGTGCTAATGGACGATAATCGCCTAAATCATTTTTGTTTACAATTTCAGCTAAAGATTCTACTGCAACACGTTTAAGTCCAACTAGTGCTTCATCAGAGCTTGGAGGGATTAAAGCTTCCATACGTTTTTTCGTTGTATTCTCAACGATACGTAAGTAACCCATTTCTCTCGGTGTTACGAATGTAGTTGCGATACCACTTTTACCTGCACGCCCTGTACGACCGATACGGTGAACATAGCTTTCAGGATCTTGTGGGATATCAAAGTTATACACATGTGTTACGCCAGAGATATCTAATCCACGTGCCGCTACATCTGTTGCAACAAGAATATCGATTTTACCTGCCTTGAATTGTTTTAATACAGACATACGTTTCGCTTGGCTTAAATCACCATGAATACCTTCTGCAAGATATCCACGAATGCTTAGAGCATGTGCTAATTCGTCTACTCTACGTTTTGTACGACCAAAGATAATCGCAAGTTCTGGTTGTTGTACATTTAAAATTCTTGAAAGAACATCAAATTTCTCACGTTCAGTAGCTTTTACGTAGAACTGTTCAATATTTTCAACAGTCATTTCTTTAGACTTGATTTTTACTTCCACTGGATCTTTCATGAAGCGTTCTGCAATTTTACGAATTGGTCCTGGCATTGTAGCTGAGAACAATAATGTTTGACGCTCAGGAGGTACACTTTCTAAAATTGTGTTAATATCTTCAATGAATCCCATGTTAAGCATTTCATCTGCTTCGTCTAAGATAAGTGTTTGAACTTGGTCAAGTTTTAACGTACGACGGTTAATATGGTCAAGAATACGACCAGGTGTACCTACGATAACTTGTGGTTTGTTTTTAAGTGCACGGATTTGACGGCTAATTTCTTGCCCCCCGTATACTGATAATAGACGAACCTTTTTGTCATATCCTAATTTATAAAGCTCTTCCGAAACTTGAATTGCAAGTTCACGTGTTGGAGCGATGATTAACGCTTGGATATTTGGGTTTTTAATATCAATTTTTTCAATCATTGGGATACCAAATGCAGCAGTTTTACCTGTACCAGTCTGTGCTTGACCGATAACGTCGCGTCCACTCATAGCATGTGTAATAGTACCTTCTTGGATTGGTGTTGCTTCTTCAAACCCCATACGTTGTACGGATTTTAATGTAGAAGCGCTAATATTTAATTCTGAAAAGTTTGTCAAAATTTTAATCTCCTTTTTGTCCTTTTTCGACAAATGGTTACATTTTCAGATGAAATTGCGGCAAATTCGAGCCTATACGAGGAACGTTTCCGTTACTTAAAATTCTCTGTGGTTTTAGATCAGAGGGGTCTTATATAAAGGGAAAGCCCGGTCTTTTGCCGAGCGGTCTGTTAATGAGTGATCGTGCCATACTACTTCAACAAACCGTTATGTTCAAAAAAAAGTACTCTTCAATAAACGCTGAAGAGTCTCCACACAAAATGTATCCATTGCTCTAAACGTAGTATATCATGCAACAAACTCAGTTGCAATGAATAAGCAACTGTTATAATTATTAATTAATTACTTGCAATATTCCCCTCCTCTTCTTCCTCCTTCAAAAAATTGAGTGCGGTATTAAACCAATCTTGACAGTCTTCACTATGGCAAATATGGTGTTTCCCTAATTCCGAATAGACTATTTCTTTTTTCAAAGAACCAATTTCATCGTAGATAAACTGGGCAGTGGCATAAGGTACAATACCATCTTTTTTACCTTGGACTATATAGACTGGTACTGTAATTTGACCATAATAAGGTTGAACTATACGTACTAAACGGATAAATTCTAATGTTGCCGGTATAGGAGTTCCTTTCACTTTATAACTGTATTGTTTATATAAAGTATTTTCTGCAAGCTTACCAACAACTGCCTCTTTAGCTATATCCTTTATATCTTGTAGAAGTTGGGATGGATATATATACTTTGCAGCAGCACTCAACAATACAAGTTTGTGAATTGGATAACGATTCGCCAAGTACATCCCAATAATACCACCCATGGAAAATCCCACTATAATTACACGGTCTACTTCTTTTTGTAACTGGCGAAGCGACTGTTCCGCCGCCATCATCCATGATTCTGCTGTTACATTTTTTAGCTCCAACGTTTCACCATGACCAGGTAAAGTAGGGACAACGATGTTCCAGTTTGTATGCGCTTGTAAATAGTCTACAAATGGCTGTATCTCATATGGTCCACCTGTAAAACCGTGAATACCTAATACTCCTGTTTTCATCGTCCCCACACCTATCACATTATTTTTGAAATGGCTCAATTACTCTTTCTAACTGCATTCCCCTTGAGCCCTTTACTAAAACAATAGATTGATCATTTATTTTATTTGCTAAGAAAGCCACAAGTTTTTCTATGTCATCATTAACCCAAATAATTTGTTTGTCAGCAAATTGTTCTACCAACTTGTTATACAGCCATTCCATTCGTGGACCGTATAAACAAACTCCGTTAAAGACTTCACTCGAAATCGATTTGCTCATCTCTTCATGGTATTGCTGCTCTTTGTTACCAAGCTCGAGCATATCTCCTAAAACTAACCATTTTTCTGGCTTTATAGAGGATTTTTCAATGAACGAAATTGCTGCACGCATGGAAGTCGGAGCCGCATTATAAGCATCATTGATGAAAACTGTCCCATTATTCCCTTCGATTACTTGCATTCGCATATCAGTTAAGACTATTTGTTTTAACGCTTTACGCATTTGTTCGGAAGTTAATCCAACTTCTTTTCCGATTAATAGTGCAGCAAGCGTATTTTTCACTTGATGCTCTCCTAATACAGGAATAGACATTTCTTCGTTTAACTCTCCTTCTACACGGAAGGTGCTTCCTTGTTCCGTAAAGTTCACTTCAGCAATACGTAAATTATTGTGTTCCTGAACCCCAAATGATTTAGTCATTATATGAGGATTTCCTTCAACAAACGGACGTAGCAAAGGTTCATCTCCATCATAGAATAATTGGCCAGTTGCCTCTAGCCCTGCAATAATTTCAAATTTCGCTTTTGCAATACCTTCACGAGAGCCGAGATCCTGCATGTGCGCTTCGCCAATATTCGTAATAACTACATATTTCGGCTTTGCCAAATTGGATAAAAATTCAATTTCACCAAAAGAGCTCATACCCATTTCAAGCACTGCAAACTCCGTCTCTTCTTCAAGAGAAAGGATTGTTAAAGGTAAGCCTAGCTCATTATTAAAATTACCCTCTGTCTTTTTCACGCGGAAATACGGCGAAAGCATACCTGCCACCAAATCTTTAGTCGATGTTTTACCATTAGATCCAGTAATTCCGATGAACACTGAATGCAATTCAGCCCGATAAGCCTTCGCCATTTGCTGAAGTGCTCCTTCTCCGCTTTCTACAAACAAAAGGGGAACGTTTTGGGGTGGATTCGGTTCGTCTTTCAACCAAAGGGATGCTGCTGCTCCTTTGGCAAAAGCATCCTGAACAAATCGATGACCATTTACTTGCTCTCCGCGAAAGGGGATAAACAAATCACCTGGTTGAATCGTTCTTGTATTGATCGAAACTCCTGTAATAACAGGATTCTCATCAATTTTCTCTTCAATGTGTAACCACTCTGCTATATGTGCTAATGTCTTTTTCACTTGGTCACTCCCCGTCTTTCGAGTGTTCCAACTGTTGCTTTTCTTCATGACGTTCAAGCGCTAATTGGATAAGTTCTTCTATTAAATCGGAATACGATAGACCTGATTCCATCCAAAGTTTAGGATACATGCTTATAGGTGTAAATCCTGGCATTGTATTTACTTCATTGATAATGACTTCTTCTTCATCTGTTACAAAAAAGTCTGCCCGTACAAGACCCGAACAATCCAAAATTTTGAAAGCACGAATAGCAGCATCCTCTAATTTCCCTTGAAGCTCTGCAGAAACTTGGGCAGGAATTGCATAATTCGTTGTGCCATCCTCATATTTTGCCTCATAGTCATAAAAGTCCTTCGTCGGTAGTACTTCCCCTGCAACGGAACATCTAGGCTCATCATTACCAAGTACACTCATTTCAATTTCACGCGCCATAATTCCTTGCTCTACAATAATTTTACGGTCATATTTAAAGGCATACTCTATTGCTTTGATAAGTTCTTGGCGGTTTGTAACTCGACTAATCCCTACACTAGAACCTAGATTGGCTGGTTTTACAAATAGAGGCCATTGTAGGCTTTCTTCCATTTTTTGAAGTAAATCATTCTGGTTTTTTTTCCATTCTCTATTTATAAAATAGATATATGGAACCTGCGATAAACCAGCTTGTGCAAATAACTGCTTCATCACTACTTTATCCATACCTGCCGCAGATGCTAATACACCATTACCAACATAGGGTAAGTTTAATACTTCTAACAATCCTTGTACCGTTCCATCTTCTCCGTTCGGACCATGCAAAAGAGGAAAAATAACATCTAGTTGAGTTGTATCGTCCCCTTGTTGCGGTAGAAAACTAGTAATCGTATTTGGATTTGTTATTTCACTGCCAAATTGCAGAGATTCAATTGACTCAACTGCTGCAGTGAGCTGACCTTCTTTTCTCCATTCACCTGTTTTTGTGATGAAAATTGGATACACTTCATATTTATCAAAGTTAATCGCTTGAGAAACCGCTCTTGCAGTAAGTAAAGATACTTCATGCTCTGCAGATTTCCCACCGTATAATAAGCCCACTTTTATTTTCATAAGTTATATTCCTCCACGTTTTGGATATTCATTATTTTATCACGGACAGCCTCAATAGTTGAGTATTTAACCAAACAATTTAAGACCCACTACACCCATAATTATACAGCTTAAAAAGAACAACTTCTTTCTACTTCTTTTCTCTTTAAATAAATACATCCCTAATAGAACACTTCCTGCTGCACCGATTCCTGTCCATACAGCGTAACCAGTACCAACCGCAATTTCTTTTAATGCTAAAGACAATAAGAAAAAACTTAAAGCAGCAGAGATCACAGTTAGAATCGTAAATTTTATGTTTTTAAATCCATCCGATAACTTCATGCTAATAACGAAGGCAACTTCAAATACACCAGCAATTACTATTAAAAACCACGCCATTAGATTGCCTCCTCTTCATCTTCATCATTTACTAGTTTAAGACCGATGATTCCAAAAAGTAGGACAAACAAAAAGAGTAGTTTCCCTGCACTTACTTCTTCACCAAACCAAATAATGCCAACAATAGCCGTGCCTGCTGCTCCAATACCCGTGAATATAGCATATGCTGTACCGATCGGAATCGTCTTCATCGCTTTAGCGAACAGGAAAAAACTTACGATTAAAAATATAATCGTTACAATAGAAGGAACAAGCTCCGTAAAGCCATGTGCCTCCTTTAAACCAATCGCCCAGACGATTTCTGTTAACCCTGCTATTATCAATAAGATCCACGCCACTTAGTTCACCTCATTACAATAAACGCTCTCGCCACTTTCCCGTAGCAAAAGCGTTCTATTTATACTTCTATTAAGACGTCTGATGGCTTAGCCATATGTAAGTTTAGATCTTCCAAAACTTCATCTGGGAAAATATTTTCTGGGAGAATGCGAATCTCAATACCATAATTTAGTTTATCTGTTTTGAACAAGGACATTAACACTCCATCTTCAAACAATTCGTTATGCTCTGTTACTTTCTCCGCAGACAATCTAGGTAGAACGATATTATTCTTTTTACGCCAAAAAGCACTCGACTTAGACTTTTCACCAATCAACCCGGTAAAAACGTTTGCAACTAAATGATTTAAATCCTCCATATCACGGAAGTAAATTTTAGTAATTTTCTGCCCTTCGTCTGAAAGGTAGACAAATCTATTTTGTAGATGATGATAAAACGGTGATCGAATAGCTTCTTTTTTATGTGCTATGTATAGTAGCTCTGCTTGTTCTTGAGGAGAGAGCATATTCAATTTCCGCTCATCTTCAAAATCCATAAAGCATAATTCAAATGGGCCTTCAGCAAATTCCTTGATAAAATGGTTGTATTGTTCAGGAACTATAAATTCAAGCTGTGTATGCATATTAAATGAAGCATCATCATAACCATGTTTTAGTAATAAAAGAGCTGACAAATCAGTGAAATTCCTTATAAATTGCTGAATCGTAATCCCACTAAACAGAGCAAAGTGCTCTACCTCATTAACGTGAACATACAAATGAGTTAAGTACTCATCCATATCTCTCACTTCTTTTTTTGCCACTGAAAATCACTCCTTTATCTGTTCTTAATAATAGCACGATTAATACAAGGAAACATCTTTATTACCTCTCACGTCTCTATTAAACCATCAAGCAAAAAATATCAATATACGCTATAATAAATGAATGAAATTCGAAAGAAATATAGGTGACTTACATGGAAAACAAAAAAGGCTTTGCTGATCGTTTCGATTGGACACTTGCTTTTATTATATTACTATTTCTAATCATTAGTTTGTTTGCTATTTCATCAGCACAAACGACTGGACAATATGGCATAAACTTTATACCTAAACAGCTTGTTTGGTATATTATTGGTTCTATTATTATTGGAATTGTCATGTTTTTTGAACCAGAACAATATAAAAAATTGTCTTGGTATATTTATGGTATTGGAGTATTTTTACTATTTATCCTTTTCGTACTCCCTGACAGTTTAGCTTTAGTAAAACCGATGAATGGCGCAAAAAGTTGGTTTCACTTACCTATAGGTGATATTCAACCTGCCGAATTTATGAAAACTTTTTATATACTAGGACTGGCCCGATTAATCACTATGCATCATGAGCAAAATCTTATTAAAACGGTTAAAACTGATTTAATTTTGCTAGTTAAAATGGGTGTAACTTTAATTATTCCTTTAGCATTTATCATGCAACAACCAGATTTAGGGACATCGTTAGTGTTCCTTGCAATTACTGTAGCCTTAATCATAGTCGCAGGAATTACATGGAAAATAATTCTCCCCATCTTTTTAGGTGGGTTGGGAATGGGCGGTTTACTACTTTGGATGGCGGTTTATATGCAGGATTTCTTATCGGACAATTTTGGATTTAACCCGTACCAATTTGCACGTATATACTCATGGTTGGATCCCTATTCATACGCATCTGATGAAGGAATGCATTTAATCACTTCATTAAATGCAATTGGCTCTGGAGAAATTTTCGGTAAAGGCTACGGAGAACGTATTGTGTATGTCCCAGAAAATCATACCGACTTTATATTTGCTGTCATTGGCGAAGAATATGGTTTTGTAGGAGCAAGTATTGTGGTTAGCCTTTACTTCTTACTTATCTTTCATTTGACGAAAATTACCCTTCAGTTAAAGGATGCTTATAGTACGTATGTATGCGCAGGTATCATTGCAATGATTACATTCCATGTATTTGAAAATGTCGGCATGACGATTCAGTTATTACCGATTACTGGTATACCCCTTCCTTTTATAAGTTATGGTGGTAGTTCACTCATGGGGAATATGTTAGCCATTGGTTTAGTGTTTAGTATGAAATTTCATCATCGAACTTATATGTTTTCAAAAAATGAAGACGATTGAGACCTGTATAGGGAGACAAGTTATGACAGACGTCAAAACTTGTCTCCCTTTTCTATCCTCCGCCCTCCTACAATTCTCAGTAACAGATAAGTGTATTTGGGGATAGCTGATCAAGGGGCAAGATACTTTCTTAATCAGCAAAAAAGAAGGTGACTCTAATCGTTTGTTAACGAAATTGTAGAGTCACCTTCTTTTTAGTTTTGCGCATGAGGACTTTGTGCTGGTGGTGCTAAAGCTTTAAGTAGGTCAAGTCTAGATTTAGTCATTGTAACAGTAACACCAAGCTTAGAAAGATTACTTACAATTTTCTTCAAATCAACTTCCTTTACCATTGAATCCACCTCGTCCTTCTATAATAATTACGATTTTCTTTCGTAAAAGTTTCTTGTTTGTCTAATTAATATATTTTATTATACCACTTTTTACCTAAGTTTAATCTTTCATTTTTATTACATATATTATGGTCTTGTAAACCATGCTATTTCTTAAAGGAGTGAATGGTTTGAACATAAGAAATGTAATGAGTAAACAAGTAGTAACGTGCAACCCACAGGACTATGTGAGCGAAGTTGCAGAACAGATGCGCACTTTGGATATCGGCTGTTTACCCGTAGTCAGCAATAAAAAATTAGTTGGAATGATTACTGATCGAGATATTGTGACAAGGGCGGTTGCCAAAGACATGAAAAGCAAAGTAGAAGATGTTATGACTAAATCTGTTATCTCTGTCACCCCAGAAGATTCTACATCCGATGCATCCATTGTTATGGCACGCCATCAAGTTCGAAGACTTCCCGTAGTAGAGGATGGTGTCCTTGTAGGATTTGTCTCTTTAGCTGATTTAGCTTTTCCTTTTCCACATGTCCAAGAAATTTCTAATGCTATGGAAAGTATATCCGAGCCAAGGGATTTCTAAACATAAAAGCTGTCCTAATTAGGACGGTTTTTTTATTACATTCCACTTGGTTATACCTTACTTTGTAGCATTTAACTCTTTTTTTATTATCTACTAGGATATCGATTACAACGTGGCAAACTGATTAAAAACGTGTAATATAGAGATTAGAAGATTGCAGAAAGCGGGTTTGATGCGTGAAAAAGATTCTACTCATATTGATGTCTATCCAATTTTTAGTTTATCTCGGCTTTGGAATTATTATTCCCGTGCTGCCAGAGGTTATTTTAGAGCAAAATTATAATGAAATTCACGTTGGCGGTTTATTGACGATTTACTCGTTAGCTTCCTTCTTCACTGCTCCACTTTGGGGAATGCTATCCGATCGTATTGGCCGTAAAACACTTATTTTAGTCGGATTGGTAGGATTCAGTTTAAGTTTTTGGTTGTTTTCCTTGTTTTTTGATTCGCTCTTTATGCTTTACTTATCTCGTGTAGTTGGAGGATTATTTTCTGGGGCATTGTATGCAGCAGTTACAGGTTTTGCAGCTGACTTATCAACGGAAGAAAACCGTAATAAGTATATGGGATTCCTCGGTATGTCGATAGGTTTAGGCTTTATATTCGGTCCAGCAATTGGCGGAGTTCTCGGACATATAGATTTAGCTCTTCCATTTACAGCTTCTGCTATCTTGTTACTGGTGATTTTCGTGTATGCTTTGATCATTTTAAAAGAACCAGAGCGTACAGGTGAAGCAAATAAACGTGCACTCCTTCCTAAGGGAGCTATGAGTTTGTGGAGCTACCGCATTAAATATCTATTCCTATTTTCATTCATGGTCACGTTTTTACTAGCGGGTCTTGAGGCCACGTTCCAATTGTTCCAAATCGAAAGAATTGAGATTACCCCGCTACAAATAGGCTATTTGTTCATGTTCAGTGGATTTGTCGATGCGGCAATCCAGGGTGGTGTCGTTAGACGTATTAAAAATGGTACTGAAACAAAGTGGCTTTTGTACGCACAAATTGTTACAGCAATTGGATTGTTTATGACTGTCTTCACTCAAAGTATTTTCTGGGCAGGACTATCTTTATGTGTGTTTACTGCAGGAAATGCGTTAGCACGAACAACGATTGTTTCTCTCACAACGAAAGAATCGGGTGGACGCTATGGGACAGCAGCAGGGATGTCTTATTCGATGGATAACCTAGGTCGTATTATCGGTCCATTATTATTCGCTTGGCTATTTACAAAACAACCAGATAATATTTATATGCTATCTGGGGTACTTGCGGTGCTCTCTATTGTTTTAATCTTTGCGTATCGCAAATCAACGAAATCATTAAAGAATGCGGCATAGCATTTAACTATTAATACAGGTGAAGGAAAACAATTCCTTCACCTGTATTTTTATGTGGTTGAGCTTCCTTGTATCAAGATGGTGGTCTCTCATATACGAGTTAGTTCCTCTCGGATAGCTGGACCCGTATAAGTAAGGAGCTTTCTCGTATAGGCTCTATTCTCTCTCGTATGGTATAATTTCGCTCTCGTATAACCAAACCAGACTAACTTTCCGTCTTTAAATACGCCACTTTTTTCTGCCCCAACTCCGGATGCGCAGCTCTAACTACAGAAGGTCTTGCCAAGAATAGAGTTACTAATATCAACAACATACTAGAGACAATTAAAATACCTTCTGCTGGGAATATATCGTATAAGAATCCGAACAATACCATTCCAAGTGGCATAAGTGCCATTGCGCAGGTTTCTATGATAGAAAATACACGCCCCTTATAATCATCCTCTATCATTTTCTGCATCATTACCTGTATCGGAGTGTTAGTTACCATCATTGTTGCTCCAAAGAAGAACATTAGTACAATATAAAATACTACTAACATTGTGGAGGACATAGTTATTAACATTGGCAAAGCCACGGTCCCCATAAGAACTCCTAATACAACGATTCCCCATTTAGATACGAGAAACGGAAATTTCAATTCTTTTCGTGTAGAGAAGTAAATAGACAATAGAAGCATTCCAATCGCAAATGCGCCCTCTGTAAAACCAAAATGTTGTGCATTAATCTTTAATTTTTCAATGAGGATAAATGAGTATCCTACCTGATAGGCACCAAACAAAAAGTTGATAAATAAAGAGATGACAACCATTGTTTTTAAAATAGGTTGCTTCATCAAGTAACGTAAACCAGCTTTCATACTTTCTAGCATTGGTTCCTTCGGTTCCCCTTCAACTACCTCTTTTCGCTTCGCAAACAATTTAAAGTCCATCGTAGATTCCAAAAGAACCGCAATAACGGAAGCAACCATATACATAATTAGGAATACCGGCATAGACACTGCTCCGTAAAGAAGTCCGCCTACAGCTGGGCTTCCAATGGCTGCAAAAGAAATGGACATTTGGTTGAGCGACATTGCTTTTTGAATTCGTCCCTCATCGACTAATCCTGTAATAGATGAACTAAAAGTAACTCCGGAGAATAAAGAAGTTAACGATAAGATCACGGTCGTACTATAAATCGCGAATAAAGATAATCCCATCGTCAAGCTCACAACGAGCAGCCCACCAATTGCGATTGTTGTTGCAATCTGTGCCACAATAACAATCATTTTACGAGAATATTTATCTGCAGCATATCCCGCAAAAGGTGCAACTATCGTTCTCGGTAAAATACTACAAATCAAATTTAGTGCAAAGCTGGATGCAGATCCTGTTAACTGTAAAATATAAAAACTAATTGCAAATGCATAGACCTGTGCTCCAAAAGTGGAAACTAATTTGCTTACTGTGAACGTCCACAAATGATATGTCGCCTTCTTAAGTTTTAGTGCTTCTTCCATTTCTCTAACCCCTTCGTTTTGTGAATTATCAAAAAGTTTAATATGATTAAACAAATAATATCATGAATATACTTTCATTTCAAGAAAAAGTTTAATATAATTAAACTATTGTAAAGAGGTGAAAAAGTTGTCCACATTAGGCGAACGCATTCGAACATTACGTAAACAACAGAAAATGACACTTGAAGCTTTAGCAGGTACAGAATTAACAAAAGGCATGCTCAGTTTAATAGAAAACAACAAAGCAAATCCTTCTATGGAAAGCTTGAATCACATCGCGTCACAGCTAGGTGTTGAAGTAAGTGAGTTACTGGAGGAAATAAGCGGACAAGAGGTACGAGAGGTATTAGATCAAGCAGAATTACTGCTCAACACAAAGGATTATGACTTTCTAAATGAACTTGAGCAGGTGAAAAATCTAATAGAACCGTATATACCAAGACTAACTCAAGGCTATGAGGCAACGCGGTTACTAGATATATACGGTCGATGCTTAGCTTACTCTGCTCCCGAAGAATCTGTCACGCTGCTGAAAAAGGTTGCAAAAATGTACGAAGACTTACACTTGATAACTAAAGCAGCTGACATAGGGAGAAATCTTGCGATCATTCCATTTATGAATCACCAGTATCAAATCGCACTAGATGTATTGTTAGAAGAACGAAAAAAACTGGAAGCAAACCCTCTATGGATTGATCCATTATCGCGGATGGATTTCGACTATTTGGAAGCTGTACTTTACTTTGCAGTAGGAAGAAATACAGATGCCATTCAAATGATGAACGAAGCTATTCAATATTCCAGTGAACATAAAATTTTTAAACAAATAGATAATTTATTTAGGCTAGCAGCAGTTCATGCGATGATGGAAGAAGACGCGGGGAAAATGGCGCATTATTTAAAAAAACTAGAAGCCTATAGTGAATTTGCTGATGATGAGGATTCCAAAGCTTTTATCCACTATGCTAATTTGCATTACTTAAATACCTATCAAAAGATGTATATGGAGGCGGATTCTCTATACCATAAATTCTCTCTTGATAAGATTAATACGAAATTATTTACCCCCTACTTCCAACTGGAAAGAGCTAAGACTTTATACGGATTAGGTAGAGTTTTTGAAGCATTGAAGATATTTGATGAGGTGAAAATCCCTGACATCGTTCACCATCCAATCGATCTATCTATTTTCTATGAAAAGGATGCATACATTGCATTATGCTATTTAGAACTTAACCAAGTTAAGAAGGCTGTTGATGCTGTAAATGTCGCAATAAACAACGTCGAAAAAATGCCCGACACGCCGTATAAAGTTTTTATCTACACTACGTATGAGCAAGTAATGATACGTTCTTAGGGGGAACCAATGTTTCTTCTTTTTTATCGAAATTTCATTTCTTGTTTACTTACGTAACTTACAAAAACGAAGGATTTTGGATAGACGTCCCATTTATAGTGATTACCAAGTGAGTAAAATTTCAGGGATGCTAGTTGGTTGTGATATCCGTCACAACTTAACCAGCATCCCATTTTTCAATAATCTTATAATATTAGTCGGAACCTAGAGAAAAGCAGTATGCGTTTATTAGTCATGATACCTCCGATAGTTCCCTAACCAATTCATAAACTTCACCCATGCGTCTTCAAAATCTGGCTGAATACAAGATACTTGCAGCAAGTTTTTTACGATTAAATAATCACTTTTATAGTGAAGGTCAAAACCAGACATTCTTGCATCTTCTGCTAAGTAAGGAAACTTAACCTCTTTCCATGTGAAAATCATTGGATAGTGATTATCTGAGAGCAATTCGATCCCATGCTTGGACACATCGTCTTCGATAAATCGCATGCGACGATGTAACAGATTGTACCTCTCTCCATTTTCATAGGCTTTTAAAGCTACCTCTAGGCTATGTACAAACTGAGAAGGAATCGTAAAAGGTATTGCATTATTCACGCTCAATCCCAGATCTAAATATGAAGGGATATTATTACTCGATGTTACTTCTGTGTTAGCGAATACAAAAGCTAATCCACTCATAGTCCCGATAGCTTTACCACTTACACCAGTTGCAAGATATACTCCTTCTAAGCTAAATGGAAGTGCTCCAAATGAACTCACACAATCCATACAAAGCAGCACACTATAACGGTTACATAATAACTTTATTTCTTCCAGGTTATTTAACATTCCAGTGGACGTTTCACCGTGGACCATTAAGAGCCAACTATAAGCTCCGGTGGCAAGTTTTTCTTCGATTAGCGATAGATTATAAGGGCTTCCCCATTCAAAAGATGCAACATCAAAAGATAACTGCCAACGTTCCGCTTGTTTTTCCAAGCGGTCTCCAAAGGCTCCATTTTTAACGATTAAGCCTTTCTCTCCTAATACGTGTAACTGCGCTATCATCGCTTCATTTGCAAGCGTCCCACTCCCTAAAAGCAAGTGGGCATATGCTGCACCACTCATCGATAATAGATTGTTCTTCACTCGCTCTAGCATGACCTCGAACTCATGCGTTCGATGAGACAATGGACTGGCAGAAAACGCTCGTTGTATGGCGTCCGATTGTTGTACAGGCCCTGGATAAAATGAATATCTTTTTTGTTTAAACCGAGAGGCCACTGACTGGTCAAAACGATCCCTAGTTAGTACCATCGGGATAAATTTAGCTTCTTCTGTACCCACTGGATCAGCAAAAGGTTCAAAACCAAGCTGATTATACAACTTTTGTTCCCGTACCGTTCCCGATATTAGCGCTGCTCCATATCCATTTTCATACGCGTAATCGGAAAGAGCACGTGCTAAGTAATAAAACACTCGTCCATTCCGGTGAGCCTTATCTACAGCCATTAATCGAACCTCACATAACAGTCCACCTAATGCATCCTTCGGCAGATACTCCTCCACTTGCCCAAGCTTTAAATCTAGAGAAAAAGGACGGGCAGCTCGAAATGCTACCATTCCTGCTAACTCCTGATCCTTTAAAACAATGACATACACATTCTCATGGTGAAACGCATCGACCCGCATCCCACTAGGATCCGGCTCGTGCTGTGGAATCTCCTCCACAAATGTTTCATAATTTAATCGCGCTATCGCTTCAAACTCTTTTTCTGTTCGTGCAATTTTACACCAATACATCCCTATCTCCCCTATCTATTCACTGGAATGATAGCGTTCCGTTCTTTTTTCCAATAAACTAATCCCTACTATCAATAGAACTATTGCAATAACCACCATCATACTTACATACGTCCAAATACTACCAAAAGTTCCCTCATATACCGTCACTTGTTTCATAGACTCCATTGCATAATATATTGGAGAAATCCATTTCATCGTCAGTAATGCTTGCGACTGAACTATTTCTAATGGCCAGTAAGCCCCGCCAATCATTGCAAATGCTACCGCTACAAGAGAAATGATAATACTGCTTTGACTTACTGTTTTTACTAATGAAATAACAAAAACAGAAAATGCCATTACAAGCAAAACATAGATAGCAGCAATAATCCCTACTTTCCAAAATCCACCGTACATATTAGTACCTAACACATACCTGAAGACAAATAAAACAAGCATCACTTGGAGAAGCCCGATAATGTAACTAAAAGATAGATGCCCGACATAAAGTTGAAATTTACTTACTGATGCTAACTTTAATCGATTCCATACTCCCGTGCGCTTGTCTTCTAATATAAATTGAACATTAATTGAGACCGTATAAAAAACAAAGAATAGCGTAAATCCAAACAAACTTTGAAGTGCATTATCGTAACGAAATACCTCTGACTCATCCATTGCTTCTGTTTGAATATGGAATGCTTGGTCTTCTTGCAAACTTATTTCAATGTCTTTCCAAGCTTCCACGCCACCTACCTGTATAACTTGCTTTTTAAAACTAATATCACTATAAGCCGATTCAATTCTCAAAGATAGGTTTCTCACACTATCAGAATCTGAGGCAGAATAAATAGTATAGGAATTTTCCTTCAACCCAATACCGACCATTCGAATATCTTTTTTCGCTTTTTGCTGCAACTCTTCGGCTGTAATTTCTATAAGGGAATATCCGCCCTCTTCCTTCAACTTCTCTAGTACTGCTTGAGTCGTTTCAGTACCGTCGACAGCCACCGACACACTCATCTTTCCATTACTAGAGCTGCCTACTACGTATGCCATTACTAAGGTCATTACTGTCATCATGATTAAAACGACAGGCTTTCGTTTTAAATTTAAAAATCTAGCAATCCATATCCCCTTCATCCTGCTACACCTCTTCTCGGAAAGAAAACAATGGCAAATAGCACGCACACAACTACTAGAACATATATAGCCAACATAAAAGGCCAAATAACTGATAAATCCTGCCCTTTTTGTATAGAGAGTATGGCAGACATTGTTGCACCATTGGGAGTAAAGTCACCAATCTTTCCGAGTGTTTCCGAAATATCACGAATATTAAAGAAGGATCCACCTAAGAAAGAAAATACCGTTATAAACAATCCATTAAACACATTCGCAATACCTTCTGTTTTTGTTCGAAATTGGAGAGTAGTTATCAAAGCAGACAATGCACCAACAAATACACTATAACTAATAATTATAAGGCCCATTCCCTCTAGAGTGATCCATTCTATACCTAATACAAGCATTCCAAATGAAAGCATAATGGCTTGCTGGATAAAGGCTACAAATGTTCCTGTAAAGAAAATAGAAAGTGTATATAAAACAGGAGACACCCCTGCAAGTAATATCCGGTCATATACTTTCCATTGTACTTCTTGCAGTGCAAAGCCTGCTAGGAAAGCAGGGATATATAATGCGAACATCACCATCATTCCAACTGTGTAGTAAATAGTGGCAGGTATTTTCCGCTCACTTGCCTCTAAAACCTGTTCTGCCTTCTCTACACTACTGACGTTACTCATAATTTCCTGAGGTGATAAGTTTGCCGCTAAAAGTGCCGCGGATTGGGAATAGCCACTTTGCCAGTCTGTTAGAACAGCATCAATTATGGATGCACGAATTTCATTATCTTGATTTAGATATAAGGATACACTATGAAAATCGGGATTATTAAAATAGGCAGATTTTATATAATTCAATCGGAAGTTAGAAGGGATAGTTAGGATGCCATCTATATTTTCATCCTGTCGAGCGGTCTTTAAATCTACTTCCTTTTTATATTCCACAGCAATATACTTCTTCATTTCGTCAGCAGCTAGAACGGTGCTGTTTAGTAATTCTACTGGATCACCACTTTTAAACTGAGTGAGCAAAGCATCCAAGGCTACGCCTGTTACCCCTTCTCCTTCTAAAAATAGCTTAATTTCTTTTTCCTCTTGAACCCATGATGAATTATCTAGGATGAGCAAATTTGCTTGAATCGCCGCTTCTTCTCCACCGTCCATTATGCTTCCTAACGCATTTGAAAGTATGGTTATTAAAACGAGTGGCATGACCAATAAAATAATTAACGGTTGCTTATTTCGAATCAGCATTTTCATTTGCTTCGCAATTAAACTAAACAGCATCACTTCATCTCCCCTCTTAATCCCTTAGTGCTTTTCCAGTCAAATGCAAGAACACATCTTCTAGGGATGGCACTTTGACAATCGCAGAGGTAATCACTACATTACTTGCCGCAGCAATCGCAAAAATATTAGCTAGTGGCTCTTCACTTTTGGACATTGAAATCGTTAGTATCTCTTCATCTATACGAAAAGTTGCTTGTGGGAACTGCTCTTTCAAGTGCTTTTCAAAGTTCTCCGTAAGTAAATTAGTTTTCAATTCAATTGTTTGGTTGTCGGAGACCAGTTCTTTAAGCTCTTCTTTTGTACCGTGTGCAATTATTTTTCCTTGATCCATAATATATATTTTGTCACACAGCATTTCTACTTCTTCCATATAGTGACTCGTATATAAAAGAGTCATTCCATCTGCCACAAACTGCTTAACAGTTTCTAAAATATACGCTCTCGATTGTGGATCAATTCCGACGGTCGGCTCATCCATTATTAAAATCGAAGGTTTATGTAAAAGTGCAGCACCAATATTCAGACGTCGTTTCATCCCACCTGAAAATGTTTTAACTATATCCTTTTGTCTATCCAACAGCCCAATCTTTGTTAAGACTTCTGTGATCCTCGTTGCCAAAAGTTCCCCTTTTAATCCATTAACTCTACCGAAAAAAGCGAGATTTTCTCTAGCAGAAAGCTCTGGATATAAGGCAATTTCTTGTGGAACTACTCCTAATGCTTTACGCAATGGGTCTGGATTTTTTGCAATGGATTTTTCATTCCATAAGACGTCTCCGCTTGACGGTTGGACTAAGGAAGATAACATAGAAATAGTCGTTGATTTGCCCGCCCCATTGGGACCTAGTAATCCGACAGACTCTCCCGCGAACAGTTCCACATTGACTTCTTTTACAACTACTTTGGTTTTAAATTTCTTAGAAAGATTTATGGCTTGAAGCATTTCTCCATCTCCTTACAACCTAGTTATTTCGATTATAGCAAACTACTAGATTAGTTTATGTATAAATTTTTTTAATATTTAGTATTTAGATAAGTTATCTGAAAGTATATTTCTAAACATGAGAAAAACCGAGCAAAAAATGCCCGGTCCCTTAAAAATAAAATGTGCATATGCCGTTGATATCCGCTCCGAGCCACATAACAGAAAGCAGTAGTATTATTCATTCTTTAAATTTCTGTAGAACCATAAAAAAACTGCCCTTTGATGAAAGGACAGTTTTTTTGCGAGCCATATTAAACTTCGTCTGTTGCAATTTGGTTTAATGGTGTGTTGTATAAATCTTTATCTAATTCACCTGTTAGTTTCGCAGTAGCAACACCAGCGGTCATTGAACCACTTACGTTTACTGCTGTACGTCCCATATCGATTAACGGTTCAACCGATACTAGGAGACCCGCTAAAGCAACTGGTAAATTTAATGCAGATAGAACTAGAATTGCAGCAAATGTTGCACCGCCACCAACTCCTGCTACACCAAACGAACTAATTGCTACTACTCCGACAACAGTTAAGATGAACATCGGGTCTAATGGATTGATGCCTGCTGATGGAGCAATCATGAACGCTAGCATCGCTGGGTAAATACCTGCACAACCATTTTGACCAATAGATAGTCCGAACGATCCAGAGAAGTTAGCAACTCCTTCTGATACACCCATTTTAGTTGTTTGTGCATTAATGTTAATAGGTAGAGTTCCTGCACTTGAACGTGAAGTGAACGCAAAGATTAATGGTTCTGCTGCCTTTTTAACATAAGTTATTGGATTTAATCCAGATAGAGTAATGATTAATAAATGTATCGCAAATACTACTGCCAATGCTACATAAGAAGCGAGAACAAACTTACCTAAATTGTATATGGCACTAAAATCTGATGTTGCAACGGTTCTTGCAATAATTGCTAAAATTCCGTATGGAGTTAAACGAAGTACTAGCTTAACTACTCGCATGATTAATGCGTAAATCGCATCAATGCCTGTTTTAATGGTTGCTGCAGTTTCTTTCTCTTTACGTGCTATTCCTAAATAAGCGAATCCTAAAAACGCTGCGAAGATAACTACCCCAATAGTAGAGGTTGGTCTAGCTCCTGTAAAATCTAAAAATGGATTTGCAGGTAATAATTCTAGTATTTGATCTGGAAGTGCTTTGTCTGCAACTTCTGCAGAGCGACCTTCATAGTATTCTGCACGTTCAGTTTCAGCATCTCCTTGAATGATTTGTTCTGCATTCAAATCGAATATTGCCGCAGAGCCAATACCAATAACAGCAGCAATGGCAGTAGTTCCGATTAAGAAACTCAAAATAATTGCTGCCATTTTACCAAAGTTTTTACCGATTGTAATTTTTGTAAACGCCCCTAATATTGAGATGAATACTAATGGCATTACAATCATTTGTAGTAATTTTACATAACCAGTACCGATAAGGTTATACCAAGGTACAGTTTCTGCCAATACTTCCGAATCTACCCCATAGGCTAAATTCAATACTAAACCTAGTAAAATACCTAGTCCTAGAGCCGTGAATACACGCTTCGAGAATGAAACATGTTTCTTTTGCATTATGATTAGTACTCCAACTAAAAGGAGTAAGGCAACTATGTTTAGAATAATAAATAATAAATTCATATAAAAACCTCCATTTTTTGTGCTCATCATATATTAATACTTTTATCCCTATTGGTCAAGTAGGAATTACTTTCTATTTAATATATGTCTTCCCTACTTTCTTTGAGACAAATCAGCTATACTAGAATTTAATAGCAAATGATTATATAGACATGCACCGGGGGTGAAAATTTGATAGCAAGCTTTTATGGTATTATTGTTTCTGGCATCCTCATTTTAAATATTTCTTTGGCAATAGCCCTAATATTTTTAGAACGTCGAGATGCTTCCGCTACTTGGGCGTGGATTCTAGTCCTATTCTTTATACCTATTTTAGGATTTGGTATTTATTTATTGTTTGGACGAAAGCTACGTAAAAAAACGTTATTCCGTTGGGAAGGAAAAAACAAGATAGGTATCGATAATCTCATTGAATTTCAAATGGAAGCTATCGAAGATGACTCATTTGATTTTCGTTTAGATGATGCAATGCATTATAAAGAGTTAATCGTTATGCACTTACATAATAACCAAGCAGTCTTAACTCAAGACAATAAAGTCGAAATTTTCACTGATGGACGAGAAAAGTTTGATGCTCTCCTTCACGATATCGGAAATGCAAAGGATCACATCCATATTCAATACTATATATTCCGATTAGATTCCTTAGGGCAGGAGATTTACCAGGCAGTGTTAGCCAAAGCAAAACAAGGGGTTAAAGTAAGGGTTTTATACGATGATACTGGATCACGTTCCTTAAGAAAAAGACATTTTAACGAACTGATTGAGTTAGGTGGTCGTGTAGAGGCATTTTTCCCTTCTATCTTTCCACTTATCAATCCCCGGATGAATTACCGGAACCACAGAAAAATCGTTGTAATAGACGGACGAATCGGTTATATCGGAGGATTTAATGTTGGAGATGAATATCTTGGACTAAAAAAGAAATTTGGATACTGGCGCGACACGCATTTACGTATCGAAGGTAGTTCTGTTCATCCTCTTCAAACCCGATTCATTCTCGATTGGAACCAAGCCTCCGCAGAGCATGATATCGAGTATTCTGATAGATTTTTCCCAGCCATTCCGATGAAAGGTTCTGTTGGCTTGCAAATTGTTTCTAGTGGACCCGATTCCGAATGGGAGCAAATAAAAAATGGCTACCTTAAGTTAATTATGATGGCTAAAAAGTATATTTATATTCAATCTCCATACTTCATCCCAGATGCTAGTTTCATGGATACGTTACGTATTGCATGCCTTTCAGGTATTGATGTACGAATTATGATTCCAAATAAACCCGATCATATTTTTGTCTACTGGGCGACTTACTCCTATGTTGGCGAGTTAATAAGAGCTGGAGCTAAAGTATATATTTACCAAAATGGATTCTTGCATACAAAAATGATTGTAATTGATGACGAAGCTTCTACAGTGGGAACGGCAAATATTGATGTGCGTAGTTTTAAATTGAATTTTGAAGTAAATGCCTTTATATATGATCGCGAAACTTCTCATCAGTTAGCAGAGTTATTTGAAGAGGATATGAAGTTATCTACCGAGATGACGGCAGAAATATATGAAGAAAGATCAACCATGATTAAATTTAAAGAGTCATTAGCTCGTCTAATTTCACCGATACTTTAATAATGTTTTCGAAGGGCTTTGGATAGATTTATCGCTATAAGATTACCGTTTGATTTTTTAAGAGGCTAGTCGTGACTGACGTCACAACTAGCCTCTTTTTTCTCGGTATTCTTATGGCTTTTTACTGTCCGTAGCGCTCTGACAACTTTTAGAAATTGGTTAGTTCATTTTTGGAAACCTCTTTTTGTATTCTAATCCTGTCTACTAAAGATTTAGGAATTCTTCTAAAGTCACGTTTGCTTCGTATACTTGAGGCGCAAGTTCTTTTCCGATGTACCTAAAATGCCACGGCTCATACATATAACCTGTAATTTTTTCTGAGCCATTCGGATAACGCATAATAAATCCATACTTATGGGCATTGGCTGCAACCCATTTGCCTGCTTCTGTTTCTCCGAAGCTTTCTCTAGCGAAATGTTGTTCAAAATGCTGCTCTCCGATGTCAAAAGCTAGCCCTGTTTGATGTTCGGAATAGCCCGGGCGTGCACTATAACGATCCGCAGCCTCTTGACCGTCATTTGTTACATAACGTTCATATAACTGAGTTTGATAGTCAAAAGATCGATACGTACTGAAAGCTACAAGGTCATACCCAGATAAAATTGCCTCAGCAGCCATTTCTTGAAATGCTGTTCTAGCCTCTTTGCTTTCACCAGGTGCATAAGTAGATGGCAGGGGATACTTTTTACTAGCAATTAATACACCTTTTACTATTGTAGGCTCCTGGGGTAAAACTTCGTTACCAATATAGCCTTTTGCGCCAGACATATCTACCTCTTCCACTACCGGCTCCTCCACAATAGGAATTTCCTGTTTTGGTTCTTCTATAACTGGTTTATCCACATTAGCTTCTTCTGTTTTATCAACATCGACTATTTGCTTAACACCTGTCAAATCACGGAGTTCCTCTATACTTTTATCTATATTCCATTCATTCATTCCTACCCACACTACCGCTGTGGCTACAAGTATTCCTACAATGATTCCAGAAATAATATATGGCCATTTTTTCTTCTTTTTTTCTTGTAAAAAGCTATATCTTGACTGCATATCTTCGGACTTCCTTCTTTCTTATTACGTTATTTCTAGTTTACCATTTTTCTAATAACTATTCTCTTATTGAAATTCAACTTCGCCAAAATAATTATAACCATCCTGAACGATAAATGAATCCTCCTAAATAAGTAAAAGCGTATCTACCCATGATAGGTAAATACGCTCTCTCTTATTAAAAAATTAGCAAAAATAACACGACAAAAAATAATACTGCAAACAAAATGGACATACCTTTCATCCACTTCGCCTCTTTGACGAATCCTTTTTCTTTAAAACTTATTGCTCGGAAACCATTACTTAGAGCAAAGATTGCTGTCATAAACAAAACAGCCATATTAATATTTCCTTTAATGATAAATACCAACGCAGAAATACTAACTGCTGCAATCAGTAGTCCAAATATCCAATTTCTATTCATAAACACCTTACCTCTCAAGAAAAAAACGAAGCAACAATCGCTTCGTTTTTGTGTTATACAGATTCCTCTGCTTTTTCTGGATGATTCGAGTAAAATTTACGCCCCAAATATGTTTGGAATATTAGCAATAGTCCACCGACAGCCCAATAAACTGGAAGTGCCGCCATAGAACTGAAGGAAATAAACATAATCATAATTGGCGAAATATAAATCATCATTTTCATTTGTTTCTGTTGTTGCTCAGGTACTGTCCATAATGAAACTTTTGCTTGAATGAAATAAACCGCTCCAGCAATAAGTGTCATTGCAATATCAGGAGATCCTAAGTTAAACCATAAAAATGGATGCGCTTTAATATCCGCAGAATAGAGAATCGCAAAATACAATCCCATTACAATAGGCATCTGAATAATCATCGGTAGACAACCCATGTTCAGCGGATTTACTCCATGCTTACGGTATAATCCCATCATTTCTTGTTGTAGAGCCATTTGCTGTTCTTTATCTTTTGTTTCCTTTAATCTCTTTTGGATATCGTCCATTTCTGGTTTCAATTTATCCATTTTCTGTTTCATGCCTTGTTGATTTTTATAATTTTTAAGCATCAAAGGCATCAGAATAAGACGGATAAGTACGGTAATAGCGATAATCGCCAGTCCATAACTACCATTGAACATTTCTCCAAAGAAATGTATAAGAAATTCAAAAGGTCGAACAAAAATATTATAAAAAGTACCTTCTTTGTTTTCTACTCCAGAACATCCACTAAGCACTAGGGCTGCAAATACAAGAATAGAAAATAAACTAATCTTCTTTTTCACTCTATTCACCTTCACTCATCAAACTATAAAGAAGTATACCTTACTATGAAGCTATTTATCAAATTTAATCCAAAATATTTAAACTGATTGTTGTTCATTAGGAAAATTATATTTAAAACTAGGATATTCCTGGTTATCGCGGTATTGCTTCGGTGTTATTCCGGTATACTTTTTGAATATGCGAGTGAAATAGCTTTGATTGCAAAAGTGAAAACTACTAGAAATATCGGAAATAGCTTTATTTGTTGTTCTTAAAAAGTATTGGCATTCCTCTACTTTTCGAACATTTAAGTATTCTACAAGCGTCACTCCTGTATGCTCTCTAAAAATACGAGAAAGATGACTTGTACTTATAGCAAATCTTTTAGCAATATCCTCTACCGTTAAATTTGTCTCTATTTCATCATTAATATAGAGGATTACTTTGTTAACCGTTTGATGGCCAAATGACGGCTTTTTCCTTTCGGTTATGACCATCACAAAAAACTCAACCAACTCATCTGCACATAATAAAAATTGTGCATCACTCATCTTCGTCTCAATAGTTTCTACACATGCAATGTTAAACGCGCTAACTTTATCAGTAGGAACTTGACTCTCATTTAGTTTTCTTCCCATAATAGCCGCTAGCTGAATGTAGTAATACTTTACATTTTGGATCATATTCTTACGTGTTCTAGCAATTATTAAATCTATCATGCTTCTTAGAATTTCTTTTGCTTCCGTTACTTCAAAAGAAAACATTTTTTGAAATAGCTGTTCTTCTAATTCTAGGAAAGAATCTAAACCTTCTACTCTTGTTGTTGTACCTATTTCTCTAGTGTATATTTTAGAGAAATTATCTAAAAATTGCTTCTCGACAGTCTTCATATTTCCCTCTTTTTCCCTAAGTAGGTCTTAATGTTTATATAACCTTTTGGGTATGTTGTATTAGTCTATATCATTATCCTGGAAATTATATATTTTTTCAACCTTTTAGACTCAGTTTTTTTGAGGGACTAGCATTTTTAAATGTTTAGGTAATATTTGAATGTTCAGTGGTGTGCAATCTCCTTCATCCCCGTCTACATTACAATATAGAGGATTTCCAGATTCGATTAATACATTACTAGATTCGATTACTTCCACTCCAGTATCTTCCTCTAGTGTACCCAACAGGACTTTTGCTCCCATTCTTGCTATAGAAGCCAATCCTGCTTGTTTTATAATATAAATATGTAACTTTCCATCATTTACTTCCGCTGCATTTACCAATTTTTCAAATCCACCTACAGAATTCGTTAAAGCCACAAGTATAAGCATAGGTGTCCCTTTCCAAATTCCTTGATCATGCGTTATTGTCATTTCTATTTCTTCGTTCGAAATAACGGCTTTTGCTCCTTCTAGCAAATAAGCAAGTGAACCCATTTTTGTTTTTTGTTCAACAGTAGTATCCGCAACACGACTAGCTATCTCACCAACAGCTACTATATTCATAAAATATTTATCCCCAATTTGCCCAATATCCACTAATCGTGTGTTCGTCATTTTTAAAGCTTCAATAGCAAGCTCAGGCTCCAATGGAATGCCAAGTGCACGAGCAAAATCGTTCACAGTACCGAGTGGAATAAATGAAAATAGAGGCCGGTTAGGTTGTTCAGCGAGACCATTGACAACCTCATTTATCGTCCCATCTCCACCCATTGCTAACAAAAAGTCTACTTTCTCAGCACACGCCTGTGTGGCAAATATGGTGGCATCATTTTGTTTACTCGTTTCCTTAATAATCACTTCATACCCCAAGCCTTCTAACACATTAACTGTTGTTTCTTTATATTGCTCGGCATCCGCTTTTCCTGAAGATGGGTTATAGATGAACATTGCTTTCATAAGACTTCCCCCTTGCATGATTTGTTTTGTTCCAAATTCCCTTTATCGATACATTTAAAACCTTTATACTAGAATAAAAGCTACTATAGAAAAGAGGAGCAGTATTGCACTTTTTTATATATATTATTATCTTTATCTCATTCTTTGACTTATTTTCTCAACTACCAATTATGAGCCCCTTTGCAGAATCTCTTGGTGCCACTCCTTTTATAACTGGTTTAGTTGTAGGGATGTATTCTCTTTCGAATACATTTGGTAATATTATTTCTGGATTTCTAACTGATCGAAAAGGACCCTATTACATACTCATCACTGGTTTATTTGCAACGAGTTTCTCCTTATTCCTTTACCAATTTGCTAGCGAGCCGTTTGGATTATTACTAATACGTTTTATACATGGTTTAGTAGCTGGACTAATTGTACCTGCAGCTTTTACCTACTCAGCTAATAGGACTTCGCATGAAAAACGAGGTAAAGGAGTTGCACTATCAGGTGCATTTGTTGGACTTGCTGCAATTGTTGGTCCCGCTACAAGTGGTATTCTCGCAAGCAAAAAAAATGAGGTATTTGTGTTAGGAATGACAGGTTCTATTATGCTTGCTTTAAGTATACTGTCTTTAGTTTTGTTAAGAAAAGTAGCTATCGAAAGAAAAGAGCAGGATGTCTCTCACCATTCCGTTCACTCTATTTTCCAAAGAAGTGGAGTGATTAAGTCATTTGCAGGTGCTTTTTTCTTAATGTTCTCGCAAGGGGTATTAGCGTATATGCTCCCTTTAAAAGTAGTGCATTTAGGATTTGACACTAAAACAAGCGGATTTCTTCTAAGTACTTTCGGCTTTGTCGCAATTTTAGTGTTTATCCTTCCGATAAATCGAATATTTGACCGAGTAAAACCCATCTATACACTTACTTTTGGTATGAGCATCATGGGAGTAAGTATGCTATTGCTCGGCCATACAGATTCCCTGAACTTACTATATATTTGGATGGGGTTATATGGAATAGGATTTGCATTTCTTTTCCCATCTATTAACACATTATTAATAGATTCAACAGAGCAATCCTATAGAGGAAAAGCATATGGCTATTTCTATGCTTTCTTTTCTATAGGAGTAGTTGTGGGATCGAGTATCACTGGCTTCCTAGAATTGGATGCTACGAGCGGGTTTACTATGACAGGTATCATATTGTTAATAGTGTCTATCTTGGCCATTACGTGGAGAAAATAAATAGGACAGGAATGTGGTTTTTGACACATTCCTGTCCTATTAAGATTATAAAGTTATTTGGTCATTAGGATTAGACTTCTTTTCTCCGTCTTGCTTATTTGTATCGTCTTTCTTTTGGTTGTCCTGAACTTCATCATTATAGTACTGGACGCTTGTAAGAGCTCCTTCATCGACCATATTATTATCTGGTGTATCGTAAGGATCTGGATGTCCTGCTGCGGTTAAATCGGATCTTTGATGTTTTTGTGAGTCTATGTAAGCATTCACTTTAGATTTTGTATTATTAAAAGCCACTACTGCTTTCTCACGATTTTCTTTCTTACTGAAATATGCATACGCTCCTGCCGCTAATCCTGCCAATAATAGTGATTTGTTTTTTGCCATCCTAATTACCTCCAAGGTTTTCTATATATAATGTACATACCCACTATTAAATAAGTTAACACCTTAACAAACTAATTCTTTAGAGGTATATGATTTTTATGCTTGATTACCCATCTTATATTACAGTTTGATATCTAAATGATTTTAATTGTATATATATGTAGAAGATTATAGTTATTTTTGTTATGATTACAAAAAGAATCTAGAGGTGATTTCAAATGATTAGAGCGACTACGTTAGATGACATTCAAGTAATTCAACAGATCGCAAAGGTCAGTTGGAACGATACATACAAGAATATTATACCTGATGACATACAAACTCTTTTTCTAGAAAAGGCTTATTCCCCTATGATGATTGTGAAGAGAATAGAGAAAACTATCTTCTTAATCGCTGAATATGAAGGCAATCCCATCGGTTTCGCTAACTTTACTTATACGGACGAAGATGGAGATGCAGAACTAACTGCTATTTATGTGTTACCTGAATATAAACAAAGTGGATATGGAAAAAAACTATTATTAGCTGGGCTAAACCAAATGCCAGCTGGACGACAATTATTTGTTTACGTGGAAAGCTTAAATGATAATGCCCGTCAATTCTATGAAAACTTCGGCTTCGAATGTTTAGAAGAATTCGATGAATATTTTGAGGGTCACCCTTTATCTACTGCTAAATACGTATATCTATTGAAAACACCGGCCTTATAGGTCGGTGTTTTTGTTTGTTAAAGTGACTTTTCAGTTGTATAGTATTCCTCTTGTATTTGAACTGGTGGTTTGCGAACGAAACACATGATAGCCGCAATATACAATAGAATTGATGTTAGCGATATTACACCAGCAAAAAGACCTGCAAGGATGAACATAATTCCTGCTAACTTCGGGTTTTTATTTTTGGAAATAGACATGATTCCGATAATATTTAGGATTAGACTAATGACAAGAATAATTATAAATACCCAACCAAATATGCTAAATGCATCGATTGCTAAACTCATATTATCATTTATCAATTGTTGGTCAGTTTCCGTAAATGTAGGCTCATTCGAAATCGTATTCTCAAATTCTTTTTTAAAATCTTCATCTTTCAATATGCTGCTTCCACTTACCACTAAAACTGTTACTAAAATAATACTAAGTAATGTCATAATTGCACTAATAACACTTAATACCATTTCTCCTGTACGTGACATAGAATTCAGTCCCTTCATTTTTACACTTCTTATCATTCTACGATTAATAGTTGAAAAGGTTTCGTATAATTTTAAAATCCCCTTCATAAAATAATTTAAACCTGTTTAAACATTTATAAACCAGGGTAATATTTAACTATCAACATAAAAAGAGAGGGTGGAATTTATGGAAAAAGAGATAATTTTTAACCAAGCAGATTTCCTTTATACGTTAGCAGGTGCATCGGTATTAACAGGAATTTTAGTGTTTTTCACACAAATTTAATAATGCTATTATAAAAAGGCAATCCTTTTCTAAATAGAAGCGGATTGCCTTTTTGTTATGAAGTATACAAATTTCTTTTATGCTTTTACATCATCATATTCGTTAGACTTTGAGAAGGCTGCCACTACGTATGAGCAAACCGGCTCCATCTTTAGCTCCTGCTCTCTTGCATAAGAAGCAGCGCTATCTAATAACTTTTTGGCAACCCCTTGTCCTCTCAGCTTATCCGATACATATGTGTGATCCATCACCATGACATCTCCAAGTAACGTCCAAGTAATTTCGCCTAATCTTTCCCCGCCTTGTATATATTGAAACGCATATACATCGTTTCCTAATTCTTTAAATTCAAATTCCATCAGTAACCACTCCTTTTCTGAATTTTAGCACATTTATTTATTGATTGACAACGGACGCAACTTCGCTTCAATTTCCACTCTTCTCATTTCTAGAAAAGGTGGTAGTGCTAATCGTTCTCCCAAGCTATCCATTTGTTCATCTGTATCGAATCCTGGCTCATCGGTAGATAATTCAAATAGAATGCCATTTGGTTCTCTGAAATAGATTGCCTTGAAATAGTATCGGTCTACTAAACCAGAAGTGGTAAAGCCATTTTCACGTAAGCGCTCCTCCCATTTTGGGTAATCTTCCATTGAAGGAATTCGGAATGCTACATGATGTACACTACCCCTTCCAGGTCGCTCCATTGGTAAATCTGTGCGTGTCTCGATATGAACTTCTCCACCTGGACCACCTTTTCCCGTCGTATAAACTTGAATATCTGGCATGTCCAGTACCTCCGATGGGTAGGAACCAGCTAACTCAAATCCAAGTATTTCTGTTAAGACCTTTTCAGTCGGTGCTAATTTTCGAACTGTAAGCTTTACGGGACCTAAACCAACAATTGCATTGTCCGCTGAAATCTCCTCTCTAACCCATGCTTCGCCATAAGGTATTCCAGCCCCGTTGTCGACCACTAACATAAGTCTTGCCCCTTCAAAATCTTCAAAGTAAAGTGTTTTACGACCAAACCTTTCTATAATAGAATCATGTGGTACATTAAATTTTTCAAATCTACTTTTCCAAAAATATAGAGCTTGCTCATTTTTGACCCGGAAACTTGTATTGCTAATACTAGATACACCAGGATATGTTCTTCCTGCATTGGGTATGTCAAAGTAAGTCATGTCTGTTCCTGGCGTACCTACAGCATCTGCATAAAACAAATGATAAGAAGAAGGATTATCCTGATTTACACTTTTCTTCACTAATCGCATTCCTAATATTCTTGTATAAAAGTCATGATTTTTATCAGCGTCTCCAGTAATTGCTGAGACATGGTGGATACCTGCTAATTTCATTTCTTTACCTCCTCATTATTTTATCTTGAAGTCGAGATATATTAATTCCATGATAACAAATCCTTGTATTTTGTGCAAATAAAGAGAACAAGGCTTTAAGAAACTCCTTCCAGGGTCTTCAGCTCGCGCTGTTCCCACTGCAGTCACCGCTCTTCGCTCCAATCAACTAGATCCACTTTATATAATCGGTAATTGTATAAAACCACATAAGTATAGGTGCATTTTCTTAAAATAAATTTTGAACAAAACAACGCCCTCCTATCTATTTAAGAAGGAGGGCTCATACATTAGTTAAAAATAGAACGAATCGAGTCTATTAGATTCGTAAAGAAGTTTTTGACACCTTCCCAAAATCCTTCATTATCGACTATTTTTCCAATCTTGTCTTCAATTGTTTTACTTAAATCATTCAGTTGATCTGACCATTGACTGAAATCGATATCTAATTGACGAATACGGTCCATTAAATCGATCAACAGCTGACGATCCTTTTCCGAAAGCTCAATTTTTAGATTAGCTAATTGCTCCGAAACAATTTTTTCCACCTCTTCACGAGAAACTGGATTTTGTTCTGCAATTTGCTTTTTAATCTCTGTTAGTAACTCACTCACTTTTGCCTCATCAATACCTGCATCTTTTGCTAGATTAGTAGCAATAGATAGTTCGTCATTGGCCACATCTGTACGTTCGGGATCAAGTTCTTCCCCCGAAACCTCATAGGCTTTATATATCCCTACTAGTGCTGAATGACCCGTTACAGGCTTAGGTGCAGCAATTTCTACTACTGCGTCCTTAATGCCCGCAGTTAGCATTGCATTTGCATACATCTCGGATGTTACTTCTGTAATATTATCCGGTGTAACTATGCTTATCACTAGACCTTTACCAGCGTCTTTTCGAGTGATCTTAGCAGAAGAGAACATTCTTGCAGATGCATCTCCGTCTTGTAAATATGTTGCTAAATCTTTGCCAGTTACCTCTATTTCTTGAACATCTGATTTATCCGTTATTTTTAAACTCTTTTTTACACTGTCTTTTTGCTCAGCAGTTAAATTTCCACCATATACGATGATAGGTGCACCAAATTTTTCATTTACAACTTCTTCTTCAGTGGAGCCATCTGAGTCTGCTAATGAATAAGTAGGCGCAATAACCATACCTATTAATAACATTGCTGTAATGAATGGCAATAATAATTTCTTCATACTATTTAACCCCTTTCCTTTCTCTTCCATTCCCTCAATAATACGAAAATAGGAGTAAAAAGTTCCGACTAATCGATTCTTTTTACTCCGTATGAACTACATCTTCAATTGTGTCCAACCATCTTCTTGAACAATTTTTTTATCTTTCATAAGTTTACCTAGGGCGCGTTTGAAAGCAGCTTTACTCATACTGAACATTTCTTGAATTTCATCTGGTGAAGACTTATCTGTGAATGGCATTTTACCACCAACATCGTTCAGGTAACGGAATATAGATTCTGCATCGTCTCCTAGACGTTCATGTCTACGTGGCAAAAGGGAACCATTCAAAGATCCATCCTCTTTCACGTCAATAACGCGTACTGTTAAATCTTCACCTAACCGCGGTTCATTAAAGCGTTCTGACTCATGTACAAAAATTCGGTAGTTTTCAGGAAAACTTAACAAAAACGTACCTACAGGAAGCAAGCGGTATGCACGTGCTTGTAGATTTTGATTGAATAATGTCGTTGGTGCATCTATATATAGCTCTTCTACTCGGTCCTCAGTTGCTAATCGACCGAATAACTCACCATCTTTATCGGTACGGAGTGTCATATATAAATGATCTCCAACAGCAGGCCATAATTCTTTTATTTTTGGAAGATCATCTTCTTTAACCTGAACTTCCTTAGAAGTACCGATATCAACAAAAACGCCATCTCTATCGACTACTTTAATGACACGAGCCCATCCGTATGTGCCTTTTTGAATAGATGGAAGCTGTGTTGTGGCAGATAGATTTCCACGTCTGTCCACAAATAAGAATGCTTCTATTGTGCCACCTACCTCTACACCCTCTGGTGCTTCAGATGCATTTAACGGAATATCCATTCCATCATATGTTAAAATCCATTTTGATCCGTCCTGTTCTTTCACTTGTAACTTTACTATTTCTCCTGATGCTGTTCCTATCAAAATTACCGCTCTCCTTCTCACCAAATATGGTATCGATCTTTCCTTGCTTCTTCTGAATTATATATAAAGTGATTAGACTGCAAAAAAGGTTATGCTACTTCCCTATAGCCGATTCATATAAATCATAAACTCTATTGTAAACTCACACACACAAAAGATTATATTCTACTTTTTGTGTTAAAACTCAACCTCTATCATTCCCAGAGATTGTATGTATCATGTGGTATTCCTTTAAACAACATTTACAAGGTTTGCTCACTTTCTGGTTCTTGTAATTCCATTAACTTGGATTGTAATGCTGGATTTTCCTCTAAAAATAATACCAAATCTGCAATACGGTCGATGGAGTTCCAACTTAAATGGTGTTCAATTCCCTCTACGTCATTGTAAATATTCTCTTCCTTTACGCCAATAATTCTCAAGAAATCTTCTAAAAGTTCATGTCTTTTTACTAATTTTTTTCCGAGCTTCATTCCTTTTGCCGTAAGAGTTAACCCTCGATACTTTTCATATATTAAGAAGCCATCTTTATCAAGTTTTTGAACCATTTTGGTTACGGAAGATGGTAATACAGACAATGCTTCTGCAATATCAGACACACGAGCATATCCTTTTTGCTCTATCAACAAATAAATTTGTTCAATATGGTCTTCCATGCTTGGTGTTGGCATATTTATCTTCCTCTCATCTTTGCTCTATATATTTTACTACAATAAAGACCCTATCACAATTCTAGATATTTATTCCTATATCTTGAAAGGTGCAAGCGCCTATGTTAGCCCCGAAATGCGTTGGAAGAATCGGAATAAGGCGCTCATTGCTCAGTCGAAGTCAGTCTAAGTTCGCGACATCGTGTCGCAACGACTGACTGACCCGCATCCTGCGGCCCCGCAAGTCTGAAACGACTCGAGGGGCTAGGCGCTGGAACTAGAAAGAGTCTGAGCAAAAAGCATTTATCTATTAATATTTAAACAGAGGAAAAACCTTATCGAAAAAAGACAAGGTTTTAGTGACGATGCGGGTACTTACCCACAACATAGATGGAGTGGATAATTCTTTTGTTGATCCATTCTAAATTTTCTGCTGTATTTAAGCGCTCAAAAACGGCTATTCTTCCTTTTTCTGTTGTAACGTAATGAGCAGGTAATGTATTTAAACTCAAGGCAATAATATCACGTTCGCATTGTTCGCATTTGCAAAAGGTTTGATACTCGGACCCTCTCATCATCACTCTGACAAGGCTATGAACTATTTCTTGCATCACATTAGTAAGCAATGATAACACTCCTTTCATGCATATAAAAAGTGAAGCATGTTTAATACTATACCCAAACGGGTAAAATTTAAATATCAACATGACTTGATAAATTAAATAAAGAGAGGAAGATATGAAATGGGTAGAATTTTATGGGGAATTATCGTAGTATTAATCGTACTTTGGCTACTTGGTTTAGTATTAAAGATTGGCGGCGGATTTATTCATGCACTACTAATCATTGCGGGTATCATTTTTGTAGTTCAACTAATCAGTGGAAAACGATCACTATGAAGAAAGGTGTTGCCTAAACGGCAACACCTTTTTATTTTTTCATTGATATTCAAATTGAAATTTTAAATAGAATCTTGAGATTCCCTGACTTTGGCATATATGCATGTGTCCCTCAATTTTTCCCCATCGGCAGATAAAGAATCATTTTGAAGTATGCCCTCCAACTTAAACCCAGCTCTTTCGGCTACAGAGCGACTTCGAACATTTTCACTATCACAACGAATTTCTACTCTATTGGCCAGTAGTTCCTCGAATGCAAATTGTGTTATGCGTTCACATGCTTCTGTCATTAAGCCTTTCCCCTCAAACTTACTATCAATCCAATAGCCAATTTCAAATTTCCGAACGTCCCAGTCAATTCGATGCAATCCAGAAGCACCTACAAATTCTCCTGTTTCCTTTAAATACAATTGCAGGCGTAAATCCTTTCTAGTTATAAAGTCGGCAACTGCTTGACGTATATTCGTTGTAATTTGCTCCAATGACTGCTTTTTTTGGGCCCATGGCATCCATTCTTTCAGTGCAGCATCCGAATTGACTACCGCCTTCCAAATTTCATCCGCGTCTTCTACCTTTGGAGCTCGTATCAACAATCGTTCTGTGTAAAACTCCTCCGCAAAGGTTAGCTCTTCTTTAGCAGGATAAGTCTTAGGGAAATCTTCATCCCACTTCACGGGAGTTGCAGTTCCTTTTAAGAAATCTTCTCTCGTTAGACCATACGTTACAGCATCGTAATAGGAACTCTCTTTAGGAGAAAACCATGCTTGTCGAAGTTGTGCTTCTTTTACAAATCCAGCTCGTTCAAAAGTTTTGCGCATTGCAAAGTTATCCTGTCTTGTATGTCCTTCTAAACGAATTTTCGCTTCTGGTAGTTGGAATACATACTCTGCTACAAGCTTTAATGCCTCCGGTCCATAACCACTACCTCTCGCATGATCTGCAATTCGCAAGTCAAAAAGAGGAATCTCATCTCGTAGGTCATAAATTTTTACGAAACCAACCTTTTCATTTGTTTCATTTTCAATCCAAAAGGTTTTAACTTCATCCGATTGATATCCGCCTTCTTCAATCGTTTTTTCGATTAGTTCTCTTGCTGGGTGTGAGTTTCCATGATACGGCCAACTATTCGTCGTCATGAAGTGGATCAGTTGTTCTTGTTCTTCCATCGTCCATTCCGTAAGCTTCATTTTCCCGCCTCCGTACACGCTATTTATTTATCCTTAAAAGTCTTAATGAATTAAGCACTACCAATAGAGTAGCCCCCATATCTGCAAAGATAGCAATCCATAAAGTTAACCATCCTGGAATAATGAGTAGCAATGCAATTATTTTTAATCCTAATGCAAACATAATATTTTCTTTAATAATATGCAATGCTTTTCGACTTAATCGGATTGTATAAGGTAACTTATCTAGGTCATCAGCCATTAAAGCCACATCCGCTGTTTCAAGTGCAGCATCTGTTCCCGCTCCACCCATCGCTATACCAACTGATGCCGCTGCTAGTGCAGGAGAATCATTAACACCATCTCCAACCATTGCAACCGTGCCGTACTCTTCTTTTAATGCTTTTATGGCAAAAAGTTTTTGTTCTGGCATTAACTCTGCTTCTACGTCCGTCAGACCTAGTTTTGTTGCGATAGCGTTTGCCGTACGTTTGTCATCTCCTGTTAGCATGACAGTACGCTTTATCCCTGCTTTTTTCAGTTGCTCTAACACATTTACACTAGTTTCACGGATTGGATCTGCTACAGCTATAAACCCTTGATATACACCATCTGCCGAAGCTAGCATGACTGTATTACCCTCCGTTTGTAACTGTTCAATTTTAGTAATGACTTCAAAGGAAACAGTGCTGATAGTAGAAATCCAACTAACACTTCCAACTGACCATTTTGTTCCGTCCACTATACCCTCTGCCCCTTTGCCAGTGACAGATTGAAAATGCTCGATTTCTACACTTTGAATATGCTCTTTTGCACCATATTTTACAATAGCCTTTGCCAATGGATGCTGAGAGTAGATTTCAATGGACATTACTTTTTGGATAAAGTCTTTTGGTGCATCTGCTTCTACATGCGTTACCTCTGGATACCCTTTGGTCAGCGTGCCAGTTTTGTCAAATGCAATTGCTTGAAGTCGACCAATCTCTTCTAAGTGAATACCACCTTTGATTAATACACCTTGTTTTGCTGCATTTCCGATTGCCGTAACAATGGCAACGGGAGTTGATACTACTAACGCACATGGACAACCCACAACTAATACCGCAAGCCCTTGGTAAATCCATGTTTGCCAATCTGCTCCGAACAACGGAGGAATTATAGCCACTAATATAGCAATCATGATAATTGCAGGTGTATAATATTTTGCAAATTTATCTACAAATTTTTGAGAGGGTGCTTTTTCCGCTTGCGCCTCTTCAACAAGGTGTATGATTTTTGCAATTGTTGTATCTTCTACTCTCTTCGTCACTCGTACTTCAAGTGATCCTTCTTCGTTTAACGTACCAGCAAATACCTCATCGTCTACCGATTTCATAACTGGTAATGATTCACCGGTGATAGACGCCTGGTTAATTGTAGAAGTACCTTTCAGTACAATTCCATCCATTGCAATTTTTTGCCCTGGTTTTACAATTAGTACATCGTTTATTTGTATAAAATCTGTATCAACCTCTATTAACTTTCCATCTTTGCGGATCGTTGCAGTAGGTGGCGCAATATCCATTAAATGACTGATGGATTGACGTGCTTTATTCATCGAATAAGCCTCTAAAGCTTCACTCACCGCGAATAAGAATACTACTACCGCTCCCTCGCGCCACTCTCCAATAATTGCTGCACCAATAATAGCTATAGTCATTAACGACTTCATATCGAAGTAAAAACGAGATAAATTGGCTAACCCACCTCTAAATAAATCGAAGCCTCCTACTACTATAGAAATCATGAATAACCCTATAGAAAGTGGGTGTGCTTCCTCATAAGTGAACGATGCGATAATCCCTATAACTAGAAATACAAATGAAATAACCGTGAGTATATTTTCTTTCCGTTTGAAAAAAGGAATTTTTTCTAATTGACGTTGTTTGACTGTAGTCACTTTTATGCCATCAAACGCCCCAGCTTTTTCAATATCCCCTATTGTTGCTTTACCAATGACCGATACTTTAGAAGCACCAAAGTTAACTGTTGCATCCTCTACATCAGGAAGTTTTTTTATATTTTGTTCAAATTTCATGGCACAATTGGCACATGAAAGATTTTCTAATCGATATTCTTGTTTAGCTACTTTTACCATCCTTTTCACCTTCTTCTATTGCATGTTCATATGCGATTTTTACTAACGCGTTCACATGATGATCTGCTAAAGAATAATAAACTTGTTTTCCCTTACGTGTTGATTTAGCAAGGGATAAGTCTCTTAAAAATCGCAAATGATGAGATGCTGTAGCTGTAGATGAACCTATAATCTCACCCACATCACAAACGCATAGTTCTTCCTCTATTGTTAATGCAAATGCTATCTTCAACCTTGTTTCATCTGCTAGTGCTTTAAAGATTTGAGCTGCTGCTCCTAAATCTGGTATTTGGTTCTTTATGGAAAACACTATGTCTTCGTTTACCTTTGTTACTTCACACATATCCTTTGTCTGCATATTTCCACCTCATTCAAATGATTGTTTGATTGTTATATTCAGTATATGTTCAGAATATTTAATATGCAACTTATTCTAATGAGTATTTGAATGTTTTTACTACTTTAGTTTTTATCGCTTAAAAACAGGGTAACTTTTACTCTTCATTTCCTCTTAATATAAAAAACAGCCGAAGATAAACACCTTCGGCTGCCAATTTTAGTTTGCTTTTAATATTAGTTCATATCCTTCTTTGATGTCTCCGTCTATTACGGTAGTGTGATAGTTTCCTTCTGCCCAGTCATCTACTTGGCTATGATACCAATCGGATTTCATATGACCGCTTTGTCCCGGCCCTACGATGTGATAGGCCTCATTTAAATCAGCCAAATCTGCTACAAATCGCCAGGACGCTCCGTGGTCCACTTTTCCATCCTCTCCAAAACCGGCTGCTTGCACGGTAATATTGGATCCCCCTATAGGAACTGGATCTGGATTTAAGAGATAAGCCAAGATTGGAGAGGCCCCTCCCAGTGGATGATCAAATGTTAACTGGTGGTAATCCCCCCACTTCCATTTCTTTTCATTTGAACCAAACTCTTCGGATATTTCTTCGGTTGCCTTCACAAATGAGTCATATACCCACTTGTCTACACCACCATATGCTTCTAACCAAGCACTTTGTTCATTATTATAGCCTTTTCGTAATAATTGATCTGAAATGTTACCTTTTCCTGGCAACATCGAATATACATCCTCTGGCATTTCTTCCTCGAGTAATGTCTGAGGTAACTCCTTCATCCATTTATGAAAAACAAGCGGAGCAGCTTGTTCTTTATCATCTACCTGATCCCACTGCTTCACTAAGGAAAGGATTTCTTTATATTCACCCTTGGTATCTAAGTTTTCAACTGATCCAAGCATCTGTGTCAAGAATTCCTTAGCGTATAGATTCGTTTGATCCATCTGTAAATCCATCATATCTTCTTTTGTGAAATCCGATTTGCTCTCCAATACTTCAGCAATTCGCTCATACCGATATGATTGAGCCCAAAAATCAGTAATATGGTATGGATAGGAATCATCTACGACCTCATTATTTGCTGTCGCTATATAGCCTTCCTCTGGGTTCACAACAATTGGAAGCTCGTTATAAGGAACAAATCCTTGCCAATCGTATTCCGCCGAGTCTCCAGGAACAGGTAATTGGCCATCCCCGGTCTTTCTTAAAGGTATCTTCCCATTTGCTTTATAGGCAATGGTCCCATCTTTTGCAGCAAATACAAAATTTTGAGCTGGTGCATGGAAGTCTTCTAGCGCTACTTCAAATTCTTCCCAATCAGCAGATTTATTCATTTTTAAGATTGCTTGTAATTCAAGTGTTGGAGCTAACGCAGTCCATTGCATGGAAAATAACGCTGATGCTTCTTCCTCTTTGAATACGACATCTGAAATAATTGGGCCATGTCGAGTCACCACTACTTCAAAAGGTATATCCTCCTGTCCCTTTACTTTAATAGGTGAATTACGAACCTCTGCTTGCTCCCATTTCCCCTCATATAAGAATTGGGTCCGATCCTCTGGGTTTGGTGTTTCAATATAAAGATCCTGCACATCCGGCCCTACATTGGTTACACCCCAAGCAACATCTTCGTTATGACCAAGAATAATGCCGGGTATCCCAGCAAATATAACACCACTTACATTCTGTTCTGGTGATTCTAAATGCATTTGATACCATACAGATGGTGTGCTCAATCCCAAATGTGGATCATCTGCAAGTAGTGGAAGACCACTAGCTGTCTTGTCCCCACTCACAACCCAGTTATTACTACCGTTAAATTCATTCGGTAAAACCGACGAGTCAAAGTGACCACTTACATTTACTGGGTTACTTATATTCGCCTCTATAATCGATTTTGCATTCTCAGGATAAGTAATAAAAAGTTCCTTCGCCTTTTCTTCATCCAATTCATTTAAAGCCCAATGTCGTATTGCAAGTGTCGACCAATTTCCACCTAAGTCATATGCCATATACTTTCCAATTGCTAATGAGTCAGTTGGAGTCCACTCTTCTGGCTCATATCCAAGTAATTTAAACTCATAGCTTAATTTATTTTCTTCTTTCGCAAATTCGATAAAATCATTGACCCCTTCTGCATAGAACTCTAATACTTCCTTCGCTTCCTCACTATATCCATCATAAGATTTCTCAGCAGCATCACGTAAGCTAAAGGTTAAGAAAAACTTATCTGTATCTACCGCAGATTCTCCTACCACTTCTGCTAAACGCCCACTAGCCTGCCTTCTAGCTAAATCCATTTGAAAAAGTCTATCCTGTGCTTGCACAAATCCTTGCGCACGGTAAAGGTCAGCATCTGATTGTGCAGTAATATGTGGTACCCCATCTGCATCACGTACTACTTTTACATCTGCGTCTAGCACCTTCATTGCAAGTTCACCTTCAATAATGGCTTTTGTGCTAGATAAATACAGGTTCAAACCTACAACGACAATAACTGCTAACACAACGATAGTACCTATAAGCCAAGCAGTTATTTTCCATCCTTTTCTCATATACCTTGCCCCCTTTGTTCCTTTACAGTATTCGACATTTCCTACTTTTTTCCTTCTATATATCTCGCTAGAATACACATAGAGAAATAGGAAACCATCCCAAAAGACCTCTAGTCCCACCCTCAACCTTCACACAATTTTTTTTTGAGTGCTTCACGCTAAAAATGGTTACAATGATCGTTCAAACATATAAAAAAGGCCCATGAATAATTATATTCATGGACCTAGGCTTGTATTAATCTATATTTTCTCCAACAATTTTTACTTCTAACTCTAGCTCAACACCAAAGTTTTCTTTCACTTTTTCTTTCACCATTTCTATCGTGCTAATATAATCAGTTGCTGTAGCATTATTTTTATTGACGATAAAGCCTGCATGCTTCGTGGAAACCTCTGCACCACCAAAGCCTTTACCCTGTAAGCCACTGTCTTGAATGAGTTTCCCGGCAAAATAACCTGGTGGTCTTTTGAATACACTACCAGCAGAAGGATATTCTAATGGTTGTTTAGATTCTCTTTGAAAAGTAAGATCTGCAATTTTTGAGTCGATCTCTTCTTGACGCCCTTTTTCCAATAAAAATTCTGTCGACAATACATAATAGCCTTTTTTCGTAATAATACTCTTTCGATACCCTAGCTCCAATTGCTCTTTCGAAAGAACTAACTTTTCTCCAGATGGAGTTAGTACAGTACATTGCACAATTACGTCTTGAATTTCGCCACCATATGCTCCTGCATTCATCGCCATTGCTCCACCGATAGAACCGGGAATACCACAGGCAAATTCCAAACCAGTTAAGGATTCTTGCGCTGCCGCTTTTGACACATCAATAATATCCGCACCACTCTCGGCGATTACACGGTTACCATCTATTATAATATTATTTAAATTTTCCAGTCGAAGTACGATTCCTCTTACTCCACCATCCCGTACTACCATATTAGATCCATTTCCTAATAGTAGCATTGGTATATTATGTTCATAAGCATACTGCACAACAAAGGCAGCTTCATCCTGCGTGGACGGTGTGACAAACAAATCTGCCATCCCACCCATTTTTGTTACTGTATGCAAATTTAATGCTTCATCTATTTTAATATTCTCCGGGTTTAACTTTTCACTTAAGTTTTCAAACCATTTTTGTTTACTCAAAGAGAGACAATCCTTTCTTCATTAACCTTGTATCCTTACATAGTATGCATTTTCACACATAATATATCAAGAGAAAATGCTATAACCATTCTTTAGACCAAGTCTCAATTCCTCCAACTACTTCTTTTAGAGCAAGACCTTTCTCTGTCAAGTTATATTCTACCCGTATTGGCACCTCGGAAAAGACAGTTCTTTCAACAATCCCCTCTTTTTCGAGTTCTTTTAGACGCTCTGATAACAAACGACCACTTATAGGAAGGGACGACTCAATCTCATTAAATCGTTTTGCTCCATCCATTAGTTGATATACGATTAGGGCAGTCCATCTTTTACCTAACAACTCCATTGCTTTTGATAAACGTGGACATAATAACGTTTCTTTCATCTGATTCACCTCTATTACCTTCTATTATATTCTTTTTTTCTTCTAAAGTAAAATAAAAGTAATTTAATTACTTGACGTAACTAATATATTAATCTATATTTAGTTACATAAAGTAACCAGATATTTGCTATTTGTAAAAGAAGGTAAACGAAATGATGGCAATATATATTACTTCGAAATAAAAACTCTTGATTTCGAAGTAATATTGTTTTATAGTTAGAATAACAACAAACTTAGGAGGAAATAAAAAATGACAAAATTTAATCTTGACGCAGCGCATTCTACGATCGACTTTTCCGTAAAACATATGATGGTTTCAAAAGTAAAAGGAGCTTTCACTAATTTCACAGCAGACTTAGAAGGTAATACAGAAGACTTAACAGGTGCTACAATTAGTTTTGATATCGACGTAAAATCTATCAACTCAAATAACGTAGACCGTGATAACCACTTACGTTCTGGAGATTTCTTTGATACAGAAACATACCCAAGCATCAAATTTGTGGCTACAGATATTAAGAAAAAAGACGATGGTGAGTACGACGTAACTGGCGACCTAACGATTAAAGACGTTACAAAACCAGTAACATTCGACGTTGAATATGGTGGTAAAGGTACTAATCCATGGGGGCAAGAAGTAGTCGCTTTCTCTGCTGAGTCTAAAGTTAACCGTAAAGAGTTTGGTTTAACTTGGAACCAAGCATTAGAAACTGGTGGCGTTCTAGTTGGAGAAGACATTAAAATTACTGTTGAACTTGAGTTAAACCCAGCTCAATAATCATCTCATAAGTACAAAAAGCTATCCTTTTGGATAGCTTTTTTATTTTTATAATTAAATAACCTGAGTAAAAAATAAGCAATTAAAATTATCTGAATATTAAGTGATATATTATATACTTTATATTGAGTAAAGAATGTGTTATTGTATGAATTATCTTATTTTCAGAAAGGACGGAATATTATGCCACAAATGCTAGCTTTGGTTATTGTTGTCGCTATTTTATTTATTGGAGACTTTGTCTCTATACGAACTAAAGCTTGGATCCCGTCTGTTTTCATAGCTGCCATATTGTTCATTCTTGGTTATTGGACATTTTTCCCTAAGGAAATCATTTCAATAGCTGGTGTACCTCCAGTAGTTGCAACAATGATGATTTATCTTCTCATCACAAATATGGGTACACTCCTTTCTCTTAGACAATTAAAGGAACAATGGAAAAGTATATTAATTTCACTAGCTGGGATTTTAGGTATAATTGTCGCATTATTCACAATAGGTACTTTACTATTCGGAGTTAAAACTGTTATCGTGGCTATTCCTCCATTGGTTGGGGGTGTGGTGTCAGCGCTAATCATGTCAGAAGGTGCTGCAAATGCAGGTCTTACCACTTTGTCGGTGTTTGCAATAGTCATATACGTTATGCAAGGATTCGCCGGGTATCCACTTACTTCAATTGTACTTAAAAAAGAAGGAAAAGAACTTCTTCAAAAGTTCCGCATCGGCGAAATTACTATTGCAGGACAAACTAAAGATGAAGTAGGAAAACCAAAAGAAGAACTCAAAATGTTTCGTAAATTGCCAGAAAAATATAATACCGACTACTTTAAATTGTTTCGTCTAGCTTTCGTCGGATTCCTTGCTTATGGGGTATCTACTCTATTAAACCCTATTCTAGAAATTAGTCCTTTCGTACTTTGCTTATTATTTGGGATTATCGCGGGAAGTATTGGTTTCTTAGAAAGAAACGTCCTTCAAAAGGCAAACAGTTTCGGTATTTGTATCTTAGTATTAATGTTATTTGTTTTTGATGCCTTGAAAAACGCTACACCTTCTATGATTATGCAACTGTTTTATCCACTTGTAGGAACAATTGTCATAGGTGTCATAGGAATGTACATATTCTCCTTCATCATTGGAAAAATTCTAAAAGTCAGCAAAAATATGGCCTTTGCAGTTTCATTGACCGCACTTTATGGATTCCCTGCTGACTACATTATTACAAATGAAGTTATTAAATCTTTAACAGAGGATGAGAAAGAAAGAGAAGTTTTAACTAGTCACATGCTTCCTCCCATGCTTGTAGGAGGATTTATCAGTGTAACTATTGTTTCTGTTATTCTAGCAGGTATATTCGTAGGATTTTTATAAGACCGCTTAATGCTTACATAGAGAGCCAATCTAATAACCTTTTAAGTGCCGCATAATTTAAAGGAACCATAATAAATAATATATAAAATCATATAAAAGTTAACGGGGGATCAGCATGATAAACAATAAAATAAATGAATCCATTAAAAATAATAAGGAAGAATTAGTTCAACTTCGCAGAAAATTGCACAGCGAGCCTGAACTATCATTTGAGGAGTTCCAAACGACTCAGTTTATATGCGAGTATTTAGATAATCTTGGAATCTCTTATCGTAAAACGGAACCTACTGGAGTTATCGCGGAAATCAAAGGGGCAACAGGCGGAAAAACCGTTGCTCTTCGAGGCGATATGGATGCCCTTGCGATTCAACAACTTAATAAACACGTCCCATATGCCTCTAAAACTGAAGGAAAAATGCATGCATGTGGTCATGACGCACATACTGCTATGTTATTAATAGCAGCAAAGGCACTTTCAGCGGTAAAAGATCAGCTTTCTGGAAATGTACGCTTGTTATTTCAACCAGCAGAGGAAATAGCGCAAGGGGCAAAGGCTATGGTTAAACAAGGCGCAATGGATGATGTTGATAATGTATTCGGTATCCATATTTGGTCTCAAATGCCTACTGGTAAGGTTTCCTGTAATCCAGGTCCTTCCTTTGCTGCAGCCGATATCTTCAAAGTGACATTCAAAGGACGAGGCGGTCATGGCGCCATTCCAGAGGCTTGTATCGATGCAGCTCTTGTTGCTTCATCCTTCGTCATGAACGTTCAAACAGTTATCTCTAGGACGATTGATCCGCAAAGCCCTGCTGTTTTAACAGTTGGTAAAATGGTGGTTGGTACTCGATTTAATGTCATTGCGGAGAATGCCGAGATAGAGGGAACTGTCCGTACCTTCCATTCCAATACTCGCGATCATATTGAAAAGTCTATTGGCCAATATGCGGAAAGTGTTGCGGCTATTTACGGTGCAACTGCTGAGGTACAATATACAAGAGGCACAGACGCAGTAGATAATGACGAAGAAAGCGCTAATCTTGTCCAACAGGTGGCATCTGCTTCGTTTGGTTCAGACGTTGTCTATTACGAGAAGCCGACAATGGGCGGAGAAGATTTCTCGGAGTTTTTAACAAAAGCACCTGGTAGTTTTGCACTTGTCGGTAGCGGTAATTCTAAAAAGGACACAGAATGGGCTCATCATCACGGTAACTTTGATATTGATGAGGATGCACTTTCTACTGGAGCCGAACTCTATGCTCAGTATGCTTGGACATATTTGAATAAATAAAGATTTTAAATGCATTCGGATGGAGAAAACAGTTAGTAGTTTTCTCTATCTTTTTTTCATTAACTTTTATCTGACTTTTTAAACTATTTATATAAAAAATCGTATATACTTATGTAAAAGGCTTGGAGGGATATGTATGGAGGATTTTATAGGATTAGTTGCTGTAGTGATGGTTTTTTCCATACCACTGACTGCAATATGGACAACACATCTACGAAAGTCTCAAAAAGTGAAATTAATCATTGTAAAAGATGAAATTGAACTGGAAAAACTCAAATATAATAACTTTTTGCTCGAAACAGAAAAAATGCGAATGGATCTTCAGCACAAACAAGCTAACTTACTAGAAAGCTCAGATCCACTTGTTTTAGATTTACAAAAAAGTGCACAACAAGAGGCAAAAACTATATCTTCTTAAAACAATCGTGCTGATTTCATTTCTGCACGATTTTTTTTGAATGCTTATTTCCATTGTAACCCCTCTCATTCGCTACTTTAACAGTGCATCGATTACAATAGAAGTATTCTACTAAACGAAATAGGAGCTTACTATGCAAACATCTACTAAAGGATTCTTTCAACTACTCAAAAGTCTTAAATGGCCCGTCAAGATAACAATTATAGCCGTTGCTCTATCCTTGATAAGCACTGTTATTGGGTTAATCGTTCCACTTGTCACGAAGAATTTAGTTGACACATTAACTACTAGTTCATTCAACTGGAAAATGATTGGAATATTGCTAGTCGTATTCCTTCTACAAGCGATTTCCGGTGGATTCTCATTTTATCTATTATCTTATATAGGAGAATTTATAGTTGCGGATCTTCGAAAAAAACTCTGGAGCAAAGTACTCCATCTTCCTGTCCCCTACTATGATCAAAATGAAAGTGGAGAGACGATGAGTCGTATTACACAGGACACGACTACTTTGAAATCTCTTATTACGGATCATCTAGTAAATTTTGTATCTGGGATTATTACCATTATTGGGTCGGTTATTATCCTATTTTTTATCGATTGGAAAATGACATTGATCATGCTTGTTAGTGTGCCATTAAGTATAGCAATCATGATGCCTCTTGGATCAATGATGCATAAAGTATCCAAATCCACACAAAAAGAAATGGCATCGTTTTCAGGACTTCTGGGCCGAGTGTTATCAGAAATTCGGCTAGTTAAATCTTATCGAGCCGAGAAAACGGAAACTATTAGTGGAAATGAAGCTATTCAAAATTTATATCGATTTGGCTTAAAAGAAGCAAAAATACAAGCTTTCATCTCCCCTTTTATGACCCTTATTATGATGGCCATTTTAGTCGTCATTTTAGGCTATGGCGGTTTGCAGGTATCTCAAGGAATATTATCAGCTGGTGATCTTGTTGCGATTATCTTTTACTTAGTAAATATTATTGTGCCTTTTGCACAAATGGCTACCTTTTTCACATCTTTCCAAAAAGCCGTTGGGGCTACAGAACGAATTCAAGAAATTTTCTATATGGACAGTGAAGCTGTTGAATTAGAAGCACCAAAACATTTAAAAGACGGTGTTATCACATTTGAAGATGTTCATTTTTCTTATGGTCCCGATAAGAAAATAATAGATGGCATTTCCTTAATAGCACATCCTGGAACTGTCACCGCTTTTGTCGGGCCTAGTGGTGGCGGTAAAACTACTATATTTTCCTTAATTGAACGGTTTTATGAACCCGATTCTGGAACCATCTTATTTAACGAGTCTCCTATCACCGACCTATCGTTAAATGCATGGCGCTCTAAAATTGGATATGTTTCTCAGGAGAGTCCATTAATGAGTGGTACTATTTTATCGAATATCACCTATGGTATGTCGACTATTCCTTCTATGGATGCAGTCATCGGAGCAGCGGCAGCAGCAAATGCTGCAGACTTCATCGATAATCTACCAGAAAAGTATGATACGCTTGTCGGAGAAAGAGGCATTAAACTTTCTGGTGGCCAGCGCCAACGTATCGCAATTGCAAGAGCCCTCTTGCACAACCCGAAAATATTATTACTGGATGAAGCGACCTCTAACCTTGATAGTGCGTCGGAGACATTGGTGCAAGAAGCACTCGAACGGCTAATGAATGGTAGAACTACCCTTATCATTGCACATAGACTAGCAACGATTATTCACGCCGACCAAATATTCTTTTTAGAAAAAGGAAAAATTACTGGTAGCGGTACACATGAAGAATTGCTTGCCCAACATCAGCTTTATCGGGAATTTACTCACGGACAAGGTTTGTCTTAATCACCTGTCATAATAAATAACAAAAGAAGGAGTAGAAAGTGACAAGGTCACTATCTACTCCTTCTTTTCTTATGATATTTGATTTGATATCTAATAGTCGGTGTCAAACTCACAAAGAAGTAAAGTTCTCCTTGTAGAAGGTATACAAAATAATAGGTAGTAGAATTAATCCAATTTAAATATATTAACACTATTAGATCATGAAAGTTGAACTAAAATATGGGCATTATTTCAAACTTTTCATAACTTCTTTCATATTTTAAATTTTCTATGTATTACACTCTATAATATGGTATCTTATTTATAATTGGATTTGATTTCCTTTTATTGATTTAGAAGAGGGTGTGGGTTTTATGAACCTTGGGCAATTGATTAAGTTAGAGCGCCAGAGACAAAATATTAAGCAAGAGGCTTTAGCTTTGGGTATATGTGTTCCCTCTTACTTAAGCAGAATTGAAAACGGCTTAGTCATTCCAAGCGAAGATATAAAGCACCTTATTCTTATGCGGCTAAACATCTCGGCAGATACATTAACGAAAAGACCCAATGAAGAAAATACTACGCAGTTTAAAATACGGTTCAAGCAAGTTATAAACTCTCGAGATAAAGAGTTGGCTAAACAACTACTAGTTGATATTCGCCTTCATATTACCGAACATCCCTTAGAAGCAGATCGACTTACACTGCTGATATTGGAAGCTCGATTGATGCTTATGTTACCTGAGGAGTTGGAAATACAAAGGAATATAAATATTTTAGTAGATTTCAAAAAGGAAATGACAATAGAACAACTATTTTATCTGTACACAATTCAAGGTATTATTGCGTATCAAGATAATCAGTTTAGTCAGGCTTCTCATTTCTTTAAGGAAGTTTTTCAATTAATCAAAGGCTATCGTATGGAAGACTGGGAAATGGCTGAATTGCATTACATATCTGGATTATCTCTATTATCTGAGTCTCGTTACATACTTGCTATCGACTATGTAAAGGAAGCAATTTTTTATTTCAATCAAGAAATATTAATCGATCGATCCATTGAATGTTTAATGATTCTGGGGATTGCACAAAAGAATTCGGGTGTCTTAAAGGATGCTCTTGCTACTTTTGAGAAGGCAAAAGATATAAACCTGAAGATTGAATCCTCTGAGTTTAACGGGATGATTGAGCATAATCTGGGTTCATGCTACTCTTTGCAACTGCAATCTGACCAAGCCTTACAACATTTTTTTAATGCTCTGGATTCCAAACACAACCCAGAGGACAAGATTGTCACTATTCTATCTATAATTAAGGAATATCACAAAAATCGGGATTTACAGAATGCTTTAGTATGGTTGGAAAAAGGATTAGAAACTGTCCAATATGTAGGAGATAGTAAGAAAGATCTTTATACCAATCATTTTTCCGTATATGGAGCGATATTACTGGAAAACCAAGTGCTTATACCTATATTTAAAAAAAGCTTGGACTATTTCGAAGGAAAGCAAGATTATAAACATTGTATGATTTATTGCAACGTATTGGCTAAACGACTAGCTGAAACTAAACAGTATAAGCAAGCGTCCATTTACTATGAATTAGGATTCCACTATCATTTGAAGCAATCAAAAGTATTTAGTTGGGAGGAATTGTCATGAAAAAAGTTGTATTTGGTGTTCTACTTTGTTTCGTCTTATTCACATTTCCAGTTCTAAGTTCAACCCATTCTACTGAGGACGACAAACCCAAAATTACATCTATTGGTGAGCTTATTTAATTGATTGATTGAAAAACTAAGGCACAAGATTCGATTTAGAATTTTGTGCTTTTTATTACTTATTATCATTACTACATAAGTTGCCAAAAAAAGGAGGACCTATGTCTACACGTAATTCTAAAAGAATTGGAAAGAAAAAAAAGAATTTAAAATATACCTTTATTATTATTTCTGCACTACTTTTAGTGGGTATTATTGCTTTTGCTGTAAATCTATCATTGGAAGCAAAGACAGCAACAACCAAGATGTACGTACCTTTAATACGCGATGAGAAAGCTCAGAGTGATAAGTCTCCACTTAAAACACCTTTTAGTCTATTAGTAGCTGGTGTGGACGATAAGAAAGAGGAAACATACGGTCGTTCTGACATGCTCCTATTAGTCACCATACATCCTAAATTAGGTAAAATTTCCATGGTGAATATCCCTCGAGATACTAGGGTTTATGTCGAGGAATTGGAACGAGAGGACAAAGTGAATCACGCCTACTCACATGGCGGGATAAACTATACGATAAATTCGCTTGAAAAGCTCTTAGATGTTCCAATCGATTATTATGTTTCTACAAATTTCCAGGGGTTCGAAGACATAGTCGATACACTTGGCGGAATTGAAGTAGATGTGCCGTTTACAGTTGATATTCAAATGGCAGATACATTGGAATGGAAAACTTATACCGAAGGGCCAATGCTATTAAAGGGAAACGAGGCGCTTGCCTATGTTCGAATGCGTAAAAAAGATCCAGAAGGCGATATAGGTCGCAATAAACGTCAAAAACAAGTGATTCAAGAAATCCTAAACGTATCCACTCGTTTTAGCAGTGTAGCTAAACTAGATGATTTGATAAAAAATGTCGGTGAAAACGTCAAAACAAATATTTCAACTGCTGATTATTGGAGCTTTGTACAACTATTTCAACAAATGAAGGATTCCCCTATCGATCAATTAACGCTAGAAGGCCAAGATGAAAGAATCTACAGTAAAACAGAAGGAAAAGAATTATGGTACTTTATACCAAACGAAGCTTCCTTAGAGGAATTAAAGAAGAACCTAAAAACCAACTTGGGAAAAAAAACACAAAAAAACATCTCCCCAAGTAATATCAACTTAACACTCCACTATGAATATGAATAACAATAAAAAACGAGTCCTCAGACTCGTTTTTGTTTATAACTTCTATTCAACTGTCACTTCTTCTTCTGCAATAATATGCTGACTGTATACTTCAACAAATTCCAAAGACTCTTCAATATTATCTACTAACTCAAAAACATCCAGAATCATTACAAGTCTGATCGTCGTATCTTCCCCAAAAATGTTTTTGTAAATAACATCTTTATAATGGGATTTCACTAGCTTATCGACATCCTCTAGCCTAACGGCACGTATGATATTAATGGTCTCTTCATAGATTTTATTAGACATAGAACCGGATATGGAAATGTGTTCAAACAACAATTTAACAGAAAAAATTTTATACATTACGCTCACCTCTTACTTATAACTTTAGTATGTGAGCACGTAGATTGCTAGATATTTCATGTGTGAATGTAGTGTTGTAAATCCAACATTAAACGTCTATTTTTGTTCTTGCTTTCCTAGATGAAATAACCTAGCTAATACCTTTATATTTGTTAGGGTATTTCTCTCCCATTTAAATATTAAACTGACTTTCATATAGCTCGGAGTAGAAACCTTTTTGTTTCAGTAGCTCTGTATGGGTCCCGACTTCAATTAATTCACCTTGATGAATAACTAAAATTCTATCCGCATTTTCAATCGTTTTTAGACGATGTGCTATGACAAAACTGGTACGGCCTTCTGAAAGTCTATTGAGTCCTTGTTGAATATCTATCTCTGTTTTCGTATCAATGCTTGAAGTTGCTTCATCTAGTATTAATATATCTGAGTCTGCTAAAACGGCACGAGCAATCGCTAATAACTGTCGCTGTCCTATACTTAAATTAGATCCATTTCCGGTAATCTGGGTATCATACTTATCAGGTAAATGCTTGATAAATCGATGAGCAGACGCTAGTTTAGCTGCCTCTATTACTTCGTCATCCGTTGCTTCTAGTCTACCGTATCGAATGTTCTCCAAAATGGAACCAGTGAAGAGAAAAGTATCCTGTAAAACAACCCCAATTTTTTCTCGAAGCTTGCTTATTTGATAATCGCTAATTGATCTCCCATCGATTTTAATATTTCCCGAGTCCAATTCATAAAAACGCATAAGCAAGTTAATAATTGTCGTTTTCCCCGAGCCTGTTGGACCTACTAAAGCAATCTTTTCACCAGCTTTTGCCTCGAAGCTAATATTTTTTAGAATTGGTTTGCCACTCTCATATGAGAAGTGAACATTGTTAAAAGTAACGTCTCCTTTTAAATGATCTATTGTAAGCGCGTACTCCTGATCCTGAATATCTGGAGCTTCATCCATTATTTCAAATACTCGCTCTGCTCCTGCTATAGCAGACTGAAAAGTGTTCAATAATGTTGAGAGCTGATTAATAGGTCTGAAAAATTGTCTAGAGTAATTTACAAATGCTGCAATTATACCGACAGTTGCCAATTCTTGAACAGTCATTAGAGCTCCAATTCCAATTATTAATGCAAGACCTAAATTGTTGATAAAGTTGTTGATAGGTCCTAAAAACCCCGACACAGTATCGGCAGCTGTTGCAGAACTGCGAAGTCGTTCATTTACAATTGAGAACTTTTGGATGTTCTTTTCTTCTTGACCAAAAAGGGTAATTACTTCATTGCCAGATATGGCTTCTTCTACAAATCCATTTAACTCACCTAAATCACGTTGTCTTTTGATAAAGTTGCTACTACTATAGCTGATAATCTTTTTCGTTGTGAATATAACTAATGGAACTACCAACAGTGACACAATAGCCAACACCCAGTTAAGTATAAACATAGCTATCGTAACACCTGTCACCATCATTACAGTTGAAATAATTTGAATCACACTTTGACTTAATGCGTTATTCAAACTTTCAATATCGTTCGTCACACGGCTCATAAGGTCTCCATGGGTACGTTTATCGAAAAACCGAAGAGATAGAGTTTGAAACTTTTCATATAGATCCTGGCGTAGTGACCGAATAGTTTTTAACGACACTCTAATCATTAAAAAGTTTTGTAGCCAAGTAAATGCAGCCGCCGCTGTGTACACAATTGCTAAGATCACTAAGTACCGTAACGTTCCATCCATATCCTTTGGAATTATAAACTCATCAATGGTTACACCTATCATGTAGGGAACTAACAAGTTTAATAGAGTAGAAATAATAACTAGTATGATTGATACTACAATTGCTATTTTCTGTTTCTCCATATATCGCCATACTCGTATAAGCGTTCCTTTTTTATCTTTTGCTTTCTCTACTGGCCCTCCAAATCCTCTTGGACCCCTTGCACGACCTATTGCATTAGATACCGGTGGAGCGGAAGTTTTACTCATATGAAAGGACCCCCTTTCCACTTTGCGTCGCATAGATACTGCGGTAAACCTCACTATTTTCAATCAGTTCATCATGTGTGCCACTGGCAACAATCATGCCGTCTTCCATTACTAAAATTCTGTCAGCATTAATAATGGAAGAGACTTTGGAAGATACGATGAATACAGTTGTATCAGGTAAATCATGTGTAAGTGCTTGCTGTACTTGCACTTCCGATATGGCATCTATCGCAGAGGTAGAATCATCTAAAACTAGTATTTTCGGTTTACGGATAAATGCACGAGTCATCGATAATCGTTGCTTTTGCCCACCCGAAAGATTTGTAGCCCCCTGCATAAGCTCATGCCCAAATCGTCCATCTACTTTGTTGATAAACTCGCTTGCAGCCGCAGAGTTAGCCGCTTTTTCCATGTCCTCTATAGTTGCCTCTTCTTTACCGAAGCGAATATTTTCCTCTATGGATCCTGCAAATAACGTTGCCTTTTGCGGCACAAAACCAATTAAATCTCTTAAATTTTTAATAGAATACTCTTTTATATTTATGCCATTGATCATTACCTCTCCTAAATCCGGGTCATACAATCGAGGGAGAAGTTTTATAAGTGTCGACTTTCCGCTTCCGGTCGGTCCAATAATTCCAATCGTTTCTCCACTATTCACATGAAATGAAATATCCTTTAATACATATTCTCCGTTTTTACTATAACTAAAATAAACTGATTTAAACTCAACTTCTCCCTTGAACTCGTTATTCGATAAAGGATTCACAGGATCAGTTATATCAATTTGAGTTTCCAATACTTGTTGAATTCGACGTGCCGAAGTAAACGACCTTGTAATTTGCATTAATACATGACTACTCGATACCAACCCGTTCATGATTATTGTTAAATAATTGATGAATGCTAAAATAACACCAACCTGCAGTGTTCCTTCATTTACTTTTATGGCCCCCATCCACATACCAACAACCACTCCAATATTAACGATGAATAGCATCACTGGCATAAGCGTAAGAATGAGTTGTTCTGCCGACATATTACGCTTCGTTAACTCCCCGTTCACATGTTTGAATGCTTTTACCTCAAAGTTTTGTCTATCAAATGCTTTAATCACACGTATCCCTGCGAACGTCTCTTGAAGTTTTGTATTTACTTTATCCATAGCTTTTTGTACTTTCGCAAATAATTTTCCTGTTTTATACGAGAAAAAATAGATTAAAATCATCAAAATCGGAATTACTACCAATAGCACTGGGAACAACTCTCTTGCTGTAAACCAAACAATCGCAACTGCTCCTATAAATAATAGTGGTCCTCTTACAAACACTCGAAGCGTCATCATAAGTGCCTGTTGAACGGCAGTAATATCATTTGTCACAATCGTTATTAGCTTACCTACACCAATATTGTCCATATTTTCACTGGAAAATCGCTCGGTCATTTTAAATACATCTTTTCGAATATCAGCAGCAAAATTCACAGCCGCTCTAGTACTATATATCGTACACCCTACTCCACCTATCAGCCCAATAACTGCGGTTACAAGCATTAGCACGCCTAGTTTTATGACATAAGCTGTATCATCATTCGCAATACCATTATCAATAATATGTTGCATAATTGTCGGGGAAAGTAAATCCATGGCAACTTCAATGCACATAAACATTGGGGCTAATATTGCAAAAAGCATATATGGTTTTAAATAAGGAAGTAATTTCCAAAATGATTTCATAAATCTCACTCCCTAATAGTTATCTGTCTTTAATCGTTCCGTTATTTCTTTCATAAATGAGATTAGTCTTGGCGAATTTTCAGGAGTCGTTCGAGTTTGCTTTATCGCCTTTCTAAGCTCAGACTCCCATAAATCTATTTGTTCCTTTAGATGAATTGCTTCTTCAGATTTTTGCCAGATCCAACGAGCCTCCCAATTACTCCAGAATAGTCCTTCGTTACGGGTTTCAAACTCCTGCAATCGATTATTTCCCTTTTCTTGAATGATATAAGTTTTTTTTTCGGCTGAAGGTTCAAGTTTTATCAATTCCTGCTCCAGTAATTCCTGAAGTGCCGGGTAAACTGTTCCCGCACTTGCAGTATAATGTCCGCTAGATCTAATTTCTAATTCCTTCATAATCTGATAGCCATGCATCGGTGCCTCTTCTAATAAATGTAAGATAGCCAGTTGAACAAAACCTCTACGCCTTTTCATGTAATCCAACTCCTTTAACTATATCGATAATTTTAATCGATATATCGATTAAAAACAATAGTAAAGGAGTTACCCATTTTATATGTGGGTAACTCCTTTGTGATCAAATTATTTAAAAGGAAATGTATATGTCATTTTTGTTATTCCCCGTATTTAACCTTCTCTAACGGTTCAAATGCTGGTCCCTCGAGTACATCACCATTATAACTAAATCTAGAACCATGACATGGGCAGTCCCATGAACTTTCTGCATTATTAAAGGAGACATTACAGCCCATATGAGTACACGCCGGTTTTACCAAATAAACTTTTCCTTGGTCATCCTTATAGGCACCGACCTTTTTGCCATCTAGCATTATTAAATCTCCACTACCATTTTTTAAATCGTCCAGCTTCAAATCTAGTAACTCTGTCTTTCCTTTAACAAGCTCTTTTGCAACACTTGCATTCGTCTTAGCAAAACTGGTGATATCTTCTTTTTTCATCTTAGATCGCGTTGGATCATACAACTCTATATACCGATTTTCTTTTTCAAGCACTAGATCTGCCATTATTTGTGCTGCAACTGTACTATTTGTCATACCCCATTTAGCATAACCCGTAGCTACTAATACATCAGTCTTCCCCGCTGTCATTGTACCGACATAAGGAAGCTGATCTAAGGTCACTAAATCCTGAGCAGACCAACGATAATCATAATTTTTCACCTTAAACTGTTCTCGACCAAAAGCTGCGAGGTTTTCATAATTTACATTGGTATCTCCTTCGAATCGTCCAGTTACATGTCCTTCTCCACCTAATATCAAATACCTTTTACCATCTTGTCCTAACGCAGTTCGTACAGATCTGGTCGGTTTCTCTACATTTATATACATCCCTTTTGGATAATTAGTCGGGGCGATAGAAGCTAGAGCATAAGAACGTTCAGGATGCATTCTAGCAAAGTACAAACCATCCCCATCATTAAACGGGAAATGACTACATACTAGTATTTTGTTTGCTCGAATATGCTGTCCTTCCATTAGTTCTACTGTGTTCGATTTCACAGTCTTAGCACGAGATTCTTCATAAAATTCCACACCGTTTTCGATTGCTTTTTCCATTAAAGCTTTTGCATATTTTATCGGATGGAACTGCCCTTGATCTTCTAACTTAAGTGCTTGCTTCACTGTATAAGGAAGTCCAGTATCCTTTGTTAAGGAAGCACCTTCTATTCCTAGAGTGTTATAAGCTTCCATTTCTTTTTCTACTTTTTCTATACCGACCTCCGTATCTGCATAAATATAAGCAGGCATCGTCTCGTAGTCACAGTGAATGTTCAATTGTTCAATCGTTTGTTTGATATATTCTTTTGCTTGCGTATTTGCATCATAATATAATCTCGCTTTTTCTTCTCCAAAAGTAGAAATTAGTTGCTGATAGATAGGACCATGCTGCGCAGTCACCTTGGCAGTTGTGAATCCCGTAGTACCTTCTAATATTCGACTACCCTCTACCACAATCACCTTTCGACCGCTATTACTTAACAAATATGCAGCAGTGATACCTGTAAGACCAGCACCAATGATGACAATGTCCGTTTCGATATTGTTGTTTATTTTAGAGAATAATGGAAAGTCATTATTTGCTCTCCAGTAGGATTTAGATTCTGTAGGTAAAATTTGATCTGACAATGTGTATTTCCTCCTTTTTACTACAGTGTCTATCTATTGATGAAACTTTATTCATTTTTTTGCGTATAACAGAAAAACAGTTTTAGTAAGGGGAATGAATGTGGATACTTTTAGTTTATATTTTGTAGGTTTTGCTCCTATTTTTATCGGTGCTGTATTTGTCATAGTTTTTGGATTTATTATTTTTGCGATTATTAGCAGTGTTAAACAGTGGAACAAAAACAATAACTCTCCTAAGTTATCTGTACCCGCTCAAATAGTGGCGAAACGTGCTAATACACGTGGTGGTTCTGGCAATAGCTCGGCTTCAACAACCTACTTTATTACTTTTCAGTTTGATAGTGGCGACCGTATGGAGTTACAGCTTAATGGAAAAGAATACGGAATGTTAGCAGAGGATGATCTTGGTGTATTAACATTCCAAGGAACTAGATATCATTCTTTTGAAAGAAAATAAAACCGAGCAGTCTCCAAATAGAGCTGCACGGTTTTTGAGGGTTCGTATACTGTTAAACTGTCCTAATAAGTTTTGCTTTTGCTGCTGACTTTAACGATCCTCTTCTTCCCAACATTCGGTGTTCTTTAACCCAGGAATTGTTTTTGCATAAAATACTGGATTTACTCCCTTTTTACGTTGTTTCGTATAATCATTAAGCACTTGGAATGCTGTCTTTCCAAGTAAAAGTATCACTGCAATATTCAATATCGCCATTAGTCCCATGAATAGATCCGCTAAGTTCCATACGAGTTGTACATGTGCGATAGAACCAAACATCACCATAACTAGTACTAGCATACGGTAACCGGTCATCCAACCCTTATGCGCATGGATAAATTCAATATTCGTTTCACCATAATAATAATTTCCTATAATAGAACTGAACGCAAAGAAGATTATTGCAATCGCGATAAAGTATGGTGCCCAACTACCAACATGTTCGGCCAATGAGTTTTGAGTTAACACGATTCCATCATTTTCTCCGGTCTTATAGAGACCCGCCAAAATAATTATGAAAGCAGTCGCTGAACAAATAATAATCGTATCAAAGAATACTCCTAGACTTTGTACTAAGCCCTGTTTAGCAGGATGTGAAATACTTGCAGTCGCTGCCGCATTTGGCACACTCCCCATACCAGCTTCATTGGAGAATAGTCCGCGACGTACCCCTTGCATGATTGCAGCACCAAGAGTTCCTCCTGCTGCTTCTCGAAGACCAAATGCTTCCGTAAAGATCAAGCTAAATACTGCTGGAATTTCTGTAAAATTCGTCACCACGACATACATCGCGACGATTAAATAAAATATAGCCATTACTGGCACGATGACTTGTGTCACCTTAACAATTCTATGTACTCCTCCAAATATAATGGTTGCGGTTAACAGTACTAGCAAAATACCTATTACATAAGGCTGGATACTAAATACATCCCCTACTGAAGCAGCGATTGTATTAGATTGAACCGCATTAAAGATGAAGCCAAAGCATAGCGTTAATAGAATACTAAATATGATTGCTAATTTGCGTGTGCCCAATGCTTTCTCCATATAATATGCAGGTCCACCTCTAAAAGTATCTCCGTCCTTCACCTTATAAACTTGGGCAAGTGTACTCTCGATAAAAGCAGTTGCCATCCCGATAATTGCAATAATCCACATCCAAAAAACAGCCCCTGGTCCACCAACACCAATTGCCAGTGCTACACCAGTAATGTTCCCAGTCCCTACACGGGAAGCTGTACTAATGGTAAAAGCTTGAAATGGTGATACTCCTCCTTTTTCTTCCTTTTTTTCAACAATCAGTCGGAACATTTCTCCAAACAGACGAAATTGTACAAACTTCGTACCAATAGTAAAGTACAGTCCAGCGATTATTAACAAAGCTATCAATATGTAAGTCCATAAAATATTATTTACTCCATCGACTAAGTTCCCTAACCAGTCCATAATTTTTCCCTCCAATTTTATTAACTTTGTTTATATACCCTTTTCACTCATTATAAAAACCAATAGAATAATTCCTATTGGTTTAGTGGAATGGCATTATTATATTTTAGGCTTGAAGTCCTTCTTCTTCTACTACTTTTTGTAAGGCTCCAACAAATGTTTCCGTTGGTTGAGCTCCTGAAATGGCATACTTGTCGTTTATGACAAAGAAAGGTACTCCACGGACTCCGATTTGTCCTGCTTTAGCAATGTCTATACGAACATCTGCTAAGTATTCCTTAGAGTTTAATACTTTTTCTGCTTCTTCTCTTGATAGATCAAGCGATTCCATCAGATCCAACAGTACATCATTATTTCCAATTGCTTTCCCTTCGATAAAATAAGCATGTAGCAATAGCTCGTTAGCCTCTTTTGCTTTACCTTGTGCAGATGCCCATTTTACTAACCGATGTGCATCTAAAGTGTTGGCAGGCTTCATTTTTTCAAAATTATAATCAAGACCTACAGTTTTTGCTTGCTCTACTACTCCTGCTGTCATCGTTTTCGCAGCTTCTACAGTAGAACCATATTTTTCTGCTAGCACTTCATACATCGTTTTATCTGATTGTTTTGGTGTATTCGGATCTAATTCAAAGCTTTTAAATTCTACTTGAGCTTGTGAAGCAAAACCGGTTTGTTCTAAAGCTTCTTCTAACCTTCTCTTTCCAATATAACAAAAAGGACATACAAAATCGGACCAAACTTCAATTTTCATTATCATCATCACCTCTTCTACATTGTAATAGGAAAAAATCTTGAATTCAAAATTACTGCCTCATAATATGTGTGGACTAAATTAAGAAAATAAACGAGCAGTTATCTCAAATATTCCACTAAACTAACAACCAATATATAACCGCAAATAAATCCCTTTAAACGGGAGGGGATACTTGAGGTGAAATTACCTGTAATAGAAAAAACGATGCAAATTAAATGCATCGTTTTTTAGCAATTTTTATTCAGCTAAAGCTTCTGTAAGAGCCGGTACTACTTGTTTTTTACGGGATACTACACCTTTTAGAAGGGCGGTATTATTTACAAATGGTACATTGAATGCCGCTTCTGCTTTTAACGCTAATTTTCCTAGAGCTAATGCTACAGAATCGTTATTTAGGATGTCCGTTACAACAAAGAAGAATAAATCTAATTCTTTTTCTTGGATTTCACGTGTGATTAACTCTTCTAGTTCAACTTGACGATCCATTACATCATTGACGTCTACAGCATTTACTTGTGCAATGATTACTTTCGATTCGCCCATTCCAAACTCTTTAGCATCTAGTGTAAGCAGGTCTTCTAAGCTCTTGTCACTTAAATCTGCCCCTGCTTTTAACATTGCAAGTCCGTACTCTTCTACATTGACTCCAGCAATTTTTTCCAACTCTCTTGCAGCTACTATATCTTCCTCTGTGCAAGTAGGTGATTTGAATAATAATGTGTCTGAGACAATGGCAGAAAGCATTAATCCTGCAATATTTGCAGGCACTTCTATGCCTTTTTCTTTATATATTTTATTGATAATTGTTGCTGTACAGCCTACTGGCTCAGCACGATAATATAGTGGGTCAGCTGTTTCAAAGTTTGCGATACGGTGATGATCGATTACTTCTGTTATTTGAACCTCTTCTATACCCTCTGCACTTTGTTGTTTTTCGTTATGATCAACTAAAATGACCTTTTTTGCTTCTGTCGATACGTTTTCTATAAGTCTAGGTGAGTCGAAGCCAAATTTTTCTAAAGCAAACTTCGTTTCATTATTTATATCACCTAAACGAACCGCCTCTGCTTCCATACCAATCTGATTTTTTAAGTGTGCATAAACGATTGCTGATGTAATTGTGTCTGTATCTGGGTTTTGATGACCAAAAACGAGTACCTTTGTCATGAATAATCCTCCTAAAATCTATTTCCGATTATATTTTATCATACATCTTGGGTGTCATTGAAAAGTAAATCTGCTAGTTTATGCTTTTGATGCAGATAATCTTGAAGCGTATATTCGTCTAACACCTTTAAATAAGCATTCAGCGCTAAGCGAAGGGTTGCCCGTAGCCCACAAACTGGGGTTATAACACAACTATTCGTTTGACAATCAAAGCATTCGACGAGATGAAAATCGTCCTCTGTATGCCTTACGACTTGTCCTATATTAATATCCTCCGGTTCCATCGCTAAACGGATGCCGCCACCTCTACCTCTAACAGTATGTATATATCCAAGCTTTCCAAGTTCATGGGTCACTTTCATCAAATGGTTTTTAGAAATACCATATGCATCTGATATAGCTTGTATTGTAGAGAGTTTATCCTTTTCCTGTGCTCCAAGGTATATTAACACGCGAAGTGAGAAATCTGTATACATAGTCATTCTCATATTGCCACCGCCATTCTTCCATATCATTATAACGATTTTGACAACATTGTGGTATAAATGTGTCTGATTTATTAAAGATGTATTTTAAATATTGCTTTTAAAAAATTACAGGAGTATATTGTGGATATAAACAAAGAAAAGGACGTGGATTAGAATGTTATCTCAAAAAACAATTGATATTGTAAAATCTACAGCACCCGTTTTAGAAGTACATGGTGTCGCTATTACCACCGCTTTCTACAAAAATATGTTTGAAGCTCATCCAGAATTATTAAATATATTCAATCATGCTAACCAAGCAAAAGGACGTCAGCAAACTGCATTAGCTAATACCGTTTATGCTGCTGCTGTTCATATTGATAATCTTGCTGCAATCATTCCTGTAGTAAAACAAATTGGTCAAAAACATGTAAGCTTAGGTATCAAACCTGAACATTATCCAATCGTTGGTGAGCATCTTCTTGGTGCTATTAAAGAAGTACTAGGTGATGCAGCAACCGATGATATTATCAATGCTTGGGCAGAGGCATACGGAGTAATCGCTGATGCATTTATCGGTATTGAGGAAGAAATGTATACCGCTACGGAATCCAAGCAAGGCGGTTGGAGATTCTTCAAGGATTTCGTTATTGCCGAAAGAGTAAAAGAAAGTGATAATATCACTTCTTTCTACTTAAAACCTGCTGATGGTTCAGCAGTTCCATCTTATGAACCTGGTCAATTTATCACGATTCGAGTGAGTATTCCTGGTGAAAAATACTTGATGAATAGACAATATAGTTTATCAAAAGCTGCGGACAATGAATCTTTTCGTATTTCTGTAAAAAAAGAGGATGAAAATAACCCAGAGGGTAAAGTATCGGTTCACCTTCACAATAATGTGAAAGTTGGCGATAAAGTAGAGCTTACCGCTCCAGCGGGAGATTTCGTTTTAGATCCATCACAAACAACACCAGTTACTTTTGTAAGTGGTGGGGTTGGAATCACACCAATGATGAGTATGTTTGAGACGGTTGCAAAAAACAACCAGAGCCGTCCTGTATCCTTTATCTATAGTGCCCGCAATGAGAACTTGCATCCATTTGACCAAGATATCCGTTCTTTAACGGAAAATATGGATGATGCAAAATATGTAACACTTTACTCTGAAAGTGGCGATGGTTTTATCACGAAAGACGTGCTTAAAGAACATACTATTGCAGATGGTGACGTTTACGTTTGTGGTCCAACAGGATTTATGGAAGCTATGATCAACTACTTATTGGAATTAGGAGTTCCAAATGAAAGAATTCATTATGAATTCTTTGGACCTGCCATACAATTAGAGCTGGCAAACGCTTAATAAAATAATCTCAAAAAAGTGTCACTTCTATATGAAGTGACACTTTTTTATAATGGAATAATTATACATTGCGAGAGATGTGAAGTTATCAACAATAATGTTATAATTAGGATATATTCCTAATTCAGAAGAAATGAGTGAACATGTTCAATGCCCAAAAATTCCGAGAGCAAGTACATTCCATTGGCAGCCTTTTTTAAACAATCGACTACCCAAGAAATTACATTAACATATGTTGAAATTGAAGCAATTATTGGTCATGTTCTGCCGAATGCCGCCTATTTAAGTAGTAGCTGGTGGAAAAAAACAAAGCCCCCTGCACTTCATTATTTTGCATGGACCGAATCTGGGTATTCTGTAAAAAACGTGGATCTTGGAAAAGCCATTCATTTCCAAAGTATTTTACATGAGTCCAATGAACGGAATTCTGATGATGATAGTCAGGATATCCTTATAATTCGGGAAGCTGATTTAGAGGATGCTCGCCCTTTCATTAACTTACAAGAAACTATCTTTACCGAGACTGATTTTATGCTATTTGGAAAAGCAGATAGACAATTAACAGTTCAAAGTATCCGTAAAAGCATGAACACTTGGAAAACTTCACCAAATTCCATTTTACTTTTAGCAATTATGAACGGCCAATATGCTGGTTATGTACAGTTTATCGGAGGTCCTGCTCCCCGTGCTGTCCACCGAGCTTCCGTAGTTATCGGGGTCAAACAGGCCTTCTCTAAGAAAGGAATTGCTTCTTCACTCATGCTTCAAGGAGAGAAATGGGCAAAGGGATCTGGTATTTCTAAGCTAGAACTTACAGTTATTAAAGAAAACACGAATGCTCAAAAGCTGTATAAGAAACTGGGGTTTGAATTAGAGGGCACTCGAAAAAACGCATTGGTTATAAATGACCAATTCGTTGATGAATATTACATGGGGAAACAGATTTAAGGAAATGAACTAAGTTACTTAAGAAACATAGATATGCCGTTGATTTTCGCTGCGAGCGGACGCTTTCCGTGGGCACGGCTTCAGCCGCTTCCTTCGCTTATGCTCAGTCCAGGGTCTTCAGCTCGCGCTGTTCCCACTGGAGTCGCCGCTCTGCGCTCCAATCAACTACGTCCACTTTATATACACGAATAATTGGATATAAAACCACCTAAGAATACTTGTTTTATCTTAAAAAAAGTAATAATAAAATGGACTCTGAAAAATGAAGATTTATTTTCTTCTTTCATTATAAAATAGTATTCCTAGCCGGGCAGAAGGTTTTATCCTTCTATTAACTTTGACTACTTTTTTCATCTAAGCGAGAGGCTATGCCAAATCTTATAGTGGAGTACTACTCACTTAGTTGATTGTAGTGAAATGTGGCGTCTCCAGCGGGATAAGCGAGAAAGTCGAGACCCCGCAGAAAGCGTCCACATGTAACGGAAATCAATAGTATTATTCATTCTTTTAAGTCTCATGAACTCAATGTTCACGTTACCTTTTTATTAAATTCTTATTTTTCAACAAAACCAGTGAGGACCTAATTTCAGGTCTTCACTGGTTTTCTTGTTTTTGATACGAATGGATTATCTGTTTCCCAAAATCTATAGGGGTAATGTACAGCCTCTCCGCTGTTTTCGATGCCTATTCTCGGACCCGTTGATACAGCGGTTACTGGCTCACCCTCTGCTATATACAAAGGCTTCTCAGTCCAATGGGAACCATAATGTTCCATGGTTATACCCATGGCTTTTGTTAGCTTTCCGGGGCCGTTCGTCCACTGCTTCATTGGAAGATCATTACGGAATTCCTTCATCAATTCTAAGCCCTCTACTGGTTCCACAGCACGGATTAATATCGCATTAGGAATATCTGGAGGTGCCGAGACAACATTGATCAGGGTATGGGTGTGCATTTGATAACTGTATATTAAACCTGGCTCACCAAACATAATCTCTGTACGCTTCGTTCTTCTATTTCCAAAACTATGCGCGGCTCGATCATCTGGTCCCATATACGCTTCCGTTTCTACAATTTTACCAATTATTAATCCACTTGGATGCTCATGAACAATATAGTTGCCTAATAATTGGCGGGCAAGCTCTAGAGTCGGTTGTTGAAAAAAACTTACATCAATTGGCTCCATATTAAATATAACCATTTTGTTTTGCTTCAAATGTTAACTCTTCTCTAAATTTCGGGTGTGCTATCGAGATAAGTTGTTTCGCACGTTCTGAAATTGGTTTTCCAAACATTTTAGCTACCCCGTACTCCGTAACAATCATATCGACATCATTTTTAGAAGTCGTAACAACTGAACCTGGACTAAGACTTAGTTTTATACGAGAAATTTCATCATTTTTTGCTGTAGAAGTCATACAAACAAAGCCTTTTCCTTCTTTAGCAAATCGAACACCACGAGCAAAGTCAGCTTGCCCACCAGTAGATGAATAGTACTTTCCAGCTACTGTTTCGGAAGCACATTGCCCGAATAGGTCAACTTCGGTAGTGGCATTAATCGAAACAATTCGCTCTTCTTTAGCAATTTCTCTTGGGTCATTCACAATACTGACAGGTAAAAACTCTACCGAAGGATTATTGTTTAGGAAGTCATACATTTTCTTTGAGCCATGAGCAAATGTTGCAATAATCTTCCCTTTATTCGTAAACTTTTGTGTACCATCTATAGCACCAGCTTGTACTAAATCAACAATGCCATCGACGAACATTTCTGTATGAACTCCTAAATGACGATGATTTTTTAACAAGCTTACTACTGCATTGGGAATTGAGCCAATACCTATTTGGAGCGTGTCTCCATTTTTAATCGATTCCGTCACATACTCAGCAATTTTCATGTCTTTCTCACCAATAGGAACAGCAACATCCTCGAATAAAGGACGATCATTTTCAACAAATCCTGCTATTTGGCTAATGTGTATTTGGTTTTGGCCAAAAGTACGAGGCATATGCTGGTTTACCTCTAATATAAATGGTACTGTACCGATAAACTCACTTACGATATCTGCTTGTGTTCCAAGTGAAAAGTAACCAAATTCGTCCATTGGTGAAGCAACAGCCATAATCATGGAGAGATTTGTGGAGCTTTTTAATATACGAGGCATTTCATGAAAATGATTTGGCACTAAGTCTACTAAACCTTGGTAAAACTGTTTTCTTGTTGCCCCACTTAAGAAGTAAGAGACATGGTGTAGTTGCCCAGGAAACGCACCATTCATATACTTTCTAGATTGCAATGCAAGCAGTTGATGTATTTTTACATTCGTTAATTGATGTGCTCGATATTCTAAAATGTCCAGTAATTTATGTGGTTCCCCGTTCGTTAGTGGAAGAATAATATCTGCATTATGTGGAATCAAATCAATTACTTGTTGTGCTGTTAGTAGTTTGTTATTCATATTGGCATACTCCTATGGTATTCGATATTTTTTTATGCACTTAGAAATCATAAAATCTGCGACCTGTGGATAAACTTCTACAAATAATTATCCGTCCAGCGTTTTTCACGATTTACTCCTTGGTGCAGTCATAAGAAATCCTTCTACTTCTTTAGGATTTCTTAAAATGCATATATCTGTATTTTTGACGTTCCTTAATATGTCGAGGGTATGCGGACGTACATCCTGTGGAAAACGCCATACCCATTTTGCAAATTCCATATCCATTTTTTCATTACAGCCCACAGCCATATCCGGTCTTGTTTTACCCCGATAGATCCATGCTCTCTTCAAGACTCTGTACGTGCATAATACTCTAGAGAAATCCAAAAAGACTATTAAATCTGCATAGGAAGCCCGCAACTCTAATGTCGAATCAAAATTTCCATCTATAATCCATTTATCTTTTTTTAACTCTTCTTGAATTTTTCCACGAAATTCTGGCTTTGGTGTAGGGACCCAACCCTCATTCCAAAAAAGGGTATCGAGATGTATTAAAGGCAAACCCCATTGTTTAGATAATCGTTTGGACAATGTAGACTTACCAGCACCGCTTGAACCGATGATGAGTATGCGTTTATGTTTTAATTGATACATCCTCTGCCCCCCTTGTATAGCCATTCTTCATTTTACTATGTTTTCACCCTTAGGCAAAACAAAACCTGCTCCCAAGGAGGAACAGGTTTTGTTTTCTACTCTAATTCTATTTGTTTTGTTTCTGTGCCTAGGAACAGTACCGCCAATACTCCGATTACAATCGCAATACAGAAAATAGTGAAGATGTAGCCAATTTCATAGCCTCTCATAACTAGAGTCCCAACTAATAGAGGTCCTAAAATGCCTCCAATACGTCCAACAGAGGCAGCCATACCAGAACCAGTAGCTCGAATGACAGTTGGATATTGCTCTGGAGAATATGCATATAAGGCTCCCCATGCACCAAGGTTAAAGAATGATAGAAGAATTCCTGAAACCATCAATAGCGTTGTTGTCTCCGCAGAACCAAAGACGAATGCACTTGCCGCAGTTCCCAATAAATATGTAATTAATACAAATTTACGTCCTGCCTTCTCTATTAACCAAGCTGCTGAGAAATAACCCGGTAATTGAGCTATCGTCATGATCAATACATATTCAAAGCTTTTAATAAGTGTAAATCCTTTAATGACCATTACACTTGGTAACCATAGGAACATTCCATAGTAGGAAAATACAACTGTAAACCATACTATCCATAACATTAACGTTCGCTTCGCATATTTCTTTGACCAAACCTCACTCATATTTTGCATAATCGTTCTAGTTTCGGACTTTTTCTCTGTATATTTAGGCGAATCGGGTAATTTTAAACGTAAGTAAATTGCATAAAATGCAGGTAACGCAGTAATTATTAAAGCAATTCTCCAACCGTAATCAGGAATAATAAAATAGGCAATGATTGCGGAAATAATCCATCCTGCGGCCCAAAAGCTTTCTAAAAGAACAACTACTTTTCCTCGTTCTTTTGCTTCCACACTTTCAGATACTAATGTTGACGCTACCGGTAGCTCTCCACCGAGACCCATTCCTACAAAGAATCTTAAAATTAAAAATGCCGCAAGTGTTGTTGTTAGTGCGGACAATCCACTTGCAATAGAAAACAACAGTAATGTAATCATAAATATTTTCTTACGTCCTACTTTGTCTGCAAAAACTCCAAAAACAAGAGCCCCTACTGCCATTCCAATAGAGTTGACACTACCAATCCATCCCATTTGCTCTGGTGATAAATTCCAATCTATCGCTAAGGCTGCAATTACAAATGAAAGAATCCCAACGTCCATTGCATCGAACATCCATGCAAGTCCTGCTATCCCGAGTAATTTATTTTTTGATATCTTTTTTTGTTCTTTCATGCTACTTTTTCACTCCTGTCTTTACACCTGTAAAGTTTTTAGTTTACCTGTTTAGTATACGCATCCAATACCAAAGTTACAATATAAATTTTACCTTGTTTTTTCCACTTTATTAGAGTAAAATGTCCTTTATACGAATACATATGTTTGTTCAAGGAGAACAGAGAGGTGGAATACATCATGGCTTGGCAAGGACTAATCGAAGAATATAAGGAGTTTTTACCAGTAACAGAAAATACCCCTAAATTGACTTTGCTGGAGGGTAATACTCCTCTCATTAAACTAGAAAATATTTCAAAAGAATTAGGCGTCGAAGTATATGTGAAAGTAGAAGGAGCAAACCCTACTGGATCTTTTAAAGATAGAGGTATGGTTTTTGCAGTTGCAAAAGCAAAAGAAGAAGGAAGCAAAGCAGTTATTTGTGCTTCTACAGGAAATACGTCAGCCGCGGCTGCTGCTTATGCGGCTCGTGCTGGAATGCGTGCAGTTATTGTTATACCCGAAGGAAAAGTAGCTGCAGGAAAATTAGCTCAAGCATATATGTACGGAGCAGAGGTTATTCAAATAGAAGGAAACTTCGATGTAGCACTCGATATGGTACGCGCCATTAGCGAAACCTCTCCTATTACACTAGTGAACTCAGTTAACCCATATCGTATTGAAGGACAAAAGACTGCTGCCTTTGAAATTTGCGATGTGTTAGGAATAGCTCCAGACTATCTAGCAATACCAGTAGGAAATGCCGGTAATATTACGGCTTACTGGAAAGGTTTCAAAGAATATAACGACAAAAAACAAACAGGTTTACCTCAAATTTTTGGATTTGAGGCAGAGGGCTCTGCTGCTATTGTACAAGGAAAACCTATCGAATTCCCTGAAACAATTGCTACTGCAATTCGTATCGGTAATCCAGCAAGTTGGAAAGGTGCTGAAGCTGCCCGCGATGAGTCTAATGGTGTCATCGAAGCTGTAACCGATGATGAAATTATCGAAGCCTATAAACTAATCGCAAGCAGAGAAGGCATCTTCGCAGAGCCTGGCTCATGCGCTTCAATAGCTGGACTACTACGTTCCGTAAAAGAAGGAAAAATAGCAGCAGGAAGTACAGTAGTTGCAGTATTAACTGGCAATGGCTTAAAGGATCCACAAACTGCAATTGATGTTAAAGTTGCTGAGCCCCATAAACTTGAAAGTAATGCTTCAGCTCTTAGCGCATTTATAGAGGAGGTGCTAGTCTAATGGTTTGGTGTATTTCAATACCAGCAAGTACAGCGAACCTTGGACCAGGCTTTGACTCCATCGGTATCGCCCTAGACAAATATTTAGAACTGGAAGTCGAATTAGGATTTGATTGGAAAATCATTAACTTATCCGGTAATCTTCCGGATGTTCCAAACCCACTAGATCACTTAATTGTCCACGCAGCCGAAAAAACGGCCGAGTTACATGGTTTTTCCCTCCCTCCATGCACAGTGAGAGTGAAGAGTGAAATTCCACTAGCAAGAGGAATGGGGAGCAGTGCTTCAGCCATTGTTGCTGGTATTGAGTTAGCCAATCAAATTATGGAATTACATCTAACTGCACAGGATAAACTAAAAGTTGCAACACTAATGGAAGGACATCCTGACAATGCAGCAGCTTCCATTTATGGAGGTTTTACCATCTCTTCTAATGCAGCAAACGGGGAGATAAATGTATTTCATGCAAATCACATCGAGGCCTCATTTGTGTTATTTATACCCAACTTCGAATTAAAAACAACAATGGCGAGACAAGTTTTACCGGATTCTTATTCACGTCAAGAAGCAGCACAAGCAAGTGCAATCGCAAACTTATTAACTGCCGCTTTCCTATCGTCAGCTTTTGAACAGGTTGGAACTTATATGGAACAAGATTTGTTTCACGAGCCTTACCGACTTGATATGATTCCACAGAGCAAAGAGATAAAAATAGCAGCTAAACAAGCGGGTGCTTATGGAACTTGTATCAGTGGTGCAGGACCTACCCTGCTCTCGTTAGTGGAAAAAGGAACAGAACAGGATTTCATCTCTAAGTTAAAAGGTCAATTCCCTGATTTTAATCTCGTTGAAGTACCTATGAATCGCACAGGTATTGTCGTTACGATTAAAGATACAGAGAATGCCCACTAAAGGAAACTTTCACTAGTCAGAAGTTATACATTCCATTATAAAAGGCAGTGCAACTTCGTTTGAAGGTTACACTGCCTCAGTTTGACGACAAAGGTATTTTTATAAATGGCTATGAATAGTAATAAATATCCACAAGGGATTTATTTACTGAAAACGGAATATATTGCATACTCTGTTGGAACTGTTTATAAGGCAAGGTCCACCACGAAGACTCCTATGGGAATAGCTTGAGCTGAAGACCCCGCAGGAACGTAGTGACGAGGAGGCTGAAGCCAAGCCCATGGAAAGAGAAGTGGTGGGCATTGCCGAGTTTAATATTCAACTCTATAAAATTAAGTTTGTCTATAGTCTGAGGCAGTGCAACTTCGTTTGAAGGTTACACTGCCTTTTTATGATTGAGCTTTTATTAAGCTAGGAGAACAAGACTTAAGGCCATTACTGCCATTCCTGCAACGAGTCCATAAATAGATGAATGGGTTTCATCATATTTTTTCGCTGCTGGCAATAACTCATCTAAAGAAATAAAGACCATAATCCCCGCTACTCCGGCAAATATTACTCCAAACATGACTCCATTTAAATAGGGCATCAGTATTAAATAAGCTACGAACGCTCCAACCGGTTCCGCTAAGCCAGACAAGAAAGATAACTTGAAAGCTTTCTTACGACTACCAGTTGCATAATATATAGGAACTGCTACAGCAATTCCTTCCGGTATATTGTGAATAGCTACGGCAACGGCAATTGCAATCCCTAAATTGGGATCTTGTAGAGCAGATGCAAAGGTTGCAATTCCCTCTGGAAAATTATGAATCCCTATTGCAAGTGCTGTAAAAACACCCATTTTCATGAGTTTTGTCTGCTCAGCATTACTGATTTTGACATCCATATCTTCTACACTTTTAACTTCATGTGGGTTACCAAGACTAGGTATTAATCGGTCAATTACCGCAATTACGAACATCCCACCGAAAAAACCAACTAATGTCATCCAATACCCATTTGTCTCTCCAAGTTCAGCAACGAGAGAGTCCTTAGCTTTCACAAAAATTTCTACCAAGGATACATAAATCATGACACCTGCTGAGAAACCTAGTGCAACGGATAAAAATTTAGTATTTGTGCGAGATGTCAATAATGAAAGTAGACTACCAATACCAGTTGCCAGACCAGCAAATAATGTAAGTAATAAAGCAAACGCTACATTTCCATCCATTGACCCAACTTCTTTCTATTTATCGATTTTCATTTATTATACGCAAAATGTTTCCTTTGCGCAACTCTTTTCAACTAGTGAAAATATAATTTTTTTATTTTTACGAATTCTACAAATTTATTACTAATTATGGAGACATCACTTCGTTATTTATTTCTTCCCTAAGCAACAGTGGTTTAACCTATAAGTGATGTTATTAAACAAAAAAGCATTGGAAGAAGTGTATACCACTTAATCCAATGCTAATTTTTTTATCATAATATGACTACTTTTGTTATTATATTCTATTCCACAACAGTATAACTACCATGTTCCATAGCAATTACAAATTCAGGCTGTGGTGGTTTTCCACCATGCTCTTTTATTTTCTTTTTATGTCCGGCAATATGCTCAGGACTCTTTTCCCATGCTTTCCAAGCCTCTTCTGATTCCCAACGAACAATCATTACTACTTCTTCTTCACCTCGACGAACATTCTTAACTAATAACTCACGCCCGATGAATCCTTCACGTTGTTCAATCAATGATGGACCTTGATCTGGTTTCTTCTTAAAACGTTCAAGAATCTTATCAGCATTTCCTTCTGTCACTGTCCATTTACGAATTTGTACTAACATTTCTATTCCCCCATTTTTATCTTAGCGATTGTTTTTAATTTTGTGTATCAATTGGTTTTTCTTCATTAATTGTGTCTTGAGTTGTGGGTTCTTCTACTTCATATAGTTCAAATAACTGTGCAAACTCTTCCATAAGAGTTTCTACTGCCTTCAATTCACCAACTATAATCGGATTAATCGATTGTAATTCAGGAGTTTCTAATTGCTTCTTTAAAGCGTTTGATTTCATATTCATCATATCATAAAACGCTAACGCTCTCCCACGTCGGAACGTTTTCGCACCATGTCTTTTTTCTTTGTCTTCTGCTTGTAATGGTCTTCCTCTACGTCTACCCTCCCGATGGTTTTCGTCTCGGTCATGTCTCCCTAGAGGATGTGATTCACTTCTCATACAAAGCCCCCTTTGTATACGTTTGTATACTTATATATATTGTATACAAACGTATACATCGAGTCAATCAATTAACTCAATTCAAATACAATCAATACTTTCTATTCGTTAAATAATTCCCAATATTAATCCAATCTTGCTCAAGAAAATCGCGGTTGGAAGGTCTATAAAACACAGAGGCAGGGTGGTAGGTAGGAATAATCATATAGCTTTCATCCGACCATTCAAATTCAATAGAATCTAGTGATTTTAAGTGACGTACTGGTCGATGAAGCAGTTCTCCATGTAACTTGGAAACCTTTGCCTCTTTTCCTAACAAACGCTGTAAACCTACATTCCCTAACGTAACAATAATATTAGGGACAATATTTTTTAGTTCATAATCTAATATGGGTGCATGTGCCACTATTTCTAATTGGGTTGGTGGGCGATTATACTTTTTTTGTATTAACTCACCATTACGAGTCTTCTTATCTCTCCATACATATGGCCGGCTACGAACTGCACTAGTCATATATACGTCTTCTCTGGTCAATCCAATACTTTCTAATGACTTGTTGAGTTCGTCACCTGCTCTACCGATAAATGGAACTCCTTTTATAGCCTCATTCTCTCCAGGAGCTTCGCCTATAAGTAAGATACTTGGTTTTTTAGGTCCCTTCCCTTTAACAAACCCTTCTACAGGAAAACCCTCTATCCGATTGATTCCAAGTTTAATAAGCTCCTGTGGTATTTCAAACATATACCCCACTCCTTTAGAAAAAACCTTTCCAACGAGGAAAGGTTTCTACTCTGTATACTTTTTAAAAACTCTGTTTCTGTATTCATACCACAATGCTACGATGACAAACCAAGAATACCCAATCATCCACCCAGCTAAAACATCTGAAGCATAATGCCTATGTTCCGCAATCCGTGAAAGTCCAACCATTATGGTAGCAAGTATAGCGACTAACCAGATTAGAACTCGTTTCGGTTTACTCGACTGATGCTCTGTTAAAAAGTAGGCAATGGTAAATAAATATAAAAGGCCCACCATGGCATGTCCAGATGGAAAGCTAAAGGTCTCCAGCTGTTGTGGAATATCTGGTCGTTCTCTTTCCACCCACTTTTTAAGCATTTGATTCAGAACATTTCCAAACCCTACAGAGAGTAAAACAAAAAGCATTCCTCGATAATTTTTTGAGCGTAACCAAAGATAAATAACTAATAACAGCGTGACAAATATAATAAATTTAGTGTCCCCGAAATTATGAAAAAATCCTATAATATTATTATCTCCAAATATTTGGGACATTTGATTATCAAACTGTGCTATTTCTTTTGAATTGAAATATACGAACAGTGCTGCAAAACCTAATAATGTTACCAGACTAAGTGGATAAAACCATTTCTTCAAAAAATCCCTCCTATCCCATAACAAAATTATAAGCTAGTAATATATGGATGTACAATGAATACCTACCCTTTAAGCAGAATCTGTTTATAGTCTTCGAAAGACTTGCGGGCAGAATTCCGGCTAATTATTAATCGAGTTATTCTGATGGAGATTATGAGAAGTTGGAAAATCAGGCGGGATGATTGAGCCAGATAAGATATCAAATGGCACGTTAGAGATGATACCGACTTATCGATCCTCATAAACGTATAAAAAAAGAACTACTCTACTCGTTTACACGAATAGAGTAGTTCTGGTTACTATGAATTATTTTAATTCATCTAAGATTTCTTGTAATTTTGCTGTTTCAGTTGTTACACCGTTGCTTGAGAAGTACCAGTTCGTACCATCTAAGTATACGATTTTGCCTTCTTTATAAGCACGAGTTTGTTTAATAATATCATTTTCGATATCTGCTTTAATCGTTTCTACATCCGAAACTGTGCGGTCAATTACTAATAATACTTCTGGATCTACTGAAAGTATTGACTCATAAGAAAAGTCTGATCCGTGTGAAGATGCTTCAATATCAGTTGTTGCTGGTTTGAAACCGAAGTCATTGTACACATATGCAAAACGTGATTCTGCACTGTTATCAAAGCCAGACATTTTTTTGTCATTATACATAGCAACTAATGCATTTTCATAGCCAGTTGCTTTTTCTTTCACTTCATCTACTTTTTCTTGTAATGCAGTTTTTAACTCTTCACCTTTTTCCACTTTATCAAACATATTAGCCGCTAAGTCTACTGTTTCATAAACTGCATCAATATAGTTAGAGTTATCTGAACCGATAAATACTACATTTGGTGTAATTTCTTTTAACTCTTCATAGAAGGCTGTTTGACGACCAGAGATAAAAATGATATCTGGATCTGCAGCTGCAACTGCTTCGAAGTTAATAGATTTTAAAGTACCAACATCAGCAATTTCATCACTTGGTGCATACTTTTCTTTCAAGTGTTCTGGAATATTCCCTTGACCACCGTTAGCTGCTACACCTACGATACCTTCAACACCTAAAGCATCAAGAGTATCTAAGAAACCGTAGTCTAAAGAGATAATGCGCTTAGGCTCTTCTTCTAATGTAATATCTTCAAAAGTAACTGAAGCACCTTCTTCTGTTTCACGAGCAGTACTTAAAGAAGATACCGTCATCGGATATGCCGACTCTTCTGCTACATCTTTTTCTGTATCACTTGCTTCGTTTGTTTCAGTTGCCTTTGGTGTTTCTGTTTCTTCTGATCCACATGCAGCTAACATTAATGCTAATGCAGCAGCAGTAATTATATTCCATTTCTTCATTCTAAATTTCTCCTCCTAATAAATGCTCTTTCAAGTTTTGATTGATAATGAAAATCATTCTCAATCAACTACCTCAAATTCTAATTTAGTTTGCTTCAATTGTCAAATACTATCTTGAAAATTAATTGTGTGAATTAAAATAGACGCAAATTCTACATCCATCTTGCACTTGAACAGGAATGTGCATATCATACACTTCACGTAAAGATTCTGAGTTGATAATCTCTTCCGTAGGACCATCTTTTACTAGACGTCCATTTTTTAATGCAACAATTCGGTCTGAATAGACAGAGGCAAAGTTAATATCATGCAATACGATTACAACTGTTTTACCTAGCTCATCCACCAATTTACGCAAAATTTTCATAATTTGTACAGAATGCTTCATATCGAGATTGTTTAAGGGTTCATCAAGCAAAATATATTCAGTATCTTGCGCAATAACCATCGAAATAAATGCACGCTGTTTTTGACCACCTGAAAGCTCATCTAAAAACATATCTTGCATATCTGTTAAGTTCATATAATCTAACGCTTGGTCAACGAATTTGTGATCTTCTGCGTTTAACCGGCCTTTTGAATACGGATAACGCCCAAAAGCTACAAGTTCCCTAACAGTTAAACGAATATTAAAATGATTTGCTTGCTTCAAAATTGCAACACGTTTTGCAAATGCATCAGACTTCATTTTCTTTACGTTTGATTGATCTAACAATACTTCTCCTGTATCCGCATCTAACAATCGACTTACCATTGATAATAGCGTTGATTTACCCGCACCATTAGGTCCAATAAAGGACGTAATGGCTTTCGAGTGAATTTTTAGAGTGACGTCTTCGACAACAGTTTTTTTCCCAAAGCTTTTAGAAAGCCTTTTAATCTCAATCATGCCGCTTTCCTACTTTCCTTTAGTAATAAGTATATAAAGTAAAGACCACCGATAAAGTTAATAATGACACTAATCGTTGTTGTTAAATTAAATACATGTAGCACTAAAAATTGTCCGCCGACTAATGCAATAATGCTTATTAAGCTTGCACCTATTATTAAGACTGAATGTTTGTATGTAGCAAAATATTGATATGCCAAGTTAGAAACTATTAAACCTAAAAACGTAATCGGTCCTACTAGCGCTGTGGATACAGCTATTAAAATCGAAGATAAAATCAAAATACGTAATACCATTTTGTCATAGTCAACGCCTAAGTTCATAGCATTGTCACGCCCTAAAGCCATAACATCCAACTTATGTAATATGCGTGAACCATAAAGAAATGCTAAAACTAAAATACCTGCGGATAAAAATAGCAACTCTGTTTTTACGTTCATAAAGCTCGCAAACAATCGAGCTTGTAAACTTTCATATTCTACAGGATCAATTATTACCTGCATAAAGGTACCTAAGCTTCCAAGTAGCGTACCGAGAACCATCCCTGCTAATAGTAATAAAAAAATTGGATACTTATCTGCACGGAATAAGAAACGGTATAATATTAAAGCAAATAAAACCATCGCTATAATGGATACTCCAAAGTTTAAGTAGCGACTTACAACAAAAATCGAAGTCGATCCTAACGCAAAGTAAATAATCGTTTGAACTATCTCATACATAGAGTCAATACCCATAACCGATGGAGTTAATAGTCGATTGTTCGTTACGGTTTGGAACGCTATAGAAGCAAAAGCGATCGCTGTTCCTGTAATTACCATCGCAAACATTCGTTCTAAACGTTTCGGAAATGCATAACTAAACCCACCTTGGATATTATAAAATGCAAATAACAGCATACAAATAATTGCAATAACTGCTAATATAATTAGCTTCGTACTATTTTTGCGCATATGCTTTCCCCCTAAACAACATAATTAAGAAGATCACACTACCGATTACTGCAACGGTTGTGTTAACGGGAATTTCATATGGATGTACGATTAAGCGGCTAATAATATCACAGAACAATAAAAATGCTGCACCCATAAAAATAGTATGGGGTATCGTTTTACGCAAATTATCCCCTAAATACAGAGAAACAAGGTTTGGCACTATTAATCCCAAGAACGGAATTACACCAACAGTTAAAATAACTGTTGTCGTAATAATAGCCACAATTATTAAACCAATATTCAACACTGTTCGATAACTTAAACCTAGATTTTTAGCAAAATCCTCACCCATACCTGCAACAGTAAACTTATTGGCATATATATAAGCAATAATAATCGCTGGTACAGCTACATATAGAAGCTCATAGCGCCCAGATACAACTAACGTGAAGCTTCCTTGGAAAAACGCATCTACATTTTGTAAAATGTTTGCTTCGTATGCTAAGAAAGTGGATAGTGCTCCAATAACATTTCCGTACATAATCCCGATAAGTGGAACAAACACGGCATCTTTGAACTTAATACGCTCAAGTAGTTGCATAAAGATAAATGTACCAATTAAAGCAAAAGCAAAACTAAAAAGGATTTGTCCAATATAAGATAAACCTGTAAAGAATACCATTGATATGATAATCCCTAATTTTGCTGCATCTAATGTACCAGCCGTTGTTGGCGACACAAATTTATTTCGACTTAAACTTTGCATGATTAAACCTGCAATACCCATCCCTGCGCCAGCTAAAATTATAGCTAATAATCTTGGTAAACGACTTATTAAGAAAATCTGTGTCTCTAACGATTCCCAATTAAGCAAATGACTCGGTTTTATGTCAATCGCACCAATAAATAGCGAAATAACTGACAGGATGATCACTGTAACTATCAACATCCACAGTCTCATTTTAAACCCCATATTTCTTTTATTCTCAGACGATAGTGAAATTTCTTCCACACTGAGTAAACATTTATTTATTGTACATAGAAGATATTTTTATAATAAACAGCATTGAAAATCATTATCAATTACCATCAATTTAATTATAGCATCCTGACTATTTAAGTCAATGTCTAAATGAAAACGTTTGTCATTTAGATATAGGAACGAGTGACTATTCCCCTATATTAATCCGACCCTATCCTACTTTGGTTTAATTAAAAAAACTGTTTCAATTGTCGAATTTCATAACAATTGAAACAGCCTATTAGCTAAAACCTATTCTATTATTTTATTAAATTGATGTAGCGCTATCAATAATCTCTTGAGGAACGACAATTTCCCCTATTTCATTGAACTTAGAGAAGTCTGTTTTAGCATCCATTTTTAGATTAATCGTTTCTCCTTCCATCGTCATATCCATATCTATCACTGTATCTAATTTGGTCGTTTGATACGATTCTTTATCAATATGGACTACGTAGTCAACCGAGTTAATCGTAAAGTCTAAGTTAATATTTTCACCTGCAGTTAAATTTTGAAGTGCTTCATCTACCTGGTCTTTCACAAGGGCAGTAAACTCTTCACCACTGCCTTTCAGTGTTAGAATATAGGTGTCATCGTCTTGTTCAAATTCTACTTGTTCTAAATATTCCTGTAAGGGTTGCAGTTGAGTAGCTGGATCTGTTTGGTTTGCAGAACTCATGATTTGGTCTACCATTTCCTGAGGGAACTTCATCCATTGTGCAGTTGTGCCTTCATACACATACATTGCATCTTCTGTAATATAAGTCTCCACCTCAGTTTCTTGAGACTCTCCTCCTTCACCCATACCCATCATTGTCGTTGTGCCCTTTTGGTGCATTTGCATTGGTTCCAGTATATATTCCATATCTAGCGCTGACTTAATGTCCAAAGTCATTTCTTCACTAGGCATTGTCATCGTCTGATTCATATCTATCGTGCCTTTAACGCTTTTTAACTCTTCAGAAACTTTCATTGACTTGTCATATACTTCTTGTAAAGTAAGTTTACTAGTTTCTGTTACCTCTTTTTCTTGTACGGGTGTTGCAGTTTCGTTACAAGCAGCTAAGCCTAATGTTAAGGTTGCTATAGATAATAGAGCTGTCCATTTCTTCATAAAAATAATCATCCCTTCTCAGTAAGATACTTACTTTACGGGATGATTACTTATAAAGTTTCACTATTTTGAATTTTACTTAACGCCACGCATATATTTTTGGATTAATGGAGTCATTATATAGAGTAATAAACCAATTACTAAAGCTACTACACCTATAACACCGAAGTATATAATTTCGTTTTCTGGTGAGTAAAATTTAACAACTTGGGCATTGATAGCCTGAGCTGACGCGTTCGTCATAAACCATAAACTCATCGTTTGTGCTGCGAATGCTCCCGGTGCAAGTTTCGTGGTCGCAGATAATCCTACTGGTGATAATAATAACTCACCTAATACTACAAGGAAGAAACTCAGTACTAGCCAGAAAGGACTAACTAGAGAGTCAGTACCGTTGAAGTAAGCTGGAATAATCATGACGATGAAGGACATCCCCGCAAAGAACAAACCAAATGAGAATTTCTTAGGTGTAGATGGTTGTCTGTCTCCCAGTTTTACCCACATCCACGCAAACACTGGTGCAAGGGCAATGATGAACAATGGATTTAAAGATTGGAACCAGGCAGGTGAAATCTCAACAGATCCAATCATTAAGTCTACTCGTTCATCTGCATACTGTGCTAAAATGTTGGACCCTTGTTCTTGAATTGCCCAGAACATCATAGCTGCAACAAATAATGGGATGTATGCAAGTAAGCGAGACTTTTCATCCTCTGTTGTTTTACTGCTTCTATACATAACGATAAAGTACAAGGTAGGAATAACAATACCTAAAATAGAAACTGTCATGATAAAACTATCAATTGTTAAAATACCTTGTTGAATCAATATGAATCCAACAATTAAAATAATGACTAATGCAATACCAATTCTAGTTAGAACTTTTTTACGTTCATCTTTTGCCATTGGATTTGGCACATATGTACCTGCTAACCCTAAATATTTCTTTTTAGTTACTAAAAATACGACTAAACCAATTGCCATACCGACCGCAGCAAGACCAAATCCTAAATGGAAGTTATACTCAAGACCAATTGTTCCAACGATTAAAGGTGCGATAAACGCTCCCATATTAATCCCCATATAGAAAATGCTAAAACCTGAATCACGACGAGTATCTTCTTTAGAATACAGATCCCCGATAATACTTGAAATATTTGGTTTCAACAAGCCTGTCCCAATGATGATTAATGCCATCGAGGCAAACAAAGTAGTTAAACCACCAGGGAATGCCAAGACGATATGACCGAACATGATGAGAACCCCACCATAGAATACCGTTTTCGTCGTACCGAATAGGCGGTCAGCTATCCAACCTCCAATAATTCCAGACATATAAACTAGTGAACCATACACAGCCATAATGGAGTTAGCAGTAGAACGTTCTAGTCCCAATCCTCCCTGCGTTACTTCGTAATACATATAGTAGATTAGTATTGCGCGCATTCCATAGTAAGAAAAACGCTCCCAAAACTCCGTGAAAAACAATGATAGTAATGCTTTCGGATGACCAAAAAATCCCTTCTGAGGGACGGATTTAACTATCTCTTCTTTTGTTGCCATTTTTTTACCTCTTTTCTAATTTTGAAAACATTAGGAATACACTCTATCGCCATATTAATGGATTACATGAAAAGTAACCTAATGCCCATAAAACTAACAAGACACATATTATAAACTGCCCTTTTGCAATTGTCAAAAAACCTTTTATATTTCAACTAGGAAGATTTCTACTAAAAAACAGCGTAATATCAACGTTCTAATATAAAATACAGAGCAAATTTTGACTGAAATTGGAATTTTATTTATTCTATCGAATTTAATTATTTCGACTTTTGAAATTGTTGGTTATAATAGTCGTTATGACAGAAGGAAGGAGCTAAGAAAATGCTCAAGAAGTTTTTTTCATATTACAAACCGCATAAACGACTATTTATCATTGACTTCAGTAGTGCTGTATTTGTCGCAATTTTAGAGCTCGCATATCCAGTTGCAGTTCAATGGTTTATCGATGACTTGTTACCTACTGGGGATTGGAGCATGATAACAAAAATCAGTATCCTACTATTGGTAGTATTTATCCTCAGCACTTTTCTACAGTATGTCGTAAGTTATTTTGGCCATAAACTCGGCATTAATATAGAGACCGATATGAGACAGCAATTATTCACCCACGTTCAACGCCAATCATTCCGGTTCTTTGATAATACGAAGACAGGTCATATTATGAGTCGAATTACAAATGATTTATTTGATATTGGTGAACTTGCCCATCATGGTCCGGAGGATTTGTTCATCGCTATTATGACATTAATCGGTGCTTTTACGATTATGTACAATATTAATCCGGAACTTGCGATCATCGCTATTGTCATGGTGCCGATCTTATCCGTCGTGGCAACGTACGGTAACATTATGATGAATAGAGCATGGAAAAACATGTACGGAAAAATTGCAGATGTAAATGCACGAGTGGAAGACAGTGTTTCTGGTGTTCGTGTTGTTCAATCATTTACCAATGAAACTTTTGAAATTGGCCGTTTCAAAGAAGATAATGGACAATTCCGTTTAGCTAAGCTGGTGGCCTATAAAGTGATGGCCGGTACACATTCTAGTATTTATATGTTAACTCGTCTCGTAACATTGGTCGTGCTTGTTGTCGGAGCTTGGTTTACATACAAAGGAGCTCTTACCACCGGGGAACTTGTAAGTTTTGTACTATATGTCAACGTGTTGATAAAACCTGTTGATAAAATAACGGCACTACTTGAGCTATATCCTAAAGGAATGGCTGGTTTCAAACGCTTCTTAGAACTAATTGAACAGGATCCTGAAATTCAAGACTCTCCAAACGCCCTAACTGTTCAGCATTTAAAAGGAGATATAAATTTCGAGCAAGTTGGTTTCCGATACGATGAACATAAACCTGTATTAGATAATATTAACTTGTCTATTAAAGCAGGAGAAACTATCGCATTCGTAGGTCCATCTGGAGCAGGGAAAACTACTATTTGTTCCCTAATCCCAAGGTTTTACGATGTTCAAGAAGGAGCGATTTCCGTAGATGGATTGAACATCCAAGATATTACGATGAAATCATTGCGTTCTCAAATTGGAATTGTTCAACAGGATGTATTTTTGTTCACGGGATCTATTCGTGAGAATATTGCCTATGGTAAACAAGATGCAAGTGAGGAAGAAATTCGAGACGCTGCCAAAAAGGCACATTTAGAAGATATGATTGCTTCTCTACCAGAAGGTTATGATACACAAATCGGGGAACGTGGACTTAAGCTATCAGGTGGACAAAAACAACGCCTTGCGATAGCTCGTATGTTCTTAAAAAATCCACCAATTCTAATTCTGGATGAAGCTACATCAGCTCTTGATACGGAAACAGAGCGGTTTATCCAGAAGTCTTTAATGGAGCTAGCCGAAAATAGGACTACCCTTATCATTGCACATAGATTGGCAACTATCCGTGATGCCGACCGTGTCCTTGTTGTAACAGAAAAAGGAATCGAAGAAGATGGTTCCTACAGTGATTTAGTAGCACAGGACGGAATATTTGCTAGATTGCATAACATACAGTTCCAAGAGGTTTAATATTAAGGAAATCAAAAAAGTTGTCTCCCAGTAGAATATCTACCGGCGAGACAACTTTTTAATTTGTTCTATTAGTTCTTGCGACTTTGCTGTGATTTTTGGTTACTTTCCGGTGATTCTTGACTACATTGCGATGATCCTTCGTTACTTTGGGGTGTTTCTCTACAACATTGCAGCTATCTATTGGACAAATAAAAATTCTTGAAAACGATCATAATCTGATTTTTTCATTTCTACTTGTACAACGGTACCCTCTTCTTCATACGAAGTAGTGGAGACTGACGCATGCTCATTTAAGTAAGATACAATATCTCCACGGTCAAACGGGATTAGTAAGGAACAACTAACATAATTAGAGAAAATATGTTTTCTAATAATCTCTATCAGCTCATTCAACCCTGCTCCCTCTTTCGCAGAAATCCAAATATTATCACCTGCGATATGTGGGTATTTCATATCTGCTAAATCAGATTTGTTGTAAACAAATACAGTAGGTACATCTTCAACACCAACAGCATGAAGTGTGTCGTTCGTTACGTCCATCATGAAGCGATGCTCTGCGTTCGATACATCCACAACGTGTAGAAGTAAATCTGCATCACGTGCTTCTTCCAATGTTGAACGGAAGGCTTTTACTAAATGATGGGGAAGCTTACTAACAAAACCTACCGTGTCTGTTAATAAAAATTCCTTTTGGTCCGGAAGTTTAATCTGTCTGACGGAAGTTTCTAGCGTTGCAAAAAGCATGTCTTTTTCAAATACTTGCTTCGATTCCATTTGTCCGACTTTGTTTAACAATTGGTTCATAATTGTAGATTTACCAGCATTCGTATAACCTACTAAAGATACAACGGGAATTGCATTTTTCTTACGTTGCTTGCGCTGCGTTTCACGTTGATCTTTTGCATGCTCGAGGTCTCGTTTGAGTTTGGCAATCTGATCTTCAATTTTACGTCTATCCAGCTCTAGCTTTGTTTCCCCAGCACCACGGTTTTTAAATCCACCGCCAGTTCCCCCACCTTGTCGGCCTAGAGATGCTCTAAGTCCCACAAGACGTGGAAGCATATATTGAAGTTGCGCTAAATCTACTTGCATTTGAGCCTCGTTAGACTTTGCACGTCGAGCAAAGATATCAAGAATTAGCATAGTACGGTCAATAACTTTACAGTCCAAGTCACGTTCTAAGTTCCTAATTTGTGATGGGGAAAGCTCATCATTGAAGATAACTAGATTAGCTCTGGCTTCTTCATATAGGCTTCTAATCTCCTCTACCTTACCGGTCCCCACATAATGAGATGAGGTAACTCGTTCAAGATTTTGCGTTACTTCCCCAACTACCTCCACATCTAATGCCCCTGCTAAATTGTGCAGTTCTTCCAATCCGTATTCAAAATGCTCATCTTTTTGTAATTTTACAGCTACGAGTATTGCCTTTTCTATTATTTCATCCATATAATTTCTCCTTTTAAAGAAAGCGATAAGTTGCTTGTTCATATGTGATTTCTTTATGTAGATTAGAACCATCAATATCAATGCTTGCAAGTCGCTCTTTTGTTTCGATTTTACTTTGTTTAAATATTAATCGTGTATTTTCTAAAAGTAATGTTTGTTCATCATACTCGATTAGTTGAAAATAATTTTTCCACTTATTCATTACTTCCCTTGGATCTCGAACGTGAAACTCACAAGCAGTAATAGATAACTTCAGATTACTGGCATTTATTGTTCCATCCTCTTGCAGTGAGTGATATCTAGCCTCATCGCTCTCCTCCCATTCTATAAAGAACGGAAAAGGCAAAGCATTACTAACTTCCTCGTGGATAAATAACATTTTCCATTTACGTATTAATCCACTAGTTGTCTTCCTCTCAGCATGTAGAACTCCCGAAGTTTTTATACCCTGGTCCATTAGCTGGTTACTAAGATGAGCTATATTAGTAGTGCGGATACAGATTGTATTGAATCCTGCTCCACTTGTTTTCAAGTCATGAAGCATAAGATTTATAAGAGGATGATCCGCGTTGTTCGCAACTTCCTGCCGTTCTACGGAAAGCCACTCAATATAGCTGGTTTTCGTATAAAGAAGTGCGTTGTATGTTCCCCATTGAGTATGTTGACCACCCACTACTGTATGAACTTCATTTTCCATCCAATCTTTCGCTACCTCTAGCGGTTCTTTTGTAACGCTATGAACGATATGATCCAAATACATCGTAGCACCTCCTTTCAACAATTCCCATGCCATCAGTATATCAATAAATATGAAGAGCATCGATCGGAAAACTGATGCTTCTCAATTACTAAGATCACACCTTAATAACCTGTGTTTCGACAACCATGTCATAAAGTGATTTTTTACGCTTACTAAATAGAGCGGTAAGGATATAAGCAAGCATAAGCCCATAGATAATTCCACCAATTGCATAGTAGCTAATTGGAACTTCTGCATCTCCAAGGTAAATCAGGCGATACACAAGATAATGTGAAAGTTCCCAAGGGAGAAATTTCACAATGGTTCTAAAAACAGACTGGAGTATCGAAAGGTTTTGATTATGTTTATTGACTACTTTAATTCCCATATATCTCTTGCCTACGGACTGTTTCCCTAGCACTGAATCACTAATAATAAAATAGAGTGAAACCGGCAATGTTACCATTAGAAATCCTGTGAACTGCGCAACTACAAGTGAGTTAATAAACAAACTCTGTACAGATGGAAATACAAATATATTGAAGACAGCAAGCACACTCAAGTAGGCAAATATAAGCAAGTAATCCAGCATAAACGCTTTGAATCGCATTATGAAAGTTGCATTCACATTCACTTAAAGTTACTCCTCGTAATGGATTTGTTTTCTTACCTTTCTATTCACATGAAATTTGTCGATTTCCCAGGAAATAATACGAATTATACTTTGGCCTTCTCTTTAGACATTTCACGAAGGAGGAACTTTTGAATTTTGCCTGAAGCTGTCATTGGATATGACTCTATGAATTCAATATACTTTGGTATTTTATGATATGAAATTTTCCCTTTACAGTATTCTTTTAATTCATCAGAAGTTATCTGTTCGCCGCTTTTTAGAATAACCCATGCCATAAGCTCTTCTCCGTATTTAGGATCAGGTACTCCAACTACTTGAACGTCTTGGACCTTAGGGTGCTGATATAAAAATTCTTCTACTTCTTTTGGATAAATGTTTTCTCCACCACGAATTACCATGTCTTTAATACGTCCCGTTATATCTATATACCCTTCCTCATCCACCACTGCGATATCACCTGTGTGAAGCCAACCATTAGGGTCAATTGCTGTCTTAGTTGCTTGTTCGTTTTTATAGTATCCTTTCATCACTAAATAACCTCGGGTACAAAGCTCACCAGGGACTCCAGTTGGTGTATCTTCCCCTGTAAGTGAATCTATAATCTTCACTTCAACCGCAGGATGAGGCTTCCCGACAGATGACACTCGCTTCTCAATAGGATCGTCCGTCTTCGTTTGTGTAATGACCGGAGAGGATTCTGTTTGTCCATAAGCTATTGTTATTTCACTTGCACCCATATCGGTGATCACTTTTTTCATCACTTCAATTGGACAAATAGAGCCTGCCATAATACCTGTTCGCAGTGTAGACAATTTAAACTGCTTAAAATCTGGATGGTTCAATTCTGCGATGAACATTGTTGGTACCCCGTGCAATGCTGTACATTTTTCGTCCTGAACTATTTGAAGTACTTTACCTGGATTAAATTGCTCGATAATGACCATGGTAGTTCCATGTGTTACAGATGCGATTGTTCCCATTACACACCCAAAGCAGTGGAAAAAAGGTACCGGAATACAAAGACGATCTTTTTCTGTTAAATATATATAGTCGCCTACGAGTTGTCCGTTATTTACTACATTTTTGTGCGAAAGCATTACACCTTTTGGAAAACCAGTCGTTCCAGAAGTATATTGAATATTAATCACTTCTTCATTATGAAGTGATTTCAATGCGTTCTCCAACGTGTCGTCCGACACCTTATCTGCATGTGATAATAGCTCCGCCCATGAATACATACCTTTATACTCATTGTCAGTCATTACTATGACTCTTTTAAAATGGGGGAACTTTTCTGAGAGAATATTGCCTTTTTCTGAATGAATAATTTCCGGGCAAATTGCACGGACAATATCTAAATAGGAAGTTCCTTTAAAAGATTCGCATAATATGAGCGTCGTAGCATCTGATTGTTGCAACAAGTATTCTAGTTCTTTCTCTTGATAATTTGTATTCACTGTTACGAGTACGGCACCCATTTTTCCTGTTGCGAATTGGCTGAGTAACCACTCTCTCTTATTGTCAGACCAAATGGCCACATGCTCCCCTTTTTGAATGCCCATACCGATAAAGGCTTTTGCAAGCTCATCCGTTTCTTTGTCAAACTCCTTATACGTCTTTCGAATGCCATGCTCTGGATACACATACGCTTCTGTATCTGGAAATTTCCTGGCTGCTTCTTTCACAATTTCCCCAACTGTTTTTTCATTTAACAAACCAATCACCCCTTGATTGTTTATTTAAACTCTATTTTATCACAAAATTCTGATGAAATAGACTTTTCCTTTTCCGATTGACAGTTTGTTGAAACCTGGTAAAATCCTAATTACTTTAGTGATTGAAAGCGTTGAATCGCCAAAGTGTTAAAATTAGTTTAGGAGGATATTTTATGTTTCGAATTTCATCTACAATTACGCCTCCTTTTCGAGAGGCATTATTTCTAATCTTGTTAATAGTTTCTTTGATGGTAGTTTGTATTATAAAATTTGATGCTGTACCACATTTACCAATTTTATTTGCCATTCTACTTTTAATTGGTTATGGGCTATTAAAAAGGGTTCCATTCGAGTCATTGGAAGAAGGACTAATAGAAGGTTCTAAAACGGGACTCGGCGCTGTTTTCATCTTTTTCTTTATAGGAATTTTAATAAGTAGCTGGATGATTGGCGGTACTATTCCGACGCTTATTTATATAGGATTTCAATTGATTTCACCTCATTTTTTCTTTGCAATAGTCTTTTTAGTAACATGCGTTATCGGTCTTGCTATTGGCAGTTCATTAACAACCGTTGCCACAGTAGGTGTTGCTTTTGTTGGTATAGCAAGTGCTATGGATATTTCATTGGCTATTACTGCTGGGGCCATCGTTTCAGGAGCCTTTTTCGGAGATAAGATGTCTCCATTATCAGATACCACAAATCTAGCGTCAGCTATAGTTCGCGTTGATCTGTTTGAACATATACGTAATATGGGCTGGACGACAATCCCAGCATTTTTTATAGCGATAATTGGATATGCATTACTTTCGCCTAACAAAGAAATTCAACAATTAGAGCAAATAACTACACTGAAAGAAGGTCTACTTCAAACTGGTATGGTCCATTGGTATTCATTACTTCCATTAGTTTTGCTCATTGTACTTTCTGCCAAAAAAGTGCCTGCTATGTTAGCACTTGCTCTCACTTCAGCAAGCGCAATAGCTGTAGCTTATTTCCATCAGTTTTTCACAGCAAGTGAAGTATTACACATCCTATTTAGCGGCTATACATCTCAAACTGGTTTAGAAGCGGTTGACTCCTTATTATCTAGAGGTGGAATGACTAGCATGATGTTTACTATCTCCTTAGTCTTACTGGCTTTGAGTATGGGGGGGCTTTTATTTACTTTAGGAATAGTGCAAAGTTTACTACGGAAAATAGAAAGTCTACTAACGAGTGTAGGAAAGGTCATTTCAGCTGCAGCTTTCACAGCTATAGGAGTGAATGTACTTATCGGGGAGCAATACTTGTCTATTTTATTGACAGGCGAAACCTTTCAAGCCCATTTCCAAAAAGTTGGGTTAGCAAACAAAAACCTTGCTCGTGTGATGGAGGATGCGGGGACTGTAGTAAATCCACTAGTCCCTTGGAGTGTATGTGGAATCTTCATAACAGACGTACTATCTGTTTCAACAATTGATTACTTGCCATTTGCCTTCTTCTGTTTACTTTGTCCGGTGCTCACCATTTTGTTTGGACTGACTGGCAAAACACTTACTTATAATAAATGAAGTCGATGTGATACACTATTTCCAAGTATATTACGAAAAAGTAGGCGATTTTATGGAATTTCAAGAAATGAAAGAATACATGCTTGAGCAAATAGTCACGAAGCAACTAGTCACGGCAACTATTAGTCAACCACGCGCAAAGTCTAATGAAGTGAAACGTGTAAAATTGAAACCAATCGAGATAAAGAATACGTATCATATCCAATTAGAATACCAGTACGAAAGAATATTAAAGCATGAGAATATTGCTTTAGATGCTTTTTCAGAGACATTAGATGGACTCTTAGAACAGTTCCGTCAGTTTCATATAGATTTCAGAGAAGAAAAAGTACAGGCTCAGCTTTCCAAGAAAAACAAAGTTATGTGGAAATCAGAAAAAGCCACTGTCTCTAAAGCTGTAGACCTCTCTCATAACCGTAAAAAGAATTATTTATTGGATGCGAATACACCATACCCTTTTCTTATACGCTTAGGTGTCCAAACAGCAGATGGAAAAGTCAAAAAGCAAAAGTACGATAAATTTAAACAAATAAATCGTTTTATCGAATTTATCGATGACACCCTTGCCTATTTACCAAAGGATAAGGCCGTTAGAATTCTCGATTTTGGTTCAGGTAAATCTTATTTGACATTCGCACTGTATCATTACTTGAAAATCGAAAAAGGACTTGATATTCGAGTTACTGGTCTTGATTTGAAAAAAGAAGTAATTGAAGAATGTGCTCAAATAGCCAATGATTTAGGATACGAGCAGTTAGAGTTTCTAGTAGGAGATATAAATGACTATAATGACGAAACTGCGGTAGATATGGTTGTGACGCTTCACGCCTGCGATGTGGCAACTGATATGGCACTTGCAAGAGCAGTTAAATGGGGTGCTAGTGTTATATTAAGTGTACCTTGCTGTCAGCACGAATTAAATACACAGTTAGAAGCACCTGGTCTAGATATAATGTTAAAACATGGTTTGATAAAAGAACGTTTCGCTGCTTTAGCGACGGACTCCATTCGAGCAGAGATTTTAAATATGGTCGGGTACGAAGCACAATTAGTAGAATTTATCGATATGGAAAACACCCCTAAAAACATATTGATACGTGCCTATAAAACAGGAAAAAAACCTACCACAGAACAAATGGCAAGTTATCAGCAATTTAAGCAGCTACTTAATGCAAAACCATTTTTGGAGAATGAATTGAAAGATTATCTGAATTGAAAAGATTGAAATACTATGCCGCCGGAGGATCTTATGATGAAAGAACCAACAATTAAAAAAGTGGCTTATGGTTTTGCTATGGCCATCGCAATTATTATTGTGCATTTTATTGATGCCCGCGTTTATGCAATGCCTCCAATATTCGCTTTGTTTTTGGCAATTTTCGTTACCTATCTGGGGATTGTATTAATAAATAAATCAGATAAACTAAATAAACCGATCTCTAGAACTAAATATAATTTAATAAATGCAGTCGTTGTGTTTATACTGTTTATCGCTTATTTTACGATTTCCGTATAAAAAAGAGTGAGCAAGAAATGTCTTAAGACACTTCTTACTCACTCTTTTCTTTATAACTCCTGACGTAATGCTTGAATCACGTCTATTTTCGTTGCTTTGCGAGCTGGTCTCCAACCAGAAATCATTGCGACTCCGATACTCATAGCTGATGCAAGAAGCACTAACTGCCAAGGGATTAACGAGAACGTGATAGATAAATCTGAGAACTCATCCTCTCCTAGAGCAGCGCCAACAACCAGCGGGAGTAACCAGTTAGCTAGGAAGCTCACTGCGTAGGAAATAACGATCGCTAGTAGAGTTCCGATTATCCCAATCCACGCACTTTCCATCAGGAACAATCGTTGAATTAGCTTAGGACTAGCTCCGATTGCTTTCATCACGCCAATCTCACGAGTCCGTTCAGTTACGGCCATTGTCATTGTGTTGAAAATACCTATAGATGATATAAGAATTGCAATAGTCCCAACAAAGATTAGTCCAATTTTAAAAGCCATAAAAAATACATCGATCTGTTCTAATTGCTCTGATACAGAAAAGACGTTATAGCCCATATCCTTTAAATCTTTTGTAACTGATTTCACATGCTCTAAACTAGATGTATAAATTTTGGTGTTTGTATAAATTTCAGGAACTTGTTCTCCATTTGCTTCATAAGCTGCTGTTAATTTCGGTAACCATGATTCATCCATTAGAATGCTTGAATCTACTATCCAATCTTTTGCTGGATTTTCCATCACTCCAACTACTGTAAAATCCCACTGTTCTGGAAATGCACTCTCCGATTCATACGGTTGTAAGGATAGAGAAACTTCTTTACCTATAATCGACTTTTCATATCCCTTAGGAAGATCCGCTTCCTCTACTCCCTCTTCTACTTTTATACGTTCTGCATCTGTCCACAAGTTCTGAGCAAAGTGATACCCTACTATTATCTCCGATTCATTTTTGGGCAATCGTCCTTCTGATAATTTAAGGTTTGATTGTTCTTCCTCTTTCATGTCAGTTAAGCGCAAGTCTCCTGACATCATTCGATCCTCAAAATGGAAGCTTGTCATTGTATCCATGCTAGTTCTTTGGACGATTGCTCCAATAAATGGTACAGCTTTGATTTCTTTAAGATTCAATTCTTCATTTTCACTCGGGAAAACTTCTACCTGCGTGATGGCTTGATCTTGCAGTATTTCCTTGCGCATCGTATCTTGAATACCAAATCCAATAGAAGCTAATACGATTAAAAATGCACAACCCATCGTTGCGGCAAGAATAGTCATAAATACACGTAATTTATTTTTCTTAATATGTTGGCGAACAAAATCGACCTGATCTTTAAATAACATTACTGTAAATCCCCCTTCACTAATTCCCCGTCGCGCATTTTAAATGTTCGATGGGCAATACTAGCAACTTCCTCATCGTGTGTAATCATCACAAACGTTACACCAAGCGTTTGATTTAAATTTTGTATTAGCAATAATATATCTTGCTCCGTTTCAGAATCTAAACTCCCCGTTGGTTCATCTGCAAATAATATCGGTGGATTCGTTATTAATGCTCGAGCAATACTCACACGCTGCTGCTGTCCCCCCGACAATTCATTTGGATAATGATCTCCAACCTCTGTCAAACCTACCTTGTCCATCATTTGTTTAACACTTATTTTTCTTTGCTTAGCGGATATGCCCTTTAGTTTTAGTGGTAGTTCTACATTTTCAAAAGCTGTTAATCCAGGCATCAGTTGAAAATTTTGAAAGATGAAGCCGAAGTTATTTAATCGGAATGCTGCTCTTTCTGTTTCATTTAAATTGGCTGTTTCCTGTCCATTTACTGTTATGGAGCCTTGTTCAGGGCTCATAAACCCTGCTATCGTATGAAGCAAAGTTGACTTACCCGAGCCGCTTTTTCCTACAATTGCCACGATTTCTCCCTTTTCCACTTCGAAGGATAAGCCTTTTAAGACCGGTACTTTCTTTTCCTTTCCTTTTTTCCCTATTAGGAATGTATGATTCACTTGCTTCACTTTTATCATCTTTTTACCTCCCGTTTCACTACTCATTTCATTGTATCCTTCATTTCTTAACATTTTAGAAGGATAAAAATGAAGAAATTCTTAAGATAGTCTGAAATGCGGAGGGGGCCCTGGTAGCCCTGAATAGCTCTGGAAGGGCTGGCGCCCGGAACGGGACACTGTCAAAAACAAAAAAGTGCACAAAGTTTTCACTTCGTACACTCTTATCCCTTTATTACATTTTAATAGCAACTTTCTTTGTAAGCTGGCGAATAACCCATAGAACTATAATTATAATTGCCACCACACCTATTATAGATATTGGTAAACCAAAGTCATACGAGGAAAGCCTTTCTGGTACTGTTAGCCCTAATCCTATACTTAATAATGCATTTTCTATAAAGACTAAGACAATGGACATACCAATAAACACTAGACCAATCACCACACCAAAACCGTAAAAGGCACTTCCTATTAACCAACCTAGCAGATAAAACGTTAAGAGGTTTAAAATAACGATGAATATTGCTAACAACCAGTTACTTTGTGGGTCGACATAAGGAGCTATAATAATGGATTGAATAACCTCAACGATTACCCCATCATCTTCCATGTTGACTCTTTCACCAAAAGTAGTCGTAAAAATTGATGACATATTAAACATTTTTAAGATGAATAATTCAATTACTGCCACTATACTCGTAATCACTGGAAGTGCAATAGAAAGTCCAACAGAAGCAAGTGTTGCTCCCTTAAAGTAATCTTTTCTCGTTACTCCATTACTGACATAGTGAGGTAAAAATCCATACGATGAGATAATGCCGACCACTAGCATAAATATATTTGCAGCTACAAATGTAGAGACAAAGTAGATTTCTATGTCATTGTTGCTATTTATAGCCATTACTATTTTTATTAGATGAATAACGAACATTATTCCTAAAAATCCAAATGCCCAAAATAATTGAACCCAAAACAAATCTGTTGCTACTTTCGGAAAAATGCTTGCTTTTTTCAATTTAATCATCCCCTTCTGTCAAATGTATAAACAGATCTTGAAGTGAAATTGGACCAATCTCCAGTCCCCTTTGCCGAGCTACTTTTCTGTCATGCTCACTTAGTTCACCATATACCATTACAGATTTTGTATTACCCAATTGTTGACTATTTAACTGTTTCATCGGGTGTACAAACTCGTCTACAACCTCCGCTGCGCCTGTAATGGAAGAGCCCTTTGTAACAAGGGACTCAAAATCCTCTTGTAACACAATACTTCCTTTATGCAATATTATTACTTCATCAAACAAATAATCCATTTCAGAAACTAGATGTGTAGAGAGTATAATGATGCGCGGATAGTTCGATTGGTCTTCTAGCAACTCACGGTAAAATATGTCTCTAGTTGGAGCATCCATTCCCAAGTATGCCTCATCGAATATCGTAATCGGAGATCTACTTGCTAAACCTATCGTTACGTTTAGAGCGGACTGCATACCCTTCGAGAATTCTTTTATTGGTTTCTTTAATGGAAGTTTAAACTTCTCTACTAAGTAGTCAGCGTATTCTGCATCAAATTGAGAACGGTATCTCCCAACATACTCGAGTGATTCTTTTACATTATCTGATTCATCTTTATAGTCTTTATTGAAAATGAAAGATACATGCTTCATAATTTCTGCATTCTCAAATGGAGCTTCGCCACCTATTGCAATAGTTCCGCCGGTTTGTTCTCTGAACGATGCCAAGATAGAAAGTAGAGATGTTTTCCCTGCACCATTTCTTCCTAATAACCCGTAAATTTTAGGTTCATTTAGGATGAAAGAAACGTCTTTTAATGCGGGATAGGAACCATAGGTTAAGCTCAAATTGTTTACTGAAACATTAAAATTCATTGAAGATCACTCCTTTTCACTTTGCTTATTAGATGAACGATTTCCTTTTCTGTTATACCTAACTTGTCAGCTTCCCTCACTAGACCTACTATATAATCATCTACAAATGCTTCTTTCCGTTTTTGCACGAGCACTCCTTTAGCTCCTTCTGCTACGAACATCCCTATCCCTCGCTTTTTAAATAATATTCCTTCTTCTACTAATTGGTTGACCCCTTTTGATACGGTTGCGTGATTTATCTTGTAAAAGCTAACTAATTGATTCGTAGAAGGGGCCTGCTCACCTTCTTTTAATTGATCGTTTACAATTTGGTCTTCAATTTTTTCTCGGATTTGCAAATAGATCGGTTTGTCATGGTCGAAAAGTGTGCTCACTACAATAACCTCTCTCCTTATTACTTATATGGTTATATACTTATGTGTATAACCATACCAGGTGGGATATTTTTCGTCAAGCAGAAGATTTGCCGTTAATATTAATAAAAGGCAAACTTTTTTTCAGCTAACCCAGTCTAATAATTAATACGTTCGAACGTTACAGCAAGAAAGAGGAGCATACCCCTGTCATGACAAAATCAGAAAAGTTTCAGCTAGTGGAAAATTATATAGTTGAAAATCAAAACGCCCATTACCGACTTGCTTATAGCTATGTAAAAAATAAGGAATCTGCCTTGGACATTATCCAGGAGAGCATTATGAAAGCATTAAAGTCGATTGATTCACTTGAGCAAATCCAATATTTAAAAACGTGGTTTTACCGAATATTAATAAATACTTCCATAGATTTTATTAACAAAAACAAACGAATGGTTGTCGTCGAGGATGAAGTTTTAGACTTCCACCTACCTTCCAACGAAATGGAAATACCGGACATCGACCTGTATGAGGCAATTGACCATTTAGCACCAAAACAGAAGACACTAATAATCCTTCGTTTTTTTGAGGATATGAAAATAGAAGATATTGCAATAACACTTGGTATAAATTCAAACACAATTAAAACTAGATTGTATGCATCTCTTAGGAAATTACGTTCCACTATGGAAGAGAAGGTGAAAGCATGAGCAAGTTAAATGAATCTAAAAAACAGTATAACGATATTGAAATTCCATCAGAGTTAGAGCAATTAGTAAGTAAATCTATTCAAACTGTAAAAATGGAACAAAAGAAGCCTTCTTTCAAAAAGCTTGGAATTGGCATTGCTGTAGCTGCAGCAATATTTGTAGCTAGTGTTAATATGAGTCCTGCTCTCGCTCAATCCCTTTCCACAGTGCCTATACTTGGATCCATCATTCAAGTCGTTTCGGTACAGGAAATAATTATTGAAGAGGACACATATAACGCGGATTTAAAAGTACCAAATATTACTGGATTAACTAATAAAGAATTAGAAAATAGTCTAAATGAAAAATATATAGCAGAAAACAAAGTACTTTATGAAGGCTTTCAAAAAGAGATGGAAGCACTGAAGGAAGTTGGCGGGGGTAATCTTGGTGTAGTTTCTACGTATGAAGTAGTAACGGATACAGATGAGATTCTCTCTATCAGCCGCTACGAGGCAAATATAGTAGGTTCTTCATCCACTACTATGAGAACCGATACAATCGACAAGAAAAATGAAATCCTCATCACATTACCTAGCCTATTTAAAGACAATGGATATATAGATGCAATCTCCAACTATATCAAGGATGAAATGGCTAAAGAGATGGAAGCAGATGAAACAATTATGTATTGGATTGCGAGTGAAGAAGAAATTGGTTTTGAAACCATCCGTCCAGATCAAACGTTCTCTATTACAGCTGATCACAAACTGACTATTTCCTTCGATAAGTATGAGGTGGCACCAGGTTCTATGGGAGTTATTACTTTTGAAATACCAAGCGGTATTATAAAAGAAGAGCTAATCAGCGATTATTATATTCGATGATTTCAGGGATATTCGCGTGATAATCATATTTATTCACCAGTTACTAAAATGATGGTATTTAAAAACTGCTCCTCCTCACGAAATGTGAGAAGGAGCAGTTTATTTTTTAGTTATGAGGGCATCGGTGTTTCGGTTGGTTTTGCATAGCCTTCTTTATACGTTTCATCAATTGTATTACGAATTTCTACTAGTGATTTACCCTCTTGTATCATTTGGATTGATGCGATAGCTGTTTCTAAACAGGCTACGCAACGAGTTCCATGATCATCCCAAACGACCTCTCCATTTTCCTTTATCTCATGGACGAAGCAGTTGAAATTACTTTTGTGTCCTGCGCTATCCCCACAACCACAATAACAAGGCATCCATTTTAGTACATCATTCGCTTTTGCAGCTGCTTGATAAACGAGCTTCATGTCCTCGGACTGATTATCTAAAAATGCAGGCAATATATCTGATGAAGCAGTTGTTTCTTGTAAATCCCCATTTTCTAGATGACCAACATGATCCTCGTGTTCTTCATGATTTTCTTTCTTATTTTCCTGTCCACATGCGGAAAGCAATAATATACTGCTTAGTAACATAAGTAATACTTTTTTCATAATCATAAACAATCCTTTTTACATATTATCAGTCTAGCTCCAGCACCTATCTTCTAGCGCTTTTCAGGGCTTACATAGGCGCTTTCGCTTTTCTTTAAATATTAAATCATATTTTCCGGTTTTACTATTTCATCAAATTTGTCAGCAGTCAGAAGTTCTAGCTCGATTGCTGCCTCTTTTAATGTTGTACCGTTTTTATGTGCATGTTTAGCTATTTTAGCGGCATTCTCATACCCGATATATGGGTTTAATGCTGTTACGAGCATTAATGAGTTATTTACATGGTGCTTAATCGTATCTAAGTTAGGTTCAATTCCCACTGCACAATTATTATTAAAGCTAAGAATAGCATCACTTAATAACCCAACTGATTGTAGGAAATTGTAAATGATTACTGGTTTAAAGACATTTAATTGGTAATTCCCTTGGCTTGCTGCAAAGCTGATCGTTGTGTCATTCCCCATTACTTGGGCAACAACCATTGTCATTGCTTCACTTTGAGTTGGATTTACTTTACCTGGCATAATGGAACTTCCCGGTTCGTTTTCTGGAATAGAAATTTCTCCAATACCTGAACGCGGTCCACTTGCAAGTAAACGTACATCATTTGCAATTTTCATCAAGTCTGCAGCTAATGCTTTTACAGCACCATGGACATAAACAACATCATCATAGCTTGTTAACGAATGAAATTTGTTTTTAGCAGAGGTAAATTCGATTCCTAGTGCTTTAGAAATTTCTGCTGCCACTTGGTCACCAAAGCCTTTGGGAGCATTTAAACCTGTTCCAACGGCTGTTCCACCAATTGCAAGCTCCTTCATATCTTCTACGCTTTGTGTAATCATTTTTGCTGATTTCTCTAGCATCCGATGCCAGCCACTAAACTCTTGTCCTACTGATAGAGGAGTCGCATCCTGTAGATGTGTACGACCGATTTTTATAATATCCATAAATTGCTCGGATTTTTTTCCTAATGTCCCCTTTAAGACATCAATTGCTGGGAGTAGTTGGTTTTCTATTGCAAGTACTCCAGCAATATGAAGCGCCGTTGGAAAAGTATCATTAGAGCTTTGTGATTTATTTACATCATCGTTCGGATGAAGACGCTCTTCGCTTCCCTTTTCCTCTAATAACTGATTCCCTCTATAAGCAATCACTTCATTAACATTCATATTAGATTGAGTACCACTACCTGTTTGCCATACAACTAAAGGAAAATGCGCGTCTAGTTTACCAGCTAAGATTTCATCTGCTGCTTCTGCGATAGCATCTTTTTTCGCTTCCGACAGGTTGCCTAACGAATGACTTACAACCGCTGCAGATTTTTTTAAAAGGGCCAATCCATGAATTACGCCAATTGGCATCTTTTCTGTACCAATTTTAAAATTTTGTTTGGATCTTTGAGTTTGGGCTCCCCAAAGACTATCTTCTGGAACTTTTATTTCTCCCATAGAGTCATGCTCAATACGATAAGACATTAACCTCGCTCCTTTTAAATCCATTTATTTTGTTTTTCTTCCAACATTGCTAAAAATTCATCCACTACCTCTGGGTGAAATTGAGTGCCTTTTCCATCTTTCATCTCTTGGATCGCTTCCTCAATGGTCATCGCCTTGCGGTATATTCGATTCGTAGTCATTGCATCAAATGCATCTACTACAGAAACAATCGAAGCCTCTATAGAAATTTCATCTCCTATTAAGCCATATGGATATCCTTTTCCATCATACCTTTCATGATGTTCTTCTACAATAAAAGCGGCTTTTCGTATACGTTCAATTTCATGATTACGCATCATTTCTGCCCCTAGAGTTGTATGCATTTTAATGACTTTCCATTCTTCGTCAGTTAACTTACCCGTTTTGTTTAGTATTTCTAAAGGAATTGCCAACTTACCTATATCATGAAAGTACGAACCCATCGATATAATAGCAACGCCTTGGCGACCTGGTCTCATTTTTTTCCAGAGTTCGATAGAATAATCACGAATTCGCGAGCAATGATGATAAGTATATCCGTCTACTTCTTGAATACGTTTAGCATCTCTTTGGATAATTTCACGCTCAGAAAAGCTCTTTTCAAATATCGAAGAAGTCATTTCAAATAAAATCTCGACATGTGATTCTGCATTACAGGTGACGACTCCAGTACACTTATTGACATCAATGACATCGCCTTGATGCAATATAAACTTTTGTCCATCGCAATCTATGTCTAAAACACCAGTTAAAATCGTATATCGCTCTACAAAATCAGCGGAATTATTTGAGTTATTATAAACCCAAGTTGTTGTGTTAGGAAACAATGTATATAGAGAGTAAGAAATATCTTCTGCACTTCCAAGATAGGTTGTAACCGATTGATCGGTAAATACTCTCGGTAGGTATGCTTTTATACGTATATCCTGTATTTGTTCAACGGTTAACATATTTCATCCCCCATACCTATGACAACATTCTGCTTTATCTGCTTTTATTATACAATTCAATTAACTTAAAAGAAATACAATAAAAAGAACCTATGAACATTTTCATAGGTTTTTTTCATTAAAACGTTATGGAGTTTCATTTACATTTATTATTTCTTCCGTTAAACGGTCAATACTTGGACGTATATTCCCTTTACCTGCATAGCTTTCAAGCATTTCTTTTACATCAATTCCAGAAGATGCTTTTAGAGTTTCTTGAAGAGTAGACATCAAGTTAGTTGCATAAGAGGTTACTTTGTTAGCTCCTCCACCTTCTCCGCTGCCAGTGTCCACAACCGTAATTTTATCGATATTAGCAAGAGGACTTGCAATTTGTTTAGCGTACTCAGGAAGCATATGAACAATCATATCGAGAACAGCTGCTTGACCGTACATTTCAAAAGCTTCTGCTATCTTACGTTTAGCTTCTGCTTCGGCAAGACCTTTCAATCGAATAACATCTGCCTCTGATTCACCCTGTGCCCGCTGAGAATCTGCTTTTGCTTGACCATCTAAGCGTACCTTCTCCGCATCAGCCTTTGCTTTAGCTTCTATTCTATACTTCTCCGCATCAGCCTCTGCCATTTCACGAGACTTAGAAGCTTCTGCATTTTGTTCAATAGCATAGCGGTCTGCATCGGCTTTTTTCTTCACCTCAGAATCATATTGTTTCTCTCTTCTTAGAATCTCTTTTTCTTCTAGTTCTATTTGTTTTTGACGTTCAATAATTTGAATTTGCATTTCTTGCTCAATAACATCCTGCTTAGAACGCGCCGTTTCTAATTCATATGCTTGGTCTGCACGGGCTTTGGCAATATCCGATTCGCGACGATATTCCGCAACCTTTAACTGATTATCTTTTTCAGATTCAGCAATTTCCGTAGCTCTTTCTATTTCAGATCTTTGCGCATCTTTGGAAGCCTCTGCCCGTTTGATACGAGTTTCTTTTTCAGCTTCTGCAGTAGCAATATCTGCATCACGCTTTACTTGCGCAATTCTTGGTTTCCCTAAGGAATCCAAGTACCCGTTTTTGTCACGTACATCTTTGATAGTAAATGATACAATGACCAATCCCATTTTCGCTAAATCTTGAGAAGCCACCCTTTGCACTTCCTGTGAGAACTTATCTCGATTTTTATAAATTTCTTCTACAGTCATGGAACCTAATATAGAACGAAGATGACCTTCTAATACTTCCTTGGCTTCGTTTTCACGATCTTCTTTCGACTTACCTAAAAACTGTTCGGCTGCAGTGGCAATTTCCGAAATAGAACCACCAATTTTAATAATAGCTGTTCCATCTGCCATTACTGGAACACCTTGTTCCGTATATACTTCAGGTGTAGTAACTTCTAATTTACTAGAAAGTAGACTAAGTGGTTTTGCTTGTTGAAACACCGGGAAGATAAATGCACCACCACCACGAATAATCTTAATGCGATTGCCAGATTCATCTGTGTGTACATTTCCAGAACCTAAATAACTTCCCGTTACAATTAGTGCCTCATCAGGACCAACTGTACGATACTTAGTAACAAAAACTGCTAAAATGGCAATAATCAAAAAAACTACTATTCCTATAACAATAAACATTTCCATTTGCATTTCTAATTCCCCCTATTATTTATACTAGCGGTACATATTCTTTTACTAAAAAGGTACCTTTGTCTACATCAATAATTAACACCTTTTTGTCATAATCTATTTCCTCATTGTCATAACCTGTCGCTCTTTTAGAAATGATCCCATTGACTGTTTCAATTACTATTTCACCAAACCCGTCTATTGGTATCGGGACAATAACTCTTCCAACCTGTCCTTGAAGTGACTCATCTGTATATGCTGTCGATACTTCTGCAGATGCGAGCGGAATTAGTATGAAAAAGTAAAGTAAAAATGTTAATACACTAGAAATAATAAGAGCTACTACAATGACAATTTTTTCGTCCCATTCTGTTAGCTTCAATAAGATAAAACCGGATGCACAAATAAATAATAGGAAGGAAAGAACCGTTGTTGGATTTAATATTCCATTGTCCATTCCATCAATTGCATCTGCAAATAACACATACAAAATTGTAATTAGTCCAATACCAATTAGGCCATATAAAAAGAATTGTTCTATTTCAATCACCTCTTCCATTATATAAATCTCTTTGTACTATATACGGAACTAAAATCAGAAGGTTTCATATATTCTACTTTTTGCGAGAACTTAATATTGTGTAAAATTTTTCGCTTATTCTTTAAATTCTGTCAAAAACCATCCATTTTCAACAAAAAATACGTATATTAGTTCTAATTTGTCGAACTAATGTTACAGGATTGTAAATTTGTATAATCTAGAGTAAAAAATGTGTTGATTTAGTAATTTTTTTGTTATGCTATTTGAGGAAAAAGTAAATATATTAACTAAGTCCAGGAGGCTTTTATGATTAGTTCAAAAAAACCCGATCCATTTTTCGTGTCTCTATTAAAAATTGCCGAAAACGTACGTGATAGTGCTCACTATGCAGATGACTTCCGCATTAATACGGTTGCAGATTTAAAAGAAATCAGCGTACATTTAAAAAATTACGAAACTGCTGGAGACACATTAATACACGAATTGATCGTTATGTTAAATAAATCCTTTATGACTCCAATTGAGCGTGAAGATATTCTTGAACTTGCGATACGTATGGATGACATTTTAGATGGTATTGATAATTTTACCGCTCATTTAGAAATGTTTTCATTAATCGAAATTGACGAATCTATGCGTACATTTTTAGGGTATATCGTGAAAAGTACAGATGAAATTGTGAAAGCAATGGAGCTTCTAGCGAGTAAAAAACTTTTGAAGATGCATGAGCATTCCATCCTTATCAAAGATTACGAGAGAAAATGTGATGATGTACTTCGTTCATCGATTAAACAGTTATTCTTAAATGAAAAAGATCCAATTCGCATTATTCAATTTAAAGATATATATGAACAATTAGAAGAAATCGCTGATTATTGCCAAAACGTTGCAAATACGTTGGAAACAATTATCATGCGAAACGCGTAGGAGTAAACCTTTATGGAAACAGTATTTATATTAACCATTCTAGTAGTAGTCTTTGCTCTTGCATTCGATTTCATCAATGGGTTTCACGATACTGCAAACGCCATTGCCACATCCGTTTCCACAAGAGCATTGAAACCTAGAGTGGCAGTATTAATGGCAGCTGCTATGAACTTTGTAGGTGCTTTAACCTTTACGGGAGTTGCTAAAACAATAACAAAAGATATTGTAGATCCTTTTGCTCTGCAAAATGGCTCGCTAATCATTTTAGCTGCATTACTCTCTGCAATTATCTGGAACCTAGTTACTTGGTATTACGGAATTCCTTCCAGTTCGTCACATACGTTAATCGGCTCTATTGCCGGTGCTGCAGTGGCATCTTCTGGTTTTGCAATATTAAACTGGGAAGGTTTCATAAAAATCATTCAAGCATTACTTATTTCACCATTTCTAGCCCTTGCTGTCGGATTCTTAATGATGTCATTATTTAAAGTAATATTTAAAAACGGGAGTTTATATGGGACAAACAAGAAGTTCCGTATATTCCAAATTGGGACTGCTGCCCTTCAATCCTTTACGCATGGTACAAATGATGCGCAAAAAGCAATGGGGATTATTACGATGGCTTTAATCGCTGCAGAATGGCAAACAAATGACGATATTCAATTATGGGTTCGAGTTGCTGCAGCTACTGCAATGGGACTTGGTACTTCTATTGGTGGTTATAAAATCATTAAAACTGTTGGTGGTAAAATCATGAAAATACGTCCTATTAACGGAGCGGCAGCTGACTTGTCTTCTGCAATGATTATTTTCGGAGCTACCACTATTCATTTACCAGTTTCCACTACACATGTTATATCCTCTGCTATTATGGGAGTTGGATCTGCTCAACGTGTGAAAGGTGTAAAATGGGGAGTTGCGAAAAAAATTGTTTTAACATGGATTATCACTTTACCAATTTCCGCTGTAATGGCAGGCATTATTTTCCTAGCATTAAATTTATTCTTTTAATATAAAAAATGATCCTTTGTCTTTTTGGACAAGGGATCATTTTTTGTTCATTAGAACTCTCCTAAAACAACTTATTCTTTAATTTGTAAACCTAATGATTTAGCAAAGCCGATTGCTTGTTCTGTGGAGACAGTACAACCTTGCATTTTATCCAATGATACGGTTAGTTGTTCGTATGTATTCGAGCTTAAGTCTACACCGTTTAGAGCTGTGCCATTGAAATTTGCTTCATTTAATTCACAGCCTTCAAAATTTACTTTATCAAACGTCGTCTCTATAAAATCTGCACGATTGAATGACGTTTTAGTGAAGGAGACTTTTTTCAATTTGGAAAAACTCAAACTTACATAGTTGGCAACCGTGTCTACCACTTTTACATCCGTCATCCTGCTTTGTGATATGTTAGCTCCTACTAACTTCGAACTAAGAAATTCTACACGATGGAATACAGCATTCCCAAAATCCACATTGGATAAGTCACACTTTTCAATAATACAATCAATAAACTCTACTTGTTGAAATCGAACACCTTCCATAGAGATATCCCGAAAATGTATTTGATCGAAAACGATTTTATCTTCTTGCTCCTCGTCTAACTCTAGCTTAGTGACCAATCCATCTGATACATAATAATCTTCCAACAGTGCTTGTCGCACATCTAGCTCTTGTAATGATTTTGATATTTTTGGTACTGCTATCTTCAATGAAATCCCTCCTGTGGAATTGCTCTTCATATTCTACCATTATATTAGTATTTTAGTCTTTGTTTGCTTTACAATGTAACTAGGTTTTAATGGAGGAGGAATTACATGAAAGGCTTGTCTAAAATAGTGACTCGTCACTATAAGGTAATACTAGGTATTTGGTTATTATTATTTGCCGCTTTAGCTGTATTAGCTATTCGTTTGCCTGGTCTATTGGAAGGTGATGGATTTAGTACCGATGGGGAACACGCAGAGGTAATGGAAGAATTAACGAAAACATTTGATTTTCCTGCTGAGTCCCTTTTCGTGGTTTTTGACCAAACATCCGATGATACCATCAAAGAAACGTTACAGGAGATAGAAAAACTTGAGATTGCAGAATCTATTCAATCTCCTTTAGAGGATGACTCTTTATATAAAGATCACGTAGCCTATGCCATGCTTCACTTCGACTCAGATGCCGATATGACAGGTGCAGTCGATGACATCAGAGAAACTATTGACGGGGAGAAAGGCGTTACGTTAACTGGTGGTGCGGCAATTAACAAAGATATTAATAGTGCTAGTCAGAAAGACTTAGCGAGTGCAGAGGCAATTGGATTACCAATAGCAATTATTGTATTACTTCTTGCGTTTGGTAGTGTCGTTGCAGCATTTATCCCACTTGCTATAGGAATTGTCACAGTGGTATCCGCTTTCGGTGTGATGACCTTATTTAGTGAGACGATGGATTTATCCATTTTTGTTATGAACATTATTCCAATGCTCGGATTGGCATTAAGTATTGATTTTGCTCTACTACTTATCAATCGCTACAAAGAGGAACTTGCCAAGAATTCCACAATCGACGCTGTACAAACCGCTATCCAAACTGCTGGTAGATCCATCATCTTCTCAGCAATTTGTGTATTTATTGGTTTGGGAGCTATGCTCGTTATGCAAGTAGAGATATTCCAAAACATTGCACTTGGTGGAATGCTTGTCGTAACGATTGCAGTACTTTCGTCTATTACTTTGCTTCCTTCTATATTAATGCTATTAAAAGAACGTATAAACAAATGGACAATTATTCGTGTTAAACCAGGTGCTACAACTAAATGGCGTAACTTCGCTTCATTTGTCATGAAGCGTCCCGTGACATTAATACTTGTCGCACTAATTTTGTTAGGTATCGGAATAATTCCTGTGAAGAATATGGAATTGACAATTCCACAGGTCGATTCACTTCCAAAAACTTATGATTCTAGACAAGCATATGAACTAATGGACCAAGAGTTTGGTCTAGGTGATCAATCGACTGTCTATATGATTGCTGAGAGAACAGATGGCTGGGATAGTACTGCTGGCTTAGAAGACATTAAAAAAATTGAAGAGAGACTACTTGAAGATAATAATGTCACGACGGTTGACACTATCTTCACAGCAAGTGAGATCCCAACTGTAGAGCAGTGGGAACAGAGTCTAATGGTTCCAGAGGTGGAAGCACAGCTCACACCATTACTTGATACTTTTGTTCAAGACAACAAATTACTAGTACCAGTAACCTTAAACTTAAATGGATCTTCCAATGAAGCACAAGATTGGGCACGAGAGTGGTCTGAAAAAGATTTAGGTGTCGACTTTAAGCTAGGGGGCCAACCTAAATTCAACCAAGAAATTTTCGATGAGATATTTGATAAAGTTGGATGGTTATTAGCGATTATTTTAGGCTCTACTTTTATCATCTTGATGATTGCATTCCGTTCCATTTTAATACCATTGAAAGCAATCATTATGAATATTATTGGTCTTGCATCGACTTTTGGAATTCTCGTCTATATATTCCAGTACGGTCACTTTGGAATCGAGGAAACTACAATTGCATTAATTATTCCTGTTATTGTATTTAGTCTCGTATTTGGTTTAAGTATGGACTATGAAGTTTTCTTAATCTCCCGCATTCAGGAAGAATACATGAAGCATCAAAATAATACTTTGGCAACCGTTGACGGTTTGACCTCAACAAGTAAGATTATTACATCCGCTGCCTTAATCATGATTGTTATTACAGGGGCTTTTGCATTTACTGAGGTAATGCCTGTTAAACAAATTGGTGTCGGCATCGCAATTGCCGTAGCGATTGATGCTTCCATCATCAGGCTATTACTTGTACCAAGTCTTATGAAACTATTTGGCAAATGGAATTGGTGGCTACCTTTTAGAAAAGGACCTTATAAAGCCAAAAAGCTTCATTAATAGTTGCAGTTCACTTATGTCGAGCACCGTAAAAAAACGGTGCTTGTTTTTTTAAAAAGGTTCTATTAAAGAAAAAAGGTTATACCCATCTAAAAAAGCCTAGTTCATTATGAACTAGGCTTTTGCTGATGTACACTTAACCTTTTGAAGAGTTATGTATACTAAAATTCTACCAAATGTTCGTTTGCCTCATAAATCTCCACTCGGTTTCTACCTTTATGTTTGGCAGCGTATAATGCTTGGTCAGCTTCTCTTATTAGTTGTGGGATGGAGTAGCTATCGTTCCATACTTCTAGCATAACATTAGATATACCAAAACTTGAAGTCACGACAATTTCCTCCCCATTCACAATGGTAGAATTCTCTGCAATTGCTTGTCTAATAATATTCGCTCTATTCGTCGCTTCCATTAAAGAGGTTTCCGGCATACAAATAACGAACTCTTCTCCGCCATATCGTCCTATACAGTCTTTCACTAACAAGTATTCCTTTACTACGCTTGTAACACGAGTCAACACCCTATCCCCTGCCTCGTGACCAAACGTATCATTTATCCTCTTAAAATAGTCAATGTCAAACATGACAACGGAAATACTTCCGCCACTCCTCATTAACTTATCAAAAATCATTTCTGATTTTCTCATAAAAAATGTGCGATTAAATATCTGTGTTAATCCATCCATACTTGCTAATTGTTTTAGTTTTTCTTCCATTTGCACCTTTTCCGTAACATTTACAAACGTAATAATTTTACCTACCTGTAATCCACTTTTATTTATCACCTCTGAGAAATTTACACGGAAGTGTGTAGCTCGACCTTCTAAGGTGCTAGTATAGTCACACTCCACTTCTTCATCTAAATTTGACCAAAGTATAGGATTTTTACTAAGAACTTCTGCAATTGGTTTACCAATATGATGTGCCATTATATTCGGAATGACATTGAGTATAGCTTTATTAAAATCGACGACCACCCTGTTTTGATTTAATACTATTATGCCCTCTGTTAAACTCTCAAATACACTTTCTCTAGCAATAGGTGCCACATTGAACATTTTCAATGATAAAAGAGCCACACCGTGAAACAGAAAAGTAATACTCAAAGATATTGGTCCAACATCAATTCCATTACTTGAACCATTTAGATAAAAGTAATTCGCTATTATCGGAGTAAGTAATCCCGCCACCATCAATGCAGTTTGCATACGAAACAAAAACAAAGACTTACGGTATTCCTTTAGCAATACCAGGATGGATATTGTTAAGCATAATAATAGGGAAATAGCATGAACATAAAACCAGGGCCCCCATTCTAACTCTAAAACAGGGAATGGACCATTATTATTAATCCTCATCGATTTATAATAAAGATGATGTAGGTCATTTGTTTGCATCATAAATACCGTAGTGATCGGAATAACGAAAAGTGTATATATCCAGGTTTTAATTTTGTATCCAACATACTCCAAACACATGAACAGGACAAATACTGGTATAAAAGGCATTGCAAGATACTCGATCCCAAGCCAAAATTTCATCTCCGTTAAGGAGGTACTTGCCAATTCAAAAGCATAAGCAAATGTGAAAATCGATGATAAGAGTGTAACTTTAATATAAGATTGTACACCTGGAGCATCCTTAGCTTTTACTCGTAGAAAAAAGCTAAGAAACAAACTTATTGTACCTGCCAATATGACGATCAGAATGTGTGACAAGAATATTTCTCCATTTCCATTTTATTCATTTAATAACATTTATTATATATAAATTATAAACGCCTGACTAGAGATGATTACGGGTAACTGTCATCTTTTATTATCAATATATCTTCACTTTTAACCAATAAAAAAGCCAAACAGAACAATACTTTCTGCATGGCTTTATTTATTAGAATTTGGACTGGTACCATTGTTTCGCCGCTTGCACTTCATCTTGTGTTAATTGATGACCGTAGGCATGCCAGTATAATTCTACCTCTGCTCCTACTCCTTGCAATAAGTCCCGTAGATCCTCTGACTCTGTGGCTGGACACATATGATCATTCTTACCAGCACCGATGAATACTGGTGTTTCTTGCATTTCTGGGATTTCTACACCACGTCTAGGAACCATTGGATGATGAAGAATAGCACCTTTTAATACATTTTCAAATTCAAATAAAAGATTAGCTGCAATATTAGCGCCATTCGAATAACCAATAGCTACTATATTATCTCGATCTATTTCATATTTTACAGCTGCATCATCGATGAAACGTTTTAACTCTTCCGTTCTTAGCTGAAGATCCTCTAGATCAAAGACCCCCTCTGCTAAGCGTTTGAAAAATCGGGGCATGCCATTCTCCAATACATTGCCACGGACACTTAAAATACTCGCAGCTGCATCTATTTCTTTACCTAAACCTACTAAATCATGCTCATTTCCACCTGTCCCGTGTAAAAGTAAAAGTGTCGGTCTAGAGGAATCTTCCCCTTTATAAAATACATGGTTCATATTATAACTCCCTCTCAATTATCTTGAATTTGAGATAATTATAACGGATGCTTATTTCTAGGTCAAACTATTAGGATCGTCCCGATTCGAGAGGATTAATTTTAGTTGCTCTGGTTCATCAATCCTAATAGCAAATTCCGAAATGCTTTTTTTCATACCCATGAACATAGTTGTCTCAATAGGATTGCTCAGGTGAATAATGGCATCTGGTTCAACAGTCTCAAAATCTTTATAAACAAACTGTACTGTATGCTTATTTGGAACTTTTGCTCCCCACTCAACTTCATGTATCAGATTAAGCGGGACAATAATTCTAGTGCTAAGCCCTTTAGAGATATATAGATTCCCATTTTTCACTTCCAACGGGTGTAATTTCATAATTTGAATTTCTGCTATAAAAAAAAGTACTGAGTATATATTTAAGGTTAATAATATTATTGAAAGAACGATAGATTTATCATGTAACCACCAATGGAGCCCTATTGTCTCGATTACAATTCCATGGATCAACATCAAGTGGAAGGCTACTGCACTGTTTTTTTTATGCATTGTTACAACACCTTCGTGTTGAGGGGCTTTCTTCTTCCACGTAAAAAACGCATAATATAGCATTAAAAGCTCCGACATGAGAACCCGAATTAATATATTTTTAGTCACTACTTTTTCGACTGCAGGAAGTAAACTGTACAATGCTTTCTCATTCATTTGTTTCATCTGCAATCGAATCTTGGGTATTTTCCAAATGACTAAAAAGATTAAGGCTATTTCTGCGACTATTAAGAGTATCTCAATTGTGATACCAGCATATAGTATTCCAGTAAACGGAGTGAACAATTCGTTGGGTATGAGTAATCTTGCTATAACTAATCCTGCTACCATTATTCCAATAGTTTGCTTGATAGATAATTTAAAAGCTACAAACATTAAAAGTGGCACGATAATGGCTAAATCAATTAGTGATCCTACTACAGCTCCAGTATTTAGTTGTATAGAGAAAAAGTCTAGAACTGTGGACTGATAAATAAGAAAATTGCTGGAAAGAACTAGGAAAAGTAAAGCAACGGCCATGTTTGCGTATTTGTTTTTACGATAAACCATAAAATCCCCTCCCTTATATATCCTTTCTTAAATTATATATTTCTTTTCACCTGGAAATCTATAGCAATATTCTAAATAATGGCACACTTTAATGACAAAAAAGCTGCTCCCTCATTTTAGGAGCAGCTTCTCTTAAGCTATTTTCTTTGGACCCTTCCAAATAATAGAACCAATCGTTGTAATTACTAGTACAATAAGTCCTAACACGAATGGATAAATAATATTCACATCATATAATGCCCCAGCAAGCAATGGTCCCAGAACATTCCCTATACTCATATACGCATTGTTCATACCCATCGCAAATCCTTGCTCATTTCCAGCTAATTTAGAGATTAAGGTTGTCAGCACAGGACGCAGAATCGAAGTGGACAAGAAAATAATCATCGTAATGACAAAGAAAAATGCATAGCTAGAAATTAGAATAGACAGAAGGAAGCCAAATGCTGCTACGCCTAGAAAAATTCTTAACACATTTGCTTCACCGAAACGTCTAACAACTTTATCCACCACGAATACTTGAATTATTACACTTACTATTCCAGTGGCTGTGATCATCCACGCAATATCCTGTGGTGAGGCAGCAAACTGATCATCAACAAACAGTCCTAGCACCGATTCATAAGCAAGTAGTCCAAAGCTCATCACTAATGTAATAACAAGTGGGATGAAGTAAGGCTTTTTAAATGATTGAGCAATCTCTTTTACCATAGTTTCAGATTTACCATCTGGTGTTACTACATCCGCTGGTTTACTTTCTTTCAGTACTAAGGTAGAAAAGATTACCGCAACAACTCCAACTAGCGCAGAAATTAAAAGCGGCATTTTTAAGCCGAATTCCGCTAAAAACCCACCAATCCCAGGTCCCACTACTATACCTAAGGACATGGCCGCAGATATTAAACTATTTCCTTTAGCACGTTGTTCCATAGTGGTGATATCCGCTACATATGCAAAAATAGCAGGCACCAATAACGCAGCTCCAACTCCACCAATTGCACGCGAAACATATAAAACTCCGATAGAATCCGAGAAATAAAACACAAACATCGACAATGCTAGTCCGCTTAAACCTGCTATAATCATAATTCTTCTTCCGTACTTATCAGCCCATTTACCTGCAATCGGAGACATAATAAGTTGCGCTCCAGCAAATATAGAAATCATTAGACCAGCTGCTATCCCACCTTGATCGATAGATTTTAAATAGGCTGGCAAAATAGGAATAACAATTCCAAAACTTGCAATAGCTATAAACATATTAATCATTAATATAAATAATTTCTTTCGTTGTTCTTTCGTCATCCTATCCCTCTTTCTTCCATCATACTAATACATAAGGAATAGATTAACATGATTTATTCTCATAAACAACAAAGCTACCTTACACCAAGAAAAACTGGTGGAAGATAGCCTTGTTTTATTTACTCATTTAACTTTTCAATCGTTCTTGCAGTCCCTTTAGCAGAATATGATTCGTTGAGAGTAGTATATCCAACCCTCACTTCATCATGTAACTTTAGTCGACTACGCTGATCCATCGCCAAAGAAAACCATATAGCATCTTTACCAGCTTCTAATGCCTCTTCTACCGACATAATTTTTGCATCGTCAACTGATAAACCACTAATTACTAAAACAGAAGTATCTTGCATATCGATAATAATTCCCTCTGTAAAACTTGTCGGTTGTTGAGGTTGATTTGGATTATCTTCAAAAAATTGCATGATAAAATAAAAGCTAGCACCAATCGCTGTTAATAGAATGGCTATTAATATTCCTACCGTATATTTCCCTCTCATAGTAGGAACCTCCTTATCTTTTGCTGTCTAGGCGGAAGCCTTCTGCTAATAGATAAGTTTTTGCTTCGCTGTATGAACCAAAGCTTTCTTCTAAGTTATATCCATGATAGATATTCCATAGTGTATCTTCTTGTAATAATGTTAGTGTAGAATCTTCTTTGTTTTTCCACACTTCTTCTATTTCTTCATCTTGCAGCTCTTCTTCCTCTGTTGAAAGATAAGCAATCGAATCTTTAATAATTGCTCTAAGTTCATCAGCAGAAGCTTCACGAATATTCAACAATCCTTTGTCATCAGCTTCTTCATATTGAGGAAGATCTCCTACATAAACAAAGCCATTTCCATTCGGATGGAGATGATAAACAACTGTTGTTTTTTCATATAAGCTCTTTTCGTAATGATAATTTACTCGTTTCATCGATACTTCTTTACGAACTAGCTCCGAAAATTCTTGGATAATTAATTCTTTTTCTTCAAATGTTAACATGCGATTCCTCTTTCTATACGTTTTTTCATTTACCTAGTATAGCACACTCTTTACCCTCTTCGCGTCCACCATTCTGCTAAAATAACGAAACAAATAACAACTCCAATCACTACTGCAAAAAACCAATCGGGTAAACTCCCCAAACTTATACCTCCTAACTAATGCCCATCACAAATCGTTCGAAATTCTGTGATGTGATTCCTACGACTTCCTCTGTTGTATAGGTTTCTAATAACTTCATAACTAAATTTTGTGTTTTGGATGCATCCTCTAATCCTAAAATAACTTCACTGATCCCGTCAAAATCAGAACCTAATCCTATCAAATGCTTACCACCTAGTGAAACAATATGTTCAATATGTTTTACTAAGTCCTCTAACCCTACTACTGACTTTTCTGCACCATTTATAAAAGGTGGGTAATACACCACATGGATTGGACTATTTCTGGCAATAAGTGCATTTATCTGTTTGTCGTTTAAATTTCTGGCTGAATCACATAGAGTCCTGCTATTAGAATGACTTGCCATCAACCATTTTGCTTTAGGAAGAACATCCCAAAAAGATTGTTCGCTCAAATGGGAGACATCCACAATTACTTTTTGCTCGTTCAACAAAGACAGGACCTCTTCTCCAAATGGTGTTAATCCTGTACCCGATTCTTCGAAAGAACCATCTGCTACTTTGTTTGCTCCGTTCCAAGTAAGACCTACTAACTTCACTCCATGGGACAAGAGTAGTTTTAGCTTATAGAGGTCCCCACCTATCATATCTAATCCTTCTAGAGATAACACGGCCCCAATCTGTCCATCCTTTAATGTTTTAAGTTGTTCCCACTCATATATTGGAATGATGTTGTCATGCTTTCCTACAATTTCCGTGTGGAAAAATTCAATTTGACGAATTGCCTCCAGGAATAGTTGTTCCTTAGGAAAGCCTTCAGAGACAAATACAGCAAAAACTTGAAGAGCTATTTCCCCAGCTTCTAAATTTTTTTTACTAGCTTGTAGTTTGGGGGAGTCAACAAATGACATAGGACCCTCTGCTTTCGCTAATTTATACAGCACATCACAATGTAAATCATAAACTTTCATTTCATCCTCCTAAATCTCGAACTTCTATCATTCCGGTGCTTCTTCACCAAATGCTAACCATTCGTCTTTCGATGGTCCGTACATTCCCGGCACCGTTAATCCCGCTTGTCGCATTAATATCGTCATCTGCCCACGGTGATGAATTTGGTGTTGGATCAAAGTTTGCAATACGGTCGCAATGGTCCATTGCTCCCCGTACATATCTTTTTCTACTAACAGGCTCTCATCCGTCCATTGTTCCTTCATCGGCTTTACGATAGAATCTCTAGACTTTCTGTAGGCATCCGACATTTCCTTCACCGTGGAAGGTTGAGGAGTTTCATGTGGAGTTGCCGAAAACTGTAATCCTGTTCTGCCGATCATTTCATCGATACTTGTAACGAGATGCCATGCAATTTTCCCAAGTGTCCGACCGTCTTCATTTACTCTTTGTTGTAACGACTCATCTGTCAGTGCTTCCAAAATTTTCAGGGTAGAATCACTTTCATGCTGCCAATCCATTACAAAGTCTTCTAGATTTCTAATCATGACCATTCCTCCAAATTATATGATGTAATTTATTTCGTCATTAGTTTAAAATTATCCTGCTGTAGGTAAAATACCTTTCGAATAGATATTGCAGTGCAGTTCTGATATACTTAAGGATAGACAATAAGAGGACGTGAGCGAATGATCAAAATTGAATTACCAAAACCAACTGTAACAATCACACAACGTGAACAAGTACTAAAAGAGGGCGAACTAGAAATTCCAGCAATTCATGGATTTATCGACTTTCATCAAATCCCTCGTGATAAAGGTGGCATTTTCTTTTTCTACAATAAGAATAATGAACTTTTATTTGTAGGTAAGGCTCGTAAAATTAGACAGCGTATTAAAAAACATTTCGAAGATAATGTCTCGCCAATGATTAAACATCGTGATGAAGTGTACAAAATTAGTGTTTGTATCGTAGAAGAGGCAATGGATCGCGAAATTTACGAAACATATGCAATCAATACTCAAAAAGCGAAATACAATATCGATAAAGCGTTTTTTAAATAAGATGAAATCCCATGTTCTTCTATTGAAGAGAACATGGGATTTTTTTATTTGTCTAGCTCCAGCACCTAGCCCCTCGAGTCGCTTCAGGGCCCACAGGATGTGGGTCAGTCAGTCGTTGCGACACGATGTCGCGAACCTAGACTGACTTCCAATACATAGGCGTTTGCGCTTTTCTACTTTACTTCTTCAAAGATACTTGTGCTGTGCTTCGGCTGAACGCGTGCTTTTGGATCAATGAAAGCTTTAATATGGCTGATAGCAATTGGAACCTCACCAAATCCTACAGCAATCAGCTTTACTTTCCCATCATGTGTGGATACATCGCCAGCTGCGTATATACCTTCTACACTAGTTTCCATTTTTCCATTGACTACTACTGAATTTTTTTCCATCTCTAAACCCCATTCTTTTAAGGGGCCGAGGGATGCAACATTTCCGTAATTCACTAGAACATGGTCTACGGAGATTGTTTCCTCGATTTTGTCTTTGCCAACAATCACGACTTCATTAACCTTTTCCCCATCACCTATTACTTCTTTTATGCCATAAGGTGTTTTTATCTTGACCGTAGAGTTTTGGAGTTGTTGAATGGTCATCTCGTGAGCAGTAAATTGCTCTTTACGATGACAAATAGTTACACTCGAAGCAACCTCTTCCAACATTAATGACCAGTCGAGTGCAGAATCTCCTCCACCCAATACAAGAACATCAGAATCTCTAAATTCCTCCAAGCTTCTCACTTTATAATGAAGGTTTTTGCCTTCATAATCAGCAGCACCTGGAACATTTAACTTACGTGGTTGGAAAGAGCCAATTCCTGAAGTTAATAAAATCGTCTTAGAATAATGCACATTCTTATCCGTAGTTAGCGCAAAATAATCCGGTAATTTTTCTAGTGCTATTGCTGTTTCCTCTAAGCAAATCGTTGGATTACTATAGGCCGCCTGCTCTTCTAAATTAGCCACTAAATCTTTTGCTAAAATTTTCGGAAGACCACCAATATCATATATATATTTATCAGGATAGAGCTCCATCAATTGTCCACCTAGTTGTGGGAGACTATCAATAATCTTTACTTTTAAGTCACGTAACCCACCATAGAAGGAAGCAAACAGACCTGTGGGACCTCCACCAATAATCGTTACATCGTATAATTCGCCATCCATGTCATTTCACCTCATACCTATTTATATATATTATTTGTTGCATACCATAAAGCATTAATTACTATAAAAAACGCTTTCTTATCTCGGGAGGTGGAATCATACAGCTATCTTTTTTCCCAAACCATGCATAACGATTTTTGGCTATAAATTTATATGCTACATCACGAAGAGGTTTAGGAGTTGCCTTTAGCATATATAAATAGCTCCAAAGTCCATTTAAATGTTTGCTAATATGAAGTGCAGCATCTGAAGAATAATACACCTTATGTTGGTCAATAACTATTATACTATCCATACTATTAGGTACTTTATATTGATGTTTAAGCGTTTCCCCAATATCACTTTGCTGAGCTGCAAATTGAAAATAGCCCTTCGGATCTCGTTTAATAATAAACTGGACACTTGCATCACAAAAATTGCATTCTCCATCAAACAAAACGATAGCTGCCATAGGATTCCCTCCTTTCCCCTAGTGTACTATAATGACCTCTGAAAAGCGCTTAATCGGTTTCTAAATTACACATATTAAGTAAAGTTTCACGCTATACGTTTTCCTCTCTAGACAAAAAAAGATGCCCAAAAGTCCAGAAGGAACTAATAGGACACCTCTATTCATTGCTTGTCTTGTGGCGTATCAGAAGAACCGACTTCTTCTAGTACCTCAAAGCTGTTAGAATAATCACGAAGTCTATCGTCTTCATCTTCTACCGGTTGATCCGTAGTGGAATTTAAGAGTGATTCTTCTACTGGTCGAATATCTTCATTGACCTGTTGATGAGCATGCTCTACACATGTCAGAGCTGTAGGAACAGCTTCTAAACGAGCAAGCGGGATTTCTTCACCACACTCTGTACATTTCCCGTAAGTACCTTCCTCGATAGCTGCCAAGGCCTTTTCAATATCTACCATTTCTTCATCGAAGTGTCTATTTAATGCCAGTCGAGTATGCTGATCAGTTAAATCTGTCGCATTATCCGCTGGATGGTTATCATAATTGGATAACTCAGTAGTCTCGAATTCTTCTTCATTTTGCTTTTGATGTTCTAATTCTTTAAAACGTTTTTCCAATGTATTTTTTAATTTATCGTATTTTGTCATTTAAATTCCTCCTTGGGTTATTTAAGGATTACCCAAAAATCAGTGAAATAAAACAACTTACCTGTTTCTATTTAATCCGCAAACAACATTTAACAACTATTAAATTTTCGGTTGGACGTTTAGAAAACAGCTTTTCGTCTATATAATCAATTAGTTGGATTCAGGAATCTAATGCTAAGTAATTTTTCCCCTTCAATTCAGAGTGTTTTAGTATGGTATTTTTTATTTTTCCAGTATGATTAATATTAAGGGAGTGATTGTTAATGGGTATACATAAATTTTTTATGAGCATGAATGATTTAGAAAGAATTATACGATGTCCTGGACGTTTTAAATTTGAAGAGCATAATGTAGCTGCGCATTCATGGAAAGTTTCACAATACGCTATGTTTTTTGCGACACTAGAAGAAAATAATGGTGCAACGATTAATTGGAAATCCCTTTATGAAAAGACAATTAATCACGATTTTGCTGAAATTTTCATCGGAGATATTAAAACACCTGTGAAGCACGCGTCTCCCGAACTTAAACAAATGTTATCGCATGTAGAAGAAAAAATGATGGAGAAGTTCATAATGGATGAGATTCCAAAAGAATTTCAACCCATATTTTTTGACCGCATGAAAGAAGGAAAAGACGAAACTATTGAGGGTCGTTTACTTGAATTAGCAGACAAATTAGATCAAGTATATGAAGCTTTTGCTGAATTACAACGAGGAAACACGGATATTGAATTTGTGAATATGTACGAAACTGCCTTAAGAAAAATTCTCCATATCCCGTTAGAAACTAGTATCAGTTATTTTAAAGAGGTAATTATGCAAGACATTATGAAGGAAAAATCAGTCATTGATGTAAAATCTATTACTGTACAATTACTTGTAGAATAATTTTTTCCATTTTTATACGATATATTGTATAATTTGTTGTATACTATTTTGGAACTATTAAGACAATTGAAGGGGGGGAATCTTTTCATGCCTATTCCTGTTAATCACACTAAACCTGTTCGTACAACTGCTAAGTTACACGCTTTTAACCAGTTACAACAATGGATTATCGACGGAACATTACAACCAGATGAAAAGCTTAATGATATTGAACTTGCACAAGCCTTGGGAGTTAGTAGAACGCCTATTCGAGAATCCTTACAACTTTTAGAGTCTCAAGGTTTTGTTACCATGCAACCAGGAAGAGCAACTCAAGTCACACCCGTTGAAAAAGAAGATATAAATAATCTATTGCCTCCATTGGCAGTATTACAAGCACTTGCGGCGGAGCTTGCAACTCCCCATATGGATGAAGAAATTCTCAGTCTACTAGAAGAAAAAAACAGACAATTTTCCGATGCTCTCCAAGAGAAAGAATTTACTACTGCTCTAAGAGTAGATGAAGAGTTTCATCAGCTCATTGTTGATACAGCTAATAATCCATACATACATTCCATGGTAGAAATGCTTCAAGCACATGTTCGCAGATTATTTTATTATGAAAAAATTGTTTTGCGAGAATACTCCGTTATCCAACATGAAAAACTAATTTCTGCATTCCGCGACAAAAATACGCAGGAACTCGCAGAAGTGATGCGCGCAAATTGGATTTATACTATTGAAGAATTTTAAAAAGAGATAGGTAAACTTATAGATTACGGGTGAACCAATAAGACACCCGACTTCTTTTTGTCCAAATCTATTCCTAACGTTTGCAAAAGGCTTTGAAAAGGAATTTCTATATGATTATCGAGTGAATTTTTAGGGCTAATGGTTATTTGTGAATTGTCACAAATAACAACAGCCCTTTTTTTCAGTTGGAAACAGAAAAAGTGATCAGAAAAGTTGTTGTTCACAACTTTTCTGATCACCTTTTTATCATACTTAAACTGATTTTACTTCCTTTTTTTCAAACCTTGCGATGACACCTGTCACTAGCGTTACTATTACAAATGGTATTAACCATCCTAAACCAACACTATAAAACGGTAATACATCCTCGTAAAAATCTACGATTGGTTGTAGCCATCCATAATACTCAATGTCTAATGAGCCGCAAAGAGCTTTGAAGCCATCTACAATACTTATTAAGAACGTGACGAACATTACACTAACATATACAATTCTCGCATGATTAAACAGTGGCGATAGGAAAGTTAAGAAAATAAGCACTATTGCTAATGGATACAATAACATTAATACAGGAATAGAATACGTAATAATATTAGATAATCCAAAGTTTGCAATAATACATGTAAATATACTAAAGAAAATAACAAATGCTTTATAACTAATCTTAGGCATTAATGTGTGGAAGTATTCACCACATGCAGTAGTTAACCCGATACTTGTAGTTAAACAAGCTAAGAAAATAATTACGGATAAAAGTATAGCACCAAATGAGCCAAAGTAATGCTCTGATGCAGCACTTAATACTGGCCCCCCATTAGCAAATAGACCATATTCGTTCACACTAGTAGCCCCTAAGTAGGCGATGCCAGCATAGATTAAACCTAAAAACAAAATGGCAATCCCACCTGATTTGGCAGTCGCAACTAAAATTCCCTTAGTTGATGTTACGCCCATAGATCGAATTGCTTGAATAACGATAATACCAAATACCAACGAGGCTAATGCATCCATCGTATTATAACCTTCCGTAAACCCGGTCATAAATGCATTTGATACGTAATTCCCTTGTGGCGCTTCGAAGCTACCCATTGGCTTAATAATTACAAATATCAATAAGAAGAACAATCCTATTATTATTCCTGGAGAAAGATATTTCCCAACATTGTCCACAATTTTAGTGGGATTCAATGACAGTAGTAACGTAAGTCCGAAGAAAAGAATTGTAAATATCAATAAACCAATTTGTGCATTATCTTGACTCATAAATGGTAAAATTCCAATTTCAAATGAAACAGCACCTGTTCGTGGTAGAGCGAAGAATGGTCCTATTGTTAAGTAAAGTATTGAAGTGAAGATAACCGCAAAGACAGGATGGACTCTACTAGAAAGCTCTTGCAAGTTTTTACTTCCCGAAAATCCCATTGCTAAAGTTCCTAAAAATGGCAACCCAATTCCTGTTAGTAAAAAACCAGTGATTGCTATCCAAACTTGTGTCCCGGCATTTTGTCCTAAACTTGCTGGAAAAATTAAATTCCCTGCTCCAAAAAATAATGCAAACAGCATAACTCCAATCACTAAATGATTAGAAAATGACAATTTGTTTTTCATTTTGTTGTTCCCCCTGTGATAAGAAATAATCATTTCTTTTGTTTTCTGGATGTTTTGTTATGAATGCTATACAAATGATTTGTTCTAATCACGTAAGTATGCAATATATCAATGTTGATAATACTATGGAAATTGGTAGAATGCAATATATTACTCGAAATTAATTGAACATTTATTTTATTTAAACAAATTAATTTATTTTGGTAATCATATTTTCAGTGAGGAGTTTTGACTATAGATTCCTTGTATATCAACGAATCGCTCACTTGACTCTTGATTATGAAATTACTTTCCTTCCGCAAATATTAACAATAATTACCATATTTTTTAAGGCAGATACACACAATATTCAAACTCCAAATCTATTGTCTTACTAAAAAAGCTATGCAATCGGAGAACTCTCCCACTGCATAGCTTTTACTATTTATCCTCAGGGAACAATACCTCTTTTAAAGCATCATCAGAAGAATTTTCCGTTAACTTTACTTTAGATCGATACGCTGCCCGGGTAAGCAAGTGCCCTGATACAGGAGCAGTTAAAAACACAAATAATATACCGAGTATTAGACGAACGCTTATTAAGTTCTCACTAACCCAAAAGTATATAAAGGCACCAGTTAGAGATAATAATACTGCTACAGTTGAGCTTTTAGTAGCTGCATGTGAGCGAGTATAGACATCTGGAAGACGTATAATACCGAAAGCACTAATTACACTCATGACACTTCCCAAAAAAATGATAATTACCGCAACGTACTCAATTATCTGACTTATGTTCAATGATAGCGCCCCTTTCAATATACTTAGAAATGGCAATTGTACTTATGAAAGCAAGTATACCAAGTATAAGAATGGCCTCTAAAAAAGCCTTAGTCTTCAAGACAATTGAAATAATAGCGATCATCGATATTAAATTTACACCAATCATATCCAATGCTACTGCTCTATCTGGCATAGAAGGACCTTTAATGATTCGAAAAAGAGCAATTGCAATAGAAACTGCAAATAGAGTTAATGAGATCAACAGTATTTTTTCTACCATTAGCGGGTCACCTCCATAATTGCTTTTTCAAATTTAGTAATCGATCGCAATACATCCGCTTTAGACTGCTCTATATCCATTGCATGTATATAAAACATATTTCCTTCTGGGTTAACTTCCATCACAACAGATCCTGGAGTTAAGGTTAACAACATTGCTAACGTGGTAATTTCCCAGTCCCCTTTAAGTTCTGTCTTATAAGTGAAAATCCCTGGCTTTAAATCCCAGCGAGGATTTAATATTTGCTTACTTATCAACAAACTAGACTGAGCTAACTCGGATATAAATATGAAAACTAACTTAATAACCGAGAATAATCTCTTCAAATAAAACTGGGTTCCAAAAAAGCGATGCATTAAGAAGATGATGAAGATACCTACGATGAAACCACTAAAAAACGTCGTTAGTCTCAGTTCATCTTCGTCCTGTAACGTTGTCCACAAAAATGCAATGAATAGGTTTAGTAAAAATTGTGCAGGCATATTTCTCACCTCTCCCATTACTTATCCCCTCCCATTACTGCATCAATATATACAGATGGATTAGATAGAGTATGAGCTGCATCAGCTACATAACCGGATAGAAACTCTGCTCCTAAACCTAAAGAAATCGTCGCTATTCCCAACAAAACGATTGGGATAATCATTCCCATCTTCATTGGTTTTTCATCTTCTAGACTAATAATAGTTTCCCCAAATATTGTATTTAAGAAAATTCTAAGAAGTGAATATAACACAACAATACTCGAGAGAAATGCTAGCGTTAGAAGTACGTAAGATCCTGATTCAATAGCACCTTGTCCAACTAATATCTTACCCACAAACCCACTTAACGGTGGAATACCTGCCAATGAACAAGTGACAAGGAAGAACATCCATCCAAATAGAGGATAATTTCGTATGAGTCCACTCATTTCATCAATTTTAGACTTTCCAGTCAAATAAATCATTGTACCAGCTAGCAAAAATAACATTGCTTTTGCAATCATGTCATGAATTATATAGTAAATAGACCCTGCAATAGACGTTTCCGTTCCAACCGCCAGGCCAATTAGTATAAACCCAACAGCAATTACTACATTATAAGAAACGATTAAACGGACATCCTTAAAAGCAATGGCTCCGATACATCCCACAATTAGTGTAATTCCTGCCATTATCCCAATCAGTGTTTGGGATATTAATGGGTCATGGTAGAAGATGAGTGTGAATGTACGAAAGAGTGCATATATCCCCACCTTTGTCAGTAAAGCTCCAAACAAAGCAGCAACTGCAGTCGGTGGCACAGAATAAGATCCAGGGAGCCAAAAGAATAATAATAATCCCGCTTTTAAACTAAAGACAATTAAAAACAAAATACTAATGGTAGTAAGTAGAGGTCCCTGCCCTGCCTCCGCCACCCTTTCTGATATATGAGCCATATTTAAAGTACCAACCGTACCATACAAATAGGCTAGAGCTACTAAGAAGAACCATGAAGCTAGAATATTTATCACTACATACTTAATCGATTCTCTTAGCTGAGGCTTGGTCCCACCTAAAGTAATTAATACATATGAAGCTAATAACATTACTTCGAAACAAACAAATAAGTTAAACAAATCGCCTGTTAAAAACGAACCATTAACTCCTGCAACTAAAAATAAGACAAATGGATAGAAGTACATTTTTTCATGTCTTTCTCCTATAGAAGAAAATGCGTGGATTAGACAGATTGCTGTAACTATACTCGCCGTCAGTACTAGTAACATCGCAAAGGAATCTGCGACAAATAGTATTCCAAAGGGAGGTTGCCATCCTGCAAAATCTAGTCGAATAATTCCATCTGTCTGAATTCTATTTAAAGTAAATATACTTACCACAGCAATACCAATCATCGTTATTAAACAAATTGCACGTTGTAATTTCACATATGGTCTTAAAAACACTAAAATAATTCCAACCATAATTGGAATGATCAACGGTAATACAATTAAATTATTCATTTTTTGCCCCTCTCAATTCATCGAGATCTTCCGTACCCACATCCTGATAGGTACGGTAGGCTAGTACAAGTATGAAAGCTGTTACTGCAAAGCTAATCACGATAGCAGTTAATATTAATGCTTGTGGTAAAGCATCTGCATATGGTGCATCTGCTTCCTTCAGTAAGGGAACGTTACCTTGCTTTAACCCTCCCATTGTTAATATGAGCAAATGGACGGCATGTGAAAACACAGCTGTCCCTAAAATTATCCGAATTATATTTCTGGAGAGGATTAGATATGTGGCAACCGCAACTAGAATCCCTATTAACATAATTATTAATGTTTCCATTCGTTATCCACCATCCTCACTTATGCTTAAAATAATCGTTACTAATACACCGACAACTGTTAAAGCTACACCTGCTTCAAATATGGTCACCGTTGTCAGTTCTGTTACACCGAAAATCGGTAAATCAAAATAGGCAAAGGTTTGGGACATAAATGGAACTCCAAATAATATAGACCCAAAGCCTGTGGCTGTTGCGAGTAATACACCAACTGCTGCAACATATTTAAAATCTAACGGAAGACTCTTCTGTACTGTTTCAATATCTGTAGACAAGTATAGGAGTACAATGGCACTTGCTAACACTAGTCCACCTATAAATCCGCCACCGGGTGTATTATGACCTGAAAGAAATAAATACACACCAAATGTCAAAATGATAAATACAACAATCCTACTAATTGTCCGGAGTATGACATCATTGATCTTCAATGTTTTCATCCTCCTTTTTTGCTCTAAGCTTTATCATGGAGTACACACCTAAACCTGCTATAAATAGGACTACCACCTCAAGCATTGTATCAAAGCCACGGAAATCTCCCAATATAGCATTTACAATATTGGCTCCTCCAGCTAGTTCATAAGCATTCTCAAAGTAACTTGAAATTGGATCGAATTGATTGAAATCTACAACTGACAATCCTACTAAAACAACTACTAAGCCCACTGCCACAGATATTATTCCATTGATCCCTTTTGTACGTTTGGAAAGCTTTTCCTTCTTCCAATCTGGCAAGTGAGAAAAAGCTAATAGGAATAAGGCAGTAGTTACAGATTCTACGACTAACTGAGTTAAAGCTAAATCTGGTGCTCGGAAAATAACAAAAAAGATAGCGATAGAGTATCCTAATACTCCATTCAATAAGGTCGCTGTCATACGTGATTTTGCAAATAGCATTGATACTGCAGCAACCGCCATAATAGCCACTAAGCATACTTCATACACTCTAAATCCTGCATTTGTTGAAATATCGAATGCAAACGCTCTTGAATAAAACAAGTAACCACCTACGGTCACTATAAAGAATACGAATATATATAGTAAATAATGTCGTAATAATCCGTTCATATATCGATTAGTAATGAGATTAGATTTGCTCACTGCAGAAGCCAAAAAGTTACTATAAAGTGCATTAAATGTAAATCGCGAAGAAAACAATCCATAGATTGGTTTCCACAATTTAAGAAATTTAAAGAGAATTGCACCTACTATAATAACTCCAATAGTCATGAGTAATTCAGGATTTACTCCATGCCAAGCCGATATTTTTGGAGTTAAATCTGCTGAATCTCCAAAAGTAGGATAAATACTACTCATCGCAGGTTGCAATATATATTGACCTAATAGATTTGGAAAAAGGAATATACCAATAACTAAAGCGGCAAGAATCATTGGAGATATTAACATTCCAATTGGAGCTTCGTGAATAGGTTTGTCCAGTTTCTCTGGCTGAGGTTTCCCAAGAAATGCTTTAAAAATAATTATCATACAATATACAAATGTAAACACACTAGCAATCCAAGCTACAACTGGGAATATAATTCCAAAAGATGACAGATCAAAGATATCCACATTCATAATATGAACAGTTGCCGCAAAGAACATTTCCTTACTTAGGAATCCATTAAATGGCGGTAAACCAGCCATCGACAAACTTCCTATTAATGCTACCGTAAATGTAAAAGGCATTAATGTCATTAATCCACCAAGTCTTCGAACATCCCTTGTTCCTAACTCGTGATCGAGAATTCCTACTACCATGAACAATGCACCCTTAAAGGTTGAGTGATTTATCAAGTGAAATAAAGCAGCAAATGTTGCTTGCGTGTACAGTACTGAATCCGCCGAATAGCCAAACTGCAATGCTATTGAACCTAAACCAAGCAAACTCATGATGAGTCCTAGCTGACTAATAGTAGAAAAAGCTAGTAATGCTTTCAGATCAGTTTGTTTCACTGCATTAAAAGAACCCCAAAATAGAGTAATCATCCCGACTATACTCACTACCCAAAACCAAACCTCATCAGCTCCAAAAACTGGTGTGAAACGAGCCACCAAATATATACCTGCCTTAACCATCGTAGCCGAGTGTAAGTAAGCACTAACGGGTGTTGGCGCCTCCATGGCATCTGGCAACCAAATATGGAAAGGAAATTGTGCTGATTTCGTAAAAGCTCCTAGCAATATTAAAATCATCGCAGGTATGAACAAAGAGTGGTCACTAAACTCACTTATACTTGAAATTATTTCTCGAATACTGAAAGAACCAGTCATTGTATGTAGCATGATAAATCCAACTAACATAGCAATTCCACCGCTTACTGTGATTAACATTGCTTTTTGTGCACCGTATCTCGATGCTTGTCGATGATTCCAAAAAGCGATTAACAGGAATGAGGAAACACTTGTTAATTCCCAAAAAACATATAACACCATTAAGTTATCAGAAAAGACAACTCCAAGCATGGCTCCCATAAATAATAATAAATAACAATAAAAGTGTTGTAAGGATTCTTTAGATGAAAGATAAAAAATGGAATATAAAATAACTAAACTTCCAACACCCGTAATTAAGAGAGCGAAAATCATACTTAATCCATCTAAATACGTCGTGAAGTTGAAATCTAATGTGGGAATCCATTCATATGTATGGACATAAGTTTTACCACTTGCTACCGAGGGAATTAGCCTAGCAAGTATGACGAATAAAACAAAAGGTACAATTAACACAAACCATCCAAGGTGAGCCTTTTTAAATCGCCTGTATGTAAAAGGCAGAAGTGCGGCCACGATAAATGGGATTAATATTACTAAATTTATAGAAAACAAATTTTAACCTCCTATTGGTTAAGCAAGAATTAGGATTGAGTGTGGGGGGAAATACTTTTTCTAACTATAAGCTTGACTATCCTAACAACTAGTAGCATAATAGGATTCCATATGAGACCCTTCAAAATACATTAGTATTTAGGATATTTAACTTGCTTGTAAAAATACTTGAAGCATATTATGTATAGAATTGAAGTAGTTATGTTACTATACATGCACTTAATAATTATACATGAATGTAACGTACAACGCACTTTTAGTGTTTTGAAGCATATAATCTAACCCGATAAAATTACTCGAAAAATATATATAGGAATACAAAAAAGAGGTGTGTACAACCGTGAAACGCGTAAAAGGTCGAATGGATGAGAGTATACTTGTCTGCGTATACTACGGACCAAATGGAGAACGACTAATTAGAAGAGGACATAAGATGGCAAGTATGTTAGATTGTCCACTCTATATTCTAACAGTTGATCCCCTTCCATATGATGCATTCAATGCTGAGAAATCTGGGTATATTGAACATTGGAAAGCTTTAGCTGAAGAGTTAGAAGTGGAAGAATTTATCATTCGTGACAACGAGAAACGTCCTTCACCAAAAGTTATTCAAGAAGTTGCTCATGGATTAAATATAACTCAAATTATAATAGGACAAACTGCACAAAGTAGATGGGAAGAAATAACAAAGGGATCATTCATGAATGTCTTATTAAAAGAAATTCCTTTTGTTGATTTCCATGTGGTTTCAGTGGCTCGCTACATTAAAGATGAAGAAGATGGCATCTTCGAAAAAGGAGTCCGTGCTTATTTGGTTACAGACGGAGAGTCTTACAAAGTTTCTTTCACTTGTGCGAAGAATATGTGCCAAGAAGGAATTTTCTTCAAAGAAATTGGAACTGATTTTGATAATGGCATTTTCAAATTTATGCATAATAACAAAATGCATCAAGTTCATATACAAGAAAATCTTGTTACTGACCCAACTCAAGTTCCAGACAGTTGCAGCTTAAAAGCAAGATAAAAAGGAAACTCTTAGAGTTTCCTTTTTATTGTTGTTAGAAAGCACTTTAACTGGACATCGTTATTTTTCGGTCCTTCGGTAACGCCAAAGCCACTAATCCTATTATGGGCAATGTAGATACGACAATCATCGTCGTATAAACGCCTATATAATCCATCAATATACCAATTACTACTGCTCCTATTGCCCCCATACCAAATGCCAGGCCTACAGTTAAACCAGCCATCGTACCTATTTTACTCGGCACTAGCTCCTGTGCGTAGACTACAGTAACAGAGAAGCTTAGCATGATGAAAAATCCAATCGCAATAAGTAATAATATAATTGCCCAAACAGGTACATAAGGCAGTAGTAGACATAATGGAATAGGGACGGCCATCGACAATATAATGACATTGCGTCTACCCATCCGATCTGCCATTGGTCCACCAAATAATGTCCCAACAGCTCCTAATGCAAGGAAAACAAAGATAATTAACTGCCCTTCTTTAATGGTCATGCCATAGTTCTTCATCAAATGGAAAATATAAAAGTTGGTCATATTGGTCACATAAAAAGATCGCGCAAAAATTATTACCATAAGAAGCGCCAAAGCCACACCAATTTGTTTTTTAGTTAGTGCAGGGAGTGAAGAAAGAAGCGTTCTCTTTCGGTTGGAAAGTTTCTCTTCCTCCAACTGTTTTTTATACCAAGCAGAAATCTTAGCCAAAAGAAATATCCCGACTGCCGCAACTACCAAAAAAAGTGCTGCTCCTTTTTGACCTAAAGGTACTAATATAAAAGCGCTAATAAGTGGCGCAAGAGCTTGTCCAGAATTCCCCCCCACTTGATAAATTGATTGTGAGAGACCTCGCTTTGAACCCGCTGCCATAAAGGACACCCGCGAACCTTCTGGGTGAAATACTGCTGAACCCAACCCCAAAAATATGACCGATACGAGAATCATCCAATATTGTGGCGCTAGTGCTAATCCTGCCATTCCAACAAAGGAGCTCATCATTCCAAGTGGCAATGCATAAGGCATCGGTTTTTTATCACTTATGTACCCTACAACCGGTTGGAGGAGTGAGGCAACAATATTTAATGCGAATGAAATGAGCCCTAATTGGGTAAATGTAAGCCCTAATTCTAATTCCAATACAGGAAACATCGCAGGAATTACTGCCTGCAACGTATCATTAAATAGATGACACACACCTATTGCGAACATTATAGGATAAACTGGATTGCCCATTTTATGTTTCTCTTTAGACATACACTCACATTCTTTCTTCATATTAACGAATAAAGTTATTATAGCGTAAATTTGACAAATTAATTAATAATGAGTGGAATAACGACTTAATTCATGGAAACACTAAGTTCTAAGTTGAACATGAAATGAGGTTAAAGAGAAAATATGGATACCTTTTTCGAGATGAACTTTTGGGAAATGATTTTGAGATCCACTCTTTCCTTTATTGCTTTGCTGATATTAGCAAGAATATTAGGAAAGAAACAACTGAGTCAACTCACATTTTTCCACTATATCACCGGTATAACAGTTGGTTCTATTGCCGCAGAGATTGCCTCTCAACATGAAACACCTTTTCTTGATGGGTTGATTTCACTTATTTGGTGGACATTACTTACTTGGTTAATGAGTTATGTATCATTGAAAATCCCTAAAATTCGAACAATGATTGATGATGAACCTACCATTATCATAAAAGATGGTGAAATTAGTGTGAAATCTTTAAACTCAGCACGTTTACATACGGACGATTTACTAATGCTGCTAAGAGAGCAATCTATTTTTTCTATCCAAGATGTACATTATGCTGTCCTCGAAACAAACGGTCAACTTAGCGTCATGAAAAAGGTTGGTCAGCAGGGAGCAACCAAGCAGGATGTAAAAGTACCTCTTACTCTTCCTTTATTCATACCCTCTGAAATTATAGCGGACGGCAAAATTGTACAAAAGAATCTACAAGAATTAGATTTAACCGAAGAGTGGGTTATGAAGAAACTGAAAAAGCATGGGGTTGACTCGGTAAGTGACGTGTTTTATGCACAGATACAAACAAATGGCTCGTTGTATATTAGCTTAAAAGATAATGGCATATAAAATAATCTTCATACGTCATTAGTAAATGTTTTAAAAGAAACGACAACAAGTGACATAATCACTTGTTGTCGTTTCTCTTTATTACGCTTGATTTAAATAACTTAGAATGGCACTACTCAACTTTTCTGGTGCCTCATACATACTCATATGACCTGCACCCTTTATAACTACATGTTTGAAGTTTTCGCCACTTGCTGTAAATGTCTTGTCTGCAGGAATAAGTTGATCACTTTCACCAGCTATTAATAGTACGGGTAACTTAGTATTCGCCAAAACTTCAGTACGATCCTTCCTTACTTTCATCGCGTTAAGTGCGTCTTTTGCCCCTTCTGGACTAGTTTCGTAGCCAATCTTCTTCACCTTTGTAAGAGACTGTCTATGAGTTTCTACATTTTCTGGGGCAAACAGCTTCGGAACCAGACCATCTATGAAAGGATCGATACCATCTTTGTCTATTTTACCTGCTGAAGCAGTTCTCCCTTTCTTCGCTTCTTCCGAATCCGGAAAACCTGTGGAATGAATCAATGAAAAGCCGTTTAAATATTGACTATAGCTTTCTGCGAATGCCAGTGTAATATAACCTCCGAGTGAATGGCCAAGCATCGTCACCTTCTCTATTTTCAGTTCTTCTAAGAAACGCTTTATAACGGATGCATATTGGTCAATATCTAGCACACCATCATGATTCTTCGATTCTCCATGACCAGGAAGGTCAATAGCAATTACTCTATAATCAGCAGAAAGTTCGTGGATTACTTCATTCCAATATTCAGCGCTTCCACAAAACCCATGGATAAATAGTAATACTTCTCCTTGACCTTCTTCTATATAAGCAATGTTTGAATTAGTAGTCTTCATAAAGTCATCTCCCTAGTATCTCATTAATCGATTGGTTCAACTCTTGAATGTTTACCCCATCTAGTTGTGTATTACTCAAATTATATTTCTTTTTTATAGAAAGAATTCTGTTCACACTTTCATCAATTCTTTGTTCGGAAATTTCTCCTGTTTTTACCGCTTGGAGAATTGCATCTTTCGCTTTAATAACATTTGCATAGTCATGGGCTACTAACACAATGTCATTTCCAGCTTTAACTGCGGATACTGCTGCTTCTCCTATCTCAAATGTATTTACGATTGCTTTCATCGTCATATCATCTGTGATAATAATCCCCTCGTAACCTAATTGTTTCCTCAAAATACCCTTAATAATCTTCTCAGATAAAGATGCCGGATATGTAGGGTCAATTTTAGGTAGCAAAATATGACCTGTCATTACAACTTCTGTCCCTTGATTTATAGCTTTTTTAAAAGGTATTAACTCTAAGCCCTGTAAATCCTTTAAACTCTTTTGAACGATTGGAAGCTCTTTGTGAGAATCTACTGCAGTATCCCCATGTCCTGGGAAATGCTTTATAACAGGAATAACTTGCTCACTCTGAATACCTTCCATCGTTTGTATACCTAGTTCACTTACCTTCTGAGCATCTTTGCCAAAGGAACGGTCTCCAATTATAGGATTTTCTGGATTGCTATTTATATCAAGAACAGGTGCAAAATCTAAGTTAAAGCCAAATGCACTTAATTGTTTCCCTAAAAGCTTTCCGATGCCATAAGAAAATGATGCGTCATTTCGAAATCCAATTTCTTCGTTTGTTGGTAGTTTAGTTAACTCTGGCAGCCTCGATATTCTCCCACCTTCTTCATCAATCCCTAAAAATAATGGCACTTTATTATTAGAGTTTTCTTGTTTGATGGCGTTTAGTAAAGTAACTGATTGATTGGCTTTCTTTAAATTGTCCTTGAACAAAATAATACCGCCGACTTGATGTGTAGATATAATTTTCTCTGTTTCATTGGTCATGACTTTCCCTTTTATACCTGCAAATATCATTTGACCCACTTTTTCTTCTAGACTTAAATCGGATAAAGAGACTTCTTTATCTTCTTTCACTTCCGTGAATACGGAAATGTGATGAACAGTTGGATTAGGATTTTCTTTCGATGGCTTCGGCAATATCCATTTCATTTGAAAGTCTTCAGTGACGTTATATATAAGTATCGTTTGATCTACTTGATCGTCTTTATAGCTTCTAATATCGTCAGGCTCACCTTTAATAGCTATAATATCTTCCAGATGTATTTGTTGTATCTCGGTGGAACTAGAGCGTATATCAAACACAATCTCGGATTGATGACCAACCGTTACATTGTTTAACAAAAATTCTTCATAAATAGCACTACCATTCTCACTTTTCCGCTCTGGGGCTCCCCAGAGTTCACGCACTTTTTGAATGTTGGTTTCTCCTATGATAAAAGGCGTATTAATCGTTTGCCCCTTCTCCGCTAGTTCGAACAATAGGGATACAATGGACACCGTATCCGAAGACACCTCCAATGACACGTCCTCTTGAATTTTGTTCTCCTCCTTAGATTCTTTAAGCATTACAAATACGGCAATTACCAAAAAGAACAGAAGAAGTATTAACACTTTCTTCGTCATCATAAAAACCTCCAAACAAATGATGATGTAATCTCTACTTCCATAAGCCTAACCAATATATCGTTAATTTAACTGCATTATGTTTGATATATTTGTATTTCTCCAATATAGTACTAGATAAATACTAAAACTAGAAAAGAGGAATAGTTATGTCCATTAAAGATGCTATGATATGTGATATAGAAACGGGTATTTGCGGACCAGCAGAAACAGAGGAAGGTAATTCTGTTATAGGGCTAGTCGACTTAACTAACCTTTCTCCTAATAAGAATCCTGACCCAATTGAACAATTAGAAAAAGACAAATAAATAACCTAAAACGCCCTTCAGTAGTAAGTACTTAAGGGCGTTTCCTATTATCGTACTTCCTTCACCTCTAAATGCTTCATACAATTGTATAAATGACAAACATTTACGTCATCCTTGAGTTCTACAATTGTAATGGCAGTGTTACCGATATCCCGAGAAAATTCACCATCTGGAACTAAAGCGTATAATAATCTACTGATAAAGCCTCCATGACTAACTACAAGTACTCTTTGACCTAAATGTTTTTCCTTTATTTCTTCTATAAAGGACATTCCACGAGATATAATTACATCTTCCGCTTCAAACCCCAGTTCTAAATCCCTCCAGGCCGGTCCCCACTTTGCAATCCGTTCCTCTTCAGTCGTACCTTCTATAATACCTCCGCCAATTTCCCCTAAGCGTTTATCTTCGTAAAAGTCGACTCTTGGATATTTCTGCGCTATAATTTCAGCTGTTTTTTTCGCACGGATGAGCGGACTTGTATATATAACGTCCCACTCCTCGTTCTGTATTCTTGTTGCTGCGCGCTCCGCCATACGTATTCCTTCCTCATCTAACGGTATATCTGTGTTTCCCTGCGCTCTACCTTCTTTGTTCCAAGCCGTAACGCCATGTCTTACAAACCCTATCGTTGTCATGAAATTTCCCCCTTACTTATTGTTTCATTATACTCAAAGTAAAATAGTTGAACAAATATCGCTTGACCTTCACGCAACGTCAAGGTTTAAGCTAAATGTATGAGGAGGTAATGAAGTGGAATACACAGTACAAACGCTTGGGCAGCTTGCTGGTATTAGTACTAGGACACTTCGGTATTATGATGAAATTGGTCTGCTTAAACCCGCACGTATCAATTCATCCGGCTACCGTATATACGGGGCTACTGAAGTAAATCGTCTGCAGCAAATTCTGTTTTATCGCGAACTTGATGTAAGTTTAGATACTATTAAAGCAATCCTAAATTCCCCTACATTCGATGGAACTACTGCACTTAAACAACATCGGGAGAAATTACTAGAAAAAAGAGCACAATTAGACGCACTTATCAACAATGTGGATAAATCGATTGAACATACGGAAAGGAAGGCAAACATGACAGATAAAGAAAAATTTGAAGGCTTTAAACAAAAGCTTATCGATGAAAATGAGGGAAAATACGGAAAAGAAATACGAAAAAAATACGGAGAAAATGCTGTAAGCTCATCTAATGCAAAAGTAAAAAATATGACCGAAGAGCAGTATGCAGAAGTACAGAAGTTAGAGGAGCAACTGTTTACCAACTTAAAAGCTGCTATGAAAAGCGGAGATCCTGCCGGGGAACTAGCTCAAAAGGCAGCAGATTATCATAAACAGTGGCTTTGCTTTTACTGGGATCAGTACTCTAAAGAAGCTCACGCTGGCCTAGCTGAAATGTATGTCGCAGATGAACGTTTTACAGCTTATTACGATAAAGTACATCCAGGTGCAACTAAATTTTTACGAGATGCAATTGTAATTTATATAAAGTAAAGCTTCAAACAGTGGGGTTTATTTATCCCCACTGTTAGTTAGTTAAACCAATCGGCTTGTATGGGTAGTTGTCTCGTACCTACGTTTTATTACTTTTCGACCAATGTGGATATCCTCTGAATAACTTATCTATACCATAAACACCAACCAGTAACAAAAAGAAAGCTATGATATAATTGAACAAACTTTTCTCTATATCGAGGATATTTAATGAATATAGAAAAACAACAGCCCAGATAATTATTAATCCAATTTTAATACTATCCAACCTCCTTTAGTTTGGAAGTTCATCCATCGCGTTTTTTATTACTTTCTCTATTATGTGGATATCCTCTGGATAAGCTAAATCCAAGGTTTGAATTTCCTCCAGTGACTTCCAAGCAATGTCATGAATAAACTCATCTGGATCCTGCATCGTAATTTCTCCACTTATAATCTCTACTAAAAAGTATTCTACAGAATAGGAAATCCCATGTTCACTTATAACACCATTTTTGTTATGTATTTTATCCAATGTTTTTACTACAAATCCCGTTTCCTCTACAAATTCCCTTATACAGCATTCTTCTATCGTTTCATCCTCTTCAAGCGTCCCAGATGGAACTGTCCATTTCTTCTCTTCTCCTGGAGCCGCTTGAAGTACCATCAACACTTCCTTCTGTTCGTTTACACAAATACCAGCCGCACCTTTCCAGCTAAACATTAGCATTCACTCCCTCTCTCTTATATCCAATCTTCCTCCGCTACATTAAGATCATAACGTGATTCCTTCAAATCCACACGTCCATTGGCAAGGAATTTGACCCCTTCTTCTTTTAACATGACTTTTTGTGAGTATGCCGATTCTTCATCAGCTATCACAATCTCTCCTTTTGCATTAATAACACGATGCCAAGGAAGATTATAATTGGCGCTCATGGAGTGTAAAACGCGAACTACCTGTCTTGCTCCTCTAGGACTTCCTGCAACTTTTGCAATCTGGCCATACGTCATTACCTTTCCTTGCGGGATAGACTTTATAATTTGAATTGCTTTTTCAGTAAAAGGATTCATCATGCAACTCCTTTCATTTCAACTTATTATAACTGACAATTTATAAAATTATAACTATATTTAGTCTAGTACCTTGCATAAGATAATACCGTATGTTATATTCTATCCAAGGTACTGCACATTAACTAGTAGTGTCAGGGGGGAAAGAAAAGATGAATATTCAATTTAAAAAAGGAGTATTAAATTTATGTGTGCTTGTTTTATTGGATAAGCAAGATCGGTATGGATATGAGCTAGTTCAAAAAATATCCGATCAAATCTCAATATCGGAAGGATCTGTCTACCCATTGTTAAGACGATTGACGAAGGAAGGCTATTTTACAACGTATTTACAAGAGTCCACAGAAGGACCCCCTCGTAAATATTACAAGCTAACTGACTTAGGTCGCTCCTACCTACATGAACAAATAATAGAATGGCAAAGTTTTACTAACGGTGTAAATAATCTAATTGAAGAGGGTGTAAAAAATGACTGAGCAACAATTTTTATATGAATTAGAACTTGCATTAACAAGCTTACCTGCTGAGGAAAGAAATGATATTCTTTCTGATATTAAAGAGTATTTCTCGAATGGAAGAGAAGATGGAAAGTCTGATAGGGAAATCGCAGCTTCTTTAGGATCTCCAAAAGAAATTGCAGAGGAGCTTTCCGAAAACCAAATTCAAATTCCAGATAAAATTACACCGAGCAATAAAATCATTAAAGTACCTCATGCAAATTTCTCGAATGTAATGATGGATATCGACTTCGGTTCATTACACGTGACCTCTTCAGATACTGAGGAAGCAACTATCGAGTTAGTGGGAGAAAACGACAAATTACAATTGACAGCTGAAGTAGTAAACGACACATTATCGATTCGGTTAAAAACTAAAAAGTATAAATTTTTTAGTTTTATATTCTTAATAAAAGAACTGAGAGTAAACGTTGCTCTACCTAAAAAACTGTATACGACTGTAATCATGAAAACCGATAATGGTCGTATTCGCGCAGAAAAAATACTCGGGAAGAATATTAAGATAACATCAGATAACGGCAGTATTGGACTGAAAGAATTTGCTGCAACTATTCTAGAAGCAGAAACGGACAATGGACGGATTGAGATGGAGAAAATTCAAGCTGATAAACTTACCGCTGAAACGGATAACGGCAGAATAGAACTTCAAAATATTGATGCGGAGCAAGTTCACACGGAGACCGATAACGGTAGAATTATGATGCAATATGTTAACGGCAGTATTACTGGAAAAACAGATAATGGTAGAATCGAGCTATTAACTACTAGCTTGGATCGAATGATTGATTTGGAAACGGATAACGGAAGTATATTAGTAGAAACAGAAACAGATCCTACAAATGTATCGATTCATACAAAAGTGGATTATGGCAAAATAAGTGTGTTCGGCGAAAAAAATTCTCGCACTGTATTTGGTGCAGGTGCAAACAAAGTACGCCTTTCTTCAGATAACGGAAAAATAATAGTTGAGAAGAAGAAAGTACCTATGTTTGAATGAACAAAAGGAGGAGATTCGTGACTAACGTCATGGATTCTCCTCCTTTTATATATTGGAAGTATTAAACGATTCTAACGAACAAGATCAATTCCCCAACTAAACTGTTCAACATTCCAGCTAAAGACAATTTTTTAATGAAAAAAACCCTTCAAGACAACGAATGTCTTGAAGGACTTTGAAATAAAACTTTTCTATTTGTCCAGACTTCAACGCCTAGCCCCTCGAGTCGCTTCACACTTGCGGGGCTTGCAAAGGCGCTTGTGCTTTTCTTGTTAGTTTTCTTCTACTTCTTTACGGTTTTTCTTGAATAATTTCGATAAAATCTCATAAACGATTGGTACAACAATTAATGTTAATAACGTTGAACTTGTTAAACCACCGATTACCGTAATACCAAGACCTTTCGAGATTAATCCACCGCCACCTGAACCTATTGCTAACGGTATTAATGCACCAATCGTTGCGATTGCTGTCATTAAAATTGGACGAAGACGAGTTGCCCCAGCTTCCAGAATTGCATCACGCATACTCATACCATCACGTTCCATATGAATGATTCGGTCCACTAATACAATTGCATTTGTTACTACGATTCCTATTAACATGAGCATACCCATCATTACCGATACAGAAATAGTTTCTCCTGCGATCAATAACCCAACGAATGATCCGATAACTGCAAACGGTAAAGAGAATAGGATAGCAAACGGTGCTACACCCTCACGGAATGTTACAACTAAGATAAAGTAAACAATTGCGATAGCCGCAAGCATTGCAATTCCAAGTTGTGTAAACGTTTCTTCCATGTCAGCTGCTACACCAGCAACACCAACTTCAACACCCTTAGGTAAGTCTAATTTATCAATTGCTTTATCTACTTCAGATGTTGCGACTGAGATATCATCTCCAAGGATTGTTCCTGCTACAGTTGCATAATACTCCCCTTTACTACGTGCAAGCGTATTAAGCGTTGTTCCTTCTTCTACTGTTACAAGCTCAGAAAGAGGCATTGTTGTTCCCAATGCTGTAGGAATTTCTGTAGCTAAAATATCATCTACAGACTTTGGTTGTTCTGCTTTTTCTTGTTGAACTATTACATCTAATGTATTGCCTTCTTTTTCAATAGTCGTCAATACATCTTTTGTATTTGTTGGACTTAACATCATGACAATTTGGCCTGTCGTTAAGCCATATTGTAGTAATTCATCCTGCTCTACTTTGAATGTATATTCAACATAAGCATCTTCAGTACTAGAAGAAACGTCTTCTAAACCGTCATTTTTACTCATTACATCTTCTACCATTTTTACAGCTTCATCTAATTTGTTTAAATCTTCACTATAGAATGTGTAGCTAACTTCATTTGAAGACATTGACATAGCGGAGAAGTTTTGGCTCTTCCACTCGCCTGATTGCTCAAGATTAAATACGTATTCTTCAATTTCTTCACGAGCTCCTGGGAAATCTTCCATTTCTGGATCGAAGATAAGGTACATTAATGCACCACCTGCTCCGCCACCCATCATCGCAGCCGCTGGATCTATACTATCGCTATCTGTTACAGACAGTTGAAGAATATCGATATCTTTACGCTTTAATAACTCTTCTTCTACTGCAGCAACGTTTGCTAATGTATCATCTTTTAATTCACCAGCTTCTGGTGTATACGTTAAATACATAACCTTTTCTTCTTCACTTCCTAAGAAGCTAAAACCGATTAATGGAGTTAATGCTATACTTCCAGCCAGTAAAACGATAGAAACAATTGAAGTAATTACTTTATGGTTTAGCGTCCATTCCAATATACGCTTATAACCATTTGCTAGCTTACCAGCCTCTTTATGATTACTTTCTTTCTTCTCACCATATAATTTCTTCTTAAATAAGAAGTGAGACAATGCTGGAACGATTGTAATTGCCACAAGTAAGGATGCCAAAAGTGCAAACGACATCGTTAATGCGAAAGGTAAGAACAATTCTCCGACCATGCCACCAACAAATAGTAACGGTGCGAATACTGCAATCGTAACTAAGGTAGAAGATAGTATTGGTTTGAACATTTCAATAGTCGCTTCACGTACAAGTGCACGACCTGATAACTTCTCATCTTTTAAGTGAATACGACGATAAATATTTTCCACTACTACAATGGAGTCATCTATTACCCGTCCTATCGCAACTGTAATAGCCCCGAGGGTCATAATATTTAAAGTAATATCCATCCAGTTCAATAATAGTAATGCCATGAATATAGAAACTGGTATAGATATGATTGAAATTACCGTAGATTTAAAATCACGTAAAAACAGTAATATGATTAATACAGCAATCAATCCACCAAATAAAGCTTTTTCAATCATTGTAAAGACCGACTCTTCAATTGGCTCACCTTGGTCTAACGATATATCAATAACAAGACCATCAATATTTTTTTGTTCTTCTTTAATCAGTTCTTTCACGCTATTAACAACATCAACTGTATTTGCTTCCTGCCCTTTAACAATCTGAACAGAAATTGCATCTTCTCCGTTTGTACGGGATACAGATTGAACTCTTCCTACTTCTTCAATAGTAGCAATATCACTAAGTTTCACAAATGGAGATGGATTTGTTGCTGATGGTGTTACTGGAATCAGCATTTCTTTTAACTCATCTGAAGTCATGAATTTACCATCTACAGAAATAGCTTCTTCGCCTTCTTCAAATTCATAAAGGCCTAGTGAAACAGCTAAATCACTTGCTTGAATCATTTGCTTGACGTCGTCTGTTTTTAAACCCAACTCAGTCATTTTTGCTTCATTATAGGTAAGCTCAACTTCCTCGATATGCTGACCTGCAATAGTTGCAGAGGCTACTCCATCGATTTTCTCGATTTTAGGAACTAAAAGCTCTGAAACTGTAGATGTTAACTCTACAATGTCCTCTGATTTACTACTAACGCTTAACGCCACAACAGGCATCATATTCAAGCTAATAGCAGTGACGATTGGCTCCTGTGCACCTTCTGGTAATTTAACAGCTTCCAATGCAGATTTTAAAGCTCGATTTGCTTCGTCCATATCTTCGCCATACTCGTACTCTACTTGAATACTAGCCATATTAGAGTTCGAATTTGAATATACAGATTTTACACCTGCTAGGTTTTCTACTGCTTTTTCTAAAGGCATGGATACGTCTTCCATAACCTGCTCAGGTGTTGCACCTGGATAGACATCCATAACCATTAAATACGGAATGGAAATATCCGGAATTGTTTCCATGTTCATACGTGTTCCAGAATAAATACCCGATACAGTAATAATAATTGTAAGTAACCATACCGCTAATTTATTTTGAAGAACAAAATTGACTAAACCTTTCACACTTACACCTACCCCTAATTGACTTTAATTTCTCAATTACTTATAATAATGACTAATTAGTCAGTTGTCAACAATATGAACTAGGAGCGATTGTTTTAAATGGGTAAAAAACAGTTAATTATGGAAAGAGCATTAGAGCTTTTTGCAGAACAAGGATTCGAACCAACCTCTGTTCAACAAATTACAGAACGTTGCGGTATTTCTAAAGGAGCATTTTATTTGTCTTTTAAATCTAAAGACGAATTGATAGTAGCATTAATCGATCAATTTATGAGTCAAATGATTTCAAATACTGACTACCAGGTCACTAACATGCAAAATAATGAATTATCATTATATAATTTTTACTTTACAATGTTTCAAGCCTCCCAAAAACATTCAAATTTCGCTAAAATTTTAATGAAGGAACAGTCACATTCTTTTAATAGCGAGCTTGTATTAAAGTTTCATGATTATGATAAGTTATTAGAGAAAACTATCCTAACCATGACAGAAAAGTTATTTGGAGAAAGAATCGAAAATACCAAATATGATTTAGTCTATTGTATTAAAGGTTTTATAAGTATCTATTCAGAGTTGATATTATTCAACAATGTTCCGGTAGATTTGGAACAACTTGCACAATCTTTAGTTGAAAAAACAAATTTACTTGCATCCGAGGTCACCATTCCATTTGTCACTAAAGAAATTTTTCAGCTCAGACGGTTGTCTAAAACAGAAATTACAAACGATCAATTGTTAGAAGTTCTAGAACAAAGTTTAAATGAAGCGGAAGAACCACTTGAACAAGAGTCTCTGAGTTTGTTAAAACAGCATTTATTGGAGCCCTCTCTTAGTCCCGCCCTAGTAGAAGGCCTGTTAAAAAATATTCAAGATTACCCTAATTGTAAATGGATTGCATTTTTGCTTCGTAATTATTTAAAGTTAAACTCTATTAAATAAGCATGCTTTATTGGAGATTATTACAAGGTTCGTACTGACATAAATCGGGTATTTTATACACAACACTTCAAATAATAAGAGAGTTGCGATAAAATGTTTGGTTTTTCAGATTTGCTTTCTTTAATAATTTCAGCTTTTATCATCTTGCCTATTGTTGTATTTTTGCGAGAAACGGGTTATTTAATAGTAAGTGAGATTTTCGGTGTAAAGAACCCCAGATTGACTATTGGATCTGGACCAAGACTTTTCAAATTTTGGATAATTGATGTACGAAAACATTATCATCTATTTAGTTGGTTTTCATACGATGCTCTAAAAAGAGAAAGTAAACTAGCGTATATATGTATATACGCAGGTCCTATTCTGATGAATCTGTCGGTAGCTCTAGTCCTAAACGCGTTATTGGCAAACGGTCTGTTAGAAGAATATCGAACATTTTGGGATCGCTTTGTGTTTTATGCGTTTTATTATGTTTTGTTCGATATTATTCCTATGAGAACTATAAATGGGATGCCAAACAATGGAATGATCATATACGAAATGCTTCGTTATGGAAAACGAACAGATTACAACCATGAACCCTTTATATACAAGACAACCGATATTGAAGAAGAATACCAAGAAACTCAAGAAGAAATAAGGCAGAAGTATAAAGACGAAAAATGGTAAGGAAATACGAAGAGCTAGACAAAAGGGTACTTACTTTACCCCAAACTTTGTCTAGCTCTTTTTGTATGACAGTAGAGTTTAAATTATCTTTCTTCCCATTTGCGCTAACGCATAGTGTATACCGTGCTGTAATGTTTGGAAGCAATCGAAGTTAGATAATTGAACATTTGACTGAGTAATAATAATACTTAACTGCGGGGAGATACCCACTAGTATCGTCGTCACACCTATTAAAGTGGAAGCTGACCCGATTTTTTCGATAAAACTTGCTGTATGTTGACTGATATTTTCATTCAGCCCTGTTAAATCAAGTACTACATACTTTGCCTTGTGTGAAGGTAAATTAGTTAATGTTTTCTCTAGTAATGCCTCTGAACGGTCTTCATCATACTTACCGATCAACGGTACCACAACTATTCCATCCAACACGGGAATAATAGGTGATGAGAGTTCCTGTACTAATTCAGTTAAGTCCCTTACTTTATCCTCCACTACTGCTTCTAAATGAAGAATCTCATCCATTTCTGTTTTTCGAGCAAGCTGACCAATATTATGATTTACTGTAATAGTAGATGGGAAGTACTTTACTTCTGTAAATTCATGACCTTGTATTTGATCTTTTACTACCTCATACCACATATTTTCATTTAGAAGTCCAGAGAATATGCCAGCATAATGAGCAGGCATGTATTTTCCTCCCACCGACTTTTCTTGTGCTTTATTTATTTTGTATTCCCAGCTATTTTTAAATTTTGCAGTGAAGGTCTTTTCTTCGATATTTAGATTTTCTACTTTAGCTAATCCCCAGCCAGCGGAAGAATATGTGTTTGTAATAAGATCAACTGCTTCTGTAACACTTACGTTTTTCATATTTTGAAAGTACTCACCCACCACTATCCCCTGGCGAAATCCTGTAGCTTCAAAAACTAAGTTTGATGCTTCATCCCCAGAAACCTCTTCAATTGTATCGAAGAAGGATTTCATCGCAGAGGAAACCCAGAAAAGAACAGCGTCCTGTTGTTCAAATAGAAACTCCCCTTTTTCCAGATCCCAGTTAAAACTAATTCCACCTATATCAATACCTGCCTGTTTGTCCATTTATAAGACCCCTTTATATTTTCGAAATTATGTATGTACCAATAAACTTCCTACACAAAAAGAGATTCTACTATAAATTTAGTTTACTACTACAAGGTATAAAAGGACAAAATTATATAGTTTCCAGCTTCAAATGAACAGAATCTACTAGCTTCTTATACCCAATTTCCTGATAAATTTTATTGGAGGTTGGATTGAGCATATCTGTATACAACACACAAAACTCAAATTCCTTTAATAACTCTTTACTCCCTGCCGCAACCACAGTTCTTCCATACCCTTTTCCTCGTTTTTCTGCTGGTGTAAAAACAAGTGAAACCGTAACCCCTTTTTTTGTTGGCCTAGCCTTTTTCATCATGGATACAACTTCCCCTTGGTTTTCCCAAAGAAAGACTTCATTACCCTCTAACATTTTATTCACACGTTTTTTTATTTCTACTGGAGCTGTCGTTGATAATCCAGTATCGCGTTCAAACTGGCTATACCATTTCTCTATTAGAAGTGCATCGTTAAGAGTTGCGTAACGCCATGATCCTGGACTCATTTTAAGGGACTCCTCTACTTGGTCCAGTCTATAAAGTCCTTGATCCATCATGAAAGAGTATGTTCCTCCTGTTTTTTCTTTCCACTTTTCCGCAAACATAATAGCCCATTCCTTTACACTGATGATGGATTCTACTCGTATGGAATGTTTAATCAATTCTGCGGTACATAAGTCAATACAAGCAGATATATGCTTTTTATCTACAAATACAATATTTAGGGGATGGGGAGGGGTCATTTGAAAAATTGCTAATAACTCACCTTCCTCTTCAATAGTTGCCATGTAAGGGTTATTGTATGCACCAGCTTTTATCCCGTTTAAAACACCAAGAAATAAGCTGAACTTATCCTCGTTTGTTTCCAAAAAAGGTGTTACTTTGCCCGCAAATTTCTCTACACTTTCATAATGCTGAAAATTCATATAATTGACCTCCTCTATATCTTTGTATGTTAATATTACTTAAAACACTAAGGAAGGGGTATACTTTTATGAAAGTTGTATCAATTCGAGATATCCATATAGGAATGGGTATTCCAAAAGTCATTGTTCCCCTGATAGGAAGAACAATAGAAGAGCTTCTTTTAGAGATAAAAAGCCTTCAAACTAACTTCGAAATTATTGAATGGCGAGCGGACTTTTTAGAGGGAATTGAAGATATTAATAAAGTAAAAAAAACACTTTCCACATTGCGAGAAGTACTATATCCCACCCCTCTTCTATTTACTTTTAGAACACATCGTGAAGGTGGAAATAAAATAATAGAAGACTCCTACTACGAAACCCTAATAGTAGAAGTGATGAAAACAAAAGAAGTTGATTTGATAGACGTGGAGTTGTTTTCCCCGAAAGTGACGGAAATAATGCAAGCAGCAAAAGGAACGGACGTTTTCATCATTATGTCTAATCACGACTTCGAAAAGACTCCCGCCAAGGAAGAAATCATATGGAGACTTAAAAGAATGCAAGAGTTAGATGCACATATATCTAAAATCGCTGTAATGCCAAACAATCCAACAGATGTTCTGACATTGCTAGATGCAACCTACACAATGTACTCCTTATATGCAGACCGTCCAATTATTACTATGGCTATGGCTTCTACTGGTGTAATTAGTCGACTCGCTGGAGAAGTTTTTGGCTCCGCCGCAACATTTGGTTCTGGTGTAGCTTCTTCTGCTCCAGGGCAAATTCCAGCCGTTGACCTTAAATATATTTTAGGGTTAATACATACAAAACAAGAGTAGCAGCTGTATCTCATTGTGCAGGAGTCACCGCCGGTAATTAGAAATTCATCATTAAATACTAATAAAACCCCGTCCTTTTCTACTAGAAAAGGACGGGGTTTTGTTTATTTTAATATATCTAGGATTTCTTCTGATACATATGTTGTCTTATCTTTTAACACCGGTTTTTCTAAAAATAATTGTAGGCTCTTATTGTAACTAAAAGCTTTTGTATCGCGAAAAATCTGGAAAGAACTGTTGCCTTTTAAAAGTGTTACTAACTTTTGCGTAGAAGTAGAATAGCTTTTTACTTCATATCCAAGTTGCTCTGCTACTTTACGAAGCGGAATCATTTTTGTCCCATTTTGTATAAAGTGATCATTTTCAATAATATGTTTTAAATCAGGCGAAAGATAATTTAGAGCAACAACCTTCAATGGAGTTGTTTGGTCGGGTACGCCTTCCATCCCTCTTTTAGTAACAGCATAAAAGACAATAAGCTCTTTTTCCACTAAATCCTCTTGAGTTATTACTTCGTTTTTCTCATTACGCAATTCAGTTTTTTCCGAAATAGTTAACTGAAGTTCTCGATCTAAACTAATCATATCTTGGTCAAACTTCGCCACTTTCACAAAACTAAATTCTTCTTTGCCAGGAACAAAGAGAAGTTCCGGAGTTATTTGTGCTGGATAAATTAAAATCATTGGCTTGTTTTTATCATAATAAGCCTCTATTTTCTGCCCTATTTGGAAAGACTCTTTTTTAACTGTCTCTGCGTTTTTTCCTTTAAACAATCGTACATTTTTATCAAGTGTGAAGATAGTCGTAATTGGCTCATCCTCTTCTGTCACTACCGTAAGCGCTAACTTATTTTTATCGTTTGTTATTTCTGTTATAACACCTGAAAATTTTATGAAGTCGGACGTATCACTAACTTCACCAGGTGAGGACATAGCTACTATTTTAATAGGAGATGTTTGAGCAGGAATGCTTTTAGTAGCCATCGTATAGAATACAATAAGCTCTTTTCCGCTTAAGTCTGCTCTTGCTATTTTTTCTCCGTCGGTATTTTCTAGAATTGTTTTGTCATCTACATTCAAATTCAATTCATTGTCTAAACTACGAAGCTCTTCATCAAATTTCCCTACTTTAACAGAACCGAATGTTTTAGCATCATGCACAATAACTAATTCGGGTGAAATTTGTGCTGGATATATCATAATCATCGGTTTATCTTTATCATAATAGGCGTCTATTTGTTGACCTTTTTGAAACGCCACTTTTTCCACTTCCTTCGTGGATCCACTACTGTATACCATTGTTTCATCCGTTACGTTGTAAAAAGTAATCTGCGGCTCTTTACCATTTGTTTCTACCGTTAAAGTAACAGTTCCCTTTTTTTCTTCCACTTTTGTTATAACCCCGGTTGCTTTTATAAAGTTAGTCGTTTCTACTTTTGCTTCATCACTTTGTGCAAAGGCAGAACCTTGGCTCCATACAAGCCCGAACATTAAAATCATTACGAAAGCTCCGTATATTTTCTTCATCCAATCACTCCTCTTTTTTCTTCTCTTTCCATTTGACGGAGTAATTTACAAAAACGTTACAAATTAAATGAAACATTCTTTAAGTTGTTTCGTATAAAGTTTAAAGAGAAAAAAGATAGGAGTTTGAATATGACGTTATCAATAAGCCAAGTAACTAAGAAATATCAAGACTTCGTAGCTGTTAACAGTTTGTCCTTTACAATTGAAAAGGGAGAAATATTTGGACTGATCGGTCAGAATGGTGCCGGTAAAACTACAACATTTCGTATGATTTTAGACTTACAGGAAACAACTGAAGGTAGCATTATGTGGAATGGCCAACATATAAATTCCATTAATAGAGATATTCTAGGCTACTTACCTGAAGAACGAGGCATCTTTCCTGCCATGACTGTGGAAGACCAACTATACTTTTTTGGCGAGTTAAGAGGAAAGCTTAAAAAAGATCTAAAAAAAGAAGTAGATTACTGGATTGATCGTTTTGAATTAGACGATAAACGAAAAGCAAAAGCAGAAACCTTATCCAAAGGAAACCAGCAAAAAGTCCAATTAATCGCAAGCTTTATACATCAACCAGAGTTCCTTATATTAGATGAGCCTTTTAGTGGCTTGGATCCAGTAAATATGGATTTGCTAAAGTCTGCAATTCTAGACCTAAAGCATAAAGGAACAACTATATTATTTTCTAGTCACCAAATGGATAATGTCGAAGAGCTTTGTGACCATTTATGCCTACTAAAACGTGGCGTATCCTTGTTTACTGGAAGTTTACTAGATTTGAAGAAACAATACGGAAAAACGAAGTTAACTATACGTACAGAAATTCCTAAAGAAGTACTAGCAGGACTACATGGTGTACGAGATGTTCAAACAGGCAGAGATCAATACACACTAACACTTGAGGATGAATCGTATGCACAGCCTATTTTTGACTATGTATCTAATGGCAAATACATAGAAAAATTTAGTTTGGATTATTTATCATTAGATGAAATATTCAAAGATAAGGTAGGTGCTAAGCATGTCTAAGTTCTGGTTGTTAGTTAAGCAACTTTACGTTCAAAAAGTCAAAGCAAAATCATTTATATTTTCTATCATTTTATATGTGGCGGTGATCAGTGGTGTTATGTTCTGGTCAGACATTAAGGAAGCATTTTTCCAAGAAGACGCACTACAAATAGCTCTTATTAACGAAACAGATGTGGAAATTGAGGCATTATTTGAGTCGACTAGCGATCTAGAATTTAGCTTTCCAACCGAGGATCTTGAAAAGGTAGAAAAACAAGTAGTTGACGGGGACTTTGCGGCTGTCATTTTCGTGGAAGATCAAGATAATTCACTCACAGCAGAAATTGCCACCTTCGAACCGCTGACATTTAATGATCAGCTAAGCCTTTCTTCTACCCTTCAATACGCTGGGAAAATATATGAAGTGCAGCAGCTAAATTTAACTGCAGAAGAAGCGGATAAAATTCTGCAATCTGAAACTATCATTACGATGAAAAATCTGAATGAACAATCTGTCTCAGGTAAAAGTGAGGATGAGAAAGCTGCTGGAATTGGTGCTTCCTTTTTAGTAGGTTTTCTAATTTATTCATTTGTTATGACCTTCTTATCGATGATTACAACGGATGTTGCTTCCGAAAAAGGTTCGCGTGTTCTCGAAGTTTTACTTGCTAGCGTGAAGCCAGCTACACATTTTATGGCGAAATTAACTGGAACGTTTCTTTTAGCGTTAACACAAATTGGAGGATTATTAATCGTTCAAGGGTTGTTATTCGCATTTATTGACGGAGGCTCAAAATGGGATGTTGTACAGGAAATTGCCAATGAACTATCTCTTGCATTTATCGGATATTCAGTAGCCTTTTTATTGATCACAATCATTTTATATTTGATATTGGGTGCATTATTAGGGTCGTTAGTATCCAAAGTAGAGGAATCGAGTCAAGCTATGATGCCAGCGATGATGGTTGGAATTATTGGTTTTTACGTGCTAATCTCTGGAATGGCTAGTCCTGATACGATGCTCATAAAAGTATTCTCCTATATTCCGTTTACGTCGGGTATGGTCATGCCACTACGAATTGGCGCCACTGACATATCTACATTCGAACCAATTTTGTCCATGGCTATATTAATAGTAACAGTAGTTCTTATGTTCCTACTAAGCTTGTCCTTCTATAAACGAAGTGTACTAACTTATAGTAGTGGAGGAATAATCCAAAAAATTAAGACCGTGCTTAAAGTAACAACATAAGAAAAGCGTCGCAAAAGTTAAAACTATTGCGACGCTTTTTTGTGTATACAGTTGAAGTGATATAGGTAAAGTAGTGCATTTTTTAAAGTTAATAATATAGACCTATTACCTAATTATCGTCACGCATATGGAAATTTACAGTATTCCTTTGAAATTTCACAAATAAATCTTATTTTTTTATTATTAATACTATTCTTAAATAATCTTATTGACCTACCAATTAAGACATATATAGTATATAAGTAGCAAAGAAATATTTTGCAGATCATATTGGAGGAAACTACTATGTCTATTAAGACAAAACTTTATTCTGGCTTTGGTATTTTGGTCGCTATCCTCATACTAACTTCAGTTTTGGCATTTACTCAGTTAACTAAGGTTGACAATCAATATTCTAATCTTATTGAAGATAGAGTATATAAACTACTTCAGGTAGACCAAATTTTAAATGCTTCATCGTTACAAGGTGTATACATACGTTCATATATCCTTGACCCCTCGGATGAAACGTTAAAAAACTTAGAAGAACAAAAAAATCTTATTCACGAGAAATCGAAGGAATTAGAAGAGTTATTTTATGATCAAGCCATGCTAGACCATCTTAAGCTGTTAGAGGAAAACCAACTTAAATTCGAAGAAGCCTCAGACGAAATCTTAACTACCTTCTCAACGAACGATTTAGATTCTGCCGTTCAATTATTAGCTGATAAAGCGCGTCCTGCTAACGAAGCAATCGAAAGTGCGGTAAATGCAATCGTAGACTTTCAAACAGCTGAAGTTGACAAGGTCAACCAAAAGTCTACAGAGACAGCTGCGTTCAGTAAGTTACTTATCATAGTTATCGCTATTATCGCTACTATTTTTGCCACCGTAATCGGAATATTTATTACTTCCTCAATCACTCGTCCAGTTAACCGTTTAGCTTCTGCAGCAGCAATTATTGCAGGAGGCGATCTAAGTCAAGAGGACGTTGTTGTTAAAACAAAAGATGAAATCGCTAAGTTAGCTGATTCATTTAACTTAATGAAAAAGAATCTCCATGGTCTTATTGCTAACGTATCAATCAATGTACAACAGACAACTGCAGCTTCAGAAGAGTTAGCAGCAAGTACAGATGAAGTTTCTATTTCTTCTAACGATGTTGCTACGCGTATAGAAACTATGGCTGAAGTTAGTAGTCATTCCGCTGAAATGGGTATAGAAAGCTCTCTAGCAATGGATGAAACTGCACACGGTGTACAAAGAATTGCTGAAGCGACGCAAAGTCTTCACTCGAAAGCTATTGATACGCAGACTGTTGCAACTGACGGCGAAAAAACATTGAAAACTGCCGAGGAGCAGATGGCAGTTATCCAAAAATCTTCTCGCGAAACAAGCGAACGTATTAAGCAGCTAAGTATTCAATCAGCTGAAATTGAAAATATTACAAAAGTTATTACAAATATAACCGAACAAACAAATTTATTGGCATTAAATGCAGCTATTGAAGCGGCTCGTGCAGGTGAACATGGTAAAGGATTTGCAGTAGTCGCAGATGAAGTAAGAAAACTTGCGGAGGAATCGAAAAACTCTGCTAGTCAAATTACAGAGTTAACTACTTTGATCCAACAGGATACAAAACTAGTGGAAAATGCAGTTAACATTACTGTACAGAATGTAGATCAAGGAGTTAACTATATTCAAAATGCACAAAGAGCATTTGATAATATTATGGGCTCGATACAAGAAATGTCTTCTCAAATTGAAGAGGTCTCTGCTTCAACTGAGGAAATCTCTGCAAGCACAGAAGAAGTTTCTGCTTCCGTTAATGAAATGTCTTCCGCGGCAACTAATGCAGCTGAACAATCTGAAATGATTGCTGCTGCTGTAGAGGAGCAAACTGCAACTATCCAAGAGATCACTTCCGTTGCGAAGTCTTTAAGTGAAGGTGCAATGGTAGTTCAGGAAGAAATTAATAAATTTAAAATTTAATTAATATACTAAAGACAATCGTTAGGTGTGAAAAACCTGTGCGATTGTCTTTTTTGATACAATTTTCCACCTCTTGCATAAAATAATGGATGAAAGAAGGGATGCATATATGTGTGGAATTACTGGTTGGATTCATTTTCAAAGGGATTTGAGAAACGAATTATCAGCAGTTGCTAAAATGACGGAAACCTTAAAGAAGCGTGGCCCAGATGACGATAATATTTGGAATTCTCCGCACGCCATATTTGGACATCGCCGTTTAACAGTAGTAGATCCAGTCGGCGGAAAGCAACCGATGACTAAAACCTATCATTCTAATGAATATACACTTACGTATAATGGAGAATTATATAATACAGAGGATCTCCGAAGAGAATTATTGAAACGTGGGCATAGCTTCTCTGGTCATTCAGATACAGAGGTATTATTGACCTCCTATATAGAATGGAAGGAAAATTGTGTTGACCATTTTAATGGAATATTCGCATTTGCTATATGGGATGAGTCGGAGCAAAAAGTGTTTATAGCGCGCGACCGCCTTGGAGTGAAACCACTTTTTTATACAGAAAAAAACGGGGGCTTCCTATTTGGTTCTGAGCAAAAGTCGCTCTTTGCCCATCCTGCTATTTCCCCTATCATTAATAGAAATGGTCTAGCCGAAATCATTGGATTAGGTCCCTCACGTACCCCTGGTTCTGGCGTGTACCAGGATATACATGAATTACGCCCTGCCCATGCACTCAGTTTAACTCGCAACGGCATTCGGACTTGGCGTTACTGGAATGTAGAAAGCAAGGAACATACAGATTCTTTAGATGAAACTACGGAAAAGGTTCATTCATTAGTAACCGATGCTGTAGAAAGACAACTTGTATCAGACGTTCCCCTTTGTACATTCCTATCTGGAGGTTTGGACTCCAGTATTATCACTTCAATAGCAGCCAAATCCTATTCTCAGGATTCCAAATCCCCACTGCATACGTACTCCATCGACTATCAAGATAATGACCATCATTTTAAAGGTAATACTTTTCAACCTTCAAGCGATCTTCCATGGATACAAAAAGTGACGGACCATTTAGAAACGGACCATCATTTTTCTATTATTACCCAACAAAAACTAGCAGAGTATTTAAGAGAGGCTGTTCACGTAAGGGATCTTCCAGGCATGGCCGATATCGATTCTTCTTTACTATGGTTCTGCCGAGAAATAAAACAGGACTTTACGGTAGGTTTATCTGGAGAATGTGCGGATGAAATATTTGGTGGCTACCCCTGGTTTCACCAAATAGGAAATGCAGAAAAAGGGTTTCCTTGGATACGATCTACTAGTGAACGCTTCCAGTTATTGAATGATAGTTGGCAAGGTAAATTAAATATTGAAGAATATGTACAAAATGCATATGACACTACTTTAGCTGAAACTCCTCTTTTGGAAGGCGAATCAGAAATTGACGCAAAAAGACGCGCATTATTTTATATGAATATGACGTGGTTTATGACGACCTTGTTAGATAGGAAAGATCGTATGAGTATGGGGGCTAGCTTAGAGGTGCGTGTACCCTTTGCGGACCATCGTCTGGTAGAGTATGCATGGAATATTCCATGGGAATACAAGATGGTCGGCAATCAGGAAAAAGGCATATTACGAAAGGCATTTGAAGGCAGTCTGCCATTTGATGTACTTTATCGTAAAAAGAGTCCATACCCAAAAACACATAATCCTGTTTATACAGCTATTGTGAGTAATTTGTTGAAAGAGCAATTACAAGACAAAAACTCTATTCTACACGAACTGTTCCAAAAGCAACGCTTAGCTGATCTTGTCGAATCCAACGGAGAAGCATTTAAAGTACCATGGTTTGGCCAGTTAATGTCTGGACCGCAGCTTCTGGCATACTTGGTACAGATGGATATTTGGTTTAAAGAATGTAATGTTCAACTAGTGGATTAAAAGATACTAACCAAATAGAATGGAATGTATTTACCGGCTCCTTGAGTAAGTGCATAATGAAAGCAAGCAAATTAAAAAGGATTTACTCTGTACTAAACAGAGTAAATCCTTTTTAGTTTGAAATTTTACGGAAATAGGCATCTATAAATGGAACTAGATAGTCTATCACAGCTTCATCGGGACTGAGCTTCGGATGATGCAGTCCATATGATGAGTTAACTCCAGCCCAAAATAGCAGGCCTGGTATTTCTTGAAGGAAATAACCAAAGTCTTCACCAGTCATAGCCGCATCACATAAAATGGCATTCGTTGCTGAATGTACTTCCGCATAGGCTAAAAACTCGTTCGCAAGTAGCTCATCATTTTTCACCTGATAGTAGGACGAACCGTAGTCTATCTGAACAGAGCATTCAAAAGCAATTTCTGTCGCTCGACAAAACGACTCGACCTTCTCTTTAATAATCGCCATCGTATCTGCATCCATCGTACGAATAGTTCCCTCTAGCCTAGCGTGACCAGAAATAATATTTTGTACTGTTCCAGAAGTGAACTTCCCAATCGTAAGAACCGCTGGGTCCATAGGATTGATAGAACGACTTACAATCGTTTGTAATTGCAATAATAGTGTAGCTGCTGCAACAGACATATCTCTCGCCTGATGCGGAAATGCCGCATGCCCTTCCTTTCCAATTACATCAATAAATAATTCAGATGTATTAGCAAAAAGTAAACCTGGACGAGTGGCTACTGTTCCAACAGGATATTCAGGTGCTACATGAAAGGCAAATATTTTATCGGGCATTAAAGTCGTTTGTTCTTCTTTTAACCATTCTCGCATTGGAAGTGCACCTCCGGGACTTTCCTCTGCTGGTTGAAATAGAATAACTACATGATCCTTGATAGGGTTTTCTACTAGTTTCCTAAGTAAACCAAGGGCCACCGTCATATGAACGTCATGACCACAAGCATGCATTTTACCAGGATGGCTAGATTCAAATGGAAGTCCAGTCACCTCCGTAATCGGTAGACCATCTATATCCGTCCTCCAACCAATCGTTTGTGTAGGTTCTGTTCCCTCTACTTTTACGACAATCCCTGTTTTCCAAGTAATTATGGTTAGTCTATCTTGTGGAAGCGCACGAATTTGTTCCAATAAATAACTTTGTGTTTTTACTTCTTCAAAACCTAATTCAGGTATGCGATGTAAATCTCTCCGAATATCTTGTAAGGTTTTCATCAGCCACCAACTTACAACTGACGTAATTCTTGCATGATTTCCGTTTTCGATCTTGTTTGATCATCTATTTCTTTAATAACTTTTGCAGGTGCTCCTACAGCTACCGTATATGGAGGGATATCCTTAGTAACGATGGCACCCGCAGCTACAACTGCACCTTTACCAACTCTACATCCTTCAAGAACTACCACGTTCGCACCAATCATTACGTCATCTTCTATAATTACCGGAGTTGCAGAAGGTGGCTCAATTACCCCTGCTAACACTGCGCCAGCACCAATATGACAGTTTTTCCCTACAGTTGCGCGTCCACCTAGAACTGCGCCCATATCAATCATCGTACCTTCACCAATAACTGCACCAATATTAATAAGTGCGCCCATCATAATAACACTATTATCTCCAATACTAACTTGATCTCGAATAATTGCACCTGGCTCGATACGTGCGTTTATCCCCTTCAGGTCCAAAAGTGGAATAGCGGAGTTACGACTTTCATTCTCCACGACTACATCATCAATTTGATTTTTATATTCATTTAAAACGGATTCAATTTCAGACCATTCTCCAAATAATACTAGAGAATTTCCCTCCCCAAAAACTTTTGTATGTTCCCCGAAAGAAATCTGATCTATGCCGTTTCCTTTTATGTATACTTTCACTTGTGTTGATTTTTTAGCGTGTTGAATATATGAAATAATTTCATGTGCATCTAATTGTTTCATTCTCCATACCTCCTCAAATATGTATTCATTCTACAGGATTTTTTATTAAAAATCACGAATTTAAATACATTTCACGAAATATAATGTAAAATTAATATTTTCAATTAACTCTTTCCATATGTCACTTGTTTCTACCCGTTTTCTAGGCAAATCAGGTAAAAACATGCTATAATTCAATTAACAAATTTGAAGGGACGATGGGTGGACTATGATTATATAATCTTATTTCTTGCATAATATTCGCTGCTTCATGCAGAAAAAATATTTTATACGCAAACGGAAATAGGATTAGTCTGCCCATTATTCTTACAATACGTACGGTATTCTCTACATAGCACTGAATATGTAGTGTTTTTCGTATATGCTTTATGGTCAGCAACATCCTTCCGTATTATTCGGAGGGATTTTTTTATTCCTCCAAAAGGAGTTGTTTGTATGACACTATTAGGAAAACTAAATGATATAAGCATTATTTTTGGCGACGATGTAATCTTAAAGAATGTAAAAGGAGATATACAAGCAGATGTAGTTATTGGAATTGTTGGTGGAAACGGACAAGGTAAGTCTTCGTTACTCACGATTCTTTCCAATGAAGTCCTTCCTACTAGCGGAAGGGTGGAATGGATCGGAACTCCCCCTTCTATAAGCTACTTTCAGCAAGAAGATGAGCACTTTAGTGAAAAAGAAGATGAAATTGATAAGCTAGCCGCTTTAAGTAAATGGACTGTTCCAGAAGGAAGAGAATATGCACAACTGAGTGGCGGCGAAAAGATGAAAAGAAGATTATCTCGTGCATTCGCAGAGAATTCTCAAGTCTTACTTTTAGATGAACCAACAAATCATTTGGATCAGGAGAGCTTATCCTACTTAAGGAAACAGATTCTCACTTATAATGGCACGATCATTCTAGTTTCTCACGATCGGTACTTCTTAGATGAGGTAGCGGATTATATTTGGGAAGTTGAAAATAAAAAACTGACGGCATACGCTGGGAACTATTCGACTTATAGGGATAGAAAAGCAGAAAAAATCCTGACACAACAAAGACTTTATGATGCGCAACAATCAAAAATACAGCAAGTGGAAAGGCAAATTACCGAACTGAAAAACTGGTCATCCAAAGCACATGCGGATTCTACCAAGCATGAATTCAACAAGGAGTATTATCGAGTTAAAGCTAAAAAAATGGATGTGCAAATACGCTCCAAAAAGAAAAGGCTAGAACTGGAACTTACTAAAAACACTGTCGATAAACCTGATAAAGAAAAAGATGTGTCTTTTTCCATTGAAGGGAACAAGAAAAAAGGTAAACGCATCATCGAAGCAAAAGGTCTTAGAAAAGACTTTAAAAATAGCACCCTCTTCCAACCTACTTCTTTCACCATACAAGCTCAAGAACGCGTAGGGTTATTAGGTTCTAACGGTAGTGGAAAATCAACATTTTTTCGCATGCTATTAGGAGAAGAAAGTTATCAAGGAGATCTTTGGAAAACCGAATCTATGAATATTGGCTATTTACGCCAAACCGTGTTCGACTTACCTGAAAACCTAACACCATTTGAATTTTTTGGACCGACTGACTTTGAGATAAGAGGACTTATCCAAACACTAATGACTAACTTAGGCTTTTCAAAAGAACACTGGACACGGCCTATATCAACAATGAGTATGGGAGAGCGGGTGAAGCTGAAGCTAATGGAGTTCATGCTCGACCAAAAAGATGTCTTACTATTAGACGAACCAACAAACCATTTAGATCTCCCTTCTCGTGAACAGTTAGAAAAAACACTGTCTACTTTTCCAGGCACTATTTTACTTGTGACACATGACCGATATTTCTTAGAAAAATTAACAAATAAATTGCTGATTTTTGAAAATGAATCGATTCGAAAGGTAGAAATGAACTATAACGAATGGGTGCGTAGAAACAATGAGTCTTCACTTGAAAAACAACTCTTAACACTAGAAACGGAACGGCAGGCAGTTCTCGGCAAACTCAGTTTCCTAAAAAATAATGACCCTAAGTATAGTGAACTCGATGTACAATTCAATGAACTAACTAAGAAAATAAACGACTTAAAAAAGAAATAATATAGAAGGCAGCTCCTATCTTTAAGTTACTTTTATTGTATTTGTCGTTTCAAATCACATCTTATCAATTTCCCAGGAAATATGATTATATATGTCCCTCTATTTACATTCATGGACTATCAACATATAATAATATAAAATCCGATAAGAAAAGTAGGTTTTAAAATGAAAACAATTCCTAAACCACTTGTAATGCTCAACCAATGGACTATTGTTTTATCTGTAATCATTGCTCTTCTAACTCAATCTGCATGGATATTACTTATTCCGTTAGTTGCAAATTTATCCAGTCTATTAACAGGTTTCCATCCAATTCTAGTTGTAGCCAAAAGGTGGTTCTTGTCTAAACCTGCCTCTCAATATATTCAAGAAGATTATGCACAACTAAGATTTAATCAGTGGCTGGCAGTTGGTTTCTTGTTAGTAGCTACAATTAGCTTCTTTCTAAACTGGTCGTTATTATTTAATATCGCAACTATTATGGTTGGCCTTGCCGCTTCCATTGCAATAGCAGGATTTTGTATTGGTTGTTTCATCCGATTCCAGTTTCAACAGTGGAACTATCGTAGAAAGAAATCGATAGCTTAACCAGAAGGACAGAAACGCCTAGGTCAGCACCGGAGCTAAACAGACGCTGGCTTCGCTATTAAGAAAAACAGCCTTTCCATCGAAAATGGAAAGGCTGTTTATTTGTCTTCCAATCCGAACATTTTTAATATGTTAAATACCTCCACTAACACTAATGATATCTAAAATCATATTTTTCCTTTGGGACATTTAAAGTATGATTATTGATAATTACTGTATCATTATCCACCCAAGAAATTTCTGCATCTTCTTCTCTATAATTCCAATATATATTTTTGGTTTTCCCATTTTTTTCATTGAAAACGAGTTCTCCACGAACTGCATAGGAAGTAGTAGCTCCGCCGTTTGTAACATAGGCTTTTAACGTGAATTTCCCATCTGGTGATGACTCCTCCACTAAAAATTCTCCTTTCGGTAGACTTTCCATACTAACAAAAAACGTATAAAGGAAGATTCCTAATAGAACTAGAATCAACGTAATAGGTATACTTGTTACGAGGAGAATTACTTTTACTTTTCTGTTCATCCTTCTCTCCTTTTCCCATAATAATTAGTTCTTACAATTGAAATAATAACTAGTAAAATTGCTCCAATGAAAGCTAGAGTAATAACATTATCTATTCCATATTTGTTTCTAGCGTATTCTCCATCTCTTGTAGCTTGAATATATGTTCCATCGTCCTCCTGTATAGCAATGGCTTCCTCCGTATTTATCCCTTGGATGCTATAATACTTCGTCCCTTTTGGATAGACATTGGAGAAATTCCCAGAATAGGTTCCTTCCCTATCTGAATACTTCGTTACATGACCAATTTCTCTATCTACCTCTTCGACTTTTACATCGGTGATAACATATACGTAGTCATCCCACACAACAAATGCATACGCCCAACTTGCCGAAGACTTATTTGGAAATAAAATTGATATAGAAAGAATAAAGACAATAACAATTCGAAGAATTATTTTACTATTCAAGTAATAACCCCCTCTTCACATTGGACGTATTTGTTAAATTTCTGTTCCATCACTCAAATAAAAAAGCTGATCCAAAGTAGAAAACTACGTTGGATCAGCTTTTTTCACTATTATTCTCCTAAATCTACATTATGGTAGACTTGTTGAACATCTTCTAAATCTTCAATAGCATCAATCATTTTTTCAAATTGCGCTTGAGCGTCTGCATCTAATGCAATATCGTTTTGAGCAAGCATCGTTAGTTCTGCAACTGTAAAGTCTGTAACTCCTGAAGCTCTGAGTGCTTCCTGAACAGCATGGAATTGATCAGGATCCGCATAAACGATTACTGTATCTTCCTCTTCTAAAATATCGCGTGCGTCAACGTCCGCTTCCATCAAAATTTCCAGAACGTCATCAGCCGTTTTTCCTTCTAAACCAATAACGGCTGTTGCATCAAACATATAAGCAACTGAACCACTGACACCCATATTACCACCATTTTTACCAAATGCAGCACGTACATCGGATGCTGTGCGGTTTACGTTATTTGTAAGTGCATCAACGATTACCATTGAACCACTTGGTCCAAAACCTTCATAACGAAGCTCATCGAAACTTTCTTCGGATCCACCTTTTGCTTTTTCAATCGCTTTATCAATAATATGCTTAGGCACACTGTATGTTTTTGCACGTTCCAATACTACTTTAAGCGCTTGGTTAGATGTAGGATCAGGCTCACCTTGTCTTGCAGCAACATATATTTCACGACCAAATTTCGCATAAATACGACTAGTATTAGCGTCTTTGGAAGCTTTCTTTTCCTTAATATTATTCCACTTACGACCCATAAGTCCCACTCTCTTTCGCTAAGCTAAGTTTTATACTGTAACATTATACATGAAACCCTTATAAACTAGCAAAATAAATACATTAACTTCCATTAATATACTATTGATTTGGATATAATTCTTGTATAAATGCTATGGCATTTCTAATCATTTCCTTCAAAACATCTTCATTTATATCTTCGACTTTATTTATATACACGCATGATTTTCCCGCTGTATACTTTCCCAGTCGTTTAAGTGTTTCATCTCGCGTCGTCTCTCCCGATGCAATATACAAACTGTGCTTTGCTTTTCTCGGCGAGAAGCCCACTAAAGGAGCATCCCCTTCGTGACCTGAAGCGTATTTATAATGATAAGTTCCAAAACCTATAATGCTCGGCCCCCACATTTTAGCCTCATAGCCTGAAGTCTGTTCAAAAATTTTTAAAAGCTTGTAAGCATCTTCTCGTTTTTTCGGATGATCGACAGCCTCTATAAATTCAATTACATCAGCATCTGTTTCTTTCATCTTAGCTTCGTATTTAGCCATTTTTTCTATCCCCAATCTATAACTACTTTTTATAATAAGCCCGTGATACGAGGAGTCCAACCACGCCTAGAACTAAAAATAATAATGCCTTAATAGCTACAGAGACAAATGAAATATCGAATAATATAATTTTTGCTAACGTTACAAATAAAATACTGACACCGACGTATTTACCTTGAGGCAACGAAATACGATTAAAGACCATAAATAAAATAGCGGTGATAATCCACAACGAACTAGTAACGACCCGTTCCATATTGCTTCCACTATCCCCAGAAACTAAGACAGCAATCATGTGCAAGTAATATAGAAGCATAATTGCAACAAAAGATACGCCGATATTTAAAATAGTTTTATCTTTAAATAGCCTTGTTAACAAATAGATTCCATACCCAGTACCTATTAAAAACACTGTCCAGTGTAGCATTTCCCAGGATACCCAGCCCGTAATAGAAAAAGATAGAACTTTGTAGAAAGCCACGATATAACTAATACTCAAAAGAATAAGGTGTAATATATGTTTGAACTTTTTATAGATGAAAAAGTAGATGAAGATAAATCCAATAATTCCTTCAAATAATAAATTGTCTATTTGAAGTTGCATTATATTTAGCAAAGTAACAGATGCATTTGCGATAAAAATAGGTGCTCGAACAGAGTCCTCACGATATACATAATAACAAACCCCATAGATGAGAGTAATAATGGTCATTAAAACCGTTGCTTCGTTATCTGTGAATATTATACGAATCCATATAGCAGTTATAAGCATAATGGAAAATAGAGTGTATGCTTGTTCTTTTAGCATCTGATTTGTTTTCAAAAGAATAGCCAATAATACACCATGTTGTACGAATATAGGAAGCATTGCGATCCATTTATATCCATCAGGTACGTTTGTAAAAATAAAGAATATTAATATTGCTACCTGTAAGAAAACGATCGAAATAAAATATAATACCTTGTAGGAATATTTTAAGGCAATCCATAAAAATACCGTAAAAAGAACTGTTTCATATACAGAAAATAAAGGGATATTCGGTGAAGTACTCTTTATCAAAAATGGAACAAATACGCCCCCTACTATAGCAACAATACCGATCCCTTGCGAGCGGTATTTAAAAGTAAGAAATACCCCTAATATTATCCACATAAGATTGAGAATAAAAGCTATGGTTGGTCCAGATATATCATATAGTTGATGCATTGCAAAAGTGGTCAACATTAGGATCGGAATAGACCCACCAAGAAGCATATGCCCTAAATTCTTGCGACCTTTATTAATTTGCCATATACCTAACACGATTAATGCAAAACCAACAATGTACCCAATAATTACTTTTACGATTGGTTGTAAAAAGCCATAATCCGACACTGCTTTGAATCCCCAAATTACTCCCATTATAAATACGATAATAAATAAAGGGGGAAGTATTTTCTGAAAGATTAACACATCCCATTCCACAGGTTCCTTCGCTTGTTCTTGTTGTTGAATGACAGGTCGATGAGGTGGTGAGGTAGATGGTTTAATATGTATTTGGTCTTCTAAAAATAGAATCCGTTTCTCTAACTCCTCTATTCTCTTTTCAAGAAGTTCGCTCTTCTCCATTCAATCCCTCCTTTTTGAATAATATGTTCTACTCATACTATTAGACAAACATTCAAAATATCCTTTAAACAAAAACCCACTCTTCCATACCTCTTCTTTGTCTTCTTTCATATATAATATAAAATAACTTAATCTTTATAGGATGGTGAGAAAAAATGAGAGATCGTGGAGCAACTATCATTATTGAAAACGGACGAGTAGCACTCATTAAGCGCACGAAACCTCATATGACTTATTATGTATTTCCTGGTGGGGGATTAGAAAAAGGCGAAACTCCAGAGCAAGCAGCGATCCGGGAAACATTTGAAGAAATTGGGGTACATGTAAGAATCCAGCGCCCCTTTAAAGTTATTGAACAAAGCGGCACTCAACATTTTTTCCTAGCAGATATAATTGGAGGGAAATTTGGACCAGGTATTGGAGAAGAATATACGGATCCTTCTCCTCATAGGGGTGGCTATGAACCAATATGGTTGGACGTTAAAGAGCTTTCCTCTTTAGATGTTCGTCCTAAAGAAATTATCGAGCTAATTACAGAAGAATAGGCAGTCCCATAAAAGCACAAAATGACAGGATTGCCTCTATGTATTCCACTAAGATACATATAAGGAGTGAAGTCAATGGGGTGGGTAGAGTCGATTCAACAGGCAATAAGCTATATAGAGGATCATTTACTAGAGGGTTTATCTATGGAACAAATTGCTAAGGAAGCTAATTCTTCTGCTTTTCATTTTCAACGAACGTTTTCAATCTTAACGGATATGTCCCTAGGAGACTATATTCGAAGAAGACGACTAACTTTAGCTGCACAAGAACTGCTGAATACGGACAATAAAATAATTGACGTCTCCTACAAATACGGCTACGACACTCCTGAATCATTCACAAAAGCGTTCCGTAAACAACACGGAATTACGCCTAGTGAAGCAAGAAAAAATATAGGGAAAATAAATTCCTATAACCGCTTGATCATTCAGGTAAATTTAAAGGGGGCAGAACCAATGAAGTATAAAATTGTCGAAAAAGAAAGCTTTCAAGCTGTTGGAGTGAAAAGAATATACAACTGTAAGAATGGAGAAAATACACAGGGTATTCCTTTGTTTTGGAATGATGTACATGCAGATGGAACAAATGATTTATTATTTCAATTAAACAACGGAGACATTGAGGGTGTACTCGGTGTTTGTGTTGCAGACGCAGCTTATCGAGAGAATAGCTTAATTGATTATTGGATTGCAACAGATTATGTAGGTGAAGTACCGGAAAACTTATCAGCTATTACAATCCCTGCTTCTAAATGGGTTGTATTTGAGGTGCACGGTCCGATGCCAGATGCTATGCAAAATACCTGGAAACAAATATATGCGGAGTGGTTCCCCTCTAATCCATATGAACCCGCAGGGACACCGGAGCTAGAAGTGTATTCCGATGATGATCCTTCCAGCGAAAATTGCTATTCAGAAATTTGGATACCGATTAAATAATAGGAACGATCTGCAGAGCACAAGTACTACTAGGTGAGTCATGTAGCAGTATACTATTTTCAATATAAAACCCAAAAAGCCTCATCCTAAATTAGGGTGAGACTCAAGACTGTAGACAACCTCATTTTTAGGTGTATAGAGTTGAATATTAAATACTCGGCAAGGCCCACCACTACGCTTTCCGTGGGCTTAGCTTCAGCCTCCTCGTCACTACGTTCCTGCGGGGTCTTCAGCTCAAGCTATTCCCACTGGAGTCTTCGTGGTGGACCTTGCCTTATAAACAGTTCCAATAGAGTAATCAATATCTTACTTTTAATAAGATGAATAAACATCCTTAGGAACATTCATTATTCATAACCGTTTATAAAAATACCTTTGTCGTCAAACTGAAGCCTCATCCTAAATTAGGACGAGGCTTTAAGTTTATTGAAATAATTCTGGATACACTGTTTTAGCAATCAATTCCACTGCTTCACCAATACGAGGCCCTGGTCGAGAAATAACGTCACCATCTACTAAAAAGACTGAATCGTTTTGTACGGCTTGTATTTTGTCCCACCCTGCACGAGATTTAATCTCTCCAGGTGCATCATCTAAATAATTTGCAGTTGTTAAAATAATTTCTGGGTTTTTGACCGTAACATCTTCCTCTGACACACTGATCCAACCTTCTTGATCGCTAAATACATTGTCGACCGATGCTGCTGCTAAAATTTCTTGTTGGAATGTTTTACTACCAGTTGTATAAATATCTGGAGATGGGCTAATTTCATAATATACCTTTTTTAATGGAGTAGCAGATTTTACTCTTTCTTGAACTCCTTGAATAGTATCCTGAATAGAAGAAATAACTTCTTGCCCTTTTTCTTCAATGCCCATTACAGTAGCCAATTGCTCGATATCTCCGTATACATCTTCAAAAGAAGTTGCAGACTCAATTACAAAGACTTTTAATCCGGTATCTTCCAGAAGTTGCAATGCTTCTTCTTGGCCAATTGTATACGCTATTACTACATCTGGGTTCAATTCTGTAATTCTTTCCGCATTAAATGCAACTGAATCAGATACTCGCTCTATTTCGAGTGCTTCTGCAGGATATGTATCATAATCTGTTGCTCCTACAATTTTATCGCCTACACCTAAAGCAAAAAGAATCTCTGTATTGCTCGGTTGAAGAGAAACAATCGTTTCGGGTACTTCTTCGAATGTAATTTCATTTCCTACATCATCAGTTACTGTGTATTCTTTTACTTCTTCTACTACTTCCTCTTGTTTTTCCACAGTTGTCTTCTCTTCCGCAGAACACCCTACAAGCAAGAATGAAAATAGCAGCACCGACAACCAATTAAATAAATAATTTTTCTTCATAGTATTATTCCTCCAGTTGTTTCTTTTTTCTCATTGGATATGATTTACTGACAAATTGAATTTCTTCCACTCCATGATGTTTGTTCACATAAACTGCCATCGCAAACAACACATTTGCTAATAACTGTGCATAGTCAAACAAAATCTCAGGAATTTCTCTTTCTAACGAAACTTTATGAAGAGCTCTAACTGACTTTTTTGCTTCACTTCTACAAACATGTAATTCACAAGCTGCAGTCGTACCCTGTGGTAGTACAAATATATTTACTCTACCTTTTACTTCCTCTACATAGAAATCGTACATATCACTTAGAACTTGTAAATCGTCTTCTGTAATGGCTATCTTCCCTCGAACAGACCCGTTTAAATGGTAAGCCATTGGTGCCAAATACATCAAATCCTCGTAAATCTTTGGTATATCCTTTGTTAAAGAAGCTGCTAGTCCAATACGAGTAGTCAACGAATCTGTACGGATTTCAAAATCTACAGCAGAAGGTGTTTCACGCATAAACGGATAGCAAATATAGCGAATATCTTTTTTCATTACTTCTCCTCCTTTCCTTTTATTGGTGAATTTTCAAGCATATAGTACTTTTTTAGTTAACAGCACAAAAAAAACGCCACCCAAACAAGGGCGGCGTGATACCTATTTAACGATAAAAAAACAGAAAAATAGAAACGTGCCGTACAATCCCTTAACTTCCGAAGAGTATCTATACGTTCAAGAAAAGGCTGGTCTCCTGGCTTATGCATCAATTTACTCTAAGAACCTTCCCATTGACTAGTCAACAGTGGTATTTTTCTTATTTCATCAGCATTTACAGTTGCGGAAACAGCTTCGGATTTTAACCGAATTCCCAAATTAAGCTAACAAGTTAGCACCTTTTCCCTGCGAAAATTATTCACTTACAATTAGTTTACCATAGCCATCTCCCTAGCATGCACAATAATTTTCACGCATGTAAATTCACCGCTTTTGTGCTAATGTCAGTATATGAAAAAACTTATCCCGTTTTTAATATTACTTGTTATTGTATTTTTGGCATCAGGGCAGCCAGCTGAACAGCAATCTATGCAGGATGTCTTAAAAGCATGGCTTCCTAACAAACCATTAGAATCTTTTCTTCGTATTTTTCAAGTTCCATACTGGGGCATTCTCGTTTCTGTGGAAGAGCGTGGCTACTATGCTTTTGTAGAATTTTTGATAAGAAAAGGTACCCATTTTGTTTATTTTGGAATCATTGCTTTAGCCATTTATATTGCGTTACCTCCATTTAAGTATCGTAAAATTACAACAGTTGTGATCACTATGCTTCTTGCTGTTGCCGATGAATTTCGACAATCGTTTACAAGTGGTCGTACAGCTTCTCTTCAAGATGTCTTGTTGGATACAACTGGGGCTATTACTGCGCTATTATTAATGTCATTTTTTCAATGGTTTCAACAAAAAAAAGTTGACTGATAACGAGTCAACTTTTTTCACTTATAAGTACAGTGTTGTCTTCAGGTAATGGATATTTCAAAGCATTTTTCTTCATTTTTTGCTGTGCAGCCTCTATTAAATCAATTCCGAGCACATCAGCAAATTGCAAAAGATAAATAAATACATCTGCCGCTTCGTCAGCAATTGCCTGCTTGTCTTTTTTTATCGCATCCTCTGCAGTAACCCATTGGAAATGCTCTAATAACTCACTTGCTTCTAATGATACTGAAATAGCAAGACTACGAGCATCGTGGTTTCCTCCCCAACCTCGATCGTCCCGGAATCTCTTTATCTCTTCTGTTAACTCTTTCATTTTATTCTCCTATTCTTGCTGTGAATGTGTATTTGTTTTGACTTCTTGCTTCCTCTAATAGATGCATTTCTGATTGTATTAAAGCTTTATATTTGATAGGTAAATGGTCGGCAGCTTCTATTAATTCTTTATAATCTGTTAATGTATATTCTATTTCCCATTTGCCATCTTGAAGATGAGTAGAGTCGATAATTTTTTCCGTTGTAATTTCGAAACCAGCTTTTTCCGCAATTTGTTGAATGTCCTTAGGTGTAAATAACGTTCGAACATTAACTAAACTGTTTTCTACAAAGCACTCATATTGAGCTTGGATGAGTACTGACAAGAAGTGTGGAAGCTGCTCATTAGTCTGAACTCTCGTGTCCCACTCGGCAAAGCATAATACGTTTGTCCATTTTTTGATTTTCTTTAACATACCCAGGAATTCTTCGGGTGATTTTAAGTACCAAGAACAATGAGACAGCACAATATAAATCAAAAGATTTTTCAGGGAAATCCACTTCTGCTTGAAGGATATCCAATTCAAAATTTACCTTAATCCGATTTCCTAGGGGCGAGTTCTTCAAGAAGGCCATTGAATTACCTAAAGTAACTGGGCTGCCATAGTCCGGTGAAGCTATATCGATTCCATGAACAAATCCTGTCTCTCCAACTGTATAAGCCAAAACTGCTGTCGTATCTCCTTGTCCACAGCCAATTTCTAGCACTTTGCTACCTTCTTTAATATTCCAAAAGTCTACTAGCTTTAGTCGATGCTCTGTCTGCACCTTCTGAATGGTCGAATCAAATTCGTTTATTGGCATACATTTTACAATTTCTTCGATGATGTGAGAATTAATTTCGTTTCCTCCTTCCACTCAATTCAATATTAGTGACATATGATGTTCACCGTAATAAGTATCCCCAACCTTTAATGCCATGTCTTCTGTCCCAAATACTTTAAATCCTAGTTGAAGATACAGATTCTTTGCCGCCTCATTACTTGTTACTACGGAGAGGTTTATCTTTTCAATTTCGCGACTCTCTCTAGCTTGTTCAATTGCCAATCTCATTAGTGCTTTGCCTGTCCCTTGCCCCCTGCCGATTGGACTGACATACATAGCGAAAATATTTGCACGATGTTTCATTTTTAAGTTACTCTCCTGTGCAAGAGTGACCATTCCTACTAATTTAGATTGATCAAACGCCCCAAATGTATAATTTCCCTTTACGCTTAAATTCCCCTTTACTCGTTCAATTGGATTGTCTCGCTGCATTGCCTCTTCATAGCTCGCACCAAAGGCTTCTGGGCTTGTTTTCAATGCTTCTAATCTTAACTCCCAATAAGCACTCGCGTCTTCTGCTACTAGTTGTCTTAACTCCATTCTCATACCTCCAAGAAATATCTATCATTATATAATTCATGCACATGTATAAGCTCTTTACAGGAGAAGGCCCCCTTCATAATTCACTTCCCTACGTAATTATGTTCAAAATATGTACTAGATTCCGAAATATCGACAAAACATGACATATAACACTATTGCTAATATAATGTCTCCTGTAAATTAGCACTAATAAGATTGCACAAAAAGGAGTTCTACATTATGAAGAAAAAAGTTGCTTGGATTACTGATACTGCCGCTTTATTAGACTCAACTTTCATTGAAAAACATAATATATATGTCCTTCCCTTAAATATCGTATTTGAAGATGGTGCTTTTAAAGAAACAATTGATATGACTCACGACGAATTTTATGACAAGTTACGCACAGCAAAAATTCATCCAAAAACTTCTCAACCTCCAATTGGAGAGATGGTGCAATTATATGAAGATTTAAAAGCAAAAGGATACGACTGTGCCGTTGCAGTGCACACATCCAGTGAATTATCAGGAACCTATAATAGCTCACAAACTGCTTCTAAAATAGCAAATTTTAAAGTGTATTCGATTGACTCTAAAATAGGATCTTATCCAATGGTCAAAATGTTAGAAGTCGGCAAGCATATGCTAGAAGCAAATCATGACATAGAGGAAGTAGTTACTCATATTGAGAATATGACAAATAACTCCGAGTTATCCTTTATTCCATCTAGTTTGACGCAACTTCATAAAAGCGGTCGTGTTTCAGGTACCCAAGCTTTTCTGAGCAATCTTCTAAATATAAAAGTCGTCATTTCTTTCGATAACGGCAAAGTCGTAATGAAAGAAAAGGTTCGTGCAGATAAGCGAGCTAAGAAATATGTAATGAACTTACTTCGTAAAGACATGAAAATATCCAATGTTCCAGAGGTTGCGGTTATTAACTGCAATAATACGACCGATGCTAGAACTTGGAAAGAAGAATTGCTACAGGAATTCCCTAAACTAAAAGTGATCGTTCTTCCCCTTAGCGCTTGTGTAGGAGTACATGCTGGGGAAGGAACAACAGGACTTAGCTGGGTTAGATATTAATGAGTTTGTGCTACTGCACAAACTCTTTTTTTAATAAGGAACAAATTGCCTCATCACAAAAGTGTCCTTTTTCAAACGCAGATTTTCGAAAAGTACCTTCATAGACAAAACCAGCTTTTTCTAGCGTTTTTTTAGATGCTATATTATCAGGAGCAAAGAGGGCTTCAATACGATTTAAATCCATTAACTCGAAACCGTAACGTAAAATGGGCTGTAACACCTCTATCATAATGCCTTTACGCCAAAACTCTGGTGCCACTTCAAAACCAATCTCTGCTTTAAAGTGTTTCTTTTCCCAATTATGATATCCACAACTACCGATAATCTTATTCTCTTCCTTCGTAGCAATCCCCCAGCGAATCCCCTCTTTTTTTAAATATTTCTTTTGCCAATTTCCTATTAATACCTTTGCTTCTTTAACGTCTTCAAATGTGTCCAAATCATAATACTTCGTAACCTCATCTTTTGAAAAATAATAGAAAACCTCTTTTGCATCACTAATTTCAATGGGGCGTAATATAAATCGTTCTGTTTCTAATGTTGGAAATCTTTTTTTATGATTATCATGGATAAGTAAAGCTACAAATTGGGCAATTGCTATTACACCAGCTAACGTACTGAAAATAATACTGACCCAGACATAATTGGCAATTTCTCCATTCCCAATTGGCCCCACCTTTGGCTGATACATTGAATATATTCCCCATGCATTTCCAACTATAATAGCGATTCCTGCAAACAATAACATCCATTTTGCCATTATACGACCTCCATAGAGTTTCATTCGTTATATATAGCCGAAAATCCTTTTAGTATGACAATATTTAATATTTCACCCTTTCCTAGCCTCTTTTAATTTCTCTATAAATGCTGAAACACTCATTTCTCCCAATACACCTACTTTATGTTGTCGAACAGAAACTTCGCCATTTTCCATTTCATGATCCCCAATAATGAGCATATACGGATGTTTTTGCATTGCAGCTTCACGAATTTTCAATCCGATTTTCTCTACCCGGTTGTCTATCTCTACTCGATACCCATCTTGCTCAAGTTGCCACTTTACGTTCTCTGCATACTCTTTATGTGCATCGGCAATTGGTAATATTTTAACTTGAACCGGAGATAACCACAGCGGAAAGCTACCTTGATAGTGCTCCAATAGAATAGCCATGAATCGCTCAATAGAACCGTAAATTGCACGATGAATCATAATGGGTTGTCGCAATAGATTGTGTTCGTCGACGTACTTACAGTCAAACTTTTCAGGCATTTGAAAGTCTAGTTGAACAGTACCGCACTGCCAGCTACGTCCCAATGCATCTAATATATGAAAATCGATTTTCGGACCATAAAATGCTCCATCCCCTTCGTTTACCTGATATTCTACCTGCTTATTCTGAAGAACTGCTTCCAACGCTTGCTCTGCTTGATCCCAAACCTCTACTGATCCCATATAATTTTCTGGTCGAGTGGATAGCTCTACTTTATAGCTAAAGCCGAACTCCGAGTAAAACTCATCCACAAGGTCTAGTACCTTCGCTATCTCACTTTCAATCTGCTCCTCCAATACAAACAGATGAGCATCATCCTGAGTGAAAGCTCTGACTCGTAATAATCCATTCAATGATCCAGAGAGTTCATGGCGGTGGACTAATCCAAGTTCTGCATATCGAACCGGAAGCTCCCTATAGCTTCTTCGTTTGCTATTGAAGATTAAAACAGCTCCAGGGCAATTCATTGGCTTAATCGCATATTTTTGGTCATCTACATCTGCAAAATACATATTTTCATGATAGTGATCCCAATGCCCTGATTTTTCCCAAAGCTCCTGTTTCATCAGAATAGGAGTTTTAATCTCTTGATATTCTGCTCGTTGATGCTTTTCTCTCCACAGGTTTTCCAGTTCGTTACGTAGTATCATCCCTTTTGGTAAATAAAACGGCATTCCTGGTGCTTCCTCCATCGACATGAACAATTCTAATTGTTGCCCTAAATTTTGATGACTTACTCTTTCTTCTGCTTTCACTTTAATTCCTCCATTTACTATTTTTCTCCTAACAAAAAAGACCACACCCATCCCAGTAAAGGGACGAGTGTGGTCGTGGTTCCACCCTAATTTGCAACACAAAAAAATCTGTTGCGCTCATACAAGATAACGGTTTCCCGATTATGGATAATTACATAAATGTGTTCCCCATAATTGCTCCAAGGTGGTAAATCATTTGCATTTCTTTAAGGGCTTTCAGTCGGTGACCCCATTCTCTGATAAGAAAGTTAAAACAATTCATATCCTTTTCTTCGCTTGAATATTAAATTTATATACAAAAAGACCACACCCATCCCAGTAAAGGGACGAGTGTGGTCGTGGTTCCACCCTAATTTGCAACATAAAAGTTCTGTTGCGCTCATGTAAGATAACGGTTTCCCGATTATGGATAATTACATAAATGTGTTCCCCATAATTGCTCCAAGGTGGTAAATCATTTGCATTTCTTTAAGGGCTTTCAGTCGGTGACCCCATTCTCTGATAAGAAGTATTTAAATGATCCATGTCCTTTTCTTCGCTTGTTACTAATTGATTTTTCTAAGTATATGCAACAAAATTCAAATAGTCAACATTACTGTTATATTTTTTTGGTAGTACTTCGCTTTGCCATTTGCTGCAGGGGATCCCAAACCCCATTAAATGGTGGGGCATATGCAAGATCAAGATCCAATAACTCGGAAAAGGTCATATGGTGATAAAGTGCAGTTGCTAATACATCAATCCTTTTATCTACGCCATTTCCTCCAATAATTTGACCCCCTAAAATTTGTTGGTCATCCTTCCTGTAAATCAATTTCATATGCATCGTTTCCTTACCTGGATAATACCCTGCAATGTCCGTGGCTTCCTGCGTATGCACGTCATAGGAAATACCGAGCTGCTCCGCTTCTTTCTCAGACAACCCAGTTTTTCCAAGAGCCAAATCAAAAAATTTCATGATGGATGTGCCAACGATTCCTTTAAATTCATTCCTTTGACCTATCATATTTAATCCAGCGATTCGCCCTTGTTTATTAGCAGTTGTTCCTAAAGGAATATAATCTTTCAGTTGTTTAATACGATGAAAATGAGTTGCACAATCTCCTGCTGCGTAGATATCGTCCAAATTCGTTTCTAAAAAATTATTTACTACAATCGCTCCATTATGGTGCAATTGAATGCCAGTCCCCTCTAAAAAATCCGTTGTAGGTTTAACCCCTGTGGCAACTAAAACTAAATCGGTAGGGTAACTTCCTTTATCTGTCCTCACATCACTTACTCTCGTATCTCCCGTGAAAGATTGAACCTCTTCATTTAATATCACTTCTACATTATGAGCCTTTGCATGTTCATGTATGAAACATGCTATATCGTGATCAAATATACCGGCAAGCTGATCTCCTCTTTGTATAATACGTACTTTTTTTCCAATACTAGCAAAGTTTTCGGCCATTTCTAGTCCAATATATCCTCCACCAATTATAGTAACTTGTTGAACATTTTCTAAATCCGCGATAATTGCCTCTGTATTTGGAATGGTTTTAATCGTATGAATCCCTAACAAATGCCCACCGTTCCAATTAGGAACAACTGGAGTAGCACCCGTCGCAATAAGCAAGCGGTCATAGCTTAAGATGAAATTATCTCTCGTTTGCAGAATATTCCCTGACACTGTTTTATTGTTAGGGTCCACATGGGTCACTTCATATCCTGTCTTTGCATCAATTCCGTATTTACTACGGAACATTTCTACACTTCGTGCTATAACGTCCGTTGAAGATACTACTTGTTTTCCTACTACATAGGGTAAACCACACTGTCCATAGGAATAAATATGTCCTTTTTCCAATGTCGTAATTCGAGCGTCAGGATCATTACGTACAATTTCCATTGCTGCACTCATCCCCGCAGCGTCTCCACCTATTATTACGTAGTGCATGAAGTTTCCTCCTTTGACTTTCCTTATTACTCTTTCTATACCCAACAATAACTTCCCTTCAAGTATTAGTGAATAGTTATGTTTGTTATACGCTTAAAATTTTTCTTTTTATTTCCTTCTAAAAGTTAAAGTTCTTCATTATCTTATTCTATGTAAAAAAGGCATGCCCTAATAGGACATGCCCAAAATAATTGTTTATACTGCTCTATTCCAGAAACGATGGGCAGCAATAGCATTTAAGAAACTATCTACAAAGCCTTTACCAGTTTCTTTAGTGAGAACACCAGCCTGACCAGTGAAGTGCAGATTATCAACTAGTTGCTCTCCACTAAATGTAGCACCAATCGGTTTAAAATGGGCATATGCTTCCTTAATGAAGTACGAAGCCTCTTTTTCAAACATGGCCGTTTTGCCATGTGAACTTGCTACATATACTGCATCAAATAATACAGAATCAGCAGTTAAGAAAGTATGGTCAACTGGTAACAGCGTGCCATCCGCTCCCGCAACAGATCCATGATGATCACTCACTATTTCAGGCATTGTTCCGCCTGCTTTTAAGTCTGCTAGAATCGCAGGTAAATCCTCTTCAAATCCTTCTCCGACTAAAACAGCAATTTTTCGTGTCTGAGGTTTCATAATAGTATTTAACTGACTAAGTGCTGGAGAAGACTTAGTATTCGTTGCAGTACTTACACCTTGCACTACTAGTCCTAGGTTTTCTGCTACCTTACTCGCTAGATCCAAATCTACTTGTGCAAACATCTCTAATACTTGCTGACGAACAGTAAGTTCCTTACATTTACCAAGTTCAAAGCTAAATGCATTAATGATATGTTCTTTTTCTGTATCGCTCATACTATTCCAGAATAATGTAGCCTGAGTGAAGTGATCTTTGAAACTCTCACTTCGCGCTCTAACTTTACGCGCATCTATTTTTTCCTCATAATGCGTGTATCCACCTTCCGCTTCGCTAACAGGTGTTGGAGTATTGTTAGCAAGAGAGTTTTTATGGTAGCTCACTCTTCCTACATTAATCGATTGTCTACCATATCCGTCACGTTGGTTGTTATGGAATGGGCAAACCGGTCTGTTTATCGGAAGCTCATGGAAATTAGGTCCTCCAAGACGTATTAATTGTGTATCTGTATATGAGAATAATCGCCCTTGAAGTAGAGGATCATTAGAGAAATCAATTCCCGGTACAACACTCCCTGGATGGAATGCTACTTGCTCGGTTTCAGCAAATACATTATCTACATTGCGATTTAATGTCATTTTCCCTAGAATTTTAACTGGGATTTCTTCCTCAGGCCATAGTTTAGTAGGGTCTAAAATATCAAAGTCATATTTAAACTCATCTTCCTCTGCGATAAGTTGTACGCCGAATTCATACTCTGGATAGTCCCCATTCTCAATCGCCTCATATAGGTCGCGACGGTGAAAGTCTGGATCTTTCCCATTTATCTTTTGCGCTTCATCCCATACAACTGAGTGGGTACCAAGCAACGGCTTCCAATGAAACTTCACAAAATGGGATTTACCCGCATCATTAACGAAACGGAATGTATTTACACCGAACCCTTCCATCATTCGGAAACTACGAGGAATGGCACGATCAGACATTGTCCACATGACCATATGTGCTGACTCCTGATTGTTGGCAACAAAATCCCAAAACGTATCATGAGCACTAGCAGCTTGTGGAATTTCATTATGGGGCTCTGGTTTTAAAGCATGTATTAGGTCTGGAAATTTAATAGCATCTTGTATGAAAAAGACAGGAATATTATTTGCTACTAAATCATAATTTCCTTCTTCCGTATAAAATTTCGTTGCAAAGCCACGAGCATCGCGTGCTAACTCTCCAGAACCACGTGATCCTGCCACAGTGGAGAACCTCACGAATACAGGAGTCTTTTTACCCGGTGTTTGCAAGAACTTCGCTTTTGTAAATTCACTTGCAGATTCATATACCTCAAACTCCCCATGAGCCGCATAACCTCTAGCATGTACTACTCTTTCTGGTATACGTTCATGATCAAAATGAGTCATTTTTTCACGAAAATGGAAGTCTTCCATTAAAGTAGGGCCTCGTTCTCCTGCTTTAAGGGAAAACTCATCCTCCGAAACTTTAAGTCCTTGATTTGTAGTCATTGCTTGTCCTTGATCGTCCACTCGAAATTCTTCTAATTGTTCATTTTTACTATTTCCAGCTACTTTCTTATCCAAACAAATTCCTCCTCTAATTATCTCTTCCCTATTGTTAATACCCAGGATGACTTTCTAAAAAACCTATAAATTCAATTACATATTTAAATCCTATTAAAGCAATATGAATTACTATTGACTTCACCTAGATGAAGTAGTAAGATTATTTCAACAACTACATACTACTTATTAAGAGAAGCGAAGGGACTGGTCCGATGATGCTTCAGCAACCGCCAAAGCTATGGTATGGTGCTACTTCCAGCAAGAAATTGAGAGATAAGTATTTATTTAACCACTTACTCTTCTCATTTTGAGATGGGTTTTTTATTTCCTCTTAATACCTACTTAACTAATCGGAATAATTTAAATTAAAGGAGATAGCAACTGTGATAAATTTATACATCAAAACAGAAAAACAGCAGCAATGGATTAATCGTTTGGAAGAATTAGAAGACAAATTTAAAAGTAAATCAGCAGATATTGACGAGAATTCTATTTTCCCAAAAGAAAATGTGGAGGATTTATTGAAACTAGGTTATGCAAGTCTAACTCTACCGGAATCGTATGGGGGCAAAGGTTTTTCTGTCTACGATATGGTTCTTTCACAGGAAATTCTTGCTAGCTTTGATGCAAATACTGCCTTATCGGTAGGGTGGAGTTTAGGTGTAGTAGGCGAACTATACGAAAAAAAATTATGGACACAGGAAAGATTAGACTTTTTCGCTACAGAAGTATTAAATGGTGCACTCATAAATCGTTCCGTCAGTGAAGCACAAACAGGTAGTCCAACACGAGGTGGCAGACCTGGTACTACCGCTATTAAAAAGGGAGATTCTTGGGTACTAAACGGATGTAAAATATTCACAACCGCTTCCCCCGTACTATCCTACTTTTTAACATCTGCTTGGATTGAAGAAGAAGAAAGAATTGGTTTTTTCCTTATACCTCGTGATACGGAGGGGCTTTCCATTGAGGAAACGTGGGATGTAGTTTCCATGCGCGGAACTAGCAGCAATGATTTAGTACTAAGCAATGTAACCGTTCATAAATCCAATTTAGTAGAGCTTCCTGAATTCGCTAGTGGCGGGAAGATCAATGGTTGGCTGCTTCATATACCTGCAACTTATCTTGGAATTGCACAGGCTGCAAGAGACTATGCAGTCCACTTTGCTAATACCCATTCACCCAATAGCTTGAATGGCTCTATTGCACAGCTACCAAACGTGCAGCAGCTACTAGGTGAAATAGATTTAGAGCTTACGAAGGCTAGACTCGTCATTTACGGAGTTGCATCCGCTTATGACAATGAATCTACAAAAGAACTTCTAACCAACGAAGTAAGCGTGGCAAAGCATATCGTTACTAATTCAGCAATCACTATTGTCGACAAAGCGATGCGATTAGTTGGTGCCAAAAGCTTACAAAGAACAAACCCCTTGCAACGTTATTACCGCGATGTTCGAGCAGGACTCCATAATCCCCCTATGGATGATATGACGATAAAAAAACTTGCACTGACTGCGTTAGAGGAAGATAACAATAAAAAATAGTGAAATGAGGAGATTAGATATGAATAAGTACTTTAAATTGGCTGCAATAGGGTTAGCCTCCGTGACAATTTTAGCTGCATGTAGTTCTGGAAAGGCTTCAACAACTTCAGAAGATGGAGATGTTCGAAAAGTAAAAGTTGCCTATGACATGGCATCGAAGCCTATCTCTTGGTTAGATGATAAAGGAAATGCTACGGGATACGATGTAGAAGTTATGAAATTAGTAGATGAACTACTTCCTGAATACGAATTTGAATATATAGGAACGACAAGCGATGATCTATTAATCGGAGTAGAACAAGGTAAGTTTCAAGTAGGTGTAAAAAATGCATTTTGGACAGAGGAACGCACAGAGAAGTTTATTTCCCCTAAAGATTTCCTAGGTCTAAGCAGTGCCGGTCTCGTATTGAAAAAAGAAAATGAGCATATTAAATCATTAGAGGATTTTGCCTCTGCTGGCTACTCTTTAGCTCCTATTGCAGCAAACAATGCGCAATATACGGTAATTGACGAATATAACAAGACCAACCCAGATAATCCAGTCAAACTAGATGCCGGAGATGCTTTCACAGTGGATGTAGTCCAATGGGTCAATGAGGGTCGCGTGGACGGCGGAGTAATAATCGAAGGACCATTCCAAAAACAAGTATTAGATGAAAGCGGCCCTTACTATAATCTAAAAGATGAAGTTGTTTACAATGAATTTGCAGTGATTAAAACATGGCCTTTATTCAATAAAAAAGAACAAGACTTTGCAAATGCGTATGACAAAGCTATTAAACAGTTGCAAGAAGAAAAGAAAACAAATGAACTTAGTAAAGAGTTCTACGGTCGAGACCTTTTTGAGGTGTTAGATAAAGTAGAAAGATAAACTTCGTATTTCCATCAAGGCTGCCTAGCGTTGGATACCTGGGCAGCCTTTCAAATTTAAAAGGGAGGAATATTGCACAATATGGAAAAATATTTTGATGTATCGTACATATGGAGCTCACTTCCTATATTGCTTCCGTTCTTAAAAGTAACTTTTATGGTTGCTGGATTATCCATTATTTTCGGGACTTTTCTCGGGTTAATCCTTGCTGTGATGAAACTCGGAAAGAATAAAATTGCTCAAAAAACAGCCCATTTTTATACGACGATTTTAAGATGCACTCCATCTATCGTCTTATTATTTTTAGTATATTATGGCGTTCCTGCCTTAGCAGACAACTTTGGGTTATATTTACATGATTTAAATACGGCAGTATTTGTAGTTATTACCTTTACCCTTCAATTCGCTGCGATTATGTCGGAAGTTATTAGATCCGCCTTCGAATCTATTGAAAAAGGACAATTTGAAGCCGCCGTTAGCGTTGGGTTAAGTCCATTTCAAGCGTATAGACGAATTATTTTTCCGCAAGCATTGGTTGTCGCACTTCCTAACTTTGGAAATGGACTTATCGCATTACTTCAAGAAGGGTCTCTTGCTTATACCATCGGGCTAATCGATATAGTTGGGAAAGCAAACTTAATCATAGCAGCGAACTACAATACCCATGCATTAGAAATTTTCATCGCTCTTGCTATTGTGTATTGGGTCATCTCTATACTAATCGAGAAATTTTTTGGAAAGCTGGAAAAGATTTTTAGTAAGGGAAAGCAAACAATTAATACGAACTAAGGAGTGTAAATAATGTCGGAAGGTTTAAATTATACGTTTTTAATTGATACATTTTTCATCGCATTATCCGGTGTCCCAATAACACTTCTCGTAACAATTGTTGCTTTGCTTATCGCATTACCTTTAGGTTTTTTATTGGCATTAACACGTATCAATCAAGTACCCGTATTGAACTGGTTCTCCAGAATATATGTTTCCTTCGTTAGAGGAACACCGATCATTATTCAAATTTTCATCGTTTATGCAAGCGTACCCTTAATACTTTCCCTATTTTTCGAAAAGTATAATATCAATATAAATGTCTACAATATCAACCCTATTTGGTACGCGTTTATCGTATTCTCTTTCAGCACTACTGCTATATTGATAGAAGTATTTAGATCTGCTTTAAGTACGGTCAACAAAGGACAACTAGAAGCGGCCCAATCAGTTGGTCTTTCAAATTTCCATGCCTACCACCGTATCGTAATTCCTCAAGCGCTAGTCGTAGCTCTACCTAATATTTGTACTGCTACCGTGAATTTGATAAAAGCTACATCACTTGGCTATGCAATGTCCTTACAGGAAATTACATTAAAGGCAAAAGTAGCGGCAAACGTAGGTTATAACTATGTGGAAGCTTATATAGATATTTTCCTTGTATATATTATTTTGTGCAGCCTTGTAGAATACGGGTTCAAAATATATGAAAAACGACTACGCAGATACAAATACGTGAGTGCATAAGGAGGATGAGTGAATGTTAAAAATTAATGATATCCATAAATCATTTGGAAACAATGAGATATTAAAAGGAGTCGACCTATCCATTGATAAAGGAGATGTAGTAGTCATTCTTGGTCCTAGTGGCTCTGGAAAAACGACGTTATTACGCTGTATTAACTTCTTGGAAAAAGCAGACAGCGGTCAGGCTGTTTTTGGCGATTTAAAGGTCAATTTGCACGGTGCCTCAAAAAGAGATATACACACAATCAGACAAAAAACAGCCTTCGTTTTTCAGAATTATAATTTATTTAACAATAAAACAGCATTAGAAAACGTAACAGAAGGACTCATCGTCGGTCGAAGAGTACCTAAAGCCGATGCAATTGGTATTGGGAAAAAAGCTTTAGACAAAGTAGGTTTATCAGACAAATATGATTCCTATCCGAGTCAACTTTCTGGCGGACAACAGCAGCGCGTTGGAATTGCACGAGCCGTAGCCTTAAATCCCGATATTATTCTCTTTGACGAACCTACTTCTGCATTAGATCCAGAATTGGTTGGCGAAGTACTGACAGTGATGAAAAATATTGCTAAGGAAGGAACGACCATGTTAGTGGTGACCCATGAAATGTCCTTCGCAAAGGATGTAGCTAACCGGGTTATTTTTATGGACGGCGGAGTAGTAGTGGAAGAAGGTTCTCCTCATGATATTTTCGTGAGCCCTAAAGAAGAACGCACGAAGAAATTCTTAAAACGAGTGTTACCTGAAGATTACACATTTTATATTTAGGACAACAAGAAAAATCAGGCCCAGTTCATAAAGGACCAAAGCTGTTTCTATCGTTTTCTAAGGACTTCAGACAAACGTTTTGCTATGTTAAAAGTTCGATAATACCAGTGTTCACAGTATATTTATAGGAATTTATTAAAAAGCGGTGAAAAATGACCAGGTCATCTTTCACCGCTTTTATGAAATCAAATTAGCCCATAATATTGTAGCCAGAATCTACGAAGATGACTTCGCCTGTTACACCGCTGGATAAGTTACTTAATAATGCCACCGTCATATCTCCTACCTCTTGCTGAGTGACATTCCGTTTTAAAGGAGCCTTCTCTTCAATTTGGTGCAAAATTGTATTAAAAGAAGATATCCCTTTTGCCGCTAATGTTCTAATCGCTCCTGCTGAAACAGCATTTATACGCACATTGTTTTTCCCTAGGTCTAATGCCAAGTACTTAACGGATGCTTCCAGAGATGCTTTTGCGATTCCCATTACATTGTATCCCTCTAGTACTCGTTCTGCCCCTAAATATGTCATAGTTACGATAGATCCACCTTCAGTCATAAAGGGTGTTGCTTCTCTCGCTGCAGCAATAAGTGAATACGCACTTGTATCTTGTGCGAAAGCATAGCCTTCTCTTGAAGTTTGTAAAAAGTCCCCTTTTAAATCTTCTGCGTGCGCAAATGCAACAGAATGTACTACACCATGGATCACTCCAACCTCTGATCCAATTTGCCCGAACGCAGATTTAATACTATCATCGCTATTTACATCACACTCTACTACTAGTTTTGCCTCTAAATTATTATCCTTCAGTAACTTTTCAATTTTTCCAAGGGAACGTTCTTTACGGTAAGTAAATATAACATTTGCACCCACTTCAAATAATGACTTCGCCACTCCCCATGCAATACTACGTTCATTGGCCACGCCCATAACAACAATATTTTTGTCTTTTAGTTGAATTAAGTCTCTCATAAATACCTCCAAATTATTATCTTAGTATATTACACCTGTTATTAGTACCTGGTTATTATTTTAATAATAACATAAATCCTTCTTTTTGTAATAAATCATTTTGTGTTTTTGGACTTAATTACACATCAAAAAACCAACTATCCCAGAAAAAATAGTTGGTTTCTTTATATGAATGGGGTCTGATATTACATACTATACGAGCGAGCCACCCGATTTACTATATTTAATAATTCCTTCTGCACTTCTATAAGCCAGAGCTGCAACTGTTCCTGTAGGATTGTAACCCCCATTATGCGGAAAGTTCCCAGCTCCTACTACAAACAAGTTTTCTGCATCCCAATGTTGTAAAAATGGATTTACTACACTATTTTCTGGACTTGCTCCCATAATAGTCCCACCCGTATTATGAGTCGTCTGATAACCTACAATATCATAATCAGTTATAGGTGCTTTTCCTTCTACCGTTTTTGCTCCCATTTCCTTCATGATATTTACAGTTTTTTCTGTAATAAACTTATGCAATGCTCTATCCTGATCTGTAAAATTATAGGTCATTTGTAAGAGTGGAAGACCATAGACATCCTTATATTTAGTGTCTAGGGATAGATAGTTCTCCTTATGGGGCATCGATGCACCCTGAGTTCCGATGGATAAAGACCGTGTGTAATTGTAGATAGAATTTTTCTTGAACTCTGCTCCCCAAGTTGGTGTCCCTTGTTGTATTGGATTTGTTTCAATAGGTCTATATCCAGTTTGCGTTATGGAAATACTACCACCATGTATAAAATCTAAGTCGCTATGATCAAAATTATCTGCGTTAAAGTCATCAATTGTCATTCCAAGGGCACCAGCCCCCATAAAGGTGTTCATTTGTTCTTCAAAGTATCCATTTGCACCGGGTAATATTTGATAACAATAATTTTTACCAAGCGTTCCCTTACCAGTTTCCGGGTCATATTGTTGACCAATATTAGATACCATGAGCAACTTAGCGTTATTCATAACGTAACTTGCTAGAACAACTACTTCAGCTTCTTGGATAAACTCTTCTCCAGACTCCGTGTCCAAATACCTTACACCGGTAACCTTATTTCCGCTTTTTATGACCTCTACAACATTTGCATGAAATTTTGTCTCAAAATTACCGGTTTTGATTGCGGTCGGAATAACGGTTATTTCCGGCGATGTTTTTGCTCCATATTCACAGCCAAATCGTTCACAAAAACCACAGTATTGACAAGCATTTATGACTTCTCCATCGGGGTTTGTGTAAGCTTCTGATAAATTAGCTGATGGGAGCATAAACGGAGAATACCCTAGTGATTGGGTTGCCCCTTCAAACTTTTTCAAAATAGGCGTTCTTTTCATAGGAGGGGTAGGGAAATCCTGCGCTCTCTTCCCCCAAAAAGGATTTTTATCTTCTCCTGAGATTCCAGCGGTCTGATCATATTTATAAAAATAAGGTTCCATTTCATCATAAGTAACGCCCCAATCTTGAAGCAAATAATCACTAGACAATTTGTTTGGACCATATTTTTCATCTGTTATTGTTTTAATTTGAAAATCATATGGATAGAACCTCCATGTATGACCATTCCAATGTGTTCCCGAACCACCTAACCCATCACCGAGTAGGAATGAGCTCATCTGCCTCATCGGCAACGCTGGCATCTTACGGTTATTGCGAATAGTAATGGTCTCTTTTGCTACGTCCTGCATTAGCTCATAACGAACGGCATATCTATATTCGTCATGTATTTGCTGAAAGTCTTCTGTACCGCGTTTTCTTCCTCTTTCTAAACCAATTACCTTCAAACCGGCTTTTGCACATTCAGCTGCGATGATTCCTCCGGTCCAACCCAAACCAACGACAACCACGTCAACTTTTGTTAATGTTGTAGCCATAAATTTTATCCCTCTACTTTCCTTTACATTCCACCAAGTGGTTGTGGTGCAATTTTTTGGAACTTTTCCTTATCAATTACGTTAATATAGGACATTTGGTGACCAGGAAACTCTTTCATCTTCCAGCCATCCATATTTCGATTTCCACCATACATTGGATCTGCATAAGCACCCTCCAATGTCGCCGTGCGAAGTAGACGGAAGAAAAATGCGGAAGTAACTCCTGTCATGGGAATTTCATCATTTTGAAAAGCTGTTAATATTTCATCCATTTGCTCAGCTTCTATACTGGAAAACCCTTTTTCAAATCGTTTGTTTGCTTCTTCATCCAATACGGCAATTCCCTGTCTAAAAATAGACGCTCTTGTCAATCGACTCTGATAACCTTGAGTTTTAGCACCTACAGCAAACGGTCCTTGCATGTATTCTTTCGTATTACTTCCATATTGTCCCGCCAGCTGACGATCAATAAAATAAGGGACCCCTAAATCTATTGCCCCCGGCCCTATATCATCCTTTGGAAAGATACGTTCCGTTGCATTCGAGATTACATTAAATTCTCTTTGATTTTGAAAGAACTGAAATCCCCCATTAGTGCCCATTTCATGATTGGTATTGCCTGTATCAGATACATGCTGATCATCCTTATCGACATTTAACCCAACTAACCCACCTATTAACCCGCCACCTATTAATGCACCAGTTGCAATTCCTGTAGTCTTAAGAAAGTCTCTTCTTGAATAGTTTTTTGGTTTTTCTGTCATTTTCACTGACTCCTCCAAGATAATGATCTTACTAGTAACTGCTTACAAAAGGATATACAAGTTTATAAATTTCTAAACATTAATCCACCACGATAATGCTCTATTAAATTCCCTATATTCCACCACATCATCAATTGTCCCATGGTACTAAATACAAAAAAACGTCACTAACTCTCTTCTGAGGAGTTAGTAACGTTTATTATTTCTTTAGAATTTCTTCCAAATCTTTACTTAAGTGAATGGATTTTAATTTTTTTTCTTTTAAATACATATGAGAACCCATTCCCCCCAAATAGAAGGTAATATGTTCCTGTTCACTTGCAAAATGATCGAGCCTTCGGATTAACTTAGGATCTTTTTCAAATGGCAAAGTAGTTGAAGCAGATAGTAACACTAATTTAGGCTTTAACTTTTGGACTAATGACTCTATCGCACCTGGCGCTGGTGAAGCACCAACTAATACAGTTTTCCAACCTCTTAGCATGAACTGAAGCAATACTATATGCATAGGCAGCTCATGATGCTCATCCGGTAAGCATGCACCAATAACTAAAGGTGCATCATCTCTTAATTGAAACGTTTTTCTTATTTGTATCAAATAATCACGAACACTCATACTAGAAACTGCCTCTTGGTATTCGTCCCACTCATCTCTTTCCCATCTATCCCCTACTTCTTGTAAAAAAGGAATAATGACCTTACTAATGAATAACTCTAATCCTAAATGGTGATAAGCCTGTTGCAGTATTAGGTTTATCTCGACTTCATCACAATAAGTACCTTTTTCCAGTAACTGAATCACATAATCATTAAATTTTTTATAGTCAGATGGTTCCTCTAAGAAGAGTGACTCTGTTTGCTCCGGTTCTTTTTCTAACATATCCACAGCTTGCTTGATAGAGTAGCCTTTTTCTGAGAGAAGCTTAACTCGTAATAATGCATTTACATCCTTTTCGCTATATACTCTATATCCGTTTTCTAATCGTTCAGGTTGTATAAATTCATAACGCTCTTCCCACTTACGGATAACTTGTTTAGACAAACCCGTGACATTAGAAACTTGTTGGATCGTATATATTCCAGTCATCCCTGTTTGGCTCACAAATGTTACCCCCTCTCTTGCCATTAATTTGTATCCATTAATAATGTATATATGCTACATTATAATAAAAAACAGTATAACACACAATAGACAAACACTATACAATGATTTGACGAATAGAATAATAAACTATTTTACAAGGGCGTGAACTGTAATGAATTTACACACTCACAATAAATTCTTACTAAGAGCTGCTGTATACGGAATGATTGCAGGCTTAGTATTAACCTTATTTTTAAAAGTAATTCAATTTATGACGGGTTATAAGGTTTATACCTTACTATTAAACATTGACTACATACCTATTTTAAATGAGTTTAAGTTCCCTGAAGTAGTCGAAATTATATTTCATTTGATTGTTTCTGTAGTACTTTCTATTGTTTTAATATTGATAATACGGCAACTTCCAACGATATCTGCTATTACAATTATTGCCCTCTGCGTCTTTGTTAGTTTTATCATAGGAGGTTTATACTTTCCAACTACTATTTTATCGGAAAGAACTCCACCCATCAGTAGCCTTCCATCTTTTATTTATTGGATGGTAGGACATGTTTTGTATGGTTCTATTCTGGGTATTTTATTGTCAAGCAGGTACTGGAGCAGATAACCTCGTGTGCAGAGGCATTATCTGCTTTTTTATTTAACTAAAAAAGATTAGACAAAGGTTAGACAAAATTGAATTAATATGTTATGATTCATTTATCAAATTAACCTACAGGATGTGACAAAGTATGTTTTTAGCGTGGAATGAAATTAAAAAGAACAAACTTCGATTTGCATTAATCGTTGGAGTATTAATGCTAGTATCCTATTTAGTATTTTTCTTATCTGGTTTAGCAACAGGCTTAGCTAGTCTAAATAGAGAAGCCGTAGACAAATGGGATGCTACGGCAATCGTATTAACCGAGGAGTCCGATAAAAGTTTACCTCAATCTTCTCTAACTACCGAAGAAGCGGATAACATTAAGGACAATGACACTGCCACTCTTGGACAGTTAAATTCAATCGCTAGAAATGGCGATGCAAAACAAAATATCGCTCTTTTCGGTATTGATTCGGAAGAATTTATAATGCCCAAAGTAACAGAGGGTGAAAAGTTTGCAGGCGACAACGAAGTGATTGCTAGCGATACGCTTAAAGAGGACGGATTTAAACTGGGTGATGAACTTGAACTATCCTCTACTGATGAAAAGTTAACCATTGTAGGATTTACAGATAGCGCACGTTTCAATGCCGCTCCAGTCCTTTACGGGGATGTAACTACTTTCCAAAAGGTCAAGTTCGGTGAAGGCGCCGCAGAAAATGAAACACAAATAAATGGGATCGTTGTTCGTGGTGACGACTTCTCTTCCATCTCAACATCGAATGAAGATTTAGAGGTTATTGAAGTAGAAGAGTTTATAGAAAACCTTCCCGGTTATACAGAACAAGCCTTAACTTTAAACTTTATGATTTATTTCTTATTTGGGATTTCGTCTGTTATAGTGGCAATCTTCCTTTATGTATTAACAGTTCAGAAGATTAGTATGTTCGGAGTTATGAAAGCACAAGGTATTTCCAACGGCTATTTATCTCGTTCGGTAATTGCCCAAACATTCTTATTGGCCTTCATTGGTGTAGTTGTTGGCTTTGCTCTAACTCTAATTTCTGGAGAATTCTTACCTAGTGCTGTTCCGGTCGCATTTGATATTCCAACCATGATTATTTACGGAGTAATATTAATAGTCGTGGCAATTCTTGGAGCTGTATTCTCCGTGTTAACAATCGTAAAAATTGATCCGCTTAAAGCGATAGGAGGTTAATGAATTGGCTATTTTAGAACTTAATAATGTAAAAAAATCATTTGGCAGTGGACATATGAAGGTAGATGCTTTAAAAGAAACGAATTTTTCTGCTGAACCAGGAGAGTTAATAGCAGTCATTGGTCCTTCAGGATCAGGGAAAAGTACCTTTTTAACAGTTGCAGGTGGACTACAAACTCCCACAAGTGGAGCAATATTAGTAAATAACAAGGATCTTGCGGATTTAAATGAAAAACAACGCTCCAAAATTAGACTAAAAGAAATAGGTTTTATCTTGCAAGCGTCTAATCTTGTACCATTTTTAAATGTCGATAATCAAATGAAATTATTAGATAATGTAAAAAAAGATAATATGAGCAAAGAGGAATTGAATGCGTTATACGATAATCTTGGCATAAAAGAATTACGCAAAAAATATCCTGCTGATTTATCTGGTGGTGAACGTCAACGTGTTGCTATTGCTAAAGCCTTATATAGCAAACCTTCCATTCTCCTCGCAGATGAGCCTACCGCATCTCTAGATTCGGAGAAGGCTTATGAAGTGATGGAATTATTGAAAAAAGAAACAACACAAAATAAAACAACAACAATCGTCGTGACGCATGATACTCGTCTAATAGAGTATTGCGATAAGGTTTATGAAATGACGGATGGTGTACTAAAATTGAAGGAAACATCTAAAAAATCGCAAGCAATCCTTTAAAGAAAAGCCTTTTCTATCGCTTTCGAATCTGGATGGAATCCCCACTATAAGACTACCGAATTTCTAGGAGTATTGGCTGTGACACCCGTCACAACCAATACTCCTTTTTATCTTGAATTTGATACCTTTGGTTGAGGTGACAAATCGTGGGACTCTTCTTTTTTTACCATTTGTAATATATCGCATTCATCTTTATCACAATTATATTGAAAATTGTGATATCATAAAACATAAAATTTTATTAATGAGTTAGGAGTGCTTATATTGAAAGTTCAACCATCTACTAAAATGTCGTTATTTGAAAAAGCTATTTTTGGAGATTTGAAAGCCGCAGCTGCTGCAAAGCAAGCTCAAGGTTTTGACTTATATGATTTAAGCTTAGGCAGCCCTGACCTTCCACCAGATGAACGTGCTAGAAAAGTATTATCAGATCTTAGCTTTGCAACGGATTCATACGGTTATACACTTACCGGAACTAAACGTTTCAATGAAGCTGTTGCAGATTATTATAAGCGTCGTTCCAATGTTATCTTAAATCCAGAGACGCAAATTGTTCAAACAATGGGTTCCCAAGAAGGACTCGTTCATCTACCAATTGCCTTTTGCGATGAAGGAGATATCATTCTTACGACAAATCCTGGATATGTAGCCTATGATGCTGGCATTAAACTTGCCGGTGCTAAACCCTATTATATGGAGCTATTAGAAGAAAACAATTTTTTACCTAATCTAGATGCAATACCAGAAGAAGTTGCGGTAAAGGCAAAACTAATGATATTGAATTTACCTGGAAATCCGGTTCCAGCAATGCCTGATCCGATTTTCTTTGAGAGAGTCGTAGCTTTTGCTAATAAGTACAATATTATTATTTTGCATGATGCGGCTTATTCAGAATTCTATTTTACTGGCGATGCACCGAACAGTTTCCTCTCAACACCAGGAGCTCTAGAAGTAGGTATGGAGATTAACTCTTTATCGAAGAGCTTTAGTCTAGCAGGAACACGCATTGCTTATATTGCAGGAAATGAAGAGATGATTAATATTATGAAACAATTAAAGTCGAATTTAGACTTTGGGATTTACGGCCCTATTCAAGAAGCTGGTATTGTTGTCTTAAATCACGCAGAGGAAATAACAGATCGACTACGTAAGATATTTTCCGAGAGATATCATTTCCTAACCCAGGCTTTAACTGATCTGGGTTGGAAGGTTGCACCTTCTACTGGAGGGATGTTCATTTGGGCAAAGTATCCCTATGAAATGAATGACAAGGATTTTGTATTTGAAGTAATCGATCAAACTGGTGTTGTAATGGTACCAGGCACTGTTTTTGGATCCGCTGGTGCTGGTTATGTTCGCATTGCATTAGTACAAGATATTAATATACTGAAACTAGCAGTGGAACAATTAAAGAAGTTAAAAGCACTTTCAATTTGCTGAATATCTTCGTTTCTAGATCTAAAAAATAAAAAAGCAATCTCTAGTCATTTCACGACTTGAGATTGCTTTTTAATTGGGATGATTAAAACGAACTAAATTTTTACCGGAATTTTTAGCATCATACATAGCCTTATCCGCTTCTTTAAAAACGGATGTAGCCGTAGAACCACTTATAGAAGAAAATGCAATACCAATACTTGCAGAGATATTCAATACATAATCATCGATTGACCAAGAAGCCTGGATAGCTTGCTGAATATTTTCTACCTTTTCCAAGATTTGACCTTCCTCGTGGATATTGGCGATTAAGGCGATAAATTCATCTCCCCCTAATCTCGCTACAAAATCTTCGGAATCTAGGACTTCCCTTAATCTGCTTCCAAACTCTTGAATAACATCGTCTCCTGTTTCATGTCCAAAGTTATCGTTGATTTGTTTAAAGTCATCAATGTCTAGAAGGATTACCGCAAAGCCTTCACCCGTTTTTTCTTCTTGCTCTAAAATTTCCTGAAGGCGATTTGTAAAATAACGCCTGTTTGGTAATCCTGTTAAAGAATCGTGGTAGGCATAATACTCTAATTGGTCTACATTCTCTTTTTGCAACGAAATATCACGAGCAATTAGTAGCATGTATTTAAACTTGCCACTGTCATCAAATACCGGGGTACCATTTAGTTCAGTCCATATCCACCCCTTATTTACATGCATCGCTTTTAGCTCAACTTTGTAAGATTTCTTGTCTTTAATAGCTTGTTGAAAACGGTCTTCTAAAAGCACTACACCACCTGGATGTATATTCAAAAATGGATGCTTTTCCCCAATTTGTTGGTCATATTCAAATATTTCTTTGCCAGAAGGTGAGACATATAAATACTCTTGCTTATCGTTCAGTAAAATAATAACGTCTTGTACATTTTCGGCTATAATACGAAACTTTTCTTCACTATCAATATAATTGCTTGCAAGCTTGTCTAACTCTCTCATATCTTTTACTCCGACGAAAATGCCCGTTTGCCGTCCGTCTAATATAATTGGAGTTAGTTTTACTAAGCAGCCCATTAAAGTTCCCGATTTGCCCAAAAAGTTTAACCGATAGTCCCTCAGTTCACCGTTTAATGCTTGAGCAAGACATTCTTTCGCTTCTTCTTTGTCTTTTGTTTCTACAAAGTTGATAAAAAACTCTCCAATAAGTTCGTTTACTGTATAACCACTCAATTGTTCCAGTGCACGATTTCCACTAGTTATATATCCTTCCAAATCAATTTTAAATATAGCATCGGGATTATGGTCATAGAGAGATCTATATTCGGATTCTGTTGCTGCCAACTGACTTTGACTTTTCATCTTTTCGATTTCTATTAATCTCTCAGTTGTTATGTCCTTTGCTAGAGCCACGATATGCGTACATACTTCATCCCCGTTTAGGATTGGTGTTAAAGTTATTTCAACATAAATTCTGTCACCCGTTTTAATCTTAATACATTCCTCAAACAAGTGAATTTTCTTCTTCTTGATCACTTCCATACATTCTTTTTGTAGCTTGTTTGCAGGTTCTTCAGAGAGAATGCCATGTAACGATTTTCCAACTGCTTCATGAGTTAGGTTCAATCTATTTTTCAAAGATGTATTTAAAAACTCACATATAAATTGTTTTTTTTCTTCGACCCTCAATATAAAGACCATTTCAGGAATTCCATACATAAGCGCTTTAACTAATGATAGATTTTCATTCGCCATGTTCATTCACCTCTTGATACAATATTTATATTTAAATATACACTACTAAGCTTATTGATGGAAAAATAGACCAAGAATGAGCCAGATAGGAAATTATCTAGCTACCTCTTGGTCTGTCTTCCCCTTTTGAAGGTTGTATAAGCGCAAACTTTTCCCAACGTCTGCTTTTCCATCTAAAGAACATAATTGTAGCGCGGGTCCATTCATCTGCTGCTATGGCTAACCAAACTCCAACTAACCCTAGATCGAGTACAAATATTAAAAAGTATCCTAACGGTAAACTCATCATTACCATTGACAAGGCTCCCACAAATACAGGGAAAGTTGCATCACCTGCTGCACGTAAAGAATTGATAATGACTATATTTATCGTCCGACCAGTTTCTAAAAGAAAACTTAATAATAGTACAGATGCACCTATCTCAATTATTTCTTTATTGTCAGTGAATAACCCCATTAATGGATAGCGTAATACTATGACAATCGTCACCATTGTTACTGTAAAAATAACTGCCCATTTCACACTAAACCAGACGGACTTATATGCTTCCTCTTTTTCACTTGCACCTACAAGTCGCCCGACGATAATTGCTGTTCCCATTCCAATAGCAATTGCAAACAAGTATGTGAACATCGATATATTTACTGCATATTGTCTTGCAGCCAATGATTCGGCTCCTAAATAGGTCACATAGTACAGGAACACAATTTGACAACCCTGATACAAAATCTGCTCAAATGCAGACGGAAGACCGATCCGTAAAATTTTTGCAATATATTCTTTCGACAGAGTGAAATAATAATGCACTTGCACACGGTACTCCATTACCCGATAAAGCAACCAGAAAAAGACAAGCAAAGCTAGAAAACGACTTAATACAGATGAAATAGCCGCACCTTGTACTCCTAGTTCTGGAAAACCAAATTTCCCAAAAATTAAAGCGTAATTTCCTATTACATGAAAAACATTCATACCAAGAGAAACAAGCATGGTCTGTTTTGTATATCCATGTACACGAATAATAGCTGCGAGAGCATTAATAATGGCTTGTAAAAAAATTGCTCCACCAACAATTGTCAAATATTGATTTGCGTGTGCTAAAACATCGCCTTGCAAATTCATCGCAACCATCATTTTTTTGGAAAATAGAACAAAACCAATACTCAGGATTACTCCTACACATAAATTTAATGTCACTGCCAAACCTGATATCTTTGATGCTTCTACATAACGTTTCGATCCTAGATATTGAGAAACAACAATCGCCGCACCATTACCGACAACTTCTAATACCAATATTGCTATGTGAATATACTGATTTGCCGCTCCCACTCCTGATACTGCATCATCCGAGAGTGCACTGAGCATAAAAGTATCGGCTATCCCCATTAACATAAATAAAAATACTTCTAAAAATATCGGCCAAGTCAAAGTAAATAAGCTTAACTTTTCCCCTAAATTGTTCTTTTTAGTGACTACCACTGCTACTCCTTCTTTATCCTGAAATTTTTAATAAGAAGAATCTTACCATAGAAACTGATTTTCTCCTATTGGTTTTATTGACTTAATACTAAATTTCTCCTGATCCTTCATACAAAAATACACGTTTGACTATTGAGGAAGTCAAACGTGCAATTATCTATTATTCAATCCCTATATGTTTATGAATATACTCTTTAATCTCTGGAACAGATAACTCTATTTCATATGTCAAAAGATTATCCTTTACATAAGCTAATTTATTTCGCTCTACAGCATCAGATTGAATGTGTAAAATATTGTCTATATATAATATTCCTTCATTAGTAATCATTTGGTCATGGTCACTCAGCAAACCTTTGTTGTTTAGTGCCTCCTGAATACTAGTCAAATTATCTCCTAATGCCTTTGTTAAAACTTCCCCTAATTCGTCAGCATTTTTATCGTTTTTTTCCAAGAAATTACAAACATAGTAAGCTAAAAGAATCTGTTCTTTCTCTACTAATCTCCCCATAGGTTTTCCCCATTTCATCTTTTTCACTATTATTCCTTTTTTCTCTCAAGATTAAACATAAAAAGTTAAATGGAGTCTTGTTTTGTTGAGGGTTATTCTGCAACTACTTTTGCAATGTCGGCTTTTATCGATTCCGGACTATCCGTTGGTGCATATCTTTTTATGATATTACCATTTTTATCGACAAGAAATTTAGTGAAATTCCATTTGATGCTTTTTGACAATATCCCTTTACTATTAGATGTTAAATGTTGAAATAGCGGGTGCGCTTCTTTACCATTTAACTTAGTCATTTCATGCATTGGAAATGTAACACCATAGCTCATTCGACATGCTTGCTCGGCTTCTTCCGCGTTACCTAACTCTTGTTTAAATTGATTCGACGGGAATCCTAAAACAACAAGCCCTTCTTCTTTATACTCATTATATATTTTTTCAAGTCCATCAAACTGACCGCTTAAGCCACATTTAGTTGCTGTGTTTACGATAAGCATTGGTTTTCCCTTATACTCATTTAATTCGTACTCTTGGCCGTCCGATTTTTTCACTTTAATATCATAGATACTCAAATTACTCACTCCTTAAGTTGATTTAGAAATACATTTAACTCTTTAAGGTTAGTCATTAAAGTCTTGGCGTTAATATCTAAATAATTGCAGCTAGTAATTTTACTAATAATTGCCCGTTCGATTGGTTTTTCTTGCTCTAATGCCTTTTCTGTCAATGAAATGACGAATGCTCGTTTATCCTTATCAGACTGTTCTTTGTTAAGCCATCCATTTGCAATCATTCGGTTAATAATTGGATTTAATGTTCCAATTCCTAGACCTAATTGATTTCCGATATCCTTCACTAACAAGTTATTCTGTTCCCATAACGTGAGCAATACTAGATATTGAGAGAATGTTAAATGGAATGGCTCCAAAGTTCGTGCATACAACTTAGAAAAGTTACTAGATGCTTTATAAACCTCGAAGCATAGCTGCTGTTCCAACTTGGAAGGATTGTTCATGAAAATCACACCTAAATTATTATTTTACGATTATTTCTACATCAATGGAATTTTTTACTGCTTTTGAATATGGGCAGTAATCATGCGCTTTTTTCACATACTTTTCTTTCAACTCATGATCGTCTAACCCAAAAATCTCTACTTCTAGCTTCGCAGCTAATTTCACTCCGCCATTTTCTTTGTCCGCGATCAATGAAATAGTAGCAGTAACTTCACTTTTTTCTACTTTTACTTTATCCTGTTCTAACACAAGCTCTAAAGCACTGTTAAAGCAAGAACTGTATCCCGCAGCAAAAAGTTGTTCTGGATTTGATGCTGTAGTCGCTTCCCCGCCTAAAGCTTGTGGTTTAGCAATGTCCAAATAAAATATATTATCTAATGAATGTACCTCACCTTGTCGTCCACCAGTATTTACAATAGTTGTTTCGTATAATGTTTTCATATTCTTTCCTCCTCTAGTTTGTATAGCGTTCCATCTAATTATCAGATTAAACTATATCGTGTACGATGTAAAATAATATGCATTACAAAAAAGTGTATGAAATTTTCCATCAGAAAATTCCACACACTTTTATTTAAGAACCTATAAACAATACACACTGACTAATCGCGATAAAAAGTCCGACATTATTTACAGGGGAGTTATCATTCACTTCAAGCTGAATTTTAAATAAATCATTAAGCTCTGCCTTCCACTTCGCGATCTCACTATCATTATAGATAAACTTAGACCAGTCTTCCATTTCCTTATCCAATTTTATCTGTACATTACCATCTGATATTAGTAAGTCTGGAACGAGCTCTTTCCATTTATCATAAGCAACTAAGTATTTATTCTCGTTAATATAGTCATAAACCTCAAAATAAACCCTACCTTTTCGAGATAGTTTTTTACACATGCAAATTAAATTCTCGTTACTATCGTAAACGTTATAGATAAGAAAGTAACGGTAATCCATTATTTTATCTAACCGTTTTTTTAAACCATTAGAATAATATCGTTGAAATATAAAAACAACTTCTCCTCTTTCATTGTAAACAGGGGTTTTCGGATTCTCTGCAATATTAACCGGTTGTTCGTATGTATAGTTAGCCATGTTTATTCCTCCTGTGAAAATTACTACATAACTCGACTAAATTATTTCCCGGGAAACAAATCCCTATTAAGGTCTAATAGATTTAGGCCCTTCTGAATCTATATGTAACAAAGCAATGCTCATGAATCATATTAGCTCATGAGCATTCAACAACATTATCTGCACTTATAGATTTTATCATCTATGCTAGCGATTTACGCTGGTAATTTAGAATATCTTCCATTGATTTATCGAATGGGATAAAAGATGACATATTTTCTACTATAAGATTAGAAGAATGCATAATCTCTTTTTCTTCTAGTTTATCTTCAATAGACTCCACTGTGAACTCAACACTAGAAATGGCCTGCAAACTACTAGTAATTTCTTTTAGGTATCTTGGCAGTCCCGAGGTTACATTATGCATACTACCAGATTGACTTTTATTAAAAATAATTTCATATCCACTAACTGCATCACGCACATCTAGAAAATCGCGTTGGGCCAACAAATTGTTTATCTTGAGAACTTTTTCTGATCCTAGTAATTCCATCTCTGCAACCTTTTTAGCTAAAATAGAGCAAACCCCGTTTGATTTTCCTGGACCTATTAAATTCGATGGGTTTGCAATGACAATATCCATTTCATATAATAACTGCCAAGACCTTGCTACCAATGCTTGTAAGGTTTTACTTAAGCTATATGGATGTTCCAAAGTTGTAATATCATTTATATCAAATTGAAGAGTAGACCCCACGACTACAACCCTACATTCAGGAATTTCATGTCTAATCGCTTCCAGTAAATAAGCTGTGGACATTGTATTTACTTCTAAAGAAGCGATTGGATTTGTCCAGGATGAGGGTACATGATTTTGCCCTGCCAAATGGAGGACTCTGTCTGGATTGTGCTTTTGTATCAAGTCCATTATTTCATTTTTATTTGTTAGATCACATGGTTCGATTTGCATTTGACTACCTTCTAAAGTAAATGGCTTTCTAGAAACTCCAATTACTTCGTAGCCAGCTTGTTGAAAATGACGACAGGCATGAATACCTGTAAAACCTGTGGCCCCTGTTATTAATAACTTCGTCTGGTTGGTCATCCCATTAGCTCGTTCTCAAAATATGCACTAGAAATATCGCTTTCTAATTGCTTATTAAATGTATAAGTTTCTCTTAAACCATCCTCGATTGTATATGACGGATTCCAGTTTAATAGATTTCTAGCTTTTCCATTGCACAAGCAACTATGTTTAATATCCCCTTCCCTCGGTGCGGTAAACTCTCGTTGAATGGATATTCCATGAATCTCTGTTAATAAGGATAATATATCGTTTATGGAAGTCTTTTGTGAGGTACTTACCTGGATTGTTTCTTGATCACCTAACTCCAATGCCGCAATATTTGCGGCAACAATGTCCTTTACATAGATAAAGTCTCTCGTTTGCTGTCCATCGCCATGTACATTGATAGGTCCACCTTTTTGAAGTCGATCTAAAAATACAGAAACAACCCCACCTTCTCCTTTAGGAAGTTGCCGCGGACCGTATACATTGGCATACCTTAAAATTGTATACGATTGTCTATAGAGCTCGTAGAAAAGCCTTATGTAAGACTCAGCAGTTAGCTTGGACAAACCATAAAATGAAGCAGGAACTGTGATTTCTTCTTCTGAAATTATTTCATTGTTTAAATTTCCGTATACAGCGGAGGTGCTGGCAAATATAAACTTCCCCACTTTTGCCCTACGACAAGCCTCTAGTACATTAAGAGTGCCGATAATATTTATATTTCCATCATACTTAGGGTATTGTACAGATTTTCCCACATCGGCTTGTGCAGCTAAGTGATAAAATGCATCTGGTCTGATATTCATAATGACTTTACTTGCTTCCTCGCTACATATATCAACGACGTGTAATTGTGCTTGTGGATTGATATTTCCCTTCCGCCCAGACAGCAAGTTATCTATAATATGAACCTCAATCCCTCTGTCTATAAGTGCATCAACAAGATGAGAGCCTATGAAGCCCGCCCCCCCTGAAACTATTACTTTCATATTCAATCTCCTTTTGGCTTTTTCATAATATATGCAGGATGAACAGAAAAATGGGGACATGTGCCTGAGAAAAGTGTGAAAGTCCAAAAACAGATTAGACAATTCGTTCGATAAGCAATAAAAAAATGAATGAATCATTAAAGAATCATTCATCTGAAAATTTTTTTAAGAAGAATTGCTGAAATTATGTTTCATAATAATCGGTGCAGCCGTATTATGTCGTTTTGCCCATATACCTATATCTGTTTTAGTACTAGGAATCAAATAAGAGCTGGGGAGATTTTTCATAATTTCTTCCCAAATACGATTATCCACAAATGTCTTAGAATTACCTGCTAATGGAGAGAAAATATCCTCGTAATACTCACTACTCATAGGTTTCATTAATTTTATCGTTACAGTTGGTGGAATCTCATACCCCTCTGGCAAATTACTCAGTATATCTGTCCATACACCCCGATCTACAAATAAGTTTGGAGTTATTGGCGAATATGGAAACAACAAATTATAATAATCTGATTTCATCGGTTTCAGCAAATTGATTGTTGAAGGATTTGGAAATTGCGTTTCGTTTGGAATCGAACTATCTATCTGATCCCATACCTCTTTAACAATAGCTACTTCTGAGTTAAATCCATTACTAGAAAACCTAGAATTGTAATTTTCTGATGAAACAATGGTTTCTTCTTTTATGGACGAATCTGTCACCGATTTCTTATGGTTCCACAACCCTCTCCACCAAGTCTGACTCTTGTAATATATGGCCAGAAAAAAAAGGTTAATGTAGTGGATTATGCGGGACATCTTCTTCACCATTCTTCCTCATGGAAATGGCATCATTGTAGACTTCCAGTAAACTTTTTACCCCTTGATCAATCGACCAATGTGTCATACCCCATTTTTTCGCATTTGTTCCTAGTTTCTTTCGCAACTGCTCATTATCTAAAAGTAAATTTATGTTTTCAAACAACATATTAGAATCACCAGGAGGTGTTAATATACCCGTTACATTATGCTGGACCATTTCAGGCAAACCTCCAACGTCGCTGACTATTGTTGCTTTCCCAGCAATCTGCGCTTCGATTAACGACAATGGCTGATTTTCTAACAATGTTGGCAATATATAAATATCAGCCTTTCCTAATAAAGCTGGAATATCATCACGTTTCCCTAGAAATTGAACGTAATCATCTAAACCAAGCACCTTACATTTAACTCGTAGTTTAGATTCACTATCCCCTGACCCCACTATCCAACAAACCCAATCTTGTCGTTCCTTTTTTAGTTTCCCTAAAGTGTCTATCAAATACTGAATTCCTTTTAGATCAATTAGTCTTCCTGTATAGATAAGCACCTTTTTGTTTTTGGGTGGCGTAATAAGAGACTTCACTTTCATTTGCTTAATGAAGCTTTCAGTATCAAAACCATAATGGAGTACTTTTATTTGTTCCTCTGCTACCTTAAATTCATCTATTAATATATTCTTCAACCAATTGTTCGCTACAACAGTTATTTCCGCAGTATTTGCTCCTAATTTTTCTAAGTCATCGTAATACGCTCTAGCAATATAAGAATTGGGCGTTTTGTGAATGGTGTTTAGTTGGTGATGGATTTCATGTGCGACAGAACCATGTAAAGTTGCAACGAGCGAAACATGTTTAGGTCGAATTCGATCGATACAAGCTGTAGAAATAACATCTTGTGTGTGTATCAAATCATAATCATCTAACCCAAAGTAAGCTGTTCCCAGTTCGAAAATATATCGTTGAAACTCTGTATATTCAACTAATTTATTTTCATAAATTTCTGGATAATTTTCTTTATTTATCTTCGCTTGAAGTAATGGCAACAACTTGTCTCTAGTAATCTTTTGATCGGAACCTATCATATGGATATTCAAATTATCCTCATCATATCCAAGTACATTTACTTCATGTCCAAGCTGTTCCAACTTCTTTTTCAAATGAACCATATAGTTCCAAACTCCACCTAAATGGGGAATAGGCCAATATGTGGCTAGCAAGATTTTCAAATTATACATCTCCCCGTTTTAACCGCATGTTCTATACTTATTGCCGTTGATGTCAATTGGTGTGGGCTTTTAAATTTGAATCATTTGAAGAACAATTGGACATCCCTTTTCAGGTACATCTTCCGTCAATAACAAAAGTCTTCCTTCCGATACTAGGTAATTTATTTTCGGCTGTAAAATCCCGTTTATAAAAAGGTTCATATAAGACGCATTTGCTGGATTCATCATTTGTTGAAGCCCACAATCAGCAATAGCATCTTGTTCGGTATATACTTTCTTCACACCATCCGATAATACAAAAAGTTCAGTTGTCACAACCGTTCTATGGCTCACTACTTTGGACTCTGATTTACTTACTTTTAAAGGAATGATTAAAGGCTCCGAAAAGTATGCAGTCGCTTTCCGCGGGACGTACGGTTGGTTTATCATTTCTTCCCCCCTAACATATAAATAAAGTTAGTGTATCCATGAAATAATAAAAATGTGTATACATTAGGCCCTTCTTCTCATTTTCCGAAAAAATACTCAAATGCCCATATCTCTCTCTGACTTTTAGTCATATGTTGAAAGAGAAATGAAAAGGAGGAACACGTTTGGCTTTAAAAATTGTTAAATTAGCTATCACACCAAAACAAACGATTTCAACTTCACCCACTGTCGCACGCTACTTTCATGAGGTACCAGAAACTATCACAGAGGTTACCACTCATAAGATTAATGCATCTGATTTTCTAAATGATCAGGGGGAAATAGCTCAATCGTTGCCAGTGCTAAATCTAAACAACAGTTACTTTAATGTATATATAAATGGGGTACTACAAATGGATGAAAATTTCTCATATACGGCCGGAGAAGACGGAATAGGCTCCTTACTTCTCTCTCTCCCTGATGATTCGGAAATCCCTAAAGGTACTCCCATTATTATGGAGACGGTCAACTTTCATCCAGAGATAGTATCAGAATAGACAGGGAAACCTGTCTTTTTTTATTTGTACTTTCTCTGTCAATCTTGTAATCGAGAATAGTATAGACTATCACTGATAAAAGTCGGACATTGATAAGACAATTACAGACACAATACCAATTTTCTTAGTGAGATAATCTCGGGGAATCTCTAGGCAATCTTTATTATCTATCCTTAAATTATTTTCTACTTATAGGAAACTCGCCCCTGCTCTATTTCATTCTCTAGCATTAACTATTAATAAGGTGCATGTACGCCTTGACGCTAGAGAATGAAGGAGGTGAAATAATTGAATTTAAGTCAACTTAAAGGAGAATATGATGCCATATTTAGCCTTGGGGACCTTTGCTTAGCATCTATACAATTGAAAAAACACAACTTGAGACCATACTCAGGCGTACTAGATTGGATGGCTAGTCCTGAGCTATCTATGGTAAATGAACTATTAGAAAATCGTTTTATAGGCTTCCTTGAATATGATAATCTACGTGTGATCGGTTACGCCGATGATTTTATATGCGTTTCAGATGATGGCTATAATTTTGTTTCCAATCATGATTTTGATGGAGAAAAAAATACACTAACTTATTTAGGCGGCTATGCAGAAGTAATGGAGAAGTATGAACGAAGAATTCAACGCTTTCTTTCAGAAATGGAAAATGCTAAAAGAATATTATTCGTTCGAACAGAAGGTACACTCGAGGATGCAGCTGTTTTACAAGACGTGCTTTCCAGAATAGTAAAACACGACTTCAGTATCCTACTTATCAATCACACATATGTACAAGGAATTGTAGAAAAAAGTTGGCCTTTAGAAAAAGTTTGTTCGATTGAGTTTCCTAATAAAGATAAATGGGAAGGAAATCACGACTTATGGGAAGAGGTGTTAAGCGGGATTCGTTTGCGTACGTAGCTTAATGTACAAAACGTCTCTAAAATCAAACAATTATTAGGGAGGAAAAATGGTGTTTACCAATGCAACAATATTGATAACCGGGGGGACAGGCTCATGGGGAATTGAACTAGTCACACAACTTCTTCTTCTTGACCCTAGGAAAGTTATTATTTTTTCAAGAAACGAAAATAGACAAGTCATGATGCGCCAGAACTTTGAAGATACAAGATTACAGTTTAGTATAGGGGATATACGAGACGAAAACGCTCTATCTTCCGTATGTGCTGGTGTAGATTATGTCTTTCACTTAGCCGCACTAAAACATGTCCCCGTATGTGAGGAAAATCCTTTAGAAGCTATTAAAACAAATATAGTCGGAACGCAGAATGTAATTGAAGCTTCCATTAAGAACCAAGTCAAAAAAGTAATTTATATTTCTACTGATAAAGCTGCAGATCCAGCTAATACGTACGGAATGACAAAAGCACTTGGGGAAAAGCTGATTCTTGGTGCAAACGAATTAGGTTCGCACACTAGGTTCTTATGCATTCGAGGAGGGAATGTGCTTGGAAGCAGCGGCAGCGTACTACCAATTTTCATCAGACAACTAGAAGAAGAAAACAAAATCCGGATAACCGATAAAAAGATGACACGTTATTTTGTCACACCAAAACAAGCGATTAAAACGCTACTTCAAGCTACAGAGTTGGGAAATGGAGGAGAAATTTTTGTCATGCATATGAATGCTTGTAATATACTCGACTTGGCAGAAGTTCTCATCGAGTATTACAACAAAAAAAATGTTCATATCATTGAAACCGGTGCTCGAGTCGGAGAAAAGACTCATGAAGTATTAGTAGCAGAAAACGAAATACCAATGGCCACCGTATTTAACAAGGATCTGATAAAAATTACCCCTGTGAACTCTACCAGCAAAACTTCTTCTATACCTTCTATTCTAGTAGATACAAAACAAAATTTAATGACAAAACAAGAAATTAAAGAACTATTAGTAGAAGGAGGCTTTCTAAAGTAAGTAAAAGTACATTTCAAATTGCCTTTAAAATAGTAAATAACAAAAAACTAGACTCGCCTAAATTGTCTAGTTTTTTTGTATTTCACTTTTAGGATACCTTTTCATCTGCTGTAGGATAAACAAAAACACACCGACTAGCACTAGAATACCACCAACAATTTGCCAGCCTACTAATCGTTCTCCTAGGAAAATAGCAGCAAGGATAGTTGCTCCTACCGGCTCTCCTAAAATACTCATAGATATCGTAGTAGCTGTTACATAATTCATCAACCAATTGTTTATCAAATGAGAAATAGTCGGTACTACCGCTAACAACACAAAAATTCCCCACTCTCTTGAATCATACCCTCCCATAGCAACACCTGCGAGTAGGTTATAGACAATGAGTGCAATAGCGGCAAAGCCAAAGACAGTGAAACTATAAATCCAATGGGAAACTACTTTCACTGCTTTTTGCCCGATCAATAAATATCCAACAACCGCAATCACACTTAGAAAAGAAAGTATATCGCCAAGAATGGCATTTCTACTTAGACCAAAATCGCCCCATCCGACCATCACTGCTCCTATTACAGCAATCCCCATGGTCATAAGTGCGGATTTCGTAGTTCTCTCTTTAAACAAAATGACACCACCAACCAACGCGATAATCGGCTGCAATGCCAGAATAATTGTTGAGCTGGCGACTGTCGTTAGTTTTAAGGATCCAAACCATAGAGCAAAATGTAGAGCTAAGAACATACCTGCAACAAACAGTAATAACCATTCTCTGTTTGTAAGTTTTTTAAACTCTGCCCTTTTAATCCATACAACTGGCAGTAATAGCAGGGTTGCTAAAATCATGCGATACATACTTAATATAGTTGCGGGCGCATGAGACCACTTGACGAAAATAGCAGCAAACGAGATTGCTATTATGGAAATGATTAATGGTAATACAATTGATTTGGATGCATTTGCTTGATTCACTAACTTACCCCGTTCTATTAATTTTCTTTGCTTATAAACTAATCTTAATATACTGGATAAAATTAAAATAAGAAATACAAAAAACTTCTCATTTTACAATAAGAAGTTTTAGGACTTATCTCTTTTCCACTTTCTGTATCTATCATAAATACCTTTACAAGTAGTGTAACCTATTATAGCGATCGCAAGACCAATTCCTGTTAATGCTGTAATAAGTGATATCCACTCAAAAAAGGAATATCCCGGTACCTTTGACCAATCTGTTTTTCCCTTCCAATCCTCAATAACAAGATTCATCCCATAGATACCCGAAACTACTGTGAATATAGTTAACATAAACAGCAATGAGTTACGTCGTTTGCTTGCTTGATTGTTTTGAGCCTTATATAGATCATCTACAGTTTGTCTTACTTCATCAAAAAGATCTTGTAAACGAAATACTTCCCGCAACTTCTGGGTAAGCTCTTTTCCTTCTGTTCTAGCCGAAACCTCTTCAAAATAATAGCGTGAATAGAATTTTGATATGAGTTCTATTAACTCCTCTACATATCTTTTATCCTTTGCCCAACTGACTTCACTATGTTCATAAGAAACTTTTAACAATATAATTTTATAATAGTAATGCAACATTAAATTATAATAATGCACACTCATAAATTGAGAAACACTTTGTTTTAACTGTTCTTTTTTCTTGTTAGAGATAGTGACCTGAGTATGTTCAGAAGAAATTGTATATGTATGCGGTGCCCAACGATCATGAATACGCGCATCAACATAGCGGTTCACATATTCTGGGTTGGAACTAGAGATAAATGCATTTCCGTCTATATCCTTACCATCTAAATGCGCCAAGCGGAACAGCTGATCTTTTGTTATTTCAGTTTTATCATCCGCTATCAAGAAAACAGAAGTATGCATTCGCTCATCCTCAAAATAAGGAAGACTCCCGTAATAACCCGCTAATTTGTCATTATGGATGATATACGGCTTTAACGGTAAACAAATATAGTCAAAAACAAGTTCATTTGTATTATTGAACACTTTACCATCATGGTGGATTTTAGCACCTTTATCCTTGGGAAGCTTGGGTTCAAGCACACAAAAATGATCGATGCAATCCAATAAATTCGTCAATGTTTCCTGCTCTTGATCCATTGCTACCCGGATCGTAATTATACCGATACCGAATGGACATAAGACAATATCCATACTATTAATGATAAAATTTAATGTATGGTCATGTACTTCGTATACAAATGAATCTTTAATTACTTTGGAGTAACGCAAAAATCCCCTATTTTTAATCGAAGGAGGGAAGAGCTTATCTTCAATAAATGGTAGAAAAAATTGATCCAATTCCTCATTTGAAATGTTAATATTTTCTCCATAGTACTTATCTTGTAGCTCTTCATTATCTAAAGTAAAAAAAGTGTAATGATTCTTTTCAAGTTGTGCCATTAGCTCTTTCCGCTCTTTTTCTCGAAAAGAAAACGGAAAAAAATACGTCATATATGCATCAGTAATATTCAAGGGTTGGATTTCTATTTTATCCATTTAAGTTCTCTCCCTTGTTTGTCATTATTATTCTTTACCACCGTACATTCATCTATAAACCAAAATACAGTCATTCCTAAAGTTTACTTTAGGAATAACTGTATTAGCTAACTAATTATTACTAAAGATTGTTGTTGTTGTTATTGTTGTTGCGGTTATTGTTACGTTGGTTTTGATTGTTGTTGTTTCTGTTTTGTTCGTTTTGGTTTTGCTCGTTTAGATTGTCAAAGTTGAAATCTTCACCGAACTCAGCTGGATTGTTTTGGTTATTGTTATTGCGATTGTTGTTGTTATTATTGTTGTTATTGTTATTTCGGTTATTATTGTTTCCCATGACTGCTCACCTCCCTGACTGTATTAGATTGGTCCAAATAGTGAATTATATACTTACTTTTTTAACTTTTTATCAGTGCTTTTTTCTTGTGCTATCGAATCAGTATCGAACTCCTCAGCAAACTCCGTTTGGAGATTCGTTCGATTATAGTATCCAACCTTCTCATCAGGATTAGCTTTCTTTGGTTCAAAGATATTTGTGTCCATATATCGATGCAACAAGAATTCTCCTATCATTAACAACAGTGCAGATATAAAAGAAGCTGTCCCTAGAGCAATTGGTTGCTCATAAAAATATGATCCCAACAAGTAAATGACGGCATAGGCAATGACAAAGTCACTTATCCCCGCCCAAGTATTTCCTATTCTAGGTAATATAAAGACATCTCCTACATATCCTACCGCTGTTAGAACCACACTAGTAATGAGTATATCTGTAAAAGAAACGTCATAAAAAAGACTTAAAACAATCCATAGCACCGCAGTTATCATGACAAACTTCATTAATAATGCTTTCATATACACTATTTAAACCCACCTTCCAAACGCTTTACCTTTTTTTAGTTAATGGATCGGCCTTAGACTGTTGCTTTGCAAACCATTCATTTATTTCACGATAACTCATCCCCGCATTTGCATTTAACCTCTTTACTTCCTCAATGTCTGTCCCTGCAACTGTAAATTTTTTATTATTACTTATAGCAAACCCTTCCTTCCCATTATTGAATGTAGGTCGACTTTTTTTGTACCATTGATAAAACAAGATTATAAGTAGCCCTACCTCCACAGTGTCCCCACCATAGTACATAATCATGCTACCTAATTCCGCTTGATCAATTGGCACTCCCGTTGGAGGATTCGCATAAATATATTTGGAAAGAACGGAATGACCCGCTAAAGCCAATACAAAAATAACAGTCCGGTATAAGTAACTTTTTCTAAAGGGTGTCACATCCACATAAATGATGGAAATTGTAAATACATACCCAGCTAAGAAAATATGTGTATGAATAATTACATATAGGAGCATATTTTCGTGCATCATAAGAAATAAATCGGTTGTGTAAAGCACCCACAAGCCACCAATATTTAATATAGAAGCAACAACTGGATGCTGAACAAGATGTAGAGGACGGCTACGTAAAATTTTAGTTAGTTTCCTTGCTGTTGGGATACTAATCGTACGGAGGAGTAGCGTCACTGGAGCCCCTAAAACCAACAAAAGTGGTGCCAGCATCCCCAGTAATACATGCCCAATCATATGAGCAGAAAAATCTGTGTGCGATAAATCTGCGATGGGGCCAACTAGCGAAAGAAGCGCACATAATATACCAAAGCTCCAAGCAACCATACGGTACCCTGGCCATGTTTTTTTCTTTCGATTGGACAGAACTACCGCCAATATATATATAACAAATAACAGGATAAAAGGAATTGCTAAAAAAATTTGGAGAGTAGCAGCTGAATACTGTTCATGAGTATGCACCTAAAGTCAGCCCTCCTTTTTATGATTTGTCTGTTGTATTAAAATAGCTCCGATCAAAATCATTAAGGCAGCCAAAATATTCCACACCAAATCATAGGGTAGTATATCTACGCCATAGCGAATCTGGTGTAAACCCATCCATTTATGCTGAATAATACCGTCATACAGTTGAAATACACCTGCGCCTAAAAGAATTCCACCAATCCATCTCTTTAACCAAAACGCATGTCGCCTATGAAGGTCTGCTAGTAGAAACGATGCTCCTATCGTAGCTATAAAACTAAACGCATGAAAGAGACCGTCCGACACTAATCCAATATCCGTAGTAGATTTATCATAAAAATGGTGCCAATGAAGAAGTTGATGAAAAACTACTTCATCTATAAATGCCACAATCCCAAGTCCAAATAAAATGCCCGTCCACATATTCTGTTTGGCATATGCTTTTTTGTTCGGATTTTGTTTAAAATCAGAGGTAGCGCTTATTGAATTGGTCATTTTAAAACCCCTTTTTAGACTAGCTTTTCCTTTTCCATAAGGAATTAAACTTTTCACCAATGATTCATGACTAATGTGAAGCGAAACAGAGATATTTTTGTAAGAATAAAGCTGTTATTAACAGGTTATCCACAGAAATTTCTGACAACTTAAAAATTTATTACCATCTGTACATAGCTCGCCTAACCTAGGAAGAGCCTCTCTTTCAAAGTATATCCCGTTGTGTTTTAGTCCATAAAAATTATCGTTAATTTAAACCCTGCCTTTAAATATGTGTATAAGTTTTCAAGAATTACTAGCTACCAATTATTTTTACTCTCAGTATAAAAAAATAAGACTTATTCTCTTCTAAAAAATAAATACCAGGGAAATCAACAATGTTAGTTGTTAATTTCCCTGGTATTTTTTATTTTTTAACTGCACTTAACTTTTGGTTTAATAAATATAAAACAGATTCAGTAAAATGCACTGGAGCAACTCGTGACATCTCTTCGATTGTTTTATATTGTATTAGATGAAAGTGCTGATGTTTTTCTAGACCCGGTAAAATACTATTCAAAATTCCTCGAGCTTGCGAGTTCATCAGAATATCCGAGAAAGAGGTATTAATAGAGAATACGTCATCTGTAACTGCCAGTTCTTCTATTTGTACGTTAGAAGTGTTCGGCTTAACAAACCAATCCGTAACAGCGTAAATATCAACCTCGACAGGAGGAGACACAACAGGTTCTTTTTGCACAGGCGACGATGCGGCTTTAACTTCTTTTTCAGGAGCTTTTTCTGTTTCAGGAATCACTTCTGTCTCAGGTTTTGGCGTTGGTGATGTTTCTACTGCAGGGGCAGGAGTTGTTTCAGGGACCACTACTAGATCCGGAGCCGATGCAGGAACAGGTGCTGTTACGGGCATTGGAACGGTCACTAACTTTAACTGCGCCGCTTGACCATCTAATTGTGCTTTTGCATTTTCTAAAATAATATCTATATTTTTCATAACTGCAGCTTGTTGCTCACTACTATCAATAGTCATTCCTGCTTTTATGTTATTAGCATATTCTTGTAAAGCTGCAATACGTGTTTGTTTTTGAGTTGCAGTAAATTCAGCCAATTGTTTTTCTGCTAATTGCATCTCCGTACTTAGTTGCCCTTTCAATTGTCCCATTAAAATGTCTCTCTCACTATCAATAGCTTGATCTATTTCTTTTATAGAGGCATCTTGTTTTTTGGAGAACCAGTTCACCATTACCTGTTGAACATCTACGTCCGCCAACGCTGATTTCATTCCAGTACCTAGACCTATACTTAAAACTAATATTCCACTTATTATGAGCATCTTTTTAATACGTCTAGTTTTTTTATACTTTTCCATTCTGCTTAACATGTTTTTACCTCCTATTAGAAGAATAAGGACCTCATAAAATGAGGTCCTTATTTAGTAGTAAAAGAAATTATTTATCAATATTGCCCACGATAGTATCTAATTCACCAATAGCTAATCCTTCTAGTTCAACTGCTTTTGCAGTAATTAGAACTTGTTGAGCAACCACTAGGTCATCTTTTTTCTTAGTAATAGAAGTTCTTAATGAATTAATTTTAGCATCGATTGCAGCTTTAATTTCTGCTGTAGTCGCGGATTTTTCATTGTCTAACTGAGTTTGTAACGCTGTTTTGGCAGCTAAAATTTCAGCAGATAACTCATCTGTAGCAGTTTTTGTTGCCGCAGTTAATTCTTCAGTTAACTCATTACGAGCAGTAGTTCCTTTTGTTCCAGTATGATTCTCTAAATCTGTATTGGCATAATTTGTAGCAGTTGTTCCCGCTTGATTGATAAGTATATTAGCCGTACCTAACAATATATCAAATTGCGTTGCCATATATCCTGAAATTTGTGCTTCTTTAGCATTAATTGAATCAATATGCGCTTGTGCTTCTGCATCAATTGAAGATGATTTTGCAGTACTTTCAGTCGCTTTTGTTTGATTAATACTATTTGTAGCAGCGGTTTTCAAGCCTTCATATTCAGTCGCTAATCCATTAATTCTTCCAGTTACATCAGCTTCTACATCACTTACCATTTCACCTGTAGATTGACCAAACTTTCCATCATACCAAGCTTTTAACTTTTGTCCTGCATCTAATGATGAACCAAAAGCCGCTCCAGTTCCTGCTAATAGTGTTACTGCTACAGTTCCTGCGATTACTTTACCTTTAACTGTTTTCAACATATGAATATCCCCTTAGAATTATAGTTTTTTTATGAATGAGTCCTACTACTTACCGAAAACTTCAATTAACACTTCATCGATGTCTTGATCAATTTCTTTTTCAATTGCTTCATTGTTCATATACTCATCGATTTCTTCTTCTTTGAGCTCGGTAACTATTTCGTCCAACTGGCTTTTAGTTTCCTGTTGATACTCTTCGATACCAACCTTTGATTCTTTTACCTGATTTTCAATTGCCTTTTGAATGCTAGATTGATAACTTTCGAATGTTTCCAATATGAAAGCATTTACTCCATCAAAGGTCTTTTCTACTTTAGCTAAACTAGCTTTTCCTTCACTCTCCTTCTGGAACGATTGATCATACCATTTAGAAAGGGAGGTTCGCGGTAAGCCGCTAGCGTAAATGGTACTGGATCCTAGTAGAATAAAAAACACTAAAATAATTCCTACAACTTTTTTCATTGTTTACAACCCCTTTCGCGCTGCCCTCAACCATTATATCCATATACCTACATTTTTATACCTAAATAATTTGAAATAATAACCTCCCATTAGTTCTTTAGTTTATTTTTCCTTCACTTCTTTTTCACATCTGATTAGTTAGTGACAGAAGATTAACATAATTATACTTTTGCTAAATTTGCGGACAACATCTTCTTCATAACTTCTACTTTTTCTACAAACAAAGTCATAACTTCTACAGTTGCGACTTATTGTAGGGGTATAAAGTTACAAAAAGATTCCTCCCTTCTTCAAAATATCCCTAAAAACCAGTCCAATTACTTATTACCAAATAAAAAAATACATAAGATTAATTTTACGCATTTCTTTTTACCTATATTAGATTCATTTCTTCCCTCATAATCAAATCCCTCTATGATGAATTCATCTTTTAGTGATGTCTAAATAAAATATATTGATTCCTTACGTTGCAGCCAATGCTTCTTCTATAAATTGAAGTATTTTCTGACTTACCGGATAAAGACTTACCGCTTCCGAATCTTTTTGCGATTTAAGAAAATCCCATAACTTATCTGTTAGTTCTTCATTAGCAAATGTAGTGTTGGATATGTTGCGGAGGTTTTCTATCGAGGATTTCTATATAAATGGATTAGAGTAAAGTGGAGTGCTTTACTAAGTTCATTTGTGTTTATGCTTGTACTCATTCCTACCTAGTCTTTAATGCTATAGTTGTAGCATTAACTGCTTAAGGTCAAAAAACTCCTCACCAAGTTTGAGGTGAGGAGTTTTATATTGTTATACGATTTGATTAATAATGCCATAAACACTTTTACTTACTCCTAGCGATGCGTATCATGTTGTGGCTGAAACAAATCCTCTTCAGCATTTCTAACCATTGAAAAGTTATCTACATTATAATGTCCATGCAGTATTTTATTGTGGTGATTAATAATCTGCTCCGCTGAAAGAACAGATGACCCAGTTGTTGAATGCCCATCTCCAACTAATGTAACATCTAATTGTGAAACGGTTGCAGTACGTACCGCTGTATCGATACAATGCTCAGTCTGACATCCCATAATTACTACGTGTTTAATCTCGTGTTCATCAAGATATTCCTTTAATCCAGTTCCATAAAATGAGTTCGTTGCAGCTTTATCGAATGTCTTCGAGTCTGCTGGTAGATTAATATCTCTGTGTACTTGAAATCCTTCACCTTTTCCTTCTGCCACATCTGTATCTCTTACAAAAATGATCAAAGCGTCTGATTCAGTTGCTTTCTTTATTACTAAATTGATATTTTCAATTATCTTTTCTTTTTGAAATACACTAACCTCTTGGTCATTTCCTTCTATTAACTCCTGTTGCGCATCGATGATTAATAATGCTTGTTTCATAACCACACCTCTTTTTATTTTTTTCAATTCCCGGACGGATGAAGCTCCCATTCCATTAAAAGACTACTATCTTCTAATTCTTTCACAACTCGAAACCCGCATTTTTGATAACACTTAATAGCTTGCAAGTTATTGCTTTTGACATCCAGTACCACTGTATTGATGCCTAGTCTGGAATTTAAATACTCTAACAAAGCACTAATCATCCGAGTCCCTATCCCTTTACCCCATAAATCAGATCTTCCGATAAATTGATCAATTCCATAGATAGGTTCTTTCAATGGATAGCCGTATATTTTTAACTGCTCTTTAGGAACTTTATAATATTGAATATAGCCTACCGATTCTTCTTTATATTCCACAATACAAGGCATTACGTAATGCTCTTTATTAATTCTCGGACCGTACTTTGCAATTATTTGTTCTAATGTCAGCCTCGGACCATAATACTCTATGACCAAATCATCATTTAGCCATTTTGCCATATAAGGAAAGTCGCTTTCTCTCATAATTCTAATAGTCACGTCATATTTATGAATCATAGCGCTTACTTGTCACAAAAATTTGGAAGATCTGCATGGATATAATACCCCTCCGTTAATATTTGCAATTATCAAACAGTGATTCATCTGATTCCACACACTGGATGGTTACTTCAACTCATCGGTGATCAGTGGATTTTGCTTACTACATGAAACGAGTAAACGTGAGATAAGTAATATAAGATAACAAAACATTTTCGGGGATGAAAAAACATAGCTACCTACTTTTCTATAATTATCTTATACTTCTAAATATTTCATATTATCATTCATCTCTGATAGAATATAATTCATACAATAACTATTAGAACGAACCTAAAGGGGAGTATGACATGAATCAAAAACGGTATCGCAGGCGTAATACGATGGCATTTACAGTACTTGCTTACTTTACGTTATTTGCAGGTGTTGTTATGTTCTGCATCGGGCTTTATAACGCAGACAATCTGCAGCTTAATGAAAAAGGATATTATATCGCAGTAATGATTTTGGTTGCAGTTGGAGCCATTCTTACACAAAAAGTTACTCGAGATAATGCTGAGGACAACGACATCATTGCCGAGCAAGAACAGGAACGACAAATGAGCAGCAACCGAATCCCATCGAGTTCTAAAGAGTCTTAATAAAAGTTTAAATCCTGTCGTTATTTTTACACAGGATTTTTTTATTGTTCTATTTTATTTATGTATATAACGCCATTAACTTGCTCCAATAAAAAAATATCTGGGTTTTTCATCTGTTGCCACTGAGCAAACCCAAAAGTTGGATCATAGTGATTAATGAGTAGCGACAAAATATTTCCGTGAGTAACAATTCCTACGCAATGCTTTTGTTTGTGTTCAAACACCTCCTCTAATACTTTTCGTATACGGGAAAGTGCATGATTACTAGACTCCCCACCTAAAAATATTAAATCTCTTTCTATAAACGTTCTCTCTAGTTGTTCTAACCAGTCCTCCATAGGTTCTGCACTCAACCTGCGTTCTTGTAAATTTTCATCTATAACGACAGGAATTTTATTGCTTTCGGAAAACGGTTCAATAGTTTGGATTGTTCTTTTGTAGGGACTTGAAATAATATAATCGATCTGTAATTTCTCTAACAATGGAACTAACTGTATGGCTTTTCCTTTCCCTTCATTCGTTAACTCCGCAGATGGCTCTTGCCCCGTCGCCTCACAATGTCTGATTAAATAAATTTGCTTTCCTACCATTTAATCACCCCTCTACATTAAATTCGCTATTTCTCCTTTTATTCCTGTTAAATATATAAATTTTCAGAATTATTATATATACTTAATTTAACTAACTATTGAGGAGTGATTAAGATGAAAAACGTTATACAGGTGATTGAGAAGTAAAGTATTACACTTTCTCTTTCCAACCCAAAAAACCTATACACTATTACAGGATGAAAAGAGGAATAATTTTGTACCAAGACAATGAACTAGTTATTAGACCTATTAAGCGTGAAGATTTAACGAGACTTTGGGAACTAATGTGCAAGGACGAAACGCCAGAGTGGAAAAAATGGGATGCCCCCTATTATGAATATAAATCGGTACCGTATGACAAATTCATGGAGAAAGCTGATTCATATATAAATAGAGACGACTTTTGGGGGATAGAAGTAGATGGAATATTAAGAGGAATTGTTTCTTACTACTGGGAGCATGAACCTTCAAAATGGTTGGAGATGGGCATTGGACTTCATGAAGCCAGTAATTGGGGGAAAGGACTAGGAACACGTGCTTTCAGACTTTGGATGAATCATCTATTCACTACACTACCACTTGTTCGAGTTGGTTATACCACTTGGTCAGGTAACGAGCGAATGATTCGAGTCGGCGAAAAACTAGGCATGACAATGGAGGCCCGCATTCGAAAAGTACGGTACTATGATGGATATTACTATGATTCCATTCGAATGGGGATTTTACGAGAAGAATGGGATAACTCAGCAGCCAACAATTAATCTAAATTGTGTCAGACAGAGCAATCTAGTAAAGAATCTACACACTTTTTCTAAGTAGAGTGGGACATTTATTGATATACTACTTAAATAACAATCTAATATGTAGGTGGAATCAGTATGTTGTCCTTTATTTTAACCGTTAAAAGATTTATTGAAGCTTTAGTGAAGGCTTTTAAAACTCCGATGTTCTTATCTCTCTTTACCACGTTATTTCTGATCATTCTTTCTGGCACACTCTTCTATACAAATAAAGAAGGTTGGGGTGTCGTAGATGCCATATACTTCTGTGTTGTAAGTCTAATCCCAACTGGTGTAAATACAAACTTAACACCTGTAACCAATTTAGGTAAAATATTCACCATGCTATACTTGGTTGTAGGTACAGGGGTCATGTTTATCACACTACTTACTTTGGGAAAAACAATGATTAATACAAAAGCATTAGAAGAAAGAAAAACAGAGGGTAAAAAGAAGCTTAATGAGTATAGGAAGAAAAAATAACTATATGAGTATCAAAACCAAGGACGTTCAATGGAGCTCCTTGGTTTTTTTCTTTTAATTGTTTTAATTTATTAAAACGTAAAGGAGAACTCTTCTCTTACCACGAACTTATTACTTAGCTGAATAATTAAAGGAGGACCATTAAGATGCATGAAGTTATAGATCACCTCGGTAGAAATGTGATTCTTCCTCATTCACCTAAACGCATTATTTCTATATGCCCCGCCATTACAGAAACACTTTTCTCTCTAGGCTTAGAAAAAGAAGTAATTGGTCGCACTAAATATTGTATCTTTCCTAAAGGGACAGTTGACCAAGTCCCAATTGTAGGAGGAACAAAAGAAGTTGACTTTGAAAAAGTTAAAGCGCTTCAGCCCGATCTTATATTTGCTGAAAAAGAGGAAAACACGAAAGAAATGGTATTGGAACTTGAAAAAATAGCACCAGTTTTCGTGCTAGAGGTAAAATCTATACTGGATGCATATAGGCTCATCACTACACTTGGTGAAGCTACAAAGACTACAGAGACTGCAAACTTCCTTTTAACTTCCTGCCAAAAATCGTTTCAATCCGTAGTAGGTAAAGGCAATGGTAAAGCCGCATATGTTATTTGGCGGAAACCTTATATGGTCGTTGGTGGCAACACTTATATAAATGACGTGCTACATCAAATGGGCTATCAAAATCCTTTTACTAACGAAGGCTCTAGATATCCTGTTGTCACAAAAGAGCAGTTAGCTAATGCTCAACTTGATAAACTTTTCCTAGCTTCAGAACCATTTCCATTTCAACAGAAACATTTAACTGAGTTCCAATCATTTCTTCCCCATACAGAAATAATATTAGTGGATGGTGAGATGTTTTGGTATGGCTCCAGAATGCTGGTGGCTGGGGAGTATTTAGCAGAATTAGAAAGGGACATGTGAATTGGAGTTTATAATAATAATTTGCGGCATTATAATAGTTATTACTTGCCTGGCAATTGAAGTTAGTCTAAAAAAAACAATCGAACAAAATGAAAAAATAATAGAACTCTTAAAACAGTTGGGAGAAAAATAATTTCTATCTTATTATGAAACGGCGGGCGTTAGACTAATTGCAAAATAGGCACCTTCCCAATTCGAGCATTGGGAAGGTGCCTATATTAGTTTTGAAAACGGGTTTCCATTTTTTTAAGCTGCCAGTCATAAATAAAGTTACCAAAAGGAATAAATGCAACTGCCAAAGCTAGCAAAGACCAGATAATATTCCACTTTAATCGAATTTGTACATATAAAATAACAAGTACATACGAAACAAAGATAAAACCATGTACAGATCCAACTATCGTAACTGCCATTGGTATATCCATCCAATACTTTAAGGGCATCGCAATAAACAAAAGGACTACCAAGGATATCCCGTCTAATATACCTGCAATTCTTAATTGTCCAAGTGTGTTTTTCATCATACATTTATACCTACATTTCTATATTTATATCTTCTTCACAAATTCGGATTTTAGCTTCATCGCACCGAACCCATCAATTTTACAGTCAATATTATGATCTCCATCTACTATTCGGATACTTTTTACCTTAGTACCTTGTTTTAACGTAGAAGAACTACCTTTCACCTTTAAGTCTTTAATAACCGTTACCGCATCCCCGTCATTTAAAACATTTCCATTCGAGTCTTTTACAACTTGTTGTTCCTCATTATTCTCACTTACCACCTGTTGAGACCATTCGTGAGCACATTCCGGACAAACAAACATATTTCCGTCTTCGTATGTATATTCAGAGTTACATTTTGGGCAATTTGGTAAAGCTGCCATATTATATTCCCCCATTCACTTATTAGTCTCCATTCTAAAGTATTGCTTCACTGCATTCAACCACATACTTATTCTTTAATGTCTAGATGTTTACCACATTCTTCCGATGGGTACTCAATCTTTAAGACTATAACAGTAGGAGTGAGCTAATATGGAAGAAGAAAAACGTGTAGAGGTTCATCGCGAGGAAAGAACTGACTCAGGAATGGTTGGAGCTACCTTTATCAAATATGCAGCATATTTAATCATATTCTTTGGTGTTCTTTGGTTCTTAATCTCCTATGTGTTCCCGATGTTTTAATTCGAAATGCGTAGCGCCTATGTAAGCCCCAATAAAGGATTTTAGTAAAGGCATACCTTGCCTTTACTAAAATCCTGAAGTGACTCGAGGGGCTAGGCGCTAGAACTAGACAAAATAGAAAAGCGATATCCCCATTCGTATTCCATTGGAGATATCGCTTTTCTTATTCTGTTTCCGGAAAGAAAGCTTGAGCAGTCGGAATATCCACTAAACTTGGCCCCGCATAGGCGATTGCACTCTGAATGACAGATTCTAGCTTATCCTCATCATGGACTCGAAAGGCTTTCCACCCACACGCTTCCGCTATCTTAACAAAGTCTGGATTAGTTAGCTTAGTTCCTATTTCTTTTAAACCTGCTGCTTGAATTTTGTCACTTTCCATTTGTAACGAACCATTATTGAATACAATAACGGTAATATCTAAATTATACCGAGTAGCGGTCAAAAGGTCTGCTAGCACCATCTCGAGGCCACCATCACCTACAATAGCAACAACTTGTTCCTCTGGTTTCTCCATTTTCGCTGCGATTGCTGCAGGCAATCCAAAGCCCATGGAACGCCAATAACCCGAAAAAAATATGTTCTGATTACTTTGCCTAAAATTACGATTCATCCATACTGTTACATCTCCAGTATCAATTGTTAGGATTGCGTTTTTTGCAACTGATTTCTCTATACCTCGTACTATACGTGAAGGGTGTAACGGGTAATCCGTGGCTTTCCCTTCTTGTTCGTTCTCAATAGCCCATTTAGTTTTAATCTGCTCAATACGATTAAGCCAGTCGGTATTCGGCTCATGTCCTGCGATGGTCTCATGAAGAAGTGGAACAACTTGCTCCGTTTTACCTTTAATAGCAAGTTCCACTGGAATACCACTTGTAGCACTTTCTATATGTGTATCAATTTGAATAATTCTCGCCTTTTCCGGAACATAACCTTCTGGCCACCAGGAAACACCAGCAAGAAGTACAACATCAGCGTCTTTAAAAACTTTCGGGGCATGAGGGTTTCCTCCTTCTCCAATCCCTTGGAGAAGATATGGAGTTGTCTCCTCAAAAAGTCCTTTTCCACCGAAGCTTGTAATAATGCCTGCTCCCCATAGTTTAGCTAAACCTTCAATCGCTTCAGTGGCTTTCCAGGCACCTGCTCCAGCTAATATCATCGGTTTCTTTGCTGTTTTCATCAGGCTCGCTACTTTTTCCAAATCATCCCTTTGAAATGTCTCTGCTCCTTCAATTACTTGAGGAAGTGGTCGTGCCTCTACCTCGGTTTCTTTCTCAAATAAATCCTTTGGAATAGAAAGATGGGTAACAGCTCGTTGTTGCAATGAAATTTGAGTAGCTTTCTGTAGTAACTCAACAATTGCATCTTCACTAGCTAAATTTGCCGAGTAGGTAGCAAATGGTTTAAACAGCTCTTGTTGGTCTACATATTGTTGAAAATTGGTACCAATTTTATTTAATGGTGCTTGACCTGTGATAGCTAGTACTGGGGCTCTATCTGCATATGCATCTCCCAATCCATTTAGCAGATTTGTTGCACCTGGTCCCATTGTAGATGTACAAACTGCAAGGTTTCCGGTAAGCTTCGCTTCTGCAGAAGCCATAAATGCTGCAACCGATTCATGTTTCACTGCTATAAATTCAATCTGATCCTGTTTAGCTAATGCATCTAATAATCCAATAATTGTATCCCCTGTGACTCCATAAATACGCTTAACGCCGTAGTAAGATAGCTGATCCAATATCACTTCTGCAACTGTTTTTCTCATAGACTAACCACTCCTTTATATTCTCCTATACTTAAAAGGTGCCCTTAATCCTTATGAAATAAACTTTTATAAATTATATAGAATGGGTCGCAACAAAAAAAGCGTCCATAAAGTCTAGTAATAGACTTCATGAACGCTTATTGATAATTTTATACTAATTGTTTTGAAAGTTTTGTAGCAGCTGCTTTTACTTTTTCTAAGCCTTCTGCAACGATTGCATCTGCTTGTGCAGGCATAGCATTATGGCCTTCAATAATTACTTCGTCCACAATTTGCATACCGAAAACGCCACCTAATACATTTTTCATGTAGTTAACAGCCATTTCCATTGGTGCTGCTTCTGGTGCAGAGTAAATACCACCACGAGCATTTAAGATAACTGCTTTTTTGTCCGTTAACAATTGCACTGCTTGACCATTTTCGTCATATTTGAACGAGAAGCCAGCTTGGTAAATATAGTCAATAAACACTTGTAATGGTGCTGGAATTGTTAAGTTCCAAAGTGGGAATGCGAATACTACTACATCAGCAGCAGTTATAGCATCCATTGCTTTTTGTTTAGCTGCTATTAAACGAGCTTCTAATTCTGTTAACTCTAATCCCTCTGATAATTTACCAAATGCATTAAAAAGATCTTGTCCGATAAAAGGCATGTCTTCTGCAAATACATCATAAGTTGTTACGTTTGCGCCTTCTAGATTTGCCATAAATGTATCATACATTCTGCTAGAAATAGCTTCTGCAGAAGGACGGTTATTTGCTTTTACTACTAAAATATTCATTAATTATTTCCTCCAATGTTTTATTACCTTGGTAATCATAACAACTTATTATACTACTTTCAATTACTTTGAATTCAAAACGAATATAACTACTTTTTTGTCGTCACTAATTTTTCACAATTCCTTTAGCTTAGTAGCTAAATCTTCTACGTGTTACCAGAATAATAATCATTGCTGGAATTGTACATAAAATCATACCTAAAAAAGATAAACCTGGTTCAATTTCATATAGATAGCCACCAACAAATGTTAAGATAGCTGTGCTTAGGCTAAGTGCTAATCCGGAATAAATACCTTGCGCATTGGCAATTTGTTGTTTTGGTAAAGATAAATTCAAGTAGCGAATAAAAGCAATATGCGCCATTCCGAAAGACAGTGCATGTAGCGCTTGAGAAATGATAAACATTCCAACGCTAGGGAATAAGTAAATCATACCCCAGCGGATGGTAGAACCAATCCCTGCTAACAACAATAAGGAGGAAGGTCTCCACTTAGACAAAAAGGTATCCGCCTTCATGAAATACAAAACTTCAAAAATAACCGCAATATTAATAATCATACCGATATAGAAAGGATTTACATTTAAACCCTGCAAATAAATATATCCATAATTGTAATAGGCAGCATGTGCACCTTGAAGTAAAAAAACAACGACGAGTACAATCGGAAAGGTTTTCACTTTCCAAAGCTCCTTCATCGATAGCTTCCCTTTTCTATCTTGTGGGGAGGGAGTTACAAGTAAGACTGGCGGAGTCGGCATGAACTGCTTGATCAATAAAAATAATAATCCTATAATCATACTCCAAAGAATCGCTTGCTCTCCCCAAACCCCTGTTAACATACTTATAATAAGTACTGCAACTACAAACCCAATGGATCCATACGACCGACTTTTTCCGTAGTGCACCTTTCCTTGTCGTACAAGTGAAGAAGCCCCACTTTCAATGGCTGGCATTAACGTCGGATACACTAAACTAAATAATAATGTGATCAGTAGCAAAGACATGCTAGAAGTTGCCGGTATATAGAGAACAGTTGCAAATAAAGCCAGTATAGTAAAGGTAATAATTATTTTTTTGCTACTCATAAATTTAGACATAAAAGGAAATAAAAACATTGTTGCTGCTGCACGTGCAACTAAACCAAATGCCATAATCATACTTGCATTAGCTACAGTTAAATTCTTCCCTTCAACTAACCAACCGGTCCAGTATGGTAAAAAGATTCCCCATGTAAAAAAGAAGACAAAAAAGCTCTGCGAAAGCCAACGCTGATTGTTTATCATTTTACAAAACCTCCATTCGCTAGATTGAATGTTAGCATGAGTCAAATTATAATAATAGGAGATATCTCATATATTTGAAGGGCGGATGACATACCATGAATTTACTAAAGGGGTTAGAAAAGGCATATTACATAGAAAAATATACAATTCAATCACTTTTTTCTTTTGACATTTCTCCCTTTGTACAGGTTTTTCAATTTGAAAAGGGCGATTTTATCATTCAAGAAGGATCAGCACCTGAGTATCTCTTTTATATGGTAGAAGGTAAGGCAAAACTCTACGTGTCCCACAAAAATGGCAAAGTTTCATTGATCAACTTTTTAACCCCACCAATATTCATGGGAGAAATCGAGCTATTAAACGAAGAAAAGTATTCTAAAAGTATACAAACTAGCTCAAAATGCATTTGTTTAGGAATCGCAATTGAAAAATGCAAAGAAAAACTACTAGCGGATGCTCATTTTCTGAAATATTTATGTATATTTTTAAGTAATAAATCAACTGCTCATTCTACCAAGTATACAAAGCATCAAGCGTATCCGCTAGAAAATAAGCTAGCAGAGTTTATACTTTTATCCTCACACGAAGATATATACAGGGAAAAGCATACGGAAATCAGCGATTACTTCGGCGTATCCTACCGACATTTACTGCATACATTTGCTCAATTATCAGAAGCAGGTATGATAGAAAAAATAAAAATGACTTACAAAATATTAGATAGAGAAAAGCTTCAGGCGTTAGCCGACGAAATTAAATAAAATACGCCGTAAATGAGCCAATCCTATCGATTAGTGAAAACGTTATGATATCTTTTTAAGACAGCTTTCTAGAGGAAGCACAATTACAAAAAACACCTTGTAACGAATTTCTAATCGCCCAAGGTGTATCTATTATTACTATTGATTTAATACTACTTAGCTGTATATTTTTTAATAGCAGGCAGAATCTCAGTGCCAATAAGTTCAATATTCTTCATAAGTTTCTCGAAAGGTACGCCGCCAAAATCCATTTGTCCGATATATCTTTGATGGCCAAATACTTCATGCTGGTATAGAATTTTTTCAATGATTTGCTGTGGACTTCCGATATTCATGACATTATGCGGGTCTGCTCCTAACGCAAATGCGTCTCTTGGATAACCACTGCCATTCGATAATTTCATTCCTTCATTGATATAAGGGTAGTATTCGTTTTGTGCTTGTTGTGTCGTTTCTGCTGCATAGAAGAAGCCTGCAGTTGCTACTGGAAGTTCAGCAGGATTATAGCCACTACTTTTAGCTGCATCGCGATATGCATCAATGGAGCGTTTAAAAGAAGACGCTGGTCCTCCTAAAGTAGCTAAAAACATTGGGACACCAGCATGCCCCGCCTTTATCGCACTTGCAGGATGTCCACCGACTGCACGCCAAATAGGCAGTGAACCGTCTTGCGGGCGTGGGATAACACTTGCATCTTTCAATGGCGCTCGGAATTGTCCACTCCAATTGATGACATTCTCTTGGTTTATCTTCAATAATAGCTCAAACTTTTCTTCGTATAATTCCTCATAATATCGAACATCATACCCTAACAATTCGAATAGACCTATTCTAGATGCGCGTCCAGCTACAATTTCTGCACGTCCTTTGGATAGCAAATCTATTGTGGCAAAGTCTTCATAGACTCTTACTGGGTCTGACGTACTGATGATTGATGATGAACTTGCAATTTTTATCGTATTAGTTGCTTGTGCAATTGCCGCTAAGACAACTGTGTGAGCTTGTGTTGCAAAATATTCCTGATGACTTTCTCCAACACTGAAAAAGTCAATTCCCGCCTGCTCTGCTAACTTTGCCAACTCTATAATTTCATGTATGCGCTGCGCTGCAGAAATACGTTCTCCTGTATGTGGATTCGGCATATGATCCCCTAATGTATATAACCCAAATTCCAATCCTTTGCTTTGATCAATACGATATTTTTCCATTTACCTCACCCTTCTAATTAAATACTTTTCTCCATTTTCGGTGTTAATAACTATTACCTCTACGAGTAGTATAATATTGAAAGTCAAAATACATAAGTACGCACAAAAAAGTGGTATAGTATACTAAATGATACTAATGAGAGGAGATCGCATTATGGGGATAGAAATGCAACCAGAGCTTTGCAAAGTAGACGACGCTTTAGGTATTCTAGTGGGAAAATGGAAACCCATTATTTTATTAATCCTATTACAAGAAGGTACAAAAAGATTCAGCGATTTAAAACGTAGTGTACCTGGCATTACTCAAAAAATGCTAACAAAACAGCTTCGAGAGTTAGAAGAGGAAGATATTATTACACGCAATGTCTACGCTCAAGTCCCACCGAAAGTGGAATATTCCATGAGTGAGTATGGAAGAAGCTTAGAACCCATTTTGATGGCTATGCATGAATGGGGAACTGCACATACTCTTCATAAAACAAAAAAAGTACAACAACAAACAGGTTGACTTGCGATTGATTCTCATGATATTTCAACTAATGCCATAAAAATCGGCCCCTAAAAAAGGAGCCGATTTTTTATGTATAATAACTAGTTCATTTCTCCAGCTGGCATTACCATATCAATATGAGGAATATTATCCTCCAAATATACCTCTGACACTGTTTCAAAACCAAAGGACTTATAGAAATCCTCCAAATGAGCTTGAGCCTGAGCATAAATAGCCATTCCCGGATAAATAGTTTCGATATATTCCATCCCCCTAGCTACAAGCTCTCTACCTAAACCAGATTTTCTATGATCTTGGTCTACTAAAACTCTTCCAATATGGATCATATCTTCTTTCGGGAACACACGCATGTATGCACTTAGTTCATTATTTTCTTCTTTAAAAATATGTGTACTAATAAGATCTACATCGTCTACTTCCGGATAAGGACAATTCTGCTCCACTACAAAAACTGCCACTCTTACTTTATAAATTCGTTGTAATTCCAATGCACTCAACTCTTCAAATGCCATATAATTCCACATATCCATCACTCCTTACGATAAATCCTATTATATACCATCAATGAGATTACCGATAACTCTTCCTACGCCTCTAACTAACCAGAAACCCATTCGGAAAGGCAGGAGAAGTAACTCTGGTATCCAAAAGAAAACATCAAATACAAAGTCACCAAAAGTATAATGTTCACTATACTTTCTACGTTCCTTTCTAACTTCTTTCTTATTTTCCCATCGCTCACTCAATTATTACCACTCCCCCAGTAAATGACTTCATTTCATCTATGCCCATCTTTTCTCGCTTGTATGTACCCATAATAAGTACATGTTCCATGTTGGGTTAAATCCTTTACTTCAAAGCCACATTTCTCATAAAAACTAAAATTATTAGCAGATGTATGAGCGAACCAATCGCCGTGAGGAAGCTTTTGCACACATAATTGTACAAGCTTTTGGCCAATTCCTTTTCCTCGATATTCCGAATGCACTGCTAAATCCATAATATTTGCTGCCATTATTTGATCGGAAATAACTCTGACCATTCCAATCATTCTTTCATCCTCCCAAACGGTATATGCCCAGGTAGAATTTTCAAATATTAAGGTGAACTTCTCTTTCTGCCAGTCTGGTGTATGCTTACTCCAACCCGCATCTTTAAAGAGTTCCTCTACATATTCGGCAGGAATCCCCTTTGTTCCTTCTCTAATAACGAGCCTTTCAAAATAGTGATACATTCCATACTGCCCCCTTCATGTCATTAATATATATACTACATGTAGGTAGTTATTTCCTTTTTTACATCTATCCAAAAAAAGACTGCCCATGGATATGGACAGCCCCTACTTAACTAATCATTAAATCTCACAAGTGTTCTTTCTTCTACACCATAATCACTTAATCCGTCTGCACTAGGATCTTTGTCATACTCTAGTAAAGCCATCATTTTTTCTGTTCCTTTAATCGAAGCCCAATCAGCATCATTTACGATTAGAAACATGTCCGCATATGCTCTTCCTCTTCCAATGACATTGTTCCCCTCATATTTTACGTTTAACTCCATGCCCTCTAGGTTAAGTGCTGCTGGCTCTTTCTTAGCAAAAAGTATTCCCTCGCCTACCGCTACTTTCGGAAGAGATGAAATTACTGCTGTTTTAGCTTTTTCTTGATTTGTTATTTCTCTTATTAATTTTTTCTTTACAAGTGATTGAGCAGTTTCGTCTTTTAAGACAAGGATACGTTGCCCATCATTTTCCACGATTTTAATCTTGTATTGATCTTCCTTTACTAATTCATCCTTCTCTTGCTCTAAAGAATCGATGATTTGTTGTTCTTCCCCATATAGAATTACTCCATTTGCTTTTTCGAACATACCGCACCCTGTTAACACTGTTGATATTAAAAAGGCAGTTAGACATACAGTAAGTAATTTTTTCATTTTAATTAGCTCCTTTTCTATTTTCTTAAACCTTCCTTGCTACTGACTTTAGTATAGGAGAAATCGTTATTTCGAGCATTCGCTTTAGATGACGTTAGCATTACATTTTTGCAACATTGCATTTTTACGCAAAAAAAAGAAGAGTCGTCTATTTTAAAGTAGACGACTCATTGTTTGAAATTATCCTGTGAAAACCTGATCATACGGGTATCGATAATGAACGTTCTTTGGCTTCATAAGTATGAAAAACAAAGTTAGAGGACCAATTCTCCCGATAAACATTACCATACATAAAAGCACTTCACCTATATCACTAATTTGTGAAGTTATCCCCATTGATAGTCCAACTGTTCCAAAAGCCGATACAACTTCAAATGCTAGAGGTAAGAAGGAGATCTTTTCGGTAACAGTTAATAGAAATAAAAAGAAACAGACTATAAATAAACTTATCGTTGAAATCGCTAGAGATCTTATAACTGTCTCCAAACGAATAGACCTTCCAAATAATTCTGGCTCACTACGTTTACGTAAAAAAGAAAATGTTGCTAAAACGATTACGATAAATGTTGTTAGCTTTATACCAGACGCTGTCGATGCACTACCTGCTCCTATAAACATTAAAACCATCGTGACGAGTATAGTCGGATCTTCCATATCACCGTAATTTAATGTATTAAATCCTGCTGTACGAGGACTTACACCTTGGAAGTAGGATACCATTAGTTTATCCTGTAATGGCATAGAGCCAATTGTTGCCGGATTATTATATTCCAACAGGAAAACAAAAGCGATAGCTATAACATTGATAATGATAGTTCCTACAACCATCATTTTCGTATGAAGGGACCATTGCTTAAATGACTTTTTCTGTTGAATATCCACTACTACAGTAAACCCGATTCCGCCGATTATAAATAATAATGATAAAACGATATTCACAATAGGGTCATGCGCAAAGCCAATGAGGTTATCAGGAAATAAGGCAAACCCAGCATTATTAAATGCAGAGATTACATGAAAGACACTTAAATATAAAGCTTCCTTAAATCCGAAAGTCGGTATCCAGTGTATAGTCAAAACCAATGTGGCGAAAAGTTGAACCGATAGAACGAATGTTAAAATCAGCTTCACTAGCTTTATAATGCCGCCAACTGAGTTTTGATTGAATGATTCTTGTATATAAATACGGTTTTGGAAGCCTATTTTCTTCTTTAACAGTATTAGTATAGCTACTGCAAATGTCATTAAACCAATGCCACCACATTGAATAAGTACCATTAATACAACTTCTCCAAATATAGTCAATGTACTCCCAGGGTCAAACACACTAAGCCCTGTCACAGTAGTCGCGGACGTAACTACGAATAATGCGTCTATCCAAGATACATGGGTGGTTGTTGCAATAGGCAATTTTAACAAAAGGGTTCCAACGAATATTAAAAACAAAAAACTTCCTGCAATAATAACAGGTGGCGACATAGTCCTTCTTTTCTTTTTAAGAGTTTGCATACGAGCACTTCCTAGAACCAAATTTGAAAAACCTATTTCTTGAAGAGAATTTGAAGGTAATAATACTCCGAAGTATTGAACTTGTAAATATATTTTTTAGCTCGAAAGGTACCATCCCATAGACTAATATAAAACTAATCGCCGTTCTCCAAGATAGAAAAAACATTCTATATCATATCTATGTTATAAATAAAGAAACTATCAATGGAGGTGCAGGAATGGAGGGAAATAAGGAACAGATTGTGTACTGGACATTCTTAAATTGCGGACCATGGGAGATGTATATTGCCGCTACTACAGAAGGTCTTTGTTATGTTGGTTCACAGCATGCGCCATTTGAAGAACTTGCTAAATGGGTAAAGAAACGACTCCCTAGTTATATACTTTCGGAAAATGAGGATGTACTGAAATCCTATGAAACGGAACTGACGGATTATCTGGAGAGCCGACGTACAGAATTCACAGTGCCAATGGCTCTTTATGGTACAGCGTTTCAACAAGCTGTTTGGAAAGTGTTGCAGGAAATCCCGTATGGTCAAACAGTGTCGTACACGGATATCGCTCACCAGATACAGAAACCTAATGCAGTTCGTGCTGTTGGCACTGCTATTGGTGCAAACCCTTTATTAATCACCGTTCCTTGTCACCGGGTCATCGGAAAAAGCGGAAAATTGACCGGATACAGGGGTGGTTTAGACATGAAAGAACAGTTATTAGGGATTGAAAAGTAGCAAGACCCCTTGTGTTAAAATATTTACTTCAAAATAAAAAGGTTGACCAATAGGTGGTATCATACTATAATTTCGTTTAATATTATTTATATTAAACGAGCGACGAAAAGAACTATATTAAGCCGGTCTCCCTGTTGGTAGAGAATCAGTGGTTGGTGAAAACTGATACAAAGATTAGGTGAATTTCATTCTTGGAGCTTTTTTTATACTATATCAAAAAAACGACGTAGTATAAGAACGGATTAAACCGTTATTTTAACCAAGTGGGAAACATAGATTTGTTTCCAATTAGGGTGGTACCGCGTGAATAGCCACGTCCCTATCGTAAAAGATAGAGACGTGGCTTTTTTGTCTTTTCATATAGAATAGACATAATAAAAATAGATTGGAATGGTTCGTTTGCAAACATCAGAGCAATGGTCATCAAAGATTGGTTTTATCCTATCAGCTGCAGGATCGGCTATCGGAGTAGGGGCAATATGGAAGCTCCCTTACGTAACAGGCATTAGCGGAGGAGGGGCATTCTTCCTTCTTTTTATATTATTTACTTTGTTTATGGGATTTCCGTTATTATTAGCTGAGTTTGTCATTGGGAGAAGTACGCAAAAAGAAGCGATTAGTGCATATCGTAGTCTTGCTCCTAATACTAATTGGCATTGGATCGGAAAGTTAGGAGTATTCACCAGCTTTCTTCTATTGTCTTTTTATAGTGTAATTGGTGGTTGGATTCTAATCTATTTTGCTAAAGGGATGTTTGGTGGAGTAATTAGTGAGGGTGCAGATTATGGGTCCGTGTTTAACACGACCATTGGAGATCCTCTCATAGTTATTATTGCTCAATTTGTATTCTTGGCTATTACAGTTGTCGTGGTTGCTAATGGGATACAAAATGGTATTGAAAAAGCAAATAAAATTTTGATGCCCGCTTTGTTTGGACTATTTATCGTCCTTATCATTCGCTCCCTTACACTAGATGGCGCTATGGAAGGCGTGAAATTCTTTCTAGCCCCTGATTTCTCGAATATCACATCCCAAAGTGTGCTATTTGCGATGGGACAAGCTTTCTTCTCACTAAGTGTCGGCGTGTCAGTAATGGTTACTTATAGTTCTTATCTCTCTAAAAAAGAAAGCCTAATACAACCAGCTATTTCAATCGTTTCAATGAACTTGTTGATTGCATTATTGGCAGGGTTAGCTATTTTCCCCGCTGTTTTTTCACTAGGCTTAGAACCAGCTGAAGGTCCTGGCTTGCTATTTGTTGTATTACCTGCTGTTTTTGATCAAATTGTTTTTGGAGAAGTCTTCTTAATAGGATTTTTGGCATTATTTTTATTTGCTACATTAACCTCGGCCTTTTCTATGTTAGAAATAATAGTAGCGTCTTTAGTTAAAGGAAAACAAGAGAAGCGAACAAAGTATGCGTATATCATTGGATTATTAATATTCATAGTAGGAATCCCATCCGCATTATCTTATAGCGTTTTTGCTGATATTCTCATTTTCTCGAAAAGTCTATTTGATTCCGCCGATTATTTAGTTAGTAATATTCTAATGCCATTAGGAGTACTTTTAATCTCTATTTTCATCTCACATAAGATTGAGAAAAGTACTTTACGAGAAGAACTATTACAGCATTCTCGCTTAGGTGCTACTGCATTTAATATATGGTTTTTCATAATGAAGTTCGTCATTCCATTAGTAATTATTATTGTATTCCTTGATGTAACAGGCTTACTGGATAAATTAATTGCAATCTTTTAATATATACTATCTGGAAAAGTAGTGTTTCCAAGATATCTACTTATACAAGTAAATATGTTGAAAGAGCTTATTCTATAAAGGAATAAGCTCTTTCAATTCTTAAATCTTATCTGTTTATTGTTTATTTTGTAGATAATTCACTTTCCGTAACCCATTTGTGGTTTTTCACTATTTCTCCACCTGAAGTTGGTGTGTAATCGACCATATATACAGTTGTTAGTTCTGCTGAATCAATATCTGCAGCAGAACCTTTCATTCCAGCCATGTGGTCAGCTTCAATCGCAACCTTTGTCCCCGGCTCTAAAATTTTATCTCCAGCATCTTTCAACTCTTCTTGAATGACCCACTTATGATTTTCTACTCTTTCTCCGCCAGATATTGGTGTGTAAGAAATGATATAGGCAATCGTATCATATGCACCAACGATAGTTGCCTCTGCACCTTTCATTCCCTCCATATGATCTGTTTTAAGAATGGCTTGACTTCCAACTTCATAGGTCGGATTATCAGCTACTTTCACGTTTTCTGGGACTTCACCTGTACTAGAGTGATTCATGCCTGAATGATCCATCTCGATGTTTTCATGTTTACTTGCTTCCTTGTCATCACTGGCACACGCCGACAACGTAAATGCAGTTGCTAATGAGACAATTCCAATTACTATTTTTTTCATCATTAACCTCCTACCTTGAAATTCGTTCTTATCCGTTAGGTCTATTCTTTTCTAGTTTCACTTTTTGAAGACGCAATGCATTCAAGACAACTGATACAGAACTAAATGCCATTGCTGCTCCTGCTACCCAGGGTGCAAGTAAGCCTACCGCTGCAATTGGTATACCTAATACGTTATATCCAAACGCCCAGAATAGATTTTGTTTAATATTCCTCATTGTCTTATGACTCATGATGATAGCATCGGCTATGCTATTTAAGTCCCCCCGGATCAATGTGATATCTGCAGCCTCCATTGCAACGTCGGTTCCTGTTCCAATAGCCATACCTATATCCGCAACTGCTAACGCTGGCGCATCATTAATACCATCTCCAACCATCGCTACCTTCTTACCAGCAGCCTGAAGTTTTTTTACTTCTTCCGCTTTTCCTTCCGGAAGTACCTCGGCAATAACATGATCTATACCGACCTCTCGACCAATTGCTGTTGCTGTACGTTGATTGTCACCTGTCATCATAATTACTTCAATATTCATATCATGTAAACGCTTGATAGCTTTCTTTGAAGTCTCTTTAACGGTATCGGCAACAGCTACTAGACCTGCATACTGCCCCTCAATACTTGCAAGCATTGCTGTTTTCCCATTAGCCTCAAGCTCCTCCATCACAGGTAATACATTCAAAATATCAACATTGTAACTATTCATGAGTTTTCGAGTACCTACAAGTATTTCTTTGTTATCAACAACTGTTTTCACTCCATATCCTGGAATTGCTTCAAAGCTCTGAACTCCCTTAAGTAATATTCCTCTGTCTTGGATACCTTTTACAATTGCTTCTGCGAGTGGATGTTCCGATTGTTTTTCAGCGGCACCGATTAAAGAAAGAAACTCTTCTTCCGCTATGCCACTTGCTACAACTATATCCGTTAGTTCTGGTTTACCATTTGTAACAGTTCCTGTTTTATCTACAATGACTGTATCTATATGATGAGTAGTTTCTAAATGCTCTCCGCCTTTAAACAAAATCCCGAACTCCGCTGCACGACCTGACCCAGCCATAATAGATGTAGGGGTAGCAAGTCCTAGCGCACATGGGCATGCAATGACAAGAACAGCAATAAGAGCTTCCAGGGCAGGCGTGACTTCACCTGGATTCACCCATATTATCCATACTAAAAAAGTGAGAATCGCAATACCAATTACAATTGGCACAAACACACCAGAGATTTTGTCAGCAAGCCTTTGAATCGGAGCTTTCGATCCTTGCGCATCTTCTACTACTTTAATAATTTGAGCAAGCGCAGTATCTCTACCAATTTTTGTAGCTTTCATTTTTAGAAAGCCATTCTTATTAATAGTTGAACCAAATAATGCATCACCAATAGCTTTGTCCACTGGAATACTTTCGCCAGTTAGCATAGATTCATCGATAGCAGTATTTCCTTCTACAACTTCGCCATCAACTGGTATCTTTTCACCAGGCTTTACTAATATAGTATCTCCCGTTACAACTTCTGCTAAAGGTATTTCTATTTCAGTTTCATTTCTAATTACTAAGGCAGTCTTAGCTTGAAGTCCCATAAGTTTTTTAATAGCTTCAGAGGACCGTCCTTTTGCTTTTGCTTCAAACAATTTCCCTAATATAATAAGGGTGATTAGCACCGCACTCGTTTCAAAATATAGATTTGCTGTATGGTGTTCACCCGTAGTAATAATTGCTTGATAAACACTATAAAAATAAGCAGCGGAAGTACCCATTACTACTAAGACATCCATGTTGGCACTACCGTTTCTTAATGCTTTATATGCACTTACATAAAACTGTCTCCCAATGATAAATTGGACAGGTGTTGCCAAAGCCATCTGCACCCATGGATTCATAAGGAATTCAGGCATATATATAAATGATGTGAACGAAAAATGACCGACCATCGTCCACAATAATGGGAGAGACAAAATCGCAGAGATAATAAATTTTTTCTTTTGTTTTTGAATGGCTTGTTCTCGGTAGTCAACAGCCTGTTTTTCGTCCTCTTTATTGATGGCCCCATAACCTAATTTCTCTACTCGCCCTATAATATCTGCAACTGAAATCTGAGCAGGGTTATATTCTACCGTTGCATTTTCTAGTGCCAGATTAACGTTCGCCAAGGTTACTCCCTCTAGCTTGTTAAGCCCTTTCTCAATTCTTGTAGAACATGCAGCACAGGTCATTCCCGTAATGACAAATTCTTTGTTTTCCTTGACAACACCATACCCTAAGTCTTGTATTTTCTGTTCAAAGTCTTTATTACTCAATTTTTCAGGATTGTATTTAATCAATGACTTCTCCAGTGCCAAATTTACATTGGCTACTTCTACACCGTCCATTTTATTTAGCCCTTTTTCGATTCTAGTCGCACAGGCAGCACAGGTCATTCCAGTGATTTGTAAACTAGTTTCTTTTGTTTCACTACTCATTGTAACCTCTCCTTTATACCACCTGGGGGTATAATTATTTGAAAGAAAGAGAGTGCTATTTAGCACTCTACTGTCCTTACACTATATCGTAGCCTTGATCATCAATTGTTTCTTTAATTACCTCTAGTGACACTTTATCTTCTTCAAATGAAATGTCTACTTTTCCTGACTCTAAGTGAACTTTCACTTCATTTACTCCATCTAACTTCCCTACACTGTTTTCAACAGAACTAACACAATGACCACATGACATTCCTTGTACGTTTAATGTTACTTGGTTAACCATTTAAAATTCCTCCTCTTATTTTTTCATTAATTTTTGTATGGTAACTAATAATTCATCGAGTACTTCATCATCGCCTTCTGCTAGCCTGTCGACTACGCAGCCTTTTAAATGCCCTTGTAAAAGTACTTTTGCTACACTATTTAGCGCGGACTGAGTTGCAGAAAGTTGAGTAATAATATCATCACAATAGACGTCTTTGTCTACCATGCCTTTTATCCCTCGGATCTGACCCTCAATACGATTTAACCGATTCGTTAAATCTTTTTTTATATGTTCAGGATGATGACTTTTTCTACAAGAATTATCAGATGTGATTGTCTTTTCTTCCATTACACTATCCAACTCATCAACCTCCTATACTTCTTATTCACATTGTATAGTACCTATAGGGGGTATGTAAAGTATTACGTTTTATTAATTTAGCATAAATGTAAAAAAACTAAGTGTCAGAAGAATCCTAGCAATAACGGTGAGTATATTGATTGACAAAGTACTTAAATGAACTTAATATGTATATATGAATATATTATCATATAACGTTTAATAGAAATGTAAAAATAACGGAGGGATTAATATGGCGGATAATCATAACCATGCACATGGGGCAAATAAGAAAGTATTATTGATCTCATTTTTTATTATTACCACCTATATGGTTGTAGAAGCTATAGGCGGATATATGACAAATAGTCTAGCCCTACTATCAGATGCTGGACATATGTTAAGTGATTCTGTCTCACTAGGGATTGCCCTATTGGCATTTACATTTAGCGAAAAAGCAGCAGATGCTAACAATACTTACGGCTTTAAACGGTTTGAAATTCTAGCAGCAGTATTCAACGGTGTAACGTTGATATTAATTGCACTATTTATATTTTATGAAGCATTTGAACGCTTTACTAATCCACCAGTAGTCGCAACTACGGGAATGCTTGTTATTAGTAGCATCGGGTTAGCTGTCAATATTCTTGTTGCGTGGATTATGATGCGTGGCAGTGATACGAAAGATAATTTAAATATGCGCGGGGCATTTCTTCACGTGATTAGTGATATGTTAGGCTCTGTCGGTGCAATTATTGCAGCCTTATTAATCATGTTCCTTGGTTGGGGTTGGGCGGATCCATTAGCAAGTGTCATCGTTGCAGCACTAGTTTTACGCAGTGGTTACTATGTAACGAAAGCTTCTTTACATGTACTGATGGAGGGTACACCGAGAAATGTTAGTGTAAATGACGTCGTTAAGACAATTGAACAGACAAACGGAATCATAAGCGTTCATGATTTACACATTTGGTCTATTACAAGTGGTTTAAATGCTCTTTCCTGCCATGTCGTTGTCGAAGATCAATTGATGATTGTAGAAGGCGAAAAGATGCTACAGAAAATTGAGCATGATTTAGGACATAAAAATATACAGCATGTGACGATTCAGTTTGAAACAGCTTCTCACAACTGTGATAATTCCATTTTATGTACTGCTAAAGCAGAAGGACCTGATCCACACGCACATCACCACCACTAATTTAAGTATAAACGGAGGTATGAAAAAGTATGCGAGAAGAAGTACAAACGAACCCACATGATTTGGATGAAGAAACGCTGTTTGTCGTATCCCAGACATTTAAAGCTTTAGGTGATCCAACACGTATTCGGATATTAAATTTACTTTGCTGCAAAGAGTATTCAGTAAATGATATTGCAGAGGAACTAAACTTAGGCCAGTCTACAGTATCCCATCAACTTCGGTTTTTGAAAAATCTACGTTTAGTAAAATTTCGCCGTGAAGGCACAACCTTATATTATTCAAGTGCTGACGATCACATTATGAATCTGTTGCATCAAGCAATTGACCATGCAAAACATTAATAATGTAATCTCTCCAGCTAGATCTAACGGTATTATTTTTTACTAAAGAAGAACGTTATATAAAGTAAAAATACAATCCTATACATCCAAAGCTAATAGTAGAAATTAGTAATACATTGGAAGTATCCTTAATCGATTCCATAATTACTTCTTTCACAATAATCATATAGATTGTACCCGCAGCCAAACTAATTGAAAATGACCATAAAAAAGGATTATCGTTTCCTAATGTACTACCAAAATAAGCTCCCAATCCTACAGGAGCTGCAACAAGTAAGGAAAATATGAACCAGGACCAAATCTTCTGACCGGCAACAAACAAAAGAGTAAATACAATTATGCCTTCCGGTATATTATGGAGGAGAATGGCTTGAAGCATTGAAAATTCTACTGCTGTATCATGTGTAGAACCCAAAACAATCCCAATCGGCAAATTGTGGAATGAAATACTGAGTAATAAGAGGATTCCTGCCTTCGGAGGAAGACCCTTACGCTGATCCGCGGTTTTTCCAAGTAAGGTTGTCAAAATAATATGTGCTGCTTCAAATAATAGAATTCCCACAACAAAACCAAATATGAAAGTAATCCAATTTCCTAGCTCTATTGCTTCTGGTGCAATTTCAAAACTCAATATGCCAAGAGTTAGCCCCGCACAAACACTGTAAATAAAATCTGTTTTGTGCTGGAAACCCTTCGTGCTCCAAGCTATATACCCACCTATACTAAAGCCCATCGCAGTACACAAATAACCAATAACCCAGATGAAAGACACTTAACCATCCTTATGATTTGTTTTTACTTTATATGGGTTTTCTAAGGTATTTATGAAGATCTCTAAAATTAATATTTACTTCTGTAAGGGTAAATAAAAAGAACTTGAGGGTTCAAGTTCTTTTTAACTCTTGTACTTACCATACATTAAATCATTTCCCAGTTTCAGCAAAACGCTTAATTCTTTCACCAACTTCATCACGAACTCGTTGGAAGGTTGTCCACTTCTCTTCATCCGTTCCTTCTGCTTTTGCAGGGTCTTCAAAGCCCCAGTGATCACGTTTTACATGTGGTGGTGTCATTGGACATTTATCTGCAGCGTCGCCACAAAGGGTCACCACAAAATCTGCATTATTGAGTGTTTCCATATTTATCATATCTGAGGTCTGGGTAGTAATATCAATTCCGATCTCATTCATTGCTTTAACAGCTTTCGGGTTTAAACCATGTGCTTCAATGCCCGCACTTAGAACTTCCCACTCGTCACCTAAATATCTTTTTCCCCAGCCTTCTGCCATTTGGCTTCTGCACGAATTTCCAGTACATAAAAAGTAAATTGTTTTTTTAGACATAAATTAAGTACTCTCCTTTAGTTAGAACGATTTTAACGAAATGTAAAGACCTAATAAGGTAATGAATAAAATTGGAATCGTTAAGACAATACCTGTTTTAAAGTAAGTGCCCCATGATATCTTCACACCCTTTTGAGATAAAACATGAAGCCAGACTAAAGTTGCAAGAGAACCAATCGGTGTTATTTTAGGCCCTAAATCAGAACCAATCACGTTAGCATAAATAAGTGCTTCGCGAATGGTACCAGAAGTATTCGTTTCCGCAATCGCTAATGCATCGATCATCACGGTTGGCAAATTATTCATCAGCGATGACAGGAAGGCTGCAATGAAGCCCATTGACATCGTTGCTGCGAATAGACCTTGTTCTGCAGCTACCTCAATCACACTTGCTAACACACCAGTCAGTCCAGCATTCCCTAGACCGTAAACGACCACATACATGCCTATTGAGAAAAACACAATATTCCATGGCGCTCCTTTAATAACAGTTCTTGTATTAACCGCATTACTTCTTCTAGCCATTAAGATGAAGAAAATCGCTACTATTCCAGCAACTATGGAAACTGGAACTTGGATAAACTCACTACTAAAATAACCAATAACTAATAAAGCCAGTACAAACCATGAAAGATGGAACATTTTAATGTCTTTAATAGCCTCTTTTGGTTCTCTAAGTTTGGATAAATTATATGATCTAGGAATACTTTTTCTAAAATAAAATAGTAATACACTGATAGTAGCAATCAGTGAGAATATATTAGGAATAATCATTCTTGTTGCATATTCAACAAAACCGATATGAAAGAAATCAGCTGAAACAATATTAACAAGGTTACTAACAACAAAAGGTAATGAAGTCGTATCTGCTATAAACCCACTCGCCATAATAAATGGGAAAATCATTTTTTCGTTGAAATTTAAGTTACGAACCATTGCCAAAACAATTGGAGTTAATATTAACGCTGCTCCATCATTCGCAAAAAAGGCAGCAACTAAAGCACCCAACACACTTACATATATGAACATCTTAAACCCATTGCCTTTTGCAACCCTTGCCATATGTAATGCAGCCCATTCAAATAAGCCAATCTCATCTAATATTAAGGAAATAAGTATAATTGCAATAAACGATAGAGTAGCGTTCCAAGTAATGTCTACTACTTCAAGGACATCACTAAAACCAACAACTCCCACTAATAACGCTATAACGGCTCCTCCACAGGCTGACCATCCAATATTCAAACCTCTTGGCTGCCAGATTACGAAGATAAGCGTTATTATAAAAATTAATGATGCTAAAATAACTGGTGACAAAATACAAACCTCCCTTATTCACATGAGATGCGTAATCCCTGTTTTTCTAATTGTTGTAGTTTAAAATCTTGGTTTGGTAGGTGGTCCATCAAGCTCTGAACAAATGGAAGAATATCACTATCCCTATTTAAAGAATAAATAATCCATTGACTCCTTCTGGTTTCACACACTAATCCAGCTTCTTTTAACTTCTTTACGTGCTGGCTAATAGCGGGTTGACTCACTTTAAATATTTCAACGAACTCACAAACACAATAATCATGTGCCTCTAACATTTTGAGCATTGTTAACCTTGTTTTATCTCCTAACAATTTTAATATCATTGCAGCTTTCTCTATTTCAATTGTCCATAACTCCATGAGGTACCTCCTTAGATCAGTAAATGACTATTATATAAGCATCTCCTTATATAATAGTTTGCTTATGTATGAATTTCAACTGTTTTTATATGACATTAAAAAAGAAACACATCATTTCATTGTTCATGGCTTGTTTAACCATTAAAAATAAGGACACCAAACGCTATCTGATTGACACCCTATTTTTATGCAACATTGATAGTCTTCCACACGAACTATGGGGGAAAAAACTTCAATTAATTTAATTGCAACGTATTAGTTACTATAATTTGTGAGCAGATAGCTAGTTGGGAAAGATGTGCTGAACGTGTTAATATGGAAATATACCTAAATTATGGAGGTTATTTTATGAATATTGAATGGGTATTAATTACATCTTTCATTTTATTAATCTTGGGATTATCACTTATTATTTTTGGTCAATCTAAGAAGATCCACGTTTTGAAGGTAGAGAACCAGAAACTGCGCCCCAAAGAAAACAATGATGAATTAATCGCTTTGGTTCGCGAAAAATTAAAAACTCTTGGTGTTGTTAAAACCGTGAAGTATCTAAGGGAACATAGAGGCATGTCCATGATAGATGCTAAGCAACTTGTTGATACCTTTAAAAATTAATTTACGCTAATCAGATGCAATTGCTAATATCGCCTATGGTCTGATAAAACTTAATTGCTTCGTAAGGTTAACCAGATTTTACTGGTTAACCTTATTTTAATACGATTCAATATATTAGAAGCCGCGTTGACCTTTTAGAAGATAGGTAAAAACTTTTCTTTAGTAATGAATCTCAAAGGGTTACCTTTCTAAACACCAATAAAAAAACTGGTTAGGGTAACCTAACCAGTTTTACGTCACGACAGAGTATTTGAGAACTGCCAATTACCATTAAGTTGGTAACCTATATCTTTTCTCAAAGTTCTAGGGTCTCACTCACCAACCATACCGTCCTTATCAGCATCGTGCATATATGGATATATCCAATGATCACTCGTTATTGGCATACTAAAACCTGCTGCTTTTGCTTCTTTAATCGTCACCTGTCCATTACCGTTTGTATCAACACTAGAAATATCGCCGCTTGTAGTTGAACTAGTTGACTCAGCAGGCTCACTACCAGTTAGACCGAGTGATGAATTTACCTCATCAGGGTTTACATTGTCAAATGTATCAACGATTACGTTACCCTTTACAGTATAGGTATACTGATAACTGGAAGGAATTTGCGTTTCCGTATTCGGATATGTGATAATTGCTTCAAAATTAGTAGCTCCAGCTGCTCTACGGATCACGTCTTCCATATAAGCTTGATCACCATGTCGGTTGAGCGTACTATCTTGTGGTGTAATATTATAGGCATTCGATACCCCTCCGAGAGAATCAGCAATTATATGTCCTTCATCTAAAACGTCACTTTCGACTCCAGGAACCTTTGCCTCATCACGATAGTATCTGCCAGACGATAATACAGGTTCTTTACTGTCATCTTGTAAAATGATTTGGTCCGCAATGACACGTACTAGTTGCCCGTACTCATTAGTAAATGCCCAATATTTACGGTCCCCATAACCAATATCAACAACGACTTTAGGTTCACGATGTCCAGACAAATCACCACCATCAACTTCAATAAGTTTGTATCCTGAAAAAATATCATTATTTGATTGTGCTGGTGTCTCCTTTTCTACTGGTTCATCAATAACCGTAGCGTTAGCTTCTTCTTTTTCACTATTTATATTTGTCTCAACTGTGGTTGCTTCTTGTAGGTCTGTTTCTACATCTGTAACGGATGCATCTTCTAAGTTGGTACAACCAATCATTAAGAAGGTTGTTAAAAGTAAGATTATATAGCTCATTTTCTTTTTCATTTAGGACTCTCCTATAATTGCTTCATACTGTTCATTCTAAAAATCTGGGAATGTTGACTTATGGATAATAGAGAAAAGACCTTACAGGCATCCACTTGATTCAAGTAAAGCACCATATAGTTCAAGCGTATTTGTAAAAAGACATAAGTATTCAACAAAAAATCACCTCTCTGTTAAACTAGAGAGGTGTTTTAGCATTCTTTTATAAATTTCGGTAACCTACTATAATGTCACTGGACATCAAAATATATTACTTTAACTCTATTCAACTGTTACTGATTTAGCTAGATTTCTAGGTTTATCTACGTCGCAGTCTCTGTGCAATGCTGCATAATAGCTAATAAGTTGTAATGGAATTACGGCTACTAGTGGAGCGAAGAGCTCGTTTACTTTTGGCAGTACGTAACGATCTCCTTCTTCCTCATGGCCTTCCATTGCAATAATACATGGGTTAGCGCCACGTGCAACTACTTCTTTTACATTACCACGAATATTAAGGCTTACTGCTTTTTGTGTAGCTAGAGCGATAATTGGTGTACCGTCTTCAATAAGAGCGATAGTACCATGTTTGAGCTCTCCTCCAGCAAATCCTTCTGCTTGGATATATGAAATTTCTTTAAGTTTTAATGCACCTTCTTGGCTTACGTAGAAATCTACGTTACGACCAATGAAAAATGCATTTCTAGTAGTAGCTAAAAACTCTTTCGCGATTTCTTCCATTTCTTCTTTAGAATCTACAATTGCTTGAACAGCATTGGCTACAATTCCTAATTCTTTTACAGCATCATAGTCTAATGTTTTCCCTTGAGCAAGTGCGTATACAGAAGCCGTTACCATTAAAACAGCAACCTGTGCAACATATGCTTTAGTGGAAGCCACAGCAATCTCCGGACCAGCATGAAGTAAAAGTGTGTGATCTGCTTCACGGGAAAGAGTAGAACCTGGTACGTTAGTCATCGTGATCGTAGGGTAACCTAATTTTTTAATCTTTACAAGAACTTGTCTGCTATCCGCAGTTTCTCCTGATTGTGTTAGGAACATGAAGATTGGTTTTTCAGAAAGTAGTGGCATATTATAACCGAATTCACTAGAAATATGAACCTCTACTGGTATACCTGCAATTTTTTCAAAGTATTCTTTTCCGATTAATCCACCATGATAGCTTGTTCCTGCTGCAATAATATATAGGCGGTCAGCGTCTTGCAGTGCTTTTAAAATAGCAGGATCAATTTCAAGTTCCCCTTGCTCATTTTGATAAGCTTGAATAATTTTACGAATAACAGCTGGCTGCTCATCGATTTCTTTTAACATATAGTGAGGATATGTTCCTTTTTCAATATCGCTCATATCTAGTTCTGCTTTATATGGAGCACGTTCAACTTTTGTGCCTTCCAATGTTTGAATTTCTACAGAATCTTTGCGTACGATTACGATTTCTTGATCATGAAGTTCCACATATTGCTCAGTTACTTGAAGCATCGCCATTGCATCCGAAGCTACAACATTGAATCCTTCTCCAACACCAACTAGTAATGGTGATTTGTTTTTTGCTACATAAATAGTATCTTCGTCTTCATTATCCAGTAAAGCAAGTGCGTACGAACCATGTATTAAATGCAATGTTTTGCGAAGTGCATCAACTGTAGATAATCCGTCTTTAGAAAAACGCTCTATAAGTTGTACAATTACTTCTGTATCTGTCTCAGAAGCCATTTCCACGTCCGATAAATAAGCTTTTTTCATCAAATGATAGTTTTCAATTACTCCATTATGCACTAATGTGAAGCGTTTAGTTGTACTTTGATGAGGATGTGCATTTTCATGGTTTGGTACTCCGTGAGTTGCCCAGCGAGTATGACCAATTCCAATAGTTGCCGCTACTTCTGTATCTACTACGCCACGTAAATCCGCAATTCGACCTTTTTCTTTAAATACCATAACTCCATCTTCGTTAAGCACAGCAATACCTGCTGAATCATAACCGCGGTATTCTAACTTCTCTAACCCTTTTAATAAAATTTCTTTTGCATCTATTTCTCCAATATATCCAACAATTCCACACATAATTTAAATTCCTCCGTTTACATTCATGTCAAAATAAGCTCCCTACACAAGGCGTGTAGTAGCCAATTAAGCAAAGAATGCCTTCTATTCCACCTGTCATTCGATCACTCGAATGTTTTATGAAAAAGAATAACAACCGGGCAAATACGGTCGGGAGGCATCCGCCGAAATTTCGATAACCTCCACCTCGTCTGCTGAAGATGATTTTCCGTCCAATTTCTTCAGCTCTGGCGCTATAATTGTTTTCTATGTTTTACGCGTTACCTGTCCTCCACTTCTACGCGGTTACTAATACTAGATTAGCAACTTCTACATTATATATGTTCATAGTATGCTCGTCAATTTAATGGGTGTAGGGGACTTTAACCGACTAAAAGAGCCATTACTATGGTAATGGCTCTTTTAACACAAGATATTCTCTTACCATGCTGCAATTGAACCATCCGTACGTGACTCTGTTCCTCCTTGTAGAACCCCAGTTTCAGCATTCCGCCAAATAATCTGACCTCTGCCGAATGTCCCACCGTCCGAAGCAATCTGAACTTGATGCCCTCTTCCTATTAGACTTTGTACAAGATAGCTAGGGAATTCTGGTTCTACATGAATTACTTTCCCTTTTATCCACTGCCATCGAGGCATATCTAATGTAGCCTGTGGGTTTAGCATATAGTCTACTGTATTCGTCACAACCTGGAAATGCCCTTGTGGCTGCATATATCCACCCATTACTCCGAAAGGTCCTACCGCCTTCCCATTTTTGCTTAAGAAGCCTGGAATAATAGTATGTAATGTTCTTTTCCCGGGCTTTAATATATTTGGGTGCGCGACATCTAAAGAGAAGTCATGCCCTCTATTTTGCAAAGCGATTCCTGTATTCGGAATAACTATCCCTGATCCAAATCCCATATAGTTACTTTGGATGTAAGAAACCATATTACCTTCTTCATCTGCTGTCGCTAAATATACCGTTCCACCTTTAGGGATGTAATAAACTTCTGGATTGCCTGATTCTTCGTTTATTACGTTGGATCTTTTATTCGCGTATTCCTCTGATAATAATTGTTCTACGCTTATCGGCATTTCCGCAGACTCCGTTATAAAAGCTAACCCATCTGTGAAAGCTAACTTCATCGCTTCTATTTGATGGTGGAGAGTTTCCTTACTTTGCCATCTCGGTTCCCCTAAGTGCTTGTATATATTCAGTGCCATTAATGCAACCATTCCTTGTCCATTTGGCGGGATTTCCCAAACATCATAACCCTTATAGTTGACCGAAATAGGCTCTACCCACTCCACCTTGTATTTACTAAGATCTTCTTTCGATAAATAGCCTCCATGTTTTTTCATAAACGTATCGATTTTGTCGGCAGTTTCCCCCTCATAAAAGTCACGGGCATTCGTTTCTCCTATCGCTCGAAGTGAACGTGCGTGATTAGGAGAGCTCCACATCTCGCCTATTTCTGGAGCTCGTCCATTTGGTGCAAAGGTTTCAAACCAAGCATTAAATTCCTCTGAAGTAAATGTAGTTTTATATTTATCATAGGCTATTTTCCAGTATTTTCCTAGAATTGGAGTTAACGGGTATCCTTCTTCTGCGTATTGAATAGCAGGTTCTAAAACTTCTTGGAGCGAGAGTTTACCAAATCTTTCTGATAAGGCAGCCCAAGCAGCAGGAACTCCTGGGACGGTCACAGGAATCACACCGTGAACAGGCATTTCATCATACCCTTTTTCTCTTATCGCTTCTGGGGATATCGACTGCGGTGCAGGACCAGATGCGTTTAAACCGTAGAGCTTATCTTTTGTCCATACTAACGCAAAAGCGTCTCCGCCAATTCCGTTAGAGGTGGGTTCTACAACGGTAAGTGCTGCTGCCGTAGCAATTGCCGCATCAATTGCATTACCACCTTTTTTTAAGATATCTAATCCTGCCTGAGCAGCTAAAGGCTGTGAAGTTGCTACCATCCCCTTTTTAGCAAATACCGTATGACGCTTTCCTTGAAACGGGTGATGTAAATAATCCATATGAACTCCCCCTCATACCTTTATACCGGTATGATTTAATTCCTTAAGTATAATAAAAGAAATGCCTAAAATAAATAAGAATATTCTATCAATTAAAAGAGCATCTTCCAATAAAAGGAGATGCTCTTAATAATTTTATATAGTTTATATTACTAATTAACCTAACAGCTTAACGATTTCTCTATTAAACGCTGGAATATCGTCTGGTGTACGGCTTGTTACCAATTGATTTTGACAAACGAATACTTCTTCGTCATGGAATTTTACACCGGCATTTTCTAAGTCCACTTTGATCGACTTATATCCTGTCGCATCTCTACCATCTAACGTCTTCGCAGTGATGAGTAATTGTGGACCATGACAAATTGCAAACACTGGTTTTTTCTCATCCATAAAATACTTCGCAAATTGAACAAAACGATCATCTGCTCGTAAAATATCTGGTGAAAATCCTCCAGGTATAAATAATGCGTCAAAGTCTTCAGGTTTTACTTCGTCAATGCCATAATCGATTTTCACCGTAGCTTCGCCGTTTTTCCCTGTTACCTCTTTACCTGCTTCTTTTTCAATTGCAAATACCTCATGTCCTGCATCGTTTAGTGCTTGTGCTGGACCTGTGTATTCTACGTCCTCAAACATATTTGTGATTAATGTTGCTACTTTAGCCATTTCCTCACTCCTTAATTGTTTGTACACTCTTACTATTCCACTAAACTTTACCTGATAAACATAAAATTTTTTAGCGTAACTTTTTCATTTCCTGAGCCACTTGATGGGCTTCAGGTGAAGTTTCTTGATGAAGCTGCGTTATGATGTTGGCATAATCTCTGTCATTTCGATTCTGGCTCATTTTATAGGCTGCTTGAATGTCTGTAACGGTAAGTTTGAATCCAACTATACCTTTCAATTCCCGTTCAAGAAGCTCAGGTGATAGTGTCTCCCACAATACCGGATGTTGTCGATGATGCTCATATACGTGTAGAAGCGTCTTCAAATCGTCTATTAGTTCCTCTTGCGTTTGGAGACTAACATTCCCATACACATGAACGGACTGATAGTTCCATGTCGGGACTTGCTGCTCTTCATACCATGAAGAAGAAATGTAGGAATGAGGTCCCTGAAAAATTATCAAGGATTCCTGCTCCTCATTAAGCGTGCGCCACTGTCGGTTACCATATGCCAAATGCCCACTTACCACAATTTCTTCTCCTTCGCGTTTAACCATTACAGGAATATGCGTTGCTACTGGTCTCCCTTTATCTGTTGTAACCAATGTTGCAAACGTGTGTTGCTTAAGAAAGGACCAAATTTCTTTCTCGTCATCTACTTTAAATCGTTTAGGAATATACATAGTTACCTCCTTTATTTGTCTATGGTCTTTAGAAACTCACTCGCTTTTATTCATAATATCATAAAATCCCTAACTCTTCGAAAAGAGAAAGGGATCGATATTAGTAATTTACATAGCTCGCAGAGGTTGAAATGTGATTCTTTACACTTATTCTTCAAGTCCCATTTCAGCTTTTACAACTTCTACGATGCGGTTTACGTAGGTTTCGCATTCCTGTTCAGTTGCTGCTTCTACCATTACGCGAACCAATGGCTCAGTACCCGATGGACGTACAAGGACACGACCATTTCCAGCCATTTCACTTTCTACTTCACTAATAATAGCTGCTACTTTTTCATTTTCTGTTACCGCATGCTTATCTGTCACTCGAACATTTATAAGTTTTTGTGGATAGATTGTCATTTCAGCAGCAAGCTCGGAAAGTTTTTTCCCTGTTACCTTCATAATATTCACGAGCTGTAACCCAGTCAACAAACCGTCACCTGTAGTATTATAGTCAAGGAAAACGATATGTCCTGACTGCTCCCCACCTAGGTTATAGCCATTCTTTTTCATTTCTTCTACTACATATCTATCTCCAACCGCTGTTTTTACACTAGTCATATCATGTGTTTCTAATGCTTTATAGAAGCCCATATTACTCATCACTGTGGAAACAACTGTCCCGTTATTTAAACGTCCATTTGCATGAAGATGTTTGGCACAAATATACATAATTTGGTCACCATCTACAATTTGTCCTTTTTCATCTACTGCAATCAGACGATCTCCATCCCCATCAAAAGCAAGCCCTACATCTGCTCCTTTTTCTAGAACAAACTTCGCTAAGTTTTCTGGATGCGTAGAACCAACACCATCATTAATATTCAACCCATTTGGTGAAGAACCCATTGTAGATAGATCAGCATCTAAATCAGCAAATACATGTGTTCCAAGAGACGATGTTGAACCATTTGCACAGTCAAGAGCTACATGAATTCCTACAAATTCCTCATCTATTGATTGTTTCAAGTAATGAATATACTTTTGACCACCCTCGAAGTAATCAGATACAGAACCAACATCTGCCCCAGTTGGACGTGGTAATTCATCTATATCTTGGTCTAAGAGCTGCTCAATTTCTTCCTCTTGTCCATCAGATAATTTAAATCCATCCGACCCAAAGAATTTTATACCATTATCTGCCATAGGATTATGAGATGCAGAGATCATTACTCCGGCACTTGCACTCATAGCTCTCGTTAAATAAGCTACAGCTGGTGTACTAACAACACCTAGACGCATTACTTCAACCCCAACAGATAATAGACCAGCAACTAGTGCTCCCTCTAGCATATGACCAGATATACGAGTATCTCGACCAATTAACACTTTCGGACGATCTGTTACATCTTTCGTTAGTATATAACCACCAACTCTACCTAATTTAAATGCAAGTTCTGGTGTTAGCTCTGAGTTTGCTACTCCTCTAACTCCATCTGTACCAAAATATTTTCCCATTTATTCTCTCTCCTTAAAATCCTGTTGTACTATCTATAAAGATTCTTTAACTGTTAGGACTGCTTCTTGTTCAGAAGTTTGCCATTCTACATCAGAAGAACCCTCTACTTGTATAGGGAGAGTACTTTCTCCGACTTCGGAATTAGTTGCTTCTACATATACAGATAGATTATTTAATTGAAGCTTATTTAAGGCCTCTGTGGTCCCTTTAGCAACGACTGTCACGATGCCATCCTTAGGTTTTTCAAAAAAACTTATCAGCTGCTCAGGTAAGCCTCTTACGGTTATGGGTACTTGCTCAAATGACTTTTCTGAAATAGTAGAAACAGGTTCTTCCTGTTCCACTGTTTCTTCTGAATCAGGCTCATTCACAACTGTAACATCACCAGTAATCTCTATTACCTCTTTTGACAGTTTTGTAACCCCTTCTGGTAAAGCTAATTTCATATCAAAGCTACCAGACTTCTCTATTTTACTTAGATCTACATCAACATTTAGTTGATCTATTTTATCAAGGACTGCTTTTGGTCCATATAATCGAATTGAATCTGTCTTTGTAGTGAGCTCATTTATGGTGACCCCTTCTTTGGGATTACCTTGTTTTACTAGAGCTAACGGTACCACTTTACTATACTCTTCTATTTTCACACTTACGTGAACAGAGCTTGGTTCAACGACAACGTCTAACTTATTTAAGTCAAGATCGAGTACTTTGACTGTTGTATCCTGTTCAAAGGACTTATTCATGCCTTGATCTCCTGCGACTGTTGCTTTTACATAACCTATGCTATTGATAACACTTTTTGCTCCAGTAATGGTTACTTTTTGTGGTTTTACTTCATAGGACTTCACTACATAGTTTTCAGCCAACAATCCTTCATTCATATCTGTTTCAACATTAAACTCTCGAGAAATACGCTCTTCAATCACTACATCTACATATTGAGGATCTGTTCGCACATTAAGCTTTTCTATGAAGTTTTCAGTTGAAACCGGAACTCGATGAGTACCTATAGTTAGTTCCCGAAGATCTACAAAAACTTTAAAATCTTTCATCAACTTAGCCGATAATACTAAGTTTTTAGGACCTTCAACATTTACGTTGACGGTCTTTGGTGGACCAGTTACAACCAGGTTTTCATGGTCATAATAAACTTCTAGAGGGATATCACGAATGACATCAACGTCATTACCACTTGCATTCTTATTATCGCTTTCTAATTCACTTCTCACACTTATAAAAAGTGCGATTGCTAATATTAGTGCAGTTATCCGCAAGAACCATGGATTATTCATCATTTTATCCATTTTGTTTCCCCCTCCATAACCATTTAGAAGAAGTTACTTGCTCTTCCACTGGAAACCAAAGGCGAGTTAAATGGGTCTCAAATTCCTCTAACGATAAATCTCTTCGTAAATCTCCATTGGAGGTTAAACTAATCGCCCCAGTTTCTTCTGAAACAACAATCGTTATCGCATCTGTCACTTCACTTAAACCAATTGCAGCTCGATGCCTCGTACCTAATTCTTTCGATATGAAAGGACTTTCAGACAAAGGCAAATAGGATGCTGCTGAAGCAATTTTATCTTTTTTTATAATAACGGCCCCATCATGAAGTGGCGTATTTGGAATGAATATATTAATAAGAAGCTCTGATGTGATATAAGAGTTTAACGGAATACCCGTTTCTATATAATCGGTCAAACCGGTTTCTCTCTCTATGGAGATGAGGGCACCAATTCTTCTCTTTGCCATATAACTAATCGATTTCGTCATGGCTGTTATGAGTCGACCTTGTTCTTCTTCCAGCTGCATGGTGCTTCTAGAGAATAACTTCCCTCTACCGATTTGTTCAAGTGCTCTTCTTATTTCCGGTTGGAAAATAATAATAATAGCTAAGAACCCAAACTCAATTACTCGATCCAATAACCAGTCAAGCGTATTTAAGCCGAAAAAGTCCGTCACAACTCTTGCAATAACAATCACAAAAATTCCTTTTAACAATTGAACTGCTTTAGTTCCTTTAATCAAGGTAATAACCTTATAAATAACAAACCATACAAATAAAACATCCAAAATATTTACAATAACGTTTACTGGCATAAGGTCTGTAAATTGCTCCATAAACGACATGTGGCATCCCCCACTTTTCCTCACTAATCCATTCTAAATAAGTATAACATAATTACGATAATCCCTCGCTTTTGGAACACAAAAAGTCTATCCAATAATATTTATGGATAGACTTTCATTTCTATTTGTCCTCTTTTTCAAAGAATGACACAACATTCTTCGCACCGTCTTTAATGTGGAACCATAGCCAGTCAAATACTTCATTGATTTCTTCACTAGTTCCGGTAACATTCGCAGTAGAAGCCATATATGCAGTTCCATTGATAATCGTTAAGTTTCCATCTAATTCTCCGTCAATCTGAACATCCCCGTTTCGAACAACCAGATCTCCCTTAACGACTTGTCCTTCAGGTATAATAACTGTTTCTCCTTCTACAAGAACGTTTTCTTGCTTAGTAAAGGAGAATTGTTGCTCATCATTAAAGTTCGTAAAAAGTGCACTACTCATCAATAATAAGAACATTGCAGCAGCTGCAAGAACTGGATGACGTCGCAACCATTTACTAACCCCTGCAGAAGATTTTTCTTTCGGCAATCTAGCTATAACCGAATGATTGAAATCATTTGGTGCCTCTATGTGAGCAGCTCCTTTGACGAAAGCAACAACATCGCTTAACTCATGCATATGAGCCTGGCAAGCTTCGCATGATTGCAAATGAGATTTAAGTTCCAGCTCATGTTCACGGCTGATTTCACCATCTAAATATTCGTGCATAAAGTGAACAATTCGTTCTGGACACGCATTCATCTTGATTCCCTCCTATATTATATATGAGGCTGTCTGCTTAACTGTTTTCTAAGCGCTTCTCGTCCTCTATGAATCCTTGTTTTAACTGTTCCAAGTGGCAAATCTAATATCTCGCTTATTTCTTGCAAAGATAATTCTTCCATATACTTTAATACAATAGCCGATCTATATTTATCGGGAAGTCTACTAATTTCATACTGTATACGCTCCTGTAGTTCCAGTTTCATGAGTTCTTCTTCTGGAAGTTCATCAGAGGCTGCGATTTGAGAATACATATCAAGGCCTTCTGTACCTCTTACTTCTGCATCTAAATAGTAATCCGGCTTTTTTTTACGAATACGATCAATACATAAATTAGTAGCAATTCTATACAGCCAAGTTGAAAATTTTCTTTTTTGATCGAACGTATGAATATTGATGAAAGCACGGACAAACGCCTCTTGAGCTATATCTTCTGCTTCATGACGGTTCCCAAGCATCCTAAAGCACACTTGAAATAGTCTATGCTGATACAGGTCGACAATCTCCGCGAATGCGTCTTTATCACCCTTTAATACTTGTTTTATTCGTTTATTCACTAACGCATCCATCGTGATATCTCGCCTCCGCCCCATGCGGCTGTCTTACCTTTACGTATGAAGGTATCCACAGGTTTCATTTATTTATAATATCTTAATATTATCAAACTTTTCCAACTTTGTCTGGATTATCAAAAAGAAAAAGCAGACAACATGTCCGCTTTTTCTTTTCAGCTATTTAACTTATCTATGAATAATGTTGGTCCCTATATACCCTTCTTAAATAAGGCTTTCTCCTAATAGTGATCCCATTAGTCCTACTGCTACATCAGCTGTTTTATTTTTTTCATCCAAAATTGGGTTTACTTCTACGAATTCAGCAGAAGTGATCATATTTGAAGCATAGAGCATTTCCATTGCTAAATGACTTTCTCGATATGAGATCCCACCAGCCACGGGAGTTCCTACGCCGGGTGTATATAGTGGATCTAAACCATCTAAATCGAGTGAAAGATGCACTCCATCAACCTTACGATCCACAAAATACTGAATGGCTTGTGTCATTACTTCAGACATTCCAAGCTTGTCAATTTCATGCATAGAAAATACTTTAATACCTTTTTCTTTGATCAGTTCACGTTCTCCTGGATCTACCGAACGAGCACCTATAATAACAACATTCTCTGGTTTAATCTTCGGTGCAAAATCTCGAATATTCACTAGCTCCTCATGTCCTAATCCAATACTTACTGCAAGTGGCATCCCATGAATATTACCAGTCGGCGATGTTTCAGCAGTATTTAAATCGGCATGTGCATCATACCAAATAACTCCCAAGTTTTCATAGCGATCTGCCAATCCAGCAAGTGTTCCTATAGCAATACTATGATCCCCGCCAAGGACTATTGGAAAATTGCCTTCCCCAATAATGTCGTGAACTCGGTTAGCAAGTATTGTATTAGCTGCAACCACTTCTTCTAGATTACGTAATTTCGTATTTTGAGATGTCTCTCTTCTACCTATTGCAATATCCCCTACATCATCTACAGAGTGACCAAGCTCTTGAAGTCTCTCCACTACCCCAGCATATCGTATAGCACTCGGTCCCATATCGACACCTCGTCTATTTTGCCCTAGATCCATTGGGACCCCGATAATTGATATATTTAATTTATTCATAATTTTATGCCCCCTTTAGTTCTTACATCTATTGTAAATGCTAGAGGGTGTTTGGCTCAACCAAGCATAATTACGAATATTTATTCATTAATTGAACTAGCTTGTATTTCACTTCCGACCATTCGCTATCTATAATAGAGTAGACAACCGCATTTCGAACAAAACCATTAGATCGTATCCGTTCATTTCGCAGTATACCCTCTTTTACACCGCCAATTCGTTCAATTGCCCTTTGAGAAGATACATTTAACTCATCTGTTTTAAACTGAACACGAATTGTCCCCATTTGCTCAAAGCAATACTTTAACAATAAATATTTACACGTCGTATTTACGTGTGTACGCTGATACTGTTTCCCATAGTAAGTAGAGCCTATCTCGCAACTATAATTTGTCTGGTCTATTCCATAAATACGAGTGGTACCCATAATTTCTTTTGTTTCTGTATTTTCTACTACAAATGCAAGAGCAGTCCCCTCAACATTCATTTGGTGAATACCAACTGCCAACCACTTTTCTAGCTGTTGCTTGTTTTCTATTTTATTTAACATAAATTCAAAAATTTTGGGTTCATACAGTTCCCACAATGCTCCACTATCTGAAGTTAGTAATGGACGTAAGGTTACATCCCCATAGGTTAGTGTCTCAGTCAAATTGTACACCTCGCTTTTTATTTCATCATAAAGGAAAATGCACTATATTGAAAAGTATTTTCACCCACAAAAAAACTCTCTCAACTTTAGGTTGAAAGAGTTTTACTATATTTATGGAGCCTAGCGGGATCGAACCGCTGACCTCCTGCGTGCAAGGCAGGCGCTCTCCCAGCTGAGCTAAGGCCCCAATACTATTTGAAAAAGTTGGCTGGGGTACCTGGATTCGAACCAGGGCATGATGGAATCAAAATCCATTGCCTTACCGCTTGGCTATACCCCATTAAACTGGTGGAGGGGGACGGATTCGAACCGCCGAACCCTAAGGAGCGGATTTACAGTCCGCCGCGTTTAGCCACTTCGCTACCCCTCCAAAGCTAAATTTAAATATTATGGTGGAGGATGACGGGCTCGAACCGCCGACCCTCTGCTTGTAAGGCAGATGCTCTCCCAGCTGAGCTAATCCTCCTGGGTTTTATAAAATCTAGTACGTTATAGCATTCCATCTGGAAAAACTATTATACATTCTGTTGAAAGTATTTTCTTATTTAAATGAAAACCAGACAAGAACTATAATATCATATATCTGACATTAGGACAAGTTTTTTCCTTAAAATAAATTAATGAGAAGCTTCCAACCGGATTTGAACCGGTGACCTCTTCCTTACCATGGAAGCACTCTACCTACTGAGCTATGGAAGCAAAACAAAAAAATGGCTCCGAAGGTAGGACTCGAACCTACGACCAATCGATTAACAGTCGATTGCTCTACCACTGAGCTACTTCGGAACGTTTAATTATTTTAAAGTACAAGTATAATTATAGCAACTCTATTTAAAATTTCAAGCCTGTATTAAAAGTATATTTCAACAACTTATGTTGCTCTAAAATATATATCTTTGACTAGCATATATTTAGGTTTTTTTTACTAATAAAACAGGAATTTATAAATTTTAATCGTTTGTATTCACTAATAGCTACTTAAGAAAAACACGAAAAGTCGTTGCCGACTCTACCAATAACGTTTTTTTGCACGCATTAAAGTCTTCCTAAGCGACACTCGCTCGCTTCTCACGTATACCTACACCTCTAGCCCTCTCTATTTTCTCAGTAACTGCCTGCAGCTTATTTAATTCTGTAAACACAAAGAAATCGTTACCGATATAACTCGGTAACGACTTCTTTTTGGTGCCCAGCGACGTCCTACTCTCACAGGGGGAGACCCCCAACTACCATCGGCGCTGAAGAGCTTAACTTCCGTGTTCGGTATGGGAACGGGTGTGACCTCTTCGCCATCATCACTAGACTCTTTCGGCTTCCAATATACGGCGCATTGCGTTGTCAACTTCATTCGATCTGTCAGTCACGTACGTTAGTACGTTCCTTCCTTCTCTCACTCGTTTCCTAGCACTGCTTGTATCTTGAAACCCTCATAATAGAGTGCTTGTTCACTCAAAACTGGATAAACGACATTGTTACGTTAAACAAAATTTGGTTAAGTCCTCGATCGATTAGTATTCGTCAGCTGCACGTGTCGCCACGCTTCCACCCCGAACCTATCTACCTCATCGTCTTTGAGGGATCTTACTTACTTGCGTAATGGGAAATCTCATCTTGAGGGGGGCTTCGTGCTTAGATGCTTTCAGCACTTATCCCGTCCACACATAGCTACCCAGCGATGCTCTTGGCAGAACAACTGGTACACCAGCGGTGTGTCCATCCCGGTCCTCTCGTACTAAGGACAGCTCCTCTCAAATTTCCTACGCCCACGACGGATAGGGACCGAACTGTCTCACGACGTTCTGAACCCAGCTCGCGTACCGCTTTAATGGGCGAACAGCCCAACCCTTGGGACCGACTACAGCCCCAGGATGCGATGAGCCGACATCGAGGTGCCAAACCTCCCCGTCGATGTGGACTCTTGGGGGAGATAAGCCTGTTATCCCCGGGGTAGCTTTTATCCGTTGAGCGATGGCCCTTCCATGCGGAACCACCGGATCACTAAGCCCGTCTTTCGACCCTGCTCGACTTGTAGGTCTCGCAGTCAAGCTCCCTTCTGCCTTTACACTCTTCGAATGATTTCCAACCATTCTGAGGGAACCTTTGGGCGCCTCCGTTACACTTTAGGAGGCGACCGCCCCAGTCAAACTACCCGCCTGACACTGTCTCCTACCCGGGTTACGGGTATGGGTTAGAATTTCAATACAACCAGGGCAGTATCCCACCGACGCCTCCTCCGAAGCTGGCGCTCCGGGCTCTAAGGCTCCTGCCTATCCTGTACAAGTTGCACCAAAATTCAATATCAAGCTATAGTAAAGCTCCACGGGGTCTTTCCGTCCTGTCGCGGGTAACCTGCATCTTCACAGGTACTATAATTTCACCGAGTCTCTCGTTGAGACAGTGCCCAGATCGTTACGCCTTTCGTGCGGGTCGGAACTTACCCGACAAGGAATTTCGCTACCTTAGGACCGTTATAGTTACGGCCGCCGTTTACTGGGGCTTCAATTCGCACCTTCGCTTGCGCTAAGCACTCCTCTTAACCTTCCAGCACCGGGCAGGCGTCAGCCCATATACTTCACCTTACGGTTTTGCATAGACCTGTGTTTTTGCTAAACAGTCGCCTGGGCCTATTCACTGCGGCTCTTCTAGGCTATGAACCCAAAAGAGCACCCCTTCTCCCGAAGTTACGGGGTCATTTTGCCGAGTTCCTTAACGAGAGTTCTCTCGCTCACCTTAGGATTCTCTCCTCGACTACCTGTGTCGGTTTGCGGTACGGGCACCTTTCACCTCGCTAGAGGCTTTTCTTGGCAGTGTGAAATCAGGAACTCTAGACATACGTCCTCGCCATCACAGCTCAATGTTAAAGAATGCGGATTTGCCTACATTCACACCTTACTGCTTGGACATGCATAACCAACAGCATGCTTACCCTATCCTTCTGCGTCCCCCCATTACTCAAACGGTGGTTTGGTGGTACAGGAATATCAACCTGTTATCCATCGCCTACGCCTATCGGCCTCGGCTTAGGTCCCGACTAACCCTGAGCGGACGAGCCTTCCTCAGGAAACCTTAGTCATACGGTGGACGGGATTCTCACCCGTCTTTCGCTACTCATACCGGCATTCTCACTTCTAAGCGCTCCACCAGTCCTTCCGGTCTGACTTCAACGCCCTTAGAACGCTCTCCTACCACTGATACCAAAGGTATCAATCCACAGCTTCGGTGATTTGTTTAGCCCCGATACATTTTCGGCGCAGCGTCACTCGACCAGTGAGCTATTACGCACTCTTTAAATGATGGCTGCTTCTAAGCCAACATCCTGGTTGTCTAAGCAACGCCACATCCTTTTCCACTTAACAAATACTTTGGGACCTTAGCTGGTGGTCTGGGCTGTTTCCCTCTTGACTACGGATCTTATCACTCGCAGTCTGACTCCCAAACATAAATCATTGGCATTCGGAGTTTGTCTGAATTCGGTAACCCGGGATGGGCCCCTAGTCCAAACAGTGCTCTACCTCCAAGATTCTAACGTTTGAGGCTAGCCCTAAAGCTATTTCGGAGAGAACCAGCTATCTCCAGGTTCGATTGGAATTTCTCCGCTACCCACACCTCATCCCCGCACTTTTCAACGTGCGTGGGTTCGGACCTCCAGTAAGTGTTACCTTACCTTCATCCTGGACATGGGTAGATCACCTGGTTTCGGGTCTACGACCACATACTCATTCGCCCTATTCAGACTCGCTTTCGCTGCGGCTCCGTCTTCTCGACTTAACCTTGCATGGGATCGTAACTCGCCGGTTCATTCTACAAAAGGCACGCTATCACCCATTAACGGGCTCTAACTACTTGTAGGCACACGGTTTCAGGATCTATTTCACTCCCCTTCCGGGGTGCTTTTCACCTTTCCCTCACGGTACTGGTTCACTATCGGTCACTAGGTAGTATTTAGCCTTGGGAGATGGTCCTCCCAGATTCCGACGGAATTTCACGTGTTCCGCCGTACTCAGGATACACTCAAGAGAGAATGAATTTTAGACTACGGGGCTTTTACCCTATCCTGCGGACCTTTCCAGATCGCTTCGTCTAACTCATTCCTTTGTAACTCTATGTAGAGTGTCCTACAACCCCAAAAGGCAAGCCTTTTGGTTTGGGCTATTCCCGTTTCGCTCGCCGCTACTCAGGGAATCGAATTTTCTTTCTCTTCCTCCAGGTACTTAGATGTTTCAGTTCCCTGGGTGTGTCTCAGATGCGCTATGTATTCACGCAAATGTACTGCTCCATTACGAACAGTGGGTTTCCCCATTCGGAAATCTCCGGATCAAAGCTCACTTACAGCTCCCCGAAGCATATCGGTGTTAGTGCCGTCCTTCGTCGACTCCTAGTGCCAAGGCATTCACCGTGCGCCCTTATTAACTTAACCTAAAAGTTAAAAAGTCTTACACGTCGTGATTACGTAAATAATCACAACAGAATTTCTTGTTGTTTATTGTTTCAATGTCGTTTTATCCAGTTTTCAAAGAACAAGCGTTGAATCTTCATATAAAATGAACATTCAAAACTGAACTGCAAAACGTTAAGATACGAATAAAGATTCGTATTCCGATATTATCCTTAGAAAGGAGGTGATCCAGCCGCACCTTCCGATACGGCTACCTTGTTACGACTTCACCCCAATCATCTGTCCCACCTTCGGCGGCTGGCTCCCGTAAGGGTTACCCCACCGACTTCGGGTGTTACAAACTCTCGTGGTGTGACGGGCGGTGTGTACAAGGCCCGGGAACGTATTCACCGTGGCATGCTGATCCACGATTACTAGCGATTCCGGCTTCATGTAGGCGAGTTGCAGCCTACAATCCGAACTGAGAACGGTTTTATGGGATTTGCTCACCCTCGCGGGGTTGCGACCCTCTGTACCGTCCATTGTAGCACGTGTGTAGCCCAGGTCATAAGGGGCATGATGATTTGACGTCATCCCCACCTTCCTCCGGTTTATCACCGGCAGTCACCTTAGAGTGCCCAACTAAATGCTGGCAACTAAGATCAAGGGTTGCGCTCGTTGCGGGACTTAACCCAACATCTCACGACACGAGCTGACGACAACCATGCACCACCTGTCACCGCTGTCCCCGAAGGGAAAAGCCTATCTCTAGGCCGGTCAGCGGGATGTCAAGACCTGGTAAGGTTCTTCGCGTTGCTTCGAATTAAACCACATGCTCCACCGCTTGTGCGGGCCCCCGTCAATTCCTTTGAGTTTCAGTCTTGCGACCGTACTCCCCAGGCGGAGTGCTTAATGCGTTAGCTGCAGCACTAAGGGGCGGAAACCCCCTAACACTTAGCACTCATCGTTTACGGCGTGGACTACCAGGGTATCTAATCCTGTTTGCTCCCCACGCTTTCGCGCCTCAGCGTCAGTTACAGACCAGAAAGCCGCCTTCGCCACTGGTGTTCCTCCAAATCTCTACGCATTTCACCGCTACACTTGGAATTCCGCTTTCCTCTTCTGTACTCAAGTCCCCCAGTTTCCAATGACCTTCCACGGTTGAGCCGTGGGATTTCACATCAGACTTAAAGGACCGCCTGCGCGCGCTTTACGCCCAATAATTCCGGACAACGCTTGCCACCTACGTATTACCGCGGCTGCTGGCACGTAGTTAGCCGTGGCTTTCTAATGAGGTACCGTCAAGGTACGAGCAGTTACTCTCATACTTGTTCTTCCCTCACAACAGAGTTTTACGATCCGAAAACCTTCTTCACTCACGCGGCATTGCTCCATCAGACTTTCGTCCATTGTGGAAGATTCCCTACTGCTGCCTCCCGTAGGAGTCTGGGCCGTGTCTCAGTCCCAGTGTGGCCGATCACCCTCTCAGGTCGGCTACGCATCGTCGCCTTGGTGAGCCGTTACCTCACCAACTAGCTAATGCGCCGCGGGCCCATCCTGTAGTGACAGCCGAAACCGTCTTTTAACATCTCCCCATGTGAGGAAATGGATTATTCGGTATTAGCCCCGGTTTCCCGGAGTTATCCCAATCTACAGGGCAGGTTGCCCACGTGTTACTCACCCGTCCGCCGCTAAATCAGAAGAAGCAAGCTTCTTCGTCATTCGCTCGACTTGCATGTATTAGGCATGCCGCCAGCGTTCGTCCTGAGCCAGGATCAAACTCTCCATAATAGTTCACTTCCAGTATGCAGAGCACATTGAAAGCGAACAAATTAGAACTAGTTTAAAAGCTCATTTTGTTTTGCTGGCATCATCATTAAATGATGTCCAAAATTGTTTTGCTATCATACTAACAAGTAGTTGAAAGCTATGTTTCTTAACGTTTTGCATGTTCAGTTTTCAATGTTCATGTTGTTTAAGTGTCGTCTTGTTTCAGCGACCTTTGTATCTTAACATCTTTTTAACATTAATGTCAACACTAAATCATAAAATTAATTAAAACGATTTGAAAAGGTGTGTGTCCCTTGAAAAAATTAGCTGTATTAGTTGGTTTAGTAATAGTTTTAGGATTGGTTTTATTTAATGTACCAAAACAAATGCCATCGCTGCTCCCTGTTTTTCAGCTCACAGAAAAACCTGCTGTTATTTCAAAAGGTTCGTACGGCAATACAATTACAATAGATTTAACTTTTGGAAGGGATGACGTAGAAAAGTTTGTAACCGAATTACAAGCTCCTTATCCACATTTTTTTATAAGTATCGAATGGATTGAGCGATCTGAGGAAATTATAGAAGTAATGAAAGATAAAAATATACCTATCAGCCTCTTAGGTAGAAATGGATCAACTTATATAGAAAATCCCACTTTGTTTAAAAAAGAGGTTAAACAATTCGAACAAGTAATTGGGGAAAAACCACTGTGGTTTAGAACAATCGATTATGAGTTTCCTATTGAATTACAAAAGGACGCATGGGGACAGGAAGTAAATTTGCTTAGTTCTAGTAAGTACTGGTCCAACAAAGTTCCAAGTTTTGAAAAGGGAGACATTCTATCTATTCCTCTACACCAAAACGAACGTATCGATATTCAACAATTAACAAAGATCGTTCAATCTACAGAAATGATTACCATTGAACAAAATATATTTGGCTTAAAAGTAAAAACTAAAACCTTCCCAAATTAAAAATTAATTAGCACAAAGAAAAAAGTAATATAAAAGTTGCTCCGACAATCAGTCGGAGCAACTTTTATTAGTTCTTAGCAGATGCCGCTTCTCTTCTTTTCTTTCTTCGTTCTTCTAATTTCAATCGATCCACTTCTGACTGCGCATTATATTTTGGCAAAGCCAGTAATTGGTATGCATTCACAGCAAGAATTGGGAATAATAAAAGTGTAACCCAACTATCGACATTATCTGCTCGTACCATTAGTACCGGTAGCCACTCCAAAGTAGAAATGACAATCATAAAAAACAAAGCAGAGATAAGTGCATGCTTTTTGGTTAGATTTGCTTTAACGACTGCTACTACTACTGATGTAATGATTAAGACCGCAAGTAAGATAACGTATAGCCATATTTGAGCAGTAGTTTCTGCATTAGGTCTAAAACGGAACATGATCAAATCAAAAATAACGAATGCAATAATTAATAACTGTACCCAATTCCACAAAGTAAGAGTTCTAAAAATATTTACTCCCATTTGGTGAACGGTTAGATAGGCAAAGAAACCCATTTGAGCAATTACACTTATTGTAAAGCCCATTACTACCATAAAAGCAAAGGCAGCAAAGAATTCACTCCATTGTCCCGCTTCAAAATATACGGAAAAAGCATCATCCCAACGTATAAATAAACCAAAAATACCTGTGATTAAACCACCAATTAACAAGGCATTTAGAAAGAATTTGAACCAATTTCTAATAGTCACTGCAATATTTCCTCCATCTTTTCTATTTCCTTTATAAAGTGTAACAAGCCTTTTAGGAAAAATCTATTTCTTCCTACTGACTATACATATTTCCAAACCAAATGTGAACAATAATCGAAAGGATGGTGAACGGATATATGAAATACTTCGCACTATTATTAATGAGTATTGGATTTCTTGCTAGTTGTAGTTCTCCCGCTGCTCAGCCTTCTTATGAAGAAAACAAAAAAATGTTCATCGATGCTCTACAGACAGAGGATGGTAAAAAAGCGATTCGCACATTATTATCAGATCCTCAATTTAAGGAACTACTTGTATTGGACAGCGAACAAGTGAAAACTTCGGTGGAAGAAACGATGCTTTCAAAAGAAGCAGAGGACTTTTGGAAGGAAGTTTATTCGGACCCCAAATTTTCAGAAACAATGGCTAAGAGTATGGTTAAGCAGCAAGAGGAATTGATGAAAGCCTTAATGAAGGACCCTACTTATTTAAAGGACTTAGAAAGCTTTTTTGGTTCAGCAGAGATGAAAAAAGAATTAGGAAAAGTATTGGAATCCAGCGATATGAGAAAAGAAATACAAAAAGTAGTGGAAGAGACTATTCAAAGCCCATTGCTACAAGCTAAATGGCAAAAACTAGTCGAGGAAGCTGGAGGTAAATCTGAAAAAGGTGGAGCTGAAGGAGGAGGAGGAGAATCAGGGTCCTCTGAAGAAGATAAGAAAAAAGAAGAAGAAAAATAAGGCCGCTCCACTAAGGAAACGGCCTCTTTTTTATGCTTTTTCAATAACTTTTTGTGCAATTTCCAGATAGATTTTCCCTGTATTATGTGTTTCATCATAAACGGATGGAGCAAAATCAATGTCGTTCCAGTCCGGTTGCCCTAAAGGTAGTTGCCCAAGTAATTCAGTACGAAGCTCATCCGCAAGCTTTGGACCTCCACCTTTACCAAACACAAATTCTTTTTCCCCTGTAGATTTAGACTCATACCATGACATATTCTCTATTACACCGAGGATTTCATGGTCTGTTTGAAGAGCCATTGCCCCTGCTCTAGCAGCAACGAATGCAGCTGTCGGATGTGGTGTAGTTACGACGATCTCTTTTGATGTAGGTAGCATTTGGTGAATATCTAAAGCCACATCTCCAGTACCTGGTGGTAAGTCTAGTAGAAGAAAGTCTAACTCTCCCCATTCAACATCTTTGAAGAACTGGTCCAGTACTTTTCCAAGCATTGGCCCTCTCCATACTACTGGTGTATTATTCTCTACAAAGAAGCCCATAGAGATTACTTTAACGCCTTTGCGTTCTACCGGAATGATCCGATCTTCAATGATTTGCGGGATATCTTTTACGCCCATCATATCTGGTACACTGAATCCATAAATATCCGCGTCTACAAGCCCTACTTTTTTACCTAATCGAGCAAGTGCCACAGCTAAGTTAACGGATACGGTAGATTTACCTACGCCACCTTTACCAGAAGCTATAGAAATAATTTTAACTTTGCTGTTTGGAGAAAGAATGTTTTCATTATCACTTTCTTTTGTTTTCCCTCGGAATTGTTCCAGTACCTCTTTAGGTAATTCCTCAAAACGAATACCTACTGTTGCTGCTCCAGCTTCTTTTAAAACTTCCACAACTTTTCCTTGTAGTTGCATTTGTTCAGCAGAATTTATTTTAGCTATAGCTAACTTTACACTTACATGATTTTTTTCTTCTTTAATTGACACTTCGGATATCCCGTTTGTTTCTTCTAATGTTCTATGTAAAAACGGGTCGTTTAATGCTCCTAGCAATGTACGAACTTGTTGCTCATTAATCATCTGTAGACACTCCCCTTAAGTTTAACTATTCGCCTCATAGTATACCATAATAGAGTGTCTACAATACGCTACTTTGTCTTAGTAAATATTATCCTCAACAAATTGAACTACACCTTCAGATATAGCTTCCACCATTTGCTTTTGATACTTTTCAGACTTTAGTAATTCCCGCTCTTCGTTATTACTTAAAAAACCAGTCTCTACTAATACTGCTGGTGCATTTGCTTTCTTCAAAATATATACCTGCTTAATCGCTAGTGCTTCTCGTTCTGTGTTTCCAATCTTTTCTCTAATAGAACCTTGGATAGATTTAGCTAATAATTCTCCACCCGCGTGCCCTTCCGCATGATAAAAGACTTGAGCACCTCTCCATCTTTCCTCTGGAACTGCGTTCACGTGCAAACTTATGACTATGTCCGCCTCTGAGTTATTCATAATTTCTTCACGTAACAATAGGTCGGCAACCTTTCTAGCTCTCGTAGTCGGAAAATCTTCATCCGGCTTGTGCTCAGCTATAGCATCACCTTCTTTGCTGCGCGTCATAATTACTGTTGCACCCTGTGACTTTAACTTTTTCTCTAGCTTCAATGACATAGCGAGTGTTATATCTCGCTCAACTGTATCCCCGTTACTAGCCCCACCATCAATTCCCCCATGCCCTGGATCAATGACAATTCTTACTCCACTCATAGGTTCAGGCAAGAAGAAACCAATATCACTCGCTTTTGTTCCATACACAACTGCAAGAAGGGATATCAAAAACAAAACCAAGATAATTAGCCATTTTTTCAGGTTCATCGCTCCTTTTTCACTCATTATACGTACAAAGGACAAATAGTATGATTAGAATTGTCCACGTATTTTTGAACTATAATAGAACGATGGGATTGCCAGTAAAGTAACTACCGAAATGATGAAAAAGACTAAAGCACCGCTGCTCATCGTATCTAACAGTACTCCACCTAGGCTCGGACCCACTATTCGACCGACAGACTTTACACCGGAAAGAGCGAAGTAAGTACCCTTCTCCTGATCCTCACACATTCCATCCAAATGGATATCGACCATGGTAAATACTAATACTTCGCCAGCAGTAAAAATAACCATCGCGGCTATCAACCATATAATTGAATCACTTTGCCCAAAGAAAAATAATCCCATAGACAATAACCCACTTCCAATCATTAAGGAAGTAGTGGTGCTTATCAATTCTCCAAGCTTGTAAACGAAGTACTGAATGACTAATACAGTAATAGCATTTGTAGTTATGAGCCAAGCAAAATATTGTATCGCTAGTTCATGGTGAAAGGACTTCCCTAAGTATTGACTAAAAGTGGAGTCAAACTGACTATATCCAAAGCTAATAAATATCAATGCCAACACAAAAATTAAAAAACTAGTATCCTTTTTAAAGACATGAAACGAATGAAATATTGACGGGTTCGTTGTGCTGATCGGATTCAGTTTCAACGGGTACCTTTTAAATATAATGATGAAGATCAATATATTAAGTAAGAAAATAAAACCTACAATAAAAAATAAGTTCGCCATTCCATACTGTTGAAAGTATACAGAAGTAAGCGGTGCAATTGCCGCAGATATATTAATCAAAAAGTAACGGATATTAAATATTAACCGTCGATTTTCCGGCTCTGTATATAAACTCAGTAATACTCGATAAGTAGGCTCCACCACTGCTTGACTTACTCCAAGCAAAGCAGCAAATGCGATAAACCCTGAATAATGCTCGATAAAAGGGAAATAAAAATAACAGATTAAATATCCAATGAGCCCAATAATAATGACTTTGTTTTTCGGATACTTATCAATATATGGTCCTACAAAAAAACTCATTACCAAATTGGATAGAGCCAAAGTTGATATAATCGTTCCAATTTGCATGCCCGAGTAGTGGAATTCGTCGAGCAGAAAAAGCGTTAAATAAGGCAACACTAAAAACGTTCCAAAACGAGCAATAAAAATACTAACAAGAATTGTGCTCGTGACAATATTAAATTTGCTTCTCATACATTTCCTCTTTTTCTTTCTATATCATTACTTTTTTTGATATGTATACACACTAACTTCTTTACCCTTTAAGATTACTTCTTTCTCTAAATGCATTCCATTTTTGTTGGCTATACGGATAGACCTGGTGTTTTCCTTCTGAATAAGAGAGATTAGACGCGTTAAACTTAACTGTTCAACTCCTCTGTTAAGTAGGGCACTTGCTGCTTCTATTGCGTAACCATTTCCCCAAAATTCTTTAGCGATCCAATAGCCAATTTCTAGTTCATCTTCTCCATCAATTTGTTGTGGTATTATTCCCGCATGTCCCACTGGAACTCCATCTTTTTTACGAATTAGTAGCTTTAAGCCATACTCTCCATTCTTCTTGTAGTGACTTTGAATTCTTTCTAAAAAGGCATGTGATTCTTCTCTATTCCGCGTATTGCCATTCCCTATATACTTCATCATCTGGGAATCGCTTAACATCGAATATAAAAAGTCCATGTCCCCTTGCTCATATAGACGAAAAATTAATCTTTGTGAGGTAAACTCCATATACTCCTCTCCTTCATAGGTATTATTGTTTTTAAATATACACCTCTCAAAATATACACACAATCACTTTTTAAACAATTAGACAATCGTCTATTTTCCCTAAAGACTAATAAAAAAAGCACTCCCCGAGAAATAATCTCGAGAAGTGCTTTGAACTGATAATATAATATTAACGTTTTGAGAACTGAGGTGCACGACGAGCGCCTTTAAGTCCTGGTTTTTTACGTTCTTTCATACGTGGATCACGTGTTAAGAATCCTGCTGATTTCAATGCTGGACGGAAATCAGGATCTACTGTAAGTAGTGCACGTGCAATACCATGACGGATTGCTCCTGCTTGTCCTGTGAATCCACCACCGTTAACGTTTACGTGTACATCGTAGCTACCTAAAGTTTGAGTAGTTACTAATGGTTGTTTAATAATTTCACGTAAAGTTTCGTATGGTACGTAGTCTTCTACGTCACGTTTGTTGATAACGATATTTCCTTCGCCCGGTACTAAACGTACACGTGCTACTGAACTTTTACGGCGACCAGTGCCGATATATTGAACTTGTGCCAAGTGAATGTCCTCCTCTTAATTATTATCCGCGAAGCTCATATGCTTCTGGTTTTTGTGCTGCATGTGGGTGTTCTGCTCCAGTGTATACATGAAGCTTGCTGAACGTTTGACGACCTAAAGAGTTTTTAGGAAGCATTCCTTTAATAGCTAGCTCAAGCATTTTTGTTGGGTACTTAGTACGCATTTCTAAAGCTGTACGTTGTTTAAGTCCACCAGAGAATTGAGTGTGACGGTAGTAAATTTTGTCATTTAGCTTGTTCCCAGTTAAATGAATTTTTTCTGCATTAAGAATGATCACATGATCACCTGTGTCAACATTCGGTGTGAATGTTGGTTTGTTTTTTCCACGTAAAATAGCTGCAACTTCTGAAGCTAGACGACCAAGTGTTTGGCCTTCAGCGTCTACTACTAACCATTTACGTTCTACTTCGTGACCCTTAGCCATGAATGTTGTACGCATGTATTTTGTCCTCCTAATTCAATCATAATCGATCTAAAATTTTCTATATCCTCATACCAATAAGTTTCGGGGCTTATATTGTGGGGTTAAGAAATACCATACATCATCATACCCCGGAAACAACAATTAGTCAAGCGTTTTTCGTAAAACACCTGGTGATGTTGTTTCATCCACCATACGCTACTTTTTCAAGGTATAAACCGTGTGCTGGCGCGGTTTTCCCTGCTTCCTTTCTGTCACACGATGAGAGGATCTTGGAAATACTCTCCACACTTTTTTTTTGAATGCCAACTTCCCATAATGTACCCGCAATTATACGAACCATATTATATAAAAACCCACTTCCACTAATGACCATTTGAAGTTGTTGAGTTTCTTTTTTCACTTCAAAGTTAATAGAGTAAATAGTTCTCACAAAGTCATTTACATTCGTCTTCGCTGCACAAAAACTTGAAAAATCATGGGTTCCCAGTAAATGTTGAGCTGCTTCCTGCATCAATGCAATATCTGGTTTATAACGATCTGCATGGACGGAAAAATCACGCTCAAAAGGACTATGTATTTCACTAAGTGACCAAATATAACGATACGTTTTTCCAACAGCATGGTATCTGGCATGAAAATCATCCGATACTTGCTCAATCGACAAAATACGAATATCTCTAGGAAGTTGAACATTCAAAGCAGTGCTCCAACGATCTACCGGAAATGTTAGTGGACTATCAAAGTGAATAACTTGTCCTGTTGCATGAACACCAGCATCTGTTCTTCCACTCGCAACTATTTTCACAACTGTGCCTTTATGAATCGTTTCTAAGACACGCTCTATTTCTAATTGAACAGTCCGTTTCCCTGGTTGAATTTGATAACCAGAAAACTGACTTCCATCATAACTAATAATTGCTCGAAGTCTCATCCTACCCCCTCCTCATCAGTTTCTAAAGTAAACCAGTATTACAGCTAGTACGACGAGCGTAAGGAGGGTTAGCGTGTCTCTGAGTGCCCATTCTAGCTTCCGGTATCTCGTGCGACCTTCGCCCCCTCTATACCCTCTTACTTCCATCGCTGTTGCTAAGTCTTCTGCTCGCTTAAAAGCACTAACAAACAACGGGATAAGAAGTGGTACAATTGCATTCATTCTTTCCTTCATATTCCCCGTTGTCATATCAGATCCTCTAGCCATTTGTGCTTTCATAATCTTATCCGTCTCATCCATTAAAGTTGGGATAAATCTTAACGAAATAGACATCATAAGTGCCAATTCATGTACAGGTAATTTCCATTTTTTTAATGGATTCAACAAGATTTCTAATGCATCTGTTATCGAAATAGGTGTAGTAGTTAATGTGAGAATTGATGTTAAAATAACGAGTACGGTAAAGCGAATTGAGATGAATATCCCTTGCTTCAAGCCTTCCTCATAAATTTTGATAAACTTCCAATCCAATATAATTGGACCTTCTCGAGTGAAAAACAAATGCAATAAAAACGTAAATATAATTAAAAAAACAACCGGTTTTAACCCATTAATCAAAAAATATAGTCTAATTTTCGATAGTTTAATGATAAGAAAAGTAAACACCAATAAGATCCCGTAGGTAATCCAGTTATTTGCAATGAAGACAACCATAATAAAGAAAAATACAAATATTAACTTTGCACGAGCGTCTAAACGGTGTATAAAAGAATCTCCCGGAATATAGCGACCAAATATCATTTTCTCTAGCATTAGATTTCACGCTCCTTTTTCAACAGGCGTGCAAGTTCCTCTGCTAAGGCCTCTTCCGTTAAACAAAGACTTGGCAGTTTTTTGTTCATCATCTCTTCTAGTTTCTTTTGAAACTTAATAGATTGAGGTAATTCTAAACGATAATCCATTAAACGATCCTCATCAGAGAATATCTCTTTTGGTATTCCTTGCAGCACACATCGACCATTATGCATAATTGCAATTCGATCTGCATATCTTGCCGCATCTTCCATGCTATGCGTTACAAGAATAGTCGTTAAGCCTTTTTCTATATGGAGTTTATAAAACAGGTCCATAATTTCTTTCCGACCTCTTGGATCAAGCCCAGCTGTCGGTTCATCTAATACTAATACTTCCGGATTCATCGCAAGGACTCCCGCAATAGCAACTCTTCGCATTTGCCCACCAGAGAGGTCAAAGGGTGACTTTTCCATTACCTCTTCAGGCAACCCAAGTAACCTCACTAATTCAATAGCTCGTTGTCTTGCTTCCTCTTCTGGCACCCCAAAGTTCATAGGTCCAAACATAATATCCTTTAAAACTGTTTCATCAAATAATTGATGCTCGGGAAATTGAAAGACTATCCCTACCTTTTGTCTAATTTCTCTTAGTTTTTTGTTCTTTTTACCTGCCACAACTTCCGTGCCACCTATACGAATAACACCTTCTGTAGGCTTCAGCAAAGCATTTAAATGCTGTAGCACTGTAGACTTCCCTGAGCCTGTATGACCAATGATAGCTTGATAAGAACCTGAGGGAATTAGTAAATCTACATCGTATAAAGCTCTTTTTTCAAATGGTGTATCTTTGGCATACGCATAACTTACTTGTTGAAGTGAGATGTCCATAAATCATTCACCAACTCTTCTTCTGACATATGGTCTGCTACAAGTTGCACACCTTGCGCTCGCAGTAGCCTAGACATATTCATTGCAAAAGGAAGATCCAATCCTAAATCGATTAGCTCCTGCCCTCTTTCAAATACCTCATGTGGTGACCCTGTTGCATATTTCTCTCCCTGGTTCATAACAATTACACGATCAGCGAGAAGTGCTTCTTCTAAATCATGTGTGATAGAGATTACTGTTAGATCAGTTTCTTTCCTTAACTCATGCACTGTTTGAAGTACCTCTTCTCTCCCCTGAGGATCTAACATAGAAGTTGCCTCATCTAACAGCAAAATACTTGGTTGAAGCGCGATAGCTCCCGCAATGGCAACTCTTTGCTTCTGTCCACCAGAGAGATGGTGCGGCTCACTATTCATAAAGTCACTCATTTTCACTTTTGCTAATGAAGCATGTACTCGTTCCACCATTTCCTCAAAGGGGATGCCGTTATTTTCTAACGCAAATGCAACATCATCTTGAACTGTTGCTCCTACAAACTGGTTATCTGGATTTTGAAATACCATTCCCATTTTAGAGCGTGTGTCCCATAAATTATGTTCGTTTAATGGTTCTCCAAATATCCGTACTGTTCCCGTCTGAGGAAATAGAAGACCATTCATTAATCGTGCTAATGTCGATTTGCCAGACCCATTATGGCCAACAATCGCCACCCATTCACCTTCATTAATAGTATAAGAGACATTCTGTATAGCTGGGCGTATACCGATATCTTCCTCTGCATATGTAAAAGTAACTTCCTGTAAAGAAATAATTTCGCGTTTCATCCTTTACCTCCTCTGCTCAACTCAGCTGTGCTAATAGTTTACAACATTTTACGATAAATTAAAAAAGCGCGCACCTCATTTTGAGAAATGCGCTCTTCTATAACTTATTTCTTGATTGGTTGCTCAAGACCAACCAGAAAATGAGGTGCGTAGAGCTAGACGAGACGCCACTTCTTAAAATTCAAAGAATTTCATAAGCCCGCTCATCGTAACACTCTGCTTTTATATTGTCGTATAAATCTGTTTGAAAAAAAGAGGGCGGTAGAAACCCACCAAATACCCTCTTCAATTTGGCAGACGAATAAACGTCTGAAAATTAAATTAAACTAACTCAATTACTACTACTGGTGCTCCGTCTCCGCGACGAGGTCCAGCTTTCATAATACGAGTGTAACCGCCTTGACGATCAGCATAGCGTGGTGCTACATCATCAAACAATTTTTGTAAAGCATAGATTGTTGATTCGTTTCCTTCTTCATCAGTAGAAGTAACGACCTCACGACGAATGTAAGCCGCAGCTTGACGACGAGCGTGTAAATCTCCGCGTTTACCTAAAGTGATCATTTTTTCAACAACAGAACGTAATTCTTTTGCACGTGCTTCAGTAGTTTGAATACGCTCATTAATAATTAGGTCCGTTGTTAAGTCACGTAACATCGCTTTACGTTGAGAACTTGTACGTCCAAGTTTTCTGTAACCCATGGATGTTTCCCTCCTTTGGTGAATAATTCAAGTCTTGCTATATCAAAACCCGTTTAGTCTTCTTTACGTAATCCTAAACCAAGCTCATCTAACTTCGCTCTTACTTCTTCTAAAGATTTACGTCCAAGGTTTCTTACTTTCATCATATCGTCTTCTGACTTGCTTGCAAGCTCAAGTACTGTATTAATACCAGCGCGTTTTAAGCAATTATAAGAACGAACAGAAAGATCAAGTTCTTCAATAGTCATCTCTAAAACTTTTTCTTTTTGATCTTCTTCTTTTTCGACCATGATTTCAGCAGTTTGTGCCTCGTCTGTCATCCCTACAAAAATATTTAAGTGCTCTGTTAAAATTTTCGCTCCAAGAGAAATCGCCTCTTTAGGACCTGTGCTGCCATCTGTCCACACATCAAGTGTAAGCTTATCGAAGTTGGACATTTGCCCAACACGAGTATTTTCCACTTGGAAATTCACGCGTGAAACTGGAGTATAAATAGAGTCGATCGGGATTACGCCGATAGGAAGATCCTCACGTTTGTTTTGAACAGCAGGAGTGTAGCCACGGCCTCGACCTGCGTACATACGCATACGGAAATGACCATTTTTGCTGATTGTAGCAATATAGAGTTCCGGGTTTAAAATTTCTACGTCACTGTCATGTGTAATGTCAGCGGCAGTAATCATTCCCTCACCTTTAACATCAATCTCAATGACTTTTTCCTCGTCAGAGTAGATTTTTAAAGCTAGCTTTTTCACATTCATAATAATAGATGCTACATCTTCCACTACGCCTTCAATAGTTGAAAACTCGTGTAAAACGCCATCAATTTGAATAGAAGTAACTGCAGCTCCTGGTAAAGACGACAGAAGGATGCGTCGTAAAGAATTTCCCAAAGTATTTCCATAGCCACGTTCAAGCGGTTCTACAACAAATTTACCAAACTTGGTATTTTCGCTGATTTCTACACTTTCAATCTTTGGTTTTTCGATTTCGATCATTCCAATTTACCCTCCCTCAAAACATCGAATGTATAGGTTCTTTCCATCATGAATTCGATCGTTAACTGATTGCTGTTAATACAACCTCAGTCTGTACAATAAATGATGTTCTCAAACAAGTTGAGTATCACCTATTAAACGCGACGACGTTTTGGTGGACGGCAACCATTATGTGGTACTGGTGTTACGTCTTTAATTGCTGTAACTTCTAGACCTGCAGCTTGAAGTGCGCGAATTGCCGCTTCACGACCAGCTCCTGGTCCTTTAACTGTTACTTCTAAAGTTTTAATACCATGTTCCATTGAAGTCTTTGCAGCAGCTTCTGCAGCCATTTGTGCAGCGAATGGAGTAGATTTACGAGAACCTCTAAATCCAAGAGCTCCAGCACTTGACCAAGAAAGTGCATTTCCTTGCATGTCTGTGATAGTCACAATTGTGTTGTTAAATGTTGAGCGAATGTGAGCAATACCGGATTCGATATTCTTTTTCACACGACGCTTACGTGTTTGTTGTTTACGTGCCATGTTAAGAAGAAACCTCCTTTACCGATTATTTTTTCTTGTTAGCTACTGTTTTACGTGGACCTTTACGAGTACGTGCATTGTTCTTCGTATTTTGTCCGCGTACTGGTAAGCCTCTACGATGACGGATACCACGGAATGATCCGATTTCCATCAATCGTTTAATGTTTAGTGATACTTCGCGACGAAGGTCACCTTCTACTTTATATACACCGATTTGTTCACGGATTTTGTTTAGTTCGTCTTCTGTAAGATCACGTACACGTGTTTCTTCAGAAATACCAGCTCCCGCTAATACTTTTTGAGAAGTCGTTTTACCAATACCGAAAATGTATGTTAATGCAATAACAACGCGTTTGTCGCGTGGAATGTCAACACCAGCAATACGTGCCATATGTGTCGTGCACCTCCTTCTTATTATCCTTGTCTTTGTTTGTGTTTAGGATTTTCACAGATTACCATTACTTTACCGCGTCGGCGAATTACCTTACATTTTTCGCAGATCGGTTTCACAGATGGTCTCACTTTCATCTAACCTAACCTCCTTAGTAGTCCGGAGTGCAAAAGATTATTATTTAAAACGGTACGTAATACGACCGCGAGTTAAATCGTAAGGAGAAAGTTCAATTGTGACTTTATCTCCAGGTAAAATACGGATGAAATGCATACGAATTTTACCCGATACATGCGCAAGAATCGTATGACCGTTTTCTAATTCTACCTTAAACATCGCGTTTGGCAAAGTCTCAACAACTGTTCCTTCGACTTCAATTACATCATCTTTCGCCATCAACCCTGTCTCCCTTCTATATACAAATCAGGTTCTCATCAATACTCAAACGTAATTTGCTGTTAGTATAGCCTCAATAGGAACGAAACTATTCGTTCAAGCATATGTTTGGAAATCATGAGAGATGTTCGAAAGACACTCGTAAGGTTTCGCTTATAGCAATCCACGGAGTAGACCGTCTCCCTCATGTCAACATGTTCGTACGAATGTGTTGGATGAGTTCCATAGTACCCGTTCGTTACACAGATGCTTCCACGAAACCCATTATACATCGTAAGTATTTTAAATGCACGTGGACAAGGGAGTCCGCGCTTTTGATGCATTCCTTTTCCTCCGAACGTATACCGGGCGCAATATGCTTTTGCAGCTCTCGAAAAAAACATTTTCGTTCTATTGCATACTACCCGGGTATTCAGTCGTCTGCGACAGGCACCGGGCAATTATATGCGGTTGCCCTGTAACAGAGCATCAAGATCAGCGAATACTAGTTTAATATCCTGCTGTCCATCTATATTAGATAAAACACCTTTGTCTTCATAAAAATCAAGCAAAGGTTGTGTTTGCTTCATATTTACTTCCAGACGGTTAGTTACCGTTTCCGGATTATCATCAGCACGTTGATAAAGCTCTCCACCATCTTTGTCACATACCCCATCTTTAGCAGGTGGATTAAAGACTAAATGATAAGCAGTTCCACATTCTTTACAAATGCGGCGACCTGTTAGACGTTTGATTAATTCTTCTTGTTCTACTTGAATATTAAGCACATGCTCAATAGATTTGTCGATATCCGAAAGCAAAGCATCTAGTGCATCTGCTTGTGGAACTGTACGAGGAAATCCATCAAGTAGGAATCCTTTTTCACAGTCTGGTTTACTTAATCTTTCGCGGACAATACCAATCGTTACTTCATCAGGTACCAAGGCACCTTGATCCATAAACGATTTTGCTTTTAAACCTAGTTCCGTACCATCTTTAATAGCTGCACGAAACATATCGCCTGTAGAAATATGAGGGATTGCGTACTTCTCAACAATTTTATCTGCCTGAGTACCTTTTCCGGCACCAGGTAAACCCATTAAAACGATATTCATACGAAAATGCCCCCCAGGACTATATAGTTGATTTTTAGGAACATTAACGTCCCTAAAAATCCACCTTATTTCATAAAGCCTTTATAATGACGTTTAACTAGTTGGGATTCTAGCTGTTTCATCGTTTCGAGTGCAACCCCAACTACGATTAACAAACTTGTTCCGCCAATTTGTGCTGATTGCGGTAAATCCGCATACTTCACAAATAGCATCGGCATGATTGAAATAATAGCTAAGAATATAGCTCCAACAAATGTTAAACGATACAAGACGCTAGTTAAATAGTTTTGTGTATTGATCCCTGGACGAATCCCAGGAATATACGCACCTTGCTTTTTCAAATTGTCTGCTACATTTTCTGGGTTCACCTGAATGAACGCATAGAAGTATGTAAAAGCAATGATCAAAGCAATATAAATTGTCATACCAATAGGTTGTGTATAATCTAATGCTCTCGTAATAGCATCGGTAGTGTTATTCTGACCGAAGAATAAAACGATTGACTGAGGCGCCATAAGAAACGCTGATGCAAAGATTACCGGGATTACTCCCGCAGCATTAACTTTTAAAGGTAAGTGAGTCTGTTGACCGCCTGTTTGAGCAGCACCAGAAACACGTTTCGCATATTGAATTGGAATTTTACGCAACGCTTGTTGAACGTAAATTACTCCAACTGTTACTGCGATAATCGCCAATAAAAGTAAAATGATGATTACTATATTGATAAACAGTGCATCTCCTGCACCTTCAATTTGTTGCGCATACACTTGGTTAACTGCGTTTGGAATGGCAGCAGCAATACCAGCGAAGATAATAATAGATATACCATTACCAACACCTTTAGCGGTAATTTGCTCTCCTAACCACATTAAAAATGCAGTTCCGGCTGTCAAAACAAGTGCAATAACTAAGTATGTCAATATACCGTCATCTTTTATTAAAGAACCACTATACATACGGTTAAAACCGTAAGACATAGCAATTGCTTGAACAAAAGCTAACACAATTGTGAAGTATCGAGTGAATTGTGCAAGTTTCCGTCTTCCGACTTCCCCTTGTTTTGCCCACTCAGTAAACTTCGGAACAACATCCATTTGTAGTAATTGTACTATGATGGATGCAGTGATGTAAGGCATGATACCCATTGCTAAAATAGAAAAGTTAGCAAGGGCTCCGCCACCGAATGTATTAAGGAAACCAATCAAACCCATTTGGTCTGTTTGTTTTAATACATCAGCATCAACGTAAGGTACTGGAACAAATGTCCCAATACGGAAGACGATTAACATCAATAAAGTAAAAATGATTTTATTTCTTATATCTCTAACACGCATAAAGTTGGAGATTGTCTGAAACATTAAACCACCTCTGTTGATCCGCCAGCGTTCTCAATTGCTTCTTTTGCTGATGCAGAGAATTTATGAGCTCTTACAGTTAACTTTTTACCAAGAGTTCCATTACCTAGAATCTTGATACCAGATTTCTCACTGCTCACAACACCTGTTTCTATTAATAGAGCAGGTGTAACTTCTGTGCCGTCTTCGAAACGATTTAATGTGTCAAGGTTCACAATTGCGAATTCTTTACGATTAATGTTCGTAAATCCACGTTTTGGTAAACGACGGAATAACGGGTTTTGACCGCCCTCAAATCCTGGACGAACGCCTCCGCCTGAACGAGCGTTTTGACCTTTATGACCTTTACCTGATGTTTTACCAGTTCCAGACCCGATTCCACGTCCGATACGCTTGCGCGAAGAACGAGAACCTTCTGATGGCTTTAACTCATGAAGTTTCATATGGTGGCACCTCCTTATTCTTAAAATAAAACTTATATTTCTTTAGTTGTTACTAGATGAGCTACTTTTTTAACCATGCCACGAATAGCGACATTGTCTTGATGCTCAACTGTTTGATGCATTTTACGTAATCCAAGAGCTTCTACTGTTTTGCGTTGAGTTGGTTTAGTACCAATCAAGCTTCTAGTCAGGGTAATTTCTAGTTTAGTTGCCATTGTAATTTCCCCCCCTTATCCTAACAGTTCTTCTACTGATTTACCACGCAATTTAGCAACGTCTTCAGCACGTTTTAACTGAGTTAAACCTTGTACTGTAGCACGTACCATGTTAATTGGTGTATTAGAACCAAGTGATTTAGAAAGAATATCTGTAATACCAGCTAATTCAAGTACTGCACGAACTGGTCCACCAGCAATAACTCCTGTACCAGGCGCTGCAGGTTTAACTAGAATAGAACCGGCACCAAAATGTCCTACAACTAAATGAGGAGTAGTCCCTTTAACTCTTGGTACTTCTATTAAGTTTTTCTTCGCGTCTTCAACAGCTTTACGGATAGCATCTGGAACTTCTTGTGCTTTACCAGTACCAAATCCTACATGTCCATCTTTGTCACCGACAACTACTAATGCAGTAAAACGGAAACGACGTCCACCTTTTACAACTTTAGCAACACGGTTGATCGTTACTACGCGTTCTTCAAGTTCAAGTTTGTTTGGGTCAATACCACGCATGAAATATGTCCCTCCTTCTTCTTAAAATTCTAAGCCGTTTTCACGTGCAGCTTCAGCTAACGCTTTAACACGTCCATGATATAAGTAACCGCCACGGTCAAATACAACAGATTTGATGTTTTTTTCTGTAGCGCGTTTTGCGATTGTTTCACCGATCAATTTAGCAGCTTCTACATTTCCAGCTGTTCCATTGAAATCTTTATCCATAGTGGATGCACTTGCGATTGTAACACCTTGAGTATCATCAATCAGTTGTGCGTATAAATGTTTATTAGAACGGAATACATTTAAACGAGGACGTTCAGTAGTACCCGTGATTTTTGTACGAACACGTACATGACGTCTCTTACGAACTTGATTTTTGTCTTGTTTCGTAATCACAGTGGTCACTCCTTTCTAATGCGAAAAGCATTATTTACCTGTTTTACCTTCTTTACGGCGTACAACTTCGCCTTCATAACGAATACCTTTACCTTTATACGGCTCTGGTGGACGAACTTGACGAATGTTAGATGCTAAAGCACCAACACGTTCTTTATCAATACCGCGAATGATAATTTTTGTATTTGCAGGAACTTCAACTACTAGTCCGTCTTCAGGAGTGAACTCAACTGGATGTGAGTACCCTACATTAAGTACAAGTTTAGTTCCTTGTAATTGTGCACGGTAACCTACCCCAACTAATTCAAGTGCACGTTCAAATCCTTGAGAAACACCCGTGATCATGTTAGCTAGCAAAGCGCGAGTTGTACCATGAATCGTACGGTGCTCTTTTGAATCCGAAGGGCGTACTAAAGTTATTACAGTACCTTCTTGCTCAATTTTAATATCTTGGTTAAAAGATTTTGTTAATTCACCTTTTGGTCCTTTTACAACTACTGTGTTTTCAGCGCTAACTGTTACAGTAACTTCTGCAGGAACCTCTATTGGTTTTTTACCTACTCGAGACATTTTGTTGCACCTCCATTCGTTTGTTGATTATTACCAAACGTAAGCTACGATTTCTCCGCCAACTTGTTTAGCGCGAGCTTCTTTATCTGTTAATAAACCATTTGAAGTAGAAACTAAAGCGATTCCTAAACCGTTCAATACTTTAGGTACTTCGTTTGTTTTAGCGTAAACGCGTAGACCAGGTTTTGAAATACGTTTCAAACCAGTAATAACGCGCTCGTCATTTTGACCATATTTTAAGAAGATACGGATGATACCTTGTTTGCTATCTTCTACATATTCAACATCACGGATGAAACCTTCGCGTTTTAAAATCTCCGCGATTTCCTTTTTCAGGTTTGAAGCAGGAACTTCTAATTTCTCGTGACGAACCATGTTAGCATTACGAATGCGTGTAAGCATATCTGCAATTGGATCTGACATTGTCATTACATTTACCTCCTTCCCAGTTATAGGGGATTACCAGCTTGCTTTTTTAACGCCAGGAATTTGTCCCTTGTATGCAAGTTCACGGAAACAAATACGGCAAAGCTTGAATTTACGATATACAGAGTGCGGACGTCCACAACGCTCACAGCGTGTGTATGCTTGCACTTGGAACTTTGGCGTACGTTGTTGTTTAACGATCATTGATTTTTTAGCCACGTTTTCGCCTCCCTTATTTTACTTTTGGAATGGCATACCGAATTGTGTTAATAACTCGCGAGCTTCTTCGTCAGAATTCGCAGTTGTTACAATTACGATGTCCATACCGCGTACTTTCGAAACTTTATCATAATCGATTTCAGGGAAGATCAATTGCTCTTTGATTCCTAGAGTGTAGTTACCGCGACCGTCGAATGCTTTTTTAGAAACACCACGGAAGTCACGTACACGCGGAAGAGAAATAGCGATTAATTTATCCAAGAAGTCATACATACGTTCTCCACGTAGAGTGACTTTTGTACCGATTGGCATACCTTCACGTAGACGGAATGTAGCGATCGATTTTTTAGCTTTCGTAACTACAGGTTTTTGTCCTGAAATAATTTGTAATTCCTCAACAGCAGCGTCAAGCGCTTTTGTATTAGAAACAGCATCACCAACACCCATGTTGATAACAATTTTATCAACTTTAGGTACTTGCATTACTGATTTATATTCAAATTTGCTCATTAGAGCAGGAGAAACTTCCTTAAGATACTTTTCTTTTAGGCGGTTCATGTGTGTACCTCCCTTCTCTTTACTTATTTAATAATTTCACCGGATTTTTTCGCAACACGAACTTTTTTGCCATCTTCCACTTTAGAACCTACGCGAGTCGGCTCGCCGGTTTTAGGGTCAATTAACATAACATTCGATACGTGGATTGCAGCCTCGTGGCTTACAATTCCTCCTTGCGGATTAGCTTGGTTTGGCTTCATATGTTTTTTGATGATGTTTACACCTTCAACTAACACACGGTCTTTCTTAGGAAAAGCAGTAAGAACAACACCTGTTTTACCTTTGTCTTTACCTGAGATTACCATTACTTTGTCGCCTTTTTTAACATGCATTCTTGTCGCACCTCCTTGATTGGCACTTTCATGTAAATTAAAGAACTTCTGGAGCTAATGAAACGATTTTCATAAAGTTGCTGTCGCGTAATTCACGAGCAACTGGTCCGAAGATACGAGTTCCACGCGGGCCTTTATCATCTTTGATAATAACGCAAGCATTTTCATCAAATTTGATATAAGTTCCGTCTTTACGGCGTACGCCGCTTTTAGTGCGAACGATTACAGCTTTAACGACGTCACCCTTCTTGACAACGCCACCTGGTGTTGCTTTCTTAACTGTACATACGACGATATCGCCGATATTAGCAGTCTTACGTCCAGTACCACCAAGTACTTTAATAGTTAAAACTTCGCGTGCACCTGAGTTGTCAGCAACTTTCATACGAGTTTCTTGTTGGATCACTTAGGTAACCTCCCTTCGGAATATATTAGTTCCGAACTTATTATTAGATAATAACCGCTTTTTCTACAACTTCCAATAGGCGGAAACGTTTAGTAGCTGATAGCGGACGAGTTTCCATGATACGGACGATATCTCCGATTTGGGCTTCGTTCTGCTCATCATGAGCTTTAAATTTCTTAGAATACTTAACACGTTTACCGTATAACTTGTGTTTTTTATGAGTTTCAATTAAAACAGAAATTGTTTTATCCATTTTATCTGATACCACACGGCCAGTGTATACTTTGCGTTGATTACGCTCAGTCATGCCAGAAAACCTCCTTTATCAGTTGTTTGCACTGATTTCTCTTTCACGAACCACAGTTTTCATACGCGCGATCGCTTTACGAACTTCGCGAATGCGAGCTGTGTTTTCTAATTGACCAGTCGCCAATTGGAAGCGTAGGTTGAAAAGCTCTTCTTTCAGTGATTTTACCTTTTGTTCTATTTCTGCAGTAGTAAGGTCACGGATGTCATTAGCTTTCATTAGATTCACCACCAATTTCTTGACGTTTGATTATTTTACATTTAATCGGAAGCTTATGTGATGCTAATCTCAATGCTTCACGAGCAACTTCTTCAGAAACGCCAGCTATTTCAAACATAATTTTTCCAGGTTTTACAACTGCTACCCATCCTTCAGGAGCACCTTTACCTGAACCCATACGTACCTCAAGAGGCTTTTTCGTATAAGGTTTGTGAGGGAATATTTTAATCCATACTTTACCGCCACGTTTCATGTAACGTGTCATTGCAATACGGGCTGCTTCAATTTGACGACTTGTGATCCAGCTTGCTTCAGTTGCTTGTAAACCAAACTCACCGAATGCTATTTCTTTGCCGCCTTTTGCTTCACCACGCATTTTCCCACGGTGTTCACGACGATATTTAACGCGTTTAGGCATTAACATATTATTTGCCTCCTTCCTCAGAGTTCTTCTTAACTGGAAGGACTTCACCACGATAGATCCATACTTTAACGCCAAGCTTACCATAAGTTGTGTCAGCTTCAGCATGTGCATAATCAATGTCAGCACGTAATGTATGAAGTGGTACAGTTCCTTCGCTGTAATGTTCAGCACGAGCAATGTCAGCGCCGCCTAAGCGTCCAGATACTTGAGTTTTAATACCTTTAGCGCCAGAACGCATTGTGCGTTGAATTGCTTGTTTTTGAGCACGACGGAAAGATACGCGCCCTTCTAGTTGGCGTGCAATACTTTCTGCTACTAATTTAGCATCTAAGTCAGCTCGTTTTATTTCAACAATATTTATGTGTACACGTTTACCAGTTAAATCGTTCAAGTGCTTGCGAAGTGCTTCCACTTCCGTACCACCTTTACCGATTACCATACCTGGTTTAGCTGTGTGAATTGAAACATTAACACGTTTTGCAGCGCGTTCGATTTCTACAGTAGAAACAGAAGCTTCTTTCAAACGAGTTTCGATGTACTTACGGATTTTCAAGTCTTCGTGTAGTAGAGTTGCATAGTCTTTACCAGCGTACCATTTTGACTCCCAGTCACGAATGATGCCTACTCGTAATCCTATAGGATGTACTTTTTGACCCACGAATTATCCCTCCTTCTTCTCTGATACCACGATTGTGATGTGGCTAGTACGTTTGTTAATAGCACTTGCACGTCCCATAGCACGTGGGCGGAAACGTTTTAATGTTGGACCTTCATCAACAAAGACTTCAGAAACAACTAGGTTATTTACATCTAAATCATAATTGTGCTCAGCGTTGGCAACTGCGGATTTTAATACCTTTTCAACTACAGGCGATGCTGCTTTTGGAGTAAGTTTTAAAATTGCAACTGCTTCACCGATTTGCTTACCTCTGATTAAATCAACGACTAATCTTACTTTACGAGGGGCAATGCGCACTGTTTTAGCAATAGCTTTTGCTTGTGACATTTTAATGACCTCCTCTCAAATTAGCGTCTTGTTTTCTTATCATCAGAACCATGACTACCTATAGCGCGTGTTGGTGCAAACTCGCCAAGTTTATGACCTACCATATCTTCAGTTACGTATACAGGAACATGTTTGCGTCCGTCATATACAGCGATTGTTAACCCGATAAAAGTAGGGAAAATTGTAGAACGGCGAGACCAAGTCTTAATCACTTGTTTTTTCTCAGAGTCCTTTTGTGCATCGACCTTCTTAATTAGATGATCGTCTGCGAAAGGTCCTTTTTTCAAGCTACGACCCATGCTGAAACCTCCCTCCGTGATGACACCACGGTTCTATCTGCGAACCGTAGTAAGACCACTTTATTTTTTACGACGACGAATGATAAGTTTGTCGGATTTGTTTTTCTTGTTACGAGTTTTGTATCCAAGAGTTGGTTTACCCCATGGAGACATTGGTGACTTACGACCGATTGGAGTTTTACCTTCACCACCACCATGTGGGTGATCGTTCGGGTTCATTACTGATCCACGTACAGTTGGGCGTTTACCTAACCAACGATTACGACCAGCTTTACCAATGTTCACAAGTTCGTGTTGTTCGTTTCCTACTTCACCGATAGTTGCACGGCAAACACCTAGGATTAAACGAACTTCACCAGATTGTAAACGTACGATTACGTACTTACCTTCTTTACCAAGTAATTGAGCAGATGTACCAGCAGAACGAACTAACTGACCACCTTTACCAGGTTTCATTTCAATGTTATGGATAGTAGTACCCATTGGGATGTTTTGTAATGGAAGAGCGTTTCCTGCTTTGATATCAGCTTCTGGTCCTGACACGATTGTCATTCCCACTTCTAAGCCTTTAGGAGCTAGGATGTAACGTTTTTCCCCATCCGCATAATTAATTAATGCGATATTCGCAGTACGGTTTGGATCATACTCAATAGTAGCAACGCGTCCTGGTATACCATCTTTATTTCGTTTGAAATCGATGATACGGTATTGACGCTTATGTCCACCACCATGATGACGAACAGTAATTTTACCTTGATTGTTACGGCCGCCTTTACGTTTCACAGGAGCAAGTAGAGATTTCTCTGGCTTGTCAGTTGTGATTTCAGCGTAATCTAATGAAGTCATGTTACGACGTCCGTTTGTCGTTGGTTTATACTTTCTAATCGCCATGTTATTCCCTCCTTCTTGATTATTAATTCCTTTTTATAAGGATTAGATTTCGAATAACTCGATTTCTTTGCTTTCTAGAGTTAACGTAACAATAGCTTTACGACGCTTGTTCGTATACCCACCAAATTTACCTACGCGTTTGTATTTTCCTTTGTAGTTCATGATGTTAACTTTCTCAACATCTACTCCGAAAATTTCTTCAATTGCGTATTTAACTTGAGTTTTATTGGCACGAGTGTCCACTTCGAAAGTGTACTTTTTATCTGCCATTACTTCAGAAGAACGCTCGGTAATGACCGGACGTTTAATAATATCACGTGCTTCCATTATCCAAGCACCTCCTCTACTTTTTCTACTGCTGCTTTAGTCATTACAACTTTGTTATGACCGATTAAATCTAAAACGTTAATGCCTGTTGCAGACACTACTGTGATTCCAGGGATGTTACGAGCAGCTAATGCTACTGTTTCATCTAAATCAGCAGTTACGAATAACGCTTTTTTATCGATTGAAAGGTTAGATAACACTTTCACGAAGTCTTTTGTTTTTGGTGCATCAAATGCTAAACCTTCAAGTACTACGATACTTTCTTCACGAGCTTTTGTTGAAAGCGCTGAAAGAAGTGCTAAACGACGTACTTTTCTAGGTAATTTGAAGCTGTAACTACGTGGAGTTGGTCCGAAAACAACACCACCACCACGCCATTGTGGAGAGCGGATAGAACCTTGACGAGCACGTCCAGTTCCTTTTTGTTTCCATGGTTTACGTCCACCACCAGCAACTTCAGAACGGTTTTTCACTTTGTGATTACCTTGACGAAGTGAAGCGCGTTGAGAAATGATAGCGTCAAATAAGACAGATTCATTTGGTTCGATACCGAAAATTTTATCGTTCAATTCGATTTCGCCAACTGAAGTTCCTGCTTGATTGAATAATGATACTTTTGCCATTCCTGTTTCCTCCTTTCTTTAGAGAATTATTTCGATTTAATAGCAGCTTTAACTACTACTAATGATTTACGAGAACCAGGAACATTACCTTTTACTAATAATAGGTTACGTTCAGCATCCACTCTTACGATTTCTAAGTTTTGGATTGTTACTGTATGTCCACCCATTTGACCAGGTAATTTCTTTTGTTTGAATACACGGTTCGGAGCAACTGGCCCCATTGAACCTGGACGACGGTGGTAACGAGATCCATGGGCCATTGGTCCACGAGATTGTCCGTGGCGTTTAATAACACCTTGGAAACCTTTACCTTTAGTAGTACCTGTTACATCAATTACATCGCCTTCTGTAAAACTTTCTACCTTGACTTCTTGACCAACTTCGTAATTAGCTGTATCCAAGCCGCTGAATTCGCGGATGAAGCGCTTAGGAGCAGTGCTTGCTTTAGCTACGTGCCCTTTCGCAGGTTTGTTAGAAAGCTTTTCGCGCTTGTCTTCAAAACCTAACTGAATAGCTTCGTAACCGTCTGTTTCAACTGTTTTCTTTTGAAGTACTACGTTTGGAGTAGCTTCAATAACAGTTACAGGGATTAAGTCACCGTTCTCAGCAAATACTTGCGTCATACCGATTTTTCTACCTAAGATTCCTTTGGTCATCCGTCACACCTCCTATAATAATTTGTGTTTTTTATTTTTTACCATTAAAGTTTGATTTCAATATCAACGCCAGATGGTAAATCAAGCTTCATTAACGCATCAACAGTTTGTGGTGTTGGGTTAACGATATCGATAAGACGTTTATGCGTACGCATTTCGAATTGCTCACGAGAATCTTTATACTTATGAACAGCACGAAGAATCGTATAAACAGATCTTTCAGTCGGAAGTGGAATCGGACCCGATACACTTGCACCTGAACGTTTAGCAGTTTCCACAATTTTCTCAGCAGATTGATCCAGAATTCTATGATCATACGCTTTTAAACGGATACGAATTTTTTGTTTTGCCATTACTTTCCCTCCTTTTCGCCTATTTTCTAGACATTCTCCACGAAAATTTTCCGTACACTCGCCATGGCAAAGCGGCCGGGTGTGTCGGTAACCTCTCGCTTCATCGCAGTCAAAGACCAACATTCAACATTATACACATTAAAAAAATATTTCGCAAGTGTTTTTTACGAAATTATTTTTAAAGTTATAACCGCATTACTTTTCTATAATACTTATGTTTTTCTAAGCCGTTTTCTAGTATATAAAATTCTAGTGAAAATAGCAACTGATAACAATAATAATATATACGCAACACGCATACTCTTCTGCAAGCTCTTTAAAGTTACTATAACAAAAAGGGATATCTCTTCTATAGAGATATCCCTTTCTAGTTATTACTATAGAACAAACACAACTGCAATCCATCCGAAAAGCACGAGCGGAATATTATATGCAACAAACGTGGGAACACAAGTATCCCATATATGGTTATGCTGTCCATCTACATTCAATCCTGCAGTTGGGCCAAGCGTTGAGTCAGAAGCAGGTGACCCGGCATCACCTAAAGCACCTGCTGTGCCTATTAATGCAATTGTTGCTAATGGACTTAATCCAAGTTCCATTGCAAGCGGTACAAAGATGGCAGCTATTATAGGGATAGTAGCAAATGATGAACCGATCCCCATCGTTACAATCAAACCTACTATTAACATAATCAGCACTGCTATACTCACATTACCCTGTAGTAATCCCGAAGATGCTTCTACAAGACTTTCTACATGCCCCGTAGCATTAATAACCGCTGCAAATCCATTTGCTGTGATCATAACGAATCCTACAAATGCCATCATACGCATGCCTTCAGTGAGAAGTACATCCGCTTCTTTCCTTTTTAATGCACCACTGACATAAAGGACAACGATACCAGCAAGCGCTCCGGCAATCATAGAATCGGTTTCAACTTGAACTGTCAAAGCCGCAACCAAAGAAATAATAGTAAAAACTATACTACTTTTCTTTACATCTACTTCTAGATCATTCACTTCTACTTCTTGCTGCTTATAACTTCTGGGTTTCCGAAACAAAACAAATGCCATTACAAGTCCAAATACCATTCCTAGAGCTGGAACTGCCATCGCCTTAGGAATATCGCTTAAAGCTATTTCTAATCCTGATAACCCCATCTGTGTAGCAACGATGTCTTGATAAATTGCACCAAACCCGTATGGCAAAAACATATACGGGGTAATTAAACCGAAAGCTAAAATACAAGCTATCAATCTTCGATCCACTTGCAACATATTTAACACTTTTAAGATGGGTGGTACCAGTAATGGGATGAAGGCAATATGAATCGGAATTAAGTTCTGCGAGAATACAGCCATCATAAGTAACAACAAGAATACTAAAGCTTTCACTAGCCCTACTTTATTGGAGTCTCCTTTACTCTTTACTAACTTCAAGATGGCTAACACTAATAACTCAGGTATACCAGTCTTGGAGATAGCGATGGCAAAGCCTCCTAGTAACGCATAGCTAAGTGCTATGGTCGCCCCAGCTCCTAACCCCCCTGTAAATGCATCAATGGTTTCCGCAACGGATAAACCGGCTGTAAGGCCTCCTACAAGGGCCCCTATAATTAAGGAGAATACTACGTTGATACGAAGTAAACTCAATACTAACATGACTATTACCGCTATTAAGACAGCATTCAACTTTACCACTCACTTTCACGCACTAGATTACTAATAGGTAGAAGTTTATATTTTTTTAATGAAAATGTCAATAGATTATATAATAATCTAAATCACTTTTAAAACTAACCTTGTCGGAATGAACAAGTCTATCTCCTGAGCACAAGCCTGTACTAATAAAATATTACTCATTCAATATCTATGAAAAACTCTATGCAAAAACAAAAGCCTGACCTCCAAATGGAAATCAAGCTTTTGTATTATAAGGCTGCTTCTACTACCTTTCGATAATAACCTGCTGAAAGAATTGCAAAGATGGAGTAAAGAACAATATATATACCCATTGTGATCAATAAGGGAGCAACCAACTCGGTGCCAAATAAAATCCAACCCGATTTTACTGCAAAATAACTATGTGCTAAGCCTATTATTAATGGAAAACCGAAGTTAAACAACTGCTTACGTCGGATCCCACTCATAATCTCATTAGTAGTAAAGCCCATTTTGCGTAAAATTTTATAGGTTCCTTTTTCTTCATCCGCCTCAGACATTTGTTTAAAGTACAGAATACTACCTGTAGCTATTAAAAACGCTAAGCCTAAAAATCCACTTATAAAAATGGTCATTCCAAGTGAATCTAACATATTTATGCGATAATCTTCCTGTGATTCTACACTGACTGTGTTTGTTGCTCGATCATTACCTGGAATTGGCATTTCCACTGACACTTTATTTGCTTCAAATACTTCTTGCGCCTTTATTAATTGATTTTCTTCCTTCAAATCCATACCAACTATTTTTTGGTTCTTAGTAAGAGGGTCATTAAGTAGCTTTTGAAAATAGGTGTCTGACACTACGACTGTAAAAAAACCAAAATAGTGATAATCAGGTATTAGTCGATCCTCTATAACTTCCTTAATAAATATTTCATCTTTACCTGTAGAAGTATTAAACTGTATAGGTTTTTGTCCTTCTATTCTTATGTTTTCTGCGCTCAAACTATCGTAACCTATTATATAACCTTCCTCTTCTTGTAATTGAAGATTAGGAAGCTTTTTTTGAATTGCCTTTAAGCTAATAACTTGTACACCTAACTCGGTGGATAAAGTTTTATCTAACGCAGCTTTCTTGATCAATAAAGTACGGACATCTGATGGAACCGCTAGTATGTCAATATCATACCTAGTATATTGAATTCCTTCTTTATCAAATTCTCCAACCATTTCAAAACCAGTATCCTCATACATTATAAAATCATAAGGTACTGCTTGATTCGCCACTGAGTCCGTTGAATAGTAGGAGATGTAGGTTAATGTTAATATTGCTAGCGTAGTCGCGGACAATACTGTAATAGTAGTCAGAGACATCGCATTGGCTTTCATTCGATGCATGATCGTTGATAACGATAATACATCTTGAATAGATAGCAAACCTTTTTTACTTTTTCTTATAAGGTTTAGGATTAACGCTACCGAAAATCGAAATACAAAATAGGTTCCACCAACCGTTAAAGCAAGTATAGAAACCATTTTGAATAACAGTATATTGGCAGAAGGTAAGTTATCCAAGTCTAATAGTGTCGTCGATAAATAGTAGCCATACCCTATAGAAATCAACCCTACAAATCCTAAAAACATCTGAAAGGCATTAAACTTTTTGACCCTTTCATCTGCGACTGCGGTTGTTGTAATTAGAGCTAGTAGAGTTACTCTTTTAATTCTTATTGCGGTTTGCAAAATTACTATCAATAAAAGTACCGAGAAAACAACTACAGTAACCATTAACGCTTCCATAGAAAATGAGAGCTCTACAAATACATCCTTTTCTACTATTTTTAAGAGTATCATTACAAATATTCTTGAGGTAAGTAAACCTACTAATACACCAATGACAATAGCACTGAACCAAAGAATAATATTCTCAATTGCTATTAGTCTAGCCACTAGGCTCTTGGACATGCCGACTAGCTGGTATAAACCAATTTCCTTGCTCCGTCTATTCATGAAGAGCTTATTAGCATAGAGTACAAAGAAAGTTACGATAAATAATAATAAATAGGAAGCTGCTTTTAATGCAGCTGAAGATCTACCAGTACCGATTTCATTAACGATTGCTGGATTGTACTGTAAAGTGACAAAAGAATAATATAATGAAACACTGAATACTAAAGCAAAAACATAGAGATAATAACTCTTTATATTTTTCCTCATACTTCTTAAAACCAATTGATTAAGCGTCATAGCCATCACCACTCAATACACCTTGGGTATTCATGATCTCTTGGAAAAATTGTTTGCGATCCTTGTCACCCTTATACAACTCAGAATATATCTGTCCGTCCTTTAAAAATAGAACACGTGAGCAAAAGCTTGCCGCTACAGAGTCGTGTGTTACCATCATAATCGTGACTTTCTTTTCTTTGTTTATTTTTTCCAAATTACTTAACAATGCAGTAGCAGATTTGGAATCTAGAGCTCCAGTTGGCTCATCTGCAAATACAATAGAAGGATTACCGACTAGTGCCCTTGCCGCTGATGTTCTTTGCTTTTGTCCACCAGATATCTCATTAGGATATTTGTTTAATATATCTTCAATTCCTAAAAGAGCTGTAATCTCATTTATCTTGTCCTCCCCCTCGCTCTTAGAGGTCTTCCCAACAGATAATGGAAGATAAATATTTTCTTTAACTGTTAGCGTATCCAACAAATTATAATCCTGAAAGATAAAACCAAGCTGTTCTCTTCTAAATTTGGAAAGCTTCTGTTCTTTCATTTTTTGAAGATTATTATTGTTAATCTCAATTATTCCAGATGTAACTTTATCAATTGAAGCTAAGACATTTAATAGGGTTGTTTTCCCTGAGCCCGAAGGTCCCATAATCCCAACAAATTCCCCTTCTCGCACTTCTATGTCAATATCCTTTAACACTTCCTGAGTATTGGATTTTTTACCAAATACTTTTTTAATCTTTCGACCTCGTAAAATAACCATGGTCTACCTCCTACCTTTTATTAACTTCATTTTACCCATTATTTCAAGATTAATCGTTCGTTTTAGGTGACAAACAAAGAAAGTAGATGACATTTTCGTCACCTACCTAGTATTTCTTGCATCTCATTTTGTATGGGGAATTGTAAGGAAAAGGTAGAACCAACACCTATCTCTGAAGTAACGTTTATATTAATCCCAAGTTTTTCCGCGGAATTCTTAGCTAAGTATAGCCCCATTCCAGTTGAGGCAGCACTTTCTCTTCCAACCCTACCGGTAAAGGACTTTTCAAAAATTCTAGGCAAGTCCGCTTGCGATATTCCTACCCCTTCGTCTTTTATAGAAAGGACTAGATGACCCAAATTGTCTATTGTTGTACTTATATGAATTTCTTTGTGCTCTTTGCTATATTTCACAGCATTGGATACGATTTGCCTTACAATAAATGCTAGCCACTTGTGGTCAGTAAGTGTTGTTTTATCTAACGCTTCTGTTTCAAATCCAATATTCCGTTGCATACACCACGGCTTCAATTCTTTAATTTCCCGGAATATAACTTTTTGCAGATTTACTTTTTCTATAACGTTATCTTTCTCAATAAATGGTAGTCGTGTTTTATGAAGTTGTTGGTCTAATAGCATATGCATTCTAAGCCATTCTACTTCTAGTTGTTTCTTAAGGATCGAATCTTCTACATTATCTATCATTAGCTTCATACTCGTAAGCGGTGTTTTCATCTCATGTATCCAAGAAAGGGTCTGGTCCTTTTCTTCTAGAAAAAGTATATGGGAACCATTGAGCTCATGTTTTCCTGATTGAATAATTTCTTGTATCTCATCCATCATCATCTTATCAAAAAGGGATTGTCCGTCAGGTAGTCTAGCTATAAGCTGATCGAACGTCGAATCTCCACGATTGACCTTTAATACATTTTTAATAAACTTTGTTTCCCTAAAATACCTCCATAAAAAGAATACTAAAAATAAAAGTAGATTAGTACTATTCATATATAGAATAGAAGTATTAGTAAAGTTCACGTCTAATGTAAGGAGAATATTTAGCCATAGCTGTAGAAAACTAAAAAATAAAATCCAAGCTGATCGTTCTTTTATATATAATAGAAACAGCCTCATAGCCCCTCCTTTGTTATTGCTATATAACCTAATCCCTTTTTGGTCACGATGACTTCTTCCAACCCAATTTGCTCTAGTTTTAAGCGCAATCTATTAACGTTTACAGAAAGTGTATTGTCATTCACAAACTTTTCGTCATCCCATAATCTTCTCATAAGCTCATCTCTAGAAACAATTTTATCTAAAGACTGAACTAACACTCTTAGGATAAACAACTCATTTTTAGTAAGTTCAACCTCTTGATCTTCTCTGGAAATAGCGCTTCTAGAATAATCAATGATAGCATCATTCCAATGCACAATATCTAATTGCTCATCCCCATAATCATAAGTTCTTCGAAGTATTGCTTGGATTTTCGCCAATAACACTTCCATATTAAAAGGTTTTTGTACAAAATCATCTGCACCCATTTGCATTGCCATAATCATGTCCATTGGATGATCTCTAGATGAAAGAAAAATAATAGGAACTTTCGAGTGTCGACGAATTTCTCGGCACCAATGAAAACCATCATATGCTGGAAGTTGAATATCTATAATAACCAACTGTGGTTTCTCTTCTAAAAAAGTAGGAAGTATTTGCTGGAAATTAATTGGGCCAATTACTTCAAATGACCAATGAAGAAAATGATCCTTTATCAAATTGAATATAGAAATATCATCTTCTATTAACAAAATTTTTTGCATTTTATACACCCCTTTACTCAGTGTACACAATTTTAGGCATAAAAAAAACCATCTCGTCGTCACGAGATGGTTTTTATATAAGAATTATAGATTACTTAGTGATAGTAGCAACTACACCAGCGCCTACAGTACGTCCACCCTCACGGATAGAGAATTTAGTACCTTCTTCGATAGCGATTGGTGAAATTAGAGATACTGTCATTTCGATGTTGTCTCCAGGCATAACCATTTCTACGCCTTCAGGTAAGTTACAAACACCAGTTACATCAGTTGTACGGAAGTAGAACTGAGGACGGTAGTTTGAGAAGAATGGAGTATGACGTCCACCCTCTTCTTTAGAAAGAACATAAACTTCAGCTTTGAAGTCTGTGTGTGGAGTAATTGTACCTGGTTTAGCTAAAACTTGACCACGTTGGATATCTTCACGAGCTACCCCACGAAGAAGAGCTCCGATGTTGTCTCCAGCTTCTGCATAGTCAAGAAGTTTACGGAACATTTCAACACCAGTTACAGTAGTTGATTTAGCTTCTTCTGTAATACCGATAATGTCTACAACGTCACCGATTTTAACTTGGCCACGTTCAACACGTCCTGTTGCAACTGTACCACGACCAGTGATTGAGAATACATCCTCAACTGGCATCATGAATGGTTTGTCAGTTTGACGTTCTGGTGTTGGGATATAGCTATCTACAGCGTCCATTAATTCAACGATTTTTTCTTCCCATTCTGCTTCGCCTTCAAGAGCTTTAAGAGCAGAACCTTTGATTACTGGAATGTCGTCGCCTGGGAAATCGTATTCAGAAAGAAGATCACGAACTTCCATTTCAACTAATTCTAGTAATTCTTCGTCGTCTACCATATCACATTTGTTCATGAATACAACTAGGTATGGAACACCTACTTGTTTAGATAAAAGAATGTGCTCACGAGTTTGTGGCATTGGGCCATCAGCAGCAGATACTACTAAGATCCCACCATCCATTTGTGCTGCACCTGTGATCATGTTTTTAACATAGTCAGCATGTCCTGGGCAGTCAACGTGTGCGTAGTGACGAGTTTCAGTTTCATACTCAACATGTGAAGTATTGATAGTGATACCGCGTTCTTTTTCTTCAGGTGCATTATCGATATCAGCGTAAGACTTAGCTGTTCCACCCATTTTTTTAGAAAGAACTGTTGCGATAGCAGCAGTTAGAGTTGTTTTACCATGGTCAACGTGTCCGATAGTACCAACGTTAGCATGTGTTTTGGAGCGGTCAAATTTTTCTTTAGCCATTAGAGAAGTCCTCCTCAGTAATTGTATGATTTTTTATTATAAAAGTAAGGGACTAAACGCCCCTTAACTTTCATAGACTACAAATTAGTTATACTTTAAATTTGGTGATAATTCAATTATTCACCTTTATTTTTTTTGATAATTTCTTCAGAAATTGATTTCGGAACATCTTCATAGTGATCGAATGTCATTGAGAAGACTCCGCGTCCTTGCGTATTAGAACGTAAAGACGTTGCATATCCGAACATTTCAGCAAGCGGAACCATTGAACGCACTACTTGTGCATTTCCGCGAGCGTCCATACCTTCAACGCGACCACGACGAGAAGTGATATCACCCATGATGTCTCCTAAATATTCTTCAGGAATAACAACTTCAACTTTCATGATAGGCTCAAGAATTACTGGGTTTACTTTAGATACAGCATTTTTCAATGCCATAGAAGCAGCAACTTTGAAGGCCATCTCATTGGAGTCAACGTCATGATATGATCCGTCGTATAATTTTGCTTTAATATCGATTAATGGATATCCAGCAAGTACACCATTGTTAAGTGAGTCACGAAGACCTGCCTCAACAGCTGGAATGTATTCACGTGGAACTACCCCACCGACAACAGCATTTTCAAACTCAAAGCCTTTTCCTTCTTCGTTTGGAGAGAATTCGATCCAAACGTGTCCGAATTGACCACGTCCACCTGATTGACGTACGAATTTACCTTCAACTTTAGCTGAAGAGCGGAAAGTTTCACGGTAAGATACTTGAGGAGCACCTACGTTAGCTTCTACTTTAAATTCGCGACGCATACGGTCAACTAAGATATCAAGGTGAAGTTCACCCATACCAGCGATAATAACTTGACCAGTTTCTTGGTCTGTATGAACGCGGAATGTAGGATCTTCTTCTGCTAATTTAACAAGAGCAGCACCCATTTTATCTTGGTCAGCTTTAGATTTTGGCTCAACTGATAACGAAATAACTGGCTCTGGGAATACCATAGACTCTAGAATTACTAAAGCTTTTTCATCACAAAGTGTATCACCAGTAGTAGTATCTTTTAGACCTACTGCTGCAGCGATATCTCCAGCATGTACTTCTGAAATCTCTGAACGAGAGTTCGCATGCATTTGTAGAATACGTCCTACACGCTCACGCTTACCTTTTGTTGAGTTTTGAACATATGATCCGGCTTGTAAAGTACCAGAATATACACGGAAGAATGTTAGTTTACCAACATAAGGATCCGTCATAACTTTAAATGCTAATGCAGAGAAAGGTTCTGAGTCATCCGAATGACGTAAAATTTCATCTTCGCTATCTGGGTCAGTACCAACCATAGCAGCAATATCAAGTGGTGATGGAAGGTATGCAACAACTGCGTCTAGAACTTTACGAACACCTTTGTTTTTGAATGCAGTACCACACACTACTGGATAGAACTCTACGTTTAGGGTACCTTTACGAATACCATTAACTAATTCTTCGTTCGTGATTTCTTCACCATTTAAATATTTATCCATTAAGTCTTCGTCAAGTTCAGAAACCGCTTCAACTAGTTTTTCACGGTATTCTTGTGCTTGAGCTTTGTACTCTTCTGGAATTTCTATTTCTTCCATATCAGTTCCTAAGTCATTAGGATACATAGTTGCTGTCATCGTAATTAAGTCAATAATTCCGTTGAATTCATCTTCTGCACCGATAGGTAATTGAATTGGATGAGCGTTAGCTTGTAAACGATCATGAAGCGTTCCTACAGAATAAAGGAAGTCCGCACCCATTTTATCCATTTTGTTAATGAAAACAATACGTGGTACGCCATAAGTTGTAGCTTGACGCCATACTGTTTCAGTTTGTGGTTCAACACCAGATTGAGCATCTAGTACTGTAACCGCACCATCAAGTACACGAAGTGAACGTTCAACTTCAACAGTGAAGTCTACGTGTCCAGGTGTATCGATGATATTTACACGGTGATTATCCCAAGCAGCTGTTGTTGCAGCAGAAGTAATCGTAATTCCACGTTCTTGTTCTTGCTCCATCCAGTCCATCTGTGATGCACCTTCATGAGTTTCCCCGATTTTGTGGATTTTACCAGTGTAGTATAGAATACGCTCCGTAGTAGTAGTTTTACCAGCATCGATGTGAGCCATGATACCGATATTACGTGTTTTTTCTAAGGAGAACTCTCTAGCCATATTGTATTTCTCCTTCCATAGTCGGATTAGAGTATAGTTTTATAATAATATTAAAAAAGATTCTACCAACGGTAGTGAGCGAATGCTTTGTTAGCTTCAGCCATTTTGTGTATATCTTCACGTTTTTTAACTGATGAACCAGTATTGTTAGATGCATCAAGAATTTCGTTAGCTAAACGTTCTTCCATCGTTTTTTCTCCACGAAGACGTGAATAGTTTACTAAGTAACGAAGACCTAGTGTTGAACGACGATCAGGACGTACTTCAACTGGTACTTGATAGTTAGCACCACCAACACGGCGAGCACGAACTTCTAGAACTGGCATTACATTGTTTAGGGCAGCTTCAAATACTTCTAATGGATCTTTACCAGAACGTTCTTTTACAAGTTCAAACGCTCCGTATAGAATTTTTTGAGAAGTACCTCTTTTACCATCAACCATCAATTTATTGATTAAACGAGTTACTAGTTTTGAATTGTAAATTGGATCTGGTAACACGTCACGTTTGGAAACAGGACCTTTACGAGGCATGTGTTTTCCTCCTTTCGACGAATGTCAAATTATTAATTATATTATTTTTTTGCTGCTTTAGGGCGTTTAGCGCCATAAAGTGAACGACTTTGCATACGACCAGTAACACCAGCTGTATCAAGAGCACCACGTACGATATGGTAACGTACTCCTGGTAAATCTTTTACTTTTCCTCCGCGGATAAGTACAACACTATGTTCTTGTAGGTTGTGTCCTTCTCCTGGAATATAAGCAGTAACCTCTAACGTATTAGTTAAACGTACACGCGCATATTTACGAAGTGCTGAGTTAGGTTTTTTCGGCGTCATAGTACCAACACGAGTACAAACCCCACGTTTTTGTGGAGAGTTTAAGTTAGTACCAGCCTTTTTGAAGCTGTTATAACCTTTCCCTAGTGCAGGAGACTTTGATTTCGTGATTTTGGATTGACGAGGCTTACGTACTAATTGGTTAATTGTAGGCATCGATTATTCCTCCCTTCATTTGTTCTTGTTAATACCACACATCCAGGTGGTTCATTTTTTGGGTAAAAACAAAGTCTTTGTGATTTACACAAAAACTGTTACACAGTAATAGCTACTACTGACGCCGCTAAGCGCAGTCCACAAGCCTTACCAAGATCTACTTTAGACTCAACATAGTTAATTGAAACATTGTTTTCTTGTGCTGTTGTTCGTGCTAGTTCAATGATTCTCTCTTCTATATCTAGTGCAATATAAACTTCTTTGACAAGCCCTTTTTTCATTGCTTTTACTGCTTGCTTTGTACCTATGATTGTTTCTTTCGCTTGTTTCACTTTTTCATAAGACATTTGCATATCCTCCAAAGGGTACAAGTCAAATAACTATCAACCTTAAATATATTATCACTCATTGAAAAATGTGTCAACAGTAATTATAAAATACTAGGGAGAAATAAAACTTCTTCTCCCTAATATTCAATTGTTTTACTCTGCGTTAACTAACTCTTTTCCAGAATCTGCTTCGTTGTCCGTGATTTTAATTTGGCGATAACGTTGCATACCTGTACCAGCTGGAACTAGTTTACCGATAATTACGTTTTCTTTCAAGCCTAATAATTCATCACGTTTCCCTTTAATCGCTGCGTCTGTTAAGACACGAGTCGTTTCTTGGAACGATGCTGCAGATAAGAATGATTCTGTTTCAAGTGAAGCTTTAGTAATACCAAGGATAACTGGACGACAAGTTGCAGGGATTTTACCTTGTAAAACTGCTTCTTTGTTCGCTTCAGCAAATTGATGGATATCTAGTAGTGATCCTGGAAGTAGGTCTGTTTCCCCAGCTTCAATCACACGTACTTTACGAAGCATTTGGCGTACCATAACTTCGATGTGTTTATCCCCGATTTCTACCCCTTGCATACGGTAAACTTTTTGTACTTCTTTTAATAAGTACTCTTGAACAGTTGAAACATCTTTAACTCTCAACAATTCTTTAGGATCTATAGAACCTTCTGTTAAAACTTGACCACGATGCATTGTATCGTTTAGTTGTACTTTTAAACGAGCATTGTATGGTGCCAAATATTTACGAGTTTCTACATTCCCTTGAATTGTAATTTCTTTTTGGCCTTCTCTAATTTCATCAATTTCAGTAACAGTTCCTGAGATTTCAGATATAACAGCTTGCCCTTTAGGATTACGTGCTTCAAAAATTTCTTGGATACGCGGAAGACCTTGAGTAATATCGTCTCCTGCAACCCCACCTGTATGGAATGTACGCATTGTTAACTGAGTACCTGGTTCACCAATTGATTGAGCTGCTATAATACCGACTGCTTCTCCTACTTCAACTGTGTCACCTGTAGCTAAGTTTAAGCCGTAACATTTTTTACAAACACCATGTTTTGTATTACAAGTAAATGCTGAGCGAATTGTTAACTCATTAATACCTGCTTCTTCAATAACACGAGCGACGTCTTGTGTGATTAACCCGTCTTTTTCTAGAATCAGTTCATTTGTAGTTGGATGGAAAATTGTTTTCTTCGTATGACGACCGACAATACGTTCGCCAAACTCTTCAATAACTTCCGTACCTTCCATAAGTGAACCAATTAATAATCCGCGGTCCGTTCCACAATCTTCTTCACGTACAATAACATCTTGTGCAACGTCTACTAGACGACGAGTTAAGTAACCTGAATCGGCAGTTTTAAGAGCTGTATCGGCAAGACCTTTACGAGCACCATGTGTAGAGATGAAGTATTCAAGTACTGTTAAACCTTCACGGAATGATGACTTGATCGGAAGTTCAATAATACGACCGGCCGGATTGGCCATAAGTCCACGCATACCTGCAAGTTGAGTAAAGTTAGATGCATTACCACGGGCACCTGAGTCACTCATCATGTAGATTGGGTTCATATGATCCAGTGTTTTCATCAGTCTATCTTGAATAACTTCTTTTGCTTTACTCCAATGTCCAATAACACTTGCATAACGCTCTTCTTCCGTGATTAGACCACGACGGAATTGCTTGATAACTTTATCTACTTTACTTTGTGCTTCTTCAAGAATTTCACCTTTGTCTGGAAGTACTACGATATCAGAAATACCAATTGTAATACCAGCTTTAGTAGAGTATTTAAATCCTAGGGCTTTCATGCGATCAAGCATTTTCGACGTTTCTGTAATATGGAAACGTTTAAATACTTCTGCGATGATATTTCCAAGAATTTTCTTCTTGAATGGCTCTACAAGTTCCATAGACTCGATATGCTTTTTAACATCTGTAATTGTTGGAACAAAATATTTCTCCGGAGTTTCAATTTGTAGATTGAAATCTGTCGGTTCATTAATGTATGGGAACGTTGCTGGAAGTATTTCATTGAAAATTACTTTACCTACAGTCGTTAACAATAGCATCTTGTTTTGTTCTTCTGTAAATGTTTGATTTTTTACAGATGCTGCTGATATTGCAATACGTGTATGCAAATGTACATGACCAGTATTATAAGCAATAAGCACTTCTTCTGGCCCGTAGAACGTTGTACCTTGGCCCATTGCACCTTTACGCTCAAGTGTTAAGTAATAGTTTCCTAAAACCATATCTTGAGATGGTGTAACAACTGGTTTACCATCTTTCGGGTTCAAAATGTTTTGTGCTGCTAGCATTAGTAAACGAGCTTCAGCTTGCGCTTCAGCAGATAAAGGTACGTGAACAGCCATTTGGTCACCATCAAAGTCAGCATTATATGCTGTACATACTAGAGGATGAAGGCGAATTGCGCGTCCTTCTACTAATGTTGGTTCAAAAGCTTGAATACCAAGACGGTGAAGAGTAGGGGCACGGTTAAGTAGCACCGGATGCTCTCTAATAACATCTTCTAATACATCCCATACTTCAGCATGCATACGTTCAATTTTACGTTTTGCACTCTTAATGTTGTGGGCTAAACCACGTTCAACAAGTTCTTTCATCACAAATGGTTTGAATAATTCAATCGCCATTTCTTTTGGAAGTCCACATTGATACATTTTCAAGTTTGGTCCTACTACGATAACCGAACGACCAGAGTAGTCAACACGTTTACCTAGTAGATTTTGACGGAAACGACCTTGCTTCCCTTTTAACATATGTGAAAGTGATTTTAATGGACGGTTACCTGGCCCAGTTACCGGACGGCCACGACGACCATTATCAATCAATGCATCTACAGCTTCTTGTAACATACGCTTCTCATTTTGAACAATAATATTAGGAGCGCCAAGATCTAATAGACGTTTTAAACGGTTATTACGGTTAATAACACGACGATATAAATCATTTAAATCTGATGTAGCAAAGCGTCCACCATCTAATTGAACCATCGGACGTAATTCTGGAGGAATTACTGGTAGAACATCTAAAATCATCCAGTCAGGTTTGTTTCCTGAGTTACGGAAAGATTCTACAACTTCTAAACGTTTAATCGCACGTGTACGACGTTGACCTTGAGCTGTTTTCAACTCTTCTTTTAAATGCTCTGTTTCACTTTCTAAATCAATTTCAGTAAGTAAACGCTTGATAGCTTCAGCACCCATTGCAGCTTGGAATTTAGTACCAAACTTATCGCGATATGCACGGTACTCTTTTTCTGAAAGCAATTGTTTCTTTTCAAGAGGCGTGTCTGCTGGTTCTATTACTACGTAAGAAGCAAAGTAAATTACTTCTTCTAGTGATCTTGGAGACATATCCAAAAGTAGACCCATACGACTTGGAATCCCTTTGAAATACCAAATATGTGACACAGGAGCAGCTAGTTCGATGTGACCCATACGCTCACGACGTACTTTTGAACGTGTTACTTCTACTCCACAACGATCACATACAACACCTTTATAACGAACGCGTTTATATTTTCCGCAATGACATTCCCAGTCTTTTGTAGGACCAAAAATACGTTCACAGAACAAACCGTCTTTTTCAGGTTTTAATGTACGATAGTTAATTGTTTCAGGTTTTTTTACTTCTCCATAAGACCATGAACGGATTTTATCAGGTGAAGCTAAACCAATTTTCATATACTCAAAATTATTAACGTCTATCAAGGAGCCTACCTCCCTTTAGTCTTGTGTCTTTTAAAAGACTTTTCCAAGTAGCTCTGCATTATGCAATTTTATACGGAAACACGGACAGGCATCACCTGTCCGGTTTTTATTATGCTATCTATGCGCAATTACGCTTTTTTATTCTACTGTACTAACTGGTTCCTCTTCTGTTGCAATCGGTAGTATACCAAGTGCATCAGCTGCTGGAATGTCATCATCTTCATCTAAATCGCGAAGCTCAATTTCTTCTTCGTCAATTGTAAGCATTTTAACATCCATACCTAGACTTTGTAGCTCTTTTATCAATACTTTGAATGATTCAGGAACTCCTGGTTCTGGTACACTCTCCCCTTTAACGATTGCTTCATATGTTTTCACACGTCCAACAACGTCATCGGATTTAACTGTTAAAATTTCTTGTAACGTATAAGCGGCACCATAAGCTTCTAGTGCCCATACTTCCATTTCACCGAAACGTTGTCCACCAAATTGCGCTTTTCCTCCTAGAGGTTGTTGCGTAACAAGTGAATAAGGTCCAGTAGAACGTGCATGTAACTTATCATCTACCATGTGGGCAAGTTTAATCATATACATAACCCCAACAGATACGCGGTTATCAAATGGTTCACCTGAGCGCCCGTCATACAGGATAGTTTTACCGTCACGATTAAGTCCAGCTTCTTCCATTGTGTTCCAAACGTCTTCTTCGTTAGCACCATCAAATACTGGTGATGCCATATGAACGCCAAGTAATTTAGAAGCCATACCTAAATGGAGTTCTAGTACTTGCCCGATGTTCATACGAGAAGGTACCCCAAGTGGATTTAACATGATATCTACTGGTGTGCCGTCTGGAAGGAATGGCATATCTTCTTCAGGAAGAATACGCGAGATAACACCTTTGTTACCATGACGTCCGGCCATTTTATCCCCAACGGAGATTTTACGTTTTTGAACGATATAAGCACGAACTAATTGGTTAACACCTGGAGATAACTCATCGCCATCTTCACGATTAAATACTTTTACATCTAATACAATCCCGCCAGCACCATGTGGAACACGTAGGGATGTATCTCTAACTTCACGAGCCTTTTCACCGAAAATTGCGTGTAGTAAACGTTCTTCAGCTGTTAGTTCTGTAACACCTTTAGGCGTTACTTTCCCAACAAGAATGTCTCCGTCACGAACTTCTGCACCAATACGGATAATTCCACGGTCGTCCAAGTTACGCAATGCGTCTTCACCGACATTTGGAATATCTCTCGTAATTTCTTCTGGCCCAAGCTTTGTATCACGTGATTCTGATTCATACTCTTCAATATGCACTGAAGTATATACATCATCTTTCACTAGACGTTCACTCATAATTACGGCATCTTCATAGTTGTACCCATCCCATGTCATGAAAGCTACTAGAACATTACGTCCTAAAGCAAGCTCTCCTTGTTCCATAGAAGGACCATCTGCAAGAATATCCAGAGGTTTAACACGATCACCAATTTTTACAATTGGACGTTGGTTTATAGATGTCCCGTGATTTGAACGCTCAAATTTATGAACTTTATAAGATGTTAAATCACCTTTAACTTCTTTGCCATCCACTTCTTCGATACGTCTAACACGAATTTCTTTTGCTTCTACGTGTTCAACAATACCATCGAATTTTGCAATAACTGCAGCACCTGAGTCACGAGCGTTTACATGTTCCATACCAGTTCCAACAAATGGAGCTTCTGGGTTTAATAATGGAACAGCTTGACGCTGCATGTTCGCTCCCATAAGAGCACGGTTGGAGTCATCGTTTTCCAAGAACGGAATACATGCTGTCGCAGCAGAAACAACTTGTTTCGGCGAAACGTCCATGTAGTCAATTTGTTCTTTTCTAAATACGGTGTTATCTCCACGGAAACGACCTACTACTTCTTCTTTAAGGAATGCTCCTTCTTCAGATAATGGAGAGTTTGCTTGTGCTACCACATAGTTATCCTCTTCATCCGCAGTTAAATAGTCGATTCGTGATGTAACTAAGCCGGTCTCAGGATCAACACGGCGATATGGTGTTTCTATAAATCCAAATTTATTTACTTTCGCAAAACTGGAAAGTGAGTTTATAAGTCCAATGTTTGGTCCCTCAGGCGTTTCAATTGGACACATACGACCATAGTGAGAGTAATGTACGTCACGTACTTCAAATCCTGCACGCTCACGTGTTAAACCACCGGGTCCAAGCGCCGATAGACGCCGTTTATGCGTCAACTCAGCTAGCGGGTTTGTTTGATCCATAAACTGAGATAATTGCGAGCTACCAAAGAATTCTTTAATAGATGCAATAACTGGACGTATATTGATTAGTTGTTGTGGGACGATAGATTGTGTGTCGTTAATAGACATACGCTCACGTACTACACGTTCCATACGTGAAAGACCAATACGGAACTGATTTTGTAGTAACTCGCCTACAGAACGTAAACGACGGTTACCTAGATGATCAATATCATCCGTGTTCCCAACGTTAAATAACAGGTTAAAGAAGTAACCAATTGATGAAACAATGTCAGCTGGCGTAATATTTTTCACTTCTGTTTCTACATAAGCGTTACTTATTACGTTAACTTCTTTTTGTTCTTCATCATTCGGCGCATAAATTTTAATCGATTGGATTGTAATATCATCCTCTAAGACACCACCTACTTGAGATAATGTTTTAAAGCCAATACCATTTTCAAGATGAGGAATTAGGCGATCTAGTACACGACGATCAATTAATGTACCCGCTTCTACTAAAATCTCTCCTGTTTCCGGATCCACTAGCGTTTCCGCTATTGTTTGGTTAAACAAGCGATTTTTAATATGCAATTTTTTATTCATTTTGTAACGACCAACGTTCGCTAAATCATAGCGTTTTGGGTCAAAGAAGCGAGAGTATAGTAAGCTCTTTGCACTTTCCACAGTTGGTGGTTCACCAGGACGTAGACGCTCATAGATTTCCAATAACGCTTTTTCAGGCGTTTCTGTATTATCTTTTTCTAGCGTGTTACGTAAATATTCGTTGTCACCAATTAAATCGATAATCTCTTGATCTGTTCCAAAGCCTAAAGCGCGAAGTAAAACAGTAACTGGTAATTTACGTGTACGATCAATACGAACGTATACTACATCTTTTGCATCAATTTCGTATTCTAACCAAGCACCACGGTTAGGTATTACTGTTGATCCAAAACCTTTTTTACCATTTTTGTCTGTTTTATCATGGAAGTAAACACTTGGTGAGCGGACTAACTGAGATACGATTACGCGCTCAGCTCCGTTAATAACGAAAGTTCCAGTTTCAGTCATTAGTGGGAAATCACCCATAAAGACATCTTGTTCTTTCACTTCGTCCGTTTCTTTGTTGTGGAGACGTACTTTTACGCGAAGTGGTGCTGCGTATGTTGCGTCACGTTCTTTGGATTCGTCGACCGAATACTTCGGTTCATTTAAACTATAGTCGACAAATTCAAGTGATAGATTGCCTGTAAAGTCCTCGATTGGTGAAATATCCTTAAACATTTCACGTAAACCTTCCTCAAGGAACCATTCATAAGATGCCGTCTGAATTTCAATTAGATTCGGAAGTTCTAGCACCTCACTAATACGCGCAAAACTTCTGCGCTGGCGGTGTTGTCCGTATTGAACTAGTTGACCTGTCAACTCATTCACCCCTCAATTAAAGCGATATTAGGTCTTTTCGATATGAACATTTTGGTGTATGATATCGAAAGACAAAAAGAAAACGAGTTCTTAACAAGAGCTCATTTTCGATTAACCAAACTTTTTCTCGGCCAGTATACCCATTTGTATGACTTCTCATTCAAAAGGGCCAAAAGGGCATACGTCCTCAAAATAATAATTTTGCATTTTCTTATAATATCATAGCGATTTTGTCAAGTCAATCTTTGTAGCTTTGATAATCCAATAACCTCTAGCCTTATCAACAAGGTCTACTTGACCAAAAATCTCTTCTAAATAACTAAAAGTTGATGGTGCCCCTTGTTTCTTTTGAATCACAATCCACAATTCTCCCTTTGAAACTAACTTTTCATAAGATTCATTATAGAAACGAAAAATAGTTTCTTTCCCAGCGCGAATCGGTGGATTAGTTATAATAGCCGCAAAGTTCGCAGTGTCAACCGCTGACAATCCATCACTTTCATAGATTCGTACATTTTGTATCCCGTTAGCAGCAGCATTTTTTTCTGCAAGTTGGATTGCACGTGTGTTAACATCTACCAAATGAACTGTTCTTCTCTCATTTGCTTTTGCAATAGAAAGACCTATCGGGCCATATCCACAACCTATATCTAAAATTGGACCTTCTAGATCTGGAGCTTCAAAAGCATCGATTAATACACGGGAGCCAAAATCTACTTCGCTCTTACTAAATACACCTGCATCTGTTTCAAATCGAAAATTATGCCCAAGCAATGTGAAATTCCAATGGCGTGGTTTGCTTTCCGTTTGAGGTTTCCTAGAGTAATAATGATCAGACACCAAATCACCCTCCATAATACATACGAAGAAAAGCCCGTCGTTTGCAGACGAGCTTTTTTCTTCGAACTGTACAAAAATTACTTAACTTCTACGCCTGCGCCAACTTCTTCAAGTTGTGTTTTGAAAGCTTCTGCTTCGTCTTTAGAAATGCCTTCTTTAAGTGCTTTAGGAGCATTGTCAACTAATTCTTTAGCTTCTTTTAATCCTAAACCAGTGATTTCACGAACCACTTTGATTACTTTAATTTTTTGATCTCCAGCAGATGTAAGAAGTACATCAAACTCAGTTTTTTCTTCAGCAGCAGCAGCTCCGCCACCAGCAGCCATTGCCATTGGAGCAGCAGCAGTAACACCGAATTCTTCTTCAATTGCTTTTACTAAGTCGTTTAATTCAAGAACTGTCATTGATTTGATAGCTTCTAAGATTTGTTCGTTATTCATTTTATTTTCCTCCTATTATAGGTAATTTTAGGCTGTAAGCCCTTTTGTAGTTATTAAGCCGCGTAATAAATTATGCGCCTTGTTCTTCTTTTTGTTCTGCAACAGCTTTTGTTGCAAGCGCAAAGTTGCGCATTGGAGCTTGAAGTACTGAAAGAAGCATAGAAAGTAGTCCTTCGCGTGATGGAAGTTCCGCTAATGCTTTCACATCTTCAGCAGATGCTACAGTTCCTTCGATAATCCCAACTTTAATTTCAAGTTGTTCATTCTTTTTAGCAAAATCATTAATGATTTTAGCTGGTGCAATTACGTCATCGTTAGAAAATGCTACTGCGTTTGGACCAACAAGACTTTCGTTAATCCCATCAACTCCAGCAATTTCAGTTGCACGGCGTGTAAGTGAGTTTTTGTAAACTTTGAATTCCACACCTGCTTCACGAAGTTGTTTACGTAATTCTGTTACTTGTGACACGTTCAAACCGCGGTAGTCAACAACTACTACGGAAGCAGCAGCTTTAAACTTCTCTGCAATTTCTTGAACTTTTACTTTTTTCGTTTCGATTGCTTTGTTCATCTTGGCACCTCCTATAAGAATTGGCCATTTATACCGACAAAAGAAAAGCCTCTGTTCTACGAATAGACACAGAGGCAGAAAGTCATCATCTAAAAAGAATCTGAATTTACTTGTCCTCGGTAGGAAATTAAGCGATCTATCGCCCCTACTGTCTTCGGTACAAACGTATATTTAACAACAAAAGTCATCTTAACAGATAATCTTTTGAACGTCAACTATTATTTGATTGATTGAGCGTCAACTTTTACAGCTGGTCCCATAGTAGTCGTGATATTCACAGACTTCATATAAACACCTTTAGATGCTGCTGGCTTAGCTTTTTGAACTACTTCAAATACAGCTAAGAAGTTTTCTACTAATTTATCGTCTTCAAAAGAAACTTTACCGATAGGAGCGTGAATAATCCCTGCTTTGTCAGCACGGTATTCTACTTTACCAGCTTTAATCTCTTCGATAGCTTTAGTTACATCAAATGTAACTGTACCAGTTTTAGGGTTTGGCATTAAACCTTTTGGTCCAAGTACACGACCGATTTTACCAACTTCACCCATCATGTCAGGTGTAGCAACGATTACATCGAAGTCAAACCATCCTTGTTGGATTTTGTTAATATACTCAGTATCGCCTACATAGTCTGCTCCAGCAGCTTCTGCTTCTTTAAGCTTTTCGCCTTTAGCGAATACTAATACACGTTGAGTTTTACCAGTTCCGTTTGGAAGTACTACTGCTCCACGGATTTGTTGGTCATTTTTACGAGTATCGATTCCTAAACGAAAAGCAACTTCTACAGTTGCATCAAAGTTAACTGTGCTTGTTTTTTTCGCAAGCTCAACAGCTTCTTTAGCTGAATATAATTTTGAAGCTTCTACTAATTTAACTGCTTCTTGTAATTTTTTACCTTTGTTAGCCATTATAAATGTCCTCCTTGATAGTGGTTTTAGCGGAATAAACCTCCCACGTGTAAAGGTTGTAGTTATCCTTTATGAACAACTACAACCTCCCAAAAAACAATGCGTCATATCAAAATGCACATCAAGTATTAGTCTTCGATCGTAATACCCATGCTACGTGCAGTACCTTCAACCATTAACATAGCTGCTTCAACAGATGCTGCGTTTAAATCTGGCATTTTTTGTTCTGCAATTTCGCGAACTTTTTCACGTTTCACTGTCGCCACTTTTACGCGGTTTGGTTCACCTGATCCAGATTGAATACCTGCTGCTACTTTAAGTAACACTGCTGCCGGCGGAGTTTTTGTAATGAAAGTAAATGAACGATCTTCAAATACAGAAATTTCAACCGGAATGATTAGACCTGCTTGATCAGCAGTACGTGCGTTGAACTCCTTACAGAATCCCATGATGTTAACACCTGCTTGACCCAATGCTGGACCAACCGGCGGTGCTGGATTTGCTTTACCAGCAGGAATTTGTAATTTAACAACTTTAATCACTTTTTTAGCCACGAGACACACCTCCTTAAGTCCGTGATGTGGTAATTGGGTTGCCCCTCCCACTCAAATATCTGTCTCTCAGCTCTGCGCTGATAACATTAGAAAAATTAATACAGACTTATTTTCAGTCTGACCTTTGAAATGATATCATTCTTTTCCACCTTTAGCAAGTGGAAACGGAAATTATATTTTAATAACTTGTTCGAAGTCTAGTTCCATATTAGTTTCGCGACCAAACATGTCTACAGACACAGTTACTTTGCCTTTATCTAGATCAATCACTTCTACCTTGCCTTGGAAGTGCGCAAACGGTCCTTCTAATACTTCTACCAATTCTCCAACCGTGAAGTCTACTTCTACTACGCGATCAGCGTCACCCATTTGTTTCAACATAGATTGAACTTCTTCAGGAGCTAAAGGTGTTGGTTTTGTTCCGCCACCTGATGAACCAAGGAACCCAGTTACACCCGGCGTATTTCTAACTACATACCAAGCATCATCTGTCATTATAAGTTCTACAAAAACATATCCAGGAAACGTTTTTCTTACAACTACACGCTTTTTGCCATCTTTAAAGTCTGTTTCTTCTTGTTCAGGGATATATACTCGGAATATCTTATCCGACATACCCATTGTTTCTACTCGTTTTTCTAAGTTCGCTTTTACTTTGTTTTCATAACCAGAGTACGTATGAACCACATACCAATTTTTTTCCATAGTGTCAGGACTGATCGTCCGTCCCCTCCTTTTCTCAAGACAAATGAAAAAACCCGTTCGTTTAGTAGACGGGCTATTTTCAAATATTTACATACTAGTTATTATAACGCTAAATACCAACGGAACAATTCAGAGATACCTAAGTCTACCACAGCAAAAAATACAGCCGCCGCTACTACAGTAGCAAGCACAATAACAGTGTATTTAGAAAGCTCTTTACGTTTAGGCCAACTTACTTTTCTCATTTCACTCATTACATTTTTGAAAAACCCACCAACATTAGCCATTTAGCTAAACCCCCACACAAAAAATCTATCTTATTTTCTATTCATAACGTTTGTTTGTGAAGCGTATGCGCATTGCAATGTGCACAATACTTTTTCCGTTCAACTCGGATTACATTTTCTTTAGATAAAGGAATCGTATAATTACGATTGCCACATTGGATACAGCTTAAGACAGTCTTTTTTGCCATATTATCACCTTTTTTAAGCATATAAGTCTTTTTCAAGATTATCATCTTACACATACCATGTCAACAAAATACCAATTAAGCGTAATTACTATCAATCTCCATATAACGTTCTAGTTTACGCTTCACTCGTTGTAATGCATTGTCAATCGACTTAACATGACGATTCAATTCTTCAGAAATTTCTTGATAAGATTGACCGTCCAAGTATAAAGTAAGTACTTGTTGTTCTAATTCACTAAGTATTTCTGCCATCTTGCCTTCCATATAATCGAAGTCTTCTCGATTAATGATTAATTCCTCCGGATCATCTACAACTGAACCAGCAATCATATCCATCAATGTTCGATCAGATTCCTCATCATAAATAGGCTTATCCAATGATACATAAGAATTTAGCGGAATATGTTTTTGTCGAGTGGCTGTCTTAATAGCAGTTATTATTTGTCGGGTGATACATAGTTCGGCAAATGCCCGAAAAGAAGCAAGTTTCTCCTCTTTAAAATCTCGGATTGCCTTATACAACCCAATCATACCTTCCTGGAGGATATCTTCTTTATCGGCCCCTATTAAAAAGTATGACCTTCCCTTCATGCGGACGAAGGAACGATATTTTGTTATTAAAAAGTCTAGCGCTTCAGTGTTTCCTTGATGTACCATCTCTACAAGCTCTTCATCTAGTAAACTATCTAATTGTAGATTCTGCTCTGTCTTTTCCAATGAAGTCACCTCAGCTAACAAGAATATTATTCCAAGTATACAGGAAGGAAATTTATAGCGTCAATGAATCATTTCATTCCTCTTCGCCATTTTTCGAAAATTTCCGCAACTTCTGCTGTTAATGGGATATTAGAAGCGGGTTTGTCATCCTGAATAGTTTTCACTTTTTTTGTTATTTTGGAGGAAATCGACAACATCTCAATTTCTAATTCTCTAGCTGACTTTCTAAGGGCCCCTTGGCCAAATATGACCCTTTGCTCAGTCAGATCAGATGTAGCTACGTAAATCTGGACTCTTCTACCACTCAATTCTTTCGTTAACTTTTCAATACGCTCATCTGCAATTTCGTTTTTTCTCGTATAAATAACTTCTACGTTATATTGCTTCTTTTTATTTTCAATACCAGGCACCAAGTGTGCGTCGAAAACTACAATGACTCGGGTACCTGTATATGCTTTGTATTCTGCCATTAGCTCGATCAAGCGGTCTCTAGCTTCTAGTAATTTCACTTCTTTTAACTTTCTTAACTCGCTCCATGCGCCGATGATATTATATCCATCGACAAGTAAAATTTGCATCTTGTTAGCCTTTTAAGGGATTTCTGACGCGCCATATTTCGTATAACAACACAGAGGTCGCTACCGAAGCATTAAGACTCGTCACATGACCGACCATTGGCAAATAGTAAAGAAAATCGCACTTTTCTTTTAACAGTCGACTCATACCTTTACCTTCACTACCAATAATGAGTGCCAAGGGTAGGGTCGCATCCATATTTCGATAATCAGTAGACTTTGCCGCATCAGTGCCCGCAATCCAAACCCCACGCTCTTTTAGTTCATCTACCGTTTGTGCCAAATTAACCGCTCGGTAAACTGGAATATGCTCTATAGCTCCTGTAGACGCTTTTGCAACTACCGCTGTAAGTCCAACCGCTCTTCTTTTCGGAATAATAATTCCGTGGGCTCCAACAGCATCTGCCGTCCGCATGATAGAACCAAGATTATGAGGATCTTCAATTTCATCTAAAATAATAAAAAGTGGATCCTCTTGTTTGCTAGCTGCTAGGTCAAACAAATCATCTAATTCCGCATAACGGTATGCGGCAACTGAAGCAACTATTCCCTGGTGATTTGCATCTGTTAAGTTATCCAGCTTTTTTTTAGGAACAAACTGTACAATTATTCCAGCATCTCTTGCTAATTGAATAATTTCTGTTACCCCACTTTTTTGAATGCCTTCTGCAAGCCAAACTTTGTTCATATCTCTACCTGCTCGTAGTGCTTCTACTACAGGATTTTTCCCTGCAATAAGTTCTCCAGTTTGTTCACTTTGATCGTTTATCTCTGTCATTTATTTTTTCGCCCCTTTCTGTTCATCTATAAAGTTAATAGAGAAATCCAGTACTTCTTGCAAACGTTCTGTTTGTCCACTCAAGTATAGACTACCGATTACTGCTTCAAACGCTGTACTGTGATGATAAGTAATAACATCTGTATTTTTAGGAACTGAACCAGACTTTGCATTACGACCTCTTCGTAGGACAGCTTGTTCATCTTCCGATAAAAAGTCCTTTTCCATCATTTCTCTTACTAACGTTGCTTGCGCTTTAGCTGACACATATCTAGTAGCTTCTTTGTGCAAGATATTCGGTCTGACTCGTCCAGAAAGGATGAGGTGTTCTCGAACGACTTGTTCGAAAACAGCATCACCCATATAGGCAAGTGCTAAGGAATTTAGTTGTTTTACATCGGATGGTTTTAAATTTTCCACCAGTTTATCCTCTTTTCCATCGGATACCCTGTGCAGTATCTTCCAAAATAATATTTAACTCTTTTAATTGATCTCTAATTTCATCGGCACGAGCAAAGTTACGGTCTTTCCTAGCTTGATTGCGTTCTTCAATCAATGCATCAATTTCTTCATCCAGTACTTCCTTTTCTTTCGCAAACGTTAATCCCAGTACAGCATTCAAATCATCCATAACTAAGATAAATTGTTTTAATACAATTTCAGATGTTTGTTTTTCTAGTAAATACGTATTCGCAAGTTTCGACAATTCGAAAATAGCCGCAATACCATTCGCTGTATTAAAGTCATCATCCATAGCTGTTTCAAACTGTACTTTTACATCTGCAATTTTTTGTAACCAAATGTCATCATGATCCCCTAAATTTGCAGTGGTACTTAATCTGTGAACTAAGTTATCATAAGCAGTCCGTATACGATCCAAACCTGCCTCCGCTTGCTCCACTAATTCTTTTGAATAATTAATGGGATTTCGATAGTGAACACTCAGCATGAAAAGACGTAATACTTGTGGATCTATTTGCTGACGAATATCATTTACCAATACAAAGTTGCCGAGTGATTTCGACATTTTTTCATTGTCTATATTTATATACCCATTATGCATCCAATATCTCGCAAATGTCTTACCGGTTCTCGCCTCGGACTGTGCAATTTCATTTTCATGATGTGGAAAAGTTAAGTCTTGCCCGCCCGCATGAATATCAATCGTGTCTCCTAGTATTTCTCGGGCCATGACAGAGCATTCTATATGCCATCCTGGACGACCTTTCCCCCAAGGACTTTCCCAATAGATTTCTCCTGGTTTTGCTGCTTTCCAAAGTGCGAAATCTAGTGCATCCTCTTTTTTGACACCCGTTTCAATTCTAGCTCCGACTTTTAAATCGTCTACCGATTGATGAGAAAGTTTACCGTATCCATCAAATTTTCTCGTACGATAATAGACATCTCCATGCGATTCATATGCATAGTCTTTTTCCTCTAATACTTTAATAAATTCAATAATTTGATCCATATGATCTGTAACTCGTGGATGTGAATCTGCTCGATTACAGCCCAGTGCCTCAACATCCGCAAAATAAGCGTCGATAAAACGTTCCGTGAGCTCTGAGACTTCTTCTCCCAGTTCATTGGCCGCTTTAATAATTTTATCATCTACATCTGTGAAGTTTGAAACATATGTCACTTCATATCCGCGGTATTGTAAATACTTCCTTACCGTATCATAGACGATTACAGGTCGTGCATTCCCAATATGAATATAATTGTAAACAGTTGGTCCACATACATACATCTTAACTTTGCCTTCTTCAAGCGGTATAAACGGTTCTTTTTCACGTTTTAGCGTATTAAAAATTTGGATTGTCATGACTATTTTCCCTCTTCTCTTTCGTCAATTGGTCTATTTCTTTTTGGAGCTTCTCTATTTTGTTTTCCATTTGTTTGCAATGGTCGGTAAATGGATCTGGTAGGTCCTGATGATCTAAATTTCGCTTCACTTTTATACCATCTTGAATTACGACTACACCTGGGATCCCAACAACAGTAGAGTTAGTAGGTACATCTTTTAATACAACAGAACCTGCCCCGACTTTACTATTTTCACCAATGATAATAGATCCTAATACTTTTGCTCCAGTAGCGACTAGCACATTATTATGAAGAGTAGGATGTCTCTTTCCCTTTTCTTTTCCGGTACCACCTAGTGTGACACCTTGGTAGATCGTGCAATCATCTCCAATTTCACAGGTTTCTCCAATGACCACTCCCGAGCCGTGATCTATAAAAAAGCGTCGCCCAATTGTCGCCCCTGGGTGAATTTCGATTCCTGTAAAAAATCTACTAATTTGTGATATGGCGCGTGCTAAGAAAAAGAATTTCTTTTTAAATAAGGCATGTGCAACTCGGTGACTCCAAATTGCATGTAGACCTGCATAAGTTAAAATAACTTCTAACTTGCTATGTGCTGCTGGGTCCTGTTCAAATACTACCGCAATATCTTCTTTCATTCGTTTGAACACATGATTACCTCCTTTCATTTACTCCATAAAAAAAGTCCCTGTCTATAAATATAGACAGAGACGCAATAGCGTGGTTCCACTCTGATTGGAAAACAGAAAAAATTTTCCCACTTAGCATCTTTAACGCAGATGATACGTTCAGCCTACTTAAAAGTTCGGCATGACGCTCTAAGGTGCATTTCAGTAACTCATAAGCTCAGACCACTTTCAGCCGGTGATGGTCCTCTCTAAAGAACGTGCGTTACTTACTTCTCCTCGTCTTCGCTTGCTATTCATTTTGCTTTCGAATTTGTAACACCATTTTCACACCTTGGTAGAGGAAAGTCAATCTTATTGTTTTGCAAATTTGGCAACACGAGCGATTACTATTTCTTTACCAATTAGACTGATTGCATCAGCTAGTTCAGGACCGTGCATTTGACCAGTTGTTACTACACGAATTGGCATGAAAAGATTTTTCCCTTTATGTCCAGTTTCCTTTTGTACCACTTTAATAGCAGCTTTAATCTCCGCTGGTTCAAATGTCTCTAAGCCCTCTAGCTGTACTTTAAATGCAGCCATTACTTCAGGAACCTGTTCTCCGGCCAATACTTCTGTCGCTTCTTCAGTATATGCAATGTCGTGATCAAAGAATAGTGATGATAATTCAACAATCTCCGCTCCAAAACTCATTTGATCATGGTAAAGTGCAATAAGTTTTGTTGCCCACGTAAGTTCTTCTTCTGATAGTTCAGTTGGTAGCAATTCTGCTTTTTGTAAATGTGGCAATGCTAACTCAACTACTTTTTCTAATGGCAACTGTTTAATATATTGGTTGTTCATCCAAGTAAGTTTTTGTTTGTCGAACATTGATGGTGATTTAGAAAGACGTGATACATCAAAGTTTTTAATGAATTCTTCTTTAGTGAAGATTTCATCCTCCCCTTCAGGAGACCATCCTAATAGGGCAAAGAAGTTAAACATTGCTTCTGGTAAATACCCTAGATCTTTGTACTGTGTAACAAATTGGATGATTGACTCGTCACGTTTTGAAAGCTTTTTACGGTTTTCGTTGATGATTAACGTCATATGACCATACTTAGGATATTCCCATCCGAACGCATCAAAAACCATCAATTGTTTTGGTGTGTTCGATAAATGTTCTTCCCCGCGGAATACATGAGAGATTTCCATAAAGTGATCATCTAATACTACAGCATAGTTATAAGTTGGAATTCCGTTCGCTTTCACTAATACCCAGTCACCAACATCTTTAGATTCAAAAGTAACCTCTCCACGAACTAAATCTTCAAAGGTATAAGTTACATTTCCCGGTACACGCATACGAATCGTGTACGCTTGTCCTGCTTCTTCTTTTGCTTGCACTTCTTCTGCTGATAAATGACGGCATTTACCATTGTACATTGGAGCTGCAATACCTTTTTCTTTTTGCATTTCACGTTCTGCTTCTAGTTCCTCTGATGAACAGAAACATTTATACGCATGGCCTTTTTCTAACATTTCTTCTGCATGCTTTTTATATATATCTAAACGCTCCATTTGACGGTAAGGTGCATAAGGTCCACCAATATCTATGGATTCGTCATATTCGATTCCTAACCATTTTAAGTTTTCAAGTTGAGATAACTCGCCACCCTCTACATTACGCTCAATATCCGTATCTTCTATACGAACGATGAATTTCCCGTTATGGTGACGTGCATATAAATAGTTAAATAATGCTGTACGCGCTCCTCCTATATGTAAAAATCCTGTTGGACTGGGTGCGTAACGTACGCGAACTTCTTGTGTCATAAGTGTATCCTCCTAGTTTTCTTTCCATCAAATTAGCCTTGGTGCAGTTGCACTTATTTAAAGTATAAGGCAACTAACAATGACTTTAACTTAATCCATTCTACCACTGGTTATACGTTTATTAAAGTTAGTCCTTTTTCAGAAGTAATATTGTTGCCATCGATGCTATTCCTTCTTCACGTCCTGTAAATCCAAGTTTCTCGGTTGTTGTAGCTTTCACATTTACCTGAGAAACATCTGCTTGAAGCAACTCCGCTACACGCGCACGAATTGTTTCGATATGTGGTGCCATTTTTGGCTTTTGTGCAATTATTGTACAATCGATATTTCCTAACTTATACCCACGAGCGTCTACTAGTTTCCAAATATGTTCTAGTAGCTTGGCTGAATCTGCGTCTTTAAAGTCTGGATCTGTATCCGGAAAATGTTTGCCGATATCTCCTTCTCCTATTGCACCTAAAGCAGCATCAGTAATTGTATGTAGTAATACGTCTGCATCTGAATGACCAATTAGTCCTCGTTCATAAGGAATATCAATTCCTCCTATTATTAACGGACGATTATCCGCAAATTCATGTACATCGAATCCTTGTCCAATTCTCATCATATTAATATTCCTCCTGCTCTCGCTTATTTAATATTGCTTCTCCGTATAGAAGATCTTCACTCGTTGTCATCTTGACATTATCATAGGTACTTTCAACAATATGAACTCGCTCTCCTAATCTTTCTACGAGCATTGCTTCATCCGTCCCAAGAAAATTATCCTTCTCAGCTAATCTTTCCGCTTTTTCTAATATTGTATACCGAAAAGCTTGAGGCGTTTGAATAATCCATAAGCTCTCTCGATCGACCGTTTCTTGAATTATACCATTTTCTACTTTTTTCATCGTATCTTTTGCCCGAACAGCTGCAACTGCTGCTCCAGACGTGTTTGCCTTTTCCACTAATTGTTGTATCACTTGCTGATGAATAAATGGTCTTGCCGCATCATGAACAAGGATGATTCCTTTAGATGAGCTAACTTTTAATGCAGCGTATACACTATGCTGGCGCTCTTCTCCACCTTCTGCGATGTCGGAAACCTTTGTAATACAATGCTCTTTTAGAAGCTGTTCAATAAAAGCCTTTTCCTCTTTCTTTACGGCTAATACTATTCGCTCACAATTAGGATCTCTTTCAAAAACGCGTAAAGTGTGTATCAAAATAGGAATATTGCGTAGCTCTAAAAACAATTTATTTTGACCAGCACCCATTCGCTTCCCACTACCCGCAGCTGGCAATAAAACAGTATATTTCATATTATTGGACCTCCGTTACATAGAAAAAGGGCGTATTCCTTTTGCAAAGGAAACAACCCTTCTTCGTTATTTCGAGTCTTGTGGTTTTGCAAATATCATTCGACCAGCCGACGTTTGAAGCACACTTGTCACTTCTACATTTATAGCCTGTCCAATGTATGCTTTACCGCCTTCTACAACAATCATCGTTCCATCATCTAGGTATGCGACGCCCTGATTGTGTTCTTTTCCATCTTTAATAACGACAACATGCATTATTTCCCCGGGAATAACAACAGGTTTCACTGCATTTGCCAAGTCATTAATATTTAAAACTCTTACTTGATGCAGGTCACAAACCTTATTTAAATTGAAATCATTCGTTACAACAATTCCATTCATCTTTTTAGCTAGACGAACTAATTTCAAATCTACCTCTTGTATATCTTCAAAATCCTCTTCCACGATTAATACAGCAGAAGATCGTTCTGTTTGAAGTTTTTTTAATACATCTAAACCACGACGACCTCTAGTTCGTTTAAGCGTATCTGAAGAATCCGCAATATGCTGTAACTCCGTCAAAACAAATTGAGGAACGACTAGAACACCTTCGATAAATCCAGTTACCGATATATCTGCAATGCGACCGTCAATAATAACACTAGTATCTAGCAACTTATAAGTTCCTAAACTCAATTCTTGGGTATCGTCGTCCATAGTTTTCTTCTTGCTAGTACTTTGCTTAGAAGGAGTGAAAACTTGAAGAAGTTCATCGCGCTTTTTAAAACCGACTTGGAAACCTAAGTAACCTAACACAATCGATAACAGCACGGGTACTACTGATCCAATTCCTGGTATAGCAATATTATTAAGTGCAGAACCTAGGAAAAAGGCAACAATTAAACCAATAACTAGTCCGAGCGTTCCGAATAACAAATCTCCAATTGGCGCTTTTAATAACCGTTCTTCCATCCATTTGATAAAATTAATCAAGTAGTCGGTCATAAACAATGCAGCCACATACAACAAAATTGCTCCTACTAAAACAGATACATACGGATTGTGAATCCAAGGGTTGTTAGATAAATTAAAAAGCTCATATAAGTGCGGTAAGAATAGTAACCCCAATGTTCCACCAATTAAAACAAAAGCAATTTGGATAATCCATTTTAACAAGCATGCCACCTCCATTAATTTCATTATACTTGCATCTTTCCCAATAAGTCTAATCAGACAAGCGCAGTTGCCCACTCTATTCCCAAAAATAATGGAAGAATGCTGGATAAAGGCTTCCTTTGCCTTTATCCGGCATTTTGAAACTACTTGATCGGTTGGACACCAGAGCTAGACATATAGAATGCCTTATTATTATGAAAATGCTTCTTTCATCGCTTCGTTAACTGTTTCGATTCCTATAATTTGAATGCCTGGAGGGTAATCCCATCCTCCGAGGTTTGAGGCCGGTACAATCGCTCTTTTAAAGCCAAGCTTTGCAGCCTCTTGAACACGCTGTTCAATTCTAGACACCCTTCTCACTTCTCCAGTTAAACCAATTTCTCCAATAAAGCAGTCAGTTGGTGTAACCCCTGTATCTCGGAAACTTGAGACGATACTTACTAGGACGGCTAAATCGATCGCAGGTTCATCTAATTTTACTCCTCCCGCCACTTTTATATAAGCATCTTGCGTTTGGAGTAGTAATCCCATTCGTTTTTCCAGTACTGCCATTAGTAAGGAAACACGGTTTTGATCAATACCAGTAGCCATACGTTTCGGATAATTAAAACTAGATTGAGTCACTAACGCTTGAATTTCTACTAAAATAGGTCTGGTACCTTCCATCGAGGCAACAATTGCAGATCCAGCTGCTCCATGAGACCGCTCCTGAAGAAATAATTCAGAAGGATTAAGTACTTCTTTTAATCCGGATTGGACCATTTCAAAAATGGCGATTTCATTCGTAGAGCCAAATCTGTTCTTCTGAGATCTTAAAATACGGTACGTATGGTGACGTTCTCCTTCAAAGTACAAAACAGTATCTACCATATGTTCCAATATACGAGGTCCTGCAATTTGTCCCTCTTTTGTTACATGTCCCACTAAAAAGATTGCTACATTTTTAGTTTTGGCAATTCGCATAAGCTCTGCTGTACACTCTCGAACTTGTGATACACTTCCCGGTGCACTTGTTACATCGGGATGATGAACAGTTTGAATAGAATCGACAATAACAAATTTCGGCTCTACACTCTCAATAGTTTCATTGATTAACTCCAAGTTGGTTTCAGCATAGATATAAAGCTCTGCTGATGTTACCCCTAAACGTTCTGCCCGAAGCTTCGTCTGACGGATGGATTCCTCTCCCGAAATATACAGTACTCTTTCTCCTTTATTCGCAAGTAAAGCAGAAACCTGCAAAAGAAGGGTCGACTTACCAATACCCGGATCTCCACCTATTAATATTAACGACCCAGGGACAATACCACCGCCAAGCACACGATTCAGTTCAGCAAAGTCAGTTGTCACTCGTGGTTCATCAGCTGTTACTACTGAAATTATTGGGGTCGCCTTCTGTGCTGTGCCATCTGAATGCTGAAACGAGCGTTTCGGGCCTTTGGATACTATTTCCGTTTCTTCTACCATTGTGTTCCATTCACCGCATCCAGGACATCTTCCCATCCATTTCGCGGACTCATATCCACATGAATTACACATAAACTTCGTTTTCTTTTTAGCCATAATACCTCCTACTATGAAAAGCACAAGCGCCTCTGAAAGAATTGCAATAATGACGACCTCTGTCTTTATTGACTAGTCTGCAGCAATCGAACTGCTGCTTCCAGGGCTAACAGTTAAAAAGGGCATTCCGGAAATATTTTTCGGAATGCCCGCTATATTAACCTTCTGTAACTAACGATTTAGTGCTACGAACCACAAATTCATTGTCTTCTACATCAAATATTACATGTTGCCCGTCTAATACTTCTCCTTTAAGAAGTTCTTCGGATAGACGATCTTCTACATGTTTTTGAATTGCACGGCGTAGAGGACGTGCACCGTATTCTGGTTCATATCCTTCAGTTGTAATTTTGTCTTGTGCTGCTTCTGTAATCTCTAATTCAATACCTTGTTCTTTCAAACGTTTAGATAATTGCTCTGTCATAAGTGAAACAATTTGTTTTAAATGCTCTTTTTCAAGCGAATGGAACACAATCATTTCATCTAAACGGTTTAAGAATTCTGGACGGAATGCTTTTTTCAATTCTTCTAGCATTTTGCCTTTCATATCTTTATAATCCGTTTTGCCACCTTCTGTTAAGTTAAATCCAACGTATTTATTGAATCTAAGTGCATCCGCACCAACGTTTGATGTCATAATTACTACTGTATTACGGAAATCTACTGTGCGACCTTTAGAGTCTGTTAATCGTCCATCCTCTAACACTTGAAGAAGAATATTAAAGACATCTGGATGTGCTTTTTCAATTTCATCTAACAGGATAACAGAGTATGGTTTACGACGTACTTTTTCTGTCAATTGCCCACCATCGTCAAAACCTACATATCCTGGAGGAGATCCAACTAGACGAGAAGTTGAATGTTTTTCCATGTACTCAGACATATCTACTCGAATCATTGCATCTTCGTCTCCGAACATCACTTCTGCTAAAGCGCGAGCAAGCTCCGTTTTACCTACACCAGTAGGTCCCAAGAAGATAAACGAACCAATAGGACGTTTCGGATCCTTCAATCCCGCGCGAGCACGACGAATAGCTCTTGAAATTGCATCCACTGCTTCACTTTGACCAATTACTCTTTCATGCAATTTATCTTCTAGTTTTAATAACTTTTCAGATTCCGTTTGTGCTAATCTAGACACTGGTACCCCAGTCCACATAGAAACGACTGCTGCGATATCTTCTACTGTTACTTCAGATTCTTCTTTTCCTTGTTTTTCTTTCCAATTGTTTTTCATTTTCTCTAGTTCATCTTTGAGCTTCTGCTCTTTATCACGGAATGATGCAGCTTTTTCGAATTCCTGACTTTGAACTGATGCATTTTTTTCAGATCGGATTGCTTCTAGTTTAGCTTCTAATTCTTTTAGATTAGGAGGTGTTGTATATGAACGTAAGCGTACCTTAGAACCCGCTTCATCTATTAAGTCAATTGCTTTATCTGGCAAGAAACGATCAGAAATATAACGATCAGACATTTTCACGGCTGCTTCAACTGCTGCATCCGTAATCTTCACACGATGATGAGCTTCATAACGATCACGTAAACCGTAAATAATTTGAATCGCTTCATCTACTGAAGGCTCATCTACTTGAATTGGTTGGAAACGACGTTCAAGCGCGGCATCTTTTTCGATATATTTTCTATACTCATCCAATGTTGTTGCACCAATACATTGAATTTCTCCACGAGCAAGAGCAGGCTTCAAAATATTCGAAGCATCAATAGCACCCTCTGCTCCTCCAGCACCAATTAACGTATGAAGTTCATCAATGAATAGGATAACATTACCTGCTTGGCGAATTTCATCCATCACTTTTTTCAAACGATCTTCAAATTCCCCACGATATTTTGTGCCAGCAACAACTGTACCCATATCTAGTGTCATTACACGTTTATCGCGTAGGATTTCTGGCACTTCATTTTGGACGATTTGCTGTGCAAGCCCTTCAGCAATAGCCGTTTTACCAACACCTGGCTCTCCAATTAGAACTGGATTGTTTTTTGTACGACGAGCCAAGATTTCAATTACTCTTGTAATTTCTTTACTACGACCAATTACAGGATCTAATGTGCCTTCTCTTGCAATTTGCGTTAAGTCACGAGCTAGGCCATCTAGTGTCGGTGTACTAGCTGGAGCTGTTCCATTGTTACCATTGCCGTGTGCTTGCTCTGTACTACCTAATAATTGAAGTACTTGTTGACGAGCTTTGTTTAAACTTACTCCGGCATTATTTAGTACACGAGCAGCTACGCCTTCTCCTTCACGGATTAATGCAAGCAATAGATGCTCCGTTCCAATGTATGAATGCCCAAGTTTTCGAGATTCATCTACTGAAAGTTCAATCACTTTTTTGGCGCGAGGAGTGTAGTTAACAATTGGGCCAACTTCTTCTTTGCCTGCTCCTACTAGTTCCTCAATCCCTGCTTCAATTACTTTTAAATCTACTTCTATTGCCTCTAATGCTTTTGCAGCAATTCCACTACCTTCTCGGATAAGACCAAGTAATATATGTTCTGTTCCAATAGATTCATGCTTCAAGCGTATAGCCTCTTCTTGTGCTAGTTGTAATACTTTTTGAGATCTTTGTGTAAAACGATTAAACATCATTCAGATTCCTCTCCCTTTGTTTTCTGTTTTTCTTCTTTTTGCAATCTTTCCCTTAACAGCTTCGCGCGAAACATATCCCGCTCAGAAGTATTCAATGAAGTTCCTGCATATTTTTGTAGAAATCCTGGTTGCATAAACACCATACATTCATTCAAGATAGATACATCAACATCTTCTATGAGTCCCATATCTATTCCTAATCGTACATCCGATAGGCATCTCGCTGCTTCATCCGTTGCCATGATACGGGCAAATGATAAAGTTCCTAGAGATCGATATAGTCGGTCTTCTAGTGTATTGGCCGAATGCTTTAGAAGTGCATCTCGTGCTTCTCTTTCTTTTTGAATAATTTGTTCGGTAATACTCTGAAGATCAGCAAGTATGTCTTCTTCTGACTTACCAAGTGTGGTTTGGTTGGACACTTGATATACATTACCGAGCGCTTCACTACCTTCTCCGTAAATTCCTCTAACAACCATTCCAAGTCTTGAAATGATCGTAACAATTCTGTTCATTTGTTTGGTCATCGTTAATGCCGGTAAATGCATCATGACAGATGCACGCAAGCCAGTACCTGTATTTGTAGGACAACTTGTCAAATAACCAAACTGCTCGTCAAACGCATATGGTAATTCTTTATCTAGTACACGATCTAACACATCTGCTTGTGCATAGGCTTCTTGAATTTGAAGCCCTGGAAAAAGACATTGTATACGAATATGATCCTCTTCATTGACCATTACACTAACCGATTCATCATTTGATAATAAAACCGATCCAGTCATAGGCGAGTTAGCGAGCTTTGGACTGATTAAATGTTTCTCTACTAACACTTGGCGACTTAGTTCCGATACATCTTTTATATGAATGGAAGAAAATTGCATATCTAATTCGTCACTTGCATCTAACAAAGTGGCAGATACAGATTGGTCAATTTTATGCGCCTCGTCTTCTGTAAATGCCAAAGGAAAACGGTAACCATTCAGATTTCTAGCTAACCGTATTCTTGTACTCATCACGATATCTGAATGCTGTCCAACACCAGCCATCCAACTGGAAATGGAGTTATCTAAAAAGTGTTCAATTGACATTCGTTTGGTCACCTCCTCCTGTTGAAAGTTGACTTTCCAAATCTCTGGCTTCATCTCTCAACTTTGCGGCTTCCTCAAAACTTTCCGTGGCAATAGCATCTTTCATTTGAGAGCGAATGGCTTCTATACGTTTCTTTAAAGCAATCTTCTCTCCTAGTGCACCTGGAGCCTTCCCGGTATGCTTCGTGTTTCCATTATGAAGTCGCTTAAATACATTCGGTAACTGAGGGCGAAAACTGTTATAACAATTCGCACAACCAAATTTTCCTTCATCTAAAAAACGCTGGATCGACCAACCACATTCATCGCATACAATTATATTTTTTTGTTGTTTTTGTTGCATTGGTTGTTGTTCTGTTTGACTAAACCAGTTCGATAGTAGTTGATGTAAAGATAGTGGATCTTGTTTGTACTCAACGTAAAACGGGTGGAGGCTATTTGCACAGACTTCACAATAATGTCTTTCAAGATGTTCACCATTATGCACTTGGGTAACCGTTACTTTCGCCGGTCTTTGTTTACAATTTTCACAAATCACCTTTAACACACCCCGTTCATTTTTCACTTTTTTCATATTTTAACGTTAATAACATGGCGCATAAAATACGAGACCTTAGTTCATCTCTGGCAGGTAACGGAATCACCAGAGTCGTTCTATTTAAAGCTGCTAAAATGAGTTTTGCTTCACGTTTAGTAATAACATCTTCATCGATCAATCGAAAAACGATATCTTCCGTGACCGATTCTGAAGCCCCATTTTCTAGTGTTTGTATAATATGCTCTATTAGATCAGCTTTTGTATGAGCTCGAACGCGGAGGATTCGAATATATCCCCCTCCACCTCGTTTACTTTCTACTAAGTATCCGCGATCTTGGGTAAATCGTGTATTGATTACATAATTTATTTGAGATGGAACACACTGAAACTTCTCCGCGATTTCACTTCGCTTAATTTCGATTTGTTCCTTACTTCCTTCTTCTATAATAGCCTTCAAATACCCTTCAATTATGTCAGATATATTTTTCATCTTCTCACCTCTTCTCACAAACTGACTTTGACTAACTTTGACTATATTATAACGAGAATTTTTTGTATGTGCAATTGATACGATTTGCACTTAAAAACAAGAAAAAACTACAAACCATTGTTTGTAGTTTAGGATATATTATTATGACTATTCCTATTCAATAAATCTTTTTTATCTTTCTTGAATAACTAATTGAACCTTCTATAGCTACAGCTAAATTAAATTTTCTTTTTATAATTATTTCGTTGAGACTTCGTAACTTGCTTCCAGTTATTCGTTTCTGCTTGTTTGGCTGCAGCATCGCTTTTGCGGTCGATATGCGCAAGCTCTCGCATCAGTTTTACATAACTCTTGTATCGTTCTTGTTTAAGAGTACCATTGTCAATAGCCTCCCGAATTGCACAACCAGGCTCTTTTACATGCTGACAATCACGGAAACGGCAATCTAATGCTAGGTCTTCGATATCCTGAAAACTAGCACTCACCCCATCACTTGTATCCCAAAGTTGAAACTCTCTCATCCCAGGTGTATCAATTAGTAAGCCACCTTCAGGTAACAGCGTCAACTCTCTATGAGTGGTTGTATGGCGCCCTTTACTATCATCTTCTCTTATATGATTGACAGTCATTACTTCTACACCTGACAAGGCGTTTATCAAGGATGATTTCCCAACTCCGGAAGAACCTAAAAGTGCACCTGTTTTATGAGAGGCTAATAGACTTCCTAATCGATCGATACCTTCGCCGGTCACACTACTCACTGCAAATATATCCACACCAAATGCAATAGCCTCTACTTCTTTCATATAATATTCTAGGTCTTCACAAGCATCTTTTTTCGTTAATACCACGATGGGGGTCGCCCCTGAATCCCATGCTGCCAATAGATATCTCTCTAATCTACGAACATTGAAGTCATGATTAAGCGACATCACTAGAAATACAAAATCAACGTTTACCGCAATTAGTTGAATTTCTGTCGTCAATCCAGCCATTTTCCTAGAGAACTGTGAACTGCGAGGAAGTACTTCATGGATTATCCCCTTTTCCTCACCAGGCATCCGATCGAGCACTACCCAGTCTCCAACTGCCGGAAATGCTTCTCTATCATTCCCAAATTTAAATTTCCCAGAAAGTGAGCATAGTAGCTCTCCTTCATTGGTCATAACTCTATATAAATTTTTATGTTCCAGTAGTACGCGACCTGCAGTTCCACTACCTGTCATTTTTTCTTCCCAATTATTATTCCAACCATATTGTTCGATTAAATTCAATTCAATTTCCCCCTAATTTCCGTATGAATAATGCCCAAGCCACATTAATAGAGCTATAAGCTAAACAATAAAAAAACCATGACTGCACGAATCTGCAGCCATGGTTCCCCGGTCATTAGTAAAGAAGCATATATCTGGTTAGAGACATACGGAGTGGGACATCATAAACTTACAGATTCGTGGATACGTATATTCATTTGCCATGATGCCTCACTCCTTTCTTTTCGTTATTTTCAGAATACTACAAGTATTAGCATTTTGTCAATATAAATTATGCAAGATACGTATTTGTAATATGGGTATCATTATTAATTATAAAGATGACATCCTACAAAATGACCTGGTTCCTGTTCCTTCCAGGCTGGCTTTTTTTCCGTACAAATGGACATAGCATGTGCACATCTCGTACGGAATACACAACCTGAAGGTGGATTAATCGGGCTCGGAAGCTCTCCATGCAAAAGAATACGTTCTCGTGACTCCTCTATGTCAGGATCTGGAATGGGAATCGCAGATAACAAAGCCTGTGTGTACGGGTGTAGTGGATTTTCATACAACTGACTACTAGTGGTCATTTCTACCATATGCCCTAGGTACATGACCCCTATTCGGTCAGAGATGTACTTGACCATCGATAAATCATGTGCGATAAACAAATAGGTTAGATTTTTTTCCTTTTGTAGTCGTTGGAGCAGCTTCACTACTTGAGCTTGAACTGACACATCCAAAGCTGAAATAGGCTCATCCGCAATGATAAACTCAGGATCTAATGCAAGCGCTCGAGCTATGCCAATACGTTGACGCTGACCTCCTGAAAATTCATGAGGATATCGATTAGCATGGTCTCTGTTCAAGCCCACATCCTCTAGTAATTCATACACTCTAGACTTTAACTCTTCCTTTTTGTATAGTTTATGTATTTCCATCGGTTCAGCAATAATTTCAAACACAGTGGAACGTGGATTTAAAGATGCATACGGATCCTGAAAGATCATTTGCATCTTTTTCAAGTAACCTCTTCTTTCTTTGTCAGTCATCTCATGCACATTTTCATTTTCAAACAGAACTTTTCCCTCTGTTCTATTGTACAATCCTAAAATAGTTCGGCCTGCTGTGGATTTACCACAACCAGATTCACCCACTAGACCAAATGTCTCCCCTTTGAAGATATCAAAACTTATCCCATCAACAGCCTTCAACGTCTCCCCATGTCCAATGTCAAAATGGCGCTTCAAATCTTGAACAGACAATAGAACTTTTTCCGTCATTTAAATCCCCCCTAAACGGCATATCTTCTAACTGCACAAATCTCCTTTTCTAACAGAGATCCTGCTAGCCTTAAAATTTCTACTGTTTTCCCCGTTGAATGCGAATGCAATAGTTGGCCATCCCCATAATAGAACCCAACATGCCTTACCGTTCCCGTCCCTTCATCATTCGCAAAAAATAGTAAATCCCCTTTTTTCCAAAGCGAAGGGTCTTGTATAGAAATTTCTTCTCCCGTTTTAGCCTGGTCACTTGCATCTCGAGGAATTATATAACCACAAGCCTTCAACATATTGTACGAAAAACCCGAACAATCATAGCCATATGGAGACATGCCGCCCCATAGATATGGTAAATCTAAATAATTTTCCCCTAAAGCCACCGCTTCCTCTGCAGACCTCTTCGGAATCTGATCCACAGAAGATGCAAATTGGGCATGTACTTTCGATAATAACGCTTTGCCGTGTGGCGTAAGAACAGTATAAAATACTTCATCCTCTGAGATTATCGGTAGAATAGTATTAAAGGCTAAAACGAGTAGCGGATTATGTTGTAAATCCCAGAGCTGTACTTTTGCAGAAGAAACTCTGGCGGAACCCTTGACATCCACTCGCTTTGTAGGTTGTATTTGCGAAAGCGGGATCCAACCTGGATAACCACGACTATCTTTTTTAGAGGGCTGCCAAATGGCAACAACTTTTGCCCATTCCCCTACTATCTCCTCCACAAGCACTGGTTCTCCGTAAAGTAGCTGCGTTTGCACACGATTTTCATCACATAAAGCTAACCTTTGTTTATACGGTAGTGCCTCAAGCCATTCCACCAATAACACAGGATTTGAGATTGCCGGAATATCTATCTCCCTGGCAGAGTTTGGTTCAGTCCAAATAGTTCCCACCTTTACAGCACAAACCCATTCTTTCTTTTCCACTGGCATCTTTTTGCCTCCTAATCCAAATTCACATGAACAATCCCTAATCCTGGTTCGTTGGAGAAGGTCATATCACTCTTATCATAGATAACGCCACCGACTATTAAATCATTTTTTAGCATTAACGGTGCGTCAAAGTCAAAATATCGAATATTCGGCTGGCTAGCTGCAAAATGAGCAGCCGCTGTGATTCCCAATTTCGTTTCAATCATGCTGCCTACCATACATTTCACCCCACTTGCCTCTGCAAGTGTATTTATTTTTTGGGCGTGATAAATGCCACCCGATTTCATCAGCTTTATATTTATCAAATCAGCAGCTCGCATTTTTAGAACTTGTTTAGCATCCTGCACAGAAAAAACACTTTCATCCGCCATAATTGGAGTATATGTATGATCGGTAACATACTTTAGCCCTTCGAGATCCCAAGCAGGAACTGGCTGTTCTACAAATTCAATTGATAGTCCTGTATCCTCCATTAAGCTAATTGCTTTTACGGCCTCTTTAGCATTCCATCCCTGGTTAGCATCGAGCCTTAACTTTGGCGTCATTCCCACACGATCTCGAATAGCACGAATGCGTTGGATATCATCTTTTATCTCACCAATACCTACCTTGACCTTTAGAACTTTAAATCCATCCTTTATATACTGTTCTGCATCATCCGCCATCTCGCTAGGGTCATTCACACTAACTGTAAAATCGGTTTCTAGCTTTTTCCGATAACCTCCAAGAAATTGATATAAAGGAAGACCTGCATGCTTAGCCAGTATGTCATATATGGCCATGTCTAATGCCGCTTTAGCACTTGTATTTCTGACTAAGGCTGTGTTTAGTTTCTGGAATATCTGCTCACTTTGTAAAATGTTCATACCAATCAATTGAGGTGCAATTATCTCGTTAATAGCGTATCGAATACTGTCCATCGACTCGCCTGTAATTACATGTGTCGGTGGAGCCTCTCCATGACCTACTATGCCATCACTCGTCGTAATAGTTACATACACTGAGTAAGCCGTCGTCACAGTTCGTAGAGCAGTTTTAAATGGTTTAGTTAGAGGGACTGCCACATCAAAGGTTTCAATTGATTTTATATACAATCTCGTCTCCTCCTTATTCAACTCCAGGTAATATAGTTAGAGATAAGTTATTCGCATCCAATTCTGCTTCCATTCCAAGTGGGACGGCAAAATGAGGCTCGCAATGTCCTATTTTAAATCCTTTCACTGCAGGCTTACCTAATTTTCCAATGTAGTGATCAAACACTTCGTCTAAAGACAAAGTAACCGGCCTTTTTTTAGGTTCTGCACCACTAAAATCCCCAATGACAAACCCAGCTGCCGCATCTAAAATACCAGCTTGGCGTAGTTGGTTTAGCATACCATCTACTTTGTAAGGCTCTTCCCCTACATCTTCTATCAGGAGAAGTTTTCCTTTTGTATCTACCTCATATTTTGTACCTACACCATTAGCAAGTAATGATAAATTTCCTCCTGTAAGTTCCCCTCTTACGATACCTGGAGAAACTTGTGCCAATGGAGAGATTGCTTCAGTATAAAATAGCTCCATTGGATTAAACAACTGTTGAAACATTTTTTTGGATAGCTCGGAGAACGTATCTTTTCCCACATCTGAAGCTAACATTGGTCCATGGAAGGTGACGATATCCGAATATAGATTCATACCTGTATGTAGAAAAGTTATATCAGAGTAACCCCAAAAAACCTTTGGATTCTCATGCATCAATTGAAAATCGATTTGATCTGTGTAACGTGCAGAACCATAGCCTCCACCCGCACAAATAATGCCTGCAATATTTGGGTTAGCGAACATCTCATGTAAATCTTCTAAACGTTCCTCATCAGTGCCAGCTAAGTAGCCATGTACATTTTCTAGACTTTTTCCTAATTGATAAGATAAGCCAAGCTCCTCTAAAAAAGCAAAAGAGCCCTTTAAGTTCTCTAGATTCGGTGGACTTGAAGGAGCAATAATACCGATAGTATCTCCTTTTTGCAATCGTTTTGGACGGATTTTCATATGTAATTTCTCCTTTATAATGAAGCCTTAATAAACCAACTCACTGCAAATTTTAACATATCTAATAGGAAAGAAAAGGGCGGTACCAAATGAGGCACCGCAGCTTTCGCATAGTTGCTAGGGCTTTTCTGGCAACTATTCTTTGTCAGCCCACTTTAAGTCCATATATCCAACTGGATGTCTTACGATTCCTGAAATTGTTGGTTTTTCAAGTGTTACTTGGTTGTAATAATGTACTGGGAAAATTGGCATTTCGTCCATTAATAACGTGTCTGCTTGAATAAGCATTTCCCAACGTTTTGCTTCGTCTGTTTCATTTTTTATATCAGCGATTAGTTTATCAAATTTTGCATCTGACCAAGTAGTACGGTTCATAGAGGAACCTGTGATGAAGCTTTCTAAAGCATTCACTGGATCTGCATAGTCAAATAAGAAGGAAGAGCGAGACAATTGGTATTTAAACTCTTTTTGCTCAGTCGCAAACACACTTGCTTCTACATTTTGTAATACTACATCTACTCCTAAAACTTCTTTAAATTTACTTTGCAGTGCTTCCGCTATTTTCTTATGAGTATCACTTGTAGAATAAGTTAACGTTACTTCAGGTAACTCTGTGTACCCCTCTTCTTTCATACCTTCAGCTAAAAGTGATTTTGCTTTTTCTGCATCAAAGCCTACCAGTTTACCAGCTGTTTCTCTGAACTCCTTACCATCAGGCCCTACAAATCCATAAGGAACAAAGCCCTCTGCTGGTTTTTCGCCATTTTTCGTTACAAACTCTACGATTTCTTGTTGATCAACCGCTAAACCAAAAGCTTGACGGATTTTTTTATTTGTAAAAGGCTCTTGTGATACGTTGAAACGGTAGAAATATAACCCTGCTTGATCTTCATTTTTCAATTCAGGAGAATCCAATAACTGATCTGCCAATTCCGCCGGTACACCAGATACATCTAATTCCCCTGTTTCGTACATTTGGTATTCGGTATTGGAATCATCAACCATAGCCCATTCCACTTTATCCAGCTTTACAGTATCGGCATCCCAATAATTTTCATTTTTTGCAAATGTAAAGCTTACATCATGCTCCCATGCCGTTAACTTGAACGGGCCATTTCCTACGAATGTATCTGCTTCTGTATACCAGGTTGCATTCTCAGTAGCCACTTTTTCATTAACTGGGAAAAAACTTGGGTTAGTAATGATGTTTAAGAATGCTTCTGTTGGAGCATTTAATTTCACTTCAAATACTTTTTCCTCTACCGCTTTAATAGCAACGTCCTTAGCTGCGCCTTCCCCACTATTATAGGCTTCTGCTCCATCAATGAAATACGCTAAAAATGCTGCTGGGGAAGCTGTTTCCGGATTTAACATATGCAACCAACCATAAACGAAATCACTTGCTAATACAGGCTCACCATTAGACCATTTCGCATCGTCGCGAATTGTAAATGTATACGTTAGACCATCTTCTGTAACATCAATTTTTTCAGCTGTTGCAGGTTCTGCTACATGGTCCTTTGACAGCCGTACAAGTCCTTCCATTAGATTATTCAATGCATTCCAAGAAACCGCATCAAATCCTACAGATGGATCAAATGATGTTGGTTCATTTCCATTATTTAATTTGAGTATTTTTTCTGTTTCAGTTTCTACTGCTGTTTCCTTCTCTTCTCCTTCGTTTCCTGTATTAGTTTCCTTTTTTTCACCCGCATCTTTCGTGGCTGTACAAGCACTTAACACAAGGACAAATAATGCTACTACAAATAACATTAACCATTTCTTCATCTTAGTTCCCCCTTTGTAATATATATGTGAATGCACTAAAGCGCGCTCATCCTATTTTAAGATAACTCTTGTAATACTTTTGCACGTTCGTCCTGAAGCCAACAGTCAACCGCATGTGATTCAGATATCGTTGTCGTAAAAGGATAAACATGATCACATACTTCCATTGCATACGGACATCTTGCCGTGAAAGGACATCCTTTAGGTGGTGAAAATAAATCTGGTGGCGTCCCTTCAATTGGTTGTAATTCTTCCTCAACCAAGTCCAGACGAGGAACTGAATTTAAAAGCCCTTTTGTATATGGATGCTCCGGTGTGTAAAATATTGCACGTTTATCCCCAATTTCTACTACTTTTCCGGCATACATTACGGCAATTCGATCAGCTATTTTCGCAACGACTCCTAAGTCATGAGTGATTAATATAATGGAAATATTCGATTTCTGTTGAATCTCTTCAAAGAGTTCTAATATTTGTGCTTGGATCGTTACATCTAGTGCGGTAGTTGGTTCATCCGCAATTAGGAGCTCCGGCTCACATATGAGCGCAATAGCAATCACAATTCTTTGTCGCATTCCTCCTGAAAATTGATGAGGAAATTGCTTTAAGCGCTCTTTAGGATTGGGAATTCCCACCAGTTCCAACATTTCTATCGCTTTTTGTTTCGCCTCTTGTTTACTTACTTTTTTATGCGTTCGAAGCCCTTCTGTTAATTGCTCCCCAACCGTGAGCGTTGGGTTTAGTGCTGTCATAGGATCTTGGAAAATCATCGATATGTCTACCCCTTGAATTTTCCGCAGTTGCGGTTTCGACATCCCCGTCAACTCTTTCCCTTTAAAAAGAACACTACCATTCTTAATAACCCCGGCAGGCTCCGGTATTAACCCCATAATGGCATTAGAAGTAACACTTTTTCCACATCCTGATTCCCCTACTATAGCCAGTGTTTCCCCTTGATGAAGATCGAAACTAACCCCCCTAACAGCTTCTACCTCTCCACCATACGTTCGAAAAGAAACTTGGAGATTATTTACCTGAAGTACTTTTACATCTGACCTTACCTTCTTTGCTTTCTTTCTATTCCTTTGCGTTTCAGAGGTACCTACTGGAAGTGATTTATCTACTTCATTAACTCGCTGTTTTACGTGTTCCTTCGCAATATCTAACTGTTGTTCATTCATCCAATCTACCTCCTAAGCTTCGGATCTAGCGCATCCTGAAGTCCGTCCCCTAGTACATTAAAGGCGAACATCGTTAAAGAAATAAACAATGCTGGGAAGAATAAGCGCCACCAATGACCAGATAATATAACAGGAAGTGCATCATTTGCCATAACACCCCAACTTGCAAATGGAGCTGCTATCCCTAAGCCTAAAAAACTTAGAAAAGCTTCCGCAAAGATTGCACTTGGAACTGTAAGAGTCATTTGAACTATAATAGGACCCATTGTATTCGGTAATAAATTTTTCCGGATAATTCTAGAGCTCTTAGCACCAAACGATTTGGAGGCTGTTACAAACTCATAGTTTTTTATTTGTAGTACCTGTCCTCGAACAATACGCGCCATTCCTACCCATCCTGTAACAGTAAGAGCTACTATGATTGTCGTTAAACTTGCCCCCATGATAACCATTAACAAAATAACAACTAACAAATGGGGTAATCCATAAAGTACTTCTACTATTCGCATCATAATGGAATCCGTACGTCCACCTTTATAACCACTAATACCACCGTAAATAATGCCAATAAAGAAATCGATAAGCGCAGCCATTACTCCTACAAATATAGAAATACGGGCGCCATACCAGGTTCTTGTAAACACATCTCTTCCTGCTTCGTCGGTACCAAACCAATGAGCAGCGGATGGAGGTTGGTTTTGGTTAGGGTAATCAGTAGCGGTAACCGAATATGGAGAAAAGATAGGACCAAATATAGCGAAAAGCATCAATAAAATGAGAAAAATTAATCCACCCATTGCCAATTTATTTTTTCGTAATCGACGCCAAGCATCTTTCCAGTAGGATAATGAGGGTCTTACAACCGTTTCTGCTCCTCCATGCTTCTTTGGTAGAGGTTGAAACCACTCATCTTTTACATGCTGTGGGGACACTACTTCTTGTGAATTTGTCATTAGGCATCCCCTTCTTTTCGGTGTAATTTTATACGTGGGTCCAGTAATCCGTAGACAATATCTACAATGAATAGCATGAACACTAGAAATGCGCTATAAAACACAGTTGTACCCATGATTACGGGGTAATCTCGATTATTAATACTCTCCACGAAATATTTCCCCATACCTGGAATGGCAAAAATACGCTCGATTACAAAAGTACCTGTTAGTATTCCAGCAAGCATCGTCCCTAAAATTGTCACAACTGGCATAAGTGCATTTCTTAATGCATGGCGAACAATTATCCGTACGGGAGATAATCCTTTAGCACGGGCCATTTTAATATAATCTTGTGTAAGCACCTCTAACATACTAGATCTAGTTAAGCGAGCAATAATAGCGGTGGGTCCCGTTGCAAGGGCTATTATAGGCAATATCATATGTAACGGACTAGACCAGGTTGCTGCCGGTAGCAAGTCCCAGGTCACAGCAAGTTGTTGAATAAGTAATGTTGCAAGTACGAAGTTAGGTACAGATATACCAACTACTGCAAATGTCATGGCAAAGTAGTCTACCAGACCATTATGTCGAAGTGCAGCAATCGTACCCAGTATGATCCCTGAAAGCAAAGCTACTAAAATAGTAGCCATCCCAAGTTCAAAGGAAATCGGGAATCCCCGCGCTAACAATTCATTTACGGATTCATTCGGCTTCTTAATAGATGGCCCAAAGTCAAATGTGACAATGGATTTTAAATAACTTAAATATTGAATATGAAGGGGTTCGTCTAGTTTATAAAATTTTTCTAAGTTTGCTTGAATGGTAGGATTAGTCGTCCGCTCTCCCTCAAATGGAGAACCGGGTATTAAGTGCATCAATACGAAGGTTAATGTAGCAATGATGAGAATTGTCGCAATCATCATGATAAAACGCTTAACAATATATTTTCCCATTCAAAAGCCCCCTTAACAGAATTTAGCTTGTAACGCTAATTCCACCATAACAAGCATTGCTCGATATGCTTCTAAAATATCTTTCGCTTTAAACTCCACCACTGTAGTATCTTTTATAATTTCACAACCCGGCATTAAAGCCGCCCACTCCGCTTGACCATAGTTTACAAATTCAATTCTTAGTACTGGTTTTTCAGGAGGAGTTAGAGGCTTTATTTGATCTCGTTTTTCTATAGCCTCCACTATTTTCTTTCTAAGCAAGGCCTGTGATTTTAAAGGATGTAACGTCTTAACAGCTGAACGAGAAATAGACTCCTTCACCACTGCAGTCACGACTCCAGGTAGAAGGTCCTCCGCTTCCCTACACGCACCGTCATCTCCTGCCACCATAATAACTGGCACACCATAATATCCTGCTACAAATGCATTTAATCCAAGTTCTCCAACTACTACTTCATTTATGTACATATTACGAACCCCAAATATCATCGAGTGACTCATTACACCGGGTTGTCCAGCCCGTGAATGATAACCTGCAAAAACAGCTCCTAAATACGTTTCATCTAGTGCGTGCACCATTGAATAAGGCTTAAAATCCCCTGTGATTAAGGAAGCATCTGGATGTAATTCTTCTACCAGGAGATTATTCATTTTAGAGTGACTGTCATTGACTAGTACTTCTTTTATACCTTTTGATAAAGCACCTTCCACAATGGCATTTGCTTCTTGAGTCATTATACGTCTCGCCCGTTCGTAATTATGCTTGTTGGACTCTACAAACGTGTAATCTGGCAAACCTGTTATTCCTTCCATATCGACCGATAAAAATAGCTTCATATTATTCCCCCATATCTTTCTACTTTTCTCTTTCTTTTAGAAACCGAAATAATTATAAACTTTATCAAAATATACTGAATATTACAATACATCTAAATACATAGATACATTGTATCGAATGATTAGAAAGAAAAGCTTTACATTAAAATCATAATAAAAAAGCAAATGCACTTTGATATAAAGGCATTTGCTGTTGTTTTCTTCATAACGAAGAAAACTAGAATACAGATGAATTATCTATTCTGACCTGGGAAGAACTGTTGCTGTCCGAATTGTTGTTGCCCAAACTGTTGTCCGTATGGTTGACCAAATGATTGTTGTGGAAACTGTCCTTGTTGCATAGGAAATGCCTGTTGACTGCCGGGTACCATTACATTTTGATTTGTAACTGTGTAAAAGTGCTGAGGAACGTTTACGATATGCTCTCTATTCACATTTACAATTGGATGGATAACAGGCTGCATTCTAGGTAAGAACGAATCACGCACTCGGTATTGCGGAGGACAAACAACTGGTTGAGCAGCTGGTTGTTGCCACTGCTTTTGTTGACAAGGATTACAGGAACAGGGTTGTTGATGTTGATGTTGATTCATTGTTAATTCACCTCCTTCTTGCACTACTATTAGTAAATGCAAGAGGAGAAGAAACTAACTAGACAAACATCCCCATTAAGTAAAAATAAAAACAGCTTGATAGGCTTTATTGTGAAAGAAGAAGTTTCAATCTAAGCTAAAATGGTAATACTATAAGGAATAAATATAAGTATTTTGGTTGATTCTATAATATTTTATTAGTATAGTTAAGCGTTTAGGATAAAAACGCGAGAGAGGGAAAACATGAAAAAATTATCAAAGGTATTTTATATAACGATTGGTTTAATAGTTTTAGCTGTTGGATACGGTGCTTTAGCCCCGGAAAGTTTTGAAGCTATTACTAGTACTATTAAAACTTTCGTTGCTTCATCATTTGGTTGGTACTATATGTTACTTATGACGCTAATGTTAGTATTAAGCATCTTCTTCATCTTTAGTCCCTATGGAAAAATCCGACTGGGAAAAGATTCAGATCGTCCGCAATTTTCAACTATTACTTGGATTTCTATGTTGTTTTCTGCTGGTATGGGAATTGGGCTTGTCTTTTATGGGGCAGCTGAACCCTTGTCACATTTTGCCATTGATCCTGCCACAGCTGAACCAGGTACGAATGCAGCTTTTAAAGAATCCCTTCGTCAAACTTACTTCCACTGGGGATTCCATGTTTGGGCTATGTATGGGGTTGTTGCATTATCTCTTGCATTCTTCCAATTCCGTAAGGGGGAACCAGGCTTAATCTCCTCCACTTTGAAACCAATTTTTGGCAAACGAATGGAAGGCCCATGGGGTACTCTCGTAGATGTGCTCGCTGTCTTTGCCACAGCATTTGGCGTTGCTACTTCTCTTGGATTCGGTGCTGTTCAAATTAATGCCGGCTTAAATTACTTATTTGGCTTCAAAATTGGCATTACGTCTCAGATTATCATTATAGCGGTTGTCACCGTCCTCTTTGTAGCATCTGCTTGGTCTGGATTAAGTAAAGGGATAAAATATTTGTCCAATATAAATTTACTATTAGCTCTTGCTTTACTTGGTTTTGTCGTTATTATGGGACCTACCTTACTGATTCTAGATATGTTTACAGATTCTTTCGGAGGTTATTTAGGGAATATTGTACAAATGAGTTTTCGTACATCCCCATTGAATGGTCATAATCGAGAGTGGCTAGACAATTGGACTATCTTCTATTGGGCTTGGTGGATCTCATGGGCACCATTCGTTAGTATGTTCATTGCTCGAGTATCTAAAGGTCGTACAATACGTGAGTTTGTTACAGGTGTTCTTGTAGCACCTACTTTACTGGGAACATTTTGGTTTTCAGCTTTTGGTACAACAGCCATTGACTTTCAGAAAAGAGGCATTGCTGATTTAGCACAAGCATCTACTGAATTGACTATTTTTGAAATGTTCCATGTGATGCCTTTCTCTACAGGTATTTCTGTTTTTGCTGTGTTATTAATTGCTTCCTTTTTCATTACTTCGGCAGATTCTGCCACTTTCGTTCTTGGTATGCAGTCGACCAACGGGTCACTGACTCCACCGAACAGAGTGAAGCTCGCTTGGGGAATCACATTATCCGTAATCGCTATTATTTTGTTATCCGTTAATGGATTAGCAGCATTACAAAATACAATTATTATTGCCGCCTTACCATTTTCATTCGTAATGTTACTTATGATTATTTCACTGTTTAAGGCTTTAAAAGCAGAAAGAAAATAATGAAAACAAATGAAATGCCAAGGGTTTATTCCCTTGGCATTTCATTTATGTTTAAAACTTTACTTTCTTTCTCATTATCAAATGAGACCCGAGAAAGAAAGTTATATTTTTACTCAGCTACAGTATTCTACAAATGAGTATGGAAAGTAGTCGAGATCTTACACGGATTAACTCCAAACTATGCTGTTCTTCTGTAAGCTTATTACCATGATGTCTAGAAGCAAATCTGCATTGCGGACTAATACTCAACTGCTCCAGCGGAACATATTGAGTTACTTCTGTGTTCAAAGAAGTCTAAAGCCCGCCAGTAAACTTTCTGGTCTTAACAAACTTCCTACATGGTCCGCTCGAAATGGAGCTTGAATAGCTGTTTGAACTGTCCATTTATCTCACTCCTTCTATGGTAAGATGGCAAATGATCGAACTGGGAATCCAGAGGCTTTTTCTGGCTTCGGGACGATATTGAAAATAATGGCTCCTGTTGCAGGGAGCTTATCTAAGTTCGTCAATAATTCTATTTGGTAAGTATCTTGTTCAAGCACATAATATTCTCCGTGTAATGCGCCGTTTTTTAGATAGTCAGCACTTGAATCAGTGTCGAATGTTTCATGTCCTATAGCTTTAATCTTTCGTTCTTGAAATAAAAACTTCAAAGCTTCTAATCCCCAACCCGGCGCGTGATTATTACCCGCTGCATCCTTATTGTTAAATTCCTTTTCGTCTGGCCAACGTTTACTCCAATCGGTTCTAAGAGCGACAAATGAGCCTTCTTCGATTTTTCCGTGGGCTTTTTCAAATGTGAAAATGTCATCCACCGATAAAGTAAAATCATTATCTTCAGCCGCTTCCTTTGACCGATCAATGACGACTAATGGTAATACCAATTCTTTCAATTCGAGTTCTTCTAAGTAACGCGTATCCCTTACAAAATGTATAGGTGCATCTATATGCGTGCCGTACTGTCCTGCAAATTGAAAGCTTTGTGCAAAGAATCCATCGTCATGATTAAACAATGTGTCGATTTCAGCTGCTTTAAAAGCAGCGAAATGTGGTGAATTAGCTCCAAATGTGTGTGTTAAATCTACCCACTGCTTTTCCTTCAATGTGTTGAATGCTTTTAGTAATTCCGATGACATATTGATTTCTCCCCCTATTTTTTATAGTTAAAATCAAATAAAACCCCTTCTTAGAAACAAGAAGAGGTTTACACGTCATCGGTGAATTAGTCTCTTCTTATCTTCAAGCATAACGCTTCTGGAATTAGCACAGTACAAATTTTTGCCTGTTGCTGAGGTATCATAGGGCCAAGTCCCTCCACCTCTCTTGATAAGAAAGTTGTTTTATTTGATTAATACCTAGTATACAAATAGAAATTACCTAAGTCAACCACTATTTTCATTTTATTTAGAATATACCATCTTTATTGGTGGAAGCATCATAATTTTCTTTTCATTTCCTCAGTTTTTTAGGTACATTAATAATATGAAGACTATGAGATAATATGAAAAGAGATAGTGATGAAAAGAGGGATATGTATGATCCATACGATTGGCATAACGACCGATCATGAAATAGTAAATGACTTTCCTATAGAAGATATAAAACGGAGAAAGTTTGAATGGTACTGGATTGACATTGCTGAGCCAACTAAAGAAGAAGAACTTTTACTTAGTTCTTTCTTTCATTTTCATCCACTGGCTATTGAGGATTGCTTACAAAGGCTACAGCGTCCTAAAGTGGACTATTATGATGGTTATAACTTCTTTGTTTTACATTCTTTCAATGAGGAAACATTAGAAGCAGAAGAGTTAGACATATTTGTTGGTCAAGACTATGTAGTGTCATTTCATTTCCATCCGATGCATGAAATGGAGCAAGCACGGGAGCGTATTAGACAAAATTCACAGGGCTGGGATAGAGGTGCTATCCATGCAACTTATAATATCATCGATAAAGTGGTGGATGCCTATTTTCCGATTGTCTATAAAATTGAAGGCTATTTAAATGCTGTAGAAGATAAGCTATCTTATGATATGCGCCATTTTTCTATGGATTCAGTGTTTGATCTTCGAGGAGATTTGTTACGTTTAAGACGTACAGTTATTCCTATGCGAGATTTACTTTATAGAATATTAAATTCAGAACGAATGAATTTACAGCAAACGGAACACACCTACTTTGCAGATATTTATGATCATTTAATACGACTGACGGAAATGATTGAATCTAATCGAGAGCTGACAGCTGATATACGTGATAGTCATATGTCGATAAACTCTAGTAGGATGAACCGTATCATGATGATCTTAACGATTGTATCAACTGTTTTTATACCCTTAACGTTCATTGTTGGAGTATACGGTATGAACTTTGCAAACATGCCTGAACTTGAGTGGAAATATAGTTATTTCGTAGTACTCGGTGCTATGGTCCTCATCGCTTTTTCTATGCTTAGTTGGTTCAAATACAAAGGGTGGTTTAATCTGTTTAAAGATTAATATAAGAGAATCCAGGTATAAAGGCGCCCGGTCCTTGAAGTGAAAACTGTTTCTTTCGTTTTCGAGGGACTTTGGACAAACGTCTTGCTATATGATTACCGATTGAATTTTTAGTGATATTGGTTGTGACTTGGTCACAACCAATATCACTTTTTTTCAGTAATCTTATGGCATTTATCTGCCCGTCGCCCTTCTACAACACTTAGAACTAGGTAAGTATGTTTAGAGAAAAGTATTACAGAGTAGTACCCCTAATTCAACAGACAATTTTATTACTATAATAGCTGCTTGTACTACTCATATCATCTAACCGAAAGGCTGCAATATCTTAAAGTTAAGTACTACACATTTGATTGCAGTCGAAGGTGGCAACGCCCGCGGAAAGCGGCCACCTGAAACGGAAATCAGCAGTATTATTCATTCTTTTAAGTCACCCTAACTCATTGTTCACGTTACATTTTTATATACTTCCTGGGCACATATTGAGTATAGAACATATATTTTCTTAAAAAAAAACGAGTAAATTCTAGATGAATTTGCTCGTTTTTATTGATTGGCTGTCCAATAGTAAAACAATGCAGTAAAAGTTAGTTTTTCTGTGTGCGTTAAATTATGCGCAAGGGAGACATGGACATTCATTGCTTGGACTTCAAATGCAGGATGCGTAGCATATGGAAAAATTCCAAACCGATATGCTGCTAATCTTTGACCACCTAAATCATCAACGTCAATGTCTCCATATACACTTTTCGCTTCCATTTGAAGTAGTTTTTCGTTATTTGCATCAAATATTATAGCTCTATTTTTTAAAGAAATTAGTGGCATAACAATAGTAGTTATGTGTAGACGACTATGATCTAGCACCTTTATTTTCATAAATCTAAGCTTATTGTAAATGGTAAACGTAGACACTACCTTCTCATCCATTGTTATCAATTGATAAGTAACTGGGAAGAACATTCCCATTTTGAAAATACTAAATGTGGATAGTTTCCTTCGAAAGGGCTGTTCTTCAGTAGGACTTATCTTATATAACCGTTCGCCTGTACCGGAGACTAAATAAGTCTGAGGAATTAACGAAACGTCTCGTTGGAAATTAAGTTCCTGAATCGGAAAACTAGCTGAGTAATAATTGCTATCCACTTTTTTCTCTTCAGGCAATTTTTCTGCAGCATGTTGAAACAAAAAAGAAGAGCTATATAAAACAAGTAATGTAAAGCCAACAGCAAGATGAGTTTCAAAGTCATGCCACATAACATCTTTGAAAACTATAAGCAAAACTATGTATATTCCTACTAAGCTTATAGATGCGAATTTTGTATATTGAGCAGATTTTTCATAAATATGTTTCAAGTTTCTCACCTCTAATAGTCTTTACGAAGAATTATCAAAATAGTTCCATCAAAATACTGAACAAAAAAACTGTAAACACACTGCTTTAAGCAATGCACTTACAGTTTTTCATTGTTTTTCCAACGCTCTTCCAAATAGCTTACCGATAAAATACCATAAAATATATATCCCAATTACTATACATACAAAGAACAGAGCACTCTCCATTTTTTCCGGAAGACCTATGGGCTCTAAGAATATTTGAATCGTTACTAACAGATAAATGATACTTGCAATACCTGCTAGTAATACGATACCGATAATAGATAGTTGCGAATAAGTTAGTTGTTTAATATGATGCCGATGCTTACTAAATTCCAAGAGGATTACGAGTATAATTGCCGTGAAAGTGATAGTAACTTCTTGAAGATAAATTGAATTGATCAAATATATGACAAGCAACATAACCATCAAATATTTGTAAAGGTCATCAATTTGTTTTAGCACTTGAGCCACTTCCTACTCTTTTAGTATTTCATTTCTAGGCGTTGCTTACGATGAGCGCGTCTAGCAGGTCCCGTTTCAAATAGACGTTTTTCCTCTTCTGTTTCTGGATGTATGCCCTTAACAGGTACAGGTTTCCCATTGTCGTCAACCGCAACCATTGTTACGTAAGATTCTGTTGTTAGTTTTTCTTCCCCTGTAAGTAGGTTCATGGACGTTACTTGAACATAAACTTCCATGGAAGAACGACCTGTAGAAGAAACAACTGCTTCTAGCTCTAATACATCCCCCACTTTAGCAGATGAAAGGAAGTCAACAGAATCTATAGAAGCTGTCACTACAGCTCCTTGTGCATGTTTCATAGAACATATCGCTGCAATTTCGTCGATAAAAGCAAGTACTCTTCCTCCAAAAATTGTTTCGTGGTGATTTGTATCTGGTGGCAATATTAAATGTGTTTGAATAGTTCTTGATTGACTCATTGGATTCGTGTTCATTATTTCTAACTCCTCTAATCTAAATAGTATATGTTTAGTATAGCATGTTCATCAATTTGAGCCAGAATCTGCTGCTGCAGCGCTTGTTGCTGCCATAGTCGAAATCATAATTGCTTGCTGTGCTTGTAAAATAAGCTCTAGAGAAGTTGCCATGGAAATTGCGGCACTTGCATAAGCTTCTTTAGAGCATCTTAAAGATAATCCGAAAGCAATGGGAAGAGCCGAGTCTTTGTACCATGAAAATAATTTCGTACTAGCAATGGATTCATAGGTTGTTACAACCTCGTTCAGTTGTTCTTCATCTAATTTTAAAGCTGCCATAAATCCAATAATCGGATATTGTGCTGCGGATGTTTTTATTTTGACGCTTTTCAAACCATTGCGGATAATAACTGCCCTATTCACCATATTTTCTTCATATTCAGGGTTAGAGTACGTGAGAACCTGTGACATCCATTGTAGTTCATTCCCTGTGTAGAATTTATGTTGCTTTAGTTCTTTATAATAGCGATTCATCGTTTCCGCTCGAACTGCAGTATCGCCTTCCATCTTCCCTAGAAACATTGCATAAGGGTAGTCATCTGTAGAGGTTAAAAAACGATGATACGTCTTCATATCATCCATTAACTTTTGTGCCATCTTCAATTCAAATGGCCACTGCTCTTTTTGATCTGACATCATAAGAGCAGCTAAATAAGTATAGCTATTCATTTTAATACCAAACTGTTTTAAAGCATCTGCTTTTTCCATATACAGATTTACTGCTTGTTCCGGATCTGCTCCTGATACATCTAGAGTTGCTACAAAAAGAGGATGTAAATGTGAGCGTAAAGCAGAAAAGATTCCAGCTCTTTTTTTCAAATGACTAGACACTTCTTTATATCTACTTTCATCAAATTCTTTTTCTAAAGTTACATAATACCCTGCAAGTGACAAAGTTATACGTTTATCTACAGTCCAACCTAATGTTTTTTTCAGTGCATTAAATGTTTGCTCTAATCTTTGTTCAACTGTCATACCAATCACTCCTTTTCTAATTTACGCTATTACTCTAATTTAGTTTCAACTTTTGTTATAATTAATGCATCAAGAAAAGTAGGTGTCTATAATGCGAATTAATAAATTTCTAAGTGAGGCAGGAATTACTTCTAGACGCGGTGCCGACAAGTGGATTACTGATGGAAGAGTAGTGATTAATGGAAAAACTGCAGAACTCGGTAGTAAGGTTGAAGCGGGCGATGATGTTCGAGTTGATGGCAAACAAATTGTTGTGGAGCAACCACTCGTTTATCTAGTATTAAATAAACCTGTAGGTATTACTAGCACTACAGAAACTCATATAAAAGGTAATATTGTCGACTTCGTTAATCATCCACTTCGTATTTTCCATATTGGGCGATTAGATAAAGATTCCGACGGTTTAATACTTCTTACAAATGATGGTGATATTGTAAATGAAATTCTACGTGCAGAAAACAGCCACGATAAAGAGTATATTGTGACAGTCAATGAAAAAATCACCGACACATTTATAGAAAAAATGGCTGCCGGTGTAAATATTCTAGGGACAACAACATTGCCATGTAAAGTAAAGAAAATTGGACCAAAAACCTTTAACATTATCTTGACCCAAGGCTTAAATCGTCAAATTCGTAGAATGTGTTCCGCATTAGGGTTTTCAGTGAAAAGATTACAACGAATACGAATCATGAACATATCTATTGAAGGTCTCCCTATCGGAGAATGGAGAGAACTTACACCTACTGAAAAAACAGAGCTCTTTCAGACGCTTAACTATTCACCAAAACGGTAATAGTGTGCAGCAGAGGGTTAACATGGCATATTGATTGGTAAATTTATACTCATGAAAAAAAGCAGCTCCAACAAAATGGAACTGCTTTTTTCATATTATGTGTTTCCCGCTACTCGTTTTTCGAGCGGTTGGAATAATTTCTTTTTATCGACATTCGGGCGAATAACTTCAAGTTGTTCAAGTGCAAGTTTTGCACCATAATCCATTCCTTGGCAACCTGCTAATAACAGTAAGTCCCCGTCCGTAACATCGTAAAGACCATGTTTAATAGCTTCAGGCAACTCTGCGTAAAGTTGAACTTTGATACCCGCTTCTTCCATAACTTCGAGGAATACTTCAAGCTCACTCTCCGAAACTACATCCTTTTGAGTCACATGGGAACGACTTAATGTCGCAATCACTTCATGTATACCTAGCTTTGGTGCCCATTTAGCAATGGTCTCTGCATTCTCTCTGTTCACTGTCACTCCACGATCTCCACGAATAGCATAAACAAGTTTGATACGTTCAAAGTCCATTTTTTCTAAAGTTCCCAGCGTGATGTCGATGTTTCCACTGTTTGCAAAGTGGTCATCAATAATTTTAAAATCATCTTCAAAAATAATTTCAAAACGACGCTCTACGCCTACAAATTCTGCCAAACTTTTTTGGATAGTAGCTACTGGCACTTCACATAATAGTGCGATCACAATACTGACCATTGAATTATATACAGAGTGAAAACCTGGAGTTGAAAGTTCAATAGTAAACTTTTGCTGAGGTATTACAAGATCCTGCGTTACTAGATCTTGTTGAATTTCCACCGTGAATTTGGCTCTTCCTGTTGATAGGTCTAAATTGGTACAGATGACATCTGCCGATTGATCTTCAACACCAATGGTAATAACTTTTGCTTTCGTTTTGTTCATAAGTGAAGCAGAATAAGAGTCATCCAAGTTTAAAATAGCTACTTTATCAGCACCAGCATTTCGAATAAGACCAGACTTATGATGAAAATAGTTTTCAAACGAAGAATGCAAGTCGATATGCTCACGACTAATATTATTCAATGTAACAATATCAAAGTCTACACAGCCTACACGATTTAATTCCAGTGCTGAGGAGGAAACTTCCATTGTTGCATGACTGACATTCTCCTCCACCATTTGTGCATAAAAACGTTGTAAATCAAGTGATTCTGGCGTTGTTAATTCAGAAGGCTCTGCATAATCCCCAATTTTCACTACGACTGTCCCCATAAGCCCCGTTTTAAAACCATGGTTTTCTAATATGGCATTTGTCATAAACGAAGTAGAAGTCTTCCCATTAGTCGCGGTAATCCCTATCGTCTTCAACTTCCGTGTAGGGTGATTATAGAAAGCATCTGCAAGTGTAGCTAGAGCCACACGTCCGTTTTCCACTTTATATTGCGGTAACTCAATTCCATCGATAAAGTCCTCTACTACTAGAGCAACGGCACCATTCTCAACAGCTTGTCCTGCAAATTGATGTCCATCTACTTTGAATCCTTTTATACATACAAATACTTGTCCTTTTTCCACTTTTCGTGAATTATAAGCAAGTCCTGTTACTTTTATTGGTCCAGCATTTTTAGTTTCTAAAACAGGTATATGCTTCAATAAATTTGTAATCTCCATCAAACAGCCACCTTTTATAGTAAATCTTCTCCATCAGTTTACCTCAATTTCGATAAGAATTAAACTCATACAACTATTATTAGTAGAATTCTATTTAAACAGGTGATTCAGAATAAGAATTAGTTACATCTCTGTTAACGTGTGGCAAAGGAATGAGAATATTTATTCCAGTTTATATAAAAGTAATACTATTTTTATTCACAAGTAACTGGAGACCAAAAGCCATCCTTCTCCACCACTACTAGTTCTACTTTATCAAAATTCTCAAAACACTTTTCTATAATCAGTTCATTTGCTTGATAATTTTTATGAATTTGATTAAACACTAAACCGCCAATCGTTAGTATAGCTAGACTTCCAACTATTGTGATCATGATTTGTAGTTGTTTTTCTTCAAGTGTACCTCCATTCACGATTGGTTTTTCCTACCAGTTTAAACAACAAACATTGAGAAAACAGGCTAAAAATAAAAACCAAGAAGCGATTTAATTCGCTTCTCGGTTTTTATTTACTGTTATAATGTTCTTTACAAAAAGCAAGAACGACTGCTTCTTCTTCGTCTTCTAAACCAAAGTCTAATACTTTACCGTTACTCCGATTTAAGAAATGGTATTGTACAATACGCGCTTCTGTTTCTTCTACGACTAGAATAACACGTAAGTCTAATGAATTATTTTCATCAAAAAGTTCATCGTCTTCAGGTACTTCTAATCCAAGTAAGAATTCATAACGATCGCCTGTTATAATTCCTGTTGGATCGTTTAACTTATCAACTTCGTAGGATGTTATTTTCAAAAAGTCCACCTCCGTACTTATAGTTTATCATTTTTTCTAGATAATAATCCATTTTCATTATTATTGATATAATAATGCTTAGTAACTACCAAGTTTAGGAGTGAAAAAATGCGTCTAAATCCAGAAAAATTTATTTATATTTTAGTTCCTTTATATCTTTTACTATTAATATTCGGTAGAAATATAAATGAAGTGCTGTATTCTATATTGTCTTTTGTCTTGGGAATTAGCATGCTTTACTTGGCTTATAAACTTTTAAAAAAACAACAAAATCGAAAAAAGAAATAAATCCAATATTATTTTAGAACGATTTTTCTAATTCTAGCATCATTGCATATGCTCCTTTAGATTTGTTGGAGCATATAGCTACAATAACGTTATTATGTGGGTAATAAGCCGAGTGAAAACTCACTCCTGGATCATATCCCATTACATGATACTTATGGATTTGATTTTCTTTTTTCTCTATCCAAATACCATACCCATAATAACTATTAGATTCCTCTTGAATATGTGGGGTCATTAATATTGCCTTATCATTCAATAATTTATCTTGTATTAGTGCTTCCCAAAATAACACCATATCATCAGCAGTGACAAATCCTCCACCATCTGATCCTCCTTGTATCGGAATAGAATACATATTCGTTTTCCATGTGCCGTCTTCGTGATCTATATAACCAATTGCTGTTTTAGTAGGTAATGCATCTAAGGCAAAATAACCGGAATTGCACATCCCTGCTTTGTCCATAATATTTCGTTGAACATAGTCTATGAAAAGCATTCCAGTCAATTTTTCTACTATTAAACCAAGTACTATATATCCCGCATTATTATAATAGAACTTTTCACCGGGTATAAATCTTTGCTTCTCGCTTTGAAAAAAGGGTAAAAAATCATGCAAACGGCGGATATGGTACATCGGAGTACTTATCCATAACTCTTCAAAGTCATCCATTATTTCCTCATCAAAATAGTCTGGAATACCTGAAGTATGCGTTAAAAGATGATGGACTGTTATGCCTTCATGAAAATGTGGAAAAGAAGTATCTAAGATTTCTTTTAATAGGCTATCAAATCTTAGTTTTCCAGCTTCTACAAGCTGAGCAATCGCAACTGCAGTAAATAATTTACAACCCGAAGCAATCCCAAAACGTGTATGCTTCTCATTTAGTACTGCATCTGTACGATTTGCATAGCCAAAACTTTCTTGAAGCTGTACCGAATCACCTTGTTTTACAACAATAGATCCTGAAAATTGGTTTTCTGTTTGCCTCTTTTTTAATTGGTCTGTTAAAATTTCCATAGTAAAACACCCCTATTTTGTATATTGATCAATCCAATTGGTTGTTGTACTTTCCATTAGAGCGTTTTGAACTTTATCTTTAAATATGCTCGGATCTATTAACCTCTCAAAATCATCTCCAAACCATTGCTCCACATTCTCTCTGGTCAACACATAGGATTGGTCTGAAAAACGCATATCTATTACTTCTAAATTTTTTATCAATACAAAAGCAGCTGTTGTATTATATATAACTGCTTTTTCGTCGCTACTCGTGTTGTAATTTATAGCGGCTGTGAATGTATCTGGCTCCAACTCTACCGTGTACTTATAATTAGAAAGTGGAAGTTTATTAAATAGGTTTGTAATGTTAGAGTTATTGCCCATATAATCATTTTCATATGCAAGTACTTTATTGAAATTATGAGTTTCTACAGACAGTTGTTTCACATCTTCCTTTTCGACTTGTTTCTGATTATTACTAAGTACATAAAATACTCCTATTAATAGTACTAAAGCGATTCCGACTACAAGCCCTATTGTCTTTTGCAATTATTTTCCCCCCTCTACTTTTTAAACAATTTAACCAACTCATTAATGATTAATGGCAGCAAGCTAAGTGCAATGACAATTAGCCAATCCATCGAACCCAATGATTGAACGCTAAACAATTTAGCTAATGGTCCAACCGAAACTATTAGGACTTGAATAATTACGCCAACTAGAATAGAAGCTAACAAGAACTTATTTTTGAATATACCTACTTTAAATACAGATTGGTTCATAGATCTAAAGTTCAGCGAATGGATTAACTGTGAAAAACTAAGTGTAATAAATGCCATTGTCTGTGCATGCATTAATACATTCTCGGGAACACCCGATGTTACGCCATTTAAACCAATTATAAAAGCTACAAGGGTAATTATACCGATTAACAATCCGTTCAATATTAAAAATGGTAGCATTCCATGAAAAAGTCCCTCTTTTTGTCTCCTCGGTTTTTCCTTCATGACTCCTGGTTCCTCTGGATCTACACCAAGTGCCAATGCTGGGAATGTGTCTGTCACTAAGTTCACCCAAAGAATATGAATGGAACGGAGTGGGGTTGGCCATCCAGCCACAATAGCAAAAAACAGTGCAATAATTTCACCTAAATTACAGGAGATTAAAAAGATAACCGACTTTTTTATATTTTTATATATATTTCTACCTTCCTCTACTGCTTTCACGATAGAGGCAAAGTTATCATCGGTCAATATCATATCTGACGCACCTTTTGCTACATCAGTTCCTGTTATTCCCATTGCAACTCCAATGTCTGCTTCTTTAAGGGACGGCGCATCATTCACACCATCTCCTGTCATTGAAACAGTATGACCGGCAGACTTTAATGCTTGCACAATTTTCACCTTATGTTCAGGTGATACTCTTGCAAAAACGTTTGTTTTATTACATGCAGTCTTTATTTCTTCCTCTGTTATATTATCCAGCTCAATACCTTCCATTACTTCTGATTCTTGCTTGGCAATACCTAACTCACGAGCAATGGCAAAAGCAGTATCTCTATGGTCTCCAGTTATCATCACTGTTCGAATACCAGCTTTTTTACACACTTCAATAGATTCCTTCACTTCTAATCTCGGTGGGTCCATCATTCCCACAAAACCTACAAATATTAAATCCTCTTCAGACCCTACTAGTCCTTTATGTCCCTCCACTTGGTAGGCCGCAGCTAATACACGAAGTGCAGACTGTGACATGGTATGTGAAGCAGAGATAATTTCTGCCTTTATTTTCTCGGTTAAGGGCATGACACCTTCTTCAGTCATTATTTGATTACAATGATTTAATAATCGATCTATTGCACCCTTTGTCATACGGTAATATTCATTTTCATGTATATGCACTGTAGTCATTAACTTCCGGTTCGAGTCGAATGGAATTTCATGAATACGTGGGTACTCTTTTTCTAGTAAATCTTTATCTAGATTATTTTGAGCTGCTGCTGCCACTAATGCTATTTCAGTGGGATCACCAGTTTCTGTATCTTTTGTATATGTAGCATCATTACATAATACAAAGATTTTCATCAATAGATTTTGTATATCGTTTTCTAACTGAAAATCTTTTAGGGCATGTATTTGACCGTCGGCATAGAATTTCGTTACTGTCATTTTGTTCTGGGTGAGTGTTCCGGTTTTGTCGGAGCAAATTACATTTACTGAACCCAATGCTTCGACAGCTGGTAATTTTCTAATAATGACATGTTGTTTAATCATCCTCTGTACACCGATTGCAAGAACAATAGATACAATGGCAGGCATCCCTTCAGGAATAGCAGCAACCGCCAAACTTACAGCAATCATGAACATTTCTAGAAAATCTCGCCCCTGTAAAATTCCTATTAAAAACATGACCAGTGAAATAATCAAAGCCCCTATACCTAGGTATTTCCCTACTTGTGCCAGGCTTTTTTGTAATGGTGTTTGCTCATCTACAGTAGTATTTAACATACCGGCTATTTTACCAATTTGAGTATCCATCCCTGTAGCTACAGCTATTCCTGTTCCTCGTCCGACTGTTACAAGCGTAGACATAAATAGCATGTTTAGCTGATCGCCAAGTGGAATATCCTGTTCGTCCTTTTCTAACAGAGCAAATGCATCTTTATCAACAGGAACTGACTCTCCCGTAAGTGTTGCTTCTTCTACCTTCAAATTAGCAGACTCTATTAGACGAATATCACATGGGATATAAGAACCTGCCCCTACCACCACAAAATCTCCAGGCACAACCTCTGCTGAGTCTATTTCTTTCATTTCTCCATCTCTTTGCACAATCGCTTTTGGGGTAGCCATATTTTTTAGTGCTTCCAGTGCATCTTCTGCTTTGGATTCTTGAATAACTCCCACAACAGCGTTAATTATTACGACCAGTCCTATAATAAGTGCATCTGCAATCTCGCCAACAAAAGCAGAAACGACAGCAGCAACTATCAAAACATAAATGAGAACATTGTTAATCTGTGAAAATATTCTCTCTACCCAAGTTTTCTTGCGATTAGTAGCTAATCGATTGTGGCCGTATTGCTGCAATCGTTTTTGTGCTTCTAGCTCCGTGATCCCTTTGTCGTTTTTAACATGAAGTTCCTGGAACACTTCTTCTTTAGATTTTTTATACCATATCATCTCGGTTTCATCTTTCCTTTCTAGTAATTGTTTAAATTACGATATTTTGTTCCACCTAAGTGGAATAATTTGTTCAGTACCCTTACAATAATATTAATATTAGAAAGATTGAAGGAGATAGATGAAATGAGTCATCTAAACAAAGAATTATTTGATTTTATCATGACCAATAAATCGGAAATAACAGATGCATGGTTAACTCAACAGTCAAAAGATAATCCAACCTACTCCCTACCACAAAACAATACATACTTGAGAGATGAAAATGGAGCTTTAATAGAAGCTATATCTTCTGTCTATATCCGTGATCAATATGAATATCTTGAATATATCAACACCCGTTCTGCAGTAGTCGCAGAAAAGAGAGCAAAAGAAAAATTCCCTTTGTATGAAAGCATCCGAAGTTTTCGTAATGTCCGGATTGCCTATTGGGCTTTCGTTCAAAAATTTATCCAACAGTCTACAACTCCTGTAACTGGAAAGCAGGTTGCGGAATGGTCTAATTTGATGAATACTGCATTTGACCACATCATTGAAAACTTTGCAAAGTATCATCATATATATACAGCAAATCTTCTCGCTACCCAACAAGCTCTGATTACAGAGTTAAGTAGTCCTGTTATTCCTATTAAAGAAGGGATAGGAGTTTTACCTTTAGTAGGAAATATCGATACCGAACGTGCATCCATTATTTTAGAAACCACCTTGGAACAGAGTTTTGCTAAAAAGCTTAGTACCCTTTTTATAGATTTATCGGCAGTACCAGTATTAGACACGATGGTTGCCCAACAATTGTATCAGCTGCATTCTGCACTAAAACTTATTGGTGTGCATGCTATTTTCTCTGGAATTCGACCTGAACTTGCTCAAACGGCAGTTTCACTAGGTATTAACTTTGCAGATATGCAGTCCTATTCCACATTAATGTACGCTTTGAAGGCTAATTCTTAAGTTATTCACAGTGTATCCACAGTACACAAATTTCCAGAGAGTTACCCACATGTTAATAACTTTCCAAAAGAAAAGCGACAATTATTCCACTGTGGATAATTAGTCGCTCTCTTTTATTGAATCGTTATTTTTCCTTCTCTATTTACTAGAATTTCTTTTCCAGTCTCCAGAACTATTTCTAATGGAGAAGTTTTACTCATATTTTTAGAAAAATACCATTTTCTCTGTGGGGGAACTAATAAAATAAACGTATCTTTTTTTCCTAGAAAGTTTAATTCATCCGGTTCAATTTGGACATGCCCGGAAATAGGAATACCAATACTTTGCAGCTTTTCTCCTGATTCCTCTACAAAGGGAGTAGTAATACTTACCTCACTTAGATTTAAAAATGACTCAATGCTGAAATCACTCCATTTGTCTACATTTCTCCTTGCTATTAACTCAATCACATTACCCGTTGGATCTTCAAAGTAGAAAGCATCTGCTTCAAACCGAGCATAATAGATTTCATCTACAGATGCTTCTCTATTTAGTAACACTCTCTCTTTTGCCCAATGTTTTGCAAGGGTGAATTGGTTACCTGGTATATTAATGGCAAAATGATAGGAAGTCTGTAAATCGGAATGTCGAAAAATGAGCGTCGAAGTTCCAATTGATAGTTGGAAATATTCGTCTGTAGATTGTTCTATAGGAAGCTCTAAAACATTCCCATAGAAGCCTCGTAATTGTTTTAATTGATTTGTATATAGCGTTACTGTCTTAAACATATTCTCTCCTCCATTACTTAACGTCTATAAGTTCAAAACGCTCGCAAACTAGTAACATCTCTTCTGAAAACTCCCTATCTAATTCTTTTAACTCGTTTGTGAAAAATTCGATATGTACCTTACGCCAATGTTCATAGCTAAGATCCCCTTCTCCTTCTGCATAAGCAAAATCCAAAGGTACCTCTTTCATCGGCATTATTTTCACGTCCGATGTCCGAATTATACAAACTGGTTCATCCTTACTATTAAGTACAATACTATAATCGTTTACCATAGGAAGTGGCTCATTCTCTAACTCATAATGTAAATGCAATGAGCAGGTAGCAGATTTTACTCCATCCTTTACTAGCTGAGCCAATTCATCTGGAATACCACCAAACTGCCATGCAGTGACTGAAAGCGGCTTTTCTTTTCCAACAAAATACGTATCCCAATACTTTTTAGCTAATGCATTCATCATGAAAACCTCATTCAATTTATTTTTTCTTTAAATTCAGTATATTAAACTACGTCTGTAATTACTATTGCAAAGGTAGATTTATTCTTACCTTACATACGTGTTAACATTAGCACTCCAACTTGTTTATAATTCTTGTATATTTGTTATAAGCATTTTGCTTTAAAAGCATGCTCAAAACTTTCCAATCCAAAGGAGCCATTTAAATGACTAATAAACTCTATTATGAAAATCCCAACATCCAATCCTTTCATGCAAAAGTAATTGAACAGCAGCAAGATTATGTTGTTCTTTCCAAGACTGCCTTTTACCCTACCGGTGGTGGTCAGCCGCATGATCTTGGGCTGTTAAACGACGTTGAAGTGACAAATGTAGAAATAGTTGATGGTGAAATTAGACATTTCATTAATAATCCTTTACCTGAAAATACTTTGGAGGTAAAGGGACAGCTTGACTGGAAGAGACGTTTTGATCATATGCAACAACATGCTGGTCAACATATCCTATCGGCAGCCTTTGAACAATTATTTGGATTCCAAACGGTTAGCTTCCATTTAGGAAAAGATACAGTGACGATTGACTTAAATGCAGCCGAAGTAACAGAAGCACAGTTAATAGAAGTAGAGCTACGTGCAAATCAAGTAATTCTAGAAAATCATCCTATTGAAACAAAGTGGATAACCGAAGAGGAATTATCAAACTTCCATTTACGAAAAGCGACATCAGTAAAAGAAAATATTCGACTCGTCATCATTCCTGACTACGATTACAATGCATGCGGGGGAACCCATCCATCCTCTACTGGGCAAGTAAGAGCTATTAAAATTCTTCAGACAGAAAAACAAAAGAAACTTGTACGAGTGGAGTTCATATGTGGGGAAAGAATTCTTACACATTTACATAGAAAACACCAGGTACTTGTAAATTTAGTTAGTACTTTAAGCACTCCCGAAGACAAAATTATTAATGCTGCCAAAAATCTTTTAGCACAAAATTCCGCATTAGAAAAGGAAATAAAAGATCTATCCAATTCTCTTTTAACATATAAAGCAAGAGAGTTAAGAGAAAACTCAGATGGAACTACGATTACTTGTATACTCGAAAATAGATCGATGCAAGAGCTTCAAAAACTAGCTAAATTAGTCATCCAAGACACCCCACAATCTATGTGTATTTTAGTCTCTCACAATGATGACATGCTACAAATTGTCGTTGCGAAAGGAAGTAATGTAGTTCAAAGTATGAAAGACCTCATTACACATATTTTGCCTTTTATCCATGGCAAAGGCGGGGGCAACGAGAACATGGCTCAAGGTGGTGGAGATAAAATAATAACAAGTGAACAATTAATCGAAATAGCTAAATCATATATCCATTAAGCACCGTTCCACAAATGTCCTCCTGACATATACTAAGTTGATTACTCTATGAAAGGAGGATTAAGCAATGAACAATCAATTTCCTTTTCCACAAGGTCCAGGCGGTCCCCAAGGATTTCCACCTATTGAAGGACAACAATTTAGAAATCCACAGTTTCCTGGAAGTATGATGCCACCATTTGGAAATCAACAATTTCCTGGGAACATCTTCCCTCCGTTTGGTCAACAACAAGGGCCATCATTCCCTCCTAGCTTTCCACCAGGGAGACCACCAGGGGGTCAACAAGGCGGTGGTCAACAAGGAGCTCCGACTAGCCCACCACCTTCTTTTGTTCCACAAAGACAAAGTGTCGGGGTATTTGCTGTAGATCCTGGTTCCATCCGAGGTTGTCTATTCCGCAATACGTATGTATGGCTGAATAACGGCAATTCTTTTTGGCTTTATCCTACGTTTGTCGGCAGAAGATCTGTATCAGGATTTAGATGGAACGGATTCATGTGGACTTACTACGGAACAGATTTGGAGAGAATTTCCTCTTTTCAATGTTTTTAACCTAGTAAATGTACCGAGCATATTGCTCGGTTTTTTTATTTCACTTAAATAGCATAACTATGTACTCTTTACAAATATTATTTTTCGCCGTAACATATATTTAGTTAGCTAAGTAATTTGGATTTACATAAAAGGAGAGTTTCACTCAATGAATCCACTTATTCACGAGCTTTTTCAAAAATATCGTTTTTTAAAACAGGAAGTTAATCATACTTTAAAAGAATTTAATTTATTCGCTTCGCAGTGGTCAGTTCTTTACTGTATCCAAAAGCATAATGAAATGACATTGACACAGATTTGGAAATACTTAAACGTAGAAGCACCCACTATTACAAGAACGGTTAATAGGTTAGCTGAGCTTGGTTGGATTGAAATCTCTTCTGGTAAAGATAGACGAGAAAAAATTGTAAAACTGTCTGAACATGCGCTACAACAGTTTCCAGTTATCAACGAAGCGATGAAGGAATTTGAGGAACGAGTTCTCAATGGCTTGTCCAAAGAAGAAGAACTTCTATTGTTTGAACTGCTACAAAAGGTAAAATAAAGAGATAAATTAAAGTTAGAAGGAAGCGATTGACCTAGACGAAGCCACATGTGGCATCTTCTAGGTTCTACTTCGTGCTTTGATGGGTTAGTATATCTCTGAACTCTTATGATGGTATGGACGCCAATGTAGGATTACTGGACTCCCTTTGGTCAGACCATAAATACGAGATATACAGGAGGATTATTATGTTAAAAACTAAAGAGCCTATATGGACGAAAGCATTTATAAGTTTGTTTACTACAAACTTTTCTATTTTTATAATTTTTTATGGACTTGTATCGGCACTTCCACTTTACGCTACAGATGTATTATCGCGCTCAGACGAGGATGCAGGTCTATTAATGACTATCTTTTTAGTTTCCGCAATTGTTACTCGTCCTTTTTCCGGGAAAATATTAGACCTAATTGGAAAGCGCAAGGTATTATGGCTTACTCTGTTCCTGTACTTAGTATGTACTGGCCTTTATTATTTTATTGAACCTTTTGAAGGCTTGTTAGTACTACGATTTGTACAAGGTATTTTCTTTAGTATTGCTACTACCGCTAGTGGTTCGATGGCTGCAGATAATATTCCTATTTCTAGACGTGGTGCTGGACTAGGCTATTTTACGATGTCTACGAATTTAGCAGTTGTAATCGGGCCGTTAATAGCTTTGACCCTTATGCAATCTTTCTCCTATGATGTCATGTTTTTATCTTTAACGATTTTGCTTCTAATTGGCTCCATCGCAGCATTACTAATACCTGAGGGTAAGAAAGTGGAAGTTACTTCCCCTAGATCGAAGTTAACGTGGAATGATCTTTTTGAGAAAAAGGCATTACCTGTTGCTTTAATAGCCAGTTTAGTTGCTTTTTCTTATGCTAGTGTACTTTCTTACCTATCTATTTACTCCCAAGAAAAAGGTGTACTTCACTTAACTAGTAGCTTTTTTGCTGTCTTTGCTATCGTGATGTTAGCGACACGACCATTTACAGGTCGAATCTTCGATGAAAAGGGACCAAAATATATTGTTATTCCAGGGCTTGTCTCGTTCATGATCGGACTTGCCTTACTTGCTTTTATGAACTCCCCATTCCTTTTCTTACTCTCTGGTGCATTTATCGGCCTAGGTTATGGTGCTGTAGTTCCGAGTTTTCAAACACTTGCAATTCAGTCCACGAAGCATGAACGTAGTGGATATGCTACGGCAACATTTTTTACGCTTTTTGATACTGGTCTAGCTATAGGTTCTTACATTTTAGGACTTATCGCCACTCGACTTGGTTATCAAAATTTATATCTCTTCTCTATTATTTCTCTCATTATTGCGCTGGTTCTGTTTATTGTAAGAGTAAAAAAAATACAACGTCCTGTATAGCATAGAGGGTGTACCCTTTATTAGTTAGTTTTTAATCCATGTATATAAAAGCCCTTATTTTGGTAATACTGGAACCATTAAAGTATTTCAAGGAGGACAATACATGAGAAAGCAAATCGTAATTCCATTACTAATAGCAGTCACGGCACTAGGAGGGTGTAATTTCCCTTCTGCAGACGCTGATCTAAAAGATGCAGTGCAGGTTTCATTATTGAATACAGAAGGTAAAGAAGTAGGGAAAGCCACTTTGTCCGAGCATTCCAAAGGAGTGCATATATTATTAAAAGCAGAGGGTCTTACTCCTGGCATTAAAGCAATTCATTTCCATGAAAAGGCAAGCTGCGAAAAACCTACTTTTGAATCCGCGGGTGCTCACTTTAATCCAACTGGAAAAGAGCACGGGTTTGAAAATGCAAAAGGCTATCATTTAGGTGACTTACCAAACATTGAAGTTGGAGAAGATGGTACAGTAGAGTTAGAAACTGTATCTCCGGCGGTTGTTTTGACTGCAGGAAAAAGTAACTCATTATTAGATGCGGATGGAAGTGCCCTTGTTATTCATGAAAATGCGGATGATTATAAAACGGATCCTTCCGGAAATTCTGGTGGAAGAATTGTATGCGGGGAAATTAGCAAGTAGTTTGGAGGTTTAACATGAGAAAAATAGGCTGGTTACTACTTTTTGTTATAGCGCTATTCTTTACTAGACCTTTATGGGAAGAGTACACAGTAGAATACGTTGATCTGGCATTCCTAAACCCCGTGGACGACTGGATTGATTCACTGGAAGTAGAACAATATTTGGATGAAGTAAAAGCATACTGGATGCAGGCAAAAGATGAACCAGCCTCTCATATTGCAGCATCAGATCAAAAAACTTTACCAGGTACTGGAATTGAGTTAGACGAAATAAAAATAGGGATGAAAAAAAGTGAGATTGAGAAAATTCATGGTAATGCTAAACGAGTTAGTCTAAATGAATATAGTTTAGTATGGCATACCTATCATGAAAACTATCAAAACTTTATGATGGTTTCCTATGATAGTAACAACCGGGTAAATGCCATGTTTACCAATCAGCCTTCTGAATCTTCTTTTTTAGGTCTACAAATGAATAGTACTAGGGAAGAAGTACTCTCACAATTGGATGAGCCTATTAAGAAACTAAAAAAAGGGAATATCATCTACCTCCTACCTGATGCAGGTGAATATGATTTGTTCTTAATTGATAATAACTATGTAACTTTTTTCTATGATCTCCATGAAGATAATACAATAACAGCCATTCAAGTAGTCGAAAAATCTGTAGAAAAAAATCATAAATCTACTTTTGGGGTACCATCGGACGAACTGAAAAAAGGATTTGAATTTCAGCTTTTTGATCTTACGAATGCTGCTCGAGTAGTTCATGGCCTTTCTGTTCTATCTTACGATGAGAGTGTGAGCAACACCGCTCGAAAACATAGTGAGGATATGGCAATTCATAACTATTTTAGTCATGAAAATCTAGAAGGGAAATCTCCATTTAATCGATTAGAGGAAGATGGACTGAGTTTCTCTTATGCTGGAGAAAATCTAGCATATGGACAAACTAGTAGTATTTTTGCTCATGAGGGATTGATGAATTCATTGGGACATCGGAAAAACATTTTAAGTGTTCATTATGAAAATCTTGGTGTCGGCACCGCTTTTGATAAAAAATCGACTCCTTACTACACAGAAAACTTTTTCACAAACTAAGAGGTTGTCTCTAAGTCAGTGTTCACTGATTTTTAGGGACAACCTCTTTTTGTTTACTCATTTAAAATGTTTTAACGCTTCTCTCTTACTTAAGGGAGCAAGTGTATGACTTCCAACAAATTCTTGCACTACTTGAGGACTTGTTTTAGCATATTCCCTCAATACCCAGCCAATGGATTTTTGAAGAAAGAATTCTTTTGATTCTGCATGACGTTGAATGGTCGCAAATAATAACTCTTCATTTGTTTTGTCCTTGTATTTTAACTGATGTAAAATAGATGCTCTATTCGTCCACCTATTCGAGGACTTGGCCCACTCGACCATCACGGCTTCTCCTTCCATTCTGTTTGTCAGGACAATATCCCCTACTATTTTAGGAGCGATAGAATCTACACTATCCCACCAAGACTTCATTTCAATGAGTTTTTGACAAAACAGTAGATCTTTTACAGCTAACTGTTTTTTATAATTGGATAATAATTCAATTGCTATGTAATGATATTCTCGTTCTTCTAACTGGAACAATCCCCATACTTCCTTTTCCATATCTTCATACGGTGGAAGTTCCATTTCATTAGTCATCGCTTTAAAAAGCAGTCGACGTTCTGGTGTTTTAATCCCAAGAAAGGGGAAATGATTTTTCATATACTTGGCCATGGGTAGTGCAATTTCATCATTTCGTTTAGGCTCCATATAACCTTTAACTTGCTCTATTGTCCACTCTTTTTTCACTTGAGAGTAAATCCTTTACTCGCCAAAAATTCTGCCATATGAGGTCTTCTAGGCGTCTCCAGGAATTCAGCCATCGACTTAGTCCAATTTGCTGTTTTCTGATTGGAGCCACGACTTTTATAATAGTCTTCCATTGTTTGATCATACTCAGGTAATAACACTTCATATTTGGCACTATTATATTTATTTTCATGTAATACTGCAGTCACTGGCAAACGAGGTTTGACCTCATTTTGCTGATCTGGAATACCAAGAGTTATAGCAAATAGAGGGAATACTCCCCTTGGCAATTCAAACAATTGACTAATTGCTGCTGGTTCGTTACGTACTCCTCCTATATAACAAATACCAAAACCTTTTGCTTCTGCTGCAATGACTAAATTTTGCGCAAAAAGAGCAACATCAACTGCTCCTACTAACACATTCTCAGTTGTATCTATAACAATATCTGTTTGCTGTAATTTACCTGCCACCTGTAAACGATGAAAATCAGCACATAATAATAATGCCGCTCCAGCAGTTTCAAATTGCGTGGGATTTTTAGATAATCTACCTAGTTCTGCTTTTTTCTGTTCATCACTTACCCAGATAACACTATATGCTTGCACGAAATGTGAACTAGCAGCATGCTGAGCAGTCTCCACAAGTTCGGATACTTCCTCTTTTGTTAATGTATAATCTTTGTACTTTCTGACAGACGAATGCTTTCTTAATAATTCTTGAACCAAAGTAAGAACCCTCTTTCATCATAAAATTACTTTTAGTATAACCGAAAATAGCGAAGTAGAGAGTTATACACTCTTTACTTCGCTTCATTCATACTTGTAATTGATTGTTTTCTTCTTGTGTAAATGCTCGAGATCTTGTTAAAAATCGTTTTCCCTCTACACCCTCCAAGGAGAACATTCCACCACGACCTACCACTACATCTATGATTAGCTGCGTATGCTTCCAATAGTCAAACTGACTTTTGTGCATATAAAATGGAACATCCCCTATTTTTCCAAGAAGTACATCTTGGTCACCTATGATTAGATCACCTTCCGGATAACACATAGGAGAAGAACCATCACAACAACCACCAGATTGATGAAACATCAAAGGTCCATGCTTAACTTTCAATAGATCAATGAGTTCTAGTGCAGCGTCAGTAGCAATTACGCGTTCAACCATCTACACTCACCCTTTCTACAGCATCAGAAGAAGCCTTGCTTGTTTTCACTATAACTTACAAGAAGGTTTTTCGTTTGTTGATAGTGATTAAGCATCATTAGATGATTTTCTCTACCAATACCCGACATTTTGTATCCACCAAATGCTGCATGTGCAGGATACTGATGATAACAATTTGTCCATACACGACCTGCTTGAATTTTACGTCCAAAACGATATGCAGTATTCATATCACGTGTCCAAATACCAGACCCTAAACCGTATAACGTATCATTAGCTATTTCTAGTGCCTCTTCTTTTGTTTTAAATGTCGTTACCGAAACAACAGGTCCAAAAATCTCTTCTTGGAAAATACGCATTTTATTATTTCCTTTAAAGACTGTCGGTTTTATATAGTAGCCTTCTGCTAGTTCTCCGTCTAATTTGTTTTGTTCTCCACCGATTAAACATTCTGCTCCTTCTTGCTTTCCAATATCTAAGTAAGAAAGGATTTTCTCCATTTGTTCAGTTGAAGCTTGTGCTCCCATCATGACAGATGGATCTAATGGATTTCCTATTTTGATAGCTTCCACGCGCGCTATGACGCGTTCAATGAATTTATCATAAATAGATTCTTGTATTAGAACACGCGAAGGACAAGTACATACCTCTCCTTGGTTCAAGGCGAACATAACAAACCCTTCTACCGCTTTATCCAAAAACGCATCATCTTCGTCCATAATATCTTCGAAGAATATGTTTGGTGATTTCCCACCAAGCTCTAACGTTACTGGTATTAAATTTTGCGATGCATATTGCATAATTAAACGTCCAGTCGTAGTTTCCCCAGTAAATGCAATCTTACTAATTCGTGGACTTGATGCTAAAGGCTTTCCAGCTTCTAATCCAAACCCATTGACAATATTTACTACTCCAGGCGGCAAAAGATCTCCAATTAGTTCCATCAACACTAGGATAGATGCTGGTGTTTGTTCTGCTGGTTTCAAGACCACACAGTTCCCGGCAGCAAGTGCCGGTGCTAGCTTCCATACAGCCATTAGAATAGGAAAATTCCAAGGAATAATTTGTCCTACCACTCCTAATGGTTCATGGAAATGATAAGCAACGGTATCATTATCAATTTGACTTAAACCACCCTCTTGTGCACGAATGGCACCAGCAAAATAGCGAAAATGGTCAATAGCTAGTGGGATATCCGCATTCAACGTTTCTCTAACTGCTTTCCCATTATCCCAAGTTTCAGCTACTGCTATCAATTCAAGGTTTTCTTCTATTCTATTTGCAATTTTATTTAAGATATTTGCTCTTTCCGCAACTGAAGTGGAGCCCCACGCTTCTTTAGCACCATGTGCTGCATCCAATGCTAGCTCAATATCTTCTGAAGTAGAACGGGCAACTTGTGTAAATACTTTACCTGTAATTGGTGTAACATTTTCAAAGTATTGTCCTTTAACAGGGGGTGTCCACTCGCCATTAATATAGTTTTCATACTTGTCCTTAAACGATACCTTCGAGCCTTCTGTATTCGGAAATGCATAAACCATTTTCTATTTCCTCCCCTTCATATCTATTTAGCACATTCCATATATTATGTAAGACGCAATCTATGTATGCGCTTTCAAAACTATTAAAATAAAAAAATAGTCTTACCGTCATTTTGACAGACTATATGGAATATTACAATAATAACGGTTTCATTAAATATTAAAATTGACTACAATGTCCCTTTTAGAAATAGAACTTTCAATATTACTATTCTCACTTCTTTTAGTAAGGTCAGTAATTCTTCCTTCCTATCTATAGATTTTTTCTATAAAATAAATATATGATTACTTTCAGGAAAGAGGAGATTAACGTTGAGTGATTTAACATGTGAAATCAAACCTATCAAAACTCCCCACCGAAGTACCCCTAAGAAAGTCGTATTTGTTCGCTTATTAATGATAGCAATAGGTGCTATCTTAATGTCTATTGGCTTAGAACTATTTTTAGTCCCTAACCAAATATTAGACGGTGGTGTTGTAGGGGTATCCATCATTATTTCCCACCTAACTGGAGTTCGTTTAGGTATTTTTATATTCATCCTGAACATCCCATTCTTTTTCCTCGGATATAAACAAATAGGAAAAACCTTTGCTTTATCCACATTATTTGGCATAACAATTCTATCGATATGTACTTCTTTCCTCCATAATATTGATGCTATTACACCTGATTTACTACTTGCTACTGTATTTGGAGGTATCGTTCTAGGAACAGGTGTTGGGCTAGTTATTCGTTATGGCGGCTCCCTTGATGGTTCCGAAATACTTGCTATTTTATTTAACAAGGCTACTCCATTTTCAGTTGGAGAAATCATCATGATTATAAATCTTGTCATCTTTGCAATTGCTGGTTTTGTTTTTACTTGGGAACAGGCTATGTATTCGTTTTTAGCATATTTTATTGCTTTTAAAACGATTGATATTGTAATTCAAGGATTAGATGAGTCAAAATCTGTCTATATCATTAGTGAAAATATAGAAGATATCGGTGATGCAATTATGGACCGGTTGGGTCGTGGATTAACTTATTTACACGGTGAAGGAGCATACACTGGGGATAATAAAAAAGTCATTTTCACCGTAATCACTCGATTAGAGGAAGCAAAACTAAAATCCATTGTGGAAGAAATAGACAGTCATGCCTTTTTAGCTGTTGGTAATATTGCTGAGGTTCGAGGAGGCCGCTTTAAAAAGAAAGATATTCATTAGACTGTAAGCTCCGACAAGCTTTATGCTGTAGCTGAAGAAAAAGCCGACTCAAATGAGTCGGCTTTTTTCTATATTAAAGCTTTTTCTTTACTGAGCATCGTTCCATTTTTCGCCAGATCTGTATGGAATGAAAATGCTTTTTCTAGGACATGCGGAGTTTGACCGCCTCTAGTTAATGCTTCTTCATAGTAATCTTGTAACTGCCTTTTGTACATCGGATGTACACAGTTATTAATGATTAACTCTGCACGTTCTCTTGGCGCTAAACCCCTAAGATCTGCATAGCCCTGCTCTGTTACGACTACATCTACATCATGTTCCGTGTGATCGACATGAGCCACGAAAGGTACAATACTGGATATGTTACCGCCTTTGGCAATAGATTTAGTTACAAAAATAGCTATTCTAGAGTTACGAGCGAAATCGCCTGAACCACCGATTCCGTTCATCATTTTGGTACCAGATACATGTGTAGAGTTAACATTTCCGTAAATATCGAACTCTAAAGCTGTATTAATAGAAATAAGCCCTAAACGACGAATGATTTCCGGATGGTTTGTAATTTCTTGTGGTCGTAACACTAATTTATCTCGATATTCCTCCAAGTTACCATACACTTTATCCATCATTTCTTGTGAAAGTGTTATTGAACATGCAGAAGCAAAATTAACTTTGCCAGCATCGATTAGCTCAAATACGGAGTCTTGAAGAACTTCCGAATATACTTGTAGATCTTCAAATTCCGAGTTAATCATGCCGCCAAGTACAGCATTGGCAACAGAACCTATACCCGCTTGAATTGGAGCTAACTTATTAGTTAATCTACCATTGCTCACTTCTTGACGCAAAAAACCGATTAAATGTTGGGCCATTTCCTCTGTTTCTTCATCGGGTGGGACAATAGGAGATGGTGAATCCAAATTGTTAGTAAACACGATTCCTCTTACTTTAGATGCATCAAAAGGAATTCCTATTTGACCAATACGATCCTCTACTTTTGATAAAGGAATTGGTAATCTACTTCCTGGATCTGCAGGTTCGTATATATCATGAAGGCCTTCTAACATTTCCGATTGTGCTACATTAATTTCTATAATTATATTTTTTGCTTGCGAGACAAAAGTTGTAGAGTTACCTACAGATGTGGTTGGAATAATCATTCCATCTGCAGTAATTGAAACCGCTTCCACAATTGCAAAGTCAATAATTGGCAATACACCCGAACGTATTAACTCCGCTGTGTGAGATAAGTGCTGATCCACAAACAAATGATCTCCTGTATTAATATGTTTGCGCATCGTTGCATCCGCTTGAAAAGGTAAGCGTTTATGCACAATTCCTGCTTCGGATAGTAATTTATCAATATCAGATCCTAAAGAAGCACCTGTAAATATATTCACTTTAAATGATTCATTGGCCGCTCTCTCTACTAGTGCAAATGGAACCGCTTTCGCATCTCCCGCACGTGTAAATCCACTTAACCCTAATGTCATCCCATGTTGAATCCATGAAGCAGCTTCTTCTGCTCCTACTACTAAATTATGTAAACTAATATCTTTAACACGATCCAAATTGTTAAACATAAAGTATCCCCCTCAAAAAGTGCATTTAAATTATTTTACCCCCTTTTGTCACAATTTTGTTGAAACTTGTCGAAGAAACATTTTATTTGTCCTAAACAGAATATATTCATACCAGAACAGAACAAATTTCCCTAGACAGTGATATTTAAGCGCTTTTTATAGAAATTAATAAAAAAAACGCTTGAATGTCAGAGTAATTACCCCTTATTCAAGCGCTTTGTATTAAAATCCCAACAATTTCCGGAAATAACTTGCATAAGATTGACTAACAGAAATTTTTTCTCCATTTGCCATAGCTAGTACAAAAGTTGAATGTGTATCCGGAAAAATCTCTTTAATTTGATGTACATTAACGATAAAAGAACGATGACAACGTATGAACATTTCTCTTGGCAATCTATACTCAAATTCTTGAAGTGAGTTAGTAAGATTTCCTTTGAAAGATGTAGTTACAATATGAGTTTTACGATCTTTTGCCTCTAAGTAAATTACATCGGAAAAAGGAGTTGGAATCCAACCGTCTTGTGTTTTGATAGTTATGACAGATTTCCCCTCTGTAAATGCCGGGTAAATAGCTAGCACACAACCTTCTAGTTCCCCTTTATGTAAGAAAGGAACGGCCATTCCATGATATGGGACACCAAAAACCTCACGATTGATAAATTCCGATACCTTTTGTCTACTTTGCAATGCTTTATAAGCTAAAGTTTCCTCCTTTAACAAATCTCCAGGAAGAATCTTTAAATCGATACGTTTACTAGGGCGATAATAAATATATTTTTCTGTATCAGTAACAGCAATAGACACTTCATCTGAAAATAGTTCACCAATTACATTTAATAAGGCAACTATGGATAAATCCTTCATCCTTCCATCCCCTTTTTTAGTTAATCTACTGACAAACGACTATTTCACGTGTAAATTGTTGTTTTTTCGTTATACACCGGTCTGTGATATGCAAACCTACAGTATTTAGTCGATCATCCATTGACTCAATCGTAACGATAACTACTTTTTTGGCAATTCTACGAGCGTGTTTTAAAATAGTAAACTGGTCTTCCCAAGAAGCATTTGTATATAAATTATACGGTAAATCTATTATTGCGACATCATACATCTCTTCGATGTCTTCAATTGCACTCTTTCGAACATCTCCAGTCAGTCCAAAGTATGCTATATTTTCCCTAGAACCTTCACATACAAGCGGGTTAATATCTCTTCCTACAATATCAATCCCCATAGATAATGCCTCTACTAGTACCGTACCAATACCGCAGCAAGGATCAATAGCTTGAATACCTTTCGGATGTGGAACTGCAATATTCGCTACTGCTCTGGCAACTCTTGTGCTTAGTGCAGTAGAATACTCTCGCGGTTTCTTCATATGATTAAACCAAATAGGTTCGCTTTTCGTGTATAACCCGAAATACCAACGACCTTCAAATGGCACTACAGCGAATAACTGATCCGGATTTTGTAGATCAAAGTTACCTTGCATATCACTTCCAATGGCTCTTTCTATACGAAGCCTCTCCGCATTCTCCACCTTATCTTTTCCTTGGCGGTCATTTATCTTTAAAAATATTACTTTATTCGTTTCTTTTTCTGAACCAAAATTGGGTGCTTGGGAGATAATTTCCTCCACTTTGTCCCCTTCAGCTAAAACCTCTAGTCTTCCTTTCATAAAAGGACTTCTACTAGGATCAATTTTTATGAAACTCTTTAAAATTTTTGTTTCGGTGTCTTTGTCAAAAAAAGAGCGCATCTCTAAATGACACAGAGAGCGTTCGGCCTCGTTATAAGCATATGTATATATAAATGCCGGTTGTCGGCTGTTGTTCATCAATATATTCCCTCCAATAGTGCCTCTATTATATCATGGGTCACCGTTCAAATCATTTTTACAACAGTGAATAGTAATTCATAATTTTATAGAATATAATAAAAATAAGTTTCAGAATTATTTGAAAATGAGGGATATGGATGGAATGGGATGTCATAGTAGTCGGTGCTGGACTAGCAGGACTTGTTGCTACCGCTGAACTTGCGGATGCAGGAAAGAAAGTTTTACTACTGGATCAAGAGCCTGAAGCATCATTTGGAGGTCAAGCCTGGTGGTCATTTGGAGGATTATTTTTAGTAGATTCCCCAGAACAAAAAAGATTAGGTATTCAGGACTCATATGAACTCGCATGGCAGGATTGGCTTGGAACAGCTGGGTTCGATCGGGAAGAGGATCAAGATTACTGGGCGTTGAAATGGGCGGAAGCTTATGTTCGGTTTGCAACCGAGGAAAAACGTAATTGGCTTCACTCACAGGGTGTTCGATTCTTCCCCGTAGTAGGTTGGGCGGAACGAGGAGGCTATCTTGCAGATGGACATGGAAACTCAGTACCAAGGTTTCATATCGTATGGGGTACCGGCCCTGGTATTGTGAAACCTTTTGAAACTCGTGTTCGAGCTGCCATGTCCAAAGGAAATGTAGAATATAAACCTCGACACCAGGTAGACGAACTGGTCATGGACAATGGAAAGGTCATTGGTGTGAGTGGTTCATTATTGACTCCTAGTTCTGCTGGTCGTGGAGAACCAAGCCCAAGAGATGTGGTTGGCCATTTTCAATATGTAGCTAAATACGTAATGGTAACGAGTGGTGGAATTGGCGCTAACCACGAACTGGTAAGAGAAAACTGGCCTTCACGGCTTGGGGAACCTCCTAAACGTATGATTTCTGGAGTGCCAGAACACGTGGATGGACGAATGCTTGCCATTACAGAGAAAGCTGGTGGTCGCTTAGTAAATAAGGATCGCATGTGGCATTATACAGAAGGTATTAAAAACTGGAATCCAATCTGGCCACTTCATGGAATACGTATATTGCCAGGCCCATCCTCGATCTGGTTAGATGCCACAGGACAACGATTCTCTGCTCCAAACTTCCCTGGTTTTGATACTTTAGGAACGTTAGAGGCTATCCAAAGAACTGGGTATGACTACTCTTGGTTTATACTTACCGAGAAAATTATTGAAAAAGAATTTGCCCTTTCAGGATCTGAGCAAAATCCAGATTTAACGGGGAAAAGTATCAAACAGGTTTTGAAGCGAATTTTACCAGGACCCACTGCTCCAGTGAAGGCCTTCATGGAAAATGGAGAAGATTTCATAGTATCTAACAATTTATCCGACCTAGTAGATGGGATGAATAAAATTACTGGCGATAATCTCTTAAACTTAGAACATATTGAGAACCAACTACTAGCCAGAGACCGTGAAATGGATAATAAATTTACAAAAGATCTTCAAGTAACGGCTCTTCGAGGAGCTCGAAACTATATAGGTGATAAATTAATACGTGTAGCATCTCCCCATAAATTATTAGATCCTAAAAATGGTCCTTTAATTGCTGTTCGGTTAAATATTGTGACTAGGAAAACACTTGGTGGATTGCAAACTGATCTCGACGGCCGGGTACTAAATAATAAAGGACTTGCCGTCCCTGGGCTTTATGCAGCCGGTGAAGTAACTGGCTTTGGTGGAGGAGGAGTTCATGGGTATCGCTCTTTAGAAGGGACATTTTTAGGTGGTTGTATCTTTACAGGAAGAGAAGCAGGAAGGGCCTTGGTTCGTAGCCTAAATCAAACTTAACTCGATTACTGAAGTTTCCTAATCTGAAATAGTTACGGACGACATGCGTTGTATATCCATGTCGTCTTTAACCAATTTACCGTAAGTATTTGTATATTTCTTCTCCAATTTGAGCAAGAATTCGTTTCGAAAGTAAATCATCTTCATCCTTTGATAAAACCGTTGCAATTAACTTTCGATTCCCTACATAAAAGATTCCAGCGTCGTGACGTGTTCCAGGAATCCATCCAGTCTTATTGGCTAACTCCCATGGCGTCATCCCATAATCAAAATTAGAGTATGGAGACGGTAACCTTTCAGGTAAACAATCACGTACCTGTTGTTTCTTCATCACTTCTACCATTTGACGGCTTGCTTTACCACTCACTAAATCTCCCATAGCCATCTTATGTAAAAGTATAGCTATATCCGCTGCTGCTATCCGATTAGCACCTTTGGGATTAGACTTACTCAACATGAGCTTGTTATAAAAAGTACTATATACCATTCCTGCTTCCTTCATAGAATTTTGGATATCGTCAACTCCTACAAGGTCGATTAGTAGATTAGTTGCCGTATTATCACTTTGAATAATCATCAGCATTATGATGTCTTGAAGGGGAAGAGATAATCCTGGAGTAAAATGTTGCAATACACCAGAACCTCCCACATACTCTTTTTCATTGAGGATGATTAAGTCCATTAAAGAAAAGTCTCCTCGATCCACTGCTCTATAAACTGAGGCCATGATTGGTACCTTAATGACACTTGCCGCATAAAAAAGCTCCTGTTCATTATGTTCCCATTTCTCCCCTGAATTTAAGTCCTCTAAGACGATTCCCCAAGTGCCTTTTGACTGTTCTACGAGTTTTTGTACCTCGCTCACAAGCTCTTCCAAAATTCTTCCCCCCTATAGAAAATCTATTTATTTTATTATAGACTAACACTTGTTTGAATATTACATTAATTATAAACTATAAAAAGCAAATAGATTTATAGATTTACAATAAAGCTCGGTTTTAACTTTCTATCAACTGAATATTAAATTTTTTATGTTATAGTAAAAGAACAATTGAATAATGTGTAGACTTAGGTGTTCGTTTACGAAAGTAAATGAACTTAAAAGGGAAGTCGGTGAAAAACCGACGCTGTCCCGCAACTGTAAATGGGAGCAATTCTACTATATCCACTGTATGTCATTATGGGAAGGATAGAAAAGCGATGACCATGAGCCAGGAGACCTGCCTATTTCAAGTACACACCAAAAACCTACGCGGATAGGGGGTGTTAAGTGCAGCTATGAACAAGCAAATGCTTGAAATTGCTGTCGTACGAAAAAGCGCAATGAAAACACTGGAGATATTGACTCTTTTCAGTGTGTATTTTGTTACGTTTCAAACGTCTCGACAACAACCAATCATATCCAACTAGCATCTTCTTTTAAAAGAGGATGCTTTTTTATGTTGAAGAAAGGAATGTTGAAATGACTATCGGCACGAAAGAAGATTATATAAATAGATTTAAAAATGTATTAATGACTAATAATATTGGAAGCTCATCCATTTCACTGGATTTGATATTTGAAGCCTTTGGAAAAGAAATTGATACTATCTCAGAAATACACGAACAAGACAAAACTAAATATGTACTCAATTTACAAAAAGCATATAAACAAATTAAAGGTGAGATTTCAGGAATGAAAGAAGATTAAATAAAAAAAGCGAACCGATTTTAATCGGTTCACTTTTTTATAGGTCTTGATAGTCTCTTTGAAATTTACCGCCGTCTTTTACTTCAGAATGATAAAGAGCTTTTAAAGCAAAGCTTTTCTCTAAATCATGCTCCTTCATAACCTCTTTTAAACGTTTGCTTAACTCTGGGCTATATTTCACTAGTTCTTCCATTTTCGATTTCGAATATTGCATGAATTGTACCTTCTTTCTACGTTGTTAGTCTATCTAGTATAGCACTGATACAGGTGTTTTCGCCCTAATTTGCTATAATTAAGTTCAGAGGTGAGTACATGCACAAAACTATTGGAATTCTTGCACATGTAGATGCTGGAAAAACTACTTTTTCAGAGCAACTGCTTTACCATACAAATACCATTAGACATAGAGGACGAGTGGACCATCAAGACTCGTTTCTTGATAGTCATACTATAGAGAAAAATAGAGGAATTACTATATTTGCCGATCAAGGAATCTTTACCTACAACAATTCTACCTACTATATTATCGATACTCCGGGACACGTCGATTTTTCTCCAGAAATGGAACGTGCTATCCAAGTGATGGACTATGCCATCATTATTATTAGTGCTGTAGACGGCATTGAAGGACATACGGAAACTGTTTGGCAATTACTGCGAAAACACCATGTCCCTACCTTTTTCTTTATCAATAAAACCGATTATGAAGGCACGGATCCAACAAGCGTTCTTGCTGAAATTCGCTCCACCTTATCAGAAAATGTGTGTGATATAACGACATCTTTTGACGAAGAACTAATTGAATTTCTTGCAGAGCGAGATGAAGTTCTCTTAGAAACTTATATGGACAGTGGATTCGATAAAGACTTATGGACACAAACGCTTAAACAAATGGTGAAAGAAAACAAAATCTTTCCTTGTGCTAGTGGTTCAGCATTGAAAGATATAGGTATTGTCGAATTTCTAGAAAAACTAGATTCGTTAACCACTACTTCCTATAAATCAGACGATGTATTTGCAGCACAGGTGTATAAGATAAGACATGATGAAAGTGGGAATCGTGTTACCTATTTGAAGTTAGTGAATGGGACATTGAAAGTACGCGACAGTGTAACTTACAATGAACAAACTGAAAAAATAACGCAAATCCGCCAATATAGCGGCAATAAATTTAAAACTACAGATCAGGCTATAGCAGGTGAACTAGTAGCTGTTACTGGCTTAACAAATGCCTCCATTGGGGATGGGCTCGGTGTATTCGCCCAGAAAACTGAATTTGATATGATTCCAACGTTAAAATCTAAAGTACTCTTTGATGCTTCTATACATGTAAAGGAAGTATTACGTTGCTTTAAATTATTAGATGCAGAAGACCCTTCTTTACGTATCTTTTGGGATGAGTACTTTCAAGAAATACACGTCCATGTAATGGGAGTTATTCAACTAGAAATACTCGAACAAATTGTTTTGGAGCGTTTTGGTTTCCACGTATCTTTTGGAGAGCCTAAAATTCTATACAAAGAAACTATTGGTAACTCCGTACATGGATATGGTCATTTTGAACCTTTAAGACACTATGCAGAAGTGCATTTACTAATCGAGTCTGCTGCAAGAAATAGCGGAATTACCTTTACAAATATATGTCATGCGAATGATCTATCGACAGGCAACCAAAACTTAGTGAAGCACCACCTTTTCGAAAGAGATCATCACGGTTTACTAACAGGCTCCACCTTAACTGATGTGAAAATTACTTTACTCACAGGACGCGGACATAATGAGCATACACACGGTGGAGACTTTCGAGAAGCAACCTACCGTGCACTTCGGCAAGGTCTGGAAAAAGCGGAAAATATACTTTTAGAGCCATTTTATGATTTTACGATTAAAGTAAATATGGACTTAATCGGTCGAATACTCTCTGATATCCAACAAGCAGCAGGAAGCTTTGAACCTCCAGAAAATAGTGGAGATAATGTTTTCATAAAAGGAAGAGTACCCGTAGCGACCTTTATGAATTACAGTACGACATTCGCATCTTTTACCCATGGCAAGGGATCTCTTAGCTTAGTTTATGGAGGTTACGATCGCTGTCATAATACTGAGGAGATAATCGATAGACTTGGTTATAACAAAGAAGCAGACCCTGAGTATACATCTACATCTATTTTCTGCGCTAAAGGAAAAGGATATCCTGTCTACTGGCATGAGGCGGAAGCAGCAATGCATTGCCTATAATCTTAAGAAGGAATAATTCATGATAGCAGAAAAAGAAAATAGGAACTATACCGCACAATACGAAAAACAGTTCGAACACCAGTAGAAACAGTATGGGACATACTAGCAGATAACGAGAAATTGCCAATGGTTTGAAGCTACAAAAACACTCCACTATAAGCGGAGTGTTTTATATTTAATCTAATCGGAAAACTAAAAACCGTTCATTATTATTTTCTTCATATAAACCAGGAAGGCGAATCTCCTTCCATAATTCAAATACTGTTTGAATTTCGAGAAAGTGACTATATTCTGAGGTTGGATAGTAGAGAATGACATCCACAGATCGAGGATGGTCTTCAACTGACCGTAGGATATTATCTATAACTTTTTGAAAAATTTGCAAAGAAAACGGATTAAAAAAGTAAAATCGATTATCTTCCTTTTCTATGTCATACCCTTCTGCAAATATATGTTCAAACTGAATCGAAGCTCTTGAACTTTTAGCACGCTCCATATATTTAGCTAAGTTCTCCATTGCCTCCTGATAGAGTTGGCCATTCATTTCTACCCCAACCACTGAAGCATGCAAATGGTGATAAACGTAAAATGGGAACCTCCCCTTGCCACATCCAAAATCTACAAAGCGATCTGTTGATTTCCACTCGTCATATTCGTCAAAAAGAATCTCCAATGCGGAATATGGGGTCGCTTCGTATCGATTATAATGAGACGATTGGTGCTGCCATTCTCTTACACCTTCTGTCTTAATACGTAGTAATCTGTCATGATCTTGTTCTTTCACACGTTCCCCCCTAACTCACTCTCCTCCAAACACATGCTGCTGCACCCATGCATTTGTTTTTCCTATTTCACTTTCAACATCTTTTAAAAAGTTAACCGTATAGGGCTCACCTTTTAAAACAGCCGTAGATATAAAGCTAGGATTTTCTAAAGTCATAATTTGTTTACCATTCACATTTTTCTTTAAAACTTCTATTTTAGCAATTCCACCAATATTAGTATACTCGTCTTTTTGACCAGAAAAAAAGTTTCCTAATGAATAAAACACATGTGTTTTATGACCATTTCCCGACAAAATTTGTTCATATGGTTGGATAACGTGGGGATGGTGACCGAATATAATATTTGCACCAGCGTCTGAAATAGACCTGGCTAGCCTTTTCTGTGTATCATTTGCATCTAAATTGTACTCCGCTCCCCAATGGATGCTAACTACAACAAAGTCTACCTTTGCTTTTAATTCCTTTATTTCTTTTATAATTCGAGTTTCCTCTATTCGGTTCACTAAATAGTCCTTACCAACTGGGGTTTCATGACTATTAGTTCCGTAGGTATAACCTAGAAGTCCAAATGATATATTTTCCACTTTGAATATCCGATCTGTCTGTTGGTCTACTTCTGATTTAAAAGCACCGATATATGGCATTTCAACCTTTTCCATCTGTTGAATTGCTTCTAAGAGTCCCTCTTCGCCTTGGTCAAGTGAATGATTATTAGCTATCGATAACACGTCTACACCAATATCTTTTAAATCACTTATAATATGAGGCGGACTAGAAAAGTTTGGGTATCCAGATACTCCAAATGTTCTTCCGGCCGGTAAGGATTCTTGATTTGCTATTAACAAATCTATGGATTCTAATTCCTGCTGTACAGGAGAAAAGGAAGGAGCAAAGTTTGTATAATTGTAAAGAGGTAAATGGAGTAATACATCTCCAATCATCCCGATTTCTATTTTTTCTTCCTCATATTCCATATAAAATGTCGAAAATTGTTTCCCGTGGAACTCTTCATTAAAATGAATAGGTTTCTCTATTTGTAGATTAAAATATAGCAAGATAGAAATAAGAATGACTAGAAAAGCTACTATGGTTTTAATATATACCACCTCCACCTTAATCATTCTCTACAATATCGTTACTTATACCGAAAAATCTTTATATATATTTATTAGGATATTAGCCGCTTTCTATTCTCAGCCCTTTCATAGTATACAAGACAGCCACTTTAATATATATATTTGTAGCTGAAAACTGTAAAGGAAGGTAGAAATGAACGCAGAAAATAGCAAATGGTACAAGTGGCTACCTAATAAAGATCGCCACTTAAGAGTACGAAAGAAAGGTTCAAATAGCTCAAAATCTAACGATAAAGTAGGCGTTGTGCTTCCTGTATACAACCAAGAAAGAGAGTACTTGTTTGAGTGTGTACAGGCTATCGAAAACCAAAAATACCGCAACTTTGAGTTAGTAATTGTTATCGATGGCGCAAACGCCCAAACGGTAAAAGCAGTATATGAAGCATCGAAGCTTCTAACGTGTAAATACACTATTATTCACCGCATCTTCAATAAAGGGATCGCACACTCCTTAAATGAGGGCTTTGAAAGACTATTAGATTGTGCCCTACTTACTTGGATATCTAGTGATAATATACAATGGCCAAACTTTCTTGAAAAGTTAGTAGCGACGATGAAGAATGCTACTCCCGATACAGTTTTAGTATACTCACTTTATCATCCTATCGATGAAAAACGAGTATCTCGAGATATAAATAACACTTGGTATCCTGCACTTACTGAAATGATGAAACGACCAAAAGAAGAAATAATGTTAACTTGTTTTATTGGTGCATCCTTTCTTTTCACTAGAGAAGCATATGAACAAGCCGATGGTTATGATCCTAAATATGGACTAGTTTCTGACTATGAGTTTTGGATAAGATTAATGCCTCTTGGTGAATTTCTATTTTTGCCAGAACCTCTTATGGATTATCGTTTAAACGGGAAATATTCATTAACAACAATAACAGCCTCTGAGGAGCTATTTCTCCAAAGTATGTCTGCAAGTATAGACCATAGAAGAAAAAACGGTGATATCCCGAAAGTTACTGTTATTATTACGGCCTGTAACCATGGGAATTATATAAAAAATTGTATACAAAGTGTACTAAATCAAACCTTTTCAAGCTTCCAGGTTGTTGCTATAGACGTTGGTTCTACCGATTCGACTCTAAGTGAAATATACTCTATTCACGATTCTCGAATCATCCCTATTCACATTAGTAAAAGAACCAAGGCGGAAGCTCTCAATATCGGATTACAATATGTTCTTGGTGAATATGTACTAGAGCTAGATGGCGATGATTGGCTTGATCCATCTTCGTTAGAGATTATGGTAGGTGAAATGCTCTCACTTCCACCGAATGTAGGTTTAGTCTATGCAAATAGACAAGTTTGGTTTGAAGAGAACGGTGGATTGCTTGAAGGGCCAATTTATAAAGGGATTTCTTATAAGGACAAATATGAAGTGTTGGAAAAATTTCAAACGCATTGTCCAAGATTGTATCGTTCTTCCACACTTAAAGAATTGAATGGGTGGATAACAACAATCCAAGGAGAGCCTCTGTTAGCAGATGATTTTGCAATGTTCCTTCGTATTGCTGAGGACTTCGAACTTCACTGGGTTGACAAAGACTTATATCATCAACGCAGACATAGTACCAATATAACTATAAAAGAAAAAGAAATATTAAATAACCAATTTCGTATGATTGCTCAAGAATCATTACTTCGCTGGGGGAATGTGTACGAGGCAAATTTTGAAGTAATTGACGGAACAATAACGAAAATCATGCTTGTTCCTACCGGAAAAGAGATGACTCAACGGTGAAGGTATTAATTATTTTTGGTACTCGACCAGAGGGGATAAAATTTGCTCCAATTATACAGGAACTGTTGAGCTCGAAAGAAATGGATTGCATCCTAGTAAATACAGGACAACATCGTGAAATACTCGATCAAGTATTATCATTATTCTCAATTAGACCGCATTACCAACTAAACCTTATGAAACCAAATCAAACACTGGAAGAAATAACAGCTGAAATGATCAAAAAAATTGGAGAAGTATATGAAAAGGAAAGCCCTGATTTAGTGTTGGTACTTGGTGATACTGTAACTACTTTTACAGGTGCCTATACAGCATTCTTACATCGCATTCCTGTTGGCCATGTTGAGGCAGGATTGCGTACATTTAATATGTATTCTCCTTTCCCAGAAGAAATGTACCGAAAACTTGTAACGAGTCTTAGTAGCTATCATTTTGCCCCTACGGAAAAGAGTAAAACAAACCTTTTACATGAGGGAATTCCAGAGAACAGCATTTTTGTAGTAGGTAACCCCGTAATAGACGCACTTTTAGATGTTTCAAGTAGACCATATATCTTCCCATCAAATATACAAAAAATAATAGATAACAAGAGACGTATTATTTTAGTTACGACCCATCGGCGCGAAAATTTCATAAAACTCGAGGGAATCTACCTCGCTTTCAAACAGTTATTAGTGGAATTTGAGGATATTGATATCATTTTCCCAGTTCACCCAAATCCGAATGTCAAAAAACAGGTCCAAGATCATTTGTTAACAAATAATATAAACTCCCGTATACACCTGATTGAGCCCTTAGACTATGAATGCTTTTCTCATCTTATGAAACTTTGCCACCTTGTAATTACAGATTCCGGAGGCATACAAGAAGAAGCACCTGCACTTAATGTTCCAGTGCTAGTCGTTAGAGAAAGTACAGAACGAATAGAGGGTATCGAAGCCGGAACCTTACAATTAGTTGGGACAGACAAGGAAAAAATTCTAGCCACAACAAGAAAGCTACTTGAATCTCCAAGTGAACACGCAAAAATAGCAAAAATCCCTAATCCTTATGGGGATGGTACCTCTGCAAAACAAATAATTGAATTACTAAAAAACATAGAAAAGAAGTTATGAGTATACCTACTCATACTTTTTTCTATTTACATATGGGATAACAGTGTAATCACAAAAACGAGGCTACATTTAAAAAAGTAGCCTCGTAATGATTAATGAATATTATTTAACTAATAACCCACCTTGTTGTTATATACAACAGTAGACAAGATGGAGGAACAGTCCAAAATTGGCCACCATTTGCAAAGAGCATTTGGTTTAACAACATTAATTCTTCTCTAATGTATTCAGTTATTTATATTCTCCTTTCAATAGCAATCTGATTCTAACTAACTAGTTTTTAAAAAAGGTTAATAATTTCTTGATACTTGTTTTATTAGTGACAATAAGTTTTCTTTTATTTACAATTTGATCTGAAAGAGTATAATGTGGGATGGTACAAAAGAACATTTACTGGGTATAATGGATTGCAGACAGGTGCTGCGAGTAGTATATAAACAAGCTTCACTTTATTTGAGAAAATGGGGTGGTATCAAAAATGAACCAAGAACAACAACTGACGCTTGTTGAACATTTAACAGAACTTAGAAAAAGACTTATCATTGTTACATCGACATTTATCCTCTCACTTGCCTTAGGGTTTTGGTTAGCTCCAAAAACGCTTACGTTTTTAAAACAGCAACCAACTGCTATGAATGTGGAGTGGAATGTTTTCGGTTATACAGATGGCTTAATGATCTACGTAAAATGCGCACTAATACTAGCCATCTTAATTACTCTACCAATTGCATTACATCAGATATGGTTATTCGTAAGACCAGGCTTAAATGAGAACGAGGCAAAAGGGACAGGCTATTTTATCCCTGTGTCATTCCTTCTTTTTTTACTCGGGATTAGTTTCAGTTATTACATTCTTTTCCCTTTAATGCTGAATTTCATGTCGAATATTAATGATTCCATTGGTGCTTTAGAGACATACGGGATGAAACAATACTTCACTTTTATGTTTAACTTAGTGATTCCCGTAGGCATAGTATTTGAATTACCGGTTATTATACTTTTTTTAACCAAATTGGGTATAATAACTCCAGATCGACTGAGAAAAATGAGAAAGATATCTTATTTTGTACTAGTTGTTGTAGGAGTTTCCATTACTCCACCAGACTTCATCTCAGATTTCATCATTGTTATTCCATTGCTGCTGCTATTTGAAGTTAGTATCCTTGTTTCCAGCTGGTCTTATAAAAAACAACTTGCGAGACAAGCGCTTGAGGATCAAATTTTAGACAAATAGTTTGAGACACAATAGCCATTGAAAATTTGTACATCACCATATTAGAGGAGGAACTTCCATGCCAAACATTGGAGTACCAGGATTAATCATCATTTTAATAATTGCTTTAATCGTCTTCGGACCATCAAAATTGCCTCAATTAGGTAAAGCAGTCGGTCAAACATTAAAAGAATTTAAAAATTCCACAAAAGACATCGTGGATGATGTAACACAAGAGTTTAAATTAGATGACAAAGATACGGACACTAAAAAGAAAGCATAAGTGTCTATAGAAAAAACCAACTATTCTTTCGAATAGTTGGTTTTTTTGATTTTATCAAGTTGTATTTAAATAGGAGCTGCAACGGGTTTTCCAAAATAATAACCTTGAAATAACTTATAGCCCGTTTCTTTCAGCCATTCAAAATCTTCTCTCTCCTCTATACCTTCTGCTAGAGGAATCGATCCCACTTCTACTGCCTTTTCTAAGAACTTTTGTGCAACTGCTTGTTTATTTAGATCATTGGAAATTCCTTGCACATATTTCATATCTAACTTCATATAATTTGGTTTTATATCTGCTAGCATTTCCATCGTACTATATCCTTCTCCTACATCATCTAGTGCATATTCAAAACCTTTTTCTTTATAAAATGCAAGAATTTTTTTTAAATGCTCTATGTCTTCTACTTTTTCCGTTTCTACCACTTCAAATACTAGTTGAACTGGATCTATACCTAATTCTTCTGCTAATGCAGTCGTAGATTTCAAACAAAATTCAGGTGAATAAATAGAGGTAGGTATAAAGTTAATAAATGCTTTCTTTCCTTTAAGACTTGTTGCATGTTTTACTGCGGTCATTCGACATGCTCGATCTAAAGAGTATAGCCTTCCTCTTGCCTTAGCAGCGGAAAATATTTCATTTGGATAAATCATAGAACCATCTTCCTTTGGAAATCTAGCTAGTAATTCATAAGCAAATACTTGCTCCTCTATATCTACGATTGGTTGATAATGACAAATCATAAGTTGTTTTTTGATAACTTCATCAATCCATTTAACGTCTAATACTTCATCTATTTTTTCCATAGGCTCCCATGGCTGTTTTGAAATTCTGTATGTAATTTGAGAGGCGTCCATATGATCGTGGCTGAAGTCTATAAAATCTCTCACATCTGATTCTTTAACAATAAACGTATTCCTTTTTGCATCTACTAAAATGTCCCGGCGTTTCAAATGCTCTAATACACCAGCTAGTAGGGGAATGTTTGTATCTCCTTCTACCTTGAACTCAATTTTCAACTCATTTACTTGGCAATTATTACACTCCAAATTTTACACTCCTTTTATGTTCTAATAGCTTAGAATTTTAAAAAATCCCCTGTTCAGCACTTTGCTTCACAAGGGATAAGCTACTTAGAAATTTTTGAAAAATACTCGTATAACATCTGCCCCACCTATAAATGTCCCAAGCGATCCAAATAAGTTAGTTAATACAACAACAAGTAATACCCTCGTAACTTTGTTTCTCCAAAACCCTTTGATCGTAAAGACATCTTCTGATAACTTTTCAAAATCAGCTATCGTTGGACGTTTGATATATGCTTGGGCAAGCCCAGAAAACCAACCTGACGCTAAGATAGGATGAAGCGCTGTAACTGGTGCTGTGACAAATGCAGCTAGAATTGCCAATGGGTGTCCTAACGCTACCGCTGCTCCTACTGCAGCCATAGAACCCGTCCATAGAATCCAACTGAGTGCTTGGTCAAAACCAGCAGAAGGATTTGTAAAGAATGTGATCACTATTAGCGCCACAATTAGAATTGGAATAGCCCAACCGATTATTTTAGGAACAATTGACTTAGGCGGAATAGCCGAAAGCTTTGCTAAATCTTGCTCCTTATGAATTTCCTTTGTAATACCAGGGACATGTGCAGCCCCTAAAACGGCTATAATTTTCTTACCTGGTGCTTCCTTAATTTTTTGAGCCAAGTACTGATCACGCTCATCGATTAAAGGTGTTTTTAACTTTGGAAAGGTTTCAGTAAACTCAGCTAGTACAGCATTTAACGTATCCTTTGATTTCATATTCTCCATTTCTTCTTCCGATATTGTATCCTTACTGAAAATACTAAAGAAAACCGAAGTAAGTAATTGAGATTTTCCAGTCCAGCCAAGATTATGCCATATACGTGAAAAAGTAGTTTGAATATTACGGTCCGCTAATACTATCTCAGCCCCGTTCTCATTTGCACTTGCAATACCTTGTATCATTTCTTGGCCAGGTTTAATATCAAACTGTTTAGCCATCCGATTTTGGAATGATGAAATCGCCAAGTTCATTAATAATAGAGTAGCTTTCTTATCCTTAATAACCTTAAAGATATCCGTCTGCCTCCACTTATTATTATCTATAATAGATTGGTATCTTTGCTCATCCAATTCAATACAAACAGAATCTGGTTGTTCTCTATCGATAACTTCCTTTACCTGTTCCGCACTCTGTCTTGATACATGTGCTGTACCGATTAATATAATTTCTTTATCGTTGACATATAAACGTGTAATATTATCCTCGGACATAAACTACTTCCTTCATCTAGTGTATTATCTCTTAGTCAGAACATTAGAGATTCTCTACCTTTCATAATGAAGTAGATTATCTTAAATTTCAACGATGATTCCATTTTATTTTAATATTTTTGAAAAAATCTTATTTGGTTAGGAAGATCTTCTTCTTGCTAAGCCCGTGAAAAACGTTTCTTCGCATAAACGTAAGTTGCTGCCAGCGCCAAAACTAATACTGTTCCTTTAATAATATCAAATGCATAGTAAGGCAAATTCAAAAGTGTTAGCCCGTTAAGTAGGATGCCAATTACCGCTGCTCCAAAAAAAGTGCCTAACGCATTAGGCTTCCCAATTCCTAATACCGAATAGCCCACGAAAACTGCAGCAACCGCCTCCATTAAAAGTGGGGTACCGGCATCAATTTGACCTGACCCGACCCTTGCAGTAAATAATACTCCAGCCAATGAAGCAAAAATACCAGAAATGATGTACGCAATGAACTTCACTTTGCGTGTGTTCACTCCTGACAATATTGCCGCTTCCTCATTGCCACCTGTCATATATAAAATACGACCCCACCGTGTATGATTGAGAACAATATAAGCTACTACAACGAGTATTAACATAATCCAAACAGGTACAGGTAAACCAAGTAATCTACCTTGACCAATCCAAAGAAATGCCTCTGAGAATTGCCCTGGAGCAGTTCCACCCGAAGTAAGGGGCATATTATTGTAAATAGAATAACCTTCTGTATAAGTTCGATGGAAGCCCGCAACGATATACATCGTACTTAATGTTGCTAGCAAATCAGGTATACCTATAATTACAATAAGGAAACTATTCAACAAACCCACTAATACTCCAACTACAATAGGTACAATCAATACAAGCCATAGAGGCATCTCGTACCAAACCATCAGAGAGGCTGTCACAACTGTAGATAGCGACATAGTTGAACCTACACTTAAATCAAAACCTCCTACTACAAGTGTGAAGGTAACTCCCAATGCTAATAGGGTAACGATTGAAATAGATCGCAGAATATCTGTGAAATTTGCATATGTAAAAAAGGCATCGCTTATTGAACTAAAATAAATAATAATACAAATAAGTAACGCAATAGCTCCAAACTTGAACAAAAAATTTGTACCTCGTTCTTGCAACTTATTCCTCTTTACCGCCGCTTGCATAAAGCAAAATCCTTTCCTGGGTCGCTTCTTTCCGTGATAGTTCCTTCACGATATGACCATCATACATAACTAAAATGCGATCAGAAATCCCTAGAACTTCATGAATTTCACTTGAAAAGTAAAGACAACCCTTCCCTTTTTCAGCAAACTCACGAATCATCCTATAAATATCAGTTTTTGCACCAATATCGACGCCTTTTGTTGGCTCGTCAAACAAATAAAGAGAGGAATCAAGCGAAGTCCATTTGCCGATAGCAACCTTTTGCTGATTTCCTCCGCTCAAATACACAAGTGGTGTCTCAGTACTACTTGTTTTAATTTGTAATCGTTTAATAATCTCTTTTGCAAAGGACTTTTCTTTCTTTTTATCCATAAATAAGAGACGAGAAAAATTTTGTAAATTAGGAAAAGACGCATTGGTTCGTAATGATTCTTGAACAAATAGCCCTTCTTTTCGTCTTTCTTCTGGAATAAGAACTAGACCGGCTTTTATCGCGTCTTTGGGATGCTTTATTTTTAAGGTGTTTCCTAGGATTTCCATACTTCCTTCTGTATATGGAGAATATCCGAATAACGTTTTAGCTAACTCTGTTTTCCCCGCCCCTACAAGACCGACAATCCCAACAATTTCTCCTTCAGACACTTGAAAAGAAATATCCCTTACCTTTTCTCCTCTTGATATATTTTTAACACGAAGTAATGTATTTCCTAATACATGTTTACGAGCAGGAAAATCTTTGCTATAAGAAGTTCCTAGCATAGCTTCAACAATCTCTTCTTGGTTAGTCTCAGAAGTATTATAGGTCCCAACTAACGTACCTTCTGCCATAACGGTCATCCGATCGCAAATCTCAAATACTTCTGGTAGTCGATGTGATATGAATATGCACCCTACTCCTGTCGCTTTTAGCTTTTTAATGACTGAAAATAACTTGGTAGATTCATTTAGGGATAGAGGTGCCGTCGGTTCATCGAAGATAATAACCTTTGCAGAACTTACAAGTGCTCGCGCTATCAATACCAACTGTTTTTCTGCTAGAGAGAGCATAAATGCAGGTATTTCTACTGAAATATTGACTACCTGTAACTGCTTCAGGGCATTCCGTGCTTCCCTATTCAGTTTCTTTTTGGAGATGAACATATTAGAACCAGCAACAATCTTATCCAGCAATATATTCTCTGCAACCGAGAGTTCCGCAACGATGGCAGTATCTACTTCTTGATATACACAATAAATTCCAAAATCCTTTGCGACTTTAGGCGAACGTATACGTATTCTTTCTCCTTCTAACAAAATTTCTCCCACATCTTGCTCATACACACCAGAGAGTACTTTCATAAGCGTGCTTTTCCCTGCGCCATTTACCCCAAGTAAAGCGTGAACCTCGCCTTTTTTAAGTTCAAATTCAGCATTTTTCAGAGCATTTACATTTCCAAATGATTTATCTATAGCTTTCATGGAAAGAAAAGGATTCAGCATCGATTGCTCCTTTCTGAAAAAAGCTGTCCCATTAAACAGGACAGCTTAAATTCTTTTAAGTTATCTGTTTTCCTCTAATCCTTTTAATTCATCTGTGTAACCTTGATCACTTGCTCCCCAACCTTCAATATGATCACTGAGTTCATTAGTTGTTACTGTTTCTTTCGGCAATTTAGATGCTTCTACAAAAACTGGTTCTAATACTACTTTTTCTTCTACATTGCCTCCGCTTATTTTTTGATATAAATAACGAACTTGAATACGGCCGATATCCTTAGGATCCACTGCTGCCGAGGCAACCCAGGGACTATTCTCATTTTGAATCATCTGTAAATCTTCATCACTCATATCGATACTATATACCTTAATATCTGTACGTCCCGCTTGCTCTATCGCCCGAACTGCACCTTTGGCAAACTCGTCCCAAGCAGCCCAAACAGCGGTGATTTCACCTTTGTTGGGATACTGCTTTAATACCGCTTCCATTTGTGACTGAGTATCTAAAGCTGTATTTTGCGTTGCTGCACCGAATGTGGCAATTTCTTTTATCCCTGGATTCTCTCCTAGAAAATTCTCATATGCTACTTGTCGTCTTTCCATTGGAGCAAAACCCGCTACCCATATTTTCACGATATTGGCTTTCCCATTTGAATCTTCCGCTAGTTTTTCTAGTGTCATTTGAGCCATTTTTTCATCGCCTTGTTCTAAAGAGGTTACTCCCTCAACTTCTACTCCCGCATCAAATGCGACAACCGGAATTCCCTTTGCAACCGCATTCTCAACTCCTTGGTTCAGTGATTCTTTTGTGCCATGATCTATTAAAATACCGTCAACTCCTTGATTCACAGCGGCATCCAAATTGGACGCCATTTTAGATAAATCTCCTTCAGAAGTAAACACCGTTACTGTTCCACCAAAATTCTCTACTTGCTCCTTTACCCCTTCAATATATTGAGCTGAAAATGTCCCTAAATTTTGTTGCATAACTAATGCAATTTTCTTGCCGGCTAACGGATTTTCTTTAGCCTTGGCATCACCGTTAGAGCTAGATGACTTAGTTGTTTCTCCTTCAGCTTTTGGCTGACATGCAGCGAGTAAAACCGCTATTACTAAAATCGTAAATATTAACCAGTACTTATTTGTTTTCATAATCCTTCTCCTTTTCAATTGAATCGACTATTTGAGTTGAAATATTTTCAAGATAGTTTGGATAAATAATACCTATTTCTGTAATTATGGCAGTGATATATTTAGCTGGTGTCACATCAAAAGCAGGGTTAAATACTTTTGTGTTTGATGGGGTAATAGCTTTGCCGTTAATATTAATAATTTCCTCTACTTTCCTTTCCTCTATTGGAATTTCTTCTCCATTATTTATGGACAAATCGAATGTAGAGGACGGTGCAGCCACATAAAATGGAATTCCAAATACAGATGCAAGAATTGCTAAGTTTAGGGTTCCTATTTTGTTTGCTGTGTCTCCATTTTTTGCTATCCGATCTGCTCCAACGATAATTGCTTCTATTCCCTTTGCGCCTATCGTATGTGCAGCCATACTATCTGTTATGAGCGTCACATCGACACCTGATTGTTGCAGTTCCCATGCTGTTAAACGGGCGCCCTGAAAGACAGGTCGAGTTTCACATGCAAACACTTCAAATTCTTTTCCACGTTCCTTCCCTAGATGAAAAGGAGCTAAAGCAGTACCATACTTAGCGGTGGCTATAGAACCAGCATTACAAATCGTCATTACCTTCGTTTTATCTTCAAGTAGAGAGAGTGCAAACTCGCCGATACTTTGACAGGACTCCTCATCTTCCTTGTGAATTATTTTTGCTTCTTCAATTAGAATCTGCTTTGCATCCGAAACACTATCTATTGGACTCGCTACTTTCAACAAACGGTTAAGTGCCCAAACCAAGTTGACAGCAGTAGGTCGAGATTCACCCAAGTATGCTGCATCTCTTTTTAAGTATTCTAGAAAATCTATCATTGAATTTGTTTGATAACTCTGCGCCTCAATAGCTAATCCATACGCTGCCGTAATTCCAATGGCTGGAGCTCCACGAACTTTCAGAGTAATAATTGCATCGTGAACTTCTTTCATATTTTCTAGTGTTATATAGATAATTTCATGGGGAAGTTTCTGTTGATCTAAAATTATTAACTGCTTACCTTCCCACTTAATCGATAATGGAACATTCATTATTGAATTTCTCCTAACAGCTCAATTACAGCATCTATTGAGTTTATTTCATGACGACTCAATATTAGTCTTTCTCCAGCTTTAAGCGTTTGTTTTTTAGTTAAAATTCGTTGCTCATGGTTTTCAATACTATCTAAGTCTTTCACATGTGCTAGTCCAATCGTTCTACGAATTAGCTCACAGCCTGCAAACCCTACGGAATCATGGAATATTTTTTCTAGCACAAATGCCTCATAGCCTTCTATACTTTTATATAAATCGGACTTTCCTTTTTTCCAACACTCTGAAAATTTAGCGCAAAATGTGTTCCACGTATTCTGTATATGGGTATGTATAGCATCCCGTTGGTCATCTTGACGCGTAAAGGATTGAACTATTAAGTTCCCCAAAAATAAGCCAATATCAAATCCAATTGGGCCGTAAAATGCAAATTCCGGGTCAATTACTTTCGTTTCCGCTTCACTCGCAAATATACTTCCGGTATGAAGATCCCCATGTAACAAAGCTTCGGCTTCCGTCAAAAAACTTCTTTTTAGCTTGGCTACTTCCAATTTCAACAAGTTGTTATTCCAAATAGCTTCCACTTCTGCTTGTAATGCTGGCTCAAAGTCATTTGTTTCATGATCAAAAAAAGGATCTGTAAAGATTAAGTCCTCTGTGATCTTACATAGCTCGGGGTTAGAAAATTCTACAACAAGTGACTTTTTTTCAAAGGGGTGGAGTGCAAAGTCAGAAGTATTGAAAAGTGTTAAGGCTAGATATTCGCCAATATCGGTTGATAATTTAGGATAGGACTTTCCTTTTATCAAGCCCTCACGAACTATTTCAAGATGAGACAGATCTTCCATGATTGTGATTGCTAAGCTTTCATCAGTTGCATAAACTTTTGGGACTAATCCAACTGCGTATTCTCCATGTTTTTGTAATGCACTAGCTTCGATCTTTGCCCTTTTCAAAGTAAGTGGCCAGCTCTCCCCGATGACCTTTGCATAGGGTAAGGCCTGTTTAATAATAATGCCTTTCTCACCGGATCCATCTGTTACACGGAATACATAATTTAGATTTCCATCACCAATCTCTTCGCAAACTAATGGAGCTTCGCTAGAAAATAATGATAACTCTATCGCCAGTGAAATTACCGTTTCTTTAGTTAATGATTCATATTCTTTCATTGCTACTACCGCCATTATGATCGTCCTCTCATTTACAAAATAAAAAACCTCTTTCCAAAAGAAAGAGGCTTAGAATAAGAGATTCTGAACCTCTTATCTCTCAGAAAGTAAACTTTCTGATGGAATTAGCACCGTGCCTTACGGAATTTTACATTCCGGCGCATAAAGCGCCCCGTCTCACAACGGTATTACGGTCGGTTGCTGGGCGTCATCGGGCCATTATCCCTCTGCCTGCTCTTGATAAGAGTGCGGTACAACTATGATGTTTGTTTAGAATCCTAGCATATTAGAAAAAGCTATGTCAATACAATTTTGAATAATGATAATTTTTCAATTTCTTGTTGACAGAATTTTTAATGCATGGAATAATCAATATAATTTATTAAATACAAACTGAATATTTTTTCTTATTTAGAGCAGGTGGAGGGACAAGCCCTATGATACCCGGCAACCGATTCAATTATGAACACGGTGCTAATTCTTGCAGTCAAATGGCTGAGAGATAAGAAGTTGTTAAGCTATTAACCTCTTCTTATTTGAAGAGGTTTTTTATATTATCTGTCTAGCTCTAGCGCCTAGGCACTTACGCTTTTCTAATATTAGGAGTGAAAAAATGAGTGGAATTACTGCGCACTATCAACTATACGGAAAGTCTGGTTCTTTTGAAAAAAAAGCGGATGATATTGCTCTTGGATTGACTATTGGTTCTTGGACCAATTTAGCCTTTTTAGAACAGGAACAGCTAAAAAAACATAAAGGAACTGTACGATCAGTTACTGAATTTGAAAATATTCTTCACCCTATTCATCCCGAAATAATTAAAGGAGAAATTAAAGTATTCTATCCTGCCGCAAATTTTTCAGCAGATATACCAGCAATTTTAACTACCGTTTTCGGCAAACTATCTCTGGATGGAGAAGTAAAATTATTGGATTTAGAATTTGACACAAATATATTATCCCATTTCCCTGGCCCTCGCTTCGGCATTCAAGGTATCCGAGAAAGATTGGGAGTTTATGAACGTCCACTCATCATGAGTATCTTCAAAGGTGTCATTGGAAGAGATATCGAGTACCTAGCGCAACAACTGAAGCAACAAGCACTTGGTGGAGTTGACCTTGTAAAAGATGACGAAATCCTATTTGACAATCCACTTACTTCTTTTGAAACACGTATCTCTACTGGTCGAGAGGTATTAAGACAAGTGTATGAAGAAACTGGTCATCGTACTCTATACGCAGTAAATTTGTCGGGACGTACATTCAAACTAAAGGACAAGGCCAAAAAAGCACGGGAACTTGGAGCAGATGCACTCTTATTTAATGTCCATGCATACGGTTTAGACGTTCTTCAGGAGTTAGCAGAGGACGAAGAGATTCAATTACCACTCATGGCTCATCCGGCTTATAGTGGAGCATTCACGTCCTCAGGATTTTATGGAGTTTCCACGGCACTTGTTCTTGGTAAGCTTACCCGCTATGCAGGAGCAGATTTTTCATTATTCCCTTCTCCTTATGGCAGTGTTGCACTTGAAAAATCTGTAGCTCTCTCTTTAGGGAAAGAACTAACAAAGCCTAGTGAAGTAAAACAAAGCTTTCCGGTGCCTTCTGCAGGCATTCACCCTGGTCTCGTACCACTGTTAATGAATGACTATGGAATCGACAGCATCATTAATGCCGGGGGTGGAGTACACGGTCATCCGGCCGGTGCAACCGGAGGAGGTTTGGCTTTTAGACAGGCAGTATCGGCTGTTTTGGAAGGTATTCCATTAGAAGAAGCAGCTAAAACCCAGAGTGAATTAAACACAGCACTTGAATTATGGAGGTGATAATATGAGTAATCTTGTAGTTTTTTGTGACTTCGATGGAACTATTACCAATCAGGATAACATTATGGCAATCATGAAAGAGTTTGCTCCACCAGAATGGACATCGATTAAAGATGATATTTTAGGACAACGAATTTCCATACAAGATGGTGTAGCAAAAATGTTCACACTCCTTCCTGTTGAGTCAAAAGATGACATTATCTCTTTTGTGCTTAAGCAGGCAGTCATCCGTGATGGGTTTAGTGAATTTGTCTCGTATGCAAAAAAACACAACATACCACTCTACATCGTAAGTGGCGGCATAGACTTTTTTGTCCACAAGCTACTAGAACCATTCGGGCCATTTACAGGAGTCTATTGTAATACATCCGAATTTTCCAAGGATACAATTCACATTAAGTTTCCGTATAGCTGTGATGATCAATGTACTAGCCAAGGCTGTGGTTGCTGTAAACCCTCTATTATTCGTACCCTTCTTGACCAAGATGCTGTGAGCGTTGTGATTGGGGATTCCATCACTGATCTTGAAGCAGCAAAATTAGGTAATGTCGTTATTGCGAGGGATTTCTTAATCGAAAAATGCGATGAATTGAATATTCCCTATGAACCTTTTGAGAACTTCCACGATGTGATAAAAATTATTGACGCAAAGTTAGGTGTGGAAATATGACTTTACAAGATAAATGGGAAGAACTTGCAGACATAAAAGATGAATTAGCCGTACGGGATTGGTTTATGGGGACGAGCGGTAATCTTGCTATTAAAGTACATGATAATCCTATGGAGTTCTTAGTGACAGCAAGCGGAAAAGATAAAAAAAAGAGAACAGCAGAGGATTTTTTACTTGTTGATGCAGATGGAAACCCAGTCGAAAATACACATTTAACTCCATCAGCCGAAACATTATTACACTGTGCAATATATCGCGAAACAAATGCAGGTTGTAGCTTACACATCCATACAGTTGCAAATAACGTTATTTCCGAATTATATGGTGACAAAGGTTCAGTGGATTTTCAAGGTATTGAACTTATTAAAGCTTTTGGAATGTGGGAAGAGGATGCCATACTATCGATACCCATTATCCCTAACTACGCCCATATACCAAAGCTTGCAGAAGAGTTTACACCGTATATTTCTGCAGACAAGGGAGTTATACTCATTCGAAATCACGGAATAACTGTTTGGGGAAAAGATGGATTTGAGGCAAAAAAATTACTTGAAGCTTGCGAATTTTTATTTCAGTATCAATTAGCACTACATCAAATACACTCAAAATAGAAAGGAAGATTGTTAATGGCTATTATTAAAATTCAAGGAACAAATGAAACAATTAAAGAGCAAAAAGAGGTAGCAGCATTTTTAGAGAACCAAGAAGTAATTTATGAGCATTGGGATATTAACAAACTACCAGAAAACCTTCGTGAAAAGTTTGACTTAAGCGACGGAGAAAAGCAAGAGATTCTCCAAGCCTTCCAAATTGAAATAGATGATATCTCTAGTCGCCGTGGCTATCAAGCGGCCGATATTATCTCTCTTTCAGATTCGAACCCAAACTTAGACGAACTGTTAAAAAATTTCGAACGCAAACACCTTCATACCGACGATGAAGTTCGTTATATTGTAAGTGGTCACGGTGTCTTCATCATACAAGGCAAGGATGAACGCTACTTTGAAGTTCATCTTTCACCTGGTGATTTGATATCTGTGCCTGAGAATATTACACATTACTTCACATTATCAGAGGACCGTAAAGTTGTTGCTGTACGCATATTTGTAACAACAGAGGGGTGGGTCCCAGTTTATCAAGAGGAAGCAGTAGAACAATAGAGGTAAATGCTCTTTGTAGGAATAAGAAAAAAGGAATGCTATACTAACTTTATCTAATAAGAAAGGAGAATGTACAATGATTATTGTAACGAATCGCATCAAAACCAAACCAGGATTTGCAGAAAAAATGGCTCCAAATTTCACAAAACCAAGCCCCCTTCAAGAAATGGAAGGCTTCATCAAAGTAGAGGTCGCTATTACTCAAGGACCAACTGAATATGATGAAATGAATGTAAATATGTACTGGGAGAAAGAAGAAAACTTCCAAGCATGGAAAGACAGTGATCTCTTCAAAGAATCGCATAAACGTCCCGAGTCTGGCTCTCCTGAAGCTTCTAAAGAATCTCCACTTTTAGGTAATGAATTAATCATTTCTAAAGTTGCCGCTTCAATAGAAGCAATTTCCAAAAACTAAAATAAAAGTGGAGGACTCATCTTCTGAGTTCATCCACTTTTTTCATGTCTATTCGGTAAATCCCCTTTATATCTCGTAATATACATCCATTTGTTTCAAAAATCCGTCTCATAGGGGCATTTCCTGTGTCTGTACTCCCTACATATATCTTGGCACCTAATTTTTTCAAAAGCTCTAAAGAAATAGCATGAAATATCTTTCCATATCCTTTTTGACGTTGCTCTGGAACTACCCCAAAGTAAAACATTCTACCTTCTTCTGTCGTGCCTTGTTCAATATGAGGAATACTAATACCGTAGTTCCTACCATTTTGAGAAAAGATAAAACATTGATCTCGCCAATTAGTACCTAATTCAAGTTCTAATGACTCCATTATTTGACTGATAGAAAACAGCTTATTCTTGTTCGCTGAGCCACTCCTACATGCATCATACAATCTAGCAAAATCAGAATCCGTAACTTGACTCTCAGAGAGAGCATCTACTTGAAAATCACTAGTATTTTTAAATGGTCCTTGTAGTGTCTTTGTGTACTCTACAATAGACGACACTTTTTTGAACCGACGCTTTAAAAGCCAATCCTCATTTTCTTCATCCATCAGAAGGGATAGATATGCTACATTTTGTTCTTTCCACTCTGTTAATAATTGATCGAACGCAACTAAATAATCTATATTTGGAATATGGGATACTTTATGTTGATCCACAAGCCAGTATTCTCGTTCTTTTTTTATCAGATTGAAAAGGTCCACCTTTCGATTCCTCCATACTGTTATTAACTTAATGTTCGTTTTAAAAATGTTTTAGTTCTTTCTTCCCTCGGGTTGTTGAAAATTTGTTCTGGAGGTCCCTCCTCAGCAATTACGCCTTTATCCATAAAAACAACCCGATCGGCTACTTCTTTAGCAAACTCCATTTCATGTGTCACTATTAACATTGTAAGTCCCGTACTTGCTAACTCTTTCATCACTTTTAATACCTCTCCAACCATTTCTGGATCCAGTGCGGAGGTAGGTTCATCAAATAACATGACATCCGGTTCCATGGAAAGTGCTCTTGCTATAGCGACACGTTGCTTTTGACCACCTGATAGTTGCTTAGGCTTGGCATTTACATAATGATCCATTCCCACTACTTTTAAGTATTTTAACGCAATCTTTTCGGCATCCTCTTTAGAACGTTTTAATACCTTTACTTGACCTACCATACAATTGTTTAACGCATTATGGTTATTAAATAAGTTGAACTGTTGAAAAACCATTCCTAACTTTTTTCGGTAGGCATGGATATCATGTTTTTCATCTAAAATATTCTCTCCACGATAAATAATTTGACCGCCACTAGGCTTTTCCAACAAATTTATACAACGAAGTAAAGTAGATTTTCCTGATCCAGAGGAACCGATGATGCAAATAACCTCTCCTTTGTTCACTGAAAAATCTATGTCTCTTAAGACCTCATGATTTCCGAAGGATTTACTTAAATGTTGAACTTCGATGACATTTCCCATAGATTTCTCCTCCTTCGTTTAATCGATATTCGCATTATTTTTAGGTAACATAAGTTGCGGTGGCGGCTGACCAATCATACTGTAGTTTTCCGGGCCGTCTAATCTTCTCTCTATATATCGTAATATTAATGTTACTGTAAACGTCATGACGAAATACAAAATACATGCTATAAAGAATGGTTCAAAGTATTTAAAGCTTATACCTGCAACTGTTTTCGCTTGAAAATATAGTTCCGTAACACCTATTACATTCAAGACAGACGTATCTTTAATATTAATGATAAATTGATTTCCTGTTGCTGGTAAAATATTTCGGATGACTTGAGGTAGAACAACACTCCACATTGTTTGAACATGATTCATACCAATTGCTTGTGCAGCTTCGAATTGCCCCTTATCAATGGAAATAACACCGCCCCGTACAATTTCTGCCATATATGCACCCGTGTTGATCGAAACGATGAATATTGCTGCTGTTGTACGGTCCATATCTATCCCAAAAGCAAGCGCAGATCCATAGAATATTACCATGGCCTGTACGATCATCGGAGTTCCTCTAAAAAACTCAATATATGCAGAAAGTATTAGATTTACTACTTTTAACAAAATACGTTTCATTTTTCTTTCAGGTTTAGGAATTGTACGAATAACCCCTGCTAGCAAGCCAATAACTGCACCAAAAATTGTACCAATAATTGATATTAATAATGTCATTCCTGCTCCACGAAGGAACATCGGCCAGTTATTAGTAATCATAGAAATAATATATTCAATGCTCATACATTTCCCTCCTTTCTTAGAAAAGTCGCAGACGCTGCTGGCGTCTGGAGCTAGATAGTTAATAATTAGAAAGCATATATTCCATATAAAAACCGACTGCAAAAAGATGCAGCCGGTATCACTTCACCCTTATTCTGCCGCTGGTTGGTTATTGATAGCAGCATCCATAATTTCTTGTCTTTCTTCTTCAGAAATTTCCGCTAAAATTTTATTAATATCTTCTGTTAATTTACTATCTTTTTTTAAGCCTACTGCTACTGCTGTATCCTCTTCTGCCGCTTTAAATCCATCCGTAAATTCAACCATTGCAAAGTTGGCATTAGCGGAAGAAGCACTAATTCCTTCTGGACGTTCAGACACATAACCATCAATAACTCCAGATTCTAATGCTACACGCATTGCAGAGAAATTATCAGATGCTGGTTGTTTTTGCACATCTTTGATTTGATCAATTACACCATAGTGAGAAGTATTTAACTGACCTGTAATTTTAGCACCACTAAAGTCTTGAATAGAAGTAGCCCCTTCAAAAGCTCCACCTTTTTTCACTACCATAACAAAGTTGGAAGTATAGTAGTTTTCCGAAAAGTCGATTGTTTCTTTACGCTCTTCTGTAGGTGACATTCCCGCTATAATTGCATCAATTTTGTCTGATTGCAATGATGGCACAAGCCCATCCCACTCTGTTTTAACGATAACTAGTTCCTTTCCTAATCCATCCGCAATACGTTTAGCAATTTCCACATCATATCCACCAGCATACTCTGCGTTTCCATCAATCTTCACTCCACCATTGGAATCGTCTAGTTGAGTCCAGTTAAAAGGTGCATAACCTGCTTCTAAGCCTACTGTAAATGTATCAGCCGTATCTTTAGCTGTTGAAGATCCCGAAGTCTCTTTATCAGCCGTTCCACATGCCGCTAATAACAATGTAATAGATACAAATATCGTTAAAAATGCTAATCTTTTTTTCATTCTAATTTCTCCCTTTTTATCAATATATGTTCTTGCCTATAAAAAAAGACAACTTGTACAAAAAAAGACCTGAGATGAACTCAGGTCGCAATATGTATAGTTGCCCAGGTCCTCTACTTTTCCCAAATGAGATAGCACACCATTATAAACCGGGATGTTTATAGTGGACAGTCCTGCAATTATTAACTACAGACCCAGCAAGTAATAACGAGTAATATTACAAACTTCGGCGACATTTCCTTCTCCCTAGCATCGTAGCTTCTCAAACTCCACTAAGGACTGTTAAATATCGCGCCTCTACCTCACTACACTAAGTGAGGTTATATTCAATTATGTTTCATAGTTTACAATACACATATATTTCTGTCAACTACCTCAGTATTAATACTTAGCTAGGTATATGTTATAATTAATGGTGGAAATATAAAAACAATGAGAATTTAGTTATTAATGTGTCTACTTACATTGGTAATTATTTTTAAAGGAGAATGATATTATGAGATCTGTCCAAACTACAGATCACAAAGTAACAGAACAAATGGACTCAGATTATTCATTAGAAAAGGTACCCCGTAGCCAAAGAAATATGGGTTGGTTAAGTATAACCAATATTACATTCGGCATAGCCACTGCCATTTTTTACTTTCAAATGGGTAGTGTAATGGCTCTGCAATTTGGGGCACTAAATGCTATTATCTCCTCGATTTACGCAATAGTAGTTGCCGGTATATTAGGAACCTTCATTGCTTACTTATCCGCGAAATCTGGTATGAATGTCAATTTATTATCTAGAGGCGGTGGTTTTGGCTATATAGGTGCTTCCCTAACATCGTTCCTCTACGCGACAAACTTTATTATGTATTGTGCATTTGAAGGACTCATTTTAGTATCCGCGGTTCACACCTTCTTCCCTAACCTACAAGAATGGGCATTAATCATTTTCTTCGGTTTTATCGTTATACCTTTAAACTGGTTTGGAATTAAACAACTAGATAAGTTACAAAAGTGGTCTCTACCTATATTTGTAGTTTTCTTAATAACAGCAGTTGTTATATCATTTTATAAACCTTCCGTATTTGAAGGACCTTTTTGGACTTATTTACCTGAGGGCGTTCAAGTTGGAGGACAAGCCTTACTCCTTTGCATAGGTGTTCAACATGGAATAATGGGTCTAACAGCCCTACTAGCATCTGATTATGCTCGTTTTCTAAAACCAAAAGATATTAAAATTGGTTCGGTGGCAATCGGTTTTATTCCACAGATTTTCTGCTTCGGTATTATGGGGGGTCTTGGTATTTGGTTTGGTGTTCGCTTAGGTGAACCAAATCCAGGAGTTTATATTGTAATGCTTCTAGGTATTGGTGGAGCATTATTCACGATGCTAACTCAACTACGTATAAATATTACTAACATATATAGTAGTTCCCTATCGCTATCAAACTTCTTTGAAAACATTTTTAAATTTACACCTGGACGCAGATTTTGGGTGGTTGTAAGTGCAATTACTGCAATAATTCTAATGCTCGGTGGTATTGTAGATCATTTAGATACAGCTATGACATTTCAAGGTGTATTTTTACTATCATGGGCAGCTATATTGGTGACCGATGCATTGGTCGTTAAAAAAGCTTTGAAAATTGGGAATGGTTATTATGAGGCTCGACAAGAATTTCTCTACAAATGGAATCCTGTTGGAGTTGTTTCTTTAATCGTTGCTAGTGGCATAGGTACATTTGCAGCATTAGGTTATATGGGTTCATTTTTACAAAGTACCGCTGCTTTCTTTGCAGCTATTTTAGCAGCAATTCTTACTGTTTTTATAGCAGTATTAACAAAAGGGAAATATTACAATAAAGGTGCTGCCGACGATATCCCCAAAGAGGATTATATTGCATAACAGTAGTTCCCCTTATTCACATTAAAAAAGTAATCCATTTTTGAGTTATTACTCAGGATGGATTACTTTTCACTTCTAGCATTTTCTTAGAAGAAAATTATAGTTAGTGAAAATAAGCTTAGCTTACCTTTAAAAGAATAATTTTAATCTATATTATCAACAGGAACTCAATCCTTCTTGTTACATGTTCACTTTCTTTTTTCTATACTATTGTTAACAACATTTGCTATATTGTGAATGGTATTTTCGAGAGAGTCTATTTTATTTTCAAAGCGATGTAATAAATAAATAGTGACTACAATAGGAAATCCAAAGTTTCCAATTAATTGTACGATGTTTTCCTCCCCAATCATGTGTACCCCCCTTTCCCTTTTATTTACCATTCCCAAACAATTGATATTCCCGTTGAGTAAAACCATTTAAAGTAGGACTGTTGTATTGCTAAAACTTACTTGTCCAAAAACAATTTTATCTCACGTTAGTCTTCTTCCTCCTTTTTATTAATATTTTATTTAATTATACTAAATTTTTGTTATATTTAGAATGATTAAAGGTTGGGAAACATTACCTGAGTTCTTCCCTTATTACTATATAACTCAACCTATTTTCCTATTTTAATGAAAATTTACTACTTCTAAATTAATTCGGATAATTATTGTATCAATATTCTACAATTCTCTACAATATAATAAGTCTTTCTACAATTTAGTAGTCGTTTTTGGTCGAACGATTGAAAAAGGATATTTAGATTATTTCAAGAATTAGTACATTACTAATTCATAAGGGGTGAAGAAAATGAGTAGTATAGGTCATATAATAAAATCAGAAAGAATAGACCAAAGTATGAAACAAACCACATTGGCCAAAGGAATCTGCTCTACATCCTATTTAAGTAAAATAGAAAATAGTTTAACTGTTCCAAGTGAAGAAGTAGTAAATTTATTACTCAAAAAACTAGATATAGAAATAGATCAAGTGTCCAGTGAAAAGGAAAATAAAGTGATTACATCCCTATCCGAATTATACAAAATAGGAGTTTTGAAGAGAGATAAAAACTTTATAAGGGGAGCTTTACAGAAATACACCGACGAAAAACTACACTTTTTACAACTAAATAATTATTACAGTTATCAACTTTACCTCTTCCGTCTACTGTTAATACTAGATGAGAAGAAGGAAAACCTGCAGTCAATCTATAAGGCAATTGTACAAATAAAAGACGAGATAGACGAGAAAACAAAGTTTATTCTTAATTTGAATTTGGGGATTTATAGTTATTTAGAGGGGAATTACCAAGCTGCATTAAACCGGTTAGAGCTTTCATTAGGACACTTAAATAAAGGGAGTATTGAAGAATGGGAATTAGCTGATTTCTATAATGTACTTAGTTTAACGTACTCAAAATGTAATGAATTTTTTAATGCAATTAATTACGCTTCCAAATCACTACTTTACTATAAAGATAATCTGTTATTCGAAAGAGCTATTGATAATTACATTGTTATAGGAATTGCCTATAAAAAAATGAGACAATTTCAAGAAGCGGAAAAGAACTATTATTTAGCGGCAAAGCTTGCGAAAGACTATAAATTGATTAACTATGAGGAGGTGATTTACCAAAACCTAGGGTCCTTATATGCCATTCAAGGGTGTCCTGAAAAAGCAATAGAGTTTTATAAGCTTAGTTTAAAAATTAAAGAAGAAGACTGTAATGCGGAAGGATACTTACTAACAACTTTATCTATTATAAAAGAGTATTCCAAGCAATCTGACCATCAACAGGTTCTGCAATGGTGTCAAAAAGGATTAATAAAAATTGCTCAAGAAAAATCATCTACAAAAAATTATTTTGCTTATTTTTACCACCTTGAAATTTATAGTCATTACCTTAACCAAACGGAAGAACTTGAAATGGTATTAACAGAAGCTATAAGTTATTTTGAAAACGAACAAGATGGACGACATGTTCAAAAGTATTCTATATTATTGGCAGACTATCTTTTTAAACATCACAAGTTTAAAGCAGCAAGTATATATTATCAAAAAGCAAATCAGGTTTTATTTAAACAAAAATTTATTAATAATTGGGAGGATTTATAAAATGAAAAAGAAGATTGTATTGCTAACCTTATCAAGTATTGTCGTCCTGGCTCTAAGCTTTACAACGAACATAAAACATATTAGCGAGGACGAAACTCCAAGACCAACATCTATAGACAATTCGTTTATTTAAAAAACTCAACATTTGAAGCACAGTTTCAAGTCAGGTCTTTAACGAAGCACACCATTCATTACTAAATTTATCGTAGAGCTTTTCTGAGACTACAAAAAACCGGTCATCCAATTGGATAACCGGTTTTTTTGTTGTTATGACTCTAGAATATAGTGACCTTTTTCTATAAAAGATGTTACACCGTTTTCTTTAAAGAAAGATAATACGCTTCTTCTTTTTCTTGATCGAATCGGCCTTCCCACTTAGCCATAACGATCGTAGCTAGTGCATTTCCTACAACATTAACAACTGTACGAGCCATGTCTAGAAGACGGTCAATTCCAGCGATGAAGGCTAGACCTTCAAGTGGGATACCAACTGTTCCTAAAGTTGCCAGTAACACAACAAACGAAACCCCTGGAACTCCTGCAATACCTTTAGAAGTGACCATTAGAACTAGTACTAAAGTAATTTGTTGAGAAATACTTAAGTCAATATTATACATCTGAGCTATAAAGATTGCCGCGATTGCTTGATACAACGTAGAACCATCCAAGTTAAACGAATATCCTGTTGGCACTACAAACGATACGATATCTTTTGGTGCTCCGAATTTCTCCATCTTCTCCATTACTTTTGGTAAAACTGTTTCTGAACTTGACGTTGAATACGCTAAAAGAAGTTCGTCCTTTAGTACTTTTAGTAGATGGAATATATTGATTCCAACAAATTTTGCTATACCTCCAAGTACAATGATTATAAAGAATATCATTGTAGCGTACACAAGAATCATTAGCTTGCCCAGCGGCAACAAGGATTCGAGACCAAATTTAGAAACTGTTACTCCGATTAAAGCAAAAACGCCAAAAGGAGCAAATTTCATAATAAGATTTGTGACCCAGAACATCGCATCTGCTGTACCCTGGAAGAAAGCTAAAACAGGCTTTCCTTTTTCACCGATTGCCGCAATACCTAGCCCAAATAATACCGAAAAGAAAATAATTGGAAGCATTTCTCCTGCCGCCATCGCTTGCACGATATTATCAGGAACTATTCCTACAATTATATCTAATATCCCATGATCCTCTTTTTGGACTTGCTCTGTTGTTTGAACATATTGATCGATATCACCTTTAGCAAGGCTTGACATATCTATCCCTTCACCAGGTTGGAAAATGTTTGCTGCAAATAATCCAATGATAATAGCAAAGGTTGTTACAAGCTCAAAGTAAATTAGTGTTTTCCCACCCAATTTACCTAATTGTTTGATATCACCAGTTCCCGCAACACCTAAGATTAAAGTTGAAACAATGATAGGAACAACTATCATTTTAATCATATTGATAAACATGGTTCCTATTGGCTGCAAGTACTTTTCTACTGAAGGATTTCCAAAGAAAACTGCACCCACAATAATCCCTAGGATTAGACCTACTAATATTTGATATGCTAATGTAAACTTGAATTTCTTTTTCATATTATGCTATCCCTCCTAGTTGTAAGCGCTTTCCATATATAAATAGCTTAAAACTATTTTAAAGATAACCTATCAAATCCTACAAAATCCTACATTTTACTTCCCCGGACGAAGAGTCTTCTAAATTTGCTTATAACTTTCCAATACTTCGACGTATAACATTTGAAGAAACTTTTTAATATTAATCTTTATTTTGGAAGAGTTAAAGCGGTTCTCTCCTACCTCAATCATCAACCTTCGAACTTCTTGGAATTCAAAGTATCGGGGTGCATAATGCTCAAATTCTCTACTTGTATAATCGATTGAACCAATTGTAGCCATATGCTGTATTGCTGCTAATATAGTTCTTCGGAGCCGCTGCTCAATTGCTTTCATTTCCTTTTTTATATCTTCTGCATTCCGTCTTCTCGCAAGAGACTCATAAATATCGATTAATGCTGGAAAAACGTTCGACTCATTGTTTCCGTGCACTAACATTTCTATAATCTCTTTCAGGTCATTGCTGCCTACCTCACTCATTATCCCCATATCACCAAGCTTGATACTGACCAATTCTCCCACGTTTACCTTTTTTAGAGGGGGCATAATTGTATTGAAGCTTGCTAATGATTCTTTTATCGTTAAAAGCGAATTCCTTAACCGTTTTTGTTCTGCATTTTTCTGCAATATACTTTGAACCTCTACCCTATTAATTGGTTTATGTATAAAAAATTCAATTCCTTTTTTATAAGCTTCTCCTACCATTTCTTTATTAACAATTTGAGAAATCATGATAAATTGACCTTCAAATCCTCTATTTTTCAATTTTTCAATTGTTTCGATGCCATCTAAATCTGGCATGAGAAAGTCAACCAGCACTACATCTGGAAGTGTAGCAAGTATTGGAACTAAGCTTTTTTCACCATTTTCTGCTTCTCCAATTACTAATCCTAACTCGTCATCTGTTATGATTTTTCTTAGCATCATTCTACTTGCTGGATCATCATCTACAATATAGTAACGCAATATTTTACCCACCTTTTCTTATGTTTTCTGTTGGGATATTTACCTTAAAGGTAGTACCTTTATCAAAAGATTCAATTTGTACTTGGCCTTCCAAGGTTGTAATAATTTCTTTGACGTGGGATAGACCAATACCTGTTGCAGCTACTCCTGAATCATTAAATTTGGTAGTATAGCCTGGTTCAAATACAATGCCATGATCTTCTTTGGAGATACCTCCTCCAGTATCTTTGATAATAAACCACGTTAATTCTGACTCTTCACAAACCTCTATGCTAACTTTGCCTGTAGTTGATATAGCTTCTACTGCATTAGCACATATATTATTCAATAGTGCCAACAATGGAATTTGTTGCTCTGTCTCATAATCGACTAAAATAGTAGAGTGAATGACAATTTCTTTATTAAGTAATTCACTGTATTTTTCGTTCCCTTGGATAACAAGCTGTACAACTTCTGAGAGCGTGTAATGTTTGTTCTTTTCAACTGTTGTGATCTTTTGCAATCCTGCTAAAATCCGTTGAGAGTCCTTTTTTACCTCATGTATTTCTTGAGCAATTTTCAACGCTTGGGTACTTAAAGCAAGATGATCCTGGCTCTTTAATTTGCGGTATAAATCATGGCTAGAAGCAGTAATTTTCTCTATATGATTCATCGATTTTTGTAGATAAAGTGTTTCTGCATATAAGTTTGAACCAACCTTTAACATTTCTTGTATCCGCTTATTTTGCTCCATTATAATAATTGAGCTATATAAGCCTACTACAAAATAACTTCGAAAAATGGCTACCAATGCTAATAGTACCCATTCTTGAACCTCCAGATGCATATTGCTCCATAATAAATATCGAACAATATGCTCCACACTATTAGCTGTAAACTCCAAAACTGTGGCAAACGCTCCTAGAAGCAGAGGCGCCTTTTTAAACCGCTCTATGCGTATAACACTAAACCCAGTTGCAAAAAGCAAATAAAATAAAAAAGCGGGTATATGATCTACTAATATTAGCCCAAAAGCCTCATCAGTAAATATCATATCCTCCCCAATTCGCACAAGAACAACCGTAACTCCTGTTAAAAAACCCGTGAATATTAAAGACGTCGGTTGAAATATTAACAGAAGAAAGAAAAAAGCAGCACTTCCTAATCCAAAACGGAAATCCTCCCCATTAAAAGGAATCACTTTAAATTCGCTAGCTATTACAGTTATTAATATCGTTAAAATTAGTACACTCCATTTATTAGCGACTAATTGGTGTCGTTTAAAAACCATAAAACTCTCCTATATGGATATATTTATTAGATATAAGTATAGCATTTCCAACGAAACTTTAGACAAAAGTACAATCATCCCATTGTATTATATATACATTTAAAACCCGCTATTATATAGTGAATTTAGGTGATGACATGAAAATGAAAATGTACGTTAATAATGACAAGATAGTTGCAGGAATGACCTTGAAAAATACTACAGAACTAGAACAAGGAAACATGGCTCTACATATTTGTGAAAATACGGAGTACATCCTTGAAAACCGAAAAAAACTAGCGACTTCTCTTTCTAGTGAAATGGACAATTTCGTTTGCGCCAATCAAACGCATAGTGCCAACTTTCATCGAGTAACAATTGAAGATAAAGGTCTTGGAGCTAGAACAAAGGATACCGCCATACCTGACACGGATGCTTTGTATACTTTTGAGTCGAATATTATTTTAACCAGTTTCTCCGCTGATTGTGTTCCCGTCATCTTTTACAACAAAGTGAATGGTCTTATTGGTGTTATTCATTCGGGCTGGCAAGGGACGATTAAGGAAGTGACCCTAAAGCTGTTTAGACACTTAAAAAGTGTTGAAAACTGTAACCCAAGTGACTTCCATGTACAAATAGGTGCTGCCCTGAGCCAAGAAAAGTTCGAAGTAGATCTAGATGTCTATAAAAAGTTTAATAACTTAGGCTATGCTAAAGACTTTATATATTTTAAGAGTTCAACTAACAAGTATCATATCGACAATCAGTTAACGGTGAAAAAACAGTGCGAGCTCGCCGGAATTCCTACAGACCATATTACAATTGATCCAACCTGTACGTTTATAAGTCCAGATGGATTCTCTTATCGAGAGGATCGACAATCAGGTCGGCATTTAAGTTTTATTATGAAAAAAGATTAACCTCCCAAAAGCACATCGACTTCGATGTGCTTTTTACTTATTGCACTCCTCACTAATTTTGAGTTATTTTCATATACTTTTATGATTGGTTTTTTTAAAAAGGAGGAACGACATGGACGTATACGTTAGATCCGGGGACTCGCTTTGGTATTATAGTCAATTATTCAAGGTTCCTTTTCGGCTTATTATTGACTCTAATCGGAATATCGACCCACAAACACTATCAATAGGTGCGCGTATTCAAATCCCAGGATATGTTACTACTTCTTACCAAATTAAATCGGGGGATTCACTGTGGTCTATTGCTAGTAGCAGAAATCTTCCACTGGATACACTTTTTCTTGTTAATCCTACACTTAATCCAGCGTTTTTAAGAATCGGACAGACAATTAACATTCCCATTAGAGTGACATGGAGAATAGTGAATGGAAAACAGAATTATGATTATAGCACATTGATGAATGATATGAGACAACTACAAACTGTTTACCCGTTTTTAAGGATATCTTCTATCGGTAATTCAGTGGAGGGGCGGGAAATACCTGAAGTATTAATAGGAGATGGAGAAAAAAGAGTTCATTATAATGCTTCCTTCCATGCAAATGAATGGATTACAACTCCCATCATATTAACCTTTTTAAACGATTACGCATTGTCTCTTACTAACCAAACTCCTATTCGAGGGCTCAATACGCTTCCACTATACTCACAAGCCTCTCTGTCTATAGTTCCCATGGTTAATCCGGATGGTGTGGATCTTGTACTAAATGGTCTACCAGAGGAAAGTCCATGGAGAGATAGAGTAATTGAGTGGAATAATGGCAGCTCTGATTTTTCAGGATGGAAAGCAAATATTCGAGGAGTCGATCTGAATGATCAATTTCCTGCTGAATGGGAATTAGAACGTGCCCGTAATCCTCAGGTACCAGGTCCCAGAGATTACGGAGGGGAAAGCCCCTTGTCTGAACCCGAAGCAATTGCAATGGCAGATTTGACTAGGAATAGTGATTTTGCAAGAGTACTTGCATTTCATACACAAGGAGAAGTTATCTATTGGGGATTTGAAAACCTCGAGCCACCCGAGTCTGAAGCAATGGTCACAGAATTTAGTAGAGTCAGTGGCTACGAGGCTGTGCAAACGATTGATAGCTATGCAGGCTATAAAGACTGGTTTATCCAGGATTGGCGCAGACCAGGATTTACGGTTGAGCTTGGCACAGGTATAAATCCACTACCCCTCTCCCAATTTGATGAAATCTATGAAGAGGCATTAGGTATTTTCTTAGCAGGTCTGTATGTATAAAATTTTAAATAGAATTGCATATATATTATCAGTCAGTCATCGTGATTATCATATCTCGACGACTGACTATATAGACTCTAATAGCTGAACACTAAAGATATTAACCAAATAAAGAAAACTATTCCCACAAAACCGAGTTCGAGAAAATGTATTCTTAATACCTTTTCATAACTCTGTGTTGCTTGTCGAACACCTAAAAATCTACGTGGTGGATAATATAGACAAACCCACATAAAAAAATAAGGCCAGCTAAGCTATATACTCCACCCTCTAAAGTCATTACATTCATACCACTTATTTCGGCAAATGTATAACCTAGATCCTTAGCGAATAAATAAGAGAAGATTATTATTATAAATAGGAGCAAGGACAAGCTAAAGAGGTGATTTCTATAATCAAGTAAACTCATAAGCTTTCGGATTTTAGCAGTTTTGGGTTTTAGTTGTTCATCATCTTCCACTTGCATTTCTTCATGATACATTGCATAGAGGAAAGCTACTACAACCATTCCACAGAATAAGATTGGTGATAATAATTGAACGGCTAGCCCAAAATCGAAAACAGCTATAATTACTAAAATAATCAAGAGAACTACCATTGCCCTTTCGCCAAGTTCCTCTCTTTTTTCCCATACTTTGCGAATATACACTCTATTATCTATCTTAGCTTCGCGATCCTTCGGTATTTCTATGCTTAGAGGCTTTTTAAATTTGAAAAAGAAATAGGAAATAACGATCAAACATATCCCTATTAACAAATAAACAAATACCTCTCTTGGATAAGAAATAGACGAATCATATGACTCTACAATCCAAAGTCCATCCAATACTATACAGAATAGACCAACTACCAAAATATATGGAGCAATTTTACGAGCCATCTCTCCACCCCCTATATACAAGTTTGGATGATTAAATTGTATCATGTCCTATAACAATACTAATACGACATATGTATAAAAAATAAACGTTAAAGGATATTTGCCTTTGAACGTTTTTTTGTTCGAGATTTAAATCCACTAGTTATATTGAATTTTGCTCTTAAGTTTTCTGTTTCCTTACAAACTGACCACTACAGTTTTCTTTATATTGGTACTTTTAAAAACATCAATTCATTGCTAATGTAAATTAAATCTAAAAAATAATTTGAAAAAGGAAGGATTCAACTATGCAAAAAACAACAAGCTATTCTCATGTACGTACTTTCGATTTAATTATTACATCTATGTTAATTGCACTTGTCTTCGTTGCTACTATTTTGTTAAACATTAAATTACCTATCACAGCTAATGGAGGGTTAGTTCATCTTGGAACGGCAGTACTCTTTATCTCTTCTATTTTATTTGGCCCTAAAAAAGGTGCTATTGCTGGTGCTATTGGTATGGGCTTATTCGATTTAGTAGGTCCTTGGGTTTTATGGGCACCAATTACGTTTTTAGCACGTGGCTTGCAGGGTTATATCGTGGGAAAAGTTGCTTGGTCGAAGGGACGCAACGGAAGTAGTTTAGCACTCAATCTAATTGCAACAATTGTGTCGATTCCTTTTATGCTAGCTGTCTATTATCTTGGAGAAGCAATCATCTTTAAAAGTTGGATCATACCAGCAGCCTCTATTCCTGGAAACATCGTACAAAATGTTGTAGGACTCTGTGTTGCCATTCCAGTTTGTGTAGTACTAAAAAAAATTCCGTATTTCAAATAGCTATATAAAGAGGGACTAAAGATAATATTCTTTAGTCCCTCCATCTCAATGATCAGGTTATTTTCGCCAATATAATCTAAAAACAGGGCTGCTTTTAGCATTAGTATGATTTACTAATACTATTCGCAAGCTACATCTTTAGATTTGAACGTTTTACAGCAAGTATCTGCAGAATGACTAGCTTCTTCAGAAATAGAGCGGTAATCAAATTCAGAAGCGAACTCTGTATTATTGTGGTTTGCATGGTAATCCATATCTATTTCAATTTTTTCGGCACCACAAACATTCCCTTTTGCGTGAAAAATACAATTTGATACAGCGCATTTCACTTCTACATTTGGCATAAATGTCCTCCTCATTGAAATTTATTAAGAAATACAAAATGTATTCCTTATAAAGTATCTTGTCCCATTCTACGATATTAATTTATAAGAATTTTTCTTCTGAAAGTCCTAGAAATCAAAAAAGAATCTTTAATCCATCAATAGACAGATCAAAGATTCTTTGGAAGACTTAATTATGAGCTTTCTCTTTCTTGCTTGGTAGAAGTGTTTCTGCAGTTGAAGCATGAACTTCCTGTAAAAGCTCAGGATTCTCCATTAACGATACGCCATATGATGGAATCATTTCTTTAATTTTTGGTTCCCACTCATCTACATGTTGTGGGAAGCATCTATAAAGTATCTCGATCATGGCATGTACAGCGGTTGAGGCACCTGGAGAGGCACCTAGCAATGCTGCGATAGAGCCATCCTCTGCGGTAACAATCTCTGTACCAAATTGAAGTGTGCCTTTACCGCCAGTCTCTGTGTCTTTTATAACTTGTACACGTTGACCTGCAACTACTGTATCCCAATCTTCAAGTTTAGCATTAGGGATAAACTCACGTAATTCTTCAATACGTTTTTCTTTTGACAACATAACTTGTTGGATTAAGTATTTTGTTAATGATAACTCTTTTGCGCCTGCTGCCAACATAGTTGTTAAGTTATCTGGTTTCACAGAAGTTACTAAATCCATCATGGAGCCAGTCTTTAAAAACTTCGGTGAGAAACCTGCAAATGGTCCGAATAGTAACGATTTTTTATTGTCAATAAATCGAGTATCAAGATGCGGAACAGACATTGGTGGAGCACCAACTTTAGCTTTCCCGTATACTTTTGCATGGTGTTGTTCTACAACCTCTGGTTTGTTACATACTAAGAATAGTCCACTTACTGGGAATCCACCAATATGCTTCCCTTCAGGAATACCGGATTTTTGTAATAAATGAAGACTTCCACCTCCGCCTCCAACGAAGACAAATTTTGCGGTATGGTATTCAATTTTACCTTCAGCGTCATTCTTTACTTTTACTTCCCATTTACCATCACTCGTGCGTTTAAGATTTTCCACACTATGATTATAATTTATATCAACGTTTTGGTTTTTTAGATGGTCAAGCAACATACGTGTTAAAGCTCCAAAGTTAACATCTGTTCCAGAGTCAATTTTTGTAGCTGCAATTGCTTCTGTTGCTGGACGGTCTTGCATAATCAGCGGAATCCATTCTTTCAGTTTTTCTGGATTATCGGAAAATTCCATTCCTTGGAATAAAGGGTTATTTGACATTGCTTCAAAACGTTTCTTTAAAAATGCGACGTTCTCTTCTCCTTGTACCATGCTCATGTGAGGTAACGGCATGATAAAATCTTCCGGATTATTTAGTAGCTTACTGTTTACCAGAAAAGACCAAAACTGCATGGAAAGTTGGAACTGTTCATTAATATTAATAGCTTTAGTAATATTCATAGAGCCATCAGGATTTTCTGAAGTATAGTTTAGCTCGCACAGTGCTGCATGCCCTGTTCCAGCATTATTCCATTCGTTAGAGCTTTCTTCCCCTGCTTTATCGAGTTTCTCAAATACTTTAACTTTCCACTCTGGTTTTAATTGCTTCAATAATGTTCCTAAAGTAGCACTCATAATTCCGGCACCTATTAAGATAACTTCTGTTTCTATTTCAGTTTCTCTCTTGTTCATATAAACCTTCCTTACTCCGTATTTGTTTAAAGGATGTACACTACTTAGGCATAACTTTATGTCAAGTTAAATTACAGAAATACATCTTTTCTATTCTAATATAACCATATCATAAATTACAATTATAAATATTCTATCTTCTACTACGAGTCCATTATAAGCTATTTGTAAGCGATTTTAAAGTCAGCAAAAAATGTGACTACTTCCAGTCAGGTAATGACATACAAAATCGCTGGCTATATCTGCATTCATATAAGAATTAGTATGTTGGCTACTGTCACCAGAGCTAAATGCCCTTCTATAATTTTCTCCTCACAAAAAAAGCTATTCAGAGTGTAAGTCCACTCGAATAGCCCTTTTTAAGTTATATTAGAATGCTGGAATTGCCGTTTCATCATAGTTTTTCTCTAAAAACTCACGTACTTCAGTACTTGTCATAGCTTCCGCTAGTTTTTTAATTGCTTCTGAATCCTTATTATCTTCGCGCGCAACTAAAGTAATAGCAAAGTCGTTGTCGTCTCCTTCTGTAAGAAGTGCATCACTTTTTGGAGTCAAATTCAATGGTGCAGCATATGCTGGTGTCATTACTACTGCATCTGCATCATCGTACATTCTTGCTAGCATCAACAAATCTACTTCCTCAAACTTATAGTTTTTCGGATTTTCCAGGATGTCAGCTTTCGTATAGTAGGAACCTGTTTTTTCTTTTAAAGTGATGACATTATGCTGGGCTAACAATGCTAGTGAACGATCTATATTTGAAACGTCATTTGCTATTGCAATTACAGCTTCTTCCGGTAATTCATCCATCGAATTATACTCTTTAGAATATGTACCATAATTCGCAAAGTATATAGGAATAATTGGCACTAGATTTGCATCGTTATTTCTATTGAATTCCTCCATATAGGGAACGTGTTGGAAGAAGTTCGCATCTACTTCTTCTGCTGCTAGTGCAGTGTTAGGTTGAACATTATCTCCTAAAACAACTATTTCAAGATTAATTGATTGCTCTGCTAACTTCGGTTTAATAAGTTCAAGAATTTCTGTCATTGGAGGGATTAATGACGCTACTTTTAATGTTACTTCTTCATCATTTCCCTGCACTTTTTCTTTATCATTCTTCTCTTTCTCTTGGCTACAACCAGCTAAAATTACCACTAACAATGTTATTAATAAAAGAATTTTTCTCATATGTTCCTCCTGTTATCCCTGTTATCTAACGCTTATCTATTATTCTGGCGATAGTAGTACCAGTAAACTGAATGAGCTGTACTAGTATAATCATAATAATAATCATATAAATCATTAAATCCGTCTTAAATTGTTGATATCCATACCGTATAGCAAAGTCACCAATACCACCGCCTCCTACTACTCCCATAATGGTCGAGTAAGAAATAAAACTAATTATTGATGTAGTTAGTCCAAGAACAAGACCAGATCTAGTCTCTACATAAAGAAATTTAAATACTATTTCTTTAACAGAAGCACCCATTGAAATTGCTGCTTCCATTACACCTTTAGGTACGTCCAATAAAGATTGCTCGACTAGTCTTGAATAATGTGCAATAGCAATGATTGCCAAGGGAACAATTGCAGCTGTTGTGCCGATAGCTGTCCCTATGATTAATCTTGTAAAAGGAATTAAAAAAACAACTAGTAGTAAGAATGGAAAAGATCGAATTATATTTACCAATAAATTTAAAACAGTAAAAACCAATCGATTTTCAATTACTTCTCCCTTGCGACAAAGGAAAAGTAAAGTCCCAACTGGGAGACCTAATAGTATCGCTGCTCCTATAGATGCCCCAACCATTATAAATGTTTCACCAATGGATAACCAAATTTCAGCTTCATATTGAACCAATATATCAGGCATCATCCATCTCACCAGCCTTTGCTAACTGCTCTACAAAATAGCTAGGGCTCTTATCTATATGGTGGATCCCAATTGGTTCAGTTGATACGGTATCATAAATTTCTCCATTTGCCATAACCGTTACTCGATTACATATACTTTTAATTACTTCCATCTCATGGCTGACAATAACAATTGTAACACCTAGAACTTTATTAATGTTTTCTAATACTCCTAGTATTTCAGCACTTATATTTGGATCCAGTGAAGAGGTTGGTTCATCACATAACAAAACTTGTGGATTGTTCGCTAATGCTCTTGCAATTGCAACACGCTGTTTTTGACCACCGCTTAATTGTGCTGGATATTGCTTTATTAAATCTTCTAATCCAACAAATTGAAGACACTCTATTATCCGATCCCTACGTTCCTTCTTTGGATAGTTAGCCAACTCTAACGATACTGCTACATTCTCGTAAACAGTTTTATTTGCCACTAGGTTAAAGTGTTGAAAAATCATTCCGATTGACTTGCGGGCTCGTCGAAGTTCTTTGCTGCTAAGATTTGTTAGCTTTTGACCATTCACTTCTACTTCCCCTTGATCCGGGAGTTCTAACAAATTCACAAGCCTCAACAAGGTGGATTTCCCTGCTCCACTAGCTCCGATAATCCCATGGACCTCGCCCTTATCTATCGTTAGAGATACAGATTTAATGACTTTAAACTGCGAAAAGCTTTTACTGACATTAACTAATTTAATCATAAAAAAAACCCCTTTCTTTTAGTTGAAGGGTGATTACAATGTGGTTAATTATAACGCATTATGGGTGTACTGTCATTAAGCTAATACTATGTGACTAATGGTAGTAAAATACTCCACAATTTTGTCCATAGCCATAATATGCGCAACTCAAACAGAGCAAATCGCAAGGTCCCATTGGGAATCGCAAGTCTGCTCTGTTTCAAGAAGTAATTAGCTTTGCTGGTACTCCAACGAATATAAATCATTCAATGTCAACTTACCAAAGCTAAAATCAGTTAGTCTTTGTGCTATTAAATACTGGGTAATGGCACCTAAAGTTATTGTGTCTTGCTCCTTTACATCAATAAGCGTTTTACCGTTTGGTAATGTCTGCACTGCTAGTTCTGGAAACTGCTCTTTAAAAACTATAAGGAGCTCCTGCGAGAAATTTGATACACGAACCGTTGTTACCTTGTTGTCACTAAAACCAGGTGACACATCGTCTACTAACTTTAGTTCACCATTTTTCATAAAGAATATACGGTCTGCGTATTGCTCTAGGTTCTCCAATAAATGAGAGGCAATAATAATTGTTTTACCTTCTGCTTTTTTTTGTAAAAGTATTTGAGATATTAGCTCTACGTGCGTTGGATCCAATCCATTCATCACTTCATCCATCAGCATCACTTGTGTATTGGAAACAATTTGCATAGCAAAGCATAGACGCTGACGCATTCCTAAAGAATAAGTGCCTGTTTTTTTCTTTACATAAGATTCCATACCAAGTTTTACAATTGTGTCATCTATTAATTTCGGATCGCTATTCCACATTTCCTGATAGATTTTCAGATGATTCTTACCAGAAACGTGATTATATAAATCACTTTGGTCCGGCATCATAGATACATCCTGATGTATCTTCACCTCATTTGCTTTACTTGAATATTGTAGTTCATGATTTAAAATCACCTTTCCTTGATTGGGAGGTAAATAATTCATGATCACATTCATCAATGTCGATTTCCCTGTGCCATTTGGTGCTACTAAACCAATGATTTCCCCTGGTTGAAATTTAATCGATATATCCTTTAATACCTGTTTGTCTCCAAACTGTACACCTATTTTTTTTAGTTCCAACAAGTCTATCACCCTTTCCTAGGCTATTAACTTAAACCTTTTAAATTTACTCACAATCAGCGTCAATATCATCAAAAAGAGTGTACAACCTCCTACTATTGTTAACCCGTATTGATAGGTTAAATCAGGCGACTCATAAACAAAGTTTCTATATCCTGAAATGACTTGTCCTACTTGTACATATGATGTTGGATAACGTTCAATATCTGAATATGCCCCCATTACTCGTTCAAAATATATCCACTCAGCAGCAATTAGGAGAAAGCTGACAAATAAATTAGCAAACTCCGCTTTCACAATTATACTTAGGAACAAACTGATCACTATAAAGAATAAGAACCAAATAGCCATAAACAAGACATTTTTTAATATAAATATAATCATTGGCATATTAGTAAAGGTTTCTTCTATGTAAGAATAGATAGGCACCGGCAGTGAAAAATCACCAAATCCATTTTGTAATCCAATAACTATAAAACCTACGCATAGAGGAATAAATGTTAGAACACTTCCTATAAAAGCAACTATTCCTTTCATCAATAGCTTTTTCCAATCAGCTATGGGAAATCCTTTTAATAAACTAGGGTTACGACGATCTTTCAACACAATATCTACAGATAAAAAGATACAGCTTATAAATAATACGATTGGCAAATAATCATTTAGCATCCGTTGTAAAGTTTGCAGAGCAGTTCTTTCTTCAAACAACTGCATAGACAGCTCCGAGCTTCCCTCTACGTAACCAGTAAACCTGCTAGCTGTATAACCATAACCATAATGTCCATCAGCATGAGCATAATTATTACCATAGGTGTAATAGAGAGGGTTGTAGAAGAAGTCACCACTGTTGACAATTAGTTGGTCTGAATACAGATACCATCCCGCTGTTGCTTCTGCATATTTTAAGTAATCCTTATCACCAATTGCATCAATTCTTGCCTTATCATATTCATTCCACCCCGGGAATATGGCCAGTGCAAATGCAACGGAAGGATGTATATTGTCTTTCCCTTCGACACTTTTGATAAAATCATCTCTCGTCGTGTAACGTGCTTCCATCTCTGCTACATCGACTTTTTCAATAGGTTCGTATGAAGGTGCAATTTTTAATACAAAGTATATAGCTAAAAATAGTAAAATCACGTATACAGCTATGTTTTTCTTATTCGTAAAAAATTGACTCAACTCCCATTTAAAATAGGCCCACATTTTATCCACCTCCTATATTTTCTGTAGCTTACCTGTCGATAAAACCCATTTTATAATTGCCATTAGCAATCCAATGCTAATACACAAATAAAGCAATCCTGCATTGCTATTTAAGGCGACTGGCGTAGCTAAATTCAAAGACTCTCCATTTAAGACACTCGGAAAGTTAACATAGTTAAATGGATTAAACGGTATCAGCTCGATTAGCCCCGGAAACAAAATGGGTAAAACAACAAGGATAACTTGTACAAAAATAGTTAAATAAACATTTTTTAATAGTACATTTAAAATTACAGACAATAAAATCGCAAAAATCGCCAGAACAATCATATAAATAATCGAAACTGCTATGTATTTATAAATAGGATAAATCATTACGTCCCCATTAAAAACGGCTACAGGATAGGATGCCTGACCTAATCCTTTAAAATAGATTAGAGGTAAACTACATATGATGAGCTCAATTATGAAAATAACTACTATACTCATCGAAGTCATACATTTCGCTAACACATACTTACTAAAAGCAATAGGATAACCTTTTATAATAGAAATATGGCGGAAATCTTCTATCATAATATTAGACGAGTAAATACAAATTAGAACAAACCATACTGAGCCTACTACACTAAATAAAAACGCTAAAAATGGATAGAAACTTAGGGAGCCAAAAGACACTTCTAAACTATGTTGTTTTAAATATTTATAATAGGAAGAGTCCATTTCATTCTCTATCTTTGAGGGCAAATTTCCAGCTACCAGATTATAATTTTCCATTTCAAATGCTTGTTTTCGTAATTCTGTAAGCTCTATTGCGGTATCTATAAATAATTCTGGTTGTTCTGTTTTTAAGGCCATCCCTTGTTTCGGATATGTATAATATTGTTTAACGATATTTTTGTATATATCACTACCATCTCCGTACTCACTGGCATCTACAATTTGAAATTTATTCATAGCTACCTTAACTGGTAATGATTCACTTGATTTTTCTTTAATAGGATTACCTAACTCTGTTGAATTCGCATAAACAACCATCCCAATAATACAAAGCGCCACAATCAGACAAGCAAAAATATTTTTCTTATTTGTTTTCTCTATAATAAATAGCGTTTTTAACATACTTCTCACATAATCCACCCCTTTTAACAAAAACAAACAAATAATTTGAATATTAAGTTAATTTTTATTACATATCTCCTATATTAACCATTCTCTATGCACTAGGAAAATACCTTTTTCAGAAAAAATAATCTGTAAAATGACTGTAAGTTTTCTATAATTTGTTCCTCATTTTAGGTATTTATAGAAAATCTCTTTTTTCATGATATGATGATGTATTGGCGCGAAGGAGGTCATATCGTGAAATTAAATAAAGGTGTTATTTATATATTATTAGGTGCATCCTTTTTCGGCTTTACACCTATATTTGCTAAACTTGGATTTAGCTTTGGCTACTCGCTTGGGCAAATCAATATTGTACAAATGGTCATTTCCTTCTTTTTATTATGGTCCCTAACTCTAATCAAACGCGCCAGCTTCAAAGGCCTGAATAAGAAGAATATTGTTCAAATAATGATTACCGGTTGCTTAATCGGTTTAACTAGTATTTTTTATTATGGTTCGATGGAATATTTGCCGGCGTCACTGGCTATTATTTTAATGTTCCAGTTTGTTTGGATAGGCATTATTTTAGAATGGATTTTCAGCAAAATAAAACCTGCACCTATAACTATATTGTCCATCATACTAATCTTAATAGGGGTCTTTTTTGCTTCCAATTTTGTAAATGGCGATATAGGTGGTCTACCATATAAAGGGTTAATCTTTGGAATCCTATCAGCATTCACTTATGCAGGGTTTATATTTTGCAGTGGTAAAGTTGCTGTAAATGTGGACCCATGGACGCGAAGCTCTTTAATGGTGACTGGTTCAACCATTTTAGTGTTCATTGTATTCATGCATGACATTCCTACGGTACTGCCATTGGAGAGTGACTTGTTGTCGATTGCTGTTGGTGTTTCTTTATTCGGAGCAGTGCTACCACCATTATTTTTCGCCGCTGGTGCTCCGTTAGTTTCAGGTGGAGTCGCCAATATATTAACGTCTATTGAATTGCCTATTGCCATTCTCTCAGCGAGTCTTATTTTGTCAGAAGTAGTAACGCCTTTGCAGTGGGTAGGCATCGCTATCATACTAGTAGCTATCGCATTTAATGAACTTGGTAATAACTTTTTCCGAGTTAGGAAGCATCATTAACAAACCAAAATGCTATAATCAATCTCAAAATTTCAGATTGATTATAGCTCTTTTATATTACTCCCCTCAAACAATCTTTTGGACTATTTTCAATTATTCTTATATACTAATATCCTACAAAGGGGAGTTATAAAATGAGCATTTATAATTATAAAGTGAAGAAGCCTAACGGGGATATTCTTTCTATGGAAACTTACAAAGATAAAGTGATGCTAATTTGCAACACTGCTAGTCAATGTGAATTCACCTATCAGTACGAAGATTTACAGAAGTTATATGAAAGACAGTTAAAGGATGGTTTTACAGTACTTTCTTTTCCTTGTGACCAATTTGGCAATCAAAATCCCGAGGATGGCGTGCAAACTGCCGCACAATGTAAGCTACAATTTGGTGTAAGCTATCCAGTTTTTGATAAAATCAATGTCAACGGCGACAACACGCACCCTTTATTTAATTATTTAAAGCATGAAATTGATGCACCGGAAATCGAAAAAAATACGTTTCAACAAAAGATGTTATTTGAAAATATCGAAAAGTATTATCCAGAATTTTTAATTGGTAATAATATTCGTTGGAACTTTACAAAGTTCTTAGTAGATCGTAAAGGAAAAGTTGTTGCTCGTTTTGAGCCAGATGCTTCTATGATTGATATCCAAGATGCTATTCAAGCCTTACTTTAATCAAGCATTATATAAAAAGTCCTTTTACAAGGGGTACCCTTTGTAAAAGGACTTTTTAAAATGCAATACATATTGGGCTTTCTTTAACATAATTAAATACCTAATCTAAATCTAGCCTATTTATGATACGGTTCATTTTTCATAATTCTAAAAGCACGATAAATCTGCTCCACCAACACCAACTTCATCAATTGGTGAGGCAAGGTCATTTTACTAAAGGAAAGTTTTTCATCAGAGCGTTTCATGACATCTTCATGTAATCCTAAAGATCCTCCTATAACAAACGCAATTTTGCTTCTTCCATATGTCATGAGAGATTCTATATCGCCAGCCAACTGCTCCGACGTTTTCATCTTCCCTTCAATTGCAAGAGCAATAACATATGTATCTACTCCTATTTTTGCTAGAATTCGGTCACCTTCTTTTTTCTTTACAATTTCCATATCAGCTTCACTTAGATTTTCAGGCGCTTTTTCATCAGCCACCTCTACTAAATCTATTTTGGCGTATGCCCCTAGTCTCTTCGTATATTCTTCAATTCCCATTTTTAAGTACTTTTCTTTTAATTTACCTACTGATACAATTTGTATATTCACAGGTTATCCACCTTTACATTTCGTTTACAAACAAGTTGTACACAGCACTTATGCACATATCCACAACAGTTATCTACATCTTGTGTTTCAATTTTCATTAGCCACAATATATAATGCAGAGTTTTCACAGTACGAACAAACTGTGGATAACTTTTCCTCTTCTTTTAATTCCTCTAACATAGGAAAAGTTTTTTGTTCTGCCACAAACATGTCTAAAGCGTGGTTTATATGGGTTTCACAACTGAATATTCTCACTTCCATCACTCCTTTTATTGTCCGAATACTTTTAATAGTTATACACAAATCACTCATTGTTATCCACAACCTATTTTACCAAAGAAAAAACGAGTAGGAAAGTCACACTTTTTTTTCCTACTCGTTGTGTACATCTTTTATTTACACTAATAAGTTATCCACATGTTTATAGTTCTGTTGTTTCCTTTAAAAGTAATGTTAACTCTACTAGTTTTCCCTGTCTATAGACTTTTACTTTTAGTTCTTCTCCTGTTTCTTTTTCGTTGTACAGATGTTTGCGGAGTTCAATAGTATTTTCTATTTTTTCACCATCCATTTCTACAATGACATCGTATGATTTCATCCCTGCTGCTGCCGCTGGAGTTCCTTCCACTACTTCATCAACTACAACACCAGTTGTAACTTCAGCTGGTAATTTTAATGTTTCCTTTTGGTGAACCGCCGGTACATTCGTTAAATCAATAAGTGTTATTCCCATAGAAGGGCGATTAACTTTTCCGTTTTGCTCTAAATCTTCTATAATTGGAATGGCTGTATTAACTGGTATTGCAAGACCTATACCTTCTACCGTGGATTCAGAAATCTTCATTGAATTTATTCCGATAAGCTGCCCTGCTAAGTTAATCAGAGCACCACCGCTGTTTCCAGGGTTAATCGCAGCATCCGTTTGTAAAACCTCTGACTGCCAATCCTCTAAACCATCGCCATTTAAATCTACTGGTATTGCACGGTCTTTACCAGATACCACTCCTGTTGTAACCGAGCCATAAAAATCAAGTCCTAGGGGATTACCTATAGCAATAACTGTTTCACCTTGTTTTAATATATCTGAGTCACCAAATTCTATAACTGCTTCTACACCAGTGTCATCTATTGCGAGTACTGCTAAGTCAGACCAAATATCTCCTCCTACAATACTTGCTTCTGCTTTAGATCCATCAGCTAATGTTACTTCTACTGATTTTGCATCTTCAATAACATGATAATTTGTAATAACATAAGCTTTACCATTTTCTTTCTTATAAATTACGCCGGAGCCTGTTCCCGCATCCTGAGTTGCTTCTGATTGGTTCCAGAAATTTGTTACGGACTGAATATTAGTTATCCCAACAACTGCACTTGAAGCTTTTTCTACAGCATCAGTGACATCTGTAGTAACATCTACTGAAAGCTGTTGTGTTTGTTGTGTTGTATCTTTTGACTTTGTTTCACTGTCTGATGGTAGGTTTGTTACTACAGAAGGTATTAAGAACCATACGAGTAAGGCACCAACAAGTACGCCTGCAAGTCCACTAAAGAAATAGCCAGCCATGCCTCGTTTTTTTCCATTCCTTTTCTTGGGTTCTATCGTTGGTTGTTCATTTGGCAATTGTGGTCCATAGGGATTATTTATATCCATCTTTCTCTTCCTCTCTATTTCTAATATGTCTGATACTAACAATGTACCCATTACACATTAAAATAAGATGAAAATTTCTTAAAAAATAAATAAAAGTTCCAAATACTACATCCATAGTATTCGGAACTTCAATTTTTATACAAATACTAGCTCTGTAGGTTTATTGGCATCTGTGTCATGTAGATGCACATACTCTCCTGCAATCACACCACAGGATTGAAGTGTTTGCGTAACACTCATACGAGCTAAGTCTTTCATATTATTATCTTTACTTAAATGTGATAAATAGATATTCGTATTCTTCACATCAATTACTTCACTCATAGCAACTGCAGCATCCTCATTAGAGACATGTCCAACATCACTTAATATTCTTCGTTTAACGGACCAAGGATAACGACCCATCTGCAACATGCTAACATCATGATTACTCTCAAAGACAAAGGAGTCTGCTCCTTTAATAAGCCCTTTCATACGATCGCTCACATATCCTGTATCCGTGATTAAAACAAGTTTTCGATCATTTTCATGAAAAATATAAAACATAGGGTCGGCTGCATCATGAGATACTGCAAAAGATTGTATATCAATAGAGCCAAACTGTTTTACAGTTTCCATATCAAATTGAAATCTTTGGTCTAATGGTACGTTACCGATTAGTGGATCCATAGCAGACCATGTTTTTTCATTTGCAAAAATAGGAATACCATACTTTCTAGCTAAGACCCCTAACCCTTTAATATGATCGCTATGCTCATGGGTGATAAAAATTCCAGAGAGTTTTTTAATATCCCGATCAATTTCTTGAAATAACTGATCCATCTTTTTCCCACTTAGTCCTACGTCTACTAAAAATGAATGTTCCTCATTTTCCACATAAACAGCATTACCACTACTACCACTTGCTAACACACTAAACTTCATCTTTAAAACTCCTTATTCTACTGCTGATTGTTCCGTCTCTTTTTGCATCTCAATTACTCTTCCTTCTACTGCATTTACAAAGTATTCTTCCATTGTGCCATCTATTAGTTCCACGAGAATATGCCAAGTTGGTGCAAAAACTTGTGTCTCTGTTACCTGTGCTAACGTCGAATATCCAAGTTCAATTTCTTTAATCATGGAGTCTGGTTTTAAAAGAATATTATCATACAGTATTTTTATCACCTGTAAATGTGGCAACAGTTTTTGTGACTCTTTATAATTTTCTAAGTCATCCAGTATAGTCTGTTCATAACCAATAAGCTCATTTTCATCATTCCAATGAACAACTAACTTCGCATTCGTATTATAGTACACCAGCCGTTTATTTACTTGCTGAAATAATATAGCTGTTTTGCTTTCTTCATCTATTTTCCATAGACCATAAGCTGAACCTCTTATCACTTGCTCTTGTACTATTTTTTCAATGGTATTTTCATCGGTTATTTTTATAGGTTCTTTAAAGGTGCTCACTAGTTTATCTGTATTAAGGTTTTCTATTTCTTGATTCTCTAATTCTTCTATTTCCTCTAGAGTAAATTTATGGACAGTTCCTGACACATACGAAGCCTCTTGTATGGCATGATCAGTCTCTAAAATTTTTATATTATCTATAGCAAGTTTCTCTGAGATAGGTGTATCATTTGGTTTGTCCATTTGTTGAGATTCATTATACCGACCTAAATATAAAGAAAGTAAGAATACGTTTAAAATAGAAAAGACAATTATAAAGATAGTTTTTGTTTTATTCCAATCCATATTTCATCCCTCCTAATAATTCAGGAGATATGGGAATCCAGCTTCCACTCTCTAAGTAGTACCAGGAAGGTTCTAAATTGAAGTGAGGTTGAGTTTCATCTCGAGATAAGTAATATCCTATTATGATATCGTCTATAGTGTCCGTATTAATATCAGTTGCATTAGATAAAAAGTCATAAACAGACTGTCCTGAAGCTAGCTCTACTTCCCGTGTTTTAAAAGGGACAGCAGCAGCAAGTGTATAAAGAGGATGATAATATTGATACACTCGCTCAACTCCCCACTTCTGAGAGATTTCAGTTAATATCTCTCTACCAAAAACCGGTAAGTCTGCAAAATACAACTGATAGTTAATTTGACTATTGTCGGTGTTCATTCGGTAATAACGATAGTCATCTGTCCATCCGTTATGCTCATTGACAAAGTTTAAGCTATTTTGAATGAGATCTACTGGAACCCCTGGATTATCGTTCTCCGAAGCAGGATGCACATAGTTTAAACTTCTAGTATTATAATTCACTTTCATTAATGCGCTATCATCGGTGAATTGCAGCTCGTTCGTACCAACTGAATTACTTCTCACTAAGCTTGGGTTATTGAACAGAGCATCTTTGAATTTTTCTGATTCAATCTCTTTAATAGAATAGGTATAACTCAAGATTTTTTCTGGTGACGATGAAACGTATAATGATAATTTATTGTCTGTAATTATTTCATTATATACTTGCATTTTTTCTGTGTACTTTAAAATACGATCCGTAAATCCTAATTTATTCACCTGTTTAGCAGTCGCTGTATACATCTTCTGTTGTGATGTACTTATAAAATACAAGTTCATGTGCTCCGGGGTTTCCTCACTCCAATCGATTATTAATCGATTAAAATAAGCATCTGGAAAAGCGGGATCTGCAAATTTTAAGGTCGTGCCTAAAACCTCTACAGGAACATCCGCCGCAAAAAACAAACTTGCACGATTAGGCTTTTTGATAAATTCATTTATTTGATCGGTATTTAGTTTATTACTAGCTAATTCGACCGTTTGAATTTCCCAATTTTTCATATTGTCGAGTATAAAATCAATAGGCTTACTGTTATAAGACCCTTTTAACTCACCTTCTTGACTTATAATCATACGATAAGGTTTAATAACGTCTTCCATTTTCTTTTTTTGAGCAATGGATATATCTACAGTGGTTCCTTCGCTTGTTTGAATAACAGGAGAATATGTCCAGATAGCAAAAGTTAATGTAAAGCTAAGGAAAATAAGTAAGACCAGAACAACTGATTTTAATTGCTCAATATATTTCAATCCCACTCACCTTCCTCTTCAGTTAAAATATCTAGTGTGAAGAAAATAGTCGTTCCTTTCCCTTCATCGCTTTCTGCCCAAATTTTACCGCCATGGGCCTCAATCATTTCCCGGGCAATTGCTAAGCCTAGGCCTGTACCACCCATTGATCTTGCTCTCGCACGATCCACTCTGTAGAAACGATCAAAGACTCGATCTACATTTTCAGATGGAATCCCCATACCATCATCAGAAATCATAACTTTTAAGATAGAGTCTGAAACTACTACACCAAACCGTATGTTGCCCCCATCTGGAGAATACTTAATAGCATTTGAGATAATATTATCGATTACTTGTGTTAACTTATCTGTATCAATATCCACGTAATAAGCATTGTCAGAAAGTATTCGTACGAAGCTTACATGATCTGACTTAGAAAGTTCAAATCTATCGATAATTCTATTGAAAAACTGATTGAAGTTAACAATTTCTCTATTCAAATCATAATCTCTACTATCCATTTTAGATAATTGAAGTAGGTCATTTACTAGTCGAATCATTCTTTGTGTTTCTGTCTGAGTTACCTGTAAAAATGATGGTGCAATTTCTTCATCTTGCCAAGCACCATCAGCCAACGCTTCTAAATAACTACTCATTGTTGTAAGAGGTGTACGGAGTTCATGAGACACGTTTGCTACGAACTCTCTTCTTTCCATATCAACTTTTTCATGTTCTGTATTGTCATGTAATACTGCTATTAATCCGTTGACAAAACCAGTTTCTTTTTGAATGACCGAAAAGTTGGCACGTAAAATAAAAGGTCTTTCTTTTGAGCTTAAATCCAAATTAATTGCTTCTTTTAAATGGATTAAATCTTCAAATGAATAGACTGGATCTATTCCAAGTACTGAAATGATCGGACGATTTAAAACCATTTCTCTTGGTATACGTAATAATCTTAGAGCCGGATCGTTTATAAGGATAACCCTACCTTTACGATCTGTCGCTATTACCCCGTCAGTCATGTTGGTTAAAACAGATGCTAGCTTTCTACGCTCTGCTTCCGTTGTTGATTGAGCTTCCTGTAATCTATTCGTTAAATGGTTAAAGGCAATTGCCAGCTGTCCGATTTCATCATTACCATAAACTCGTACTTTTCTAGAAAAGTTCCCTTTTGCCATTGCTTGTGCTTGTCTTCTCATATCGGAGATAGGACGTGTAATAGTCTGGGCAATTAGTATCCCTAATATTACTGTAATAACTAATGCTACTGCGGTACCTCCAGCAAGTATTCGATTAATTTCATTCATCTGACCAAAAACGTTTTCAATATTAGACTCTACATATAATGTTCCAATTACTTCACCCTTATAAATAATCGGTGTAGCTAAATTCCAAATTCTATTTGTTGTTTCTCTATCTACCGATATATTATTAAAGGTGGCTTCTGCCGTAATGGATTTTCGAACTAAATCATCCATTGATCGTTGGCCAACAATCGATTGGTTGTTTGAATCTGAGGTTGCTAAAATCTGATACCTAGCATCTATAACACGTACTTCTTTAATATCAATTGAATTGAGACCAGACAAAATAGAATATAAACTTTGTTCTTTTGTTTGGTCTTCTTCGCTTCGTACTTTGATCATTTCTTCCCGGGCACTATATTCTATTAAGCTAACACGATCGGATATAGAGTCTTGAAAGTTATCTCTCAGTGTTATTTCTAGTTCACGAACAAAATATAACCCTATAATTTGCATCGCAATAACAATAAGTAATACATAAATCAGCACAATCTTAACGTGAATCGATTTAAAGTAGCCAACTTTTTGCATTCCTTCTACTCCTGTTCAGGACTTCTTAAATAATATCCTACACCTCTTCTAGTTACGATATAGGTAGGATGACTTGGGCTATCTTCAATTTTCTCACGTAGACGTCGAATTGTTACATCCACTGTACGCACATCCCCAAAATAATCATACCCCCAGACCGTTTGTAGTAAATGTTCGCGAGTCATCACTTGTCCTATATGTTTCGCCAAATAATGCAATAACTCGAATTCTCGATGTGTAAGCTCAATTGTCTCTTCTCTTTTTAACACTTGATAAGCATCTGGCTGTATCGTTAGTGGACCAATAACAATGTCATTTGTCACTACTTCTGCATCTTCTTGAATAGTTTGGTGTCTGCGCATATTCGCTTTAACTCTAGCAATTAATTCTCTTGTACTAAATGGTTTTGTTACATAATCATCAGCACCAAGTTCTAAACCAAGTACTTTATCTATCTCTGAATCTTTTGCTGTTAGCATGATTATAGGGAAATCATATTTTTTTCGGATTTCTCTACAAACTTCCATTCCATCTTTGTTAGGAAGCATAATATCCAATAACATTAAGTCAGGTTGATCTTCCTCCACCTTTTTTAATGCCTCATCACCATTGTAGGCACAAACTACTTGATACCCTTCTTTTTTCAAGTTAAATTGCAGTATGTCTGCAATTGGTTTTTCATCATCTACAACTAATATTTTTTTACTCATTTTAAATTCCCCTTTTTCTATTATCTATATTTATTTTAAGTAAATTTTTTTAATAATAATCATATCTACTTTAACATTGTTTTAAACTTCCTGCATCCCTGACAGGTCATGGCCCCATAATTCGACTCACTTTGTCGAATTATTTCCCAGGAAATTTAATAAAGTGCAAATTCCGCCAGTGGGGATTTGCACTCTATTTTACTTGGATAAAAAAGAGACAGTCCATATTACGACTGTCTCCTATATATTATTGATTTAATACAGTTAATGGGTTAATCGTCACACCATTTTTCTCCACTTCGAAATGGAGATGAGTTCCTGTAGAACGTCCAGTGCTTCCCATTACACCAATTTTAGTGCCGGTTGGTACTACTTGACCTACTTTTGCAGAAATAGAAGACAGATGAGCATAAGTTGTTTTGTATCCATTTTGATGGTCAATGATTACACGGTTGCCATATGTCCCATCCGAACCAGCAGCAACTACTATTCCATTATCTGCAGCTTTTATCGTAAACCCACTTGGTCGTGCAATATCAATGCCTTCATGTTGGCGCCCCCAACGATGTCCCATTTTACTAGAAATATATCCACCTTCAGCTGGCCAAGCGAACACACCCGAGCCACGTGAGGGAATTACTTTCGTTCCTTTTAAAACGATATAATCTTTTGGCTCCACAAGAATTGTCTCTTCAATAACAGATTGCCCAACTTGTACCCCATTCACTTTACTAATTAAGTATGTCGCCTCTTTTTGACCATCCGAGCCTTCTTGTTTTACCTTCGTATCGCCTTTATACATATCTTCTGTTTCTTCTACTTTTTTTGTATGTAACATAGTTTCTACAGCCTTTTTCTCATACTGTACTTCTATATTAATAAGTGATTTTAAGACTGTAACGTTTAACTCTTGGCCTATTTGTAATACGGTAGAATCTGTTATCCCAGGATTAAGTGCCATTAGTCCAGCAGATGTTAAACTATGCTTGTCAGCAATAGTTCCTAATACGTCACCTGTAGCAACTGTATATAACTCTTTTTCTAAAGTTCCTTCTAAAAGAAGTTTCACGGCATCGTCTGGTGAAACAATCTGACTAGGGTTTGTTTCTACTGTCACCCCTGATACCTTTTCTTTTATTATTAAATTAGAAATACGAGTTTCGTTTTCTTTTAAGTCGGGTAAAGTGTCACTAGTATTATTTCTAGCTTCCAGTATATTTAATTCTGCTTCTGAAACAAAGTGTAATTTTAGTTTTCTTAGAGCTTCGTTGTAAGCATCTAAGTCTTTGACGTAGACTGCCATCTCGTCATTGATCGATAATGCAAATGCTTTTGCTTCTACTTCTACTAAGCTCTCAAGCTTTTGAAGAGTAGCTTTATCATCAGTATTAGGAGTAAAAACTTGTTCCGGTACTACCGATAACTTAGATCCAGCCGTTAAAGACAAATCCTTAAACTGGGAGCTAGATTCTTCAACCTTTTTGTTAAGCATTGACTGTACTTTTGTTTGATCCGAAACGGCCCCGACATATTGACCATTCGTATATATATGGTATATTTCTTTTAATGTGCTGCTCTCACTTTCTTTTGCAAAAGCCATATTAAATGAAATACTTGAGATAAGTAAAACTGATACGGCTGCTTTTTTCACCATATTTGACTTTCCGTTTGATAGAACATTCAGTTTTGATAACTTTTGTTCCTCATTCTTACTTTTCAAAAACATGATAAAGCCCCTTCCAAACTATATATAAACTTTTACTTCATTTCACGCTACTCTAATTTAACATATTTGAAATGAAGATGTGTAGGATAACAGGACGTTGTAAAGAAACTGTAGTATTACTTCCATATACTAGTTATTTTTTACATTTTTTATAATAAATTAATCCTTTTAACCTATTGCCTCTATTTATATAAATTAGTAATCTCCAAAATATTCATATATTATACATATACCGCCAAATATCTTTGTTATATTTGTCATAATAGAAGACTTATATAATAGCGAATTCCCGAATTTCTTCATTAACAGACAAAAAACCGTCATAAAGCATGCTTTATGACGGTTTTTTTGCTTATTATTTCCAAACACTTGTAATGATGTTTGTTTGAGTGCGATCTGGACCTACTGAGAAAATCGAGATTTGCACACCTGTAAGTTGTGAAATTCGTTCCAAGTAATGACGAGCTGTTTCAGGAAGTTCATCAAGTGATTTACACTTAGTAATGTCTTCACTCCAACCTGGCATCTCTTCATAAATTGGTTCACATTCACCTAAAATACGAAGGTTAGCTGGATACTCTGTGATTAATTCATCTTTATATTTATAAGCAGTACATATTTTAACGGTATCTAATCCAGTCAAAACATCAATAGAGTTAACAGTTAAATCAGTTAACCCGCTTACACGACGTGCATGTCTGATAACTACTGTATCAAACCAACCAATTCGACGTGGTCTGCCAGTAGTTGTCCCATACTCTTTACCAACTTCACGGATTTGATTTCCAACTTCATCAAATAGCTCCGTAGGGAAAGGACCATCACCTACACGTGATGTATAAGCTTTACAAACTCCTACTACATGACTGATCTTGGTTGGACCTACTCCTGCACCAATTGTTACTCCGCCAGCTACTGGATTGGAAGAAGTTACAAACGGGTAAGTACCTTGGTCTATATCCAACATAACTCCTTGTGCACCTTCAAATAATACACGACGACCATCATCTAATGCGTCATTTAATACCTTTGAAGTATCTGTAACGTACTTAGCAATCTCTTGTCCATAACCATAAAACTCTTCTAAAATTTCTTCTAATGTAAAGCCGTCTGTTTCATAAAACTTCTCAAACATTCTATTCTTTTCTTGTAAGTTAAGTTCTAACTTTTCTTTAAATACTTCGTAATCCAGTAGATCTGCAATACGGATTCCTACACGAGCAGCTTTGTCCATATAAGCCGGTCCAATACCTTTACCTGTAGTACCGATTTTATTTGCTCCTCTACGAGCTTCTTCAACTTCATCTTGTTTTAAATGATATGGCAGAATAACATGCGCACGATTTGAAATGCGTAAGTTTTCAGTTGTAACACCACGATCATGTAATCCCTTTAGCTCTTTTACAAGCGCTCTCGGATCCACTACCATTCCGTTTCCTATAACAGAAATTTTATCTTTATAGAAAATACCTGAAGGAATTAAGTGAAGCTTGTAAGTTTCTCCTCCAAAAATAATCGTATGACCTGCATTATTACCGCCTTGGTAACGTGCGATTACTTCTGAGTGTTCGGATAGAAAGTCTGTGATTTTCCCTTTACCTTCGTCTCCCCATTGTGTTCCAACTACTACTACTGATGGCATTTGCCAGCACCTCCGTCAGACATTTTGTATGTCCTGATTCAAACATTGTTATTGTACCAATCTAAGTGTCCTTAGTCAACTGATTTAATGCAAAAACACGAACAGAAAATGTGTAAGCGCATTTATCGTTCGTGTTTTAGATATAAAGTTCTATTTTCATTATAAATTATTAATGAAATTTTAAGTTCTTGCTCTTTTCTAATTATGCAGGTGGTGCTTGGTGTTGACTCCAATCAATATTAACGAATTTGTTGAACTCTTTAACGAAGGCAAGTGTAACTGTTCCAGTCGGACCATTACGTTGTTTTGCAATAATGATTTCGATCATGTTCTGATTTTCGGTTTCTTTGTCATAATAATCTTCACGGTATAGGAAGGATACAATATCCGCATCCTGCTCAATAGAACCAGATTCACGTAAGTCAGACATCATCGGTCGCTTGTCTTGACGCTGCTCCACTCCACGAGATAGCTGAGACAGTGCAATAACAGGAACCTGCAGTTCACGCGCTAAGCCTTTTAATGATCGAGAAATTTCTGATACCTCTTGTTGACGGTTAGCTTGGCTTCCACCACTACCTTGGATTAACTGTAAATAATCAATTAGAATCATTCCAAGTCCGTGCTCTTGCTTCAAGCGACGACATTTAGCTCGAATTTCATTAACTCGAATACCAGGAGTATCATCAATGAAAATTCCTGCATTTGAAAGACTTCCCATTGCCATTGTTAACTTGCGCCAATCTTCGGTTGTCAATGCCCCGGTACGGAGTACTTGAGCATCTATATTCCCCTCCGCGCAAAGCATACGCATGACTAACTGTTCTGCACCCATCTCTAAACTAAAGATTGCTACATTTTCATCTGTTTTGGTCGCTACATTTTGTGCTACATTTAGTGCAAATGCAGTTTTCCCTACAGATGGACGGGCAGCTACAATGATTAAATCATTTCGTTGGAAACCAGCTGTAATTCGATCCAAATCACGGAACCCTGTTGCTATACCAGTAACATCACCTTTTCTTGTATGAAGTTTTTCTATATTATCGTATGTTTCCACTAAAACGTCTTTAATATGCTCGAAATCACCAGCATTTTTGCGGCTGGCAACTTCCATCATTTTACGTTCTGCTTCTGCTAACAATGCTTCTACTTCGTCTTCCCGAGTAAAACCATCTTCTACTATGGTAGTTGCTACTCGGATTAAACGACGTAAAATAGATTTCTCTTCTACAATCTTGGCGTAATATGCTATATTTGCTGCGGTTGGAACGGCGTTAGCAATCTCACTAATATACGAAATGCCACCTACATCTTCTAATTCCTTCTTAGCAGAAAGTTCTTCCGTCACGGTTACAACATCGATTGCCTTCCCTTTGTCGCTTAAATGAAGCATCGTCTGGAAGATTTTTTGATGTGCTACACGATAAAAATCTTCAGCTAGTAAGATCTCGCCTGCAGTAATTAATGCCTGTGGTTCTAAAAATATTGCTCCTATAACAGATTGTTCGGCTTCTTGGTTATGTGGCGGTACACGGTCCAACATTGGATCGCTCATTTACCTCTCTCCTTACGCTTCTTCTGCAACAAGAACTTTTAATGTTGCTACAACTTCATGATGAAGTTTCACAGGAACATTAGTATATCCTAATGCTCGAATTGCATCATCTAATTCCATTTTGCGTTTGTCTAATTTTATACCATGTGACTTTTCTAATTGAGAAGCAATTTGTTTTGTTGTAATTGAGCCAAATAGTCGACCATCATTTCCAGACTTTGCTTTTAACTCTACTGTTAATTGCTCTATTGTTTCTTTTAATTGTTGTGCATCTGCTAGCTCTTGAGCTGCTTCTTTTTCTGATTTTTTCTTTTGCCCTTCAAGAGCACTTAATGCAGCTGCATTTACTTCTACCGCTAATTTGTTTTTTAGTAAGAAGTTGTGTGCATAACCATCTGCAACATTTTTAACCTCGCCTTTTTTCCCTTTACCTTTTACGTCTTTTAAGAATACTACTTTCATTCTTCATTTCCTCCTTCGATTGTATCTATAATTGCATTTTTTAGAAGTATTATTGCTTCGTCTATCGTGGTATCTTCTAACTGACAGGCGGCATTAGTTAAGTGCCCTCCACCATTTAGCTTTTCCATTATAACTTGAACATTTACATCACCCAATGATCGGGCACTGATTCCTATAGTAGATTCACTTCTCCGGCCTATTACAAAAGAGGCACCAATATTATTCATCGTCAATAAGATATCAGCGGTTTGAGCAAGCAATACTTGACTATAAGAGATGTCTTCCATACCATGTGCAATAGCAATGCCTTCTCTAAAGAATTCTACCGTCTGAACAATTTTTGAGCGTTCAATATAGGTATCAATGTCTTCCTTCAACATACGTTGAACAAGAATTGTATCTGCACCATGCGTACGCAAATAGGATGCTGCTTCAAATGTTCTTGCTCCCGTACGTAGCGTAAAGCTTTTCGTATCAACAATAATACCAGCTAACATGGATGTTGCTTCCAACATAGATAACTTTTCATTTTTCGGTTGATACTCAATTAGTTCAGTTACCAACTCTGAAGTAGAGGATGCATAAGGTTCCATGTAAACAAGCATCGTGTTGGAGATGAATTCTTCTCCACGTCGATGATGATCGATCACAACTACCTTCTCTGCTTTTTGAAGCAGCTTTTCATCAATAACTAGGCTAGGCTTATGTGTATCTACTACTACTAATAATGTTTTGTCTGTAATTTTGCTTATTGCCTCTTCTGGGCTTATAAAACGGTTATATAACTCTGGTTGTTCTTTGATCTCATCCATTAAACGAACAACACTATTATCCAACTCATTAGTATCCAATACAACATAACCTTCTACTTTGTTCATACCAACCATTTTTCTTACTCCAACAGCAGAGCCAATTGCATCCATATCGGGCATTCTATGCCCCATAACAAATACTTGGTCACTATCCTGGATAAGATCACGTAGCGCATGGGAAATAACTCTTGCTCTTACTCGCGTACGTTTTTCTACTGGATTTGTTTTCCCACCATAAAACTTCACTTTTCCACTTGAAAGCTTTATCGCTACCTGATCTCCACCACGTCCTAATACTAAATCTAAGCTGGACTGAGCAAGTTCTCCAAGTTCTACTAGGGAAGTGGACCCAGCACCAACACCTACGCTTAAAGTAAGGGAAAATCCGAATTTAGCAGTAGTTTCTCTTATATCATCTAATATGGAGAATTTACTTTTTTCTACTTCTACTAATATGGATTCATTAAAAACGGCTAAAAAACGATCCGAGGAAATTCGTTTTACATAAATTCCGTATTTGGCTCCCCAGTCGTTCACAGAGGAAGTTACCAGACTGTTAAGCCTTCCTCGAGTTTGATCATCTATCCCTTGTGATATTTCATCATAGTTATCTATAAACAGAACACCAATAACTGTTCGATCTCCATAATAGAGCGATTCCATTTCTATCTGTTCGGTTATATCAAAGAAGTATAGAAGCTTTTCTTCCGCTTTATAAAACACTTTATAATTTTTTTCATCTAAGGAAATAACCATTTCTTTAGATTCTTCCTGTTTTTTAAGCTGTTGAAAATCCTTTGATATCGAAAGGAGCTCCTCACCAATAATCGTATCGAATGGAAGTTGTTGGGTCATGTACGGATTGGCCCATTCAATGATGTACTGATCATTTATGAGTAATATTCCGATTGGCATTTCTAATAAGGCTTCTTCTCCTACCCTTTTCATCCGGTAAGAAAGAGTTTCTATATGTTTTTCTGTCTCTTCATACACACGTTGTTCAATCATCCATGCATAGATGAATACACCAATTACCATTAGAGCGAACAATAGTCCAATCAATGTGTTGGTAGACAGTAATAAATAAGTTGCAACCCCACTAAGTAGTAAAAACAATATGAGTGGATATCGAATTGGCCGTTTTCTAAAAAAAGATGCCACTAGATCAGCTCCTTATTTTTTGTATCTGTCTTTTATAAAACCTCTGATATTAAATCCTAAATCTAATACCCCTACTATAATAGTAAATGTATATAGTGGAACTGCAAAGATTGTCGCAAGAATCATTGACCATTTTGGCCATCCCTCTATATAAAAATAGTAGTGTATTAGAGAAACACCTTGTAAAAACAAAAGAGCTCGTAATATTAATGCTGCATTCACCAAAGCTAAATAGCCAAACGTTCCTACGTCAAATGATACAAACAATGAGAAAATCGATACGATTAAATAATACCATAACACTGCTTTAGGTAGTCTAAAATCCATGAATTTAGGGAACTTAGGTACACTTAACTTCAACTTTTTTAATAGCGATAAATTAATGATTAAATATAACCAAGCACTAATAAACACCCCGCCTATAAAATAGCTGGGCATAATTGATTCGATAAGCATTATGCTTTGTTCAACTAACTCGTCATAACCCTCAGGCAATTGACCAAAGGAAGACATAATATTTCCCAGTTGTTCGTAGTATACTTCAATGGTCGTGATTAATTGCTTCAAAACATTCATATTTAAAAACAAAATGGATATTATGTATTGTACAGCAGTCATTAAAAGTAAAAACAGCCCTGTCGACATGAGCATATACAATTTGGACTTTTTAGCCTGGATTGCATGTCCAATGAGAAAACCTAACGGACCAACTAGTAATCCAAAGATAAATCCAAAAACTCCGCCAATAACAAAAGAAATAATAATCGCAATCACCGTGACAAATACAGCTTGTTTTCTTTCAAACTTTGCACTGTACCATGCAAGGGGTAACGGTACAATAAATGACGTGAAAAATCCTAGTACTGGAACATAAACTGACATTGCCAACAAAATAGCAAATAGCGCAATCATCATAGATCCATAAGTTAAATAATTTGTTTGATTTCTTTGCATTTAGGAACCTTCCTTTAATGTAATCATCTATTCATTGTAACAGATTGTTTACAACAACTAAAATTCCACATACTGTATAGAAAAGTGCAAGCGTCTATGTTTGCCTTGAAATGCGGTGAAGTATGAAGGTAAAGGCACCCTTTTCCTTTATCTGTCACTAAAAGTGAAGGACTTGAAGTATTTTAAAAGTTCACAAAAAAAAGACCGGTTTCCCGGTCTTTCTAATTTATACTTATCTCTCTTCAGAAGAGAATGGAAGTAAAGCCATGATACGAGATACTTTAATAGCTCGTGTTAATTTACGTTGATACTTCGCACTAGTTCCTGTCACACGACGTGGAAGAATTTTCCCACGTTCTGACACGAATTTTTTCAACAAATCTACATCTTTATAATCAATGTGTACGATATTGTTTGATGTGAAGTAACAAACTTTACGGCGTCTTTTGCCTCCGCGACGAATTGCCATATCGAGTTGCCTCCTTTTCGATTAAAGTAAACATGCTAAGTAATGCTTTTTAGAACGGTAAGTCGTCATCCGATACTTCGATTGGTCCACTACTATTAGAAAAAGGATCCTCATCTACACGTGTATAATTTTGCTGATTCGATGGTTGGTTTTGCTGATATGAAGGTGCTGAATATTGCTGCTGGCCATTCCCCGAAGATGATTGTCCACCTTGGTTGCCTCCAGAGCTATTACGTGGTTCTAAGAACTGGACGCTGTCTGCAACAACGTCTGTAGTATAAACACGTTTTCCATCTTGTCCTTCATAACTACCCGTTTGAATGCGCCCTTCAACCCCAGCTAAACTTCCTTTTTTCAAGTAGTTTGCTGTGTTTTCAGCTTGCTTTCTCCAAACGACACAGTTGATAAAATCAGCTTCTCTTTCACCTTGTTGGTTGGAGAATGTACGATTTACAGCTAGTGTAAATCTAGCCATTGCAACACCACTTGGTGTATAGCGAAGTTCCGGATCTTTTGTTAGTCTTCCAACTAATACGACACGGTTAATCATCAGTAAACAACCTCCCTCGATCAGCTTTTTTAGTCAGTTTTATTTTTTTGCTTTAACTTTAATATCATCGATACGAACAGCAATGTGACGGATAATGTCTTCATTGATGTTAGCTAAACGTGTGTATTCATCGATTGCTTTTGAATCAGCAGTTACTTTAAGGATTTGGTAGAATCCTTCACGTAAGTCATTGATTTCGTAAGCTAAACGGCGTTTACCCCACTCTTTTGCTTCGATGATTTCTGCACCATTTGAAGTTAAGATATCTTGGAAACGCTCTACTAAAGCTTTCTTCGCATCTTCTTCGATTGCTGGTTGAATAATGTACATTAATTCGTACTTTCTCATCTATTTACACCTCCCTATGGTCTTTGGCCGACTATTGAAAGCCGACAAGGAGCAAGTAATTCTATTACTCACATCAATGAATTGTAACATAGTTTATCTAACGTATCAAGGATGATTGTCATTATTTTACTCATTGAGGTATATTTATTTTAAATAGGAGGCACATATATGGAAAACAATGAAGAAACTTTAGCCGTAATTGATATCAATTTAAAAAAGGTCGCATGGGAAAGCATTGGACTAACTGTGGGTTTATCTATAACAGGGCTAATTCTATTTCCTTGGTTAACTAGTATTACCGAAATAACTTTCTCTTTTTGGAACTTCCTCTGGTTCTTTATCGGTTATGTAGTATTAATCATATTGCATGAGTGCCTTCATCTCGTTGGATTCTGGCTTTTTGGGAAAGCACCTTGGAATAGTATGGACTATGGGGTCAATCTTAAAATGGGGGTAGCATATGCTACTACAACTATGCCTATCCCAAACAGTGCCATGAAAAAAGCATTGTTACTTCCTTTTTGGGCTACTGGATTTTTACCAATGATTTTTGGTTTTTGGATTGGTTCTCTTTCACTTGTCCTGTTGGGTGCCTGGTTAATCGCTGGAGCAGCTGGAGACTTTGCCATGTATAAGGAGCTCAGAAAATATCCAAATGATTTATTGATAAAAGATGATCCAGTGAAGCCTAGGTTATATGTATTAAGAAAAAGCGCGCAAAATTAAAAGGGTGATATGCCATTGATTTGCGCTCCAATCAATTAGATCTCTACTTTATATAATTGGATATAAAACCAATTTTGCTACTGTTAACATCTAAGCAGAAGCTATGCTCTATCTAATAGATGAGAGTACTACTCAATTAATTGATTGTGTACATTTTATATACTTATTATTCAATAGAAAAAAGGATTAGTGATTTCTCACTAATCCTTTTTCTATTATACGTTGAAGCGGAATAACATTACGTCTCCATCTTGTACGATATACTCTTTTCCTTCTAAACGAACTTTACCAGCTTCTTTTGCAGCTGCCATAGATCCAGTTTCAACCAAATCATCATAAGCTACTGTTTCCGCACGGATAAAACCTTTTTCAAAGTCAGAGTGAATTACACCTGCACATTGAGGTGCTTTCATACCCTTAAGGTATGTCCAAGCTCGAACTTCTTGTACTCCAGCTGTGAAGTAAGTAGCTAAACCTATTAATGAGTAAGAAGCTTTAATTAACTGATCTAAACCAGATTCTTTAATTCCTAATTCTTCTAGGAACATTGCTTTCTCCTCATCTTCTAGTGCTGCCATTTCTTCTTCAATTTTCGCACATATAAGTATTACCTCTGCGCCTTCTTCTGCTGCAAATGCACGCACTTTTTGTACATATTCATTTTCGCCATCAGCCATAATATCATCTTCTGATACGTTCGCAACATAAAGCATTGGTTTTGTTGTCAGCAAATGAAATCCTTTAACTACGCGTTGTTCTTCTTCCGTAAATTCAACCGAACGACCCGATTTTCCAGCTTCGAAAGCTTCTTTTAAGCGAGTAAGAACTGGTTCTTCTGCTAGTGCTTCTTTATCTCTTTGTTTTACCATTTTAGTTACACGAGCTAGGCGTTTATCTACGCTCTCTAAATCCGCTAATATTAACTCTAGGTTAATCACTTCAATATCTGAGATTGGATCTACTTTTCCAGATACATGTGTAATATTTTCATCTTCGAAGCAACGAACAACCTGACAAATTGCATCTACTTCACGTATATGAGCAAGGAATTTGTTTCCAAGTCCTTCCCCTTTACTAGCACCTTCTACAATTCCCGCGATGTCCGTAAATTCAAATGCTGTAGGAACTGTTTTCTTTGGTACTACTAGCTCTGTTAATTTATCTAAACGCTTATCAGGTACTTCTACTACCCCTACGTTAGGATCAATCGTTGCAAATGGGTAGTTTGCTGCCAATGCTCCAGCTTTTGTTATTGCATTAAACAATGTAGATTTCCCTACGTTTGGTAGTCCTACGATTCCTGCAGTTAAAGCCATATATGTCACAACCCTTCATTATTTTAAACCATAAACTTTATATACAACTTGTTCATTATATTGATTTTAGTTATAAAAGTCTATCATTACTCAGCATCCGCTTGCACAAGGAGCTTTTTCATCTTCTTTTCAAATTCTTTTCTAGGGATCATTACACTATGTTGGCATCCTTCACACTTTATACGTATATCCGCACCCATTCGAATGATTTTCCAAGCGTTTGTTCCACAAGGGTGTTGTTTTTTCATTTCTACAATATCATTTAGTTGAAATTGCTTCTTTTCCATTTCGTCACCTACTCATTTTAAATAGTTATCGGGTCATGAAATCTTAATACCTTTCAATTCGAAAAATTCTATTAAATCTCTCCTAATTTTTCTAGCAATACTATTTTGTTTAGTTGGTAAAGTCTCAGCGGTGAAACGCACTACTATTTCAGATGCATCAAAACTTTGTACCCCTAGATAACTAGGTGTTTTCACAAGTTCTTCATACCTGTTTGGTAGCCCTTCAAGAAATTCTTCAATATTCTTTTCCATAGATGGAATATCATTTTCAGGTGCTATACTAATGTCTATTAAAGCTAGTGAGTTATAAATGGAATAGTTTATAACGACTAAAATGCTACCATTAGGAATTATATGAAGTTCTCCGGTATAACTCTTCACTTTTGTCGTTCGTAAACCTATTTCTTGTACAATTCCATTCGCTGTTCCTATTTGTACTTGATCTCCAACTGCAAATTGATCTTCAAACACTATAAAAAAACCAGTAATAACGTCTTTTACTAAGCTTTGGGCACCAAAACCAACTGCTAGACCGACAATTCCCGCCCCAGCCAACAATCCGGCTACTTTTATACCAAATGTAGTTAAAATAGCTATAATAGCACTGAAATAAATAACATAAGTTAAAACATTTTGAAGCAGTTTTAGTAATGTATTTTGTCTACGCTCTGAATAGCCTAAAGGGCTTCTTTGTCTGACCGCAAATACCTTTTGGATGATGTGTTTTCCAAACTTCACCGCAATAGCAGTTAATAATAAGATTAGTATTACTTTAAAAAAGGTAAGTCCTAGTTGAATCCAAGTCTCTTCTGTAAATAAATAATCCTTCAAACTTTGTAGCCTTTCTTCCATAAACTTGTTACCACCTCATTTGAATAAATAATTTCCTAGATGCATATACTGACTTAAAAAGAAAGTGAGTAAAATTATATGAACTCTTCTGCTATTAATACTATTTCCGAATCTTCTACAATTTATTATAAAGAAACAGGTGCAGTTTGGCGATTAAGTAACTACTTTATAGAACAAATACCATTTGATCATCCAAATCTAGTGTTTTGTTGTATAGGTACTGATCGCTCAACTGGGGATGCACTTGGACCAATGACTGGCTCTTTTTTATCGCAACTCAAGTCATTCCCTTTTGAAATTGTAGGTACATTGGACAATCCTTTACATGCATTAAATATTGAAGAAATTACAGATACACTCCTTAGCTCTTCCATAGCCCCATACATTATTGCTATAGACGCATGCTTAGGAAATGTGAATAATATTGGACAAATCATTGTTCAACGTGGTCCCTTGTTTCCAGGCAAAGCAGTAAAAAAAGATTTACCACCAATAGGTGATGTATCTATTAAAGCTATTGTTAATATCGGAGGATTTATGGAATATAATGTTTTACAAAGTACCCGTCTCAGCCTTACTTACGATATGGGTAAAATCATATCTCGTTCTCTACTTTTAGCATGGCATCGTTATAATTTAAAAGTTATAAATAATAGTAACAGCAATGCCGACGACAACTAAACTTGGTAGTAGATTTGCCACTCTCACTTTCGTTACTCCTAAAAGATTAAGACCAATAGCAATAATCATAATACCACCAGTTGCTGTCATTTCTTGAAGAAATAATTCAAGTGCAGCCTCTGGTATTATTTTTGTTATTTGAGTAGCAAACAAAGCTATTACTCCTTGATAGATGGCTACAGGAATTGCAGAAAAAAGAACACCTATTCCTAAAGTTGCAGCAAGAACAATAGAGGTAAATCCATCAATTATTCCTTTACTTATTAATAATTCATGGTCGTTTTGTAAACCTCCGTTGAGAGCTCCAAGTACTCCCATTGCTCCTATTACAAATATCAACGTTCCTGCAACAAATCCCTGGGCAATTCCAGCCCCCTGCTTTGGAGATCCCATTTTAGTTTCCAAAAATTGTGCGAATCGGTTTAACCATTTATCCAGATCTATCCATTCCCCGATGACTCCACCAAAAACAATACATATAATGACTAAAACAAAATTATCACTTTCTAAGCCCATTTGAATACCTAACAAAGCTACCGCTATACCAATTGCATTCATAACAGTTTGTTTCATATTTTCCGGGATTCCTTTTAATAATCTACCTATAATAGCCCCCACTACTATTAATAGAGCATTTATCAATGTTCCAAATAGTGCCATTACCACGCCTCATTCCACCGCTAAAAATATAACCTATTCCTAGGCATTGCCTAAGAATAGGTTTTTAATCTTCTAACAATTGCAATATTCTTTCCAAATCATCATCTGAGTAGAACTCAATTTCAATTTTACCTTTATCTTTGTTTTTCACAATAGAAACAGGAGTTCCAAATAATTCTCTTAACTCAGATTCCTTTTCTTTAGTAAAAATATCCTTCTGAACTTTTTTTGTTTCACGTGGAACATTTTCATTTAGGCGCTGAACTAAAGCCTCTAGCTGTCTAACATTTAAGTTTTCTTTTATGGACTTTTGCATAATTAGTGGAATGTTTTTCTTCTTCTTTAATCCAAGAAGTGCTTTACCATGTCCCATTGAAAAAATCCCATCCGAGATAGCATCTCTAACAACCTGAGGTAATGAGAGTAAACGAATATGATTGGCTATATGAGGTCTACTTTTCCCTAATCTAAAAGCAAGTTGTTCTTGAGTCAAGTTTAAATGCTCCAGTAGATTTTGATACGCCTCTGCCTCTTCAATCGCAGTTAAATCTTCTCGCTGAAGATTTTCAAGAATTGCAAGTTCCATCATTTGCTGATCATTTAGTTCTCTTATAACTGCAGGAATAGCTTCTAAATTTGCTAACTGAGATGCTCTATATCTTCTTTCCCCTACTACTATTTCAAACTTCGATCCTTTTTTTCTTAATATAATAGGTTGCAGAACACCATGTTCTTTAATAGATTCAGAAAGTTCTTTCAGAGCTTCTTCGTCAAATATTTTACGAGGTTGAAAAGGATTTGGTTTAATATCGATGATTAGAATCTGTTCAACCTGTTCTAATTGATCTAAATCTAAATCTTCTCCAGGGAATAATGCATTAATACCCTTTCCTAATCCTTTAGCCATTACGAATCACTTCCTTCGCTAATTCTAAATATACCTCTGCGCCTCTAGATTTTGGATCATATATAATGATTGGTTCTCCATGACTTGGTGCTTCACTTAAGCGAACATTTCTAGGAATTATTGTTTTGTATACTTTATCTTGGAAGTATTTTTTTACTTCTTCAATTACTTGAATACCAAGGTTTGTACGAGCATCAAACATTGTTAGTAATACACCATCAATAGCGAGATTTTTATTTAAATGCTTTTGAACCAAGCGAATTGTACTTAATAATTGGCTTAAACCTTCCAACGCATAAAATTCACATTGTACTGGAATAATAATTGCATCTGCAGCAGTTAATGAATTAATCGTTAATAATCCCAAAGATGGCGGGCAATCTATAACAATATAATCATATAAACTTTGTACTTCCTGTAAGGCTCTTTTTAAACGAACTTCTCTAGAAATTGTAGAGACTAATTCTATTTCAGCACCGGCCAAAGAAATAGTAGCAGGAACAATATGTAAATTTTCAACTTTTGTTTCTAAGATTGTATCTTTCACACTAACATCATCAATGAGGACATCATAAATACATTGCTGAACCTCACCTTTATTAACCCCTACTCCACTAGAAGCATTCCCCTGTGGATCTATATCAACTAGTAATACTTTTTTCCCCAAGTATGCAAGGCAGGCACTTAAATTCACGGATGTAGTTGTCTTTCCTACCCCACCTTTTTGATTGGCGATTGCTATAATTCTTCCCACACTTGCACCAACTTCCTTACTATATAATAGCCACTTCTTTATTCTATCAAATTTTGAATAGAAATGGATGTTATTCTTGTTACAAAAGAAAAAACTCTCGCAAAATTATGCGAGAGTTAAAGTAAAATAGTATATTATGATTTCTTTTTAGGGATTCTTACAGTAATTTGATAGAATTCTTCTGTATCTTCTTCTTCAGTTTTTATATTAATACCACTTTTAGTGACCATAGATAAAGATTGTTTAATCGTATTTAATGCTATTCGAACATCTTTACTTACTACTTTTCTTCTTGATTTTACTTTCTTATCTTCTTTAACTGGTGGGTTATTAATTTCATTAACCCTTTCTTCTAGTTGTTTCACATTCCAATGTTTCTCAATGGAAGTACTCATCAATTCTAGTTGTACTTCTTTTTCTTTAATAGCCATTAACGCACGAGCATGTCTTTCCGAAAGTTCTTTTTTCATAATAGCTTCTTGAACTTCTTGAGGTAACTTTAGTAATCTCAGTTTGTTTGCAACTGTAGACTGCCCCTTACCTAGACGTTGGGCCAGTGCTTCTTGAGTTAGATCATGAAGTTTTAATAACTTCTGATATGCTACCGCTTCCTCAATTGCCGTTAACTCTTCACGTTGTAAGTTTTCTATTAATGCAATAGAAGCAGTTTCTTTATCACTTAAGTTGCGGATTATTGCTGGAACTTCTGCCCACTTAAGCTTTGTCATCGCTCTAAAGCGACGTTCTCCAGCAATAATCTCGTACTTTTCATCTTCCATTTTTCGAATAATGATTGGTTGAATCACACCGTGAGTATGAATAGTTCTAGCTAGTTCTTCAATTTTATCATCATCAAAAACAGTTCTAGGTTGATATCTATTAGGTACTATTTTCTCAATTGCTATATTTAAAACTTCTTCTAAGTGATTTTGCCTTGGCTCAATCAGCTCTTCTTGCCCTTGTTTTTCAGAACTTCCAAAAAAACGTGAAAACGGACTTTTCATCTTACTCGCACCACCTTTTCGAAACTCTATACACAAAATATTCACGATTAAATTTATACCTTAAATGTTTCACGTGGAACGTTCCTCATTAAATAATTGGTGTTTTATTTGGAATACCTGGTTTTCGAGGGTATCTTTTCGGTGTGCTTTTAGTTTTAGAAAAGACATACAACGTTCTTTCACTATTTTCTAATGGTAATAAAAAAGAATAATCTGATGTTTTTTCTGCACCTAAAACGGATAATGCTTTAGAAGCATCTTTTAGTTCTTCAGAAGCACTTGCTGCTTTCATCGCTATAAACTTCCCTCCAACTTTAACGAGAGGAAGACAGAGTTCAGATAACACAGAAAGTCTCGCAACAGCTCTAGCAGTTACTATATCAAAATTTTCTCTATATTCCTTATTTTGTCCAAAATCTTCTGCTCGAGAATGAACAAAGTGAACATTTTTTAACCCAAGTTCTTTACTAAGATGTGTTAAGAATTGAATTCGCTTATTTAAAGAGTCTACTATTGTAACACTTAAATTAGGAAAACAAATTTTCAAAGGAATACTAGGAAAACCTGCACCTGCTCCAACGTCACAAATTGAGTATTTTCCTGTGAAATCTTCATAAAAAGAAGCACTAATGGAATCGAAGAAATGCTTTAAATAAACAGAAGGCTCGTCCGTTATGGCAGTTAAGTTCATCTTCTCGTTCCATTCCACTAGTAACTTAAAATAAATTTGGAATTGTTCTACTTGAGTACTACTCAAATCTATTCCTTTTTCTTGAAGGGCTTTTACAAATTGTTCTTCGTTCATGTAGTTCTCCTTATCATTTTAGACTACCCAGAAATTTTCGCTATTTTTCCTTGTTCTATATATATAAGTAAAATAGATATATCTGCTGGATTTACTCCTGAAATTCGAGATGCTTGAGCAATCGACAATGGTCGGACTTGCATCAGTTTCTGTTTTGCCTCTGTAGCAATACCGTTAATAGCATTATAATCGATATTCTCAGGAATTTTTTTGTCTTCCATTTTTTTAAGTTTTTCTACTTGCTGAAGAGATTTATCGATATACCCTTCATACTTAACTTGTATCTCTACTTGTTCTTTTTCTTCTATAGATAATTCTACCTCAGAAGGTGACAATTGAGCTACTAAATCATAGTTCATTTCTGTTCGTTTTAAAAGATCTGCTGCACGAATTCCATCTTTCAATTCGCTACCAGCTACGCTTTTTATCAAATCTTGAGTTACTTCATTTGGTTTTATCATTGTTGATCGTAAACGAACTAACTCATCTTCTACTCTTTTCTTTTTCTCTAAGAATTTACTATATCGTGATTCCGGAACTAATCCAATTTCATATCCAATTTCCAACAGTCTTAAATCAGCATTGTCATGACGAAGTAATAAACGATATTCTGCACGGGAAGTAAGTAAACGATATGGTTCATTAGTTCCTTTCGTTACTAAGTCATCAATTAATACACCGATATATGCATCTGATCTACTCAATACTTTTTCTTCTTTTTTAAGTGCACGTAAACCAGCATTTATTCCTGCCATTAAACCTTGACCTGCTGCTTCTTCATAACCAGAAGTACCGTTTATTTGACCCGCTGTATATAGATTTTTTACTTTTTTAGTTTCTAATGTTGGCCATAATTGAGTTGGTACCATTGCATCATACTCAATTGCGTATCCAGCTCGCATCATTTCTGCATTTTCAAGTCCTGGAACAGAGGCTAACAGCTGACGTTGTACATGTTCTGGAAGACTAGTAGATAACCCTTGAACATACACCTCTCGTGTATTTCTACCTTCTGGCTCTAAGAAAATTTGATGACGAGGCTTGTCGTTAAAGCGTACAACCTTATCTTCAATTGAAGGGCAATACCTTGGACCAGTTCCTTTAATCATACCAGAATACATCGGTGATAAATGTAAATTATCATTAATAATTTGATGCGTTACTTCACTTGTATAAGTTAACCAGCAAGGTAATTGATCCATGATAAATTCTGTCGTCTCAAAACTAAAAGCTCTTGGAACATCATCCCCGGGTTGGATTTCTGTTTTACTATAATCTATAGTTTTACTATTTACACGCGGTGGAGTACCTGTTTTGAAACGAACTAGATCAAAACCTAAGTCACGGATACTATCCGCTAATTTTATAGAAGGTTGCTGATTATTAGGTCCACTTGAGTACTTCAAGTCGCCTATAATAATTTCACCACGTAAGAAAGTCCCCGTCGTAATTACGACTGTTTCTGCACGGTAAACTGCTCCTACTTGTGTCACTAGACCAGCAATTTTGTCGTCTTCCACTAGTAATTCCTCTACTACAGCTTGATGAATTGTTAAGTTCTCTTGCTCTTCTAAAAGACGCTTCATCTCATTTTGGTAAAGTACTTTATCAGCTTGTGCACGTAATGCTCGAACAGCAGGTCCTTTCCCTGTATTAAGCATTCTCATTTGAATATGTGTTTTGTCTATAACTTTTCCCATGGCCCCGCCAAGTGCATCTATTTCACGCACAACAATTCCTTTTGCAGGTCCTCCGATCGATGGATTACAAGGCATAAATGCAATCATATCAAGATTTATTGTTAGAACTAAGGTTTTTGCACCCATTTTAGCAGCTGCTAAAGCCGCTTCCACACCTGCATGTCCTGCTCCAACAACAATCACATCGAACTTGCCCGCTTCAAACTTCGGCATGTTCGTAACTTCCTCTCGTCTCTTATTTTCCTAAACAGAATTGTGAGAACAGTTGATCAATCAAACTTTCTTCGACTGTATCCCCTGTTATTTCACCTAGTATTTCCCATGTTCTAGTAACATCTATTTGAATCATATCTACAGGCACATCATTCTGTGCCGCTTCTAACGCATCTGTAATAGTTGATTTTGCCAAAGTCAATAATGATATATGTCGAGCATTCGATACATATGTCAGATCAGTGGCTTCAATTGTACCCTCAAAGAACAAAGAGGCAATCGCTTCTTCTAATTCATTTACCCCTTGTTCCTCTAGTAAAGAAGTAGTAACAATACGTTTATGACCTGATAATTTTCTTACTTCATCTATCTCTATTTCGGTTGGTAAATCAGTTTTGTTTATAATAACGATATAGTCCATTCCTTCAATTGCTTCAAACAATCTTCTGTCTTCTATCGTTAACTTCTCAGCACTATTTAAAACAAGTAATATAAGATCTGCTTCTTTTAGTACCTGTCTAGACTTTTCTACGCCGATTCTTTCTACAATATCTTCTGTTTCTCGAATACCTGCAGTATCGACCAGTTTTAATGGGACGCCTCGTACATTAACGTACTCTTCTATAATATCCCTAGTTGTTCCTGCTATATCCGTCACAATTGCTTTATTTTCTTGTATTAAACTATTTAAAAGAGAAGACTTCCCTACATTCGGTCTACCTATAATCGCAGTAGATAATCCTTCTCGTAGTATTTTCCCTTGAGATGATGTCAAAAGTAGTTTGTCGATTTCTTCACTAACCCACGTACATTTATCTATCATTAATGGAAGTGTCATTTCCTCTACATCATCGTATTCTGGATAGTCGATATTTACTTCTACTTGCGCCAATGTTTCTAAGAGTGCTTGCCTCAATGTAGCAATAAGTCTAGATAATCGACCTTCCATTTGCCCTAATGCAACATTCATGGCTTTGTCTGTTTTTGCTCTTATTAAGTCCATTACAGCTTCAGCTTGTGAAAGATCAATTCTCCCATTTAAAAAAGCACGTTTGGTAAACTCACCCGGTTCTGCTAGTCGGGCACCATTTATTAAGGCTAGCTGAAGTACTCGATTAACAGAAACTAGTCCTCCATGGCAGTTTATCTCAATGACATCTTCTCTTGTAAATGTTTTGGGCCCTTTCATAAGGGACAGCATAACTTCCTCTACAACCTCACCATTTTTAGGATCAATTAGATGACCATAATGAATGGTATGAGAACTTTGTTCAAATAAACTTTTTCCGCTTGGTGAACGAAATATTTTATCTGCTATAGCTATTGCACTAGATCCGCTTAATCTCACTATAGCAATGGCACCTTCTCCCATTGGAGTTGAGATAGCAGTTATTGTATCAAATTCCACAAGTGTCCACCTCCTTACAAATCCTTACTTATCCACATGTGTATAAGTAAACCGAACAAGACTATCTAACATATAACAATACCATAAAACGACTAAAATCAGAAGTATAGATACTTTTTCATATGTGAACAAAAATACCTAAAGTTCGCTAATAGATAGCAAGACTCGAGATAAAATTATTTAATGCAATAAAAACGGATTTCAGTGTTTAACATAGCTGAAATCCGTTGGAATATTATTTAATTGGTTCGATAACTAAATAACGATTTGGATCCGTTCCCACTGAATAGGTTTCAATATCCACTCGTACAGACAATGCATTATGAATTATTTTCCGTTCAAATGAGGACATTGGTTCAAATTCTACCTTACTACCAGTTCGAATAGCTTTGTCTGCCATTCTTTCTGCCAGTTGCTCCAATGATTCTTGTCTTCGTTCTCTGTAATCACCAACGTCTAACTTTATAATGATAAAAGAATTAGAAAATTTATTTGCAACTAATTGTGATAAGTTTTCTAATGCATTTAACGTTTGTCCACGCTTTCCAATTAATATAGCAGCTTTCTCACTATTTAAATGAAGATAGATAAACTTCCCGTCTCTTTTCTCATTAATAACTAGATCATTTATATTCATTTCTTTTGCAATCTCTTTTATATAACTTTTTGTTTCTTCCACTGCTTGTTCATTTGTAATTGTTGGTACATCTTCCATAACCGATTCTTTTTTGACTGTCTCTTCTAATTCGGTTACTTCTTCAACCTTTTCTACTTCTTGTACTTTTACTTCTTTTATTTCTTGTTCTTTTTTCAAAACAGTTACTTCAACAACTGCAGGCTTTTTTCCAAATCCAAGAAAACCTTTTTTACCTGCTTCCACTAATATAATTGACACGTCATCTCTGGAAACGCCAAGCTTTTCCAGTGCAACCGTTATAGCTTCTTCTTTTGTAGGTGCAGTTTGTGTAATCTGATTCATTTTTTTGGTCCTCCCGTTTTAACAGGTTCTGTTTTTGGTCTGTTCCAAGGTTTGTAAATGAATAAATTTTGAATGATGGAAATAATATTTCCGATAACCCAATACAACGTCAAGGCAGCTGGTAAAACGACACCAAATCCCATAATCATAAATGGCATAATGTACATCATTAACTTCATTTGAGGATTATCCATTGCTGGACCTGTGCGTAAAACAATTAATTGCATAAGACCTGCCAAGATAGCTAGGAAAATACTTGGTTCCGCTAAAGCAAAGCCAATAAAATCTCCAAGATTAATTTCTGGTGTATTATTCATACGGCTAATGGCATGATAGAAACCGATCAATATCGGCATTTGAATGAATACCGGTAAACATCCAGCAGCAGGATTAACTCCTCTTTCTTTAAAGAGGGCCATCATCTCTTGCTGATACTTTTGCTGCGTTACAGCATCTTTCGAGCTATATTTTTCTTTTAGCTTTGTTAACTCGGGTTGGACTTCTTGCATATTTTTAGAGCTTTTCGTTTGTTTTATCATTAATGGTAGTAACACTAAACGAATAATTATTGTTACGGCAATAATACCCAAACCATATGTCCCTAATAATTCTTTAAAAAACGTTATAGATGATACTAATGGCCATACGATGTATTCATTCCAAAACCCTTCTGATTTATCATAGATTGGCTCATTGAACTCTGTACATCCTGCAAGCAAAGCAGTAGTTACTACTAATAATAGTACAAGTGATAAACGTTTATTCAACCTTCTTCCCCCTAATAAGTCTTATATATCTCTTCATTGTATTTTAACATTTCCTTGGAAAGTTACTACTTACTTTTCTTATTTAAAGCTTTAGCAACTTTTAAAACATGCTCTATACTTTTTTTAGTTTCATGAAAGTCTAATTTGGCCGCCGGATTTCTGGCGATAATAATATAGTCCATGTTTGGAAATACTTGATCATGTATTTCTAGGAAGGTTTGTCTAATATATCGTTTAATGCGGTTACGAACTACTGCATTCCCAACCTTTTTGCTGACTGATAATCCAACTCGGTAGTAGTCTTCTTCTTTATTTAAACAGTAAACAACAAATTGTCTATTCGCAAAAGACTTACCCTTTTTAAAAATGGTTTGGAATTCTGCATTCTTTTTAATACGTTGTTTCTTATTCATGTTCTCACCAGCTCCAACTAATTCGTTTTAAAAGAAAAAAAAGACCACTGAAATGGTCAGTGGACTTATGCTGATAATACTTTTCTTCCTTTAGCACGACGGGCTGCAATAACGCGTCGACCGTTTTTAGTACTCATACGTGCGCGGAAACCGTGATTTTTGGCACGTTTACGTGTATTTGGTTGGAATGTACGTTTCATCTTATATGACACCTCCTGAGTGATCATCTTCAATCTTCGTAAGACAGTCTCCGATATTATATATAACTTCTAGTCGTTTTGTCAATGCCTTTCAATAATTAGCTAATGAACAAACTACAATTAGTTATCCACAATTCGCAAGGTATTAAATTATAGCACTGTGTGTAACAAATTTCCCTAAAAAATTATCCACAACACTTATGAACATATTCTGCACATATCATTGTGTTGTGGACAACTTATATTGTTAATAATTAAATAATTGTGGATAACCCTTAAATTTCTTGTAATCTCAATGATTTTTTGTTACGATATTTGTGTTTTACTTTTTCAAAAATTTTTCGTTCCTTTTTCTTATCCACAGTTGTTAGTAATCTGTGGATAAGTTTATTCCCATAACTTTATAACGTTTATCCACAGGCAGTGGATTTGTGTATATGTCGAATTTTGTAATACATATATTATTTTTTGAAAAAAAGTTTAACTAACAAATCCGCAGTAAAGGAGACTAGATAA